>NZ_CP195212.1:0-3762500 GCF_059831485.1 Pseudomonas sp. AB39(2026)
TAAGCATTTGCCTTCAAAGTTGCCCTGAACCGTAACGAGAGTCACGGTTTGGCAATGGTTTTCAGCGTTCAGTCGCCGGTGTATTCACACCCGCTGGTACAGGTTTCGTGAATGCGAACCTTGCTTAGCTCGGGCAGCAATGGCTTGAGGGCCTCCCATATCCACACAGCCAATACCTCGCTGGTTGGGTTTTCCAAGCCAGGTATGTTATTCAGGTAGTTGTGGTCCAAGCGCTCATAGATCGGTTTGAAGATAGCTTTTATTTCCGAAAAGTCGCGAATCCAGCCAGTGTGGGGGTCCACTTTGCCGGACAAATGAATCCCTACCTTGAAAGAGTGGCCATGCAGGCGGCCGCACTTATGCCCCTCTGGCACATTCGGCAGTTTATGCGCCGATTCAAACGTGAATTCTTTGAAAATTTCCACAGGCTTACCTATTGCAGATACCAAAGAAACCATTCTACCAGCATCACGTTGTACCACACGCCCACCTGTTCAGCTTGGTTTAAGGCCACACCGGTACGCTGCTATACGCTCTACAGGCTAATGTGACCTGACCGCCTTGAACCCTTAGAGGATCCGGCATGCGTGTATTACATACAGTTGGCGGGTTAATGGCCTTCTTGTGGGCTGCACAAACGGCTGCCCATGATCTGACCCAGGACGAGGCGTTGCACCTCCGGGAGCAGGGGGTCATCCTGCCCTTGGCTCAATTGACCGAGCAAGCGTTGGCCCGTTATCCGGGCGCCACTTTGCTTGAAGTGGAGCTGGAAAAAGAGCACGGTCGTTATGTCTATGAAATTGAGCTTGTGCTCCCTAGCGGCCAGGTACGTGAGCTTGAATTCGATGCAACAGGTGGTGACTTGCTTAAAGACAAGGAAGACGACTAAATGCGCCTGCTACTTGTAGAAGACTCGGTACCCTTGGCAGATGAACTGCTCGCGTTGCTGATCAACAATGGCTATGCCGTCGACTGGCTGGCCGATGGCCGGGATGCCTTAGTGCAAGGGCAGACAGAGCCTTATGACTGCGTAGTATTGGACCTGGGGCTGCCAGGCTTGCCAGGGCTGAATGTGTTGGAGCAGTGGCGGCAAGCCAGGCTGAGCACACCTGTATTGATCCTGACGGCGCGTGGCTCATGGGCTGAGCGCATCGAAGGCTTGAAAGCAGGGGCAGATGACTACCTTGGCAAACCTTTTCACCCGCAAGAGCTACTGCTACGCATACAGTCGTTAGTGCGTCGCTCCAAGGGTATTGCCAACCAACCCCAACTGCAGGCAGGCGGGCTGGCTTTGGATGAGTCCACCCAAAGCGTTGCCAGTGGTTCAGACCTCGTCAGCCTTACGGCCGCTGAATTCCGCCTGTTGCGTTACTTCATGCTCCATCCTGGGCAAATCCTGTCCAAGGGGCACCTTGCCGAGCATTTGTACGATGGTGAAACCGAGCGCGATTCTAACGTTCTGGAAGTGCATGTGAACCACCTCAGGCGCAAACTTGGCAAAACCATTATCGAGACCCGGCGCGGGCAGGGCTACCGGTTCGGTGGGCAGGTAACGTGAAGTCATTGCAAGGGCGACTGAGCGTTGGCCTGCTAAGCGTACTTGTCATCGGCGGGTTGATTTTCGCACAGGTGGGATTATGGCTGTTCGAGCGCGGCGTTGAAGGCTATCTGGAAAGCAACCTACGCAGCCAGAGTGAAACCCTGCTGTTGGCCTTGAGCAAGCAGCCACTAAGGATCGAACTTAATGAAGACCGGGTATTGCCCGCTTACCAGCGCGCCTTGTCGGGCTATTACTTTCAGGTCACGTTGCCAGACCGGCAACTGCGTTCACGCTCTTTGTGGGATGCTCAGTTGCCTGCGCTACAGGCACCAGGCTTGACACGAGCAAACGGCCCCGATGATCAACAATTGATCGTGCTCAGGTCCCATTACCGACGGTTTGGTACGGCTATCGATATAACTGTGGCGCAGGATTACACGCCTATCCGAGAAAGCTTCTCCCAACTCAGGCGGTGGGGGTTGGGCTTTGGCGTGCTATTGCTTTTGGCGGTTCTGGTATTGCAGCGCTGGATCGTCAAGCGTGCACTCAAACCCCTAGAGGCCACCCAGGCTCAGGTTGCACAACTCCAGCAGGGCCAACGCTCCCAACTCCAAGTGGAGGTGCCTGTGGAGCTGGAACCTTTGGTGACCCAGATCAACCATCTACAGGCACATACCGAGGACAGCCTTAAAAAAGCTCGCACAGGCATTGGTAACCTAGGACATGCCCTCAAAACACCCCTTGCTGTACTACTAAGCCTGGCCAACAGTGCGCGATTGAGTGAAGCACCGGCCGTGCGGGACACCCTGTTGGAGCAGTTGCACCACATACAAGCCAGGCTGGACAAGGAGCTTGCACGCGCACGTCTGGCCGGCGATGCCTTGCCTGGTGAGCCTTTTGACTGCGCCAGCGAGCTATCCTCACTCTTCGCTATCTTACAAACAGTGCACGGTGAGCACCTTCGATTGGAATGGCAGCTTGCCGAGCCCATTGTGCTCCCTTGGGACCGCGAAGACATGCTGGAATTGCTGGGTAACCTGTTGGACAACGCCTGCAAATGGGCAGATAGCCATGTTGTCCTGACCGTGGCCGCTCAACCGGCCACCTACCTCCTGCTGGTCGACGATGATGGCCCCGGCATTCCCGCCCATGCCCGTGAGCATGTGTTGTCCCGGGGGGAGCGCCTGGATGAACAGGCTCAGGGTCATGGGCTGGGGTTGGGCATCGTCAAGGACATCATCGAGGCCTGCCATGGCCAGTTGGGCCTGACCCAGAGCCCGTTGGGCGGGCTACGCGTCGAGGTTCGGCTGCCTGTTCGCGGTGCTAATTCAACTTTACGGCAGCATGGCCGATAAGCCGGGTACTCTTTTCTTGCTCATGAGATTTCCCCATGCGACTAAGCTTAAAGGGCAAGGTCCTGTCCGTTGCCGTTCTGCCCGTAGTGCTCTTTGCGCTCATCATTAGCCTGTGCACGCTGTATATCCTGCGCCAGCAAGCCGCGCAGGAAGTTCAGGACACGCGAGAGCGCTACCTGGTGGACGCTCGTGCGTCCTTGCAGAACTATGTCGCGGTCGCCCTAGGCACGGTAAAGCCTATCTACGACGCAGCCGGTGCCAACGATGACGCTGCCCGTGCGCAGGTCATCCAGATGCTCTCCAAAGTGACCTACGGCAAGGATGGCTACTTTTTCGGCTACGACTCCAAGGCCGTGCGCCTGTTCAAAGGCAATAGCCCGGAAGGTATAGGCAAAAGCTTCATCGATGCACAGGACCCTAATGGCGTATACGTGAACCGTGAACTGGTGAACGTGGGTAAAAACGGTACCCACTTCGTGAGCTACTCCTCCACGTTGCCAGGTACTCAGACACTTGTCCCCAAGTTGGCTTATACCGAGTACTTGCCTAAGTGGGACATGGTGATCGGCACGGCCGTCAACCTGGATGGTATTGATGCGCAACTGGCGGAAGTACGGGAGGCCGTTCATGCCCGTACCCTCGACATGTTGATGACTATCGTGGGCATTGCCGTGGTACTGCTGCTGGTAATTGGTGCGGTTGGCCTGGTGCTTGCCCGGAATATCCTGCGGCCGTTAACCCTGATGAAACAGAGCCTGGATGACATCGCTGCGGGCGAAGGTGATCTCACCCGGCGTTTGCCAGTGACCAGCCAGGACGAATTGGGCGACCTTGCCGGCTCATTCAACCGCTTTGCCGAGAAAATCCATACCCTGGTTCGGCAGATCGCAACCATGACCCATGAGCTAACGGGCCTGGTCAGCGACGTGAATGATCAGGCGCAGCGCTCGGAGCGTGCCATGGAACGTCAGCGCCAGGAGACAGACCAGGTCGCTACCGCCGTGAATGAAATGTCAGGGGCTGCTCAAGAAGTGGCGCGCAGTGCTCAGGGCGCCGCTACCGCTGCCCAGGAGACAGATGAAGAGGGCCGTCAGGCCAAACGTGTGGTAGACGGCAGCGTGACCCAGATTCATGCGCTGTTGGCTGATATCCGCCTCAGTGGCAACTCCCTGGACACATTGCAGACCGACGTCCGCTCCATTGTGAGCGTGCTGGGGGTTATCCGCTCCATTGCCGAGCAGACCAACCTGCTGGCACTCAACGCCGCCATCGAAGCAGCCCGCGCGGGTGAAGCGGGCCGTGGTTTTGCAGTAGTCGCTGACGAAGTACGGGCCCTGGCTAGCCGCACTCAGCAAAGCACCCAGGAAATCCAAGGCATGATCGATCGTCTTGAAAAAGGGACCCACGAAGCGGTGGACGCTATGCGCCGGTCCAGCGAGGCGGGTGAGGGCACTAGCCTGCGGGCTAACGAAGCAGGCCGATCGCTGGATGCCATGGGTAGCTTGATTGCAACGATCAGCAACATGAACGCCCAAATCGCCACAGCCGCCGAGGAGCAGACGGCCGTTGTAGAAGAGATCAACCGCAGCGTGCACCAGATCGCCAGCGCAGTGGACCAGGTCGCGGACGAAACCCGCCACGGTGCTGAGACCTCTCGCAAGCTTGAAGCACTGGGCCAAGGCCTGGGCAAGCTGGTTGCGCAATTCCGTATCTGATCCGTGTCACTGGCACGGCACTTCCCCGGGTGCCGCCGGACTAACCTTCAGGCGTTCCATACGGAGCGCTGAAGGCTAGCCGACATGGAACGCGCATGAACGAAACCAACCTTCAATACAAGACCCTGCTCCTGCTGCTTGTATTGGTCACCCTCGCTTTTATCTGGATTCTGCTGCCCTATTACGGTGCTGTGTTTTGGGCCATCATTCTCGGTATCCTTTTTGCCCCCTTGCAACGCAAACTGATACAGCGCTATCACTGGTCCCGCAACGTCACCTCCATCACCACACTCGCCATTTGCGTGGTAGTGGCGGTACTCCCTGTCATCATCATCAGCGCATTGCTGGTTCAGGAGGGCACCAACGTCTACAAGGGCGTGCAAAGTGGCGACCTGGATGTGGCTGGCTATGTAAATCATTTCAAGCATGCACTGCCAGAGTCCATGCAGCACCTGCTCGATCGCCTGGGCATGGGCAACCTCGACGGGCTGCGTGAAAAAGTCACGGCCCGCGCCATGCAAGGCAGCGAAGCCCTTACGTCGCAGGCCTTTAGCTTTGGCCAGGGCACCCTGGATTTCATCGTCAGCTTCGGCATCATGCTGTATTTGGTGTTCTTCTTCCTGCGCGACGGTCCAGAACTGGTGCGCAAGATTCGCCAGGCCGTCCCCTTGGCCGAGCACCAGAAGCGCCGCCTGCAACTGAAATTCACACGGGTAGTGCGTGCCACCGTGAAGGGCAACATGCTGGTTGCCATTTCCCAAGGGGCGCTGGGTGGTTTCATCTTCTGGGCGCTGGATATCCCCAGTGCGCTGCTCTGGGCCGTATTGATGGCTTTTCTTTCATTATTGCCTGCGGTAGGTGCCGGGGTAGTATGGGCGCCGGTGGCGGTTTACTTCATGCTTGATGGCGAAATGTGGCGCGGCGTTGTGCTCACGTTGTTCGGTGTGTTCGTGATCGGCCTGGTAGACAACGTGCTGCGCCCCATTCTGGTGGGCAAGGATACGAAGCTTCCCGACTACCTGGTGCTGATCTCTACATTGGGTGGCCTGGCAGTATTCGGGCTCAACGGGTTCGTGATCGGGCCCTTGATCGCAGCCTTGTTCATTTCCAGCTGGAGCCTATTCGTAGGGGACCGTCCTACCATACAACTGCCCCCCGATCTGAAGACGTGACCGCATGATGTATCGATCGAGCGCCTCGCAGGTCGGGGGCGCTTCGATCTGTACCTGTGAGCCGTGCCAATGCCTGATCCGATTCCCTTAAAAGACCACGACAAAGAAGGACGCCTGGTCAACGGCCGCCTGATTGCTTGTGCGGTCCTGGTGATAGGCCTGGCCTTTGCACTGGTCAGTCGGCTGTATTTTCTGCAGGTGATACAGTACGACTACCACTCCACCATTTCTGAAAACAACCGCGTGCACGTGTTGCCCATACCGCCAGAACGCGGCGTGATCTACGACCGCAATGGTGTGGTGCTGGCCAGCAACCGTCCCAGCTTCAACCTCACCCTCACCCGTGAGCGGGCAGGTGACAGTGCGCAGGTACTGGATACCCTGGCCCAGATTCTTCAATTGCCTGATGAACAACGTCGGCAATTCGACAAAGACATGCGCCGCGCACGGCATCCGTTTGAGCCGGTTACGTTGATGTATGAGCTGACCGAGGCCCAGATTGCGCTGATCGCCGTCAATCAGTTCAAGTTGCCAGGGCTCGATGTAGAGGCTCAGTTCGTGCGTGAGTACCCGTTGGGTGAGCAGTTTGCACATTCGCTGGGCTACGTAGGGCGCATCAACGAACGCGAGGCCAAGGTGCTGGACCCTGTGGAGTACCGGGGCACTCAGTCAGTAGGGAAAACAGGCGTAGAGCATTTCTACGAACCTCAACTGCATGGGCATGTGGGCTTTGAGGAGGTGGAAACCAACGCGCAAGGGCGTGTGATGCGCGTGTTGCGCCACACAGACCCGGTCGCCGGCAAGAACATCACCCTCACGCTGGACGCCAACCTGCAAGTGGCGGCGGAAAAAGCCCTTAATGGGCGACGTGGCGCCATTGTTGCGCTGGACCCAGCAAATGGTGACGTACTGGCCATGGTCAGCGAGCCCAGTTTTGACCCCAACCTTTTCGTGACCGGCATCAGTTTCAAGGAATACACGGCGCTACGGGATTCCATCGACCGCCCCCTGTTCAACCGGGTACTGCGTGGCCTGTACGCGCCTGGTTCTACCATCAAGCCTGAAGTGGCCATTGCTGGCCTGGACAGTGGTGTGATCACCCCCAGTTCCCGAGTGTTTGACCCTGGTTACTACGAGCTGCCCAATTACGACCATAAGTACCGAAACTGGAACCACAGTGGTGATGGCTGGGTGGATATGTACGCGGCCATCATGCGGTCCAATGACACCTATTTCTACGATACAGCCCACCGCCTGGGCATTGACCGCCTGCATGACTACCTGAGCCGCTTTGGCATTGGCCAGAAGGTATCGCTGGACATGCTGGAGGAAGCACCCGGCCTTATGCCCTCAGAGCAGTGGAAGCGGGCGACCCGACGCCAGCCGTGGTTCCCAGGGGAAACGCTGATTCTGGGGATCGGGCAGGGCTACATGCAAGTCACGCCGTTGCAACTGGCTCAGGCCACGTCGCTGATCGCCAGCAAAGGCGTGTGGCATCGTCCCCACTTGGCTGAAACCGTAGGCGGGGAGCCACCGGTCGACACAAACCCTATGCCTGACATCGTGCTCCACGACAGTAACGAATGGACGCTGGTCAACCGCGGCATGCAGGCCGTTCTGCACGACCCGCGCGGCATTGCGCGCCAGTCCGCTGTGGGTGCCCAGTACCGAATCGCGGGCAAAAGCGGTACCGCACAGGTGGTCGCCATTCGCCAGGGCGAACGCTACAACCGTGCGAAAACCTTGGAGCGCAACCGTGACAATGCCTTGTTCGTGGGCTTTGCACCGGCAGAGAACCCTAAGATCGTGGTGGCGGTCATGATCGAAAACGGAGAGGCGGGTGGCCGGGTAGCAGGTCCAGTGGTACGTGAAGTGCTGGATGCCTGGCTCCTGGACCAGACCGGGCACCTCAAACCCCAGTACGCTAGCCCCAATGTGCCCGTGAAATCCCCGGCTACCTGACACCCGACTACACTGACCGCCAGGGGTTGATCCAGGGTTTCGATCAAACCGTTCGAATCAACCCGTTTTTATCTTGCAGGCGAGTGTGCGAAGTTTGCGAGTCCGCGCCATTGGGGCGCGGCACTGTCAGGAGCGTTTTCATGGCTAAAGTACTTGTGTTGTATTACTCCACTTACGGGCACATCGAAACCATGGCCAATGCGGTCGCTGAAGGCGCCCGTGCGGCGGGTGCCACGGTGGACGTGAAGCGTGTACCGGAAACCGCCCCCTTGGACGTGGCTCAAAAAGCCCATTTCAAACTTGATCAAGCTGCGCCGGTGGCCACTGTGGAGGAGCTGGCCAACTACGACGCTATCATCCTGGGCAGCCCAACGCGCTTCGGCCGTGTGAGCAGCCAGATGGCCGCTTTTCTGGACCAGGCCGGTGGCCTATGGGCTTCGGGCGCACTTAATGGCAAAGTCGGTGCAGCCTTTACTTCAACCGCCAGCCAGCACGGCGGCCAGGAAACTACGCTGTTTTCGCTGATCACGAACCTGATGCACTTCGGCATGGTGATCGTGGGCCTGCCCTACAGCTACCAGGGCCAGATGAACATGGACGAAATTGTTGGCGGCTCACCCTACGGCGCAACCACGCTGGCAGCGGGCGATGGCTCGCGTCAACCTAGCGAAATCGACCTGGGTGGAGCACGTCATCAAGGTGAATTGGTCGCCAAGGCCGCAGCCAAGCTGTTCAGCTGACAGTTATCCCTTACGTCCTTTCCGGGAGCCCACGGCCATGTTTTCACACATCATCGTAGGTGCCCGGGATCTGGACCGGATGACGCTGTTCTACACGCCTGTGTTGGCAGCGGTGGGCTTAGTATCGATGCCAGATGAGGAGGACGGTGGTCCGGCAGGGAAAGGCTGGCACCGGCCAGGCACCCGTTGGCCGCAGTTCTATATCCAGCAGCCATTCAATGGCTTGCCAGCCGCACCGGGCAACGGCAATCAGGTCAGCTTTGCCTGTGCCAGCCGAGCGCAGGTAGACGCTGCCTGGGCGGCCGCCCTCGCCAATGGGGGCACCGATGAAGGTTCGCCCGGTGTGCGTGCCCACTACGATCCAGATTACTATGGCGCGTATTGCAGAGACCCTGAAGGCAACAAGCTATGTTTCGTGCATGCCAACGCACTGTAGATACGGGCGCCAGCCCACCAGTGGGCCTATAAAAAAACCTCGCTCGGATCACCCGAGCGAGGTTTTTTATTACAGCAACCGGTTTAACCCACCAGGCTGATCCCGGCGTGTTGCACCAAGTCCACCAAGGGCTGTGGGTACACGCCCAACACGAAGGCCAGGATGGCAATGGCCAGCAGCATTACGCCGCCGGTACGCTGTTCCCAGTTCATGGGTGCATCATGCTTACGCAGGTTCTTCTCCATCAGGTACAGCGTGACCATCACGCGCAGGTAATAGAACAGGCCGATGGCGCTGCCCAGTACCAATGCGCCGACCAGCCACCACAGGCCGGACTCGACGCCTGCCGCCATCACGTAGAACTTGCCGATAAAGCCTGCGGTCAGCGGAATCCCTGCCAGGGACAGCATCATTACGGTCAATACGGCAGTCAGGTATGGTCGGCGCCAGAACAGGCCACGGTATTCGTACAGCGCGTCCGCATCCCGGCCGTTATAGGGCGAAGACATGAGGGTGATCACGCCAAACGCGCCCAGGCTAGTGATCACGTAGGTCACCAGGTACACGCCGATGGCTTCCATGGCCAAACCCTTGCTGGCAACCAACGCGATCAGCAGGTAACCGAAGTGGGCAATGGACGAGTAACCCAGCAAGCGCTTGAGGTTGGTCTGGTTCAACGCCAGCAGGTTGCCCACCACGATGGAGGCCACAGCGATCAGGCTCAGCACCGTGCTCAGTACGCCACTGCTTGCCACAGGGGAGAGCTGGAACAACCGCACGATCACCGCAAACACCGCTACCTTGCTGGCGGTGGCCAAGAAAGCGGCTACCGGGGCCGGAGCACCCTCGTACACGTCTGGGGTCCAGAGGTGGAAGGGCACCAGCGACAATTTGAACGCCAGCCCCACCAACATCATGCTCAGGCCCAGTTGTGCCAGCAGGCTGGGCATACCGGTAGCAGCCAGGGCGGTGCCGATCCCCGAGAAGCTCAAGGTGCCCGCATCGGCATACAACAGCGCCATACCGAACAGCAGGAACGCAGAGCCTGCAGCCGACAGCACCATGTACTTGATACCGGCTTCCAGGGAGCGCTTGTTGAAGTAGGCATACGCCACAAGGCCATACACGGGCACGGAAAGCAGCTCCAACCCAATGAACAGGGCAGAGAGCTGCTGGGCGCACACCAGCACCATGCCGCCAGCCGCCGCCAGCAGAATAAGCAGGTACAGCTCTTCACGGTTGCCTGGGTAACCCGTACCGCCTTCACCCAGGTAAGCGTGGGCCAGGGTCACGCATGCCAATGTAGCAATCAGGATCAGCGCCATGTACAGCGCTGCAAAGTTGTCCACCTGCAACAGCGTGGTCACGCTCAAGGGGGTGATCTTGAGCACGGGCAGAATGGACAGCAACGCCAGGTTCAAGCCGGCGCAGGACAGCAGGAAGGTCTGCGAATGGTTGCGGCGCCAGGCGATGGCCAGCATCACCACCACGATGGTGACGCTGGTAATCAGCAGCGGCGCCATTGCCAGAAAGTGTTGAGAGGTCAGTTCCATTACAGGTTACCGGGCCGATGCAAGTTGAGAGAAAGCCGTGCCGAACCATTGCTGAACGCCCGCCATGGTCGCCGCAGACGTATCCAGAATGGGTTGCGGGTACACGCCCAGCAGCACCAGCAATACCGCCAGGAAGAGGATCATCGCCAGCTCGCGACCGTCCATGCCCTGCAATACCGTGTCCGACTTGGCAGGCCCGAAGTACGCCCGGTGGATCATGATCAGGGCGTAGACCGAGCCCACCACCAGGCCGAAGGTAGCAATCGTGGTCACCCATGGCGCCACGTTGAAGCTGCCCAGCAGAATCAGGAACTCGCCTACGAAGTTGCCAGTGCCGGGCAGGCCTAGCGACGCCGCGGCGAAGAACAGGCTGATCGCTGGCAGGTAGGCAATGCGGGACCACAGGCCACCCATTTCACGCATGTCCCGCGTGTGCAGGCGTTCGTACAGCTGGCCGCTGAGAATGAACAGGGCAGCGGCTGACAGGCCATGGGCCACCATCTGTACCACGGCGCCCTGCAGTGCCTGCTGGCTACCGGAGTAGATGCCGATCAGCACAAAGCCCATGTGGGACACGCTGGAATAGGCAATCAGGCGCTTGATGTCGGTTTGTGCGAACGCCAGGAAGGCGCCGTAGAAGATACCTATCAGGCCCAGCCCCATGGCGATCGGCGCAAACTCGGCCGAAGCGTTGGGGAACAGCGGCAGGGCAAAGCGCAGCAGCCCGTATGCCGCGGTCTTCAACAGGATACCGGCCAGGTCCACCGAGCCCGCAGTAGGGGCCTGGGCGTGAGCGTCCGGCAACCAGGAGTGCACCGGTACAACCGGCAGCTTCACTGCGAAGGCGATGAAGAAGCCCAGCATCAGCAAGTATTCCGTGCCAGCTGGCAGGTTCGCTTTCAGCAGATCGCTGTAGTTGAACGTGATCACGCCCGTGTTGTTGAAGTTGACCAGTACCAGGCCGAGGATGGCCACCAGCATGATCAGGCCGCTGGCCTGGGTGAAGATGAAGAACTTGGTGGCGGCGTAGATCCTGGTGCGTTTTCCGTCCGACGAGCTATGGCCCCAGAGCGCGATGAGGAAGTACATCGGGACCAGCATCATTTCCCAGAAGAAGAAGAACAGGAACAGGTCCAGCGCCAGGAACACGCCAATCACGCCACCCAGAATCCACATCAGGTTGAGGTGGAAGAAGCCAACGTGGCGCTGGATTTCTTTCCATGAGCACAGTACAGACAGTACCCCCAGCAAGCCGGTCAGCAGGATCATCAGCAATGACAGGCCATCAAGGGCCAGGTGCACGCTGATGCCGAACCGCTGAATCCACGCCAGCTTGAATTCGACGGCCCACACCGGGTCGGCCCCTGGCGCAGGTGCCAGGGAGTAATCGCCCTGGGACCAGAGCCAGAGCCCTAACGCCAGTTCCAGGGACATGGTCAGCAACGCGATCCAGCGGGGCAGGGTGGCGCTAGAGCGCTCAGCCATCCAGCACAGAAGGCCGCCAATGAAGGGAATCAGGATCAGCCAAGGCAAAATCATGACGGGTTCGTTTCCTTTCGCAAAGTCGCAAGGTTCATAGTCAGGCGCCCATTACCACAATGCCCAGCACCACTACGGCGCCGAAGGCAAGGGAAGCGGCATACCAGCGCAACTGACCGTTCTCGGTGCGGCTCATGGCGGCATTGCCACCCTTCACCAGCCGAGGCACGAGGCCGATACCGCGGTCCATTGGGTCCCTGCGCAGCACATGACTGATCCACAAGTACGGTTTCACCAGCAGCTTGTCGTAGATCCAGTCAAAGCCCCAGGCTGCAAACCACCAGGCCGACAGCACGCGCCCAAGGCCACTGTTGGCGATGGCAGTGACGAACCGGCGCTTGCCCAGGAACAGCAATGCCGCCAGCAAGATGCCAGCCAGGGCGATGGCGCCCGAGGCAATTTCCAGGCTGTGCTTGGCTTCCCCACCGGCATGGCCGGCACTTTCCGGCAGTACGCCGGCCAGTGGCGGATGAATCCAGGCGCCAATGAACGTAGACAGCACCAGCAGGATACTCAGAGGCAGCCAGTGGGAGATGCCGTGGCCCGCATGGGCGTCGGTCTTGGGTTCGCCATGGAAGGTGATGAAAATCAGGCGGAAGGTGTACAGCGAGGTCATGAAGGCACCGACCAGGCCAGCGTACAGCAGATAGTCATGACCGCTGGCGAATGCTTCCCAGAGGATCTCATCCTTTGAGTAGAAACCGGCGGTCACGATGGGCAGCGCAGACAGTGCGGCACCGCCCACGATGAAGCAGGCGTAAGCCAGCGGCAGCTTCTTCCACAGGCCGCCCATCTTGAAGATGTTCTGCTCATGGTGGCACCCGATGATCACGGCACCGGAGGCCAGGAACAGCAGGGCCTTGAAGAACGCGTGTGTCATCAGGTGGAAGATCGCGCCATCCCAGGCCCCTACGCCCAGGGCCAGGAACATGTAGCCGATCTGGCTCATGGTGGAGTAGGCCAGAATCCGCTTGATGTCGGTTTGTACCAACGCCGCGAAGCCCGCCAGCACCAAGGTCACCGCACCGACAATGCCTACCAGGTGCAGGATTTCAGGCGCCAGAGTGAACAGGCCATGGGTACGGGCGATCAGGTAAACCCCAGCCGTGACCATGGTCGCCGCGTGGATCAGCGCCGAGACCGGCGTAGGGCCCGCCATGGCGTCAGCCAGCCAGGTCTGCAGCGGAAGCTGAGCGGATTTCCCCACCGCGCCGCCCAGCAGCATCAGCGTGGCCAGAACGATCCAGAAGTCGCCTACCTGGAAATGCTCAGGTGCACGCACCATCAGTTCCTGAATGTTCAACGTGCCCAACTGGTGGAACAAGATGAACAGGCCGATGGCCATGAACACGTCACCAATACGGGTAACAATGAACGCCTTCAGTGCAGCGTTGCCGTTGTTGCGATTGCTGTAATAGAAACCGATCAGCAGGTAGCTGCACAGGCCTACACCTTCCCACCCGAAGTACAGGAACAACAGGTTATCGCCCAGCACCAGGAACAGCATGCTGGCGATGAACAGGTTGGTATAGGAGAAGAAGCGGGAGTAGCCGTCTTCCCCGCGCATGTACCAGGAGGCAAACACGTGGATAAGGAAACCAACCCCTACCACCACACCTAACATGGTCACGGACAGCCCATCCAGGTACAGGGTGAAGGTAGGCGTGAACGTGCCTACCGACATCCAGGTCCAGAGCAGGTGGGTGTACACGCCGCCCGGTGGGGGGGCCACGTTGAATTGCCAGATTACATAGGCAGCCACGATCGCCGACAGGCCAACGGAGCCCACGCCGATCAACGCCGAAGTGTTTTCCGAAAGGCGGCCGCGGGAGAACGACAGCACCAGCCAGCCCAGCAGGGGAAAGACGAAAGTCAGAAAGAGTAAGTTCATCCGCGCATCTCACTGGCAGCGTCGATATCGAGCGTATGGAACCGGCGATACAACTGGATCAGGATGGCAAGGCCAATACTGGCCTCGGCGGCTGCCAGGCTGATCACCAGAATGAACATGATCTGCCCATCCGGTTGCGCCCAGCGGCTGCCTGCCACAATGAACGCCAGAGCCGAGGCGTTCATCATGATTTCCAGGCTCATCAGCACAAAAAGAATGTTGCGGCGCACTAACAGGCCCACAAGGCCAAGTACAAACAGTACGCCGGCCACGGCCAAGCCGTGTTCTAGAGGAATGGCTGGCATGGGTTACTCCTTCGCCTCGTTACGGCCAATGTGGAAGGCCGTGATGGCCGCAGCCAGCAGTAGCATGGAGGCGAGCTCCACCACCAGCAGGTAAGGGCCGAACAGGCTGACGCCCACCGCCTTCGGCCCAACGGTGGTTGCACCCACTGGAATGTCGCCAGGGCCGGAAAACAGTACATACATTAGTTCTACCAGCAGCAGCACGGCCAGCAGCATAGGGCCGGCCCAGATACCCGGTTTGAGCCATTCCCGTTCCTGATGCGAGGATTCAGTGCCCAGGTTGAGCATCATGACCACAAACACGAACAGCACCATGATTGCACCGGCATAGGCGATAACTTCCAGCGCACCGGCAAAGGGCGCACCCAGTGCGAAGAAGGTCATGGCGACCGCGATCAGGGAAATGATCAGGTACAGCAAAGCATGAACCGGGTTGGTGCCAGTAATTACCCGTAGGGTCGCCAGCACCGCAACGCCAGAGGCGAAATAGAACGCGAATTCCATCTTTTATCCTTAAGGCAGCAGGCTTTTCACGTTGATCGGCTCGGCTTCGTTCTGCGCGGCGCCTTTCGGCTTGCCGGCCACGGCCATGCCTGCGACGCGATAGAAGTTATAGTCCGGGTTCTTGCCGGGGCCCGAGATCAGCAGGTCGTGCTTCTCATACACCAGGTCCTGACGCTTGTAGTCAGCCATTTCAAAATCAGGCGTGAGCTGAATGGCGGTGGTAGGGCATGCTTCTTCGCACAAGCCGCAGAAAATGCAGCGTGAGAAGTTGATGCGGAAGAACTCCGGGTACCAGCGACCATCGTCGGTTTCAGCTTTCTGCAACGAAATGCAGCCTACTGGGCAGGCGACCGCGCACAGGTTGCACGCCACGCAGCGTTCCTCACCATCGGGGTCGCGGGTTAGCACGATGCGGCCACGGTAGCGGGGCGGCAGGTATACGGCCTCCTCGGGGTACTGCAGGGTGTCACGCTTGCGGAAGCCATGGCCGAACACCATGATCAGGCTGCGTAGCTGGGTATAGGTGCCATGGGCGATATGGCCGATATATTTGAACATCAGGTCTGTCCTCAAGCACCAGCCGGCGTGTTCAACAACACGATCGCGGCGGTGACCAGCAAATTGATCAGGGTCAGCGGAAGGCAGAACTTCCAGCTGAAATCCATCACCTGGTCATAGCGCGGCCGCGGAATCGACGCCCGCAGCAGGATGAACAGCATGATGAAGAAACAGGTCTTGAGGGCGAACCACAGGAACGGGACCTGCGGCAGGATATCGAACGGGCCATGCCAGCCACCGAAGAACAGCGTGACCAGCAGTGCCGAGATCAGCACGATACCGATGTATTCGCCCACAAAGAACATGCCCCATTTCATGCCGGCATACTCGATGTGGTAACCGTCGGCCAGTTCCTGCTCCGCTTCGGGTTGGTCAAAGGGGTGACGGTGCGTCACGGCTACGCCCGCGATGAAGAAAGTACAGAAGCCGAAGAACTGCGGAATGATGAACCACAGGTTCTGCGCCTGGTACTCCACGATGTCACGCATGTTGAACGAGCCAGCCTGAACGATCACGCCCATCAGGGCCAGGCCCATGAACACTTCGTAGGACACCGTTTGCGCCGAAGCGCGTAGGCTGCCGAGCAAGGCGTACTTGTTGTTGCTGGACCAGCCAGCGAACAGCACCGCATACACCGACAGGCCCGCCATGGCGAAGAAGAACAGCACGCCGATGTTCAGGTCTGCCACGCCCCAGGTCGGGGTAATCGGGATTACCGAGAACGCGATCAGCAAGGCACTCATGGCCACCACGGGGGCCAGGGTGAAGATCGCGCGGTCCACGAACGGCGGGTTCCAGTCTTCCTTGAAGAACATCTTGAGCATGTCGGCCGCGATCTGGAACATCCCGAAGGGGCCAACACGGTTGGGGCCGTAGCGGTCCTGCCACCAGCCCAACAGGCGCCGCTCCACGAAACTGAGCAGTGCGCCGCAGACCACCACGGCCAGCAGAATGACGATGGATTTCAGTGCCGACACAATGATGTCGATCACATCAGGGGTAAACCAGGTCATTGCGCAGCCTCCTGCAGGCGTTCCACGGTTTGCCCGCTAAAGGCCGGCGGAATTCCGGCGATACCTTTGGGCAGGGCAACCAGGCCAGCGGCTAATTGATCATCCACACGCAACGGCAGGCGCAGGTCCACACCGGCTACCGAAAGGCTGAGCAAAGCGCCTTCGTTCACACCCAGGCGATCCGCCTCGGCTTTGGCCAGGGCGACGTACGGGGCAGGAATACGAGACTCCACGGGGGCGGCACGTGAGGACATTTCCTCGCTGCCAAACAAGTGGTGGAAGGGAACGGCTGTCCAGGTACCCCGTGCCGGTGCAAAGGCAGCTGGAATGCGGGTGAACCAGTTCAGGTTGTCCCCACGGGGCTCGATCAAGCGTATGCCAGGGTCACCCGCACGCAGGTGGCCCCCGACTTCATCCTGAAACTTGTTCCAGGCTTGTGGCGAGTTCCAGCCTGGCGACCAGGCGAACGGGACCTGTTGGCGTGGCTCCTTGCTGCCGGAGTAGCCTTCCATGGAGAACGCAAACGCCGTGTCCTTATCCTGGCTGGTGCGGGGCTCGTGAACGCTGATGTTGGCGCGCATGGCCGTACGGCCTGAATAACGCAGGGGTTCGCGGGCCAGCTTCAAGCCTTTGATACGGAATGCAGCCGAAGGGGCTGCTTCCACAATGCGGGCCAGTTGTGGCGCGCTGGCAGCACAGGCTGCTGTCACGTGGTCCAGTTGAGTCCAGTCCAACTTGCGCTCAAGCAGCGTAGCGCGCAGCGCATGCAGCCAGCGCCAGCCCTCATGGGTGAAGTTCTGCGGGTCCAGGTAATTGGGATCGAACACCTGGAAGAAGCGCTGAGCACGGCCTTCCTGGCTGACCAGGGTGCCATCGCCCTCGGCGAAGCTGGCCGCTGGCAACACCAAATGCGCACGGTCGGTGGTCGCGGTCTGTTGATGGTCGGCCACGATAATCACCTTGGCGGCTGCCAGGGCGGCATCCACCTTGGCTTTCGGCGCGCGGGTATACAAGTCGTTCTCCAGCACCACCAGCGCATCGGCACGGCCTTCGATCAAGGCGTCCAGGGCCGCATCCAGAGAATCACCACCTAGCATGGCCAGGCCCAGGCTGTTGGCCTCCGGCACGATCAGGCTGAGCGAACCGGCCTTGGCACGCAGGGCCAAAGCCTTGGTGATGTTGGCGGCCGCTTCGATCAAGGCATCGCACCCCAGGGACGTACCGGAAACCACAAGCGGACGCTTGGCGGCAATCAACGCTTCGGCAATGCGCTGGGCCAGGCCCAAGGCTTCGTCGTCCAGGCCAGTAACTGCTGGGGCACTGGCGTCGATGGCGTGGGCCACAGCAAAACCGATGCGGGCCAGGTCTTCAGGCGAGGCATGAACGCATTCTTCGGCCACGTCGTCCAGGCGGGTCGCCGTCACGCTGGCGATGAACAGCGGGTACAGTTCGTGCTGGCCGATGTTCTTGACGGCAGCGTCCAGCCAAGGCTGTACACGCATGGCTTCAGCCATGGCCTCGGCCTTGCCCTTCACGGACTGGCGCAGGGCCAGTGCCATGCGCGCGGCGGTCTGGGTAAGGTCTTCGCCCAGCACGAACACGGCATCGTGGTCTTCCACGTCGCGCAGGCTCGGGATCGGCAGAGGGCTGTTGTTCAGCACGTCCAAGGCCAGGCGGATACGGCGCAGCTCACCCGCCTCAATACCGGTGTGGTACCAGTCCGCCCCGACCAGTTCGCGCAACGCGTAGTTGCTTTCAAGGCTGGCCCGTGGCGAGCCTATGCCCACGATGTTACGGCCGCTGAGCAATTGAGCGGCCTTGTCCAGCGCGGCGTCCACGCCCAGCATGGCGCGTTCCTGGCCGAGCATAGGGTGCTTGGGGCGGTCTTTACGGTTCACGTAGCCATAGCCGAAGCGGCCACGGTCGCATAGGAAGTAGTGGTTCACCGAACCGTTGTAACGGTTCTCGATACGGCGCAGCTCGCCGTAGCGCTCGCCAGGGCTGATGTTGCAGCCGCTGGAACAGCCATGGCAGATACTGGGGGCAAACTGCATGTCCCACTTGCGGTTGTAACGTTCGGAGTGGGTTTTGTCCGTGAAGACACCCGTCGGGCACACTTCCGTCAGGTTGCCCGAGAACTCGCTCTCCAGCACGCCGTCTTCAACGCGCCCGAAGTAAACGTTGTCGTGGGCGCCATACACGCCCAGATCGGTACCGCCCGCGTAATCCTTATAGAAGCGAACACAGCGGTAGCAGGCGATGCAGCGGTTCATCTCATGGGCGATGAACGGGCCAAGGTCCTGGTTCTGGTGGGTGCGTTTGGTGAAACGGTACCGGCGCTCGTTATGGCCGGTCATCACGGTCATGTCTTGCAAGTGGCAGTGGCCACCTTCTTCGCACACCGGGCAGTCATGTGGGTGGTTGGTCATCAACCATTCCACCACACTGGCCCTGAACGCCCTGGATTCATCATCGTCGATGGAAATCCAGGTGTTGTCGGTGGCAGGGGTCATGCACGACATCACGATACGGCCGCGGGTGTCGTTTTCATCGGTGTACTGCTTTACCGCACACTGTCGGCAGGCACCGACGCTGCCCAGCGCCGGGTGCCAGCAGAAGTAGGGGATGTCGAGGCCAAGGGACAGACAGGCCTGTAACAGGTTGTCTGCGCCATCGACTTCGAGCGCTTTGCCGTCTACGTGGATAGTGGCCATGGTTCAAAGGTCTTCGTTGGCCCGGTTGCCCGGGCGTGGCTAATGGAAATCTTGTTCTATGCCTGTGTGGCCCGGGCAAGGCGGCCTTGCCCTCGGCTCATGGATCAGGCGCCCGCAGGGATCGGCCGTGGTTGGCCAAAGCCCGGTGCCAGGTTCGCCGCTCCCGTGGGGGCGATACCGGCCTCGAATTCCTCGCGGAAGTATTTGATGGCACTGCCCAAAGGCTCAACGGCCCCAGGTGCGTGTGCGCAGAACGTTTTGCCTGGGCCCAGGAAGCCTACCAGCCCAAGCAGGGTATCGATGTCCCCTTGGGTGCCTTGGCGGTTTTCCAGTGCGCGCAGCAGCTTCACTGACCATGGCAGGCCATCCCGGCAGGGTGTACAGAAACCGCAGGATTCACGGGCGAAGAATTCTTCCATGTTGCGCAGCAGCGACACCATGTTCACCGTGTGGTCCACGGCCATGGCCAGGCCGGTGCCCATACGGGTCCCCACCTTGGCGATACCGCCGGCATACATCTGGGCCTCCAGGTGCTCGGGTAGCAGGAAACCCGTACCCGCGCCCCCTGGCTGCCAGCACTTGAGGGTATAGCCGTCGCGCATGCCTCCGGCATAGTCTTCGAACAGCTCGCGTGCAGTCACGCCGAACGGCAGCTCCCACAGGCCTGGATTCTTCACCTTGCCGGAGAAACCCATCAGCTTGGTGCCGTGGTCTTCGCTGCCTTCGCGTGCCAGGGCCTTGTACCAGTCCACACCGTTGCCGACGATGGCAGGCACATTGCAGAGGGTTTCCACGTTGTTCACGCAGGTCGGCTTGCCCCACACGCCCACGGCGGCCGGGAAGGGCGGCTTGGAACGCGGGTTGGCACGGCGGCCTTCCAGGGAGTTGATCAGGGCGGTTTCTTCGCCGCAGATGTAACGGCCGGCGCCGGTGTGCACGAACAGTTCGAAGTCAAAACCGCTGCCCAGGATGTTCTTGCCCAATAGGCCCGCAGCCTTGGCTTCCTCCACCGCACGGTTCAGGTGCCGTGCGGCCGTGGTGTACTCGCCCCGCAGGAAGATGTACCCGCGGTAGGCCTTCAATGCCCTGGCGCTGATCAACATGCCTTCGATCAGCAGGTGGGGCTGCTGCTCCATGAGCATGCGGTCTTTCCAGGTATTGGGTTCCATCTCATCGGCGTTACACAGCAGGTAACGGATGTTCATGGACTCGTCCTTGGGCATCAGGCCCCACTTCACCCCGGTAGGGAAGCCGGCACCGCCACGGCCCTTGAGCCCCGAATCCTTCACCGTCTGAACGATCTCGTCCTGGGACAGCTGTGCCAGGGCCTTGCGGGCCGCCGTGTAGCCGTCCTTGCGTTGGTATTCTTCGAGCCACACAGGCTCGGCGTCATCACGCAGGCGCCAGGTGAGGGGGTGGGTTTCAGGGGCGCGGGCAATCCGGTTGGCCGGGCCAAAGGAAGTCAGGGTCATACGTAGGCCTCCAGCAGGCCGCTGACGCCGTCAGGTTTCACGTCGCCAAAGGTATCGTCGTCGATCATCAGGGCCGGTGCCTTGTCGCAGTTGCCCAGGCAGCACACCGGCAGCAGGGTGAAACGGCCATCGGCCGTGGTCTGGCCCAGGCCAATGCCTAGTTCCTGTTGGATCTGCGCCACCACCGATTCGTGCCCGCCGATATAGCAGACCATGCTGTCGCATACCCGAATGATGTGGCGGCCTACGGGCTGGCGGAAGATCTGGCTGTAGAAGGTAGCGACACCCTCCACGTCACTGGCGGGAATGCCCAGCAGTTCACCAATGGCATACAGAGCACCGTCAGGTACCCACCCCCGTTCCTTCTGCACGATCTTCAACGCTTCGATCGACGCCGCACGCGGGTCTTCGTAGTGGTGCAACTCATGCTCGATGGCCGAGCGTTCGGTTTCGCTGAGGGCGAAACGGTCAGTCTGGATCAGCGTAGTGTTCATGCTTAGCGGTCCACATCGGCCATGACGAAGTCGATACTGCCCAGGTACGCGATCAGGTCGGCGACCATGCTGCCACGGATCACCGAAGGGATCTGTTGCAGGTGCGGGTAGCTGGGGGTACGGATACGGGTACGGTAGCTCATGGTGCCGCCGTCGCTCGTCAGGTAGTAACTGTTGATGCCCTTGGTCGCCTCGATCATCTGGAAGGACTCGTTGGCCGGCATTACCGGGCCCCACGAAACCTGCAGGAAGTGAGTGATCAGGGTTTCGATATGCTGCAGGGTGCGTTCCTTGGGCGGCGGCGTGGTCAGCGGGTGGTCCGCCTTGTACGGGCCAGCTGGCATGTTGCGCATGCACTGCTCGATGATACGAAGGCTCTGACGCATTTCTTCAACGCGTACCAGGCAGCGGTCGTAGGCGTCACCGCTTGAAGCCAGTGGCACTTCGAACTCGAAGTTTTCGTAGCCGGAGTAAGGGCGGGCCTTGCGCAGGTCGAAGTCGCAGCCGGTAGCCCGCAGGCTAGGGCCGGTCACACCCCACTCCAGCGCTTCACGCGTGTTGTAGGCGGCCACGCCCTTGGTACGGCCGATCAGGATGCTGTTTTTCAGGGCCGCCTTGGTGTATTCGTCCAAGCGCTTGGGCATCCAGTCAATGAAGTCCTTGACCAGCTTTTCCCAGCCGCGTGGCAGGTCATGCGCCACACCGCCAATGCGGTACCAGGCCGGGTGCAGGCGGAAGCCTGTGATGGCTTCGATCACCGTGTAGGCACGTTGGCGGTCGGTGAAGGTGAAGAACACCGGCGTCATGGCGCCCACGTCCTGGATGTAGGTGCCCAGGAACAGCAGGTGGCTGGTGATCCGGAAGAACTCGGCCATCATGATGCGGATGGTGTTTACCCGGTCTGGCACTGTGATGCCGGCCAGCTTTTCCACCGACAGCACGTAGGGCAGGTTATTCATCACCCCGCCCAGGTAGTCGATACGGTCGGTGTAAGGGATGTAGCTGTGCCAGGACTGGCGCTCGCCCATTTTCTCGGCGCCACGGTGGTGGTAGCCGATGTCGGGCACGCAGTCGACGATCTCTTCGCCGTCCAGCTGCAGAATGATACGGAACGCACCGTGGGCCGAAGGGTGGTTCGGGCCAAGGTTGAGGAACATGAAGTCCTCGTTGGCGGTGCCACGCTTCATGCCCCAGTCTTCAGGGCGGAAGCGTGCAGCCTCTTCTTCATGGGCCTGCTTGGCCAGCGTAAGGCTGTAGGGGTCGAACTCGGTGGCGCGTGCAGGGTAATCCTTGCGCAGCGGGTGACCTTCCCAGGTCGGCGGCATCATGATCCGGCTCAGGTTGGGGTGGCCGGTGAACGTGATGCCAAACATGTCCCAGACTTCACGCTCGTACCAATTGGCGTTGGGCCAGATGTCGGTAACGGTGGGCAGGTTCAGGTCCGCTTCGTCGAGGGCGACCTTGAGCATCACGTCGCTGTTACGCTCGATGGACATCAGGTGGTAGAAGACAGTGAAGTCTGCATCCGGCAAGCCGCGGCGCTGGGTGCGCAGCCGTTCGTCCACGCCGTGCAGGTCGTACAGCATCACATAAGGCTTGGGCAGGTTGCGCAGGAAGGCCAACACTTCCTTGACCTGCGCCCGTGCTACCCACAGCACCGGCATGCCGGTACGGGTAAGCTGCACGGTGAAGCATTCGGGGCCAAAACGTTGGGTCAGTTCAACGACCACATTCTGGTCGTCGGCCTTGTAAGGCGGGATATACAGAGCGGTGTCCGCTGTTGTCATGGTGTCGGTCGCTTTCGCTTTCGGTCAACGTCAAGAATGAGGGCCAGAAGCCTGCCCAGCCCACACAGACAGGGCAGGAACCGGATCACACTTCGTCTGGGCTGCGCAGGTTGGTGACCTGGATACGCTGTTCGCGGCGCACGTCTTTCTGGGACGGCATCTCGGCGCGGTATACACCTTGATCGCCGACCACCCAGGACAAGGGGCGCCGTTCCTGACCGATGGATTCCTGCAGCAGCATCAAGCCCTGCAGGAATGCCTCAGGCCGGGGAGGGCAACCTGGCACGTACACGTCTACAGGCAGGAACTTGTCCACGCCCTGCACTACGGAGTAGATGTCGTACATGCCGCCGGAGTTGGCGCAGGCGCCCATGGAAATTACCCATTTGGGTTCGAGCATCTGTTCATAGAGGCGCTGGATCACAGGCGCCATCTTGATGAACGGGGTGCCCGCAATCACCATGAAATCGGCTTGCCGAGGCGAAGCCCGGATCACTTCCGCACCGAAGCGGGCAATGTCGTGAGGCGCGGTGAACGCCGTGGTCATCTCCACATAGCAGCAGGACAGGCCGAAGTTGTAGGGCCAGAGCGAGTTCTTGCGACCCCAGTTGACTGCACCGCTCAGGACGTCTTCGAGCTTGCCCATGAAGACGCTACGGTGCACCTGGTCTTCAAGCATCTTGTCATCAACGACACCTTGCTTGCCCAGGGGATAGCGCTGTTCCGGATCCTGAGGGGCATCCGGGTCAATCTTGGTAAGGTTATATTGCATTGCCAAAGCCTCATTGTTTCAGCTTCGCCTGCCGCTTGTGGCGACCTTCGGGTGCCCAATCCAGCGCACCCACTCGCCAAAGGTAGACAAGACCTGCCAACAGAATTGCTATGAAAACGAGTGCTTCGACAAAGCCCGCCCAGCCGCTTTCGCGGACGGACACGGACCAGGCGAACAGGAAGAGGGCTTCGATATCGAAGATCACGAATAGCATCGCGACCAGATAGAACTTGGCGGACAGCCGCAGGCGTGCGCTACCGACAGGCAGCATGCCGGATTCGAAGGGGTCGTTCTTGCTGCGCCCCCAGGCCTTGCCGCCCAAGAGGCTGGACAGGCCAAGCATGAAGGCACAAAGCCCTACTACACCCAGGAGGAAGATGGCAAAGCCCCAATTGTGGGCAATGAGTCCTGCTGTTGGGGTCATGCTGGCAGTCCTTAACAGAGCCGCAACGCTCTGAATCGAAGAAGGGTAAAGCAGTGACTAAATGTCGCAGCCATAGGATCGGCGGATTTTATGGGCAAACCCGCAGCAAGTAAATTTGCTATATCAAATTAATTCGACCAATTCCTATGCAAGAGCCCCTCTATGGCCCTAAGGGCCCCGAAAACAGGGGGTTTAGGCTATTTGGCCAATACTGTTTCTTTTTGGGCGTAACAAAATGTTTGAATGATAATTAATCTCAATAAAATACTTGCTTGGCGTTTCATCTTCTCCAAACCACTATAGTCCCTGTTTGAGTGTAGGCCGATTTCAATTCGGCATAAGGGCCTGGGTCAATGTTTTGCATGGTTGCAATACGGCTCATGCCTCTGGCAAATAAAAAACCGCCCGAAGGCGGTTTTGAGCGTACTAAAACAAGGTTGCGTAAAGGCTCCGTTTGAGAGTGCCAGCTACGCCGTGATACGTAATTAAGGGGCGTTACCCGGCCAACTGTTGCTGCTCCGCATCCTGTGCCACGCCGACCAAGGTCACCTGCGGCTGGGCGAACACCACCTCTTCCTTGTGGAGGTCGTTCAGCCAATAGCCGGTGAGCGCGATCTCGAACCGATGGCCTTGGGCATCGGCGTCTAGGTCCTTGAAGTAGGTGCGGTCGTTCTCACGGTCATAGACCAGCTTCAACGTGCCGTGGGTCCCATCCCCAAAGCCGGTGTAGCCCAGCGCCGAGACGTCGATACTGTCTTGGCGTTCCTCGAATCTATCGATCAGGTCCACGAAACTCTGGTTAGCGGTGCGGTAGCTGTCGTCAGTGGAGGTGTAGCGAAAGACGTCCTTGCCCTCGCCGCCGGTGAGCCAGTCCGCACCACTGCCGCCGATCAGCACGTCATTTCCGGCGCCGCCGTCGATACGGTCGTTGCCCGCACCGCCAAGAAGAATCTCCGCCAGCGCACTGCCCGTCAGCACATCACGCCCCGCTGTGCCTTCGATAGTCGGCGGGGTGAAAACCAGGTTGCTCGTGTTCAGCTGCCCCACCAGGTTGCCGTCCAGGGCCAGTTCGAAACGGTGGCCGGAGGCATCAGCCTCGAAGCTTTTAAGGTAGGTGCGGGTGCCCTCGGCGTTCGCTTGAATGGCCAAGGTACCGTGACGGCCATCGCCAATGCCGGTAAAGCCCAGCCCAATCAGGTCGATGCGGTCTTGGGTGGCATTGAAGTCCTGGATCAGGTCGCTGGCGTTCTGGGTCGCGGTACGGTAGCTGTCGCTCACTTGAGTGAAGCGGAAGATGTCCGCGCCGGCCCCACCCAGCAATACGTCGCGGCCGCCATTGCCTTGCAGCACGTCATCGCCAGCCTGGCCGTGGATGATCTCGGCGCTGTCTGTGCCTAACAACGCGTCGTCGCCAGCGTAGCCGTCCAGGTGAACCTTACCGTCCTGGCTGCCGAAGGTAGTGTCTACGCTGCCATCGGCATTCAGGCGGGTGATGCTGGCGCCGCCGATGCCCTTATCGCTGCTTTGCCCGGCCACCAGGATTTTTCCGTCCGCTTGCACCGTGACTGAATCCGCGGTATTGGAACCGTTCGGCAATACCGAGAACCCGGCGATGCCGTGGCTGCCAAAGCTCTCGTCGAAAGACCCATCGGCATTGAGGCGGATGATGCTCGACACATGGAAGTCGGTGCTGTCCCCGACCACAAGGATCTTGCCGTCGGCTTGCACAGTTACGGCTCCAGAGTAGGGCTCGACCAAGGCTTTGTCGAAGTGCAGCACGCCGTTGTCCCCAAACCGGGTATCCACGCTGCCATCGGCCTTGAAGCGCTCCAGGCTGTACACTGGGAAGCCCGGGTTACCGCCCACATAGAGGGTGCTGCCCAGCAACACTCCGCCATCGGCCAGCACATGGCTGGTAACCTCGGCGTTGTAGTATTTTTCGGGAGAACTGATCCGCAGCTCGCCGTGATCTCCAAAGCCATCAATCAGCTTTCCGCTTGCGCTGACCTTGGTGACGGTGACTTGGGTCTCGCTGCGGGCCGTGACGTAGAAGGTGCCATCGGCATTGACGGTCAGCCCGTAACCGTCATACACATAGGGCACGTCCAGGATCAACGCGCCGCCTTGGCCGAAGCTGGTGTCCAGGCTGCCGTCGCCGTTGTAACGCTCCACAGTCAAGCCATCCAGGCCGCTGTGGGCCGCAAGCACCTTGCCATCGGCTTGGACGGCCATCGTGGCTAGAATGCCCTCGTCCGAGTCGTAGGGCACCTTGTCGCCGTTAGCCGGGTCGAAAATATCGACGCCACCTGTGCCGTAACGGGTATCCAGGGTGCCATCGGCGTTCAGTCGCATGACCGAATGCTCTACCGCGCCGGAATACGGATATTCCCCTGGGCCCCCTACATAACCGTCGTCGATGTAGTAGCTATAACCACCTACCAGTATCTTACCGTCGGCTTGCACGATAAGGCTGTCGTTGGGGGCGCCGATGCCGCTTAGCTTAACTATTATGCTGCCGGGGGCCGTGCGGGTAATTGGGGTCGTCACGGTGTTGCTTGAAGAAGTTGCCACGATCGAATCCTTTGAAAGTGCTGTTGGAGCACCCACTGTAGCTGACAGTTAGCCCCTTTACGGCCCAAGGCCACATAAGCGCAACGGTATCCGAGCAACGGTCAGCCTTTTCAGATGACTTGCTGCCCATTCTGAAAAAGCAGTTTCGGATGATCCGGTACTTTGGGCTTTTGGCCAGCTGGGTCTGCGGGCAGTACCTGGCGAAGGTGTATGGAGGCGCTGAAGAGTGCTACGCCAGGGTGGGCGCTTTCACTTGATGTGTAGGAAAGTTTGAAATTCCTACACATCGAAGGCAGGCATGATTCAGTGGAACTGTTCTTCTTCGGTTGACCCGGTAAGGGCTGTAACAGACGAGGCGCCGCCCTGGATCACCGTGGTCATGTCGTCGAAATACCCGGTGCCTACTTCCTGCTGGTGCGCCACAAAGGTATAGCCTTTAGCGGCATCGGCAAATTCCTGCTCCTGAAGCTTCACGTAAGCGGTCATGTCATGACGGGCATAGTCGTGGGCCAACGAGAACATGCCGTGCCACATGTTGTGAATACCGGCCAGTGTGATGAATTGGTGCTTGTAGCCCATGGCAGACAGCTCGCGCTGGAAGCTGGCAATGGTGGCGTCGTCCAGGTTTTTCTTCCAGTTGAAGGAAGGGGAGCAATTGTAGGAGAGCAACTGGTCGGGGTATTCCTTCTTGATGGCTTCGGCAAAGCGACGGGCCTCTGCCAGGTCCGGCTTGGCGGTCTCGCACCAGATCAAGTCGGCGTAAGGCGCGTAGGCTAGGCCGCGAGCAATGGCCTGGTCCAGGCCTGCACGCACCTTGTAGAAGCCTTCGGGTGTGCGAGTACCCGTGACAAAAGGCTGGTCATAAGGGTCGCAATCCGAGGTCAGCAGGTCTGCCGCATTGGCGTCAGTGCGCGCCAGGATGATGGTCGGCACCCCGGCCACGTCCGCCGCCAGGCGTGCGGCGACCAGTTTCTGTACGGCTTCCTGGGTGGGCACCAGCACCTTCCCGCCCATGTGCCCACACTTTTTCACCGACGCCAATTGGTCTTCGAAGTGAACACCGGCGGCACCGGCTTCAATCATGTTTTTCATCAATTCATAGGCATTGAGTACGCCCCCAAAGCCTGCTTCGGCATCGGCCACGATGGGTGCAAAGTAGTCGATATAGCCCTCGTCGCCGGGGTTCTTGCCCGCCTTCCATTGAATCTGGTCTGCCCGCCGGAACGCATTATTGATGCGTTTGACAACCGTTGGCACCGAATCCACCGGGTACAGGGATTGGTCCGGGTACATGGCCTCTGCACTGTTGTTGTCGGCCGCTACCTGCCAGCCGGACAGGTAGATGGCCTGAATGCCGGCTTTGACCTGCTGTACAGCCTGCCCGCCTGTGAGTGCTCCCATGCAATTCACAAAATCCTTGTCTGGGCGAAAGGCCGGGTGGGCACCCTGGGTCACCAGTTTCCACAACTTTTCAGCACCCAGGCGGGCGAGGGTGTGCTCGGGCTGCACCGAACCTCGCAGGCGTACCACATCAGCAGCCGTGTAGGTTCGGTTCACCCCTTTCCAACGTGGGTTTTGCGCCCAATCCTGTTCAAGGGCTGCAATCTGTTGTTCGCGTGTCTGTGCCATGGGGTAAGCCTCTTGCATAGGTCTTGTGGGGATGTCCAGCTCCACCAGAAAGGCAGGCGCCAATCACCACCAGCACAGCAGGCTAATGCCAGGGTGTAACGAAAGATGCATTTGGCCAGGCTACGGTCAACGCGGGAAAAGGTGTGGTACAGGCTGCATGTAGTGCAGCTCTATGCTCACTCCAAAACTGCATCGCCCGGCTAACCTGTCAGCGACTGAACGTGTCCTTTCAGGCCTGCCCCTTTCATCACAACCTACAAAACTGCCTGTTTAGGCCGTACTGATCCAAACACGGCCCTACGGCTAGGAAGGGCACGTACCGGTGGCCTCTATCTGAGGCCATTGATTAGCGGGAGCGAGGCCATCATGCCTACGGCTTAAGAAGGCGTCAAACGATTTGTAGTGCTTTTTAAAGGTCACTACATACTCTGAAGATTCAGAACCGATCGGTCACTAAAAGGCTCTGGGGTCGGCCTTTCAGGGCAGGGCATCTACCCTTACCCGGAGGGTCATGTCATCCCGGCCAGCGGTGCCGTAGTAACGCGTGCTGCCGTTACGCTCAGCCTGGCTCTGGCTGTTGATACCTGCCACTGTAATCCATTGGCCAAGGGGGCCGCTCACCTGGGTGCCGGTGCTCTGAACATTGATGACATCCGGGCGCTCCTGGCTCATGTGGTCGTTATTGGTGTTGATGGATAAATGCACCGTCTCGCCTGTCACGCTGGCGGTCACATAGAAGCCTTGGGTGACATTGCGGTATTCGGTCTGGGTCTGCAGCCGGCCGTAGCTGTCCGTCTGCCCGGTAGTCAAAGGGACGCTCTGGCCAATCTGTATCAGGGCTGGCGACCCTTCGCTGGCTTGAACCTGCTGCACACCGCCCGTTCTGTTGGCCGTACCGTAGCGAATCACCCGCCCATTGCCTGCGCCGGCGCCACTGCTGTGGTTGCTGTCACTGGTATCTACGCTGATCAGCAGCCTTCGCGCCGGGGCGTCGATGCGCTCCAGCAGGGCGCTGAGTTCATCCAGCTTGCCAGGGTCTGCATTCACCACCAATTGGTTGCCTAGGGCGCTAACGGTACCTTGGTTGCCTAAAAACGAGCGCACCAGTGGCAGCAGTTCGTCACTGGTGCGGTAATGCAGTTCCAGTACTTGGGTGGCAGCTTGTGTAAGCGGGGTGAATACAAGCAGTAGGAGGAGAAGCAAGGGGCGTAGCGGCATGGCTAGTTACTCCGCAAGGTTAGGCCATGAGTATGACTCACGGCTGTGCCTTGCGGGTGATGAAGCCGTCGAATCCCAGCCCCTTAGATGACAGGGCGAAGCATATCGACGTGGGGCAGGCCGGCTTCGACGAATTCGTCGCTGACCACTTCAAAGCCGAACCGCTGGTAGAACGCCGTGGCATGCACCTGCGCCGTGAGCTTGAGTGCACCGATGCCACGGCCTTGGGCCTGGGCGATCACGGCTTGCATCAGGGCATCACCCACGTGAAGGCCACGCCAATCCTTGAGCACTGACAAGCGGCCGATATACCCTTCAGCGGACAACCGGGCGGTGCCGATGGCAAAGCCACCGGTTTCGGCCAGGAAGTGCAGGGCCGAGTCGTCTTCCGAATCCCATTCCTGCTCTGGTGTTACGGCTTGCTCAGCCACGAATACGCTTTCGCGGATGCGGTGAATGTCGGCATAGTCGCGGTGCCAGTCTGCAAGGCGCACACGTAGGTCATTCATCGGCAAACCCCAGGCTGCCCTGTATCATCAACTGGTTGAGCAGCGTCACCGCTTCGTCGTCTTCCAGCCATGGCCCTAGGTTGGTCTGGTGCAAGGCGTCGGCAGAGCACACCAATTGCAGCAGAGGCCGCAGGTTGCCGGGCAGCAAGCGGCTTTGTCCGCTGGCAAACAGCATCAGCTCGCTGCCCATTTCCGACCAGGCCAGGCGTGCGCTGGGGTTGCGGATAATCACGGCACCTTGGGCCAAGGCATCGAGGAATTCGTCTTCGGCCAATTCGCTGCCGGCAACCCGTTCGGCATAGCGAGGTTCGGTCATGAACTGGCCGAACCAGGTGAGCAGCAGGCGGTCGTCGCTCATGTGCTGGGCCAGCAAGCCTTTGAGGCGGTCCAATGCATCGTGCTGGATCTGGTTAGGGTCGGCCGCCGGTGTGATATCAGCATCGCTGTAGCGCTCGTCATCAGGGATGAACTGGCTCAGGAAATCGGTGAAGTGGGTCAGTACCTCACTGGCGCTAGGGGCGCGGAAGCCGATGCTGTAGGTCATGCAATCATCCACTGCCGTGCCGAAGTGAGCCAGCCTTGGGGGCAGGTACAGCATGTCGCCGGGTTCAAGGGTCCAGCTGTCGGTTTCCTCGAAGCCTGCGAGGATGCGCAAGTCGGCGTGCTCAAGCAAGGAGCTGTCCGAGTCGCACATCTGCCCCACGCGCCAGGTACGCTGGCCCAGGCCCTGCAATAGGAACACATCGTAGTGATCGAAGTGCGGACCGACACCACCGCCGGGTGCCGCGTAGCTGATCATCACATCGTCGATGCGCCAGGTGGGCAGGAAGCGGAAGGGTTCGAGCAGGGCGCTCACCTCTGGTACGAACTGGTCCACGGCCTGTACCAATAGGGTCCAGTCCTTGGCGGGCAGGCTGGCGAAGGCATCCTCTGCAAAGGGGCCACGACGCAGTTCCCAAGGGTGCTCGCCATGTTCGAGCACAAGCCGGGACTCGATTTCTTCTTCCAGCGCCAGGCCTGCCAACTCATCAGGGCTGATGGGGTTTTCAAAGTCCGTAAACGCTTGGCGCACCAATAAAGGCTTCTTCTGCCAATAGTCGCGAAGGAATTCCTGCGCGGTCAGGCCGCCCAGCAGTTGAAGTGGTTTATTGGAAGCCATGGTTAACTCTTTGAAAAAAGTAGAGACGTTGAATAAAAAACGCCCGGCCAGGCCGGGCGCTCTCGAGCCGTACAGGTCAGATACGGCGTGCCTGTTCTGCTGCATTGCCAATGTAGGTGGCAGGCGTCAGGCGGATGAGTTCTGCCTTGGCAGCCTCGGGCATGTCCAAGCCCTCGATGAATTCCTGCAAGGCCTGGGCGGAGATCCCCTTGCCGCGGGTCAGCTCCTTGAGCTTCTCGTAGGGGTTCTCGATGTTGTAGCGGCGCATCACTGTTTGGATGGGCTCTGCCAGTACTTCCCAGCAGGCATCCAGGTCGGCAGCGATACGCTGAGCGTTGATTTCCAGCTTGCCAATGCCCTTGAGGCTGGCTTCGTAGGCAATCACGCTATGGGCAAAGCCCACGCCCAGGTTGCGCAGCACGGTGGAGTCCGTAAGGTCGCGCTGCCAGCGGGAAATCGGGAGCTTGCTGGCCAGGTGCTGGAACAGCGCATTGGCAATGCCCAGGTTGCCTTCGGAGTTCTCGAAGTCGATGGGGTTGACCTTGTGGGGCATGGTCGAGGAGCCAATCTCGCCAGCGATGGTGCGCTGCTTGAAATAACCCAGGGAGATATAGCCCCAGACGTCACGATCTAAGTCGATCAGGATGGTATTGAAGCGGGCGATAGCGTCGAACAGTTCGGCGATGTAGTCGTGCGGCTCGATCTGAGTGGTGTAGGGGTTGAACACCAGGCCCAGTTCGCCCTCGATGAAGGCACGGGCGTTGGCTTCCCAGTCGATGTCCGGGTAGGCCGAAAGGTGGGCATTGTAGTTGCCCACGGCACCGTTGATCTTGCCCAACAGCGGAACGGCAGCGATCTGAGTGATTTGCCGTTCCAGGCGGTACACCACGTTCGCCAGTTCTTTGCCCAGCGTCGTGGGGGAGGCAGGTTGCCCGTGGGTGCGTGACAGCATTGGCACGTCGGCGAAACGGTGGGCCAGCTCGCGAATAGCACCGGCGATCTGGCGCATCAGGGGCAGCAGCACGGTGTCGCGGCCTTCGCGCAGCATCAGCGCATGGGACAGGTTATTGATGTCCTCGCTGGTGCAGGCAAAGTGGATGAATTCGCTAACCTTGGCCAATTCTGGCAACCGCTCGGCCTGCTCCTTGAGCAAATACTCGATGGCTTTCACATCATGGTTGGTCGTGCGTTCGATCTCTTTCACACGCTCGGCATGCTCCACGGCAAAGCCAGTGGCCAGTTCGTTCAGCAGGGCATTGGCACCCTCTGAAAACGGCGGCACTTCGGGGATTTGCGCATGTGAAGCCAGGCGTTGCAGCCAGCGTACTTCGACGAGGGCACGAAAACGGATAAGGCCGTATTCGCTGAAGATGGGGCGCAAGGCCTCGGTTTTGCCGGCGTAGCGGCCGTCAACAGGGGAAACCGCAGTGAGCGAAGAAAGCTGCATAGGGTGTTCTCGGGCAGTCGGGCAACGAAAAGGGCGCATAGCATACATGAAAAACCATCAGGCCCGCTGGCTGATCCGCCAGTGGGCCCGGTGGGCGTCAGGATCAGTCGTTGCCGCGAAGCAAAGGGTACAGCTCGCTGAGCAACTTGCGCCGGCTGAACAGCAGTTGCCAGCGGTGCCCGCCCAGTTGGCGCCACAGCCGTGCGCAACGGATACCGGCCAGTAGCAAGGCGCGGATTTTCGAGGCGTTGTTGGGCTGCTGCAGGTGGCGCATGTCACCTTGTACCTGAATGCGCTGGCGCAAGGTGCTCAGCGTGTCCTGGTACAGGCCACCACTGGCGGCTACCACGTTTTCGTGGGCGATGCCGAAGTGCTCGACCTGGGCCTGGATCTGCGGTAGGCGTTTGCCGATGATCTCTAGCATGGCGGGGCGCTTTTCCAGCTGGCGTTCCAGGGTCACCATGGACAAGGCGTAGCGCAACGGTTCGCGCTGCAGGCTGGCCGGGTCCCGTTCTAGGGCTGCCGCCAGGGCGCGATACCCTTCATGTAGCTGGCTGTCATTGCCGCCGAACACGTCAAGGGTGTCTTTCGGATCGCGCACCAGCAGGGTACCCAGCATGCCGCCCAGCTCGCCTTCGGTGATCTGCCCGGTTTTCGCAAGGCGGTCCACCAGCACAGCCGCCTGGAAGACCGCACCCAGTGCCATGAGTTGTTCCTGGCGGGTGCTCATGCTGCCGCACTCTGCTGCGCGGCAGACTGAACTGTTTCGATCACGCCACCGCCCAAGCAAATCTCACCGTCATAGAACACCACCGACTGGCCGGGCGTGACCGCACGCTGTGGCTCATCGAAGGTCACGGTGTAGCCATGGGCGCCCAGCGCCAGCGTGCAGGGCTGGTCGGCCTGGCGGTAGCGCACCTTGGCCGTGAGGCGGCGGGGGCTGGAAAGGTCCACAGGGTTGACCCAGAAAATAGCCGACGCCTGCAATGATTCTGCAAACAGCCAAGGGTGATCGTTGCCTTGGCCCACGATCAACTCGTTGGTGGACAAGTCCTTGGCCAGCACGTACCAGGGCTCATCGCCTGCACCCTGGAGGCCGCCGATGCCCAGCCCTTGCCGCTGACCAATGGTATGGTACATCAACCCGTGATGGCGGCCGATCACGTCCCCGGCGGTAGTCTTGATCTCGCCAGGCTGCGCAGGCAGGTATTGCTTGAGGAAATCACTGAAGCGGCGTTCGCCGATAAAGCAGATACCAGTGGAATCCTTTTTCTTGGCCGTGGCCAGCCCATGCAGGTCGGCAATGGCACGAACCTCGGGTTTTTCCAGCTCGCCCACCGGGAACAACGTGCGAGCGATCTGCTCGCCGCCTACCGCATGGAGGAAATAGCTTTGGTCCTTGTTCGGGTCCAGGCCTTTAAGCAGCTCGGTAACCCCGTCCCGATCCCGCCGGCGCACATAGTGCCCCGTGGCGATCAGGTCTGCGCCCAGGCTCAGGGCGTAGTCCAGGAAGGCCTTGAACTTGATTTCCCGATTGCAGAGGATGTCCGGGTTAGGGGTGCGCCCCGCCTTGTATTCGGCCAGAAAGTGCTCGAACACGTTGTCCCAGTATTCGGCTGCGAAGTTGGCGGTATGCAGCGGGATACCGAGCCTGTCGCACACGGCCTGGGCATCGGCCAGGTCCTCGCGGGCGGTACAGTACTCGGTGCCGTCGTCTTCTTCCCAGTTCTTCATGAACAGGCCTTCAACCTGAAAACCTTGTTGCAGTAGAAGAAGCGCTGAAACGGACGAGTCGACGCCGCCGGACATGCCGACGATCACGCGCGTATTTCGAGGATCCCTGTAGGGATCGGAGAGGGCAGGCTCACGCATGGGCTTGGGAACATTCTGGTGAAAAGCGCGACATTCTAGCAGGCCCGGGCCGCCCTGGGAAAAGGGCGTTAGTCGCGAACAACGTCCAGTGGATAAACCGGCCCTGCCAGGTAATCGTCCAGGCAGCGCAGCACTAGGTCGCTGCGCCAGCGGGCCGGGTCTGCCGCCAGTGCATCGCGGGTCAGCCAATGGGTAGCCGTGATATCGCGGTCCAGCGGGTGATCGCGCCGGCGCAACGGGCGGGCGCTGAAGCAGACACGTTGATAGGTCACGCCGTTATGGGGTGCTGTATACAGGTAAATGCCTACAACACCGGTCAGCTCGACTTCCCAGGCGGTTTCCTCACGGGTTTCGCGCAGGGCCGCCTCGCGCAGGGTTTCGCCTTTTTCAAAATGGCCGGCGGGCTGGTTGAGCACCAAGCGGCCACCTTTGTGTTCTTCCACGAAGAGGAAGCGCCCCTCGTCGTCTTCGATTACCGTCGCAACGGTGATATGGGGTTGCCAGGTCATAAGAAATCCAAAAGGTTGGAAAATAAAAAACCCCGGCCTGGGCCGGGGCTGTAACGCGTTTTACTTCAGCGAAGCGATGGCCTCATTGAGTGTCGCGCTTGGGCGCATGGCCTTGCTGGCCAGCTCCGGTGTCGCGAAGTAGTAGCCGCCGATGTCCACGGGCGCCCCTTGAGCATTGTTCAGTTCGTCGACGATGGTCGATTCCTGGGCAGTCAAGGTTTCGGCCAGCGGCTTGAAGCGTGCCTGCAGGTCGCTGTCGGTGGTCTGCTCGGCCAGGGCCTGGGCCCAATAGGTCGCCAGGTAGTAGTGGCTACCACGGTTGTCGATACCGCCCACCTTGCGCGAAGGCGACTTGTTGGTGTCCAGGAACTTGCCGGTGGCCTGGTCCAGGGTGTCGGCCAGTACCTGTGCCTTGGCGTTACCGTAAGTGGTCGCTAGGTGCTCCAGCGACGCTGCCAGGGCCAGAAACTCGCCCAGTGAATCCCAGCGCAGGAAGCCTTCTTCATTGAACTGCTGAACGTGCTTGGGAGCAGAACCGCCTGCACCGGTCTCGAACAGGCCGCCACCATTCATCAGGGGCACGATGGACAGCATCTTGGCGCTGGTGCCCAGTTCCATGATGGGGAACAGGTCGGTCAGGTAGTCGCGCAGCACGTTGCCTGTGACCGAAATGGTGTCCATGCCTTCACGGATGCGTGACAGGGACAGTTTCATGGCTTCGACTGGCGTAAGGATCTGGATATCCAGGCCGTTGGTGTCGTGGTCCTTGAGGTAGGTCTGTACCTTGGTGATCAGTGCGGCATCGTGGGCGCGGGCAGCGTCCAGCCAGAAAATGGCAGGGGTGCTGCTGGGACGGGCACGGTTGACCGCCAGCTTGACCCAGTCGCGAATCGGTGCGTCCTTGGTCTGGCACATGCGGAAGATGTCGCCGGCTTCGACCGGTTGCTCCATCAGCACAGCGCCATCGGCGGCCACCACGCGCACCACGCCATCGGCCTTCACTTGGAAGGTCTTGTCGTGGGAGCCGTATTCTTCGGCTTTCTGAGCCATCAGGCCAACGTTGGGGACACTGCCCATGGTCGTTGGGTCGAAGGCACCGTGGGCCTTGCAGTCCTCGATCACAGCCTGGTAAATGGTGGCGTAGCAGCGGTCCGGGATAACAGCCTTGGCATCTTGGAGCTGGCCTTCGGCGTTCCACATCTTGCCCGAATCACGGATCATGGCCGGCATCGAGGCATCGACGATCACGTCGCTGGGCACGTGAAGGTTGGTGATGCCTTTGTCGGAGTTGACCATGGCCACCGCAGCGCGCGCGGCGTAGACGGCCTGGATGTCAGCCTCGATCTCTGCCTGCTTCTCGGCAGGCAGCGACTTGATGCGGGCATACAGGTCGCCGATGCCGTTACCACTGTTGAAGCCGGCGTCGGCCAGCACAGCTTCGTGCTTGGTCAATGCGCTCTTGTAATACTCTTCCACGAACTGGCCGAACATGATCGGGTCCGAGACCTTCATCATGGTGGCCTTCAAGTGGACCGAGAACAGTACGCCCTGAGCCTTGGCATCTTCGATCTGGGCTGCGACGAATGCGCGCAGGGCCTTGCGGCTCATCACGGCACTGTCGATGATTTCACCGGCCTGAACGGTGGTCTTCTCCTTCAGGACAGTTGTGTTGCCGTCCTGACCGACCAGCTCGATGCGGACAGTGCCATCGGCACCGATCAAGGCTGCTTTTTCACTGCCGTAGAAGTCGCCGTTGTCCATGTGGGCCACATGGGCCTTGGAGTCGCTGGCCCAGGCACCCATTTTGTGTGGGTGCTTGCGGGCATAATTCTTTACCGACAGCGGTGCGCGACGGTCGGAGTTGCCTTCGCGCAGCACCGGGTTCACGGCGCTGCCTTTGATCTTGTCGTAGCGGTTGCGAATGTCTTTGAGGTCGTCGCTGTCGGCGGCATCCGGGTAGTCCGGGACGTCGAAGCCCTTGGCCTGCAGTTCCTTGATCGCGGCCTTCAGCTGCGGCACCGAAGCGCTGATGTTCGGCAGCTTGATGATGTTGGCCTCTGGCGTGGTGGCCAGGGTGCCAAGTTCACCGAGGTCGTCAGCGACGGCCTGCTTTCCAAGGCGCTCGGGGAATGCCGCAAGAATGCGGCCAGCGAGCGAAATGTCGCGCGTTTCCACCGCGATGTCGGCGGTCTTGGTGAACGCCTCGACAATTGGCAGCAGGGAATAGGTGGCGAGGGCAGGGGCTTCGTCGGTGAAGGTATAGATGATCTTGGATCGGGTGGGCATGTGGGGTTAACTCTCTGTTTTGCTGAGCATGCTAAGCATCTCGTTGCGCGGGATAGGCGCTTTCGGCGTAGGTGATGCGACGAAAGTCGAGAGGCCGTGCGGTGATGTTGGGTGCATCAGTCGAGCGTCAAACGGCCGGGCCAAGGTACGGGCCCGAACGGGTTCACGTTTACCGGTGGCGACACTTGCATAGGGTAAGGCGCCGCTATGACTCCATAGTCACCGGCGGAGTATATCAAACCCGTGGAAAGGCGCACCTAGGTTCGGCACAGTGCCTGAAAGGGGGGGAAGGAAGGGGAAAGCGAAGAAGGACTGACCACCCTGAAGGGGCAGCCAGTCACCGGGTAAGGCGCTGCGTCAGGCGTGCGAAGTTGAAGACGCGGGGGTGGAGAGGGTGGCCGTCTCGGTTACCGATGAAATGTCCACGGCGTGCATGCCCTTAGGACCTTGAATGATGTTGAATTTAACGGGTTGCCCTGCCTTGAGCGTTTTGTAGCCGTCCATTTTGATCGCCGAGAAATGGGCGAACAGATCCTCGTCCTTCCCGTCCTCGATGATGAACCCGAACCCCTTAGCATTGTTGAACCACTTGACTTTACCGCTTGCCATACTCATATCCCTCTGCAAAGGACCCCATCTCTGGAGTATCATCCACCTCGGTTCACGCATCGGCCGAAAAATTAATTTGACTGTGCGGACCTTTCTTACCCAATGTGGGCTCTACTGTTTGTAACACCGTTTTGCCGATAGTCAAGGTCATGCGGCGGCCGAGTATCATTCTGGACACACGTCTAACCACACACCTTCACTCGCCTAACGACGAACACTTCCGAAATGCATGCAATCAATCATATTCGACTAACCTTCAAGCAGGAACGGCCAGGCCTTGATCAGCCTCGGTCAGGCAGGCTCGGCCCGGACGACGCCGCTCCGCTGGATGATGATTCAGCAGGCGTGGCGTTGCAGGAGTCCAAGCCGGCGCTGCAGGCGCCGCCGATGTATAAAGTGGTGCTGTTCAACGACGACTACACCCCGATGGATTTCGTGGTAGAGGTGCTGGAGCTGTTCTTCAACCTGAATCGCGAGCTGGCGACCAAGGTGATGCTGGCGGTACATACGGAAGGGCGTGCAGTCTGCGGGCTGTACACCAGGGACATCGCGGAAACAAAGGCCATGCAGGTCAATCAACACGCCAGGGACAGCCAGCATCCGCTACTCTGTGAAATCGAGAAGGACGGTTGAAATCCGGCCACTTGGGTTATGAGGTGAAGCAATGTTAAACCGCGAGCTCGAAGTCACCCTCAATCTGGCCTTCAAGGAAGCTCGGTCGAAGCGTCATGAATTCATGACGGTCGAGCACCTTCTGCTGGCCCTATTGGACAATGAGGCCGCCGCTACCGTGCTACGGGCGTGCGGTGCCAACCTTGACAAGCTCAAGCACGACCTTCAGGAGTTCATAGACTCCACCACGCCATTGATCCCTGTTCATGATGAAGACCGCGAAACCCAGCCTACGCTTGGGTTCCAGCGCGTGCTTCAGCGTGCAGTGTTCCACGTCCAGAGCTCAGGCAAGCGTGAAGTGACGGGCGCCAACGTGCTCGTCGCCATCTTCAGCGAGCAGGAAAGCCAAGCCGTATTTCTGCTTAAGCAGCAGAGCGTTGCTCGCATTGACGTTGTGAACTACATCGCTCACGGTATTTCCAAGGTGCCTGGGCATGGCGAGCAGTCCGAGGGTGAGCAGGAAATGCAGGATGAGGAAGGTGGAGAGTCTTCGTCGTCCAGCAACCCGCTGGATGCCTATGCCAGCAACCTGAACGAGCTGGCTCGTCAAGGCCGTATCGATCCATTGGTAGGCCGGGAAACGGAAGTTGAGCGGGTTGCACAGATCCTGGCACGGCGGCGCAAGAACAATCCGCTGCTGGTAGGCGAAGCAGGGGTGGGTAAAACCGCTATCGCCGAAGGCCTGGCCAAGCGCATCGTAGACAGCCAGGTGCCCGACCTGCTCGCCAACAGCGTGGTGTACTCCCTTGACCTGGGCGCGCTGCTTGCCGGTACAAAATACCGCGGCGATTTCGAGAAGCGCTTCAAGGCCTTGCTGGGTGAGTTGCGCAAACGCCCGCAGGCCATCCTGTTCATCGATGAGATTCACACCATCATTGGCGCCGGTGCTGCCTCTGGCGGGGTCATGGATGCCTCCAACCTGCTCAAGCCGCTGCTGTCGTCGGGTGAAATCCGTTGCATCGGCTCAACCACCTTCCAGGAATTCCGTGGGATCTTTGAAAAAGATCGCGCACTGGCACGCCGTTTTCAGAAGGTGGACGTCAGCGAGCCTTCGGTGGAAGACACCATCGGTATCCTGCGGGGGCTCAAGAATCGCTTCGAGCAGCATCACAGCATCGAGTACAGCGATGAGTCGCTTCGCGCTGCTGCAGAGCTGGCCTCGCGCTACATCAATGACCGTCACATGCCTGACAAGGCCATCGACGTTATCGATGAAGCGGGTGCCTACCAGCGCCTGCAACCGGTGGAGGCGCGTGTCAAGCGCATCGACGTAGCGCAGGTTGAAGACATCATTGCCAAGATTGCACGCATCCCCCCAAAACACGTCAGCACGTCCGACAAGGAATTGCTGCGCAACCTGGAGCGTGACCTGAAGTTGACCGTGTTCGGTCAGGATGCGGCCATCGACTCCCTGTCGACCGCCATCAAGCTCTCTCGGGCCGGCCTCAAGGCACCTGACAAGCCTGTTGGTTCGTTCCTGTTCGCAGGCCCCACCGGTGTAGGTAAGACAGAAGCGGCACGCCAGTTGGCTAAGGCGCTGGGGATTGAACTGGTGCGGTTCGACATGTCTGAATACATGGAGCGCCATACGGTGTCACGCCTGATTGGTGCCCCGCCGGGTTATGTAGGGTTCGACCAAGGTGGCCTCTTGACGGAAGCCATCACCAAGCAGCCTCACTGTGTGTTGCTGTTGGACGAGATCGAAAAAGCTCACCCGGAAGTGTTCAACCTGTTGCTGCAGGTCATGGACCACGGCACGCTCACGGATAATAACGGCCGTAAGGCGGACTTCCGTAACGTCATCCTGATCATGACCACCAACGCGGGCGCCGAAACGGCTGCACGGGCGTCCATTGGCTTCACCCACCAGGATCATTCTTCCGATGCCATGGAAGTGATCCGCAAGAGCTTCACACCTGAGTTCCGTAACCGCCTGGATACCATCATTCAGTTTGGCCGCTTGAGTCACGAGGTTATCAAAAGCATCGTTGACAAGTTCCTTACCGAACTTCAAGCCCAACTGGAAGATAAGCGGGTACTGCTGGAGGTCTCCGAGGCTGCTCGTAGCTGGCTGGCTGCCAGTGGCTACGATGTTCAGATGGGTGCTCGCCCAATGGCAAGGCTTATCCAGGACAAGATCAAGCGGCCTCTGGCCGAGGAAATCCTGTTCGGTGAGCTTGCAGAGCATGGGGGTGTTGTTCACATCGATGTCAAGGAAGGCGAGATGACCTTCGACTTCGAGACAACGGTGGAAATGGCCTGACCCACAGGCGCTGGAGGTTTACTCCGGCGCCTGTACTTTTTTCAGGTGCAAACGAAAAGCCCGGCTGTTATTGCCGGGCTTTTTCGTTTTTGAGCGTGTCAGCGAGCGCGGTAGGTGATCCGGCCCTTGCTCAAATCGTAGGGGGTAAGTTCCACACGGACTTTATCGCCAGTAAGGATTCGGATGTAGTTCTTGCGCATTTTTCCAGAAATATGCGCGGTAACGACGTGCCCGTTTTCCAACTCCACGCGGAACATGGTGTTGGGCAGGGTGTCGACGACAGTGCCTTCCATTTCGAAGCTGTCTTCTTTCGACATGCAGTAAAGCCCTCGGTATCCAGTAAGTGGCCCGGTGCAACTGCGCCAGGCAAAACCGGCGCATAGTGTGCCCGAAAAACAGACCGTGCGCCACGGGCTTCAGTTCAGCAGCACCCACCTTTGATTTATCAGCAGCTCGATAGGCCGGTATTGGGTCTTGTAATTCATTTTTTTGCAGTTCTTGATCCAATACCCCAAGTACACAGCATTCAATTCCAGGCGTAGCGCTTCACCGATTTGCCACAAAATGGCGAACCGCCCAAGGCTCCTGCGTTCCTCCTCAGGTTCGTAGAAGGTGTAGACCGCCGACAGCCCATTGGGCAAGAGGTCAGTGACGGCCACTGCAAGCAGGCGCTCACCTGCACGGAACTCGTAGAAGCGGGAAAAAGGCAGGTCGCGTACCAGGAACGTCGCAAATTGATCACGGCTAGGCGGATACATGTCTCCGTCCGAATGGCGCTGCTCGATATAGCGCCTGTACAGGTCGAAATACTCTTCTGTGTACCGGGGGCTGACAGCCGTCACCTGAAGGTCGGCATTACGTTTGAAAATACGTTTCTGCTGGCGGCTGGGCTGAAAGCGCACGACCGGGATGCGGGCAGGAACACAGGCATTGCAGCGCTGGCAGTGAGGGCGGTACAGGTGGTCCCCACTTCGCCTGAAGCCGAGCTCCGACAAATCGGCATACAGGCCAGTGTCCATCGGCTGGCTGGGGTCCAGAAACAATGTGGTTGCCTGTTCATCCGGCAGATAGCTGCAGGTGTGAGGTTGAGTGGCATAAAACTTCAAGCGCGCCAACTCGGTCATGGCCAACCCTCTTTATAAGCTTACAGGTGGAGTGTAAGCCAGCGCAGAGCAACTCGCCTACCTGGCCCAACAGACCGCGGCTGGAGCATCAAGATAGGTATCGAGGTACTGTGCGAATGCTGAGCGGCTGATTTCCCTTGCACCCAAGCTCTCCAAGTGACGGGTATGCATCTGGCAGTCGATCAATACAAAGCCGGCCTGTTGAAGATGCTCCACTAGCGTAACGAAGGCCACTTTCGAAGCCTCCGTTACCCGGCTGAACATGGACTCTCCAAAAAACAGCCGCCCCATGGCGATGCCATACAGCCCTCCCACCAATTCATTGCCCTGCCAGGCTTCTACGCTATGAGCGATCCCGCGCGCATGCAGGTCTATGTAAGCCTGTTCAATGGCAGGTGTAATCCAAGTGCCCTGAGCGTAGGTACGTGGCGCGGCGCAGGCACGGATCACAGCGGGGAAGTCCTTATCAAGCGTCACCTTGAATCGTTCTTCGCGTATGACCTTTCGAAGGCTGCGTGATACATGGAGCGCTTCCGGCAGCAGGACCATGCGTGGGTCCGGGGACCACCACAACACGGGCTGGCCTTGCTCATACCAAGGAAAACAGCCATGTCGATAGGCCGCTATCAGGCGCTCGGGGCTCAGGTCCCCCCCAGCGGCGAGCAGGCCGTTAGGGTCGCGCAAGGCGCGATCAAGGGGCGGAAAGGTGAGGTCATCTCGGGTAAGCCAGGTCAGCATGGTGTGGCTGTAACAATGATCAACGGGGAGGAGGGCAGTATTGCGCCAACCAGGTGCCAGCGTCGAGGGTGGCCATTTGCCGGGCCAGCATCGAGAGGCGATAAGGGACGACTGTTTTGCGTGGCCTGAAGGCACAGGGAACCAGGCCGTGTGAACAAAGTCCATGAAGCTTCGCGCAGTTGCGCAATTTATTCACTTAAGCCTTTGTCAGCACAGGTAAAGCGTGGTGAAATCGAGGCCTACCTTATTGCCTTGTAAAGTGGCTTACGCCCTGAGCTGAACGCCCTTGAGCGCACTGGTGAGGTAGCCAATGGCCACCCTATGACATTGGTACTGTAAATCCGTACAATAGTCGGCCATGAACGGAACCGGCCGCGATACAGCCCTCTGATCGCGCGCCCCGCGCAGGAAAGAATGCGTTTTGAAGAAGTCCACTGTAAAACCCGTCCCCGTGCCTCTCTGGCGGCAGCAGATCAACTACCGCTTGAAGGAAGGCGCGCTTATCGCAATAGCAGCGTTGTGCCTCTATTTGTGGATGGCGTTGCTTACCTATGACCAGGGCGACCCTGGCTGGAGCCACACCGCCACCAGTGCGGACCAGGTGCAGAACGCTGCAGGCCGCGCCGGCGCGTACGCTGCGGATATCCTGTTCATGGTGCTAGGCTACTTTGCCTATATTTTCCCATTATTGCTTGGCGTGAAGGCCTGGCAGATCTTTCGGGAGCGGCATCAGGCGTGGCAGTGGAGTGGCTGGCTGTTTTCCTGGCGGCTAATCGGCCTGGTGTTCCTGGTGCTTTCCGGCGCTGCGCTGGCGCACCTGCACTTCCATTCAGCCACCAACCTGCCGGCTTCGTCAGGGGGTGCCCTGGGCGAGAGCCTGGGCGACCTGGCGCGTAATGCCTTGAACGTCCAAGGCAGCACATTGCTGTTCATTGCCTTGTTCCTGTTCGGCCTTACCGTATTCACGGATCTGTCGTGGTTCCGGGTCATGGACACCACGGGCAAGATCACCCTCGACCTGTTCGAGCTGGTAACGGGCGCTGCCAGCCGCTGGTGGGCTGAGCGTACCGAGCAGCGCAAGCTTGTGGCGCGGTTGCGTCCAAAGGAAGCGGCTTATGTGCCTGACGTGGCTGACGAGGTGGCTGCACCTCGCAGCGAAGGTCGAATGGAGCCCCGCGTCGACGCCAAACCTTCATCGGGGGCAGAGGCTGCAACGGCTACACCTGTGCGCCAGGAACCTGTGTATCAGCCACGCTTCCAAGCACCACCTCCCACGGTACGCGCACCGGTCATCGTTCCACCGCCGTCTGTCGTGGCCCCTGCGCCTGTGGTGTCCGCACCCGTGCCGCCGCCAGCGCCTGTACCCGTGCCCGCTTTCACGCCAGCGGCCGTGCCTGCGGCAGCCGTCAAAGCGCCCACGCCCGTGCCGTCTGCTATTCAGCACCATGCCCCGGTCGTTGCCTCGCGCATGCCATGGGATGACGAAGACGAGGAGGAAACGTTCGAAAGCTTCTCGGCCACAGACCGGGACCCTGTGCTTGAAGCGCCTCGCCTGGCAGTCGAGCGCAGGCCCGCGCAAGTGGCCGCCCCTGTGATGCCACCCATTGTCGCGCCTTCGGCTCACCCACCTGCAGTTGCGCCACCGGCCCCCAGGGTCGAGCCGCCGCGGCCGGCTTTCCTCCACAAGCCAGAGCCTACCAAGGTAGATGCGACGCTGGAGGGCACGCTGCCGCCACTGTCCATCCTGGACCCGGTGCAGAAGAAGGAAGTTCAGTATTCACCCGAATCCCTGGCAGGCGTAGGCCAGCTCCTGCAGATCAAGCTCAAGGAGTTCGGTGTCGAGGTCCTGGTGGATTCGATACACCCCGGCCCGGTGATTACCCGTTATGAGATTCAACCGGCGGCTGGCGTGAAGGTGAGTCGGATCTCCAACCTGGCAAAAGACCTCGCGCGCTCCCTGGCAGTGACCAGCGTCCGTGTGGTGGAAGTCATCCCCGGTAAAACTACCGTAGGGATCGAGATCCCCAACGAGGACCGGCAGATCGTGCGCTTCTCGGAGGTGTTGTCCACGCCACAGTTCGATGAAGCGCCCTCACCGGTCACCCTCGCCCTGGGGCATGACATCGGCGGCAAACCGGTCATTACCGACTTGGCCAAGATGCCACACTTGCTGGTGGCCGGTACCACCGGGTCTGGTAAGTCCGTCGGTGTGAACGCAATGATCCTGTCGATCCTGTTCAAGTCGTCGCCTGAAGACGCCCGTTTGATCATGATCGACCCCAAGATGCTGGAATTGTCCATCTATGAAGGCATTCCGCACCTGTTGTGCCCGGTGGTCACTGACATGAAAGACGCCGCCAATGCCCTGCGCTGGAGCGTTGCGGAAATGGAGCGCCGTTATAAGCTGATGGCGGCCATGGGGGTACGTAACCTGGCGGGCTTCAACCGCAAGGTCAAGGATGCCGAGGAGGCCGGTTACCCCTTGGGCGATCCCCTCTACCGTCGCGAAAGCATGGAAGACGAAGCCCCCTTGCTGAAGACCCTACCAACGATTGTGGTAGTCGTTGACGAATTTGCCGACATGATGATGATCGTCGGCAAGAAGGTTGAAGAGCTGATCGCCCGTATCGCGCAGAAGGCGCGGGCAGCCGGTATTCACCTGATCCTGGCGACCCAGCGGCCGTCGGTAGACGTGATCACTGGCCTGATCAAAGCCAACATCCCTACCCGCATGGCGTTCCAGGTGTCGAGCAAGATCGATTCCCGGACCATCATCGATCAGGGTGGGGCCGAGCAATTGCTCGGCCACGGGGACATGCTGTACATGCCGCCAGGCACCAGCCTGCCGATTCGGGTCCACGGCGCCTTTGTGTCTGACGATGAAGTCCACCGTGTAGTGGAAGCCTGGAAACAGCGCGGCACGCCTGACTATAACGACGACATCCTTAATGGCGTTGAGGAGGGCGGTGGTGCCGGGTTTGAAGGGTCAGGCGGTGGTGACGGAGATGACAGCGAAAGCGATGCCTTGTATGACGAAGCCGTAGCTTTCGTCCTGGAAAGCCGCAGGGCGTCCATTTCCTCCGTTCAACGCAAGCTCAAGATCGGCTATAACCGTGCTGCACGTATGATCGAAGCCATGGAAATGGCAGGGGTGGTAACGCCCATGAATACCAACGGCAGCCGCGACGTCATTGCACCCGGCCCGTCCCGCGATTGACCATTGGCGCCTGTGAAGGCGCCGGTTCGCTTATCTGACACGAGGATTACCATGCGCCTGATTCGCATGTTGTTGCTATCTGCGCTGGCCATGACCAGCCTGTCTGCCTTGGCAGATGACCAGGCAGTGAAGTCCCTGACTCAGCTGCTGGAAAAATCCCAAACCCTGACCGGGCGTTTCTCTCAGCTCACGCTTGACGGCGGTGGTACGCAGTTGCAGGAAACCAGCGGCGAAATGGCCCTTCAGCGCCCAGGCCTGTTCAATTGGCACACCGATGCGCCCCAAGAACAACTCATGGTGTCTGACGGCAAGAAGGTGTCGCTCTGGGACCCGGACCTTGAGCAGGTCACCATTAAAACCCTGGACCAGCGGCTGACACAAACCCCCGCGCTGCTACTGTCCGGTGATGTATCGAAAATCAGCCAAAGCTTTGACATCACCTATAAGGAAGCCGGTGACGTGATCGACTTCGTGCTCAAGCCCAAAACCAAGGACACGTTGTTCGACTCCCTGCGCCTGTCGTTCCGCCGTGGCCTGATCAACGACATGCAACTGATTGATGGCGTGGGGCAGCGTACCAATATCCTGTTCATGAATGTGAAGGCCAACGAGCCTGTGCCTGCTAGCAAGTTTACGTTCGTTCCCCCCAAGGGTGCCGACGTGATTCAGGAATAGGGCACTGCTGTCGTGGTGGACCTGTTCAGCTCGCCGCCGCCGGCCCAGCCTCTGGCGGCCAGGCTGCGCGCCAGTACGTTAGATGAGTACGTGGGGCAGGACCACCTGCTGGCACGTGGCAAGCCCTTGCGCGAGGCCCTTGAGCAGGGTGCTTTGCATTCCATGATCTTCTGGGGGCCGCCGGGCGTGGGTAAAACCACCCTGGCCCAGTTGCTCGCGAAAGTGTCCGACGCCCATTTCGAAACCGTGTCCGCCGTGCTGGCGGGCGTGAAGGAAATACGTCACGCCGTGGACATGGCTCGGCAGCAGGCTGCCCAGTACGGCCGCCGTACGCTCTTGTTCGTGGATGAAGTGCACCGGTTCAACAAGTCTCAGCAGGATGCATTCCTGCCCTACGTCGAAGATGGAACGCTCATCTTCGTAGGCGCTACCACCGAGAACCCTTCCTTCGAGCTCAACAATGCGTTGCTATCCAGGGCCCGGGTGTATGTGCTCAAGAGCCTGGACGAAGCCGCGATGCGGCAGTTGGCGCAGCGGGCGTTAACCGAAGAACGCGGCCTGGGCAGCCGCCGCCTCACCCTCGGTGAAGGTGCTTTCTTGCTGCTTGTGGCGGCGGCCGACGGCGATGGCCGACGCTTGCTCAACCTTTTGGAGAATGCCTCCGACCTGGTCGAAGACGGTGAAGAAATCGGTACCGAGTTGTTGCAGAGCCTGCTGGGGGATACCCGTCGGCGCTTCGACAAGGGTGGCGAGGCGTTCTACGACCAGATATCTGCGCTGCACAAGTCGGTGCGCGGTTCCAACGCCGATGGCGCGCTGTACTGGTATGCCCGCATGTTGGACGGCGGTTGCGACCCCTTGTACATCGCCCGTCGCGTGGTGCGCATGGCCAGTGAAGACATTGGCAATGCAGATCCGAGGGCGCTGGCACTGTGCCTCTCGGCCTGGGACGTACAAGAGCGCCTGGGTAGCCCCGAAGGCGAGCTGGCTGTAGCCCAGGCCATTGTGTATCTGGCCTGCGCGCCAAAGAGCAACGCGGTCTACACGGCCTTCAAGGCCGCCAAGGCGGACGCTGCAGCCTTGGGCTCTCAAGAGGTACCGTTGCACCTGCGCAACGCCCCTACCAAGCTGATGAAACAACTGGGTTATGGGGAACACTACCGTTATGCCCACGACGAGCCCGATGCTTATGCCGCCGGTGAAGACTACTTCCCTGAAAGCATGGCGCCACGGCATTATTACCAACCGGTGCCACGCGGCCTTGAGCTGAAAATTGGCGAAAAGCTGCGCCACCTTGCTGAACTGGATCAGGCCAGCCCCTTGCAACGGAGAAAGCCATGATTCCTGTAATCGTGTCTGTGGGGCTTTTCGGGATTCTAGGTGGGCTGCTACGGTTCGCCACAGGATATTGGGTCACAGCCCATTACCCCCGGCATTTTTTCGTGGGAACCTTGGCGGTAAACATCGTCGGTTGCCTGGTCATTGGCTATCTTTACGGTGCGTTTCTGACGCGACCTGAGGCGCCGCTCTACCTCAAAGCCGGGCTGATCGTGGGCTTTGTGGGTGGGCTGACAACGTTTTCATCCTTCTCCCTGGACACGTTGCGCCTGCTAGACAACGGGCAGGTGCCCCTGGCAATTGGCTATGCCGTTGCCAGTGTGTTCGGCGGCCTGCTGGCAACCTGGGCAGGCCTGTACCTGACAAAACTCTGATTAACGAGAACCCTACATGCTCGATTCAAAACTGTTACGCGGCCAATTGCATGATGTTGCCGAGCGCCTTTCAACCCGCGGCTTTGCCCTGGATGTTGCGCGCATCGAGGCGTTGGAAGCCCAGCGCAAGGTGGTGCAGACCCGCACCGAGCAATTGCAGGCCGAGCGCAACAGTCGTTCCAAGTCCATCGGGCAAGCCAAGGCCCGAGGCGAAGACATTGCGCCGCTAATGGCCGATGTTGAGCGTATGGCGCAGGAGCTGGCCCAGGGCAAAAGCGAGCTGGATGATATCCAGGCCCAATTGGACAGCATTCTGCTAGGGCTGCCAAACCTGCCGGACGCCTCTGTCCCCGTGGGCAAGGACGAAGACGACAACGTGGAAGTGCGCCGCTGGGGCACACCGCCGGCCTTTGATTTCGTGGTTCAGGACCACGTGGCACTGGGCGAGCGCTTTGGCTGGCTGGATTTCGAAAGTGCTGCGCGCCTCTCCGGCGCCCGCTTCGCCGTGTTGCGGGGCCCCATTGCCCGGCTGCACCGTGCGTTGGCCCAATTCATGATCAACCTGCATGTGGCCGAGCACGGTTACGAAGAGGCCTATACCCCCTATCTGGTTCAAGCGCCGGCGTTGCAGGGCACTGGGCAATTGCCCAAGTTCGAGGAAGATCTGTTCAAGATCGCCCGTGAAGGTGAAGCAGACCTGTACCTGATTCCAACGGCCGAGGTCTCGCTCACCAACTTGGTCGCCGATCAGATCCTTGATGCCAAGGCCTTGCCGCTCAAGCTGGTTGCCCATACCCCCTGCTTCCGCAGCGAGGCAGGTGCGTCGGGCCGTGATACCCGCGGCATGATCCGCCAGCACCAGTTCGACAAGGTAGAAATGGTGCAGGTGGTGGAGCCGGCCAAATCCATGGAGGCCCTTGAAAGCCTGACGGCCAACGCTGAGCGTGTGCTGCAGGCACTCGAACTGCCTTACCGCGTGCTATCGCTGTGCACCGGGGACATGGGGTTCAGCGCCACCAAAACCTATGACCTCGAAGTGTGGGTGCCTAGCCAGGACAAATACCGGGAAATCTCATCCTGCTCCAACACCGGTGATTTCCAGGCAAGGCGCATGCAGGCCCGTTGGCGCAACCCGGAAACCGGCAAACCTGAGCTGGTTCATACGCTCAACGGCTCAGGCCTGGCAGTAGGCCGTACCTTGGTGGCGGTGCTGGAGAATTACCAACAGGCCGATGGTTCGATTCGTGTGCCTGAGGTGCTTAAACCTTACATGGCTGGCCTTGAGGTCATTGGCTGAATGGATTACCTGCCGCTGTTTCACAAGCTCACCGGGCGGACTGTGCTGGTGGTGGGAGGGGGCGAAATCGCCCTTCGCAAGTCTAGGCTGATTGCCGAGGCGGGCGCACGGCTGCGGGTCGTTGCACCGGTGGTGGACAGTCACTTGGCCGTGCTGGTACGTGATAGTGGCGGTGAGGTGCATGAGCGCGGGTATGCCGTGGCAGACCTGGCCGATTGTGTGTTGGTCATCGCGGCCACGGACGATACGCCCCTCAATGCCCAGGTTTCTGCCGATGCCCAGGATCGCTGCATCCCGGTCAACGTGGTGGATGCGCCGGCCTTGTGTACGGTGATCTTCCCAGCCATCGTCGACCGTTCCCCGCTGGTGGTCGCCGTGTCCAGCGGAGGCGACGCGCCCGTGCTGGCCCGCTTGATCCGCGCCCGGCTGGAAACCTGGATTCCACCCACCTACGGTGCACTGGCCAAGCTGGCTGCTGGTTTTCGAGACAGGGTCAAGCAGCGCTATCCCGACGTGACTCAGCGGCGTGCGTTCTGGGAGGAAGTCTTCCAGGGGCCCATCGCCGAGCGGCAGTTGGCGGGGCGTGCCAGCGAAGCAGCACGGATGCTGGCCGAACGGGTGGAAGGTGCACCCCCCCATGCGCCAGGTGAGGTTTACCTGGTAGGAGCTGGCCCTGGAGATCCGGACCTGCTCACCTTCAAAGCCCTGCGCCTGATGCAGCAGGCTGACGTGGTGCTCTACGATCGCCTAGTGGCACCTGCCATTCTGGACCTGTGTCGGCGTGATGCCGAGCGTGTCTACGTAGGCAAGCGCCGCGCTGACCATGCATTACCTCAGGACCAGATCAACCGGCAATTGGTTGACCTGGCTCAGCAGGGCAAGCGGGTGGTGCGCTTGAAAGGCGGTGATCCTTTTATCTTCGGCCGGGGTGGCGAGGAAATCGAGGAGCTGGCAGCACACGGCATTCCCTTCCAGGTGGTGCCCGGCATCACGGCAGCCAGTGGGTGCGCAGCCTATGCAGGTATTCCGCTCACTCACCGCGATTACGCACAGTCGGTGCGCTTCGTGACTGGCCATTTGAAGGATGGCAGTACAGACCTGCCTTGGAGTGACCTGGTGGCACCTGCGCAAACCGTGGTGTTCTACATGGGGCTGGTGGGGCTGCCGCTTATCTGCGAAGGCATGATCCGGCATGGGCGTTCGCCTGATACGCCGGCTGCGCTTATCCAACAGGGCACTACGGCACACCAGCGCGTGTTTACCGGCACACTGGCGGATTTGCCAGCGCTGGTCGCACGCCATGAAGTGCATGCGCCAACGCTGGTCATCGTGGGTGAAGTGGTACTGCTCAGGGAAAAACTGGCCTGGTTCGAAGGCAGCGCTTAAGCAGCGCTGTCACGTTGAGCCCACCACGTGCGTGCAGTCTCGAACGCATCATCCCGTGGGCTGCCCAAGCCACGCAAGGCCAGGGCCATGGTTGCTACCACGGCAAGTTCGCCGTAGCGGTCTTCGGTTTCCCGTCGCCATACGGCTGCTAACTGTGCGGGGTCGAGGAAGCCAGGCTTAAGGTGGCGCTGGGCAGACAGCTGAGGCCATTCTTCATCCCAGGGCTCTCCGCCGCTTGCCCCATAAAGATGGCAGGCCGCGTCCGGGTTCACCTCAAGCTCACCACCATCGCCCTTGATCACGATGGAGGTGTCTCCCAATAACCGGCTGGCCTCACGATGAACAGGCTGGTAACCGGGATGGAAGATGCTCTGCAAGCCGCAGCGGGCGCCCAATGGGTTCAACACCCGTGCCAGTGAATGAATAGGGGAGCGCAGGCCCAGGATATTGCGCAGGTCAATCATGTGTTGAAGCGGGCCGGCCCAGTCTGACAGCGGCGCGAAGGCCACTCCCGTAGTATCCAGGGCTTGGCCTACCTGGGCCCAATCGCGGCAGAGGGGAATACCCAGGTCGCCCAGCAGGTGCTCGGTGTACAGCCGGCCGGCCGTATGGGCGCCGCCGCCGTGCATGAAAATCCGCAGGCCGTTCAGGCCCAGGCACTTTACGGCCAGTGTGTACCAAGGCAAGTGCCGCTTTTTGCCCGCATAGGAAGGCCAGTCCAGGTCCACGTTCAGGGCGGGGGCCGCCACACGTGCGCGCACGGCTTCGGTGAACCCTGCCAGTTCTTCCGCGCTTTCTTCCTTGTGACGCAACAGCATAAGGAACGCACCCAGTTGGGTGGCTTCCACCTGCCCATCCAACACCATGCCCATGGCCCGGGCCGCCTCTTCGCGTGTGAGTGGGCGGGCGCCGCGTTTACCCTTGCCCAGAATACGCACGAACTCGGCAAACGGATGTTCTTCAGGCGTCGTAAGGCGAAGGGGTTCGAGGGTGGTCATATGCAATTCGCCGGTTTGGGCAGGCCCGCAAGCTTGGCGGCAAGCTTGGCGGGGGTGCCTTTGAAAAGATGGTTGAGGTAAGCGCTGTTGCCTTTTTCCGCCCCCAGGTGAAGGGCCACGTACTTGACCAGTGGCCGGGTCGCGGGCGAGAGCTGAAACTCGGCATAGAAGCGCCTGAGCACGTCCAGTACTTCCTCGTGGGCAGGTGTAAGTACAATGCCTTCCCCTTCGGCCAGTGCCCTGGCAACCGCCGGGGACCAATCGCTAAGGTCCAGCAGAAACCCTTGCTTATCGACAGCAATGTCCCGGCCGCCCAGGTGCAACAGGTTCATAGCCATGTGTTTACACGGTCATAGGCCAATGACAGCGCCACAAAGGCGGTGTAGTCCACTTGGCATGCCAGGGTTTGCTCAAGCCCACGCGCGTCGCAGTCCTCACCTAGCGCATACAGGGCGCCAGCGGGCAGGGCACTCAGCGTTTGCGCCATAGGGCTAGGCTCACGCAATGCCTGCACCGCCTCTCCGCACAAGAGCAGGGCATCGCCGGGGCCCAGCACGCGCAGGCAGCTGTTCAAGCGGCTATCGGTGAACGGCGGGCTGGAGACCACATGCAAGGTTGCCATCAGAGGGTGATTACCTCGTTGTATTGGTTGAACAACATTGCCAGGTCACTGGCTTGCAGAATGCGTGCATCCAGCGCTAGGTGTTCTGCGCTTAGGCCACGCTCAGCCAGGCTGGCACCACATACGAACAGGGCTTCTATGCCGAACAAGGGCAGGGCTTGCAGGTTCGCACCGAGGTTTTTCTGCTCCAGCAGCTGGGGCGCCTGGCCCTTGACCAGCTGGAGCACGCCATCGTCCATGAACAGCATGGCCAAGGGAAGCTCGTAAGCCCCACCTGCCAGCACAATGTCCAGTGCTTCCCGTGCGCCAAGGCCCGACCAGGGGGCTCGACGGCTGACCATCAAAAGGGACCTGGCCATATCAATCGCCTCCAAAGCACATCAAGCGATCAGCGCCCTGCACGGCTTCGTGCAACTGGCCCAGGCCCGACAGTTCCAGCGTTGCCACTGCATTGGCGGCAGGCCGCGCCCAGCGGGTAGCTTCTTCAGTGTTTAGCACCCCCCGGCGCAAGGCTGCTGCAATGCAGACCACACCATCAAGCGCATGTGCGTGTATCAAGGCCTGCCATTGCGCGCCAATGTTCTGTTCATCTTGAGGCACCACCAGGTTGGCCGATGCGTTATGCACGCCTTCGCCGTAGAAAAACACCCGCACGATTTCATGCCCTGCCGCCAGCGCCGCCTCGGTAAAGCGCAACGCCCTGCGAGTGGCTGGAGCATAGGGGGGGGAGAACACCGCAATGGCGAATTTCATGACAGCCTCGATCAGAGTAACGGCCTGATTCTAATCCCTCGTGTTGAAAAAAGCCCGCTACACACGCCAGCCCTAATGCCCCCTAAACAAAAACCCCCGCACAGGGCGGGGGTTGTGATGCAACGCAGTGCGAATCAGTCGTCGCGGCCCATCAGGCCAAACAGCTGCAGCAGGCTTACGAACAAGTTGTAGATCGATACATACAGGCTAACGGTCGCCATGATGTAGTTACGCTCGCCACCATGGATGATCGCACTGGTCTGGAACAGGATGCAGACCGAGGAGAACAGCACGAAGCCAGCGCTGATCGCCAGGTGCAGGCCGCTTATGTTGAAGAACAGGCCGGCGACAGTGGCGCCCAGCAGCACGAAGAAGCCGGCGGTGATGAAGCCCGACAGGAACGACATGTCCTTGCGGGAGATCAGCACGTAGGCCGACAGGCCACCGAACACCAGTGCCGTCATGGCGAACGCCGAACTGACGATTTCAGCACCGCCCGCCATGCCCAGGTAGCGATTGAGGATCGGCCCCAGGATAAAGCCCATGAAGCCGGTGAGGGCGAAGGTGGACACGATGCCCCAGACTGAATCCTGCAGCTTGTTGGTGAGGAAGAACAGGCCGTAGAAGCCGATCAGCACCACGAACACGTTAGGGTAACGGACGTTCATCTGCTGTGCCACGAAGGCCATGAGGGCGCTGAACGCCAGGGTAAGTGCCAGCAGGCCATAGGTATTGCGGAGCACTCGGCTGACTTCCAGCTGAGTACCTTGTGCGCCTTGTCGAAGGGCGTAATCCTGTTCGCGCATGGCGAAACTCCTTTAGGTCGTGAATGAGGCGATTGAACAGGCCTTTCGGCCCGGGGGCAAGCGCCATATCCGCCCCTGAAATTTCTAGTCGCAGATGAGCATACCAAAGCTGCGCGTCAACACCAGTAACAGAGTTTGACAGGTTGTTTCATTCGGGTATTATGGCGCCCGCACCACAGGGCATACGCCGGTCAGCCAATATGGACCGAACGTCGGAATGCCCGGGCGCCTACGGGAAATTGGCAGAGTGGTTGAATGCACCGGTCTTGAAAACCGGCGGACGTTAATAGCGTCTCCAGGGTTCGAATCCCTGGTTTCCCGCCAACACAGATAGAAAAGCCCTGCGTATGCGGGGCTTTTTTGTATCTTCCGGTTAGCGATGAGGATGAGGGCACGCCTAGCCGTTTCCCCGAGTTCCAAAGCGGCCTATCGCTTCGAGTGGCAATCCGGCGAACGTCTTTTCCTACCTTGCTAGAAAGCTGCTCCATGTCTTGCCCAGCGCCAATCCTGACAGCAGCTAGCAACCTATAAAGAGCGTTTTCTGAATGCTTCAGTCCTGGCAGGCGCTGGCAGCGCGCGGAACGTGAAATGCACCACGCTGCCTCAAGGCAGCGCAGTGCTAGTGAAGCAGTGCTCAATCAGGCAATGTGATGGCCTTGGTCTGGCGTGGAGGTCGCCACGCCTACCAGCTCCACAGGCACCGCGGGCGCGAATACCATGTTGTCTTCGTTCAAGACATCGAGCCAGTTACCGGCCAGCGCGATTTCGAACTTATGGCCTTGGCTGTCTGCTTCCACATCCTTCAGGTAGGTACGGTCTAGATCCCGGTTGTAGGCCATCTTCAACGTAGTCCCGGTACCATCGCCAAATTCGGTGTAGCCCAACTGCGACACATCGATCTTGTCGCTAGGGCCTGCAAACCTCACGATAAGGTCGACAAAGCTTTTGGAGTCGGTGCGGTAGCTGTCGTCGGTAGACAGGTAGCGGAAGATATCGTCGTCCTGGTGGTCATCAACCCAGTAGGTGAAATCGCCTCTGTCGCCGCCATTGAGTTGGTCAGCGCCTTGCCCGCCAATCAAGATATCGGACCCTGCTCCACCGTTGATGCGATCGTTGCCATCCAGGCCATAAATCACTTCCGCCAGCGCCGACCCGGTAAGGGTATCTTTGCCCGATGTGCCTTCAATGACGGGCCGTTCAGTCACCACATTATCGCTGTTCAACTGACTGGCCAGGTTGCCGTCCAGCACTAGCTCAAAGCGATGCCCGGCGGCGTCGGCATCGTAACTCTTCAAGTACGTGCGGGTACCTTCGGCATTCGTTTGTACAGCGAGCGTACCATTATGGCCATTGCCAAGGCCGCTAAAACCAAGCCCGGTCAGGTCAATGCGGTCCTGCGAGGTATCGAAATCCAGAATACGGTCACTGGCATTACCCTTACTCGTGTGATAGCTGTCTGCGATGTCCGTGAAACGGAATATGTCCGCCCCGGCACCGCCGGTGAGGACGTCCCGCCCGCCATTGCCTTGCAACACATCATCGCCCGCAAAGCCTTTGATGAGCTCAGCGGCCTCCGTACCTCGCAGGATGTCCTGCCCCACATAGCCGTCGATATGCACCTTGCCGTCCTGGCTGCCAAAGGTGGTATCTAGGCTGCCATCTGCATTGAGACGCGTAACATTGAAGTCGAGGTTGTGCAGGCCCGCTACCACGATTTTGCCGTCTGCTTGCACCGTAACAGCCTCTGGCGAGCTATCGTCGATAGTGACCACGCCCTGTTCGCCGAAGGTGGTATCGAAGGAACCGTCGGCATTGAGCCGCAGTACACTTGCCACGGAATTTTCGACGTTATGGCCTACCACGATGATTTTGCCGTCCTCTTGAACAGTCACGCCAGAGTCGGCTGTAAAACCCAAGGCTGGGTCCAGGTAGAGAATTCCCTGGTCCCCAAAGCGCGTGTCCAGTTCACCGTCCGGTGTAAAACGCTGGAGTCCGTAGACCTGAACAAAGCGGGTGCTCATAGACGATTCTTGCGGATCCTCGACAGAATAGATCGCGCCGAACAGAACACTGCCATCAGGCTGGACATGGGTGGTGATATCACCGGCCCAGGGGTCTGGTGTGGTATTTAATGTGAGTGTCCCCTGGTCACCAAAGCCTGTGACCACGGTGCCGTCGCTATTCAGTTTTGTCACCTCCGCTTGACCCGTGTCGCGAATACTCACATACACGGTGCCATCAGCCTGGGCTTTGAGATCCATGCCGCCGCTGAGGCTGGTAGCGATTATCTGTGCACCGTTCTTACCGAATGTGCTGTCGAGCGTACCATCACTGTTGAATCGCTCTACCCGTATGCCGCCCTCTACCGAATTGGCAGCCACCACTCGCCCGTCGGCCTGAACAGCCATGATGTCGTAGTCCCACTCAGGCCATATGTTGTCCGGAACAACATCCACGCCTCCCACGCCGAATGCGGTGTCCAAGCTACCGTCCGTATTTAGCCGTACTACGGAATGATCAAGATTGTAGCCATAGCTTTCCTCGCCTGGCGCTCCGGGATAACCCCAGGCCAGGTGCTGGCTATAGCCACCTACCAGGATCTGGCCGTTGGTGTTTACTAATACGCTTTCTGCATAATCCAGCTGCCCTGTGAGATCGACACTGACTGTCCCGACACCGGTGGTGACAGTGTGAGTAAGTACTGACGTGCTAGCGCTAGTGTTCACGGGATAATCCTTTAATGATGCGGGTTGGATCCTCCACTGTAGTTCACCCTTTGCCTTTTAGATTGGCCAAACCAGACAAGGCATATAACGATCGCTGGACGGATTTGACTGCATTCGGACGGATGGTTTGCTCGACGATTCACACCGGCATTCCTGTTGGGGTAGGCATTGCGTGTACAAAGACCCTGGCCCAGTTCGCGAATCACAAGGAAAAGCGTCTCTAGGACGCCACGGGTGGTGTGGTGGACATATCCGATCCGTTCAAGCGGAACTGGGTGTTGCGCAACACAGTGGTGAAAGAGGTCTGGGAGATTGGCAAGCGGATGACTGCCCACCTGCAGGCGATGGGCATCAGGCCTTGAGTCCAATCCGGGCAAACGGCTCATAAGCCGAGCGTTCGATCTGTAAAGAGGTCCGTAGGCTTCGCGCCCGGCTTTAACCTACCGTCACGCCGTCCCCAGCCGCTTCATTCAGCAGCAAGCGGTGGAGCGTAGCGTTCAATGCGTCCAGTTCGAAAGGCTTTCTCACCAGCACCGCACGGTCAATAGCCTCTAGCTGCAGGGTGTCGGAGTATCCGCTGATAAATACGATCGGCAGGTCAGGCTGAATGCCTCTGGCGGCCTTGGCCACCTCGGCTCCGTTTAGGCCTGGCATCAGGAAATCTATCACGGCGGCTGCGCAGCCTGTGGCCTCCAGCTTGGCCAGGGCATCGGTGCCGTCACTGGCTTCCAGTACGTCATAACCCCGCGCGCGCAAGTCATCGGCTACCACGGCACGCACCATGTCATCGTCATCTACCACCAGAATCGGGCGGGTTATCACGCCTTGAACCGTAAGCGTCGGCCTAACCGGGCCCTGCTGGGTGATAGGTGCTGTGCTGGCAGCAGGTAGCCGCAATTCGAACGTAGTGCCTTTGCCCAGCGTACAGCTGATACGCAATTCGCCCCCGCATTGGCCGCACAGGCCGTACACCTGTGCCAACCCCAGGCCAGTGCCTCGGCCTTGTTGTTTGGTGGTGAAGAACGGTTCACAGGCCTTGGCCAGCACCTCGGGCGACATACCCGTACCGGTATCGCTAACGCTGATGGAAACCAGCCCCGCCGTATCAGGTGACGCTATGCAGGTGACAGCGAAGCATCCCCCATCAGGCATGGCGTCCCGGGCATTCAAGGCCAGGTTCAAGATGGCCATTTCCAGTTGCAATGGGTCGGTTTGAACCCGCAGGTTTTCATCTGGTGGCTGCATGTCAATGGTGATGCCAGGGCCCAGCGCGTTAGACACCAGATGGAAGGCCGCCGCGATGCTGTCCTTGAGTTCAACGGCCACAAGGTTGAGCCGCTGGGTACGGGAGAACGCGAGAAGCTGGCTGGTCAGGCGAATGCCCTTATCAGTCGCCAGAGCGGCTCTATGTAGATGCTTGAGGGCTCTCTGATCCTCTCCAGCATGGCGCTCCAAGAGTTCGAGGTTGCCTGAAATACCCATCAGCAGGTTGTTGAAGTCGTGTGCTATCCCACCCGTGAGCTGCCCTATGGCTTCAAGACGCTTGGCCTGGTTCATCGCCTGCTCGACCGCCAGGCGTTGGGCAGCCTCGTGTTCCAGTGCTGCGCGCTTCTCTGCCAGCTCCAATTCCAGGCGTCGCCGGATGGTGCCCTCAAGCTTTTGCTGTTTATAGCGCTGGCGGTCGAGGCGATCGTTGGCGCGGCCGTCCTTTATGATGAGCACAGTTAGCGGCAGAAATACGGTAGCTACCACTAAGGTGAGGGCAGCAGAAGGGCTTACGGCGCCACTGTTCACCGCCCATAGCAGCAACCAGCCAATGATTGGTAACACGGCAGTCAAGGCCAGTTGCCGCCGGGTTGTTGAGCCCGCTCGGTTGTTCAGGGTGATAATCCTGAACCAACCCTTGTCCACTTGATGCAGCATGATCGATACGGACAGGCAAAGCAGGGCTAATGCCGTATGGAACGCCATCAAGCTAAAAATAGGGACCGTGTAGAGGTCCCTTACACCATATACGTACCCCAGCAGGCCAATACCCGCCAGGCTGAACGCCGCAGTGGCCAGCATGTCGCAGGGTTTTGGTCGCTGGCAGAGCCGAGCGCCAGACGCCAGTGACAGCAGCAGAAGGCAGGTCGCCGTAGCCGGCGACATTCGCCCAATAGGGACGTGGGAGCTGGCTAACATCACGTTAGCCAGGGCAGGGCTGATCCGGTCCTCGCCTACCAACAAATGAGAGAACAAGGCACATAGGGCTATCGTCAATCCAAGCGCCACAAGTGCCCCACACAACCGGCGCTGCGGATACAGCAGAGGGGCTAGCGCCGTGATGATCAGGGCCAGCGCCGTAAGCGGCGACATGCGTGTCGAGCCCGGCACTATCTGGTCGAGGATATGCACAGAGGCTGCGTACTCAACCCAGGTGATAAAGCCGATGGCTATGGGTATGGCCGCCAGAAACCAGGCAACTACCTGAACGTTGTAGCTGCGAGGGGCATAGTGATCGTAAGGCTCATCAGGGTGGCCGGAACCTTCTTTGAAGTGGGGGTCTTCAAGTGTCTGCATCTAGCCTATGCCTGTGTGGTCTTCCTTGCCAGGGCCTTTGGCGCTCACACTTGGCAGGCGCGCCATGTAGCTTAACCCATGCGGTACACCGATTTCGAAGCCTCTTCTGAACAAATGGTTCCTGTTTCGTGACTAGGGGCTAGCCCTATGGGGGTAGGCGCCAGCCTGCGAAAAGATTCGTTCACGTCGTTCTAGGCGCCTGCCAAGGTTTTTAGCTGCCGTCAGGCCATGCCGCCCTCACGCATCACACCCTGCAGCGTCTCGTCCGCTACCAGCTGCCCGTCTTCGAGCTTGAGCAGCCGATCTGCGAGGTGGAAATAACGGTCATCATGACTGATGGCCAACACCGTTTTGCCACGGGCGCGCAGTTCAGGCAGCAAGGTCTGGTAGAACACCTCCTTGAAGGTGGGGTCTTGGTCGGCAGCCCATTCGTCGAACAGGTAGAAGGGGCGATCCTCCAGATAGGCCACCACCAGTGCCAGCCGCTTGCGCTGGCCCTGAGACAGGTCGCGGGTGGAGAACGCCCCGTCCACCACCTGCACCTTGTGGTCCAGTTGCAGTTTTTTCAGCAGCTCGTTCCCCAACTGGTCCAAGCCTGCGGCCGGCAACCCGGCCAGGGAGTCGAACAGGTGGAAGTCCGAGAAAATCGCGCTGAAGTGCTGGCGGTAGGCATCGCGGTTGGTGGCATCGACCGCTATGCCATCCAGGCGCACTTCGCCTTCCTCGGCCACGTACAGCCCGGTCAGCAACTTGGCCAGGGTGGTCTTGCCGCTCCCGTTACCGCCCACCAGGAAGACCAATTCACCGGGCACAAAGGCCAGGTTCATGGGCCCTAGGTGGAACAGCCCCTCCGTGCGCTCATGGTAGTAGCGATGGCGCAGGCCTGTGATGTCGATCCGCTTGAAGCTCGCGGGTGCAGGGGCATCGCTGGGGGTTTCGTCGTTGGCCATGGAGGCCACAGCGGTCTCGATACGTTCCAGCGCCACACGGGCCAACTGAACCTGGGGCAGGTTATTGAGCAGGCTGTCCAGCGGCACCATCAGGTAGAGAAACACCACCACAAAGCCTGAGCTGATGTGTGCATCCAGCCCGGCATAACGGGTGAAGAAGAAGGTGGTCACGCCAATGATCACGTACAGCAGGAACAGGCCGAAATTGCTGGCACCGGTGTAGATCATCATGCCGCGCACGCGAATGCTGCGAACCGAGTCCAGGGTAGGGCTCAGCACCTGCTCGACAAAATCATCCCCACGGGCACGGTTCAGCTTCAGTTCCTTGGCCCCGGCGATCAGCGCGCTGAAGTTGCCCAAGGCCGCATCCTGCTGACGGCCGGCGGCGCGCAGGTGAACCATCGCCCGCCCGTGGGCCAGGTGAAACGCCAGGGACCCCAGGCCCAAAGCCACAGCCACAAATAAAAGGGTGGTGAAGGACAGCATGCCCAGGTAGATCAGGCTGCCCGCGACAATGGCGCCGTTCATGGCGATCAGGGGCAGGCTGGCAAAGAGCGTGGCCACCAAGGTGGCGTCGTCGCTGGCCAGTGACTGCAGGCGCGCGGCACCCATGCTTTCTAGCTGTCGGTATGGGGCGCCCCGAATCTTGCGTGCCAGGTGCCGGCGCAGGTTCGCCAGGGTGGCCTGGGTCAGCTTGATAAAGATCGAGCTGGCCACCAGGCGCAGGCACAAGGCGGCCAGGCATAGGCCCAGGAATTGCCAACCCAGCCCAGGCAGCTGCTCGGGGGCAGCGTTGAGGGCGGCGTTGAGCAAGGCGACGAGGGCGACCCCGGCCAGGCCACTAAGGATGCTGGCAACGGTGGCCAGGGCCAGGGGGCCGCGTACTTGGCCCAGCAGGGTAGCCAGAACGCGCCGGGGCGGGGTGTGGATCGAGTGCATGACGTACCTATCAGCATGAAGAAGGGGTAGGGCCGCAGGGCGGTGCGGCGGGCTATCTGTAATGACGAATCAGGCACGAAAAAAACAAACAGGGAAACCCTCTCCGAAAAAACCGCCCGCTGTCCTTAAATTTTTGCCCTGCAACTCGTCCCCCTTGGCATATCCCGCTTTCTTGCCGGCCGGGGGCCGGATCACTATGGCCACACACCACATGCACCCCTTCGCAGCACCCACGACCGTCGCATTCTCAGGTGCCGAGCACGCCAGCTTGCCGGTTCACGCCCTTATCCAGCAGCGCGCCCAGGCCCACCCCCAGGCGCTGGCCGTCAGTGACGGCAGCACCCGGCTGACATTTGCCGAGCTGGACCAGAGGGCCTGCGAGCTGGCCGCAGGCCTTCAGCGCCGGGGTGCTGGCCCTGAAACCCTGGTCGGGGTCAGCGTGGCGCGCTCCACGGACCTGTTCGTGGCCCTGCTGGCCGTGCTCAAGGCGGGCGCTGCTTTCGTGCCGCTGGACCGTACCTACCCGGTGGAGCGCTTGCGTTACATGGTCGAGGATGCCGGCATTGCGGTCTGGCTTATGGGGCAGGGCGTCGAACCGCTGGACGGTTTCGACCGCGCCAACGTGATCGTCATGGGCCAGGCCATGGCAGCCTTTGCCGAACCCCTGGCACCGGCAGCCGTGCACCCTCAGCAGTTGGCCTACCTGAGCTACACCTCCGGCTCCACTGGGGCACCCAAGGGCGTTGCCGTGGAGCATGGGCCGCTGGCGATGCATTGCCAAGCCATCGTGGAGCGCTACGGTGTACGGGAAGGTGATGTGGTACTGCACTTCGCCTCGGTAAATTTCGACGGCGCCCATGAAGGCTGGTTGGCGCCTTTGATCGCGGGCGCGGCCATCGTGGTCACCGGTGACGCCCTCTGGGACCCGGAGCAGACGGTAGCCACCCTGCAGCGCGAAGCGGTCACCATCGCCGCGTTCCCGCCGGCCTACCTGCGCACGCTGGCCCACTGGTGCGCCGACCACCAGGTACGCCTCCCCGGGGTGCGCTCCTGGACCACCGGTGGCGAGGCCATGTCTCGCCAGGCCTGTGCCGTGATCCAGGCAGCACTGGCGCCACAGCGCCTGGTCAACGGCTATGGCCCTACCGAAACCGTTATCACGCCGTTGCTCTGGACCAGCGATGACCCTACCGAATTGGGCGACCTGGCCTGGCTGCCGATCGGTACGCCGGTGGGCGCGCGCCATGTGGCGCTGCAGCCGCTGGAGGCAGACGGCCCTGCTGACGAGGGTGAACTGCTCATTGGTGGCTATGGGCTGGCGCGGGGCTATCATCGCCGACCGGCGCTGACCGCCGAGCGTTTCCTTCCAGACCCAGACGGGCCGCCCGGGGCCCGGCGCTACCACACGGGTGACCGGGTGCGGCGGCTGAGTGACGGCGCTTATGCTTATCTGGGCCGCACCGATGACCAGCTCAAACTGCGCGGCCTGCGTATCGAACCGGGAGAAATCGAACGCTGCCTGCTGGACAGCCCAGGGGTACGTGAAGCTGCCGTGGTGCTGTGCCAGACCCAAGCCGGGCCTCAACTGGTGGGCTTCTTCAGTGCCGAAGGCGGCCACGACCGCATCGATGCCCTGCGCCAGGCGTTGGAGCACCGGCTGCCAGCCCATATGGTGCCTACGCACCTGGTGGCCCTAGAAGCACTGCCGCGCCTGCCCAATGGCAAGCTCGACCGCGGGCAACTGACGGCCCCCCGTGCGCACCGCCCTGCCTGGCGAGCGCCCCAAGGGCACGTAGCGCAGACACTGGCCGCCATCTGGGAGGCACAACTGCACGTGATCGACGTGGGCCTGGACGACCACTTTTTCGAATTGGGCGGCAACTCGCTGATTGCGGCTAGCGTTCAAGCCCAGGTGCGCGAGCGCCTGCACCCCGATTTTCGCCTGGCGCTGCTGTTTGAAGCCCCGCGCCTGGCCGACCTGGCCGAGCTGATCGAGCGCGACGCCCAGGCCGCCGAGCACGACGAAGCCCAGGCCTTGAGCCTTCTTGAAGCCATGCTGGACCTGGCAGAGGAGCACAACAATGTCGTCGCCCGATAAAGTCGCCCTGGCCCGCCGGCTCGCGGCCCTTCCTGAAACCACCAAGGCGCGCCTGCTGCCAACCCTGGCCAGCCAGGGCGTGGACTTCAGCCGCCTGCCCATTGTCCCGGCCCCTGCGCGTGAGCACTGGCCCTTGTCGTTCCAGCAGCAACGGCTCTGGTTCGTGTCACGCCTGGGCGGCGCCGAAGCCGCCCTGCACATCAGCGGCCTGCTCCGGCTGGAAGGGGCGCTGGACCGGGTACGCCTCCAGGCCAGCCTTGATGCCTTGGTGGCGCGCCATTCCGCCCTGCGTACCCACTTTGGCGAAGACGCGCACGGCGTACCCTGGCAGGCCGTGGCTGACCTGGCCAGCGTGCCCATGGCCTTTACCGACTTCACCGGCCAGCCAGCGGCTACCCGCGAAGCGGCCGCCCTGGCCTTGGCACAACAGCAAGCCAACCGCCCGTTCGACCTGGCCACGGCGCCCTTGATTCGCTTGCATTTGATCGCCCTGGACACCACCCACCACTGGCTGGCGCTAACCCAGCACCACCTGATTTCCGATGGCTGGTCTGGCGAGTTGCTGCTGCGCGAACTCTGCGCTCATTACGAGGCGGGCACCGGCGTACCTGAGCCGGAACAGCCGCTCAAACCGCTGGTGATCGGCTATCACGACTATGCCGCTTGGCAGCGGGACCTGGCCGCCACCGGCCTGTTCCAGGAGCAACTTACGTACTGGCGCCAGCAACTGGGTAGCGATAAAGGCGCCGCTGGCGCGCAGGCCAGCCTTGCCCTGCCCACGGACCATACCCGTAGTGCAGCCCAGAGCTTTGCTGGCGAGCGCCTGCGGCTGTCCCTGTCCCCAGAGGTGTCTCAAGGCTTGCGGGCGCTGGCCCGGTCCCGTAGCACTAGCCTGTTCAACCTGTTGCTGGCGGTGCTGCATTGCACCTTGGCCCGGTTGGGCGGTAACCCAGATGTGCGGATTGGGGTGCCCAGTGCCAACCGGGCGCGTGAGGAAGTCGCGCCAGTGGTGGGCTTTTTCGTCAACACCCTGGTGATTCGCGCCAAGGCCGCGCCAACGGCCACGTTCTCTGAGGTGCTCGACGCCTTGGAGCAGGCCATGCTGGGCGCCCACGCTCACCAGGACGTGCCGTTCGAGCAATTGGTCGAGGCGCTTGAACCTGAGCGTAGCCTGGCCGCCAACCCGTTGTTCCAGGTCAAGTTCACGCAGCAAATGCCCTTGCTTACCCAAACCCTTGCCAGCGGCCTGCGCGTTACCCCGCTGGCCCTGGATGATGCCGCCACCCGCTTTGACTTGGGCCTGGACGTCACCGACTGGCCTGACGGCATCGAGGCGGTGTTTACCTACGCCACCGCGTTGTTCGAGCGGCAGACCATCGAGCAGGTATCCAGCACCTTCGCCGCCTTCGCCGAGCAAACCGTTCGCGCCCCCGACCAGCCCGTCGCCGCGCTGACCTTGCCCGGTGCCCGACCGGCTGCCTGCGGGGTGGCCCGCCCGTGGCCGCACCACACCTTACTGAGCCTGTGGCACCAGCACGTGACCGCCGACCCTACCGCACTGGCCGTGTTCAGCAATACAGGCGGTGCGGTGAACCGGCAGGAACTGGACCAGGCCAGCGAACGCATCGCCGCGCACCTGCGCAGCCTCGGTGCAGGCGCCGAAACCCGTGTGGCCCTGTGCGCGTCATCGTCACCGGCCTTTGTCATGGGCTTGCTGGGCGTACTCAAGGCCGGTGCGGCCTATGTGCCGCTCGACCCCGCCACGCCAGCCGCACGCCTGGCAGACATACGCCAGGATTGTGGTGCAGTGATAGCCCTGGGCCATGGTGCAGGCGTAAGCGCCCTGCAGGGGGCGGGCTGGGAGGTGATCATGCTCAGCGGTAACGTGACGCAGCCTCTGGCAGGCGTGGACGCGACCCCGCTCGCGCCCGACCCAACGCCCGTGTTCCCAGACCAAGCGGCCTACCTGATCTATACCTCCGGCTCCACCGGCAAGCCCAAGGCCGTAGTGGTCAGCCATATGGCCCTGGCCGACTACACCCAAGGCATCATCGAGCAGTTCGGCTGGCGACCCTCGCTGCGCATGGCCCTGGTGTCCACCGTGGCAGCAGACCTGGGCCATACGGTGCTGTTCGGGGCGCTAGGTAGCGGCGCATCGCTGTACCTGCCGGGCCCAGATTGTGCGTTCGACGCCTCGCGGCTGGGCGACTTCATGCAGCGCCACTGTATCGACGTGTTGAAAATGGTACCCAGCCACCTGGCGGCCCTGCTCCAGGGGGAGGCGCCTGAGGCAGTGCTACCCCGTTATGCGTTGGTGACTGGCGGCGAGGCACTGGTTCCAGCCCTGGCCGCTGAGGTGGCGCGGCTTGCGCCGGCATGCAAGGTGTTCAACCACTATGGCCCGACGGAAACCACGGTTGGCGTGCTGGCCTGCCAGGTCAGCGGGCAGGGCGCCGACATTCCCCTGGGCCTGCCCTTGCCTAATGCCCGTGTACAGGTACTGGACGAACAGTTGCGCCCGGTACCTGCCGGGGTGGCCGGTGAACTGTACCTGGGTGGCCCCGGCGTAGCTCGGGGGTACCTGGACCGGCCAGGGCTGACGGCCGAACGCTTTGTGCCAGACCCCCACCTGCCAGGCCAGCGGCTGTACCGCAGCGGCGACCGGGGCCGCTGGAACGCCGATGGCACGGTGCAGTTCCTCGGGCGCATAGACGAGCAGGTCAAAATCCGTGGCTACCGTGTAGAACCGCGCGAAGTCAGCGCGCTGCTGCGCCAGCACCCCGAGGTGGCCCAGGCCGAAGTGATCGCGGCGTTGCGCGAGGATGGCGCCACCCAGCTGCTGGCCTATGTGGTGTGCCGTACATTGGCGGCCGACACGGCTGGCCTACGGGCCTGGCTGGCCGAGCGCGTACCCGATTACATGGTGCCTGCTCAGGTTGTGCAACTGGCCAACCTGCCGCTGACCGCCAATGGCAAACTCGACCGGCAACAGCTGCCAGCGGCCAGCCCCGTGGTGCCTCAGGCCGGCGATGAACCGCCCCAGGGCGATGTGGAGTGCCTGCTGGCCGACATCTGGCAGCAGGTACTGCGTCAGGACTACATTGGCCGCCATGCCAACTTCTTTGACCTGGGCGGCGACTCTATCCTCAGCCTGCAGATCATTGGCCGCGCCCGCCGTGCCGGGTACAAGCTCACGCCGCGGCAGGTGTTCGAGCAGGCCACCCTGGCCCAGCTGGCCCAAGTGGCCAAGCCCTTGAAAGCTGCTCCCACGCCGTCAGCTGCCCCCGTGCATGCTGCCACGCCTGCCCAGGCGCGCTTCCTGCGCCTGGCACTGGCGCACCCGGCCCACTGGAACCAGTCCGTGTTGCTCACCTGCCAGCAGCCGATTGCGGCTGAGCACCTGCGCACTGCGCTGAGCACCTTGGTGGCCCGACACCCCAGCTTGCGCCTGCACACCACGGCCACGGGCCTGGTAGTGCGTGACACCGTACCGGCCGACCTGTTACAGGTCACTTCGGTAACCGATACACAGGCGTTTGCGGACTTGTGTGAGCAGACACAGCGCAGCCTGGACCTGGCTACTGGCCAACTGGTAAAGGCCCTATATGCGCCAGCCCTGGCCGATGGGCCACAGCTGCTGCTGGTCATCCACCACCTGGCCGTGGACGGCATGAGCTGGCGCGTGCTGATTGACGAATTACAGCAGCAGTGCCAGCACCTGGCGGCCAACGAACCTGTGTCACTGGCTGCACCTGGCCCGAGCGCACAGGCTTGGGCCGGGCGCTGGCAGCAGGCGCTGGCCACGGGTGCGCTGGCCGAGGCGTTAACGGCCTGGCAAGCACATACCAAAGGGCTGCAGCCCTGGCCCCTGGCTGGCTTAGCGAGTACCCAAGCAGCTTCACATAACGGCACCGGCTACTGGCACAGCCAGCTGAGCCGCCGCGATACCGAGGCCTTGCTGGCCCTGACCGGCACCCAGCGCCGCTTGCACATCGACGACCTGTTACTCACCGCGTTTGCCCAAGCGCTCGCCCAAGTGGAAGGCGTTGCCCAGGCCCGCCTGTGGGTGGACATGGAAGGCCATGGCCGTGACCCGCTGGCGGGCGATGACAGTGACCTGGCCACCAGCGTGGGGTGGTTCACCAGCCTGTACCCCGTGGCCGTAGAAGCGGGCCCCGAGCTACGCCATGTACTGGATACCAACCGCCAGCAGCGCCTGGCGGTGCCAGACCAGGGCGTCAGCTACGGGCTGCTGCGCGAGCTGGGCACGGCAGCGCAGCAGGCCGCTTTGGGCCAGATCGCCTCGCCGAACCTGCGCTTCAATTACCTCGGCGTGCTGGATGCAGGCTTCGCCCAGCAGGCCTTGTTTGGCTTGGGTGACGGCCCGCGGGGCGCCGAACGGGACCCCCAGGCACCGCCCACCCATACGCTGGCCCTGGACGCCCACGTGCAAGGTGGGCAGTTGCACCTGGCGTGGGGGTTTGATCCCCACCAGTGTTCGGCAGCCGGTGTACAAGGGCTGGCCCAAGCCTTCGAACAGGCGGTGGGGCAGTTGATCTCACTGTGTACATCCACGGCCTTCGCGACCTTGGCGGCGCTGGACTTCCCCCTGGCCCACCTAAGTACGGCCCAGTTAGCGGCGCTGGACATCGCCCCAGTCCGCCTGGAGGACCTGTACCCCTTGTCGCCAATGCAGCGCGGCATGCTGTTCGAAGCGCGCTATGCGCCAGAGCAAGGGCGCTACCTGAACCAGTTGGCCCTGACCCTTCACCACCTGGATGTGCCCCGCTTTGCGGCGGCTTGGGCTGCCACCGTGGCACGCCACCCGGTGCTGCGTACGGCCATCGTGGCCGGTGGACCGGGCGAGGCGCCCTTGCAATGGGTGGACCGCCGGGCACACCTGGCCATTGAACAGCACGACCTGAGCACGATCCAGGCCGTTGATGAACGGCTGGAGGCACTGACCCGGGAGCAACGGCTGACGCCGTTCGACCTGTCCCGCCCCCCCTTAATGCGTGCAGCCCTGGTACGCCTGCCAGGTGACCGCTACCGCTTCCTCTGGACCCGGCATCACCTGTTGATGGATGGCTGGAGCAGCGCGGCCGTGCTGGCCGAGGTGCTTGAGCGTTATCAGACACCCGACGCACCCGGCCTGCAGGCCGCCGTGCCACGCTACCGAGCGTACATCGGCTGGCTGCTGAGCCAGCCAGGGGTCATGGACGGTGACATCGATCCCCAGGCCAAGGCCTTCTGGCAGCCTCGTGTCAACGCCGCTGCCGAGCCCACTTTGCTGGCAGCCGCGTTGCCGGCGCCCGTTACGGCGCCCGTTACGGCGCCCGTTACGGCACCGGCCTGCGAGGCGCACCATGGGTTCATCGACACCCAGTGGGGCGCCGAGGAGACTGCACGGCTTGAGCGCTTTGCCCGGAACCACCGGCTCACCCTCAATACGCTGGTGCAAGGCGCCTTGCTGGTGGTGTTGCAGCGTTGCACGGGGCAACCTACGGTAATGCTGGGTACCACAGTGGCCGGGCGGCCCGCCGCGCTGGCCGACGCACAGCAGATGGTCGGCTTGTTCATCAATACGCTGCCGCTGGCCAGTACACCATCTCCCGCCTTGGCGCCGGTCCCTTGGCTGCAAGCGTTGCAGGCTGAAAACCTGGCCATGCGTGAGCATGAGCACGTGCCACTCTCCGCCCTGCAGCGGCTGCGCGCTGGCGGTGGCCCGCTGTTCGATACCTTGCTGGTGTTCGAGAACTACCCCTTGGACACGGCGCCCGCAGCGGCCATAGCCGACCCGCGGGCTCTGGACTACAGCGACGTGGCCATTGCTGAAACCACCGGGTATCCGTTGACCTGTGTGGCCACGTTGCAACCCGCGCTGAACCTGCGCCTGGCGTTCGATACCCAGCTTTTCGAGACCTTCGGGGTCGAGCACCTGGCCAGCCAGGTACGCCAGGTGCTGGGCGCATTGACCGATGAAGGCACTCAACGCCTGGGCGACATCAGCCTGCTGGACCGTGCCAGCCAGGCCCGGTTCGAGCACAACAGCCAAGGCCCGGCGCTCGCTAGCCCTACAGAAAGCGTGGCGCTGCGGGTGGCACGCCAGGCCGGGCATACGCCTACCGCTACCGCCGTGCGCTGCGCGGGAACGGCCTTGGATTACGCCACGCTGTTGCAACGCAGCCACGGCCTGGCTGAGCAACTGCGAACTCATGGCATCGGTGCCAAAGACCGTGTGGCCATTGCCCTGGCCCGCGGGGTGGAACTGCCGATGGCCATGCTGGCGGTGTGGCAGGTTGGCGCGGCCTACGTGCCCATCGACCCTGAGTACCCCTTGGACCGGATTGCCTACGTGCTGGAAGATGCAGGCGTGGGCGCGGTGATCGCCGACGCCGAAGGCCATGCCCGGCTGCCCGCGCTGCCAGGGGTCGCGCAGGTTACGCCAGGCACCTCATTGGCAGCGGTGCAGCCCTTCGAGCCTGCCATATTGCACCCTGAGCAGGCCGCTTATGTCATCTACACCTCCGGGTCTACGGGTCGGCCCAAGGGGGTGGTGGTCACCCAAGGCGCGCTGGCCAACTTTATCGAGGCCATGCGCCAGTCACCCGGCCTGCGCCCCCACGAAAGCCTGCTGGCGGTCACGTCCCTGTCGTTCGACATTGCCGTGCTGGAGCTGATGCTACCGCTGGTGGCAGGCGCTGAGGTGGTGATCGCACGGCACCTAGAAGCCCGTGACGCGGCATTTCTTTCTGCATCCTTGGACGTGGCCCAGCCAGGCGCTAGCAGCGTCATGCAGGCCACACCGGCCACCTGGCGCCTGTTGCTTGAGGCCGGTTGGCAACCTCGGCCAGGCCTGCGCATGTTCTGCGGCGGTGAAGCCCTGCCGGCGGACCTGGCCAAGGCGTTGCTTCACCCCGGCGCCGAACTGTGGAACCTCTATGGGCCCACCGAAGCCACAGTCTGGACCAGTGCGGCCCTCATCACCCAGGTGGCGCCCATCAACCAGAGCATTGGCCGGCCCATTGGCAACACCACCTTGTACGTCCTGGACGATGCGCTGCAGCCATCGCCCACCCATGTGGCCGGTGAGCTGTACATCGGTGGCGCAGGCCTGGCGAGCGGTTATCACCGTCGGCCTGGGCTGAGCGCGGAGCGTTTCGTGCCAGACCCCTTCGCGGCACGCCACACACCGGGCGCGCGGATGTACCGCAGTGGTGACCTGGTGCGCTGGCGCAGCGATGGGACCCTAGAATACCTCAGCCGCCTGGACCAGCAGGTCAAGGTGCGTGGGTTCCGCATCGAACTGGGCGAGATCGAAGCCGTGCTGTGCGAGCACCCGCAGGTGCGCCAGGCAGCTGTGGTGGCCCGAGAAGGGGCAGGGGGCGTACGCCTACTGGCTTATGCCTGCCCGTTAGCAGGGGTAACGCTGGACATTCCGGCGCTGCGCAACCTGCTGGCCAGCCGGCTGCCAAGCTATATGCAGCCTGCTCATATCCAAGCCTTGAACGACATGCCTCTGACCCCGAACGGAAAGCTGGACCGCCATGCCCTCCCGGAGCCGGCACTTGAACCTGCAACCCCGCCGGCCCCTTTGACGCCCCTTGAGCAGCGCATGGTGGCGGTGTGGGCGCCTTTGCTAGGCGTTACCCAAGTAGGACCGGACGATGACTTCTTCGCGCTCGGCGGGCATTCGCTGTTGGCCACACGGCTGATCGGAGCAGTCGCGCAGGCCTTTGAAGTGGAAGTAGCCCTCAGGGCCGTGTTCGAAGCGCCCACGCTGCGGGGGTTCACCGCCCATGTGCATACCCTGACCCAGGCGGTTTCCGACCTGGATGCCATGGACGCGCTGCTGGACGAATTCGCCTTGGAGTAAAGGCGATACAAAAGGGGGGATGCGAATGAATTCGATTGCACTTGATAACAATTCGTATTTAAATCCCCCGCCATTGCCTCGGGGTCTCGTTTTCAGCAGCGCCGGCAACACGCAGTCGAACTACCTTAGGCGCCGGTCGAGCGCCCTGGAACATTGGGGGAACAAGGGACATGAAAGCAGGGTTTCAACGCAACACGCTGGCGGTAATGATGGGCGTAGGCCTGGGTGCTGCACCTGTATGGGCCGCCACAGCACCACCTGCAACAAGCGAGGCCCAGAGCAGCGGTGTGACGCTTCCCATGATCAACGTTCAGGATCAGCAGGTGCAGGAGCGCGCCGATGGTCCGGTCCCTGGCTTCGTAGCCCGCCAGGCCGGTGCCGCCACCAAGACCGATACCCCCATCAAGGAAACCCCCCAATCGATCTCGGTTATCGGCCGCGAGCAGCTCGATGACCGCAACGTGGTAGACCTGAACCAGGCCCTGCACTACACCGCCGGGGTCAACACCTCCTACAGCAACGACACCCGCAACGATGCCTTTACCATTCGCGGGTTCAGCAGCGACTTCTTCTACCTGGACGGCACCCGCCTGCCGGCGGTGCCAGGCCGCGCTCTGGACCAGTTCCGTGTAGACCCGTACCAGCTGGAGCGCATCGAGGTGCTCAAGGGGCCGGCCTCGGTGCTGTACGGCCAGGGCGAGCCAGGCGGTGTGGTGAACATGGTGTCCAAGATGCCTACGGACTACACCCGTGGCCAGATTGACGCCCAGGCCGGCAGCCATGACCGCTACCAGTTGGGCGTGGACCTGTCTGGGCCGGTGGCCGACAACGACAACCTGCTGTACCGGGTGATCGCCCAGCAGACCACCAGCCGCAACGAAGTGGGCTCGGTGCACGGCACCCGTACGCTGCTGGCACCCTCGCTGACCCTGCGCCTGAGCGAGGCCACGTCCCTAACGGTGATGGCCAGCTACTTGCGCGACAACACCATGGACTCCAACAACTTCCTGCCGTACTACGGTTCGGTGCACCGTACCGACCGCGGCCAGCGTATCCCCACCAGCCTGGCCACCAGCAACCCCAGCTACGAGAACTACGACAAAACCCAGTATTCCCTGGCCTACCTGCTCAAGCATGACTTCAACGAAGACTGGTCCTTCCGACAGAACTTCCGCTATTCCCATGTGGACCTGGACAACCAGGCGCTGTTTGGCTATGCGCTGAGCGCTGACCAGCAGACCATCCAGCGCGCGGCCATGAACCTGGGTTCGAGCTTCAACAACATCGACTTCGACAACCAGGTGGAAGGCCACTTCGCCACCGGCGAGGTGGACCATACGTTGCTGGTAGGGCTGAACGTCACCAACCAGAACTTCTACGACAGCGAGGGGTACGACTACGGCTACGCCCTCGACCTGTACAACCCCACCGCGTTGCATGACCGCATCAGCAAGCCGGACTACAACGACACCCAGACCCACCAGGTGCAGACCCAGACCGGCCTGTACCTGCAAGACCAGATGAAACTGGACAAGTGGGTGCTGGTGGTCAGCGGGCGCCAGGACTGGGTGGATACCACGAACGAGGACAACCTCAACGATACCCGCCACGACACCAGCGACCAGGCGTTCAGCGGCCGGGTAGGGTTGATGTACCAGTTCGATTCGGGCATCTCCCCTTATGTCAGCTACTCCACCTCCTTCCAACCGGTGCTGGGCACCGATGCCAACGGCAGCGCGTTCGTCCCGCTCAAGTCCAAGCAATGGGAAGCCGGTATCAAGTACCAGCCGCCCGGCCTGAATGCGACTTTCTCGGCAGCCGCTTTCGACCTGCGTCAAGACAATGCCCTGACCGACGCCGCCGACCCCAGCGTCATCGGCAGTGTGCAGAACGGCCAGGTGCGCAGCCGCGGTGTGGAGCTGGAAGCCACGGCCGAACTGACCCGCAACCTCAAGTTGCTGGCGGCCTACACCTTGCAGAATGTGGAAGTGACCAAGGGCGGGCCCGCGGACGCCACCGTGGGCAACGCCCCGGCCGCCACGCCGCGTCATCTGGGTTCGCTGTGGCTGGATTACACCCTGCACGATGGCCCGCTCTCGGGCCTGGGCTTCGGTGCGGGTGCGCAATACGTAGGCTCAAGTTATGCTAATAGCACCAACACCCTGAAAGTGGATTCCTTCGCCGTGGTCGACGCTGCCGTTCACTACACTTTGCCAGACTGGCGCTTCGTGCTGTCAGCCAATAACCTGCTCGACAAGCAGTTCGTGGCCCGCTGCGGCAGCCCCACCCGCTGCCAGTATGGGGACCGCCAGGAGCTGCTGTTGTCCGCCACCCGTTCGTGGTGAACCCCGCCCCGCCCACACCGGTATTGAAGGCAGAAGGGCTCAGCGTACAGCTGGGCCAGCGACCGGTGCTGCACAACCTGTCCGTGGCGTTCCAGGCGGGTTCCATTACCGCCCTGTGCGGGCCTAATGGCTGTGGCAAAAGTACCTTGCTGCGTACCCTCGGTGGGCTGCTCAAGCCCGCCGCTGGGGAGGTATGGCTGGACGGCCAGCCCTTGCACACATTCGCGGTGCGCGAGCGTGCGCGGCGCCTGGCCATGCTGGCCCAGAACCCCCTGGTGCCTGAAGGCATGCAGGTGCAAGAGCTGGTGGCCACGGGGCGCTATTGCCATACCGGTATTGCCGCGCGGCCCGGCCCCGAAGACCGCGCCGCCATCGAAGCCGCCATCGAGCGCACACATTTGCAAGGCCTGCGCACACGCGACCTCAGTCAGTTGTCGGGGGGAGAGCGCCAGCGTGCCTTTATCGCCATGGCCCTGGCCCAAGGGGCCAAGGTGCTGCTGCTGGACGAACCCACCACCTTCCTGGACATTCACCATCAGGTGGACGTGTTGCGGTTGATTCGCGACCTGGCCCAGGACATCGGCCTGACCGTGGTGTGGGTGCTGCACGACCTCAACCAGGCTGCCGCTTTCAGCGATGAGATGATCCTGATGAAGGCGGGCGCCTTGCAGGCCCGCGGTGCACCCGAGGCCATCCTGCAGCCTGTTGTGCTGGAACCGGTATTCGACACCCCCATGCACCGCATCGACGCCGATGGCGAACTGGTGTGCCTGCCCCGGATGCGGCTGTGAGCCGGGGCGTGGAGAGTCGCCGGGTTGGCGTCACGCCGGTCCGCGCCTGGTTGGCAGTGGGCCTGTTGGCACTGCCGGCCCTGTTGCTGTGGAACAGCGTAGGGGCCTTCGGCAGTGCGCCGTTTGGCACGCTGGTTACCCCTGATTCACCCGCCTGGCTGCTGTGGATGGACCTTCACCTGCCGCGCGCCCTGGCCGGATTGCTGGCCGGGTTGGCGTTTGGGCTGGCCGGGGCCCTGCTGCAAACGGTCACCCATAACCCGCTGGCGTCTAGCGACTTGCTGGGCGTGACCACCGGCGCCCAACTGGGCCTGGTCGCCACCTTCATCTGGAGCAGCCTGCCCCTGGCCCCCACGCTGTTCGTAGGGGGTTTGCTGGCGGCGGGCCTGACCTTTGCCGTCGCCGGTGGCTGGCGAGCCTCACCCTTGCGCATGACCCTGGCCGGTGCTGCCACCGCCCTGGCACTGAACGCGTTGCTTATGCTGGTGCTGACCGTCAGCGACGATTCAGCCGTCAGCCTGGTGCAATGGAGCACCGGCTCGTTGCAGCAGGTGGGCACTGAGGGCGTCACGCTGGCTTGGCTGCTGGCGTTGCCCGCCGTGCTGGTGGTGCTGTGGCTAGTGCCAGGCCTGAACCTCATTCGCCTGGGCGACGAGCAGGCCAGCTTGCTGGGGCTGCGCCCGGCGGTGGTGCGCGCAGCCTGTGTGCTGCTGGCCACCTGGCTCACGGCGCTGGCCATCGGCCGGGCCGGACCGGTGGGCTTTATTGGGCTGATCGCCCCCAACCTGCTACGCCTTTCTGGCGTTCACCGGCCGTCCCGATTGATTCCCTTGTCCGGGCTATGGGGCGCTGTGCTGCTGCTGGTGGCCGATGCGGTGGTGATCGCCGCGGGGGATGACGGCCTGTTGCCGCTGGGCGTCATGACCGCGTTGATTGGTACTCCAGTGCTGCTGCTAATTCTGCGTCGTACCCTGGCACCCACTACCGCACGGCTGTCCATGGCCCCTGCGCAGGTGCAGCGCCGCCATGCCCGGCCCAGCCGCTTGTTTTTGGCCCTAGGCGCGGGGCTGCTGGCCGTGGTGCTGGTCACGGCCAGCCATGGCTCCAGTGGCACTACGCTACTGTCCTTGATGCAGGGCAGTGTGCAGGGTGACGCCCAGGCATTGCAGGTGCTCGGCCTGCGCCTGCCCCGCGTGTTGATCGCCATGCTGGGGGGCGCCTTGTTGGCCGCCAGCGGCATGCTGTTGCAGGGCATGACCCGCAACCCGTTGGCAGGCCCGGAAATGTTTGGCAGCACGGCGGCTGCCAGCCTGGTAGTGCTGCTGATGCTGCTATGGGTACCGGCGGCCAGCGACCTGATGGCCTGGTGGGGGGTGCCATTGGCCTGGGCGGCCTCGGCGGGGGTATTGGGCGTGGTGGTAGGGCTCAATTGGCGCAGTGGGCTGGAGCCCATGCGGGTCACCCTTACGGGCCTGGCCTGCGCTGCGCTGCTGGCCGCCGCGCTGAACCTGGTGCTGCTGCAATTCCATGTGCACATCACCCAGGCGCTGAGCTGGATGGTGGGCAGCACCTACGGCCAAGGCTGGGGCACACTGCTGTCCATTCTGCCCTGGGCGGTGGTCAGCCTGCCCCTGGCCTGGCGTGCCGGGCGCTGGCTGGAACTGCTGGCCTTGGGCGATGCCAGCGCCGCCTCGCTCGGGTTGAACGTGGCTCAAGCCCGGTTGGCCCTGCTGGCCGTCGCCAGCCTGATGACCGCCGCTGCCGTGGCGGGTACCGGGCCGGTGGCGTTTGCTGGGCTGATCGCGCCCCATGCAGCGCGCCGTCTGGGCCTGCAAGGGCAACGCCAGCAGATAGGCGCGGCCATGCTGATCGGGGCCTTGCTGCTAGGCCTGGCCGATTGTGTAGGGCGCGTAGCCTTCGCCCCCCGAGACCTGCCCTTAGGTATCATCACCGCCGCCATTGGCGCGCCGTATTTTCTCTGGCTACTGGCACGCAGTTACCTGCGCAAGGCACCCTGATGGACTTTCCCACCCTGCTGGCCCGGCCTGCCTTGGCCGAGCTGCGCGCCTACTGCACCTTCCAGGACGACGGCCGCCGCCGCGTCGGTGGCCAGGTGTTGCTCGACCCGCAGGCCTTGGCACTGGAACTGGCCTGCAGCGCCGAGCTGGACCATCAGGCCGGTGAGCGTACGGTCAGCACCGCCGCGGCGTTGTCGGCGTTTACCCAGGTGCCTCCAGGTCGCAACCTGCACAGCCGGGCCTATGCATCCGAGTGGTCGATCTACCTGGCGGGCACGTTGTTGTATCTGGTGGCTGTGCCGGCGTTGCTGGTGCGGGCCGTGCCGAACCTGTCCCTGGCCAGCCTGCGTTTCGATCCCCAGGGTTACCCCAAGCAGGTGCTGCTGGCGCCTACCCTGGTGGCGGCCAGCGATGTGCGCAGCCGCTACGGCGCGTTACTGGAGGAGGTGTTTCCAGCCATGGTAGAGGGGATTTACCAGGCCAGTGGTGTGAGCCGTGACATCCTCTGGGTGAACGTAGCCTCGCGTATCGATACGGTCTTCCTGGCCCTGGCCGAGCACCTGCCCAGCCTGGCCGAGGCGGCCCTGGCAGAACGAGCGCAACTGCTGGAAGCGCCGCTCAGCCTTGATGGGCTGTCGCCCAACCCTTACCGCAATGCGTTTCTCTTTCACCAGGACGTACACCCGCTGGCACCTCAACCCCTGCGCGTACGGCGCAACTGCTGCCTGCGTTATGCCTTCGAAGATCATTTCAAATACTGCACCACCTGTCCCTTGCTAAAAAAACGGCCCATGGCCGAGCGCCAGGCCCACTTCGAACGGCTGACCGATCACGATCACGACCATGACCATGACCATGACCATGAGGCTCCGCACCATGAGCCGTGAGGTGGACCGTACCCGCCGGCTGCTGCTTGGCGCCGCCCTGGCCTTGCCGTTGGCAGGGTGTTGGGGTGGTGCGCCCAAGGTCTTGCACACGCCCTTGGGCCAGCGCTCGCTCAGCCTGCCCACCCAGGCCCAGCGGGTGGTGTGCCTAGAGTTCGTGTTCACCGAAGCGGTGCTCAGCCTGGGCCTTACGCCTGTAGGCGTGGCCGACCCTGACGTGTATCGGCGCTGGGTGGGTATCGAGGCCCAACGGCTGGAGCAGGTGGTCTCTGTGGGCACGCGCCAGCAACCGGACCTGGAAGCCATTGCCGCCCTGCAACCGGACCTGATCATTGGCTATGCCCAACGCCATAGCCGCATCGCTGACCAATTGGCAACCATCGCCCCCACGCTGGTCTACGACCTGGAGCCGGCGCCGGGGCAGGGCGATGCCCTTACGCGGCTGCGTGCGGTCTGCGATGACCTGGCTACCTATGTGGCTGCCAACCTCGCTGCTGAGGTGTTGGCCCGCCGCCTGGACGACGCCTTGGTAAGTACACATGCCCAAGTGGAACACCTGCAACTGGCCGGGCGCCCAACCGCATTGCTCAACCCGCTCACCGACGACGGCAGCTTCTGGGGGTTCGACCGCCGCAGCTCCGTGGGCGCGTTACTGGACAAGGTCGGCCTGAGCAATGCCTGGGCGACCACGTCCGAACGGCAAATGGGTGTGCGCTTGTCCATGGATGCCTTGTTCGCCCATCCGGACTGGTTGCTGCTGCTGATCGACCGCCCTGATCGGCCCCTGTATCAGCAGCGTTTGTGGCAGGAAGTGCCTGCGGTAAAGGCCGGCCGGGTCGGCTTTTTACCTCGGGATACCTGGACTTTCGGTGGCCTTACGGCCATGACCACCTTTGCCGAGCGTGTTGGGCAGGCGTTACCGGGCTTGCGATAGTTCGGTGAAGGCCCTGTAGGGGCAGGCGGTTTACCGCGCTCGCTCGCCACACAGCGTGTAACGCTATTGACGATCATGCAGAGCAGTGGAGCGGGTACCTTTCCGGGGTCAACCAGGAAGGGTGTTCAATGCAGCGCTATCACAGTAAACGTCTACGGGCTGGGCGGTGGTCCGAAGTGGGTAGGGTCTACCTGATCACCACGGCAACCCTAGGCCGTATGCCCTTGTTCGATCGCTGGCAAACCGGCCTCCCTGTGGTGCAGGCTTTTGTCAACAACAGGACAATGGCAAGGCAGACAGCATCGCCTGGGTCGTGATGCCCGATCATATTCACTGGTTGGCCAGGCTTACGTCCGGGTGTCTCGAACAGTTGGTCGGTCAAGTGAAATTGCACGCGGCACTGTCGTTCAATCAACAGACAGGCAGGTCTGGCCCCCTTTGGCAAAAAGGCTTCCACGACAGGGCCATGCGCCGAGAAGATGACCTCAAGGCCGCCGCCCGTTACATCATCTACAACCCGGTCAGGGCCGGGCTTGTGCAAACCCCTGGGGACTATTGCCTATGGGATGCCATGTGGCTATGAAGCCCATGCTGGCTAGGCACAGGTGTTCGGCCTGTTCACAAAGCTGGCGCCGACCCCCTGTGGGAGTTCGCGCAGCGCGGGCGCAGCGCGGGCGCAGCGCGGGCGCAGCGGACGAACCGGACACCCGGCCACACCGCCGTGGCCCTGTTCCCGGTCTCCGCCTTCGGCTACGCCCGGTCCCACAGCAACCAAATCCGGCGCCGACCCCCTCTGTGGGAGTTCGCGCAGCGCGGGCGCAGCGCGGGCGCAGCGGACGAACCGGACACCCGGCCACACCTCAATGGCCCTGTTCCCGGTCTACGCCTTCGGCTACGCCCGGTCCAACAGCAACCAAATCCGGCGCCGCCCCCCTCTGTGGGAGTTCGCGCAGCGCGGGCGCAGCGCGGGCGCAGCGGACGAACCGGACACCCGGCGACACCTCAATGGCCCCGTTCCCGGTCTCCGCCTTTGGCTACGCCCGGTCCCACAGCAGCCAAATCCGGCGCCGCGACCCCCTGTGGGAGTTCGCGTAGCGCGGGCGCAGCGCGGGCGTAGCGGACGAACTGGCCACCATCGGCTACACCCAGTCCCATAGCAAGCAGCGAGTAGCTTCGAACCTGGGCGCTTTTTATTACTGAAGATTTCCACACGCGTTTCGTCTCCCAGATAAGACACTTTTAGCTGCCCCTGCGGTGGCTGCCCATGGACTTATCACGACGCGCCCATGAACCAGTCAACTTCATCGAACACCGCTCCCCCTGTCGCCGCCCCCCGAGACCGCCAGGCCATCTCCGCACGTTATGCTGCCTTGCCGGTGGAAAAACGCAGCCAGTTTCGTGCTCGGCTGGCGGAGCTGAACATGGAGGCCAGCCAGTTACCGGCGGTGCCGCTGCTGGTGCGTGCGGCAGATGGCAGCGCCCGTGGGCCGCTCTCAGCCATGCAACAGCAGCTGTGGTTCCTGGCCCGGTTGGACGGTAACAGCAGTGCCTATCACATGACCGGAGGCTTGCGCCTGGACGGGGCGCTGAGCCGCGAGCGCCTGCTGGCCGGGATTGCCGGGCTGGCCCAGCGCCACGACACCCTGCGCACGCGCATCCTTGAAGAGCAAGGTGCGCCGGTACAGGCCATCGATGCCTTTGACCCGGCAGCGGCCCAAGCGTTGTGCGAGTTCCACGACCTGCGTGATGCGAGCGGTACAGCACCCTCTGGCGCCTTGGAAGGCTTGGCCGAAGCCTTTTACCTGCGCCGCTTCGACCTGGAACAAGGGCCGTTGTGGCGCCTGGCACTGGTCACGGTAGGTGAACAACGTCATGTCCTGCTCTTGACCCTGCACCACGTGATCGCTGACGGCTTCTCCATGGCCGTGCTGGTACGCGAGTTCGCTAAGGGCTACAGCGGCCAACAGCTTGCCGCGCCGCTGGCCGTACAGTTCGCCGACTGGGTGCAGTGGCAAGCCGACTGGCACAGCCCGGCAGCCCACGCCGCCGACTTGGCCTACTGGCGCGATCGCCTGGCCGAACCTCTGGACCCGCTGGCGCTACCGTTGGATCGCCCGCGCACCGAGCTGCGCAACGGTCATGGGGCCCGGACCCTACACCGGTTGCCGACCGAGTCGTTGGCAGGCCTGCGGGCTTTGGCGAAGGCGCAACGCAGTACCCTGTCGGCCATCCTGCTAGCGGTGTATCAACTGGTCCTGAGCCGGCACAGCGGCCAGCCCACGGTCCGGGTGGGCATGCCCCTGGCTAACCGCGACCGTTCTGAAACCGCGCCCTTGATCGGGTGCCTGGTCAATACCGTGGTGATCGAGGCCCAGCTGGCCGGGGCGCTGCCGTTCACGGCCTTGCTCCAGCAGGTGCAGCAGCGCCTGGGTGAAGCCATGGCCCATGGTGGCGTGTCCTTCGCCGACCTGGTGCAGGCCCTGCGGCCCACGCCGGCCCCGGGCGTTACGCCCTTGTGCCAGGCCCTGTTCAACTTGCTGGAAGTGCAGGGCACCGGCCTGCCGCAACTGCCCGGTGTGCAGGTTACCGAGTGGAGCCCGGCGCACCCCGTGGCCCGGTATGACCTGAGCCTGGATATCCGCGACCAGGGCGACACCCTGACGTTTGCGTTCATCTACGCCACGGACATTTTCAACGCCGACACGGTGCAACGCCTGGCCGACGATTACTTCCACCTACTTGAACAGGTGATCCTCCGCAGCCATGCACCGCTGGGCCGGCTGACGCTGGCCGGGCCGGCGCCGGTGGCCCGGCCGATACCAGCGGCGCCTTTCGTGCCGCTGGCCGACCGCCTGTTCAAGCAAGCCCGTAAGCAGCCTGATAGCACCGCCGTGGTCGCCGGTGACGTCACCCTCAGCTACCAGCAACTCAGCACAGCCGCCCAAGGGCTGGCCGCTCGCTTGCAAGCCCAAGGCGTGAAGGCCGGCGAATGCGTGGGCGTGTGCGTGGAACGCTCGGTGGCGTTGCCTACGGCCTTGTACGGTGTGCTGGCCAGTGGTGCCGCCTATGTACCGCTAGACCCCGACTACCCCCTGGACCGTCTGCAGTACATCCTCGCCGATGCCGGTATCACACGCGTGGTCGTGGACCAAGCATGCCAGCAGCGTCATCAAGCGCTGTTCAACGGCCTGGCCTGCGTCACCGTCGAGCAAGCAGGGCAGTCAACGGCACTGAACCCAGTGCACAGCCACCCCGACCAATTAGCCTATGTGATCTACACCTCCGGCTCCACTGGCCAACCCAAAGGGGTGGCCGTGACCCAGCGCAATGTGGCACGCCTGCTGGATGTCACCCTGGCGCCGTTTGCCTTCAACGAAAAGGACGTGTGGAGTTGCTTCCACTCCTACGCCTTCGACTTCTCGGTATGGGAGCTGTTCGGGGCGCTGTCCTCCGGCGGGCAGGCGGTGATCGTACCGTACTGGGCCGCCCGTTCAGCTGAGCAGTTCCACGCGCTGGTGCACGCCACCGGCGTGACAGTGCTGAACCAGACCCCCTCGGCGTTCCTGCCGCTGATCCAGGCCGAGCAGGACCTGCGGGCACCGTTGCACAGCCTGCGCTGCGTGATCTTTGGCGGAGAAAAACTGGAGCCCCAGGCGCTGGCCCAATGGCTGGCCTGGCGAGGCGAGACAGCCCCTCGGCTGGTGAACATGTACGGCATCACGGAAACCACCGTACATGTGACCGCCAGGGACATTACCTTGGCCGATACCCTAGGCCATGCCCCCAGCCTGATCGGCAAGCCACTGGCCGACTTGCAGCTGTACGTGCTGGACGCGGACCTGAACCCTGCGCCCCTGGGCACCGTGGGTGAACTGTGCGTCGGCGGTGCCGGCTTGGCCAGGGGTTACCTGGGGCAACCTGCGCTCACCGCCAGCCGCTTTGTGGCCGACCCTTTTGGGCCATCAGGCGCACGCCTGTACCGGTCCGGCGACCTGGCCCGGCGCCTGCCCAGCGGCGAACTGGAATACCTGGGGCGCAACGATGCCCAAGTGAAGATCCGAGGCTTTCGTATCGAGCCGGGCGAGATCAGTGCCCAGTTGCGGGAGCACCCTCAGGTGCGTGCGGCCGTTGTAGTGGCGCGCCCGAACGGGCAGGGCGACCTGCGCCTGGTAGCCTACCTGGTGGCGGCACCGGACGGCGCCCCGCTGGATACCGCCTCCCTGCAAGCCTACCTAGCGTCACGCTTGCCAGCTCACATGGTGCCAAGCGCCTTCGTCTGGCTGGAGGCGTTACCGCTTACCGCCAACGGCAAGCTGGACACCAAGGCTTTGCCCGACCCCCAGGCGCAGCAGGCCGAACGGCCGTTCCTGCCGCCGGAAGGCCCCTATGAAGAGGCGCTGGCAGCGATCTGGCAAGACGTGCTGGGCGACGTCACCGTCGGCCGCGATGACAACTTCTTCGAGCTGGGCGGCCACTCCCTCAGCGCCGTGAAGGTGACCACCCGTGTGCGTGAGCGCCTGCACCTGACGCTCCCGCTGCAGCAGGTGTTCAACCTGCCCACCTTGCGCCAGTTCGCCGCGGCCCTGGCCGACCTTCAGGGCGGTGTCAGCGACGTTGCGCCTGCCAACACCTTGCGGCCGCGGGCCCAGCGTGAAGAGTTCGACCCCGCACAACCGCTGCCGGTGTCCCAGGCCCAGGCACGGTTGTGGGTGCTATGGCAGCTGGAGCCTGAAAGCAGCGCCTACCATGTGCCCGGTGCGGTTCGCTTGCATGGTGAAGTGAATGCCGAGCGCATACGCCAGGCCTTTACCCAAGTGGTGGCGCGCCATGAAGCCTTGCGCACCACCTTCCACCTGGTAGACGGCCAGCCGTGCCAGCGCATAGGGCTCGACACCCGCTTCCAATGGCACACCGCGACCTTCGACGCCACAAGCCCCGGCGCCCTGAACGAGGCCTTGCGCGAGCAGGTCTCCCGGCCATTCAACCTGGCCCAGGGGCCGCTGCTGCGCGTGAGTTTGCTGTCCAGCAGCCCCACCGAGCATGTGCTGGCGGTGGTGATGCACCACATCATTGCCGATGGCTGGTCCATGAACCTGTTGATCGACGAGTTCTGCGCCGGTCATGAAGCCCTGCGCCAGGGCATGAGTGCACAGTGGCCAGCCTTGCCGATCCAGTGTGCCGACCACGCCCTGTGGGAACGTTCGCAGCAGGCCCAGCAAGCGGCGGACCTGCACTGGTGGCAGGCCACCCTGGGTGACGAACAGCCCGTATTGGAGCTGCCCCTGGCCCGGCCACGCCCCGCCGTGCGTGACGGCGCTGGTGCACGCTATGTGCACGCCCTCAGCCCCGAACAGACCCGCGCCCTGCGCCACCTGGCCCAAGCCGCCGGCACCACCTTGTTCAGTACCTTGCTGGCGGCCTACCAGGCGCTGCTGTACCGCTACAGCGGCCAGGCTGACCTGCGCATCGGCATTCCAGTCGCCAACCGCGAGCAATTGGAGGTGGAAAGCCTGATCGGGTTCTTCACCAATACCTTGGTGATACGCGCCCAGGTGCACGGCCAGCAGCTGTTTGCCACGTTGCTTGACCAGGCCCGCACACAAGTGCTCGATGCCCAGGCCCATGCCAGTGTGCCGTTTGCGCAGCTGGTGGACGCCTTGCAGCCCCAGCGCGAGCTGGGCCTGTCCCCCCTGTTCCAGACCATGTTCAACCTGCAAGTGACCCCGCCTGGGCAGTTCGCAACCCTGGGCGGCTTACGGGTGAGCACCTTCGAGTCACCGGCCATGGGCGGGGAGACCGCGCCCTTTGACCTCACTTTGGACGTCACCGACCGCGGCGACACCCTGCGCCTGTCCTTCGGCTATGCCACCGATGTGCTGGAGCCTTCCACCATCGAGGCCATGGCCGACCACTATGTGAGCCTGCTCAGCCAGGTCGTGGCGCAGCCTACCCGGGCCATAGGGAGCTTGGTGCTGGGTACGCCAGTGGCACCTCGTGCGGCCAGCCGGCCTTACCACGGCGTACTGGCCCGGTTTGCCGAACAGGCCGGTGCCAACGCGCAAGCCTGCGCCCTGCGCTCGCCAGACACGCCACACTACGCCACTGTGTCCTACGGCGAGCTGGCCCATGATGCTGGCCGTGTTGCCGCACGGTTGATGGCCGCCAACAGCCCGGCCGAAGCCCGGATCGGGCTATGTGTGAGCCGTTCACCCGCCATGGTTGCTGCCTTGCTCGGCATCTGGCGCGCCGGTGGGGCCTTTGTGCCCCTGGACCCTCACTACCCACCTGAGCGGCTGGCCCACATCGTGGCGGACGCCGGTATCGAGCAGGTGGTAGTGGACCGTGCCAGCGCAACCCTGCTGTCGACGGTGCTTAAGGGCCTGACCTTGCACGTGCTCGAAGACGATGACCACACGGCCCCCGTCTCCCTTGATGGCCAGGCGCCTGCGTCCACTGCATTGGCCTACGTGATGTACACCTCCGGCTCCACCGGCGCGCCTAAAGGTGTGGCGATGACCCACGGTGCCTTGTCTGTGCACATGGAGGACGTGTTCGCGCGTTTTGCCCTCAACGCCCAGGACCGCGTGCTGCAGTTTTCCACCATCAACTTCGACGCGGCCCTGGAGCAATTGCTGCCCGCCCTGTGCGTAGGTGCCCGTGTGGTGCTGCGTGGCCCCGAGCTGTGGAGCTGGCCTGAGTTCAACGCGGTGCTGGCTGAGGAAGCCGTGACGGTGGCGGATTTGCCCACGGCCTTCTGGCAGCAATGGCTGGGTGACCTGCCCGCGGCGCTGCCGGCCATGCGCCTGGTGACCGTGGGTGGCGAGGCGCTGAGTGGCCAGGCCTTGGCCCGGTGGCGGGCCAGTGGCCTGTGCAACGTACGTTTCGAGAACACCTATGGCCCTACCGAGGCCGCCATTTCAGCCATGAGCCGCCACACCCGTGCTGCCGACACCCAGGAGGCCGTGGTCACCCTGGGTACTGCCTACCCAGGCCGCTCGGTTCATGTGCTTGATGCCTGGGGCAACCGGGTGCCTGACGGTGCCACGGGCGAACTATGCATTGGAGGGGAGGGGTTGGCACGGGGCTATTTAGGCCGCCCTGCCGCCACCGCCGAACGCTTTGTGCCCGACCCCTTCGGCCTGCCCGGTGCGCGCCTGTACCGTACCGGCGACCTGTGCCGCGTGCGGCCCGGCCAACAGGCTGAACCTGTGATCGATTACCTGGGCCGTGGTGACCGCCAGGTCAAGCTACGCGGCTACCGTATCGAACTGGCCGACGTGGAAAGCGCCGTCGGTGCCTTGCCAGGTGTGTGCGATGCAGTGGCCCAGGTGCGCGGTGAAGGCGAAGCCCGCCGTTTGTACGCTTGGGCTGTGGTAGGGGACGCGGCCATAACCGGCGCGCAGTTGCTGGCGCAGCTGGCCGACCGCCTGCCCACCTACCTGATGCCCACGGCTGTTGTTCCGCTGTCAAGCTTGCCGTTGACCCCCAATGGCAAGGTAGACAAGGCAGCCTTGCCGCTGCCCACCCTGTCGCCTGTAGAAGACCAGCGGGAGCGGTTGGCGGCGCGCAATGAGCGCGAAGCGAGCTTGCTGGCCACCTGGCGTGAGGTGCTGGGCCGGGACGACATCAGTATCGACGACAATTTCTTCGCCTTGGGCGGTGACTCGATCCAGGCCATTCAAGTGATCAGCCGGGCCCGCGCCAACGGCCTTACACTCAGCGTGCGCGACCTGTTTGCGCACCAGACCGTCGCAGCGCTGGCCGAGCAAGTGCCACACGCCAGCACCGCTGTGCGTTACCAGGCGGTAGAGGGCCCTGTACCGCTCACGCCTATCCAGCATTGGTTCTTCAGTGAACATCCAGAAGGGGCGAACCACTGGAACCAGTCGGTGCTGCTGGCCGCCGACCAGGCCCTGGCTGTGGCGCCATTGCGCCAGGCCCTGGACGCTGTGATGCAGCGCCACGATGCCTTGCGCCTGCGCTATCAGCGCGACGCTCACGGCCACTGGCAGGCCCACAGCCTGCCCGCCAATACGCCCACCCAAGTGCTGGAACAGGTTGACCTGAGCCAGCACGAAGAACCCGCAGCGGCCCTCAATGCCTTGGGCGACGAGGTACAGGCCTCCCTGGATATCCAGAACGGGCCCCTGTGGCGCGCCGTGCTGGCCACCCTGCCGGGCGATGCTTCGCGGTTGCTGCTGGTGGTCCACCACTTGGCTGTGGACGGGGTGTCATGGCGCATCCTCCTTGAAGAACTGGCCCAGGCCTGGGACCAGGCCCAAGCGGGCACGCCCATCGCGCTGCCGGCCCAAAGCCTGAGTTGGGGCCAATGGGCACAGGCCCTGCAGGCCCATGGGCAGTCCCCGGCGGTGCGCGAAGAGTTGCCCCGCTGGCAGCGACAGTTGGCGCCGACCCGGCACTGGACGGCCGAGCATCGAGCACGGGGCGGTTTGCCCCTGGCGGCAGCCCCTAGGGACGTAAACCGTACCCTGGCCGCCAGTCAGGTCCTGCGCTGGCAGCTGGATCAGCCACACACCCAGGCACTCCTCCACCAAGCCACCGGCACCTGGCAGTGCCGGGTCGACGAACTGCTGCTGGCGGCACTGGCCCAGGCCTTGGCTGGTTGGGGCGCCACGGCGGGTGTGCTGCTGGAACTGGAAGGCCATGGCCGCGAGGAGGTGATCGACGGCCTGGACCTCACCCGCACGGTGGGCTGGTTCACCACCCGCTACCCCCTGTGGCTGGCCTGCGACACCGCCCTTGCGCAGACCCTGGCGCAGGTGCGCCAGAGCCTTCGCGGCCTTCCATACAAAGGCATGCACTACGGCGTACTGGAAACCCTGAGCGATGCCTCGACACAGGCCGCCATCGCGGCGCTGCCCAAGGCCCAGGTGAGCTTCAACTACCTGGGGCAGTTTGGCCAGGGCGAGCAGGGCGGCGCCCTGCGGCTGGCCACGGGCGAGCAAGCTGGCGCGGCCTTGGGGCCACAGACCCTCTGCTCCTACGCCCTGGAAATGAACGCCCTGATTGTGGACGGCTGCCTGTCCGTGGACTGGCGTTACCTGCCCGGCTTGATTGCCCCAGCTCAGGCGTCGGCGTTGTCGGCCCAGTTTCAGGAGCTGCTACGCACCCTGCTGGTACCGCCGCAGGCGCAGCCCGGCGCCTTTGCCAGTGACGTTCAAGGCGATGACCTGGAGGCCCTGCTGGGGTCGATGGACGACTGAGCCAGGCCGCCCCGCTGGGGCCCAATCGATTATTAAAGTGAATGACTATGTCTATGACCAGCGATGCCATGCCCACGGGCAGCCCGTTCCGGCGCAAGAGCAACATCGAATCCGTCCAGCACCTGGTAGGGGTGCAGCCGGGCTTGTTAAGCCAGGCGCTGCAAGCCGGGGGCGATGACCCTTATTTTTCCCAATACGTGTTCGAGCTGGATGGCACCTTGGACATCGCCGCGTTTGATGCAGCCTGGCGCGACGTGATCCTGCGCCATGAAATCCTGCGGGCGGATTTCCGCTGGCAAGGCCTGAGCCAGCCGGCGATGGTGGTCTACCGCGATACCGGCCTGGGCTGTACGCACCTGGATTGGAGCACCCTTGGCGCCGCCCAGCAGCAGGCTCAGCTTGAGGCTGCCTGGGCACAGTGCCGCGCCCAGGGCTTTGACCTGGAAAACGCCGCTGACCTGCAGCTGCAATTGATTGCGCTGGGGGAGGGCCGTTACTGGTTCGTGTGGCGCCTGCACCACGTGCAACTGGACGGCTGGAGCCTGCCCATTGTGTTACGCGACGTGATGGCGCTGTACACCCAGGCGGTGGGGGAGGCCTCTGGCAATGAACCCCTTGGTGCACACCCGGCACCCCGCCTGAAAGCCTATCGCCAATGGCTGGATGCCCAGGACCGTGGCGCAGCCGAGCAACGCTGGTGCGACGCCCTGGCGCCGTTTTCGGTGCCCACTCCGCTGCCGGTCAGCGCGGGTAACGCCCCGGCAGGCAAGCGCCGCTACGCCGAATGGCGCTGGCGCCTGGCCGGTAAGGACACTCAAGCACTTGCAGCTTTTGCCCGCGAACAGCGGGTCACCTTGGGCAGCCTGGTGCAGGCGGCCTGGGGCCTGCTGCTGGCAAGGCATGCGGATCGTGACGAAGCCGTATTCGGCGTGACCGGCTCCGGTCGCCCGGCCGAAGTGGACGGCATGCAGGCCATGGTCGGTGTGTTTATCAATACCGTGCCCATGCCCGTCCACATCCCTGCAGCTCAGCCGCTGGGGGAGTGGCTGCGCACCGTGCAGGCCCAGGCCTTTGCACTGCGGGCGGTGGAGCATGTGCCGCTGGCGCAGATTCAGGCCGTCAGCAACGGCGGCCGTGCCGTGTTCGAGAGCATTGTGGTGGTGGAAAACTACCCGGTGGAAGCCGGTGGCGCACAGGCCGCCGGCCTGCGCGTGCGCTTGCTGGGCCTGGGGGATAAGCCGGCCTTGGGCCGGCGTGACACCGATGGCCGCAACCCGTACCCCTTGAGCCTGATCGTGGCCGCGGGCGCCACCTTCGATTATGTGCTGGCTTACGACACGCGCCGTGTGGACCACGCCACCGTTGAGCGCCTTGGCGAGCAACTGGGCGCCTTGCTGCGCACCTTCGTCACCCACGGCAACACCCCGGTGGGCGACTTGGGCCTGGGGCTGGCCGAGGCGCCCGCCAGTGCCACAACGCCTGTGGTACCAGGCCTACTGGCGCGTATGGCCCACCATGCCACCACCCAGCCCCAGGCTGCCGCCCTCAGTGATGGCGAGCAGGTCCTGAGCTGGGCGAACTTGTGGCAGCGCGCCGGTCAGCTGGCGGCTCAGTTACACAACCTGGGCGTTGCGCCGGAGCAGCGTGTGGCTCTGGCCTTGCCCCGCGGCCCGGCATTCGTTACCGCCATTGTGGCCGTGTGGCGTGCCGGCGGCGCCTATGTGCCGCTGGATGTTGACGCCCCCGGCGAGCGGCTGGCCTGGCAAACCCAGGACAGCGCCTGCGTATGCGTGTTGGCTGCACAGGGCGCGCCGGCCTGGCTGCCCGAGGGCATGGCGTGCCTGGACCTTCAGGCAGCGGTTGACGCACCGTGGCTCACTGCCTTGCCAGCCGATACCTTGCCAGGCGATGCGGGCCCGCTGCCTGGCCAACTGGCCTATGTGATCTATACCTCCGGGTCCACCGGGCGCCCCAAAGGGGTCGCGGTGCCTCACCAGGCCCTAGACGCTTACCTGGCGGCCTTGATGGCGCGCCTGCCTGAAGGGATCGAGCGGGCGGCCTGCCTGTCTACCCCGGCGGCCGACCTAGGCCACACCACGCTGTTCGGCGCGCTGTGGGCGGGTTGGACCTTGCACGTGCCGCCTCAGGCGGTGAGCCAGGACGCCGACTTGTGTGCGCAGTACATGGCCCGTGAGCGGATCGACCTGCTGAAAATCGTACCGTCCCACTTGGGTGGCCTGCTGCAGGCGGCCGAGCCGGCGCAGGTATTGCCAGCTCGTTGCCTGGTGCTGGGGGGCGAGGCTGCCAGCCCGGCCTTGCTGGCGCAGCTGGACACCCTGGCGCCCCACTGCCAGGTGCTGAACCACTACGGCCCCAGCGAAACCACGGTGGGCGCACTGACCTGGCACCGTGTGCAGGGCAGCGCCAGCCAATGGCCCCTGGGCCAGCCCTTGAACCATGCGCAGGTGCAGTTGCAAGACGCCCATGGCAACCCGGCCGGGGCCGGTGCGCGGGGCGAACTGTGCATCGGTGGCCAGGGCGTGGCCCGTGGTTACCAGGGCCAGCCCGCCCTGACCGCCGAGCGGTTCACCCCGGACCCGCTGGGCCAGGGCACCCGCGTCTACCGCACGGGCGACCGGGCCTACCAGGACGCCGACGGCCAGTTCGTGTTCCTGGGCCGGCGCGACGATCAGGTGAAAATCCGCGGGTATCGCGTTGAGCCTGAGGAAGTTGCCCACTGCCTGCGCGCCCAGCCCGGCGTTACAGAGGCTGTTGTGATTGCCCGCTGCGATGACGCCGAGCGACAGCAATTGCACGGGTTTGTGACTGGCCAGGAGCTGGATGCCGCCCACCTGCGCAGTGCCTTGCAAGCCCTACTGCCCCCGGCCTGGGTGCCCGATACGCTCACGGTGCTGGCCAGCCTGCCCTTGACCCGCAATGGCAAGGTGGACCGCCAGGCTCTGGCACCGGCGCCCACCTTGGCCGCCCCTCAAGCCGCCCCCGCCGCGCCTGGCAATGCCACGGAAGCGGCCCTGTTGGACATCTGGCAGGGCACGCTGGGCCGGGCGGATATCAGCGTGAACGACAACTTTTTCGAAATCGGCGGGGATTCCATCCTTAGCCTGCGTATCATTGCCAAGGCCCGTCAGGCTGGTATCGGCCTGACGCCACGCCAGCTGTTCGAGCACCCCACCATTGCCGGTTCGGCAGCGGTGGCCAAGGCCGTCACGCCCAAAACCCGCGCCACCGTTGCGGCGGCTCCGACTGTCAACCAAGGCCAGCCCCTCACTCCGATCCAGGCACGGTTTTTCGAGGAACACCCCCAGGCGCCCAATCACTGGAACCAGTCCCTGTTGCTGGCCTCTACCAGCGCCTTGTCATGGGACGCGGTCCAGGTCGCTGTCACTGCCGTCATGGCCAGCCACGATGCGCTGAGCCTGCGCTTCTCCCGTGACCCCCAGGGCCGCTGGCAGCAGCAGGTGGCGCCCCAGGCGCCCGCGAGCCTGGCGCGTGTGGACCTGCGGGCCAGCGAAGACTGGCGTGCCGACCTGGCGCAGGCGGGCGAACAGCTGCAGGCCTCCTTGGACCTGGCCAACGGGCCCTTGTGGCGCGGGGCACTGTTCGACCTGCCGGATGGCAGCTCGCGGTTGCTGCTGGCCGTGCACCACCTGGGTATCGATGGGGTGTCCTGGCGCATTCTGCTGGAGGACCTGGAGCAGGCCTATACCCAAGGCCTTGCGGGTGTAACGCCTCAGGTGCCGGCCCCTGGCACCACTTGGGCCGAGTGGGCCACTGCCTTGGCACGCCACGCTCAGCAGCCGGCGGTACAGGCCGAGCTGCCGTTCTGGCAGCACCATCTGGCGGCAACCGCTGCCTGGGACACCCCCACCCAGGCACGCGGCGGCCTGCCCTTGGCAGCGCCCCTGGCCGAGGTGGCCCATGCCTTGGGCAGCACCCAGACACTGACGCACACGCTGGACGCCAAACGCACCCAGGCGCTGTTGGTTGACGTACCGGGCGCCTACCGCACCCGTGTGGACGAGGTGTTATTGGCCGCACTGACCCAGGCCCTGACCCACTGGAGTGAAACAGCCGGTGTGCTGGTAGAGCTTGAGGGGCACGGCCGCGAGGACGTGCTGCCTGAGCTGGACCTGAGCCGCACCGTGGGCTGGTTTACCACGCGCTTCCCCACCTGGCTGGTCGCCGGCACCAGCCCGGTACACACCCTGGCCAACGTCAAGCGCACCCTGCGCGGGCTGCCCCACAAGGGCCTGCATTTCGGGGTGCTGCGTTACTTGGGCACGCCTGACACACAGGCAGCCCTGGCGCGCCTGCCTCGGCCGAGCGTGAGCTTCAACTACCTAGGCCAGTTCGGCCAGGGCCAGGAAGGGGCAAGTATCATGCGCATTGCCAGCGGCGAAGCGGCGGGGCGGGCGGTCAATGGGGCCGAGCCTTGCGAGCACGCCCTGGCGTTCAATGCCTGGATCGTGGAAGGCCAGTTGACCGTAGAGTGGCGGCACCTGCCCGCCGTGCTGGCGCCCGCGTTAGCCAAGGTGCTGGCCGATGATTTTGATAACCGCCTGTACCACTTGATCGACCACTGTGCTCAGGCACCCCGTGGCGCCACGGCGGAAGACTTCCCCCTGGCCGGCCTGGACGCCGCTGGGTTGCAGGCGCTGAACCTGCCCTTGGGTGACGTGGCCGATATCTATCCGGCCACTTCACTTCAACAGGGGCTGATCTACCACGCCCAGCGCCGTCAGGGCAGCGGCACCTACGTCAACCAGTTGCGGTTGCGGCTGGAAGGGACGCTGGATGCCGCACGGCTTGTTCAGGCCTGGCAAGCCGCGGTGGCGCGCCATGACATCCTGCGCACGGCCTTCCACCACCGAGCCGACGGCGAGCTGCTGCAAGTGGTGCTACGCGAGGTGCCCTGGGCCCCCCAGGTCCATGACTGGCGTGGCACACCGGCAGCACAGGCTCCCGAGGCCTTGGACACCTGGTGCCGCGATGACCTGGCCCAGGGTGTAGCCATCGACCAGGCACCGCTGATGCGGGTGAACCTGTTCCAGTTGGCAGATGGCACCCACGAGTTGGTGTGGACTAGCCATCACGCCCTCACCGATGGCTGGAGCAGCTCACGGGTGCTGGACGAAGTGGCCGCACACTATGCCGCCGAGGGGCGTGCGAACCTGCCAGCCCCCGGGCGTTATCGGGATTACGTGGCCTGGCTGGCCCGCCAGACCACCGGCGAAGCCTTCTGGCAGGCACGCTTTGCCGAGGTGGATCAACCGGCGATGCTGGCCAGTGTACTGGGCAGTGCCGCCCAGCCCAGCCCCGGCATCGGCCACCTGGAGCAGGCACTGCCTGCGGCCCTGGACAACGCCGCCCGTGCAGCGGCGCAACAGGCGCGGGTGACCCTTAACACACTTATTCAAGGCGCCTGGGCACTGCTGCTGGCCCGTTATGGCGGCCGCGACAGCGTGCGGTTCGGCGTGACCACCTCCGGCCGCAGCATGGGCGAGGCGCATGTGCCAGGTATTGAAAACATGCCTGGGCTGTTCATCAACAGCTTGCCCCTGAACCTTCAGGTGCCGGCGGCCGTCGCCCCAGGTGCGTGGCTGCGGCAGGTGCAGCAGGCCAACGCCGAACTGCGCGAGCATGAACACAATGCCCTGGCACAGGTGCAACGGTGGGTCGGGTTACGCGGCGAGGCGTTGTTCGACAGCCTGCTGGTGTTCGAGAACTATGACACCGGGGACACGGCCAAGCGCGCTGCCCACGGCGATGCGCAACCTTTACACATCCGTACCGCCCAGGCGGTCAACCGCACCCACTACCCTTTGACCCTAAGCGTGACACCTGGCGCGCCCTTGGCACTGGAATGGGCCTGGGACAGCCAACTGCTGGACCGCGACCTGGTCCAGCGCCTGTCACAGCACTTCCAGCACCTGCTGGCCCAACTGAGCCAGCCCGCCTGTGGCGCCCTGGGCACGTTGAGCCTTGCTGGCCACTCGCCTGCTGCGCCTGTGGCACTGGCTAGCCCCTTTGAAGCGCTACCGCAGCGGCTGGCTACGGCCGCCCAGGGCTGGCCTGGCCGCGTGGCCATGAGCAGCGGTGAGCGACACCTGACCTACCTGCAATTGCAGGGCGCCAGCCACGCGTTGGCCCGGCACCTGCTGGCCTTAGGGGTACAGGCCGAGGCGCGGGTGGGCGTGTGCATGGCCCGTGGGGTGGACCTGCCCGTGGCCCTGATGGGCGTGCTGGCCAGCGGTGCCTGCTATGTGCCCCTGGACCCGCACTACCCGGCGGCCCGTTTGCAACTGATGATGGAAGACGCCAGTGTGCAGGTCATTGTGTGTGATGCCGCCAGCCGCCAGCACCTGCTGGACGAGAACGCGCTGCCTGCCCATGTCACACTGGTCAGCCTTGAAGACCTGAGCCCTAGTGCGGCCAAGGCGCCCTTACCGGTGTTGCACCAGGACCAGCTGGCGTATGTGATCTACACCTCCGGCTCCACCGGTACGCCCAAGGGCGTTGCCATCAGCCACGGGGCACTGGACCGTTTCCTGCGCGCCATGGTGCAGGCGCCGGGGATCACCACAGACGATGTGCTGCTGTGCGTCACTTCACCGTCCTTCGATATTTTCGCGTTGGAGGCCTACGCCCCGTTGCTGGTAGGCGCCCGTGTGGAGGTAGCGGCCCGCGCCGACGTGCTGGACGGCGAGCGCCTGGCCCAGCGGCTGGCGGCCTGCGGAGCTACCCTGATGCAGGCCACGCCCAGCGGCTGGAAGCTGTTGCTGGCCAGCGACTGGCACGCCCCTGAGGGCTTCCGTGCCCTGTGCGGGGGAGAGGCGTTGCCGCAGGACCTGGCGGCCGCCTTGCAGGCCCGTGGCGCGCAGGTCTGGAACCTGTACGGGCCCACTGAAACCACAGTGTGGTCCAGCGTGGCTCAGGTGGCCCAGGGGGCTGATATTCATTTGGGCACCGCTGTGGCGCACAACAGCCTGCAGGTGCTGGACGCCCATGCCCAGGCCGTCCCTGCCGGTGGTGTCGGTGAGCTGTACATCGGCGGTGACAACCTGGCCCGTGGCTACCTGGGGCGTGCGGCGCTGACCGCCGAACACTTCCTGCCAGACCCCTTCGGTGCTCCCGGTGCGCGCCGCTACCGGACGGGGGATAGCTGCCAGGTCGGCCTCGATGGCCGCCTGCAGTACCTGGGCCGCCTGGACCAGCAAGTGAAACTGCGTGGCCAGCGCATCGAACCGGGCGAAATCGAAGCTGTGCTGCGTGCGCAGCCGGGTGTCACCGATGCGGCCGTGCTTGTGGTAGACACTGGCGCCGGTGTCGCGCGCCTGGCCGCGTTTGTCGCCCCCGTGACGGCTGTACCTACAGACCTTGAACAGGCCCTGGCCGCGCAACTTCCGGCGCACATGGTCCCCAGCTTGTGGCACCTGCTGCCCAGGCTTCCCCAGACCCCCAATGGCAAGCTGGACCGCCGGGCACTGACGCAGCAAGGGGCCGAGGCACAGCCTACCGGCCTGGAGCGTCGCGCACCGGTTACGGCGTTGCAAGCACGCATCGTTGAGCAATGGCAGGCGTTGCTGGGCCTGCCCGCCATCGGCATCGACGAGGACTTCTTCCAGCTGGGCGGCGACTCCCTGTTGGCCATGCGCGCCATGGCCCAATTGCGCAACAGCGGCATCACCAGGGGTTCGCTGGAAACCTTGTTCGTACAGCGCACCCCCAGCGCCCTGGCCGCGGCGATCGAACAGGCGACCGTCGGCTTGCCTGACAACCTGGTGGTGCTGGAGGAGGGCGACGCGGGCGCGCCGACCCTGTTCTGCCTGCACCCTGGGTTTGGCCTGGTGAACCGCTATGGCCCGTTGGCCAAGAAGCTGGGCCGCCAGTGGCGAGCGATCGGCGTGCAGTCACCCCGTTACGCCGACCCCCACTGGGCACCCGCCGATTTCGCCGCCTGGATCGCGGACTACGCGCGTCGCCTTCGCCAGGCCCAGCCCCGTGGGCCTTATCGGCTGCTGGGTTGGTCCTTGGGCGGGCTATTGGCCACGCACCTGGCTCAGGCCCTGGCGGCAGAGGGTGAATCCGTGGCGTGGGTGGGCGTGCTGGACAGCGACCCGCAACCCCTGGCCGTGGACCCCGCCGAACAAGCGCTGGACCCTGCCACGCTGGCGGCCTATCTCGCACCGCACCACGGTAGCGGCGGTGACACCGTACAGGCCTTGCAGGCTGTGATACAGCAACACCGGCGCCTGCTGCCGGGGCGCACACCCCTGTGCCTGGCCCAGGACATTCACGTATGGCGGGTGGCCGACGGCGAGCGGCACACCGCCGCTGCCTGGGCCGCGACCACCCACGGCACCGCCCATGCGGTGGACGTACTGGCCACTACCCACGAAGACATTGTCGATCACCCGCAGGTACTGCAGGCCGTTGCCCAGGCCTTGCACTCCGATTTGAAGAGGACTTTTTAAACATGAAACTCGATCATCTCGCGTCAGCCCAGCCGCTGGACCTGTTGGGCATCGGCTTTGGCCCCTCCAACCTGGCACTGGCGATCGCTTTGCAGGAAAGCAGCACGCCGGAGCGGCGCCTGAACACCGCCTTTGTGGAAAAACGCGAAGGGTTTGCCTGGCACAGTGGCATGCTGCTGGCCGACAGCCGCATGCAGATTTCCTTCCTCAAAGACCTGGTCACACTGCGCGACCCGTGCAGCCCGTTCTCCTTCCTCAAGTACCTGCACGTGCAAGGGCGCCTGGAAGACTTCGCAAACCTGCGCAGTTTCTTGCCCACCCGCATCGAATACGAAGGCTACTTGCGTTGGGCGTCGTCGTTCTTCAACCCGCAGACCCATTACGGCGAAGCCGTTCAACAGGTGCGCCCGCGTACCGAAAACGGCGTGGTGCGCGCATTGGAAGTGGTGTCCCAGCGTGAAGACGGCAGCGAAGTCCGCCGCGTAACCCGCAACCTGGTGCTGGCCGTCGGCGGGCGCCCGCTATTGCCTGAGCCGTTGGCAGCGCTGGGCGCCGACGGCGCGGCACGGGTGGTGCATTCTTCGGCCTACCTGCCCAGGATCGAAGGGGCCTTGGCGGCGGGGCGTGAACAGGCCCACCGTGAAGGCCGGCGCCTGCGCGTGGCCGTGCTGGGCGGTGGCCAGAGCGCGGCGGAAATTTTCCAGGACCTGGTACAGCGGGCCGACGATGCTCTGGACGTGAGCCTGGTGATTCGTGGGTCTGCCCTCAAGCCCGCTGACGATAGCCCCTTCGTGAACGAGATTTTCCACGCCGACTTCACGGACGCGATCTACCAGCGCAATGCCGAATCCCGCCAGGCGTTCATCGACGAATACCGGGGCACCAACTACGCGGTAGTGGACGTGGACCTGCTGGAACGGCTGTACACCCTGTTCTATATGCAAAAAGTAAGCGCTCAGCCCCGCCACACGCTGCTGACCCAACGCCACCTGGTAGCTGCGCGTGCCAGTGGCCAGCGCGTGGAGCTGACCCTGGAAGACACCGAACAGCAGAAGACCGAAACGCGGCATTTCGACGTGGTGGTGGCCGCGACCGGGTATCGCCGCGATGACCATCGCCGCCTGCTGGGCGAACTGGCACCGCACTTGGGCGATTTCGAGGTGGGCCGGGATTATCGGGTGAAAACCAGCGAAGGGTTCCAGCCCGGTATCTGGCTGCAAGGCAGCTGTGAGGCCACCCATGGGCTGAGCGATACGCTGCTGTCGATCCTGGCCACCCGCTCCATGGAGATCGCCCACTCCGTACAGGCCGCCTGCGCCCGGCCGTCTGCTCGCCCTGACACGGCGGTGGCCTGACCATGCAGACACACGCGATTCACACCGCCGCTCACGTGGATGACGCCCTGTACCGCTCACCCTTTACCTACGTGCTGGCCGACGGCCGCCGCTGCTCGCTCACCTTGAGTCAGGCTCAGTTGACCCTGGCGGTAGGCGACCTGCCTGCGCTACGGCTGGACGTGCACCTGGATGGGCAGCAAGTGCGGCTGCGCGCCACCCATCCGCTGGCCGAACCTGTTCCGGCACAGGCCCTGTTGCCCATGCTGGCCGAGTTCTTCTGCCGGCCCGCGCAGCTCGACACCCTGTCACTGGAGCTGGCCGTGGCCCCTGCATGGGCCGTGCAGGCTGTCCGGGAAGGGGTGTTCGACCAGGTAGAGACCCTGGCCGATGGCTGCCGCCTGCAGGTGCGCCGTGCCAGCTTCTGGCAGCACCCGGCCCTATGGCTGCGCCAGGGCGCCAGCGGCTTTGCCCAGCGCTTCACCCTGACCGCCAACCACCGCCACCCGGTACGCCCGCCCAAGCCGGAAGGCGTGGTGTACGAACGGCACCTGCCGCACCTGGACCTGACCTTTTCGCTGCGCACGCTAGACATTGAGCAGGACCTGATCACCTTCAACCGGTGGATGAACCTGCCTAATGTGGCGAGCGTGTGGGACCAGGCGGACGATACCCAGACCCACGCCCAGTTCCTGGCTGCCCAGCAGGCCGACCCCCACACCCAGACCCTGTTCGGCTGTTTCAATGGCGAGCCCTTTGCCTACTTCGAGCTCTATTGGGTCAAGGAGGACCGGCTGGCGCCGTTCTGCCAGGCGGGAGACTACGACCGCGGCATCCACATTCTGGTGGGCAACCGCCGGCACCAAGGGCCGGCCAAGCTGGAAGCCTGGCTGCGTTCCCTGTTCCATTACGCCTTCCTGGACGACCCGCGTACCCAGACGGTGTACGGCGAGCCGCGCGTGGATAACCAACGGTGGATCGCCTACATGCAGGAGCAGGGTGGGGTGAAACTGCGTGAATTCGACTTCCCCCACAAGCGCGCCGCCCTCATCAGCCTGGCACGGGAAACCTTTTTCCAGGAGTACGGCCCTCGATAGGCCTCGTCATGACGATCAAACGCAACCTGTTCTGCTTGCCATTCGCCGGTGGCAGCGCTGCCATCTTCCAGCCCTGGCAGCGGCTGGCACCGGCCGACACCGCCGTGCACCCCATGGCGCTGCCGGGGCGTGGTACTCAATGGGGCCGGCCGTTGTTGTGCGAGTGGGGTCCTCTGCTGGACCTGTTGCTGGCTCAAATAACGGCCCAGGCCGACCTGCCGATGGTCCTGTTTGGTCACAGCATGGGCGCCTTGCTAGCCTTCGAGCTGGCCCACGGCCTACGTGACCGCGGGCTGCCTGCGCCGGAGCTGCTGGTGCTGTCGGCCAGCCGCCCGCCACGGCCCCGGCATCGCCTGGTGGACACTCCGTGGCTGACCTGTTCCACCGACTGCCTGATGGCTGAGCTGGACGCCATCAGTGGCCCCAGTGAGGCCTTGGCCAACCCCGAACTGCGCGAGCTGATGCTGCCTATTCTGCGTAACGACTTCCAGCTCTGTGCCAACTACCGCTACCTGCCTCGCCCCCCATTGGAGGTGCCGATGCTGGTGCTGGCCGGCAAGGGCGATGCCGGCTGCCCGCTGGCGCCTGCTCAGGCAGCCTGGGCCCAGGAAACCACCGAACCTGTCACGGGCCTGGACATCGACGGCGGGCATCTGTTTATCACCGAGCGACCTGCCGACGTCCTGGCCAGTGTGCTGGCCGCACTGCCCACACGTACCCGGTCGGCATCCCCTTCCTTATTAAACGCTTACAGGAGCTGATCATGTCGGTTGCCCTTTCTTCCGCACCCCAGGCGTTGCCATTGGCCGCCACTGCCTTGCCTGAGCAGCAGCTGAGCCACGGCGGCACGCGCCTCACCGTGCTCACCGCGCCAAGCCCGGAGGTGGACCTGCTGGACCCCGGCCTGCACGCGCAAATCAACGCGGCCCTGGCCCGCGACGGCGGTGTGTTGCTGCGCGGCTTCAGCGCCATGAGCATCCAGCGCTTCCATGATTTCGCCAAAGGGTTCGGCGCGCCGCTGCTGTCCTACGAATTCGGCTCTACCCCCCGTAGCGAGGTGGAGAAGGGGGTGTACTCTTCGACCGAGTACCCCAAGCACCAGTGGATTCCGCAGCACAATGAACAGGCCTATACCACCCAGTGGCCCATGAAAATCTGGTTTTACTGCGACGTGGCACCCGCCGACCGTGGCCAAACCCCTGTAGCCGATTCCCGCGCCATTTTCCGCTACCTGGACCCAGCCCTGCGCGAACGCTTCGAAACTCGTGAGCTGATGTATGTGCGCAATTTCGGTAGCGGCCTGGACCTGCCCTGGGAGCAGGTGTTCAACACCGAAGACCCTGCTCAGGTAGAAGCCTACTGCCGCGAGCACGGCATTGAGTGGGAGTGGTTGGAAGACGACTGCCTGCGCATCCGCCAGCGCTGCCAGGCGGTCACCCGCCACCCCCAGACGGGTGAAAAGGTGTGGTTCAACCAGGCCCACCTGTTTCATATCTCAGCCTTGGACGCGGCTACGCGCGAGGCGCTGCTGGAGATCGTGGACGAGGAAGACTTGCCGCGCAACGTGTTCTACGGGGACGGCGAACCCATTGCCGATGCCGACCTGGATCACGTCCGCGCCGTGTATGCCGCCCACCGGCTGGACTTCGCCTGGCAGCAAGGTGACGTGATGATGCTGGACAACATGCTAATGACCCACGGCCGTGCGCCCTTCAGCGGTGACCGCCGTGTGGTGGTGGCTATGGCGCAAGGGCACAGCTGGGACAAACAGGCCTAATTTGCAGCAAGGCTGGCTCGTCATCTTTATGAAAGGCCACTAATGGCCGCTAGGCTGTGTACGAAATGTTCTGACGCGAAGGTCAGGCAAGGCGAAAACAGCTAAGGAAGCGGAGTTTACTGATTGTAAATGAGCATTCCGAAGCTGTTTTCAACGCAGCATCACCGAGTGTCAGGGCTTTTCGTACATAGCCTAACGCTCAATGTTTTAGGACACGCAAAACATGGCATTCGATCGCGACGACGCATTGTTTCTGGTGGTAATCAACGAAGAGGAGCAGTACTCCATCTGGCCCGAGTTCAAGGCCGTACCCGCAGGCTGGACCCCGGTAGGGGAAGCCGCACCCAAAGCCCAGTGCCTGGAATACATCGAAACCCACTGGACCGACATGCGCCCGGCCAGCCTGCGGCGGGCCATGGGCGCTGCCTGACCATTGCTCAGGCCGGCGTCGCGCAGTCACCGGCCTGGCGGCACAGCTGCACGGCATCGCGAATCATGAAATTGACCAGGGTAGGGGATACACCCAATTCGCTGGCAATGACCTTTTGAGGGATGCCATGCAGGCAGTACATCTCGAACGCGTACTGCGTGCGTTCAGGTAGTTGGGTCAGTTGTTCGGCAATCACTTCCAGAGTGGCCTGGTTCAGGTGCAAGGCTTCAGGCGAGGCGCCATGCACGGCTACATTGAAGCCGTCTTCCTCAGGGCTGTAATAGCGTTTTTCCGACACTTGCTTACGGTAGTGGTCGATCGCCAGGTTGCGGACCGTTTGGTAGATGTAGCTCAAATGCCCACGGATGGACGCTGCAGAAGGGGAACGTCGAAGGCGGAAGAAGGCGTCCTGAACCACATCCTCGGCCCGTGACCGGCACCCCGTGATTCGGGTGGCAATTTTGATGAGGGTCGTACGGTTGTCCAGAAAAGCCTGGATCAGGGAAGACTCTTCGGTAGTGCAGAACAGGGGTTCGTGCATGGCCAGCTCCTTGCTCGAAAAGTGAGGCCTGCGCGTTTGGGTCGCAGGCGGAGCGCAAACGGTAGTGAGAACGATTCTCAGTGTCAAATAAAATGTTTCAAAATATATGGCTTGTGCTGCCTGGCAGGTGAGAGCGAGGAGGCATAGGCATTTGGCCACCTTTTTGGTCGCTGCTGGATTGTTGGAACCAAGTTTTAGCGGGGCAGTCCAGTCAGCAGGGCTATCAGAGAAAACACCCATGAACACAGTGTCAAACCCATCGGGCTTAAGAAATTTCACCGTCTTTATTGCCGCCTTGTTTGGCCTGGCACTGCTGATCGGGGGTGGCTGGCTGATCACACTGGGAGGGTCGGCGTACTACCTGATCGCCGGTGTGGTACTGCTGGTATTTGCGGGTTTGCTAGGGCGTCGGTCCCCCGTATCGCTATGGCTGTACGGCTTGCTGATGCTGGCCACGGTCGGCTGGGGCCTGTGGGAATCGGGTACTGACTTCTGGGCGCTGGTGCCTCGGCTGGACATCCTGGGTGTGCTCGGCCTGTGGCTGCTGATCCCGGCCATTACGCGAGGGTTTGGCCCGGCGCTTAAGGCAGGTAAGGGGTTCCTGGCCTTTACCCTGGCATTCGCCATCTGCGTGCTGGTGTATTCCATCTTCAATGACCCTCAAGAAATCAACGGCAGCTTTGCAGCGGCCCAGCCCCAGCAAGCGCAGCCCATTGAAGGGGTCAACCCAGCTGATTGGCCCGCCTACGGGCGCACTCAAGCCGGCGAGCGTTATTCGCCGCTTAGTCAGATCAACGAAAAAAATGTGAAAGACCTGAAAGTGGCCTGGACTTACCGCAGTGGTGAGTTCATGACCAGCAATGACTCGGGTGAAACCACTAACGAACTGACGCCCATCAAGATTGGCGACAACATGTTCATTTGCACCACGCACCAAGTGCTGGTGGCGCTGGACCCCGCTACCGGCAAGGAAAAATGGCGCTTTGACCCCAAGCTCAAGGCAGACCCTTCCTTCCAGCATTTGACCTGCCGCGGCGTGTCCTATTACGACCAGGCCAATACCGCTGAATTTGCGGCCAGCCTGGCCAATGTGGCGCCTGCCCAGACCAGCTGCCCACGCAAGGTATACCTGCCGGTCAACGATGGCCGCCTGTTCGCGATCAACGCTGACAATGGCCAGCGTTGCAGCGAGTTCGCAGACAACGGCGAGCTGGATCTCAAGCAGATGCACCCCTACACCTACCCAGGTGGCCTGGAGCCTACCTCGCCCCCGGTGATCACCGGCACCACTATCGTGATCGGCGGGTCGGTCACGGATAACCTGTCTGTGCACGAACCCTCGGGTGCACTGCGCGGCTACGACGTGAACACCGGTGAACTGAAGTGGGTGTTCGACACGGGCGCTGAAAACCCCAACGCCATTCCTGGCCCAGGCCAAACGCTGGTGAACAACTCGCCCAATGCTTGGGCACCGCTGGCCTACGACCCCAAAATGGACGTTGTGTACGTGCCAACGGGCAACCCGACGCCCGATATCTGGGGCGGCAACCGCACGCCTAATATGGAGCGCTATGCCAGTGCAGTTCTGGCGCTCAACGCCACCACCGGCAAACTGGTGTGGAGCTTCCAGACTACGCACCATGACCTGTGGGACATGGACGTACCGGCCCAGCCCACCCTGGCTGATGTGAAGACAGCTTCAGGCGAAACCGCACCGGCCGTGTACGTACCCACCAAGGCTGGCAACCTGTTTGTACTGGACCGCCGCGATGGCAAACCCATCGTACCTGTGACGGAAATGCCTGTGCCTGCCGGCGAAGCCGCACCCGGTGACCGGGTAAGCCCGACTCAGCCACGTTCTGCGTTGAACCTGACGTCCATTCAGACCCTCGCTGACAAAGACATGTGGGGCGCCACCATGTTTGACCAGATGGTCTGCCGGGTGATCTTCAAGCGCCTGTCATACCGTGGTCAATACACCCCGCCTTCGGAGCAGGGCACCCTGGTGTTCCCAGGCAACCTGGGTGTGTTCGAATGGGGCGGTATTTCGGTGAACAGCGATCGCCAAGTGGCGTTGATGAACCCCATGGCATTGCCATTCGTATCCAAGCTGATCCCGCGTGGGCCGAACAACCCGCTGTGGCCTAAAGAGGGCCTGACCGGTACAGGTACTGGCACCGAGCTGGGCATTCAGCCCCAGTACGGCGTGCCTTTTGGGGTGGAAATCAATGCGTTCCTGTCACCCTTTGGCCTGCCCTGCAAGGAGCCGGCCTGGGGTTACGTGGCGGGCGTGGACATGAAGAGCCATGACGTGGTGTGGCGCAAACGCATCGGTACCATTCGTGACAGCCTGAAAGGTATTCAGCTGCCACCGCTGAAGATCGGCGTGCCCATGCTGGGCGGCCCGATTTCCACAGCAGGTAACCTGATGTTTATCGCCGGTACCCAGGACAACTACATTCGCGCCTACAACGTGACCAATGGTGACCTGGTGTGGGAAGAGCGTTTGCCCTATGGAGGCCAGGCCACACCCATGACCTATGAGATGAACGGCAAGCAGTACATCGTGATCATGGCGGGCGGCCACGGTTCGTTCGGCACCAAGATGGGCGATGCGTTGATTGCCTACGCTCTGCCTGACAAGTAACCCGCACCACCTGATTACCAGGTTCGCCCGCTGCCGCAGGCTCCCACAGTGCAAGGTATTGCCTGCCCTGTGGGACCTGGCGAAGCCAGGGAACAGGCTCTGAAGTTGCAGACTCAGTCAAGCCCAGGCACGTTCACTAGTGCCAACTCCACCCCTTCCTGTGCCACCCCCCCAGCAGCAGCTTCCGCTAACCCTACATCCGTAATGATCAAGTCGAAGTCTTGCAGCGGCGCGATCTTGTACATGCCAAAGGTGCCGTACTTGCTGCTGGTAGCGATCAATATGCGCTTGGATGCCCCTGCCATGGCTGCACGCTTGACGGCCACTTTGGCGGGTGAGGGCGTAGTGATGCCGCGCTTGAGGTCCCAGGACGCCGTTGACATGAACGCCACGTCGGTCGCGATACGTGAAAGGGTTTCAGCGGCCAGGTCACCTACCCCGGAGAGGTTGGGATGGTCAAGCACGCCGCCGGTATGGATGACCGTAACGTGTTGCGCGTCGGCCAGCGCCATCACGATGGAGAAGTCGTTGGTGACTACAGTCATGCCGGCCAGTGCAGAGATGTGAGGCACCAACGCCAGGGTGGTAGTGCCCGCGTCCAGGTAGAGGGTCATGTTCGGACGCAAGGCCTGTGCCGCTTGTGCCGCCATGGCCTGCTTGTGCGGCAGCTCGGCAACGGCTTTGCTCTGGTGGCTGGGCTCGGTGGCCACGGCACTGGCAATGCGTACTCCGCCAGGCACCGAATAGGCCTGGCCGTCTTTTTCTAGCACAGCGATGTCACGGCGGATGGTCATGTGGGAGCAGTCGAACATGTCCATCAGTTGATGGACCGACAGTACCTGGTGGCGGCGCAACTGGCGCAGTATCTGTTCGCGGCGTTGATCGGGAATGATCGGGCCGGAGGGCGGGGTGGGCAAAGGGTCTTTCACGTGCGGTAGGCTCCTGCGCCCCACGGGTTGTGGGGCGCGGCCATGTTAGCCGATCACAGCTTCGATCGTCAGCACGCCAATCAGGCCTACCAATGATTGCAGGCACAGCATCAGCGTCCAAGTGCGGAACGTCTGAGCCACGGATAACTGAAAGTACTCCTTGAACAGCCAGAACCCTGAGTCATTGACGTGGGACAGCATCACCGCACCCGAGGCTGTGGCCAGCACCAGCAGCTCCGGTGACAGGCCTGGGTTGGCTAGCGCGAAGGGCGCGACGATGCCGGTAGCAGCTACAGTAGCGACCGTGGCCGAGCCGATGCAGATACGCAGCAGGGCGGCGATGCCCCAGGCCAGAATCAGCGGGTTTATCAACCAGCCTGAGGCGTGATGGGTAATCAACTGATCCAGCTCAATGGCGCTGAGCATTTGCTTGAAGCCGCCACCAGCGCCCAGGATCAGGAGAATGGCCCCAAGGGGCGCCAGGCCTTTGTTGGCCATTTTGCCGACCTGCCCAAGGTTGAAGCCAGACCGCAACCCTAAGGCGAAAAAAGCAAAGATGACGGCGGCCAGCAGGGACAGAATCGGGTTGTTCAATCCTGTATAAATCCCATAAGCCAGCGTGCCTTTCACAGTAAAGGCCATGCCCAAGGTGCCGATCAGCATCAGGCCAGGGGGTAGCAGCACGGCCACGATGGCCGGCAACAGGCCTACCGGGTTGGCCGTGGCACTGTCGTCACGCGCGCCCACCGGGCCTGCGCTCAGGTCAGGCGCCGGGCCGAACCAGGGCGCTATCAGCTTGGTAAACACCGGCCCCGTCAACAAGGCCGCTGGAATACCGATCAGCAGGCCGTAGAAAATGGTCAGGCCAGTGTTGGCATGGTAGGCCGTCACGGCCAGCATGGGCGCCGGGTGCGGGGGCAACAGGCCGTGGGACGTATACAAGCCTGCCGCCAGGGGCAGGCCGATGTACAGCAGGTGAGTGTGGGTGCGCTTGGCCACGGTGTACACCAGCGGGGCCAGCATGATGAAGCTGACGTCGAACAGGTGGGGCATGCCGATCAGCAGCGCCGCTGCGCATACGGCATAGGGTACGTACTGCACCGGGCGCTTGCCGATAAAGGCGTTGGCGATACGGTCTGCGCCCCCAGAGCCCAGCAATATCCCGCCCAATAGCGTGCCCAGGCCGATCACCGGGCCGGTTTTGGCCAGTGCTGCGCCAAAGCCTTTGGCAAAGTGCTCGATGCTGTCGTTGGCACCCACGCCCGCGGCGATCCCTAGGCCCAGCGCCGTCAACGTGAGGGCCAGAAAGGGGTTGAGCTTGAAGCGGGTGATCAGCAGGATCAGTACCACAATCGCGCCAGCCGCAAGGGCCAGGGTAAGCAGTTCATTATTCATGTTGTTGTAGAACCTGAAGGCAGTGGGTGGGCGCACCCAGGGGTGCGCACCGGCAGAGGCAGCGGGATCAGGCCGGTTGCAGGCCCGCCTCCCAGGCGGCTCGCAGCACCGGGCTGTAGCCCTTTAGGTCATCCAGGGTGATCAGCGCCCCGGTGGCGATGTCCCGGGCTGCCGTGGCATGTGCGGCCAGGTACAGCGGTGCCACGTCAGCCGGGGCGCCTGCCCTAGGCAACAGCACGGCTTGTACGCCGGTCACATCGTGGTGATGGCCGCCCATGTTGAGGACGGTGCCGGCGGCAATGGCCGAGGTTGCCCGGCCTGCCAGCACTACGCACTGGCTAGGGGTTGCGCTGCCAGAGGCCCTGTTGTGCAACACCGCATTGAGCAGAGTGATGGGGGTTTCAACGCCCATGAAGTGGTAGGGCAGGTAGAGGCAGGCATAGCGGCGGTTGCGGCTGACCACATGGCCCTTTTGCGCCAGCAGTTCCCAGGTCGGGGCGTCGTGGGTGCGTACCACCACAAATACGCCGCCAGCAAAGCTGGCTTCTTCGGGCAAGCGCAGCACGTTGAACACGTCGATCACACCCGTGCTGCCCAGAATGCCGCCGTCTTCGCGCAGCGCGTACACATCGGCCAGTTCGGCCGTGCGGGCAATGGGGTAGTGCATCAGCTCCACATCGGTCACCAGCTCGGTGTTGGTGCCCACCACGCTCATTTCGCAGTAGTCCGCTGTGGCGCTGGTCTTGCGCCCGTTCAGGGCGGCGCGGCGTGCGGCCAGGGTGGCTGGAATGTCGTCGCCCAAGGTCAGCAGGCTGGCCATGGCGGGTGCTGCAAAGGTCTCATCCAACTGCGTGATCAGGCCCGTGGCGGGATCGAACACCAGATCGTATTCGCTGGACTTGCCCGCAGCGACGATCTCCAGCCCCAGGGTGCGGGCCCAGCTCACCCAGCCGATCAGATTGGCAGGCTGGTCACCGTCGGCCGTGGTGTAGACCACACCCTGTTTGGCCGCCAGCCGTGACAGGGCAATGCCGGCCACTGAATCCACTTCTTTGCTCACCATGGCTACGTGGCGTTTGGCGTCGAGCGCGGTGACGGCGCAGGCATGGCCGATGGCCGGGTTGCCTGTGGCTTCTACCAGAATGTCATAGCGCGCGGTGTCGAGCAGGGCGACGTCGGCGACCAACACAATGGCGTCCGCAGCGGCAGCGGCAACGGCTTGGGCGCTGCTGCATTCAACCAGCTGCGCCTCACTGAAGCCTAGCTCCAGGCACAACGCCCGCAAACCTGGTACGTCCAGGTCACACAGCAAGGCAGGTACTAGGTTGGGCATCAGGCGGGTCTGCGCCAGCAGCGTGCGGGAAAAGCCGCCCTTGGCGCCCGTCAGGGCATATCGCACGGGTGTGCGGGCATGGTCGGCAAACAGCAGCTGGAAATTCATAGGCATCCTCGTTAGGGCGCTTGTTGTAGTAGGCAGCCACACCAGGGATGGCCAACCGATGGCTAACCATAGTGAGGAATTAACATATAAGTCAAATTATTTAACAAATAATAACGTAATAAGGTAGCATGCGTTAAATCAGCACTTAGCAGCAGCGTTTTCACCTGTGGTGATGTGCATATTTGTGAACGCCTGGCATATACCTGAGGACCCCCAATGACCTCCAGTCACACCCAACCCCTGCTGGGGTGCATTGCCGACGATTTCACCGGCGCGACTGACCTGGCCAACATCTTGGTACGTGGCGGCATGCGCACGGTCCAGACCATTGGCATCCCAGCCCCCGGTGAAGCTTTTGCCGCTGATGCCCAGGCGCTGGTCATTGCGCTCAAGTCGCGTACCGTTTCGGCCGCTGATGCCGTAGAGGCCGCGCTGCACGCGTTGCAGTGGCTTCAAGCCCAAGGCTGTCAGCAGTTCTTTTTCAAATACTGCTCAACCTTCGATTCCACCGCCCAAGGCAATATCGGGCCGGTGACCGTGGCGCTGATGAAGGCCTTGGGCGAACGCTTTACCATCGCCTGCCCGGCCTTTCCTGAAGCGGGGCGCACTGTGTTCCGCGGCCACTTGTTTGTGCAGGACGCGCTGCTGAGCGAGTCCGGCATGGAGCACCACCCACTGACACCCATGACCGACGCCAACCTGGTTCGGGTGCTGCAGGCACAAACCGAAGGCGTCGTGGGCCTAGTGCGTTACGACCATATTGCCGAAGGGGTGAAAGGCGTCGCCGCACAGTTCGAGCAATTGCGCCAGGAAGGGGTAGCAGTGGCTATTGCCGATGCGATCAGCAACCCAGACCTGATGACCCTGGGGGAAGCCTGCGAGGCATTCAGGCTGATCACGGGTGGTTCCGGAGTAGCACTGGGTTTGCCGGCGAATTTCCGCCGTAAAGGGCTGCTCAACAACGGTGAGGCCTCTGAACTGCCAGGGTCTACCGGCCCTGGGGTGGTACTGGCCGGCAGCGCCTCCAAGGCCACCAATGGCCAGGTCGCGGCCTGGCTTGCTGCCGGGCGGCCAGGCTTGAAACTCGACCCGCTGGCCCTAGCGGCGGGTGAACCCGTTGTCGCCGAGGCCGTGGCCTTTGCCACAGCTCATGAAACGCCTGTGCTGGTGTATGCCACCAGCCAGCCCGATGAGGTGAAAGCGGTACAGGCCCAGTTGGGGGTGGCCCGTGCAGGTGAACTGGTGGAGCAGGCCTTGGGCGACATTGCCCGTGCCCTGTACGCGCAAGGCATTCGTCGTTTTGTGGTGGCCGGTGGCGAAACCTCCGGCGCCGTGGTGCAGGCATTGGGGGTAAAGGCCTTGCAGATCGGCCGTCAGATCGACCCAGGCGTGCCAGCCACCCTGGCGCTGGGGCCAGAGGCGCCCTTCGCGCTGACCCTTAAATCCGGCAATTTCGGTAGCGTGGATTTCTTTGACAAGGCGCTGCGTCGCCTGGCGGGGGACTGGGCATGAGCCAGGAAGCACAGTTGCGCGAAGAAATCTGTGTGGTGGGCCATAGCCTCTACGGCCGTGGTTATACGGTCGGCAGCGCTGGCAACATCAGTGCGCGGCTGGAGGATGGCTGGCTGATCACACCCACCGATGCCTGCCTGGGCCGGCTGGACCCTGCCCGAATCGCCAAGGTGAACCGGGCCGGTGAGTGGGTCAGTGGCGACAAGCCCTCCAAAACCCTGGCCCTGCACCGCCAGGTGTACGACCGCAACCCCACCGTGGGGGGCGTGGTGCATACCCACTCCACCGCCTTGGTGGCCTTGACCCTGGCCGGGGTGTGGCAGCCCGGCTGTATCCTGCCGCCCATCACGCCTTACCAGGTCATGAAAGTAGGGCAGATACCCTTGGTGGGTTATCAGCGTCCCGGGTCGCCCCTGGTCGCCGAGCAGGTAGCGCAGGTCGCGACCCTGGTCCGTGGGGTGATGCTGGAGCGGCTGGGGCCAGTGGTGTGGGAAAGCTCTGTCAGCAAGGCCAGCTATGCCCTAGAGGAACTGGAGGAAACCGCCAAGCTCTGGTTGAGCACCCAGCCGCGCCCGGCGCCGTTGAGTGATGCGGCGTTGGCCGAGTTGGAGGAGCAGTTCGGCACGCGTTGGTAAACCTGGCCCTTGCGCGGTGCGAGGGCCAGGCTTGGGGTTACAGCCGCTGAATCAGGTAGCTGTTCTCGAACCCATTCACGGCGCCGAGAATGTTGAAGCCTTTGAAGTACCCGCCGGCCCGCAGCAGGTCGACCGCAGGGCCTACCTCTGGCGAATGGGTGAAGTCCCGGTAGTCGTCGAACACGACAAACCCGCCTGACACCACGCTGGGTGCGTAGAGCAGAAAGTCCAGCAGCACGTTGCGGCCCTCATGGCCGCCATCGATATGCAACAGGGCAACGCTAGGTGACAACGCCTGGAACCGTTCGGCGCACAGTTCCGAGAACCCACGCAGAATATGCGCATCGGGTAGCAGCAGGTTCTTGTAGTGGCTGAACTCCTCAAACTGCTTAGGCAGCACGAACGGGTCGATCCCGATCACCCGTCGCTCGTGGTTGCAGATTTCGTTCATCAGCACCAAGGATTTGCCTTTCCATACGCCGATCTCGACAACGTCACCCGGCACGTCCGTCAGTAACAGCGCCAGGTAGCCCAGCAACCGCACATGGTCATGGAAGGACAGTTCTCGCCGGGCCATGGCGTGCTCGGGAGGGAGGCTGGCCTGCGCTTGCGCGTAATGCTCACCGATCAGGTCCCAGATTCTGCCGATGTCGTCGGTCAGCTCGGGGTTGGCGATAAAGCGCTTGAGGTCTTCAAGGGTAATCATGGGGCATCCAGACGGCTTATAAGGAAACATCCAAGGTGGTGTAGGAAAAGTAGCCCCAGCCGCCTAGGTCTGCAACGACGATGTAAAGGCGTCAGAAAATAAAGATTGAATACTCACACTAAATGTTATTTAAATAACACAAATACCAATGCTCAGGTGCACCTGCCAGGGCGTGTGAGGCTTCATAACAATGAAAAAAATTGCAGTCATTGGCAGCAATATGGTCGACCTGATTACCTACATCGATCGCATGCCCGCCCAGGGCGAAACCCTGGAAGCGCCACGTTTTGCCATGGGGTGCGGTGGAAAGGGGGCCAACCAGGCCGCTGCTGCTGCCTTGCTGGGGGCCAACGTGATGATGGTGACTAAGGTGGGTGACGATGCCTTTGCTGATACCACCGTGGCCAACTTCCAGCGGCTGGGGATCGACACCCGTTTTGTGGAACGCGTGCCTGGGGTGTCCAGTGGCGTGGCGCCCATTTTCGTGCAAGAGAATTCCCACAACAGCATCCTTATCGTCAAAGGCGCCAACGCCCACCTGACACCAGCAGACATCGACCGCGCCGAGCCGCTGTTGCGCGACTGCGCGTTGATCGTGCTTCAGCTGGAGATCGAGCTGGCCAGCGTGTACCACGCCATTGACGTGGCCCATCGGCTGAGGGTGCCTGTATTACTGAACCCGGCCCCTGCGGTGGCGGGGCTGAGCCGCGAACACCTGGGGCGGCTGGATTTTCTAGTGCCTAACGAAAGCGAGCTGGCCCTGCTCACTGGCCAGCCCGTGGATTCGGCTGAGGCTGCCGCCAAAGCGGCTCGCAGCTTGCTGGAGGAGGGCGTACGCCATGTGATCGTCACCCTCGGCGAGCAGGGTGCACTCTACGTGGGCGAGCAGGGTGAGTGGCGCGTTGAAGGCCACCGCGTGGATGCACGGGACACGTCGGGTGCAGGCGATGCCTTCATTGGCTGCTTTGCCCATCACTGGAGCCAGGACGGCGATATCCGCCGTGCCATGCAACAGGCCGTGGCCTATTCGGCCTGCTCCGTCACGGGCCTGGGCACCCAGTCTTCCTATCCGGATGCGGCGGCCTTCGCTCTTTTTAGCGCACCCTTGCCTGCCTGACCTGGCTAACACCTCTCAACTGCTTTTCGCGGAGAACAATAATGAACAAGCCTGCGCTGCAGCCCTCGGCGGACGGGTTCTACCTGAACCGTACCCCCTGGTTTGCCTTTTTCCTGCTGTGCTGCATCTTTGCCTTGTGGGCCGCTGCGGCCAGCATGAACGACGTGTTGATCGCCCACTTCAAGAAGGCGTTCCTGCTCAGTGATTTCCAGACGGCCTTTGTGCAATCGGCGTTCTACCTAGGTTACTTCTTTGTGGCGATTCCTGCGGCCATTGTGGTGCGTCGGTTCAGTTACAAGACCACCATTCTGGTGGGCCTGGTGCTGTACATGGCCGGCTGCTCGCTGTTCTTCCCGGCAGCGTCCATGGCCAAGTACAGCATGTTCCTGATGGCGCTGTTCGTGATCGCGGCAGGCCTGTCGTTCCTGGAAACGGCCAGCAACACCTATTCCACCCTGATGGGGCCACGGGAATCCGGAACCCGCCGCTTGAACATTTCACAGACCTTCCACCCGTTCGGTGCCATGACCGGCGTGTACGTGGGCAGCTTTGTGATGTTCAAGGACACCGACGCCACCCGTGAACAACTCACCCAGATGACGCCAGCTGATGCTGCTGTGCAACAGCTGGAGATGATCCAGTCCACCCTGTTGCCGTACCAGTGGATGATCGCGGTGCTGGCCCTGATGTTCGTGCTCATTGCCTTCACGCGCTTCCCCGCGTGCAAGGGCAACCGCACCGAGGCCACACCCAAGGCCAGTATCAGTGAAAGCCTTGGGCGGCTGCGTCGAAACCCGCGCTTCTGCTTCGGTGTGCTCACTCAGTTCCTATATGTGGGCGCTCAGGTGGGCGTATGGAGCTTTACCATTCGCCTGGCCATGCAGATGGGAGGTATGAATGAACGCAGTGCTTCCTGGTTCCTGCTGACCACGTTCGCGGCCTACTTCGTAGGCAAGATGGTCGCCAACCTGCTGATGCGCAAGTTGCACCCCGCCAAGGTGCTGGCCCTCTACGGCGTACTGTGCATTGTGTTGCTGGCCTATACCATTCTGGTGCCTAACATCACGGCCGTATACGCCGCCGTGGGCGTGAGCATTTTCCTGGGGCCGTGCTGGCCGACCATTTACGGCCTGACCATCGACGGGCTGGGTGAAGACACTGGCGTGGGCGGTTCGCTGCTGGTGATGAGCATCGTTGGCGGCGGCGTGATTCCCATCTTCCAAGGCCTGCTCAGCGATGCCAACGGCGGCAACATGCAAATCGCTTATAGTGTGCCGCTGCTGTGCTTCGTGGTGATCGTGGCCTATGCGCTGCGGTGCCTTCGTCAACCCCAGCCTCATGTCGCCACTGTGGCGGCTGCGGTGCCCCAATGAGCCGTGAAATGATGCGCCTGCCCCTGTACCCGCAACTGTGGAGCGATACCGCCAAGCCTGTTCTGGAATCGGAACGCTTGAGCGCTCACGCCTTTACCTACCCCAGCGGGGTGAAAGCGCTGTCCTTGGAAAACAGCCGTGGCCGGCTGGTGGTACTGCCTTGGCAGGGCCAGATGATCTGGGCTGCCGAGTTCGACGGCCATAACCTGACCATGCTGAACCTGTTCGACCAGCCACGGCCGACGCCGACCATCATGGGCACCTATGGGTGTTTCATGTTCCATGCCGGCCTGCTGCGCAATGGCTGCCCGGCCCCTGAAGACGATCATCCCCTTCATGGCGAAATGCCCTGTGCGCCCATGGACCGTGCCTGGCTGGAAGTGGGCGAAGACGAGGCGGGCGCCTACCTGCGCCTGACCGGGGACTATGACTATGTGCAGGGCTTCGGCGACCGTTACCGCGCCAGCCCCAGCGTGACCCTGCGCCCGGACAGCGGGCTGTTCGAGATCGGTATGCAGGTGCTTAACCAGGCCGGCAAGCCCATGGACCTGATGTACATGGCCCACATGAATTATGCCTATGTGGAAGGTGGGCGCTTCAGCCAGCCATTGGGGTTCGAGCGCCAGCGGATGCGTACTAGCGTGCCGGCCCATGTACACCCTACAGAGCACTGGAAGGCCTACATGGCCGACTTGACCGCGGACCCGGCCAGGCTGCAGGTGCTGGACTCCCCGGCACTGTATGACCCTGAAGTGGTGAGCTTCTTCGAAGGGGTGCAGGCCGATGCACAGGGCCAGGCGCATTTCTTCCTGGAGCACCCCGACGGCGCGGCGTTCTACACCCGTTACAGCCCCGAACAGTTCAGCCATGCCACGCGCTGGGTATTGCACAATGTGGACCAGCAGGTGGGCGCCTTCATACTGCCGGCCACCTGCGAGCCAGAGGGCTACCACGCCGAACGCGCCAAAGGCACGGTACGCAGCCTGGCGCCAGGGGAGCGGGCGGTGTTCAGCCTGACCACCGGCTACCTGAGTGCCAGCGAGCGGCAAGCCCTGGCAATTTAAAACGCTAGATAACCAGCTGCGCCCCCTGGGCTTCAATGGCCTCACGGTAGGCCCGGGGGATTTTCTTGTCGCTGACCACGCAGTGGAAGTTTTCCAGCGCACCGAAATGGGCGGTACGCACTGCATCGAACTTGGAGTGATCCGCCAGCAGCATGCATTGCCGTGCCTGGCGCATCACCTGCTGCTTGACGCCTACTTCATGGAAGTTGAAGCAGGTTACGCCCAAGTCCAGGCTTACGCCGGCGGCAGAGATGAACGCCCAGCTCAGCCGCAGCTCGTTGAGGATGCTGGCCTCGGCGCGGCTTTCGAACACCTGGTTCTGCCGGTGGAAGCTGCCCCCGCATAACACAAGGGTGCAGTTGGGCTTTTGCTGCAGCTTGAGCAGTACGTTCAGGGAGTTGCACACTGCGGTGAAGGCCAGGTCATCCGGAATGAAATCCACAACAAAAGGCACTGTAGTGCCGCAGTCGAAGAACACGGTGTCGCCCGGCTGAATGAAACTGGCGGCAAGCTTGCCGATCCGGCGTTTCTCTTCCACATGCCGGGTGCCTTGCTCGGTGACACGGTAGTCCCCTGGCTCCGCTTCGTCGTGGGCGCGGGTGATGTAGCCCCCCAATAGCCGCAGTTGCTCGGGGTGGCGACTCAGGTCGCGGCGCAGTGTCATCTCGGACACCTCAAGCAACGCGGCCATTTCACGCAAATGAATGGCTTTCTGGTCCTGTAGTGCCTGCTGGATTATGCGAATCCGATCGGTTTTTTTTACGTGCATTGAGCATTCCAGCCGTAGGTCATGTATGTTGTAATACTAACATCTTATGTTAATCCAATAACGTGCTTGCACGTCCGCCCATTGATCAGGACCGCCCGATGACCACGTATTCCCCCGCTGAACTCGCCAAGATGATCGATCACACCTTGCTCGCCGCCGACGCCAGCCGTGCCCAGCTTGCCACATTGTGTAACGAAGCCCGCACTCACGGGTTCTACTCGGTGTGTGTGAACTCTGCGAACGTGCCTTATGCAGCCGAGCAGCTTCAGGGTGCCGATGTAAAGGTATGCGCCGTGGTGGGCTTCCCCTTGGGCGCCGGGTTGTCCGCCAGCAAAGCCTATGAAACCCAGCAGGCCATTGCCGCCGGTGCGGGTGAAGTCGATATGGTGCTGAACATTGGCTGGCTCAAGGACGGGCTGTTCGATGCCGTGCGTGACGACATTGCCGCCGTATTGGAAGCGTGCGGCGAGGTACCGCTGAAAGTGATTCTAGAAACCTGCCTGCTGAATGACGCGCAGAAGGTGCGCGCCTGTGAGATCTGCCGCGACCTGGGCGTAGCCTTTGTGAAAACCTCTACCGGTTTCAGCCGCAGTGGCGCAACGCTGGAGGATGTGGCACTGATGCGCCGTGTGGTCGGCCCGGACCTGGGTGTGAAAGCTTCTGGGGGCGTACGCGATGCTGCTACGGCACAGGCCATGATTGAAGCCGGTGCCACCCGCCTAGGGACCAGTTCAGGCATTGCCATTGTGACCGGTGCGCAGGGCGGTAGCGGTTACTGAGCCGAGGTTCCTGGCCTTCGCCTTTGGCTATGTCCGGTCCAACAGGCAACGCGTAGGCCTGTAGGAGTTCGCGCAGCGGACGAACCCGATCAGGCGCCACACCTCGGCAATCTGTTCCCGGCCTCCGCCTTCGGCTACGACCGGTCCCACAGGAAGGTGGCGGCTTGCCCTGGCAGAGCCGGGGAACAGGCGGCGTTAGTCCTTCTTCATCAGCCCCGCCAGTGCGGCGAAGGGATTGTGGGTGGCTTTGGCCACTTTCGGTGTGCTGAGCGAGCCTTCGCCGAAATACTGCTGGTCGGTATAGCGGGCGTGTTCGTTGTCATGGCAATACAGGCACAGCAGCTCCCAGTTGGAGCCGTCTTGAGGGTTGTTGTCATGGTTGTGGTCGCGATGGTGCACCGTCAACTCGCTCAGGCGTTTACCGGCGAACTCACGGGCGCAGCGGCCGCACACGTGGGGGTACATCTTGAGCGCTTTGTCGCGGTAGCCGCTTTCGCGCTCGCGCTGGGTTTCGGCGAGGATTCGGTCGAGTTTGGACGTATCGGTGGCCATGGTGCACCCGTAGGGTAGAAGACCCCGCTATCTTATAGCCAATAGCGCTACAAAAAGTAGGGCCGGGTGAGCCCTACTTTTTTTTCTTGCCCTTCATGGCTTTCATCCGTTCATGGGCGCGCTTGACCACGGCGGCCTTGTCGGGGCGCTTGAGGCTTTTCCAGCTTTTGATCTCCTCCTTGGAGCGACCGCAACCTCGGCAGACACCGTCACTGAGTTTGCAATTGGAGGTACAGGGGTTTTCGACGTCTTTAGCCAAAGGGGCCTCGCTGAGGCAATGGGGGAATAGCCTGAACGGGCCCTGTCACAGATGCCCGTTCAGGCAAGGTGTTACTGCGTGCGAGTAACCCGCCAGATGATACCGGCCAAGTCATCGGCCACAATCAGGGCACCACGTGGGTCGACGGTCACGCCCACCGGGCGGCCACGGGTCTTGCCATCCTGGCCGCGGAAGCCCGTGGCGAAATCAACCGCGTCGCCCGATGGCTTGCCATTGGTAAAGGGCACAAAGACCACCTTATAGCCCACCGGGTTGTCCCGGTTCCAGCTGCCGTGTTCGCCTACAAATACACCGCTGCCGTATTTATCACCCATGGCGGGTAACGAGAAGTCCAGCCCCAATGCCGCCACGTGGGAGCCCAGGCTGTAGTCCGGCTTCACGGCCGAAGCCACTTTTTCAGGGTTCTGAGGCTGGGCACGGGTGTCCACGTTCTGGCCCCAATAGCTGTACGGCCAGCCGTAGAAAGCCCCTTCGCGGATGGAGGTCAGGTAATCAGGTACCAGGTCCGGGCCCAACTCATCCCGTTCGTTGGCCACGGCCCACAGTTGTTCGGTACCGGGCTGGATTTTGAGGGCGGTGGGGTTGCGCGTGCCTGTGGCGTAGGGCCTGTGCGCGCCGGTAGTGGCGTCGATCTGCCAGATCTGTGCACGGTCGATTTCCACTTCCATGCCGCGCTCGGTCACATTGCTGTTGGAGCCTATGCCCACATACAAGAAGCGACCGTCCGGGCTGGCTGCCAGGGACTTGGTCCAGTGGTGGTTGATCTCCGAGGGCAGGTCCGTGACCTTGGTGGGCGCGCTGGCTGCCTTGGTCTGGCCGTCGGTGTAATCAAAGCTCACCAAGGCGTCCTGATTGGCCACGTACACCTTGCCATTGGCAAACGCCAGGCCGTAGGGCGCATTCAGATTTTCCGCAAACACCGTGTTCATTTCATACACGCCATCGCCGTCGGCATCCCGCAGCAGGGTCAGGCGGTTGCCACCTTTGACCTTGGTGTTGCCCTGGGCCTTGATGTAGCTGGCGATCACGTCCTTGGGCTTGAGCTTGGCGGCACTGCCACCCTTGCCTTCGGCCACCAGAATGTCGCCATTGGGCAGCACCAGGGTCTGGCGCGGCACCTTCAGGTCGGTGGCGATGGCTGACACCTTAAAGCCGTCTGGGACCGTGGGCTTCTGGTCACCCCAGGCCACGGGTTCGGCGATTTTCATGCTGGGCAGCAAGCCCCGTTGAGCTTCGGGCATCTTTGGGTCTGCCCCGTGGGACTGGACGCTGTCCGCTTCACCCCCGCAGGCGCTCAACAAAAGGGCCATGCTCAACGCCGTCAATGCGTGTGTCTGTTTCATGCTTCACCCTCCGACCGCAGGTTGCTCATGCCGACCCAGGTGGCGATGCACGCCAGTACTGTGACAACGACTGAAAGGATCAGGCCCGAGGGCATGACAGCCCAGGCATCCTTGGCATGCTCGAAGGCGTTCACCAGCCCCAGTACCCATGTGACCACCAGCAACAGCAGATACGCCACCGGGCGCCCGGCTTTGTGCCGAGCACGCACCAGGTTGCCCAGTGCAAACAGCACGGCCAGGCCGCAGAACAGCAGGCCCCCGGCAATCAACCAGGCGGCGAAGTTGCTCCACTGGATCTGGTAGCTGTTGTAGTAGGCGATATCGCTCAGCAGGCCGCCCAGAAACAGCGGCACTGTGCCGGCGAGCAGGGTCCCGTGAAGCGGGCCCGGCGTGTGCCGGAAGGCAAGGTGAGGGGACGTGGTCATGGCAGCTCCTTGACGGTCAGCACACCGGCTGGCCTGTGAGGTTCTTGTTCAATGCGCACAAGGAAGGATTGCCATACCTAAACGTTAGTTCACCTTTATTTCATGCCCAAGGCGCGGAACCCTGCGCGCCGTCTTGCGCCAGCCCGGTGCAACCCAGGGGAGGCCGCACTGGCTTGGCGCTGCGTTGCCCAGTCAGAACAAGGTACCTGGCCGGGGCATAGCAGTTGACTACTTGGTCAGCTTCTTGCTTTAAATTCACTACAGTTCAACCAATATTCAGGACGACCATGCAAAACCTCACTGTGGTAATCGCCGGCGCCGGCATGGGCGGGTTGTGTGCAGCTATCGCCTTGCGCCAGGCAGGGCATCAGGTGCACCTGTATGAACGCGCAACCACCCTGGCGCCGGTAGGCGCAGCCATTTCCATCTGGCCCAATGGCATGAAGGTGCTACACGCCTTGGGCGTGGGTGCAGCAGCCGAGGCGGTGGCTGGGGACATGCGGGCCATGAGCTATTTCAGCCATACCGGCGGGCTGCTGACGCGGTTCAGCCTGGCGCCGCTGTACCAGCAGGTGCAGCAGCGCGCCTGCCCCATTGCCAGGGCCGCCTTGCAGCAGCTGCTGCTGGAGGCCGTGGGTGAGGAGGCAGTTACCCTGGGCGTAGGGTGCGAAAGCTATACCGAAACCGCCGAGGGTGTTTGCGTGCACTTGTCCAACGGCGAGGCCGTTACCGCCGACCTATTGGTGGCGGCTAATGGCACGCACTCCACCCTACGCAGTGCTGTGGCCGGTGAGGCCATCGACCGGCACTACTGCGGGTATGTGAACTGGAACGGCCGTATACGCATGGATGCGGCGCTGGGTGATCCCTACGAATGGGCGCAGTTCGTGGGTGAGCACAAGCGGGTCTCGCTCATGCCCATGGGCACTGACGAATTCTATTTCTTTTTCGACGTCCCTCTGCCTGCAGGTACGCCCAATGTGCGTGAGCAGTATCGCGCCGAACTGCAAAAGCATTTCGAGGAATGGGCCACACCGGTGCAACAGTTGATCGAACAGCTGGACCCCGCTGCCGTGGCACGGGTAGAAATCCACGACACCCGTCGCGTACCCCGCCTAGTGACGGGCCGAGTGGCGTTGTTGGGCGATGCCGCCCACGCTATGACACCCAACATCGGCCAGGGCGGTTGCCAGGCCATGGAAGACGCCTGGGTACTGGCACGCTGCCTTGAACGCGCCGATACACTTAACACCGGCTTGACTGCCTATGAACATGAGCGCGCTGACCGTGTGGCTGGGCTGGTGCTCAAAGCGCGCGAGCGTGCGGCAATCATCCATGGGGAGGACCCAGCCGCCACTCAAGCCTGGTACCGGGAGCTGCCTGGGAGCGAGCGCGACATTCTGGGCGGGCTGATTAAAACCGCCCAGGGAGGGCCACTGTAGGCGCTCCCCGCGAGGCTATCGATGGGTCAGGGGATAAGCTTGCGCGCTCGCATGCCTTCCAGATGAGCGATAAAAGCGTCATCGGAGCGTAGCACCATGTTCGAAAAGCCGGCCTGGCGGGCCTTGGTCACATCGAAGATAGCGTCCGTTTCCACATGGAAGATAAAGTCCCCGAAAGCGCCTAGGGCAATGCGGTCAATGTCCGTTTCGGCAAGGCCTTCACGGGCCGCCAGCTGCTGCCAGACCGGCCGCATGGCTTCGATTCGCTGAGCCAGTGAAATGGGCTGCGGTTCGCCGACCTCCACACCAAACCAGGCCGCCAGCTTGGGCCATACGTGACTCCAACGGAACACGTCACCGTTGGTGATGTTATAGGCACCGTCTGCCTTGTTTTCCACGGCCCACAGGGCCGCCTCACCAATCAGCTCGGCCGAGGTCACATTCACCAGGGCGTTGCGGTAGGCCCGTTCGGGGCCGGGGAACTGCATGGCAGTACCCGTCTCCCGGCAGAGTGCCCCGTACAACCCGATCAGGTTGCCCAGGTTCATGGCCGAACCCAGCGAGTGCCCCACCACAATGTCTGGGCGCAGGGCGGTCCAAGGAATACCTTCAGCTTCCAGGGCGCGGGCGAAATCCTCATGGCGGAAGTAGAGGTTGGGCGGGAAGTGGCGGCTGTCGTCTTCACGGGCGGGGGTCTTGTATACCCCCAGGTGAGCGCCATACACCTTGCCACCCTGCACGAAGGTGATGCGCTCCAGCTTCGCACCCGCCGTACGCAAGGCGTTCACCAGGTGTTCGAACATGGCGGCGTTTTCATTGGCTTCGGTCGCCGGGTCCGGATCAGGCTTGAGCGCGCTGTAGAACAGGTGCGTCACGCTGGCCAGGGCTTGGGTATGACGGGCCAGGCTGGCCGGGTCTGCCAGGTCCGCCGAGAGGTGGGGCTGGGCACTGGGTGGCGTGGTAGAGCGGCTCACCGTGCTGGTTTTCCAGCCAGCCGCCACGAAGGCGTCCAGTACAGCTTGGCCGATCACGCCACTGGCGCCGGCAATGAGTATGTGGTTGGTCATGGGGATACTCCGTCTGCGCGGTAAACGCGCACTGCCGTGAAGGGCCGTGCGTCTGTAACAGCGTGGACAGACGAGGGCTGGGTAAATTCGATCCCTTTCAGGCATCACGTTTTTTTGACAAACCACGCTTTACCCTTCGCTTCGCTTTGGGGAGTAGCCTGTACCTGGCGTGAGCGCCTGGTGCGTTCGTATCAACATTCTCGGCAGCCGCCGTGGTACGAACACCGCTTTGGTTGGCGAGACCAACGACCTGTCGTGGCCAGTCGGGCCTGCGGTGAGTCGTTGTCTTCGTTGCCCGGCCGGAGCGGTTGCGTTGAATCCCATTTCCCTGTTTTTTCTAGCCATGGCCATGTCCACCGACGCCTTTGCGGCCGCTGTTGCCAAAGGCTCGGCGCTGCATAAGCCGCGTTTTTCCCAAGCGTTGCGTACAGGCGTGATCTTCGGCGCCATCGAAGCGATCACGCCGGTGATCGGCTGGCTGCTTGGGCGCGCCGCTTCCAGTTTTGTGGAAAGCTGGGACCACTGGATCGCGTTCACGCTATTGCTGTTGCTGGGCGCCCACATGATCTACAACGGGCTGCAGGGGGATCACGAGGAAGAAGAAAAAGCCTCGCACCATTCCTTCTTCATGCTGGCAACCACGGCGGTAGCCACCAGTATCGATGCACTGGCGGTAGGTGTAGGGCTGGCGTTCATCAACGTGAATATCCTGGTGGCAGCGGCGGCCATTGGCGTGGCGACCACCGTGATGGTCACGGTTGGCACCCTGTTGGGACGCGTGCTAGGCACCTTGGCCGGGCGCCGTGCAGAAATGGCGGGTGGGGTGATGCTGATCCTGATTGGCGCGACCATTTTGTACGAACACTTGTCGGCAGCATGAAGCTTGGAGGCGTTAGCGCAACGGCAGTGGCGAAAGCCTGCAATATCCCGTAAAAAGCGAAGGCGGGTGGCGTGGCTTCAGGCGCTGCGCGGCCACTTGAGCACCCACGTGTTCATAGGCCGTTTCGTTCCTCCTGCATACCTGATTAGGCCGACCTGGTGATGTCTCATACGTTCTTATCTGGCGGCGGCGATATGGCTGCCCTGATCGAAGCCAAGGACTGGGCGGCTACCCCATTGGGGCCGATCGATCAATGGCCACAAAGCCTGCGTACGGCCGTCAGCCTGTGCCTGGCCGCCGATGCCCCCATCAGCATCACCTGGGGAGACGAGAATACTCAGCTTTACAACGACCGCTACCGCGCACTGTGTGGCGAGCGACACCCCCAGGCGCTCGGCGAGGCGTATCACGTCACTTGGGCCAGTGCCTGGGAGGCCACCCGTGATCTCTTTGCCAGGGCCAAGGCCGGGCAGGCTGTACACTTGGAACCGCAACACATAGGTGTTGAGCGCGCCGCGCACGGGGGAGGCGCCTCCTTTACCGTGTCCACCTCACCCATCCGCGACGAAAGCGGGGGCGTTGGCGGGTTGTTTCACCTGGTGACAGACACCACTGCTACCGCGCTCGCCGGTGCCGCTCAGCACGAGTGGCTGGCCACGCTGCGGGACAGCGAAACACGGTTGCGCCTGGCTGTAGAGGCCGGCCAGATAGGCGAGTGGGAACTGGACGTGCTCACCAACACCTCGGTGCGTGCCCTGCGGCACGATCAGATTTTCGGCCACCCTGAGCCTGTGGCGGAGTGGGGGTTCCCCACCTTCCTGAGCCATGTACTGCCCGAAGACCGCGATGCGGTGGAATCAGCTTACCGACAGGCGGCTGAACACGGCACGGGCTGGAACTTCGAATGCCGCATTCAGCGCGCGGACGACCATGCTGTGCGCTGGATACGCGCCCATAGCACCTCTCAGGTGAATGCCATGGGCCAAGTGGTGAAAATGTTCGGGCTGGTGCAGGACATCACGGATCAGAAACTGCTCGAAATTGGCATGGCCGAACTGAACAGTACGCTGGAGCAGCGTATTTGCGAGGCGGTGGAGGAACGCGCCAAGGCTGAAGACCAGCTTCGCCAGGCCCAGAAACTGGAGGCCCTGGGCCAGCTCACGGGCGGCGTCGCCCATGACTTCAACAACCTGTTGACCGTGGTGCGCTCTTCGGTGGACCTGCTCAAACGCCCGAACCTGCCTGAGGAGCGCCGCAGCCGTTACATGTCCGCCATCTCCGACGCGGTGAACCGCGCCACCCGCATTACTTCCCAACTGTTGGCCTTTTCCCGACGGCAAAGCTTGAAGCCCGAAACGTTCGATGTCTCGCAAAGCGTGCGCAACCTTGTAGAAATGATCGAAACCCTCACAGGGTCGGGCATCGAGACCACGCTCGCTCTCAGCGTGCCGGCCTGTTTCGCCCATGCCGACACGGCTCAGTTCGATGCGGCACTGATCAACCTGGCCGTTAATGCCCGTGACGCCATGAATGGCAAAGGTCAGCTGAGGCTTTCGGTGCAGGTGGTGGCGGATATACCAGAAGTGGGCGGCCAACCGGCCGTGGCAGGCCCCTTCGTGGCCATTTCCATGAAAGACACCGGCAGCGGCATTGCTCCCGACCATGTGGACCGTATTTTCGAGCCGTTTTTCACCACCAAAAGCGTTGGGCACGGCACCGGCCTGGGCTTGAGCCAAGTGTTCGGCTTTGCCAAGCAGTCTGGGGGTGATGTACGGGTGTTCACCACGCCGGGGGCGGGCGCCGAGTTCGTGCTCTACCTTCCCCGGACCCTGGCATGCCTTACCAGTGACCAAGGCCCAGTGAATGATCACCCCGCCAGCCCCAGCCGTCCCTTGCGAGTGCTGGTGGTCGAGGACAACGCGGACGTAGGCACCTTTGCAACCCAGGCACTGTTGGAACTGGGCTACAAGACCACATGGGCCGGCCATGCCGAACAGGCCCTGACTGAACTGCGTGAGCACCCTGAGGCTTTCGATGTGGTGTTCTCCGATGTGATGATGCCAGGCATGGACGGTATCGCACTGGGCCGGGAGATACGCCGCCTGTACCCTGGGCTGCCTGTGGTACTCACCAGTGGCTATAGCCAGGTGATCGCCCAGGAGGGCACCCACGGTTTCGAGTTGCTGGACAAGCCCTATTCGGTAGAGCAGTTGCTGCAGGTATTGCACGCCGCGGTACAGTGCCCGACAGTGACCTAAGAGTAGGGCTAGCAGCATTTGACAGTTCCAGTCACGACGTTTACGTTAACGTAAACCTTGAGGCGAGTGATGCTGTGAACCAGACCTACACCATTTCCGACCTGGCCCGCGCCCTGGACGTAACCCCGCGTACCATTCGTTTCTACGAAGAGCAGGGCATGCTGGCGCCAGAACGTCGCGGCCAGGAACGCATCTTTTATCCGCGGGACCTGGTGACGCTCAAGTTGATCCTGCGCGGAAAACGCCTTGGTTTCTCCCTGGCCGAATGCAAGGAACTGATCGACCTCTACGACCCGGCAGGCAACCGCAAGCAGCTGGCCCGGTTCCTGGAGAAAATCGAAGAGCGCCGTCACCAGCTCCGGCAGCAGATGCTGGATATCGAGCAGATGAACCTGGAACTGGATACCGCCGAAGACCGCTGCCGCGCGGCCCTTGAACAGGTGGCCGACCTTTCCTGACGCTTCCTCACGCTCACGCAACAGCCGCTCATACAACAGACGCTCATACAACAATGACAAGAGTGCCCAGTGATGACCCCGACCCTCGGCTTGAATTTTTTTCTTGGTGAAGACATCGACATGCTCCGCGATTCGGTCGCGGGGTTTGTGGCCAAGGAGGTTGCACCCCTGGCTCAGGAGGCCGACCGCACCGACCAGTTCCCCATGCCCCTATGGCGCAGGTTCGGCGACATGGGCTTGTTGGGGCTCACCGTGCCAGAAGCCTATGGCGGTGCCGGCATGGGCTACCTGGCCCACATGGTGGCCATGGAAGAAGTCTCCCGTGGCGCAGGGGGCATTGGCCTGTCTTATGGCGCGCATTCCAACTTGTGCGTGAACCAGATCAACCGCAACGGCACCCACGAACAGAAGCAGCGCTTTCTGCCGCGGCTGATCTCCGGTGAACACATAGGCGCCCTGGCCATGAGCGAGCCCAACGCAGGGTCGGATGTGGTATCCATGCGCCTGAAGGCCGAGCGGGTAGGGGACGGCTATCGCCTCAACGGCACCAAGATGTGGATCACCAACGGCCCGGACTGCAACGTGTTGGTGGTCTATGCCAAGACAGACCCAGGGGCCGGGGCCAAAGGCATCACGGCGTTCATTCTCGAGACCGACACCCCTGGTTTCTCCGTGGCGCAGAAGCTGGACAAGCTGGGCATGCGCGGCTCGCACACCGGCGAACTGGTATTCGATAACGTGCTGGTGCCTTTGGAAAATGTGTTGGGTGAGGTCAACCAGGGCACGAAGGTGCTCATGAGCGGCCTCGACTACGAACGCGCCGTGCTGTCAGGCGGGCCTCTGGGCCTGATGCAAGCTGCCATGGACGCTGTGGTGCCCTACCTCCATGACCGCAAGCAGTTTGGGCAAAGCATCGGCGAGTTCCAGCTGATTCAGGGCAAGGTGGCGGACATGTACACCACCCAGCAAGCCTGCCGAGCCTACCTCTATGCCGTGGGCCGGCAACTGGACGCGCTGGGCGAAGGCCATGCGCGCCAAGTGCGCAAGGATTGCGCCGGGGTGATTCTCTACGCAGCGGAAAAGGCCACTTGGCTGGCCGGGGAGGCCATCCAGATCCTGGGGGGCAATGGCTACATCAATGAGTTCTCCGTAGGGCGGATCTGGCGTGACGCCAAGCTCTACGAGATCGGTGCGGGCACCAGCGAGATCCGGCGCATGTTGATCGGCCGTGAACTGTTTAACGAAACCCGTTAAGCCCTGGCAAAGGAGTGACAGATGACGATCTTGAACACGGGCCTTGATGTTCGGTCCCCGGCCTACTTGGCCAACCGTGACGCCTTGCTGGCCCAGGTGAACCATGTGTACGAATTGCTGGCGCAGGTGCGGCAGGGTGGTGGGGCAGCGGCCCAGGCTCGCCATACCGGCAAGGGCAAGTTATTGCCCCGCGAGCGCATCAACCTGTTGCTGGACCCCGGTTCTCCCTTCTTGGAAATCGCACCGCTGGCGGCCCATGAGGTGTATGACGAGCAGGTGCCGGCGGCTGGGCTGGTTACCGGCATTGGCCGTGTGGAAGGCATCGAATGCATGGTGATCGCCAACGATGCCACGGTCAAAGGCGGCAGTTATTACCCGCTGACAGTAAAAAAGCACCTGCGCGCCCAGGCTATCGCACGGCAGAACCGTTTGCCCTGTCTTTACCTGGTGGATTCGGGCGGGGCCAACCTGCCACGTCAGGATGAGGTGTTCCCGGACCGCGAACACTTTGGCCGCATTTTCTTCAACCAGGCCACCCTCAGCGCCGAGGGCATTGCACAGATCGCCGTGGTGATGGGCTCCTGCACGGCGGGCGGTGCCTATGTACCGGCCATGAGCGACGAAACCATCATGGTGCGCGAGCAGGCCACGATCTTCCTCGCGGGCCCACCCTTGGTGAAGGCCGCGACCGGGGAGGTAGTGACCGCTGAAGACCTGGGGGGCGCCGATGTACACTGCCGCACTTCTGGCGTGGCGGACCACTATGCCGAAAACGATACCCATGCCCTGGCCATTGCCCGCCGCTGTGTCGCCAACCTGAACCTGCAACCGGCTGCCAGCCTGCAACCCGCTGCGCCTATAACCCCACGTTACCCCGCAGACGAACTGTATGGCGTCGTCCCGGCAGACCCGCGCCAACCCCTGGCGGTGCGTGAAGTGATCGCTCGGGTGGTGGATGATTCACGCCTGGATGAATTCAAGGCGTTGTTCGGCACTACGCTGGTGTGCGGGTTTGCCCGCATCGGTGGCTACCCGGTCGCGGTACTGGCCAACGAGGGCATTCTCTTTGCGGAGGCCGCCCAAAAAGGCGCGCACTTCATCGAGCTGGCATGCCAGCGCAAGATCCCGTTGCTGTTCCTGCAGAACATCACCGGCTTCATGGTGGGGCAGAAATACGAAGCCGGTGGCATCGCCAAGCACGGCGCCAAGCTGGTCACCGCCGTGGCCTGTGCCCAGGTGCCCAAGTTCACCGTGATCATAGGCGGCAGTTTTGGCGCGGGTAACTACGGCATGTGCGGCCGTGCCTACGATCCGAATTTTCTGTGGATGTGGCCCAACGCGAAAATCGGTGTGATGGGCGCCGCCCAGGCGGCTGACGTGCTTGCACAGGTCAAGCAGGAGCAGGCTGCACGCAGCGGTCAGGCCTTTACTGAACACGATATCGAGGCCGTGAGGCGGCCGCTGGTGGACCAGTACGAGCACCAGGCAACCGCCCTGTACTCCACCGCCCGGTTATGGGACGACGGCATCATCGACCCGGCACAGACCCGGGACGTGCTGAGCCTGGCGCTGGCCGTTGCAGCCAATGCTCCTATCGCCGACACCCGTTTTGGTGTGTTCCGCATGTAACCCGCGCCGCTTGCCAAGAGGCTTTGCCATGACACGCTTTTCTACCCTTGAACTGCTCACTGATGACGGCGGCGCAGCTACCCTGTGGCTCAACCGGCCGGCGGTCAATAACGCCTTCAACGCCCAGATGATCGAAGAACTGCATGACGCGTTGGCGCAAGTGGAAATTGATAGCCAGGTGCGCCTGCTGGTGCTGCGCGGCCGTGGCCGCCACTTCAGTGCAGGCGCCGACCTGCAATGGATGCAGGCCAGCGCTCAATTGGGCCTGGAGGCCAACCTGGCTGAAGCCCGGCGGCTTAGTGACCTGATGCATAGGCTGTACACCTTGCCGTGTCCTACCCTGGCGGTGGTGCAAGGTGCAGCGTTTGCAGGGGCCCTTGGGCTGTTGAGCTGCTGCGACATGGCCATTGCCGCAGAGGATGCACGCTTTTGCCTGTCCGAAGTGCGCCTGGGCCTGGCACCGGCTGTCATCAGCCCCTATGTGGCCCAAGCATTGGGCAGCCGAGCCACGCGACGCTATACCCTGACGGGTGACCTGTTCACGGCAACCGAGGGGTTGGCCCTGGGTTTGTTGGCGGAAGTCTGCGTGCCCGCAGCATTGGATGACTACGCAGCACGCTGGGTACGCAACCTGCTGCGCAACGGGCCGCAGGCCATGCGGGCCAGCAAGGCGTTACTGCTGGAAGTGGGCGAAGGCGGCCTCAGCGAACCGCTGCGTCGGCGCACTGAACAGGTGATTGCCCAGCTGCGTGCCAGCCCTGAAGGCCAGGAGGGCATTTGCGCCTTTCTGGGGAAACGCGCGCCCGCCTGGCAGCCCGCCTGGCAGGAGATGCAGCCATGAGCACGTTTGACACCGTATTGATCGCCAACCGTGGCGAAATCGCCTGTCGCATCCTACGCACGGCCAAGGCCATGGGCTTTCGGTGCGTGGCGGTGTACAGCGACGTGGACCGCCACGCGCGCCATGTGCGCGAAGCCGATCAAGCGATCGCCCTAGGCGGCGAAACACCGGGGGAGAGTTACCTGGCCATGGACAAGGTCCTGGCTGCCGTAGAGGCCAGCGGTGCCCAGGCCGTGCACCCTGGGTACGGCTTTCTGTCCGAGAACCCCGCCTTTGCACGGGCCCTTGAAGCCCGAGGGGTGACGTTCATTGGCCCGCCTGCCAGTGCCATCGAAGCCATGGGCAGCAAAGCGGCGGCCAAGGCCTTGATGGCTGCGGCTGGGGTACCGCTGGTACCGGGCTACCATGGTGAAGACCAGGCCGATGAGTGCTTCCGCACTGCTGCGCGGGAGATAGGCTACCCCGTGCTGCTCAAGCCCAGCGCTGGGGGTGGGGGCAAAGGCATGAAGGTGGTGGAAGACGACGCTGCGCTGGCCGAAGGGTTGGCGTCCGCGCGGCGCGAAGCCCTGTCGGCGTTTGGCGATGCGCGGTTATTGGTGGAAAAATACGTGCTAGCGCCCCGCCATGTGGAAATCCAGGTGTTTGCTGATCAGCAGGGCAACGGGCTCTACCTGCATGAGCGCGACTGTTCCATCCAGCGGCGGCACCAGAAAGTGATCGAAGAGGCGCCTGCGCCCGGCTTGCCTATGGCACTGCGACAGGCCATGGGTGAGGCGGCGGTACGAGCAGCCAACGCCATCGGTTACACCGGTGCCGGGACGGTGGAGTTTCTGCTCGATGCCCGGGGCACGTTCTATTTCATGGAAATGAACACCCGGCTTCAGGTGGAACACCCGGTCACAGAAGCCATCACCGGCCTTGACCTCGTGGCCTGGCAACTGCGAGTAGCCAGCGGTGAGCCCCTGCCCATCGGCCAGGCTGACGTGCCCTTGCACGGCCATGCCATCGAAGCACGGTTGTATGCTGAAGACACAGACCAGGATTTTCTTCCCGCCAGCGGCCGGTTGGCCGTGTACCAGGAACCACCGCCCGGCGAGGGGCGCCGGGTGGACAGTGGCGTACAGGAGGGGGATGAGGTCTCACCGTTCTACGACCCCATGCTGGCTAAGCTGATTGCCTGGGGGGAGAATCGCGAAGAGGCCCGGCGGCGCCTGCTGGCCATGCTTGAACAGACCACGGTAGAGGGCGTGAAGACCAACCGCAGGTTTGTGCAGCGTGTGCTGGCCCATGACGACTTTGCCCAGGCTCGGTTGGACACGGGGTTCATTGCGCGGCACCAGGCACAGCTGTGTCCCCCAGCCCCGGCGCTGACTGAGGTGTTCTGGCAACAGGCCGCACAGCTTTACCTAGCGACCTTTGAACCACCTACCAACGGCTCGCCCTGGGCCCGGCGTGAGGGTTGGCGTAGTGCCGGGCCAGCCGAAGTAGTGCTGCACCTGCGGTGTGGCGAGCAACAGCAACGGGTGGTGCTCTTGCCGGATACACCCGTACAGGCCACAGGCGTACGCCGGGGCGATGTGCTGTACCTGCAGTGGCAGGGCAGGCACTACGAGGTGCAGGCGGTGGACCCGCTGGCCCTGGTAGGGCGGCACCATGCCGCGTCAGGCAGCCTGGCGGCGCCCATGAATGGCCGCGTGGTCAGCGTGCTGGTTGACGTAGGCCAGGTTGTGGAGGCAGGCGCCCCGCTGGTGGTGCTTGAGGCCATGAAAATGGAACACACGGTGAAAGCTCCGGCAGCGGGTACGGTAAGCACCGTGCTGTGCGCCCAGGGGGACAAGGTGAGCGAAGGCACTGTGCTCGTCGCCGTGGAGGACACCGCCCATGCGCCTGCCTGACGCCGTACGAATTGTGGAAGTGGGACCACGGGACGGCCTGCAAAACGAAGCCGGCCACGTGTCGACCCAGGCGAAGGTGGAGCTGATCGATGGCCTGGCGAACGCTGGGCTGGCGTATATCGAAGCCGGTAGTTTCGTGGCCCCGGCCTGGGTACCACAGATGGCGGACACCGCTGCGGTGTGGGCAGCCATGCGCCAGGCGCCCGGCGTGACCTATGGGGCCCTGGTCCCCAACCTGCGCGGGCTCGAAAACGCCCTGGCGTGTGGTGTGCGCGAGGTGGCCGTCTTTGCCTCGGCGTCCGAAGGGTTTTCCCAGCACAACATCAACTGTTCCATTGCCCAAAGCCTGGCCCGTTTCGAGCCTGTGCTGGCGCGGGCGTTGAGTGAAGGGGTCAGGGTGCGGGGCTATGTCTCCTGTGTGATGGGCTGCCCTTACGACGGCAAGGTCACACCGGAGCAGGTACGCCCTGTGGCCTTGGCGTTGTTGGAAATGGGGTGCTATGAGGTCTCCCTGGGCGACACCCTCGGAGTTGGCACGGCCACCCAGACCCGGCGGTTGATCGACGTAGTGGGCCAGGCTGTACCACGCGCGCAACTGGCCGGGCACTATCACAATACCTATGGCCAGGCCTTGGCCAATGTCTACGCCAGTTTGCTGGAAGGCATCAGCGTATTCGACAGCGCCTTGGGTGGCCTTGGGGGCTGCCCCTATGCCAAGGGCGCCAGCGGCAACCTCGCTACTGAGGACCTGGTGTACCTGTTGCAGGGGCTGGGGATTGAAACGGGTGTGGCCTTAGACACCTTGATAACCCTGAGCTGGACCTTTAACCGCGTGCTGGGCCGCGTCCCGGACGCCAAGGTAAGCCTGGCACGGCCAGCATCGGGTGTAGGGCCCTAGGGCAAAGGCCGCTTAGCCGGTGCTGCGGCCCAGTTGATCGGCAATGGCGGCTTTATCGATGACCGACCACACGCGCCGGATCTTGCCTCGTTCGTAGGCGTAGAACACGTTCTCGGTGAATTGCACGCGTTGGCCGTTGACGGGCAGGCCAAACAGCTCGCCTTTAGGGGTGCAGTCAAAATGCAGCCGACAAGCGATGTTGGGCGGCTCAGTAACCAGAAACACCCGGCGAAATGCTAGGTCGGGAATGGCCTCGAAATCCCGCTCCAGCATGGCGCGGTAACCTACCAGGCCTATGGGCGTACCGTTGTATTCCACATTTTCCGCTACCAACTCTGCCAAGCCAGCCAGGTTGCGCGTGTTCAGGCAATTCAGGTACGCATCGTAAAGGGTTGGCAGTTCGTGCAAAGGCATCGCGATTCCCGGTCAGTATCGAACATCCACATGAATGGCCTGCCCATCGGCCTGCCGCTCTACGTAACAGACTACACGCTTGCCAATGCGTTGGAAGGTCAGGTCCACGCTGGCTTGCCCAAAGCCCAGGTGGCGCACGTCCAACCGGGCAATGCCAAACGGCAGCTGGGGGCGGGTGATGGTGATCTTGTTGCGTTGCGCGTCGATGGCGATCCCCAGGCACGCCTGGAGCAACATGAAGACCGAACCGGCTGCCCAGGCTTGGGGCAGGCAGGCGACCGGGTAGGCAATGGGCGTTTCGCCGGGCGCCCGCTCAAAACCACAGAACAGCTCTGGCAGGCGCATGTCGAAATGGCTCGCCGCTTCGAATACGCCCCCCAGCAGCCTGACCACACCGTCGTGTTGGCCATACCGGCCAATACCCAAGGCACAGAGCGCCACATCGTGGGGCCATACCGAGCCATTGTGGTACGACATGGGGTTGTAGCGCACGGCTTCCCGCGCCAGGGTGCGCACGCCCCAGCCATTGTGAAACGCACTGCCTAGAAGCTGTTTGGCCACAATACGCCCACGTTCTGGAGACGGCAGGCCGCTGGCCAGAAGGTGGCCTGCATTGGAACCACGTACCTTGCAGGGGCGCTGTGCCCCGTCCAGTGCAACGGCATAAAACTGTTGGTCATCCAGCCAGAAATGACGCTCCACCGCCTGCTGCATGCGCTGCGCCTGCTGTGCCCAATGCAGGGCAAGGGCGGGATCCCCGCGGCCTTCAGCCATATAGGCCAGGCTGTGATAAGCCTCGTAGGCATACCCTTGCACCTCCACCAAGGCAATGGGGCCCTCCGGGTTATCGCCGTTCTGATGGAAGATGGAATCATGGCTGTCCTTCCAGCCCTGGTTGGCCAGCCCTGTGGCTTCGCCTCGGGCATAGCTGATAAAGCCCTTAGGGTTACGTTGAGCATTCTGGGCCAGCCAGCCAGCAGCAGCTTCCAGGTGGGGCCACAGCGAATCGATAAAAGCCCAGTCGTCTACCCGGCGCACGTAGGCACCGGCCAGGGCGATAAACAACGGCGTGGTGTCGACCCCTCCGTAGTAGCGCCCAAAGGGCAGCTCATTGAGCCGGGACATCTCACCCTGCCGTGTCTCGTGCATGATCTTGCCCGGTTCGGCATCACGGAACGCCGAGGTTTCCTGCGCCTGATGGGCCGCCAGGTAACGCAGTACACCCCGCGCCAACCCAGGGTCTAGCCACAGTAATTGGCGCGCGGTGATGATGGCGTCCCGGCCAAAAGGTGTGGAGTACCAAGGAATACCAGCATACGGGTAAGGCCCGGTGGGAAACTCGGCAGTCAGCAAGGCAACGTCTGCACGGGACTTGTCTATCCAGTGCTGGAACAGCCGGCCTGAAGCTACCAACCGGGCACCTTGGCGCTGTTTCCTGCGCATGGCCATCCGCGCACGTGCGGCACAGGCGCGAAAGTACCCGCGGCCTGGTGCCTGGCTGCCTGGCCCTACAAGTACATACAGTTCGCTGTTGGCATGGGGAGGTAACGCTACCCTGAATTCGGCCACCGTATCGCTGAGCGTTTCGGGCGTATGGGAAAACCGGATCACGCTGTTTCGCACATAAGCGTCTAGGCCTGTATACCGCATGGCGACGCGGTCACTGCCCACTACCGCAGGTTCCAGGGTGCCACGGTGTGCCCGTGGCGCACCTCGCACCTCGAACATGTCACGAAAGTCGCCAGCGAAGTGCAGGGCCAGAGCAAGGTCGGCAGGCGCATCGCTGTAATTGGTGATCACGATGCATTCGTGCATGCTGCCGTCCCACAGAAAGCGCCGTCGCTCGATGTGCAGTACCCCTTGAGGGGCTGAGGTTTCCCCGATGACCGGCAAGGGGTGGTTGGTGAAATGTGAAGTGGAGTACACGTTGTCCTGGCTCACCGACGCCGACAACAGGCAGGGTTGCTGGCCAGCGACGCTCAGGCGGTAATCGGAGAGCACCCGGGTGTCCTGATAAAACAGGCCATCGGCGCTTCCGGTGATGTCACCGAAGGCATTGGTGACCAAAAACATGTCGCCTTCCACCAAGACATAGTCTTTCTGGCTGCTTGTACTGTTCATGGCGATCTACCTGTATCACGCATCAAAGCGCGGTAAGCCCAAGGCTGGTCAGCGAGTGTTCGGAAGGTGCGGGCATCAGGGCATGGGGCATGCCGTCTACCAAGTGGCCTGTCAGCCGCTCGGTACATAGCCTTGCATATAAGGCGGCGTATTGTCGGGCCATGGTCTGAGACGAAAAGCGTTGTTCAAATGCGGCTCGGACAGCCTTGCGGTCCAGCGCCCCCACCGCTTGGATCGCCTGTATCGCCTGGTCTATGGACTCCACGATATAACCGGTGCGGCCGTGTTCGACCACTTCGGGCACTGCCCCGTGGTTCCAGGCAATCACGGGGGTACCGCAGGCCATAGCCTCGATCATGACCAGCCCGAAGGGCTCTGGCCAGTCGATGGGAAACAGCAATGCACGCGCATTGCCCAGGAAGGCACTTTTTTCGTGGTCGCTGATTTCGCCTAGAAACTCGATCAGCGGATGCGCCAGCAGAGGCTGTATCACCTGATGGAAGTAGGCACGGTCAGCACTATCGACCTTGGCGGCTATCTTGAGGGGGATGCCTGTGGCGATGGCAAGTCGAATGGCGCGCTCAGGCCCTTTTTCCTCGGAAATGCGCCCCAGGAACGCCAAGTAGCCTTCGGGCTGCGCGCTGAAGGGGTAATGGGTATCCGCTAGCCCATGGTGGATCATGCCATACCAGTTGGCAGTGGGCAGTGGGCGGCGCTGGTCGTGAGAAATGGACACCAGTGGGTAAGCCTGCCACAGATGATAAGCCAGCGGCAGGTCGATAATGTCCAAGCGCCCGTGCAGGGTGGTCAGGGTTTTGGACGCTTGTGTTTCAAAGAAAGGGAAATGCAACAGGTCGATGTGGAAATGCAAGATGTCGAAGTTATCGGCCTGTTCTCGAACTCGGTGCAGCATGCTTAGGTGGCTGGCGTGGTCTGATTTAAGCGGGGCGCTGTCCAGGCGCAGAGCCTGAGCGCGGCAATCCACCTCCGTGGCACGTGTCTGTGCTCCCGCCGCTGAGAACAGTGTGACTTCATGGCCCAGTTCGACCAGGGCATCCGTGAGGTGGGCAACCACGCGTTCGGTACCGCCATACAACTGCGGAGGTACTGATTCATACAAAGGTGCGATCTGAGCAATCTTCATACCTGTCTCCGACGAGCAAGGGGTGCACGTCGGTGCAAGGCGCTGAAATCCAGGAAACACTGCAGGCAGCGCTGTTTGCAGGTGACGTAAAAAGTGGACTGGCCCCAGGCGCTTATCGTTCAGGTACTTCGGATCAAAGGCGGGCTTCAGCCCTCGGGACCAGGTTCTACCGTTGCGTCACGTCGGGCGCGACGCTGCCGTGAGCTGCCGGGCACAGACGCATCAGGCAGCGCTGTGGAAGGGTACTCGGCCTCCCACACGGCCTCCCCCCACACGGCCTCTTCAGGCAGTGGTTCGGGGGAGGGCTGTGCGCTGGGTGGCGCACGGCGATGTCGAAACTCGCCGAACAACGCCATGCACCCGAAAACGGCCAGCATGATAACGGCCACCATACCACCGCCTACCTTGTAACCGCGGTGGCGCGTGTGGGGGCTGCCCCGTTCCTTGTCATCGGCCGTCGCCTGCCCGGCGAGCGCCAGTATCCCGAGCACGATCAGCCCGCGCCGGGTCATCACTTGTCTGTTCATACGTGAGTGTTCATCAAGGCTTGTTTAGTGCGCCGAGGGTTTGTACGAAAAGGCGGCATGCTACCGCCCCTGAATACACTTGTATGCATCGTCGGACGAATCACCCCATGCGCAAGGCAGCACCGCCGTCACGCGACCTTGGGTTCGCGGGCCAATAGCAACCTGCTACCCTTTGGCGACTTTGCTGCTGATGCCTACCTTCACAAGGACGCCCCGCCCGATGCCTGCCGTAGACGGTCTTGCACGCCCACAGTTGATCCCTGCCGTTATTGCCGTCTGCCTGGCCGTGGGCATGGCGACCCTGGATACCGCCATCATCAATACTGCTTTGCCGACCGTAGCGGCCGGTATCGGCGCCACGTCGGCGTCCGTGATCTGGGTGGTAAACGCCTATCAATTGGCGATGATCGCCACCTTGTTGCCCTTTGCCGCCTTGGGGGAAGTGCTGGGGCCACGGCAAGTCTACCTGGGTGGCCTGCTGGTGTTTGTGCTGGCGTCCCTGTTCTGTGGGTTGGCCTGGAACCTGCCAAGCCTGGCCATAGCACGTGTGGTCCAGGGCTTGGGCGCTGCGGCCTTGATGAGCGTGAACGCGGTACTGCTCAAGCATATCTACCCTGCTGCCCGGCTGGGCCGTGGCATGGGGATCAACTCCTTGGTAGTGGGCCTGGCCTTTACACTCGGCCCAACCTTGGCCTCGGCGATTCTCTCGATCACCAGCTGGCACTGGCTGTTCCTGATCAATGTGCCCCTTGGGTTGATGGCCATGTGGATGGCCAGCCGCAACCTGCCGATGATCACACCGGCGACCCATCCTTATGACCGTGTGGCAGCCGTGCTGTGTTCGGGGTTGTTCGGGTTCTTGGTGCTGGCGCTCAGTTCCGCTGCCCAAGGCACCCACAGCGCCGTGATTGGCACGGAGCTGGTTGTGGCGCTGGTGTGCGGCGTGTGGCTGAGCCGCCGGCAGGCTGGCCACCATGCACCCATGTTGGCTGTGGACCTGTACCGTATTCCCCTGTTCGCCTTGTCTTCACTGACCGCTGTGTGTGCCTTCTGCACCCAAGGGCTGGCCTTTGTGGCACTGCCGTTTCTGCTGCAGGAGCAGCTCGGCCATAGCCAGGTGGCCACGGGGTACCTGATTACCCCCTGGCCTGCAGTGGTCGCGCTGATGGCGCTGGTGGCGGGCCGGCTGTCTGACCGGTTCGCACCTGGGCTGCTAGGGGGGCTGGGCCTACTGGTGTTGGGGATGGGCATGGGGGCATTGGCGCTGTTGTCTCCCGGCGCCAGCGCGCTGGATATCGGCTGGCGCATGGCGCTGTGTGGCGCCGGCTTCGGGTTTTTCCAGTCGCCCAACCTCAAGGCGCTGATGACCAGTGCGCCGGCGTCCCGTAGCAGCGGTGCCAGTGGTGTTGTGGCAACCTCGCGGCTTGTGGGGCAAACCCTGGGTGCGGCGCTGGTGGCGCTGTGTTTCCACCTGTTTACCACAGCGGGCGCGCAGCTGTGCCTATGGCTGGGGTGTGGCTTTGCGCTCGCAGGGGCCTGTGCCAGTGCGGCGCGGTTGTACGCCGCAGGGCCAAGCCCTGCCAGGCGATAATGGCAGGGCCGTAGATGAAAGAATAGTTACACAGGTTTGAATCCCTGCCAGCCACGGTAATCAAAAAAAGGGTCTTATAGTCAACGAGTGCTGTGCGCATGGACCTTCCCGAAGCGGTTGTCGAAGACCTCGAGGCCATGGTTGCCTACCTGATGGCGAACAAACTTTATCTGGCCACGGCCGAGTCCTGCACAGCAGGGCTGATAGCCGCCGCATTAGGGTCGGTACCCGGCGGTGGCAAGGTCATGGAAAGCGGCTACGTGGTGTATTCCCCTACAGCCAAGCAGCGCCTGCTAGGCGTATCACTGGCCACGATCAATCAGTTTGGCCTTACCAGCGAAGAAGTCGCCCGGGAGATGGCCAAAGGCGCATTGGAGGACAGCGAAGCCAATGTCGCAGTGGCTACCACCGGTGTGGCCGGGCCGGACCCTATGGACGACATTGTCCCCGGTACGGTCTGTTTTTCCTGGGCGTTTACCGTCCAGGGGCAGACCAGGCTGTTTTCCTTGACCCATCGGTTCAAAGGCGATCGCCAGCAGGTGATACGCCAGGCGACCTGGCATGCACTGGGTGAACTCAAGCGGTTCCATCAGCAAGTACTGTGCAAGTGACCTTACCTGCGTGCATCAATGACGAACCCCTGCCAAGGGACAGGGGTTCAGGGGTCGTGCGAAGGTTAGCGTTGCGGGCTTACAACGGTTTAGGTGCGCCCAGTTTGCCCAAGTCCGCGCCGGTCATCGGGTCCGCTTCAGGGTTGGAGGCGGTGCGCAGCTTCATGGCTTCTACCACTTCCAGGTCCTGGGAAGGCAGGTCCACAGTAGCCAGGCCATCACCGCCATCCACGGCAGGCGTGGCTTCGCGAATTTCCCATGTGCCTACGGGGTTATCACCTGTGTTCCACGGGCCGGTCATGTCATTACCCTGGGACATGTTGTAGTACACCGAGGCAAATTCAGGCTTGCCGGGCAGTTTGCCCTGCGGGAAGTTTGGCTGAATGGCATGCAGTGCCTTTTCAAACGACATCTGGTGGGCGATTTCGCGGGTCATGAGGAAGCCCAAAGCGTCTTTGATACCCGGATCATCGGTGACATTGATCAAACGCTCATACACGATCTTTGCCCGGGCTTCTGCGGCAATGTTAGAGCGCAGGTCCGAAGTAGGTTCACCGATGGTGTCGATATAGCTGGAGGTCCATGGCACGCCACCGGAATTCACCAACGCAGCACCGCCTCCGTACAACAGGCTGGTGATGTGTGAATCGTTGCCAGCACCGGTCAATGAACGGTACAGCTCGCCTTCTTGCTGCACACCCTCTGCCAGCTGGCCACGACCGCCTTTATTCAGCATCACGATAATCGAGCCGATGATCTCCAAGTGGCTCAGTTCTTCCGTGGCAATGTCGTAAAGCATGTCTTTACGGCCAGCGTCTTCCTCGGTCACTGCTTGAGTGAAATAACGCATAGCTGCGGACAGTTCACCTTGGGCGCCGCCGAACTGTTCAAGCATCAGGTTGGCCAGGCCTGGGTTAGGTGCCGCAACGCGTACGGTATATTGGAGACGCTTGTTATGTACGAACATGCTTTTTTCCTCATTATCACGGAGTTAAAGGGTGTCGAAGTACAGGTGTTACCTGCTTCGCCCTTTTGCACCCACTGCTCATGACAGTGGCTTGTGCTGTGTGAGGCCACGCTATTGAAACTTACTTAAATTCCAATCTTTAGCGTGCCAGTGTTTCCTCATCTTAAACAGTTCTCAGCGTCTAGGATGCTGGTCACAGGAATATAGTGAGGCTGACACGCCGATCGTTCATTTAAATTGGGCGTAATATTTTTTGAACATAACCAAACGCGCTTCAAGTTCGTGTAATGCTTGAATTAAGGACAAAAAAAACCTGTCCGAAGACAGGCTAAAGTAATGTCCAATTATTGGTCCGCTAAACGTTAGCCCTTCTTGGGCGTATGTTCTACAGCCAGTTTGTAAAAGGTAGCGGCACCGCCTTCTGTGGCGTAACCGGTGTTGTCTTGGGTGTACACGCCTGCCTTGAAGTACAGGTCTTCGGAGGCCCAACTGCTGGCGACCTTGGCGCCCCACTGGAACCCGGCTGCATTGACCGTCAATGCACCCGATGGCGTGAGGTGAATGGTGTACGTGAAGCGCTGGTTCATCGGGACCTTCTCGGCCACGGTGATCACTGCAGGCTCCGAGTCTGGGGTGACGCGGAATTTGGCGACAATGTTGCCAAGGCGCTTGGCGTCTTTCCATTGGTACTCAAGCTTGAGCATGGGCTCTGTGCTCTGGAAGCAATGGATCTGCCCAATCACGATCTTGCCGGAGGAGGGCACCTGGTTCACGGCAACTGCTGCCCGCAGCATGTTGTCTGCCGCGCTGTATTTCCAGTTGTACAAGCTGCCATCGGCTTTGGTCTCACGCAGCTCGGTACGTGGGTACTTGGCACTTTTGGTGACCGAACCTGTGACGGGTGCCCAGAAGAACAGGGTGTCGCCCGATTTGAAGAAACCGTCCTTGTAGCCAGTGGCCAATTTAGGGGTGTCGATGGTGATGGCCGGGCTTCCAACAGGAATGCTCAGGTTCCAAGTGTCGAGGTCGATCATGGTGAACTCCAGGTAACTGTATTCGTGGGTGCCGGCAAGCTGTTGCTCACCATCTCGTTGATTGTTGTTTCGGCACCTGTTGAAAAGCCTGAAGCCCCCTGAATTTGGGGGGTTCGCCAGAAAAGCGACTTTATTGGAGGGTTGATGGCTCCTTGATATTATTGCTCGGAATCGAGCTTTTTGACGCCAAGCCAGCAACGGCGCGGTCGCCATGGTTTTATATTGGCGCCATATTATTGGCTATTCACCCCGGCGAACCTGTTTCAAGCCCCAAAACAAAGGCCGGACACCAGACGAACGGTCATTAAATTGAGTAATGAAATCACATCTTTCGGAATGTTATTACCGGAAAACTACGGGAAACTGGCGGTGTGCTATCATTCGGACTGCTCAGGTAAGTTCAGCCCTGATGTAATAAAGCCGACGAACGGTAATCAGGTGTAATCGCTTGTACACCAAGGGTTGCAGTGCTGTGCCAATGTGCAGGCGTCAAAGCTATGGCGTGCCATCATATTCAAAAAGGGCTCGCCCCTATATAAAACCCGCCGCTCCTGCTTAGCTCCGAACGGTGCTAGGTCTTATCCGCTAACGGCGCGCGCTAACGGTTAGGCCCGCCGCATCACTGGTAACGCCTGTCATGATCGATCTCTCCACATGGAACCTCAGCGTCCCGGTTGGCTCGCCTGCAAAAATCATCGAAACCCCAACCTTGGTGAAGGGTTACAAGGACAAGTACTTTCGCAAGGACGGCAGCCGCCTGTACTTCTGGGCGCCCGTTACAGGGTCCACCACTGAAAGCGCTAAGTACCCACGCAGTGAATTGCGCGAAACCTATGCCGACGGCTCACTGCGGAATTGGAAATACACCGAGGCGGACAATTACCTGCGCGCCAAGCTGAAAGTGACCGAGGTGCCCTCCAGTGGCCGGGTAGTGATCGGGCAGATTCACCAGTACAACAGCAATGACCCTTTGCTAAAGGTCGAGTACCAGTTCATGGACAAGGAGCGGCAAGGCAACATTGTCGCAAAGCTGCGCAAGACGCCTGGCCAGGATGATCCCACCGTCATCACCGTTGCTCAGAACGTGCCGTTGAATAAACCTTTTTCTTACGTGATCACCCTCATGAAAAGCGGAAAGCTGGCGATAAAGGCAGCTGACTACGGTTGGAATACCGAGCTGAGCTCAAGCTGGAAACAGAAGCCGCTGTACTTCAAGGCGGGGGTGTATACCCAGGATCACACCGGCTATACCAGTGAAGGCGGGCGGGTGGTGTTTGAAAACCTCTCGGTTTCCCACAAGCACAAGAGCTGAGGGGGGACTGAAAGGCTGGTGAAAGGTTCACGAAAGTTTTGAGATTTAACCTTGCCGCATGTTGGCGCAATGCCAGCTGTGATGCCTCTGTCGATCAGGTGGCCATGGGTTGAGACCCCCATGGCCTCATTAATGTGGAAGTAGATATGTTGAAAAAAGCAAGCGGTGCGCTACTTGCCCTGGCTGTATCGGTCGCCAGCGGCTCTGCCCTGGCTGCCGAAACGAAACGGGTTGATGTGTTGCTCATCGGCGGCGGCATCATGAGTTCTACGCTGGGTGTCTGGCTCAACGAGCTGGAACCAAGCTGGTCCATGGAGATGATCGAGCGCCTTGACGGCGTGGCCGAGGAAAGCTCCAACGGCTGGAACAATGCGGGCACGGGTCACTCGGCTTTGGCCGAACTGAACTACACCCCGGAAAACAAGGACGGCAAGGTTGAGATCCCTAAAGCGGTCGAGATCAACGAAGCCTTCCAGGTCACTCGGCAGTTCCTGTCGTGGCAGGTGCGCAACGATGTGCTGAAAAACCCGCACTCGTTCATCAACTCCACGCCGCACATGAGCTTTGTGTGGGGCGACGAAAACAGGGCCTTCCTCAAGAAGCGCTATGAAGCCCTCAAGGCCAGCCCCCTGTTTGCAGGCATGCAGTATTCCGAAGACCCTGAGCAGATCAAGAAATGGGTGCCGCTGATGATGGAAGGCCGGGACCCGGCCCAGAAAATCGCTGCCACTTGGTCACCGCTGGGCACTGACGTGAACTGGGGCGAAGTCACTCGCCAGTACGTCAGCCACTTGCAGACACAGCCTGGTTTCGATTTGAAGCTGTCCACCGAAGTGGAAGACATCAAGCGTAACGAAGACGGCAGCTGGCACGTTGAGTACAAGCACTTGAAAGACGGCACCACATCGGCTACTGATGCCCGTTTGGTATTCATTGGCGCAGGCGGCGGGGCGCTGCACTTGCTGCAGAAGTCCGGCATTCCTGAAGCCAAGGACTATGCCGGCTTCCCGGTGGGTGGTTCGTTCCTGGTCACCGATAACCCCACCATTGCCGAGCAGCACCTGGCCAAGGCCTATGGCAAGGCGTCGGTAGGTTCGCCACCCATGTCCGTGCCGCATCTGGACACCCGCATGCTGGACGGCAAGCGCGTGATCCTGTTTGGGCCATTCGCGACCTTCTCCACCAAGTTCCTGAAGAACGGCTCGTACTTCGATTTGCTGACCAGCACCACGCCACACAACATCTGGCCCATGACCAAGGTCGGCATTGCCGAATACCCCTTGGTGGAATACCTGGCTGGCCAGCTGATGCTGTCTGACGAAGACCGCATGAATGCACTGCGCGAGTACTTCCCCAACGCCAAGAAAGAAGACTGGCGCCTGTGGCAGGCCGGTCAGCGCGTACAGATCATCAAGCGTGACGCCGACAAAGGCGGTGTGTTGAAGCTGGGGACCGAAGTGGTCACCTCTGCAGACGGCACCATGTCCGGCCTGCTGGGTGCTTCACCAGGTGCCTCGACTGCAGCCCCAATCATGCTGAACGTGCTGGAAAAGGTGTTCAAGGACAAAGTGGCCACCCCGGCCTGGCAGGAGAAGATCCGCCAGATCGTGCCTAGCTACGGCACTCACCTGAACGACAACCCTCAGCGCGTTGCCGAGGAGTGGGCCTACACAGCCAAGACCTTGCAACTGGACACCCCACCCCCAGTGGGCCCGGCTGTGACCCCTGCTGCGGCCACGCCTGCCAGCCCGGCTGCGCCTGCCGCACCGGCCCATGACATGGCGCTTTGATCTTGCAGTAGCTCGCAGTAGCTTGCAGTAGCCCGCAATAAACTTGCCCGCTACCCCTTCGGGGTGTGGCGGGCAACCAGCGATTCCCCAATCCCGTAGAACTGACCACCCGCCACGTAGTGAATACTGCGCAGCTGCGGGTCCGCGTCCTCGAATTTCCAGTGCCCGTTCTCGAATACCCGGCGGTCTGCCCAGGCCCCTGTCACTTGGGCGATAAACAGGTCGTAGGTGTGCTGGATGTGCGGCTCGGGTATCACTTCGCAGGTTAGCCAGGCACAGCAACCTTCTACAAAGGGCTGGTCATGCCCATCGAACGCCAACAGGGACACACCACACTGGGCCAGCTTGTTCGGGTCATCGGCCAGCGAACGGTTGCCCACCTCATAGGTGAGTTGCACCTGCGCCGCCGTTGGCACCTGAATCACGAACGTGCCAGCGCGCTCGATCAGCGCGCGGGTGCGCGTGCTTTTGTCCAAGACCACGCTCAGCCGAGGGGGTGAAAAGTCCAGTGCGCATGCCCAGGCGGCAGCCATCACGTCCTGCTCCTCTCCATAGCGCGCCGACACCAGTACGGTGGGGCCATGATTGAGTAGCCGGTAGGCTTTCTCCAGGTCTACTGGGTGGATGTTGTCATTCATGCGCGAAGGTCCGGTCTAATTTTACGTGACCTTCAGACCCTTGGGGCACTGATTCTATCCAGTGTCGTTACGCCCTATACCACCTTGTGCTTAATGTTTTAGAACTGGGGCAGCTTCATTGCCTCTATATCTTTCACACCCGTTCTGCAAATGCACCGATCAGGAGGTTTTCATGGATAACTATCACATCACTAAAGTGAACGACCATTGGGAGCTTAAGAAGCAGGGCGCTACTCGGGCCTCCCACACTGCACCTACTAAAGATGAAATAGTGGAAAAAACCCATACCTTCCTGGAGGGAAAAACCGCTTCGGTAAAGATTCATAAACTTGATGGCACGCTTCAAGAAGAGCGCACATATCCGCGCAGTGCTGACCCAAGCCGTAGTAAGGGTTAATGCGCCAACGTTAATTGCCATCTGTCCGGGTTCTGTGAGGTAGATGCAGTCACCCGTATAGAGAATGGTCTAGCAAATGGCTATAGGGATAGGAATGCGCTGATTACCCAGTGCGTTCAACACTTGGAGAACACGAACATGGCATCGGTACATGACAATTTGCTCGACTGGTTGAGGGACGCACACGCCATGGAGCAGCAAGCTGAAAAAATGCTGACAGCCCAAGCCGAGCGGCTAGAGCATTACCCTGATCTTAAGCAACGCATTCAGCAACACATTGAAGAAACCCGGTGGCAGCAGAGCGTAGTAGACGACGCTATCCATCGCCTGGGTGGCAGCCCGTCGACCTTGAAGGACATGGGCGGGAAACTGATGGCCTGTGGGCAAGCCATGGCGGGTATGACCATGCCTGATGAAGTGATCAAAGGCTCCATGAGCGGGTATGTGTTCGAGAACCTTGAGATTGCCACGTACACCGTGATTATTGCCGCCGCAAAGGCTGCCGGCGATACCCAGACGGCAGAGGCGTGTGAGCAGATCCTGGCCCAGGAAAAAGCCATGGCTCAGTGGATACTGGAGCACTTGGCGCCTACCACACAGCAGTTCCTGGGGCGTTCGGCTCATCCGGACCTTGAGGCCAAACGCTAAATAGCCATCCATCTTACATGGCCGCGCGCACGGCCTTGCATTGGGCGCAGCTGCACCGCTTGGCACTCCGACGTTTGAAGTAGAAGCTGCTGGCTACAGCAGCTTCTAGCGCCTGGTCAGCCTCCGAAACTGCATCAGGCTCATTAGGGCGTACGAGCTGAGCCATTACGCTGTCGCTTAACAGGTTCATCAGGCTTTTGTGCGCCTCGGTGTATGAACCTACATGGTTGCTGTGTTCCATTGCGCGCCCTCCGGCAGTAGCGTTGAGACCTGTGGCCGCCTGACAGGCGGCTTTTTGCACTGGGCTCGTTAACGCTATCGGCACAAGGCCCATCCGGCTTGAGTGTGTTCTGCAACCATTGAGCTATTGTCTTCCTGCTTGTGGTTCTGACGCTCCTTGGCCTGTGCTTGCGGCGTCACGTATGCTGGTGCAGTATCCTTGCTGACAGGCCCCTATGCCGTACCCCATCGAGAAAAAACTGGTAATTGGCGTTGCTTCCAGCGCTTTGTTCGACTTGTCCGAGTCCAACGAGGTCTACCTGAACGAGGGGGTAGAGGCCTATCGGCTGCACCAGCAACGCAACGCTGATCAGCCCTTCGACAGAGGGGTGGCGTTTCCCTTCATTCGCCGCTTCCTGAGCCTCAATACAGGTTTTTCAGCGGAGCCCCCGGTGGAAGTGGTGCTGCTCTCCCGGAACTCGCCAGAAACGGGTGTGCGCGTGTTCAGGTCCATCCGGCATTATGGGCTGGACATCAGCCGCGCGGCATTCATGACTGGCCGCTCTCCTCATGAATACATACCGGCATTCAACGCCTCATTGTTTCTCAGCGCCAATGAGGGCGACGTGCAGCGGGCCATCGATGCAGACTACCCGGCGGGCGTGGTATTGCCTTCCCGGGTGTACGACGACGAGATCGATACCGAGTTGAGGGTAGCGTTCGACTTCGACGGTGTGATCGCAGACGATGAAGCTGAAACGGTCTTCAAGCGCAACCTGGACCTTGCCGAATTTCAGACTTATGAAAGCGAGCACCAGGCCATTGCTCACCAGCCTGGGCCGCTGGCCGACCTGTTTCGCAAGCTGGCCTTTCTGCAACAGCTTGAAGCACAGCGGCTGAGCGAAGACCCTACCTATAGCAAGATCCTGCGGATCGCCATCGTAACGGCTCGCAACGCGCCCTCCCATGAACGGGTGGTCACAACACTCAAGGCGTGGGGGGTATCGCCCGACGAGGCGTTTTTCCTGGGCGGCATGGAAAAGAGCAGGGTGCTGTCGGTGCTCAAGCCACATATGTTCTTCGATGACCAGCGCAGCCACCTGGCCTCAGCTGCAGGAAATATCCCCATGGTGCATGTGCCGTTTGGCATTGCCAATCGGCCTGTAAACCCTACCCCGTGAGGCGAGGGCCTAACCGCAATGCTTTGCCTGAGGGTCGGGCTTGGGTTGGTCGGAAGGGGTATACAGGAAGGCCCGCAGCCAGTCGCGCACCTGGGTAATGGACGCCGGCGAACGCTCCACACCAAACAGGCTGCGCGCAGTGGCCTGGTCCAGTTCGAAATAGGCAGCTACCGCCTCCCAGCCTTTCACCAGCCGGGCATGGGTACGGGCAGTGCCTGGGAGCCGAGTGCAGGGTTCCAGGCCATCCAGGTAAAGCCCTTCGAAGCGCTCATCCAGGCAGGCAAAGCCAATGGCACAGGCGGCGTGGCCTAGCGGATCGTCCATTGGCGTCACCCACACGTCTGGCAAAAACGAGGGTCGCCTGTGTCCGGACCCGGCGTAGCCTTTGCGGCTCACTTGCCAACGGCCCGCCGCAAGTTCTTCAAGCATCTGGAGCATGAACTCCAATCGTTTCCTGTGCACCTCGAACCCCTTCGGCACCCTGGCGCCAAGACCCATTGACCCGTTTCGGACTCAATAGTGGCATTCTGGTTCCGCTTGGGGCCAGCGCAATAGGGCCTTTAGGGGCTGCATAGGTAGCCCGACATGCGATTTTGTGACGGCTATCACAGCGAAGCGGGCCCTGTGGCCTGTGCCTGTTTGCGTATGTATTAATACACGCGACACGCGCAGGCAGCATTTACCCTGCTCGGCCACCCAAGGTAGCATCGGCGCTGATCTATACCTGTATGCCCCCTCATAATAATCAGACCGCACACCCGCTATGGCCTGTGGTCCATAGCCGCGTGCCCGACCTTGCATCGGGTTGTCCCGTTTTACCGTTCTGCGCCAGTGCCTGCTGGCCGAGCCCCTGATTCAGAGTGAGTAGCATGAGTTCACAAGCACCATCGAGCCCCGAAAGCTGGCTGGGCGTCATCGCCCTGGCGTTGGGCGCCTTTATTTTCAATACCACCGAGTTCGTTCCGGTGGGGCTGTTGTCTTCCATTGGGGACAGTTTCGCCATGACCACGGCTCAGGTAGGGCTGATGCTGACCGTGTATGCCTGGATCGTGACCCTGATTTCACTGCCCATCATGCTGCTGACCCGCAACATGGAACGCCGAAAGCTGCTGGTGATCATTTTTGGCTTGTTTGTGGGGTGCCACCTGTTGTCCGCGTTCGCCAACAGTTTTGCCATGCTGCTGGCCTGCCGCATCGGCATTGCCTTCGCCCATTCAGTGTTCTGGTCCATCACCGCCTCGCTGGCGGTGCGGGTAGCCCCACCCGGCCGACAAGTGCAGGCCCTGGGGCTGCTGGCCACTGGCACATCGCTGGCCATGGTGCTGGGTATTCCGCTGGGCCGGGTACTGGGCGAAGCGTTCGGTTGGCGGACCACCTTCGGGGTGATTGGGCTGGCGGCCTGCGCCACCCTGGTGGTGCTGGTGCGTGCCTTGCCGTCGCTGCCAAGCCAGAATTCAGGCTCCTTGCGCAGCCTGCCCATTCTGTTCAAGCGGCCAGCCTTGATGCTGCAGTATGTGTTGACTGCCTTAGTGGTGACCGCACACTTCACGGCCTATACCTACATCGAGCCCTTCGTGGCCACGGTGGCCAAGCTTCGGGGCGAAACCACCACGGGCCTGCTGCTGGTGTTCGGCGGCGCAGGTATCCTGGGTTCCTTCGTGTTCAGCCGCTACAACAATCGCTACCCACGTAGCCTGCTGTTGACCGCAATCGCAGGCCTGACCCTGTGTCTGCTGCTGATGACCCCGGTAGCCAACGTGCTGCCTGCCTTGACGCTGCAAAGTGCGTTGTGGGGGATCTTCATCATGTGCTTTGGCCTGGTGTTGCAAGCCCGTGTGCTGAACCTGGCACCCGATGCCACGGACGTGGCCATGGCACTGCATTCAGGCATTTACAACATTGGCATTGGTGGCGGTGCCTTGCTGGGGAGCGTGGTTACCAGCCAGTTGGGTGTGGGCCATGTGGGGCTGGTGGGCGGCCTGCTGGCCCTGGGTGGCCTGGTGCTGTGCGCGTGGTCCACGCGGCGTTATGGCGTGCCTGAGCCTCAGGCAGGCGCGGCGCCTGTGGCCATGCACTGAACAGGAGAATACCTGGGCCACTGGCGCCTTAACGCAGCCTCGCTACGCTGTAACGCTACCTCTTCGTCAAGGAGCGTTCCATGCAACTACACGGCAAAACTGCACTCGTCACCGGCTCCACCAGCGGTATTGGCTTGGGTATCGCCACCGTGCTGGCCCAGGCAGGCGCCAACCTGGTGCTTAACGGGCTCGGCGACCCGGCGCCTGCCCTCCGAGCCGTGCAGGCCCACGGCGTGCAGGCTATCCACCACCCGGCGGATGTGGGCCAGCCAGGCGAAATTGCAGCCATGGTGGCCTTGGCCGAAGCCACCTTTGGTGCGGTGGACATTCTGGTCAACAACGCCGGCATTCAGCATGTGGCCAGCGTGGAGCATTTTCCGGTGGAGCGTTGGGACGCCATCATCGCCATCAACCTGTCGTCGGTCTTCCATGGCACGCGCCTCTGCCTACCAGGGATGAAGGCGCGTGGGTGGGGGCGCATCGTCAATATCGCCTCCGCTCATGGCCTGGTGGGGTCGGTGGGAAAGGCGGCCTATGTGGCGGCCAAGCATGGGGTGGTGGGGCTTACCAAGGTGGTTGCCCTGGAAACAGCCGAGCTGAACATTACCTGCAATGCCCTTTGCCCCGGCTTTGTGCTCACGCCGCTGGTGCAGCAGCAGATCGACACTCGGATCGCACAGGGCCTTTCCCCTGAAGCGGCCAAACAGGCCTTGCTGGCGGACAAGCAGCCTTCGCTGGAGTTCGTCACGCCTGAACAGTTGGGCGAGCTGGTAGGGTTCCTGTGTAGTGACGCGGCACGCCAGGTAAGGGGCGCGGCCTGGAGCATGGATGGCGGCTGGACCGCTGGCTAACCCTGGCACTTCAGGTGTTGAGACCGGCAAGTGGCCGGCGCATATGCTTATGCATTAAAGATATTTAAATCTTGATGCTTATGCTTTTATGCTGGCGCCGCCCTGTCATCCTGGGCTTTGAAACCTTACTGGAGAGCCCCATGGTTTCGTTACGTATTCTCACGCTGCTCGGTGCATTGGCGGGTAGCTTGGTGGCAGGCGGTGCCCAGGCTGAAGGTAAGATCAGCATTGCCCAGCAATTCGGGATTGGCTACCTGATATTGGATGTCGTCCGCGATCAACACCTGATCGAGAAGCATGGCAAGGCCCTGGGCCTGGACATCAATGTGGACTGGAGCAGCATTTCCGGGGCTACGGCCATGAACGAGGCACTGCTAGCCGGTGCGCTAGACGTTGTGTCAGCCGGCGTGCCCCCTATGCTCACGGTCTGGGACCGCACCCGTGGCAAGCAGAACGTGAAAGCCATCGCTTCCCTTGGGTCCATGCCCAACTACCTGTTGAGCAACCGGGCAGAGGTGAAAACCCTTGAGGATTTCACTGACCAGGATCGCATCGCCGTGCCTGCGGCTGGCGTAGGGTTCCAGTCCCGCACCTTACAGATCGAAGCCGCCAAGCGGTTCGGCAAAGACAATTTCAAACGCTTCGATACATGGTCGATAAGCCTGCCACACCCCGACGCCACCTCGGCCCTGATTTCCGGGGGCCTTGAGGTGACTGCCCACTTCTCCAGCCCACCGTTCCAGTACCAGGAACTGGAAAACCCTAAGGTGCACAAGGTCATCAGTTCCTATGACATCCTGGGCGGGCCGGCGACGTTCAACGTGCTGTACACCACCGAAAAATTCCACGACGAAAACCCGAAAACCTACAAGGCGTTCTACGAGGCGCTGGTGGAAGCCGCGCAGATCATCAAGGCCCACAAGGCCGCAGCCGCGCAGACCTACGTGCGTGTGGAACAGTCCAAGCTGCCGCTGCCGTTTGTGGAAAAAATCATCCAAGACCCTGAAATCGACTTCACCGTGGTCCCGCAGCGTACGTTTATCTATGCCGAAAAACTGCAGGAGCTGGGCGTGCTCAAGAACAAGGCTGGCAGCTGGAAGGACTATTTCTTCCAAGAGGCTCACGGTGATGCAGGCAGTTGACGTTAGGCGGGCTTGCCGGGTGAATGGCTTGCCCAAGCCACTGCGCCCAGAATAAGTGCGCCGCCTGCGGCCATGGCCAGGGTAGGGCGGTTGCCGAACAGCAGCCAGGCGCCGGCAATGGCATACACCGGCTCCAAGGCGATTACCACGGCAGCCGTATTGGCGCTGACATGCTGGAGTGAACCGATAAACAAGGTGTAGGCCAGCCCTGTACACAGTACCCCCAGCCCTGCCAGCAACAGCCAGCCCATAGGCGTGACGCCTGCCCACTGGCCACCTACGAACGGCAGCGTGACCAGTACAATCCCGAGCATTTGCCATAGGCTTAGGGTGAAGCCGTGGGCCTGAATGTTTAGGCGTTTATTGGCAATAGCGATACCGGCGTACACCGCACCGCTGAGTACGCCCCAGGCCAGGCCTGTCAGGCTGGCGGGGCAAGCATCGGCTCCTGGGCCTACCAACGCGAGCCCCAAGGTGGCCAAGGCGATAATGGCCCAGGCTTTGGGGCCCATGGGGTACCCGAATACCAGCCGTTCCGTCACCGCCGTAAACATAGGGAAGGTAGCAAAACCCAAGGTAGCCACTGCCACGCCGCCGGCCTGGATGGCCATGAAGAACAGCACCCAATGCCCTGCCAATGCGCAGCCCAGCAACATGAGCGTCGCTTTGCTGGCCGCGCCCAGCGGCGGGAACGCTGAGTGCTCAGGTAAGCGCCTGGCCCAAAGGCAAAGGGGCACAAGCACCGCCAAAGCGAACAAGCCTCGGCCACAGACGATCACCACCGGTGGCACCTCGAGTGCCTGGCCGAATAAGGCGGACAGCCCGTACAGCAGGGCGGCTACGTGCAGGTGAAGGTAAGCCTGGGAGGGGATCATCGGGTGCTTGGAGGAGCCGCCCGCTGAGCGCGGGCGGCAAGTGCAAGATGGTCAGATCAGGCCTTCTTCCTTCAAGGCCTGTTGTACGGAAGGGCGCTCACTCAGGCGCTTGTGGTAGGCCACCAATATTGGCCAGGGGCTCAAGTCGAACTTCGCTTTGCCGGACCAGTTCAAGACCGTGAACAGGTAAGCATCGGCTACTGTGAACGTGTCGCCAAGCACGAAGGCCTTGCCGTCCAGTTGAGTGGTGACGTAGTCCAGGCGTTTGCCCAGCAGGGCCGCGACGGTTTCACGCCATTCGGGGGTTTGCTTGGGGTTGAAGAACGACCCCATGTTCTTGTGCAGTTCGGTGGAAATGAACCCCAGCCATTCCTGCAGCTTGTAGTGATCCTGGCTTCCGGCGGCAGGCGAAAGCCCGCTTTGAGGGGCATGGTCGGCCAGGTATTGCAGCACGACCTGGGCTTCGGTGATGACCGTACCGTCATCCAGGGCGATAGCCGGTACGTAGCCTTTTGGGTTCACCTCAAGGAAGTTCTCACCGGTGTCTGTTTGTTTGGTGTTGCGGTCGACCTTGGCCAAGGTGACTGCCGTACCGGTTTCGCGCAGTACGATATGAGGGGCCAGTGAACAAGCGCCAGGCAGGTAATACAGTTTCATGGCAGATCCTTGTGGTAGGCGGTGCCGCAAAATGGGCAGCGGCCAGCGTGTCAGCAGCCGTGCGGCATTGGAATGAACCCAGGGTACGGGTGGCGACTCAGAGCAACACACCCTCTTGTTCGAGCCCAGGGCCTTATGAACATAGCGATCGATGAAGCGCATATCAATACCGCCGACCTAAGGGGCGCCACTGAGCTGTGGCTGGTGCCGCCTGAAGCCGACCCCCAGGCCAGTACTCACCCGGACGGGCAATGCCTATGGCGAGGCGGGCCGGTAGCCAGCCATGACATGCTCAGTGAAGGTACTCATGAGCAGAACGTTCGGCGTGTCTGGCTGCGAGTGGCCAACCCCAAAGAACACACCACTGGAGAGCGTATGCGCCCGCTGGTGGAACAGCGCTTGCTGGAGCAAGGGCTGGAAGGTGAGTTCTATCCTGCCGACCTGATGGAATGACAGCGCGTACTACGGCGCCATAAGGCGCCTCACCTCGCCCTGCTGCTTCAATTGGTTGAACCCGTCAACGGCCTTCTGTACCACCTCGTCAGGCGTAGCCAGGCTGAAGGCTATGTAGGCGTGGGCAGTAATCTGCTCCAGGTTCATGACCGGTTCCAGGGTATAGAACGGGATGTGCAATTGCTCGCAGAAACGTTGTGCGTCCCGCGGTGACAAGGGAACCAGGTCCACCTGGCCAGCCAGCAGCTTTCGCAGGTTGTCCAGCGCTGACGCCGACACCACCAAGCGGGTAAACCCTGCGTTGCGCAGGTACTGGTCGCGTACATCGTCCCGAACCACCCCCACCGTGTAAGCCTTGGCTTGGTCCAGGTCTTGGAGTTCCACGCCCTCGTGGCCCTGCAGCCGGTACAGCACCGTTTTTATTTCTTCGAACTCTCCCACCCATTTGAACAGGCGTTCGCGTTCTGTAGTTCGGATGATGGGGTAGATCAGCACGTTGGGCTCCGCCCGCGCGATGTCATAGGCCCGCGCCCACGGGTAAAGCGCCAGGTGGTAATCGTTCAGGCCTGCCTGCTCAAGGGTGGCTTTGACCACCTCGCTGGCCGGCCCAGCGACCTTGCCTTCCTCCAGGTAGCTGTACGAAGACGCCTCGGTGACGGCTTCAATAGGGGCTGCAAGGGCAGGGAATGTAGCCTGGTTCAGCAACACCAGGCCGAGCAGGCCCATGCGCAGAGACTGCCAGCGTGTTACTCGCATACGCGATCCCTCCCTGTGTTTTTGGCCCGGTACAAGGCTTCGTCCGCACGCCGTAGCAGGTGGTCGAAGGTGGTCATTGCGCCGGCATCGAGTTCGGCCACGCCAATGCTCAGGGTCAGCCACGGTGACAGCGGGGACGCACCATGGGGCAGTCGCCTGTCGGCCAAGCCCTGGCGCAACCGTTGCGCCGCCTGGAGCGCATGGGGGGTATCGGTGTCCGGCAGCAGTACCGCAAACTCTTCGCCGCCCAGGCGGGCAATCACTTCACCGCTGCGGGTGAATAACGCCTTCATGAGGGCCGCCACTTCTTGCAGGCAAGCGTCGCCGCCCACGTGACCGTGGGTGTCGTTGTAGGCCTTGAAGTAATCCACGTCGCACATCAGTACGGTCAAGGGGTGGCGGGTACGTAGCGCTCGGTTGAATTCGACGTCCTTGAGTTCGTCGAAATAACGGCGGTTGGCCAGCCCGGTCAAAGGGTCCAGGCGCGACAAATTCTGCAGCTGGGTATTGGCACTCATCAGCTCGGCCGTACGTTGTGCCACCTCCAGCGCCAAGTGATCACGGCTGGCGGCCAATGCCCGCTCGGCCTCATGCTGCAGCGCCAGGTACTGGGCCATGTTGTCCTGTAGTGCATTGATGCGTACGGCCAGCAGGTCCAGTTCGTCATTACGGTGCCCCAGCCTGTCCAGCCGCAGGCGAGTGCCAAGGCTGGCCGGGGTGAGCCGCTCCAGGTGGCGGGCAATGTGGCGCACGTGCACCGTCACCAGGCTGTTGAACATCAGCAGGGTGATGCCGGCCAGGGCCAGGGACTGAAGCACCTGAGTGAGGGCGATGGCCCATACCTCTTTCCACAGGCGTTCGCGCAACAGCGTAGGGTCACCCTCAATCGTAAGTGTGCCGACTGGCTGAACCGCCCCTGGGTAGGGCGAAACGGTCAACGCGCGGGTGAGTGCAGGTGCCGGGCCTGCACCCAGGAAGCCGTCACGCTGATGGACCAGTACTTCTTCGGCACGTTCGGTGCGAGGGATACGCAACGTCACGCGGCCTACCGGCCCAGCCTGTGAGACGCTCTGCAACTGAGCCTCCAGGCTCTCGCGATCCATTTCCCAGATCGCCTTGGACAGCGAGCCCTGGAACACCTGGTCGATCAGGGCGAGCTCGGCATTCATGGCGTGCTCGCCACTGCGCCACGCGAACCAGGTACGCACGCCCACCGTGATACAGGTAAAGGCCAGGCAGAACACCAGCGTTGCCACAACCAGCCGGTGCGCCAGCGGGCGCTCGGTCGTCATGCCTGGGTGGGTGGGATCGTCATAGGAATGGGTGTTCAAAGCGCCGTCCATTTACGCACGATGGCTTCGTAGCGACCGTGTTCATGCACGCGCGACAACGCTTTACGGAAAGCGTCGACCGTTTCTAGGGGGGTATTGCGGCTGAAGGCGGCGCTCAAGCCTCCACCCTCCAGCTCGGGCACCACCTGCAGCGGGGCTACCTCGCTGGCACCTGACAGGCAGGCCAGAAGCGCGGCGGCAGCATAGGCAGCGCGTAAAAGGCACGTGGGCCAGGCTGGGGGCATGCTCGCGCTCCGTGGGCTGGGTGGTGAAGGTGTGAAGGTCGTGCCCAGGCTATCGGCATGAACGGGCGCAACTTGACCGCTGGCCACACCGGCATCAACAGGCAGCCAGCATGGATGCTAGACTCTCGGCCCCTGCTCTTCAGAGGCCTGTCATGACCCAACCTGTTCGCTTGACTCAATACAGCCATGGTGCTGGCTGCGGCTGCAAGATATCGCCCCAGGTGCTGGAGGTGATCCTGGCAGGCAGCGGCGCCCAGGACCTGGACCCGGCCCTGTGGGTAGGCAATGCGTCGCGCGACGATGCGGCGGTGTATGGCATTGACGAGGAACGCGGGGTGGTCTCCACCACCGACTTCTTCATGCCTATCGTGGATGATCCCTTCGACTTCGGTCGCATCGCTGCCACCAATGCCATCAGCGATATCTATGCCATGGGCGGCACGCCCTTGATGGCCATTGCGATCCTCGGCTGGCCTGTGAACGTGCTGGCCCCGGAAATTGCCCGTGAGGTGATCCGTGGCGGCCGCGCGGTGTGCGAGGCAGCAGGGATCACGCTTGCCGGTGGCCACTCCATCGATGCGCCGGAGCCGATCTTTGGCCTTGCCGTCACAGGGCTGGTGGAAAAGGCCCACCTCAAGCGTAACGACACCGCCACAGTGGGCTGCCAGCTGTACCTGACCAAACCGCTGGGCATCGGCATTTTGACCACAGCAGAGAAGAAAGGCCTGCTGCGCGACGAGGACGTGGGTGTGGCCCGGGATTGGATGTGCACCCTCAACCGTGCCGGTAGCCGCTTCGCGCGGCTGGCGGGCGTACGCGCCATGACGGACGTAACCGGCTTTGGGCTGATCGGGCACCTGCTGGAAATGGCCAATGGCGCGGGCCTCACCGCCCGCCTGAACGCACAGGCCGTGCCGCGCCTGCCAGGGGTTGAACATTACCTGGCCCAGGGCTGCGCGCCGGGTGGCACCCTGCGCAATTTCGACAGCTATGGGGCAAGCGTCAGCCCCCTGGACGAAGCCACTCGCCTGTTGCTGTGCGACCCTCAAACCAGCGGTGGTTTGCTGGTGGCTGTGGCGCCGAGCGAGGCACCTGCTTTCCTGGCTACTGCCAGCGAGTTGGGCATGGCCCTGCAACCGATTGGGGAAATGGTTGCCCGGGGCACCCATGCAGTCGAGGTTGTGTGATGGTAGACAACACCACGGACTTTAAGCGCCTGTTCCTGGAAAGCGTCCCCCTGATGGATGTTCGCGCCCCGGTCGAATTCCACAAGGGTGCGTTCCCTGGAGTGGTCAACCTGCCTTTGATGAACGACCGCGAGCGCGAGCGGGTGGGCACTGCCTACAAGCAGCATGGGCAGCAGGCGGCTATCGAACTGGGCCACACTCTGGTAGCTGGCGCCGTGAAGGAAGCCCGTATTGCCGCCTGGGCACAGTTCGCTGAGGCGCACCCCGAGGGTTACCTGTACTGCTTCCGCGGTGGCCTACGGTCGCAGATCACCCAGCAATGGATCAAGGCCGCCACCGGCATCGACTACCCTCGGGTAGTGGGCGGCTATAAGGCGCTGCGCACCTTTCTGATCGAGCAGACCGAGCACAGTGTCGCCACCTGCGATTTCGTGTGCCTTGGGGGCATGACCGGTATCGGTAAAACCGAAGTGCTGGCCGAGCTGGACCATGCTGTGGACCTGGAAGCCCTGGCCAATCACCGGGGCTCGGGGTTCGGCAAGCGTGCCACGGCTCAACCTGCGCCCATCGCTTTCGAAAACGCGCTGGGCGTAGACCTGCTCAAGCGCCGTGCCCAAGGCCAGGCGGCCTTTGTGGTGGAAGATGAAAGCCGAATGATCGGCAGCTGCGCCTTGCCGCTCTCGCTGTACCGGCGCATGCAGGTAAGCCCAATGGTGTGGCTGGAGGACGGCCTGGAATCGCGGGTATCGCGCATCCTCCAGGACTACGTCGTGAACCTGTGCGCCGAGTTCGTAGCACTGCACGGTCAGGAGGCAGGCTTCACCGCTTTTGCCGAGCGCCTGCAGCAGAGCCTGGCGGGCATCGCCAAGCGCTTGGGCGGGGAACGGTATCAGCGCTTCGCCGCCATTCTGCAGGCCGCCTTGGCCGAGCAGGGCGCCCGTGGCGAGGTGAGCGGGCACCGTGGCTGGATCGAAGGGTTGTTGCTGGAGTATTACGACCCCATGTACGCCTTCCAGCGAGACGCCAAAGCCGAGCGGATCGAGTTCGCAGGCGAGCGCGCAGCCGTGCTTGAGTACCTGAAGGCGCGCGTGGGCGGTTGATGCCAAGCTAGGGCGCCGCCAGCTTCAGGCCTCTGCAGCCGGCAGCGCCCCTGGGCGTTACAAGATCGCCACCCCCACCAGCCCCCACACCACACCAAACGCCATCACCAGCCCGCCGACCACCCACAGCACCTTAGCCTCGAAGGATTTGCGCAGCATCAGCAAGGACGGCAGGCTTACGCTGGGTAGGGTCATGAGCAGCGCCACTGCCGGTGCCGTGCTTAGGCCCAGAGCCATCAGGGTTTGAACGATGGGGATTTCTGCAGCCGTAGGAATCACGAACAGAGTGCCCACGATGGCCATGGGCACCAGCCAGCCCAGGCCCTCGCCAAAGCCGCCTTCCACGTGAGGGAACAGCCATACGCGCGCGGCGCCTAGCAGCAACACCGCTACCACATACACCGGGATGGTGCTCCAGAACAGCTGCCACAGGCTCACCGCCCAGCGCTGCAACAGGTGGCCCTGGGGCGGCACTGAGGCCGCTTCTACGGCATTCATGGCCTGTTCCGGCAGCTGCTCAGGCCGAGAAAGGCGCTGGGCAATCAGCGACACACCCAGCACCAGGGCGATACCGCCCACCAGGCGCAAGGCCGCAAACCCCCAGCCCAGCACAAAGCCCATGAACACCAGCGTGGCAGGGTTGAGCACCGGGTTGGCGATCCAGAACGCCAGTGCCGCGCCCACAGAGACCTGTTGCTTGCGCAGCCCCGCTGCCACTGGTGCGGCACAGCAGCTGCACATCATGCCAGGCAGTGCGAACAGCCCGCCGCGCACAGTGGCACCCAAGCCTGCCTTGCCGAACAGGCGCAACAGCCAGTCCCGGGGAATAAGCACCTGCAGCAACGAACCCAGCACAATCGCCAGTACGGCGGCTTTCCAGATCGCCAGGAAATAGACCTGTGCATAGGCCAGTGCTGCGGCCACAGGGGAGGTCAGTTGGTCATTGATGATCGAACCACCAATGCTGTGCTTTTCCGCTGCCACGAAGGACTTGAGGTAATAGGGCGACCACTTCACGTAGTACAGCCCTACCATCGCTACCAACAGGAAAAGCGCCGGTTTCCACCAGAAGGACCAGCCACGGGGCTGAGAGGGCGAGGCCTGGAGATGCATGGGAAGTATCCGAGAAAAAGAACCGGCGCATGATACGGGCAAGGATGCTGCAAAGGACAGCGCCCTATAGCCAGCCGGGGGTTACGCCCGTCGGCCCGGCAGCATGCCCCTGAGTACGCCATCCCGGTCAATCACGTGGTGCTTGAGCGCGATCAGCCCGTGCCCGGTCACCAGCACGCCGCAGGCCCAAGCCACGTAGGTATGAAAGCCCTTTACATAAGGGGCGAGGCTGCTGTGCTCGCCGGTCAGTGGCGGAAGCGGGAAAAGCCCCAGCACCAGAATCGGGCGGCCCACCACCGAACTCCATAGCCAGCCGGACAGCGGCAATGCCATCAAGGCCACAGCGTAGAGCACCAGGTGCCCGTGGTGAGCGGCTTTGCGCATCAACGGGGTCATGTTGCCGGGGAGGGCAGGCGCAGGGTGGGTGAGGCGCCAGGCCACCCGCAAAACAATCAGGAACAGCAGAGTACTGGCGATTGCCTTGTGCCAGAACGTGACTTGGTGGTCTTCATTCACCGCATGCCAGTGCACGGCGCAGAACCCCAGCACCCAGGCACTGATCCAGAGGGCTGCCATCAGCCAGTGCAGCCATTTGGCGGTTTCGGTGTAGTGGGCTGAGTCAGAGGGCATGGGGGCCTCGCTATGGCGGGTGTGCGGTTGTATCTATTCAACAGTGCCTATTGCATGGGGCCATTCATAGCTTCAGCTGCGCATACGCACCCACTGGTCTGCGACTTCGCCAATTGTCGATGCTCCACCCTCCTTGATCCAGGCGATGAGCTCACGATTGAAACAGAAGGCCTCCCCACACTCTGCAATTAGAAAGCGGCGTACGTTCTGCGTATTTCGATAATTCTTGTCGATAGGGGTCGAGCGGGTAATCGATCCTGAGTGCCAGTCAAACGCCATTGCCAGTTCCTTGTGACGGTGTACACCCGAGCATAGAGCATCGCGCTATAAGGCGAGGCACCTTCATTTTTGAGGTCGGATTGCAAAGGAAGCGGACTGGGCCCGCATTCGGGTTTACTGGTTGTAAATTAGCATTCCGACTGGGCTGGCAATTCAGCTGGCTTTTGACACAGCATGGCCGAACGCAGCCAGTTTCGTACAAAGCGTAGACATGTACGAAGCCGCCCAATGCTTGCAATGCTCCCCGTCTCTCAAGGTAAACGATGGCCGCTCCACCCATCAAGCACAGTGCGAAGCACTCTGCACCACAGTATCAGGCCTATCCTCCACGGCCTCATACGGCAACCCCACGTAATTCTCGGCAATGGTGCGTCGCCCGGCTTCGGAGCTTGTGAAATAGTCCAGTTCCGTGGCGCTGATACGCTCGCTGAACGCGTCGGCGCCTGGAAAGCGGTGCAACATCGTGGTCATCCACCAGGAAAAGCGTTCCGCTTTCCATACGCGGCGCAGGCAGATCGCCGAATACTGCGCCAGCAGGTCGGTACGGCCTTCCTGGTACACCTTTACGAGGATATCGAACAACGTGCTCACATCACTGGCGGCCAGGTTCAGCCCTTTGGCCCCGGTGGGTGGCACGATGTGCGCCGCATCGCCTACCAGGAACAGCCGACCATATTGCATGGGCTCCACCACAAAGCTGCGCAGCGGCGCGATGCTTTTCTCGATGGAGGGGCCAGTGACCAACTGCTGGGCAAGCGTTGACGGCAGGCGGGCCTTGAGTTCATTCCAGAAGCGCTCGTCACTCCAGTCTTCTACTTTTTCGTCCGCGTTCACTTGCACGTAATAGCGCGTGCGAGTAGGGGAGCGCAGGCTGCATAAGGCAAAGCCGCGAGGGTGAGCGGCGTAGACCAGCTCATTATTGACAGGCGGCGTATCGGCCAGAACGCCCAGCCAGCCGAAGGGGTATTCCCGCTCGAAGGTCTTGAGGGCGTCAGCGGGAATGGACTGCCGTGCGACGCCATGAAAGCCGTCGCACCCGGCAATGTAGTCACAGGTCAGGTGATGCACCTGGCCATCCTGCTCATAGGCCACCCAGGGGCGCTCGCCCTTGGGGTCATGGATCTGCACATTGCGGGCCTGGTAAACGGTCATGCCTCCAGCAGCCTCGCGTGCGGCCATCAGGTCGCGGGTGACTTCCGTCTGCCCGTAGATCATCACGGTTTTACCCCCGGTGAGGCCCTTGAGGTCGATGTGCACCTGGCGCCCATCGAACGCCAGCTCAAAGCCCTCATGGACCAGGCCTTCGGCGTCCATGCGGTGGTGTACGCCTGCCTTGCGCAGCAGGTCCACCATGCCTTGTTCGAGCACGCCGGCACGGATACGACCAAGGACATAGTCGGGGGCTTGGCGCTCCAGGATGACGTTGGGGATGCCGGCGCGCTGGAGCAACTGGCCAAGCAACAGGCCAGACGGGCCTGCGCCGATGATTGCGACTGAGGTGTGCATGGGGATGTCCTGTTGTCATTATTATGTAGGCTTTGTACGAAAAGTGGCTGCGCTCGCCCATGCTGTGTCAAAAGCCAGCTCGGAATGCTCATTTACAACCAGTAAACTCCGCTTCCTCGCTGGCTTTTTCCTTGCCTGGCCTTCGCTCGCCGACTTTTCGTACAAACCCTCGGCAAGACTTGTATTTTTTGTGGGCGCCGTTGCAGCGCACAGGCCAAATCGGCTAAATAACCGGTACTTTTGCGTAATGCGTTCGATAATCGAACTGTCGAGGTCACCTGTGCGCAACCCTTCGCCTGAACCCGTTCCCACCTTCAAGCTCTATGGCGCGGGGCTGGACTGGCCTGTCGCTGACCTGTTGCACTGCGAAACCATTTCGGCCCGCAGCCAGCTGTTCCAGTGGGAGATTCGCCCCCACCGTCACGCTGACTTGTATCAACTGCTCTACGTACACCGTGGCCGTGCCGAGATCGAAGTGGAGGGGCACCGTGAAACCGTGCGTGAGGCCACCTTGCAGTTCCTGCCGCCCTTGGCCGTACATGGCTTTCGTTTCAGCGAAAACGTGGAAGGTTATGTGGTAACGCTGGCAGCGCCGTGGATCGAACAGCTGCGTACCCAGGCCGGCATGGGGCAGGATCTATTTCAGCAGCCTGTGCGGCTGCCTGCTGGGGCTGAGCGTGGTTACCTCCATAGCCTGTTCAAGGCCTTGCAGCAGGAATACCAAGGGCCGCAACCGGGGCGCGAGCTGATGCTCCATGCGCTGGCCAACGTGGCACTGGTGTGGCTGGGGCGGCGCATTCAGCAGCATCGGGCCGAAGGCCAACGGCCTGATCGCGGGCGTGACGTACTGGGGCGTTTCCAGCAACAGGTGGAGGCCCATTTCCGGGAACAGCCCAGTGTGGAAACCCTGGCCCATCGCGTGGGAGTATCGGTGCCTCAGCTCAACAGCCTGTGCCGGCGCCTGGCGCGGCAATCACCGCTGCAGGTCATCCACCAACGGTTACTGCTGGAAGCCAAGCGCGACCTGACCTATACCAGCATGACCATCAACCAGATTGCCGACACGCTGGGGTTTGCAGACCCGGCCTACTTTGCCCGGTTCTTCCGGCGGCTCACTGGGCTTTCACCCCGGGTGTTTCGGGATAACCTGGCCCGCAGCAGCACACCCTGAGCCTGCCCGCTCCAGTATCCACTGCACAAAGCATTTCACCTTGGGCACCTGCGCCGCGTGCTCCGAATACGCGATGAAGTGTGAACCGACGCTGGGCATGGCCGCGGGTACAGGCGCCACCAACTTGCCGCTGGCCAGTTCGTCCTCCACCAGGTAACGGGGAATCAAGGCCATGCCGCAGCCGGCCACGGCGGCGTGAATGCACATGTAGAACGTGTCGAAACGTGGCCCGTGGTAGCTATTAGGGGAGTGCAGCTGTTGGGCCAGAAACCATTCGTGCCAGGCTTCAGGGCGTGACGTGCATTGCAGCAGCACCACGCCGGTCAGGTCCGCCGGTTGCGTCATGGGGTGCTCAGCCAACCATTCGGGCGCGCACACTGGCACCACTTCTTCGTCGAACAGCGCCAGGCAGGTCGCACCCGGCCAGGTCCCCTGGCCAAAGAAGAACGCGATGTCGGCCCGTGACTGGGACAGGTCGAAAGGCTCCAGGGCGTTGCTGATTTCCAGGTGAATCTGTGGGTACTGCTTGCCGAACCCTTTGAGGGCGGGAATCAGCCAGCGCGCCCCGAACGTAGGTTGGGTAGCGACCCTGAGCACCTCGGTTTCGGCGCCATAGGACAGGATGTACCGGCTGGACATGTCGATCTGGGTCAGGATCTTGTTCACCTCGGCCAGGTACAGGGCACCGGCCGGGGTGAGCTGCAAGCGCCGGCGTACACGCTGGAACAGGGGGTGGCGCAGCAGGTCCTCCAACTGCGCCACCTGTTTGCTGACGGCACTTTGGGTGAGGTGCAGTTCCTGGGCCGCGCGGGTGAAACTCAGGTGCCGGGCTGCCGCTTCAAAGCATTGCAGGGCGGTCATCGAGGGCATCAGGCGGCGTGACATCAGGGCATCCTTCGGGGCAGGTCGGTGCTCAAAGCCTGCGCAATATACGGCACCGGCGTGGGCACTGTCCTCTGCCCAGGGTGTTGCCCACCGGCCGGGCGTAGTAAAATTCACGCCCTCGTACACTGATTTCACGGGCCGGGCTGGCGTTGTAGTGCACAATGCCCACCCGGCCGATGCCCAAGCAGGATGTGCACATGTTCAATTCCATCGCTGCCGCCTTTTCACGCAAAGGGGCGCTGCTGGCCCTTGCCGTGGCCAGCGCTGCAGGGTGTTCTTCGCAAAAGCCGGCGATCTACGAACACGAACACTTCAACGATTCGGGTACGTTTTCCCGCAGCTACCCGGTCAGTGATACAGCGTCCTGTGAAGCCGCGCGGCGGGCACTGCTCAGCCAGGGCTACATCATTACCAGCAGCGACCCCAAGCTGGTCAGTGGCCATAAAAGCTTTCAGCAGAATGGCGACACCCACCTGGAAATCTCCTTCAACGTAGTGTGCGCTGCCGACAGCGAAAGCGGCCGCAGCTCCACCATGTTCGCCAACGCATTGCAGGACCGCTACGCCCTCAAGAAAACCAACAACTCGGCCAGCCTGGGCGTGGGGGTATTGGGTTCGGTATCCATGCCCATTGGCTCTACGGACGACTCCATGGTGAAGGTGGCCAGCGAGACAGTGTCGGCGACCCAGTTCTATGAGCGTTATTTCGGGCTGGTGGAAAGCTTCCTGCCCAAGGCAGCCCACGGTGGAGCCCATCATGTGGCCCAGCCCAAGGAGGCACCCAAGGCGGTGCTGGGCGTGCCTGAGTCGGCAGCAGCGCCTGCCCAGGCCCCTGGGGCGCAAGCGCCTGCACCCGCAACGCCTGCCGAGCCGGCCATCACCCCGGAGCCCCTGGCACCTGTCCCTGCTGAAGGCGCCGAGCCTCTGGCCCCTCCGCCTGAGCAGGCACCGATCAAGGCGGATACCCCTGCCAGTGTAGAGCCCCCCGCACCCGCTACCGATCAGTAGCCTTCTCGCCGTGCCTGCCGGTGCTCACGCCGGTACGCGCCCGGCGGTTGGCCAGCCCAACGTTTGAAGGCACGCTGGAAGGCCTCCGCGGAGGTAAACCCCAGCAGCCATGTGATTTCACCCAGGCTCAGGTCCGTATCGCGGATATAGGCCAGGGCCAGGTCCCGCCGGGTCTGGTTGAGAATTTCGCGAAACCCGGTACCTTCTTCGGCCAGCTTGCGCCGCAGGGTCCAGGGCGGCATCTTCAATCGAGCCGCCACCTGGTCCAGGTCGGGCTCCCGGCGGCCTTCCAGCAAGGGGCCCAGCAGTGCGGCAATACGCTCGCTCAGGGTGCGGGTACGGGTTTGTCGGGCCAGCGCTTCTTCACACAGCCCCAGCAACAACCGCCAAGTGCCAGGGCAGTGGTCAGGGTTGCGCAGGGCCAGCACCGGCTGGCTCAGGCGCAGGCGATTGTGACCCGCCTCGAACGCCACCGGGGTGAGGCTCAGGCCTTCGTAAGCGGTGGCATAGGCAGGCGCAGGGAATTCAATCTGTACCTGTTCAGCCTGGAGCGGTTGCCGGGCCACAACAGACAGCTGTTGTAGCCACCCGCTGAGCAAGGCCTCCACCACGAAACGGTTGAAACCATTGTAGGGGCTGATGGAGTAGAAGCTGAGCCAGGCGCCGCGGGCGTCTTCGTCGAAGCGGGACTGGCCCCGGTAATTGTTTCCATACAACGGCTCAAACCGGACCAGCGTACGGGCCGCTTCCCGTACGTTGGGGGCCTGGGCGGCCGTCACGCCCGCCAGCCCTGCCTGTGCCAAGGTGGCGGCACGGCCCATGGCCAGCCCCAGCGCAGGGTTGCCAGTCAGTTGAATTGCGGCGTGGCCCAGGCGCATGTAGCGCGCAATGGACAGGGTGGCCCCAGGCTGGGCCAGCCGGGCGCTGTCCAGGCCGAATTGCTCCAGCAGGGGGGTAGGGTTGACCCCCTGTTCGTGAAGCGCAGTGGCCAGCCCCTGCAACAGGCCCACCGACACCTCGCCCAGGCGCAGGTGACCGGCCTTTACAGCCACAGGTTGATGATCCCTGCGGTGCCGGGGTCTGCTCGCGGCGTGCCCCGCTGGCCCGCCTGCCAGCTATAGCCCTGGCCAACACCTCGGTGGCTCCAGAACCGACCGTGCAGGTACACCACCAGGCCTGCCGGCGCGGCGTCAGTCAGCGCTGGCGCTTCTGGCGGGGCAGGTGCGTCCACATCGCTGGACACAAAGCCCGGTACGGCCAGCATGCGTACGCCCTGGGCTTTCACCTGGGCCTGCACGTGAGCCATACGGGCATCATCTCCGAGGGCGACCGCTAGAGGCCCGGCAGGGGTTTGCAGTACCTGGAGCGCCGGCCCGGTGCCTGCAGCCAGGAACCTGCGGAAATGAACGCGATGCTGACGTAAAGGCGCAGCCATCGGCAGGCCGTCGGGGCCGAAGGTCACGGTCACGTTATATAAAGGCCCTTTACCCAAGGTCAGGCGGCCCGCCTGCAGGCCAGGCTCGGGGAGCACAATGGAACCGGCGACCAGGGTGACCCCGAATTGCCGCGCCAGCCCCCCAAATACCCGCTGGTAATCTTCAGCCATGCGTGCCGCCTTCATGCGTAACTGGGCTTCGCTCAGGCGACGCTCGCCCTGGCCTTCCACTAACGCACCAAGAAACGCCAGGGGGTTGCTAAGGGTCAGCCAGCCACTGGCCTCGCTCAATTGCTCGGCGCGGTACACCTCATCCTTTTCGCCGCTAAGCCAGAGCCAGGTGCCAATGTGCTCCGGCAACACCACGATGGTCCGTGGCCCCAGCAGGCCTTTGGCGCGTGCCTGGCGCAGGTAGGCTTCGAACTTCATTTGCAGGCGCCGGGCGTCCTGGTAGTCCGCAGGGGTCATGCGTGGCTGCAGGCCCAACAGGTTACCCGCCGCGCCTGGGCGGCCTTGTTCAAGCAAGGGCTCGATGCGAAGGTCGGACAAGTAATGGGCCACGGGCCGCTGTGTGGTCCACCAGGCGTAGGTTGCCAATGCAAACACCGTGAAAGCGGCGCACAGCAGTACAACGATTTTGCGCATAAGGGGCTGGCACAGGGAATAAGGGCCCTAGGGTAGCACCCTGTGCAGAAGGATCAACGAGTTGTCACTTGCGGTCATTGAGTGCCTGCGCTGTGCTCATTACTGTCGCAGCCATTGTGCAGGCGCCGATTCGAGCGGCCGCACCCCCCTGATGATGGAGCGCCCTATGACCACCGCCCACTACCCCCACAAGCCGTATCCCCACTTGCTCGCCCCGCTGGACCTTGGCTTTACCACCTTGCGCAACCGTACGCTCATGGGGTCGATGCACACGGGCCTTGAGGAAGTGGCAGGCGGGTTCGAGCGCATGGCGGCCTATTTCGCTGAACGTGCGCGGGGCGGCGTTGGCCTGATGGTTACCGGGGGCATCGCGCCCAATGCCGAGGGCGGCGTGTACAAAGGTGCCGCCAAACTCAGTACGCAGGAGGAGGCCGAGCGCCACCGTGTGGTGACCCAAGCCGTGCACGCCGAAGGGGGCAAGATCTGCCTGCAGATCCTTCATGCCGGGCGTTACGCTTACAGCCCTGACCTGGTAGCGCCCAGCGCCATCCAGGCCCCCATCAACCCGTTCAAGCCCCACGAACTGGATGAGGCCGGTATCGAGAAACAGATCGCCGACTTCGTCAACTGCGCCCGCCTGGCTCAGCAGGCGGGGTACGACGGCGTGGAAATAATGGGGTCCGAGGGGTACTTCATCAACCAGTTCCTGGCAGCCTGGACCAACCACCGCACTGACCGCTGGGGTGGCAGCTACGAGAACCGCATGCGCCTGGCGGTGGAGATTGTGCGTCAGGTACGCGAAGCCGTGGGCGAGCGCTTTATCATTATTTTCCGCCTGTCCATGCTCGACCTCATCGAAGGCGGCAGCGACTGGCCGGAAGTGGTGCAATTGGCCAAGGCGGTGGAAACGGCTGGGGCCACGTTGATCAATACGGGGATCGGCTGGCACGAGGCGCGCATCCCCACCATCGCCACCAAGGTGCCACGCGCCGCGTTCGCACGGGTCACCGCCAAGCTTCGAGGGGCCGTCAGGGTGCCCTTGATTACCACCAACCGTATCAACACGCCTGACGTCGCCGAGCAGGTTCTGGCCAGTGGTAGCGCCGACATGGTGTCCATGGCGCGGCCGTTCCTGGCCGACCCGGCTTTCGTGGCCAAGGCCGAGCAGGGCCGGGCGGATGAGATCAATACCTGCATCGCGTGCAACCAGGCGTGCCTGGACCACACCTTTGCGGGCAAGCTCACCAGTTGCCTGGTCAACCCCCGCGCCTGTCATGAAACCGAACTGCTGTACCTGCCCACCCTGGCCGCCAAGCGCATCGCGGTCGTGGGCGCGGGCCCCGCTGGGCTGGCGGCCGCCACTGTCGCGGCCGAGCGAGGGCACCAGGTGACGTTGTTCGATTCGGCCAGCGAGGTGGGCGGGCAATTCAACGTGGCCAAGCGTATTCCAGGCAAGGAAGAATTCAATGAAACCGTGCGTTACTTCGGTCGCAAGCTGGAAACAACCGGCGTGGACGTGCGCCTTGGCCAGCGGGTAGGGGTAGCAGACCTGGCTGGGGGCGGCTTTGACGAGGTGATTCTGGCCACGGGCATCACGCCGCGGCTTCCGCCCATTCCCGGCATCGAACACTCGAAGGTGCTGACCTACCTTGACGTGCTGCAAGGCCGCCGCGCAGTGGGCGCTCGGGTGGCTGTCATAGGGGCCGGTGGCATTGGTTTTGATGTGAGTGAGTTTCTGGTGCACCAAGGCACGGCCAGCAGTGTGAACCCCGAGGCGTTCTGGCGCGAGTGGGGTATTGACCCTTCCCTTGAGGCCCGTGGCGGCGTGGCCGGTATTCGCGGCGAAGTCAGCCCCCCGGCACGGCAGGTGTGGTTGCTGCAACGCAAGGCCAGCAAAGTGGGGGATGGCCTGGGCAAGACCACCGGCTGGATTCACCGGGCAGGGCTCAAAAGCAAGCAGGTGCAGATGCTCAACGGGGTGGAATACCTGAAGGTGGATGATCTGGGCTTGCACATACGGGTGGGCGACGGCGAGCCACAAGTGCTGGCGGTGGACAACGTGGTGGTCTGTGCCGGGCAGGACCCCTTGCGCGAACTGGCGCAGGGCCTGGAAGCCGCGGGAATACCGGTGCACCTGATTGGCGGCGCAGACGTGGCCGCCGAGCTGGATGCCAAGCGGGCGATCAACCAAGGCTCGCGCCTTGCCGCTGCATTGTGATCACCGCCAGCCTACTTCCGCCGCCTTTGCAACCGCTGCACCTGCCCTGGCTGGCCGCCGCGGGTATCGAGGTGGCCGTGTTGCGCCTGGACCTGATCGACCCTCTGGTCAGCGGCAACAAGTGGTTCAAGCTGCGCCCCTGGCTGGAACTGGCTCGGCAGCAGGGCGCCCCTGGGCTAATCAGCCTGGGCGGGCCCTGGTCCAACCACCTCCACGCCCTGGCTGCGGCGGGCCAGCGCATGAGCCTGCAAACGGTCGGCCTGCTGCGGGGTGAGCCTCAGGCCACAGCCACCACCGAGGACCTTCAGGCCATGGGCATGACGCTCCATTGGTTAGGTTATGGGGGTTACCGCGCTCGCCATCAGCCGGGGTTCTGGGCACCCTGGCAAGCCCGCTACCCCGGCTGGCTTACCTTGCCCGAAGGCGGTGCGTGTGAGCGTGGCGTGCAGGGCTGCACCGCGTTGAAAGACCTGGCCCAAAGCCGGTTGGCGGCTCTGGGTTGGGACACGTTCGACGCCTGGTGGCTGGCGGCGGGTACGGGTACCACAGCGGCGGGCCTGGTGAGAGCAGAAGCCGGGCAGCGCCGTGTGCACGGTGCCTTGGCCGTGCCACCGGGGCAGGGCGCCGAACGCACGGTAGACACCCTCGCCGGGCCAGGCGGTGTGGAGTGGCATGACGCCAGCCGGGGCGGGTTTGGCAAGGTCGACCCCGTACTGCTTCAGTTCCTTCGTGATACCGAAGCCTCCAGCGGTGTCCCCTTGGAGCCTGTGTACACCGCTAAAGCCCTGCTGGCGTTGCAGGCCAAGGTGGCGGCTGGTTATTTCAAGGCCGGCACACGGCTGATGTTTGTGCATACCGGAGGGTTGCAAGGCCGGCGTGGCCTTCTTAGCCAATCGAGTACGCTAAAATCCCACATAGTGGGATGCTAAATTACATATTGAGATTTCCTGCGTGCTGGCGCTATAGTCGTCGCCTCTACCACTCACACCAATAACAAACAGGTGAGGCGATGCAGGCACGTTTGATCGGGCTGGACTGGGGAACGTCCTCCCTGCGGGCATACCGCATGGGCGATGACGGCGAAGTGCTTGAGGCCCGCGAGCTACCGCTGGGCATCATGCAAGTGGCCGATCAGCGGTTTGAGCAGGCACTGGATTCAGCTTGTGGCGACTGGCGCACCGCGCAGCCAGACGTGCCATTGATCGCTTGCGGCATGGTGGGTAGTGCCCAGGGGTGGCGTGAAGCCCCTTATTGCCCGGCACCGGCCACGCAGCAGGACATCGCCCGCCATCTGGTGACGGTGCCACTGGCCAACGGCAACCGCCTGCAAATCATCCCCGGTGTGTTACAGAACGGTCACCTCCCCAACGTGATGCGGGGCGAGGAAACCCAGGTGTTCGGTGTCCTGGATACCCTGGCGCCAGTCGACCCCGTGCTGATCGGGCTGCCAGGCACCCACAGCAAGTGGGTGAGGGTGGAAGAGGGGTGTATTCGCCACTTCGACACCTTCATGACCGGCGAGCTGTACGCCGCCGCCTGCGCCCATACGATTTTGGGGCGCACCCAACAGCCGTCTGAACAGTTTCAAGCCGCGGCCTTTGACCGTGGCCTGGACGTTGCCCTTTCCAGCGAGGGCGCGCTCGGCCCCTTGGCCACGGTATTCAGCACGCGAACGCTGGGCCTGACCGGTACACTGCGCGCCGATGAACAACCCGACTACCTCTCTGGCCTGATGATCGGCCATGAAGTCGCCGCGCTCGGGGCCATCCGTGCACCTTCCAGCATTGTACTGGTAGGCAATGGTGCGCTGTGCCAGCGCTACCAGCGCGCCCTCGAACGGGCTGGCGTGAGCCGCATACAGACTGCCCACCAAGCTACCGAGCGAGGCCTGTGGTTATTGGCCATAGCCGCTGGCCTGGTTCACCCCTGATTCCCAAGGAGCTTTTCATGTTGCTCAACGATGCCATGGCCATCAATGGCCTGATCGCGATTCTGCGCGGGGTCACCCCTCATGAAGTACTGGAGGTTGGCCAGCAGTTGTACGCCGCGGGGTTTCGCATTATCGAAGTGCCGCTCAACTCTCCGGACCCACTGCGCAGCATTCGCATATTGCGTGACGGCCTGCCCGCCGACTGCCTGATCGGGGCCGGCACGGTGCTCAGCGAGCGTGCGGTGCTGGAGGTCAAGGATGCCGGCGGCGAACTGATCGTGATGCCCCACAGTGATCCCAAGGTGCTGCGTGCCGCCAAGGCGGCCGGCCTGCAGTTGGCCCCAGGCGTGGTCACACCGACCGAGGCCTTTGCCGCGCTGGACGAGGGCGCTGACGCCTTGAAACTGTTCCCCGCCGAAGCGCTCACCCCCGCCATAGTCCGTGCCTTGCTGGCGGTATTGCCCAAGGGCACGCCGCTTGTGCCAGTGGGCGGTATCACGCCTGGCAATATGGGGCCCTTCCTGGAGGCGGGCGTTGCCGGTTTCGGCCTGGGCTCGGGTTTGTTCAAGCCCGGGCTTACCGCCGCGCAGGTGCGTGAGCGCGCCGATGCCTATGCCTTGGGCTGGCAGCAGGCCCGTTGAACACCTCTTCCATCGATAAAAGAGACAAGCGATGAAAATTACCCGACTGAGCACCTTCATTGTTCCTCCACGCTGGTGCTTCCTGAAGATCGAAACCGACGAAGGCATCTGCGGCTGGGGCGAACCGGTGGTTGAGGGCCGCGCCCACACAGTGGCCGCAGCCGTGGACGAACTGAGCGATTACCTGATCGGCAAGGACCCACGCAATATCGAAGACCACTGGCAAGTGCTGTACCGGGGCGGTTTCTACCGGGGTGGGGCGATCCACATGAGCGCCCTGGCCGGTATCGACCAGGCGCTGTGGGACATCAAAGGCAAGGCCTTGGGCGTGTCCGTGAGTGACCTGCTGGGTGGCCAGGTACGCGAGCGTATCCGTGTGTATTCGTGGATTGGTGGGGACCGCCCCTCCGAAACCGCCAAGGCGGCGAAAGAGGCCGTGGACCGTGGCTTTACCGCCGTGAAAATGAACGGCACCGAAGAAATGCAATTCGTGGACAGTTTCGACAAGGTGGACCGCTGCCTGGCCAGCGTGGCCGCTGTGCGTGACGCCGTAGGGCCAAACGTAGGCATTGGTGTGGATTTCCATGGCCGGGTGCACAAACCCATGGCCAAGGTGCTGATGAAAGAGCTAGACCCGTTCAAGCTCATGTTCATCGAAGAGCCCGTGCTGAGTGAAAACTATGAAGCGCTCAAGGAACTGGCGCCGCTCACCAGCACCCCCATCGCCTTAGGTGAGCGGCTGTTCTCGCGTTGGGACTTCAAGCGGGTGCTCAGCGAGGGCTATGTGGACATTATTCAGCCCGATGCCTCCCATGCCGGTGGTATCACCGAAACCCGCAAGATCGCGGCCATGGCCGAAGCCTATGACGTGGCGCTGGCCCTGCATTGCCCCTTGGGGCCCATCGCGCTGGCCGCTTGCCTGCAGCTGGACGCCGCCTGCTACAACGCCTTCATCCAGGAGCAAAGCCTGGGTATCCATTACAACGAAAGCAATGACCTGCTGGACTACATCCGCCAGCCTGAGGTGTTCGACTACAACGATGGGTTTGTGACCATTCCCAAAGGCCCTGGCCTGGGCATCGAGATCAACGAGGAATACGTGCGCGAACGCGCTGCCATTGGCCATCGCTGGCGCAACCCCATCTGGCGCCATGCCGATGGCAGCTTTGCCGAATGGTGACCGGCCAGCTGGCCTTGTAAGGCCAGCGTCACACTCGCCGATTGGGACATAATCACAAGAGACCCAACATGCAAACCCAGACTGCACACTCAGCCACGGCGCACGCCGCCCTGGCGACGCCGAGCCGCAAGCGGTTCTTCATCATGGTGCTGTTGTTCATCACGGTGGTGATCAACTACCTGGACCGTGCCAACCTGTCCATTGCCGCCCCGGCCCTCACGTCGGAGCTGGGGCTGGCGCCTGCCCAGATCGGGCTGGTGTTCTCGGCCTTTGGCTGGACGTATGCCGCCATGCAGATTCCCGGAGGCTGGCTGGTCGACCGCGTGCCCCCGCGTATTCTGTACACCGCGGCGCTGGTACTGTGGTCGGTGGCGACGGTGGCACTGGGGTTTACGGGCAGCTTTGTGGCACTGTTCGTGTTGCGCATGGCCGTAGGTGCGCTGGAGGCGCCTGCCTACCCCATCAATAGCCGGGTCGTGACCACGTGGTTCCCTGAGCGCGAGCGTGCCACGGCCATTGGTGTCTACACCTCTGGGCAGTTCGTTGGGTTGGCGTTCCTGACCCCGGTGCTGGCATGGTTTCAGCAAACCTATGGCTGGCACATGGTGTTCGTGATCACGGGGCTGATCGGCGTGCTGTGGGCGGTGATCTGGTACGCGGTTTACCGTGAGCCTCGGGATTTCTCCGGTGCGAACGACGCAGAGATCGCGCTCATTCAAGCAGGCGGCGGGCTGGTGGACATCGACCGCAAGCCCAAGGCGCAGCGGCTGAACCTGGCAGACCTGAAGGTGATCCTGAGCCAGCGCAAGCTGTGGGGCATTTACATTGGCCAGTTCTGCCTCAACTCCACCTTGTGGTTCTTCCTGACCTGGTTCCCTACTTACCTGGTGAAGTACCGGGGCATGGACTTTATCAAGTCCGGCCTGCTGGGCGCAGTGCCGTTTCTGGCCGCGTTCGTGGGCGTGTTGTGCTCCGGGTTGTTCTCGGACTGGCTGATCCGGCGCGGTACCAGCATCGGTGTCGCACGCAAGGTGCCCATCATCGGCGGGCTGTTGATTTCCACCTGCATCATCGGCGCTAATTGGTTCGACTCCACACCGGTGGTGATCGCCTGCCTGGCCCTGGCATTCTTCGGTAACGGGTTGGCGTCCATCACCTGGTCGCTGGTGTCTACCCTGGCGCCAGCCCGCCTGCTGGGTTTGACAGGCGGCATGTTCAATTTCATCGGCAACCTGGCGGCCATTGTCACACCTATCGTGATCGGGCTGCTGGCCACCGGGGATTCCTTTGCGCCGGCTATTACATATGTGGCGGTCACGGCGCTGGTGGGTGCGCTCAGTTACATCGTACTGGTGGGCAAGGTCGAGCGCATAGAACTGGTGGAAGGGTGACGGGCAGGGCGACTGCCGTCGATAATGGCGGCTGCATCTTCACGACAGGGTTCAACCTATGACAGCCATCGAGACACCTGCCCCGGCAGGGACTCAAACCCTCCTGCGGGGGTTGGCGGTGATCCAGGCCGTGGCCGGCGGTGCACGCGACCTCAAAGCCATTGCCGCCACCCTTGGCACCACCCGCAGCACCACGCACCGGCTGGCCAGTGCGCTGGTGGATGAACGTTACTTGCGGTTGCTGCCCAATAACGGCTACGGCCTGGGCCCTCGGCTGATCGAGCTGGGGTTTCAGGCCAGGGACGAATTTCCCTTGGCGCAATTGGCCGCACCCGTGCTCGATGCCTTGGGAGCGGCCACGGGTGATACCGTTCACTTGGCGGTGCGGGACGGGGATCAAGTGCTTTACCTACATAAGAATCCAGGGCGCAATGGGCCAGAAATGCGCTCGCGTGTAGGGTTGCGCATGCCCTTGACCCGGACGGGTATTGGCAAGGCGCTGCTATTGGACAGCCCGCCTGATGAATGGCGCCGCTTGTTCGAGGCCCAGCCTGCGCCGGCTGCTGTGTGGGGCCCGCGCGAGGAACCGGGCTGGAACGCTTTCGTAGCCCGTATGCAGGCGTACGTGGAAGGTCAGTACGCCTTTGATCTGGAGGACAACGAGCCCTCCATTCGTTGTGTGGCCGCACCGGTGCGTGATGCCAGCCGGCGGATTGTTGCGGCGATCAGCGTAGCCAGTACCGTGCCCTACCTGTCGCTGGAACGTATGGAGGCGCTGGTCCCCTCGGTGCAGGCGGCGGCGTTATCGCTGAGTCGCGAGCTGGGCGGCTGAACCAAGCTGTAACGCAGGCAGTCACAGCTGCAAAATGCCCGAACAGAAGGCCTTTCATGGAACGACGCTGGCTGATTGTACTGTTGGTATGGGGGTTGGCTACAGGCGCCCGGGCAGAGCCGCCCCTTCGCCTGGAGACCCTGGAGCGCTGCGGAGACCTGCTGGACACCCGGCGCCAGGTGTTTTGCCTGAAGGCTGACGGATTGGGGCCAGGCCCTGTCAAAACGTGGCTAGGTACGGTTGAAAAAGCGAACGAGCGGGAAGGCAACCACCTTCGGCTTACGCTTGAAACCGGCAAGGACCCTAGCGGCCCCTTGCACCTGGAGCAGGAGGGGCGCGCCAGCAACAGTGTATGGCTGAGTATGGCCGGTAACCACGTGCTGGCGGCAAAGCCCAATGAGACGGCAGTTAACGCCGAAGGCCTGACCACGTACCTGAACCTGGTGAGCGTGGTGATCGAGGAACGTTACAACGGCCTTGAGCAGGTTCGGAAATTGGCCCAGCAATACGGCGCTACGCTGGTAGGCGCCATCCCCGCCCTGAACACCTGGCAGTTGCGCCTACCGGTCAATACCCTCACTGAACGCGATGCATTGGTCCTTCGGCTCGGCCATGAGGTGAGCGTGGATGCCGTTGTGATTGAAGAGTCCTCGGCCGAGGAAGCGGAGCGCGAGGTGCCACCCCCTGGCCAGGTTCAGGAAGAGTGGGCGGCCAACCGCTTCGTGGATGCCGTGAACTATTACCGCCGCCGAATCGCCGCGAGAGGGGCGCCCATTGACACGGTCCCTGTACGGATCGGGGTCATCGAACGCAATGTGGATTTTGATTCTGAAGATTTCGCCGAATACGTGGGTCCCTGCCAATCGCCTCGCCTGTGTGTGTACGCAAGGGACGCACGCAGCCCTAAGGCACATGGGTCAAGCGTGACGGGGGTATTGGCGGCCCATTGGCTTAAAGCGGGCAATACCGGTTTCCTGCGCGGCCTGGAGGGCGTTAGCAAGGGGTTCGAGATTATCGTGGAGCGTGATTCCGATGCGGGTATCACGGCCAACGTGGCGGCGTCCGTCAACCTGGTAGAAGACGGTGCCAGGGTGCTTAACTGGAGTTGGGGGTTGCACCGGGTAGGGGCTCAGAAGGTCCAGGGCGGTGATATCGACACCCAGGTGCGCTCGGGTGTGGCCATGGCGGGGTACGAAGAGCTGCTCGAAGAATTCTTCCGCTGGTTGAAGGCCAAGCACCCCAATGTGGTGGTGATCAATTCGGCAGGCAACGGGGCTTCGTATGCGGGGCAGGACGACTACAGGCTGCCGTCATCGTTCGTAACGGACCAGTTGCTGGTGGTAGGCGGGCATGAGCGAAGTGAAGCCAGCGCCACGCCTCTTGGGAGTGCCGATTATGCGGTACGTCGGGGGTCTTCCAACCTGGACAGCCGAGTGGATATTTCAGCCGCAGCTTGCGCGCCAGGCGTAGACCCGCAGGTGACGACCCACTGTGGAACCTCCTTCGCCACCCCTTTGGTGACCGGCACGGTCGCAGCCATGTTATCCATCAACCCCCAGCTGACGCCCGCGCAACTGCGCTTGCTGTTGCGCCGCAGCGCCATGCCTATCGGCGCCGATGGCGATTTCGAACCGGCCGATGGGGAAGACCTGACGGCACCTATCCTGCCGTCCGAGCGCAACTTTGACCTTAACCACCCGGACGTAGGCCGTTCCGCACGGCTGGACATGCAAAAAGCGCTGGAGCTGACCGTGCAGAGCCGGGATCGGCGCCGGTAAGGGCAGCTCGCAGCGGGCGCGCCCTTACATATTGGGGTACATGGGCCCGCCAGCGCCTTCAGGGGCTACCCACACGATGTTCTGGGACGGGTCCTTGATGTCGCACGTTTTGCAATGCACACAGTTTTGCGCGTTGATCTGGAACCGCTTTTCGCCGCTCTCCTGTGTCACCACCTCATACACGCCGGCGGGGCAATAGCGCTGCGCGGGCTCATCGTACAGTGGCAGGTTTTTGGCAATCGGAATGCTTGGGTCCTTGAGCTTCAAGTGGCAGGGCTGTTCCTCTTCGTGGTTGGTGCCGGAGAGGAATACCGAGCTCAGCTTGTCGAAACTCAGCAGGCCGTCGGGCTTGGGGTAGTCGATTTTCTTCGAGTCTGCGGCCAACTTGAGGGTAGCGTAGTCGGGTGTGGTGTCGCGCAGGGTAAACGGAATTTTCCCGCCGAACAGGTTCTGGTCGATGAAGTTGAAAGCGTTGCCTTTGATGGCGCCCCATTTATGGATGGCGGCGCCGAAATTGCGGCTACAGAACAGTTCGTCGTACAACCAGCTGGCCTTGAAGCTGTCCGGGTAGGCCGTTAACAGGTCCCCCCCTTCACTGCCCCCCAGCAGACGGTCGACCACGGCATCCGCCGCTAGCATGCCGGACTTCATGGCAGTATGGCTGCCCTTGATCTTGGCGAAGTTCAGGGTGCCCAGGTCGCAGCCGATCAGTGCGCCGCCGGCAAACACCATTTTGGGCAGGGAGTTGAGGCCGCCTTTGACAATGGCTCGGGCGCCGTAGGACACCCGCTTGCCGCCTTCCAGGTACTGCTTGACCACCGGGTGGTGCTTATAGCGCTGGAACTCGTCGAAGGGGGACAGGTAAGGGTTGCTGTAGGACAGGTCCACGATCAGGCCGACAACCACCTGATGGTTTTCCAAGTGGTACAGGAACGACCCGCCCGGGTTGGCGTCATCCAGCGGCCAGCCGGCGGTGTGCACCACCAGCCCAGGCTCGTGCCGAGCGGGGTCGATGTCCCAGATCTCCTTCAAGCCAATGGCGTAATGCTGTGGGTCGGCATCGCTGTCCAGGTTGAAGCGTTTGATCAACTGCTTCCCGATGTGCCCACGGCAGCCTTCAGCGAACAAGGTGTACTTGCCACGCAACTCCATGCCTGGGGTATACATGCCGCCTTTGGGCTGGCCCTCGCGGTCCACGCCCATGTCGCCGGTTAGAATGCCGCGCACCACACCGTGCTCGTCGATCAGCGCTTCTTGGGCGGCGAAGCCTGGGTACACCTCTACGCCCAGGTTCTCGGCTTGCTGGCCCAGCCAGCGGCAGAGGTTGCCCAGGGAGATAATGTAGTTGCCCTCGTTGTGCATGGTCTTGGGTACCAGGGCCCCAGGGATTTTACGAGCACCGTGGGCGTCCTTGAGCACATAGATGTCATCGCGCGTCACGGGCGTGTTCAGCGGGGCGCCCAGGTTTTTCCAATCCGGGAACAGTTCGTTCAGCGCACGGGGTTCGAACACGGCACCGGAGAGAATGTGGGCGCCCACCTCGGCACCTTTTTCTACCACGCAGACGCTCACTTCCTTACCGGCTTCGGCGGCCTTCTGCTTGATGCGGCAGGCGGCGGACAGGCCAGCGGGGCCGGCCCCGACGATGACCACGTCGAATTCCATGTATTCGCGTTCCACAGGTTCTCTCCTAACACAGGCGGGTACGGTTTTTTCTGACAAGGGCGGTTGGGACCCTTCACCGTTGATTGGGCATTATATCTACACCAGTGTGGTGGTCCAAATCAAACGTTTGTTTGAATCCTGTCAGTGCCAATGAATTCGCTGGGTGCGGGCGCGTGACTGGCGGGTTCCGCGTATTGACCAGCCATTGCGGTGCGGTCAAGATACGAGCGGTTTCATGTCAGCTGTTGCTCACGACCGCTGGCCTCGCGCCATGTGGCGGCTTCCGGGCCCAGGGCTTAGGGGCGGGCGATCATGGCCTCGCACGCACAGGCGGCGAGCCCTGTACAAGCGATCGCAAGGCCCGCCCTGCGACATTCTATTCACCGGAGCGTAACGAGGAATCCATGAAGGTTCTTGTAGCTGTCAAACGAGTGGTCGATTACAACGTCAAGGTTCGCGTCAAGGCGGATAACTCCGGGGTGGATCTGGCCAACGTCAAGATGTCCATGAACCCCTTCTGCGAAATCGCCGTGGAAGAAGCGGTACGCCTCAAGGAAAAGGGCGTAGCCACTGAGGTGATCGTGGTTACCGTCGGGCCGGCTACTGCCCAAGAGCAGCTGCGCACTGCGTTGGCCCTGGGTGCCGACCGTGCCGTACTGATCGAAAGCGCCGAAGAGCTTGGCTCACTTGCCATTGCCAAACTGTTGAAGGCGGTAGTGGACAAGGAACAGCCGCAACTGGTGATCCTTGGCAAGCAGGCCATCGACAGCGACAACAACCAGACCGGCCAGATGCTGGCCGCGCTAACCGGTTATGCCCAGGGCACCTTCGCTTCGAAGGTGGAACTGGCCGGCGACACGCTCAACGTGACCCGTGAAATCGATGGCGGCCTGCAAACCGTTGCGCTGACCCTGCCGGCCATCGTAACCACTGACCTGCGCCTGAACGAACCGCGTTACGCCTCGCTCCCCAACATCATGAAGGCCAAGAAAAAGCCGCTGGAAAGCTTCACACCCGATGCCTTGGGCGTGTCCACGGCGTCTACCAGCAAAACCATCAAGGTGCAGGCGCCGGCGACCCGCAGCGCTGGTGTCAAGGTGAAGTCCGTTGCTGAACTGGTCGACAAACTGAAAAACGAAGCGAAGGTAATCTGATGCCTATCCTGGTAATCGCTGAACACGAAAACGGCGCACTGGCAGGCGCTACCCTCAATACTGTCGCCGCCGCCGCAAAAATCGGTGGTGAGGTTCACGTACTGGTTGCAGGGCAGGGCGTCTCGTCTGTTGCGGACGCGGCGGCCAAGGTTGCCGGTGTAAGCAAGGTGCTGCTGGCCGACAACGCTGCCTATGCCCACCAGTTGCCTGAGAACGTGGCCCCGCTGATTGTGTCCCTGGCCTCTGGCTACAGTCACGTGTTGGCACCGGCGACCACCAACGGCAAGAACTTCCTGCCGCGTGTTGCCGCCATGCTGGACGTGGACCAGCTTTCGGAAATCATCAGCGTTGAAAGCGCTGATACCTTCACGCGCCCGATCTATGCCGGCAACGCCATTGCCACCGTGCAGTCCAGCGCAGCCGTGAAAGTCATTACCGTGCGCACAACCGGCTTCGACCCAGTCGCTGCCGAGGGTGGTTCCGCCTCCGTAGAAACGGTTGCCGAGGTGAAGGATGCTGGGGTTTCTGCGTTCGTGGGTGAAGAGCTGGCCAAGTCGGATCGTCCGGAACTCACGGCTGCCAAGGTCGTTGTTTCCGGTGGCCGTGGCATGCAGAACGGTGACAACTTCAAGCACCTCTACGCCTTGGCAGACAAACTGGGCGCTGCCGTAGGTGCTTCGCGCGCGGCCGTAGACGCAGGTTTCGTACCCAACGACATGCAGGTTGGCCAGACCGGCAAGATCGTTGCCCCCCAGCTGTATATCGCCGTAGGTATTTCCGGTGCGATCCAGCACCTGGCGGGCATGAAGGATTCCAAGGTGATCGTTGCGATCAACAAGGATGAAGAGGCGCCCATTTTCCAGGTGGCCGACTATGGCCTGGTGGGTGACCTGTTCGAGGTTATTCCGGAGCTCGAAAAGCTGGTGTGAAACCGCTTTCAATAGCGCACAACCTCAGGAAACCCAGGCATCGCCTGGGTTTTTTCATAGGCTGAACAGCCCCTAGGCGAAGGTATAGCCCCTCATGCGAAGCGTCCTGTACGGGTTGGCGACACTGGCCCTGTTTCCCTCTTTAGGTAATGCAGCCGGCAGCTGCGAGCGCTTGGTAGCCACGGCCAGCCCGGATGCGCCGCCCTATGCCTGGCGCGACCCCGCCGACCCTCGCAAGCTTATCGGTGCCAGCGTGGATGTGCTCACAGGTATCGCTGCCCAGTTGGGGATCGAGATCGAGGTGCTGTATGCCGGTCGGCGCTCCCAGGCGCTGGATGAAGTGCGTACCGGGCGTATGGACCTGCTGGCAGATGCGGTCCTGACGACGGCTGACCTCGAACACTTGGATTATGTCTATCCACCGCTGGCGTTCAACGACTACCTGGTATGGACACGGCAACATTCAGCCGCCAGCTACGCCACGTTGGCCGACCTGGCTGGGCAACGGGGCGCTGTTTCAGCCAAGGCGCGCCTCACACCGACGTTCAGCAGCTTCGCTGCGCAGCATTTGAACCTTGTGCCTTCGCAAAACCTCACTCGCACACTTCAATCCGTGGTGATGGGCCAGGCAGACTATGCCATCGCGCCACGGTATGCCGGTGCGGCCGCTGTGGCGACACTGGGCCCAACGGTAGGGCTGGTGGCACAGGACGTGGTTGTGGACCGCCCAGGTATCTACGTGGCTATTGCGCAGGACTCTGCCTGCAACGATGGCTGGCTACGCGGACAGCTGGCCAAAAAGATGACAGAATTGGCCGCCTCTGGCGGGGTCCAGTCGATCCTGCAGCGTAATGCCGAACGTTGGAAACTCCAGCAACAGGCAATGCCCGAGGCCGCCAAACCATAGGACATGCTGTGAACAAACGATTGATCTGGGCGGGGGCAGTGCTGGCCCTTGCCGGCTGTGCCACCGACCCTGTGCCCGACGAACAACTTCGCCTTACCGAGCAGTCCATCGAGCAGGCCCGTGCAGTGGGCGCGGCCGAGGACAGTGAGCCCTTGGCCACCGCACTGAGCAAGGCCGCCCAGGCGCGCGCCGACATGGCCAGTGGTCACAACAAGGTCGCCCGCATGGCCCTGGAGCAGGCCGAGCTGGATGCCCGTTTGGCTGAGGCGCATGAGCTGACCCGTAAAAGCGCTGCCCAATTGGCTCAGGTAAACCTGCGTATCCAGCGGTTGCGCAAGCAGTTGGGAGAGGCACCATGACCTCGATACGTGTTCCCCTGGCCTTGTGCCTGCTGGCAGCCCTAGGCGGTTGTGCAACGCACTCAGCCGATCAGGCCCTTGACCAGGCCACTGCCCGTTTCCAAGGGATACGGGACAACGCAGAGGTACTTCGCTACGCACCCAAGGATGTGATCCGTGCAGGTGAGTCGCTGGCCCGCGCCGAGCGCTTGTCCAGCTACTGGGGCGCTGCCGACGACGTCCGTCATTATGCCTATCTGAGTACCCGCTACAGCGAAATGGCGCTGGCCCATAGCGAAGCAGCGGGCAACCTTGAGCAACTGCAACGGCGAGAGCTGGAGCGGGAACGCCTGCAGCTGGCGCTGCGGGAATCCCGGCTAGCCAGCGTGCAGCGTCAGGGGCAATGGCTCGAAGACCAACTGCTGGCTTTGACCACGACCGACGCTGATCGCGGCCTGGTACTCACTTTGGGAGATGTGTTGTTCGACACAGGCGCAGCGGACCTTAAACCGTCGGCCAACCGAACACTCCTCAAGCTGGCGCAGTTTCTTCAAATGAACCTACGGCGCACCATACGCATAGAAGGTTACACGGACAGCACCGGGGCAGCTGGTGAAAACCTGAGCCTGTCACGCGACCGTGCGCAATCCGTAGCGGACATGCTGGTAGACCTAGGAGTCGAGGAAAAGCGTATTGCTGTTGAAGGGTACGGCGACCAGTACCCGGTGGAGGCCAATGCCACGGAACGGGGCAGGGCGCTCAATCGCCGTGTTGAAATCGTGATCTCGGACAAGTTAGGTGCATTAGGCGCAAAACGATAGGCACTTGCTGCACAGTGCCCCTCGCACTGAGGGTGCACTGGCGGTATTCTCTCCTCTGGCTGGATAACTGTTCCCGTACAGTTCTCTACTGTTCCGGTGCTTCAGGGTCAGAGACGCTTGCCCATGACGAACCTTCTGCTCTACCAGCGCATTGCCCAGCAATTGGCTGAGGATATTCGCAAAGGCGTCTATCAGCCCGGTGAACGTGTGCCCTCAGTGCGCAAGATGAGCGCACAGCTGAACGTAAGCCATGCCACTGTGCTTCAGGCTTATGCCAACCTGGAGGACCAGGGGCTTATCCGGGCACGTCCGCAGTCGGGTTACTACGTGCATCAAACCCCCGCACTTACAGCCCCTACGCCTGATATTGCTCGCGTGGAACGCCCAGGCCTGGTCACGCGCAGCAGCATCATTCAGCAGGTGCTGGACGAGTCCCGGCGCGAGGGCGTGTTTGCACTGGGTACAGCGGTGCCTCACGTGGACTACCTGCCCGTCCGGGCCCTGCACCAGCAGCTCGCCAAAGTGACTCGCTTCCATAGCCCACGTGCGTTCAGCTATATGTTCAGCCCAGGCTACGAGCCGCTGCGCCGGCAGATTGCGATTCGCATGCGTGATGCCGGTGTAGTGGTAGACCCTTCCGAAGTCGTAATCACCCACGGCTGCGTCGATGCGCTGCAAATGGCGTTGAGGGTACTCACTCGGCCGGGGGACCTGATCGCTGCCGAATCCCCTACGTACTACGGCTTGTTGCAGTTGGCAGATCTGCTGGGCTTGAAGGTCATCGAGATTCCCAGCGATCCCACGGCAGGCATCAGCCTGGAAGCGCTACAGCTGGCAGCCAATCAATGGTCGATCAAGGTTGTGCTGATGACGTCCCGTCTAAGCAACCCCCTGGGCGGGGTAGTGCCCGAGGAACGGCAGAAGCAGCTTTTGAGGCTGGCGGCGGAATTCAACATGCAGATTGTCGAAGACGATATTCACGGCGAATTGATGTTCGAGCCGGGCCGTTACAAAGCCTTGAAAGCTTATGACCGTCAGGGCCATGTGGTGTACTGCTCAAGCTTTTCCAAAACGCTTTCGCCTGGTGTGCGTATCGGCTGGATGCTGGCGGGCCGGCACCAGGAAGAGATTCAGCGGCTGCAAACCTTCAGCACTCATTCGGCCTGCAGCGTGACCCAGATGGCGATTGCCAGCTACCTGGAAAACGCAGGCTATGATCGCCACCTGCGGCACGTTCGGCAGGAGTACCGTAAGAACCTCACGGCCTGCCAACTGGCCGTGCAACAGCACTTTCCTGCAGGCACTCAAATGACTCGGCCCTTGGGCGGTTTCATCCTCTGGGTCAGCCTGCCTGGCCGTGTGAATACCCAGGAGTTGCATGTGCGTGCCTTGGAACAGGGCATCAGCATTGCGCCTGGCCTTATTTTCAGTAATACCGAGCAGTTCAACCACTGCATCCGCCTCAATTGCGGGATCCCGTGGAACCGTGAGGCCGAGCGGGCGCTGATGACGTTAGGGGTGCTGGCCACGCAGCTCTGCGAGGATACGGGGAACGGTACGTGGTACTGAACGGTCGCAGTTACGGGTTGCTCGCCTATTGCCAACTACCTGAGCAAGGGTGAGCATAAAGGTATACGAAGGTAGCTGGTCGTACGCATGAATCACTTTAAGTGTTTGCTTGGCTTGGGTTGTATGCTGTTGACCTCGCTAGCCGCGGGGCCGGCCCCTGCTGCCACGCCAGAACCCTTTGTGCTAGGGGCGCCCGTGCCCTTGCCCGCGGCGATTCCTGCGGCTCCGACACCAGATGCCAAAGGCCCCGGCGCGAAGGGAAAAACCGCCGCCAAGGCGTCGCCCAAAAAAGCGGGCAAAACTGCCGCCAAAGCACCCAAACGCACTAACCGAGTCGCTACCAAAAGCCGGTCGCGCAAGTCTTCCGACGCGATTGCTTCCAACATCCCTCCTGCAAAAATCGACCTCACCCTACCCAAGGACATGGTCAATCAACTCCAGCCGCCTGGAAAACCTGCTGCTGTGAAGCCCGTACAAGCGTCCACAGACGGCAAGCCCTTGTTGCCTTCTATGTTCAATGACAAAGGTAGCGCCGAGCCCTTTGAGCTTAACGGCAGGCTACTCACCAATGAAATGGACCTTCAGCTGCGCAACGAGCGTCGCGATGTGGAGGGTGCGGCGCTGGATTTCAAATTCAAGCAGTGACAAGGCAGCGTTGAACAGAGGTTTCAAACGCTCGTTTAGGCGGTTACTATCGCTGAGTCTGTAGCCTTTGCCTAAGCCCGGAGTCGCTTGTCCATGTTGTGCCGTGTTGGCTGTGGAGCCTGCTGCATCGCTCCTTCCATTTCCTCCCCCATACCCGGCATGCCAGAAGGCAAGCCTGCAGGTAAGCGTTGCATCCAGCTGGGTGCAGACAACCTGTGTCGTATCTTTGGCCTGCCCGAGCGTCCCAAGGTATGCGCCGCATTCCAGGCGGATGCGGCCTTCTGCGGTGTCGACAGCGACGATGCCATACGGATTCTGGGGTGGTTGGAAGGCGCAACGGCCCAGGTAAGGGTAGTGAACCGCATCTCGTGAACAAAAAGGAAAAGAACGATGAGCGCAATGTATCGATTGGCAGCCCTATGTGTACTACCGTGGATGAGCATGCAGGCCCATGCCGAAGCATGGCAGGTGGCCAAGGACGAAGGCGGCATTACCGTGTCTTTAAGTAGCGTTCCAGGGTCGGACTACAAGGCCTATAAAGGCACCGCTATTATCCACGCGAGCATTGCCCGGTTACGTGCCTTGCAAGAGGATGCCAGCGGTGCTTGTGCCTGGATTCACGAGTGCAAATCCCAGAAGCTGCTCAAGCATGACGGTGGCCAGACCTGGACCTACACCCAATTCAATACACCATGGCCTGTCACGCCACGCGACTCGGTGTTGCTGGTAACAACGACGGAAGGTGCAGACGGTAGCCTCACGCGCACACTCAAAGGCCTGCCCAATTACCTTCCCGAAGAAAAGGGCTATGTTCGCGTTGCCCAAGTGGAGGGGTTCTGGAAGATGGAGCCTAAGGGGCCTGATACCTTGGTGACTTACCAGGTCCACACGGAGCCGGGCGGAAGTGTTCCGTCTATGGTTGCCAACAAGTTCGTGGTCGATGCACCCTTCAATACATTGAAAAACCTGAAGGCTCGGGCTGAACAGCCCTGAGTGTTGAAGCCTGAAGCCTGAAGCCTGGCGCTGCAGTAGCGGCGCCGGGTGCCAATGACCTCACCGGGCAATTTTCGAAGTGTGATTTAGGCGGTGCAGGAAGGAGGGACAACTTCGCCAGCAGAAGAGGGCTGGCGAAGTCGGGCTATAACTTATTTGCGGTCTTCGAGCTTTTGCAGATCGCGCTGTGTTTCGCCGGTATACAACTGGCGTGGGCGGCCGATCTTGTACGGGCTGGAGAGCATTTCCTTCCAGTGTGAAATCCAGCCAACGGTGCGCGCCAGGGCGAAGATCACCGTGAACATGCTGGTAGGAATACCAATGGCTTTCAGAATGATCCCCGAGTAGAAGTCCACGTTCGGGTAAAGGTTGCGCTCCTTGAAGTAAGGGTCATTGCGCGCGATCTCGTCCAGGCGCATGGCCAGTTCCAGCTGCGGGTCGTTCTTGATACCCAGCTCGGCCAGCACTTCATCGCAGGTCTGTTTCATGACCTTGGCGCGCGGATCGAAGTTTTTGTACACCCGGTGACCGAAGCCCATGAGCTTGAACGGATCGTTCTTGTCCTTGGCCTTGGCGATGTAGGTGTCGATGTTGGAGACATCCCCAATTTCGTCCAGCATGGCCAGCACGGCTTCGTTGGCGCCCCCGTGTGCGGGGCCCCAGAGCGCTGCGATACCCGCGGCGATGCAGGCGAACGGGTTGGCGCCGGACGAACCGGCGAGGCGCACGGTGGACGTGGACGCATTCTGCTCATGGTCGGCGTGCAGAATGAAAATCCGGTCCATGGCGCGGGCCAGCACCGGGCTGATCGGTTTGATTTCGCACGGGGTGTTGAACATCATGTGCAGGAAGTTTTCGGCATACGACAGGTCGTTGCGCGGGTACATCATGGGCTGACCCATGGAGTACTTGTATACCATCGCGGCCAGGGTCGGCATTTTCGCCACCAGGCGAATGGCCGAGATTTCTCGGTGCTGGGGATTATTGATGTCCAGGGAGTCGTGGTAGAACGCCGACAGGGCACCTACGACGCCGCACATGATCGCCATGGGGTGTGCATCACGACGGAAGCCGTTGAAGAAGGTCTTCAACTGCTCGTGCACCATGGTGTGGTTCTTCACATTGCTGACGAAACTCGCCTTTTGCTCGGCGTTTGGCAGTTCGCCGTTAAGCAGCAGGTAGCAGGTTTCCAGGTAATCGGAGTGTTCGGCCAACTGCTCGATGGGGTAGCCGCGGTGCAGCAGGATGCCTTGGTCACCGTCAATGTAGGTGATTTTCGACTCGCACGAAGCGGTGGACATGAAGCCTGGGTCGAACGTGAAGTGACCTGAGGCGGTCAGGGTTCGCACGTCTATGACTTCGGGACCAACGGTGCCGGTTAAAATCGGCAGGTCAACGGGGGCGGCGCCCTCGATGATCAACTGCGCTTTCTTGTCAGCCATGTGGCCTCCTGTTAATGCTTCGAATCATCTGACAGACCCCCCACGCAGGGCCCGCACCACTATAGTGGGATAAATACTAAAGTCAATTTGCCGCACCCCCCGCCCTGCAAGCCCCGTGGCAGCAGCGTTGGAGGGTCCCTTCACATTTATTTACGCCTTTTGTAGTGCCGCCGCAACGCGGTTTCAGGAACAGTCCTTTACGTTGTCATTAGTATCCTAACTGTCTATACTCGGCGTCCGACCGTCAGGGGCTTTTGGCCCGTTTCCGCTGGCGTCGTCACTCCCCGGGTGGTGGGTACCTGACCAGTACACTTCCCTACAACTTTGCCCTGCTTGCTGGGGGCTCTTCAGTGTGAAAAAAGCCGTGAATAGCCAACGACCTGTAAACCTAGACCTAAGGACCATCAAACTTCCCGTCACTGCTTACACGTCCATTCTCCATCGCGTTTCCGGTGTCATCCTCTTTGTCGGCATTGCCATCGCGCTCTACGCGCTGGGCAAATCGCTGGGCTCCGAGGAAGGCTTTGGCGAGGTGAAGGCGTATCTGACCAGTCCGCTGGCCAAGCTCGTGATGTGGGGCCTGCTCTCCGCTCTGCTTTACCATCTGGTGGCCGGCGTTCGCCACCTGATCATGGATACCGGGGTGGGCGAGACGCTCGAGGGCGGCAAGCGCGGCTCCAAGATCGTCATCGTCGTTTCTGTAGTGCTGATCGTTCTGGCAGGAGTCTGGATATGGTAACCAACGTCACTAACCTGTCCCGTTCGGGCCTTTACGACTGGATGGCGCAGCGGGTTTCGGCTGTCGTTCTCGCGGTGTACTTCATTTTTCTGATCGGCTACCTGGTCGTGCACCCCGGCCTGGACTTTGCCCAGTGGCATGCCCTGTTCTCCAACAACTGGATGCGCATCTTCAGCCTGTTGGCCCTGGTGGCCCTCAGCGCCCATGCGTGGGTCGGCATGTGGACCATCTCCACCGACTACCTCACGCCCATGGCGCTGGGCAAGTCGGCCACTGTCGTGCGGTTCCTGTTCCAGGCGGTATGTGGCGTAGCAATGTTCGCCTACTTCGTCTGGGGTGTGCAGATTCTCTGGGGTATTTGATCCATGTCCAACATCCGTACGCTCAATTATGACGCCATCATCATCGGTGGTGGCGGCGCCGGCATGCGTGCCGCGCTGCAGCTGGCTCAAGGCGGCCACAAGACTGCCGTAGTCACCAAGGTGTTCCCAACCCGTTCTCACACCGTTTCGGCCCAGGGTGGCATTACCTGTGCGATCGCCTCGGCGGACCCGAACGATGACTGGCGCTGGCACATGTACGACACCGTGAAAGGGTCGGACTACATCGGTGACCAGGACGCAATCGAATACATGTGTCAGGAAGGCCCGGCAGCCGTTTTCGAGCTGGACCACATGGGCTTGCCGTTTTCCCGTACTGAAACCGGCCGCATCTATCAGCGCCCGTTCGGTGGTCAGTCCAAGGACTTCGGCAAGGGTGGCCAAGCTGCGCGTACCTGCGCTGCTTCGGACCGTACCGGTCACGCTCTCCTGCACACCCTGTACCAGGGCAACCTGAAAGCGGGTACCACCTTCCTGAACGAGTGGTACGCCGTGGATCTGGTCAAGAACCAGGACGGTGCCTTTGTTGGCGTGATCGCTATCTGCATCGAGACCGGCGAAACCGTCTATATCCGTGCCAAGGCCACGGTATTGGCTACAGGTGGGGCAGGCCGCATCTATGCATCCACTACCAATGCCCTGATCAACACCGGTGACGGCGTAGGCATGGCGTTGCGTGCTGGCGTGCCGGTGCAGGACATCGAAATGTGGCAGTTCCACCCCACCGGCATTGCCGGCGCAGGTGTACTGGTCACCGAAGGCTGCCGTGGTGAAGGGGGTTACCTCATCAACAAGCACGGCGAGCGTTTCATGGAGCGTTATGCGCCCAACGCCAAGGACCTCGCGGGCCGTGACGTAGTGGCCCGCTCCATGGTCAAGGAAATCATTGCCGGTAATGGCTGTGGCCCCAACGGCGACCATGTGATGCTCAAGCTCGACCACCTGGGCGAGGAAGTGCTGCACAGCCGCTTGCCGGGTATCTGCGAGCTGTCCAAAACCTTCGCGCACGTGGACCCTGTAGTAGCGCCTGTGCCGGTTGTTCCTACCTGCCACTACATGATGGGCGGCGTTGCCACCAACATCCATGGCCAGGCCATGACCCTCGATGCCGAAGGCAAGGACGTTATCATTCCTGGCCTGTTTGCAGTGGGTGAAGTGGCGTGCGTGTCGGTTCACGGCGCCAACCGCTTGGGTGGCAACTCCTTGCTGGACCTGGTCGTATTCGGCCGTGCCGCTGGCCTGCACCTTGAGAAGGCGCTGAGCGAAGGTATCGAGTACCGCGATGCCAGCGCGACCGACGTGGACGTGGCTTTGGCCCGCTTGAGTGGCCTGAACGAGCGCAGCACGGGTGAAGACGTTGCCACGCTGCGCCGCGAACTGCAAAGCTGCATGCAGAACTTCTTTGGTGTGTTCCGTACCGGTGAATATATGCAGCAGGGCATTGCCCAGCTGGCCAGCCTGCGTGAACGAATCGCCAATGTGAAGATCAACGACAAGAGCCAGGGGTTCAACACCGCCCGTATCGAGGCACTTGAACTGCAGAACCTACTGGAAGTCGCCGAGGCCACTGCAATTGCGGCCGAGGAGCGCAAGGAGTCGCGCGGTGCCCATGCACGCGAAGACTACGAAGACCGTGACGATGAGAACTGGCTGTGCCACACCCTGTACTTCCCGGGTGAGAAGCGAGTCGCCAAGCGTGCCGTGAACTTCGCGCCGAAAACCGTGCCGGCTTTCGAACCTAAAATCCGGACCTACTAAGGGTGATGACCGCTATGTTGCAAGTCAGTGTTTATCGTTACAACCCGGACCAGGACGCCGCGCCGAAAATGGTCGACTTCCAGGTCGACACCGGGGGCAAGGACTTGATGGTGCTGGACGTACTGGCCCTTATCAAGGAACAGGACGAAGGCTTTTCGTACCGTCGCTCGTGCCGTGAGGGCGTGTGCGGTTCCGATGGCATGAACATCAATGGCAAGAATGGCCTGGCTTGCATTACGCCGCTCTCGGCGGTGGTCAAGGGCAACAAGCTGGTCTTGCGGCCACTGCCGGGGTTGCCAGTCATTCGTGACCTGGTCGTCGACATGAGCATCTTCTACAAGCAGTACGAGAAGGTGAAGCCTTACCTGCAGAACGATACGCCCGCGCCGGCTATCGAGCGCCTTCAGTCCCCTGAAGACCGTGAGAAGCTGGATGGGCTGTACGAGTGCATTCTGTGCGCCTGTTGCTCCACGTCGTGCCCATCGTTCTGGTGGAACCCGGACAAGTTCCTGGGGCCCGCTGCACTGCTTCAGGCCTACCGTTTTCTGGCTGACAGCCGTGATACCCGTACCGATGAGCGCCTGGCTGCCATGGACGACCCGTTCAGTGTGTTCCGCTGCCGTGGGATCATGAACTGTGTGAACGTGTGCCCCAAGGGTCTGAACCCTACCAAAGCCATCGGCCACGTGCGGAACATGTTGCTGCAAAGCGGTATCTGATACACCCGTTGCACCCGAAAATGCCATGCCCGGGCTTGTAAGCCCGGCTACGGCTACGACTTGAGCGGTGGGCTTGTACCGCTGCTCTTACTTGAAGAAATAGACCAGCAGGGGCATCCGGGCTGGTACCCGGACTATCTGCGAGACCTTGGTGGCCGTGTTCGAGTCGCTGCACCAGACTTGTTCAGGCACGCCCTGTTCGCGCCGATGGTGGCCCCTAACCGAGGGTGACCAAGCATGCAAGAAAGCGTGATGCAGCGCATGTGGGATAGCGCCCACCTTTCAGGTGGTAACGCTGCCTATGTGGAAGAGCTCTATGAGCTTTACCTGCACGACCCTAACGCTGTGCCAGAAGAGTGGCGCACCTACTTTCAGAAGTTGCCCGCCGAAGGCAGCACCGCCCCCGATGTTTCGCACTCCACCATTCGCGACCATTTCGTGCTCCTGGCCAAGAACCAGCGGCGCGCTCAGCCGGTTTCCGCCGGGAGCGTGAGCAGTGAGCACGAGAAAAAGCAGGTGGAAGTGCTGCGCATGATTCATGCGTACCGGATGCAGGGCCACCAGGCCGCCCAGCTGGACCCGCTGGGTTTGTGGCAACGGCCCGCTCCGGCAGACCTTTCAATCAATCATTACGGCTTGACCAATGCCGATCTTGACACGACCTTCCGTACCGGCGACCTGTTCATCGGTAAGGAGGAGGCGAGCCTACGCGAGATCCAGGAAGCGTTACAGCTGACATATTGCCGCACCATTGGCGCCGAATTCACTCACATCGTCGATTCCGAACAGCGCGCCTGGTTCCAGCAGCGCCTGGAAAGCGTCCGTGGCCGGCCTCAATACTCGCCTGAAGTGCAAACCCATGTGCTGGAGCGAGTGACCGCTGCCGAGGGCCTGGAAAAGTACCTGGGCACCAAATACCCTGGCACCAAGCGCTTCGGCCTGGAAGGGGGTGAAAGCCTTATTCCCATGCTGGACGAGATCATTCAGCGGTCCGGCTCCTACGGCACCAAGGAACTCGTCATCGGCATGGCCCACCGGGGCCGGCTCAACGTGCTGGTCAATACGTTCGGCAAGAACCCGCGCGACCTGTTCGATGAGTTCGAAGGCAAGAAGAAGGTTGAACTGGGCTCCGGTGACGTGAAATATCACCAGGGCTTCTCGTCCAACGTGATGACGTCCGGTGGCGAAGTGCACCTGGCGCTCGCATTCAACCCGTCTCACCTTGAAATCGTGTCCCCTGTGGTCGAAGGGTCTGTGCGCGCCCGTCAGGATCGCCGCAACGATGCGGTGGGTGACAAGGTAGTACCCGTCTCGATCCACGGGGATGCGGCCTTCGCTGGCCAAGGCGTGGTGCTCGAAACCTTCCAGATGTCACAGACCCGCGGTTTCAAGACCGGCGGCACTGTGCATATCGTGATCAACAACCAGGTTGGCTTCACCATCAGCAACCCGCGCGACTCTCGCTCTACCGAGTATTGCACCGACGTTGCCAAGATGATCCAGGCTCCGATCCTGCACGTGAACGGCGATGACCCGGAAGCCGTGCTGTTCGTGACCCAGCTTGCCATCGACTACCGCATGCAGTACAAGCGCGATGTAGTGATCGACCTGGTGTGCTACCGCCGTCGTGGCCATAACGAGGCTGACGAACCTAGCGGCACCCAGCCACTGATGTACCAGCAGATCGCAAAGCAGCGCACCACCCGCGAGCTGTACGCCGAGCATCTGGTGCAGAGCAATGCCCTGACCGCCGACGTGGCTCAGTCCCAAGTGGACGAGTACCGCAGCGCCCTGGACAACGGCCTTCATGTGGTGAAAAGCCTGGTCAAGGAGCCCAACAAGGAACTGTTCGTCGACTGGCGTCCTTACTTGGGCCATGCGTGGACCGCACGCCATGACACCAGCTTCGACCTCAAGACGCTGCAACAGCTGTCCTCCAAGTTGCTGGAAGTGCCGGACGGCCTGGTTGTTCAGCGCCAGGTGGCAAAAATCTATGAAGACCGCCAGAAGATGCAGGCCGGTGGCTTGCCTATCAACTGGGGTTACGCCGAAACCATGGCGTACGCCACCCTGCTGTTCGAAGGCCATCCGGTCCGGATCACCGGCCAGGACGTAGGCCGTGGTACCTTCTCGCACCGGCATGCCGTGCTGCACAACCAGAAGGATGGCAGCGCCTACACCCCTATGCGTCACCTGTTCGCAGGCCAGCCGAGCTTCGAACTGTACGACTCTCTGTTGTCCGAGGAAGCCGTACTGGGCTTCGAGTACGGCTATGCAACCACGTCGCCCAACTCACTGGTGATCTGGGAAGCGCAGTTCGGTGACTTTGCCAACGGCGCTCAAGTGGTCATCGACCAGTTCATCACCAGTGGCGAGAACAAGTGGGGCCGGCTGTGTGGCCTGACCATGCTGCTGCCGCACGGTTATGAAGGCCAAGGCCCTGAGCACTCCTCTGCACGCCTTGAGCGTTACCTGCAGCTGTGCGCCGAGCACAACATCCAGGTGTGCGTGCCGACCACCCCGGCCCAGATCTACCATCTGTTGCGTCGCCAGGTGATCCGCCCGCTGCGCAAGCCGTTGATCGTGCTCACGCCCAAGTCGCTGCTGCGTCACAAGCTGGCGGTATCGACCCTGGAAGACCTGGCTCAGGGTTCCTTCCAGACCGTCATTCCGGAAGTCGACACCCTGGACCCGGCGAAGGTCACGCGGCTGGTGCTGTGCAGTGGCAAGGTGTACTACGACTTGCTGGAAAAACGCCGTGCCGATGGGCGTGAAGACACCATCATTCTGCGCCTGGAACAGCTCTATCCGTTCCCGGACAACGACCTGGCGGACATCCTCGCACCCTACACCAACCTGCAGAACGTCGTATGGTGCCAGGAAGAGCCGATGAACCAGGGCGCGTGGTACAGCAGCCAGCACCACATGCGCCGTATCATCGGCAACCACAACAAGGCGCTGGTGCTTGAATACGCGGGCCGTGATGCTTCGGCAGCGCCTGCGGTCGGTTACGCCTCGATGCACGTGGAGCAGCAGGAAAAACTGCTCAACGATGCTTTCTCCGTCTAACGCCACGCGCACTGAAACCGAATTAAGGAACCACTGATAATGGCTATCGAGATCAAAGCCCCTACTTTCCCGGAATCGGTCGCCGACGGTACCGTAGCCACTTGGCACAAGAAGCCAGGGGACGCCGTCAAGCGTGACGAGTTGATCGTCGACATCGAAACCGACAAGGTTGTGCTGGAGGTGCTTGCAACGGCCGATGGCGTGCTGGGTGCTATTGTCAAGAACGAAGGCGATACCGTGCTTTCTGATGAGCTGCTGGGCTCCATTGAAGCGGGCGGTGCCGCCGCAGCGCCTGCTGCTGCGCCGGCCTCTGCTTCGGCCGAGGCTACCGTGGCTGCTGCAGCTGCAGCGCCTGCAAGCGCTGATGACGACGCCATGGGCGGCCCGGCTGCCCGTAAGCTGGCTGAAGAAAATGGCCTGGCCTTGAACAGCATAAAGGGCACCGGCAAGGACGGCCGTATCACCAAGGAAGACGTTGTCGCTGCGGTCGAAGCGAAGAAGAACGCACCCGCTCAGGCACCTGCTGCCAAGCCAGCCGCTGCGGCTGCTCCGATTACGGCTGCTGCCGGTGACCGTACTGAAAAACGCGTTCCAATGACCCGCCTGCGTGCCAAGGTGGCGGAACGCCTGGTCGAAGCACAATCGAACATGGCCATGCTTACTACGTTCAACGAAGTGGACATGACCGAAGTCATGGCACTGCGTTCGAAGTACAAGGACCTGTTCGAGAAGTCCCACAATGGCGTGCGCCTGGGCTTCATGTCCTTCTTTGTGAAGGCTGCTACCGAGGCCCTCAAGCGCTTCCCGGCTGTCAACGCTTCCATTGACGGTTCAGACATTGTCTACCATGGCTATGCAGACGTCGGCGTTGCCGTTTCCAGCGACCGTGGCTTGGTCGTACCCGTGCTGCGCAATGCCGAGCAGATGAGCCTGGCTGAAATTGAAAACGGCATCGCCACCTTTGGCAAAAAGGCCCGTGATGGCAAGCTGTCCATCGAAGAGATGACCGGCGGCACCTTCACCATCACCAATGGCGGAACCTTCGGTTCGATGATGTCCACGCCTATCGTGAACCCACCTCAGGCGGCGATCCTGGGCATGCACAACATCCTGCAGCGCCCCATGGCCATCAATGGCCAAGTGGTCATTCGGCCGATGATGTATCTGGCCCTCTCGTACGATCACCGTTTGATTGATGGCAAGGAAGCGGTAACCTTCCTCGTTACCATCAAGAACCTGCTGGAAGACCCAGCTCGTCTGCTGCTCGACATCTAAATCGCAGCTGCAAGCTGCGAGCGGCAAGTTGCAAGCGGCAAGCAGCAAGTTGATAGCGGTGGTGCGACTTGCCCTGTTGCATGTTTCACCCGCGTCAACTTGTCGCTTGAAGCTTGAGGCTTGTAGCTCGAAACCTGTAGCGCTAAGGAACCCATATGACCCAGAAATTCGACGTCGTTGTGATTGGTGCCGGCCCTGGTGGCTACGTAGCGGCCATCAAGGCGGCTCAGCTTGGCCTGAAAACCGCCTGTATCGAGAAATATCAGGACAAGGAAGGCAAAACCGCACTAGGCGGTACCTGCCTGAACGTCGGCTGCATTCCCTCAAAGGCACTCCTGGACAGTTCCTGGAAGTTCCACGAGGCCGAGCATGGTTTCAAGGCCCATGGCATCAACCATGCGGGCATGAGCATGGACGTGCCGGCAATGGTCGGGCGCAAGTCCCAGATCGTGAAGAACCTCACCGGCGGCGTGGCGACCTTGTTCAAAGCCAACGGCGTGACCCTGCTGGAAGGCCACGGCAAGCTGATCGCTGGCAAGAAGGTTGAAGTCACTGGCAAAGATGGCAACGTTGAAGTGGTGGAAGCGGACAATGTGATCCTGGCATCCGGTTCTCGCCCGATCGACATTCCACCCGCCCCGGTGGATCAGAATGTGATCGTGGACTCCACGGGCGCCTTGGAATTCCAGACCGTGCCCAAGCGCTTGGGTGTGATCGGTGCCGGTGTTATCGGCCTGGAGCTGGGTTCCGTCTGGGCTCGCCTGGGTGCTGAAGTCACCGTGCTCGAGGCGTTGGAGAAATTCCTGCCAGCCGCTGACGAAGCGGTGTCCAAGGAAGCCTTCAAGACGTTCACCAAGCAAGGCCTGAACATCAAGCTGGGCGCGCGCGTCACCGGTTCCAAGGTCACGGGCGAAGAAGTTGAAGTGACCTACACCGATGCCAACGGCGAACAGAAAATCGTCTTCGACAAGCTGATCGTTGCTGTAGGCCGTCGCCCGGTGACCACCGACCTGCTGGCTTCGGACAGCGGCGTGGACATCGATGAGCGCGGTTTCATCTTTGTCGATGATTACTGCGCTACCAGCGTGCCTGGCGTATATGCCATCGGTGACGTGGTACGCGGCCTGATGCTGGCGCACAAGGCGTCGGAAGAGGGCATCATGGTGGTAGAACGTATCAAGGGCCACAAAGCCACGATGAGCTACGACCTGATCCCATCGGTTATCTACACCCACCCAGAGGTGGCATGGGTAGGCAAGACCGAGCAAACCTTGAAAGCCGAAGGCGTGGAAGTCAACGTCGGGACCTTCCCATTCGCGGCCAGTGGCCGTGCCATGGCGGCCAATGACACCGGTGGTTTCGTCAAGGTGATCGCCGACGCGAAAACCGACCGTGTGCTGGGCGTTCACGTGATTGGCCCAAGCGCCGCCGAGCTGGTACAGCAAGGGGCTATCGGGATGGAGTTCGGCACCAGTGCAGAAGACCTCGGCATGATGGTGTTCTCGCACCCCACCTTGTCCGAAGCGTTGCATGAAGCAGCCCTGGCCGTGAATGGCGGTGCCATTCACATCGCCAACCGCAAGAAGCGTTAAACAACAAGAAACCACAGTGTGCTGCCCGTCGTACGCCACCATGGCGCACCGCGGAACGCACGCTGGACTCACCCCGCGACAGCCAGGGGCGCAAAGCCTGCTTTGCATTCCAGGCAATGGTCGCGGGCAGCAGTCACAGGTGGTGCGGCACTCCCATGAGTGCAGCGCCGAAAGTGCAGTACCTAACGAAGACGGTAATAAGCATGAACCTTCACGAGTATCAGGGTAAGCAGCTGTTCGCTGAATACGGCCTGCCAGTATCCACAGGTTTCGCAGTAGACACCCCGGAAGCGGCAGCCGAAGCGTGCGACAAGATTGGCGGCACCGAGTGGGTCGTCAAGGCACAGGTCCACGCCGGTGGCCGTGGCAAGGCCGGCGGCGTCAAGCTGGTCAAAAGCCGCGAAGACGCCAAGGCGTTCGCAGCACAGTGGTTGGGCAAGCGTCTGGTCACTTATCAAACTGATGCCAACGGCCAGCCAGTGACCAAGATTCTGGTCGAGTCGTGCACCGACATCGCCAAGGAACTGTACCTGGGCGCTGTGGTTGACCGTGCAAGCCGTCGCATTGTGTTCATGGCTTCCACCGAAGGTGGTGTGGACATCGAGAAGATCGCCCACGACACGCCGGAAAAAATCCTCAAGGCTACGGTTGATCCATTGGTAGGCGCTCAGCCGTTCCAGGGCCGTGACCTGGCGTTCCAGCTGGGCCTGGAAGGCAAGCAAGTGGCTCAGTTCGCCAAGATCTTCACTGGCCTGGCCAAGCTGTTCAAGGACCACGACCTGGCCCTGCTGGAAGTGAACCCGCTGGTGATCAAGGCTGACGGCGACCTGCATTGCCTGGATGCCAAGATCAACATCGACGCCAACGCCATGTACCGTCAGCCAAAGCTCAAGACGTTCCATGACCCGTCTCAGGACGACCCGCGCGAAGCCCACGCTGCCAAGTTCGAACTGAACTACGTTGCCCTGGAAGGCAACATCGGCTGCATGGTCAACGGCGCTGGCCTGGCCATGGGCACCATGGACATCGTCAACCTGCATGGCGGCAAGCCAGCCAACTTCCTCGACGTAGGCGGTGGCGCCACCAAGGAACGTGTGACCGAAGCGTTCAAGATCATTCTGTCCGACGCCAACGTGGCTGCAGTACTGGTTAACATCTTCGGCGGTATCGTTCGTTGCGACATGATTGCCGAAGGCATCATCGGCGCGGTGAAAGAAGTCGGCGTGAAAATCCCGGTAGTGGTTCGCCTTGAAGGCAACAACGCTGAACTGGGCGCCAAGGTGCTCGCAGAAAGTGGTTTGAACATTATCGCGGCTACCAGCCTGACCGACGCTGCTCAACAAGTCGTCAAAGCCGCGGAGGGCAAGTAATGAGCGTCCTGATCAATAAAGACACCAAAGTCATCTGCCAGGGCTTCACCGGCTCGCAGGGTACCTTCCACTCCGAACAAGCCATCGCCTACGGCACCAAGATGGTTGGCGGCGTGACCCCGGGCAAGGGCGGCACTACCCACCTTAACCTGCCCGTGTTCAATACGGTCAAGGAAGCGGTAGAAGCCACCGGCGCTGAGGCTTCGGTCATCTACGTACCGGCTCCGTTCTGCAAGGATTCCATCCTTGAAGCGGCGTTCGGCGGCATCAAGCTGATCGTCTGTATTACCGAAGGCATTCCTACCCTGGACATGCTGGACGCCAAGGTTAAGTGCGACGAACTGGGCGTACGCCTGATCGGCCCGAACTGCCCAGGTGTCATCACCCCAGGCGAATGCAAGATCGGCATCATGCCAGGTCACATTCACTTGCCAGGCAAAGTGGGTATCGTTTCCCGCTCCGGCACCCTGACCTACGAAGCGGTCAAGCAGACCACTGACGCCGGTTTCGGTCAGTCCACCTGCGTAGGTATCGGTGGCGACCCGATCCCAGGCTCTACCTTCATCGACATCCTGAAGCTGTTCCAGGAAGACCCGAAAACCGAGGCGATCGTGATGATCGGCGAAATCGGTGGTTCGGCTGAAGAAGAAGCCGCTGCCTTCATCAAGGCTAACGTAACCAAGCCTGTTGTTTCGTACATTGCCGGTGTTACTGCACCGCCTGGCAAGCGTATGGGCCACGCTGGCGCAATCATCTCCGGCGGTAAAGGCACTGCAGACGAGAAGTTTGCTGCCTTGCAGGACGCTGGCGTTAAAACCGTGCGTTCGCTGGCGGACATCGGTAAGGCCTTGGCCGAACTGACCGGCTGGGCTGTGAAGTAATTCACCGCTCGCTGCAAGCAGAGGCCACCTTCGGGTGGCCTTTGTTTTTTCCAGGCTGCGCAATCGTATAGACTGACGATCCCCGGCATTGGCTACTCAGGCCAGTACCTGAAACACGAACAAAGAGATGAGCCATGGGCGCACAGTGGAAAGCAAAACACAGAGAAGCAGCAGCCAACGCCAAAGGGCGTATTTTTGGCAAGCTGGCCAAGGAAATCCAGATTGCTGCCCGTGCTGGTGCAGACCCTGACATGAACCCGCGCCTGCGCTTGGCAGTGGAGCAGGCTAAAAAAGCTTCCATGCCCCGTGACACCCTTGAGCGTGCCATCAATAAAGGGGCAGGCCTCAGTGGCGAAGCCGTTCAGTACACCTTGGTGAAATACGAAGGGTTTGCCCCTCACCAGGTGCCTGTGATCGTGGAATGCCTGACTGACAACGTAAAGCGTACTGTGGCGGAAATCCGTGTACTGTTCCGCAAAGGCCAGCTGGGCGCTGAAGGCTCCGTCTCTTGGGATTTCAGCCACCTAGGCATGATCGAGGCGGCGCCTGACACAGCCGACGCTGATCCGGAACTGGCCGCAATCGAGGCCGGTGCCCAGGATTTCGAGCCAGCCGAAGAGGGCGCTACCCTGTTCCTGACTGAAGCCACGGATGTGGATGCGGTCCAGAAGGCCCTGCCGGAGCAAGGCTTTACGGTGCTGTCTGCCAAGATCGGCTACGTTGCCAAGAACCCGGTCGCGCTGTCGGATGAAGCTCAATTGGCCGATGTCGAGGCGTTTCTGGACGCGATCGATGGCCACGACGACGTCCAGAACGTTTACGTAGGCTTGGCCGGTTAACAAGTGCACTCGCAGGCAAGCGCTCGCTGTTGGGCGCTTGATACCTGGCACTGTCAGCGGCTTACAACCTTTAGCCTGCGAGCAACCGGTGCTCCACGTCGTTAAATAGCGGCCGGGCTGTAGGGTCTGGTTGCTGGCAGGCAACGCTCAATGCGGTCCAGTCGGCCGGTGCCTCCGCGCATCGCATGGCCACTTCCTCCAGCAGTATCCCGAATGCTCGTACTTCCAAAGCCTCCAGGCCCCGTGCGAACGGGCCTGCGTCGGGTACATACCGGCAAGCAGCACCGAAGTCCCCCAGCAGCGCGTGACCATCCTCTCTATACAGCACGTTGTGCCCGTACAGGTCGCCATGCATCACGCCCCGTGCATGGAGATGGCGTGCAGCGCCTGCGATGCTGGTGAGCAGGGCGTGGGCAGTGGCGGCTTCAAGGTGCAGGCCAGGTGTGTAGTTATCGCGGGTACAGCTGCTCAGGCTGGGCGGCCCTGCCAGCACCTGGTAGGCCGGGTCGATCAGGTCCATCACAAGCCCAGGTAACCCGGTAGGCTGTCCTTCCAGTTGGCCACGCAAAGGCACCAGGCTGGGATGGCTGCCCGCGTGCAGGCAAGCTGCGATCTCATCTTCGGGTGAGCCGTCACTGGTGCGGTGCCCCTTGAAACACTTCACGGCAACCGGCGTCCCAGTAGGCAGCAAGGCGCGGTACACCATTCCAGACGCGCCTTCACCAAGGGTATGTTGCAGCGTTAACGTGCTCCAGGGCACCCGAGCGCTCTCATGCTCACTCGCCGGTACAGCGGAAAAACGGTTACCCGCACACGCTAGCCACGCCAACCGTGGCAGCGTGAGCAGTTCGGCCGGCAGGCGCTCTAACTGATTACAGGCAATGCGCAACAATTCCAGTTGGCTGCAGGTTTCCAGCGTAGGGGCCAGCGCAGTTAGCCGGTTACCGGCCAGCATCAGTTTTTGCAAGCCAGGGCAGCGATCGAACACGTCGGGCAGATGCGTAATATGGTTGTCCGTCAGGATCAGCCAACGGAGCGTGCCAGGTAGTGAGGCTGCGGGTATGTCGACCAGCTCGCACCCTTTGAACCCAATCATCTCCAAGGCCGGGCACAAGCCCAGCACTTCGGGCAGCCGCTTGAAAGGGTTGCCCGAACAGAAGATCACCTTCAACCGCTTCAGCTGAGGCAGCCACGCAGGCAAGGTCGTCAGGCGATTACCGCTGAGGTTGAGTATTTCCAGCGTATCGGCCAGGCCCAGCACGTCGTGGGGCACTTCTGCCAACCCCAGTTGGAGGTCCAGCCGGGTGGCACCGGCCATCGCGCCGGCGCGCAAGCGTTCCAGTGCGGTCATGCTGTTACAGGCCTGCAAGACCCTTGGCCCAGAGGGCTGCGGCTCGCTATGTGGCCCTTGTACTGAGGGTGGATCGTGAATAGGTTGATGGCCAGGGCTGTCATCGGCGCTGTCTCGGGATAGCATTCAAGGCGCAGATTATAAGCTAGATGCCTTCCCCCATGGCCTGTTCGAGTGCCTGGCGGGTCGATAGCCCTACGCTGCTGACCATGGCGTAGTTGTAGGTGCGGTCTGACCAATAATCGGCCTGCAGTTCGCCATCCCTGCGCGTGCCACGCGGCAGCCTGTGATAACCCGGCCCCGGCGGCCTGACATAGAAACTGGCATGCTCGCCACGGGCGTTGGTATACACCACCATGACAGCAGGCCCCTGGTCGGTGTTGAGAAGGCGTGCGCTTCCAGGCTCGAACCCAGCCGCTGACAGGTCCGGCAGGCGCTGCGCGTGGTTGAAATACCGGTCAAGCCAGGCCTGGAGGTCGTGACGCTGCTGTGTGGTGTAATCGGCGGGCAACACGCCTTGCACGGCAAACAGGCGATAAGCTTGAAGGGCATCGGTCATTGGCGCCGCAGCCAGCCGCGTGCTGTCAGGGCCACGTGCTTGCCAGCCGCCTACAGCGCCGGCGCCTATAGCGATCACCAGCGCGGCGGCCTGTGCCAGTTCACGGGAGCGTCGCTGCCAAACCCGGTGCCTGAGCATCGCAGGGTCCAGAGGGCTGTCTATCATGCTTTGAAGGGGGCCGCTCCACGCAGCCCGCAGGCGGTTGGCGTCACGTTGCCACGCGTGCACCTCCTCGGCCGTTTCGGGATGTTCAGCCAGCCAGGCCTCCAGTCGCTGGCGGTCCGCTGCACTTAAGTGCTGGTCAACGTAGGCATGAAGGTCATGTTCGCTAGGGGGCAGGGCGATCATTTGTAAATCCGCAGGGCAGGTGAGGTGATATCACCGTCAGTGAGTTTGTGTAGGGCTTTGCGGGCCCGGGACAGCCGCGACATGACGGTGCCCAGGGGCACTTCCAGCATCACAGCGGCCTGCTGGTAACTAAGCCCTTCTACCGTAATGGCGAACAGCAGTGCTCGCTGCTCTGGCTTCAACTGATTGAAAGCGCCCAGTGCTGCCTGGGCCACTACGGTGCGTTCAGCGGATGGCAGGGCATCATCGCGCTGGCTAAACAGCGCCAGCATGCGGGCATAGCGCTTGGCGCTGCGGTGGTTGTCTACAAACCGACGGTAGAGAATCGAAAAGAGCCAGGCCCGAAGGTCACCCTCTGCGCGCTTGCCTTTCCACCGGGTGAACGCGCGTTCCAGGGTAGCCTGCACCAGGTCCTCAGCGTCGTGGCTGTTGCGGGTTAGCGACAGTGCGAAGCGCCGCAGCCGAGGCAACAGCTCACGGAGTGAATCCTCAAGGTCGTTCATGGCATCACGCATAACGGGGCGAGTCAGCTAGACGCCCCTTTGGCCGGTTTATTCCCGCCTGCGCTGTGGATCAGTCGCGAAGCAGAGGGGCGAGGGTGCTTATGACCTTGAGCATGTCTTGCGCCAATTGCGCCGAGCGTGCACCTGACCAACCCGTCCGGGTATTGGGTGCGTCCAAGTGGTCCTTGAAAGGCATTTCCAGGGTCATCGACAGGCAATCAAAACGTTGGCCTATGGCATTGCAGGCCAGTGTCATGTTGGCCTGGCCGGGCTCATCTCGTGTATAGCCATGCACCTGCTGGAAATCGGGAGTCTGCTCGCACAGCGCCTGGCGAAACCGGGCTTCCAGGCGGGCGATACGCGGGGTATACCCAGGGTTGCCTTCGCAGGCGGCGGTAAACACGTGGGGGATCTCTTCGTCGCCGTGGGCGTCAATGAACAGATCGACCCCGTAGTGCACCATATGCTGCAACGCAAAGTGGACTTCAGGCGTTTCCCCAGGCGTTGCGTTCTGCCAGGCACGGTTGAGGTCCCTCCCAGCCGCATTGGTGCGCAAGTGGCCATGGAACGCGCCATCAGGGTTCATGTTCAGGATCAGGTAGAGCTCCACCTGTTGCAACAGCGTCTGCATCCATGGTTCGGCACGCTCCAATGCGGTGACAATGCCTTCCATAAACCATTCGGCCATGTGCTCCCCAGGGTGCTGCTGTGCGATCAGCCATACCTTGCGTTTGTGTGCGGCCCCGTTCCCCATGCGGAACAGGGGTAAGGCGCGGCCTTCGAGTGAGTGGCCAACCGCTAGCTGCTGCATGCCCGCCACCTGACGGGCACGCTCCAGCAAGGCCAGGTGACGCGCTTCCCGGTAGGGCTCGAAGTAGGCGAACGACATGGCCATGCCCTGTGCTTCGGTGCTGAACCGCAGGGATTGCCCATCGTAGTGGGTCGGCACCCTGAACCACTGCTCGCCGTCGACCGAGGCAACAGCTTGGTAGCCTGACCAGGCATTGGGGTAGGAGGACTGGCTGGCGTTGCCAAGCACGAAGGTATATTGCTGGCCGAGGGTAAGCCCCTCGGCACGGAAGTGAAACCATTGCAGATGCGCGCTTTGGCTGTCCGGGCGGATTGCCAGGCGGAGGTTGGCCGGGTCGGTAGTATCCAGTACCTGGATGTTTCCAGTGTCAAAATTCGCGTGAATATCGATACGGGTAGCCGTGGCATGCATGGTAATTTTCGCTCGAGAACAAAATCGGAGTGTACACCCGCTACCTGCCTTGGCTCACCCCCATCCCCTTCACTCGCTGCCCGGGGTGGGTGGTGCATCCTTCCCATCGGCAGGTTGTTCGAGGCTGCGCACTACGAGTGCCCTGGCCATGTCCACCAAATGCACCACACTCAGCGCCAGATGCCGGGATTGCCCATGTCGCTGGTCGGCGCTTTCGTAGGCCACGGCAGAGGCACAGTGTAACAAGGCGTCAGCGTGGGCAAGCACCTCGGACAGTGGCAGCGAGGCAGCGAGGGCTGAAGGCTCGAACGTTGAATGTGTAGGCATGGTCGGCATATAGGCTCCATAGGCAGTAGGCGAAACAGGCAGGTCGCAGTATAAATTACGGACAGTAGTGATTGAGTCGATAATCTATTACAGGGGATGTATGGCTCTTGGCATTTCGGCCAGTAAGGTACGCGCCATGGACACTTGGATCGATATAGTCAAAGACAGAATGCGCCAGCGGCGCCTGACACAGGAACAACTGGCAGAACGTGTCAATTGTTCGCAAGGCGCGATCAATCACTGGCTCAGTGGCAGGCGCAAGCCAGACCTGGATACCATGAACCGCATTCTCAAAGAGCTGGGTGAGAAAGACCTGGAAGTCGTTCAGGTGCTGCGCGTGAATGAACAGTCCGGTCGCTATGACCTTGGAGCTTCCGGGAGCATGCCACCAGGGGTCTTCACTCAGCCAGGGTTTCGCTATCCCTTACTGAAGTGGGCGGCAGCTGCAGACGACAAACCCTCTATTGCGGCCTACAGTACTGGCCTGAGCTACCTGTCGGACTACCAGGCGGCCGGGCCGGCATTCTTGCTGGAAGTCACTGGAGAGAGTATGAGCGCAGCCCATGGCAGAAGCGTACCTGCAGGCTCGCTGATTCTGGTTGACCCTTTCGCGAGCCCTGAAGTCGGCCAACTGGTGCTGGTAAGCGTACCGAACCAGCAGCAAGCTGTTTTTCGTGAGCTCCAGGAAGAGGGTGGGCGCCGTTACCTGCGCGCGCTGAACCCAACCTGGCCAGTGCTAAGCTGGGAAGACGGCTGGCAGCTGAAGGGCACAGTGGTAAGAGCGATGCTGGTACTGGCCTGACGAATGCAGAGAGGGGAGCCGAAGCTCCCCTCAAGGTATGTCGCGATCGCTGTTCTTATTGTTTTCAGGCCACCTGTTATTGTTTTTGAGCGGCGAGCCCGTGCAGGTATCGCAGGCCCCAGTCAGGCCTAATAGCAAACGTATTTTTTTGAGCGCTGATCCGCCTTCACCTCAAGTCCAACTTCGCACCGGCTGCCTCAGGGCAGTTTTATTCTTGTGTGGTCAGTCGTGGGCAAAGCCCTGGAAAACACATCCTCCTCAAAAAAATCTGCTGGCTTCGTCTCTGCCGTGGTTGTTCTTGTTATGTCAGAGCCGTTCGTGTTGTTTTTATTATGGGGTACAGGGTTTTTCTTGTTGTTGTGCCAGAGATATAGCAGGCGGCGTGCCAACTTGCCCAAAGCCAATAAATTCAACAGGTTGAATAAAGCCCCGCATTGCGGTTTGGGCCTGCGTAGGCGCTAGGTGTTTCCAGGTTACCCGTTCAACCCACGTTGGCGGACCACAGGTAACACTTGTTTCACCCACGCACCGGGGCAGGGCTGGAGGGCTCCTGTTCCGGCGCCATGATGCCGGCGCACAGCTCAATGATCTGCTCGCGCATCCACCGGTTGGCAGGGTCCTGGTCGGTACTTTCATGCCAGTACAAGTGGGTTTCTATGGTGTTTACGCTTGGCAGAGGCAATGGGGTGAATGGCAAGTCATGCCGCCTGGCAAAACGTTCGGGCACCGTAATGACCATGTCCGTCTGCTGCAGCACCTGGGCCGCCATCATGTAGTGCTGGGAGCGCAAAGTGATCTTGCGCTGCCGGCCCATCTTGCCTAGTGCCAGGTCCACTTCACCTAGCCCGTTTCGGCGGCTGGAAATATGAATGTGCCCTTGGGCCAGGTATCCCTCAAGGGTAAGTGGTTTGCCCTCCAGAGGGTGGCCCCGGCGCATTGCACAGACATAGCGGTCTTCTGTGAGCTTCACGTGCCTGACCTGCGGGTCGGTATTCAACGGCGCATCTACAGCAAAGTCCAACCGGCCTGCGGCCAGCTCCTTGGTGGTATCTCGCCGCTTGCACAGGAAACTTTCAATCACCAGCGCCGGCGCGTGGCGGCGAAGCCGGCGCATCAGGGGCGGTAACACCACGGCTTCTATGAGGTCAGCCATGCTGATGCGAAAGGTCTTGCCAGCATCAGCTGGGTTGAATACTCGGCTTTCCTGAACAGACACGCGCAACAGGGACAACGCGTTTCGGACATCCCCAACAATGTTCTGCGCCATGGGCGTCGGCACCATGCCTTGAGCTGTGCGCACGAACAGCGGATCGTTGAAGGTTTCCCGCAACCGCGCCAGTGCATTGGAGACCGCAGGTTGGGTGATGCCTACAATCTGCCCGGCGCGGGTAAGGTTGGCTTCGGTGTAGATCGCATCAAAGACGACGAACAGGTTCAGGTCGATCTTGCTCAGGTTCATGCTCGGCTCACTGTTGTCCCTGATGGGCTTGATGTTGCTTATGAATGTTTATATACCAGGATAATAGGCTCGCCAAATGATACGAGTGCGCCCTAGGATCATTCGCTCCGGCCAACAGTTGTGTTTTAGGCGAGCGTTACATGGACTTCGCGTATTCCCCTCGGGTTCAAGCACTGCGCGCGCAGGTTGCGCGTTTCATGTCCACGCATGTCGTACCGGCAGAGGCCCGGTTTCTTCAAGAGCTGGCCCAAGGTAACCGGTGGCAACCTACGGCGACCATGGAGGCACTCAAGCGCCAGGCGCGCATTGAGGGCTTGTGGAACCTTTTTCTTCCCAAGTCTGAGTTTGGGGCAGGCTTGACTAACCTTGAATATGCCCCTCTCGCTGAGCTGATGGGGCGCTCGGTGTTGGGCTCAGAGCCTTTCAATTGCTCAGCGCCTGATACGGGCAATATGGAAGTGCTGGTGCGCTACGGAACAGCCGAGCAGAAGCGCCAGTGGCTGGAGCCTCTGTTGCGCGGAGACATCCGTTCGGCCTTCGCTATGAGCGAGCCGGATGTTGCCTCATGCGATGCTACCAATATGCGCGCTACCGCGATCCAGAAGGGCGACCACTGGGTGCTGAACGGGCGCAAGTGGTGGACATCCGGCGCCTGTGACCCCCGGTGCCGGGTGATCATTTTCATGGGCCTTACCGACCCTGGTGCGCCGCGTCATTGCCAGCATTCCATGGTGCTCGTACCCATGGATACGCCGGGGCTGAGGGTGGTCCGGCCCTTGTCGGTATTCGGTTACGACGATGCGCCTCACGGCCACGCTGAAGTCTTGTTCGAGCAGGTCAAAGTGCCGCTGAGCAACGTGATATTAGGGCCGGGAAGGGGGTTCGAGATTGCCCAGGGCCGGTTGGGCCCGGGCCGGATTCACCACTGCATGCGCTCGCTGGGCATGGCCGAGCGAGCGTTGGAGCTGGCGTGCCGGCGTGGCCTGTCACGTGAGGCGTTTGGCAAACCCCTGGCAATGCTGGGGGGCAACGGCGACCTGATTGCCGAGTCGCGCATGGAAATTGATATGGCACGCCTGCTCACGTTGCGGGCTGCCTATATGATGGACACGGTTGGCAACAAGGTGGCACGCAGCGAAATTGCCCAGATAAAAGTAGTAGCCCCCAATATTGCACTCCGGGTGATCGACCGGGCTATCCAGCTGCACGGCGCTGCTGGGGTAGGCGGTGACACCCCCTTGGCCTATATGTATGCCATGCAGCGAAGCCTGCGCCTGGCCGACGGCCCTGACGAAGTACACCGTGCCGCTATCGCCCGGCATGAATTGGAGCGTTATCACCCTGCCGGTTGAAACCAAGGGCGGCCTGGCGGCTACCGACATTCGGGTATCGGCCGTGACTGCTGATCCGCCCTTAGGCCAGCTCCAGCCATATGGGAGCGTGGTCAGACGGCTTGTCCATGCCTCGCAACTCATGGTCGATCCCGGCGCCTTTCACACGAGGCAATAGCCCGGTGGAGGCCAGTATCAGGTCAATTCTCAGGCCGCGTTTTGGAACGTCCTCGAAGCCACGGCTGCGGTAATCGAACCAGCTGTAGAGGTCGCTGACGTCAGGGTTCAGGTGGCGCCAGGTATCCACCAGGCCCCACTGCCTTAGCCGCCCAAGCCATTCACGCTCTTCTGGCAGAAAGCTGCATTTGCCCGTGCGCAACCAGCGTTTGATGTTTTCCGGACCAATACCTATATCGCTGTCTTCAGGTGAAATGTTCATATCCCCCATTACCACCACCGGTTGCGAGGGCTGGTACCTAGCCTCCAGCAGCCGTTGCAGGTCGGCATAGAACTTTGACTTCGCGGGGAACTTGGTAGGGTGATCACGGCTTTCCCCTTGAGGAAAATAGCCGTTCATGACCGTGATGGGGTTGCCATTGTGGTCTTCATACAGACCCTGGATAAACCGGCGTTGTGCGGTCTCGTCATCCCCTTCAAAACCCTTTTCCAGCGCCAGCGGGGGCTTGAGTGACAGGAGCGCGACGCCATAGTGGCCCTTCTGGCCATGGATATGAACGTGATACCCAAGGTCGCGGATGCTTTCTACAGGAAACTGATCGTCAGCCACCTTGGTCTCTTGTAGCCCGATCACATCGGGGCGGTGCTTTTCGATCAAGGCAGCCAATTGGTGCGGTCGCGCGCGAAGGCCATTGATATTGAACGAGACGATTTTCATGACGCGACCACCTTGCAAGAAAAACGCAGATGCTAACGGAGCCGGCTTGCGCAGGCTAGCGCGCGGATCCGTGATAGGATCGCGCCCATGAGGTATCCAGGACGAACGGGCGGCAGTGTGATACTTGCCTGCCTGGCAGCAAACGCCGCGGCAGAAAGCCGCCTTCAGGTGGACGTGACCCCGCCCGATGCTGCGTTGCGGGCCAATATCGAGGCGTATATCGGCAGTGTCGCAGACCGTGATGAACCTGCCTTGCAGCAGATGCGCCGAACCGTTGAAGCCCAGGCCCATAGCGCCTCCGAAGCGCTGGGTTATTATCAGGCCCAAGTCGATACCGAAGTGACGGCTGGCCAAAAGCCAACCCTCCACGTGCGGGTAAAGCCAGGAACGCCCGTTCACCTGCGCGATGTTGTGATTGCGGTGCAAGGGCCGGCGTTGGCGCTGCCTGAATTCAAGGTGCCAGGCAGCTATGCCCTGGCGCCGGGCGCGCCGCTCAATCATGGGCATTATGAGGACGCCAAGCGGCTGATCCAGACCCAGGCTTCACGGTTCGGCTTCTTCGACGGTCACTTTGAGCAGCAGCAACTACGGGTGGACCCCGAGGCTGGCGTTGCGGACATTGCCCTGCAATACCAGAGCGGCCCTCGCTATCGGTTCGGCGACGTGCGTTACAGCGGCGACTCGATCATAGACCCGGGCTTGCTGCAGCGCCTGGTGCCGTTTCATGCAGGCGACCCCTATAACGCAGACCTGGTTGCGCAGCTCAACCGAGACCTTCAAACAAGCGGCTACTTCCAAGGCGTCGCCGTGGATGCTTCGCCCCAGAATGCTCAAAAGCAAGTGGTGCCGGTAAACGTGGCGCTCACGGCCCGTGCCCCACGCACGCTAGGCCTGGGCGGTGGGTTCTCCACTGACGTAGGCCCCCGGCTGAGGGCCAATTGGACACGCCACTGGGTCAACCCGCAAGGCCACAGCTACGGTGCCGAGGCAGAGTTGTCTGCGCCTCGGCAGAATGTAGGCCTATGGTATGACGTACCCCTGGCCTCGCCCCTGACGGACAAGCTGCGCTATGCCGCCGGCTACCAGTATGAAGAAATCGCCGATACCGACAGCCTGAGCAAGCTGCTGACGCTAGGCCCCGAATGGCATACCAAGCTGGACAGTGGCTGGCAGCGGGTCATCTCCTTGAAGTGGCAGCGCGAACAGTATCGCCTGGGTGACGACACGGGTTTGAGTAACCTGGTTATGCCCGGCATCAGTTATAGCTACTTGCACAGCGACAATAAAGTGGACCCCAGCCATGGCTATCGCTTGGAATTCGATGCCCAGGTGGCCAAGGAGGGGCTGCTCTCCGATGCCAACCTGCTCCACGGCAATGTCCAGTGGCGAGGGCTGACCACCGTGTTCGAGAAACACCGTTTCCTTGGCCGGCTGCAGGTAGGCGGTAGCGCCACCAATGGCTACAAGGCCATTCCACCCTCCCTGCGCTTCTTCGCCGGGGGCGACCAGACCGTGCGTGGCTATGACTACCAGAGCCTGTCTCCGGAAAACAGCGATGGCGACAAGATCGGCGGCCGCTACATGGTGGCAGGAACCGCTGAATACCAATACAGCGTGGCGCCTAAATGGCGGCTGGCAGCTTTTATCGACCAAGGCAATTCATTCAACAGCCTGGACCTGCCCAGTTTGAAAACGGGGGTTGGCGTGGGAGTACGTTGGGTATCGCCTGTAGGGCCTATACGGGTAGACATAGCCCAAGGCCTGGACGACGACGGGGGCGTGCACCTGCACTTTTCCATGGGGCCTGAACTATGACGCGCCGCAAGCGCTGGGCCCTCGGAGCAGGGTTAACCATCATTGGCCTGATCACGGTGCTGCTAGCGGCGGTTACAGCGGCTTTGACTACCCAGATGGGCAGTCGCTGGATACTGGGCAAGGTGCCAGGCCTTGAGGTCGAGGGCTTCGAAGGGCGGCTGGGTGGCCATTGGCAAGCCGACCGCTTGAGCTGGGCGGGGGCGGGCGGGCTGAAGGCTGAAGTCATCGCCCTGGGCATGACGTGGACACCCGGCTGCCTTTGGCGGCTCACCCTATGTATCGATCATCTGCACGCCGAACAGGTCAATGTCACGCCAGGCACGCCCGTAGCCGCCACAGAGAGCAACAGCCCATTCCAGCTGCCTGATCTGGATATGCCGGTAAGCCTTGAGCTGGGTGAGGTCCATATCGGCCAGGTCAACTACGCCGGGCAACCCTTGTTGAGCCAAGTCAACCTGGCGGCCAACTGGGGCACTGCAGGCTTGCAACTGCGCCAATTACAGATGATGTATGGAGACATGCGGCTGGGCCTGGAGGGTACCCTGCGTCCACAGGGCCAATGGCCAATGGATGCACAGCTCAGCCTGGCCTTGCCTACCGTAGATAAACGAGCGTGGCAGTTGCAAGGCACGCTCAAAGGGGAGGTTGCCAGCACGCTCGCACTGGCCGCCAAGAGCACGGGTTATCTGGACGCCACGCTGGCAGCCTCCCTACAGCCTTTGGCGGACCACCTGCCAGCACAGGTGGTCGTGACTGCCGAACGCTTCACGGCCGAGCAGTCCTTGCCTGCGACCCTGACGCTGGAACAGATTGCCCTGAAGGCTGAAGGCAATCTCAAGGATGGGTATGCCGTCCGGGGCGATGCACATCTACCGGGCGAACAAGGCGTGGTGACGTTGCTACTTAAGGGCAATGTCAGTGCAGAACACGCCAGGGTGGACGAGCTGAGCCTGGCTCAGGATGCAACCCACCGTGTGCAGATCACCGGCAACGCCACCTGGGCCGACGGGCTAGCGGCCGAGGCCAACCTGGACTGGCTCGACTTTCCCTGGGCTAGCCTGTATCCACAGCCTTCGCCGCCCCCGGTCAGCGCCCGCAACCTGAAGGCTATGGTTCGTTATGGCCATGGCAACTACGTGGGCAACCTGGCCGGTGACTTCCAGGGGCCTGCCGGGCCATTCACGTTCACCACACCGTTCAGTGGGGACACGCAGCGCGTGGTGTTACCGCAATTGCAGTTGGTGGCGGGGCAAGGCCAGTTGGCAGGGCAGCTCAAGCTTGGGTTCGCCGAGGGTTTGTCCTGGGGCGCTGACCTTAGCCTTTCCAACCTGAACCCGGCGTATTGGGTGGCCGCAATGCCTGGGAAGCTGGGCGGCACCCTCACCAGCGAAGGCCGCTGGGAAAACGGCATACTCGACCTGGCTGCACAGTTTGGAATCACCGGCCAGTTACGCGGGCAGCCCGCCAATGCCAAAGGCAGTGTGAATGGCAAGGGTAGCCAGTGGCAGGTGGCTGGCGTGGATGTGGGCATGGGGCTGAATCACCTGACGGGCTCCGGTCGTAGCAGTGAGGGCTTGGAGGGTATGTTTGCCATCGCCGCACCTCGTCTGGATCAGCTTTGGCCTGGCCTGGCAGGCGCCGTCAAAGGCCAACTGAACCTGGCCGGCAGCCTTGTGCGGCCCCAGGGCAAACTAGTGCTGCAAGGGCAACAGTTGGCCTGGCAGGACAACCGCATTCGTGGCTTGTCTCTGGACGCCCAGCTTGACGGCCAGCAACAGGGCACCCTGAACCTGACTGGTATAGGGCTGGCCGCCGGTACCACCAGCCTTGGGACGTTGTCGCTCAAAGGCAACGGCGATGCCAAGCGGCATTCGCTTCAAGCTGGCTTGGAAGGGCCCGAACTGGTGCTGGCTCTGACCGCAGCAGGTAGTTGGCTTGATGGGGCGTGGAAAGGGCAATTGAGTAGCAGCCGGATAGCCAGCCATGGCCAAGCCTGGGCGTTGCAGTCGCCCGCTTCGCTGCAGCGCCTGGCAGACGGTACAGTAACGCTGGGTGCCCATTGCTGGCGTTCCGGGCGTGCAAGCCTGTGTGCCGATAATCAGCAGTTGGCCCCGGAACCGCGCATTCGCCTGCACCTCAATGATTTCCCCATGGCCAGCCTGCAGCCGTGGTTGCCTGACACCCTGAGCTGGGAAGGCAGCGCCAACGCTGACGTGAAACTGGACATGGGCAAGGCTGGCCCACAAGGCCAACTGAAGGTCGATATCAGCGGCGGAACGCTGTCCACCCAGCAGGGTACGGAACGGTTACGGTTCCCCTACGACACGCTACGCCTGGTCAGTAACATCACGCCTCGCAACGTAGACAATGCCCTTGATTTTGAGGGGCGCAGGCTGGGGCAATTGCATGTGAAGGCCAGCGTTGATCCCTTTGGCGGGCAAAAGGCGTTGAGTGGCAGCTTTAGCCTCGGTGGCCTGGACCTGGCGATACTGCAGCCTATGATTGAACAGGCAGACCAGGTTGCAGGCCAGCTTGACGGCAGTGGGCAACTGGGTGGCACGTTACAGGCCCCTCGTATAGACGGCCTGTTCAACCTGGCCAACGGCCGGGTATCGGGGCCAGGCTTGCCCCTGAACATCGAGGCCTTGAACCTTCAGGCACGCATGGGTGGCGACCACCTGGAATTGGAGGGCGGTTGGCGCAGCGGAGCGCAGGGGCAGGGCACCATTGCAGGCGAGTTGGACTGGAGCCAGGCCTTGCGCCTGGACATGGCCGTACGTGCCAGCCAGCTACCGGTGGACGTGCCACCCTACGCCCAAGTGGAAGCGGGTGCAGACCTTCGGCTGGTCATGGCGAACCAGAAGCTCGCCGTCAGCGGCACCGTGAACATTCCTAAAGGCACTGTGACGGTACGCCAGCTACCGCCCTCCACAGTCAAGGTATCTCAAGACACGATAGTGGTAGGGCGAGAGGCACCTGCCTCCGTACAGGCCGGCATGGCCATGGACATCAACGTGATCGTAGGGGAAGAGAAGCTGGCGTTCAGCGGTTTCGGCTTGCAGGCCGACATTGCCGGGCGGTTGCACATCGGTAACGACTTGGACACGCGTGGCGCTTTGGAGCTGCGTAACGGGCGTTATCGTGCGTATGGGCAACGCCTCACGATACGCCGGGCACGCCTGTTCTTTACCGGCCCTGTGGACCAGCCTTACCTGGACGTGGAAGCCGTTCGCCAAACGGACGATGTGACGGCGGGTATTCGTTTAAGTGGCAGCGTTCAGCAGCCCTCTAGCGAAGTGTTCGCCGAGCCTGCCATGAGCCAAGAGCAAGCGTTGTCCTGGCTGATTCTTGGCCGCCCGCTCAACAGTGACGGCGGAGACAACAATGTACTGGCCCAAGCTGCGCTTGGCCTAGGCCTGATGGGCAGTGCGTCGACTGCAGGGACGCTGGCAAAAAACCTGGGCATCCAGGATTTCCAACTGGACACGCAAGGTAGTGGCAATACAACCAGTGTGGTCGCCAGCGGAAACCTTACTGACCGACTGACGCTGCGCTATGGCGTAGGGGTGTTTGAACCGGCCAGTACAGTCGCACTGCGCTATGCACTTACACGTCAGTTATACCTGGAAGCCGCCAGCGGTGTGGCGAGTTCCCTGGACCTGTTTTACAAGAAAGATTTCTAATCTCCGGAATGCTCCACATCCTGCACCTCGTCAGGCAAAGGTGTGGTTTAGGGGGGCTGATCTGCGCAGGGGTGTGATGAGCTGGGTATATTCCTCTAGCAATCGCTGCACGCCTTCTGGCGGATCACACGCTTTGAAGCTCAGACTGATCTGTACTTCGTCAGGGTTGCGCTGGGCCGGGTCTCGGCGCAAGCCACCCAGCGTCACATAGAAGCGTTCGGAATTAAGTTCGCCGTTTTCCAAGGCATGGGTGACCGCCTCGGCTTCGGTTCCGGTGACCTTGACAGAAAGGTCGACATTCATCGCTTCCAAGGCCAGCCCACGTGGCGCGACCAGTGTGATCAGCGGTACCTGCATGTAATGCTGGGCATCCAGCGCTACTTCAACCATCTTGGCCCGCATAGGGGTTCCGAGGTCGTCTGGATCGTAATCGAAGAATTGATCAAAGAGTTTGATGTACTGCTGAGCGATGAGGGAATTGGCACTGCTGGCGGCCTCATGCAGCCCCCGGGTAATGTCGCGCAGGTCGCTGGAGACCATGGGTTCTTTTCTGGAAAACAGTCCCATCAGGGAGTCTCCTTGGCAAGGGGTAACGCCGCAGTAGCGGCGTTACCAGATCACGCAGAATAGGCCTCGGCGTTAGAGTGCCGTGTCATTTGCCTGCGCTATACAGCGTCTTTACCAGCTTCGGTGGTCGGTGGCACCAGGGAATTGCTACCAAGCCTGGCCTCATCGCTGTCCAGAGTCGATGTACCCAGGCGGACAGGTTTTGCTGCCGCTTCGGTCAAGGCATCCATTACCCTCATCAAGGCCTCAGGCGGCTCCAGGCGAACCACTTTGGTATTGAACGCATAGCGAGCACGCGTATCTGTCTTGCGGGTTTGTGTGCTCTTGTGACTCATCTGGCCTTTGACAGCCATTTTGAACGGTCCCCAGCCAAGCGAAGCGGCCAATTCGCCACTGTGGCTCTTCTCGCTGGCATCTTCCGCCGCTTGGGTTATGGTCAGCTCGAACTCGACTGTACCCTCGCTGATGGCGATATTGGGGTGAGTGACCGCTGCCAGCAGCGGTATCTGCATCGACTTGGCAACGGTCCCTTTATAAGTGCCGTTTTCGTCAGTGACCGTTTCGTCGTAGTCGAACTTGACCGCGACGGCCTTGCCGTCCTTGATGCATACGCCCAAGAGGAAATCCGCATAGGATTTGCTAGCGGCCGTCTGGGCCTGGATCATGGCTTGCAGTGGGCCTGCAATCATACGGTCCAGGGGCAACGCATTGATTACCGAGCCAATCAGCTCGTTGTCGATCGTAGACATTATGGATTTCCTTTCCATAAGTGGAGGTAGCGACTTATAGCCGCACGGCTACAGTGCGGCTATTTGCACATGGGGTTAAGACGGAAAGCCTACGCAGGCATGGCGCCTTGGCTGCGGCGGATATTACCGATCTGCCGCAGGCTCAATCCGTAGCGATTTGCCAGCTCTGCACGTGACCACCCTTGGGTGCTTTCCTCAGCAATACGACGATCGCGCAGTTGGCGTTCGAAATGGTCAGCCTTGGGGATCTCCAGGGATGTTCCGGCGAAGCGCGCCGTCAAGGCGGCGAGGGCAGCGGGCGGCAGGAGGTTGGCCAGCGCGGAGCGTTCTGGGTTCTTTGGAATGTAGCGAGGCCGACCACCATACAGCTGCGTCAGGCGGTAAGCATGTTCCACCCCGACACAATCGATCAAGGCGCGCAGAGAAAGCGGGAGGCGTGTGGTATCAACCTGGTTTAATTCAGCAGTATCCATGATGAAGTCCTTTCAAAGGGATCCGTGAGTGCCCTGTGGCGTGATGCATTTTGCGCAGGCCCCCTGACCTCCTGCAGCGTCAGGATGTACGCCCAACGCACATGAAAATGCTCCGCGCTACGTCCGAAGCAAACATTGGCTGCGTAGGAAAATGTTCATTGGCAGGGTCGGGTGCTGTGCAGGCTGACGAAGGTGAGCGCTGAGTCGTCAGGGCGGGCATTTCGCGTGCTGTCTGGGGCACCTCTCCAGTCAACGGTCAGGCACACTGCCGTCAGTACCTGGCCATCTGCTGTCCCTGTGACCCGAGGAGAAAAGTCCCTACGCAATTGCACACGTGTCTGCCCTCGTACCTGAACCTGATGAGGGTCCACGAGGGTGTGACGCACCACCGCAGGTACCTCTCGCATGGGCAAGGTGAACCGTGGTTGGCGCCCTGCGGGTTCGAAATGCCCCGCTGCACGGGTTCTAGACCACATTTGCTGCCATTGTGAACTGCCTGCGCGGTCGGCCAGGCGTGCACTGGCTTCCCGCAGTTCGGTCTCGGTCAAGGTGTGAACAGACAACGCCGCTGCAGGTGCCGCAACGCTCGCAAACAGTACTGCAGTGAAAAGAGAAGTACGCATGGAGAGGGCCTTCCTTGAAGTGAGCCAATGAGCCTGCACTCCAACGGAAGGCGTAGTAAGCGGGAATAGATTGGTCTGGAAGTGTGGTGTAACACCCTTCAACGAGGCTGTGTGAAGCCAGGGCCGCCGTGGCCACCACCGCCATGACCGCCGCCACCGCCTGGTGGCATAAACAACCAGCAACCACTAAGGCTGGCGGTCAACAGCACTGGGATCAGCCAGCTGATTGGACGCAACATTGCATAGCCCTCTTGATGTAAAGCCCGCACTGCATGAGCGGGCGCGGTACTATGACGCCGGTGCGGTAGAAATATTGCCCAGTGTTGGTTTCCACTTGGTAAGTATCTGGATACAAGCAAGAGTACCTTATGACAAACATGCAACGCCTGAAATACTCCTTACTGCTGTCTCTGGTGATCGTCGCCATCATGCTGGGCCTGTCTTGGTTGCAAGTTCAGGGGCGCATCGATGAGAAAACGTTTCAGTACCTGGCCATCGGGGTAGCGGTGGTCGCCGTTATCATCAATGGGGTGATGCGGCGCAAGGTCCGCCGATAACCTAAACGTGCGGATTACATGAAACCGCGGTAAACAGAGGTAAAAGCCGTGCCGGACGAACTGACCCTGAGCTACAGCGAACTTGAATCATTGCTGGCGACTATCTTCCACAAGCACGGCGCCTCACCCGCCGTGGCAGCGGTGTTGGCTGCCAACTGTGCTGGCGCCCAGCGCGACGGCGCAGAGAGTCATGGCGTGTTCCGCATGGCGGGGTATCTTTCCACCCTGGCAAGCGGCTGGGTGAGCCCGGCGGCGGTGCCGGTGGTAGAGGACGTGGCGCCAGGGGTAGTGGCAGTGGACGCCTGTAACGGTTTTGCTCAGCCGGCATTGGCGGCAGCGCGCTCGCTACTGACCCATAAGGCCAGGAGCGCGGGCATTGCGGTGCTTGCCATCCGCAACTCCCACCATTTCGCGGCGCTGTGGCCAGATGTGGAGCCCTTGGCTGAAGAGGGGCTGGTGGCCTTGAGCGTGGTGAATAGCATGACCTGCGTGGTGCCGCACGGTGCTGTGCGCCCCGTCTTTGGCACCAACCCTATTGCGTTCGCAGCCCCCTGTGAGGGGCGCGAGCCATTGGTGTTTGACATGGCGACCAGCGCGCTGGCCCATGGCGATGTACAGATTGCAGCCAGGGAAGGACATGACCTGCCGGAAGGTGCCGGCGTAGACGCTTCCGGGCAGCCTACGCAAGACCCTCGTGCGGTCCTGGACGGTGGGGCCTTGTTGCCATTCGGGGGTCACAAGGGCTCGGCCTTGTCGATGATGGTGGAACTGCTGGCCGCTGCACTGACCGGCGGCCATTTTTCATTCGAGTTCGATTGGGCAGAGCACCCCGGCGCCAAGACGCCTTGGACGGGCCAGTTGATGATTGTAATCGACCCTTCAAAAACCGGGGGCAACCGGTTCGCGGCGCGTGCGCGTGACTTGGTACAACAGATGACAGAGGCGGGTGTAAGCCGCCTAGCCGGTGATCGGCGCCATCGCCAACGGCAAGCAGCCTTGCGCGAGGGCATTACGCTTGCGCCCGACTGCCTGGCGCAGTTGCAGGCATGGGCGCAGTAAGCGGGGGGCGTGAAAGGGTCAGTCGCGGCGGTTGATCAGCATCGCCGCCATGGCACCCACGGCTGTAGCAATGCCCAGCGCTTTGAGCGGGTTGGCCCTCACATAGGCCTCTGTACCTTGCAGCGCAGGCGCCGCACGCTCGCCTAGCTGGCGCACCAGTACCGAGGCCTGTTGCATTGCCTGGTCCAGTTGTCGGCGTGCTGCACGGCCACGCGGGTAACCGGAACGGCCTTCAAGCAAGGCTTCGGATTCATTCACCAAGGCCGCCAGTTCACTGAACGCCTGGTCCATGATTTGCTCATCCATCAAAGGGTTAGAAGGTTTACGGGCCATGGCGGCTTCCTCGTTTGCGGCTGTGGTCAATCGGATTGCCTGCAGCCCTGAAAGTTGCAGAGAGGTGTAGACTACGCGGCTTTGAACAATCCCAGGAGGTAGGGTGCATGAGTTTGAATCTTGCCAACAAGTCATTCGATGAACGTTTGGCCATTGAGACTGAAAAGGCTCGCCATTTCGAAAACTGGAAGGCCAACCTGGGCCGTGCAAAGGCCGAGGCCGCACGGCTGATTGGTGAAAAACCTCGCCGTAAGGGGAAGTGGGCAGAGTGGGTACGCTCGGAGCTCGACCAGATGTCACCGCCCGACTATGCCAGTCTTGTGCGCACCGAAGTCAACAAACTGATGAGTGCGGCTCGCTAGGCTCAGGGCTTCGGCCCTTGCGGCGACAACAGGCGCGTGTCCAGCTTACCGCTGTCGGTGAAGCGCACAGCGCCTGACCACCCAGGTGTATCCAGCTTGCCATCCACTCGGTAAGGCATACCTTCCCCTACCTGAAGGCTGGCCAGCCCAACCGCCTGGCGCAGCACGGAAAAAGCCGACACCGTGACCGGTACGCTTATCAATGCTTCACTGTACCCGGCCAGCGTGCCTTGTGCCGGGCTGACGCCGCTGGCCAGCGGCTGGCCGTTCAACTGCAATGCCAGGGCTACCCCGGAATAATCAATAGCCTCGCGGTTTGGGTTCTGCACGCGCAACTGTACCTGCAGGCGCCATTCGAGGTCGGCACTGGGGGCCGGGTTGATACCCGCCACCTGCACTACCAATGGGTCCCTGGGCGGGAACAAGGCGCAGGCACCAAGGCTCAGACACAGCAACGACAGCAGTAGGGCTTTCATGGCCACCTCCGTAAACAGTGCTACTGCGACCCCGACAAGCGCCCCTGCGTTCGACCCATTCGAGGAGACCACATGAAACGTGCACGGTTGATCTTGTCTGCCTTGATGTGGGTACTGGTGGTGCCGGCCGTTTGTGCAGCACCGGCACAACCGTCTGGCCAGCCTCAAGCCCGGCCTGGGGTCAACGCTAACCCGATGGGCAGCCCTATACGGCGCATCAATCCCAATAGCCGGCAGGGCACAGTACCCAGCAACCCGGCCCGGCCAGCGGCCTCCCAAGGTCGGCCGCCTACGCTGGAGAATGGAGGTATCGGCAATGGGCAGCGCTTTCCTGCACCGGCCTCGACACCTGGCCAGCCAAGCGAAAAACGTTAAGCAGCACAGCCTGCTCCTAGTGCGCGCTTAGTACACGTACCGGGCGACCTTGGTGCCAGGCGATGATGTCTTCGATCATGGCCGTAAAGAAGGCCCTGTAGTTGTTTTCGGTGACGTAGCCGATATGGGGCGTTGCCAGCACCTTGGGCAGCCGGCGGAACGGGTGGTCAGCAGGCAAAGGCTCCTGATCGAACACATCCAGTGCTGCGCCGCCCAAGCGTTCGGCTTCAAGCGCCGCGATCAGGGCGTGCTCATCCACGATAGGCCCGCGTGACGTGTTAATGAGCAGCGCGCCTGGCTTCATCCAGGTCAAGGCCTGAGCATCTACCAAGTGGCGGGTGCGGCCGCTGAGCACCAAGTGGATACTCACGGCATCGGCCTGTTCAAACAGGGCTTGCTTACTAACCCGCTGCGCACCAGCCGCCTGCGCGCGTTCCTCCGTGAGGTTTTCGCTCCAGGCGATTACCCGCATACCAAAGGCTTTCGCATAGCCGGCCACAGTGCCACCTATGCTGCCAAGGCCTAGCAGGCCTAGGGTTTTGCCGTGCAAGTCGCTACCCAGGCTTGTCTGCCACCCGCCCGTGCGTACGGATTGAGCCTCCTGCACCAGGTTGCGACTGAGTGCCATGAGCAGCGCCCAGGTCAGCTCCGGTGCCGCCTGGCGGTAGCTGTCTCCGCCACAGACTGTAATGCCTTGCGCTGCTGCTGCCTTGAGGTCGATGGCCGCATTACGCATGCCTCCGGTTACCAGCAGTTTGAGGTTTGGCAGGCGGCGAATGAGGTCGGCATTGAACAGCGTGCGCTCACGCATCACACAGATCACCCCATAGGGCGCCAGTCGTTCAGCCAGGGTGTCTTCATCGGCAGGGTAATCGTGGAGAAACACCACTTGGCCCACCGCCGCCAAAGGGCTCCAGTCCACCACCCCTTGGGCCACACGTTGCCAATCATCCAGTACTGCAATGCGCAGTTCGCTCACGGGTTACTCCTGTTTATCGACAAGGGCAGGAACAGGTTGGGCCAGCCAGGCCAGCATAGCCTTGTGGAACTGGTCTGGCTGCTCCATTTGCGGGGCGTGGCCCAAGCCTGGGAACTCCACCAGGGTTGCCCCAGGAATGCGCTGGCTGGCCTGTTTGCCCAGTACGTCATAGTGCCCGAGCTTGGCCTTGACCTCAGGTGGAGCGATGTCGCTGCCGATGGCCGTGGTATCGGCGGTGCCGATGAGCAGAAGTGTCGGTACCTTGAGGCGGTCGAGCTCATAGACGACAGGCTGGGTGAAAATCATGTCGTAGATCAACGCCGAGTTCCACGCCACCACGTTATGGCCAGGGCCTTGGTTGAGGCCCGCCAGCATGGTTATCCAACGCTCGTAGGCGGGTGCCCAGCGGCCCCCATAGTACGTCTTGCGCTCGTAATCACGGATGCTGTCGGCCGTCAGCCTGGTTTCTCGAGCAAACCAGTCATCCACGGTGCGGTAGGGCACGCCCAGTGCTTTCCAATCCTCCAGCCCGATAGGGTTCACCAGCATCAGGCGCTCGGTGTCTTCCGGGTACATCAAGGCGTAGCGAGTGGCAAGCATGCCGCCAGTAGAGTGGCCCAGCACAGCGGCTTCCTTGATGCCCAGTTCATTGAGCAAGGCGTGGGTATTGCTGGCCAGTTGCTGGAAGCTGTACTGGTAATGCTCTGGTTTGCTTGAAGTACAGAAACCTATCTGGTCTGGGGCGATGACCCGGTAACCGGCGCCTGTCAGTATCTTGATGGTGGCCTCCCAGGTCGCCGCGCAAAAGTTTTTGCCGTGCAGCAGCACAAGGGTGTGGCCGTTGGCTTTGCCCGCAGCGGCAACATCCATGTAGCCCATCTGGAGGGTTGTACCCTGAGACTCGCAGCGGTAATGCTGCAAGGTGTAGGGGTACTCGAACCCTTCCAGTTGGGCCCCGTAGACCGGGGGCGTGTCTGCCGCGTGGGCAGTGGAAGCGAACAGCCCGGCGAGGGCATAGGCGATCAGGCGCAGGCGCATTGCAACGTTCCTTGGGCAGGGGATACAAGGCAGGACCAGCAAAGCGGTTCAGGGTTCAGCACTGACTTTCCGGCTGCCGCACTCTACCATGGACGCCTTATAGCCCAGGCATACCCCTGTGACCAAGGACACCATCTCTATCGCTCTGGTGCGCGAAGCACTGCTGGCAAGCCCCGAAGCGCATGCCGCACAGGCCCTTTCGCAGGCGGCCATCCCTATGGCCTGGCTGGAAAATGCTCAGGCCAGGGTGCCGGTCGGTACCTACGCTTCACTGTGGCGTGCGCTGGCCGAAGGGCTCGACGATGAATTCTTCAACATGGGTGCTCGGGCGCTGCCGGTGGGCAGCCTGGCCTTTGTCTGGCGCGCCGCACAGGGCCAGGGCAGCGTAGCCCAAGGCCTGACCTTGGCGCTTGAAGGTCTGCGCCTGATGCTGGGGCTTTCGTCAGTGCTTGAGCAGCAACACAGCCTGGCCCAGGTCTGCTTCAGCGAGTCGACAGCACCGACGCGCCCGTTCGCCTGTTTCACCTTCTGGATGATCGTGCATGGCCTCACCTGTTGGCTGGCGGGGCGCCGGGTGCCCATCCTCGCCGTTGACCTGCAAGCCCAGGCCCCCGAGTGCTGCGACGATTACCGGCGCTTCTTCGGCGACAACCTGCGCTTTGGGCAACCCCACACGCGGCTGGTATTTTCTGCCGACTGCCTCGATCAGCCGATACGACGCGCCGACGCCGACCTGCACGGTTTCTGCGCTCAGTTACCTGGCAACCTGCTGGTCAGGTATCGAAACACCGGCGGCCTGGCGCAGCGCGTACGCGAGCGCTTGCAAGCTGCGGGAGCGGCCGATTGGCCAGATGCTCCAGCGTTGGCTGCCGGCTACGGCCTTTCGGTAGCTACATTGCGCCGGCGCCTTGCGCAGGAGGGGCAGAGCCTTCAGCGGCTAAAGGCCAGTGTACGCAAAGCCCGCGCCGTGGCCTGGCTAGCGGAAGAGGGGTGCAGTATTGGGCAGGTGGCCGAACGGCTGGGCTTTGCCGATGAGAGTTCGTTCTACCGGGCCTTCCGGCAGTGGTTTGGCTGCAACCCCGGCCACTACCGGGCGCTCATCCAGGGTACTGGCCAAACCGCTCAAGGCAGGTGAGCGCTGGGGCTATTGTGCGTGGCTGTGTTTAGCCCGAGCATCAAGCCTCTCGTACCTGGCGGAGCGCTCCATGGATATTCGGAACAACAGCTTCATCGTCAGTGGGGCGGCCTCAGGGTTGGGGGCCGCGACTGCACAGGCGTTGGTTGAGGCCGGAGGGAAGGTTGTGCTGGTAGACCTGAACGCGGCGGCAGTCGCGGCCATGGCAGGCACCCTAGGGATGCCCCATGTAGCGGCGGACGTCACGGATGCTGCTCAAGCACAGGCGGCCGTGGACAAGGCCCTGGAGGCCTTTGGCGCAGTTCATGGGCTGGTCAACTGTGCCGGTATCGTGCTGGGCGAACGCATACTGGGGCGTGATGCCCCTCATGGGCTGGAGGCGTTTGCCAAGGTAATACAAGTAAACCTGATAGGCAGCTTCAACCTGCTGCGCCTGGCGGCAGCGGTGATGGCGAACAATACGCCCGATGCCAACGGTGGGCGGGGTGTGATCATCAATACGGCGTCGGTGGCGGCCTTCGACGGGCAGATCGGCCAGGCCGCCTACGCCGCCTCCAAAGGGGCTGTGGCCAGCCTTACGCTACCGGCGGCACGGGAGCTGGCACGGCATGGCATCCGTGTGATGACCATTGCCCCGGGGCTGTTCGAGACGCCCATGATGGCTGGCATGACTGACGACGTAAGGGCGTCGCTAGCCGCAGCCGTGCCGTTTCCACCACGCCTGGGCAAGCCGGCCGAGTACGCCGCCCTGGCCCTTCAGATTGTCGCTAATGACATGCTCAATGGCGAAGTGATTCGCCTGGACGGCGCCCTGCGTATGGCCGCGCGCTGAAGGAGTACCACACGATGAATGATGACCCGGTTGTGATCGTTAGTATTGCCCGTACCCCTATGGGTGGGCTTCAAGGGGTGTTGAGTGGGTTGAGCGCCACCCAGCTGGGTAGCGCAGCCATTGCCGCTGCCGTGGAGCGAGCCGGGGTGGCGCCTGAGTTTGTCGACGAGGTGCTGATGGGTTGTGTGCTGTCTGCCGGCCTTGGCCAGGCGCCGGCTCGCCAGGCCGCGCTGGGCGCAGGCTTGAGCAAGACGACGCCTTGCACCACGTTGAACAAGATGTGCGGGTCGGGTATGCAGGCCGTCATCTTCGGCCACGACCGGCTGATCGCAGGCAGCGCCACCACGGTGGTCGCCGGCGGCATGGAAAGCATGTCCAACGCGCCGTACCTGCTAGCCAAGGCACGCCAGGGCTACCGCATGGGGCATGGGACCATCCTTGACCATATGTTCCTCGACGGCTTGGAAGACGCTTATACGCCTGGCCGTCTCATGGGCACGTTCGCCGAAGACTGTGCCAGTGGCGAAGGCATCAGTCGCCAGGCCCAAGACACCTACGCCTTGGCCTCACTGGCGCGTGCACAACACGCCATGCACGCGGGGGAGTTTGCGATGGAAACCGTGCCGGTGACGGTACAGGTAGGCAAGGTGAGCCAGCTCGTCGACCAGGATGAGCAGCCTCCCAAGGCCAGGCCCGAGAAAATCCCTACCCTGAAGCCGGCCTTCCGGGAAGGCGGTACGGTCACGGCGGCCAACGCCAGTTCAATCTCTGACGGCGCGGCCGCGCTGGTGCTGATGCGCCAAAGCCAGGCCCAGGCACAAGGGCTTGAGCCGCTGGCGATGATTCGAGGCCACGCGGCCTTCGCTGATGAGCCCGCGTTGTTTCCCCTGGCGCCGGTCGGGGCCATCAACCGCCTGATGGCACGTACGGGGTGGTCGCTGGCAGACGTCGACCTGTTCGAGATCAACGAAGCCTTCGCTGTGGTGGCGCTGGCGTGCATGCAGCGGCTGGAGCTGCCCCACGAAAAAGTGAATGTACGGGGCGGTGCCTGCGCCTTGGGACACCCGATTGGTGCCTCAGGCGCACGCATTCTTGTTACGCTGGTGGCAGCTCTGCGCCATCGCGGGCTGAAACGCGGCGTGGCCGCCATCTGCATTGGTGGTGGCGAAGCCACGGCCGTGGCGGTGGAAAGCCTGGCTTAACCCTCAATAAAGGAGCATGTGATGTCCGAGTTTGAAACCATTGTGCAGGCGGTGCATGGGCGTGTGGGGCTGCTCACTCTAAATCGCCCGCAGGCACTCAATGCCTTGAATGCCCAAGTGGTAGATGAGTTGAACCAGGCGCTGGACCGTTTTGACCAAGACCCTGGCATCGGGTGTGTGGTGTTGACCGGATCGGAAAAGGCTTTTGCCGCCGGTGCGGATATCAAGGAAATGGCCGGGCTCACGTATCCAGGTATCTATGTGGATGGCCTGTTCCGTGAAGCTGACCGCATCGCTGCCCGCCGTAAACCCCTGATCGCTGCGGTTGCGGGTTACGCGTTAGGCGGCGGCTGCGAGTTGGCCATGATGTGCGATTTCATTCTGGCGGCGGACAACGCCCGCTTCGGGCAGCCGGAAATCAACCTGGGGGTGCTTCCGGGCATGGGCGGTACCCAGCGCCTCACCCGCGCCATCGGTAAGGCCAAGGCCATGGAACTGTGCCTTACCGGCCGCTTGATGGGTGCCGAGGAGGCCGAGCGTGCTGGGCTGGTGGCTCGTATCGTTCCCACCGCCGAGCTGCTGCAGGAAGCTTTAAAGGTGGCCGCCGTGATCGCTGAAAAATCCCTGCCCATGAGCATGATGGTAAAGGAAAGCGTAGAGCGGGCCTTCGAAGTCAGCCTGGCCGAAGGCGTACGCTTCGAGCGGCGGCTGTTCCATGCGGCCTTCGCTACCCAGGACCAGAAAGAGGGCATGGCTGCCTTTATCGATAAGCGCACACCTGGGTTTACTCACGAGTGACCCTAGGGTTTGTACCAAAAGTCGGCGAGCGCAGCCACTTTTCGTACAAAGCCTAGTCTGTGCGCAGCCGCAGGCTCTCGCTTAGACAATAACCATACCCCCGCAACGTCTGCAGGGCATACGGTGCGCCCAGCTCGGTCAGCTTACGCCGCAGGTTGCAGATGTGGCGTTCGATCAAAGGCCCCCGGGAGGGCTCTGCCGAACCCCACAGGTGACCCTCGATCGCATGACGGCTGATGGGTTCTGCGTGCTGGGCCAGCAAGGCCAGCAGGCGTTGCTCGGTGACGGTCACGCTTTGCTGAGCGCCGGCACGGCCTAACAAAAGCCGGTTGCTGGACAGCCACAGCCCTGGCCCAGGGTCGCTGGCCGGTACAGGATAATGCCGGGTCAGGGCCTGCATGCGCGCTTGAAGCTCTTCGGCGCTCAGCGGGCGAGGCAGGCAAAGGTCTGCCCCCGCTTGTAGCACCCGGGCACGGATGCTCGAATCGCTTTGCCCCAGCAATACCAGCAGCCTCGCGCGGCCTCGGCGGTCTACAGCCTTATGCAAGAGGTCTGCACGGGCCATGGGCAGGTCCAGCACGATATAGCCGTATTGGCCGTGCAAGTGCACATCGGCCTGTTCAGGCACGGTGCTGACAATGTCACCGGCATGGTCGGCAAACATCTGCATCAGGGCGTGGTCGGGCTGCTCGGTAATGTAGAGAAGGTTCATGTGGCAACCAGTGCGTTGGTGGGTCGGCAATCAAGGACCAGGCGAGCACCGCCCAGAGGGCTGTCTGTGACTTCAAGGCCGAAGCCATGCAGGTTCACGACTGCGCCTGCGATAGACAGGCCCAGGCCAAAGCCGCCCTGGGCAGACTCGTCGCTACGGTAGAAACGCTGGAAAATGGCCTGGCGTTCTGCTTCTGGAATCCCGGGGCCAGAGTCGTCCACGCTGATACGTGTTGCGTTTTGATAGCGCTCTGCACGCAATATGACCTGGCCCCCTGGCGGGGTGAACTTGATCGAATTGCCGAGCAGGTTGCCAATGGCCTCGAACAGCAGCGCACGGTCACCGGTCAGAGGCGGAACGTTATCTGGCACATCCAGCAGCAGTGCCAACTCGCCTTCTTCGGCCAGGGGCAGATAGAAATCGTGGAGCTCTTGCAGCAATTCAAGGGGGTCCATTTCCACGAAGCCCGAGCGGCGGCGGTGGTCTTCGATTTCAGAAATCCGTAGCAGGCCACGGAAGCGCGCCATCAACGTGTCGGTATCGGCAATGGCTTGGTCCAAGGCCTGCGCCTGCCCTGAACTGTCTTCGGTCTGCTGCTTGATGCGATACAACTGTGCTCGCAGCCGAGTCAGCGGCGTACGCAGGTCATGGGCAATGTTGTCACACACGCCCTTGACCTCGAACATGAGCTTTTCAATGCGGTCCAGCATGGCATTGACGATAGCGGCCAGCATGTCCAGTTCGTCACGCCGGTCGGACAACGGCAGGCGCCCAGCCAGATCTCCGGCCATGATCGCTTCGGCACTGGCCTGGATCTGGCGGATACGCCGCAGCGGCCGGCGCCGCAGCAGGTGCCAGCCTGCCGCACCCGGAAGCACGGTCAGCGAAATGCCCCACAGCAAGGCGCGCAGAATGATGTGCGTCACCGCGAACACGGAGCCGTTGTCCCGCACCAGTACCAGCCAGCGCCCATCACGTGTAGGCATGGCAACAGCGGCACAGCTGTCTTGCGGGAGTTTCAGGTCGTTGGAGTCTACGCAGTCATCCAGCTCATAGATTTCTCCATCCAGCGCCAGCCCGCGAGGGATGCGGTGCAGCTCGCCGGCAACCGGGTATAGCTCGTCGTCGAACAGGCCATAGGCGTCGAAGGCGCGGTCGTCGAAGGCCTGGCTGGCCGCCAGGGCATCTTCCAGGTCCTGCCCACCGAACCTTGCAAACAGGTGCTGGCGCTGCATCAAGGATTGCCGGGCCAGGCTGTTGAGGTAGTCCGACACTTCGAAGTACAGCACGCCCAGCAGAATGCTGCTCCAGGCCACGAACAGGAAACTGTATAGCGCCAGCAAGCGGCTGCTGGAAGAGCGCCACCCCTTAGAGGGGTTCGGCAATGACATAGCCAGACCCTCGAACGGTCTTGATCAGCGGCGGGGTACCGGCCGGGTCGATTTTCTTGCGCAAGCGCCCGATGTGCACATCGATCAGGTTGGTGCCGGGGTCGAAATGATAGCCCCACACTTCTTCGAAGATCATCATGCGGGTGAGCACCTGGCCGGCATTGCGCATCAGAAATTCGAGCAGCTTGAACTCGGTGGGCAGCAGGTTCAGCGGTTGATCGCCGCGGCGGGCTTCCCGGGTGATCAGATCCAGTTCCAGGTCCGCTACCTTCAAGGTGTTGTCCTGGGCGGTGCCGGCCAGTTTACGCCGTAGCAGTACCTCTACCCGTGCGGCCATCTCGTCCGAAGCAAAGGGCTTGGTGAGGTAGTCATCACCGCCTGCGCGCAGGCCTCGAACACGTTCATCCACATCCGACAGGGCGCTGATCATCAGCACAGGGGTCGACACCCCAATGGTGCGCAGCGTGGTGACAATCGCAAGCCCGTCTAGCTCAGGCAGCATGCGGTCCAGGGTAATGACGTCGTAGACGCCGCTGACGGCTTTCACAAGCCCCTCGCGGCCATTGTCGACCCAATCGACCTCAAGGCCATGGTTGCTCAGTTCCGCCACGATTTCCCGGGCGGTAACGGCATCGTCTTCGATGGTCAGTACACGTGTCATGGAAGTACCTGCAAGAAGTGAAGCGGACCCTGGCATTGTGCCAAGTTTTGATTGGAGGCTATTTGAAGATTATTTCATGTTCGCACGCCGCGTAAGGGCGGTGATACACGATGCTTACAAAGGTGTTCTAAAGCCTATGTAACAGCGGCCGATGAAGGGTAGGCCAATAAACCGTTCATAGGGTTCCCCATGACCAGCCTTTCCTCGATTGCTTCCAATCTTCATATCCAGACCTACGCCGTCAGCAAGGCTACCACCGCCTCTGTTGATGAAAACGCTACAACAGCTGTGGCAGGGGCTGATACGTCGACTACCACACAGGTCGCCGCCCCAGCCGGCGGTACTGCACCTGCTGGTGGTGGCTCCGGTTCCAGTGACAGCAGCAGTAACAGCTCAGACATCGTCAAGCAGTTGCAGCAGCGGTTGGCCAAGCTTCAGAAGGAGCTGGCCAAAGAGCAGCAGGCCCTTCAGGCGGCTATCAGTGCCAAAGTTAGCCCTGAGGAGAAAGCTACGGCCGTTGCGTCTGCACAGGCCCAAGTGGCCGCTACCAGTGGCGAGTTGCAGACGGTGAGCGCCCAGCTGTTAGAGGCGCTCAGCAAGCAGGGCAGTAGCACCAGCGGCAATAGCATCAGCACCACAGCCTAAGCCCTGGCGGAGCAGGGCGGTAACCGCTAGTAAAGGGTCAGTCCGCCAACTGGCGGTGCTTCTCGGCCTTGTATTGCATGGCCACGGCCGGCGCCTTGGCGCCGCGCCCGGTTTCTACCCAAGTGCGCAGGCGGGTAGCGTCGGCAAAGTGCGTGTACTTGCCAAAGGCATCCAGGATCACCATGGCTACTGGGCGGCCGCCCATGCTGGTCACCAGTACCAGGCAGTGGCCGGCCTTGTCGGTAAAGCCGGTCTTGGTGATCTGGATGTCCCAGTTTTTCTGGTTGAGCAAATGGTCGGTATTATGGAAGCCCAGCGTGTAGTTAGGCTTTTTAAAGCTGACCGTCTTTTCTTTAGTGGTACTGAGTTCCGACAACATGGGATAGCGGCGTGCGGCGGTCAGCAACTTGCTCAGGTCCCGGGCCGTGGACACATTCTGCTCGGACAGGCCGGTGGGTTCCACGTAGCGGGTGTGGCTCATGCCCAGGGCGCGGGCCCTGGCATTCATGGCGGTAATAAAAGCGTTGTAGCCCCCTGGGTAATGGTGGGCCAGGGTGGCGGCGGCACGGTTTTCAGACGACATCAGCGCGATCAGCATCATGTCGTGACGGCTGAGCGTGCTGCCCAGCTTGACGCGAGAAAACACGCCTTTCATTTCTTTCGTCTGGCTGATATCGACGGCAATGTCTTCGCTCATCGACTGTTTGGCGTCCAGTACGACCATCGCCGTCATCAGCTTGGTGACCGAGGCGATAGGCACAATCTGGTCAGGCTTGTTTTCGTAAATGACCTGACCGGTCTGAAGGTCTACCAACAGTGCGCTGTGAGAGGCCAAGTGCAGTTGGGCAGGGTCTCGACTGAAAGTGGCAGCCGCAGCGGTGACGTTCGACGTGAAGCAGGCGCCTGCAAGCACATAGCACAGGCCAAGTATCGAAAGAGGGGTTTTCACGCAGATCACTCGCAAGAAGAGTAGAAGTGTGGCGTCCCTGCCATCAAAGTTGGCCACATTGTAAATTTATGGCCAAGTGCCTGTCGATTGTCCGGGCAGCTAAATGTTTCTTCATTTAAGCCGTTAGGCCGGGCAGCACAGGTTGCCTTGCGAGCAAAAAAAGTTAAGCGGCGAACATCAGGCGCCTCAGGCCGCCAGGCACTGGCTCATGTCGCGGCAATGGCGTTCGGCAGCCGAGCGCGACATCAGCGGCGGGCTTACGACATTGCCGTCGAAGACGACGTACCAACACGCAAGCAACCCTAGGTCACGCAGGTGCTCGGGCACTGCACTACCGACAACGCTCATGATGTGAAATGAAGGCATGACAGGAACCTCGCTGACTCAATGCGCTCAGTGTCAGGGCCGAGCGAGCCGACGACAAATCAACGTGCTCAATAGTCGCTATTGAAACAGGCGTACTTGAGCACACGGTTACCAGCGTGGCGGGCCGTAATAGCCTCGCGGGGCATAGTAGCCATGGGGTGCATAGTACCCCTGCGGCACGTAGTAGCCTGGTGGCGGTGGCGGAGCCACGTAGACCGGCGCGGGCTGGTAGTAGACCGGCGGTGGGGGCGCCTGTACATAGACGGGCTGGGGCGCCACGTAAACCGGACGCTCCACATAGACAGGGCCTGGATTAGCAACCACAGCCCCTACCACAGCAGCACCCAACACCGCGCCAATGACGCCTGGGCCTATGCCGCCGTGTGCGGCCGCAGGCCCGGCCAGGCTGAGTGCGCCGACCAGCAGGGCAACCTTGGGGAGATGACGAATCATGATGGTTCCTCGCGATACGCAGTGCCTGGTGCCCGCCCTCGGGACCTAGGCTATGTACGAAAAGTCCTGACACTCGGTGATGCTGCGTTGAAAACAGCTTCGGAATGCTCATTTACAACCAGTAAACTCCGCCTCCTCAGCTGTTTTCGCCTTGCCTGACCTTCGCGTCAGAACATTTCGTACACAGCCTGGGACTGCCGTACACACTATGACAGCGAAACGGTTAAATGCAGCACCCGCAAATGGTAAATTTTCTGTAAGTTCACCGTATCGGTTTCCTTACAACTTCACAGACCTGTCGGACCTTTCATGGCTATTTTTCCCAGCAAGCACACCCAACTTTGCATGTCTCTGGCCGCGCGCCCAGGCAACTTTGGTACACGCTTCCATAACCACCTGTATCAAGCGCTAAACCTGGACTATTTCTACAAGGCGTTCACCACCTCGGACCTGCCAGCTGCCATCGCCGGCATTCGCGCGCTTGGCATTCGCGGGTGTGCGGTCTCAATGCCATTCAAGGAAGCCTGTATTCCCTTGATCGATGAGCTTGATGCGTCGGCAGCGTCTATTGCGTCTATCAATACTATCGTCAATAACGACGGTTACTTGAAGGCCTACAATACGGACTACCTGGCCATACGTCAGCTCATCCAGACCCATGCCCTCGACTCGGATTGCACCCTAGCCATTCGTGGTAGCGGCGGAATGGCCAAGGCGGTGGCCTGCGCGTTCCGCGATGCTGGGTTCGCCCGCGCTACGGTTATTGCGCGTAACCCTGAAGCCGGCCCGGCGCTGGCCAATCAATGCGGCTATCAATGGCAAGCGGATGTGCAGGGTGTGGAGGCTGACATTGTGGTGAACGTCACCCCCATCGGTATGGCCGGGGGGCCTGAAGCCAGTGCCTTGGCGTTCAGCCAGCAGACGATAGACGTGGCTGACGTCGTATTTGATGTGGTAGCACTGCCTGCTCGCACGCCGTTGGTGATAGCTGGCGAGGCCGCTGGCAAACGGGTGATCTCGGGGCAGGACGTGGTAGCCCTGCAGGCCCTGGAACAGTTCGCGCTGTACACCGGCGTACGGCCCAGTGATGCGCTGGTGGCCGAAGCAACTGCTTTCGCAGCAGCCGGTTAGTCCAGGCCTAGCGCTGTCAGGCGCGCTTCCAGTGCCGCCACTCGCGCTTCGAGTGCCTCCAGGCGAGTGGCCGCTGCTGCTGTATCCACCTCAGCAGGGGCGCTACCCTCCACGGCGCCCTCGGCCACATCAGCCCAGCCATGGGTAAAGCGGACTTCACGCTGGCCCGGTTGCCGAGGGAGTTGCTGCGCGTAGCCCCGTGCAATCAACCGGTCCAACTGATGACGTACCTGGTCGGCATCGTCGAAAGGGTACAGGCGGCTGGACCGCGTCCACAAATCCCCTAGGGTCTGTGACCCTCTGAGAAACAGCAGGCTTAAAAGCGCAACTTGGGCGGGCACCAGTTCCAGTGCCTTGTCGAGCCGGTGTTCATAGCGGTCGGCACGGTTGCCCATCACCAGCTTTGCAAAGCCTGCCTGTTCCAGTACTCGCAATCGTTGGCCTACCTCACCTGGGGCCAGCTGCATCACCGGCTCGCGGCTGGTTTTCTGGTTGCAGGCCAGCACCAGCGCGTTGAGGGTAAGAGGGTAGGTTTCAGGGTTGCTGGCCTGCTTTTCCACCAGGCACCCGAGAATACGAAGGTCAGCGGGGGTAAGGTCAGGCCTTTGCGGCGTGGCAGCGTTGTCAGAGTGGTCGGTCATGAACAGGGCCTTGGCGAAAAGTGGTGGCGAGAACATAACTAGAGTAGGGCCTGCAGGCCTATTGCTGGAAGAGCCCTTCACGCGCCGCCTCCGCGACGGCCACTGTACCGGGATGGTTTACCCGACGCTCCACCGAGATGGCGTAAAACGCTTCGGTGACGGCATCGGTTTCCCCTAATAGTTGAATGTCGCCTTGGCGTGTAAGGTCACCGGCAATCACTCTAGGCGCTACGAACACGCCGCTGCCTGCCAAGCCAAAGGCCTGCATCAGCGCACTGTCGTCGAACTCCCCTACAATTCGAGTATTTACCCGCGCTTCTTCCAGCCAGCGCAGCAGGCGGCTGCGCACCACGCTCTGAGGGCCTGGAATCAGCAAGGGCATGTGCTCAAGGCAGGCAGGAAAAGCGCCTTTGCAACGCTCAGCCAGTTCAGGCGTCGCGAAAAAGCCGATACCGCATTCCCCCAGTTTTAGCGTGCGGCTTTTGATGTCCAATTGAGGGGGGACCGGGCTGTCGGAAATTACCAGGTCAAGCCGCTGAATGGCTAGGTCGGCCAGCAACCGTTCCAGCTTGTCCTCGCGGCAGCTGAGGCGAAGTGGCGGCGTTTCCAGTGCCATGGTAGGCGCCAGCAGGCGGTAGACGATGGATTTGGGTACAACGTCCGCTACGCCTACCCTGAAGGCCAGCGGCTGCTGCCCAGGCTGGGCGCGGAGCATGGCCTCCAACGCCACGCCAGCCTCGAACATGGGCTCGGCATAGGCCAGTACACGCCGACCGGCCTCGGTCAATTCCAGATGGCGGCCCACCTTCTGAAACAGGGCCATCCCTAAATTGTGCTCCAGCAACGACAACTGACCGCTCACCGTAGGCGCGGTCAGGTTCAATTGCTCACAGGCCCGCGCGATGCTGCCGGTACGCGCGACCATCCAGAAATAGTGCAGTTGACGGTAATTGAGCATGCTGGACACTTCGAGATTAGCGAACTATTAAGCTGGAAAATACGAATTTTTCGAAAGTATAGGCTGGTCTAGACTTCAGGTCATTCACCTTGGCCTGGAGCCACCTATGGACTACTTGATGGACCTGCTTGCCAGCCCCGCCGCTTGGGCGGCGCTGGCCACATTGATTGTGATGGAAGTGGTGCTGGGCATCGATAACCTGATTTTCATTTCGATCCTCACCAACAAGCTGCCTGCCGAGCATCAGACCAAGGCACGACGGCTGGGGATTGGCATGGCGCTGGTCCTGCGGCTTGGGCTGCTCAGCACGGTGGCCTTTATCGTTACCCTGACCGCGCCGGTGTTTGAAGTGGCCGGCCATGGGTTCTCATGGAAAGACATGATTCTGATCGCGGGCGGCTTGTTCCTGCTGTGGAAAGCAACCAGCGAGATTCATCACAGTGTCGATCCGGGAGCCCAGGCTGATGCCAAGATCAGTTCGAAAGTCACCCTAGGGCTGGCGTCGGCCATCGGGCAGATTCTAATGTTGGACCTTGTGTTCTCGATCGACAGTATCATCACGGCAGTCGGCATGACTGAACATCTGCCAATCATGGTGATTGCGGTGGTTGTGGCTGTGTTGGTAATGCTACTGGCGGCAGAGCCTCTGGCGAAGTTCATCAACGCCAACCCAACCGTGGTGATGCTGGCCTTGGGCTTTTTGATCATGATTGGCATGACCCTGATCGCCGAAGGCTTCGGTGCCCATGTACCCAAAGGTTATATCTACACCGCCATGGCATTCTCTGCGGCCATCGAGTGCTTGAACCTCTGGGCGCGCCGCAGGAAGTCTTCTACGCCCCCGTCAGTCTGATCGCACGTTACGCCCCCCTCGGCCGGGGGCGTTTTCAATGGGCCAGGTTAAGGCGGTGTAAAGGGCGAGCCTTATCTTGAGCGCTGGCGTCTGTTTTGCGCCGTGCTGGGGCAGGTGTCGCGGCATGATGGCGGCGCGCAATGCGCAGTACGCCCCATAGCATGGCGGCTGCCACCAGTATCCAGGCCCCTATCATCATCAGTATTGCCGCTGTAAGGCTCATAGGTGGTTCTCCTCAGCATCGCCCACGCACGTATCTGTACGTAAGAGCAGTCTAAAGGCCACTATGTTTCCAAGGCGTGACGAGCGGTTGCGACGTGCCGGTACGCAGTTGGGTTCAGTGTACCGTCTGTACCTTCCAAGTTGAGCCGCCTATGATGCGCCTACGCCAGCACTGGCTGGGTCAGAGTCCGGAAACTACCATGCTGTCAGAAATATTAAACCGCTCAGTAAGGCAGGCTGTGGGCCTGGCGGCAGTACTGGGATTGCTGGCCGGTTGCGCCACCCCACCAGCCCCGCGCATTGGCACCCTGCCAGACCGGGTGGAACTGACCGCTGTACCTTTCTACCAAGGCGATGACGATCACGGGGCGCCCACGGCACTGGCTGCGTTGCTACGGGACCGTGGAATGACCGTCACGCCTGGCCTGGTCGAGCCCTACCTGAAGTTGCCCGCCAGCCCCCCTGGCCTGGATCGCAGCGTTGAAGAGGCCGCTCGCCAGTACGGCTTGGTGGTTTACCCGCTACAGCCGGACTTCCAAGCCTTGCTCACCCAGGTTGCCGCAGGCAACCCGGTGCTGTTGCGCTACCGCGATGGCGCGTTGTGGGGAACGGATCGCTATGCGCTGCTGATCGGCTATGACCGGTTCCGCAGCCATGTACTGCTACGCTCCGGGGCGCAGCGTCGGCTGCTGATACCGTTTTCAGATTTTGTGTCGTCCTGGCGTTCCGCCGGCAACTGGGCGGTGCTGGCCCAACGCCCGGCACACTTGCCCGCCGAGGTAGACCCTGCACGCTGGACCGCCGCCGCAAACCGGTTGGGCCAGGCAGGCCAGGAGGCAGCAGCACAGCGGGCCTTGAGTGCCCTGAGCGCCCGCCCTTAAAAACCTAGCTTATCCCTCAGGCTGTAATACCACGCCCCCAGCGCCGACAAAGGCACGCGCAGGGCCTGGCCGCCCGGGAACGGATAATGGGGCAGGGCGGCGAAGGCATCGAAGCGTTCAGCCTGGCCGCGCAGCGCTTCGGCTAATACCTTGCCGGCCAAGTGCGTATAGGTCACGCCATGGCCACTGCAACCTTGTGAGTAGTAGAGGCTTTCACCGATGCGGCCTACCTGGGGCAGGCGTGACAGGGTAAGCAGGAAATTGCCTGTCCAGGCAAAGTCGATTTTCACGTTTTTCAGCTGTGGGAAGGCCTTGACCAAGTTAGGCCTGATCAAGGCTTCGATGTTGGCTGGGTCCCGCGCGCCGTAGACCACGCCACCGCCGAAGATCAACCGTTTGTCTGCGGTAAGCCGGTAGTAGTCCAGCAGGTAGTTGCAATCCTCTACGCAATAGTCCTGTGGCAACAGGCTGTGGGCCAGTTCGTCACTCAACGGTTCAGTCGCCACCACCTGGGTGCCGCACGGCATGGACTTGGCCGCCAGTTCCGGCACCAGGTTACCCAGGTAGGCATTGCCCGCCACGATCACGAATTTCGCTCTTACCTGGCCTTGCGGGGTATGCACCACGGGGTTCGGGCCGCGGTCGATACGGGTAGCGGGCGTTTGTTCGAACACCTTGCCACCCAGCGACTCGACCGCCGCCGCTTCGCCCAGAGCCAGGTTGAGCGGGTGGATATGGCCGCCGCTCATGTCCAGCAGCCCCCCGATGTAGCGTTCACACGCCACTACCTCACGGATGCGGTCCTGGCCCATCAATTCCAGTTGAGTGTGGCCGTAGCGCTCCCATAAACGCTGCTGGGCTTCCAGGTGACCCATTTGCTTGGAAGTGAGCGCGGCGAATACACCACCGTCTTTCAAGTCGCAATCAATGTTGTACCGCGCTACACGGTCGCGAATGATACGGCCGCCTTCGAAGGCCATCGCGCCTAGCAATTGGGCATGATCACGGCTGACGGTGCGCTCGATGACATCGATGTCGCGGCTGTAGCTGTTCACGATCTGGCCGCCATTTCGGCCTGAAGCGCCAAAACCCACCCTGGCCGCTTCTACCACCACGACCTTGAAGCCTTGCTCCAGCAAATGCAGTGCGCTGGACAGGCCGGTATACCCGGCGCCTATCACGCAGACGTCGGTTTCCAAGGTTTCCTGCAAGTGCGGGCGCGCGGGCGCACCATTGGCTGAGGCAGCATAGTAAGACGGCGGGTAGGCAATATGCGCCATGGCAGCAACCTTTGTTTAATATTCTTGACGATGAAGGATGCTAACTCAAATCGCCTAGGGCTGCTAGCGAACCCATGGGCCAACCTGTGTACGGTCGCAATTGGATTTTCAGCGCCTTTTCAGCAGCTTAGAAGAAATTTCCATTGACATCGCTGGTGTCATGCGTAGAATGCGCCCCCACAGCAGGCACATAGCTCAGTTGGTTAGAGCACCACCTTGACATGGTGGGGGTCGTTGGTTCGAGTCCAATTGTGCCTACCAGCTTCGCCGAAAGGCACGTCAAAAAGGGCGATCCGAAAGGGTCGCCCTTTTTGCTGTCCGCCAGCGGTTTCCCTACAGCTCGTTCAGCGACTTGTAGGCCTCCCAAGGCATGCCTAGTGCTTGCGCCACTTCCCGGTGCACCCCTTCACGCAAGCTGGCCAATTCTTCTGGGCTCTCGGCCGTCAGCTCCAGCACATATTCCCAGGGTTCCAGCCCCTGGCTTTGAGCGGCGTCTTCGAAGGCCCACTGTACTTGCTGCTGTTGCTCACGAGCATCGAGCTGCCGAATCTCCTCGGCAAGCTCGGGGTGGGTAGCCAGGTAGCGGTCGTGGGCCAACTGCTGGCGGGCGTCGATAGGGGGCATAACGGCTCTCTGCAAAGGTGAAAACAGGCTGCCATGATGCCACACGTGCCAGGCCTGGCGCTGCCATCAGCGGGCAGTTGGCCTGCCAAGGCGTGCCCCCGGTGGTAGAATCCCTTCCTACATTTCCAAGAGGCGGTCGGCGTGCGTAAATTGACAGGTGTTGCATTGGTATTGGCCTTGGCGGGTTGCGGCAGCGCGTTGGAAGAGGCGCACAAGGCCGTTTCGGCCCAGCTGGAAAACCCCGGCTCGGCCAAGTACACCAATGTGCATTCAACGCCCAACGGCAACATCTGCGGGCAAGTGAAAGGCAAAGACGCCAGCGGTAATTATGGGGGCTATCAAAGCTATGCAGCCATCAAGACCGAAAACGGCTACCAGGCCGTGATCGACCGGGATGGCCGTAATGTAGTGGTGCGCGCTGCCTGTGGTGCACCGGTGGCGGCACCAGAGGACGCTGCGGCAACAGCTGAGCAGGCGGCCCACGGGTGGGATGTGGTGATTGCCGACAATAACCGCGGCGCGGTCACTGACATGATGTCCCGCCTGGTCGAGCATGGGTTCATGGGCAGCGTGGTCACGCGGGATGGCAAGCCCCGTATTTTCCTCGGCCCTTTCGACAGCCGTGACGAGGCGGTTGCGACCCGGGACAAGCTGATGGCCAGCCAGGGCATTGAATCAGGCGTAGAGCCGCATCCCGCCCCGTGATCAGCTACAGGCCTTGAGGTTGACCGGGCCTACGAATTCATTGCCATGCCCCATCACGCAAGCCACCCGCTGGTTGCGTTGGCGCTCCCAAGGTTGTACCGGGTAGGTCTTGTTCCAGGCCTGGTACAGCTTGATGTCCTGGCTAGACAGCCGAAGCTTGTAGCGTTTGCTCATATACAGGTAGGTGCGTGCGATCATCCCTCGGATAGTAGGGCGGGGCATCACTTTGCGGGCTTTGAAGTCCACTTGGGTAAGGCAACTGCCGTATTGCCCACGCTTCTCTGGCAGCCAGCCGAAACTGAAATTGTTACGGTCGCCGTTTACCTCGCCAATGCTCGGCACCAGGTTGTGCAAGTCGGCTTCGGCTTGCTGGTAGGTCTTGTCGTGCTGGGTGCAGTTCTTGCGGCCGCCTGCTTGCCAGCATTGCAACTGATGGCCGATCTGCCAAGCCGGCACAATGTGCTCCCACTCGATACGCGACGCCCGTGCCAGGTTCTTGCGCGGCACATAGCCACAGCTCTTGAGATCTACCTTGTTGCCCGTGTACTTGCAGCCACAGTAGAACTCCGTCGACTGGGGAGCATACAGCCGCCATCCCGCCTTCTTGGCTTCGGAGAACGTACGGGGCGCTTCGGCGAGTGCCGGCGTGATCGCCAGCAGGCACAGGCCAGCCAGCGCACCGAGTGCGCCTTGCTTAATCATCCGTAGGCACCACCCAGAACAGTTGAATGCCGCCGTCATCCCGCCAGGCAAGGGTGACGTTATCGTTCTCGGCAATTTCGTCGAGCAATTGCTGCCAGTCTTCAGGCGCTTCGTGGGGTTGGCGAAACAGTAGCGCCGAACGCGAGCGCTGCGCCGCTGGCCCATTGATGATTTTTTGAACACGCACCGCCATGCGTTCATACGCCGTGGCTGTTGGAGGGGGTGTGGAACCGGTCACAAGAAAGGCCCTTTTGTGGCTGTATGCGCATACAGTAGTGAGCTGAAGCCTCTTTCGCAAGCCGTTGCGCTTGTTTGCCTACAATGTTCAACCCTTTTTCATACAGATGAATTAACTGGGCATAGCCTGTTGAAGCATTTGACAGCGCGCTGAACCCCTCTCATAGTTGTTGTCGCAAACGTTTGCCTCGTGCAACGGGCACAAATAATCATAAGAAGGACGCCCCACATGAACACCTTGCCATTCCTGCGTACCCTTTCTGTTTCTTTGCTCGCAGCTACCTGGTTGGCTGCAGCGCCGGCCCAGGCGGCCGACAAGCCTAAAGTGGCCCTCGTGATGAAGTCCCTGGCCAACGAGTTCTTCCTCACCATGGAAAACGGGGCCAAGGATTACCAGAAGGAACACGCCGCCGACTTTGATCTCATCTCCAATGGCATCAAGGACGAATCCGACACTGCCGCGCAGATCCGTATCGTTGAGCAGATGATCAATGCCAATGTCAATGCACTGGTGATTGCGCCAGCTGATTCCAAGGCGCTGGTCTCTGTCCTTAAGAAGGCCTCGGACGCGGGCATCAAGGTAGTGAACATCGACAACCAACTGGACCCTGACGTACTCAAGGCCAAGCACCTGGAAGTGCCATTCGTAGGCCCAGACAACCGCGCTGGTGCCAAGAAGGTAGGGGACTACCTGGCAACCAAGTTGCAAGCAGGTGACCAGGTCGGGATTATCGAAGGCGTGCCCACCACCACCAACGCCCAGATGCGCAGTGCCGGCTTCAAGGATGCCATGAGCGCGGCCAGCATGAAGGTGGTGTCGGTGCAGTCGGGCAATTGGGAAATCGATAAAGGCAATGCCGTAGCCACAGCCATGCTGAACGAATACCCGGACATCAAGGCGCTGCTGGCCGGTAACGACAGCATGGCGTTGGGTGCCGTGTCGGCCGTGCGCGCCGCAGGCAAGGCGGGCAAGGTGTATGTGGTGGGGTATGACAACATCAAGGCCATCGCCCCCATGCTCAAGGACGGTCGCGTGTTGGCCACGGCTGACCAATACGCTGCCCGCCAAGCGGTATTCGGTATTGAAGAAGCCCTGCGCCGCGTGAAAGGCGAGCAAAGCGATGCCGGCGGCAACGTGCAGACCCCGGTCGACCTGGTTACCCAGGCGGCGCAATGAGCGCGGTAGCCCCTGTATTACGCCTGGAAGGTATCGGCAAAACCTACACCCAGCCTGTGCTGGGTGGGGTAGACCTGGACCTGAACCCTGGGGAAGTGCTGGCCTTGACCGGGGAAAACGGCGCTGGCAAAAGCACCCTGTCGCGGATTATTGCAGGCCTGGAAACGCCCACCACCGGCCATATGCGTTTCATGGGGCAGCCGTGGGCACCGGGTAGCCGCCGGGACGCCGAACGCCAGGGCGTGCGAATGGTATTGCAAGAGCTGAACCTGCTCCCCACCCTGACCATTGCCGAGAACCTGTTCCTGGAACAGTTGCCACGGCGCTTCGGTTGGGTGGATCGCGCACGCTTGCGCGCGGACGCCACCCAAGCCATGGCCCGGGTGGGCCTGGAAGGGCTGGACCCGGACACACCCGTTTCGGAGCTGGGTATCGGCCATCAACAGATGGTGGAAATAGCGCGAAACCTGATTGGCGACTGCCGCCTGCTGATCCTTGACGAGCCCACGGCCATGCTGACTGCGCGGGAAGTGGAGCTGCTGTTCACGCAGGTTGAACGGCTCAAGGCAGCCGGTGTGGCGCTGGTGTACATCTCCCATCGGCTGGAAGAAATCGCCCGGATCGCGCAGCGTGTGGCCGTGCTGCGTGATGGTCGGCTGGTCAAGGTTGCGCGTACCGAAGAGGTCAGCGAAGCCGAAGTGGTCAACCTGATGGTGGGGCGTGAGCTGGGCGAGCGCATCGACCTGGGTAAGCGCCACATCGGCGCACCTTTGCTAAAAGTGGAAGGCCTGGGCCGTGGCCACAAGGTGCGAGACGTCAGCTTCGAGGTGCGCGCCGGCGAAATTTTCGGCATCTCCGGGTTGATTGGCGCCGGGCGTACGGAATTGCTGCGGCTCATCTTTGCAGCAGACCAGGCTGACACCGGCCGTGTCTGCCTGGGGACGCCACCACAGCCTTTGAAACTAGGTTCGCCTGCTGAAGCGGTGCGCCAGGGCATCGCCCTGATCAGTGAAGATCGCAAGGGCGAAGGCCTGTTGCTTCAGCAGCCTATCAGCGCCAACCTGGCCCTGGGCAACATGGACCAGGTGGCCTCTGTTGGCTGGATGAGCAGCGGCCGCGAGCATGCCTTGGCATGTCGGCAGATCGATGCCATGCGCATTCGTAGTGCGGGGCCGAGCCAGCCCGTTGGGGAACTGTCCGGCGGCAATCAGCAAAAGGTGGTCATTGGCCGGTGGCTGGAACGCGATTGTACCGTTTTGCTGTTTGACGAACCCACGCGGGGCATCGATGTGGGCGCCAAGTTCGACATCTACCGGTTGCTGGGCGACCTCACGCGGCAAGGCAAGGCGCTGGTGGTGGTGTCCAGCGACCTGCGCGAACTCATGCTGCTGTGCGACCGTATCGGAGTGATGTGTGAAGGTGCGCTCAATGGCGTCTTCGAGCGCGCTGACTGGACCCAGGAACATTTGCTTGCTGCGGCGCTGCCCGGCAACCGTCACTATCGCGCCCCGGCTGGGGCTAGAGAACCCTTATGAAAACAACCCTTTCTGCCGCGTCTCAACCACGCGGCTTTCGCCATGCGCCTGCGGCATTGCGTACCTACCTTGGCCTGGGCGGTGCGCTGCTGGCCTTGGTGGTATTGTTCTCGTGCCTGAGCAGCCATTTCCTGTCCTACAACACCTTCAGCATGCTGGCCAACCAGATTCCCGACCTGATGGTACTGTCGGTGGGCATGACCTTTATCCTGATCATCGGCGGCATCGACCTCTCCGTGGGGTCGGTACTGGCACTGGCCGCGTCGGCTGTCAGTGTGGCCATGCTGGGGTGGGGGTGGGGGGCAGTGCCATCCGCTGCACTGGGCCTGGCCTGCGCAACCCTGGCCGGCACCGTCACCGGCGCGGTCACCGTGGCATGGCGTATCCCGTCGTTTATCGTGTCGTTGGGCGTGCTGGAAATGGCACGTGGCGCGGCGTACCAACTCACCGATTCCCGCACAGCCTACATTGGCGACGCCTATAGCAGCCTGTCCGAGCCACTGCTGTGGGGTATTTCCCCCTCGTTCCTGATTGCGCTTGCCGTTGTGGCGGCTGCGCAACTGGTGCTCAGCCGCAGCGTGTTTGGCCGCTACCTTGTAGGTATTGGTACGAACGAGGAAGCGGTGCGCCTGGTAGGGGTGGACCCGCGGCCTTACAAGGTACTCGTGTTCTCCCTCATGGGCTTGCTGGCAGGGCTGGCGGCGTTGTTCCAGGTGTCTCGCCTGGAGGCTGCAGACCCTAATGCGGGCGCTGGCCTGGAGCTGCAAGTGATCGCGGCGGTGGTGATCGGTGGCACCAGCCTGATGGGTGGGCGTGGCTCAGTGGTCAGCACGTTGTTCGGAGTCTTGATCATTTCCGTACTGGCTGCCGGCCTGGCCCAGATCGGTGCCAGCGAGCCCACCAAGCGCCTGATCACCGGCGCGGTGATTGTGCTGGCGGTGATTCTGGACACCTACCGAAGCCGTCGCGCTCGGCAACGCGGCTGACATGGCTACGATCAAGGACGTCGCAGCGTTGGCTGGCATTTCCTACACCACTGTGTCCCATGTGGTGAACAATTCACGGCCGGTCAGTGATGCGGTAAGGGCCAAGGTCGAAGCGGCAATTGTGCAGCTGGCCTATGTGCCCAGTGGCGTGGCGCGTTCTCTCAAGGCGCGCACCACGGCCACCATCGGGTTGGTGCTGCCCAACAACAGCAACCCGTACTTTGCGGAGCTGGCCAGGGGGATCGAAGATGCCTGTGAGCGCAATGGCTATTGCGTGATCCTGTGCAATTCGGATGATGACCCGCTAAAGCAGCGAAACTACCTGAGAATGCTCCAGGAAAAACGCATCGATGGCCTGGTTTTGGCCGCTGTGGATGACGCCAGCCCTGGGGGTGAATGGCATAACCTGACAACGCCGCTGGTGGTCGTGGACCGGGAAATCACCGGTGTCGCCGCCGATGTGGTGTGTATTGACCATACGGCTGGGGCGTACATGGCCACTCGGCATTTGATCGAGCTTGGGCATCGTCGGCTGGCCTGCGTGAATGGGCCCGCCAATGCGTCAGTGGCCCGGTTGCGGCAAGCAGGTTTTGACCGCGCCGTGGCCGAAGCGGGCCTTGAGGTACCCGCCCGCTGGCGCATAGAGAGCGATTTTACAGCCGAAGGCGGCTATCAGGCTGGCCTTGCCTTGCTAGAGGAAGTACCGCCCACTGCGGTGTTCGCTGCCAACGATATGCTGGGCATGGGCCTGTTGCGGGCGGCGGCAGAGCAGGGCGTACGTGTACCACAGGCGCTGTCGGTGATCGGTTTCGATGACATACACATGTGCCGGTACGTGTACCCGGCGCTTACCACGGTAGGCCAATCCATCCTGGCATTGGGGGAGTTGGCTGCCGAGCACTTGCTGCATCGCATTCAGGGGCGGGCCACAGGCAGGCCACAGCGCCATGTGGTTGCGCCCCGTATTGTCTTACGCGAATCCACAGCGGCGAGAACGCCGATGGACGCTGAACAGGATGACGTATCGTTATGAGCCTTGATGAATCAACCCCAGCCGTTGCTAGGGTCGTTGTAGTGGGTAGTTTGAATATGGACCTGGTGGTGCGGGCTCAACAGCTCCCGCAGCCCGGCCAAACCTTGGCAGCGTCCCATTTCGCCACGGCATCCGGCGGCAAGGGCGCCAACCAGGCCGTTGCTGCTGCGCGATCGGGTGCGCAGGTGAGCATGATCGGCTGTGTGGGCGATGATGCCAATGGCCGGGCGTTGCGCCAGGCCCTGCTGGATGACGGTATCGACTGCGACGGTGTAATCACAGATGCGCAGGCCCCCACAGGCGTTGCGTTGATCACAGTGGACAGCTCAGGGCAAAACACCATCATGATCGTTGCAGGCGCCAATGGCTGCCTGAGTGCCGAACAGGTGGATGCCATGGAAGCGGTCCTGCAGGCCGCCAGCGTGGTGGTATGCCAGCTGGAAATCCCGGAGGCAGTGGTAGGGCATACCCTGGCCAGGGCGCGTGCCCTGGGAAAAATCGTGATACTCAACCCGGCACCTGCCACAGGCCCGCTGCCCGCGCAGTGGCTACCTTGGATTGACTACCTGGTGCCCAACGAAAGCGAGGCGCAGTTGTTGTCTGGTGTGCCGGTAACAGGCCGACAGGGCGCGGAAGCCGCCGCCAAGGTCTTGTTGCAGCGCGGTGCCGGCAAGGTGCTCTTGACCTTGGGCGCTGCGGGCGCACTGTTGGCCGGGCCTGAAGGGATACAAGACTTTCCTGCCTTCAAGGTCCAGGCGGTAGACGCCACAGCGGCAGGTGATACCTTCACAGGGGCCTTTGCAGCCTCGCTCGCGCAAGGCTGCGCAGAAGTGGAAGCCATCCGCTTCGCCCAGCAGGCTGCAGCGCTGTCCGTCACACAAGAAGGCGCGCAACCCTCCATTCCTCATCGCCAGCACGTGCTGGCCTGGCCTTGGTAACCCTATGCTTGACCTGATTATCGATACCGACCCGGGCGTGGACGACGTCGTGGCGTTGCTCCTCGCCATGGCGAATCCTGAGCGCCTGAATCTGCTGGCCATTACCACCGTGGCAGGCAATGTGCCACTGGCCAAGACCACGCGCAATGCCTGCCTGGCACGGGAATGGGCACGCCGCGGTGACGTGCCTGTCTATGCAGGGGCAGACCGTCCCTTGGTGCGTACGCCCCTGTATGCCGAGCACGTTCACGGAAGCGAAGGCTTGCCCCAGGGCGTTGTGCACACGCCTGCCGAAGGCGCGGCCAGCGAGCATGCGGTGGATTACCTGGTGCGCACCTTGGAGGCTGCTGCGCCTGGGAGCATCACGCTCGCCATGCTAGGGCCACAGACTAACCTTGCCCTGGCCTTGCGACAGTCGCCGGCGGCAGCCCGTGGGCTGAAACAGGTCGTGATCATGGGCGGTGCCTGGTTCAACCCGGGTAATATCACACCTCTGGCTGAATTCAATCTATTCGCCGATCCCCATGCGGCGGCTGAAGTCTTGGCCAGTGGCCTCCCACTGGTCTACATCCCGCTGGACGTGACCCATAAGGTGCTGACCAGCCACGATCGCCTGGCGGAGATTCGCGCGTTGGGTACTCGGGCAGGAGAGCGGGTGGCTGATGTTGTGGCCTCCTACATCAGCCATGACATGCAGCGGTACGGGCTGCCCGGCGGCCCCGTGCATGACGCTAACGTTATTGCATGGCTGCTCAACCCTGCCATTTATCAAGGCCGTGCGGCCAACATGGCCGTGGTGTGCGAAGAGGGAGACGCGTTCGGGCAAACACAGCCCTTGGAGGCAGGCGCCTCAGCCGAGGGGCAAGTGAACTGGATAATCGATGCAGACAGTGAAGGCTTTTTCGCCTTGCTGAAGGCGAGCCTTGTCAGGCTGCCCTGAGTTCAAGCGCTGTATGGAGCACGCCCGCCACTGCGGACCCCTCCTGCGAAATATCCTGTGACCTTTTTCCAGGTCGCCTGCCTCAGCCAACAGGCACACTGCGCGTGCAACCTCTCAGGTTGCCAACGGTCGCAGGTGGGCATTGTTTTAAAAAATGAGGAGGCTTCATGGGTTTGGGTAAAGGTGGGCTGGCGTTTCTGGCCGCAGCGGCATTGAGTGCTTGCGCCACGTCAGAGCATAAGGCACCACAGGCTGATGCCGCAGGCGTAGCTGGGCCATCAGTGGAAATGGGGCGCTGCGACTCGCAAGCCGCGCAGTTTGCCGTCGGCCAGCAGGCTTCCCAGGCATTGCTGGAACAGGCCAGGGTGAAGTCCGGGTCGCTGATGGCACGGGTGCTTGGCCCGCACGATGCAGTAACCATGGACTACCGTTCGGAACGTCTGAACCTTAATGCAGACGAAACGGGCAAGATCGTTCGTGCCACCTGCGGCTGATCGCTAGCCTGTTTCAAGGCAAAGAAAAAGCCCGCCAGGTCGACCGCATCATGCGGCTTCCCAGGCGGGCTCTTTCGGCACTGTAGGCGGCGGAGTCTTACTCGCCACGAACCTGCGCGGCCTGCATCCCTTTCTGGCCTTTCTCAGCCACGAAAGAAACGGTCTGGCCTTCTTTCAGGCTTTTGAAACCATCAGATTCGATCGCTTTGAAGTGAACGAACAGGTCATCGCCACCGCCCTGGGGGGTGATGAAGCCGAAGCCCTTCTCATCGTTGAACCATTTGACGGTGCCGGTTTGGCGATTGGACATGGGGTGTATCTCCAGGAAACATAAGTATCTAGTACGGGTACCGTTCAACCGAACGGGTACGGAGCCATCATAGACACAATCTGAGGTTTGGTAACCCCGTAGACGTTAAAAAAGCTGAGATTTTCCTAAAACCCATCGTTTTTCTGCTTGGGCGGCGACTCTTTGACGCCGGTTGGCCACATGGATATCAGGATTTGGCCTTGCAAACGGCCACTTCCTGCTGCAGGCGGTCACGCAACGCAACCGTGGGCGGTGGGGCCTTGCTCATGAGTTGCTGGATTTCCGCTGTGCTGAATTTTTTGTCGATCACTTGGGCGCCGCACTCGCAGTGAGCCGTCGCTTTTTCCTTGCTCACGGTCTGCGTAGCTGTGGCGACGCAGTCGCTCATGTACTGCTGGCGCGCACCCTCAGGCCATGCAGCCTGCGCCGCTAGCGGCACCAGCATTGCCAGTGGAAGGGTCATGGTCAGTAATGGAAGAACGCGCATGGGGGACTCCTGGATGGGCAGGTGAAACGTTGAACGGGTGAAAAACCGCCAAGCGGTATGCCTTTTCGAGGCGAGCAGCCTGCTCAAGTTCAGCCTGAATGCAGGTCATGAACGGCAGGCCTTCCAGCAGGTGACGAATCTCCCAGGCCTGGTTATCAATCATGCTAGGATAAGCGCCCGCTCAAGAAGGCGGTTTTTGTTCATTTCCAGTCACTCCGGTTCGGTTCCTGGTTGGCCATTGGCTCCTGCCACTGTGAGGCAGGCATACCACCGAATCCTGTACTGGCTCATCCCAACCCACGTGACCTTTGGTAGGGGTCACCACTAGGAGAGGAGGCGCCATGCCCACTATTACTCTTCCTGACGGCAGTCAACGTTCGTTCGATCACCCGGTATCCGTGTCAGACGTGGCCGCATCCATCGGCGCAGGCCTTGCCAAGGCAACGGTCGCTGGCAAGGTGGATGGCACGCTTGTGGATGCCAGTGATGTCATTCGAAACGATGCCAGGCTCCAGATCATCACCCCCAAGGACGAAGAGGGGCTGGAAATCATCCGTCACTCCTGCGCTCACTTGGTGGGTCATGCCGTCAAGCAGCTGTATCCCACTGCAAAGATGGTGATCGGCCCGGTTATCGAAGAAGGGTTTTATTACGATATTGCCTACGAACGACCTTTCACGCCGGATGACATGGCGGCGATCGAAGCGCGCATGCGTGAGTTGATCGACACCGAATATGACGTCATCAAGAAGATGACCCCGCGTGCCGAAGTAATCGAGGTGTTCAAGGCCCGTGGCGAAGACTACAAGCTGCGCCTTGTAGAGGACATGCCGGAAGAAACCGCCATGGGGCTGTACTACCACGAAGAGTACGTGGACATGTGCCGTGGCCCTCACGTGCCCAACACCCGTTTCCTCAAGTCTTTCAAGCTCACCAAGCTGTCCGGGGCCTACTGGCGCGGCGATGCGAAAAACGAGCAACTGCAGCGCGTGTACGGTACCGCCTGGGCCGACAAGAAGCAGCTCGCTGCCTACATCCAGCGTATTGAAGAAGCCGAGAAACGCGACCATCGCCGTATCGGCAAGCAGCTAGACCTCTTCCACCTTCAGGAAGAAGCGCCGGGGATGGTCTTCTGGCACCCCAATGGGTGGACCATCTATCAGGTGCTTGAGCAGTACATGCGCCAGGTTCAACGCGAAAACAACTATGTGGAGGTGAAAACCCCACAGGTGGTGGATCGCGTGCTGTGGGAGCGCTCTGGGCATTGGTCCAACTATGCCGAGAACATGTTCACCACGTCCTCGGAAAATCGCGACTACGCCGTCAAGCCCATGAACTGCCCGTGCCACGTGCAGATCTTCAACCAGGGCTTGAAGTCCTACCGCGACTTGCCATTGCGCATGGCGGAGTTTGGTTCGTGCCACCGCAACGAACCCTCCGGCGCTTTGCACGGCATCATGCGCGTGCGTGGTTTTACCCAAGACGATGCGCACATCTTCTGCACGGAAGAGCAGGTAAAGCGTGAAGCGGCCGATTTCATCAGGCTTACCCTCAAGGTTTACGAGGACTTCGGTTTCTCCGATGTGACCATGAAGCTCTCCACTCGCCCGGCCAAGCGGGTAGGTTCCGAGGAGCTGTGGGACCGCGCTGAAACAGCCCTGGCCGACGCATTGAATGAATCGGGCCTGGAGTGGGAATACCTGCCGGGCGAAGGGGCGTTCTATGGGCCGAAAATCGAGTTTACGCTCAAGGATTGCCTGGGGCGGAGCTGGCAGTGCGGCACCTTGCAGTACGACCCCAACCTGCCGGATCGCCTGGACGCGAACTACATTGCCGAAGACAATGGCCGCAAGCGCCCGGTGATGCTGCACCGTGCCATCCTCGGCTCGTTCGAGCGTTTCATCGGTATGCTGATCGAGCACTACGCCGGTGTATTCCCAGCCTGGCTGGCGCCTACCCAGGCTGTGATCATGAATATCACCGACAACCAGGCCGAATTTGCCCGGGAAGTTGAAGGAATTCTTGTCAATAGCGGGTTCCGTGCCAAGTCGGACTTGAGAAACGAGAAAATTGGCTTTAAAATCCGTGAGCATACTCTGCTCAAGGTACCGTTCATGCTTGTCATCGGGGACCGTGAAGTAGAGACGCGAACTGTCGCCGTGCGCACACGTGAAGGTACCGATCTTGGCTCCATGCCGGTCGAGGACTTCCAGAAGCACCTTGCGCAGGCGGTTTCCCGGCGTGGTCGCCAAGATTTGGAGTAATCATTATTAAGCGTGAAATGAGACAGGATAAACGAACTGCGCCCAAGGCACCGATCAACGAGAATATCACGGCCCGTGAGGTCCGGTTAATCGGTGCTGACGGCGATCAGCTTGGCATCGTCTCGATTGATGAAGCGCTTCGTATCGCTGAAGAAGCGAAGCTGGACCTGGTAGAGATCTCTGCAGACGCGCAACCGCCTGTCTGCAAGGTCATGGACTACGGCAAGCACCTCTTCGAGAAGAAGAAGCAGGCCAACGAAGCCAAGAAGAACCAGAAGCAGATCCAGATCAAAGAAATCAAGTTTCGTCCAGGGACGGAAGAAGGGGATTACCAGGTAAAACTGCGCAACCTGGTACGTTTCCTGAGTGATGGGGACAAGGCCAAAATCTCGTTGAGGTTCCGTGGTCGTGAGATGGCCCACCAGGAGCTGGGCATGGAGCTGTTGAAGCGGGTTGAAGCTGACCTTGCCGAATACGGCGCCGTTGAACAGCAGCCTAAGATGGAGGGACGCCAGCTGTTGATGGTCATCGCCCCCAAACGCAAGAAGTAACCTCCAGGGCACGGCAGGCCTTGTGGTTATGTTAATTCATTGAATGCGGAGTACCGAACATGCCAAAGATGAAAACCAAAAGTGGCGCCGCGAAGCGTTTCCTGAAAACCGCTTCCGGCTTCAAACACAAACACGCTTTCAAGAGCCACATCCTGACCAAGATGTCCACCAAGCGTAAGCGTCAACTGCGTGGTAGCAGCCTGCTGCACCCGTCTGACGTTGCAAAAGTGGAGCGCATGCTGCGCGTTCGTTGATTCCGTTTCGGTCAAAGATAGAGGATATAACTCATGGCTCGTGTTAAGCGTGGCGTCATTGCCCGTAAGCGTCACAAGAAAATTCTGAAACTTGCCAAAGGCTACTACGGTGCACGCTCGCGCGTCTTCCGTGTTGCCAAGCAAGCCGTCATCAAGGCTGGTCAGTACGCCTACCGAGATCGTCGTCAGAAGAAGCGTCAGTTCCGCGCTCTGTGGATTGCCCGTATCAATGCTGGTGCTCGTACCAACGGCCTGTCCTACAGCCGTTTGATCGCTGGCCTGAAAAAGGCTGCCATCGAGATCGACCGTAAGGTACTGGCTGATCTGGCAGTGAACGAGAAAGCAGCGTTTGCTGCCATTGTCGAGAAGGCTAAAGCCTCACTGGCTTGAGTACCCCCGGCAATCACCGCTGCTGGTTACGGCTGGTAGCGGTGTAGAACGTTTTTAAATAGGGGAAGGGCCTGCGCTCTTCCCCTATTTTGTATCTGGAGCCTGTACATGGAAAACCTGGATGCGCTGGTCAGCCAAGCTTTGGAGGCCGTGCACAATGCGCAAGACATCAACGCCCTGGAGCAGATCCGGGTTAATTACCTTGGCAAGAAAGGCGAACTGACCCAGGTGATGAAAACCCTGGGCAACCTGCCGGCCGAGGAACGGCCAAAGGTCGGCGCGCTGGTCAACGAAGCCAAGGAGCGTGTGAGCGATGTGCTCAATGGCCGTATGGCAGCCTTTGAGGCGGCCGCCCTTGATGCGCAATTGGCTGCAGAGCAAATTGACGTCACCTTGCCAGGGCGTGGCCAGGCCAGTGGCGGGCTTCATCCTATCACCCGTACGCTCGAACGCATCGAGCAGTTCTTCACGCACATTGGCTACGGCATCGCCGAAGGGCCTGAAGTCGAAGACGATTATCACAACTTCGAGGCGTTAAACATTCCGGGTCATCACCCGGCCCGTGCCATGCACGACACCTTCTATTTCAATGCCAACATGCTGCTGCGTACCCACACGTCCCCTGTTCAGGTGCGGACTATGGAAGCTACGCAGCCGCCCATTCGCATTGTCTGCCCTGGTCGTGTTTACCGCTGCGACTCGGACCTGACCCATTCCCCGATGTTTCATCAGGTGGAAGGGCTGCTGATCGACCGCGACATCAACTTCGCGGACCTCAAGGGCACCATTGAAGAGTTTCTTCGTGTGTTCTTCGAAAAAGAGCTGGCGGTGCGGTTCCGCCCATCGTTCTTCCCCTTCACCGAACCGTCTGCAGAAGTGGACATCCAGTGTGTGATCTGCAGCGGCCGTGGCTGCCGCGTATGCAAGCAGACCGGCTGGCTGGAAGTGATGGGGTGCGGCATGGTTCACCCGAACGTGCTGCGTATGTCCGGCATCGACCCTGAGGAATTCTCCGGTTTTGCCTTTGGCATGGGTGCCGAGCGCCTGGCCATGCTGCGGTATGGTGTGAATGACCTGCGCTTGTTCTTCGACAATGACTTGCGATTCCTCGCGCAATTTCGCTAGCCATAGCAGCCCTTTCAGGAGAACAGCATGAAATTCAGTGAACAATGGCTGCGTGGCTGGGTGAGCCCGCAGGTATCCCGTGACGACCTGGTGGCGCGCCTGTCTATGGCCGGCTTGGAAGTCGACAGTGTTACACCGGTAGCCGGCACGTTCAGTGGCGTGGTTGTGGGCGAGGTGCTGAGCACCGAGCAACACCCGGACGCAGACAAGCTGCGGGTGTGTCAGGTCAGCAACGGCAGCGAGACGTTCCAGGTCGTGTGTGGCGCGCCCAATGTGCGCCCCGGCCTTAAAATTCCGTTCGCCATGATCGGTGCAGCGCTGCCGGGCGACTTCAAGATCAAGAAGGCCAAGCTGCGCGGTGTCGAATCCAACGGCATGCTGTGCTCTCAAGCCGAGCTACAGGTAGGCGAGGGCAACGATGGCTTGTTCGAGCTGCCGACGGACGCGCCGGTGGGTACAGACATCCGTGAGTACCTTGCCCTCGAAGACGTGATCATCGAGCTGGGGCTTACGCCTAACCGTGGCGACTGCCTGTCCCTGGCCGGCCTGGCCCGTGAAGTGGGGGCACTCTATGCAGCCCCGGTCAGCCGCCCTGCAGTGCCTGTTGTACCGCCTGCTATCGAGGATATACGCCCGGTCGAGGTACTGGCGCCTGCCGCCTGCCCGCGTTACCTGGGCCGCGTGATACGCAACGTGGACCTTGCCCGCCCTACGCCGCTGTGGATGGTTGAGCGCCTGCGCCGTGCTGAGGTACGCAGCATTGATGCCGCAGTGGATATCACGAACTACGTGATGCTTGAACTTGGGCAGCCCATGCATGCGTTCGACCTTGACGAGATCAATGGCGGCATCCGTGTGCGCATGGCCGAAGAGGGCGAGAAGTTGGTGCTGCTCGATGGCCAGGAGGTCACCCTGCGCAGCGATACCCTTGTTATCGCTGACCACCAGCGTGCCTTGGCCATCGCCGGTGTGATGGGCGGCGAACACAGTGGTGTTAGCACCCAGAAAACCCGCGACCTGTTCTTGGAAAGTGCTTTCTTCGAGCCTGTCTCCGTGGCGGGCAAGGCTCGCTCCTATGGGCTGCACACCGACGCTTCGCACCGTTACGAGCGTGGTGTGGATTTCAACCTTGCCCGTGAAGCCATGGAGCGTGCCACAGCATTGCTGCTGGAAATCACCGGCGGCGAAGCAGGCCCGGTGGTAGACGTCAGCAGCGAAGCGCATCTGCCGCATATTGCACCTATTACCCTGCGAGCAGACCGGGTGGAGCAGATGCTAGGGCTGGACATGGGGGAGGCCACTATCGAGGGTCTGCTCAAGGGCCTGGACCTGGGCGTTGTTGCCAACGGGGCAGGGCAGTGGACGGTGACGGTGCCTAGCCACCGCTTCGACCTCAGCCTGGAAGTGGACCTGATCGAAGAGCTAGGTCGGTTGTACGGCTATAACCGCTTGCCGGTCCGTTACCCGCAGGCACGCCTAGCGCCGCAGCTGCGTACGGAAGCTAAGGCTGAATTGCCGGCCCTGCGCCGGTTGCTCGTTGCTCGAGGCTATCAAGAGGCGATCACCTACAGCTTCATTGATCCCAAGCAGTTCGAGCTGTTCAACCCTGGCGTTGTACCATTGACCTTGGCCAATCCTATCTCCTCGGACATGGCCGCTATGCGCGTGTCGCTATGGCCCGGTTTGGTTCAGGCCCTTCAGCACAACCTCAACCGCCAGCAAACCCGTGTGCGCCTGTTCGAAAGTGGCCTAAGGTTCGTGGGCCAGTTGGGCGACCTCAAACAGGAGCCTATGCTGGCCGGTGTGGTATGCGGGAGCCGGCTACCAGAAGGGTGGGCCCAAGGCGATGCCAAGGTCGATTTCTTCGACATCAAGGCGGACGTTGAAGCGGTGTTGGGGCACGCGGGCGCTTTGGCCAGTTTCAACTTTGTACCGGGCAGCCACCCGGCCTTGCATCCTGGCCAGACCGCGCGGATCGAGCGTGATGGCCGAGAGGTAGGTTTCCTGGGCGCACTGCACCCTCAGCTGCAAAAGAAACTAGGGCTGGATCGCACGGTCTATGTGTTCGAGCTGGTATTGGAAGCGGTAGTAGAAGGGCGGTTGCCTGCGTTCAAAGAGCTGTCTCGTTTCCCTGAAGTTCGTCGCGATATCGCCTTGATAGTCGATCAAACGGTCTCCAGCGAAGCGGCGCTGGCTGTGATCCGGGAGTGCGCTGGCGAGTGGATGACAGACCTCAGGCTGTTTGATGTCTACCAAGGTAAAGGTATTGATCCGCATAGAAAAAGCCTTGCCGTTGGCTTGACCTGGCAGCATCCATCGCGCACTCTTAACGACGATGAGGTGAACTCGACCACTTCGCATATCCTCACCTCGCTCGAACAAAGGTTGAACGCCACGTTAAGGAAGTGACGTATGGGGGCTCTGACGAAAGCTGAGATGGCAGAACGTCTTTATGAGGAGTTGGGTTTGAACAAGCGCGAGGCCAAGGAATTGGTCGAGCTCTTTTTCGAGGAAATCCGGCACGCGCTCGAAGACAACGAACAGGTCAAGCTATCCGGCTTCGGAAACTTCGACCTCCGAGACAAGCGCCAGCGGCCGGGCAGAAACCCGAAAACGGGTGAAGAAATTCCGATCACTGCGCGCCGTGTCGTCACCTTTCGTCCAGGGCAGAAGCTGAAGGCCCGAGTGGAAGCCTATGCTGGAACCAAGTCATAACGACGAGCTCCCGCCCATTCCCGGCAAGCGCTACTTCACCATTGGTGAAGTCAGCGACTTGTGTGCGGTAAAACCGCACGTGCTCCGGTACTGGGAACAGGAATTTCCGCAGCTGAACCCTGTGAAACGTCGCGGCAATCGCCGGTATTACCAGCGCCAGGACGTGCTGATGATCCGGCAGATCCGCGCCTTGCTGTACGACCAGGGTTTCACTATCGGAGGCGCGCGACTGCGCCTCTCCGGCGATGAAGCCAAGGATGATACGACCCAGTACAAGCAGCTTATTCGCCAGATGATAAGCGAGCTGGAAGACGTGTTGCACGTGCTCAAGAAGTAAACGAAAAAAAATGGAGAAAAAGCTTTCGTAATTCAAAAGCTTAGGGTATCTTTCTCCTCGTTCCCGCTGCTAACGGGAACAGGTGGTAAACGCCTAGTCGGGGCGTAGCGCAGCCCGGTAGCGCACTTGCATGGGGTGCAAGGGGTCGAGTGTTCGAATCACTCCGTCCCGACCAATATTACTGAGTAAAATCAGACAGTTAAGCCGGTCCTTTGGATCGGCTTTTTTGTGCCTGCGCAAAACCCGCGCAAAACTACAGCGCAATTTCGCTGATATCCAAGTCCGCTTCGACCTCAGACCATACGACATCCGCATGATCCTTCTGGTAGTTGCGTGTCCTGTTCCTAAGGCAGGATTTGCTCTACCACTTTGGCATAGAGCTTGAGCTTCACTTCTACACTGATCTGCCGCCCGTAATCGTGTACGGCAAGAATGTCGAACTCTGCGGCCTCGGGATAGCAAGTCCAACCATTGAGCTTGTTCATTGCATGCATGAAGACATCGCAGAGCATTGCCTCTTTCGTAATGGGCGTTTCATTAAGCATAGGGATACCTCACCTACCGTTCCCCCGGCAGGTTCATGATGGTGATAGATTGCTTGCCACTACCGGCTTCGTGAACCAGCCGACATTGGAAAGGGAGATTCAATGCTTCGACCAGAAGACAACGTAGGCACAACCTTCAGACGAGCTTTTAAGAGGGTTGACGGCGTAGTGATGTACATTGCTTCTGCAATTTTTCTAATGCGAGGGATTTATCAGTGGGGCGTTAATGGCGATATCTGGCCTTTTCTAATTGCAATGCAAATGATCTTCTTAAACGGCTTCCTATTCATAATGATGGGGTGGCGCGGGTATCCGGGGCTCCTTTCTGCACTGATAATCGCCGGGATGAATGTTAAATTCTGGATGATGTAGTTTGCACTAGGGTTTCAACCAGCGTTTTGCTCAGCTGGGCAATGGTCTGGAAGGTAAGGCCTGGTCTGACCTCAGCAGCATCAGAGCCGCATCGATACGCGCCTGGGCCTGTTGGATCTCTTCGAACATCTGGAGGTTGAGGTCGGCCATGGCGGGCATGGTCATCACTCATGCGTATGCCGGCGCCGTCATCGTCACTGGCCCATTCTGCATCGCCGTTAGCAGGGCAGATCAAATGCCCGCTGTAATAGGCGCGCCCGAGCGGCATCTCGCGGATTGGCTTCGCGGGCCGGTTCGATACCCAGTCCACCCTATCGCTAATCTCGTCGAAGTCGTGGAAGATCACGCCCCAGGTCTCACGCACCCACAGTCGATAGCGGCCTGTCACGGGCGGCGGCAACTAACTCAAAGCTGACGGTGGGCATAGGCAGTAGTTGGTAAAAAGCAGGTATTCACACGGAGAGAAGGGGTGTATGGACCAAAAAATTAAACGGTCGGTCTCGCTTACTTTTCGGGGTTTCCTAAAAAGTCCGGAAGAGGTCGAGAGCCTTGTGGGGAACCGCAAGCGTGGCTTTGTCGAACCTGTCTGTTAACGACGTGATCGAGATGGTGTCGGCGCCGGAGATTGTCGGTAACAGCCGTGGCATCCTGGGTTGGGAGGCCGAACTGATCATTGTAAAGCCGGTGGCCGGTACAGCGACGACCCTCTATTACCGGTCCATGGACAAGTACCAGGAACCCTTCACCATGCCAGCGAACTGGAAGGGCTCTCTAGAAACCCAGCGCTATACCTACGACGCGACCGAAACGTCCATCACCTGCCGCATGGGGCTCTACCTGGCCACGGGCATTTCTCAGGATTCGAAGGTCAAGGTCAGTCAGCTAGGGCTTCGGAAGATTTAAGATTTGCTGGGAAAGCTTGTACAATTCTTGCCCAAACTGATTTTTAGGTTAAAAGCTGTACAAAGTCATCCTTTCGTCAGTTCGTATGCTGGATGCCGCTATCCAATGTCAAACAAGGATGAGCCAATTATCTGCATCAAACGATCCGCCCCTCCAGATCATTTTTGTAGTGGAAGACGAAGAGCTTCTACGCGAGCTGTTGTTTGAGGTGCTATCAGGACCAGGGCGCTTAATAAGCACCTTTGATACGGCTGATGCTGGCCTGAAAGCATTTGAGCTCGGTCCAGAGATAGACCTGTTGCTTACTGATGTAAGGACACCTGGCTTGATTAATGGTTGGGACTTAGCTGGATTCGTGTGTAGTTCACATCCCAATATTCCAATCATTATCACAAGCGGTTACTGCTTTGGCACAGGTAACCAGCTCCCGCCCAGCGCGTCGTTTATTTCAAAACCTTGGGGCCTACAGGCTATGTCTGACATGGTAAGTAAGCGCCTAAGTGGCGGGTAATCCAATTTTACCTGTTTTATTAGAGTTCCCTTCTGAGAAAGGTGGCTAGGTCCCGCCAAGGCATTTGCTCTGTCTGGATCGCTGCGGCACATCCCTCCCGGTGCCTGAAAGGGCGCCGTGCGTCTCTCACATCTTGCCGAGCCCCACATGCCCGGCATGCGACCTGCTCATCGATTATTTCCCGGCATGCTTTCCATGCGTCCACCAGGTATTCCATGCGTATGAACATTTGCTTGTAGGATAACCCAGCCAGGATGGCAGGGTGCCGGCGGGAGGTGCCGGGGAGGGGGCGTGACTTTTGCGTGACATTCCCACGCAGCATTGAGCACCTATGAACATTCGATTGCAGCGAACGCTTTGGAAGGTGCAGCAATTACTGGGGTTTGAGGCGTCTTGCGCCCATGGGGTGCAAGGGGTCGAGTGTTCGAATCCCTCCGTCCCCGACCAATATATTCAACGACTTAACCACCTTCGGGTGGTTTTGTTGTTTTTGGCCTAGTGACCTTATGAGTGACATCACAATTTAATTCGGTCCACCGTTTCAATAGGGTCAACACCGGTCCGTAGAACTCTGGGCCTGACCTTGCTGGCCGACTCGATCAGCTTCCCATCTACAGCTATGATTGATCGAAAGTCAGTTCGATAAGGAAACGATGTGGAAAGGGCATTCCGGAATTCGATGTTTCTAGTAGGGCTACCCCTCGCAATCTGCGGCTTCAGCCCCGGCGTGACGGGCTTGATTGCTCATGGGATCTTGGCCGACGTAGCGCCAGGCCTTCTTATTCCAGGCCTGGTATTCACGATCATTGGCTGGATGCAGTCGAGGCACTAAGCACACAGTGTGAGCTTGGAACATCGGGCGTGCGGGCAGATCATTTCAATACTGTACAGCCGCCGAGTGTTGAGTTGGGCAATGTCTCCCAGGCCGGACACTGCCCCTATCCTTTCAACCTGCTTGGCCCTTGGAAGGCTTCCCCACTTCACGCCTCAATATGGAGGCAAGGTCCCGCCACGGCAATTGAGCTGCCGGGATCTTCGCAGTGCAGAAGGGGTAGTGTACGAACGGGCGCCCAGCTTCTATCAGGCCTTGTCGCGCACCACAGGTACGGCAGCACACTTGGTCATCGATGATTTCCCAATAGCTTCTCCAACGGTTCACAGTGACTCCTGGCCGACCAAGCGCGGTTTCCATTCCCCCTTTCCTGAAGGATAATTACTGTATAGATATACATACAGGAAGGACCATGTACTTCGAAGTAATCCGCATGTATACCCACGGTGTCAAGCGGGAACCGAACGATGTACCACTAAGCGAAGCGGTACAAGGCGATCTGAAAATAGGGGTGAAGAGATGTGAGGGCGCGGCCGGCCATGCTCGCCAGGCTGTGCTGGTTGCTCCAGGTACCCAACAGCACCTGCTGCCTCCCTTGGTAAATGTGCGCGTGGACACGATGTCGACACGTGCGTTTACGGTCATAGGGCATGAACAGGAGGGGGGCCAGATGTACCTGCAGACCTGGCGCTGTAGAGTTGTTCAGACGTTATAGGCCCCGCCGAGCGTGTTCAGTGCTCTGTAGGCATACTCCAGACCAGCGTAAGAAAATGATTCCCGCGATGGCGAATAGTGACGTGCTCGTTCTCGCCAATTTCCTCTATGAGCCGATCCCAATCCTGTTCCTGGTCTTCAGGCCGACGTTCCAGCACGGCTGACCTGGAGAGTTGGGAAGCCGACGAGTTGATGACTTTTTGAAGCCGCAGCCCCATCAGCTCGTACGAGGTGGGCGGGGTGTGTGCAGCGCGGGTCTCTGTACGTGCCATGGTAGCCTCCGAATAACTGTATGCATAAACAGTATTCCAAGGCTTCACTGAAAGCAAGCCTAGGCTGTATCGATGTACGGCGAGTTTGAAGGGCACAAAAAAGCCCGCACAAGGCGGGCACATGAAAAGGGGAGCGCTAACCGCTACAGGCGGCCGAGAATCTTGCTGGGCGCAAGAATGTTGCCCACATAGTGAATGGCCTGCACGTCCTGCCAATTCACGAACAAGCGGTCGCCATAAGCAGAATTCACCGACATCAGGCTCACACCATCGTCGTTCTCGAACAGCAGCTCTTTGACCATGCTTTGCCCATCCCGGGTGGTCACCATCACATATTCACCCGGCACCAGCCGGTGGTTCGGTTCGCACACGGCTACCCAGCCGCTGCGTATGGCCGGCGCCATGGAATCCCCTTTCAGGCGCAGGGCGTAAGCGTCCTCATCCCTGGACCAGGTTTCCACATGGCCATCGCCGCCATCGAGCTCGAACCAGAAGCCCTCCGGGCCTAGCTGTGCTGTTCCCACAATCTCAATCCTTCGAGCCACTGACGTAATCGGGGGGCCTGGCTCCACATTTGGCTCTATAGAGGCCGCTGGGGAGTCTCCGCCCACCATGAGCCAGGCCACAGAGACCCCAAGGCAGTTAGCGAGCGCAGCCAGCCGGCTGCCCCGAGGGCTTGACTTGCCTGCTTCCCAACCTTGCACAGCTTGAGGGGACACCCCAAGTGCTCTGGCAAGCTCGGACTGATTCAGGCCTTTCTGTTCGCGTGCCGTACCGATGCGGCTATGGAGTGTGATCATGGCGATCACTATACAATTCAGGGTTGTAGAAATCATTACAAAAAAAGCTTGTAAGTCGCAATCTATACTTGTAACCTGATGTCACTGGATACGAACACAGGCCAGCGGGGATTAACAGCGAGGACCTTTCCACATGTTGAACGACTGCCGCTGTGGCAACTGCAACCGACTGCTCGCTCGAATGGGCGAGTTCACTGAACTCCAGATCAAATGCTCCCGTTGCGGAACATTGAATCATGTGAAGGCCAAGCGCCTCGAGCCAACGCCCTTGAGCGTAGAACAGGCAGCACGACTGCTTTCCCTATCTACTGACCAAGAGGCAACACACCATGGCTAACTCAAGCACCGGTATCAACACACTGACCAACATCCCCCTGTTGGGTATCAACCTGGGCTCCCATGCCAACGCTCGGCAGATCGTGCCCGGCGAGGCGGGCACCCATTACTTCTGGCCTACCCGCGACACCATCACCCTGTGGGTGAAGCAGCGTGGCGTTCGCCTGATTCGCTTCCCTTTCGAAGTGCAGCGGGCGATCAACCTCACCAACGAAGGCTTGCCAGGGCAGGGCGCCAGCCTGGATACCACCTTTGTGAGCAAATGGCAGGAGCTGCTGGGCTGGATTCGCGCAGACTCCAACGGTGAAGCGAAAATCATTCCGGACCCGCACCATTACATGCGCCTGATGCGCTATGAAACGGCCAACGGCAAGATGACCGGGCGCCTGCTGCCGGCCAACCAGGCCGGTAACCAGGGCAACCGTTGGAAGGCCACCGAGCCGGTGCTCATCAACGACAGCAACAGCATCAGTGGGGCGGCCTGGTCGGCCATCCACCTGGCCAACTTCCACCAGAAGCTGGTGCAATCCTGTGACGACCCGATGGTGCTGGGTTGGGGGCTGGGTAACGAGCCCTATGCACAGACTGCTGCCGGTGCCACTGACTACATCACGGCAGACGGGATGAATACGCTGTACATCAACACCATGAACACGGTGCTGAAGTACTTGCGCAACAGCTCCAGGAAACCTGTGTTTATCTGTGGCTTGCAGTATGCGAGCGCTCGCAACTGGGAAAATGCCTCAAAAGACCTTCAAGCAAAGATTGTAGATCCAGCCAATTCGATTGTGTGGGAAGTACACGGCTACGGAGACGTAGATGGCGGCTCCAGTGGCGCCTACAACGGTGACAATACACAGATAAAGCCCGATGTCTTTACCAAAGAGGCACCGGACGGAATCTTCACACCCATGTTTGACTATGCCACCAAGAACAAAATGGCTACCTACATCGGTGAGGTAGGTATCCCCAGCACTGACGCGGCCCGCACGGCATTGAAGAACCTGCTGGATCTGATGGTGACCAAGCAAGTCCCTGGTACGCTGTGGATCACCGGCCCTGGTTCCGACACCGAGAAGATGAGCCTGGAACGCTCAGACCAGGCGGCCACGGTAGCCTTGGTCACGCCGTACTTCGCTAAGCGCATCAGCCACTGGAACTTCTCCGCCAGCTGATTCACCCTCTTGCCCGGCAGCCGCCGGGCATCCCTCCCGCTGCCGGTCTTGCACGCTTTGTTAGTGTGCAGGCCGGTGGCGGCCTGTTCCGCATCACGCCGCGAGGTGACGTATGGACTTCTTTCAGCGGATGTTCACCCGGCTTGACTGGATGATGGCGGGCTTGTTCGGTGCCCTTGTTGCCAGCCGTTGGCACAAGGAAGACCTGAGCGATTGCACGTCATGGCTGATGTTTCTGTTCACGGGCATGGCCTGCGCGCACTACCTTACCGGCATGGTGAGCGCCTACTTCGGCGTTGTTGAACCTCGCAGCGTGGCAGGGGTAGGGTTCCTGCTGGGCGCGTTTGGAGGGTCGCTGGTAGCCGCCATTACCCGTGCCATCAAGGCAGCAGACCTATGGTCAATCATCCGAAGCAAGTTCGGCGGGCCCAAACCATGACCCTCCGCATGCTCCACTTTTGTAACGCCCTGGCCACCATGCCTTTACACCGGGGGCACTTATGCCTCTGACCGACCTTCAACTGCGCCAGATCTTCCCGCTGGCAGAAGCGCGCGCTAGCGCTTACCTGGACTCGATCAACCTGGCCATGGCGCGTTACAGCATCGACACCCCCCTCAGGGTCAGTGCCTTTCTTGCGCAGGTCGGGCAGGAGTCCGGCCAACTTCTGTACCTACGCGAGTTGGGCAGCGATCGCTACCTGGCACGCTACGACACCGGGCCGCTCGCCAAGCGCCTGGGAAATACCCCTTGGGCAGATGGCGATGGCCAAGCCTACCGTGGCAGGGGGCTGCTTCAGGTCACCGGCCGTGACAATTACCTGGCTTGCAGCCTGGCCCTGTTTGGCGACCCGCGGCTGCTGGGTTCGCCCGAGCTGCTTGAACAGCCCAGCTATGCTGCCTTGTCCGCTGGCTGGTACTGGACGATACGCCACCTGAACAGGCTGGCTGATGCGAAAAATACTGAAGCGATTACCCGTGCGATCAACGGCGGGCTTAACGGTTTGGCTGAGCGAAAAGCCTTTTATGAGCGGGCGTTGAAGGTCCTTTCATAAGCCCGGTGCGACCGATTCCACAGCGCAGCACAATACCGCCCGGCCCTGGCTTTCGAACGGTTACTAACCGCGCTGCTCATGCTCTTGGCCTCTTGACACCATCACGCAGGCCGACGAATACTCACCTTAGATTCATATAGATGACTATATAAAAAGGTGAATAAGTCTATGAATTCCCTGCCCAGCGACGCGCGCCTGCCGTTGTATCAGCGCCTGCGTGACCAGTTGGCCCAGCAGATTGCCAACAACCGGTGGCGCCCCGGCGAAGCTATTCCTACTGAAGCCGCACTGTCGGCCGAACACCAGTTGTCCACTGGCACCGTGCGCAAAGCGGTAGACGCGCTGGTTGCCGAAGGCATCCTTGAACGCCAGCAGGGCCGAGGCACCTTCGTTCGGCGCCCTCAATTCCATTCTTCGCTGTTTAGGTTTTTCCGCTTCCAGTCAGCCGCTGGCGAACGCCAGGTGCCGGAAAGCCGAATCCTGTCCATCGAGCCTTTGTCCGCACCGTCTGCGGTTGCCCAAGCGCTGGGCCTGCCTGCTCAAGCCGCCGTGATCCGTATCGTTCGCCTTCGCCTGCTGGAAGATCAGCCGGTGCTGGCGGAGGACATCTGGCTTGCGCGCGCGCGCTTTCAGGGGCTGCTAGACATTGACCTCAGCCAGCAAGGGCCGCTGCTGTACCCCATTTACGAGACGGTATGCGGGCAAGTAGTCGCTTTCGCTGAAGAAACCCTGACAGCCGATGCCGTGGACGAGGTGCACGCGCGCCTGCTGCACGTGCCCTTGGGCAGCCCTGTGGTGGTCATCGAACGGCTGGCGCGGGACTACGCCGGTACGCCACTGGAATGGCGTCGCTCCCGGGGCCACGCTGAACACTTCCGCTACCACGTGGACATCCGCTGACCCCGCCGTCAGCGCTTGTGGGCTGCTTCACGTTCAACCATAAGGATAAGCACTATGTTCGGCTGGTATCGCCAGATTACGCCTCGCGAGCGGAAAACGTTTTGGGCCTGTTTCGGCGGATGGTCGCTGGACGCCTTGGAAGTGCAGATGTTCGGTCTGGCAATCCCGGCGCTGATCGCTGCGTTCGCCCTGAGCAAAGGTGACGCGGGGCTGATCAGTGGCGTGACCCTGATTACCTCGGCCTTGGGGGGCTGGTTGGGCGGCACCCTGTCAGACCGCTATGGCCGAGTGCGCACGCTTCAGTGGATGATCCTGTGGTTTTCCCTGTTCACTTGCTTGTCAGCGTTTGTCACGGGCTTCAACCAGCTGTTGGTGGTAAAAGCGCTGCAGGGGTTCGGCATTGGCGGTGAATGGGCCGCTGGTGCAGTACTGATGGCCGAGACTATCAACCCCCGGTATCGGGGGAAAGTGATGGGCACTGTCCAGAGCGCCTGGGCAGTGGGTTGGGGGATTGCCGTAGGTGTGTTTGCGCTCATCTACACCTTTGTACCCCAGGCCATGGCGTGGCGGGTCATGTTCATAGTGGGCCTGTTGCCCGCGTTGCTTATTCTGTGGGTACGGCGCCACGTGGAGGAACCTGACAGTTTCCAGCGGGTAAAGCAGGCTCAGGCCATCCCGCACAGTTTCGCTCGCTCCATGGCAGGAATTTTCAGGCCTGAACTGCTTCGGGTCACCTTGTTTGGCGGGCTGCTGGGCCTCGGGGCCCATGGGGGCTATCACGCGGTCATGACCTGGCTGCCGACTTTCCTCAAAACCGAACGCAACCTGTCAGTGCTCAATTCCGGCGGCTATCTCGCGGTGATCATCATCGCGTTTTGGTGCGGGTGCGTGGCCAGCGGCTACGCCATCGACCGCATTGGCCGCCGCAAGAACATCGTGCTGTTCGCACTGTGTTGCGTGATAACCGTGCAGTGCTACGTCTTTTTGCCGTTGACCAACACCCAGATGCTGTTCCTGGGGTTCCCCCTCGGCTTCTTCGCCGCAGGTATTCCCGCCAGCCTTGGGGCGCTGTTCAACGAGCTCTACCCAGCCGACGTACGGGGCGCGGGTGTCGGGTTTTGCTACAACTTCGGCCGGGTGCTGTCGGCTGTATTTCCGTTTCTGGTGGGCCACATGAGCGACGCCATGTCCCTGGGTTCTGCTATCGGCATTGATGCAGGGGTTGCCTATGGCGTAGCCGTTATCGCTGCCCTGTGCTTGCCGGAAACCCGGGGTCGCCACCTGGAGGGTACGCCTGCGCCTTCGCCCACCCAGCCCGTGCCCTCGTCACTGACACCTCGTACTACCCACCCATGAATCCTATGCCCAATACCCCTGCTGTCCCCCTGACTGGCATCGACGCTCATGCCCATGTCTTTACCCGCGATCTCGACCTTGCGGCGGAGCGCCGATATGCCCCTGGCTACGATGCCCCCTTGGCCCAGTACCTGGCTCACCTGCACCGCCACGGGTTCAGCCATGGGGTGCTGGTGCAGCCCAGTTTCCTGGGCACTGACAACAGCTACCTGCTTTCAGCCCTGCGCCAGGCCCCGGAGCGGCTACGCGGGGTGGTAGTGCTGGCACCTGATACCAACCCTGTAGTACTGGAGCGCCTGGCGGCCCAAGGCGTGGTCGGCATTCGCCTGAACCTGGTGGGCAAGGCAATGCCGGACCTGCGCGATCCTGCGTGGAAGCGTTTTATCAGCCGTATCGCTGAGTTCGGTTGGCACGTGGAACTGCATCGGCACGTGGACGACCTGCCCGAGTTGGTCAACCAGTTGCTGCCCTCTGGGGCGCGGCTGGTGATCGACCACTTCGGCCGCCCGGACGCAGCTCTGGGCGTGCATCATCCAGGTTTCGCGCAAGTGCTCGCGCTGGGCGCGAACGAACAGGTGTGGCTGAAAGTGTCCGGCCTGTACCGCTTGGGCGGAACCGATGAGCAACAACTGGCCTTTGCTCGTGAGGCCATGGCACTGCTGGAGCAACGGTTCAGTGCCCAGCGTCTGGTATGGGGCAGTGACTGGCCCCACACACAACATGAACACCACATGAGTTTCCCCACTGCTGTGGCACAGCTTGAGGCTTTGGGTTGCTCATCACCTCTGCGACAGGCGTTGCTGATTGACGCGCCCCGCGTGCTGTTCGGGTTTTAACCCTTGTATGCACGTATGACGCTTGAACCCCTATTCAAACGCCGAGTGCTGTTCCACAGCCTCCCAAACCGAGATTTCCTTCATGACCGCTCTTGATATACAGCTGTTACTCACGGCGTTGACCAGCGTGCTGGTGCTGGTTGCATTGATCGTATCGCGCTTGAAGCTGCATCCACTGCTGGCCTTGCTGGTGGTGTCCATCGGGGTAGGCTTTGCCACCCATATGGAGCCGGGCGCCATCGTCACCCATCTGATCACCGGCGCGGGCAAAACCCTGGGCGCGGTAGGGGTGGTGATCGCGCTGGGCGCCATGCTAGGCAAGATCCTGGCTGACGCCGGGGTCACCGAGCAGATCGCCGAAGTCATCCTCAGGCGCACCTCGGACCGCATGATTCCGTGGGCCATGATGATGGTGGCCTTTGTGATTGGCATTCCCATGTTCTTCGAAGTGGGCCTGGTGATCATGCTGCCGCTGATCTTCAGCGTGGCCCGCAAGCTGGAAACCCAGGCACGCTTCAAAGGGTCGGCCTATGTGTATGTAGGTGTGCCGGTGATCTCCGCATTGGCTGCCATGCACGGCATGGTGCCGCCGCATCCAGGCCCCTTGACCGCCATTGCGGCCCTCAAGACCTCGGTCGGCCCCACCATGCTTTACGGTTTTCTGGCAGCGATTCCAGCCATGATCCTGGGCGGGCCGCTGTATGGCGCGTTTATTTCACCACGCATGAACACCAAGCCCGACCAGGCCCTGCTGGACCAATTCACCCTTGCTGAAACCCCCGCTGATCACGCCCGCCCGAGCGTCTGGCTAGGTGTACTGGCCGCCTTGCTACCGGCCATTCTGATGCTGGTGCACGCGGTGGCCGAAATGGTGCTGCCTAAAGGGTCCGCTGCCCTGGAACTGGCCAGCTTCCTGGGCAATCCCTTGATCGCCATGCTGCTGGGCGTGCTGTTTGCCGGCGCGGCCTTGGTGCTGGTTCGCAAGGGTGATGCCGAACAGTTGCGCGATGGGCTGGGCAAAAGCCTCAAGCCTATTGCCTCCATCATCATGATCATCGCCGGGGGTGGCGCCTTCCAGGAACTGCTGACCAGCGCCAAGGTGGGCGATGCCATCGTGCACCTTACCCAGCAATCGGCGTTCCCTCCGCTGATACTGGGTTGGCTGATCGCCATGCTGCTGTCGGTGTCCACCGGCTCGGCGACTGTTGGCATTGTCGGCGCTGCCGGCTTGCTGGCACCCCTGGCTGGCGCAGACCCTACACTCAACCTGCCACTGCTGGCGTTGTCCATCGGCTGCGGTTCGCTCTTCTTCAACTACGCCAATCACGCCGGCTTCTGGATGGTGAAGGAATCCTTCGGCATGACCATGGGCGAAGCCACCAAAACCATCTCGGTGGTGCAATCCATTGTGGCCGTGGTGGGGTTGATTGTGGTGCTGTTAATTAACGCAGTGGTAACCGTGGGCTGATCGATGGCTCTCCAAGCGTTTATAAAACAGCATGGTTGAAGAGGTTGTGCGTCCGTCTACGGGCTTTAAAAACCCGAGCCTATAAAAGGATCCTATTACTGGAAATGTATCAAAGCGTGAACTATAAAACCTGCTAAATGGCCCGGCGCCGTTATTCCTTAAGAAGGTAGAGGCCATGAAGCAGGCAGTCTGGATAGTGGCTATAGCCGTACTGTGTTCCCTGCCGGTAGCACAGGCACGGCAGTCGCCTATCAGTGACGACGCTATCGCCAAGCAGATCATTGAGGCTTCGATTGCCGAGTACCCTGGCAACTGCCCATGCCCTTACAACGCCGCGCGAAACGGCAGTGCTTGCGGGCGGCGTAGTGCCTACAGCAAGCCTGGCGGCTATTCGCCCAAATGCTATCGAAAGGACGTGACGGCAGAAGATATCGCTGAGTACCGTCAGCGGCTTGGGCCTCACTGAACGGCGCCATCAAATATCCGACCGCTGGTTTGCAGGTTGATGGCAACGGCGGCCAAACCCGCTAGGGTGGAAGGGCCGTTACATACCGGCACCTCTCACCGCCCTGCAAAGGAATGATTCATGGCCGTCTACACCCCTGTTTCCACTGCCAGCTACACGACTAGAACCGCCCCCGGTACCGTCATCGTCGATGTGGCCGGCCTTAATGAAGTCAACCAAAGCATTGCCGTTCAGGCAGACGGCAAAGTGCTAGTGGGCGGCTTCAGCTTCTACGGCGGGCCCATCGAAACCTACTATGACTACTCGGTGGTTCGCCTGAACGCTAATGGCACGGTGGACACCAGCTTTGGCGTGAGCGGCCGCGTGGTGATCAGCGCTCAGGTGTCCATCGATGAAGGCTACAGCCTGGTCGTACAGCCTGACGGTGCGATCATTGTGCAATCGCCTGGTTACGTAGAAGGTGAAACGACGGCCCGCCTCACACGCCTAAGCCCTGACGGTACTAAGGACACCGCGTTCAACACCAATGTGCGGAGCAGCATTCCACCGGGTTTCAGCACAGATGAAGGTGACCTGAGGGTCAATGCCGACGGCACGGTGCTGTACAGCAGCGGCCGCGAAAACGGCGCCAGCCTGATACAGCTCAACGCCGATGGCACACGCGACACCCGGTTCGGTGCGGGAGGTATGCTCAACATCGATACTGGGCTGCATCTGTATGGTGACCGGCATGCCATTGCGCTGCCCAATGGGCAGGTGCTTGTGGCCAGCGCGCAAGGCTACGGCGAGGGCTCCCACTACAGCTTGATACGCGCCAACGCCGACGGTTCCCTGGATGACCGCTTCGGCGACCACGGGCAAGTAGGGTTCAGCGCTGATGTACTGGACGACTACCGGAGTGACATTACCTTGCAGGCCGACGGCAAGATCTTGCTGGCAGGCAGCAACAGCAGCTATGGAGGCTTCTCGCTGGTACGGCTCAACGCTGACGGTAGCTACGACAACACCTTCGGAGCAGGCGGGGTATTGGCCCTGGATATCGGCCCTGGCTACGACTCGCCACGCTCGGTCACCGTGCAGGCCGATGGCAAGATACTGATCGCCGCTGATAGCTACCTGGGGGCAGCAGCCGGCGAAGTAGTGGACGGCTATGGGGTGGTTCGGCTGAATGCCGATGGCAGCCTGGACACCACTTTCGGCAGCCAGGACGGCAAGGTTCACCTGGACGGTTCGCCCAATGTGGACCTGCTGGAAGGGTCAGGTGACGCTGAAGTGCTCAATGGCGGCGCAGGGAGCGATGTGCTGCAAGGCGGTGGCGGGCGTGACGTACTGATCGGCGGCCAGGGCGCAGACGTGTTCCGCTTCCCCTCCCTGGAGGACAGTTTCCGAACGTCCACCGGCGCGTTCAGCGACCGTATCCTGGACTTCAATGCTAGCCAGGACCGTATCGACCTCAATGGGCTAGGTTTCACCGGCCTGGGCAATGGCCATAACGGTACGCTGGCAGTGCAGGTGAGTGCCGACCACCGCACGACCTACCTCAAAAGCTACGACGCGGACGCCAACGGCCATCGCTTCGAAGTGGCCATTGATGGCGACGTGGCCGCCAGCCTGAACACCAGCAACCTCCTGTTCTCCACGGTGGTGGTCACCGGTACGGACGGCAACGATACCCTGACCGGCACCCCCTTGAACGAAGTGCTACGAGGGTTGGCCGGGGACGACCGCCTAAATGGCGGGCGGGGCGATGACGTGCTGCTCGGCGGCGCCGGCCGGGATACTCTGGACGGGGGTGAGGGCAAGGACACGTTCGTGTTTACGGCCCTCACTGACAGCTTCCGCAACGCGACCACCAGCTTTGCCGATGTGATCAAAGGGTTTGAGCACTACAAGGATGTGCTAGACGTATCGGCCCTGGGGTTTACGGGGTTGGGCGATGGCCATAACGGCACCTTGCAGGTCAGTTACAGCGGCACGCTGGACCGTACTTACGTTAAGTCGCTGGAGCCGGATCAGGCGGGCAATCGCTTTGAAGTGTCTCTCGACGGGTCTTACGACGATGAACTGCGGGCCAGAAATTTCAATTTTGCCCCCACCACACTGGCCAAAGAGACTGCAGGCACGTCTCACACCGCTGAGGTGCCACAGATTGTCATGCTGGGGGTAGAACACCCTGCAGAGCACGCTGTCGTGGCGTAATGGCAGAGAGGGGCGCTTTTCCTTAAAAGCCCCCTCTACCCGACAAGCGTTACCCCGATCTCTTCGGCAGCGCTTCCGCGGCTTCAGCTCTGCGCGCCTCGGGAGAGCGAAAGCACGGGAAGTAGGTACTCGGCCTCGCCATCACCTGGGCAACGCGGCCGAACAACGGCGCGGCTTGAGGCGCAGCTTTATCCAGCGATAAAAGCCGCTTGCTGTTGAGGGAACCACGGCCCCTCTTTCACCACACAGGCAGTCTCCATCCGATCTCGCGCAAAGGTACCGGTATGTCGACGCTAGTGCAGGGGCCAGCGGCCCAAACGTTTGGGCTGGATGTTTCGCCCTACCAGCCACCCTCCAGCTTTCAGCCGGGGCCAGGCAACCCTTCCGGCGGCGGTGGTAGCGGCGGCGCCGTGGACTTCGGCAGCTCGGCCAACCTGGGCCTGCAAAACAATCAGATCCATTTTGGCGGGCAGGCCCAACAACCCAGCGTCGGCAAAACGCCTGCTGCCGGACAAACCGGCCAGGACGATGACGTGATGTCACGGGTACGTGACTTGGTGCAGCAGATTCTGCAATTGCTCGCACAGTTTACCCAGCAGAACCAGAACGGTAACGCCGGCTCAGCCCAGAACAATGCAGGCGGCAATTCGTCTGGGGGCGGCAGCGGGCGAGGGGCCAGTGCACCGGCAGGCGGCATGCCAGCGCCCGAGCAGGCGACAGCACAATCGACCACCAGCCCAGCGCCGGTGCAGAAGGCCGAGACTCCCGCGCCCACCAGCCCAACCGCTCAGGGCGAGCCTGCCAACGCTACAGGTACGGGTGAAGCGCAAGCCACCGCAAAACCCGCTACCGTTGCCACAGAGAGTGGCCAGACATCAGGCACCGGACCTTACTCACTTAATATCACCAATAGCGATGACCAAGAGCGGTCGTACGGCGCCTTCGACAAGAATGAAAAGCTGATCGGCGAAATCACGCTCAAGCCGGGGGAGAAGGGCACCCTCAAGTACGAAGCTGATACCACCATGCTGTTCAAGCAGAGGGGCGATGACGGCAAGTACCACGCTGATGCCGCTCGGCTAGAAGCCTATAACAAGTTTGTGAATACCAGCGACATCGATGGTCGCGATGCCTCTATCTACGCTACGGACGGTAAAGGCTTTGAAATTGGCGACAAAAAGAGCATTGCCGCCGAGGCTCTCAAACAGGGCGTGATCAAGAACCTGGATGACACTATCCCTGGCTGGTACGACGGCTCCACGGCTGAAATGCAGAAGGGCGGCGCCTTCCTGGAACAGCAATTGGGCACAGGCGATACATATATCCACCCTAATGACGACCAGCTTGGGCAAGGCAAGAACCCCATGCGCAGCTCCAACTCCATGAGCCTGGATGTGACGTTCGGCAAAGCATGACCTTCAGGGGCCACGTTGCGTGAGTACTGGGCATAAGGGGCTGGCATGGGGTTCTGTACTGGAGCAAACCGTAACAGGAGACACCCATGATCACCCCTTACCGTATTCACATCCCCGAAGAGCGCCTGGCGGTGATCGCTGACAAGGTCACCGCCTTCGACTGGGGCCAGATGCCGGACGCTGGTGGATGGACGGCGGGCGTCGGCCTAGCGGACCTTCGGCGCCTTGTAGACTACTGGCGTACCGCGTTCGACTGGCGAGCGGTAGAGGCGCGCCTGAACCAGTTGCCCCATTTCACCACCGTGATTGATGGCGAAACCCTCCACTTCATCCATGTAAAAGGGGACGGCAGTAAACCGCCCCTGCTGTTACTTCATGGTTGGCCTGGGTCGTTCATTGAGTTCGAAGCGCTGCTTGAACCGCTGACAGCCGATGGCCATGACGTGATTGTACCGTCCCTGCCGGGGTATGCCTTTTCCACGCCCATTACCGGTGTGCTGGGGCCTCGGCGCACCGCAACGCTTATGCACGAACTGATGGCCCGTGTGTGTGGCCATCAGCGCTTCGTTGTACAGGGCGGGGACTGGGGATCGTTTATCGCCGGCTGGATGGCCTACGACCGACCCGAGCGGCTGCTAGGGCTGCACCTCAACATGGCCAACCTGGCGGCCGAAGGCACCCAGGCCAGCACGCCCGAGGAGCAGGCGTTTTTCAAGGCTCAGGCCCTGATGAGGGAAGAGGAAACAGGTTACAGCCACCTGCAGCGGACTCGCCCGCAAACCCTTGGCGTGGCCTTGGCGGACAGCCCGGTGGGTGCAGCGGGCTGGATATTAGAGAAATGCGGCAAGTGGTCGGACCTGCCCAAGAACGCCCAAGGTGACCCAGACCTGTGGAGCGGGTTCACCGAAGAACAATTGCTCACCAACATCATGCTGTACGTGGCGCCCTCGACCATGGTCACCGCCACCTGGCTCTACCACGGGCGGCAACTGGAAGGCTCCGGCGTGTTTCCCCCTGGCACGCGCATCACCGTGCCCATGGCCTTTGCGGCCTTTCCGGACCCGGTGTTTGCGCCGCCGCCCCGCACGTATGTGGAAAAAACCTTCAATGTGGTGCAGTGGAACGACATGCCCGCGGGGGGCCATTTCGCAGCGTGGGAACAGCCTGCGTTAATGCTGGCCGACGTACGCCGATTTATCGCAACCCTGACAGTCAGGTAGGGAAGGCGATGTAGCGTGTAGGAATAACCTTATAACTTTTGTAAGTAAAATTTCATAATTCGTTTGCTCGGATCACAAAAAACATGGTTATTTAGTTGTACGACGTGTACCGGGCCACAAGCCGGGTGCCGATCGATCGCCAGGCATGCCTTCATGCCGCGATCACAGCCGAACGGGTCCACCCTGGCGCTGATACCCGCGCGGGCCGTACCCGGTCGTTGACCCTCCAACGAAAGGGAAAGTCTTGCATGATCATGTGGTATGCAATGGTTGCTGTCATGAACGTTGGGGCAATGTTCCCCGCGCACTTCAACGATCCCCAGGCCCACGCACGTCCCCAACCACCTTCCTACCCCCGCGCAGGTCTTGTACCGGCCGCATCGTCGCCTTGACACCCCTTTGCCGCTTGCCAAGCGGCACCCCCTGAAGCACTGCCCCGATACGCCTAACAACAAACAACAATTGTTCTAGACGGGATACGCCATGCTCGACCGTTTTTCCTCGCGTGGGACATTGCTGTCCCGCACAGACACGCTCGCCCCTGAATCCACTGACCACGCCTCGACAGGCACACTGACCACCTGGCGTGAACGGCTTGCACGGGCGCCGGTGGTGCTGAGCCTGCCCACGGATCACCCTCGGCCTGCTCAGCAAACCCGCAAGCGTGCAACCCTGGCGTTTACCGTGGAAGCGGCGCTGTGCTTGGGGCTGGAACAGCTTAGTCAGCGGCAGGGCGTCACACTGGGGGTTACCTTGCTGGCGGCCTGGGGCGCATTGCTGGCGCGCTTGGCGGGGCAAACCGAGGTAGTGATAGCCACTGAGCCCAACGGTGAAAACCATACCCTTGCAGTGCCGCTGTCAGTGGCGGGCGATCCGCAGGGGCCTGCGGTGGCTCAAATGCTGGCCCAGACGCGCGAGGCCGTTGCCCAGGCCGATCAACACCAGCGCCTACCCTTCGATCAATGGGTCGGTGCGCTGGGCATCGCCCTTAGCCCAGCGTATGCCCCCCTAGCCCAGGCCGGTTTCCAATGGCGTGAGTCGGGCGGCACAGGTGTGGAGGAAGCGCTGGGGGGCCTGGACCTGAACCTGGCGGTGTCAGACGTTCACGCGGGCCTTGATTGCCAGTTGCGGTACAACCCAGCGCTGTTCACGCCGGCTACGGTAGAGCGCTTCGCGGGCTATTGGCGCACGCTATTGGCGGGCATGGTTGCCGAGCCGGACCGTTCAGTGATGGCGCTGACGCTACTCGACAACGCCGAGTATCAACAACGGGTGTATGCCGCCAATGCCCGGCAGTTGCCCTTTGACGCGCACCTGTGCCTCCATGGGTTATTCGAAGCCCAGGCGGCGCGCCAGCCCGACGCGGTGGCCGCGCGCTTCGGCGAGCAGGTGTTGAGCTACGGGGTGCTCAATGCGCAGGCCAACCGGCTGGCCCATTACCTGCGCAGCCTGGGTGTAGGGCCAGACACCCGTGTGGGGCTGTGCCTGGAGCGGTCCCTGGACATGCTGGTAGGGCTGTTGGCCGTGCTCAAGGCAGGGGGCGCCTATGTACCCTTGGACCCCACCTACCCACAAGCGCGGCTGGCCCACATGCTGGCCGACAGTGCCGCGCCCGTGGTGCTGACCCAGCGCGCTGTCCGCCGCCCTCTAGAGAGCGCCTTGACGGTCGCCGAACTGGCGCCCTCAGTGCTTGAGCTGGGCGACACGCACCTGTGGGCAGGCCAGGCCACCACCAATCCCGACCCCCAGGCCGTGGGGCTGACGTCGCGCCATTTGGCCTATCTGATCTACACCTCCGGCTCCACCGGCACTCCCAAAGGGGTAATGGTGGAGCATCAGGGCCTGGTGGCAGTCAGCGCGGCCTGGGCCGAGCTATACCCCTTGGCCCAGCCGCTTAACCACCTGCAGATGGCAGGCTTTTCCTTCGATGTGTTCAGTGCCGACGTGATCCGTTCACTGTGCTTTGGCGGCACCTTGGTCATGTGCCCGGCCGCGACGCTGCTGGACCCAGCCGCCTTGTACCAGCTGCTGGTGACCCAGCGCATCGGCTTTGCGGACTTCGTGCCTGCCGTGCTTAACCCCTTGCTGGCCTGGCTGGAAGACAGCGGCCATGACCTGGCCTTCATGCGCACCCTGGTGTGCGGTTCGGATGTCTGGACGGCCCATAGCGCTGCCCGCCTGCGCCGGCTGTGCAGCCCCCAGGCGCAGATCGTGCAGGCCTATGGCGTAACCGAAGCCAGCATTGACAGTGCCTGCTACGAGGTGGGCCCCGCGGGGAGTGACGAGGGCGTGCTGCCCATCGGCCAGGCACTGCCCAATACCCGGCTCTATGTTCTGGATGCCCTGGGGGCCCCTGTACCCACCGGGGTCACGGGCGAGCTGTACATCGGTGGCGTGGGTGTGGCACGGGGTTACCTCAACCTCCCGGCTCTCACGGCCGAGCGCTTTGTCGACAACCCCTTTGTGCCTGGTGAGCGCCTCTACCGCAGCGGTGACCTGACCCGCTACCGTACCGATGGCAACCTGGAGTTTCTGGGCCGAAATGACTTTCAGGCCAAGCTGCGGGGGCTTCGCCTGGAGCTGGGCGACATTGAGGCTCAGCTGGCCCAGTTGCCCGGCATCGCCCAATGCCTGGTGCTGCTGCGCGAGGACATACCGGGTGAGCAGCGCCTGGTGGCCTACTACCGTGAGCGCGTAGGTGCTAGCTTGACCCCAGGCAGCCTGCGCCAGCAGCTGGCGGCTCAGTTGCCGGGTTACATGGTGCCAGCAGCCTATGTTGGCCTGGCGGCCATGCCTTTGACGGCCAACGGCAAGCTGGATCGCACGGCCTTGCCTGTGCCGAATGCAGAGGCGTTCGAACAACGGGCGTATGCCGCGCCTGAAGGCGAGCTGGAAACGGCCTTGGCGGCCATCTGGGCTGAGGTGCTAGGCACGGATCGCGTAGGCCGGGACGACCATTTCTTCGACCTGGGCGGCCACTCGCTGCTGGTGATGCGCGTGCTGGCCCATGTGCGGCAGCACCTGCACGCGCAGGTGTCCCCAGCGGCCTTGTTCACCGCACCCACCTTGCAGGCGTTCGCCCAGCACGTGGCTGAGGGGCTGAACGCTGTGCAGGCGGATACCTCCACCACGGCTGCGATCCCCCGTATCGACGCCCAAGGCCCCCAACCCTTGTCCTCTGCCCAGGAGCGGCTGTGGTTCCTGGCTCAGTTGCAGGGTGGGAATGCGGCGTACCACATGCCGCTGAACTTGCGGTTACGAGGCACCCTGCACCAATCAGCCTTGGAGGCGGCGTTCGGGCAGTTAATCGCCCGCCATGAGGCCCTGCGCACACGCTTTATCGCGATCGAAGGGGAAGGGCGCCAGTGTGTCGAGCCGGCAGCCGGGTTCACGTTACCGCTGCTCGACCTGAGCGAACAGGCCGACGCCCCGGCGCAGTTGCAGGCGCACATGGCCGAGCACACGGATGCGCCGTTCGACCTGGCCCAGGGGCCGTTGCTTCGTGCCTGCCTGGTACGGCTGGCGGCTGACGAACACGTGCTGTTGCTGACCCAGCATCACATCATCTCCGATGGCTGGTCGGTGGGTGTGCTCACACGGGAGCTGGGCCTGCTCTACGAAGCCGCCCTGCAGGGGCGTGAGGCTGGCTTGCCACCGCTGCCCCTGCGGTATGTGGATTACGCCGCCTGGCAACGGCATTGGCTCACCGGCAGCGAGCTTGAGCGACAGGTGGCGTACTGGCGCCAGGCGTTGGCCGGCGCACCGGTGCTGCTGGACCTGCCCACCGACCATAAGCGCCCCCCGGCCCAGAATTTCCAGGGCGGCTTCGTGCCGTTGGTTTTGGACCGGGCGCTGACCGCGCAGCTCAAGGCCCTGTGCAAGGCTCAGGGCGTCACCTTGTTCATGGCGCTGCTGGCAGGGTGGTCGCTGGTGCTGGCGCGGCTGTCTGGCCAGGCCGACGTGGTGATCGGTGTGCCCTCGGCCAACCGCACGCAACCTGAGCTAGAGGGGCTGCTGGGGTTCTTTGTGAACACCCTGGGCCTGCGCATGACGCATGAGGGCACACCCTCTGTCCGTGAATGGCTGCACCAGGCGCGGCGGGTGGCGCTGGAAGCCCAGGCCCATCAGGCGCTGCCCTTCGAGCAGGTGGTGGAAGCGCTCAACCCACCGCGCAGCCTGGCCCATAGCCCTGTGTTCCAGGTGCTGTTCGCCTGGGAGCAGGATCAAGGCCCAGACCTGGCCCTGACGGGGCTGGAGGTCACCCCGGTGGCCACAGAACACCGGGTGGCCAAGTTCGACCTGCAGCTAGCGCTGAGCGAACGCGATGGGCAGATTACCGGGGGCCTTGAGTACGCCTCCAGCCTGTTCGAGCCCGCTACCGTTGTGCGCTTTGGCGACTGCCTCACCCGCGTGCTGGCACAGATGGTCGAGGACGCCCAGCGACCTGTGTCTGCTCTGGACCTGCTCGGTGCCGAGCAGCGGCGCCAGGTGCTGTACGGGTGGAACGCTACCGAGGCGAAACTTGGTCACAGCTGCCTGGCCACCTTTGAGGCCGTGGCCGAGCAGGCCCCCGATGCAGTGGCGTTGATCGCAGGCCAGGCGCAGTGGCGCTATGGGGAGCTGGACCGTGCCGCCAACCGCCTGGCTCATCAGTTGGTGACCTTAGGCGTCGGCCCTGAACAGTGCGTGGGCATCAGCCTGGAGCGCTCGCCGGCCATGGTGATCGGGGTGCTGGCCATTCTCAAGGCGGGTGGCGCCTACGTGCCGTTCGACCCTGCTTACCCCCGTGACCGCCTGGCTTTCATGTTCAGCGACGCGGCACCCAAGGTGGTGCTGACCCAGGCCAGCCTGTGCGACCTGTTGCCCATCGATAACGTCAGCGCCTCGGTTCAGGTGCTGTGCCTGGACCGTGATGCGAGTGCCTGGGCCCATCAGCCCGCCAGCCGCCCTGAGGTGACCGTTGGGCCAGCCCACCTGGGGTATGTGCTCTACACCTCCGGCTCCACCGGCCAACCCAAAGGCGTGGCCCACACCCGTGCCGCGCTGGATAACCTCATTGCCTGGCAACTGAGCCAGGCGCCTACGCTACCGCCCCGGCGCGTCTTGCAGTTTGCGTCGCTGAACTTCGACGTGTCCTTCCAGGAAATTTTCAGCACCTTGTGCCAGGGCAGCACCTTGGTGCTGATGACTGAAGCCAGCCGCAAGGACCTGGCCGCACTGCCCGCCACCTTGGTCAGCGAAGGCGTGGAACGGGCCTTTTTGCCGTTCGCCGTGCTGCAACAACTGGCCGCGCTGGGCGACACCTTCGCGCCGGCAGCAGGGTGCGAGGTCATCACTGCAGGCGAAGCCCTTCAGGTCAACGAAGGGTTGCGCGCCTTTGTGCGTGGCTTGGGCGGCCGCTTCCTGCATAACCAATACGGGCCTACTGAAACCCACGTGGTGAGCCAGTTCAGCCTGGCGTGCGAAGCGGCTGACAGCTGGCCCGAGTCACCCCCCATTGGCCGGCCCATCGCCAATGCGCGCTTGTACGTGCTTGATACTCGACTGGAGCCGGTGCCCGTCGGGGTGGCCGGTGAGCTGTACATCGGCGGTGCCTGCCTGGCGCGGGGCTACCTTAACCGGCCTGAGCTGACGGCCGAGCGTTTCCTGCCCGATCCGTTCAGCCACACCCCCGGCGCCCGGATGTACCGCAGTGGCGACCTGGCACGGTGGCGGGCCGACGGCAACGTGCAGTACCTGGGCCGCGTAGACCATCAAGTGAAGGTACGGGGCTTTCGTGTGGAGCTGGGCGAGATCGAAAGCCTGCTGCAACGCCAGCCAGGGGTGCGTGAAGCAGCCGTACTGCTGCGTGAAGATGTACCCGGCGACCCGCGCCTGGTGGCCTACGTGGTGGGAGACGTGGAAGGGCACACCTTGCGTGCCGCACTGGCGCAGCACCTGCCTGAGCCCATGCTGCCCAGCGCCTGGGTGTTCCTGGCGCAGTTGCCACTGACTGGCAACGGCAAGGTGGATCGCCATGCGCTTCAAGCGCCGGAGCGTGCGGCCGGGGCCGACTATGTGGCCCCCATCAATGAGTGCGAACAGCAGATGGCGCAGATCTGGGCCGACGTGCTCAAGCGCGAGCGGGTAGGCCGGGAAGACCATTTCTTCGAGCTGGGCGGGCACTCGTTGCTGGCCACGCGCATGGTCTACGCCATCAACCAGCGCCTGGGCGGGCAGGTGGCCCTGAGCGACCTGTTCGAAGCCCCGGTCCTCAAGGACCTGGCCGCCCGCGTGGCCGCGCGCCCCGCGGGTGACGCCCACCTGGAGGCGACGTTCGAGCTGGTGCCGGACCCCCACAACCGCCATGCGCCATTCCCCCTGACCGATATCCAGCAGGCCTACTGGTTCGGGCGCGAAGCCAGCGTGGGCCTAGGTGGGGTAAGCGCCCATGGTTATGAAGAACTGCGCATGCCCGGCCTTGACCTGGACCGGTTCGAACGCGCGTTGAACCGGATGATCCAGCGCCACGACATGCTGCGTGTGGTGTTTCGCAGCGACGGCACCCAACAGGTGCTGGCCGACGTGCCTGAGTACCGCCTGCCACGCCATGACCTGCGCGGGCTGCCCACCGAGGTGGCGCATCAGGCCCTGGAGGCCACGCGCCAGCGCCAGTCGCACCAAGTGCTGGACGCCAGCTGCTGGCCCCTGTTCGAGTTTGCCGTCACGCTGCTCGATGACGGCATCACCCACCTGCACATCAGCCTGGACGCGCTGATTGTGGACGCCGCCAGCACCCAGATTCTGGCCCGTGAACTGATAGCATTCTATGCCGATCCGTCCTGCGCGCTGGTGCCGCCGGGCTTGACCTTCCGCGACTACGTGCTGGCCGAGCAGCACCTGCGCCAAGGCCCTCGCTACGAGCGCGCCCTGGCGTACTGGCGGGAGCGTGCTGCCACCCTGGCGCCCGCGCCTGAGCTGCCCCAGGTACGGCAGCCCGAAAGCTTGACGAACCCGCATTTCACGCGGCGCGACCGTGAGCTATCGGCGGCCCAGTGGTCGCAGCTCAAAGCGGTGGCCAAGCAGTTCGCGGTCACCCCGTCGGTGATGCTGCTCACGGCGTTCAGCCAGGTGCTGGCGCTGTGGAGCCGGCAGCCGCGCTTTACCCTCAGCCTGCCCTTGTTCAACCGCCTGCCGCTGCACGCGGACGTGGACGCGATCATCGGCGACTTCACGTCCGTGGCCTTGCTGGAAGTCGCCATCGACGGCACGGCCAGCTTCAGCGACAACGCCCGGAGTGTTCAGGCGCGGTTGTGGCAAGCCATGGACCATGCGGTGGTGAGCGGGGTAAAGGTGCTGCGCGAGCTGTCCCAGGCCCGTGGTGTGCAACAAAGCGCATTGCCGGTGGTGTTTAACAGCACCTTGTCCGAGGCCGCTCCGGAACTGGCCGAATTCAACCTGGCAGACGCCCTGAACGCGACCCCCGTCCACAGCATCACCCAAACCCCCCAGGTGTGGTTGGACCATACCTTGCTGGAACTGGAAGGGCGCTTGCTGTTCAACTGGGACAGCATCGACGAACTCTTCCCACACGGCCTGATGGACGCGATGTTCGGCGCCTACAACCAGGTGCTCGATCAACTGGCCGATCCGACCAACTGGTTGGCCAGCACGCCCCATCTGTTGCCGGTGGCACGGCTGCCAGAGCCTGAAGCACTACCAGCTGCCGGCCCGTTGATGCATGACCTGTTCGAGCAACAGGCTCTGCGCACGCCTGAAGCGCTGGCAGTGGCAGACCCTCTGCGGTCATTGACCTATGGCCAGTTGCGCCAGGAGGCCCGGCACCTGGGGGCCCGCTTGCAGGCTGCAGGTGTGGCACCAGGTGAGCGGGTGGCCGTGACCATGGTACGGGGGTGGGAACAGGTCGCAGGCACACTGGGAATTCTCTATGCCGGTGCCGCCTACCTGCCGCTGGACCCTACGTTGCCGGCCCAACGCAAGCACCAGATCTGCGAGCGGGCTGGCGTACGGTGGGTGGTGACGCAACCGTGGTTACTCGACGAGCGGGACGGGTTGGAGGCGGTGTCATTCATGGCCGTCACGCCGCTGAGTGGGGGCCATGACGACGTTCAAGGGCCGGCCTTGCAGCCGGTCTGCCTGCCGCCGGAGGCCTTGGCCTATGTGATCTACACCTCGGGCTCCACTGGCCAGCCCAAAGGCGTGGCCATCGACCACCGGGGCGCAGTCAATACCCTGCTGGACATCAACCGGCGGTTTGCCGTGGGGCCTACGGACCGTGTGCTGGCCATTTCCTCTCTCAGCTTTGACCTGTCGGTGTATGACTTTTTCGGCACCCTGGCAACCGGTGCGGCCGTGGTGGTGCTAGACCCTCAACTGGCGCTGGACCCCGCCCATTGGCAGGCGTTGATTCAGCAGCACGGGGTGACACTGTGGAACTCGGTGCCCGCCCTGTTCGGCATGTGGCTGGAGTACCTGGAAAGCCAGGGCGCTACGCCGCCGCCCAGCCTGCGCCTAGTGATGATGTCCGGTGACTGGATTCCCCTGACCTTGCCACCGCGCGCCTGGGCCCTGAACCCTCAATGGCAGCTGATCAGCCTAGGTGGCGCCACTGAGGCGTCGATCTGGTCCATCTATTACCCCATCCAGCGCATGGACCCCACTTGGCGCAGCATCCCCTATGGCAAGGCCTTGGACCATCAGCGCTTCTACGTGCTGGACGATGCCCTACAGGCCCGGCCAGCCTGGGTGCCGGGGCAGCTGTATATCGGGGGTGTCGGCCTGGCACAAGGGTACTGGCAAGACGAGGCGCTCAGCGCGGCCAGTTTCTTCCCCCACCCATTGACCGGGGAGCGCCTGTACCGCACTGGTGACCTGGGGCGCCTGCTGCCCGATGGCAACATCGAGTTCCTGGGCCGCGAGGACAACCAGGTGAAGGTGCAGGGGTACCGCATTGAATTGGGCGAGATCGAAGCCGTGCTCAACCGCCACCCTGGTGTGGACAGCGCGGTAATAAGGGTGCTGGGCCAGGCCCTGGAAGAAAAACGCCTGGCCGGTTATGTGCTCAGGGCCGACCCGTTGTTGCAGGCTGCGGACCTGACCCAGTACCTGCGGGCCACACTGGCCCCCTACATGGTGCCGCGCGTGTTCACATTCGTGGAGGCCTGGCCCCTGTCGGCCAACGGCAAGGTAGACAAGAAGTGCCTGCCTGAACCGGCCGCGGCGGCGTTCGAGGCTGAGCTGGGCGGTACTGTGCTGGTCGTGGAGGGCGAGGACGAGCAGCAACTGGTGGCTATTGTGCAGTCGGTGCTCAAGCAAGCCGCTATTGCAGCGGATGCCAACCTGCTCAGCCTGGGCGCCACCTCCATCGACATCGTGCGCATCAGCAACGCCCTGTCCAGCGCGTTGGGGTTCCGGCCTCACGTGGCCCAACTGCTGGCCCAACCCACCCTGCACCACCTGCTGGCGCTGTACCGGTCACGTCCCCAACAGGAGGTTGCCGGTGGGGCTACGCCGCCAGCCTTGCCCATCGTCGACACCGTGATCGAAGACCCTCAACAGCGTGCCGCCTTCAAGGCAGAGCAGTGCGGCCGACGCCGGTTCGAGGGTGGCCTGGAGGGAATAGCCTTGGGGTTGCCCGCCACGGCGGACTTCGCTCAGCGTTACAGCCACTACCGGTCCGTGCGCCAGTACGCACAACAGCCCGTAGCCCCCCAGGCGTTGGCCGGGCTGCTGGCGCCGCTGGCCCAAGGCCGCCTGAACGAGGCAGTGAAGTACCAGTTCCCGTCTGCCGGTGGGCTGTACCCCTTACAGACGTACCTGTACTTCAAGCCGGGGCAGGTGGAAGGCTTCGAAGGCGGTGCGTACTACTACGACCCGTGCGGCCATCGCCTGGTGGCCTTGAACCCCAGCACCCTGGACCCCGACGTGTACGACTATTTCGTCAACCGCCCGGTGTACGACGGTGCGGCCTTTGCCCTGTTCCTAATCGCTGACATGGCCGCGATCAGCCCGCTGTATGGCGCACGCAGCCGTGACTTCTGCCATATCGAGGCAGGGGCCATGACCCAGTTGCTCATCATGGCCGCGGCCGACCAGGGCTTGGGGCTGTGCGGTATCGGTAGCCTGGAGGAGGGCAGCTTGGCGCCGCTGTTCGCCCTAAGCCCCAGCCACCAGTTGATCTACTCGATGGTGGGGGGCGTGCGCGGCACCGAGGCGCCAACGTCAACCCAGATAGAAACCTTCATGTCATCCACCCCAACCACAACGCCGGCCCCGACCCTGCCCAGCGACGACAGCGAGATGGAGGAGATCGAGCTATGAACCCCACGCAATTGCTGGAACGTTTTGCCCAACACGGCGCTACCTTGCAGGTGGACGGTGACACCTTGCGCTGCAAGGCCCCCAAAGGCTTTCTGGACGATGCCACCCGCGCCTTGCTCAAAACCCACAAGGCTGCCCTGATGGCGTTGCTCACCGCTCAGCATGAGCACGTGATTACGCCCCGTGAAGGGCCAGGGCCTTACCCGCTGTCATTCTCACAACGGCAGTTATGGTTTCTGGACAGGCTGGAGCCGGGCAACCCGTTCTATAACGTGCCCACCGCTGTGAAGCTCGAAGGCGCACTGGACGCGCCGTTGCTGGCCCGTGCCCTCAACACCTTGGTGAGCCGGCACGAAAGCCTGCGCACCACGTTCCAGGCGGTGGGCGGGGAACCCTGCCAAGTGGTGCACGCGCATTTGCCATTGGCCATGCCCGTGATCGACCTGCGCGCGCTGCCCCCGGCCGAACGAGAGCAGGCGGTGGCACGCCGGGTCAGCCAGGCAGCCAAGGCGCCGTTTGACCTGGCCACCGGGCCGCTGTTACGCGCCTCACTGCTGTGGCTGGCGGACGCTCAGTACCTGTGGCTGTACACGGTTCACCACATCATTGCCGATGGCTGGTCCATGGGCCTGCTGTTGCAGGAAACCGCTCAGGTGTACAGCGCCCTGGCCGCGGGCACCGCACCTCAGCTGCCACCCTTGCCGGTGCAGTACGCCGACTATGCCACCTGGCAGCAGCAACGGCTGTGTGGCCCAATGCTGGAACAGCACCTGGCGTACTGGCGCCAGGCCCTGGCCGACGCGCCCGCGCTGTCCACGGTGCCCAGTGACCGCCCGCGGCCACAAGTGCAGGGGTACGCTGGCGCCACCTTCAGCAGCCGCCTGAGCCCCAGCTTGCTGCGCGACCTCAATGCCCTGGCCTTTAACACCCAAGGCACCCTGTTCACCGTGTTGATGGGGGCATTGGCGGTGCTGCTGTGGCGGTACAGCGGCCAGGCCGACCTGTGCATCGGCACGCCTTTTGCCAACCGTGGCCGTGCCGAACTGGAGCCGCTGATCGGGCATTTCGTCAATACCCTGGTGATTCGCCAGCGCCTGACGCCGGAGCAAGCCTTTACCGAGGCGCTGCGTGCCTTGCGCCAGCAGATGCTGGAGGTGCACAGCCACCAGGAAGTGCCCTTGGAACGGGTGGTGGAAGCGGTCAACCCACCGCGGGACCCAGGCTACTCGCCGCTGTTCCAAGTGATGATGGTGCTGCAGAACACCCCAGGTGGGGACGTGACGTTGCCGGGGGTGCACATGGCACCTCACCTCACCGGTAGCGCCACGGCCAAATTTGATTTGGCCTTCGAGTGGTCCCTGCGTGACGGCGGCCTCAACCTGCTGGTGGAGTACAACACCGACCTGTACGACGCCACCACGGTCGAGCGGTTGGCTGGGCACTATGGCCAGTTGTTGGCCGACATCGTGGCCGACCCCAAAAGGCCCATAGGGGCGCTCTCGGTGCTATCGCCCGCCGAACGCGAGCAGATCCTGGTGGGCTGGAACCACACCACGCCTTTGTCGCAGCCCGCCGGTTTGGTGCACCGCCTGGTCGAAACCCAGGCCGCCCGAGTGCCTGCGGCCATCGCGGTGCAGTATGACGGCCAGGCCCTCAGCTATGAGGCACTGAATACACAAGCCAACCGACTGGCCCGTTACCTCACAACATTAGGCGTTGGCCCAGACGTGCGCGTGGCCGTGTGCATCGAACGGTCACTGGCCTTGCCCGTGGCGTTGCTGGCGGTACTCAAGGCGGGCGGGGCCTATGTGCCTCTGGACCCGGACTACCCGGCGGCCCGCCTGCGCCACATGCTCACGGACAGTGCTCCAGCGGTGGTGTTGACCCTGGGCAGCGCCGAGCCGGTGCTGAACGCGGCCCTGGAGGGAGCAGGCGTTACCGCGCCGGTACTGCACCTGGTTCGGGACGCGGCCGCCTGGGCCGAGCTGCCTTGCCATGACCTAGACCCCAGCGAAGCCCCGGTCAGCCCCGATCACCTGGTGTATGTGATCTACACCTCTGGCACCACCGGCGTGCCCAAGGGCGTGATGGTGGCCCACCGTGGCCTGAGCAACCTGTTGCTGTGGTGCCTGCGCCAGTGCGGCGAAGCCGGCGCCATGCTGCACAAGATCCCCTTCGGCTTCGATGCCTCCGCCTGGGAAACCTTCTGGCCCCTGGCTACCGGCGGCCGCCTGGTGATCGCCCGCCCTGGCGGCCATATGGAGCCGGCCTACCTGGCCAACACGGCATGCGAACACGACGTGACCACAATGGTGTTCGTGCCGGCCATGTTGCAGCTGTTTCTGGAGGAGCCCGAGGTCAGCCACTGCACGGCACTGCGCAACGTATTCAGCGGCGGGGGTGAACTGTCTCCGGCGCTGGCGCGGCGGTTCCGCGAACGGCTGCCCCAGGCGCGATTGCACAATGTGTATGGGCCCACCGAAACCACGGTCATCAACAGCGTGTGGACACTGGAACCCGGCGCACCAGTCCCCGCCTGGCAGGTGCCTATTGGCCGGCCCATTCCCAACAACCGTTTCTACGTACTGGATGAGCAGGGTGCGCCCCTGCCACCGGGCGTTGCAGGTCACCTGCACATTGGCGGGGTCGGGGTGGCCCGGGGTTACCTGGGGTTGGCGCAACTGACCGCCGAGCGGTTTATCGACAACCCCTTTGTACCGGGTGACCGTTTGTACCGCAGCGGTGACTTGGCCCGTTACCAGCCAGACGGGCAACTGGTGTTCCTGGGCCGTAACGACTTCCAGGTCAAGCTGCGAGGTGTGCGCCTGGAGCTGGGTGAAATCGAAGCGCGCCTGGAAGCCTTCCCAGGCGTTCGTGCAGCGGTGGTGCTGATGCTGGGGGAGACGGCCATGGACCAGCGCCTGGTGGCCTGCTGCGCCACCCCAACCGCCGTAGACCCGGCGGCGGTTCAGGCGCACCTGGCGCTCACCCTGCCCATGGCTGTGCTGCCTCAGCGTTACCTGTGGCTGGACACCTTGCCGCTGACGGCCAACGGCAAGGTCGACCGCAGCGCCCTGGCGGTGCTGGCCGAAGATGACCTGGCCAACCGCCCGGTCAACCTGGCCAGCCCCCGGGACCATGTGGAGCTCACCCTCTATGGCATCTGGCGCGACCTGCTGCTGGCGCCGCAGATCAGTATTGGCGATAACTTCTTCAGCGTAGGAGGCACCTCCATCGCCGCCATCAAGATGGCCCACCAGATGGCTGAAACATTTGGTGTGGACGTGCCAGTGCGGGTGGTGTTCAGCCATCCCACCATCGAAGCCTTGGGCGGGTGGCTGCGCACGGGCGCCCGCTTGCCTGCGGTACAGAGCAACCTGATCGAATTCCGGGCCGCTACCGAAGCCCCCTCGGTGGTGTGCATTCACCCCGCGGGCGGCACCGCGTTCTGCTACCTGTCGTTGGCCAAGGTGCTGCCTGCTCACACTGGGGTGTATGGCGTGCAAGCCCCTGGCCTCAACCCCGGCGAGGCTGCCGAACCTACCGTTGAGGCCATGGCTGAGGCTTATCTGCGCCTGATCGAGCCGCTGCTGCACCGCCCCTTGGTGCTGACCGGTCTGTCATTCGGCGGGCTGGTGGCCTATGAAATGGCACGGCGGCTGGAGGCGGCAGGCCATGCCCACGTCAGCCTCGTGCTCCTGGACACACGGGGGTCGGACGACCCTGGGTTCCGCGAACAGATCGGCACTGTGGACATGGCCGAGTTTCGGGACAAGCTGGTGCGCTTTAACGGGATGTACCCCGGTATCGAAGATGCCCAGATCGAGCGTTATTTCCAGCTCTACAACCATAACCGCCTGGCCATGGCCGCCTACCCATGCCAGCCCCAGGCCGGGCGGATAGTGCTGATACAGGCCAAGGAAGATTTCAGTCGCGTGCAGCTCAAAGCGCTGCGCGGCTTCTGGCGCCGGCGTGCCCGCACCTACGTGGCCAAGCTGGTCAATGGCGGCCACTGGGACATGCTCGAAAGCACCGAAATCCAGCGGGTATCCACGATCGTCGGCGCCGAGCTGCACCGCCTGGCGGCCCTCCAGACTCAGCCCCAGGAGGCCTTATGACAGGCTTGTACGCTGCACCTTCATGCCCGCACGTTAACCTGCTGGCACGTTTCGCTGAGCAGGTCCGGCACCAGCCCGACGCCCTGGCGGTGATCGACCCGGCAGGTAACCTTACCTATGGCCAGCTGGCCCAAAGCAGCGACCGTATTGCCCGCAGCCTTCAAGCGCAGGGCGTGACCCGTGGCCAGGCCATTGCCTTGGCACTGCCGCGGAGTTGGCAATGGGTAGCCGCCATTCTAGGGGCCCTCAAGGCGGGCGCGACGGTGGTACCGCTGGACGCCGCCAGCCCTCTGGAGCGCCGTGAACGGATGCTGGCCGATGCGGCCTGTATCGGGTTGCTCGGCCTTGACGAGGTACCCACCGAGCCCTTGCCGCCGGGCGTCTGGTACTTGGGCATGGACGCCTTGCTGGACGCGTCGGCGCACCCGCCTGTGCCGGTGCCCGAAGGGTTTGCCGAGGTAATGTTCCTGTTCTACACCTCCGGCAGCACCGGCACGCCCAAGGCCGTGGAGGTGGGCGAGCGTGGCCTGCTTCGGCTCGCCGCCCCAGCAGGGTATATCCAGATCAACCCGGGCGACCGTTTCGCCAGCGTGTCCAACCCTGCTTTCGATGCGTGCAGCTTCGAGCTGTGGGCGCCGCTGCTCAATGGCGGCGCGTGCGTGATCATCCCCGAACAGGCCCTGCTGGACGCCCATGGCCTGGCCGACACCCTGAACGCCCACGGCGTGGACACCTTGTTTGTGACGGTTGCACTGTTCAATACCCTCACGGCTGAGTGGCCGGGTTGTTTTGCGGGCCAGCGCCAGGTGCTGATCGGGGGCGAGCAGGTCAGCGCCGCCGCCGTCAAGGCGTGGTACGCGGCCAACCCTCAGAGCACGTGCCAGCTGTTCAATGCCTATGGCCCTACCGAATGCACCACCTTTGCCCTGTGCTACCCCATCCCCCGTGCATTTGACGGCGACACGGTGCCTATCGGCTGGCCGCTACCTGAGACGGGGCTGCAGGTGCTGGATACCCACGGGCAGCCCGTGGCGCCGGGTGAGGCAGGCGAGCTGTACCTGTCAGGCAGCGGCGTTGCCCGCGGCTACCGCTTGCGCCCAGAGGAAACAGCCCGTGCCTTTGTTGAACGGGCAACCCCTGGGAGGGGTGCCGAGCGGCTTTACCGCACCGGCGATCAGGTGCGTATGGGCGACGACGGTGCCGTCCATTATGTGGGCCGGCTGGACCGCCAAGTGAAAGTACGCGGGTTCCGTATCGAACCGGGGGAAATCGAGCAGTGCCTGGAGGCTTGCCCTGGGGTAGCCCAAGCGTATGTGTGCACCCAGCGCCAGGCGGCCGAGGACCACCACGTGCTGGCCTTTGTGGTGCCCGCTGATGAAACATTGGCCTACGCTGGGTTTACCGCCCACGTGCGTGCGCATCTGGCGCCCTATATGCGGCCTCACCGGGTGTACAAGCTGGCGAGCCTGCCCTTGACCGCCAATGGCAAGGTGGACCGTAACGCCCTGCTGGCACACGCCGCAATGCCCTGGCACGAACCCACGGACGCGTCGGGCCAGGCGGCGGCTCCACTGGACTTGACTCATCCGCTTGGCTGGTTGCTTGACCAGGCACAGCAGCGCCTGTCACAGCCCGCCTTGGGGGCTGAGGACGACTGGCTGGGCAGCGGCGGGGACTCGCTCAGCGCCTTGCGCCTGCGCTCAGCCATTCGCGATCGCTGGGAGCGGGACCTGCCCATCACAGCCCTGCTGAGCGAACCCTTCGCCGCCTTGGCCGCTCGCCTGGCACCTCAGGCTGACACACAGGAAACGGGCTACCCACCACCACCCGTGGCACAGGGCGCCACCCGAGCACCGGCCAGTGCCGAGCAACGCCGCCTGTGGTTGATCCAGCAGCGTTACCCCAGCGCTACGGCCTATCACGTGCCTTTGGCCTTGCGCCTGTGCGCCAACCTCGACCTGATAGCGCTGGAACAGGCCCTGAACCTGCTGGTGCAGGCCCAGCCCGCGCTGCGTACGTATTTTGTGCAAGGTGAGGAGGGGCTCGACCAAGTGGTGGCCGAGCAGGGCGCCCTGTGTCAGCGCTTGGAAACCGGGCGCTTCACCGAGGGCAACTGGCCTGCCTTTGCCGAGCTGGTCTTCAGCACCCCCTTTGATTTGGCTGAGCCGGCCCTGTTCCAGGCCTACCTGTTGCCCGTGGCCGAAGGTCGCCCTGTGCTGCTGTTGCACGTGCACCACATCGTTGTGGATGGCTGGTCCATGAACCTGCTGTTCGAGGCGCTGGCAGGCCTGTACAGGCAAATGCTAGCTGGCCGTGCGCCAACTGCCATGCCAACCCTTGGCACTCTGGAATTTGCCCAGTGGCAACAGCGCTGGCAGGCCACCGAGGCTTATCAGACGCAGCGTCAGGCCTTGGTTCAGTGGCAACGGCGGCAACCGGCACCTTCGCCTGCCTTGATACCCCTGCAAGGCGACGGCCCTACGGCGGTGCTGCTGCGCCAGCCAGTGGGGGCGTCACGCAGCGCCGCGCTGGAAGGGTTCTGTGCCCGCCACCGCATGACCCGCTACGAAGTGCTGCTGGCCGTGTTTGCGTGGAGCCTCTACGCCGTGGCCGGTACCCGGCGCCCACGTGTGGCCAGCCCCGTGGCGAACCGGCCGTTGGCCGCATTCGAACCTGTGGTCGGCATGCTGGCCAATACCGTGCTGGTGCCCCATGACCTGGACCCTGAGCTGGCCTTGATCGAGCAGTTGCGCCGCGGCGTCGCCACGTCGCGCCAAGTGATGGCCTTGCAGGACGTGATGCTGGGGGACCTGGTCGAGGACCTGGCCGGTGACACCCGGGCGGGCGCCAGCGAGCCGCTGTTCGACTTCATGTTCGTAATGGAAAACACCGACTACGCCGCCTTGGACGCGGGCGGTGCCAGCCTTGGTGCTACCCTCGCATTTCCCGCTGCGCTGCATGCCAAGTGCCCGCTGACGCTCACGGTGGTCGGGCAGGGCACTCACCTGGAAAGCTGGTGGGAGTACCAGTGCAGCTACTTCGATGCCGCGCAGGTGCAGGCCTTGGACGCCCAGTTACACCACGGGCTGGACCAGTTGCTGCGCGCGCCCCATAGCCGCCTGGGCGACCTGATAGACCCGTACCGCCGAGGGCTGCCCGCGGCCAGCGAAGGCAAGGCGCAGGCCGCCCCCTTCAACAACGTGGCCGATTGGTTTGCCTACCAGGCCCAGGCCACCCCGGGTGCGCTGGCCGTCGTCAGCCGTACCAAGCAAGTCACCTACGCCGCGCTTGACGATTTGGCAGACACCTTGGCTGGGCGACTACTTCGCCAATGTCCACTGCCAACCGAGACCGACGCACCTGCCCACGTGCTGGTGCTGCTGGAAGCGTCCCTGGAACATGTGGTCACGCTGTTGGCCCTGGCCCGGCTCAACCTGACGGCCGTGCCTCTGGACCCGGCCTACCCGGTGGCCGCCCAGCGGCAGGTGCTGGCCCAGGCGCAGCCTTGTTGCGTGTTGTATAGCGCCACCACGGAGGCCGCCTTGGCCGCCCTGGGCTCCGTGCCCTGCCCATGCCTGCCCGTGGACCTGAGCGCCCCGGCCGAAGCGTTCCAGCGATCGGGTGAGGGTGCCACGCGGCCCCTGTATACCCTGTTCACCTCCGGCTCCACCGGCACCCCAAAAGGGGTGCAAGTAGCCCACCACACCCTGTGCAACCTGTTGCACTGGCAGCGGGGCGAAGGCGGGCTGGGTGCCGCAGCGGCCACCTTGCAGTTCTCCATGCTCTCGTTCGACGTGTCGTTCCAGGAGGTGTTCAGCACCCTGTGCGGCGGCGGGTGTTACCACCTCATCACCCCGCGCTGGCGGCAAGACGCCGAAGCGTTGCTGGCGTACCTGGTAGAGGCCCGTATCGAGCGCCTCTTCCTGCCGTGCGTGGCCTTGCAGCACCTGGCCCAGACCGCCGTGAGGCGTGGCGTCTATCCCACTGCCTTGCGTGAGGTCATCACGGCGGGCGAGCAACTGCTGTGCAACGAGCCGCTGCGCATGTGGTTCAGCGGCTTGCCACAGGCCAGCCTGTTCAACCATTACGGCCCCACGGAAACCCATGTGATCAGCGCCTGGCGCCTGACCGGCCCAGCCGGTGACTGGCCCCTGCGCGCGCCCATCGGGCAGGCCGTGGCTAACGCACGCCTGGTCCTGGTGGATGCCCAGGACCGCCTTGTGCCACCCGGGCGGCGTGGGCATTTGCTGGTTTCAGGGCCCATGGTGTCCGCCTGTTATCTGAACGCCCCTGACCTCAACGCCAGCCGTTTTGTGAAGCGGGCGGGGCCCGACGGGGCGGATACCCTGTACTACCGCACCGGCGACCTGGCCTGGGCCGATGCCCACGGGTGCTTGCACTACGTGGGCCGCGATGATCAGCAAATCAAGCTCAGTGGCCACCGCCTGGAACTGGGGCAGGTGGAAGCCGCGCTGATGCACGCCCCAGGCGTGGCCAATGCTGTGGTGGCCTTGCAGGGCGAACCGGCCCGGCTCACGGCCTACCTACAAGTGGAGGAAGGCGCTACCACAGCACAGGCGCTGGACCTTCATGTGGCTCGGCACCTGCCGGCCCAGGTGCGTATCGATCAGTACCGGCGCTTGGCGCACTGGCCTCGCACGCCCAGCGGTAAGGTGGACCGCAAGGCCTTGGCAGGGCTGGGTGAGGTAATGGCACACGACCCGGCCCAAGGCCGCGTTGCCTCGCCGTCCACGAACGCCACAGCCTTGGAACAACAGTTGATCGCGCTGTTCCAGGACGTGGTAGGCCGTGAGATCGGCCTGCACGAGACCTTCTTCGAAGCCGGTGCCACCAGCCTCGGCTTGATGCGCCTGCAAGCGCGCTGCAACCAAGTGCTGCCAACGCCTGTGGCCATGGCCGACCTGTTCGAACACGTGACCATACGGCGCCTGGCCACCCACCTGAGCGCCGCCCAGGCGCCCGGCCTGGCAGCGCAAGCCCCTACCGCGCCGAGCGGTCTTGGCGCGCAAGCGCTGGCCATTATCGGCATGGCGGTTAACGTGGCCGGTGCGCCAAACCTGGCCGCGTTCTGGGACATGGTGCGCTCGGGTACGCTGGGTATCGAGCACTTCACCGCCCCTGAGGGCTATGTGGGTGCCCGCAGTCAACTGGACGGAATGTTGGCCTTCGACCCTGAGTACTTTGGCATCAGCCGCCAGGAAGCCCGGTTGATGGACCCTCAGCAGCGGCACCTGCTCATGGCCTGCGTGCAGGCCTTGGAACACGCCGGTATGGTACCAGGGGAGCCGCAGCGCATCGGCCTGATCGCCAGCGGCGGCGAAGCCACCTACTTCCAGCAGATGCTGAAGCAGGCCGGCCCCGGGGATTTGCCCGATGGTTTCCAGATGGCCCTGCACCACGACAAGGACTACCTGGCCACCAAGGCTGCCTACCACTTGGGCCTGACCGGGCCGGCCATGAGCGTACAGGCGGCCTGCGGCGGTTCCCTGATCGCGACGCATCTGGCCAGCGCGCTCCTGCGCCAGGGCGATGCCGATGTGATGCTGGCCGCCGGGGTGCTGATCGACCCCACGCTGGTAGACGGCTACCGTTATCGCCCTCAGCATATTTTCTCCAAGGATGGGCTGTGTCGGCCGTTCAGCGAAGACGCCAGCGGCACCATCGGCGCCAGCGGCTACGGGGTGGTGGTGCTCAAGCCACTGGCCCAGGCCCAGGCTGACGGAGACCGGGTGTACGGTGTGCTGGAAGCCACTGCACTGAACAACGATGGGCACGGCAAGATGAGCTACACCGCCCCCTCCGTGGCCGGCCAGCGCGGGGTGATCCGCGAGGCGCTGCACCGTGCGGGTGTGAGCGGTGCTGATATTGGCTATGTAGAAGCCCACGGCACCGGCACTTTATTGGGCGACCCCGTAGAGGTGGCGGCGCTGCGTTCAGCTTTCGGCGAGGCACCGGTGGGTCACTGCGCCCTGGCGTCCGTGAAAAGCCAGATCGGCCACCTGGGGGCGGCGGCCGGCGTGGTGGGGCTGATCCGCGCCACGCTGGCTGTGTATCACGGCCTGATACCGCCCAACCTGGGGTTCTCGCGGCTCAACCCCCAGGTGGACATGGACGGTTCGCCGTTTTACGTGCCGACTGAGGCACGGGCGTGGGCAGGTAGCCAGCGGCGCTTGGCGGGTGTGAGCAGCTTTGGCATTGGCGGCACCAACGCCCATGCCATTGTGGGCCAGCCGCCTAAGACGACTTCCATGGTCGCCACTCCGGCCGTGGTGCCTTGCCTGGTGGTGTCAGCTCATAGCCGCACCGCCTTGCTGCGCGACCTTGAGGCGTTAAAAGCCTATGTACAGACCCACCCGGAGTGCCAAGGCGCGCTGATGCAGTACCTGCAGAAGGGCCGACCTGCCCAGCGCTGGCGTGTGGCGGTCGAGCACCTGCCAGGGCACGCCTGGCCTCAGCTCACGGACCTGATCGAGGTGTCGCCCACGGGCACACGGGTGAACAGCACCGACCTCACACCCGCCGAACTGGTCACCGCCTGGTACGCCGGGGCGAGCATCCAGTGGCCAGGGCATGCGGCGCCACCGCCCTGGGACCTGCCACCGTCAAGCTTTGACCTGGAGGTCTACCGCTTCAAGGCATCGGCCGCGTCCGAGCCGGACGAGCTTGTGTCAACGGATGACGCACCCGACCGGTTACCCCTGTCGGCCTGGTTCTACCAGCGCCAGTGGCAACGGGTGTGTCGCCTGGCTCCCCAGGCCCCTGAAGGCCGGCGACCGCTGTTGGTAGTATGCGCTGCTGAACCCCTGGCGCCTTCGCTCAGGGGTGAGCTACAGACGGTGTATCAACGTGTGGTGCAGGCCTGCCCTGGCGCTACCTTCGAGGCGGTTGACGCCGATGACTATCGCTTCGATCCCGCGAACCCCCAGGCGGTGACTGAGCTGCTCGATGCCCTGGCGCTGACGCCCGGTACCCCTCTGGACTGGCTGCATGCCTTGCCCATGAGTGTGACCGGCAAGGTCGGCGAACACACACTGGCCGCTGCTCAGTGGGCCTGCCTGGATACGCCCAGCGCACTGCTTCAAGGCTGGGGCCAGCAGGCTCGGCAAGCCCACCTGCGCCTGTGGTTCATGTCCTGGCAGGCTTGCCCGGTGGACGGGCAGGTCGCTCGGCCTGAGCTGGCCGCCCTGGCGGGCCCCAACGAAGTGATCCCCCAGGAATACCCGGTACGCTGCCACTGGGTGGACTGGCCCACCGAGCACCTCGCAGACCACGGCCCGGTACTGGCCACGCTGCTGTCCGCCCCTGAATCACGGCCGCGGCGCATGGCAGTGCGCAACGGTTACCTGTGGCAGCCACGCCTGGTGCCTAGCCCCTTGCCTGCCGGTGCGCCTTCTGCCCACGCGTTGCCTCAAGCGGGCACCTTCCTGGTGCTCGGTGGCAGTGGAGGTATTGGTACCAGCTTGTGCCAGTACCTGCTTCGCGAGCCCGGCCGGCGCGTGATCCTGCTGTCCCGTGAGGGCCAGGTTCCGGCGGCTCTGGTGTGTCATGGGCCGCGCGTAGAGGCGTTGAAGGCTGACCTGGGCGACCTTGCATGCTGGCCTCAGGTGCTGGACACCCTGGGGCAGCGTGAGGAAACCCTGGCTGCCGTGATCCATGCGGCGGGCGTGGGCGCAGGCAGCCTTATCCGCCTGCGGGACCCGGTGCATATGGGCAATGCCATGGCCGCCAAGACACACGGTGTGCTGGCCGTGGAGGCTTTGATTGCACGGTGTGCGCCCCAGGCCGTGGTGTACTGCTCGTCCATGTCCGCGCTGTGGGGTGGGGTGGGGCACCTGGACTACGCCGCCACCAACGCGCTGCTCGATGGCTTCGCCCATTACCAGGCACCGGGGGATGCGGGCTGCCATCGGCTATGCATTGACTGGGACATCTGGCGCGAGGTGGGCATGGCCGTGGGCGCCAGCACTAGCGATGCCGCCCACCAGCAACACCTGGCGGTGGGGCTGTCGGTGCAAGAGGGGTGTGAGGTGTTCGAGCGGGCGATGGCGGCGGGGCTGCCCCAGGTGCTGGTGTCCACCACGGCCTTGGAGGTAGCACGGCGGTTCTACCCCTCGCGGCCGGTGTCCATGGCCGCACCGGCGCAGGCCGAGCAGGCACTACCCAGCGCTGCCAGCGATTCTGAGCCTTCACAGGGTAGCCAGGGCGACGCATTGGCGCTCCGGCTGCAGGGGTGCCTGTGCCAGTGGCTGGGTGTGGACGATTTGGCCGAGGGCGCCAACCTGTACGAGCTAGGGGCGGATTCGCTGACGTTGCTGGACCTGATAGATGAACTTCAGAGCGCCACGGGGGAAACGTTCCAGCTGTCCCAGTTCAGCCCCCAAGTCAGCCTAGGTGAAGTGCTAGCGCTGGTCGCAGCCGCCCATGGTCAGGTGACGCCCACCGCACAGGAGGGCTGGGACCACGCGGTACTGCTCGACCCTTGGCAGGCCGGCGATGGCCGACAGTGGCTGTACCTGGTGCACCCGGTAGGCGGTGATGTGCAGGCCTACCGGGAGCTGGTAGCCAACCTGGACCCTGCCCTTGGCGTCTGTGTGATCGCCGACCCGGCGCTGCGCCTGCCCGAGCTGCCCGCGATCAGCCTAGAAGAACGGGCGCGGGTTTACTTGTCCGCCATCCAGGCCCGCCATCCGCAGGGGGCCACCTGGCAGGTGGCAGGGTGGTCCTTCGGTGCCTGGGTGGCCCAGGCGCTGTGTGCCCAAGCGGCCGAAGCAGGTTTCACGCCATCGTGCCTGTACCTGATCGACCCGCCCGCACCGGATGCCGGTAAGGAACTAGCCGCCATCGACGAGCACAGCATCGCCCAGGTGTTCCAGCGCGAGTTCGCACTGCGCTGGCCGGGCACGGGCGAGGGCACCTTGCCCGCGGACCTGCAGGCGTACCTGGCGCGGCTAACCCAGTGCTGCCGCAACAACATTGCCAGCATGGCAGGCTTCGTGCCGCCACGGCTGGCGACCACGCCGGTGCAGGTGTTCATGGCCTCTCAACCCAACCCCTATGGCATCGGTACGGCGTGGGCGCCGGAGGCACTCAAGGGCGCCTGGCAGGCACTGCTGCCGCGCCTCGAGGGCTGGCAGCCCATGGACACCGACCACTACGGCATTGTGGCAGGCCCCTGGGTACAGCGCATCGCCCAGGCCATCAGCCGCCAGCACCCCGTCGACGTACCTGTTCAAGAACGCCCGTTTAGTGGCAACTCTATTTTCCATTCCCACAGGTAAGCCACCATGGACCCATCAGCCCTTGCAGCCATCGAACGTATCGCCGGAGCGCCGCGTGCGCCCTACCACAGCCTAGGCATTGAGCGGCTGACCCCGGTCATTGGCGCAGAGGTCACCGGTATTGACCTGTCCCAGCCCCTGAGCGAGGCGCAGTTTGCCGAGGTTCACCGGGCGTTGCTGGAAAACCACGTGCTGGTGTTCCGGGACCAGCACCTCACAGTAGAGCAGCACAAGGCCTTTAGCCGACGGTTCGGCACCCTGCGGGCGCTACCGCTGGAGGACATTGACGGGGACGACCCGGAGCTGGTGGTGATCCGCGCCAATGCCCAGTCACGCCACGTGGCTGGGGAGGCCTGGCACACCGATGGCACGGCCGACCTGGAGCCCTCTATGGGGTCCTTGCTGTACGTGAAAGAAACCCCGGCCATCGGGTGCGGTGGCGACACCTTGTTCGCCAACATGCACCTGGCACTGGACATGCTGTCACCCGCGCTGCAGGGGTTTCTACAGGGGCTGACGGCGATTCACGATGGTGAGCTGCCATGGAAGGGCTTTACACCCCCGGCGGGTTTGCCCAAGACCGAGCACCCGGTGGTCGTAAAACACCCGGAAACCGGCCGCCCGCTGCTGTTCGTGAATTCGGGCTTTACGTCCCGCATCGTTCAGTTGGCACCCGTCGAAAGCCAGGCCCTGCTCAAGCTGCTGTTTGACGCGGTCGCCCATGAACCGGTGCTGCATTGCCGTGTGCGGTGGGCGCCCAACACCTTAGTGATGTGGGACAACCGCTGTACCCAGCACCATGCGGTCTGGGACTATTTCCCGCATTCGCGTTATGGGGAGCGGGTGACGGTGCTCGGCACCCGCCCTATGGCCTGAGCGCCTGTTGCGTCAAGGGGCCGGGACCGTTTCCGGAGTGGCTGCGCTGCCGCTAAGCACCCGGTAGCCCAGCACCCCAATGGGTACGCAGGCCAACGCCAGCAGCGAGAACCAGGCCATGCCGCCCACGTGGGTGATGGCCAGGGCCCCCAGCCAAGGTGAGAGGGCTGCCCCCAGGCCGGCCAGCATCGAAATCCCGATAAAGCTCCCGCGCATGCCGGCGGGCGCCAAGCGGTCGATCAAGGTGCCGAACAAGGGCATCACCACGATCTCCGCCAAGGTGGCAAACACCACCGCGAGCATCAGGCCCACCCACCAGGCCTCTATGTTCGCAGCGATCAACCCGTGGGCGACCATCATGCAGGCCAGGGCGATCACGTAGGCCGTTTTGTCCGCCAGGGCAATCAAACGCGGCATCAGCCACAGGTGAACCACCAGTACCACCCCCGCATTGGTCATGCTCATCAGGGCGATCAGGTGGTTGATGTCAGGGGCTTTGAGTTGCAGCAGGTGAAAGGTGAGTGGCTCGTCCAACTGCGCGTACAGCAGCACCAGGAAGAAATTCAGGGCAATGATGGCCAACAACAAGCGGCTACTTAAAACGGCCCTCAGCACTTGCGCCAAGGGGGCAGAGGCGGCTTTGGCAGGCTGGCCGTGACGCCGCCGCGTTGCACTGAAGATCGCCCAGGCCAACACCGCGTTGGCACATACGGCAATGGCAAAGACACCGTCATTGGCGTGGTTGGCAAACCACAGCCCCGCCAGTGGCCCAATGGCGGCTGCACAGTTGATCAGGTAGTAGCGGATATGGAACACGAAGGTGCGCTGAGCATCGGTGCTGAGGGTGTCGCTTAACAGCACTCTTAACAGCGGTTCGAGCACGCTTTGCGCCAGGGCAAAAATGATGATCGCCATAAAATAACTGGCTTGGCTGGGCTGCAAGCCCATCAGCCCATAGCCGCCCATGCACAGTGCACACCCGGCCAGCATCAAGTGGCGTACGTTGAAGCGGTCACCCAGCACGCCGCTGAGCGGCGCCAGTGCGATAGAGAGTACGGCACCCAGTGCGACTTGGGCGCCGATGTCGGTGACCGGGGTGCCGAAACGCGTATGCATGGACACGGCGATAAAGGGCCAGATCATGAACGACGCGGTACGCGCTATGGCCATGGCCACGAGCAGCCGCAGGGTGGAACGGGGCAGGGCACGCACGGTACTCCAGGTGCCGGAAGGGGAAAGCTGAGTCATCGAACCTCGCGCCGGGCGGCCGGTGGGGAGTCAGGCGCGGTGCGTGCCCAGGTGGTAGTGATAGATCAAGTCGTCAAACCACTGGTCACCGATCCGGTAGGCATGGGGCTCGCGGTGGTGGAACACGAAACCGCACTTTTCCAGCACCCGGCAGGACGCCACATTGCCATCGGTGACCGTGGACTCCAGGGTCTCAAGCCCGATGGAGGCGGCGTAGTCCATGATCGCCCGGCGGCAGACCGTGCCATAACCTTTGCCTTGATGTTCGGGCAGTAGCAGGGTGCCCACCTCGGCATGGCCGGGGCGCAGGATGCAAAAGCCGGTCACCCCGATGTCCTGGCCTGTGGCCGTATCGGTAACCACCAGGCACAACCAGTGGTCCGACGCCGGCGACCAGGCGGGCAGGCGATGGTCGAACCCCTGGCGTATGCGTGTTTCGTCGATGTTACCGAACACGTACTCCATGGTCTTGGGCTCGCGATGAAGCCGCAGGAACAAGGGCCAGTCGGCTTCCACCAAAGTGCGAAAGCTCAAGCCGCCGGTACGTAGGTTCAACATCCACTGCCCCTTGGAAGAGAAAGGTCGAGGGGAGGTTGTAAGCGTTACCGCAAGGAAGATCAATGTTTATCGGAAACGGTTGGCTGACCCTGGATGCACGCATCACAGGGAAATCGTCAAGCCGAGTATTTAGCCCCCGTGAACGCCTCAGGGTCCTGGGCCTGGTATTTTTTCATCCGCCGCCACAAGGTGGTGGTGCTGATCTTCAGTAGCCTGGCAGCTTCTTCGCGGTTGCCACGTACGCTCGCCAAGGTCCTGAACAGCACCTCCCGCTCGCTCGCGGCGTTGCTCTCAGGCGGGGATGAGGCACCTGGGCCAGGCAGGTCCTCCAGCGCCTCTTCCAGCCAGGCGCCTGCCAAGTCTCGGCCCTGGCTTATCACAGCCAGGCGCTCGACGATGTTGCTCAGTTGGCGAATATTCCCCGGCCACTGGCTGGCGGCTAGCCGGGCCAGCAAGGTGTCGCTGAGCATGGTGGGTGGTAGACCGAACTGCTTGAACAGGTGCGCTGTGAGTACGGGGATGTCGTGGAGGCGCTCACGCAGGGCAGGCAGTTGCAGTTTCAGCACGCAGATACGGTAGAAGAAATCCTCACGGAACAACCCTTGCGCTACCAAGTGCGTGAGCCGCTTGTTGCTCGCGGTGATGATGCGGATGTCTACCGGCGTGACCTTGTCATCGCCTATGCGTACCACCTTGCGTTCCTGCAGCGTACGCAGCAATTTGAGCTGAATGTCGGCGGAGGTTTCGCTGATCTCGTCGAGAAAGATCGTGCCCGTATGGGCCATTTCAAACACCCCGGCCTTACCCTCACTCAGCGCCCCGGTGAAGGCGCCTTTCACGTAACCGAACAGCTCGCTCTCCAGCACCCCAGGCGCGAAGGCCGCGCAGTTGATTGCTACGAACGGGCCGAGCCTACGCCGAGAAGCATTGTGGATGCTCTGTGCGAACAACTCTTTGCCGGTGCCGGTCTCGCCTTCGATCATCACGGTGCTATCGACCGTTGCGAAGGTCTGTGCCAACTGCTTGACCTTGATCAGCGCCGGGCTGTTGCCAATGATTGCGTCGAAGGTGTTTTCGGCCACATGCTGGCGGGCCTGCTGGCGGCGCATTTTCTGCTCCATCGCCTGGATTTCGGTCTGTTTCTGCAAGGTAGCGACCGCGCCGATCACGTCATCGCCCAAGGTAATGGGCGCGATGCTCAGGGTCAGTGACAAGCGGCCCACTTTGGTCAAGGCCCCGCGCACCGTGCAGGCTTTTTCCAGCACGCGCTCGAAGTAATCCTGCGGCAGCCGGCCGGCCAGGGTATCGCCACAGGCCAGCCCGCCCAGGTACTGCGTGGCAACGCTGTTCATGTTGGTGATGATGCCCGCGCTGTCGATGCTGAAGATCCCCTCGGACACGCAGTTAAGGATCGACTGGATCATCTCGTAGCGGCGCTGGAGTTCAAGGCGTTTGTGCAACCGTTCTTCTTCAATGCGCAGCAGGTGCAACGCTTCATCGATGGCATCGAATGCGGCATCGGCGTCCGCCTCGGACATCACGTACTGCAGGCCTCGGCGTTTGACCGCGTGCTCAAGGGACAGCCCCCCGATGGCCACTTCGATGCCATCGGCGCGTAGCCGGTCAAGTTGGGCCTCTGTGGCTTGCGCACTGCCCAAGGGGTCGATGGGGTAGATGGCCACCGTCGGCATAAAGGCCCGCGCCTTCTCCAGGATCGTGGCGTAGCCATCAGACGTCGCGAGGAAGGCGATCTTGTCCGAGAACGCCTGGGCCTTGTGGTAAGCGTTCACGCAGTCAAAGAACGTGTGACGTACTTCAACGATGGGCACCTGCAGCTGTTCGCGCAGCACACTGGCTGTTTTGCCGCGGCTGATAAGCACGCTGGCGCCTTCCTCGATAAGCCGCTGGGCCAGCAGCACCGCCTCATGCTGGGTCGCCTCAACGACAGACACGCTCAAGCCACGCACCGATAGCGCCTGGTTCATCACGGTGGTCAGGGTGGTGGAAGGGGAAATGATCGCGAGCTTACCTAGCATGGGAAGGCCTTGAGGTCACACGGGAGGTGACCTTCACGCTAGGCAGAATTGAAAGCTTTTGCAATGAGTTGAAAGGTAATGACAATTCACAGTCTATGGTGGTTGGCTGAGCGCCTCTGCAAGCCTATGACTGTAAAGCGTTTTTATAGGCTCCTCCTGTCTGGCACAGACCTTGCCATTTCCTTGGCTACAAAAACACAAACAAGGAAAACCATCCATGGACCTCGTATTTATCGGGTTTGGTGAGGCCGCCTTCCACCTTTCGCTGGGGTTGCGTACCCAGAGCGCGCTAAGCATCGGCACCTTTGATGTCAATGTTGACGACCCCCAGCGCGGCGCCCTTATTCACGAACGTGCCACACAGACCCAGGTCACGGTATTCGCTTCCCTGGAAGCGGCCTGCCAAAGCGCCCGTTTCGTGGTCTGCCTGACCAGTGCCAGCAGCGCACTGGGCCTGGCTCAGCGGGTTATGCCGCTGCTCAAGGCCGGGCAAACCTACGTGGACATGAACTCGGCTGCGCCCACTGTCAAGCACGCTATCAACGCGCTGCCCAGGGGTGCGGGCGTCAGCTTCTGTGACGCGGCGGTCATGGGCACGGTGCCGGGCAACAACCACCGCGTGCCCATGCTGCTGGCGGGCGATGGGGCGCAGGCTTTCAACGATGCCTTTACCCCTTATGGTATGCGCCTGCGTGTTCTGCCAGGCGAAGCAGGCGCTGCCTCGGCCATCAAGATGCTTAAAAGTATTGTGATGAAAGGCCTGCCGCAATTGCTGCTGGAGGCGTTTCAAGCGGCTGAGACCTTTCACGTGCTGGACACCTTGGTCGAGTCTCTTGGGGAGTCGCTCAACGGTAAGACCGTCGAGCAGCTGGCCAACACCTTTACCGCGCGCACGCTGATTCACGCCAAGCGGCGCAGTGATGAAATGGACGATGTGGTTGCTACCCTCGAAAGCGCGGGCGTGGACGCTGCCATGTCCAGGGCTTGTCAGGCGCAACTGGAGAAACAGGCAGCCAGGGATTGGGGCACGGTCCTTGGCCCGAACGCCAGCGAGATGGACTATCGCACCGCCATCCAGCACCTGGTCAAACATTCCGAGGGCACTGCCAATGAACACTGAACACTACCTGCCACTGCCTGAACTCATTCCCGATGCCGTGCTGGCACGCTTTCGCAAACTCAGCCCAGCGCAGCTGTGCGACGGCATGGCGAAATTGGGCATCGCCCGCAATGGCGCAATGGACGCCGACCTGATGCCGCTGGACGAACGCAAGGTGATGTTGGGCACGGCCTATACCGTGGACACGGAAGACGGCGACAACTTTCCCATTCATGTGGCGGTGTACCAGGGCCAGCCCGGCTACGTGCTGGTGGTGGCTGGAAAGGGCTACCCTGGCCGCGCGTACATTGGTGACCTGATGGCCGGCGCCGCCCAAGCGGTGGGCCTTGCGGGCCTGGTCATTGACGGCTGTGTCAGGGACAAAGTGCCCCTCGCTGAGCTAGACATACCCGTCTACGCCAAAGGCTTTATGCAGCGCAGCCCAGGCAAGCAAGGCCCTGGCAAAATCAACACCACGGTCAACTGCGCCGGCGTAGAAGTGGCTGCAGGCGACTTGGTGTTCGGTGACTATGACGGCGTTACCGTGGTGCCGCGCGCGCGCCTGCTGGAAGTACTTGAGGCCTCAGAGAAAAAAAGCGCCTACGAGGCCCAGCGCCGCGACGTGATCGACGAGTACGTTCGCTGTCGCAACAGCGGCGAACCGTTGCCAGCGCTGGCACCTGATTGGGTCACGCATTTGCTACAAGGCCAGTAACGCGCTCACGGGCTCGGTGTACACGCCGAGCCCTGGCAACACCTGCTGCACTCTATATAAAAATAATAGGTGGAGATGTTCAGATGCTGACCCTTCTGGGCTACGTGTTAATCGCAGCGTTTCTGCTGCTGGTGATCAAGCAGAAACTCTCGCCGTTCACCGGGTTGATCGTTGTTTCGCTGGCCGTGGGCGTACTGGTATGCCTGCTCACCGGGGCGCCGCTCAGCACAATCATCGGCTGGATCAAGGAAGGCCTGTTCTATTCACAAGGCAGCGATGGGAAGATCGCCTTGGGCACCGTCAACCCCACGGTGATGATCCTCTTTGCGGTGCTGTATTTCAGCCTGATGATGAACGTGGGCTTGTTCGATCCGCTGTGCACCTACCTGATCCGCAAGGCCAACGGTGACCCGCTCAAGATCATTCTGGTCACCGCGTTTACCTCGGCGGTGGTGACACTGGATGGCGACGGCACCACTACCATCCTGATCATTACCACCGCGTTCCTGCCGCTGTACAAGCAGATGGGCATGAAGCTGTCTAACCTGGCGATGTTGATCATCCTGCCGTGCGGGCTGGGCAACTGCCTGCCCTGGGGCGGGCCCTTGGCGCGGGCGGCGGCCGTGCTGAACGTGGAGGTGAACACCCTGTTCGTGGCGATCCTGCCGATCCTGGGCATTTCGTTCATTTACGTGTTCGTCATGGCTTACCTGATGGGGATCGGCGAGCGCAAACGCCTGGGTTTCGTGGCGGGGGAGAAGGCCATTGTGACCCCGGAGCAAATCGCCCAGATGGTCACGGTGATAGAAGACCACGACAAGGCCCTCAAGCGCCCCAGGCTGTTTCTCTTCAACCTGGCCTTGACCGTGGCCATGCTGGTGATCCTGATTGCCGGGTGGGCGAGCGGGGCGGTGGTGTTCATGATCGGCACAGCATTGGCACTGACTGTTAACTACACCGCCGTGGAGCAGCGAGAACGCATCACCGCCAACGGGGGCGACGCCGTGGCCGTGGCCTCGATCATTCTGGCGGCGGGCTGCTTTCTCGGGATTTTCAATGGCAGTGGCATGGCAAACGCCGTGGCCGTACACATTGCTGGCCTGATTCCCGAATCCATGGGCAGCCACACGGCGCTGATGTTTGCATTCCTTGGAGCACTGGCCTGCTATGCATTGCCCGTGGATGCCTATTATTTCGGCATCTTGCCCGTGGTGGCGCCCATCGCCTATAGCTTTGGCATAACGCCTACTGAAATTGGTGTAGCGTCGTTCATGGGCCAGGCACTGCGCTACGCAAGCCCCACGGTGGCCTGGCTGTTCCTGCTGATGAATCGTACCGAAATGAGCTTTGGGGCGTACCAGCGCGAGTTTTTCAAGTGGTCGCTGCCCATGTTCGGGATTTTCCTGGTTACCGCTATTGTGACGGGTGAATTGCCGATTGGTTGATACGTGGGAGGCCTTGCGTCTCCCCGGCGTCACCTTGGAGCAAGATGACCAGGCCCATAGCGTTCCGGCTGGCGTAAGAGTGAGGGATAGCTTCTTGAGCCAGCTGCCTGGCCTTGTTCAGTAAATCAGTGTTGCGAAGGCATTTCCCACAAGTAGCCGGGTACAGGGGCGCACCCAAAACTGGCCCCCCTGCACCTTGCTTGCAACGCGCTGGCTTATCCCAGGTCGTGGTGGCTCACGCCCAGGACAGCCACTTCGGCCGATGGCTCTGCGAATACAAAATTGTCTGCCGACAAGGTGTGCGTATAGTCACCGGACAGCGAGACTTCGAACCGGTGGCCATCAGCATCCGCCTCCTTGGACTGTACTACCGTCCGCTGTGTCGAGCTGTTGTACGTCACGGCAAGCGTGCCCCCCGTCCCATTTCCAAGACCGGTAAACCCTAGTGCTGACACGTCGATGCGGTCTGCCGAAATCAGCAGATCAGAAATGATGTCAGCCGCACCGTGGTAGCTATCGGAGATGCGGTTGTACACAAAGGTGTCAGCCCCGGACCCCCCACTCAGCACATCGGCACCGCCATTGCCGATCAACACATCATCGCCTTCCTCACCATACAAGCCATCGTAACCTTCATCCCCCACCAGGCGGTCAGCCAATGCGCTTCGGAAATTAAGGTTGTTTCCAGTGTTGTGAGGGTCGGGTATCGATGGGGCGAAGATGAACGCGTTATCTGCGTCTAGCCCGTAGAGATCGGTCAGAAAATGGTTGCCTAGGGTGGTGATTGAAAAACGATGCCCAGCGGCGTCCGCGTCGAGGGACTCGATCGTGACAAGGCCGGTTTGCTGATCGGAGCTCCAGGTCAATGTGGTGCCATGGCCGTCGCCAAGACTGGTGAAGCCCAGCGCCGACACATCGATGCGATCACTTTGGTCTTCATTGAAATCCAGCAGCAGGTCTTGCTTTGCGGTGCCGCTGGCGTCATCGACGTAACTGTCCGTCAGTTTCCTGTAGACGAAGATATCGCTGCCAGCACCACCGCTGAGGCGGTCAGCTCCTTCGTCGCCTTCAAGGCGATCATTGGCAGCGCCACCGGTGAGGGTGTCGTCGCCGCCGAGCCCTACCAGCAACGCGCCGCCTTCGCGGTAAGTGGTGATCACGTCAGCACGCGGGGTGCCGGCCTGGCGACCAAAGAAGTTGGCGTCTGTAAGCGTGTCTTCGTAATTGCCGCTCAAGGCTAGCTTGAAGCGGTAGCCATCGGCGTCCGCGTCCAGGCTCTGGAGGTAGGTGGTGTCGTTGCCACTGTTATAGGTCATCAACAGCGTACCGTTATGGCCGTCTCCAAGCCCCGTGAGGCGAAGGGCCGCCAGGTCCAGCTGGTCGTGGGCCGTATCGAAATCCAGAATCCGATCGTGGGTGTCGCCAGCGCTGCTGGCGTAGCTGTCCTGGCGGCGGCTGTAGACGAATACATCGTCTCCGGCGCCGCCAGTCAGCCGGTCGGCCCCCTGGCCGCCCTCCAGGCGATCATCGCCGGCCCCACCGTCGAGCACATCGCGCCCGCGGCCGCCTTGTAGCACCTCGTCAGCGCCCACGCCGGTCAGGCGATCAACGCCGTCGGTGCCCAGCAGCGTGTAGGCGGGTAGCGCCGCGTAGTCGTAGGTGTGTGTGTAGTCCGCATTACCGGCGACCTGGCCTTGTTGTGTGTGGCTGATCACGTTGCCATAGAAGAGCCGGTAATCGTCGCTAGGCGGGGTTTGGCGCTCGTCCAGGCCATAGGTGGACTGGTTTGATCCGGTGATGGTGTTGTTGGTCAGGTTCAGCTGGCTGTCGGCCGCGATTAGGCTGCCATCGGCCGTGAGGTATTCACCTACCCGTATCTCGGCAGCTGGGCCGTTCTGGGCGTTGTCATGGATGTAGTTCCGGTACACCGACTCGGCGGTGGTACCCAGTAAGGCGAGGCCTTCCTTGCCGTTACCATGGATGTCTGCGTTACGGAGTGTGCCGTTGGAGTAGTCGCGAATGACAACCCCAGCCCCGCCATTGTTGTAGTACTGTCCGCCGATGATGCCGAACTGCTGATACTGATCAACGCCAGGGACTTGCTCAACCCCTGTAAGTATGAAGCCGTTGCCTTCATTGTCGTGGGACTGGTTGTTAGCGAAGACGGGAGCGTTCGGTGCTCCAACTGCGGCGCTTACGTCAAAGCCGTCGTCACCGTTACGGTACGCCTGGTTATCCGTGAAACTAATGGCGTCATCATAGCCGCTCTGATGTGCTTCAAACTGGGTTGCGAACCCATCGCCGTCGTTGTCGTGGGCGATGCTGTCCATCACTTGGGAACTGGTGGTCAATGTTTGCGCGAGTAAGCCATTGCCACTGAAGTTCTGCAGTTCCACGCCGGCAACAGTGAACCCTACCGTGTGTGCGGTACCGTTTGCTGTACTGCCCGTAACAATGCCATCGACGGTGCCTTGGGTATGGGCTTTGTTGCCGTCCAGCGTCAGGTTACTGATGGTGGCGTTGACGGTGTTGGCCTTCGCAGACGTGTGTATCAACCCAGCTATATCGTTGGACGAGTCGTCGGCGAGCTTGAGCGTGGTGTCGCCCAGACGCTCGCCGTTAAGGGTCACGTTGCTCTTGAGCGTCAGGCAGCCGCCGTCACTGCCAGTACCGCTGACGATGTAAGTCCCTTTGGGCACGAACACTTCACCGCCGCCGGCCTTGGCGGCGGCATCGATGGCTTTTTGAATCGCTTGGGTGTCGTCGGTAACGCCGTCGCCTTTGGCGCCGTAGTCCAGCACGTTGAAGGTAGTGGCCATGCTCAGCTCCTAAAATAAGTAGGGATTGCCGCACGACTACTTTACTGAGCGGAGGGAAGTCAGAAGCCATGAGACTGAAATTTGCGGGTTGGGTTCAGCAGGTACAACGGTGTGAGGCTTTCTACTTTATTGCTGATCTGCAATCACCATGCAGGGCAAGCGCGACAGGCGCATTCCAACCAAGAATACCCCCATGAAAATCATCGATTTCACTCTTTAGCCGCGATCTCATAGTGTGCGTTTTTCTGCAGAGGAACCTCATTCCATGAGCCCGCTACGCTTATACGTGGATTCACAATTCACCAGCCCTTATGCCATGTCGGTTTTTGTGGCCCTGCACGAGAAGCGTATCGATTTTCAGATGATTACGGTTGACCTCGCTGCGTCAGAAAATCAGGGCAAAACCTATGCGCTGCTTTCGCAAACTCAACGGGTTCCCACTCTGGTAGAGAGCGACTTTGTGGTCTCCGAATCTTCAGCGATAACGGAATATCTGGAACACGTTTATCCTGAAACGCCAATCTACCCAAAAAACGTCCAGCTGCTTGCCAAGGCCCGGCAGGTTCAAGCCTGGCTTCGCAGCGACCTGCTTTCCATTCGGCAGGAGCGCTCCACGCTTGGGGTGTTCTATGGTGCGCAATCCGCCCCATTGTCTTCTGCTGCGGGGTTGGCAGCCGAGAAGCTGTTTTACGCTGCCCACGCGCTACTTAAGAACAACGCGGAGTATTTATTTGATCGCTGGTCGATAGCGGATGTGGATCTGGCGCTGATGCTTAACCGGCTCATAGTGGGCGGCGATCTCGTGCCTTCCAGCCTAGTTGAATACGCGCAGCGCCAGTGGGCACGCCCCAGCGTACAAGCGTGGGTAAACCTTCAGCGGCCACCGCTTCAGGTGTGAGCGTATTGAAAGCAGAGCCGCGCCGCTAAACGTTGGGTTTGAGCGTATGGCTGCGGGCGCTGTGTGTATAAAACCCGCCTTTGAGGGCGGCCTATCTTTAACGTTCGTCAAAACGCTTGCGAGCCTCAGTGAAACCCTCCGCCTGCTCGATCACCCACGTCCACAGCGGAATCATCTGCACCAATAATCCCATGCCAAGTTCAGTCAACGCATATTCGACACGCAGGGGCTTCTCGCCAAAATCGTGCCGAGAGATCAGCCCGTCGCGCTCCAGCTGGCGCAGTGTGTGAGTAAGCATGCGCTGAGTGACGCCGTGCAACCGGCGGCGTAATTCAGCGTGGCGCAAGGGGCTGCTCACACCCAGCGCATGCACCACGCCCAGGGACCATCGGTTCCCAGAATGGCCGAGGATATCGCGCTTGAGACCATCCTCGTCTTCGCTCAATGCGCGACAGGCATGCTGTGAAAGCCGCACGATTTCTTGAGCGTCCAGACCGCTCGGTATCACCGGTGTACCTACTTTTTGCCTATTGATGTCCATGACAAGATCCTGGCTTCACATTAAGCAGGCTGAACAGGAGTGCACCATGCAGGCGGCGAGTTTAAACGTCAAACAGCGAATTTTGGTATTGGGGGCCGGTGAACTAGGGCTTGCTGTATTACGAGGCCTGGCCGACCAATCAAGCCAACTGGCGAGCGTAACGGTGTTGTTGCGCCAGGCCACTGTGCGCAGCACGTCAGCGGAAAAACAACGGGACATTCAAGCGATCGAGAAGCTTGGGGTTGCCATTGAGGTAGCAGATATTCTCCAGGCTTCCATCGAAGCGATTGCAGCGGTACTAGGGCGCTTCGATACGGTGATCAGTTGCGTAGGGTTTGCCGCAGGCCGTGGCACGCAGCTTAAGCTGACTGAAGCCGCGCTCATGGCTGGCGTGAAACGCTATATTCCGTGGCAATTTGGCGTTGATTATGACGTGATTGGTCGTGGGAGCCCTCAAGACCTGTTCGATGAGCAGCTGGATGTCCGCGACTTGTTACGTGCCCAGTCCAGGACTGAATGGGTGATCATTTCTACCGGCATGTTCACCAGCTTCCTGTTCGATCCCGCGTTCGGCGTTGTTGACCTCACCGCCGGGCAGGTCAATGCATTGGGCAGCTTTGAAACCAGGGTCACGATAACAACACCGGAAGATATTGGCGCACTCACCGCCGCCATCGTTCTACACAGCCCGCGGTTTGTTAATCAGGTGGTATACACCGCTGGCGACACCCTCACCTATGGCGCTTTGGCGGATGTGGTTGAGCGCGCCATTGGGCGAAAAGTCGAGCGCCGAGCGCTTAGCGTGCAACAGTTGCTCGCAGACCTTGCGGAAAAGCCTGACGATAACTTGCGAAAATACCGCGCAGTTTTTGCTATGGGCCGTGGTGTGGCATGGGATGTGGCGATAACCTTCAACGCACTGCATGGATTAACCGTGACCAGCGCGGAACAATGGGCGCAATCTCATCTGCGCCTCAGCTAAGGACGCCCTGATGCATTGCCTTCCCAAACTCGTTACAGACCGCCTTATCCTTACGCCCCTCCAACTAGCAGACGTGCCTGCCATCCAGGAGCTGTTCCCCCAATGGGAGGTGGTCCGTTACCTTGACCACCGCGTGCCCTGGCCCTATCCCACGGATGGGGCGCTGGTGTATGTGCGGGATATGGCCTTACCTGCCATGGCAGCGGGTACTGAATGGCATTGGATGATCCGCCTTAAGCGCGAACCTGAGTGCCGCATCGGAAGCATCAGCCTGTATGACCAGCAGGGCAACAACCGGGGCTTTTGGCTCGCGCCCAAGTGGTGGGGAAGGGGCTACATGCGTGAAGCCTGCAACGCCGTCAACGCCTATTGGTTCGAGGTATTGTCACGCCCGGTTATGCAGGTTCCAAAAGCCGTAGCCAACCACGCTTCACGCAGCGTTTCGGAGCACGAAGGCATGCGCAGGGTAGGTGTGCGAGACGGGCATTTTGTCTCGGGGCCTATGCAGGTGGAGCTATGGGAGATGACGCGGAGTGAGTGGATGGCGAACGTTGAACGTGCTGGAGGCAGGCTATAGCCCAACGCGCTTCCATTCAGACGTGCTGAGCCCTAGCAGACCGTTCACTACAGGCCCCATCACACATCGCTGCGCGCTTTGATCTTGTCCTCCACAGTCGCTGATGTCGCCAGCCATCCTCACCAGGCCGGCAACCCAAAAGCCGCCACGGGCGCCAGTACGCACTCCCGAATGGCTTTTATCGCAGCCTCCACGTCTGCCTCGGTGGTATACCGCCCTAGGCTAAGGCGAATGGAGCGCTGCGCCTGGGTGGTGTCCAGCCCCAGTGCCAGCAGTACATGAGACGCCGAGGCGCTGGCCGAATTGCAGGCCGAGGTGGACGACAACGCCAGCGTACCGGCTAGCCGTGCGGCATTGAAGCCAGGTTGGTCGATACACAGGTTCAGGGTGTGAGGGATGCGCTGGCTGGCGTGGCCATTGAGGGTCACGCCGGGCAAGTCCAGCAGGGCGGTGCGCAGCTGGGCCGAGAGGGTGGCAATGCGCGCTAGCTCCGTGGCCTGCAGCTCGCTGGCCAGGGCGAAAGCACTGCCCATGCCAGCGATCTGGTGCGGGGCCAGGGTGCCGGAGCGCAGCCCACGCTCATGGCCCCCGCCGTGAATCTGCGCCTTGAGCACCGGGTAGGCGCGCTCACTTACATACAGCGCACCAATGCCTTTGGGGCCGTAGGTTTTGTGGGCGGAAAAGGACATCAGGTCTACCGGCCAGCGGGCCAGGTCAATGGCCACCTTGCCCGTGGCTTGGGCAGCATCCACGTGCAACAGCGCCCCGCGAGCACGTACCGCTTCACCAATGGCTGCCACGTCCGTCACAGTGCCTAGTTCATTGTTCACCAGCATCACGGACACCAGCAGCGTGTCTTCCCGCAAGGCTGCTGACACCGCGGCAGGGGATACGGTGCCATCGGCTTGGGGTGCCAGCCACGTAACTTCAAAGCCTTCAGTTTCCAGCTGACGGGCCGTATCCAGCACAGCTTTGTGTTCGATCAGGCTGGTGATGATATGCCGCCGGTTGGCCGGAGCACTGGCGGCCACCCCCTTGAGGGCCAAGTTGTTGGATTCCGTGGCGCCGGAGGTCCATACGATCGTTTCTGCCGTGGCGCCAACCAGAGCTGCCACCTGTTCCCGGGCCTGTTCCACAGTAGAACGAGCCGCCTGGCCAAAGCCATGGGAGCTGGAGGCGGGGTTGCCGAACTGAGCCGTGCGGCCCATGTGCGCAAGCATGGCAGTGATCACGCGGTCATCGATGGGGGTAGTGGCGGCGTAATCAAAATATATCTCGGCCATGGGCACATCCAGAGCAGGCAGTTGAGGTGGTGAAAATGTTATGGCACTTGCAGGTGAAAAATATTGATATCTGCATAGGCAATTTGGCTTAATTGTGAAAATAATTTCCTTCAAAGGCTTTATTTAGGAATTATTTTACACTGATAGTTTGCTTTCTGCTTTCTTTATAACTTCGGCTTCTAAAAAGGCATTGGTTAATGGACAAATTTGACCGTGGCATCCTGGAGGTGCTGCAGCAAGACTGCACCGTGGCGTTGGGCGTGGTGGCCGAACGTGTGGGGCTAAGCAACACCGCCTGCTGGCGGCGGATTCAGAAGCTGGAAGAGCAGGGCGTGATCACAGCACGGGTGGCGTTGCTCAACCCGCAGCGCATCGGCCTGCCTGTCACCGTGTTCGCCTTTGTGCGAACCAGCCAGCACAACGTGGAGTGGCTGGCGGACTTCCACCGGCGGGTGGGTGAAATCGAGGAAGTGGTGGAGTTCTACCGCATGGCAGGCGTTACGGACTACTTGTTGCGCCTAGCCGTGCCGGATATTGCTGGCTACGACACGGTATATAAACAGTTGATACAGATTCCCGGTATTGCGGACGTCAGCTCCAGCTTTGCCATGGAGCGTATCAAGCACACGACGGCACTGCCCTTGTCCAAAGCGGCGCAATGAAGCACTCTCTTGGCTGTGTAAAATTCAGTTACGAATTGGTATCCGATAAGATAAATTATTATTTACATTCAACAGACATTCTCATAGCCTCTGAGCCGCCCGCTCTACGGCGGGCCTCGCAAGCCTCAGCCTTTTACCTGAACTGACACCGTGCCGCCGGGGTACGGGCGCTTGCGTGTGCCTGAGGATAGCTCCATGCCCCACGTTCCCCTGCGCGCCTTCGCACTGTCGCTGTCATCGCTCACGGCAGGCTGGGCCCTGGCGGACGCGCCGGTGACGACCAGCGCAACGGTCGAATTGGGTACCACCGAAGTGTCCGCCCAAGGCTCAGGCCAGCGTACAACCGACGCAGCGGCCACCGAGGGCAGTGGCGCCTATACCACCCACAGCATGAGTACGGCGGCGGGGCTGCCTTTGTCCATCCGCGAGACGCCGCAATCGGTCAGCGTCATCACCCGGCAGCGCATGGATGACCAGGGCATGAACGACCTCAATGACATCGTTAAGTACGCCCCCGGCGTGCAACTGCGCAAGTTCGGCACGGACCGCCAGCAGTTCCTGGCACGCGGCTTTGTGATCGACAATCTCATGTACGACGGCTTGCCGACCATGGTCAGCACCTTCACGTTAGACACCATCACCGGGGCGGACCTGGCACTGTACGACCGTGTGGAAGTGGTACGCGGCGCAACGGGCCTGATGACAGGCGCCGGCAGCCCGTCCGCCACCCTCAACCTGGTACGCAAACGCCCGACCGATACCCCGCAGGTGAGTGTGACCACCAGCGCCGGCAGCTGGGACCGCTATCGCACCGAGGTGGACGCCTCCAACCGGTTGAACGAAAGCGGCACCCTGCGCGGTCGCGTGGTCACCGCCTACGAAAAGGGCAACAGTTTCATCGACGAGCGCGACAAGGAACGCCAAACGTTCTATGGCGTTCTGGAGGCGGACTTGAATGAGGCCACCACCTGGAGTGTGGGCGCGTCCAAGCAGCGCGACGATGCCACCTCGGACTGGGGCGCGCTGCCGTCCGGCGTGAATGGCGAAGATTTGCACCTGCCACGCTCTACCTTCCTGAGCAACGACTGGGCTTACTGGGACAAGGACGTGGTCACGGCCTTTACCGACGTGACCCATCGATTCAACAACGGCTGGACCGGCAAAGTCTCCGCCGCCCGTATCTGGGCCGAGTCGGACATGTTCTCCAGCTACCCCACACGTAGCAGCACGGGCGCGTTGGGCCAGGGCACCGGCGAGTACAACACCACCGATGTGCAAACCAACCTGGACGGCCAATTGTCTGGCCCGTTCCAGTTGCTGGGTCGCGAACATGACTTCACCCTGGGGGTAAGCCGCCGACAGGAGAAGTTCGACCAGGACGGTGGCTACTGGCCTGATACCCCGATCAACCTGGCCACGTTCGACCCGCACGTAATTCCTCGGCCCTCGCTGGGTACTCGCCAGCCCTACCGAAGCACTTTCACGGCCACGGAGGAATCGGTCTATGCCGCCGCGCGCTTCAACCCCATCGACCCGCTGCACGTGATCCTGGGCAGCCGGGTGAGCTGGTACGACTACGACAACCGCTCTGGCTCGGGGGACTACAAGGTTACGAGGGAAGTCACGCCCTATGCCGGCGTGGTCTACGACCTGAACGACACCTATTCGGTGTACGCCAGCTATACGGAAATCTTCAAGCCGCAGACAGAACAGGACACCGCCGGTAGCGCACTCGAGCCCACTACCGGAAAGAGTTACGAACTGGGCCTCAAGGCAGAATATTTCGAAGGCGACCTGAATGCCTCGGTGGCACTGTTCGACATGACCCAGGAAAACCGCGCCTACCGCCTGGAAAACCAGCCCACCAGTTGTTCCAGCCAGAACCGCAGTTGCTATGAAGCGGCGGGTGAAGTACGCAGCCGAGGTATCGACACCGAAGTTACCGGCGCCCTTACCCCTAACTGGAACCTGAGCGCCTCCTACACCCTGGTGCTAAGCCAGTTCGTGAAAGACGCCAGCCACCGCGACGGCGAACTGTTCGCCCCCAACCAGCCGCGGCATCTGTTCAAGGTGGCGACCAACTACCAGCTGAGCGGCGCTTTGAGCCAATGGCGTGTAGGCGGGGATGTGCTGGCCCAAAGCGAAACCTACAACAAGCTGGGCAATGGCAGCCACTCGGTGCAGGATCGCTACGCCGTAGTGGGGCTTATGGCAGGGTACCGCTTCAACGACCACTGGGATGGCCGCGTGAACCTCAATAACGTGTTCGACCAGCGTTACTGGCAGGGCATTCCCATCGCGACCGGGGCAGGCGTGTATGGAGACCCGCGCAATGTGATGTTTAGCCTTAAATGGACGTTGTAATGCTGCACGGGCTGGCTAGAGAGGGCTGAACACCAGCGCCCTCGTTCCATCCTCCAGGTCCTGCAACCACCGGCCTTTTACGCCGAAGGTCTCGGCCAGGCACTCGTCGGTCAGCACCTGGGCCGGTACGCCGAGTGCGACCAGGCGGCCTTTGTCCAGCACCGCCAGGCGGTCGCAGGTCAGTGCCTGGTTCAGGTCGTGCAAGGCAATCACAGTGGTCACCGGCAATTGGTTGATCAGCCGCAACAACGCCAGCTGCTGGCGGATGTCCAGGTGGTTGGTGGGCTCGTCCAGCATGAGCAGGCGCGGCTGTTGGGCCAGTGCACGAGCGATATGAGCGCGCTGGCGTTCTCCCCCGGACAGGCTGTGCCAGAGGCGGTTGCCCAGGTGTTCCAGGCTCACGGCGGCCAGCGCCTCGTGCACCAACTGCTCATCCAGCGGGCGCCACGGCGCCATGGGCGATAGCCACGGTGTGCGGCCTAGCGCAACGGCGTCGTGTACACGCAAGCGGTCACTGGTATCGGCCTGTTGCTGGACCACGGCCAGAGTACGGGCTACATCCCGACGGCTTAAGCGGTGCAGGTCGCGCCCTTCCAGCTCGACCCGGCCCTGCGTGGGCGAAGCAATACCGGCCAGTAGCTTGAGCAGGGTGGATTTGCCCGACCCGTTGGGGCCGACGATGCCCAGCTTTTCACCAGGTTCAAGGGTCAGGCTCACCCCTTGAAGCAAGCAAGCACCCCGCACCGTCAACCCCAGGTTGTGACAGGCCAGAAGCGGCGCAGAGGTGTTCATCGCCGGTGGCTCCCGTGCAACAGCAAGGCCGCGAACACGGGCGCACCCACCAGTGCGGTGATGACGCCGATCGGCAATGCCTGGCCTTTGATCAACTGGCGTGACAGCACGTCCGCAGCCATCAGAAACACCGCACCGGCCAAGGCAGACAGCGGAACCAGCAGGCCATGCCCTGGGCCTACCCGCAAGCGCACCGCATGGGGAATCACCAGCCCCACAAACCCGATGGACCCCACCAGCGACACCATCACCGCGGTGACTAGCGCAGCGCAGGTCATCAACAGCACCTGCAACTGGCGCACCGACACGCCCAGTGAAGCGGCCGAGTCGGCGCCGAAGGTGAAGGCATCCAGTGCTCGCCGCTGCCACCAGCACACACCCAGCCCTAGCAGCGCGACGGGTACCGCCAGTGCCACTGCCGGCCAGCGTACCCCGCTCAAATTGCCCATCAGCCAGAACAGAATGCCCCGGGCCTGTTCGGCGTTGGCTGAGCGGGCGATCACAAACGCCGTGAGGGCGTTGAACAGTTGGGAGCTGGCAATGCCTGCCAGGATGATCAGCCCTGCGCTGCCACTGGCGCGCGACGCGCGGGCCAGCACGATAACCAGGGTAAAGGCCAGCAGTGCCCCGAGAAATGACCCTACTGATAGTGAGATCAAGCCACCGCCGATACCCAGTACCGATACCAGCACCGCGCCGGTAGACGCGCCGGCCGAAATGCCCAGTAGGTAGGGCTCGGCCAGGGGGTTGCGTAATAACGCTTGCAGTATCACCCCGCAGATGGCCAGGCCTGCGCCACAGGCAGCCGCTACCAAGGCGCGTGGCAGGCGGTAATTCCACACAATACCCACGTCGATGGGGTCCAGCGGGTAATGAGCCCCGGCCAACTGGTTGGCCAATACCTTCAGCACCTGGCCAAACGGCAGGGCTGTTTCGCCCATGGCCGTGGCAGCCAGTAGCGCCCCAGACAGCAGCAGGAGGCTCCACCCCCAACCTGGCCTCATGGGCGGTAGTGCTCCCGGGCTTCGGCCAGCTGTTCGATACCGTCGAACAGGCGGGTACTGGCCTGTAACGCATCGGCGTCAACGATCAGGATGCGATCATGCTTGACGGCGTCCATGTTGCGTGTGACTGGGTCGCTTTTGAGAAACGCCAGCTTCTTCTGGTAGTCGTCGGCCGGGAAGCGGCGACGCTCCATACGTGCGATCACGATAAAGTCGGGGTTGGCCTTGGCCAAAGTTTCCCAGCCCACGGTCGGCCATTCTTCAGTGGACGTGACCACGTTGCGTATCCCCACGGCGTTGAGCAGGTAATCGGCCACGCCTTGCTGGCCAGCCACGAAGGGGTCTGTGGCCAGGGCTGCGCTGGAGAACCACACCACCGCCGTAGGTGCTTTGACGGCGCTGGCCTGGGCACGTGCCGCCGCGCGCGCAAGCCGTGCCTTGTAATCCGCCACCAAGGCTTGGCCACGGTGGTCCACGTCGAAGATTTTTGCCAGCTCAAGCACGCTGGTGTAGAGCGTGTTGATATCAAAAGCTTGCAAGCGCGTACCGTCTGCGCCTTTGAGGTTGTCCTTGCCGACACAGTCGGAGGGCATCAGGTAGGTAGGGATGTTGAGGTCGTGGAACTGCTCTCGCGTACCTACCGCGCCTTGGGGGCCGACCATCCATTCGAACTGAACCGCTACCAGCTGGGGGCGCTTGCCAATGACGGCTTCGAAGCTGGGCTCGTTGTTGGCCAGGCGTTCCACCTTGGCATTTAGGGCGGCATATTCAGGCTTAACCGCATCGAACCACAGGGACGTGCCCACCAGGCGATCACCCAAGCCCAATGCGTAGAACAGCTCCGTTCCGGCCTGGCCGATGGTGACCGCACGCACCGGTGCCTGGTCGAACGTTAGAGCCTTGCCGCAGTTCTGCACGGTGAGTGGGTACTGGGTAGGGGCTGCCAGAGCGGATGTGGCAATGCTTGCCAACAAGGCAAGGGCAGGATAGGCAGGCAGTTTCACAGGCAAACGCTCCTGAAAGGGCAGAGGGGGCGCAGTGCAAAAAAGACCTGCCCGCAAGCGCTGCCTGGCCAGGGGCGGGCGCACGGGGGTGCCTTTTCCGGACACCCCGCCGGTAAGTGATTGATTAGGCTGTGGACGAAAGGTCGGCAAGCGTAGCCAGCTGTCGTGCACAGCTTAAGGCCGGCAGGTCTCCTGACTGGCGTTTCCCCGCCGCCCCAGCCTTCCCAGGCAAAGCCCAGTGGCATGTATGGAGCAGGCTCGGCGCCTACAGTTGCGGGGGCAGTTCCGTTTTGGGCCTGAGCCCTTCGGATTCCCTGTTAGTTCCTTTCGGAAACCGGCGCCGGAATAGTAAACCATTGCGGTGTATTGGCAACCCGGCCAGGGCAATGGTCATACAAAGCCTGGGGCCAAACCGGTATCATGGCCCAGCCGACATCGGCACGCATTGAGCGAGAGGGTAGTAACGGCTATGCATCAGCACTTCTGCCTTGAGGGCGGCGGGGAATGTGGCGAACGGCTGCGCGCCTTGGACTGGGCCCACAGTGCCCTTGGCCCGGTGGCTCAATGGCCGCTGTCCCTGAAAACGGCCGTGCAGATCGTGCTCAGCTCGCAGTTTCCCATGATGGTGCATTGGGGGCCGGCGCTTATTACCTTCTACAACGATGCCTACGCGCCCAGCCTGGGCCATAAGCACCCTGGCCACCTTGGGCAGCCCGCCCGGGAATGGTGGGCCGAGATGTGGGACCAGCTCACGCCTATTTTCGATCAGGTTCTAGGGGGGCAAGCGTTTTACGTGGAGGACGCTCGCTACACGCCCGACCGCGATGGCGTGGCCGAAGAAGCGTTCTTCACCCATTGCCACAGCCCCCTGTGGGATGACAACGGCAAGGTGGCCGGCATCTTTCTGGTAGTGACCGAAACCACACGGGGTATTCTGGCCGAGCGGCGCCTTAAGGAGCTGAACGCTCACCTTGAAGGGGTGGTGGCCGAACGCACCGAAGACCGCAACGCTTTGTGGCAGCTGTCCCAGGACCTGATGCTGCGCTGCACCGTAGAAGGCGTGATCACGGCGGTCAACCCGGCCTGGACCCAACTGTTGGGCTGGACAGAGGCCGAGTTGCTGGGCAACACCCTGTTCGCCTTCATACATGACCACGATCAGGTGAGCACGGCCCAGGAAGCTCGTGACCTGGGTAATGGCATGGAATACTCACGGCTGGACAACCGCTACCGGCACAAGGATGGCAGTTACCGCTGGATCAGTTGGTCCAGCCGCGCAGGTGATGGCGTGATCAACGCTGTAGGCCGCGACATCACCCAGGACAAGCAACGCATCGAAGCCCTGGCCGCTGCCGAAGAGGCCATGCGGCAATCACAGAAAATGGAAGCCGTAGGTCAGTTGACCGGTGGTGTAGCCCATGACTTCAACAACCTGCTGACCATTATTCGGTCGTCAGTGGACTTTCTCAAACGTCCCGCGCTGAGCGAAGAGCGGCGGCAGCGCTACCTTACGGCTGTCTCCGATACTGTGGAGCGTGCCAGCAAGCTCACGGCCCAGCTTCTGGCCTTCGCCAGGCGGCAGGCGCTCAAGCCTGAAGTGTTCGAGGTGGGCGCCAAGTTGCATGCCCTGGCGGACATGCTCAACACCCTGATGGGCGCCCGTATTACCGTTATCACCGAGCTGCCCGTCACGGCCTGTTTCATCGAAGCCGATACCAATCAGTTTGAAACGGCCCTAATCAACCTGGCGGTCAATGCACGAGATGCCATGGACGGTGCGGGCACGCTTATTGTGGAGTTGCGCCACGGCGTTCCGCTGCCAGCGATTCGCGGCCATGCCCCGGCCGCCGGCCCCTTTGCCGAAATTGCCCTGACTGACACGGGCGAGGGGATTTCGGACGATACGGTGGCCCGTATTTTCGAGCCGTTTTTCACCACCAAGCAGGTAGGCAAAGGGACTGGGCTGGGGCTCTCCCAAGTATTCGGGTTTGCCAAACAGTCGGGCGGTGATGTCACGGTGACCAGTGTTGTGGGCCAGGGCGCACGTTTTAGCCTGTACCTGCCGGAAGTCCAGGTGCAGGTGGCGCCGTATACCCCTGTGCCAACCGTAACGCAAGCGGCTCTGGGCACGGGGCAGCGCGTGCTCGTGGTGGAGGACAATATCGAGGTGGGCCGCTTTGCCACCCAGATGCTAGAAGACCTGGGCTACTCCCCTACGTGGGCCGTGAATGCCGAAGACGCAGTGGCCCTGCTGGGCCAGCACGGTGCCGGCTTCGATGTGGTGTTCTCTGATGTGGTGATGCCGGGCATGGGCGGCATCGAGCTGGCCAAATGGCTGGTGTCGAACTTGCCACAGCTTCCCGTGGTGCTGGCCACCGGGTACAGCCATGCGCTGGCCCTGGGCGGTGCTCAGGGCATCGAGCTGCTGCACAAGCCTTACTCCACTGAAGAGCTGGGCCAGGTGCTCAAACGGGTGATCACCAAGGCCTGAAACTTTCCTGCACGGCGCGTACCCAATGGCCAGGTAGCGGCCCAAGGCGCAACGCCTGCCTGCTGTGTCTGCCTCCTTCTGCCAAGGTACGTTCCATGATTGCTCGATGGCGCTGGGCCGCGCGTCAACTGACCAAGCGCCTATGGTTCCGGGCCAGCCTGTTCTCCCTGGTCGGTGTAGCGACCGCGCTGCTGGCGATCCTGTTCAGGGATTTGGTACCCCCGTCCCTCCCAGCCAAGGTAGGGGCCGATTCGGTCGACAAGATCCTGTCCATCATTGCCTCCAGCATGCTGGCCGTGACTACCTTTTCTCTTAGCACCATGGTGAGTGCCTATAGCGCGGCCAGCAGTGGTGTGACCCCTCGTGCGACGACCTTGGTGATGGAGGACACCACCACCCAGAACGCTTTGGCCACGTTCATCGGGTCGTTTCTGTTCAGCTTGGTGGGCATCATCGCGCTTAGCACAGGCGCGTATGGAGCGCAGGGCAGGGTGGTGCTGTTTGCCGTAACGATCATCATGGTCATCCTGATCGTTTATACCTTGCTGCGCTGGATCGACCACCTATCGCGGCTGGGCCGGGTAGGCGAAACCATCGACCGCGTAGAGGCCGCTGCCCTTCAGGCCATGGAGCGCCGTGCCCGCTGGCCCTGTCTGGGCGGTGAGCACTACCCTGAACACCTGCAGTTGCCGCCGGGCACGCTCACCGTTGCCAGCCCCACCACCGGCTATGTGCAGCACATGGATGTAGAAGCCCTCGGTGCCCTCGCTCAAGCCCACGACGTGAGCCTGTACATGGACGTATTGCCTGGCACGTTCCTGCACGTTGGCACCCTCATCGCCCAGGTCGTGCCCCGCAAGCCTGGCGCGCGGGTGGACCTTGAAGCACTTGGCGCTCAGGTGCTGGAGGCCCTCAGCCTTGCGGTACGCCGTACATTCGAGCAGGACCCTCGCTTTGGGCTGGCAGTGCTGGGCGAAATTGCCTCCCGAGCCTTGTCGCCCGCCACCAATGATTCAGGCACGGCCATCGATGTGATCGGCCGAGGCGTGCGGTGTTTCACCCAGTGGTCAATGCTAAAACGTGATACTGAGCCTCCCCAGGAGCAATGCCGAGGGGTTTACCTGCACCCGCTAAAGGTGGCGGACCTGTTCGACGATTTCTTTACCCTTATCGCTCGCGACGGCGCGGGTTTGTTGGAAATCGACATACGCCTGGTCAAGGCTTTGGCCAGCTTGGCGCAGATCGATCCGTCTACTTTCGCCCCGGTGTGCCGGGCCCATACGGCCTTGCTGCTCAAGCGGGCCGACCACGCATTGATGCTGCAGGAAGAGAAAGACCAGTTGCGCGCTGTGGCCAGTAGCCTGGGCCTGCTATCAGGCCCAGCGTGATATCAGCGAGCGTCAGGCGGTGGCGTGCCCATGGCCGACACCAAGTGGTCCACGTTGTAGCGGAACATGCGGGCGTAGGTTGACGCGGGGCCGTTGGGGCCACTCAGCGCCTCCACATAGAGCGCACCACCGGGCCGTGCGCCACTGGCCGCAGCGATCTGCTGGACCAGCCGCGGGTCGGCGGCGTTTTCGAAGAAATAGGCTGCCACGTGTTCGCGCTTGATCTGTTGTATCAGCGCCGCCACATCGGCGGCGGAGGCCTCGTTCTCGGTAGAAAAGCCCAGAGGTGACAGGAAGGTCACCCCATAGGCGTCCCCAAAGTAGCCGAAGGCGTCGTGGGAGGTCAGCACCTTGCGCCTGGCTGCGGGTATGGCCTGGATCTGGCTGCGGGCGTAGGCGTCCAGTGCCTTGAGTTGCGTGAGGTAGGCCTGGCCGTTGCGGGCGTAGTCTGTAGCATGGGTGGGGTCTTGGTGTTGCAGGGCGGTGATAACGTTTGCTACGTACACCTGCGCGTTAACAGCACTGTTCCAGGCATGGGGGTCTACAACGGTCACACCGTCTTCTTGCAAGGCGCGGGTATGAATACCCTGGGACAGCACTACCGGGGGTTTCGAATAGCCAGAGGCCTGGATCAGGCGGTCCATCCAGCCCTCCAGGTGCAAGCCGCTTACGAATACGATGTCTGCGCCATGCAGCGCCTGGGCGTCAGCTGGGGAGGGCTCGTACACATGGGGGTCGCCGTCGGGCCCTATCAGCGATGTTACGGCCACATGATCGCCCCCGACGGTGCGCACCATGTCTGCAATCACCGTAAAGGACGCCACAGCCTGCAAGGGCTGAGCGTGCGCGGTCGCGGCGCCCAGGCCGGCCATCAGGGCCACCAGGCCGCGCACTAGTAACATCAGTTTCATTAATGGGGCTCCAGATTCGATACAGGACGGGAAGGTGTGCGGCGTAGAAGGCCGCGTGGGCCGAACAACAGAGACAGGCCATAACATCCGCTGGCTGACAACACGATGGCCGGGCCCGAGGCCACGCCCAGGTGATAGGACACGACCAGGCCCACAAACCCCGACAAGCTGGCAATCAAGGTAGCGACCGCCATCAATCCGACCAGGGAGCGAGCCCAGAAGCGGGCAGCAGTGGCGGGCAGCATCATCAGGCCCACGGCCATCAAAGTGCCCAATGTCTGAAAGCCTGCCACCAGGTTGATCACCACCAGCAGGAGGAACAGCACGTGGTACAGCGATCCCCGCCCGCCCACCGCGCGCATGAAGCCAGGGTCCACGCACTCGAATACCAGCGGGCGGTAGATCACCGCCAGTAACAGCAACGTGAAGGAGGCGATACCGGCCACCAGCACCAGCGCAGGCGCATCGATGGCCAGAATGGTGCCGAACAGGACATGGAGCAGGTCCACGCTGGAGCCGTGCAGCGACACGATCATCACCCCTGCAGCCAGCGACGTCAGGTAGAAGCTGGCAAAGCTGGCGTCTTCATGCAGGGGCGTAAAGCGGCTTACCAGGCCGGCGAGCAGGGCAACGGTCAGGCCGGCGACCAGGCCGCCCAGGCCCATGGCGGGCAAGGATAGCCCGCCCAACAGGAACCCCACGGCCGCGCCCGGCAACACCGCATGGCTCATGGCATCGCCCACTAGGCTCATGCGCCGCAGTACCAGCAGCACGCCCACCGGGCCAGACCCCACGCCTATGGCCAGGCAGGCCGCCAGCGCGCGCCGCATAAAGCCGAACTCCACGAACGGTTGAATGGCAACGCTGTAGAACGTCACGGCGCGACACCCGCCGGGCAATACACCCACGGGCTGCTATCTACGCTGGCAGCGGCCAGGTGGCGCGCCTGACGCAGGTGGTCGGTCACCAGCACGGTAGAGGTTGGCCCCCAAGCTACCAGGCGGCCCGCCATTAACAGGGTAGAGGGAAAATGCTGCCGAACCTGCTCCAGGTCGTGCAGTACGGCAATCACAGTACGGCCTTGTTGGTGCCATCGTTGCACCAGACGTAGCAGGTCCTCGGTGGTGCGCGCGTCCATGGCGTTGAACGGCTCGTCCAGCACGATCAGGGGCGCCTCCTGCAGCAACAGGCGGGCAAACAATACCCGTTGCAGCTGCCCCGAAGACAAGGCCGCGATGCTCCGCAGTTCGAAACCCGCCAAGCCTACGGTGGCCAGGCAGTCGGTCACCTGCTGTGCTTGAGCACGGCAATGCCGACGCAGGGCCCCTGAGGTACGCCAGGCGCCCATGGCCACCAGATCGGCCACGGTGAGCGGAAACCCTCGGTCTATTTCAGCCGCTTGGGGCAGGTAGCCGATGGCCTGTGCGCTAAGCGTACTCAGGCTGATGTGGCCACGGGCAGGGCGGAGCAGGCCCACCAAGGCTTTGGCCAAGGTGGATTTTCCAGCGCCATTGGGCCCAACGATTGCAGTGAGGCTGCCCATTGCGAAGCTACCGCTAAGCCCTTGCACGGCGGTATGGCGATCATAGGCCAACGTGAGGTCGGACAGTACAACGGCTGGAGGCGTCATGGGACGGCCACCGCCCACCCGACCACTATCCACAAGGCGATCAGCACGCCGCCTGCCAGCAGTACCCGCGCCACTGCAGACCGGGCAATAAACGATGTGCGCATACCAGTGCCTGCCCCGTCTAAGTGATCAGCGTTTACTTGGGTTGGCCGGCAAAACCAGCAAAGCGCTTGTTGAACCCTGCCACACGGCCCTCGGTTTTCGCCTTGCGTTCCTGGCCGGTATACACCGGATGTGAAGCACTGGAGACGTCCAGGGTGACATAGGGGTAGGTGTTGCCATCGCTGTGGGTGAAGGTTTTGTCGGTGCTGACGGTGGAGCCGATAAGCCAAAAGGCGTCGGCGCCGACGTCGTGGAACAGGACGGGGCGGTACGCAGGGTGAATGTCAGGTTTCATACCTTTCTCCATAATGTTATACAGTAACAATATAGGGTGAAGGCATGCCTTTGGCAAGGCTCTTTAGGTACCCAGCCCCGGCGTTGCGTGCGCAACGTGTATACAAAGGCGCGAGCTCAAGGTAATGAATAGGCGAAAACGTGGCAGGCAAGCAGCCACAGGTTTTCCTAGAAGCACCTGACCGAGCATCGAATGAGCGACAGACGGCTTTTCAGCGGCGCCATGCAAGGCAAGAATTTCCGCTACGTACAGCACAGTAGAAATGCCAAGCCGGTGCAGTCCCGTGTGGGCTTTATTCTGCTGGAGCATTTTTCACTGCCTGCGTTCACCCAGGCGCTGGATACGCTGGTCACGGCCAACCTGCTGCAGCCCGAAGCCTTCAGCACGTGCACCCTCACGCTCACAGGCGAGGAGGTGGTGAGCGACTTGGGGCTGGTGATCCGGCCGGACAGCAGCCTGGCCCACTGTCGCCTGGAAGCGCTGAACCTGCTGGTGGTGTGTGGCGGCTTTCGCACGTTGTTGCAGAGCGACCCTGGGCTCAAGGCCGCGCTTAAGCGCGCCTGCGAGAAGGGTGTAGCCCTGGCAGGGCTATGGAACGGTGCCTGGTTCCTGGGCCAGGCCGGCCTTCTGGACGGTTACCGCTGCGCTATCCACCCAGAGCACAGGCCAGCGCTGGCAGAAATTGCCCAGCACAGCCAGGTCACCAGCGAAAGCTACATCGCCGACCGCAACCGCTACACCGCTGCCAGCCCCAATGGCGCATTCAACATGGTGCTTGAATGGATCGGCCAGAGCCATGGCGCGGCACTGGTAGACGGGATCGTGGATATCCTGGCCTTTGAAGCTTCGCGGTACAAACGGGTCAACCCCAAGCTGCAACTCAAGCTCACGGCTCCCCTGCGTGAAGTGGTCAAGCTGATGGAAGCCAACCTGGAAGAACCTTTGGACCTGACCCAGATCGCCGCCTACGTGACCCGCTCGCGGCGACAGATCGAGCGGCTGTTCCAGCAGCAACTCAATACCACACCCCTGCGGTATTACCTGGAACTGCGCGTGACCGAAGGCCGTCGCCTGTTGCAGCATTCCAGCCTAAGCGTGGTGCAGGTCGCAGTGGCCTGCGGTTTTGTTTCACCCAGCCATTTCAGCAAGTGCTACACGGCGTTCTTCGGCCACCCACCGTCCAAGGAAAAGCGGCTGGGCTAAGGAGAGGCTTTGTCATGTACCTGGGGCCAGCCATTTGCGCATTACGGCGTCGTAGGTGCCATTTTCCCGTACCCGCGCCAATGCCGCCTGGAAGCGCGCCACGGTGGGTGCGGGTGTGCCGTTGCTAAAGGCCATGTTCAACCCTGCAGGGCTGCTCAGGGCGGGCAAGGGGAGCGAACGTACCAGGGCCTTGGCGGGATCATCGCCGTTCTTACGCATGAGGTAGTTGGCATTGAGCTCATTGGAGATCCATAGCTCCACATGCTCCACCTTGAGCATGCGGTAGTTGTGCTCGTACCGGTTGCTCGACTGCAGCTCAATCCCAGGCTTGAAGCCGTGGGCCAATAGATATTGCTGGCCCACGTCCATGTTGACCGTTGCGATCTGATGGCCGTGGGCCTGCTCCAGGCTGTCCAAGTGGACAGGCCGTTCGGCCAAGCTGTAGAGGTACCAATTGGTCGGGGCGATAGGGCCGACCCATTGAAAGCGTTGCTCGCGCTCGGGAGTACGCGCGATGGAATAGATCAGCACATTCGGCACGCTCAACGCCCGATCGTAGGCGCGTGCCCACGGCATGACGTGGATCGGCACTTCCATCCCGGCTTCCTTCATCACCGCCCGGACGATTTCAGTGCTGAAGCCGGTAACGCTACCGCCCTCAGTCATGTTGTACGGCGGCATTTCTTCCGTAACTGCCTCAATCTCGTCCTCGGCCCATACGGAAGCAGTAGCGGCCATGAACAACGCGGCAAACAATAAGTGCTTCATCGAGCCATTCATGGCGGCAAAAGCTCCCGTGCAATGAATCTGTGTTGTGAGGCAGGTGTTGGTAAGACGTCAGATTCACCAGGCCGTCAGGGTTTCAATCACTGTTGGCACCTGCGGCCGTCGGCGAAGGCATCACGCCCATGAACATGCCCAAGTCTTCCATCTGGGCCAGGGCCATCTCAGGCCCTGCCTGAACCCGGCAGCCTTTGGCCCTGGCGAGCATCAACAGCGCCGTGTTCGCGGGCTTGGTGACCACGTCCGCCACTAGCGTATGAAGGGCAAGGTCAGCCAGCTGTTCGGCCGGCAAAGGCGTTTCTCCAGTGTCGGCCATGCCAACGGCCGAGGCATTGACCACCAGGTCATAGGTTGCAAGGTGCTGCACCTGTGCACCTATCACTGCCTGGCTAAAGGCTTCGCCCAAAGCGGCTGACAGATGAGCAACCCGTTCGGGGGCAGGGTCTATGATGTCCAGCGCCGCCAGGCCCCTGCTTAGCAAGCTATAGGCAATAGCCGCGCCTGCGCCGCCGGCCCCCAGCAGCAGGGCATGCTTGCCGGCAGGGTTGAAGCCATGACTCGCCGCAGCCTTTATGAAACCTTCGCCGTCGACATTGTCACCCAGCAGCTGGCCTTGTGCCGTTCGCCGAATCACGTTCACGGACTGCAACAGCCGCGCTCGTGCACTCACTTCGTCGAGCAGGGGCACCACGGCCTGCTTATAGGGTACGGTGATTACGCAACCGCGCAGGTTGTTCCAGCCTCGCAGGGTAGACATCAAGGCGGGTATGGCCTCGGGCTGCAGATCAATAGGCAGCATGGCCAGGTCCAGCCCCTGGGCCTGAAACCACCGGTTGAAGTTGGTAGGGGACTGGACCTGAGCAATGGGGCTCCCCACGATGGCAACCAAACCTGTAGTGCCATGGATCATAGTCGTCGGTGTCCTTTGGGCTGAGGGTATCGAAAGGCGACTTGTGGGCCGGTGTAGAGCGGTTTTCGCGTTTCTGGCTATGCCGGTGACGTTTCTTGAACAGGGCTGTGTGCGCTTCGTTGGTGATAATCCTACAGATCAATGATCTGGAGCGCGTGCATGGTCACTCAAACCCCTGAGCAGGTTTCCCCCGCAACGCTTCGCAAGGTCATCGCGGCAGCGGCCATTGGCAACTTTGTGGAATGGTTCGACTTTGCCGTCTATGGCTTTCTGGCCACCCTCATAGCCAACCAGTTTTTTACGGGGAACAGCCCCAGTGTAGGCCTGCTGAAAACCTTTGCGGTGTTTGCGGTTGCTTTTGCCCTGCGCCCCTTGGGCGGCATTGTATTCGGTGCATTAGGCGACCGGCTGGGGCGAAAGCGCATACTGTCGATCACTATTTTGATGATGGCAGGCGCCACAACCCTGATCGGGCTGCTACCCACCTATGCCAGCATCGGGGTAATGGCGCCGGTGCTGCTAACCCTGGCGCGCTGTGTACAAGGGTTCTCGGCCGGTGGCGAATACGCCGGTGCCGTAGCCTACCTGATGGAACACGCCCCACGGCATAAACGGGCCTGGTACGGCAGCTTCGTGCCGGTGTCTACCTTTTCCGCCTTTGCGGTGGCGGCGGTATTGGCCTATGCCTTGGACGCCAGCCTGTCGCCCGATGCCATGGCTAGCTGGGGCTGGCGAGTGCCGTTCCTGGTGGCGGCGCCTCTGGGCATCGTGGGCTTGTTCCTGCGCTGGCGCATGGAGGAAACCCCTGCGTTCAAGGCCGTTCAGGCGGAAGGCAGGGGGCATGCCCATTCGCCATTGAAGGCCACCTTGCGCCACCACAGCCGCGCTATCGGCTGCCTGGGCGCGTTCATTTCGCTCACGGCGCTATCGTTCTACATGTTTACCACGTACTTCGCCACCTACCTTCAGGTGGCCGGCCACTTGAGCCGCGCACAAGCGTTGCTGGTCTCCACCGTGGCCTTGTTGTTCGCCGCTGCCGCCTGCCCTTTGGCGGGTGCCTTTTCAGACCGCGTGGGCCGGCGCAAAACTGTTGGTTTCACTTGCCTGTGGGTCATGGTCACGGTATTTCCGGCGTACTGGCTGGCCGGTTCAGGTTCAGTCGCACCGGCCATTGCCGGTGTGCTGATGCTGGCTGTGGGGGCCTTGCTGTGTGGTGTGGTAACAGCGGCGCTGCTGGCCGAGACCTTTCCCACCCGCACTCGCTACACGGCGTCGGCCATTACCTACAACATGGCCTATACCTTGTTCGGCGGTACGGCACCGCTGGTCGCCACCTGGCTCATCGACGTCACGGGTAGCAGCCTGGCCCCTGCGTTCTACCTGGTAGCAATTGCCTTGCTGGCGCTGGCAGGCGGCCTGGCCTTGCCGGAAACCTATCGCATCTCCCTGCATGGGGAAGAGGACGCCACCCTGGCTTTCCATCCCGAAGCTGCTCAGGCCCCTGCGGCCTGATGTAACTCTTTTCATCCATCGTGCTTATAAAAAACTGAACCAGCGCCAAGCGGTACGCCCTAACCTGACGAGTACCTTAAAAGCGCTTGCACATGGCTGCCTCTAGGGCCCTTAAGGGCCGTCCATTCAGGAGATACACGATGACTGACGTGAACAAAAAAACCATTAGCGTACTGAACGACCTGATCGAAACCTCCAAAGACGGCGAAGCGGGTTTCAAGGACCTGGCTGAAAACACCAACAACGCACACCTCAAAGCAGTCTTCACCAAAGCGGCGGGTGAAACCGCGAGCGCTGCTGCTGAACTGCAAGCACACGTGCGTAGCCTGGGCGCCGATCCGGAAACCACCACCAGCGTTGCCGGCGACCTGCACCGCCGTTGGGTAGACCTCAAATCCGCCATCACTGGCAAGGACGACGCGGCCCTGCTCAACGAAGCCGAGCGCGGTGAAGACGTCGCGAAAAAGAGCTACAAGAAGGCACTGGAGAACACTGACATCTCCACCGAAGCCCGTGCTTTGATCCAGAAGCAGTTCGAGGGCGTGATGCGTACCCACGATGAGGTCAAGGCCTTGCGTGACCAGGCTCGCGCCCAGAAGTCGTAAGTACTGCAACGGGGCGGCGTTCTTGCGCCGCCCTGTGTGTTTCTATACCGAAGCATCTCCCGCCTCTCGTCTTGTGCCTTCCAGTCCCCTTGCGCAGTAGCCGTTGCTTAATAGCTTTGAGCACCGTCTTTACGCCCTATCTTCTGCACCCACCCACTGGTCAGCGCTAGAGCGCGTGGATAGCCCATGGCTGTTCTATCGCTACGAGGTTGCAGCCCACACCTTGCATCAGTGGTAAGGCAAGCCCCTTTGACAAGGTTTATCTTGCGTTCTGACCGGCATGCAGGTGTCGCCTTTTTTAATAAAAACGCATATTAGTTTATTCTTAAAGTGAATTTCATTTATATAAAAGCAAGCGCTACAGTGGTGTTGTTTTACTCCCTTCTGCCGTCGTACAGGTTGCTCTGTACCCATTAAGGACACCACTGGATGCTTCCGCTTGCTCGACTTCTTACCCTGAGCGCTGCCTTGTTCGTCGCGGGCCACGCCATTGCTGCCGACCGCGTGCAACTGCGCATTGCAGACCAGAAAGGCAATATGCGTGCGCAGCTCGAAGCGGCTGGCGCGCTAGACAACTTGCCCTATGACCTCAAATGGTCGGAGTTTCCTGCCGCTGCGCCACTGGCCGAAGCGCTGAATGCCGGGGCTGTGGACGCTGGCATCATTGGCGACGCCCCCTTGTTGTTCGCCTTGGCATCCGGTGCACAAGTCAAGGCCATCGCCGTGGACACCTCCGACCCCTACGGCACGGCTGTACTGGTCAATACAACCTCACCCCTTAAAACCGCTGCCGACCTAAAAGGTAAACGCATTGCCACAGGGCGCGGCTCCATCGGGCATTACATTGCCTTGCGGGCACTGGCCAGCGCCGGCCTTAGTGAAAAGGACGTAGACTTTCGTTTCCTGGGGCCAGTGGACGCCAAGATGGCCCTGGCCAATGGATCTGTGGACGCCTGGGCCACCTGGGAGCCTTACACAGCCCTATCCGAGCTGAGCGGGCAGGCGAAAGTGCTGGTTAATGGCCGTGGTTTGTCCAGCGGCAATAGCTTCCTGGCGGCCACCGACACGGCTCTGGCGGACCCTGCTCGGCGTGCCGCCTTGCAGGATTATCTGGTTCGGCTGGCCAATGCTCAGGTATGGGCCTATCAACACTTGGACAGCTATTCGCGTACCCTCGCCGCGATCATCGGCTTCCCTGAAAATGCCGCGAAACTGCAGTTCGAGCGCCGGCAGTTGCGCTGGCAGGCGCTGAATGCTCAAACCGTTGACCAGCAGCAGGAAACGGCGGACTTCTACCAGGCCCATGGGCTGATCAGCGGCCACTTGGACGTGGTACCGACCTTTGCCGAAGGTTTCGACATACCGGTGAACCAGGCGAACCATTGACCGTTTTCTTGGCGGTTGCTGGCTGCGCCTGCTTCAATAATGCTCCCGGCGCTTACCGGGCGCCGGCCACGGTGTAGCGGTTCGGGGGGACCGCTAACTCAAAGTGTTCTCGCAGAGTCGTACCGGTGTACTCGCTCCGTTGCAGCCCACGCTGCTGCAGCACCGGCACCACCCACTCGGTAAACGTCTGAAGGCCATCGGGCAATAGTGCGTTGATGATAAAACCATCGCTGGCCCCCTGTTCGAACCACTGTTGGACCTGGTCGGCCACCTGATCAGGTGTGCCAACGAACTCCCGGCGCGGGCGTGAGAAGTGCAAAGCGGCCTCTCGCAAGGTCCATTGCCGTTCCCGTGCCAGTTGCTTGATTCGATCAGAGCCGCCTTTTTGGCTATTGGCCCCCAGCTCACCCAGTTCAGGAAACGGCGCGTCTAGCGGGTACTGGCTGAAATCATGGTCATTGAAAGGCCGCCCGAGGGCCACGATGGCGTCCTCGATGCTCACCAATTCCACCGCCTGTTGGTAGCGTTGCTCCACCTCTTCCGGCGTTCGGCCAACGATGGGGCGGATGCCCGGCAGAATCGACAATGCGGCAGGGTCTCGGCCAAAGCCCTTGGCGCGTGCTTTCAAATCGGCGTAGTAGGCTTGGGCGTCTTCGAAGGCCTCGGCATGTACAAAAATCGCATCGGCGTAGTGGGCGGCAAAGTTGCGTCCATCCTCCGACGTGCCGGCCTGGAAGAGTACTGGCTGCCCCTGGCGGGAGCGGGAAATGTTCAACGGGCCTTTTACCTGGAAGAATTCGCCCTTGTGGTTTAGTGCATGCAGCTTGTGCGGGGCGAAGAATTCGCCAGTGGCCTTGTTGCGCACCAGGGCGTCGTCCTCCCAGGAATCCCATAAACCCTTCACCACGGCCACATGTTCCTTGGCAATGCGATAGCGCACCGCATGGGGCGGGTGCTCGGCTTTGCTGAAGTTCTCGGCAGTGCCGCTCAGCCAGGAGGTGACAACGTTCCAACCTGCGCGCCCACCGCTGAGGTGATCCAGCGAAGCAAGCTGCCGCGCCACCTGAAAAGGCTCGGTGTAGCTGACCGTCACGGTGGCCACTAGCCCGATATGGGTGGTGGTCGTGGCCAGTGCCGAGAGCAGGGTAAGGGGTTCGAAGCGGTTGAGGTAGTGGGGGCTGGATCTGGCATGAATGTGCAGGCTATCGGCGATGAAGACAAAGTCGAACTTTGCGGCCTCTGCCAGCGCCGCCTGCCCTTTGTACCAGGCAAAATTGGTGCTGGCATCAGCCTGTGCATCCGGGTGGCGCCATTCGCCCCAGCCGTGGCCGACACCATGGACCATAGCGCCGAGTTTGAGTTGGCGTGTACTCATAGGTAATGCTCCCGGCGGCCTGTGCAGTGGACGGGAAACAGGCCGCGGTTCAGAGAAGGGGCCTCCGCCTTGAAAGCGGTCGGCGCGTAGGTGTTCAAATCACATGAAAACCATGGGTGCCGTCCCGGGCCAGTTGCGCCACCAGGCCAAACTCCCAGTCCAGATAAGCCTGCATGGCGTCGCGCGGGGCTTCAGTGCCTTCATAGGGCCGGCGGTAGCGGTCAATACGAGGCGAGGCGAGCCGGGTTTCGCCGTGCTCGGGCGCATATCCGGCAGTGAACCAGGCTGCGTTGCCACCTTCGAGCACGGCTATCGGCTTTCCTGTAAGGGCCTTAACCTCTGCCACAGCCAGGCGTGCCAGCCGGCTGCTGCCGCAGGTCAACACGTAGCGGCTGGCGGCGGGGATGTTTTTCAGGGCATCGCTCAGGTGCGCGCGCAATACCCACCAGGCGCCAGGAATGTGCTGCTTCACGTACTGGGCACTGGTTGTGAAATCCAGCACCTGCACATCCCCTTGCGCCTGCCAGGCGGTAAGGGTCGCCGGGGATACCTGTTCTACCGAGGGCGCAGCAGGGCCGGGCGCGATCCAATGGCCGGTTTCACTGAAGTGGGTGGCGGCCAGGTCGTCCACCACGTACACCTCCCAGCCCAACTGCGCTAGCCAAGAGGCTGACATATTGGCCCGCACGCCATCATCGTCCACCAGCACCACCCGCGCACCTCGTACACTGGCGTAGTGATCGGTTTCCTGTACCAGCTGGCCGCCTGGTGTAGCGCGAGCGCCCGGCACGTGGCCTTCGGCGAATTCCTCGGGGGTGCGCACATCGAACAGGTAGGTGGTGCGGGCAGGGTCGGTTTGCCACTGTTGCAACTGGGCATAGCGGGCCCGCTTCACCCCGGCCTTGTCTGCCACCCGGCGTGCGTCCTGCCCAGCCAACTGCCGTGTGGTTTCAGAGACGTCGTTGAAACGCCGGGACTGGCCATGGTCTAGAGTCTGGCCCGCCAACAACCAGCCAATGGTACCGTTGCGCAACGCCGCTACCGGGTTTGGCAGGCCCGCATTGACCAGGGACTGCGTGCCGATGATGCTGCGCGTTCGCCCTGCGCAGTTCACGATGATCTGGGTGCGGGGATCTGGCGCCTGTTCACGAGCGCGCAGGACCAGCTCTGCCCCCGGCACGCTGATGCCCGTAGGAATGCTCATGGTCTGATATTCGTCGAAGCGGCGGGCGTCCAGTACCACCACATCCGCCTTGCTTTCAATCAGCCGGCGTACGTCTTCTGCAGCCAGGGACGGTGTATGCCGATGGTGTTCCACCAGCTCACCAAACGCTTTGCTGGGCACGTTCACGTCAATAAACAGCTCGCCGCCAGCCTGCTGCCAGCCGTGCAGTCCCCCCTCCAGCAATGCCACGTCGGTGTAGCCCAATGCCTGGAACCGTTCCACTGCTCGTGCAGCCAGGCCCTCACCGTTGTCATACACCGTTACGGGCGTATTGGGCCGGGGGATGCGCGACAGCACCTCCAGCTCCAACCTTGACAGAGGAATGTTGGCGGCGAACAGCGGATGGTGCTCGGCGAAGGGGGCCTCTTCGCGCACGTCCACCAGCGCCACTTCCTCGTGGGCGAGGAGGGCGCGACGAATGTCAGCATAGTGGCGGGTAGCATGGGTCATGGGGCAGGGCTCTCTTTGGACAGGTCCCAAAGGTTCGGGAGATAAGGGTTGCTGTAGCCGGAAATGAACAGCTTTTCAGTACCGTCGGGCCTATACACCGCGCGCCTCACGGCGCCGATGTTGGCGCCGTAGACGTGCACGCTGATGGATACTCGGTCGTCGAAGGCGTTGCTGACCTGATGGATGTCATTACGGTTGGGCGCCAGGGCTTCTACGTCGCCGGGATTCAACTGCAGGGCAGGGCCCTTCGGGTATAACCGCCCCAGGGCGTCGCGGGAGAAGCCTTGGGACACTTCCGCACCGCGCAACATGCCGATCAGGCCCCATACCCGGTGATCGTGAACAGGGGTACGCTGCCCAGGGCCCCACACGAAGCTCGCCACTGAAAACCGCTGGCGAGCATCGGCGTACAGCAGAAATTGCTGATAGCGTTCTGGATCGGGCTGGGCATAGTCGTCTGGTAGCCAATCATCATGGCGTACCAACTGGCCTAGCAACGCGCCGCCGCGACGTAACAGGTCGTGTTCCGGCGGCTGGCATTCAACGAGCTCGGCCAGCGCGCCGATGAAGTCACGCAGGCGTCCAGGGTGTTTGGGCAGGTTCATGGGGGGTCCGGTAAACTAAGATTTCGGTGATAATCTAAGCATATTGATTTAATTTAATATGCTATTTTTTAATGATTAGGTTATAACCAAAAAGTAGTGCCGCATCCCTGTAACCGCAGTGCTAGCGAGGTAGGGCCTAATGGGATTATGCTTTTTGGCTATCTTGCTGCCCCTTTATATGTGCCCCTAGAATGAAAACGGATGACATCGAAGCCTTTGTAGCGGTAGTGCGCAGCCAGTCAATCAGCCAGGCCGCCGACCTGCTTACCCTTACTCAACCTGCGATCACGCGGCGGGTGCAGAACCTGGAGCAGGCCCTGGGTGTTGCGCTGTTCGACCGCAATACCAAACCTTTGAAACCTACAGCCATAGGGTTGCAGGTGTATCAACGGTGCCTGGCCATCCTTCGGGAAATGGACGCCTTGCGTGAGCTGGTGGCACGGGATGCACCCCCCAGCGGTGTGCTGCGCCTGGGCGTACCGCAAACCTTGGGTGACATGCTGCTCCTGGATGCACTAAAGCACTTGCGCAGCGTGTTCCCAGACCTGCGCACGCACGTGGTCACGGGGTGGGGAGGCTACCTTGTGGGAGGTATCGAACGGGGGGAGATGGACGCAGCGGTTGCGCTGTTCCCGGCCGGTAAGGTGTTTCCTGATAGCGTTGTGGGTGAGTCCATTGGCAAGTTGGAACTGGTGGCCGTGTGCCCCAAGGCCGACGTGTCGAAAAAATCCCTCAGGCTTGCCGACTGCGCCAGCCAGGGCTGGGTGCTTAATCCCGATGGTTGCGGTTTCCGCGCAGGCTTGCAGCGTACACTGGCTGACCAAGGCTTGAGCCTGAACGTGAACCTGGAAACCTTCGGTACCGAGCTGCAGCTAGGGTTGGTGGCAGACGGCATGGGCCTAGGGCTGGTGCCTCGGTTGCTGCTGGAACGCAGCGTCCATCGTGACCAGTTGGCCGTACTGCCGCTCAAGGATTTCAAACCGGTGATGGACCTGTGGCTGCTATACCCTCGGTTCCTGGGCAATCTACAGGTGGCCGTGAATGCATTCGGGACGTGGGTGGCCGGCGCGTTGAAGCAGGCACAGGCAGCGGCTTAGCCCGTACAACTCACAAGGCGCAAGCAAGGGCGCGCCCCATGCCGCATACTGGCAGCACCTTGCCGTAGCCTTGAAGCGCCCCGTTCATGGTCAACACCTGCCCCACCCACCGCGCTGTGCTTGCCTACCACCTCGCCTGGAAGCGGCAGGACCTGGAGGCGATCCTGGCCTCCTACCACCCCCATATCCAGTACAACGATTTCTTTCAGAACCGCACGCTGCACCTGGCCGACTTGCGTGCTTACGTCACAGATACCCTGCCACGCCATCCCGAGGACTACCTGGAGCACACTGACCGCATTCGGGTGGACGGTGACACGGCTTTTATCCAGTACCAGACAGCACTGCGTGGCGGCGGCCAGCGGGTGACCTTTCGCAGCAGTGAAGCCATCACGGTAAAGGACGGCCTGATCTGGCGCATCAACGAATACGCCTCGCTGGTGCGCGAGGCATCGGCCCAGACACCTGCCAGCCCGGCTCCGGCCATCAGCAAGCTAGGCCTGTCCGCACGGCAACTGAGCTATATGGCCAGGGACCTGGACGAGTACTTCAACCGCCAGCGCCCCTTCCTCGACCCTGGCCTTGATTTGCAAGGGGTAGCTGCAGCCACAGGTTACAGCCGTAACCAGATGTCATACCTGCTTAACCAAGTGCTAGGGCAGAGTTTCTACCGATACGTGAGCCAGGCGCGCGTGCGTTACCTGCTTGAGCGGCTGAAAGCACACACCGAACCGGTGGCTATGGAGGAACTGGCCGCGAGCGCGGGCTTTAACTCCACTTCAGCCTTTTACAAGGTGTTCCGCGCCCATACCGGGTGTACCCCCAAAGCCTGGCTCAAGGCGAACTGCACGCGTACCCGCGCATAGGACAACCCTCCAAGGGGTTGCTTACACTGCCACCGAACCACTAACCGGGGCAGGGCATGAGCGAGTGGCGCGGGGTGAGCTTGTGGATGGACCAGTTGGATGAGCCGCTGCAGCCGCGGGCGTCATTGAGCCAGGACCTGGAGGTGGACGTGGCCATTATCGGTGCCGGCTACACCGGCCTGTGGACGGCGTATTACCTCAAGCGCCAGGCGCCCCACCTGAACATTGCCATCCTTGAGGCCCAGATCGCCGGTTTCGGCGCCAGTGGCCGTAATGGTGGCTGGCTGATGGGCAACCTGCTAGGCGAAGACCGCCTGCTCAGTGATGTGCCCACAGCCGCTCGCGCCGAGGCCTTTGAGTTGCTGCACGGTATCCCCGACGAAGTAGCGCGTGTATGCGAGCAGGAAGGCATCGACTGCGACCTGCGCAAAGGGGGTGTACTGTACTGCGCGGCGCGTTACCCAGAGCAGGAAAAACGCTTGCGTGAACACTTGGCCAGTTATCGAAGCCTGGGGCTGAGTGAAGCAGACTACCGCTGGCTGACGCCTCAGGCGTTAGGCGATCAGCTGAAGGTGGCCCATGCCTACGGTGCCCTGTATTCCCCTCACTGCGCGACCATCCAGCCCGCAAAGCTGGTGCGGGGCCTGGCGCGGGCGGTGGAACGGCTGGGCGTGAAACTGTACGAGCAAAGCCCGGTCACCCATTGGCAGCCAGGTGAGTTACGCACGGCAAGTGCCAAGGTGAGGGCCCACTGGGTGGTACCGGCCGTGGAAGGCTATGCCAGTGACCTGCCGCCCCTGGGCAAGCACCACGTGGCTGCCCAAAGCCTGATGGTGGCGACCGAACCTTTGCCTGCGCAGGCCTGGGCCCGGATCGGCTTGGCCAGTGGCCAGGCCTTCAGCGAAAACAGCCGCCAGGTCACCTATGGCCAGCGCACTTGCGACAACCGGCTGGTGTTCGGTGCCCGAGGCGGGTATCGCTTTGGCGGCAGGCTACGGCAGAACTTTGACCTCACACCCAACGAGCGTGCGCTGCGTCAACGCTTGTTTAGCGAGCTGTTTCCCAGCTTGCACAACGTGCGCCTGACCCACGCGTGGGGTGGCAACCTGGGCGTGGCACGGCGCTTCCAACCCCACATGCTGGCCGACCGTACCCAGCAGGTGGCGCTCTCGGGCGGTTACGGCGGGGAGGGCGTAGGCGCCAGCAACCTGGGCGGCCGTACCTTGGCCGACTTGATGCTCGGGCGCGACACCCCGCTCACGCGGCAGCCGTGGGTGCTGCACGACCGGGCCCTTTCCAGCTTGCCGCGCTGGGAGCCTGAACCTCTGCGCTGGCTGGGCTATAACGCCATCATTCGAAGTTTTGTGCTGGAAGACCAAGTGCTGGCCAACCCCGCTACCCCCCCATGGCGCCGACGCCTCGCAGAAGGTCTGGCCGGGGGCATGGAGCACCTGATGAACACTCGGGCGCCCTTTGCGTAGCGCGATGCAACACGTGCCTGACTGCCCTCCCCATAACGCTTAAAACAAAGGCTGAGGTATTCGCATGTTGAAATTCATCGCCCCGTGGGTGCTGGTGAGCGCCGCTCAAGCAGCAGAGACCGTGAAGATCTATAACTGGAGCAGCTACATTGCGCCCACCACCCTGGAGGCGTTCACGGCCAGCACGGGCTACCCCACCCAATACGACCTCTATGACAGTAATGAAATGCTGGACGCCAAGCTGATGGCTGGCCATTCGGGGTATGACGTGGTGTTCCCGTCCAACCACTTTATGGCGCACCAGATTACAGCCAAGGCCCTCAAGCCGCTGGATCGCAACCGCCTGCCTAACTGGAAAAACCTGGACCCTGGCTTGCTCAAGGTGCTGGAGGCCAATGACCCAGGCAACCGTTACGGCTTTCCTTACCTGTGGGGAAGCACTGGCATCGGCTACAACATCGAAAAGGTCAAAGCGGTGCTGGGTGACGTACCTGTGGATTCATGGGGCTTGGTGTTCAAGCCTGAGTACATGAAAAAACTGGCCCAGTGTGGGGTCGCCTTTCTAGACAACGGCCCGGAGATTCTTCCCATTGCCCTGAACTACCTGGGCCTGCCTCACCACAGCACGGCCAAGGGCGATTACGACAAAGCCCAGGCCTTGCTGATGCAGATACGGCCCTATGTGCGCTATTTCCACAGTTCCAAGTACACCGCGGACCTCGCCAACGGTGATGTATGTGTTGCGGTAGGGTTCTCCGGGGACGTGATGCAGGCTGCGCAACGGGCCGAAGAAGCAGGGAACGGGCAGAACATCGCGTATGTGATTCCCAAGGAGGGTTCGCCCATGTGGTTCGACATGGTAGCCATGCCTGCCGATGCGCCTGACGAAGCCGGTGGTTACGCCTTTCTCAATTACCTGCTGGCGCCAGAGGTAATGGCTCAGATCAGTAACCACGTGCATTACGCCAACGGCAACACGGCAGCTGAACCGTTCGTGGACGCGGCTATTCGCACGAACGCCATGGTGTATCCGCCACACGCCGTGAGGCAGAAGCTGTTCGTGCTAGAGGCGGTGCCCAAGGCCACTGACCGGTTGCGCACACGGGTGTGGAGCGCTGTGAAGAACGGCGGCTAGCACACGCGCCTGTGGCTACCAGTCCCTTACCCGTGTGCCGTTCATGCAGTGCTTCACGTCGTCGTCCACCAGGTTATTGGGCTTGATGCAGGCCCGCAGGGATTGCTCTTGGCCACCCATGCCCTTGCCCGGCTGCACAGGCGCCGGCGTACCACGTTTCAATGTGCCTTGGGCACTGGCCAGCAACGCCGAGGCGGCAGTGTTCACCTCTTGCCCGACAGGTGCCAAGGCCATGACCGCCTGCGTGACCAAGGGCAGGGGTTTGCCTGCACACACGATCAATCCCGTGACCGCCATACCTAACAGGCTAGTGAGCATTAGCCCTCTGCGCCTGCCTGGGTTCCGCCGACCATGCCGGCGCCGTAACCCTTCCACATGGGCGCGGTCCGTGGCCTCGCCAGGTGGGAGCCGCTGCTGCTTGAGGGCGCGTGTGAAGGCCGCGACCTGCGCCTGGCTGAACACGGGTTCGTTGTAGCGGCGGATGTACCGTGCCAACCCCCAGCCTCGCACCACCTGCAAGGGCATGGGGCGCTTCAAGCGCGCCGGGCCGGTGAACACAACCACCGAATGCAGGTGCGCCATGTCCACGCCAAGGCAATACTCCAGCGCCTTGAGATGCCGGTAGTTCTGCCGCAGCGGGTTCTGGAAGCTGTAACTGTGCCTGCCCACTGTCTGCAGCCATCGAGGCTCACGCTCGGCCCCAACGATGCGGCCTTTCATATGCTTGGTTTCCACCACGAAAAGGCCGTAGCGGGAGAGGAATACATGGTCGATCTGGGTGGTGCCGTCTTCCACGCGCAGGGTCAGGTTGTGCAGGCGTTTGTAGGTACGGGCTGGTAGCCCCCAGTACGCAAAAAAGCGCACCCAGGCTTCTCCCGCCTGGCCTTTCTGCGCCGGGGCCTGCAGCACCTTTGCCAGTACCACGGCAGCCAGGAGCGCAACAGTAAGGTAGGGGAGGAAGGGCGAGAGGGCGGAAGTGATAGCGACCACGAAAAGCGACACCTGAACAAACGGGTGCGGTTGATACCATATTGGCACTGCGGCTGCCAGCGGATTCCTGGGGGTGCGGGCTGGGTATGCGACAAAAGCGCTGCTTGCTGTAGGTGTGCAGCTGGATTAGAGTGGTTATCACGTTTTGATGGTCATGATTGTAATCATGAAGGGCAGAAACAATGACGCAACGCGCAGACACTCTTCAAATTGGGCAGCCTGTTCTGGGGCGCTTGAAAGAACTGGCGCTGCGCGAGCGCGAGGACACTGGCGTCTTCATTTCTGTGGAGCATGCTTCGCCGTCGGTGCTTAAGGCGTTTCTCGATTCCTTGGACCTGTGGAGAAGAATGTATGCCGAACAGGCGGCGGCTGTTCAGAACAGGGACACCATAGGCCAGCTCGTTGAGCTGCTGATACCAGATGCTCCTGCGACTTCCGCCCAACTGAGGCAGGCTCATATGCTGGCCAAAGCCAAGCGGGCTGTGCTGGAAAGTGGGGACTGGATAACCGCTCACCATCTTGCTGAATTGGCAGAGCTCAGTGCGGCAAACCCCAGTTCTCAACCTAATAAATGGAAGCGCGATGGCCGTATCTTCGCCATACGCCACGGTGGCATCGATTATTTCCCGCTGTACGGTTTGGATGAAACGTCCAGCCATCGGCCGTTGCCTGTGCTCAAAGACATCCTGTCTGTGTTGAGCCCATTGAAAGATGGCTGGGCAATGGCTTACTGGTTCATGTCAGTCAACGGGTGGCTGGGTGGCAAGCGCCCCCAGGACCTGCTTCGTACCGCCCCAGAACACGTGCTTGCTGCCGCCCATGAAGAGGTGGCAGGCATTACTCATGGTTGAAGCCTCAACTACCCGGCTCCCCTACGAGGGGTTACACCTTTCGTATCACACTGTGCCTGCTGGCACGGTATTGCACCGCGTTCACGCCAGCCGGTTCGGATCGGTTCAATACAACCCAACCGGTGTGGGCAATGCTCGGTTCAGCCCCCTCACCGCAGTAAACGGCAAGGTTGTGCCTACCCTGTACGCCGGCAGCACGTTCAATTGCGCTGCATTGGAAACGGTATTTCACGACGTGCCCCATGAGCCGGGCTACAAATTCCTACAACAAGACCGGCTGCGTGGCCTTCAGTACTCCCAGATACAGACTAAAACAGCGCTACACCTTGTCGATCTGTCCAGCAAGGCGTTACGCCTGCTGGGTGTCAAACGCAACGAGCTGGTGGACACGGATGCAGACCGCTACCCCTATACGCGGCAGTGGGCTGCTGCTATTCATGCACAAGCTCACGAAGCGCAAGGGTTGCGGTGGGTATCAAGGCAAGATGACGAGGCCATGGCCGTAATGCTGTTTGGTGATCGGATCAAGCAGAGCCACCTTACGGTCCGTCAGGCTGGTCGAGATATTCTTGAGGACCCAGAGGTCTTCGATCGGCTGTTGGACCTGGCCGAACGTATTGGCGTGTGCCTTACGCGTTAACCGGCCCGCCAGCAGAGAATGTGCAGCCTCCGGCCCCTGCCGCTATAACAAGCCTCTATCCCCAACATCCAACCGAACCACCGCGCGCGCTCGCCTGTCGATTTCATGGCCACCCTGGAACGCTTGCGAGGAGTATCCATGTCGTCATTCCCCCGTGCCACCACCCTGGCGGTGTCCATCACCCTGGCCGCCCTCTACGGTTGCTCGACCGCTGAGGTTCCGTCTTCCAGCCCCCAATGGAGCTGGGAAACGGTCTCTGCCAGCCGCGAAATAGCACCCGACCAAGCCTACCCAGAGCTGTTCCTTGCGGTGCAGCAGAGTGAGTTGTTCACCGACCAGAAGCATTTTGTGGACGCGCTGCCCCTGCGTGCGCCAGCGGATATCCGCGCGGCTTACCTGGCTCAGAAAGACCAGCCTGGCTTTGACCTCAACGCTTTCGTGGCTGCCAACTTCGAAGCGTCCGGTACGGCCGATGTGCAGCCGCCCAAGCTAGGCGCGGACCTGCCGGCCCACATCAATGACCTGTGGCCTGTGCTCACCCGGCACTACGAGCAAGTGCCGGCCTACAGCAGCCTACTGCCACTGCCCAAGCCCTTTGTCGTACCTGGCGGTCGGTTCCGGGAAATGTATTACTGGGACTCTTACTTCACCATGCTGGGCCTGGCCGAAAGTGGTCGAACACAGCAGGTGCGCGACATGGTGGACAACTTCGCCTACATGATCGACACCTACGGCCATATTCCCAATGGGAACCGCACGTATTACTTGAGCCGGTCGCAACCACCGTTCTTTGCCTACATGGTAGACCTGCTGGCTAAGCTGGACGGGAATGCGGCTTACGCACGGTACTTGCCGCAGTTGCAGAAGGAGTACGCCTACTGGATGCAGGGCGCACAAACCCTGAAGGCCGGCGAAGCGACGGTCCACGTAGTGAAGCTCAAGGATGGCGCAGTACTGAACCGCTACTGGGACGCCAGCGACGCGCCTCGCCAGGAGTCCTGGGCTGAAGACCGCACGACGGCGGCCCAGGCGCCGGGCAGGCCGGCAGCTGAAGTCTACCGGGACTTGCGCGCCGGTGCAGAAAGCGGCTGGGACTATTCCTCACGGTGGTTGGGGGATGGCAAGACCATGGCGACCATTCGTACCACCGCTATTGTGCCGGTGGACTTGAACAGCCTGATGTTCCACTTGGAGCAGACCATCGCCAAGGCCTGCCAGCAAACCAGCCAACCTGCCTGTACCACGCGCTATACCCAATGGGCCCAGGCCCGACAGCAGGCCGTAGAAAAGTACTTGTGGAACCCCGCGGGTTTCTATACCGACTATGACTGGAAAAAACAGGCCATAAGCGACGAGGTCAGCGCTGCTAGCCTGTACCCGCTGTATACCCGCCTGGCCGACCCGCACCATGCTCAGCAGACCGCCGCGACCGTCAACCAGAAACTGATCCGCCCCGGCGGTATTGCCACCACCGCCAACAACAGTGGCCAGCAATGGGACGCCCCCAATGGCTGGGCACCTTTGCAACTGATCGCCGTGGAAGGCCTGCGGGCCTACGACCAGAGTGACCTGGCCGAAACCATCGGCCGCCATTTCCTTACCCAAGTGCAAGGCCTGTACGAGCGCGAGCATAAGCTGGTGGAAAAGTACGACATCGAAGGTGGCAAAGGCGGCGGCGGGGGAGAGTACGAGCTGCAGGATGGGTTCGGATGGACCAATGGTGTGACTCTGCAGTTGCTGCGGCTGTATGGCACCCAATCGCTGGTTCAGTAACCCATTGGTAAGCCGGGCCGCAAGGGCCCGGCCTGCTGAGTTGAACTGGCTTGCCTTAAGCCGAGCGGGGTATGGCGCCCCCAGGCACCGGGGGCACTGATACCGCAACAGGTGCAGGCTCCTTGAGCAACGCAAAGTACGCCAGTGCCGAACAGGCCGCCACTACCGCGCTGATCACGAAGGCGGATGAAAACGAGCCACTCTGCTGCACGCTGAAGCCTGTCAGGATCGGTGCGATTGAGCCTGCCAGGTAGCCGCCGAAGTTCTGGATCGATCCAAAGGAGGCCACGCGCTCGGATGGCACGATGGTATTGACGATCATCCAGGCGGTGGCGCTGGAAATGCTGATGAAAAACAGCGTGAGGCACAGCAGCACCACGCAAGCCACAACGTTCGTAGTGAAGGCCACTATCAACGTGAAGAGTGCGCCGCCTACCAGCCCGAGGATGACCATCAACTTACGGCTGGCCAATACTTTCATGCCTCGGGCCACCAACCGGTCGCAGGCCTTGCCGGCGACGATGGTGCCCACCGCGCCACACAGGTACGCCAGCGACACCACCCAGGCGGTACGGTAGAGGTCCAGGCCATGCTCCCGCTCGAAATAGCCAGGTAGCCACGTGAGGTTGAGCCAGATCATGTAGATCACGCCCATGAACCCCAGGAAGGCGCCCCAGGTATTGCGTTCCTTGAACATGGCGGCCCAGGGCAGGCGTTGTGCCTTAGTAACCTGCCCTGTTACCGGCTCGGCACGCCCTGTCTCGGCCATGTACTGGGCCTTGCTCTTGTAGAACACGAACCAGCAGGCGGCTAGCACGATGCCTAGCACGCCGGTCAGGATAAACATGCCACGCCAGCCCAGGTGCACCATGAATACCGTCAACAGCGGCGGGGCCAGGCAAGGCCCGATGCACGTGGACGACCACACCCAACCGGTTGCCGTGCCCCGTTCCTGCGTGTCGAACCATTCTGACAAGGCCTTAGCCGCCGACGGAAACACCGGCGCCTCGCCAATGCCCAGCAATACCCTTAAGCCCACCAGCTGGCTAAAGCCGCTGAACAGCCCGAACGCGGCCTGGGCGACCGACCACACGATCAGCGAACCACCCAGTGCCAGCTTGCTGCCGAGCTTGTCGATCAATGCGCCCAGCGGCAGCTGCGAGAACGCGTAGGCAATGGAAAACGCCGACAGCATAACGCCCATCTGGACTGGGGTGATGGCTAGGTCTTTCTGAATGGAGGTGTTGGCGATGGACAGCGCGCTGCGGTCCAGGTAGTTGATCACCCCGATCATGAATAGAAAACCGATGGTCAGGGCCTTGTAGCTTTTTATTGTTTTCATGGGCGCCTCTGTGAGCGGTTGCCGCCGTGCTGCAGCCGGCGTGCTTGCACTGTAGTAGGCGGCGGTTGCAACGCCAAATGACGACTTTCCATCGATCGATAACCGGGCGTTATCGACCTACCTGGGGCGGCGTTTCAGGCCTCTCAACGTTGTTTGACAGTGCGTCCATAAACGCTTGGGCAGACCAGCCTGGGGTTTCGTTTCTTCGTGTGATGATCCCGTAATCCGCCAGCACGAAGGGAAAGGGCAGGGCCAGCCGGGTAAGGCGGCCGGCCTGAATGTCCGGGGCCACCATCGACTCCCCCAACATGGCTACCATGGGTGCCGTTTGCAGCAGTTGCAGCGTGGTCTGCATGGAACTGGTTTCCACGGTGTTCCCAGGGGTTTGCATGCCGGCTTCGGCAAAGGCCTGCTCTAGCCGAGCGCGCATGGGCGTACCGGCCGGGTACACGATCCAGGGCCAGTTGCCCAGTTCCTCCAAAGGTACGTCGTGTGCCCCGGCCAGCGGGTGCTGGCTGCCGGTGACCAGGCACAGGGGTTCAGGGGCCAAGGCCTGGAAATCGAACAGTTTGCGGTGCTGGTCCAGGGTAAAGCGGGCGATCACCAAATCCAGCTGCTTGTGCTCCAAGCGCTCCAGCAGGTTGGCGCTGGTGCCCTCCAGAATGTCCAGCGTGAGCAATGGCCATTGTTGCTTGACCTTCACGATGGCCGCCGGTAGTGCCAAGGCGGTGGGCGCGAAAATAGTGCCTATTTTCAACAGGCCATGGCCACCTTGCCGCAGGTGGTTGATCTGGCCAACGAAGTGTTGCGCATCGTTCAGGGCAATTTGCGCATACCGTGCCACCTGGCTCCCCAGGTCGGTGGGGGGCATGTGCCGGGGAAGCCGCTGGAACAAGGCAAAGCCCAACAGCTTCTCCACCTCCCGCAGCATTTTGCTGACCGCGGGCTGGCTAATATTCATTTCCTGCGCGGTGGTATGCATATTCTGGGTACGGGCCAGGGTCGCGATAAGCACCAAGTGCCGAAACCGGAGCCAATTACACAGCTGATTAAAGCCCACATCTGCCATTCGATAACCCTCGGTTATTGAAGCTTGAGAATATCTCATTAGCGTTTATCGGCAACTGGCTCTACGGTTAAGGGCGCTGCGTAAATGGCGATAACAAGAGGCTAAGCATGGCCACCCAACGCATTCTGATCACCGCCGCTGCCCAAGGTATAGGCCGCGCTTCAGTGCTCGCCTTCCAGCAGGCGGGTTTTCACGTGATCGCCACAGACTTGCACGTTGAACCGTTGCAAGGCCTGGAGGGCATCGAAGTGGTGCCGCTGGATGTAACCCAGGCTTCGGCCATTGAGGCGGTGCAAGCTCAGGTAGGTCCCATAGATGCGCTGTTCAACTGCGCCGGGTATGTACACAGTGGCGCGTTACTGGCCTGTGATGAGCAGGCCTGGCAGTTCTCCTTCGACCTGAATGTGACGGCCATGTACCGCATGATCCGGGCCTTTCTGCCCGCCATGCTGCAAGCAGGCCACGGCAGCATCGTGAACATGGCGTCCGTGGCGTCCAGTGTTAAGGGTGTGCCCAACCGGCTGGCCTATTCAGCCAGCAAGGCGGCGGTGATCGGCCTTACCAAATCAGTAGCAATGGACTATGTGGCCCAAGGCGTGCGCTGCAACTGCATCTGCCCTGGCACGGTGGATTCGCCTTCCCTGCGCCAGCGTATCGCGGAGCAGGCCAAGGCCCAGGGCCGTACCGAAGCTGAGGTGTACGAGGCTTTTGTGGCGCGTCAACCCATGGGGCGCCTGGGTACCGCCGAGGAAATCGCCCACTTGGCGGTGTACCTGGCCAGCGAGGCCAGTGCCTACACTACAGGCGCGGTCCATGTGATCGATGGCGGTATGAGCGTTTAACTTTTTTCAGGACAGCCTATGAAATTGCTGCGTTACGGCCCCAAGGGCCAGGAAAAACCCGGCCTGCTGGATGACCACGGCCAGGTCCGCGACCTCTCCGGCCATGTGCCAGACATCGCAGGCGCTGTGCTGGGGGCTGAAAGCCTGCAAGCCCTGCGAGCGCTTGACCCGAGCAATTTGCCAGTGGTCAGTGGGTCGCCGCGCCTTGGACCCTGTGTGGGCCAGGTGGGCAAATTCATCTGTATCGGCCTGAACTACGCCGACCATGCTGCCGAGTCGGGCATGGCCGTGCCCACTGAGCCTGTGGTGTTCAACAAGTGGACCAGTGCCATCTGCGGCCCCAATGACGACGTGCAGATCCCTCGCGGGTCCACCGAGACGGACTGGGAGGTGGAGCTGGGTGTGGTGATCGGCAAGGCGGGGCGTTATATCGACGAACGTAATGCTCTGGAGCACGTGGCGGGGTATTGCGTGATCAACGACGTGTCCGAACGTGAATGGCAGCTTGAACGAGGCGGTACTTGGGACAAGGGCAAGGGGTTCGACACCTTCGGGCCTCTCGGGCCTTGGTTGGTCACCCCCGACGAAATCCCTGACCCCCACCAACTGAACCTGTGGCTGGAGGTGGATGGCCATCGTTACCAGAACGGTAATACCCGCACGCTGGTGTTCCAGATCCCCGCGCTGATCGCCTACCTGAGCCGGTGCATGTCCTTGCAACCGGGCGATGTGATCTCCACCGGCACACCTCCCGGCGTGGGCCTTGGGGTGAAACCTGATCCAGTGTTCCTGCGGGCCGGGCAGGTGATGCGCCTGGGCATTGAGGGGTTGGGCGAACAGCAGCAGCGCACGGTCGACGCGGACTGACCCTCGTTTTCTACCGTTTTCTACAACAATAAGAAGGAACCATGATGCGCATTCTGATTACCGGGGGCACGGGCTTTATTGGCAAACAATTGGCCCAGCGCCTGCTTGCCCTGAACAGCGTTACCCTGGAAGGGCAGGTTTCACAGGCTATCGAACGCATCGTGCTGTTTGATGCGTTTGATGGCGAGGCCGTGCCGCAGGACCCAAGGGTGCACGTGATCACCGGTGATATCACCGACCCCCAAGTGGTTGCCCGCGTGACAGACGGCGTGGACCTGGTATGGCACCTGGCAGCAGTGGTGAGTTCGGCCGCCGAGGCCGATTTCGACCTGGGCATGCAGGTGAACCTGTACGGTTTGATGACGCTGCTGGAGGCCTTGCGCAAGCAAGCAACAGTGCCTCGTTTTGTGTATGCCAGCGGCTTTGCTGTATTCGGAGGCACGCTGCCCGAGGTGGTCAACGACGAAACAGCCCTGACGCCGCAATCGTCCTATGGCATGCAAAAGGCGGTGGGCGAGTTACTGGTGGCCGACTACGCCCGCAAAGGTTTTGTAGATGGCCGGGTGCTGCGCCTGCCTACGGTGGCCGTACGCCCTGGCAAACCCAACAAGGCCGCTTCCACCTTCTTCAGCTCCATTATCCGTGAGCCACTGGTGGGCCAGCCGGCGGTGTGCCCCGTCCGGCCCGAGACGAAGGTGTACCTCACGTCGCCACGCCGGGTAGTAGACGCCATGGTGCATGCCATGAGCCTGTCGGCGGCCACGTTGGGTGACCAGCGCGTTATCCCGTTGCCAGGTGTTACCACGACCGTGGCTGACATGGTCGCGGCGCTGCAACGGGTAGCGGGGGAGGAGGCTGCACGCCTGATCCGCTGGGAACCGGACGCCACCATCCAACGCATCGTCGAAAGCTGGCCTAGCAAGGTCGATGCCCCCCGCGCCCGTGCGCTGGGCTTTAGCGCTGATCCCGATTTCGAGGCCATCGTGCGGGCGCACATAGAGGACACGGCCCACCCCTGAGCACTGCATTACCTACCAACACCTGTGTGCTTCCAAAAATAAGAACAGCGAGGCCGTGCACCATGATCACGTCACACCCTGACATCACTGACATCGAAAAGCAGACCATCAAGCGTGTGACGAAGCGCTTGATCCCGTTCCTGATCCTGCTGTTCGTGGTCGCGTTCCTGGACCGCAACAACGTGGGCTTCGCGGCCTTGCGCATGAACGACGACATTGGCATCAGCCAGACCATCTATGGGCTGGGGGCCGGTATTTTCTTTCTGGGGTATTTCATCTTCGAAGTGCCCAGCAACGTGTTACTTCACCGCTTCGGGGCGCGGGTATGGCTGGCCCGCATCATGGTGACCTGGGGCATCATTGCAGGGGCCATGGGCTTTCTGCAGACGGCCGGGCATTTCATTACGCTGCGTGTGCTGCTGGGTATTGCCGAGGCCGGGTTCTTTCCAGGCGTGATCTATCTGCTGTCCCTCTGGTTCCCGGCGCGCTACCGCGCACGCATGATTGCCACGTTCTACCTGGGTGTGCCCATTGCCCAGGTGATAGGCGCACCGCTGTCGGTGGGGCTGATGCAGGTGGGCGACGCAGTGGGCATGGTGGGCTGGCGGCTGATGTACATCGCCGAAGCCGTGCCCGCGATCATTCTAGGCGTGGTCTGCTATTTCTACCTGACAGACCGCCCTGCCGATGCACATTGGCTGACTGATGAACAACGTGCCTGGCTGATGAACACCCTGGAGCAGGAAGAGCGCGCCAAGCCCCTGGTAGTGGGTGTGCAGCCCACCAAATGGCAGATGATCCGCAGGGCCTTGGCCAGCCGGCAAGTGTGGATGCTGGCGCTGGTGTACTTCGGCATTACCTCGGGCAGCAATGCCATGAACTTCTTCCTGCCCACAGTGCTAGCGTCCTTCCGGGCCTCCTTCGGCCTTGAGATCGGCCTGATGCAAAATGGCCTGATCACCGCGGTGCCTTATGCCGTCGCTGCCGTGGCCATGATTATATGGAGCCGCCGTTCCGACCGCCTTCAGGAGCGCCACTGGCATGCCGGCGGGGCAGCCCTGCTGGCCGCCGTGTCCATCGCCGTGGCGCTGATCATTAACCAGCCCTGGATCATTGTGATTGGCTTTGTGCTGCTGGCCATCGGCGTGTACAGCGCCATCAACGTGTTCTGGGCCGTGCCAGGCCAGGTATTGACAGGAGTGGGCGCTGCAGCGGGGATCGGGCTGATCAACTCCATCGGCAACCTCAGTGGCTTTACCGGGCCGTACCTCACCGGTTTTTTATACAACGTTACCGGTAGCTACACCCCCGGTTTCTTGGTTATAGCTGCGCTGGTGGGTGCGGGTGGGCTGGGCATGCTGCTGATGCCACGCCATCCAGTGGTCGCCCCTGGCGCGGTAGCAACGCCTGCAGTAGCAGGAGGCAAGGCATGACGGTAGCGTTTATCGGGACGGGCATCATGGGCGCGCCCATGGTGGGCAACCTGTTGAAGGCGGGGTTTGAGGTTAGGGTGTGGAATCGCTCCCGCCATAAAGCCCAACCCTTGGCCGAGCAGGGCGCGCACGTGGCCGCTACGCCTGAAGAGGCGGCACGGGGCGCTCAGGTACTGGTGTGCATGCTCAGCGATGGCCCCACCTGCAACCATGTGCTGTTCGAGGAGGGTGCGGTACAGGGGCTGGCGGCAGGCGCGCTGGTGATCGTGATGAGCTCCATTGCCGTGGACGTGGCGGTCGCCCAGGCCAAACGCTGTGAAGAGCATGGCGTGCTGTACCTGGATGCACCCGTGTCGGGCGGTGAGCGTGGCGCGCGTGACGGCAGCCTGGCCATTATGGCGGGCGGCACCCAGGCTGCCTTCGAACAGGCCGGGCCCGTGTTGGCCGCCTTGGGCCGCCCGGTACACGTGGGCCCGGCAGGCACGGGTGAACTGGCCAAGCTGGTCAACCAGTTGATCGTGGCCAGCACGTTGGCCACGGTCAGCGAAGGCCTGCTGCTGGCCGAGCGCGGCGGCGCAGACCCCGCCAAGGTGCATGAAGCCCTTATGGGCGGCTTTGCCGATTCACCCATCTGGCGCCAGCACGGCCTGCGCATGCTCAGCGGGGACTTCACCCCCGGTGGCCCCGCCAAATGGCAGCTCAAGGACACCCATACCGCCTTGGCTCAGGCTGAGGCATTGGGGCTGGACCTGCCTGTGGCCAAGCAGGTCGACACGCTGTTCGAGGCCATGGTGCAGGCCGGCGATGGCGAACTGGACCATGCCGGCCTGATCCGCCAACTCCGCCGCCATAACGGTTTAACCCCAGACAATGCGGGAGCTTCAGATGAGTGATAGTCCTCCACGCCGCCTGCGCAGCCAGCAGTGGTTCGATGACCCCAGCCATGCCGACCTGACAGCGCTGTACGTTGAGCGTTACATGAACCAGGGGCTGACCCGTGCCGAGCTGCAATCGGGCCGGCCCATCATTGGCATCGCCCAGACCGGCAGCGATCTCACGCCCTGCAACCGCCACCACATCGAACTGGCCAAGCGTGTGAAGGATGGCATCCGCGATGCGGGTGCTATTCCCATGGAGTTTCCGGTTCACCCCATTGCCGAACAGTCACGCCGCCCTACGGCCGCCCTGGACCGCAACCTGGCGTACCTGGGCCTGGTGGAAGTGCTGCATGGCTACCCGCTTGATGGCGTGGTACTGACCACCGGGTGTGACAAGACCACCCCAGCATGCCTCATGGCGGCTGCTACCACGGATTTGCCCTCGATTGTATTGTCTGGCGGGCCGATGCTGGATGGCTGGCACAAGGGCCAGCGGATCGGCTCGGGCACTGTGCTGTGGCACGCCCGGAACCTGCTCAGCGCGGGCGAAATCGATTACGAAGGTTTCATGACCCTCACCACCGCCGCATCACCTTCGGTGGGCCACTGCAATACCATGGGCACCGCTTTGTCCATGAATGCCTTGGCGGAGGCCTTGGGGATGTCATTGCCCGGCTGCGCGAGCATCCCGGCACCGTACCGTGAACGCGGGCAGATGGCGTATGCCACGGGCGTGCGTATCGTTGACCTGGTACGTGAAGACGTTCGGCCCTCTCACATCATGACCCGGGAAGCGTTCGAAAACGCCATTGCCGTGGCCTCGGCACTGGGCGCTTCTACCAACTGCCCGCCGCACCTGATCGCCATTGCCCGCCACAGTGGTATCGACCTGACGCTGGAGGACTGGCAACGGGTGGGCGAGGACGTGCCGTTGCTGGTGAACTGCATGCCTGCCGGCGAGTACCTGGGTGAAAGCTTCCACCGTGCCGGTGGCGTGCCTGCAGTGATGCACGAGCTGGACGCTGTAGGGCGGTTGCACCGTGGCTGCCGTTCGGTCAGTGGGCCCAGCATCGGTGAACTGGTGCGCGACGCCGTTGCCCAGGACCGGGACGTGATCCGCAGCTACGAGCACCCACTCAAGCACCGCGCCGGGTTTATAGTGCTCAGTGGCAACTTCTTCGACAGTGCCATCATGAAGATGTCGGTGGTAGGCGAAGCGTTTCGCACTACATACCTGAGCGACCCGGCCCAGCCTAACTGCTTCGAAGCCAGGGCCATCGTGTTCGAAGGGCCTGAAGACTACCAGGCCAGGATCAACGACCCGGCGCTGGACATCGACGAACGCTGCATTCTAGTGATCCGCGGGTGTGGCACGGTGGGGTATCCCGGCAGCGCCGAAGTGGTGAACATGGCGCCGCCCTCAGCGCTGATTCGTGCCGGTATCGACGCCTTGCCTTGCCTGGGCGATGGCCGCCAGAGTGGTACTTCTGCCAGCCCATCGATTCTCAACATGTCCCCAGAGTCGGCAGTGGGCGGCGGGTTGGCCCTGCTGCGTACCGGCGACCGGTTACGGGTGGACCTCAATGCCCGCAGCGTGAACCTGTTGGTGGAGGAGGCTGAATTAGCCGCCCGTCGCGCTGAACCGCTGCCTGCGCTGGCGCCCTCGCAAACCCCATGGCAGGAACTGTACCGGCAATTGGTCGGGCAGTTGTCCACCGGGGGCTGCCTGGAGCCGGCCACCTTGTACTGGCGCGTGATTGCCGAAAACGGGCCGCCCCGTCATTCCCATTAATGGTGTTGGTTTTGTACAGGATGCGTGTATGCAGACGTTGCAGTTGAACATCGAAAACAGCCTGCCCACGGACTGGGAGCGAGCCACCCTGGTGGGGCGGGTCTGGCTGCCTGCCGTCCAAGGCCCAGCGGTGGTCGTGATTCGGGACGGGGTCGTAGTGGACTGCACCGCGCAGTTTCCAACGCTCAGCCTGCTGCTTGACAGCGAGGCCCCTCTGGAAACAGTGCGCACGCTGGAAGGGGTGCCCCTGGGTCGCATCGAGTCACTGCTGGCCAACAGTGGTGAGGCATTGAACCCTGACCAGCCCAGGCTGCTGGCGCCCGTGGACCTTCAAGTCATCAAGGCCGCAGGCGTGACCTTCGCGGCCAGCATGATCGAACGGGTGATCGAGGAGAAAGCAGGTGGTGATGCCCAGCGTGCCGAGCAGATACGTGCCCTGGTGCACGAGGTGATCGGTGACAACCTGCGGCAACTCAAGCCAGGCTCTGCCGAGGCCATGCGCTTGAAGCAGGTGCTGATCGATCAAGGCATGTGGTCGCAGTACCTGGAAGTAGGCATTGGGCCAGACGCTGAAATTTTTACCAAGGCGCCGGTGTTGGCCGCCGTGGGCAGCGGTAGCGCAGTCGGGATACACCCGGGTTCCTCTTGGAACAACCCTGAGCCAGAGGTGGTGCTGGCGGTGGATAGCCAAGGGCGTATTCACGGCGCCACCCTGGGCAACGACGTGAACCTGCGGGATTTCGAGGGGCGTAGCGCACTGTTGTTAAGCAAAGCCAAAGACAACAATGCGTCCTGTGCTCTGGGGCCTTTGATCCGGCTATTTGACGAGCATTTCAGCCTGGACGATGTGCGACGCTGCGAAGTGAGCCTGCGAATAGAGGGGCAGGGCGGTTATGTGCTCAATGGTCGAAGTGCCATGAGCCAGATCAGCCGCGACCCCGAAGACCTGACAGCGCAGGCGCTGAACCCCAACCACCAGTACCCGGATGGGTTCGTGCTGTTTCTGGGTACCCTGTTTGCCCCTACCGATGACCGTGACCAGCCAGGGCAAGGCTTTACTCACCATGAAGGCGACGTGGTCAGTATCACCTCGCCGGCACTGGGCGGGTTGCACAACCGTGTGACCACCAGTGATCAAGCGCCGCCCTGGGTATTCGGACTGGGCGCCTTGATGCGCAACCTGGCCGGCCGAGGCCTGCTGTAGCAGGCGATCAGCCGGTGTCCTTCAGCCCCAGAAGTTATTGCAGATGCGTTGAGTTGCGGCACTGGCAGCACGTGGGTCGAAGCGCTCAGGATCAAAGCCGGGCCCTGCCCATCGATGGAAGTCCTGGGCGTCTTCACTGTCTGGGGCCCGCTTGAGCATGGCCAGGATCTCCTGATAGCTGTCGACGCCACCGCAGTCTTCAGGCGGGCAGGCGCGTTCGCCCTCGATGACCACGCACCAGGCACCTTCGCCTTCGTCTGGGCCTTGCGCCTCTACCGCAATCACATGTTGCCAGCTGTCACCGAAATCGTAGGTATACCGCAGGCGGTCGCCCACACTCAGTACCCGCTTGAGCTTGAACTTGCGGTCATCGAGCAGGTGAGGGTCGGGGAAATCCCGGTCGGGTAACCCGTAGCGTTGTTCGTTGAGGTCGAACTCGTACAGGTGCTTGCTGCTCCAGCCCATAGCGGCTTGAATGAAATGATGGAGCCGGCGCAAGGTCACGTCGCTGTTCACGATAATGCGCCGCCACACTGGCGGGTTCAGTTGAAGGGGCTCAAGCTGGACGTAGAGCACGAAGCAGGTTGAGGCATTGGCCATTGGCATATCCTTGGGTAGTAGGCTGGCTACAGGGTCAGCTGTTCTGCCCAAGGTTTCAACCACAACATGGCATTACTTGCCCTTTGTTGGATCGCAACGGTAGAGCACGCTCAGGTCTTGGCGTTTGGCGTTTAGCTGTTCCGCCTTTTCCTTGCACTGGGCAACGCGTTTATCTTCCCTGATAAACCCGTCCGCCGCCCATACAAACTGAGGTGGCATGCAGGTGGTCTGGGCATCGCTTGTACAGAAAACAGCATTCAGGAACAAAGCAGGCAAGGACATCATGCACTCCAGATGAACTACCGTGCCGTGATGGCATGGTGCACGCATGCGAACCTTGGCCTGAAGGTTGGTTCATCACGGCGCAGCAAATAGTGTAATTTTTGGGAACAACTTCACGTGTGCCCGTGCCTAACGGGTGGGCGGTAAGTCCGAGCAATGCATAGGCCGCTTTGTAGGAATACCTTTGATTGACCAGCATTTAGAGTGATCGGAGGTTATCCTGAAGACATTGGGCAGGCAGTTGGTAGTAGCCCAGAGGGAAGAGGCGCGATGACCACACGGACGCGTTCACGTTTTTACCCTACCGCATTGGCCACTCTGGTAGTGGGGTTGTTGCTATCCGGGACAGGTGCCTGGCTGTTAGGCCAGGCTAATCATGCCCGCATTACACAGGCTGTGGACGACGCGGTTCAAGACACTGCCGACTCGATCTTCAGCCGCGTGCAGTTGTATCAATACGGTCTGCGCGGCGCGCGCGGCGCTGTGCTGACCTCGGGTGTGGATGCAATGTCCGTTCGGCTTTTCCATCGGTACAGCGAATCCAGGGACATTAGCGTGGAGTTTCCGGGCGCACGCGGGTTTGGCTTTGTGCGGCGTGTGCCTGCAGGTAACGAGCAGGCCTTTCTAGCGCGCACCCGTGCCGACGGACGGCCAGGTTTTGCCATCAGCACGCTCACGCCCCATGACGATGATCGCTGGATCATCGAATACATCGAGCCGGGCCTCGGAAACATCAGCGCAGTGGGCTTCGACATCGCATCGGAACCTAACCGTCGCCGTGCTGCGCAGGAAGCCGTAGACAACGGTGACGTGCGCCTCACCCAGCCCATTACGCTAATGCAAGAGCAATCCAAACCCCAGCAATCTTTCTTGATGCTCATGCCTGTGTACCAGTCAGCCAAGACACCGGCCACTGTGACCGAACGGCAACGCCAGCTCGTCGGCTTTGCCTATGCGCCCTTGCTGATGACAGACGTGCTGCAGGGGCTGCGCATTGATCCTCGATTGCTGCACGTCAAACTGTCTGACGTGTCTGACACCGACCGTGATCCTATCGTGTTCTTCAGCAACAGCGACAACCCCAATGGAGCCTCTGCTCAACTGCACTCTAGGCGGTTTCAGCGGGACATGTTCGGCAGGTCCTGGTGTTTTGAGTTCAGTGTCACACCAGCGTTTATCAAGCGCCTAGGCATCATACCGCCTGTGTGGATATGGCTGAGCGGCCTGCTGTGCAGCTTGGTTGTGGCTGGCCTGGCGGGTGCCATCGCAGTGAGCCGTGCCCAGCGGCGCGAAATTGCCTATGCGCGCATGGAGTTGGGTGCACTGGTAGAGAATGCTTCAGACGCCATTATTGGCAAGTCGTTGGAGGGCATTATCCGCAGCTGGAACAGGGGCGCTGAGCAATTGTTCGGGTATACGGCAGCAGAAACCATTGGCCGCCCCATTACCCGCCTGATTGTTCCGGCCGACCGCCTGGATGAAGAAAACAACATGCTGGCGCGTATTGGCCAGGGCGAGCCGGTCAGCAACTATGAAACCGTCCGCGTCCATAAAAGCGGGCAGCATCTGCACGTGGCCATTACCACGTCCCCGGTTTACGGGGCCAATGCACAGATCATCGGTGCCTCTGTGACGGCGCGCGACATTACGCTGCAGAGGGCACAGGCTGCCCACATTCAGAACCAGAATCAGGAACTCAAGAATCAAGTGTTCGACAGCCTGGCGACTACCCAGGCCATTCTTGACACCGTGGTAGACCCTGTCGTCAGCATAGACGAGCAAGGTACCGTGCTTTCCTTCAACCCCGCTGGCACCCGAGTATTTGGCTACGAAGCGGAGGAAATCATTGGGCAGCATGTAACGCACCTGATGCCTCAAACCAGTTGGGCCAGCTATAACGATTTCGTGGCCCGGCATCTGGAAAAGGCGTTGCCTTCTTCTCGTAGCCAAGAGGTACAGGGCCTGCGAAAAAATGGCACCGTGTTCCCGGCACGGGTTTCGGTGGGGTTAAAGCACAGTGGCGACGGCCGCGTATTTGTGTTTGTTGTCACTGACATCACCAGTGAGATCAAGCAGCGTAATGAGCTGCTGGCGGCACGCGACCACTTGCTGTTGGCAGCCGATGCGGCGGAACTGGGGATCTGGACGTTTAACTTGCACGACCGTTCGCTTATCTGGAACGACCGCATGTTCGAAATGTACGGCTTGGTTCCCACGCGCAGCGACCTTACTCTGCAGTACGAAGACTGGTTGCGCTGTGTCTACCCAGATGACATCCCCCGTTGCGAACATGGCGTTGATGCCCTGATTGAGCGGGGAGAGCCGTATAACCTGGTGTTCCGCGTACGTCGGCCGGACGGCCAACTTCGGTACATACAAGCCAGTGGTCGCGCCGAGCGGGACGCGGATGGCAGACCGCTGCGTGTCACGGGCATCAACCGTGACATCACCCTGCAACAGGAGATCGAAGCGCACCTGCGCCAGGCCAAGGCCAGCGCAGACGAAGCCAGTGCAGCTAAATCGGCCTTTCTGGCCAACATGAGCCATGAAATACGCACGCCGCTTAATGCGGTACTGGGCATGCTTCAACTGGTGCAGCGTACTGTGCTTGATGCCCAGCAGCAGGATTACATTGTGAAAGCGCGACAGGCCGCCAAGTCGTTGCTGGAGCTGCTCAATGACATCCTTGATTACTCAAAGATCGAAGCCGGCAAGCTGAAGCTGGACAGCCATACCTTCGAACTGGATGAACTGCTGAGCGAGCTTGCGGTAATCATTGCCGGAAACCAAGGCGCCCGGGACGTGGAAACGGTTTTCGACATCGACCCCGCGGTCCCGTCCCGGTTGTCTGGAGACGCGCTTCGGCTCAAGCAAGTGCTGGTGAACCTGGTAGGCAATGCGTTGAAGTTCACCTTGGACGGTGAGGTGGTGATACGCCTGGAAACAGTCAGGCATGAGGACGACCAGGTGACGCTCCGGTTCATGGTCAGCGACAGCGGGATCGGTATCAGCGAGGAACAGCGGCACCGCATCTTCGAAGGTTTCAGCCAGGCTGAGGCATCCACCTCACGCCGCTTTGGCGGAACCGGGCTGGGCCTGGTGATCAGTAACCGGTTAGTGTCCCTGATGGGCGGTGAGCTCAAGCTGGACAGTAAGGTAGGTGCCGGCAGCCGGTTCTGGTTTGATATCCCCTTGCAGGTTCAGGACCGGGGCGAAGTCCCACTGCCGTTGCCTGGTCACCGGTTGCCACTGCGCCTGCTGGTGGTTGACGACAACCCCATCAGCGCTGACGTACTGTCCCGCACCGTACGGTCACTGGGCTGGACGGCTCAACCGGTGATGTCCGGGCCTGAAGCCCTTGAGCATGTACGCCGGGTCGCCGGCACGGCCGCTGCCTACGATCTGGTGTTGATGGACTGGCGAATGCCCGAAGTCGATGGCGTGGCCACAGCGCTCATGATTCAGGAGGCACTGGCTGTTGAGCAAAGGCCCTCCATCGTGATGGTGACGGCCTATGCCGATCGGCTATCACAGGTGTCGGCCGGTGAACACAAAGGCTTGTTCGCGTGTAGCTTGAGCAAGCCCGTCACCCCGCGACAATTGCGTGATTGTGTGTTGGGTGTTGTGGAAGGTCGGCCCATGTTGCCCGCACTGCCGCCTGCAGATGAGCACCCCAAACGGCTGGCTGGCCTGCACGTGCTGGTGGTAGAGGACAACGCGGTCAACCGGCAGGTAGCCAAGGGCTTACTGCAGCTGGAAGGCGCAGAGGTAACGCTTGCGGGCAACGGTCATGAAGCCCTTGCGGCCCTTGCCGGCGCAAACGTGGCTTACCATGTGGTGCTGATGGATGTTCAGATGCCGGAGATGGATGGGCTTGAGGCCACTCGCCGAATCCGGCAGCTCACGCGTTTTGCACAGTTACCTATCATTGCCATGACTGCCAACGCCTCTACTGAGGACCGTCATGCCTGCCTGGCGGCGGGCATGGACGATCACATCAGCAAGCCTGTGGACCTGGCAGGGCTGGTGAAATGTGTGAGCGAATGGGTTGGCCGTGCGCGACCTCTTACCCTGCCGGCACGTATACCTGAGGTTGAAGGCAGTTTGCTCGAGGCCTGGCCGACGGTGAGCAGCCGCTTTGGGGGGGACCTGGAGCTGTTGCGCAACGTATTGGATATTTTTGCCACGGATACCCGCGACCTTCTCGACCGTCTCCAGAGTTTGGCACAGGCCGGCGACCGTGCCGCCGCCCGCTCTATCTTCCATGCCATCAAGGGCAGTGCCGCCAACATCGGTGCCAAAGCGCTCTCTGCACGGGCTGGCAAGCTTGAAGCAGGGCTGGAGCGAGGCGAGCCCGAAGCCTTGGAAGGCGTAGCCAAAGGCACGCTGGCACAAGAGCTTCGGGTGCTGCTGGAGGACAGCGAGGCACAAATGCGTGCGCGCCTTGGGTGAACCATTCGTCCTCGCCAGGGCACCATTACCGTGGCGAGGCTTCCAACCCAAGCATCTTATTGACAGGAGACGACCATGGCTATCCAAGGCAATGACCCCCAACGCCACGTGACAGATCAGGCGCCCGAACGCATTGAACCCGACCTTACCCCCGCCCCAGGTACGCCGAGTACCTATGCCAGCGCAAGCGGAAATCACGCCGACGCAAGCGGAGACAAAGGTGACCTGGGTTTTGACCCTGACTCACCAGACCTGGCCGACCCTCAGGTAGATCCTACGCACCCCGCCAAGCCGCCTGCCGCGCCTGATGTGGGTAAAGACAAACGTGCGGAAGGTGATAGCTACCCACCTTATGACCAAGGCAAGCAGTAGGCCTGAGGCTTTGCAAGGGCGCAGCCCTGAGAGGTGGCCATACTGGCCACGCCTCACTTTGCTGAAGCTGCGCGTTTGCGCCCTTTGCCAGGCGCAGCCTTCGCCCCTGTAGCCTTCCGGGCGGCTCCGCCCTTGCGTTTCTTCCCCCAGGCCGGCTTTTGCGCTGGGCCAGTGATCACTACATTCAGCCCCCGACAACGTTCTACCAACTTGCCCATCCATGCGGATTGCCTGGCCAGGAAATCTTCGAGAGACATTTCACCACTTTGGACCATATCCAGCGCCTGCTCCCATACCGCAGTGGTGCCGGGGTCGGTGATGGACCGCGGAACGGCATCGACCAGGCCACAACCTGCTGGGCTGGCGGCCAGCGCTTTACCTGTTTTAAGCAGGTAGCCGCGATCCAGCAGCCCTTGAATGATGCCGGCCCGCGTAGCCTCAGTACCAATGCCTGTGGTGTCCTTCAGCTTCTGCTTGAGCTTTGGGTCCTCAACCAGCTTGGCCACGTTTTTCATAGCGCTGATCAGGTCCCCCTCCGTAAACGGTTTAGGTGGTTGTGTCCAGTTGTGCTTGAGCTGAACCTCACGTACAGGGCACATGTCGCCCGAGGCCAGCGGGGGGAGAGGCTGGGGTGGCTCTCGCCCAGGCTGTGGTGCAAGTGCTTCAGGCAGGGCGCGCTTCCAGCCAGGTTCCACCACACATTTGCCAACCGCCAGTAGTACCTCGCCTGCGCAGTCGAACGACGCTCGCGTACGGTCATAACTGTGATCTGGCAGAAACTGGGCCAGGTAGCGCGCACGAATCAGCGTGTACACGGCTTTGTATTTAGGCGGCAGCCGGTCCAGTGCTGGGGCAGCGGCCGTGGGGATGATGCCGTGGTGAGCCGAGACCTTGGCGTCATTCCAAGCACGGGAACGGCGGGTAGGGTCCAGGTAGGGGGATACCGACGCGAGGCCGGCATCCGCTCGGCTCAGCCCTGCCAGAATGCCGGTGGCCTCCCCATGCTGGCTTACCGGCAAGTAGCCGCAATCGCTGCGCGGGTAGGTGATGGCCTTGTAGGTCTCGTACAAGGCCTGGGCGATGTCCAACGTTTCCTGAGCGCCCAGGCTCAACTTGCGTGAGCACACCTGCTGCAGCGTGCCCAGGTCGAAGGGGAGTGGAGCGCCCTCCTTGATGCGCTCGGTGCGTACATCCGTGACGCTGGCATGGCTGGCCTGGCTCATCTTTGCCACAGCGGCGTCGGCAATGGGCTGCTGCAAGCAGCGCCGTTCCTCGTCACACACCGCCTTCGGTGCCTGCCACTGGGCCGTGAATACCTGGCCTGCAGCGCAAAGCCGAACATCGATACCCCACCAAGGCACCGGTACGAAGGCTGCGATACTGCGATCCCGGTCCACAACGAGCCGTAGGGTAGGGGTTTGTACACGGCCCACGGGCAGCACACCCTGATAACCGGAACGGCGACCCAGCAAGGTAAACAGCCGGCTGAGGTTCATGCCGATGAGCCAGTCTGCACGAGAACGGCCTAGGGCACAGTGGTACAGGCTGAAGGTGGACGCACCTGGCCGGATGTCCGCTAACGCCTTGCGGATGGAAGCGTCGTCCAAGGCAGACAACCATAGCCGTTGTACGGGCCCATGGTAGCGGCAATGGTCCAACAGCTCGCGGGCAATCATTTCGCCTTCACGGTCTGCGTCCGTGGCAATCACGACTTCCGTGGCTTGGCCAAGCAGACGTTTCACGGCCTTGAACTGGCTGGCCGTTTTGGGTTTGACCTGCATGCGCCACTGTTCTGGCACGATTGGCAGATGATCCAGGCTCCACTGTTTGTAACGCGGGTCGTAGGCATCTGGCGGTGCCGTTTCAAGCAGGTGGCCGATACACCAACTAACCGTTACCCCGTTGCCTGTAAGGCAACCGTCTCCTTTACCACGGGCACCTAGCACATTGGCGATGTCCCTCGCTTGGGACGGTTTTTCACACAGGAACAGCCGCATACCTTTACCTCTCGCCAGACGCCAGCAAGGATGGCGCTGCGGGCCAAAGGATGCAAGCGGAATATGTGTATATTTGTACAGTGGTGCGGCGCCTGATGGCTTTTGCCTGCAAATGGCAGCCAAGGCGAACCATTGGAGCAATCCAGCACTGCCCTCGGCAAAAATTGATCTGGATCAATACACTGTTGACTTGGGATTCAGTGAACTTGTAACTAGTAATGTCATGTTATCTGTAAATCCCGTGGCTCTAGATCAAGGGGAACGGCTATTCAGCACTTAAGTAAGCCTTGAATTTGTAGGAAAGTGTCCGTTCGCCTTGTGCTATTACGAACTAATCAGAATGTTTAGAGGGTTGACCTTTGCTGTTTCTAAGGTATCGTTTCCGTCGCTCAAGGTTAAGGGTTAACGCTCTATTGGTTTTGGGAGCACTTACATTTGATCATCTTAGGCAAGGAGCCAGTATTTGATGAAACATGTTTATGGGGTTGGAGACTGCCAAGCTCAGGGGCGTGTTGGAGGCCTTTGTGGATAACTACCCGCGCTGCACGGTCGCCAATCCCAGAGGCCTGCCCAGGCAAGAGGGGCTCTTGGGCGAGGGTGAACTTCCTTGGCCAGACGTCATTGCCAACCAGCGCTTTGGGAAGTTCCTCCCACCAAGCCTTTATGCCACCAGTGACTATAATGCCGCTGTGTTTCTGGCTTACCAGCTTGCTTCCGCTGAGGGGCTCTCGACGATGGAGGCGGAAGAGTCGATAACACTGCTACAGCAGTTGCTGCGAAGGCTGGCCGTGGCCTCTGAGGTCACAGTAGAACAACTCAAACACGTTCAAGAACTGGCAGTCGGCATCCCCGAGATAGGGCCGCTGCTGTTCTCGCCCGGTAACTTGGCAGGTACGTTCGTCAATGCCGCCAACCTTGCAGCGGCAACGGCCAAGAACCAGCGGCTGTTCGATCTGCTGGATCTGCCGCCGGAGCAGAAGGGTCAGCTCAAGCGTTGGATAGACAACCGCGGCAAGGCCGGCGCCCGTTCGGCCAAGAAAATCAGCAAAGGCAATATAAAGCTGGTTTGGTTGGGTGGCTCACTGCACTTCCAGATCCCCGCTACCGCGCAAGCTATGGAATACACCTCTCGCTACATGGCGGGGGGTAAAGTGAATGTGCCGGTTTATGGTGCCGGGCGGGCGCTGTCAAAACGGGCTTGGGTAGCCGCAGACGGAGCCAGGGGGTTGTTGAAGTATTCTACAAACAATGTGGCAGGTATGGTGCTGGCGGTGGGGCCGCAGGCGTATTTGGATTACAAAAGCTCTACGACGATGAGGGAGTTTTATAAGAAGTCGGCTTATAGTCAGCCGACGAATGTGACGGCAGCTGCGATGGGTATGGCGTGGGGAGAGACTGTATTAAAGATCGTATCTTTGCACCCTCTAGGTCGAGGTGTGGCTTTAGGTATAATAATTGCGATCAGCTGGATAGGGTCTTTAGCAACTCAGCATGTACTTGTTGCTACAAAGGCAGACAAAGCAATTGGAGATTTGTTAACAGATGAGGGGTAGTGAGGGGGCTGTCGACATACGTGATACGGCACGGGCAGAATTCGTTCTTCTTTTATTTTTATGCGTTTTTTTGCCGTGGGGTTTGATCGGTTATTTAGAGATTGTTGTAAGCATGGTGTTGGTTTTGTCAGCTTGGACTATATATAAGATTTACTGGTGCGAACGTTATGTTGTGTATGCCTTTAGCCTGGTTGCAAGTTTTGCAGTATCCATGGCCTACATGTCTTTTACCTCAGCTAGGATATATGTAGATGAGATAGGGATTGAAGGTGCAGAGCGCCTAGCTTTGGTGGTAGGTTCGCCTTGTTTTGTTTTAGCTGTCTTCGCTATTGCGTATTTTTCGCCTTCCAAAAACTTTCAATACGTAATTCAAGGTGATCGTGTAAAAATCGGAGAGTGGAAAGGGAATGCGCGTCTGGAGATAATGTTATGTTGGGCCATGATTATAGCAGTAATTGCCCTGACTGTTTTGGCAGTGATACTTCTAAGGGGCTCATTGGAGTTGATTCTATGCTTGGTGTTGGCGCCACTTTTGACTGTTGTTGTGCTGGTTATAGGAAGGAATAAAGTACGAGGTGTAAGAGTTTTGCTATCTTTGGAGAAGGCCTCTTTAATAAAATTCACTTTCATGGATATAGAGGAGATTCGTCGGGTTCGTAGCCGATGGTTGCTAGTGCGTTTTGTTAAATGGCTGGGTTCTTATAAGGGGGCGAGGGCAAAGTGATTATTGTCGCTATGCTTGGGAGGTTGAATAGATTGATCGTAATTAGATATGTGTGGAGTTTTCTTTTATAAAGATTTTGTTGCGCACTCACTATGTCAATGTGATGATCAGGTATTTTTATGAATAACTACCCTCGCTGTACGGTCGCCAATCCCAAAGGCCTCTTTCCGCAAGAAGGGCTGTTAGGCCCCGGTGAGGAGTTTCCTACGCCATACGTCATTGCCAACCAGCGCTTTGTGCAATTCCTCCCACCAAGCCTTTATGCCACCAGTGACTATAACGCTGCTGTGTTTCTAGCTCACCAGCTTACTTCCGCTGAGGGGCTGTCGACGACGGAGGTGGAGGAGTCAATAACACTACTACAGCAGTTGCTGCGAAGGCTGGCCGTGGCCTCTGAGGTGACAGTAGAGCAACTCAAACACGTTCAAGAACTGGCAGTCGGCATCCCCGAGATAGGGCCGCTGCTGTTCTCGCCCGGTAACTTGGCAGGTACGTTCGTCAACGCCGCCAACCTCACAGCAGCGATGGCCCAGAACCAGCGGCTGTTCGATCTGCTGGACCTGTCGCCGGAGCAGAAGGGTCAACTCAAGCGTTGGATAGACAACCGCGGCAAGGCCGGCGCCCGTTCGGCCAAGAAAATCAGCAAGGGCAATATAAAGCTGGTTTGGTTAGGTGGATCACTGCACTTCCAGATCCCCGCCACAGCGCAGGCTATGGACTACACCTCTCGCTACATGGCGGGGGGTAAAGTGAATGTGCCGGTTTATGGTGCCGGGCGGGCGCTGTCAAAACGGGCCTGGGTAGCCGCAGACGGGGCCAGGGGGTTGTTGAAGTATTCTACAAACAATGTGGCAGGTATGGTGCTGGCGGTGGGGCCGCAGGCGTATTTGGATTACAAAAGTTCTACTACTATGAGTGAGTTTTATAAGAAGTCGGCTTATAGTCAGCCGACGAATGTGACGGCAGCGGTGGCAGGGATTGCCACTGGTTCTTTAGTGATAGTTGGAGCAACATTTTTTGGCTTAGCGGCGCCTTTGTATTTAGTTATAAGTATTAGCTGGGCAGCGAGTATAGGGGTGCAGGCTTTTATAGGATCACGTAAGATTGATAAAGCAATTGGCAACTATATTGTTGACTGGTGGTAGGTATGCCAGACTCAAGTTTTCTAAAAAAAAATTGTTGGTCTATGTTTTGGGGCGTTTCCATCGTCGCATGCTCTGCGCCTTGGGGAGATATTTATTACTGGTTTATATTGGGGGTTGGAATTATTTTTTACCTCATATGGATGCTATACCTTTTAAATTTCAATGAGGGTTACATTCGCCATGCGGTCACGGTTATTTTTAGTCTGGCTTTTGTCCCCATTTATCTTGCTATGATAATGCTTCATACGGTTTTTGGGGCTGTTCCAAATCTGTCTAAATATTTAAATTTTATTTTGGTCATATTACCATTACTGATATTGCTAATGGTTATTTTTTGGTTGTGCTTGAGAAGCAGCAAGACTATGCCTTTTGTTATCGAAAATAAAAGAGTTAGGTTGGTAAATGTTGCCGGCTCTCCTAATAGCTTGTCTATAATCGTGTCGTCGTTGGCATTATTCTTGACAATGGCTATTGTTGGAGTTTTGCCTTCCTACATTGCTTGGGTGGTGTTAGGGATACTCTGTACTGCCTGCGGATGCTACCTGCTCTACCTGCTTCGGGACATGATTTCAGGACTGAGAGTACTTGCAAGAAAGGAGCGTGAAGAAAATATCAAGTACACCTTCGAGAAAATAGAGGAGGTCCGTCAGGCACGTAGTCATTGGTGGTTGCCGCGTTTAGTAAAATGGCTAGCATCTTTTAGAGTCCACTCAGGATGAGACCGATTTCAGGCCTCTATAAAGACTTAGCGCAGGATGGATTATTCTTCGATGGCCTATAATGTAAGGTACTTCCAAACCTACCCTACCGCCCAGCGATGGACTATACCTCTCGCTACATGGCGGGGGGGGGAAGTAAATCTACCGGTGTATGGTACCGAGCGGGCGCTGTCAAAACGAGCCTGGGTAGCCGCAGACGGAGCTAGGGGGCTGTTGAAGTATCCCACAAATAATGTGGCAGGTATGGTGCTGGCGGTAGGGCCGCAGACGTATTTGAATTACAAAAGCTCTACTACCATGAGCGAGTTTTATAGAAAAGAGATTTATAATCGGCCGGCGAATGTGACTTCAGCCAATGAAGGTGTTGTTGGAGGAAAACTAGCAACTATAGTTTGCGGCGCCGCTGGTTTAGGAATGATAGGGCTGGTGTTGGTAATTGGTGAAAGTTTCATAAAAGGTTCGGGTGCGCTTTATCTCATTGATCCCATGGGATGAGATAAAAGCTTGGGTAATTATAATTATAGGTGATATGCGATGCCTGATGCTGGTGAGTTACGCAGCGTAATACGTGTTTTTCTCTTATCTTATGCGATGATCAGCTTGGCGGGAGGGATGATGTCTGGCTATGGATGGGTTTTTTTTGGTGTGTTTTTATGTTTATTTTTCTGGGCTAAATATCTAATTTATTTCAATGAAAGCTTTTTAAAATATGTCTACACGGTGCTCTTTAGTGCAATAACTTATTTTGCTCTGTATTGCGCTATGGCAATGTATTTTTCATATTTGGAATGGTTTGGTAAAGAAACTCCTGGTGCCCTGTTTATAAGCGCCTCTACAATAATTCTATTTGTGATTCTGTTGGTCTTGGCTCATCTGTCGAAGGTTAATACGGACATTTTTGAGTTCAAAGATAATAGGGTAAAAATAATAAATAGTACGGCGAGCAAAAGCCCGATGGGTGTTGTTGTGTTGATTGGTGGCGCGAGTACCCTGATCGCTAAAACCGTTTCTGGGATGATAGGCCCAAAATTTACAATTACATTATGTGGGGGTTTTTTTCTTATATTCGTCATCCACCTGATAACCCGTCTTAGAAACGTAATGGCAAACCTCAGAATGCTCCGTTTAAAAGAGCGGGCAACTGGAGTTGCCTATGTTTTTATGGAAATTGATGATATCCGCCAAGCTCGCACCCGCTGGTGGACACCCCGCTTTCTGAAATGGCTTGCCTCGCTTCGCCATGCATTTACGTGACGACTCAACTGACCCATCCGGCACGGGGTGTCGGCCTATCCCTATGACAAGGAGTTGCGCATGCTTGACCGTTTAGCCTCACTCTTCACCGCCCAGGAAAACCGCCTGTTCCAATTGCATACCACCGTGAAGTCTGAGCATGAACTCGTGTTGTCTTCATTTACCGGCGCTGAGGGGCTGTCCGAGGATTTCGGTTTCAGGCTGGATCTGGTATCTGAAGACCGTAACATCAAGCTGAAGTCGGCTCTAGGTCAGCCGGCCACGGTGGAAATTCGGCTGGAAGACGGTGGTAGCCGGTTTATCAATGGGGTGATCTCAGGCTTCAGCAAGCTGCGCAGCGATGACGGCACGTGCCATTACTCGGCAGTACTGGGCTCTTGGTTGAGCTTGCTGGAACAGCGGTACGACGCGCGTATTTTCCACGAGAAAACCGTAGCGGAGGTGGTGAGTGACGTGTTTTCCCGTTATTCAACCTTGGCTAACTATGAGTTTCAGCTGGCCAAACCGTTGAAGGTGCGCAGTTACGTTACCCAGTATCGTGAAAGCGATTACCACTTTGTATTGCGCCTGCTGGAAGACGAAGGGCTGTACTTCTACTTTGTTCATACGGCCGACAGCCACAGAATGATCATAGGCGACGATACCACCCTTTTTTCCGCCCTCCCGGAACATCCCGTCATCGCCTATCAACCTGATATCGGTATGGCAGAAGTAGGGTCGATCTTTGAATGGACGGCGGCACGTTCGCTTCATTCGGGGGCCCTGGCAACGCAAACCTTCGATTACCGGCAGCCCCGGAATCGCCTGCCTGTTCATATGAAAACGTTGAACCAGCAAGGGGATGCGCCTACGTTCGAACTGTATGACTACATGGGCCACTACACCCATCAGAATTACGAAGAAGGGGAGGCGCTGTTGCGCCGGCGGATCGAGCTGCTGGAGCTGGGCGGCAAAGCGTTCAAAGGGGGTAGCGATTGCCGGGCGCTACGTGTAGGCCACACCTTTGAACTCCAGGGCCATTATGAACACGACAAGGGCCTGGCCGATGACCGCATATTCCTGCCCATGGCTGTCCACCATTCAGGCATGAACAACTACCTTTCCCACCAGAGCGCTCAGTACAGCAATACATTTGAGTGTGTGCGGGCGAAAGTGCCTTTTCGCCCTGCATTGAACAGGCTCAGGCCTACCATCATGGGGCCTCAAACGGCGGTAGTGGTCGGCCCCAAGGGCGAAGAGATTTATACCGATGCCATGGGCCGTATCAAGGTCCAGTTCCACTGGGACCGGTATGGCCAGTTCAATGATCAAAGCTCCTGTTGGGTTCGAGTCGTTCAGCCCGCTGCCAGCGCAGGGTTTGGCAGCATTCGCATTCCGCGTGTGGGTGATGAGGTGGTGGTTGAGTTCCTTGAGGGAAACCCTGATCGCCCCCTGGTCACGGGCAGTTTGTATAACGCCAGCAACTCGCCGCCCTGGGAGCTGCCGGCCAACAAGACCCAAAGCGGCATGATGACTCGGTCTATCAAAGGCCAAGCGTCACAGGCCAATTTCTTGCGATTCGAAGACAAGCTCGGCGCAGAGCAACTGTGCATTCATGCCGAGCGTGAAATGTTGACAGAGGTAGAGGCCGATGACCTTCAGCGGGTAGGAGGAACTCGCTGCGTTTCGGTACAGGGCGACCATGTGGAAACCGTCCGCAAAAGCGTTAACGTCACCGTAGAGGAAGGCGGTTATAGGGTTGAGACGCAGGCGGGTGCTATCCACTTCACCGCGGCTACACAGATCACCCTCGAAGTTGGAAAAAGTATGCTCAGGCTTAAACAGGACGGGACCATCGAGGTGCAGGGCGTTACGGTCAATATCGAGGGGGCAGGGGTGGTCAACCTCAACGCCTAGGCTTGTGCACGTCACTGAAGGCCCCAGCGCCAGCCACGGACTGGCGCGGATACCTAACCGTGAGCCCTAGGCGCGCTTCAAGTCAATCGGCACGGCCCCGGCCTCCACAGGCACTTTCATCAAGGTCACTGGAATCGCCTTGGACGCAGGGACCTTGCTTTTCTCAGCGTGGTGCCACAGCGGTACCAACGGATTGCACTCCGGGTAATAACCACCGCAGCAGCCTTCCGGAATATCATAGGGCAGCACTTGCAGGGGGCCCACCACCCGTGACACTGCTGTTTCCACGGCTGTGGTGACTTTGACCCAGTCGCCCGCCACGAAGCCCAGGCGCGCGATGTCGTTGGTGTTCATGAACAGCACTTTACGGGTGCCATTCACACCGCGGAAACGGTCGTCGTAGCCATAAATAGTGGTATTGAACTGGTCATTGCTGCGCATGGTCATCAGCTGCAGCACGTCACGGCGGCCTGTACCGGCATTGACGTCATCGTCGGCATCCAGGGTAGGCATGAGGGTGAACTGTGCTTTGCCACTCTCGGTGTTCCATTCCCGCTTGGTAGCCGCCAGGGGGCGATGAAAACCACCAGGTTCGGCCATGCGCACTTCCAGGTTATGGAAGATGTCGGGATAGACCGCCGCGATAGCTTCCCGCACTTTGCGGTAGTCCTGGCGCCAGGCGTTCCAGTCGAGCTTGGGGTTTGCCTCCAGTGTGGCCTCGGCGATGCCTGCCACGATGGCCGGTTCAGACAGCAGATGCTCGCTGGCGGGTTCACTGTGGCCATGCCAGCCATGGATACAGCCTGTGCTGTCTTCGATGGCCCATTGCTGCTCCACACCGTTCTGGCGATCGATCTCGATGCGCCCCAGGCACGGCAACAGCCACATGTTTGTACCGGGCAACAGGTGGCTGCGATTGAGCTTGGTGGCGATCTGCACATTGAGGTCGAGTTGCTGCCAAGCAGGTTCCAAACGAGAGGTATCAGGTACAGCACGGATGAAGTTGCCGCCCAGCCCAATAAAGCCTTTAACGCGACCGTCCAGCAGCCCTTCGCACGCCTCTACCGTACAGAAGCCTTTCTCTTCCGGCACGGTGACGCCCAGCACCTGCTGGATGAGTTCGCCAGGCACTTTTTTAGGGTCTTCGGTAATACCCACCGTACGTTGGCCTTGCACATTGGAATGCCCGCGTACAGGGCAAATACCGGCACCAGGCTTGCCTATGTTGCCGCGAAGCAACAGCAGGTTGACCAGCATCTGCACGTTGGCCACGCCATGGCGGTGCTGGGTCAGGCCCATGCCGTACACGCCCATGACGCGCTCACTTTGCGCATACACCCGGGCGGCGGCTTCCAGTGCACTGCGGCCCAGCCCGGAGCGGCGCTCCAGCTCAGCCCAAGAGTAGCCCTCGATTTGTTGCACCAAGGCGTCAAACCCTGTGGTGTGTTCAGCGATAAAGGCATGGTCCAGCACACTGGGTTTATGGGCAGCTACGGCTTCAGCTTCCAGCGCGAGCAATGCCTTGATCATACCGGCCATGGCGGCCAGGTCTCCGCCAAGCGCCACCTGGTGGTACTGGGTACTGATTGGGGTAGAGTCAGGGCCTAGCATTTCCAGGGGGTTCTGAGGGTTGACGAACCGCTCCAGTCCCCGTTCACGCAGCGGGTTGAAGGTGATGATCTGGGCATCGCGCTTACGGGCCTCCTGCAAAGGATGAAGCATGCGCGGGCTATTGCTTCCTACGTTCTGGCCAAAGAACAGGAAGCAATCGGTGTGCTTGAAGTCATTGAGGGTCACGGTGCCAACAGGTACGCCGATGCTTTCCTGCAACCCCACTGAGGTACTTTCATGGCACATGTTGCTGCTGTCAGGCAGGTGGTTATTGCCGTATGACCGGGCCATCAACTGGTACATGAACGAGGTTTCTAGCGAGGCCCGGCCCGAGGCGTAGAACACCACGCTCTCACGCGGCAATGCCTTGAGGGTTTGACCGATGGCGGCGAAGGCTTCGGCCCAGGAAACGGGCTTGTAGGTATCCGTAGCGGCATCGTAGCGCATGGGGCGGGTCAGCCGGCCGCGCTGCTCCAAGTCGTAGTCTGGCCAGGTTCGGAGTTCGGCTAAGGTATGTTTGCTGAAGAAGTCTTCATCAGCGCGCAGCGAGGTCAGCTCCCATGCCGTGGCTTTGGCGCCGTTTTCGCAGAACTCTAGCAAGTGGGGATTATCTGGCTTGGCCCAGGCGCAGCTGACACACGAGAAGCCATCAGGTTTGTTTTGCTTGAACAACGCCAAAGCGGCTTTGGCAGGAATTCGCTCACGAAACAGGATGTTAGCTACAGAGTGGGCCGACCCCCAACCGCCTGCCGAATGGGTATAGGGTTTGAAGCGGGCGTGGGGGGGCAGGTGCATGGGATAAGCCTTCGTCGTATTGATGTTCTGTTACGACGCGGCTATATGGCGAATGGTTCTGTCGGCTAGCCCGGCGCCGCATGCGACACCGGGCATGGGATCACGGCGCTGGGTTGGGATATTGCTTGTGGATGGCCTCAAGGCCTGCACGTACATCGTCGCTCAGCGTCACGTCAATGCTGCCCAAGTTGCTGCGCAATTGTTCAAGGGTGGTAGCCCCGATGATATTGCTGGTCACAAAGGGCTGTTCGGTCACGAACTGCAACGCCATTTGCGCAGGGTCCAACCCATGCTCGCGGGCCAGCGCCACATAGGCAGCTGCAGCGGCCTCCGCCTGTGGGTTGTTGTAACGCTGAAAACGCTCGAACAACGTAAGGCGACCTGTGGAAGGGCGAGCGCCTTGCAGGTATTTACCCGACAGCACACCAAACGCCAACGGTGAATACGCCAGCAGGCCGATGGACTCGCGCAGGGCGATCTCTGCCAGGCCGACCTCGAAGCTGCGATTGAGCAGGTTGTAGGGGTTCTGGATAGACACTGCACGCGGCCAGCCACGGGTTTGCGCCAGGTGCAGGAAACGCTGGGTGCCCCACGGAGTTTCGTTGGACAGGCCGATATGGCGCACTTTGCCGGCTTTCACCACCTCATCCAGCACCTCAAGGGTTTCCTCGATAGGGGTAAACACATCGTCGGCATCGTGCTGGTAGCCCAAGACGCCGAAGAAGTTGGTTTTGCGGTCTGGCCAATGCAGTTGGTAGAGGTCCAGGTAGTCTGTATTCAAGCGTTTAAGCGAGGCATCCAAGGCCGCTATAATGTTTTTGCGGTCCAGGCGCGGGTTGCCATCGCGAATATGGTCCATGCGGCCCGGGCCGGCAACCTTGCTGGCCAGTACCCAATCCGCTCGGTCTCCATGCTCGCGGAAATAGTTGCCGATAATCTGTTCGGTTTTGGTATACGTCTCGCCGCGAGGTGGTACGGGATACATCTCGGCGGTGTCCATCAAGGTTACCCCAGCGTCTTTGGCCAGGCGGATCTGCTCGAAGGCTTCCTGCTGGGTGTTCTGTTCGCCCCAGGTCATGGTACCCAGCGCAATGGCGCTGACTTTGAGTTCGGTGTTGCCCAATACGCGATAATGCATGGAGTCTCCCGTGTGCGAAGGGCGCCTAGGCCCGGCAAATAAAGGGGGGTGAGGCGGATTGCCGCATGACGTTCGTCGTAATGCCAAGCAGGCTAACTATTTGGTTACTTCACATTCAGTTATCATACAACTGTTGACAGCCGGCAGACTTATGGGGTTCGCCAGGCCTGCCACTTACCTTATTTCCGTCTTTAAGCGAGGTTCGAACGATCATCATGGGTCGCCAAGTATTGCTCTACTTGACTCACTTCTTCAAACGCATCCAGGACCTGTTCACGTCCTCAGCCACTGCGGATGACGCCGAATCAGGCACGTCACCGCTGGCTATTCTGACCATCGTGGTGCTGTGCTTGTATATTGCTGGCGGCCTTGGCATGTATGTCAAAACCCAGTACTGGGACCACCTGACCGATGCACAGAAAACCGTCGTGCTTCAGTCCATGGCGGCAACCGAACAAACGCTGTAATCGATCTCTACGCCTCAGTGTCCGCGCAGCGGGCCCCTCATAAGAACAACATTCATACCGGTGGTTGACGCTCGATTTCCTCAGTCTTGATGGGCTGATGAGCATCGGGGCGGATCGTCTTCGTCTGTATTTCAGCGCGCAGCTGGGGCAGGCATTGAGGAAATTCGTGGTTGATGAAGGTAATCAGGCGTTCGCGCACGTGGCACCGCGCATCCCAGTTGCGGGATGAGTCCTGGGAGCTGATCAAGATGCGCAACTGCATGGATTTCTCGCTGGTGTCGGTTACTTGTAGCACGCAGACGCGGCCATCCCACAGGTGGGGGATCTCATCGCAGATCAGCTTCACCTGGGTACGCAATGCTTCCAGTGGAATGGAATAATCCACCCACAGGAAAACCGACCCGATCAGGCTTGAGGCGCTGCGGGTCCAGTTCTGGAACGGTTTCTCGATGAAGTAAGTCAGCGGCACGACAAGCCGGCGCTCGTCCCAGATTTTCACCACCACATAGCTGCCGGTGATTTCTTCAATGCGGCCCCATTCGCCTTCCACGATCACCACGTCATCCAGGCGAATAGGTTGGGAAATGGCGATCTGTAGCCCAGCGATCAAGTTGCCAAGCACAGGTTTTGCCGCAAAACCTGCCGCCAGCCCGGCCAGCCCAGCGGAGGCTAGCAAGCTAGTGCCGACTTGGCGGACAGCCGGAAAGCTCATCAGGATCAAGCCTGTGCCAAACAGAATGACGACCACGTTAAGGCAACGTACCAGTACACGCACCTGGGTTTGGATGCGTCGCGCTGTAAGGTTGTCCTCGATATCCAGCGGGTTGCGGATGGAGATAGTGTCGGCGACTGCAGCCACACAGCGCACCCCAAGCCAAGTGAAGGCCATTACGACCAACAGCCCATTCACATGGCGGACGGTATTAATGAGTAGCAGGTCATCCGGTGCAGAGGTCCACACAGACTGCAAGGCCAGCAGGGGTAGCAGCCAAAGAGAAGGGCGGCGGGATTTGGAAATCAGCTGCCTGGCCAGCAACATGCGGCGGGACACACGGCGCAGCAGGCCTAACCCCAGCCAGCGAATCAACAGCACAAACAACACAGCGGCCAGTGCGGCGATCAGGGTGCTTAGCCAGGGCAAGGGGATGCGGTCCAGCCAGGACTCAGGGATCAGCTCCATTGGTAGGCCTCGGGTAAGTACAGAAGATACCGACCCAACCGCAGCGCTGGCAGTTCCCCGAAGTGTCTGTTCAGGGGAATTGGCCGCTGCAAACGTGAGCTTACTCTGGTTGCTCGTCCTCATCGATCAGAGGCACGCGCGCGTCATCCAGCTCGGAGCCGGGGTCCTCATTGAACGGATCATTCAGGCCTTTGCCGCCATTGGCGGGCTTGGCCGGGTCATTTACGAAGGGTACACCGCTGGGGCCTTGCTCTTCAGTGCCTTGGGTTTGGGGAATCATGTTCGCTGCCTCTTTTGTCAGGGGTACAGTAGGGAGGTAGCCGTCCGGATAAAGGTTCCCTACGCGCCTTCTGATTCGGCGGGGTGCTTCATTGATGCCCAAGGGTGCTGTACGAAACGTCCAGTGGCTGCGAGACTGTGGGCTTTTTGCGGGCAGGTCGCTTTCATGCAGAAGCGCTTCGCTATACACCTGAGTGCTCTCCTTGCCGTGGCAGGAACGGCGATAGCCGGGGAGGCAGTGATTGACTGGCCTCCGGGTTGGCAGGTAGAGCCCATTCCGGTCGAGGCAGGCAGTGAAGTCAGTCGACAACGTGCAGTGAAACCCGATGCAAATGGCGACCCTGCCATGGTGGTGGAACTGAGCCAAAGCCCAGTCGAACCCGGGCACGTGGTCAATGTGGCGGGCGTGGTGTTGGAAATGCGCACTGCTGTACAAAAGAACTTTTCCCAAGGCGGCTATCAAAGCGCATGCACACGGGTGAAAGCTAGCACCCTTAACGATGTACCTGCTGCAGAAACCACCTGCACCATCACGCTCAACGGCGGCCCGGTTATCACGCAAACCCTGGTAGCCGCAGCAGGCCCGGCCAAGGCTTGGGCGTTGTCCTATGCAGGCACGCCGGCGGGTTACCAGGCTAACGTAGGGGCGGTGCTGGAAATCCGCAGTTCGCTGGTGCTCAATGCAGAACACTGACCGAGCCGGCACAGGAGCACGCCATGGCGCGATTCAAACACTACGGGCCTAACACCCAAGGCCGTGATTATGCGGTAGGCGACATTCACGGGCATTTCAGCCGGCTGGAGGCTACGCTGGAGCGCGCACGCTTCGATCCAAACCGTGATCGGTTATTCAGTGTAGGCGACTTGGTCGACCGGGGGCCAGAGAGCCCAAGGGCGCTGGAATGGCTGAACCAGCCTTGGTTCCATGCCGTGCAGGGTAACCACGAAGTGCTCACTCGCCAGTACGTGGACCAAGACCCGCAGTTGGACCCTCGTGACTACCTCGGCAGTGGTGGCGCCTGGTTCATGGAAAGCCCACCGTCGCAGCAGCGCGAGTACGCCGAGCGGTTCGCCCAGTTGCCTGTCGCCTTGGAAATCGAGACCGCCCAGGGGCTGGTGGGGCTGGTGCATGCTCACTGCCCATTTCCGAGCTGGACCACGCTGCGTGAGTACCTGTCGGGGGCCTTGCCCTATGTGATCGAGCTTGAGGAAACCTTCCAGTGGTCGCGGGCGCGCCTCAAGGCGCGTGATGAAAGCGAAGTGCGCGACGTACGCGCCGTGGTAGTGGGCCATACCCCCTTGCGGCGCCCTCGACGGCTGGGGAACGTATGGCACATCGATACTGCTGGCTGGAGCGAAGGGTACTTCAGTCTGTTGGAGTTGGGGCAATTACGGGTGGTGCAGGCGTAGAGTGGTCAGGGGGCAGGCGCCGTAGGGTACACCTGGTTCCGGCCCTGTGCCTTGGCGCGGTACAGCGCGGCGTCGGCGCTTTCGACCAAGGCCTGCGGGCGGGCTGGAAGCTCTGTATCCTGCCATACGTAGGCGCCTGCACTGATAGACACCTGGCCGTAGGGGCTACCACTGTGGGGGATGTTCAAGCCTCTTACGGCTTCCACCATGCGCTCGGCCACGCGCATTGTGCCCGGCAGGTCGCATTGGGGCAGCAATACCAGCAACTCCTCGCCGCCATACCGGACTACCAGATCACCCGCCCTGCCAACGCAAGCAAGTAGCGCCAAGCCAACTTCACGTATGCAAGTATCTCCAGCAGGGTGACCATAGAGGTCGTTAAACGCCTTGAAGTGATCGATGTCCAGCATGATCAACCCCAGGGGGCTGCCATCCCGTCGTGCCCTGCCAATTTCCCGGGGCAGGGCATCCTCCAGTTGCCGCCGGTTAGCCAGGCCCGTAAGGCTGTCCTGCATGGCCATCAGTTCCAAGGCTGCATGGGCGTCTCGCAATTCAGCCTCGGTTAACGCCGTCTGCCGTATCTGACGAATCAACATCACCCCAAACACGCCTGTGGCCGAGAGCAACAACAGAATCACTAATGCGGTGTGCAGCAGGTTACTGCGCCAGTTGGCGAGCAGAAAGGACTTGGATTCAGCCGCCAGTACCACCAAGGGGTATTGGCTGACCTGACGGTAAGCGTAGAGCCGCTCCACGCGATCAACGATGGAGGTGAGCATGCGAGTACCCTCGTGGGTAACCGGCAATAGCTGGGAGAACACTACACCTTGGGCGAGGCTGGAGCCGATGACGGTTTCATCGTAGGGGCGACGCAACAGCACAGTGCCATCGGCCATCGCCAGGCTGATCACGCCGTTGGGGTCCAACGCATAGCTTTCGTAGAAGCGCCTGAAGTAATCCACCTTGAGGGTCGCCAGTGCAACACCCGCAAACCGGCCCTCGGCATCATTGATACGCCGTGACAGGGTGACGACAAGCTCACCGGTGGAGCGGCTACGGATCACCGGCCCTATGTGAGCGGAGAGGTCGGCGTGGGTGCGATGGTAAACGAAGTAGTCCCGGTCAGCGTTGTTGGCACCTTCTGGGTAGTCATCGTTAGAGGTAACCAGCCAGTGGCCGTCAGCGGCATAGATGAACAAGCCGTGGAGCTGAGTGAGCGAACCGGTCAAGCGTTTCATCAGGCGATGCAGGCGCTGACGATGCACATCGTCGCTCACCCCATCGGCCTGCGTCCGCTCCACCAGGCCAATCAGTACGGTATCGGCTTCTTCGAACGTGTGCCCGGCATGCTCGGCCATAGAGCGCGCCATGTTGGAAGCATTGGCCGCGGCTGCGTTGAGGGTCTGGTTGCGCAAGGTCCAGCTCTGCCAGACATCGAAGCCTACCAACGACAGCACGATGATCACGATCAGTAGCAACGCCACTATGACCGGGCTTCGTCGTGCAAGAGGAAGGGGGGAGTGGCTGTAGTGCATGCGGGCTCGCTGTGCTCTGGCAATTCTTAGGGCCAAGGCACGAATCATGACTGCCATGCCTGCAGGGTGCAACCGTCGGTAACCGTTGCTCAGGCCAACAGCCCCGATGCAACGTTCGTCGTGCCTCGCACTCTGAACCTAATCCACTGCAACGGAAGGTACCTCTATGACCACCACCCCCGATCCGGATCACGTGCGCTGGCTGGTGGAGCATTCCATGCTCAACGCCGCCAAACAGCGTGCAAAGCTGTATTCGGGCCAGGCCCGTTTATGGCAGCGGCCGTTCGCCCAGGCCCGTCCGCGGGATGCTACTGCCATTGCGTCGGTTTGGTTCACGGCCTACCCCGCCTCCATCGTGACCCGCGAGGGCGGCTCGGTGTTGCAGGCGCTGGGCGATGAAACCCTGTGGCATGCGCTGTCTGAGATTGGCATTCAGGGCATTCATAACGGTCCGCTCAAGCTCTCAGGTGGGCTTCGTGGGCGCACCCACACACCCACCATTGACGGCAACTTTGACCGTATCAGCTTTGAGATCGACCCCTCGCTAGGCACAGAGGCTGAACTGGTAGGGCTGGCGCGCCTGGCTGCAGCCCACAACGCCGTAGTGATCGAGGACGCAATTCCCTCTCATACGGGCAAAGGCGCAGACTGGCGCCTGGCGGAGATGGCCTATGAAGAATACCCCGGCCTGTTCCACATGGTGGAAATACGGGAAGAGGATTGGGCCCTGTTACCTGAGGTGCCGGCAGGCCGTGACGCTGTGAACCTATCGCCTGCCCTGGTAGACACCCTGCGAGACAAGCACTACATCGTAGGGCAGCTACAGCGGGTGATCTTCTTCGAGCCAGGGGTGAAAGAAACCGACTGGAGCGCCACGCCTGTTATCGTGGGTGTAGACGGCAAGGCACGGCGTTGGGTGTACCTGCACTACTTCAAGGAAGGGCAGCCCTCGCTGAACTGGCTAGACCCCAGCTTTACCGCACAGCAAATGATTATTGGCGACGCCTTGCACGCCATCGACGTGGTGGGCGCTCGTGTGCTGCGCCTGGATGCCAACGGCTTCCTAGGGGTGGAGCGCCGGCCAGAAGGCAATGCCTGGTCCGAAAGCCACCCGCTGTCGGTCAATGGCAACCAGCTGCTGGGGGGCGCCATTCGCAAGGCCGGCGGCTTCAGTTTCCAGGAGCTGAACCTTACCATCGATGACATTGCGGCCATGTCCCATGGCGGGGCTGACCTGTCCTACGACTTTATCACCCGGCCGGCCTACCAGCATGCGTTGCTCACAGGCCGCACGGAGTTCCTGCGGCTGATGCTCAAGGAAATGCATCGTTTCAACGTAGATCCTGCCTCCTTGATCCATGCCTTGCAGAACCACGATGAGCTGACGCTGGAGCTGGTGCACTTCTGGACGCTGCATGCCCATGACCAGTTCATGTACCAAGGGCAGACATTCCCCGGCAACATCCTTCGTGAGCACATCCGTGAAGAGATGTACGAGCGGCTGGCGGGTGAACACGCCCCTTACAACCTCAAGTTTGTGACCAACGGCGTGTCTTGCACAACGGCCAGTATCATCACTGCCGCCTTGGGCATTCGTGACCTGGATACCCTCACAGCAGAGGACATTCAGCGCATCCAGCACATTCACCTGCTGCTAGTGATGTACAACGCCATGCAACCGGGCGTGTTTGCCTTGTCCGGCTGGGACTTGGCGGGTGCTTTGCCGTTGCCAGCCGATCAGGTAGCCCACCTGATGGAAGACGGCGATACGCGCTGGATTCACCGAGGGGGTTATGACCTGGTCGATCTGGACCCGACTGCAACGGTGTCCACGGGCGGCATGCCTAAGGCCCGCAGCCTGTACGGCAGCATCGTGGACCAGCTGCAACGCCCGGATTCCTTCGCCTCCCAGCTCAAGAAGATTCTCTCGGTACGCCGTGCCTACGACATCGCGGCCAGCAAGCAGATTCTGGTGCCCGACACCGAGCATCCCTCGTTGCTCATCATGGTGCATGAGCTGCCGGCTGGCCGGGGCACACAGATTACGGCGTTGAATTTCGGCAGTGAGTCGCTGGTGGAAACCTTGCACCTGCCAGGCATTGCACCGGGACCGGTGGTGGACATCATCAACGAGCGAGTGGAAGGAGACTTGAGCGAAGGCGGCGCCTTTACCATCTCGCTTGATCCGTACGAAGGGTTGGCGTTGCGTGTAGTCAGTGCGTCGCTGCCCTGATCGGCCTTAAACACTATCGCTGTAGGGCCGGCCGAAGCCAGTGGCTGAGGCCGGGAACCTAGAGCATGGAGGTTGCAGCGGTACGACGACTGTCCATTCGCCCGCTGCCGCTGCGCGAGCTCCCACAGGGAATTCGCGCAGGGTGCAGAGGTTTACCCGATCTGTTCCTTGGCCAGCTTCACCACGTTATCCACGGTGAAGCCGTATTTGGCCTGCAGCTTTCCGATGGGCGCCGAGGCGCCAAATGTGCTCATCACCACTTTTGCACCGGTATTGCCCACATAACGGTCCCAACCCATGGGGCCTGCCTGTTCGATGGCGACCCTCGCCGTAAGCGAAGGCGGCAATACACTGTCCTTATAGGCCTTGTCCTGTTCTTCGAACAATTCCCAGCACGGCAAGGACACCACGCGGCTGTCGACACCCTGGGCCTTAAGCTGCTCGTAAGCCTCCACGGCCAGGCTCAATTCACTGCCCGTTGCCAGCAGGATCACCTTAGGGGCAGGGCTGTCTGCCAATACGTAGCCGCCCTTGGCCACGTTGTCAGCACTGGCGAAGCGTTCACGGTCGAGGGTAGGCAGAGGTTGGCGGCTGAGAATGATGCAGGAGGGCCTATGGGTCTGCTGCAATGCCACTTTCCAGGCCTGGGCTGTTTCATTGGCATCACCGGGGCGCAGGGTCAATACCCCAGGTGTTGCCCGTAGCTGGGCCAGTTGCTCAATGGGTTGGTGAGTAGGGCCGTCTTCACCCACCCCAATGGAGTCATGGGTGAACACGAACACTACCGGCACTTCCATGATCGCGGCCAGGCGAATGGGCGGCTTCATGTAGTCGCTAAACACCAGGAAGGTGGAGGTGTAAGGGCGCACATAACACAGCGCCATCCCGTTAGCGATGGCGCCCATGGCATGCTCGCGCACCCCGAAGTGCAGGTTGCGGCCGGCATAGTGCCCAGCCTGGAAGCTGCCCGCGCCTTCAAACGTCAGGTTGGTTTTGGTGGAAGGTGAAAGGTCAGCCGAGCCCCCCAGCAGCCAGGGGATACGCTGAGCGTAAGCATTAAGCACCTTGCCGCCAGACTGGCGGCTGGCTACGCCCTTGGCGTCTGTGGGGAATGGTTCGATGGCCGCGTCCCAGCCTTCAGGCATCTCTCCAGCGCGCATGCGCTTCAGATCCTCAGCCAAGGCAGGCGCTTGTTGCTGGAGGGCAGCCAGGCTGGCCTCCCAGGCCTCGTAAGTGCTTTGGTTGCGCTCGATGAGCAGCGCCTCAAGCCAGCCCTTGGCATCGTCTGGCACGCTGAACTGTGCATCAGGGTTCCAGCCATAGGCGGTCTTGGCCAGGCGAATTTCATCTTCCCCCAAAGGCTCGCCATGGGCAGCTGCTGTGTTGTGTTTGTTGGGGGCGCCGTAGCCGATCACGCTGTCCACCACGATCAACAGCGGTGCGTCGCCTTTTCCATCAAACCCTTCCAGGGCGTTTGCCAACGCTGCCGTGTCGTTGGCGTCTGTGACGTGTACAGTCTTCCAGCCATAGCCCTGGAACCGGGTGATGACGTTCTCGCTGAACGCCAACTCGGTGTGCCCTTCAATGCTGATGGTGTTGTTGTCGTACAGCCAGCACAGGTTGCCCAGTTTCAGGTGGCCCGCCAGAGAAGCCGCTTCACTGCTGACCCCCTCCATCATGTCGCCGTCACCGCAGATCGCGAACACCCGGTAATCGAACAACGTGCCGGAAGGGCGGTTGAAACGCTCGCCCAGCCAATGGCCAGCCATGGCCATGCCCACACTGTTGGCACAGCCCTGGCCCAGGGGGCCTGTGGTGGTCTCAACCCCTGTGGTCATGCGGTATTCAGGGTGCCCTGGGGTTTTGGACGACATCTGGCGGAATTGCTTGATGTCTTCCAGGCTCACGGCAGGCTGCCCCGTGGGCTTGCCATCGGCATCGATCTCTACTACCCCGGCCAGGTGCAGAAGGGAGTACAGCAGCATGGACGCATGCCCAGCTGACAGCACAAAGCGGTCGCGGTTAGGCCAATCGGGATGTTTGGGGTGATAGCGCAGGAAGCGGCTCCACAAGGTATAGCCCACCGGCGCGAGGGCCATGGGCGTGCCCGGGTGGCCAGAGTTGGCCTTTTGCACGGCGTCCATGCTCAGGGTGCGAATGGTGTCGGTGCTCAGGCGGTCGCGTGCTTCGCGATCAGCAGGTGACAGGGTGGAGGGTACTTGCATGGTTTGGGTCCTTGGTCGACGATGAGTCGATTAGCGGACCGGCCTACGGCCGGCTCCGTAACCGTGCTGGTTATGAAGCTGACCGCAGTTAGCCTGTCGAGTTGCTTTGCTGTGCGGGTGGGCGTATGGACCGAGTTACAGGCCTGGTAATTCGTTGGGCCTTAGGTCGAACACCAGTACCTCAGCGTTCTGGCCATCGGTCAGGGTTAGGGTGCGTTCATTTCGCACCCGCACGCCGTCACCTTCGACCAGTACCTGCCCGTTGAGGGTCACGCTGCCTTGGGCGACGTGCACATAAGCGTAACGCTCTTCGGCCAGTGTCAGCTCGGCGCGTTCATCCCCTTGGAATAGCCCCGCATACACGCGCGCGTCTTGACGCACAGTCAGGGAACCCTCTGCGCCTTCTGGCGAAATGATCAGGCGCAAGCGGCCGCGTTTTTCCTGAGGCGTGAAGTGTTGCTGCTGGTAACGAGGGGCAGCACCTTGCTCAGACGGTACGATCCAGATCTGCAAAAAATGCACGGGCGCGCTGGCCGAGTGATTAAATTCGCTATGGGTGACGCCGGTGCCAGCACTCATCAGCTGCACGTCGCCCGGGCGTATCACCGAACCTGTACCCAGGCTGTCTTCGTGGGCCAGTTCGCCTTCCAGTACGTATGAAAAAATCTCCATGTCCCGGTGAGGGTGTTGGCCAAAGCCTCTGGCCGGTGCCACGCGATCATCGTTAATGACCAGCAGGTCCGAGAAACCCTGTTCACGTGGGTTGCGGTAGGACGCGAAGGAAAAGGTGTGAAAAGACTTGAGCCAACCGTGGTCAGCCACGCCGCGGTCGCTGGATTTTCGCAGTGCTAGCATGTTGGGCAACTCCAGTAGAGACAGTAGGGGCCATAGTACCGGTGTAGGTACGCTGTATTAAGCGGGCTAGCCGGGCAATACTGTCTCGCTCAGGTTGACAATGGTGCCCTTATGAACCCCTTCGAAGACATGCGGCTGTTCGCTCAAGTGCTGGAGTCCGGCAGCTTTACAGCGGCCGCCGACCAGTTGGGGGTATCCAAGCAACTCGTTAGTCGGCGCCTGATGCAACTGGAGGCAAGGCTGGGCGTGCGCCTGCTGAACCGCTCCACACGGCGCCTGGATGTAACACCCCTGGGCCAGGCGTACCATGAGGCAGCGCTTAGGCTGCTGAACGAAGTGGAGCAGGTCGAGCAAAGTATTGCCAGTGCCCAAGGCCAGCCCCGGGGAACGGTACGCCTTAGCGCCCCATTGTCCTTTGCAGTAGAGCACCTGGCCGGCTTGCTTCCGCTGTTCATGCAGCGCTACCCGCAGGTGACCGTGGAAGTGGACCTAAGCGACCGCTCCGTGGACCTGATCGCAGAAGGGTTTGACCTGGCGTTGCGCATTGGTGAGTTAGAGGATTCGAGCCTGATCGCCCGGCGTATCGGCCAGGTTGAACGGGTGTGGGTAGCAAGCCCCGATTACCTGGCCGCCCATGGCACCCCTGGCACGCCAGGTGATCTGGCCAGGCACGCCTGCCTGCCCTACGGTCACGGCCGCGTGTGCCAGTGGCGGTTCGAGCACAGGGGGCAGTCGCAGGTGATACAGGTGACCGGGCGTTTGCGCGCCAACAACGGCGAAGTACTGCGAGACGCTGCCATCAGTGGCCTGGGGATTACCTACCTGCCCTTGTTCATTGTCCGCGATGCACTGCAGGCAGGCCACCTGGTGCGCGTGCTGGATACCTACCGGCCAGCGGCCCTGGCCGTGTCAGCACTCTACCCGCAGCACCGGCAGGGCGCCCGTGCAGTGCAGGCGCTGGTGGAGTTTCTGAAGGCGCAGTTGCACAACGCCCTATGAACGCCGACGCCACCGCAGTGCAAAGATCGCCAGCCCTAGGGCAGGCAGTGCCATACCCAGCGCCACAATGCCGCCCCAACCGGCACGCTCGTACAGGCTGCTGGCAAACGCCGAGCCCAGTGCCCCGCCTATGAAAATGCTGGTCACGTATAGCCCGTTCAAGCGCGCGCGACTGCTGGCGTCCAGTTCATAAATGATGCGCTGGCCCGTGACCATGCTCATTTGCACGGCAAAGTCCAATACTAGCCCCGTGATAGCCAGCGCTATCACGCCTTTGGGCAACCACCCTAGCAGGAAGGCCAGCGGTGCCAGTACCAGAGCCAGCAAGGTGGCAGCCTGCCCATGGCCGGCGTCGGCCAGCCGCCCGGCAATGGGCGCCGCCACTGCACCAATGGCACCCACCAAGGCGAACACTGCGATCTGGGTCTGGCTAAGGCCGTACACCCGCGTCAACTCAACCGGCACCGTCGTCCAAAACAGGCTGAATGCGCCGAACATAAGGGCTTGGTAGAGTGCTCGCTCGCGAAGGGCGGGAAAACGTTTGAGCAGTTTTAGCATCGACAGCAGGAGTTCGCCGTAGCTGGCACTGTGGGCAGGCTGACGGCGTGGCAGGGTAAAGGCCAACAAGGCAAGGATCGCGACGCTTACGGCCGCGGCCACGATAAACACCGCCCGCCAGCCTAGGTGGTCCGCCACCACGCTGGCCACGGGCCGTGCCAGCAGAATACCCAGGATCAGGCCGCTCATGATGTTGCCCACTACACGGCCACGGCTGGCTTCGGGCGCCATGTGCGCTGCCATGGGAATCAGCATTTGCACGGCCACCGAGCTGAAGCCGATCAACAGTGAAATGGCCAGGAAAACGTCCGCTCGTACACTGAAGGCCGCCCCCAGCAGGCTGAGTGCCGACAGCACCACCGTGGCCAGGATCAACCGGCGGTTTTCGAGCAGGTCCGCCAGTGGCACCAACAGAAACAACCCCAAGGCATAGCCCACCTGGGTCAGGGACACCACCAGGCTGGCCCCGTGTGCCGACAGCCCAATGGCCGGTGCAATCAGCTCGATAATGGGCTGGCTGTAGTAGATATTGGCAACAATGGCGCCGCAGCAAAAGGCGAACAGCAGCACAAGCGCAGACGTGAGCGGTGGGTGTTCAGGGGTAGAGGCAGTCATGGCGGCATCCGGCGGTGGGCATAGGCCGCTAGCAACGGCGCGGTCGCTACTGTAGCGGTTCAGGGTAAGGGCGCCAAGGCAGAGGCTGCCAGCAATTCCTGGGTATAAGGGTGTTGCGGCGCTTCGAACACGGCGTGGCTGGGCCCCTGTTCTACCACTTGGCCATCCTTGAGCACGATGATGTCGTGGGCCAGTGCACGAATCACGGCCAGGTCGTGGCTGATGAAGAGGTAGGTCAGGCCATGGCGTTCCTGCAACTGGCGCAGCAGGGCAACCACTTGCTTTTGCACAGTGCGGTCCAGTGCGGACGTAGGCTCGTCAAGCAGGATAAGTGCCGGCTTGAGCACCAGCGCCCGGGCAATAGCAATGCGCTGGCGCTGGCCTCCTGAAAACTCATGGGGGTAACGGTGGCGGGTCTCTGGGTCCAGGCCCACGTCGCGCAGTGCCTGGGCGACCAGCTCATCACGCTGTTGGGCATTGGAACTCAGGTGCACTTCCAACCCCTCGGAAATGATCTGTGCCACAGACAGCCGGGGGCTGAGGCTGCCGTAAGGGTCTTGGAACACCACTTGCATTTTCTTGCGCCAGGGCCGCATCTGCGCCTGGTTGAGCGTGTGCAACGCCTGGCCCTCGAAGGTGACCTGGCCTTCAGCCTCGATCAACCGAAGGATGGCCTGCCCAAGGGTGGACTTGCCTGAGCCGGACTCACCCACGATGCCTAGGGTTTTGCCGCGTTGCACACTCAGGCTAACGCCGTCCACAGCCTTGATGTGCTGCCAGGGTTTGCGCAGCCAGCCACCGCCTAGTGCGTACCAGACTTTCAGGTCCTGCACCTTGAGCACGGCCTCGCGCGTGTCTCGTGGCAGGGCTTGGCCTGCAGGTTCGGCGTCCAGCAACAAACGGCTGTAAGGGTGCTGAGGGGCGTTGAACAGGTCCTCACAGGTGGCCTGTTCCACGATCTCGCCACCCCGCATCACGCACACGCGCTGGGCAATGCTGCGCACCAGGTTCAGGTCGTGACTGATCAGTAGCAATGCCATGCCGAGCCGCTTCTGCAAGGACTTGAGCAACGTCAGGATCTTGCGTTGCACCGTAACGTCCAGGGCGGTGGTGGGCTCGTCAGCGATCAGCACGTCCGGCTCGCACGCCAGGGCCATGGCGATCATCACCCGCTGACGTTGCCCACCAGACAGCTGGTGAGGATAGGCCTTGAGGCGCGACTCGGGATCGGCGATCCCGACCAGCCCCAGCAGCTCAAGAATCCGCGCCTTGGCCGCTTCTCCCGTGACGCCTCGGTGGACCAGCAGCGTTTCGCCAATCTGCCGTTGCACCGTGTGCAACGGGTTAAGCGACGTCATGGGCTCCTGGAAGATCATGGCAATGCGATTGCCACGAATCTCCCGCAGGGTCTGTACGTCGGCGCCCAGCAGTTCCCGGCCTTGGTAGCGAATACTGCCTTGGCTGTGGCAGGCATTGGCGGGCAGCAATTGCAAAATGGCGTTGGCCGTTACGGACTTGCCCGAGCCGGATTCGCCCACCAGCGCCAGGCATTCCCCTGGGTGGAGGCTCAGGGACAGGTTGCGCACCACGGGCTGGCCATTGAAGGCGATCCACAGGTCGCGAATATCGATCAAGGGTTCAGGCATGGCAGGTTCCGGTTCAGGCACGGGGGTCGAAAGCGTCGCGCAACGCTTCGCCAATAAACACCAGCAGGCAGAGAATCAGCGCCAGGGAAAAGAAAGCCGTGAGCCCTAGCCATGGCGCTTGCAGGTTCTGCTTGCCCTGGGCGATCAGCTCACCTAGCGAGGCACTGCCTGCAGGCATGCCGAAGCCCAGAAAGTCCAAGGCACTGAGCGTGGTGATGGCGCCGGTGAGAATAAAGGGCAAGTAGCTGAGGGTAGCGTTCATGGCGTTGGGCAAGATATGCCGCACGATGACCTTACGCGTTGGCAGCCCCAGCGCACGGGCGGCTTTTACGTACTCCAGGCTACGCCCCCGCAGAAATTCGGCACGCACCACATCCACCAGAGCCAGCCATGAAAACAGGGTCATGATCCCTAGCAGCCACCAGAAGCCCGGCTCCACGAAGCCTGACAGGATAATCAGCAGGTACAGCACTGGTAGCCCGGACCATACCTCCTGCAAACGCTGGCCGAACAGGTCCACCCACCCGCCGTAGTAGCCTTGCAAGGCACCAGCGGCTACCCCGATCAGCGCGCTGAGCACGGTCAACGCCACGGCGAACAGGATCGAGATTCGCGCCCCGTATAGCACCCGTGCCAGTACATCGCGGGCCTGGTCGTCGGTACCCAGCCAGTTCATCGTTGTAGGCGGGCTAGGGGCTGGCGTGGTGAGGTCGTAGTTGGGCGTGTCTGGGCCGAAGGCAATGGGTGGAAAAAGCATCCAGCCGCCCTGGGCTACAACCAACTGGCGAACGTAGTCACTGCGGTAGTCCGGTTGAAAAGGCAGCACACCGCCCAGCTGCTGCTCGGTATAACGCTTGAAGGCGGGAAAATAGTAATGACCAGCTGCTTTGAGCATCAGCGGCTTGTCATTGGCCACGTCTTCAGCCCCCAAGCACAGTACGAACAGGGCCGTGAACAACCACAAGGACCACCAGCCCCGGCGGTTATTTCGAAAGCGTTTCAGGCGCCGCTGCGCCAGCGGAGACAGGCGCATCACGTGTTCCTCGAAAAATCGATACGGGGGTCGACCAGGGTGTAGCACAGGTCCCCCACCAGCTTGATCAGCAGGCCGAACAGTGTGAACAGGAACAGTGAGCCGAAGACGACCGGGTAGTCGCGGGACACGGCGGCGTCATAACTCATGCGGCCTAGGCCATCGAGGGAGAAAATGACTTCCACCAGCAGCGAGCCGGCGAAAAATACGCTGATAAACGCCTGGGGCAGGCCGGCGACCACCAACAGCATGGCATTGCGCAGCACATGGCCGTACAGCACCCGTCGCTCGCTGACCCCTTTGGCACGTGCGGTGACCACATACTGTCGGGTGACCTCATTCAAAAAGGCGTTCTTGGTCAGGATGGTCAGGCTGGCGAAGCCTCCGATCACCAAAGAAAGGACGGGTAGCACCAGATGCCAGAAGTAGTCGGCCACTTTCCCTATAGCAGATAACGCATCGAAGTTTTCCGACACCAGGCCCCGTACCGGGAACCAGTTCAAGCCCGTGCCACCGCAAAACACGACGATCAGCAGCATGGCAAACAGGAAGGAGGGCATGGCATAGCCGACAATGACTGCGGTGCTGCTCCAGACGTCAAAAGGGCTACCATGGCGAACCGCCTTTTGGATGCCCAAGGGAATAGACACCAGGTAGGTGATGAGCGTGGCCCAGAAACCCAGCGACAGGGTCACTGGCATTTTTTCCAGTATCAGGTCAGTAACCTTGGCGCCGCGAAAGAAGCTGTTGCCGAAGTCGAACACGGCATAGTGCTTGAGCATCAGCCATAGCCGTTCCGGGGCGGGCTTGTCGAACCCGTACTGGCGCTCGATGGCCTGGATCATTTTCGGGTCCAGGCCACGGCTGGCGCGGGAACTGCCTTGCGCACTGTCGCCCCCTCCGCCCCCTGCGCCTGTGGCGCCTACGCCCTGCAACCTGGCAATGGCCTGCTCCACTGGCCCACCGGGCGCTGCCTGCACGATCACGAAATTCACCAGCAGAATAACAACCAGGGTAGGAATGATCAGCAACAGGCGTCGCAGGATATAGACGGTCATGGGCGCACCTTTTGCGCCATCTGCTCACTGGTCAACGCCGTGGGGCTGATCTCCCACCAGGTTTCTGGCGCTTCATCGTAGGCTGCCTGAACCTGGGGGATGCCGAACCGGTTCCACCACACCGTGGAGGTTCCCGGCGGGTAGTAATTGGGAATCCAGTAGTCGTTCCACTGCAGTACACGGTCCAGGGCGTGGGCATGGGTGACCATGTCGTCGAACGTGGTGGCTTTGACGACGCCTTCGATCAGCCGGTCCACAGCGGGGTCGCGCAGCACCATGTAGTTACCCGAGCCGGTGTCGGTCGCAGCAGCCGAACCGAAATAGTTGACCAGCTCTAGCCCTGGCGATGCCGATACCGGGTAGCCGGCGATAATCATGTCGTAGTCCCGGGCCATCAGCCGGTTCAGGTACTGGGACGGGTCGATGCGGCGGATCTGCAAATCGATCCCGATCTGTGCCAGCGTGCGCTTGTAAGGCAGCAGCAGGCGCTCGAGGCTGCTCTGGGTATTAAGGAAGGTGAACGTCAAAGGCTCGCCCTTGGCATTGACCAGCCGATCACCGTCCGGGTGCCACCCTGCGTCGGCCAGCAGCTGCAACGCCTGCAATTGCTTGTCCCTGATAAAGCCAGTGCCATCCGTTTTCGGGGCTTGGAACGCCGGCCCAAACACTTCATCCGGCACCTGGCCGCGCAGGGGTTCGAGCACTTGCAGCTCTGCTGGGGTAGGCGGCTGGGTCGCAGCCAGTGGGCTGTTTGAAAAAAAGCTTTGCTGGCGGATGTACATCTTGCGCATGAGTTGCCGGTTGCTCCACTCAAAGTCCCAGAGCAGGGCCAATGCCCGGCGCACACGCCTGTCCTGAAATATTGGGCGGGCCAGGTTGAACACGTAACCTTGGGCGGGCTGCAGGCCTTTTGGGGCCAGGTGCGCCCGTTGCAGGCGCCCGTCCTCCAAGGCAGGGCTGGCGTAGCCGATGGTGTACGCGGTGGCGGAGAACTCGCGGTTGTAGTCGAACCCACCGCCCCGCAGTACCTGACGGGCCACTTCGATGTCGCCGAAATACTCCACGCTGAAGGTGTCGAAGTTGTAAAGGCCGCGGCTGACGGGCAGGTCTTTGCCCCACCAGCTCGGGTTACGCTCAAACGTGATGCTGCGGCCGTTATCCACCTTACCTACGCGGTAAGGGCCGCTGCCCAAAGGCGCCTCGAAGCCGCCGCCACTGGCAAAATCCCGGCTTTTCCACCAGTGCTCGGGAAACACTGGCAAGGCCGCTACCTCCAGCGGCAGGGTACGACTGTCGCGGTTTTTAAAATCAAAACGCACCTGGCGTTCGCCCTCTACTACCACCTGAGCCACGTCCGCGAACTGTGCGCGGTAGCGCAGGCTGCCCTGGGTCATCAACAGGTTGAAACTGTAGCGCACGTCTTCAGCAGTGATGGGTGTATCGTCAGCGAAACGGGCACGGGGGTCGAGGTAAAAGCGAAGGCTCAGGCCGTCGTCGCTCAATTCCATGGCCTTGGCTATCAGGCCATAGACCGTGTAGGGCTCATCCAGGGAACGTGCGGCCAGGGGTGAGTACACCAGGCCGTCTACCTGTGAAACCCCAATGCCTGCGTCGATATAAGGCATCAGGTGATCGAACTGGCCAATGTCCGTAGCGGAGCGGCGAAAGCTGCCCCCCTTGGGGGCCTGAGGATTTACGTAGTCGAAGTGTTGAAACCCTGCAGCGTATTTGGGCGGTTCGCCATAAACTGTAAGGGCCGGCTGGGGAATGGCAAAGGCACAGGCCGAGGCCAGCAGGGCCAATGCCCCGCCTAACAGGTTGAAAACCGATTGCATTGGCTGCCTTGAGCGGGTTTGCAGAATGTCCGGCTGCCATCATGCACGTCCGCGCCTGGAAAAAAAACGGCTCGCACCAGGCGAACCGTTTTTTAATACTGCAAAGGGTCAGTCCTGGCGGCTGGTCACTTCCAGCAGGTGGTAGCCGAACTGGGTTTTCACCGGGCCTTGCACGGTGTTGACCGGTGCGCTGAATACCACGGTGTCGAATTCCTTGACCATCTGGCCTGGGCCAAAGGAGCCTAGGTCGCCACCTTGGCGGCTGGACGGGCAGCTGGAATTGGCCTTGGCAATTTCGGCGAAGTCTGCGCCGCCCTCGATCTGGGCTTTGAGTTCGTTGCACTTGTCTTCGCTGGATACCAGGATGTGACGTGCGGTGGCTTTGGCCATGGTACAGGTTCCTCCGTAAATGAACGCAACAGCCTACCCTGAGCCGGCCTTGCAGGCTAGCCCATGAAGTCAGGCTCGCCCGCAGGCTGCTCGCAGTGCAGCTTCGGTGGCTTCCCAGCCCAGGCAGCCATCGGTGACCGATACCCCATAGCGCAAGTCGCCCTCCAGGCGTTGAGCCCCTTCGAACAGATGGCTCTCAAGCATCACCCCTACCACGTCCCGGTTCCCGGCCCGCCTTTGACGCAGCACGTCCGCCAGCACCTCCGGCTGCAGCGCAGGGTTCTTGCCACTGTTGGCATGGCTGCAGTCTACGATTAGCCGAGGATTGACACCGGCGTTGAGCAATCGCAGGCGTGCGTGTGCCAGGTGCTGTTCGCTGTAGTTGGGGCCGCCATGGCCGCCACGCAGCACCAAGTGACAATCCCGGTTCCCTTCGCTGCGCAGGATGGCCGGATGGCCGTGCAAGTCCAGGCCGAAGTGACGGTGCGGGTGCGCCGCGCTGCGAATGGCATCGCACGCCACGGCCAAGCCGCCATCAGTGCCGTTCTTGAACCCTACGGGCAAAGACAGGCCACTGACCATCTCGCGGTGCACCTGGGATTCAGTTGTGCGCGCACCTACCGCCCCCCATGTCAGCAGGTCCTCGAAATAGGCGGTGGCCATGGGCTGCAGCAGCTCGCCGGCCAAGGGCAGGCCCAGTTCGGCCAAGCTCACCATCAGCTCCCGCGACAGGGTCAGGCCCAGCAACATGTCATCACTGCCGTCCAGGCGCGGGTCGTATAGGAGGCCCTTCCAGCCTACCGTAGTACGCGGCTTCTCAATGTAAGCCCGCATCACAATCAGCAGCTCGTCCTGCAAGGCGTCGGCCAGGGTGGCCAACCGCGCACCGTATTCAAGGGCGCTTTCAGGATCATGGAGGGAACAGGGGCCGGTAATCACCAGCAAGCGGGCGTCGCGGCCGTCGAGAATGTCACGCACTTGCTGGCGCTGATGCCCAATACGCGCCTGTAGCGAGGGGGTTGGGGGCAAGGCCTGCCGGAGTTCGAACGCCGTGGGCAGCCGCTGGCCGATACCTTGGCACGGTTCAACGGGAAGCAAAGGGGTAACGTGGGACGTGATGAGTTGCGAAGGGGTGACCTGGGTATTCATGTGCGATCCTTATCGCCCGCTGCGTGTCAGGCACGCAAGCGGTGAGTCGAGGGTGTTCGTAAGCGCCGGCTGGAGCGGGCAAGGGTTTCGCCACCTTGGGTGGACCGGTCGGAGGCGGCGGGCTGTACCGAACGGGGTTCGCTAAATCGCCAGGTGTAAGAGGAAACGCTGCGGTAGAGGGCGTAGTACATGGTGTGAACTCCAGACGTTACGGTTAAAAGTGCAAAGCCGAAAAAGCAAAACCCCCGATCGGAAGGCCGACCGGGGGTTTCGAAAAACGTTGCCAGGCGACCCAAGAGTGGGGCGCCTGTATCGGGGGATCAGGCGCGCATAGGGCTAAACCAATAGCCAAAATACGCATAGGCACGGGCACCAGGAGCACACACAGCTGCGCCGGCCAAAGAGGCAGGGCGAAGGGTCGTGTGCAAGGCGTGTGGCATGTTAGTGTCTCCTGAGGTGGGCTGGAGCTTACGTGAGCCTTGGCACGGCTGCAATGCCCACTGTGCCCGTACTGATGTTGCTGTGGAGCACACCATGGACCTGGAGTTTCTACCGGCAGGCGACGCTGAGCTTGCATTTGCGCGGAGCCTGGCGCGTTGCACCATGATGCCGTACTACACCCGCCACGGGCTGCTGTGGCGAGACATTGATTTCGACACTGGCTGGGGATGGCGAGAAAACTACCTGCTGCGCCGGGCCGCCTTGCCGGTGGGTTTCGTGAGCTTGAGCGCGGACCCGCGCGCCTTGTACATACGCGAATTGCACCTAGTGGAGCAAGCGCGGGGGCAGGGCGTAGGTGCAGCTGTGTTGGCTCATGCAACAGAGCTAGCGGCGGCGCGCCATTTGCCACGGCTGAGGCTCATGGTGTTCAAGGACAATCCGGCGCAGCGGCTTTATGCACGGATGGGGTTGCAGGTGGTGGGTGAAGAAGGTTGCTTCTGGCGGATGGAGCGATTATTGAGGCAACCCCCCGGATGATCACACCCGGCGCGCAGCCACATAAACATGTACAGCCAGGCTTATCATGTACGATTCTTAACGTTTATGCAGCTATTCGGCACCTGGCTGGTGGCTTTATGATACTAGCACGCATTGCGCTTCACGGCCTAGGTGTGCCTTCCACACGTTAGTCTCTGTTCCCTTCATGAGGGACTGCGAGGTTTTCCAATCGAGATTGTCTGGTAGACCCTATGCTCATTGGAACCTATTCTGCTCCTTTGGTCGCCGTGTCATGCCTGGTCGCGATACTGGCTGCTTATACGGCACTCGACCTGGCGGGGCGCATCTCCAGTGCCCGTGGCCGGTCTGTGCACCTCTGGATGGCAGGCGGTTCTCTGGCCATGGGCATAGGCATCTGGTCGATGCATTTTATCGGCATGCTAGCCTTCGAGTTACCGATCCAATTGGGCTATGACCTAGCGCTCACGGTCTTGTCGTTACTCATTGCCGTCGGCAGCGCAGGTTTCGCATTGTGGCTGACAAGTCGTGCCACCTTGCCTTGGCCGCGCCTGGCCGTTGGCGCAGTGGTACTGGGCGCAGGCATCGCCGGTATGCATTACACAGGCATGGCGGCCATGCGGCTGTCTCCAGGCATTACCTATGACGCGGCTCTGCTTGCAGCCTCATTGTTGATAGCCATAGGTGCGTCTGCGGTGGCCTTGATCATCGCTTATCGGCTGCGCCGTCACATGCCCTATGTGCGTGTGGCTCGTGCCGGGGCGGCCGTGGTGCTGGGTCTGGCCATCATTGGGATGCATTACACCGGCATGGCTGCGGCGCGTTTTCCCATGGGCAGCCTGTGCGGCGCCCTTGAGGGATTGAGCCTCACTGGGGACGGCCTGGTTTACCTGGTAATCGTGACCACGCTTTCAGTACTGGCCATTGCCTTGCTGACGTCAGTATTAGACGCACGCCTGGAGGCGCGAACTGCCGACCTTGCTCTCTCATTGACGGCGGCCAACCGGCAACTCACTCGCCTGGCCTTGCATGACAACCTGACTGGCTTGCCAAACCGGATTTTGCTGAGCGACCGTATCGCACAAGCCATGCAACAGGCTCACCAGCATGCCACGTGCTTCGCCCTGATGTTCATCAACCTGGACGGGTTCAAGCCTATCAACGATGCGTTTGGTCATCACATGGGCGACCAGCTGTTGCTGGCGGTCACCAGGCGACTGTGCGCTGGCCTGTCCGCACAGGCTACCTTGGCACGTATGGGCGCAGACGAGTTTGTGCTGCTAGTTCCGCTACGGCGTGCAGGGGACGCAGTGGCAGTAGCTGCAGCGCAAGTGCTGTTGCTGGCCGAGCCTTTCTGGGTGAGCGAACACAGCTTGCGGGTGTCGGCCAGCATAGGTGTGGCGCTGTATCCCGGTGGCGGGTCTGACCCGCATCAATTGCTGGTCAATGCTGACGCGGCCATGTACCACGCCAAACACAATGGCAAGAACATGTACTGTTTTTTTGACGCATCTATGAACAGTAACGCACGCCGCCAACTCGACTTGATCCAGGACTTGCGCACGGCCTCGGCGCGGGGTGAATTTCGCTTGTTTTATCAACCCAAGTTCGATGCCATAAGTGGAAATGCCGTGGGCGCCGAAGCCTTGCTGCGCTGGCAACACCCGCAACTAGGTTTGCTGGCTCCCGATGCTTTTATCGACCTGGCCGAAAAGACCGGCCTGATCGTCTCCATCGGCGAATGGGTGCTGGGCGAAGCCTGTCGGCAGATGGCCGAGTGGTATCGATTGGGCTATACGCAATGGCGTATGGCGGTCAACCTGTCGGCCGTGCAGTTCGGGTATGGTGGGCTGGTAGACAGCGTGGCGCACGCGCTGGCCAGCAGCAGCCTTTGCGCGCGCAACCTCACCCTGGAAATCACGGAAACCACGGCTATGCAGAACGTAGAAGCCAGCATGGCCATCCTGCAACAGCTGGCTGATAGGGAGGTAGATATTGCGATCGACGATTTCGGCACCGGCTATTCGAGCCTGATGTACCTCAAGCGGCTTCCTGCCAGCGAGCTGAAAATCGATCGAGGGTTTGTGCGTGACCTTCACCAGGGCAGTGAGGACGCAGCGATCGTGTCTGCCATTGTAGCGGTTGGGCAGGCACTGGGCTTGCGCATTGTGGCCGAAGGGGTAGAAACGGAGGCGCAGCGAGCGTTTCTGACCCGCTTGGGATGTGATTCGCTTCAAGGCCACCTGCTGGGGCGACCCCTTCCAGCAGACGCGTTCATTGCCCATGTTCGGTCCGTAGCCCCCCGCGCTGCGCACGTGTGAGCCGTACAATGAAACGCCGGGTAGTTCCCGGCGTTTCAACACGTTGCACGTTAAGTGTCAGACCGGCGGGGCGGCCTGGGCACGCATGGCGTCGTAGTCGCGTTTTTCAAGCGGTACGGCATTGCGCTTTCCCAGTTCCTCCATAGGAATGCGGTAGGTTTCCCGCGCTGTGTAGGCCGCCAGTGCTGCAACAGCCGTGACAGCAAAGGCAATGCTGCCCACGGTCAAGGGAATATTATCTGACCCAGGAGGCGCCACGGCTGCGAACAAGGCAGGAAGCAGCGCCGTGATCATCGTCCCTACGTTCTGGGAAATGGCCATCGCAGAGACCCGATAGCGTGTCTGGAACAGCTCAGGATAAAAGCTTGGGAACACAGCGTTGTAACCTTGATACACCACTCCCCACATCAGCAGCGACATGCCGAACGCCAGCGGTACGCTGTGAATACTGATGGCATAGAGGTAACCAAAGGACAGCAACCCTGCGCCTAACGCGCCACCGATGATCATCGGGCGACGGCCTACTTTGTCTGACCAGTTGCCTACAAAAGGGATCACCAGCACGGCAACCAAGTTGCCTACCACAGGAATCCACAAGTAAACGCTCTTGGAAAAGCCGATGCCGTAGGCCGGCTGAACGGCGTAGGCCGCGCCAAATACAGTCGCTACCACTGGGATGACGTTCATCAAGGCCATGCACATCACCAGGCCCATGTTCTGCCAGTTTTTCTGGAAGGCTTGCGCTATAGGTGACTTGGTCACTGCACCCTTGGTTTCAGCCTGCGTAAACGCAGGGGTCTCGTGTACTTCCCGGCGAATGATCACGCCGGCGATCAGTACCACAGCCGATAGCAGGAAAGGGATGCGCCAGCCCCAACTGTTGAACGCGTCATCCGGCATAAAGTACGCCAAAGGCAGGAAGATAGCTGCAGCGAAAATCTGCCCGGCCTGTACACCTTGCAACGTATAGCTGGCGTAGTAGCCGCGTCGCCCAAAGGGCGCATGTTCCATGATCATGGAGCTGGCTCCGGAGATCTCGCCAGCCACAGCGAAACCTTGTACCAGGCGCAAAATCACCAGCAACGTGGGTGCCAGGAACCCCACTTGGTTGTACGTGGGCAATAGCCCTACCGCCATAGTGGCGAAGCCCATCAGGAACATGCACATCAAGAGCACGTTCTTGCGCCCACGGGTGTCACCCAAATGGCCCAGTACCAGCGCACCGATGGGCCGGGCCACATAACCTACGCCATACGTCGCCAGCGACGCGACAATGGCAATCTTTGGGTCACTGGAGGGAAAGAAGATCTGCGGGAAGATCAGGGCTGCCGCTTGGGCATAGATGAAGAAATCGTAGTATTCCAGTGCAGAACCGACCCAGCCGCTGGCGGTCGCTTTTCTGGTCTGATGTGAACCTTGGGAATGAGTGTCATGGATGGCCATGGTTGTCTCCGTTGTTTTTATTATCACGCGGGCCGTCGTTACAATGCCGGGGGCAAAACTAACTGGGTGGTACAGGAATATCAGCCGCCCTATCAGGCGTCAATATTGCCTTGGCGGTAGCCTATGAATAAGTGCGATAACCGAACGGTAGGTTACTCAAGGTAGCGGCGCAAATGTGCACCTGATCGGGCACTTGCCCTCGCCGGTAGAGTCGAACCGCATCATTGTAACGGGTACTCGCATGAACGGGTGGAATGAAGTGGTAACGGCCTTGCAGGAAGAGTTCGCTGACATTGCCGATGTAGAGCAGTTGACCAAGGTCACGGCTCGGTTGCTGGTCGCAGCCTTGCTAGGCGGTATCCTGGGGTTTCAGCGGGAACAGAAAGGGAAGGCGGCTGGCGTGCGGACCCACATGCTGGTGTCTATCGGCGCTGCGCTGTTCGTGATGGTCCCGCAAATGGCGGGTTCAGAGGCCGATGCTTTAAGCCGGGTTGTGCAAGGCATTGTCGCAGGTATTGGTTTTCTGGGCGCCGGGACGATTCTGAAGGGTAGCCAGCTTAACACCCATGATGTAAAGGGGCTTACCACGGCTGCTGGCCTCTGGATGACGGCAGCCATCGGTACAGCTGCAGGGCTTGGCCGAGAGGCCACGGCAGTGCTTAGCACGGTATTGGCGTGGGGCGTGCTGTCACTGGGGCCTCTTATTGCGCAGCGCGTGGAAGAAAAAACAGAGCATTGAGTCGGTTAGGGCAGGATTTTCACCGTCCTTACCGCATGCGTTTCATAGGGCACGCTGACTTCCGCTTTGCCGGCCAGCTCGGGATGGTGTGCGATCAATTCGCGCACCTCGGCGATGATCCTGGCTTTTTCGTCCTCTGGGCGGGCCGCAATGAAGCTGATGGATTTTATCCGACGTACGATAACGTCCTCAGGGCTTCCAGTATGCAGGTGCTGCCAGGTGGCTTCCCTGAGGGGGGCATAGCCTCGCTTGATACCGTCCAGCAACGGCTCGCGCCAACGTTTATCGTAGTAGCGGGGCTGCTCACCGGCATAACGATTGACAATGTTGGCCAGCTCGCTGACCCACCCCACACGGGTGTCGCGCACGTTCCAGAACAGCCCCAGGTGCCCACCTGGCTTAAGCACACGATGGATCTCTGCCATGGCCTTCTCGCTGGCGAACAAATGAAAGGACTGGGCACAGATCACGGCATTCATGCTGCCGGAGGCGAGCGGCAGGTCTTCTGCAAAACCATCCAGTACAGGCACTGAGGGTACATTGCGTTCGAAACGTGCCCGCATGCTGGCTTCTGGCTCCACAGCAGTCACGTCGGCCCGGAGTTCAGCCAGCAGGCGCGTGAATTTGCCCGTCCCTGAGCCGAGGTCAAGTACCTTGGTCTGGTTCTTGATCTGCATTTCTTCAGCTAGCCACGTCTTGATAGCTGGTGGGTAGCCAGGGCGGCCTTGGTCATAGGTATCGGAAACCAAGCCAAAGCCTGGAAATTTGGGCAAATGAAGCAATTGGGCAACACTCTTCATGGTAGTCCCTCACGCAACTGGCTCAGGCGAGATGAGCATTCTGGCGCGCGCGCCGCAATGCCTATGATTAGCGTAGCTCACCCCTGACTACGCGAAGGGGCATTAGGGCCGCTTGTCGTTAACCCAGCGCAGATGCCTGAAGGTTTTGCTCGGTAAGCCTCTGTACGGCCAGGCGCCTGTAATCGCTGGGCGTCATACCTTTTAGCTGCTGGAAGCGACGGTTGAAGTTAGAGATATTATTGAAGCCGGACTCGAAACAGACGTCGGTGACAGGTGTGTGGCCATCGGCAAGCAGCTCGCAGGATTTGCTGATCCGCAACCGGTTCACAAACTCTACAAAGCTTCGCCCGGTGGACTGCTTGAACACGCGGGAGAAATAGGTCGGTTTCATGTTCAAGTGGTCCGCAACTTCCTCCAGGCACAATTCTCGACCATAGTGCGCAAAGATGTAGTCCACCGCGCGGTTGGTACGCTCCATATTACTGTCATCGGCAAGCGCTGCCGCACTGGTCGCAGACAGCAAGGCGTAGTCATGGGTGTTGGCAAGGGCTTCCATCAGCACCAGAAAATACCCCAGGCGGCTTACCCCGGTGGTTTGGGCGATCAATGCCATTAGCCGGTCCGCTTCAAGTATCAGGGCTTTGTCCTTGAACTCGATGCCGTAGCGGGCTCTGTCCAGCAGCGGGGCGAGGGTTTTCAGCTCGGCAAACACAGCATGAGCAGACTCGAACAGTACATCGGTGAAGTTCACTAGCATGTCCCGCTGAGGAAAATGCTGGCATTCCTCCACTTGGCTGATCCAGTTGTGAGGAAGGTTAGGCCCTGTAAGAAACAGGCTCCCAGGGGTGAAGTTGCCTATGTAATCACCAATGAAGACTTTCCCTGAACTGGCGGTGATCAGGTGCAGTTCATATTCCTTGTGAAAGTGCCACCTCACCAATGGGCAAGGAAACCCGTGCTGGCGATAGATAATGGACAACCCTTCATGGTCATCCATCAGCTCGTATGACGGGTCTGTGCTGCGGGCGGCTCTGATCATGACGCGGCCTGCTCGTTCTTGTGGTGCACCATAGTCGCCAATAGCAGGCAGGGTTGGCAACTCGTTCCGGGCCTGCGTTATAGCCTGTACCGCACACCTTAGCCTTTGATGGCCTTCATGCGAAGGCTGTTCATGGCCTCTTGTGCCTGCCGCATGGCTTGGCTTGCCTTGCCCTCACAGCGGTGACGAATGCTGGACGCTAGCGCTTCGATGACACTCAGGGCGCTCGCTGTGCTTTCACCCAGCACAGGATGATTGCCTGGTGCATATAGCGTAAAGCTCGCATGACGTGCCAAAGGTGAAGCGGGGGAGTCCGTGATCGCCAGTACCTGAGCTTTTCGCCCTAGGGCATACCGCGCCAAGGCAGTGACCTCATCGCTGTAGGGTGGCAAGGCAATTGCCAGCAGTACATCCGAGGGGCCAATACCGGCCAGGCGACAGGCCGCTGCTTCGCTGCCACCTTCGGTGCTGATAGACAGTATCTGATGGCACACCGGCAGGAAGGCCGTCGCCGCCAGCCCTGCCAAGTGGTGGCAAGGGCCGAACCCAAGGGTGTACAGGCGGTTGGCCTTGACCAAGGCTTCAGCCGTGCCGCTGAAGGTCGCTTCGGCATTGGCGGCCAAAGTAGCGTCCATGTTGCCTTTCGATACCCTCACTTGAAGGTCCAGGGCAAACGCGCCTCCGGGGCGCTGATGCAGTTCCTGTCGAACCTTGTCAGCAGGGGATATCAATGCCAGCAGGTTTTCAACCAACGCAGCCCTCAAGCCTGTAAAGCCTGCAAGATCTATGGCATGGGCGAGCCGATTCACGGCTGCCGTAGAGGCGCCGGTTGCCAAGGCGATTTCGTCGATGTTCATGGTTGCAGAGCGCATGGGGTTGCGCAGGATGAAGTCAGCCACCTTGCGTAGGGCAGGCTTGAGCGTCGGCGTAACGGTCACGAGCCTTCTCATGACCGGCGTGTCGTAAACCAGGCTGCCGGTGATATTTAACATGATCCTACCCTCGCTCATAAGGCTTGTATAAGAAAACTCCTACAGGAGTGTAGCCTGATAAAAATGGGGATCCAAGCAAATAGTGGTTGAAATTTGTGCTTATGTGACTGGTCAGTATCAATTTTGACTTTTGTGCATAGTTTCCGACAGAACATCGACACACTGAAAGTGCTCTTACAATCTTAATTCAGATAAAACGCTTTAAAATCAGCATGATGGATTTTAGGATCCTATACGAGTATTGGACTGTCGGGGGGATTTCCTCTTTTCTGAACAGCCAAAGGATTCAATGCCAGAGTTCTCTGGAGGTTTACTCGGCGCGCAAATAGAGAATAGGTTGGAACGAAAAGGGAAGGAGAGGGAGAGAGGCACACGGACAGCATCGGCTGTCCATGCGTTGTACAAGGTTTGTGGCGGTAGGGTTCGGTAGCGTTTATAGAGAGCGGGTAGAGCGCTCTACCAGCAAGGCATTCACCGTGTCGCGAAGGCTGTCGATGGTAAACGGCTTGCTCAGCAGCTGCGCACCGGCCGGAAGCTCCAGCGTATTGCCGTAGCCACTCGCAACCAGTACAGGAATATTTGGGCGCAGAAGCAGTGCTTCGCGGGCCAGGTCCAGGCCTGTACGGTCTGCGGCATCGCACAACCCTACGTCTGTCACCAGCAGGTCGACAGGGTTGTCACCTTGAAGCGCCGCCAAGGCCGGGTCCCACCCATCGGCCTCCAATACTTGGAAATCGAGCTCTTCAAGCACGTCCACCATCAGCATGCGAACGATATCATCGTCCTCGACCACGAGGATGGTAGGGGTGTCGGATGAAGACATGGATACATTCCGTAGGTTAGGTAAGGTGCAGGCGACGCAATCAGGGGCAATGGCCTATGAGCCTGGACATTGTCGCGGTGCCTGTGAAGCCTGGCGCGCGTCGCGGGCGCTATCCTACGTTAAATTATGTTGTCTACTAAGCTATTTTAGCCATTCGGCGCCCAGAAAGCGGTGTAGATGAGGACCGCGCACGAAATTTCCGGCAAACTCGCGCCGTTGTCCTCCAACCAGGCCATGGATATGACCAAAGCGTTTTCCCTCAATGAGTTTGCTTTCCGCAAGATTCTCCTGCGCAACGTCGCGCTGCCGCTGGGCGTTGGGTTGCTCAGCATGTTGGTGTTCGCCGGATTGCTGGCGTATCTGTTGAATGTCATCGGCTGGGTGGACCATACCGACAGGGTGATCAATAACGCCAATCAGGCTGTCAAGCTGTCGGTGGACATGGAAACCGGCATGCGCGGGTTTTTGCTGACAGGTGACGAGCATTTCCTGGACCCTTATGAGGTGGCCAAACCGCGTATCACTGCCGAACTCGAAGGGCTCAAGGAGCTGGTCGGTGATAACCCGCAGCAGGTGGACAGGCTGAACCGCCTGCAGGGTTTGCAGAATGCCTGGAACGCGTTTGGGGCAGAAATGATTGCCATGCGCCGGCAGAGCCAGGACTACCGCAGTGCCATACAAGCCGGCCAGGGCAAACGCCTTACGGATGAGATCCGCGTCGAATATGAGGCGTTTGTTGCGACTGAACAGCAACTTCGACTTGAGCGCAGCCAGGAGGTCACGCATACCACCTGGACAGCGATTGCCCTCTACCTAAGCTTTGTACTCATACTCAGTGGGCTACTGGCCTACCGGGGCCGCCGTGATCTGATCAACCTGTCCCACCAGTACGGCGAAATTCTCGATGCCCAGAGCCTGAGCGCCGAACGCCTTGAAGCCCAGGCCTGGTTGCGCAATGGGCAGACCGAGCTGGCCGAAGAGGTGCTTGGCCAGCTTACGCTGCAGGCCTTGGGCAGTAATGTGCTGAAATTCTGCTCGCGCTATCTGGGCTCTGTGGTGGGCGCTGTGTATGTACGGGATGAGCAGAGCAATCTTCGCCGGGTCGCTACCTATGGGTTTTCCCGTGAGCAGGAAGGGCGAGACCATGTCATACGGGGAGCTGAGGGGATTGTAGGGCAAACTGCCCAGCAAGGCCGCCTGCATCGCCTGGATGACGTGCCGACGGATTATTTCAAGGTTAGCTCTGCCTTGGGCGAGGGATTGCCGCGCGCTGTGGCTATATTGCCAGCCTTGGACGACGGTCAGGTCAATGCGGTGCTGGAACTAGGCTTTCTTCGCCCCCTCACGGACCGTGATATTGCCTTCCTAGAACAGGTCAGCGGGAATATCGGCACTTCTGTGGAAGCAGCGCGCTACCGCCAACGCCTTCAGGAAGTGCTGGCCGAAACCCAGCAGCTCAACGAGGAACTGCAGGTTCAGCAGGAAGAACTCAAGACCGCCAACGAAGAGCTCGAAGAACAGTCTCGGGTACTTAAAGAGTCCCAGGCCTACCTGGAGACCCAGCAAGCCGAGTTGGAACAGACCAACGAGCAACTGGCCGAGCGTACCGAGGCGCTGGCCAGCCAGCGAGATGCCCTCAAACATGCTCAGGTACAGTTGGAGGAGCGGGCCGACGAGCTTCAGCGTTCCAGCCGCTACAAATCCGAGTTCCTGGCCAATATGTCTCACGAGCTTCGCACGCCGCTCAATAGTTCGCTGATTCTGGCCAAGCTGCTGGCTGAAAACCCTGATGGCAACTTGAGTGCGGACCAGGTGAAATTTGCCGAGTCCATTTATTCGGCGGGTAATGACCTGCTTAATCTGATCAATGACATTTTGGACATTTCCAAGGTCGAGGCTGGCAAGATGGATGTACGCCCGGAGACGACCAGCGTTAATCGGCTGGCCGACAGCCTCAGAGGGCTGTTCCAACCCGTGGCGGCCAACAAGGGCCTGGACTTCCAGGTGGTGGTTGAAGACGATGCGCCGGCGTCCCTGTTCACGGACCGTCAGCGCGTAGAGCAGATTGTCAAGAACCTGCTTTCCAACGCCATCAAGTTCACCGAACAAGGGCAAGTGCGTCTCACCATTGCGCGGGAAGGCGATGACAGTGTCGCGTTCAAGGTACGCGACTCTGGTATCGGCATTGAACCTGGCCAGCAACAGGTCATTTTCGAAGCCTTTCGCCAAGCTGATGGCACTACCAGCAGGCGTTACGGTGGCACGGGCCTGGGGCTCTCCATTTCCCGCGACCTGGCGAAGCTGCTGGGCGGGACCATTAGCGTAACTAGTACGCTGGGCGGGGGAAGCACCTTTACACTGGTACTGCCTGTCCAGTATGAAGCGGGCAGTACGCCGGCTATTGCCGCCCCCAGCATCGCCGCCAACCGGCAGGCCAGCGCGCCTGCATCCGTTGCCCCGGTACGCCTGCCGGCACCCACCCCTCCGCCGCTCAATATTCCTCGTTTTCCGGACGATCGCGAGCTGGAGTCGTCAGCACAGCGCTGCATCCTGGTAATCGAGGATGAGCCCAGCTTTGCGCGCATTCTGTATGACTTGGCCCATGAGCTTAACTACCGATGCCTGGTCGCCCATGGTGCTGACGAAGGCTACATGCTGGCGGAGCAATTCCTGCCCGATGCGGTATTGCTGGACATGCGCCTCCCGGACCATTCAGGCCTTACCGTGCTCCAGCGGCTCAAAGAGCAGGCCACCACCCGGCACATTCCGGTTCACGTGATTTCCGTGGAAGACAGGGTGGAAGCGGCAATGCACATGGGAGCTGTGGGCTATGCCGTGAAGCCGACATCGCGTGAAGAGTTGAAGTCTGTCTTTGCCCGGCTTGAGGCCAAGCTCACACAAAAGCTCAAGCACATTCTGTTGGTAGAAGATGATGATCTTCAGCGCGACAGCATTGCCCGGCTGATCGGCGACGAAGATATCGAAATTACAGCCGTCGGGTACGCACAGGAGGCGCTCGACCTGCTACGTGACAATATCTATGACTGCATGATCATCGACCTCAAGCTTCCTGACATGCTGGGCAACGATTTGCTCAAGCGCATGTCTACGGATGAGATTCGATCATTCCCGCCCGTTATCGTGTACACCGGCCGCAACCTCACGCGTGAAGAGGAGGCCGAGCTGCTCAAGTACTCGCGCTCGATCATTATCAAGGGTGCGCGCTCTCCGGAGCGCCTGCTTGATGAAGTCACCTTGTTCCTGCACAAGGTCGAGTCGCAACTGTCCCACGAGCGGCAGAAGATGCTTAAAACCGCTCGCAGCCGTGACAAGGTATTTGAAGGCCGCAAGATACTGGTGGTAGACGACGACGTGCGAAACATCTTTGCCCTTACTAGCGCACTGGAGCAGAAAGGGGCAGTGGTCGAAATAGGCCGCAACGGCCGTGAAGCCATTGAGCGCCTGAATGCGGTGGCTGAAATCGACCTGATACTGATGGACGTGATGATGCCGGAAATGGACGGTTTCGAAGCCACACGGGAAATCAGGAAGGACCCACGCTGGCGCAAGCTGCCCATTATCGCTGTCACGGCCAAGGCCATGAAAGACGACCAGGATCGCTGCATCAATGCGGGTGCCAACGATTACCTGGCCAAGCCCATTGAGCTTGACCGTTTGTTCTCGCTGATACGGGTGTGGTTGCCTCAATTGGAGCGCATTTAAGTGTGTATGAGCGGTGATGCGTTCAAGGGGGTACTTCGTTGACAAACAACGACCGTACCCTGGATATCGAAATCAAACTGCTGATCGAGGCGATCTACCTCAAATACAGCTACGACTTCCGGGATTATTCGGGGGCGTCGGTCAAACGGCGCCTGCTCCACGCCTTGCGCCAGTTTAAATGCGAGACCGTGTCCCGTTTGCAGGAGCGAATGCTGCATGAGCCTGGCATGTTTTCCGAACTGCTTCAGTACCTCACTATCCCGGTCAGCGAAATGTTCCGAGACCCGGAGCACTTCCTGGCCATTCGCCGTAATGTGGTACCGGTGCTGGAAACCTATCCTTCCCTCAAGCTCTGGATTGCTGGCTGCAGTACAGGGGAGGAAGTGTACTCCCTGGCCATTCTGCTACGTGAGGAAGGCTTGCTGGAGCGTTCGCTGATTTACGCCACAGACATCAACCCTACTTCGTTGGAGCGGGCCAAGCAGGGTATCTATTCCCTTGAGGCCATTCGGGCGTATACCGAAAGCTACCACCGTGCCGGCGGAAAACGTAGCTTCTCGGACTACTATACGGCCGCTTATGATCACGCGATTCTCGACAGCTCGCTTCGTGAGAACGTGACCTTTGCCGATCATAGCCTGGCTACGGACAGCGTTTTTTCCGAAACCCACATGGTATCCTGTCGCAATGTATTGATTTACTTTAATAAAAAACTTCAGGATCGAGCCTTCGGGTTGTTCCACGAGTCTTTGTGCCATAGGGGCTTTCTAATGCTGGGCGCCAAGGAAACCCTTGATTTCACTGCCTATGCCGGCCGGTTCGAAGCGCTTTCGCGGCCCGAAAGAATCTACCGCAAATTGTGAGGGCTGCAAGCGTGAGACAAGCTTGTGAAGCTGTAGTGTTAGGCGCGTCCGCCGGCGGCGTTGAGGCAATGCTGAGTGTATTCGGCTATCTGCCTGCTGCCTTTGGTCTACCGATCGTCGCAGTATTGCACTTGCCCGAGAACCAGCCCAGCCAATTGGCCAGTGTGTTCGAACGCCGCCTGCGCCGACCCGTTCAGGAGGCCCAGGACAAGGCGCCCCTTGAGCCCGGTATGATCTACGTGGCAGGCCCCGGCTATCACCTCTCCATTGAGCAAGACCGAAGTTTTTCGCTAAGCCAGGAGCCACGAGTGCATTTTTCTCGACCTTCGATCGACGTCCTGTTCGAGTCGGCCGCTGATGCCTATGGGGCTGGCCTAGTGGGGGTGCTTATGACAGGCGCAAGCCAGGATGGCGCGAGCGGGCTGTCATGCATCGCGCAGGCGGGCGGGCTCACCGTGGTGCAGGACCCTGCCGAAGCCAGGATTGCAACCATGCCCGAAGCTGCATTAAACCTTTTTCGCCCCGATCATGTGCTTACCTTGGACCGTATTGGAAACCTGTTGGCCGGCCTGGAAGCGGCCGAATGTTGAGCCAGGAGCCCGCCAAGTTGCTGATCGTGGACGATCTCCCTGAAAACCTTGTGGCTCTGGAGGCACTGATCAGTCGGAGCGACCGCCAGGTGTATAAGGCTCTGTGCGCGGATGACGCCCTGCACCTATTGCTGCAGCATGAATTCGCCTTGGCCATTCTGGATGTGCAGATGCCTGGCATGAACGGCTTCGAGTTGGCAGAGTTGATGCGCGGCACTGAAAAAACCAAGCATATTCCGATCGTGTTCGTGTCTGCGGCGGGCAGAGAACTCAATTATGCGTTCAAAGGGTATGAGACGGGCGCGGTCGATTTCCTGCAGAAACCACTTGATACGTTGGCAGTAAAAAGCAAAGTCAGTGTATTCGTGGACCTGTACCGCCAGCGAAAAACCCTCAACGAGCAGTTGGAAGCGTTGGAGCGCAGCAGGCAACAGCAGGAAGTGCTGCTAGGGCAGTTGCAAGCCACCCAGAAAGAACTTGAACACGCAGTTCGCATGCGTGATGACTTCATGTCCGTGGTTTCCCATGAAGTGCGTACGCCGCTCAATGGGCTGATCCTGGAAACCCAGTTGCGCAAGATGCACCTTGCCAAAGGTAACGCTGCGGCATTTTCCCTGGACAAGATGCAGGGCATGGTGGAGCGGGATGAGCGCCAGATCAAAAGCTTGATCCGGTTGATCGAGGACATGCTCGATGTGGCTCGCATACGTACGGGCAAACTGTCTATTCGCCCCCAGGCGTTTAACTTGTGCGAGCTGGTGAGCAGCGTGGTTGACCGCTTCATACCCCAGGCCACTGCCGCTGGCATGACAATCGACTGCCAAACCCCGGCTGACGTACAGGGTCACTGGGACGAATTCAGGATAGAGCAGGTGGTGGCCAACCTGTTGACCAATGCGTTGCGCTACGGCGGCCAAGGCGCGGTGGACGTCTGGGTCGACACCGATGTGGAGTGGGCGCGGGTACACGTACGTGACCACGGTGTGGGAATCAGTGAGCAAGACCAGCGCCGGATTTTCCAGCAGTTCGAGCGTGCGTCAAACCGTCATGCGATCGCGGGTCTAGGGCTGGGGCTGTTCATTTCCGAGCAGATCGTTGCCGCGCATGGTGGCCACATCAGCGTACAAAGCACTCTGGGCCAGGGCGCTGTATTCACCGTCCATTTGCCACGCGCCGGCCAGTCTGCGTAGCAACGCAACCTCTCTTGGGGGCTGAGGTCACATGGGCAGCCCGAGACAATCTTACATAGGCAATGCAATGAGTGGAGATGCGCAAGACGTAGTGCTGATCGTTGAAGACGAGGCGGTGATACGCCAGATCCTTCGCGACTATCTTCAGGGGGAGGGGTATCACGTTCTGGAAGCAGAGAATGGTGTAGAAGCCTTCGACATTCTGGCACGCAAGCCGCACCTGGACCTGATGATCACCGATTACAGGCTGCCAGGCGGAATCTCGGGCGTCGATATTGCCGAGCCTGCAGTAAAGCTACGGCCTGAGCTCAAAGTGATCTTTATCAGTGGGTATCCCAAGGAGATCCGGGACAGCGTACATCCTATCGCTCAGCGTGCGCCCGTACTTGCCAAGCCGTTTGAGCTGGATGACTTACAGGTCGCTATTCGCAAGGAACTGGCATAACGCGCTGCCACGTGCGATGCCTTGCTCGCAGTTAGAGCCCTTGATCAAGCGCCGGATCATCTGGGTTCTGTTGCTCTAGCTCAGCCAGCAGAACCTGAACATTCTGTAACTGGCCTGCTTGTTTCCAGTAGTCAATCAACAGCACCCTGGCTTTGCGATTGGCCGGGTGGCGCCTCACCAACTGGTCCAGCTGAGCCTGTGCCGCTTCTGGCTGATCCAGGCGGTGCAGGCTCAAGGCCAGGTCCAGGCGGTAAGTGGCGTTCTGGGGGGCACGTTCTACGGCTTTGGTAAGCGCGAGCAAGGCGTAGGCAGGCTGGTCATGGCTGAGTAGCCACAGCCCGAGCTCGTGTTGCAGGAACGCATTGTCGGGCTGCTCTCGCAAGGGCTCGGCCAAGGTTTCCCGGGCTTCATCAGGGCTGCCCAAGCGATCAAGCGCTTTGGCTAATATGACCCGTGCCTGCAGGTTGTCAGGTTGCAAGGCTAATATGGCGCGTGCGCAGGCTTGAGCCAGTGCAGGCTTCCCCTGCTGCAGGCGTAGCGTTGCCAGTTGCAGTTGTGCAGTGGGGTCAGCTGTCTGGCTTTCAAGGTCTCTGGCGAAGCCCTCCAGCACTTGGTCAAGCCTATCACCGTAGGCGCCCAATTGCTGAACGCCAAAGGTTAGCAGCTTTATAGCTGCAGCCTGTCGAACGCCTTCGTCTGCATCATCGAGCAAGGGGCCAAGCACTTGCGGCTGTTCGGCAACCGGCATCAAACTTACCACCGCTTGGGCGGCCGCGAGCCGGACCATGGGGCTGGAGGCCTGCAAGCCCGCCCGTGCGAATGCCAGTGCCCGTGGGCTGGGGTAATCTGGCAATACGGCAAAGAGAGCAGCTCGGCCGGAAGGCGTAAGGTCTGCTCGGTCCAGTTGCTGATACAACAGGCGGGCTGCGCCGGGGCCACCTGCGCGTGCCGCATGCAGTGCACTGGCGTAGCCATGCTCGGCAGCTGCAGGTATTGACACCGGTGCAGGTGTAGAGGCATACCAAAATCCTAGCCCACTGACTATGGCAATGCAGGTTGCTATCAAAAGGCGTGTAACGCGGGTCATTCGAACGTCCGCTGCGGCAAGGCCGACAGCTTCGGCTACATCTACCATCGAGTCAAACCCGGAGGTAGGCCTGCCTGTGTTGCCAATGCCTGTTCACTTCAGGGTATTCGTCGCAATTCATCCAAGTGTGCTCCGGCTGGTTTAACCTTCTATCACCCATTGGGCCCAGGCTCCTTGGCTGTGACGGAGGTTGCGATGGACAATACCCAGGCCGATGAGGTCCTTTCAGTGCTGTGCGAGCGCCTTGCAGGCCAGCCCATCGTGTTGCTAACGGGTGCTGGCATCAGCACGGCTTCCGGTATTCCGGATTACAGGGACGCCGAAGGCGTCCGCCGTGGCAATGCGCCAATGATGCACCAAGAGTTTTTGAGTTCGGTTCAAGCGCGTAAGCGTTATTGGGCACGCGCCATGGTGGGGTGGCAGGGCGTTGATGCTGCTCGGCCAAATGCCGCACACGTTGCAGTGTCACGCCTTGAAGCGGCTGGCCATATCGTTGCGGTGGTCACCCAAAATGTGGATGGCCTGCATGACCGGGCAGGGAGTCGCCATGTCATTGAACTTCACGGCAACCTGCACCGTGTGATGTGCCTTGACTGTGGGGCAAGGCTGCCGCGTACCTGCATGCAGGAAGCATTGGAGGCTGCCAACCCTGCGCTTCAAGAGGTACATGCCGTACTGGCCCCAGACGGAGATGCTCACTTGGCCGCGCATTTTCTGGAGCGCTTCACCTTGCCCGGTTGCCCAGCGTGCGGCGGGGACCGGCTTAAGCCGGACGTAGTCCTGTTCGGCGACGGCGTGTGCCCCCGCGTTGCTCAGGCTGCCTGGCAGGCAGCCGAGCAGGCCGCCCTCATGCTGGTGGTGGGGTCATCATTAATGGCCTATTCAAGTTATCGTCTTTGCCTGGAAATGTCCCGGCAAGGCAAGCCTCTGCTGGCGATCAATCTGGGGAGGACCCGGGCCGATGCCTTGCTGGCACTCAAAGTGAGCCAACCCTGCGAAACCGCCTTGCCCTGGATTGCCGATCACCTGGGCGTACTGTGAAGCACTCGCCTGGCTGGCTCGGTATCTGAGGGAATGATGCCTTCTTTCATGCCGAGCAATACAGCCACTTTATGCGCCTCCCCGCGCCGTCCCTTTTTGCGCCCTGACAGCACCTGATAGGTGGTGGCCGCATCCACATTGTGCTCCCGTGCAAACTGTTGAACCGATTTTCCTTGCCGATCCAGCCAGGCTCTGGCTTGTGCGGCAGTCCGTATACCGTGCATAGTTCAAGTCCGTTTTGTTTGATTTAATAGCGTTTTGGTAAGAAACCCAAACGGATGTTACGAAAAGGATTATACATTCAAATGACTTCAATAGGTCCCCGGATCCGGGAGGAGCGTGAGCGTTTGAAACTTACGCAGCGGGCGTTTGGTGAAATCGGCGGGGTTGAGCCCAATGCACAGGGCAAATATGAAAGTGGCGAGCGCTGGCCAAGGGCGGATTACCTTGTGGCAATTGCAGGCCATGAGGTGGACGTACTCTACGTGTTGACTGGCGAGCGCCACGTTAATCGGGGTGGCGGGCTGGCCGATGATGAAGTTCGCCTGCTGTCCGGTTTTCGCACGTTGCCATCCAAGGTCCGTGCAGCAATGGTGGTCATGGTTGATGCAATGGCAGCGATAGCGCCGGGTGCTGGTAGTGAGCGCAAGCGTGGCCGCTAAGGTTGGCAGCGTTGTTTTCGTTTAGGCCTAGGTAGGACGGATGGATCTTTGTTAATGTACCGTTCTGAACGTAAAGCGTAACGAGAGGTGTCTGCTTGATTAGGGTGCTAGTGGTCGATGATCACGATCTGGTACGCACAGGCATTACTCGAATGCTGTCCGATATCGACGGGCTTCAGGTGGTCGGTCAGGCGGAGTCAGGCGAGGAGGCGCTCAAGGCAGCGCGAGACCTGGGGCCGGACGTCGTGCTGATGGACGTGAAAATGCCGGGAATAGGCGGGCTTGAAGCAACGCGCAAAATGTTGCGCAGCCATCCTGATCTGAAAGTGGTGGTGGTAACGGTATGCGAGGAAGATCCGTTCCCTACGCGCCTGCTGCAGGCAGGTGCGGCCGGTTACCTTACCAAGGGCGCAGGCTTGACTGAAATGGTCCAGGCGATCCGTCTGGTATTTGCCGGCCAGCGCTACATAAGCCCACAGATCGCCCAGCAGTTGGCGCTCAAGTCGTTCCAGCCGCAAACCACGTCATCGCCTTTTGATCTGTTGTCCGAGCGCGAGATCCAGATTGCGCTCATGATCGTGGGATGTCAGAAGGTACAGAACATCTCTGACAAGCTATGCCTTTCTCCGAAGACCGTGAATACCTACCGGTACCGCATCTTTGAAAAGCTTTCCATTACCAGCGATGTCGAACTGACATTGCTGGCCGTTCGCCACGGCATGGTCGACGCCAACGCGTAAACATGACTCTACTCTTTGATCCAGCCGCTTTTCTGTCGACCTGTAGCGGGCGCCCTGGCGTCTATCGGATGTTCGATGAGGGCGGCCGCCTGCTGTATGTGGGCAAGGCGCGCAACCTTAAAAAGCGCCTTGCCAGTTACTTCCGCAAAACCGGGCTAGCGCCCAAGACCGCTGCGCTCGTGGGGCATATCGCCCAGGTGGAAACGACGATCACTGCCAATGAAACCGAGGCGCTGCTACTTGAGCAGACTCTGATCAAGGAGTGGCGCCCCCCGTACAACATTCTTCTGCGCGATGACAAGTCCTACCCTTATGTGTACCTCTCCAATGCCGAGTTCCCCAGGCTCAGTATCCATCGCGGTGCAAAGAAGGGAAAAGGCCGGTACTTTGGGCCTTACCCCAGCGCAGGGGCGATTCGGGAAAGCCTGAGCCTGCTGCAGAAAACCTTCCAGGTTCGCCAGTGCGAAGACAGCTACTTTAAAAACCGCACCCGGCCGTGCCTTCAGTACCAGATCAAGCGGTGCAAGGCACCCTGTGTACGGGCCGTGGAGGGCGCTGAATACGCCGAGGATGTACGCCATTCGATCATGTTTCTGGAGGGGCGCAGCCACCAGTTGACCAACGAGTTGTCCGGCAACATGGAGCGTGCAGCGTTGGATCTGGATTTCGAGAAGGCAGCCGAGCTGCGTGATCAGATCGCTGTGCTTCGTCGCGTCCAGGATCAGCAGAGCATGGAGGGGGGGGCAGGTGATGTAGATGTGGTCGCTGCGTTCACCAACCCAGGTGGGGCATGCGTACATTTGATCAGCGTGCGCGGTGGCCGGGTATTAGGCAGCAAGAATTTCTTCCCTCAGGTAGGCATTGAAGAATCGCTGGATGAAGTGATGTCGGCGTTTCTTTCGCAGTACTACCTTGGTAGCTCTGAGCGTGAGTTGCCGGCAGAAATCATTGTCAATACGTTGCCTGAAGACATAGAAGCACTGATCGAGGCCGTGAATAGCTTGCGCGGGCGCGAACTCACGGTAAGCCACCGGGTGAGAGGCACGCGTGCACGCTGGCAGCAGCTGGCCGTTACCAATGCCGACCAGGCTTTGGCAGCCCGGCTGGCGAACCGGCAACATGTCACGGCCCGTTTCGCTGCCCTTGCAGACGTGCTGGGCATGGATGAACCACCGCAACGGCTGGAGTGCTATGACATTAGCCACTCCAGCGGTGAGGCTACTGTGGCCTCTTGCGTAGTGTTCGGCCCTGAAGGCCCTATAAAGTCGGACTATCGGCGCTACAACATAGAGGGCGTGACCGGTGGTGATGATTATGCCGCCATGCATCAGGCGCTCACCCGGCGCTTCAGCAAGATCAAGAGTGGTGAGGGGAAGCTACCGGACGTATTGCTGGTGGACGGCGGGAAGGGCCAGTTGAACATGGCGCGTGAAGTATTGCAGGCCTTGGAAGTGCCCGAGCTTATTTTGATCGGTGTTGCCAAGGGCGTGACCCGCAAGGCCGGGTTCGAGACCCTTTACCTGAACGACATTACAAACGAGTTCACGCTCAAGGCCGACTCGCCCGCATTGCACCTTATCCAGCAGATACGGGATGAGGCGCACCGTTTTGCAATCACGGGCCACCGCGCCCGCCGCGGCAAGGCACGCAGAACCTCTACGCTGGAAGGCATTGATGGCGTAGGGCCTAAGCGCCGGCGCGACCTGCTCAAGCACTTTGGCGGCCTGCAGGAACTCAGTCGGGCCAGCATCGATGAAATTGCCAAAGCACCTGGCATCAGTAAAAAGCTGGCCGAGTTGATTTATGCCAACCTGCACAGCGAGTAGAATGGCGGCTCAACCCGCTGCCAGTCGTGCCAATGAATATTCCTAATCTCTTGACCCTTCTGCGCGTTGCGCTGATTCCGATCTTCATCCTGCTGTTCTACCTCCCTTATAACTGGAGCTACCTGGCAGCCAGTAGCGTGTTTGCCGTGGCCGCCGCTACGGACTGGCTCGATGGGTATCTGGCCCGGCGTCTTGAGCAAAGCACCCCCTTCGGTGCCTTTCTGGACCCTGTGGCCGACAAGCTGATGGTGGCGGTCGCGCTGGTGCTGTTGGTGGAGAACCACGCTACTATCTGGCTTACCCTGCCTGCGGCCGTGATCATAGGCCGCGAAATCGTGGTTTCGGCGCTGCGTGAGTGGATGGCAGAGCTGGGCGCGCGTGCTCATGTGGCAGTGTCCAACCTCGGCAAATGGAAAACGGCTGCACAAATGGTGGCGCTCATCATCCTGCTCGGAAATCCGCCAGCGCTTACCTTCATCGTGCTGGTAGGCTATGCCTTGTTGCTGATCGCCGCGGCGCTTACCCTGTGGTCGATGATCAATTACCTACGTGCAGCGCTCCCTCATCTGAGTACAGATGTTAAGAAATAAAACTTTTTTCGAATCAAAGGCTTGACGGGGGATACGGTTTCGATAGAATGGCGCCCGTCAACACGATGCGGGAATAGCTCAGTTGGTAGAGCACGACCTTGCCAAGGTCGGGGTCGCGAGTTCGAGTCTCGTTTCCCGCTCCAGTTTTAACATCAGGCAGTTTACTGTTGGATGTTTTGAGGCCGAGTAGCAAAGTGGTTATGCTGCGGATTGCAAATCCGCCTACGCCGGTTCGATTCCGACCTCGGCCTCCATTATTGAAGCCCTGCAGACCTTAGGTTTGCGGGGCTTTTCTTATTGTGGCGGATTTTTTCCGGTAAGCCGTTTGGGGCAATCCTGGGGCGCTGGGAATATTTGCACGTCCCAGGGCTGCACTGCAGGCTCAGCAGCATGGCAACCATCGAATAGCGCCCTCACGGCAATTGGCAGCCGAATATCCGCAAAAAGCTACCTGACTCTTCTCAATACAGCCTTCAAGGCTAGAGGTCATGTGAAGGGTGTGATTTCATTCTGCACTCCAACTGTCAATGGAGTGGTAATAGTGGATAAGAAACAGGTTGAAGCAGTCTCTCAGAACGTTGAGGGGGCAATGTGGCAAGCGGCTCACTGGCTGAATAAACCAAACTTTTACCAGGTCCTGACTGATAGCTCCTTGGAGATAGTTACCGACTTCCAGAGTGACTTTTGGCGTGAAACCCATTATGGATTCGTACGTGACAGTGGACATTTCTTAGGGTTTCCCACTACAGGAAACTTTACAGCTCAGGTCAGAATCAATGCCGATTTTCGCGAGCTTTATGATCAAGCGGGCATTATGCTCAGGCTCGATCAGGAGACCTGGCTCAAGGCGGGGGTGGAAATAAGTGATGGAAGGCCAATGATCGGTAGCGTCCTGACCAAAGGTCAGTCGGACTGGGCGCCTGGCTACTTCATTGGAAACCCGAACGATTTTTGGCTTCGCTTAACCATTTGCGATGGTGTGTTACGTTTGCAGTATTCAACAGACGGGGTGACTTGGCCATTGCTCAGGCTTGCTCCCTTTCCCAAGGCCCAAAGCTATCTAGTTGGCCCTATGTGCTGCACACCACAACGGCAGGGTTTGAAAGCAAGATTTTCTGAATGGTCTTTGAGCCAGGCACTTCAGCGAGACCTGCATGACTTGACCTAGCCCCTGTACCGAGCAGTCCATTTCCGCAGAGGGATCGGGCCGTGCGCTTAGCGATAGGGGTTGATAATGGGGTCGACCTACGGGAATTGCTGAATTTGCAATATCGGCTGTTTAGCCGGCTCGAAGCATTCAGTCAAGAAGGGTACAAGGTGTTCTTCTTCAGGCGTGCACAGTTAACCCTCAGGCTCACTTATAGAAGAGCCTGCATCCTATAGCTCAAGAAGGGCGGGAGGCTAGCAAGAGGTGCCGGAAGGAATAATTGCGGATCAAATGGTTTTTTGCGGGCCGAAAACGCATGCCCTAAAGCGTTCCAAGGGGCCATGAAACCCCAGAAATCACGATGGTGCCCGAACCCGGGGTCGAACCGGGACGCCCAAAGGGCGAGGGATTTTAAGTCCCTTGCGTCTACCAATTTCGCCATTCGGGCGGTAGCGCTGTGGTGTAGCGATGCCGATAAACCCTTGAAGCAGAAGCATTATCGGCGTCAGGCCAAGAATATATACACCCTTCTGCTTGCTGGCAAGGGCATGGGCAAAACACGAGGGTTTCCGGCAGGCGCCGGCGGTGTATCCGAAGGTGGGGGGGCGGAAATCCAAATGAACCGTGCAGCTTCCCAGGTAGTCGCAACCCTATTACTCGACCATGGGAGATGCGCAGTGAAACAGTACCCAACCCCACCATTCCCCAAGCAACCTCAGCCTGTTCCAGGCAGCCAGGCCAAGATGGACCCACTGCCCGATTGCGGTGAAGACAGTTACAAAGGCTCCGGACGCCTGGAGGGTAAAGTCGCCCTGATCACCGGTGGTGACAGCGGTATCGGCCGCGCTGTGGCGATCGCCTTCGCCCGCGAAGGCGCCGACCTGGTTATTGGTTACCTGAATGAGCATGAAGACGCACAGGACACGCAGCGTATTGTGGAAGAGGCCGGCCGCAGGTGCGTGTTGGTGCCAGGAGACCTTTCCTTGAAAGATACCTGCACCGGCTTGGTAGACAAGGCCGTGGCCGAGTTCGGCCGTATCGATGTGCTGGTGAACAACGCTGCCTTCCAGATGACCCACGAAAGCCTGGAGGAGATTCCGGACGAGGAGTGGGTTCGCACGTTCGATGTGAACATTACAGCCATGTTCCGTATCTGCAAGGCGGCGGTACCCCACATGAAAGCTGGGGGTTCCATCATCAATACCTCGTCCGTGAACTCCGACAACCCCACGCCTACCTTGCTGGCTTACGCGGCCACCAAAGGCGCCATCTCCAACTTCAGTGCCGGCCTTGCCCAGATGCTGGGGCCGAAGAACATTCGGGTCAACAGCGTTGCACCTGGCCCTATCTGGACACCGCTGATCGTCGCCACGATGCCTGAAGACCAGGTCGCCGAATTCGGCTCGCAGACGCCACTAGGCCGGCCCGGCCAGCCTGTTGAAGTAGCCCCTATCTACGTGATGCTGGCTTCGGATGAATCCAGTTATATTTCCGGTACTCGGTTTGGTGTAACCGGCGGAAAGCCAATTCTCTAGCCGCTGCGCAATTTGCCCTGTCATTGCGCCTGGAGGCTTGCTCACTAGGTGCCGTGGCAGGGTTTCTCTAGGGTGTCACAGAGGTGTACCTGTACGCAGGCCACACGCAACGAGCCAAGCGTTGACATTAGACTATCAATCCCCGTTTCCAACGATAATAAGCATGAGCACTTGGCGGATCCAAAGTAGCCAGGCGCACATAGCCCTTATCTAATGTTTTATGAATCAACCATCCATTTCGGCAGTAGAATAAGAAATTGAACCTTCGACCTGTGCAGGTTTTTGTACAAGTCTGTTAAGGTATTGTCCAACTTATTAGTACCGTTGCCTTGGAGCATGCAGTGACCCTACGTGAATCGGAACAGGCCCTTGCCGCCGCCATAGAGCAATGCGCACAAGAGCCGATCCAGATTCCAGGAAGCATCCAGCCCCATGGCTTCCTGCTGGTGCTGGACCCCGCCAGCCTTCACGTGTTGCAGGCCAGCGAAAACGTCGAAACCTGGCTGGGGGCATTACCTCTTCAACTGCTAGGCCGCAGCTTGGCCGGGCTGATCACAGCGCCTGAGCTCCTTCAGGCTCGTTTGGCCGCGTTGCCTGCAGCAGATCCGCATCCGTTTCACTTGGGTGACGTCACATTCGCTACCCCAAGCCAGCACGGCCCCTATGCCATGTTGCTGCACCGTTGGGATTCGGTGTTGATCGCGGAGTTTGAACCCGCTTCAGACGTGACAGCCGTTTATGGCCAGCTCTACCCTCTTGTGCGCTCCTTTGTCGCTGAACTCCAGGACCTGGAAGATGTTCAGGGCCTGTGCCGCCGTGCAGTCGCCGAGGTTCGTCGCATTACAGGCTTTGGCAGGATCATGGCTTACCGCTTCGACGCCACTGGCAGCGGCTCTGTGCTGGCGGAGGAGCGAGAGGAGGGCTACGACAGCTACCTGGGCTTGTCGTTTCCAGCCAGCGACATCCCCGCTCAGGCTCGCGCACTGTATTCCACCAATCGCATTCGTGTGATCGAGAGTGCCAGTTATACGCCGTCTCGAATCGTGCCGGCCCTGAATCCGAAAACGTCCCAGGCGCTGGACCTGAGCTATTCGGCATTACGAAGCGTTTCGCCAGTTCACCTTCAATACATGCGCAATATGGGCACGCAGGCGTCCATGTCCATCTCCATCGTGGTGCGGGGCAAGCTGTGGGGGTTGGTCGCTTGTCATCATGCTCATGCACGAAGGGTCGATGTACAGGTGCGCACGGCCTGTGAGCTGTTAGGCAATGTGTTGTCGTTACAGATCGAAGCGCGAGAGGCCCATGCCGACACACAACGGTTGCTGGGCCTTCGTCAGCACGTGGTGCAATTGCTCTCCGCAATGGCGGACCGTGACAGTGTGCCAGAGGGCCTGCTCACAGTGCCTGATACCTTCCTGGGTTTTGTGGAGGCTGCAGGTGCTGCCATCATCAGCGAAGGCCGCTGCGAACTCGTCGGGCAAACGCCGCCTCAGCCGGCGATCGAAGCGCTAGTCCATTGGCTGGGTCGCGAAGGCGCCGATGATGTGTTCCATAGCGACAACGTGGGCCGGGATGTGCCCAGCCACTGCGACATTGCTGAGCACGCTGCGGGGTTGCTCGCCGTTGCCATTTCCAAGATCCATAACCATTACCTGATCTGGTTCAGGCCGGAACAGGCCCGCACCGTCAACTGGGCAGGGCGCCCGGAAAAGAGCGTGGCGCCAAGTGGTGCGCTCAGCCCGCGCAATAGTTTCGAGCAGTGGCAGGAAGAGGTCAGGGGTTTCTCCAAGCCATGGGACCCGCTGGCGGTGGAGGCTGTGGTCGAGCTGCGTACGGCGGTGCTGGGGATCGTGCTGCGCAAGGCCGAAGAGCTGGCGGCCATGGCGGGTGAATTGAAGAAGTCCAACAAGGAGCTGGAAGCCTTTTCCTACAGCGTATCCCATGATCTGCGAGCCCCCCTGCGGCACATCGCCGGTTACACCGAGCTGCTGACAGATTTCGATGGTGACAAGCTGTCTGATCGAGGGCTGCGTTTCCTTGAGCACATCAGCGACTCTGCCCGTTTTGCAGGCACCCTGGTAGACAACCTGTTGAGCTTTTCGCAGATGGGGCGTGCTGCCTTGCGGCATTCAGACGTCAACCTGGGCGCTTTGGTTGAGGCTATCCGTGAAGAAATGGTGCCAGATTACGAGGGCCGTAACGTCGTCTGGAATATCCTGCCGTTGCCTGCTGTACTGGGCGATGCCGCTTTTCTGCACCTGGCTTTGCGCAACCTGCTGTCCAACGCCATCAAGTATACGCGGGAGCAGGACACGGCAGTTATTGAAGTCGGCGCCCTGCGCAGGGAGCAAGCTGGCGAGACGGTCATCTACGTGAAGGACAATGGCGTCGGGTTCGACATGGCCTATGCCGGCAAACTGTTCGGGGTATTCCAGCGCCTGCACCGCATGGAAGAATTCGAAGGGACCGGGATCGGCCTGGCCAGCGTGCGCAGAATCATTGAGCGCCACCAGGGACGGGTATGGGCCGAAGGCGTGCTCGGGCAAGGGGCGACGTTCTACTTTGCCCTGCCAGACAAGCAATAGAAACGGCCACCGCATTTATTCAAGAGGTAAGACATGCTCAAACCGATTCTTCTGGTGGAAGACAACCCTCGCGACCTGGAACTGACCCTGGTTGCTTTGGAGCGAAGCCAGCTGGCCAACGAAGTCATCGTGCACCGTGACGGTGCCGAGGCGCTGGACTACCTGTTCCGTCGCAATCACTACGTTGACCGACCGGAGGGCAACCCGGCGGTGCTGCTTCTGGACCTGAAATTACCCAAGGTCGACGGGCTAGAAGTGCTTAAAGCCGTAAGGGCCGATGAGGGGCTGCGGAGCATTCCTATCGTGATGCTGACTTCGTCCCGAGAAGAGCCGGACCTTACCAGCGCTTATTCCCTCGGAGTGAACGCCTACGTAGTGAAACCGGTCGAATTCAAGGAGTTCGTGGCCGCCATTTCAGACCTGGGTATTTTCTGGGCAGTACTGAACGAGCCACCGCCAGGTTCGCTGCGCCTCAAGCGGCGCCCTGTGAACTGACCTGCCGCCCTACGCCGAGATTATTGCCCCGTGCCCACCCCAGCGCCACTCAAGCTGTTGCTCATAGAAGACAGCGATCGCGACGCCGAGCTTACACTTTTTGCCCTAGAGCGCAGTGGGCTGCAGTTCGAACCCTACCTGGTCCATCACCACAGTAACGTGGCCGATATGATGCGGGCGCATACGTTCGACCTGGTGCTCAGCGACGTGGTGCTGCCAGGGTCGTCGGGCGAGCAGGTGCTGGGCATTGCGCGTGAAATTTCGCCCCAGGTGCCGTTCATTTTCATTTCGGGTGTGTTCGGTGAAGAGCACGCAGTGAAAATGATGCGCCAAGGTGCTACAGACTACGTACTCAAGCAAAGCCTTCCGTTGCTGCCCGCGGCCGTCAAACGCGCCTTGGCAGAAGTTCACGAACGCCGGCAGCGAGAACTGGCCGAGCTCAACCTGCACGAGGCTGAGGCTCGCGCCCGCATTGCCATCGAAGCGGCCCGTATGGGTACGTGGGAGCTGAACCCCCGTACAGGGGTACTGAACTGGGACGAGCGCATGCGCGTCATGTACGAGTTGGAGGCAACCGTACCTGTTACCCTGCCGCTGTTCTATTCAAGCATTCACCCTCACGACCTGCCTGAAGTCACCCGCCGTGTGAACGAAGCCCTCGACGCAGGGCAGGACCACACCTACCACGTGGAATACCGGGTCAGTTTGCCCAGTGGCGCTGAGCGCTGGTTCTCCAGCAGCGGCCAGTCCCATTTCCTGAATGGGGCGTGCGTACGGTTCAGTGGCGTGTTACAGGACATCACCACGCAGAAAGAGGCGACCGAGTCGCTGGAGCGCCTTAACGACCTGCTGGGCGACCGTGTCCAGAAGCGCACCCGAGAGCGTGACCGAACGTGGGAACTGTCCCGTGAACTACTGGCGGTGCTGCACTTCGACATGCAGCCTGCTGCCCTCAACCCTGCGTGGGAAAGCACCCTGGGTTGGCCTCGGGGTGCCTTGTCGCAGCTGGGGCTATGGCACCTGGTACACCCGGACGACCTGGGTGCAACGGGCGACGAAGTCAGCAAGGTCACCGACGGTATCGTTTCCAGCCGTTTCGTCAACCGTATGCGCCATGCCGACGGGGACTACCGGTGGCTGTCCTGGACCATCGTGCCGGACCAGGGAATGATGTATGCCGTAGCCCGTGACATCACCAGTGAGCGCATGGTGCTGGATGAGCTGGCAGCGACCAACGACCGGTTGCGCGAGCAGATCCGTGAGCGGGAGCGAATCGAAGCAGCCTTGCAGCAGATGCAACGCCTGGAGGCCGTCGGGCAATTGACCGCCGGCGTGGCACACGACTTCAACAACCTGTTGACCGTGATTCTGGCCAGCGCCAATTTCTTGATCAGGGACTTGGGGCGTGGCAATTACGCACGCTTTGACAGCCGCCTGCACAGCATTCAGGAAGCCGCCGAGCGCGGCGCCCGCTTGACCAGCCAACTGTTGGCCTTCTCTCGTCGGCAACGGCTTGAACCGGCTGCTGTCAGCCTCAACGATACCGTTTCGGGAATGCTGGACCTGCTTCAACGTACCCTAGGCGGCAGTATCTGGATTGAAACTGAGAAAGACCCTGCGCTGTGGAATGCGCTGGTCGACGCCACTCAAACCGAAATGATCATTCTCAACCTGGCTATCAACGCACGGGACGCCATGACCAACGGCGGCACCCTGCGGTTGATCACAGCCAACGAAACCGTCACCCGAGCAGCTATTCGCCCAGAAGATCCTGAGCCGGGCGATTATGTGGTGCTGACGATCCAGGACTCGGGGCATGGGATGCCACCCGACGTTCATGCCAAGGCCTTCGAACCGTTTTTCACCACCAAGGGTGTGGGCAAAGGGTCGGGCCTGGGCCTGGCGCAGGTCTTTGGCTTTGCCAAGCAGTCCGGCGGTGGCGTGGCCATCGAGACCGCCGTTGGCAAAGGCACTGCTGTAAAAGTATACCTGCCTGGCATGCGTACCCCCGGGTTGAACTTGCCTGAGGTGACACAGGCCGACACATTGCTGCCGCCAGATGGCCTGCGCCATCGGGTGTTGCTGGTCGACGATGATTCCAACGTGCGGCAGGTGACAGCGATGCTGCTCGACGCCCTGGGTTACAGTGTGCTGGAGGCAGACAGTGCTACCCAGGCCCTGGAACGGCTGGACGGTGAAATTGATGTGCTATTGACCGACTATGCCATGCCAGGCGCAACCGGGGCGGAGTTGGCCAGGGAAGCACGTGAGCGCTATCCACTGCTGCCGGTGGTATTCATTACCGGTTATGCCGAAGTGGGTGGCCTGGACGACGAATACCTGATTGTCCAGAAGCCATTCCGCGAAGAGGATCTTGTGCAGAAACTGCGTATGGCGCTTTCCCCGGTTGCCGCACCCTCGTCCAGTTGAAAGGCCATCAGTGAACCATCCTTGTGGGCATCGGTCATTCTGTATACCGATAGAACCCAGACAATAGGGAAACCTCATGGCACACGGACACGAACACGAAGACTGGATGGGCGCCGATCATTCGCCCAAGGAACATACGGAAGTGCTGGATAACGGCACCAGCATCCGTGCCGTAGTGCGTCAGTTGGGGGAACGCGAGTACCAGTCCGAGATATGGGTCATGGACAGCGACGGCAAGGAACTCAATCACAAGTCCAAGCGCCGGGAAGATGATCCGGGCCCGGCGTGCGAAATCCTGAAATTTGCAGTGGATGAGGCCAAGCGCCTTGCTGGTGGCCACCGTGGCGCCCCCCTGGGCGACCACGACCAAGCGACGCCTATTTAACCTTGAGTGCAGCCGATTCGCGGGACGACCCTGTCTTCTTCCTAAAAGGTAGGAGCGGGCAAAGCCCGCGAACACCGGTAATACACTCAGCTCATCGAAGAGCTACACCAGGGTCTGTATCACTCAACCCACCCCCCAGCGCCTTATAGATCGCTACCACCCCATGGTAAAGATCAACTTCCCCTTGGGCCTGCGCATCCTCGGCTACCAACCGTTCCCGCTCAGCATCAAGCAGTACCAGATAGTCGGCTGTGCCTTCCTGATACCGGACCTTTGCCAGCTCGGCTGCAGTGCGGCTGGCTTCGCTCTGCCGAATCAACGACACCAACCGCTGCTGACGTTTCCCGTAGTCGCTAAAGGCGTTTTCTGACTCTTCCAGGGCCAGCAATACCTGCTGTTCATACGTAGCCAGCGCGCCCTCAGCATCTGCGTTGGCACCCCGGATCCGGGCACGGATGCTGCCTAGGTCGAAGGCTGCCCAACTGATGCTAGGGCCTAGGCTCCAAGCCTGAGCGGCGGCCGACCCGATCTGTGAACCACGCCCGGCGGTAAAGCCCAAGAAGCCGCTCAGGCTTACGCGAGGGAACAGGTCTGCTGTAGCCACACCCACGTTGGCAGTGGCTGCCGCCAGGTCACGCTCAGCTGCGCGTATATCTGGGCGGCGTTGCAACAGATCACCAGGGTTTCCGATCGGCAAGGCCTTGGCGATGGCCGGCAGCGGGTGCGGCGCCAGGTCAAGGGCGAGCGCATCTGGGCGCTGGCCCAGCAAGGTTGCAATTCGGTGACGCGCCCGAGCCTGTTCAGCCTGCAGTAGGGGAATGGCGGCTTCAACGCCGGCTAGCCGACCTTCGGCGCGCACTACGTCGAAAGAGTCGCCCACGCCCAGATCGCGCAGCTTCACGGTAATGTCCCGTGAAGCGGACTGGTTGGCGATATTGTCCTGCGCAATGCGTTCGCGCAGCTGAGCCCCGCGCAGTTGCCCATAGGCGTCAACCAAGTCGGCAATCAGGGTGACTTGCAGTTGCTCAAGCTGCGCCTGTGCGGCACCTTCCCGGGCGTCGCTGGCTTCCAGCTGGCGCTGAATCCGCCCGAACAGGTCCACCTCCCAGGCCATGTCCAGGCCCAGGTCATAACGTTCGATGTTCACGCGCTTGTCAGTTTGCCCCGGCACCTGGCCTCGGCCTACCTGGCTGCTGGCTCCGGCCGTTACCACGGGCAGGTTGTCATTGGCCACGTCGTCACGGATGGCGCGCGCGGCCTTTACACGGGCGAACGCCACGCGTAGGTCACGGTTTCCATCCAGTGCCTGAGCCACAAGCTGGTTCAAGGCGGGATCATCGAACTGCTGCCACCACAGCCGTTCGAATCGCGAACGGTCGTACTGAGCAGCGCCCTGGGGCACTTCAGTCAGGTTGGCCGGTGCCGAGGCGGGCGCCTTGTAATCTGGGCCTACAGCACAGCCCGCCAGCGTCAGCACCAGCAAGGTCGGTGTGAAACGGGTCAGCGACATCATGGCTGCGTCTCCAGGCGAGCAGAGGAAGCGTGGGCAGCATGCTTCTGTTGACGACGCTCCACGAAACGACGAATGAGGAAGAAGAACACCGGCGTCAGCAGCAGGCCAAAGAACGTAACCCCCAGCATGCCCGAGAATACCGCTACACCCATGGCATGGCGCATTTCGGCACCCGCGCCACTGGAGAGCACCAGCGGCACTACACCCATGATGAAGGCGAAGGACGTCATGAGAATAGGGCGCAGGCGAAGGCGGCAGGCTTCCAGTACCGCGGCCAGTGGGTCCAGGCCTTCAAGCTGCTTGTCCTTGGCGAACTCCACGATCAGGATCGCGTTCTTGCAGGCCAGCCCTACCAGTACGATCAAGCCGATCTGGGTAAAGATGTTGTTGTCGCTGCCAGCAATGATCACCCCGGCAATGGCCGACAACAGCGTCATGGGCACGATCAAGATCACCGCCAGCGGCAGGCTCCAGCTTTCGTACTGGGCGGCCAGCACCAGGAAAGCCAACAGTACGCACAGCGGGAACACGAAAAGTGCGGTGTTGCCTGAAAGAATCTGCTGGTAGGTCAGCTCGGTCCATTCGTAGGTCATGCCATTGGGCAACTCGTCGCGCAGCAGTTTTTCCATGGCAGCCTGAGCCTGGCCCGAGCTGTAACCCGGTGCAGCTGCGCCGTTTATTTCAGCCGTCACGAAACCGTTGTAGTGCATCACACGGTCGGGCCCGGCGGAGTTCTCTACTTTGATCAAAGTAGACAGCGGAATCATCTCGCCACGGTCGTTGCGCACCTTCAACTGGCCAATCTGCTCGGCATCCAGGCGGAAGCGCTGGTCTGCCTGCACGTTTACCTGGTAGGTGCGGCCAAAGCGGTTGAAGTCGTTGGCGTATAGCGAGCCCAGGTACACCTGCAAGGTGTCGAAGATATCGCTGATGGCCACGCCATGGGTCTTGGCCTTGTCACGGTCGATGTTGGCGTCCACCTGAGGCACGTTCACGGTGTAGCTAGTGAACAACGCAGCCAGCTCCGGCACGCTGCGGCTTTTAGCGATAACGTTCTGGGTTTCCTTGAACAGCTCGTCATAGCCCAGGTTGCCCCGGTCTTCTACCTGCACCCGGAACCCACCAATGGTACCCAACCCCTGGACCGGCGGCGGTGGGAAGATGGCCATGTACGCTTCCTGGATAGCCGCGTACTTGCCATTCAAGGCGCCTGCAATGGCCGCCGCCGACTCGCTCGGGTCGGTACGCTCGTCGAAGTCCTTGAGGGCTACGAACACCACGCCACTGTTAGGGCTATTGGTGAAACCGTTGATGGACAGGCCTGGGAACGCGATGGCGTTGGCCACGCCCGGTTGCTCCATGGCGATGGACGACATGCGCTTGATCACGTCCTCGGTGCGGTCCAGGCTGGCAGCATCCGGCAGTTGCGCAAAGGCTACCAGGTACTGCTTGTCCTGGGCCGGTACGAACCCGGTGGGTGTATGGGCGAAGCCAAACCAGGTGAGCACGATAAAGCCTGCGTACACGATCAATGCAATGCCACTGCCACGGATCACCCGGCGCACAGTGCCGACGTAGCCATGGCTGGCCTTTTCGAACAAGCGGTTGAAGGGGCGGAACAGCCAGCCGCCGAACAGCTTGTCCAGTATCCGCGAGAAGCGGTCCTTGGGCGCGTCGTGACCTTTGAGCAACACAGCGGCCAGTGCAGGGGAGAGGGTAAGTGAGTTGAACGCCGAGATCACCGTGGAGATGGCAATGGTGAGCGCGAACTGCTTATAGAACTGCCCGGTAAGGCCAGAGATAAAGGCTGCGGGGATGAACACTGCGCACAGCACCAGCGCAGTCGCAATGATCGGGCCTGTCACTTCGGACATGGCCTGATGGGTTGCGGCTTCTGGTTCTAACCCCAGCTCAATGTTCCGCTCCACGTTCTCCACCACCACGATGGCGTCATCCACCACGATGCCGATGGCCAACACCAGCCCAAACAGCGACAGCGCATTGAGGGAGAAGCCAAAGGTGTGCATCACGGCGAAGGTGCCGATGAGCGACACCGGTACAGCCGCCAGGGGAATGATGGACGCGCGCCAGGTCTGCAGGAACAGCACCACGACCAGCACCACCAGGATCAGGGCTTCGAACAGGGTGTGAATCACCGCCTCGATGGAGCCCCGTACGAAAATGGTCGGGTCGTACACGATGCTGTAGTCCATGCCTTCGGGGAAGCCTTGTTTGAGCTCCTCCATGCGGCTGCGCACCTGGTTGGAAATGTCGATGGCGTTGGAGCCAGGGCGTTGGAAGATCGGGATTGCCACCGCAGGCTGGTTGTTGAGCAGCGAGCGCAGGGCGTACTGGCTGGAACCCAACTCTACGCGGGCAATATCACGCAACCGGGTGATCTGGCCATCGGCACCGGCACGCACAATGATGTTTTCGAACTCGTCTTCGGTGACCAGGCGGCCCTGGGTGTTGATCGACAGCTGGAAGCTGCTGGCATTGGGGGCCGGTGGCGCACCCAACTGGCCGGCGGCGACCTGGCGGTTCTGTTCACGAATGGCATTCACCACGTCTGTGGCGGTCAGGTTGCGCGAAGCAGTCTTGTTCGGGTCCAGCCAGACACGCAGGGAGTAGTCGCCCATCCCGAACAGTTGCACATCGCCCACGCCGTTGAGGCGCGCCAGCTCATCCTTGATGTTGAGCACGGCGTAGTTGGACAGGTACAGCATGTCGTAGCGCTGATCGGGCGAGGTGAGGTGCACCACCATGGTCAGGTCTGGCGAGGCCTTGTCCACCGTAATACCGATGCGCGTCACTTCTTCGGGCAGCTTGGGTTCACTGCGTGTCACGCGGTTCTGCACCTGCACCTGGGCGTTATCCAGGTCGGTGCCCAAAGCGAAGGTGATCGTCAGGGTGAGCTTGCCATCGGCAGTGGCCTGGGAGGACATGTACAGCATGTTCTCCACCCCTGTGATCGCCTGTTCCAAAGGCGAGGCGACGGTTTCACCGATCACCTTGGGGTTGGCGCCAGGGAAGTTAGCACGCACCACCACCGTGGGCGGCACCACTTCCGGGTATTCACTGATTGGGAGTTTGAACAGGGCGATGGCACCGCTGATCAGGATCAGCAATGACAGCACAGCCGCAAAGATCGGCCGTTTGATGAAAAAGCCTGAGAAGGTCATGGCGCTGATCCTTTAGCCGCGAGGGGTGGCGGTGGCGGCCACGTTTTGCTGATGAGGCGGGGTTGGTGGATTGCTAGCCTCCAGCGCCTGGCGCTGGCTGGCCAGGGCAGCCAAGGTCTGGTCACTGGCCATGGGCACGGTTTGTGGGTCGACGGTGGAGCCTGGGCGAACACGTTGCAGGCCGTTCACTACAATCCTGTCACCCTTGGCCAGGCCGCTGCGCACGATACGCAGGCCTTCAAGCTTGGGCCCCAAGTCTACCGTGCGGTAGGTGGCCTTGTTGTCCTTGTCCATCACCAGCACAAACTTCTTGCCCAGGTCCGTGCCCACGGCTTCGTCCTTGATAAGCACGGCTTCATACACACCGCTGCCTACCAGCTTGAGGCGGGCATACAGGCCTGGGGTGTAGTCGCCGTTGCGGTTATCGAACACGGCACGGCCACGAATGGTGCCGGTTTGCGGGTTGACCTGGTTGTCCAGGAAGTTGAGCTGGCCCAGGTGCGTGTCGCCGTCTTCATTGGACAGGCCCATGTACACCGGCGCTGCTTCATTCACGCGGCCTTCGCGGGTCAGCTGGCTGTATTTGAGGAAGGCGCGCTCGTCCGCATCGAAGTAGGCATACACCTTGTCCGTGGACACCAGGCTGGTAAGCAAGCTGCTGTCCGCTGTTACCAGGTTGCCGGCAGTGATTTCTGCACGGCCCACGCGGCCGCTGATGGGCGCAGCCACACGGGTGAAGCTCAGGTTCAGGCGGGCCAGCTCAAGCTGGGCCTGAATGGCGGCGACACCTGCACGGGCAGCCAGGGCAGCGCTTTTGCGACCGTCGGCCAGCTCGGTTGAAATGGCATTGGCGCTGCGCAGGCGTTCGCCCCGGCTGGCTTCGCTCTCGCTGTTGGCAGCGTTGGCGCGGGCCTGTTGCAACTGGGCCTCAAGGCGGTTTACCTCCGCCTGGAACGGGCGGGGATCAATCTGGTACAGCAGGTCGCCTTTCTTGACCAGCGCGCCTTCGTTGAAGGCTACGCGGTCAATCTGGCCAGACACACGTGGGCGCACCTGCACAGTTTCCGGCGCTTCCAGGCGGCCTGTGAACTCGTCCCACTCGTTCACGGGCTGGTCCAGCACTTCAGCCACGCTCACCTTGGGAGCCTGAGGCGCCTGTGCGGTCTCTGGCGCCTTGCTGCAGGCGGCAAGCACCGCAAGCGCCAGTACCGCAAGAGGGTAGTGCAAAGGTTTGAATGACTGTTCCAAAGGAGGCCCGCCCAGTTTGTTTATCAGGAATGGAGCGGATCATGGCCGGGCGCGGGACTATCGACGAATCGAATGGTTCGAAGATAACTATCAGTCACAATGATTCAGATTGTGAAAGGGTGTCTTTCCGGGTTAAGAACAATAGGTACAACGCTGAACCCTGTTATGGGACCAGGCAACGCCTTGGCATAAAGCTCCCATGGTCTGCTGTGATTACGCCGGGAACCCCTTCGCAACATCCAGCGCCCATTCCATAAACATCCTCACTGCTGGCAATCGCTCCCGGCCAGGCAGGCAACTTAGCCGATAGGTCGCCGCAGGCAGGCGCAGGTGTGGCAGGTAAGGTTGTAGCAACCCTTTATTCACACTGTCCGCTACCAGCACGTCACTGGCCAGCACCAGCCCATGGCCGGAAATGGCGGCCAGCAGCCCATGCTGCTCATCGGCATAGGAGCGGCGCCCAGGGCGAGACAGCCAATGCGGGTGTTGGGCGAGGGCGCACCATTGAGGCCAGTCCGGGGTACCCGGCACGCTACTGGCCCAAGGCATGTCAATCAGCACTGGCGCTTGGGCCACGGAGGGGGACCAGCCGTGGGGGGTATACACGGCAAAATGTTCTTCCAATAGCGTGACCTGGTGCAGGTCCGGCTCTGGGCGAAAGGTGGCGCGTATCGCCAGGTGCACCGACGCGTCTCGCGCTAAGTCGGTCAGTGCGTCGGACGTTTCGACCCTCACATTCACGTGCGGGCAGCGGGCGTAGAAGTCGCCCAGTCGCGGAATCAGCCACAAGCTGGCGAACGCTGGGGTCGTGGTAATGACCAGCGTATTGGAGGCTTCGTCTGGCAAGAGAGGCTGCACAGCAGCGTGTATTCCGGCGAACGCCTGGTGCAGCCCGGCCTGCAGGCACCGGCCGGTTTCGCTTAGCCGTACCCCTTGGCCGGTCCGTTCGAACAGCAGCGTGCCCAGCCATTGCTCCAGGGACTTGATTTGATGGGAAATAGCCGCCGGTGTGACGCTCAGCTCATCGGCTGCAGCAGCAAAGCTGCCCAAGCGGGCGGCGGATTCGAAGGCGCGCAGGGCAGTGAGGGGAAGCTGGGCAAACACTCGTTAGCCTCGTTAAGGGTGGCTTAAATCTACTGGCTTGCACGCACGGCCTCAAGCCATGAAACTCAATGCCCTGTTCAAGGAGCTTTTGTCATGCAAGGCGTACCCCGCAAGGTCCTTCAAGCCGTGCTGTACGAAGCCGGCGCGCTGGTGTTCGTGGCCCCTGCGCTGGCCGCTGTGTTCGGGCAGGGCATGGGGCACTCTACGGTGCTATCGGTGGTACTCAGTGCCGTAGCCTTAGGCTGGAACATGGTGTTCAACCACCTGTTCGAGGCGTTCGAGCGACGCCGGGGCTGGCGCGAGCGTACGCCCTTAAGGCGGCTGCTGCATGCCGTGGGGTTCGAAGGCGGCCTTGTGGTGATGCTCACGCCCATCATGGCGTATGGGTTGGGCGTTACGCTGGCCGTCGCATTTCTCGCTGACCTGGGGTTGTTCGCGTTCTTCTTCGTGTACGCCTATGGCTTCCAATGGATGTTCGACAAGGCCTTCGGGCTGCCAGTGCAGCCAGCCGCCGGGCATACGGCGCACGCCACCCTTGATTGACCTTGCACCTGGCACTGCGTAGGCTTGCCCCTTCGAGGTGCTTTGCCGGGAATGAGTTCTCCGGCAAGGCTAAGATGGGAACGCGGTAACAAGCCGCGGCTGCCCCCGCAACTGTGAACGGAAAAGCTTGGCCGATGCCACTGCGCACTGCGCGGGAAGGCGCCAGGCCGCTACAGTCCCTTTGGCCTGTGGCGCCGTGAGCCAGGAGACCTGCCTCGTGCCGATTTTTCCATTCAACCGGGCGGGGTGATCCGGTGCGAACCTGCTCGCAGGCCTTGCCTGCAGTGCTTTCGCGCCTGTCCGCCGTCATGTCAGGGGCACCCATGAAAACGCTCAGCAAACTTCCCGTTACCATCGTCACCGGCTTTCTGGGCTCGGGCAAAACCACCTTGCTCCGCCATATACTCGACAACGCCGAAGGCCGTCGCATTGCCGTGATCGTCAACGAATTCGGCGAGCTGGGCATCGATGGTGACCTGCTCAAGCAATGCAGCATCGGCTGTACTGAAGAAGAAGCCGTAGGGCGCGTGTTTGAGCTGGCCAATGGCTGCCTGTGCTGCACGGTACAGGAAGAGTTCTTCCCCGTGATGCGCGAGCTCGTACAGCGCCGGGGCACCCTGGACCACATCCTGATCGAAACCAGCGGCCTTGCTTTGCCAAAGCCGTTGGTGCAAGCGTTCCAATGGCCGGAAATCCGCAATGCCTGCACGGTAGACGCGGTGATCACTGTGGTGGATGCGCCAGCGGTGCTGGCCGGCACCTTTGCAGCGTTCCCGGATGCGGTCGATGCCCAGCGCAAGCAAGACCCCAACCTGGACCACGAATCCCCGCTGCATGAGTTGTTCGAGGACCAGCTGGCAAGCGCTGACCTGGTTATCCTGAACAAAGTGGACCTGATCGACGCCGCCGGCCTGGAACGCGTACGTGCCGAGGTGAGCGAAGAACTGCCTGCGGCTGTAAAAGTGGTAGAGGCTAGCGCGGGCCAGCTGCCGATTGCCGTGCTGCTGGGCCTGGGAGCCGAGTCCGAAGCCCATATCGACAGCCGGCTCACCCACCACGACACGCACCATGACGGCGAGGAAGCCGACCATGACCACGACGCTTTCGACTCCATCTGGGTCGAGCTACCTGAAGCGCCAGAAGCGGTGCTGATGGCGGCCCTGAGTGAAGTCGTAAAGCGCCACGACATTCTGCGCGTAAAAGGCTTCGCCGCTATTCCGGCCAAACCCATGCGCTTGCTGGTGCAGGGTGTTGGTAGCCGCTTTGACCGCCATTTCGACCGCCCCTGGGCAGCAGGCGAAGCGCGCATAAGCCGCCTGGTGCTCATTGGCCAGAACCTGGATGGCGAGCTGTTGCGCGCTGAATTGAACACCGCATTGCAAGGCTGACCCAATGCACCTGCTGCGCACCCAGCCCGGTGGCTTCGTCCCCGATGACAGCATTGCCGACCTGGGCCAGAGCCCAGCGGACCTAGTGATCCTGTGCAGCGGTGATTCCCACTTGGCGCTGCTGGCCGAAGCCGCCAGGCACCTGCCGGCAGACTATCCCAGCTTGCGCCTGGCCAATCCCATGCAGGTACAGAACCACGCTTCTGTAGACCTGTACGTGGACCAGGTGCTGCGCCATGCCAAGCTCATCGTGCTGTCGTTGCACGGTGGCGCCAGTTATTGGCGCTACGGTGTGGAGCAGTTGTTGCAGCTGGCCGAGCAGGGCGTGCAACTGGTGATGGTGCCAGGTGATGACCGGCCAGACCCTGAGCTGAGTGCGCTGAGTACGGTGCCTGGCGAGGTAACCAATAACATCTGGCAGTACCTGCGCCAGGGGGCAATGGGCAATGCCCATTCGCTGTATGGTTACCTGGCCGCCGAGCTGTTTCCGAGTGTGCTTGAGCGGCCCATGCCCTGGCAGCCACCAGCGGCCCTGCCCCGTGTCAGCCTTTACCAGCCAGGTTCGGCCACGGCTACGCTTGAGCAGTGGAAGGCCAGGTGGGCCGCTGGGGCGCCTGTAGTGCCCTTGGTGTTCTACCGCTCCCATCTGCAGGCGGCCAATACTGGATTCATCGATACTTTTTGCACGGTACTGGCCGATGCCGGCCTGAACCCGATGCCGGTGGCGGTCGCCAGCCTCAAGGACCCGGAGTGCCTGGCGCAGTTACAGGGCTGGATGGACGAGGTCGAGGCGGCCCTGGTCATTAATACTACGGGGTTCGCGCTGGCCAGCCCGGACGCGCCCAAGCAACGCCCACTGCGGCGCGACATCCCCGTGATCCAGGCCATCTGTGCCCAGGATAACCAGCCGATGTGGGAAAGCAGCGCCCAAGGCCTGGGCGCGCGGGACCTGGCCATGCATGTGGCGCTGCCGGAGCTGGACGGCCGAATCATCAGCCGCCCTATAAGCTTCAAGGATCTGGCCTGGCGCAGCGAGCGTAGCCAAAGCGACGTGGTGTGCTACCGCGCCCACCCCGAGCGCATGGCCTTCGTGGCGCAACTGGCGGCCCGTTGGATAGCCCTGGCCCGTACGCCTGCAGCCCACAAGCAGGTGGCGTTGATCCTGGCCAACTATCCCACCCGTGACGGCCGCATCGGTAACGGGGTAGGGCTGGATACCCCCGCCGCCGCCTTGAACATTCTGCAAACCATGCAAGCACAGGGCTACCCCGTCAGCGAACTGCCTGGCACCGGTACAGCCCTTATTCATGCCTTGCTGGGTGGTGTCACCAACGACCTGGACCAGAATGACCAACGCCCGTGTGGGCAAAGCCTGAGCCTGGAGGCCTATACCGCTGCCTTCCAGGCGCTGCCCGCCAGTTGCCAGGAGGCTGTGATCGCCCGTTGGGGCGCGCCTCAGGCCGATCCCATGTTCCGCAGCGGCCGCCTGATGGTGGCGGGCTTGCGCTTTGGTAACACCTTTGTGGGGATTCAGCCGGCCCGTGGCTATCAGCTCGATGCCAGCGCGGTGTACCACGACCCGGACCTGGTGCCGCCTCACGGCTACCTGGCCTTCTATTTGTGGTTGCGCCAGGCCTACGGGGCACATGCGGTGATCCACGTGGGCAAGCACGGCAACCTGGAATGGCTGCCCGGCAAGGGCGTAGGCCTGTCCGACAGTTGCTGGCCAGACGCTTTACTGGGGCCGCTGCCCAATATCTACCCCTTTATCGTCAATGATCCGGGCGAGGGGGCTCAAGCCAAGCGCCGTACGCAAGCTGTCATTATCGATCACTTGATGCCGCCCCTGACCCGAGCTGAAAGCTATGGCCCGCTGCGGGACCTGGAGCGGCTGGCGGACGAGTACTACGAAGCACAGTTGCTCGACCCTCGCCGCGCCGTAGAGCTGCAGGGCGAGATCCTGGCGTTGGTGCGTGAAACCCGGCTGGACCACGAGCTGGGGTTGGCGGAAAGCGCCTTGAAGGATGCCGATGCGTGGCTGCCCAGGTTGGACACTTACCTATGCGACCTCAAGGAATCGCAGATCCGCGACGGCTTGCATGTGTTCGGAGAGTCGCCTGCCGGGCGGCTGCGTACCGACACCTTAAGCGCCTTGCTACGCGTGCCGCGGGGCACGGGGAAGGGCGCTGAGGCCAGCTTGCCCAGAGCCTTGGCTGCCGCGCTGAACCTGGGGTTCGACCCCCTGGACTGTGCCTTTGGCGACCCTTGGCAGGGGCCACGCCCCGCCATGCTGGCCGATGTGGATAGCAGCCCCTGGCGAACACTAGGCGATACCCGGGAACGGCTGGAGTTGTTAGCCACCCAAATGATCGAGCAGGCCATGGCCGGCGAATGGGCCTGCCCGCAAGCGCCGGCCTGGGAGACCACGGCCGCCATCCTGCAGGGCCTGGTTACGCAAGTGGCCCCCACGCTGGACGCCTGTGGCCCCGCAGAGCTTGCTATGTTGCTGGCCGCCCTCGAAGGCCGCTTCGTGCCGCCAGGCCCTAGCGGTGCGCCCAGCCGAGGCCGCCTGGATGTGCTACCCACAGGCCGCAATTTCTACAGCGTGGACGTGCGCAACCTGCCCACACCCACGGCCTGGCGCCTGGGGTTTGCCTCCGCCAACCTGGTGCTGGAACGCCACCTTCAGGACGAAGGCGACCATTTGCGCAGCCTTGGGCTGTCCGTCTGGGGCACAGCCACCATGCGTACCGGGGGTGATGACATCGCCCAGGCCATGGCTTTGCTGGGTGTGCGGCCGGTATGGGCAACCGGCAGCCAGCGCGTGGACGATTTCGAGATTCTGCCGCTGAGCCTGCTGGATCGCCCACGCGTAGATGTGACCTTGCGGGTGTCTGGCTTTTTCCGCGATGCTTTCGGCAACCTTATCAAATTGTTCGATGCGGCGGTGCAAGCCGTGGCCGGGCTGGACGAACCCGAAGACATGAACCCCCTGGCCGCCCGTGTACGGCGTGAAGTTGCGCAGTTGGTCGCCGCAGGCACCGGTGCCGACGAAGGGCGTCGCCAGGCTGGTTGGCGGGTATTTGGTGCCAAGCCTGGCGCCTACGGTGCAGGCGTACAGGGTGTGATCGAATCACAGCAGTGGGCCGAGCGCAGTGACCTTGCCGATGCCTACCTCAACCATTCCGGGTATGCCTATGGCGGTGCCGACGAAGGTACGGCCGCGCGGCCGGCACTGGCCCTGCGCCTGAGTACGGTGCAGGCCGTGCTGCACAACCAGGACAATACCGAGCACGATCTGCTCGATTCCAACGACTACTACCAGTTTCAGGGCGGCATGCTGGCCGCGGTCCAGCAACAAAGCGGGCAGGAAGCAGCCAGCTACCATGGGGATCACAGCCAAGCCGATGTGCCGCGCATTCGCACCCTCAAGGAAGCGCTGAATCGCGTGATCCGGTCCAGGGCAGCCAACCCCAAATGGATCGAAGGGGTAAAGCGCCACGGCTATAAAGGGGCGTTCGAAATGGCCGCCACCCTAGACAACATGTTTGGCTTTGACGCGGCCACAGGCTTGATCGATGACCACCAATACGCGTTGCTGGCCGACGCCTACCTGTTGGATGCACACACGCGTGCGTTTCTACAGGAACACAACCCTGATGCCTTGCGGGACATGACCGAACGCTTGCTGGAGGCGCAACAGCGTGGCCTCTGGCAACGGCCGGGCGCCTACCGTGAGGCGTTGGAAGACCTGCTGTTGGACAGTGAAGAAGAGGGCTGACATGGCGTTTCATTATCCGCTGGCGGCCGTGGTAGGGGCTGAGCGGCTCAAGCTGGCCCTGTACCTGGCGGCCATCGACCCCAAGATCGGTGGTGTGTTGATCGAAGGGCCGCGTGGCATGGCCAAGAGCACCCTGGCCCGTGGGCTGGCCGACCTGCTGGACGGCGCGCCCTTCGTGACGCTGCCCCTGGGCGCCAGCGAAGACCGGGTGGCCGGCACGCTGGACCTGGATGCGGCGCTGGGCCAGGGCCAGGTGCGTTTTTCACCTGGGGTACTGGCCAAGGCAGATGGTGGTGTGCTGTATGTGGACGAAGTGAACCTGCTACCTGATGGCCTGGTGGACCTGCTGCTGGACGTGGCGGCCAGCGGTGTTAACCGCGTAGAGCGAGACGGCATTTCCCATGAACATGCTGCCCGATTCGTGCTTATCGGCACCATGAACCCCGAGGAGGGCGAGCTTCGGCCGCAAATGCTAGACCGTTTCGGCTTGAACGTAGCCTTGGATCACCGCCCGGAACCGACAGACCGTCAAGCCGTTATTCTGCGACGGCTGGCCTATGACAGTGACCCTGCAGCCTTCTGCGCGCAATGGCAGGCTGAGCAAAACGCCCTTGCGCAGCGCTGCCGGGCGGCCCGTGTACGGTTGAGCCAAGTGCCCCTGGACAGCGAGGCCCTGCAGACCATCAGCGAGGCCTGCCATCAAGCCGGCGTCGATGGGCTGCGGGCAGACCTTGTCTGGCTACGTGCCGCCCGCGCACATGCTGCCTGGCGCGGTGGCGACCACATCGCTGTAGAGGATATCGATGCCGTTGCAGAGTTTGCGTTGCGTCATCGCCGACAGGTGCCCGCACCGCCTTCAGCGACACCGCCACCGCAAGCAGGGCAGCCACCTGCACCTGAAAAGCCGCCTGAACAGGCGCAAGGGCAAAGCGGGGACTGGGGGCAACTACCTGCCCAGCCGGTGAGCACCGGCCCGCGCACTGGCTTGCCGGGGTGGCCAAAAAAGCCCTGAGCCCCCAATCAGGCCGAGTGGGGGCCAAGCGCACACAGGCCATGAGTGCTTCGGGCGGGCGAACGGGTGGTCAGCACCCGTCACAGCGCATTGCGTGGGTGCCTACCTTTGCCAAGGGCCGGCCCAGGGCCCGGGCGGACCTGCGCTGGCAAGGCGGCCGTGCGCCGGTGCCGCCGTTATGGCTGGTGTTGGTGGATACGTCCGCCTCTACCCGCCGCAACGGTGCATTGGCACGTGCCAAGGGGTTTTTGCAGGCCCTGTTTGACCAAGCCTACCGGCAACGCGCCCGGCTGGCGCTGCTCACCGCCAGCGGTGCGGGTGCCCGCTGGGAGCGACACGCTGTCAAAGCATCTGCCGCGCTTCATCCCTGGCTTGGCCAGCTGGGCGCGGGCGGTGGCACGCCCTTGCACTTGGCGCTGGATGAGGCACGCAGCTGGCTGGCGCGCCAACAGGGTCACACCGTGCGCTGTGTGGTGGTCACCGATGGCAGGCTTAAACGCCTGGAGGGGATCGATAGCCTGGGATGCGACACCTTGCTGGTAGACATCGAACTAGGCGCGGTGCGCGTGGGCAAAGGCAGGCAGTTGGCTCAGGCCCTGGGCGCTGACTACGTGCACATTGACACCTTATAGCGGGGTTCAGGCTCTGGGCCGTGTCAGGGCAGGGCTCCACAGCTGGTGCATGCACCGAGGGCAGGCGAGCCGCTGGTGGCCGGCCAGTTGCTCTACGGCCCCGCAATGCTCACAGGCATACAGCCCGCTGGCGCTGGGCTGCTCAGTGGGTGCGCAGAACTCGCGCGGAAGAATCGACAAGCCTGGGCGCACTTCGTCGCGCTCGTAGAAGTACAGGCTTACATCACCATTGACCTCCAGGAAGGCCAGTCGAATCTGTCCCAGATGTTCTGCACCATGCAGTCGCAGTTCCATCAGAAACTCATCGTGGGTCACGTTTGCCTTGTCCAGGGTTTCCCGTTCGAAAGCACCGTCCTTGATGATCAGGATCGCCTTGCCTTCGAGCCACTCGCCAAACCGCCGGTTACGCTCGATCGCAAACGTCGTAAGGCGGTACAGCAGCGTCATGACCAGGAACACGGTAAGCACAGGCAGCACCGGTACATCATCGTAGAAGGTGACGTCCCCTGCAGCTGACCCCAGCGTAAGGATGACGACCAACTCGAACAGCGACAGCTGCCTCACACCACGCCGCCCGGCAATTTTGAGGAATACGAACACCACGGCATACGCCAGCAGCGTTCGCCCTGCCACTTCCCATAGGAACGTCAGTGTCTGTTTGTCTAGCAATACCCGTTGCCAGTCGATGGAGGTCATCGGGCGGCCTCGACACCGCCCATGGCTGCCCGGCTCAGCGTGCTGACCCTGGCATGGTCCAGGGCTGAAGGCTGTACCCGTGGCGGGACAGCCCTGCGCGAACTTCCTCTAGCGCATTGGCCAACCGGCGAGGGTCGGAATAAGCACTGGCAGGCAACTGCGCGCGGCAAAGGTTGTGGCTGGTATGGTCGTCCACTACGGTTAGGCTAAGGGCGCCGTCACCGTCTTGTTGTGTCCAGGCCACACAATGGAAAGGTTCGAAAGCATGGCCGGCGATCAGAAGGGCTTCGTTGACACGCAGCATTGCGTCCATGGGGTAGGGGCTCTCTTGTAGGGCATGCCAGGATGGCAGGGCCGCCTGAGTCTCAGCGGCGGCAGTTGAAATACTGATGCCCGGATGCGACCCGCAAGTCACAACTGCGGTAACAATTTTTTCCAATAATCTGCAGGGTAGGTGAGCGGTGGCCTGGGCTTAAGGCCTGCCAGCCGCCGGCAGGGCCAATCGCGCAATAGCGACCCTTGCCTGGGCCAGGCGTGTTGGCCAGTCACCTTCGATCACTGCGTAAGGTTGATGGTGGCTGTCAAGCCAATCACGGCACTGGTTGAAAAAATGTAGGCGATCTTCCAGCGCAGGTTGGCAGCGCTGGCCATCGGCTACCCAGTCGATGCCTGTGGGCGAGAGCAACAGGTGCAGGTCGTAGTGGCGTGCAAGCAGTGCCGGCTCCAACCAATGAGGGCTTTCACCGAAGAGCACCTGGCTCCATAGCTGGTTGCTCAATAAATGCGTGTCTAGCCAAAGCCAGGGAGGCGCCGTAGCCCTGGCGGCATCTTCACGGGCCAGCTGGCGGGCCGCAATCACCGTTACATCCGCCAAGGTGGTGTCGCGTGGGTTGGCATCGACAAATTCACGCACGTACTCGTGGCAGAGCACACCGCCGTAGGTGAGTTGGAGGTAAGCGGCAAGCGTGCTTTTACCTACCGATTCCGGCCCAGTCAGTACCACTGTTTTCATTTATTCCCTGTCAGGTTCAAGCGGCGTTTCACAGGATGACGTTAAAGGTGTAAGGCGTTTATCGGAAAAATGCCCTATGGCCAGGTTTGCACGCAGCCCCAAGGCACCAGCGCTGGCATTGCCGTCAAGGTTCAGTCAGAATCGCCGCGCGCAGGGGATGTTGCAAGGAAATTGTTGAAAAAACTCAGGAACTTGCTTCGTTTGACCATGGGTTATCAGGCTGAGCATGCAGCCTTCTGGAACGACATTTTTCGGAGGAATGTGAATGGATATGTGGACGGCCGCTTCGGCCATGGTGTTGGGTATTGTCGAAGGGTTGACCGAGTTTCTGCCTATTTCCAGTACTGGGCACCAGATCATCGTAGCGGACCTGCTGGAATTCAGTGGCGAGCGGGCCATGGCGTTCAATATCATCATTCAGCTAGGCGCGATTCTGGCCGTTGTCTGGGCGTTTCACGAGAAAATACGTGCTGTAGTCACCGGGCTACCCACCCAACCGAAGGCGCGGCGATTTACCTGCAATCTGCTCATTGCCTTCCTGCCCGCAGTAGTACTGGGCGTACTGTTTTCGGATTTCATACACCATTACCTCTTCAACCCAATTACCGTGGCCGTGGCCTTGATTGTAGGGGGGCTGGTGATGTTGTGGGCTGAGCACCGTGACCACCCCGTGCGCATCCATAATGTAGATGACATGTCGTGGGTTGATGCATTGAAAATTGGCTGTGCACAATGCCTGGCCATGATTCCCGGCACGTCCCGTTCAGGGTCTACCATCATCGGGGGTCTGCTTTTCGGCCTGTCCCGTACAGCAGCGACGGAATTTTCGTTCTTTCTGGCAATGCCAACCATGGTAGGCGCGGCGGTGTACTCAGGTTATAAATACCGGCACCTGTTTCAGCCTGCTGATCTGCCCTTGTTCGCACTGGGGTTTGCAGTGTCGTTCCTGTTCGCCATGATCGCCGTGCAAGGGTTGCTCAAATTCATTGCCAGCCATAGCTACGCAGTATTTGCGTGGTACCGAATCGCCTTCGGCGTGATCATCCTCCTCACATGGCAATTCCACTGGGTTGACTGGGCCACCGCTCAGGGATAACGGCTGAACTTGGGTTCAACTTACGTAGTCGGTAATAACATAAGGTATCGCGTAGGTTTGGACGTACCGCCGCTTGGCGCAAGATGTGCTTGTACACCCACACGATTGGCAAGATGGAAGGGGTAGCGTTCAGAACGCGCCCTGGAAGGAGCGAGGGCCTTAATATGGGGCGTTTGTGGGTCGTTTTGGGGCTGGTAATGCTATTCAGCCTGCCCTCGATGCACGTGCAAGCAGGACCACGGGCTCACTATGGCGTGGGCGTGCACCGGCTTACCTTCGTTGACCCGCTCGACGGCAACCCCATGCATGCCTACGCATTCTACCCAGCCGCCGCAGATGGGGTGCACAGCGCTCGGCTCGATGGTTTCCAGGTAAGTGCTTCTGAAGATGTTGCTGTAGCCATTGGTCGGTTCCCTTTGCTCATGTTGTCCCATGGCAATACGGGCACCCCTCTTGCCCTGCACGATGTCATCACCTCGATCGCCGCGAAAGGCTTTGTCGTGGTTGCCGTGTTGCACCCAGGTGACAATTACCTTGACCAAAGCCGCTTGGGTACCCTGAGCAATCTATACGGCCGCCCGTTGCAGGTGTCGGCTGCGATCTCCGCCGCATTAGACGAACCCATGCTCTCGCCGTTCGTAAATGCCAAGCAGGTAGGTGTTATTGGCTACTCCGCAGGTGGAGAGACGGCGCTGATTCTATCAGGCGCCCGGCCGGAGCTGTCACGCCTGAAGCTGTACTGCATCGAAAGGCCTTATGACAAGGACGCCTGCAAAGGCCACGGGGAACTGGTAGCAGATCGCAAAGACCTAAGCGCACAGGCAGATCCCAGGGTGCACGCGCTGTTGCTGATGGCGCCTTTGAGCCTGATGTTTGGCCGGCAGGCGCTGGCAACGGTCCATGTACCTACCCTGATTTATGCAGGCGACAATGATCAGTTGGTCGCCGTGGACAAAAATGCCGAAGCGCTCGCTCGCAAACTGCCCACCAAAGCGCGTTATCACCCCCTGGCTGGCGCTGGCCATTTCGTGTTCATGGCACCTTGCACGGCCGAACAAGAGCGAGAAATACCGGCCTTGTGCAAAGACGCGCAAGGAGTAGACAGGGTGGGCATTCACCGAAGCTTGATCGATGAAGCGGGACGGTTTTTCACTCAGGCGCTCGGCCAGCCAAGCCGTGCAGGCTTGCAGACGGCTGACCAGCAGGATTAGCGGCGTTCGCTGGCTTTCGACAGCCAACCTATCAGTGCCAATCCCATGATCGCTAACCCTGCTGCGCACAGAAAGATCGAGGCGTACCCCGTGCTTGCAGCAAGTGCCCCCATCACCGGGCCTGCAATCGCCAGTGCAATGTCGAAGAACACCGCAAAGGCGCCAAGGCCGGCACCGCGACTGCCCGGGGGCACTTGAGCAATGGCCAGTACCCCCAGAGCCGGGTAGACCAGCGACAGACCGAAGCCTGCGAGGCTGGCGCCGATCAAGGCGAATATGGGCGAGGGCGCCAGCCATAGGAATACGAAGCCTATCAGCTCCACCCCCAGGCACGCCGAAGCCACTATAAAACCACCGTAATGGTTGATGGCGTTGATGAACAGCAGCCGCGCTAGCACGAAGCATGCTCCGAAAGCGGTGAGGCAAAACGCTGCGCCTTGCCACCCTTGCTCCAGGTAGTAAAGCGTAATGAAGGTGGTGAGGGTGCCATAGCCAATGGAGGCCAGGCACAGCCCTAGGCCATAAGGCGCCACGCGCCCGAAGGCCGACCAGAATGGCAAGCGCTCACCCCTGGTAACCGGCACCGAAGCTCGTTTTCGCAGCATGAAAAGGGCTAGCGCCGACAGCATGAACAGCGCGATGCCTAAAGTATGAAAGCCCAGGTCACTGGTCATGACCACACCCAGCGGTGCACCTATGGCGATGGCGCCGTAGGAGGCAATGCCGTTCCATGAAATCACTTTGGCAGTGTGTTCAGGCCCCACCTGGCTGATCCCCCAGCTACTGGTACCCACGCCAATCATACCCTGGCCTGTACCCAGCAACAGCCTCGCCACCACCAGCACGCCAAGGCTGACATCGGCCCAACCGTGAAACAGTGTGGCAAGCAACGTCAGTGCACCGCTACCAGCCATCGCATACAAGCCATAGGTGATGGTGCGTTTGGTGCCCAGGCTGTCCGCCAGCCGGCCAGCCAGCGGGCGAACCAGCAACGTTGCCAAGTACTGGGCGCCTATAACTACCCCTGCGATGACCGCACTGAAGCCCAAAACGTCATGCACATAGCCAGGCAACACTGCGATGGGTAAGCCGATGCAGAAAAAGGCGACAAAGGTGTAGAAAACAATGGAGAGGATCTGCGCAGTAATACCGGCAGATGAGGGGGGAAGGGTGCCGGAAGGGGACGTCATAGTACGCTCACAAGCTGAAGGGGCGCACCTATGATCGCCAGCGGGCGAGAAAATTGAAAGTTGCCTGACCCTTTTCTCGCCCAAGCGCTTATGGGTTACACCACGCCTTGGCTGCGCAGGTACTCATCGTAAGTACCGCTGAAGTCCACAATGCCTGTGGGGGTGATTTCAATAATACGTGTGGCCAAAGAGGACACGAACTCACGGTCATGGCTGACAAACAGCAGTGTGCCAGGGTAGTTTTCCAGCGCCAGGTTCAGTGCCTCGATGGATTCCATATCCAAGTGGTTAGTAGGCTCGTCCATCACCAGCACGTTTGGCTTTTGCAGAATCAGCTTGCCAAACAGCATCCGGCCTTGCTCACCACCGGAAATCACTTTCACGGACTTGGTGATCTCATCACTGGAAAACAGCATCCGGCCCAACGTGCCGCGTACAAGCTGCTCGCCGCCCTGGGTCCACTGGCCCATCCAGTCGAACAGGGTGTCGTCACGTTCGAAGTCCGAAGCATGGTCTTGAGCGTAGTAGCCCAGTTCTGCCGCATCCGTCCATTTGATGCTGCCCTTGTCCGGCTGCAACTCACCCATCAACAGGCGCAGCAACGTGGTTTTGCCAGCACCGTTGGGGCCGATGATGGCCACGCGCTCACCGGCTTCGATCTGGAAGCCAAGGCGTTCGAACAGCGGCTTGCCATCGAAGCCTTTGGCCAGGTTGTCGAGGGTGACGGCCTGGCGGTGCAGCTTTTTATTCTGTTCGAAGCGGATGAATGGGCTTACTCGGCTGGAGGGCTTGACCTCGGCCAACTGGATCTTGTCGATCTGCTTGGCGCGCGATGTGGCTTGCTTGGCCTTGGAGGCGTTGGCCGAGAAGCGGCTGACAAAGGTCTGCAGCTCAGCAATCTGGGCTTTTTTCTTGGCGTTGTCCGACAGCAACTGTTCACGCGACTGGGTGGCCGCTGTCATGTACTCGTCGTAGTTGCCGGGGAACAGCCGCAGCTCGCCGTAGTCCAGGTCCGCCATATGGGTGCAGACGCTGTTGAGGAAGTGGCGGTCGTGGGAAATGATGATCATGGTGCTGTTACGCGCCGTGAGAATCGTTTCCAGCCAGCGAATGGTATTGATGTCCAGGTGGTTGGTGGGTTCGTCCAGCAACAGTACGTCTGGGTCCGAGAACAGCGCCTGGGCCAGGAGCACGCGCAGCTTCCAACCCGGCGACACTTCGCTCATGGGGCCAAAGTGCTGCTCCAGAGGAATGCCAAGGCCCAGCAGCAGCTCGCCCGCACGCGATTCAGCGGTGTAGCCGTCCATTTCCGCGAATTCGGTTTCCAGTTCGGCCACTGCCATACCGTCGTCTTCGGTCATTTCTGGAAGTGAGTAGATGCGATCACGCTCTGCCTTGACCTTCCACAACTGTTCGTGACCCATGATGACGGTATCGATCACCGAAAAGGTTTCATAGGCGAACTGATCCTGACGCAGTTTACCCAACCGTACGTTGGGCTCCAGCATGACCTGCCCGCCGCTGGGTTCCAGGTCCCCACCCAGGATTTTCATAAAGGTGGACTTGCCGCAACCATTGGCGCCGATCAGCCCATAGCGGTTGCCGTTGTTGAATTTGACCGAGACGTTCTCGAACAGCGGCTTTGGGCCGAACTGCATCGTGATGTTGGCGGTGGAGATCAAGTGCTTATCCTGCGTGGGTTTGAGCGGTGGTAATTACAGCTATCCAGCTTCTTGGGCCAATTTTGGGCCAATGTCGATTCGTGCCGGTAGCTTGTGAAGCTCGCGCCAATCCGACGCGGAGCTGATCCATTTGGCATAGGTGGAGAGCAACATCTCTACGCTGTGGCCTAGCTGGTTTGCGATGAAGGCGGTATTCATGCTCGCCATCAAGCACAGGGTCGCGTAGGTGTGCCGGGTGTCGTACTGTCGCCTGGGCGAATGCCCAAGGCCTTCAGTGCGTCCTTGATGTGCTTGATTGTAACACTCGGCGCCTTGATCCACAGCCCGCCCTTGACGGGAGGAAATACAAAAGGGCTGACCGCAGACGCTGATACCGAACCTAGCACTTTGAGTTTTGCAGCATGCCTGGCCTGCTCCAATGCATGCGGTGCCCGCTCGTTGAGCACCATCACGCGTTTGTCTTTCGTACCTTCAAGTAGCGTTTTAGTGCAGTCGCTTGGAGCTTAAATAATCGAAAAGTGCCCTGAGATGGCGGCCTGTAATCACAACAACTAAGGCTTGGCTCTCACTGAATATCGAGAAGGGAGTCCGCAATACCCAGTGCCGTTGCGATTTTCACCCGCGTAGCCTTACGCGGTTTCGTAGCCTGCTCCTGCTGGGCGTACGCCGACTGGGTAATGCCGATTCGAGCAGCAACCTCGGCCTGCGACAGGCCCAAGTGCTTGCGCCAAGCGGCAATTGGGGTCAGATCTTCTTTCACCATGTACCCGACTACTGCATTGGGCACGAGGTCCTCAATCGGGTGATCCTTGACGTACTGGGCGTAGGGGATGACCACGAATGCAGGTGCACCATCAGGACCGTTAATGATTTGCACGTTAGTAGGTATGCTCATCGCGTTTGCTCACCTCTTCGATGTTGACGATTTTTACCGAGCCTTCCCAATCGAATAGCACACGGTACCTGCCTACGCGTAGCCGGTACCCGAATTGATGTCGGGTGAGGGCTTTCACGTTTTGAACATTGGGCATATGGCTCAAGGTCTGGGCCGCATCGAAGATCCTGACCTGATCAGGCTTCGCGATCTTGGACAACTGCTTGGTTGCCTTTCGTGTCCAGTTGACCTGATTCATTCTTGCCTCACTGCTTTCAGCGGCATTATAAGTATTATTATAAGCCTTCTGAAGCGTTGCTTTGGCCGGACGCAGCTGGGCCGATGCCGTACACACTCAGACCCAGGCATCGCCTGGTATGAACGCATTGGCGTTTTGTCAGGCGCAGGCACCCCACATTGCCATAAGCCGTACCGAGACTGTGCAAGACGGTTGCGTTGGGGGTAACAAGAAGTGCTACTGCGTAGGTGTTTGAGGGAGGTGCTGACTGAGGCATCGCCAGCCTGAGTGAGGATGCAGTGGTAGAGGTAGGGCAGAGCGCACACGAGTGCCAAATGACGGCTCAGGAGCCAGGCGTGCAATCTTAGCGCGCTGGTATAAGCCTACATGCAACAAAGGCCGGCATCGCCAGCCCTGCTTTATGCAACGCTCAGCGCTGTTTACGCCGTTGAATGCTGAGAATGCTCGAACGCAGAAGGTCCGTAAGTTCACCAATCTGCCAAGGCTTTTGCAAAAAGCGAATGTTGCCTTCGCTTTCGCCAGCAGACCCGGTGGTGAGAATGACAGGAATATCAGGCCACTTCTTGCAGACCAGCTTGGCAAACTCCCAGCCATCAAGTTCACCTGGCATGATGTAGTCAGTCACCACAATGGCAACGTCCTCGGGGTTGGCACGCATGTGACGTATTGCTTCGTCGGCGCTTTCGAAGCTGACGACAGCCAGCTCAAGCTGCTCAACAACCTCTTCGGCAATCCACCTGAGCAGTTCATCGTCTTCGGCGATCAATACCTTCATGCGGGCTGGTTCTGCTGACAAGGGCCCCTCGGTCACTGCATTGAACTCCACGATGGCAATTTGTCCTTGGCTGGTCACCTGCAAGCCTATGACCGCCGAGCGCTGAAGGGTTCCGCACCAGGCTGGATTTTTCACACGGTGTGTCTGTGATACGTGGCGGCAGAGACGGCGCTCACTTTGGCGTGTCAATGCCTGAACTGATGGGAGGCGCTGTTACGGCCAGCCGACCTTGGGCCAGATCTTCGGCATGCTTGCCCAACCGGGTTTCTCCTTCCTTGAAAACACCGATCATGCGCAGCAGTGCCTGTGCATCGCTTTTATGGGTGCTCTGCTCAAGCCGTTGTGCGATGTTGGCAAGCTCTACAATGGACCATTTCAGATCGGAGGCGATACCGGAGAGGTCGCGCCTGAGCTGTTCGTTGGTACTGCCAATGTTCATGTGCTGCTACGCCTCCATTGCGTGAATAACGGGACCCTATGGCTGCCCCGAGCTTCAATGGCATCATCCTCAGGGCACCCGCCTGTGGCAAGCTTGCGCGACAACCGGATGCGCCCACTCTCAGGACGCCTTGCGAGACTTGCGAGGCGTTCTGGACTTGGCAGGCTTCGAAGCGGCTGGCTTTTCACGGGCAGCCTTTGTCGCAGGCTTGCCAGTTTTACCACTCAGGCTGCGTTTGAGCAATTCAGTAAGGTCAATCACGTCCGCGCCTTCCTTGTGGGCAGCCTCAACCGTCTCCACTACTTCAACCTTGCCCTCCTTAGCCTTGCGCTCTACCAGTGCCATGATCTTGGCCTCAAACTGGTCTGTGTAATCCTCAGGGGTCCATTCACCGCTCATGTCTGCAACAAGGCGCTTAGCCATGTCCAGTTCCCCTTTCTTGAGCTCCACCTTAGTGGTTTCAGGGCCGAGTTCCAAAATGTCCAGGCCGCGAACCTCGGATGGCCATCGCAATTTTACCAATACGAGCGCGTCTTCCAAGGGCATGAGTGCAGTCAGGTATTGCCGTGTATGCAACACCACAAGTGCAAGCGCCACTTTATCGGTCTGCCGCAAGGTCTCGCGTAGCAAGGCATACACTTTCTCCCCACGCCGGTCAGGCGCAAGGTAGTAAGGGGTGTCTATGTTGGGTAAGGGAATCTGGTTCCTCTTCACGAACGAGATGATGTCGATGGTTTGGGTGGAAACTGGATGCGCGGCTTTGATTTCCTCTTCGCTCAGTACCGCATACTTGCCTTTTTCGTATTGAACACCTTTTACGATGTTCTCGCGCTCCATCTCCTCACCCGTCACCTTGTTGATCCGCTTGTACCCCACAGGATCCATGCTGCGTTTGTCCAGCCAATCGAAATCGATTCCTGTTGAGGCGGTTGCCGAGACAATCGCAACAGGGATGTGAACAAGGCCGAAGCTGACAGCGCCTTTCCAGATAGCACGCGGCATGGGCAAACCTGCTTATGAAGGTGTGAAGTGTTCAATCGACTCATGGATTTCGAATGAAGTTCAGCGCGCTCCAACCGGGCAGATCGTGCAGGTTGCAAGCACGACCGCACTACATTCATGCGTTCTGCATGGCAGCTTTCACAGGTCTTCTGAGGAGTGTGCGCTAACTGCTTGATTTTTAAGATCAGACAAATGGTTCTGCTTTCGGCGCGAAAGCTGCTTGAAGTGGGGAAGCTTTCAAGCGCCGAATCATGATGAATCGGTCACTCGTAGGTGTGGGCTCGTTTTGAACCCCGCGAGCGAACGTTTGGGGCAATAACTCGTTAGGGAGAGCCACAATGCTGTCTACACTAGAATTACGTAACATTATTGAAAGCAGCTTTTTGCCCCAGCGGTGCCAATGCACTCAGAGCGCTGATCAAAAGCTCACCGTACGCGTCTTTGGCGCAAGCGCTGACCGTTCCGATTTTACGGTTACGGGCATCAATCTGCGTGAGCTGAACAGCAGCCGCGCTATTTCCAACCTGATCGCAGGCCTGCGCAGGGACCTGTCTTCCAGCCAGGTTTCACAACCCTCCCAGCAGCGCCGCTACGCTGCCGCCAGCGCTTGACACCCCCCCTGTTTTTCAAAAACCCGCACGGCAATTGCCTGCGGGTTTTTTAGTCCCTGTAAAACACCTGCACCAAGTGATAGCCGAAGCGGCTTTTAACCGGCCCATGCACGACCCTCAGTGGTTTTTTGAAAATCACCTGATCAATCGCAGGTACCAGTTGGCCTGGGCGCACTTCGCCTAAGTCCCCGCCCCGCTTGCCGGACGGGCAGGTTGAATACTTTCGTGCCAGTACATCAAAGGCTTCGCCCTTGGCCAAGCGCTGGCGCAAGGCCTCGGCTTCTTCTGCAGTACGAACGAGAATATGGCGAGCCTGGGCTTTCATAGGGCAAAGAACACGGTTGGGAGGGGCGAGCATGATACTCGCTTTGTGAAGGCCAAACCTGTGGTCGGCCCAAGATCACTCCCCAATCATTGAACGCAACTTGCTGGCCAGGGTTTCCAGCGTAAAGGGCTTGCCCAAGATGTCCATGCCTTCTTCCAAGTAGGCATCCCGGTCAGCCGCCTTATCGATATACCCCGTCATGAACAGCACCTTTAGGCCGGGCCGGCGGCGTCGGGCAATCTCTGCAAGCTGTCGGCCGTTGACGCCGGGGAGCCCTACATCGGTGACCAGCAAGTCAATGCGCAAGGCTGAGTCCAGCAGCGGGATGGCCACATCGGCGTCGGCGGCTGGATGGCCTCGATAGCCCAACTCGTCCAGCACATTGAGAATCAGCATGCGCACAGCGGGATCGTCTTCAACCACCAGCACGCTTTCACCGTCCTGGGCCAAAGGGGCCTGAGCTTCGGCTTCGGGGGCGACCGGTAACGCCAGAGGCTCCAGATAACGAGGAAGGTACAGGCACACTTCAGTACCAACACCCGGCTCACTCTGCAAACTCACGTGCCCGCCACTTTGCTGCGCAAACCCATAGATCATTGACAGGCCCAAGCCGGTCCCTTGCCCTGTAGGTTTAGTCGTAAAGAAGGGGTCGAATGCCTTGGCGCGGGTAGAGGCTGACATCCCGCTGCCGGTATCTCTTACGCACAACGTTACATACTGGCCTGGTCGCATAGCCTCCATGGGGAAGTTTTCCCGAGGCGCATCGAATCCTCTGTTTTCGGTGGCAATAACCAGGCGCCCGCCGTCGGGCATGGCATCCCTGGCATTGATAACAAGGTTCAGCAACGCGCTTTCCAGCTGGTTGGGGTCGGTATGCACAGCCCACGCCTGGGCGTCGAGCGCCAGGCGCAGTTCGATATGTTCACCGGTGGTACGGGCCAGCAGGTCCTCAAGGGAGTGCACTAGCGCATTGAGGTCCACGTGTTGCCGGTCCAGTGACTGGCGGCGGGAAAACGCCAGTAAACGATGGGTAAGGGCTGCAGCACGCTGGGCCGAAGACAGGGCTGCATCGGCAAATCGGCCGATCTCGCTGCTTCGTCCCTTGGCAATGTAGCGGTTCATCAGGTCCAGGCTGCCCATGATGCCTGTGAGCATGTTATTGAAATCGTGCGCGATACCGCCGGTCAATTGCCCTACAGCTTCCATTTTCTGGGCATGGCGGAGTAATTCTTCTGCCCGTTCGCGCTCCTGCGCCTCGGCAAGCAGGCGACGGTTGGCGTCGGCCAGCGCTCGGGTACGCTCCGCCACGCGTTGTTCCAATGTTTCATTGAGCTCGCGCAACGCCTGCTCTGCCAGTTTGCGCTCGGTGATGTCTATGGAGGCACCGATGAGTCGCTCAGGCCGGCCATGATCATCGCGGAAGCAACGGCCCCGAGCGAACACCCAGCGCCAGTGCCCGCCTGGCTGGAGCAGGCGGTATTCCTCGGCGAACTCGCCTGTACCGTGTACACACACTTTTATCTGTCGTGCTACGAACGTTCGGTCCTCAGGGTGTACCGCCGTCAGGTAATCGCCAATAGGGCGCTGGCCTGCCGGGGAAGGGTCCACGTTATGCATGTTGGCAAAGTGGGCATCAGCAATGAAGCGGTCTTCGCGGATGTACCAGTCCCAGGTGCCGACGGCGTGGGTGGCATCCAGGGCTAGTCGCAAACGCTCCTCGGAAGCGCGCGTGGCGCGCTGCTGGTCGGCGAGGCGAGCTTCCATCACTGTGTCGGCCATGGGCAGCTTTGGTGTCACCAGCAGGCTGCAGAGCGCGCCCACTATGCTACCGGCGTCGTCCCGCAGAGGCGAAAGGTGCGCGGTGGCCTGGGTATTCACGCGCAATACAAGGCCTGAAGAGGTGCCAAGGTCGTTGACTACCGCGTGTTCATCTCGTTCAACTGCCTGTAGGGCTGCCCTCAGGCGCCCTATCAAGTTGGGGCAGCGCTCTAGCAGCGCCTGCCCCTGGTTGCTTGGCGGCAAGCCTAGCGCCTCCCAGAAGGAGGCATTGGCAAGTGCATTGCATTGGTTGCCGCACAGCACGGCCGTGGGCACCGGGGCGGCCAGGGCAATGTCTATGGCCATGCGCAACGCAGGCGGCCACACGGCCGTTGCCCTGGAGGCATTGTCGGCGCTGCCGTCACTGGCTCCGCTGGCAAGCGCTGCGGCTAAAGGATTCACTGTCATCGGCCTACCTTTACGTACCATTCGATTTGCGCCGCTGGGCCATTACCGGCCAAGCTACACGCAATTGCGCTTTCTGTTCCCACTGTATTACAGGCGACTATCACCCATGGATCTTTCAGCCCTGCTAAAACTCCTGGCTACCCAGGATGGCTCCGACCTGTACCTGTCCACGGGTGCGCCACCCTGTGCGAAATTCAATGGCGTGTTACGCCCTTTGACAACTGAAGCCCTGAAGCCTGGCGAGGTTGCGCAGGTTGCCGCTAGCATCATGGATGCCGAACAACAGGCGGACTTCGAGCGTGAGCTGGAAATGAACCTGGCGCTGTCACTGGCAGGCGTGGGGCGCTTCAGGATCAACATCTTCAAGCAGCGCAACGAAGTGTCGTTGGTAGCCCGCAACATCAAGTTGGATATTCCATTATTCGATGACTTGAAGCTTCCACCGGTGCTACTGGATGTGATCCTACGCAAACATGGCCTGGTGCTGTTCATTGGCGCTACGGGCTCCGGCAAGTCCACATCCCTTGCAGCGTTGATCGACCATCGCAATCGTAGCAGCAGCGGCCACATTATTACGATTGAAGACCCCGTGGAGTATATCCATCGCCACAAGAAGTGCATCGTTAACCAGCGTGAAGTGGGCGTTGATACACGCAGCTTCCGGGCGGCCTTGAAAAATACGCTGCGCCAGGCCCCCGATGTCATTCTCATCGGAGAGATTCGGGACCGGGAAACCATGGAGCATGCGCTGGCCTTCGCCGACACCGGGCACCTGGCCATTTCCACGCTGCACGCCAACAATGCCAACCAGGCGCTGGACAGGATCATCAACTTTTTTCCCGAAGACCGCAGGGCGCAATTGCTCCAGGACCTGGGCAACAACCTGCAGGCATTCGTCTCCCAGCGGCTTGTCAAGACCGTAGACGGCAAGCGCCGTGCGGCCGTTGAGGTCATGCTCGGTTCGCCGACTATTCGTGACCTGATCCACCGGGGCGAATTCCTGGAGCTCAAGGGCATCATGGAGAAGTCCGTGAACCTGGGCATGCGAACCTTTGACATGGCCTTGTTCGACCTGGTGATCGAAGGTGCAATCAGTGAGGAGGAGGCGCTCAGTAACGCTGATTCAGCCAACAACCTGCGTTTGCGGCTTAAGCTCCATGCTGATAGCCCAGGCGAGAGAACCAGTGCGCCGGCAGCGCCGCAGCCCGCCGCCAGGCCGCGCCACCGTGACTGGGGCCTGGTCGAGGACAGTGACGACATTGATGGGGCATGACAACGCACTGGCCTGATCTACACCATTCTCAGGCGCTGCTTGCGCCCGGGCGGGGGAAAGGCTGCATCCAGTTCTGCCAAGTCTTCTGGCACGAGCGTCAACTGGGCCGCTCGCGCGTTCAAGCGAACGTGAACAGGGTCAACCGCTTTGGGAATCGCCATCACGTGACCACTGCGTATGACCCAAGCCAGGCACACTTCTGCGGGCGTGACGGTTAGCCGCGCGGCGATCCGCTGCAAGGCAGGGTGGTCCAGAAACCGGCCCCCTTGCCCGAGGGGGCAGTAAGCCATCACCGGCATCCCTTGCTGCTCGGCCCAAGGTAAAAGGTCGAATTCGACACCACGGGCTTCTGGGTTGTAGAGCACCTGCTGAGTCGCACACCCGTTTAGCGCTACACTTTGGAGGTCGGGTACATCGAAGTTGGACAGTCCCCACGCGGCGATCTTGCCCGCATTACGCAGCCGCTCGAACCCCTCCAACGTTTCTTCAAGGGGGTATTGGCCAGGCCAGTGCAACAGGTACAGGTCGAGGTGCTCAACACCTAGGCGTTGAAGGCTGCGTTCGCACGCTTTTACTACGCCGTCGCGGCTAGCGTTATGGGGGTATACCTTACTGACCAGGTAAAATGGGTCGGTCACCCCCCGAATAGCCTGCGCCACGACCCGTTCGGATTCACCGTCGGCGTACATCTCAGCCGTATCGATCACGGTCAGGCCCAACTCAAGGCCCAGGCGAAGGGCGGCAATTTCATCCTGACGCCGATGAGAGGCTTCGCCCATGTGCCACGTACCCTGGCCTATCGGTGGCAGGGCATGGCCAGCAAGCTGCACAGGCTGCATAAAGTGGTCTCCTGGAAAGGCGTGATTAAGGCTTGGCAGTGGTCATCAACACATCGTGCAACCCCTGCGCTGCGCTGGAGAGCTGATGATCGGCCAGTCGCATCAATCCGATTCGTCTTTCAATGCGAGGTTCCTCCAGAGGAAGGCATTGGGCGCCAGACGCACTCATCTGCGGAGCGCAAAGTGCCGGTACAGCGCTCACACCAAGGCCGCACGCCACCATGCGCCCCACCGTACTAAGCTGGTGGCTTTCAAACGCCACCGTCAGGCGCCCATGGCGTTCGCGAAGGTCCGCCTCCAGCAGCAGGCGCACTGCAGAGGGCCGCTGCAAGGTGATGAAATCAGCTTCCAGCAACTGCGCCCATGTGACACAAGGCAGGCTGGCCAAGGGAGAATCCTTGGGCACCACTGCCACGAAGCGGTCCATGAATAACGGTTCGAACACCAACGCGCGGGTGGACTCGGGTTCAAAGCCGATGCCCAGTTCGACCCGCCGTTGCCGAACCATTTCCACGACCTGCTCATTGACCACGTCATGCACGGCTACATTGACGCTGGGGTGAAGGTGCTTGAACTGTTGCAAAGCCGTAGGTAGCAGGTTACTGGCGAAGGAGGGCATGGCGGCCACCGATACCTTGCCACGTTGCAGCGTGAAGTGCTGGCGTAACAGCTCCTCTGCGTTATCCCAGTCCGCCAGCAATTGGCGGGCTAGCGGTAGCAGCGTTTCCCCTTCGGGGGTCAGGCTTACCCGGCGAGTGCTGCGTACCAGCAGCGGGCCGCCCAAGTGCTCTTCCAGAGCCTTGATGGTCAGGCTAAGGGCGGGTTGCGACAAATGAACCCGTTCGCCGGCTTGAGCAAAATTCAGCGTTTGCGCAACGGCCACGAAGGCCCTCAACTGGCGGGGATTCATTGGCTTTCCAAATTAATCGCGGCTAGAAAACAAAATTAACAAATCGCCTGCCTAGACGGAAGATAGGGCTCCAATAACATCAAGAAGGGCAACCCCATGGCAGGGCTCGACAAGCGGGTTTACACCTACGAGGAGGCCCTCGCCGGGCTGACCGACAATATGACCGTGTTGGCGGGCGGTTTCGGCTTATGTGGTATCCCGGAAAACCTGATTGCCCACATCAAGCACTTGGGCGTCCGTGGGCTTACGGTTGTTTCCAACAACTGTGGAGTGGATGGGTTTGGGCTTGGCGTGCTGTTGGAGGACAGGCAGATCCGCAAGATGATTGCGTCTTATGTGGGCGAGAATGCGCTGTTCGAACGGCAGTTGCTTGATGGCGAGCTGGAAGTGGAGCTTACCCCCCAAGGCACTCTGGCGGAAAAAATGCGCGCGGGAGGTGCCGGCATTCCGGCTTTCTATACCGCCACCGGCTACGGGACGCCCGTTGCCGAGGGCAAGGAAGTCCGTAAATTCAATGGCCGCCACTACATTCTCGAACAGGCCATCACGGGTGACTTCGCCATCGTCAAGGGGTGGAAGGCTGATCATTTCGGCAACGTCGTTTACCGCCACACCGCACAGAACTTCAACCCATTAGCGGCAACGGCAGGGCGGATCACGGTCGTAGAGGTTGAGGAAATCGTCGAGCCAGGGCAGTTGGAGCCCAGCCAGATTCATACCCCCGGCATTTTCGTGGACCGGGTCATTCAGGGCACCTTTGAAAAGCGTATTGAAAAACGCACCTTGAAGGCCTAACGGCAGTGAGTGGAGAGTGTTGACCATGGCTTTGACCCGCGAACAAATGGCGCAGCGTGTAGCGCGCGAGCTGCAGGACGGCTTTTACGTGAACCTGGGCATTGGTATTCCTACGCTGGTGGCCAACTACGTGCCCCAAGGCATGGACGTGATGCTGCAATCTGAAAATGGCTTGCTAGGCATGGGCGAGTTTCCCACCGAGGCGACAGTGGATGCCGACATGATCAATGCCGGCAAACAGACCGTGACGGCGCGTACTGGCGCCTCCATCTTCGACTCCGCCACGTCCTTTGCAATGATCCGGGGCGGGCATGTAGACCTTACCGTGCTAGGGGCTTTCGAGGTGGATGTGCAAGGCAATATTGCCTCCTGGATGATCCCCGGCAAATTGGTAAAGGGCATGGGTGGTGCCATGGACCTGGTAGCTGGCGCCGATAACATCATCGTTACCATGACCCATGCTTCCAAGGAGGGGGAGTCCAAGCTGTTACCTCGCTGCAGCCTTCCTTTGACAGGGGCAGGGTGCATCCGCAAAGTGCTGACGGACCTGGCTTGGCTAGAAATCGAAGACGGAGCCTTTATTCTGCGCGAGCGTGCCCCTGGCGTGAGTGTGGAAGAGATTGTGGCTAAAACAGCGGGAAAACTCATTGTGCCGAACGAGGTCCCGGAAATGGTGTTCTGAGCCCAGTTACGGATATGCCGCTTTACCAAAACCACAATAAAAAAGGTATTTCGTACAATGCCACCTACCTTGCAAGACAGTTTCTTCGCCAGGTTTGCCCTGCGTTGCTCGCACATTGCCGAGCGCTGGTTCCCCGATGCCTACGTTTTTGCGGTGTTGGCAGTCATTGTGGTAGCAATCGCCGCCCTCAGTATCGGGGGAGCACCGGCCGCTACAGCGGCCGCGTTCGGTGACGGTTTCTGGAGCCTGATTCCCTTCACCATGCAAATGGCGTTTGTGGTGATTGGCGGTTATGTAGTCGCCAGCTCCCCACCAGCGGCACGGTTGATCGAACGGCTGGCGCGCGTGCCCAGCAATGGCCGTACCGCCGTGGCCTGGGTGGCCTTGATCGCGATGGTTGCCTCGTTGCTTAACTGGGGGCTGTCCCTGGTCTTTGGCGGGCTGCTGGTACGCGCCCTGGCACGGCGTGAAGACCTGCACATGGACTATCGCGCTGCAGGCGCCGCCGCCTATCTTGGCTTGGGCGCCGTGTGGGCATTGGGGTTGTCATCCTCGGCAGCCCAATTGCAGGCCAACCCGGCTAGCCTGCCGCCTTCCATTCTCGCAATTACGGGCGTAATCCCGTTCACCCAGACCATTTTCCTGTGGCAGTCCGGTGTATTGTTGCTGGCGCTGGTGCTGGTGTCGTTGCTTATTGCGTATGTCACGGCGCCGGGACCTGGCACGGCCAAAGGCGCGCGGGCCTGTGGCATCGACCCTGTTTTCAGCCTGCCGGCCCTTCCCAAGCGCGAACGCCCAGGCGAGTGGCTGGAATACAGCCCTGTGCTGACACTGATACTGGTTGCACTGGCAGCGGGCTGGCTGCTGCGCGAGTTTTCCAGCAAACCTGCCATCACCGCCATTTCCGGGCTCAACACCTACAATTTTCTGTTCATCATGCTCGGAGCGCTGTTGCACTGGCGGCCTCGCAGCTTTCTGGATGCCGTGGCACGCGCGGTGCCCACCACTACAGGCGTGCTTATCCAGTTCCCGCTGTACGGCTCCATTGCTGCCATCATGACCACGGTCAAAGGGGGAGAAGGGCAAACGGTCGCGCACCACATTTCTGCGTTCTTTGTACAGGTGGCTAGCCATGACACCTATGCACTGTTGATGGGCGTGTACTCAGCAGTGCTGGGCTTTTTCATTCCTTCAGGGGGCGGCAAATGGATCATTGAAGCGCCCTATGTGATGCAGGTCGCCAACGACCTGCACTACCCCCTAGGGTGGGCCGTTCAGATCTACAACGCCGCCGAGGCGTTGCCTAACCTCATTAACCCTTTTTACATGCTGCCGTTGCTGGGCGTGCTAGGGCTCAGGGCCCGGGAGCTGATTGGGTTTTCGTTCGTGCAACTGCTGGTGCATGCGCCACTGGTGCTGACGTTGCTGTGGGCCCTGGGCAGTACGCTGGAGTATGTGCCCCCCATGATGCCTTAATAAAGGGCAAGCGACTGAACCAGAAGCCAGCAACGGGCCGCCCGGAAACGACACTGCCCTTGCAATGCAAGGGCAGTAGGGGCAGGCCGGGGCCTTTACAGCTAGCATGCTAGCGCCGTGCACTAGCCGCCATCGGTATCAATGTCCGCATCTTTGGGCTTGATCAGTTTCTCTTCGTCGTAGTCAGGCTCGAAGTCTGGGCTGAATGGGTTGCCTTCGGCCGTGCTTGGGTCTGCTTCGGTGTCAGGCTGCTCAGGCGCTTTAGTATCAGTCATGCAGGCCTCCGCTTACTTGGTGCCACCGGCACCTTCAGACCCTGTACCACCCATGCCAGTTTTGCCATTGATTGGCTTGGTGTCGCTAGCTTGTGGGGTAGACACATCAGTGCTGCTACTTGGGGTAGCAGGGGCACTAGAACCATCAGTGTTGCGGTTAGGCATCGCACCGGTGCCTGTGCCCGTTGCACCGCCTTTGTCAGCAGGCAAGCTGCCAGCAGGCGCTGGGTGAGTGGTCCCTGTGCTGGCGTCAGCCAACGCAAGCGTGCTGCCTGCACCCAGTGCAACAGCCAGTACCAGCGTAGCGATTCGGTTCGTCATCATGTTCGTCTCCAGGGTGAGGGCACATGACTTAGGTGCGGAAAGGGGTACGAAGGTGCCCTTAAAACGACGAACGGTTAAAAAAGCGAGGGCTGCACCTGTACAGAAGGTTGCAGCCCTGCTAGAGGGGGCTGTCTAGAGCGGATCAGACGACCGTGGACAGCAGCATGATCAACACGATGCCGACTACTGAGAGGATCGTTTCCATCATGCTCCAGGTCTTGAAGGTCTCCTCAACGGTCATGTTGAAGTACTGCTTGACCAACCAGAAGCCGGCATCGTTTACGTGGGACAAAATCACAGAGCCCGCACCGGTGGCCAGCACCAGCAACTCACGGTTGACGTCAGGAATAAGCGTGACCACAGGCGCCACAATGCCCGCCCCTGTAATCGTCGCTACCGTAGCCGAGCCAGTGGCAATACGAATGACCGCTGCCACCAGCCACGCCAGCAGTAACGGATTGATCTGTGCATGCACCGCCATCTGACCAATGACGTTACCCACACCAGTATCGACTAGCATCTGTTTGAAGCCGCCACCGGCGCCAACGATCAGGATGATGGCGGCGGTGGGCGCCAGGCTCTGATCCAGCAGCTTCAGTACCTGCGGGCGAGTGAAGCCACGAGCGAAGCCAAAGGTGTAGAACGCCAGCAACAAGGCAGCCAGCAGGGCAGTAATCGGGTGACCAATCAAGTCCATCCACACACGAATGACATGGTCGGCCGGCAACACCACATCGGCGAACGTTTTGAGCAGCATCAGGAACACAGGCAGCAGCACGGTCACCAGCGTGACGGCGAAGGAGGGCAGGTCGCGGGCCGAGGATTCCTTGGCGATCTGGTCCATCAATTCCTGGGAGGGGTTGCCTGGCACGTAACGTGAGATGAATGCGCCGAACAGAGGGCCGGCGATCATAGCCGTGGGCAAGCCCACCAGCAGGCCGTAGAAGATTGTCTTGCCAATGTCGGCACCAAACACGCCGATGGCCAGCAATGGCCCTGGATGAGGTGGTACCAGCCCATGGACCACTGATAAGCCAGCCAGTAGCGGAATGCCTACCTTCACGATAGAAACGCCTGAGCGACGCGCTACAATGAATACCAACGGAATCAACAGCACAAAGCCGATTTCGAAGAACAGTGGAATGCCCACTAGAAAGGCCGAGAACATCATTGCCCAGTGCACATAGCGCACGCCAAACCACCGGATCAGGGTTTGCGCAATCTGGTCGGCACCCCCGGAGTCCGCCATCAATTTGCCGAGCATGGTCCCCAGCGCCAGCACGATGCCGACAAAGCCCAGCACGCCGCCGAAGCCATCCTGGAAGGACTTCATCACCTTGGCCACTGGCATACCCGAGGTCAGCCCAAGAAAGCCTGCTGCCAACGTCAGGGCAACGAAAGGGTGGACCTTGAGCTTGGTGATCAGCAGGATCAAGCCCACGATGGTGACCAGCGCGTCTATCAACAAAAAGGTATCAAGGGGCAAACCGAACATGGGTCAAGGCCTCGTAGTGGTGTTGTCAAGGGCGCAGGAGGGGCTTCCCGCCGTGTTGCAACCGCTTTGGCTGTGGTCGGCGGCACCGCTCTTGCGCAGCCAGCCCTCCACCTGTTCGGCCAGTTCTGGAATGGGCTCGGCAGCATCAACCGTTAGCGTGCAGGGCTCACCGGTCGGCGACTGAAGGGTAGCAAACTGGCTGTCGATCAAACTGGCGGGCATGAAGTGCCCCGGGCGATGGGACACCCGATAAGCCGCTTCTTCGCGCGTCAGTTCCAGAAAGACAAACCCGAGTTCGGGGACGGCGGCGCGCAAGGTATCCCGGTAGGCCCGCTTAAGTGCCGAGCAGGTCAGCACGGGGCGCTCGCCTTTGGCGACCCATACCGCCAGTTCCTGGCCAAGGCGCTCAAGCCAGCCAGCACGGTCATGGTCGTCCAAAGGAATGCCAGCGCTCATCTTTTCAATGTTGGCTGCCGGGTGAAAGGCGTCACCTTCGATAAGGCGGCCGCCGCTGCGGGCGACGATTGCTGCACCTACGCTGCTTTTACCACAGCCGGACACACCCATCACGACCAGCGCGCTGAGGGGGGAAACCATCAGTACCTCCAGTGGGGTAGCGCTGTCTTGGGTTTGCAGGCCGCAAACCGGTGGACGCCACACCCCAGTCTTGTTGTTGGAATTGCCAAAGCGACATGACAGCTTCGACCACAGGTGACGGCCGTTCGCGCATTGCCTGCCACCTGAGACAGCGCTACCTTAGCCAAATTCCTGTAATTGGCAAGCGTAAATTCTTACACTGCGCGTCCTTGCGTGGCCCTACCTGGAAATCCTATTTCATGACCCGTCCCGGCACTCGTACCACTGGCCGTCCTACCCTTGAGGCCGTCGCTCGCCTGTCTGGCGTCTCGCCCATCACGGCTTCCCGTGCCCTGCGCGGTGTGACTACGGTAGCTCCGGCACTAGTTGCGCGGGTACAGGAGGCGGCGACGCGCTTGGGGTACGTCGCGAACCCGGCTGCTCGGGCACTGGCCTCAGCGCGCAGCCATTCGGTTGTTGTGCTGATTCCCTCGCTTTCAAACCACTTGTTCATCGACACGCTTGAGGCCATCCATGACGTGTTGCGACCACGTGGCATTGAAGTGCTGATCGGCAATTACCATTACAACGAGCAAGAAGAGGAGAAGCTGATCCGCAACTACTTGGCGTATCAGCCGTGCGGCATGCTGTTGACGGGCGTTCATCAAGGGGATGCCATACGGCGGTTACTGGCGGTAGCCGGCGTACCCTGTGTACACATGATGGAGCTTAGTGGTGATGCTGAAGCGGCCTGTGTGGGCTTCTCTCAAGAGCAGGCTGGCGCGGCGGCTGCCGAGCACCTGCTTAATTGTGGCCGGCGGCGGCTGGCCTACGTGGCCGCTCAGCTGGACCCACGGGTGGTGCAACGTGCAAATGGTTTTAGAAAAGTCCTTTACGCCGCCGGCGTGTATGACCCTGCCTTGGAAATGATGTCGGCGTCGCCATCCTCCATTGCGTTGGGGGCCGACCTGTTCAGGCAATTAATGGAGCGCCACCCCGACGTGGACGGGGCGTTTTTCTGCAATGACGACCTTGCACAAGGTGCGTTGTTTGAAGCGCAGCGATTGGGTGTGCCCATTCCTGAACGCGTTTCCGTAGTGGGTTTCAACGACTTGCCAGCGTCCGCACATATGGTCCCAAGGCTAACGTCCATCCGTACGCCCAGGGCTGACGTGGGGCGACAGGCTGCCTGTCTGCTGCTGGATGCATTGGATGGCAAGGCGCCGCTAGCCGGTCACCATGACTTAGGCTTTGAGTTGATCGTGCGCGAAAGCTGACGACCGGTCAGTCACACGGGCTCGATTCCACTGAACTCCGCTTGGCCTTGATGCGTCCTCAATAAGGTAGGGCACTGCAGCTTCGCAGTACTGCGAAGGCGCACCCCATCGTCCATATCTTGAGGAGCGACATTGATGAGCATCCCGGATCAGTCACCGACGCCGAAGGGCGCGGACCGTGCGCAGGAGCACCTGCATAACCTGAGCGAAGAAGCAGGGTCGGCAGTTGGCGAGCTCAAAGAGCAGGGTACGCAGCACTACGAACACTATCGGGATATGGCGGCCGACCAGATCGAAGGATTGGTGGAGGGTGCGCAGTCAGCTGCTTCAGCCATGGAAGGGCATGACACCTTAGGCCTGGCACAAGGTTTAGCAGACGCGGCCAGCAGCTTGGGCGCTTTCGCCGACCGCATGCGCAACAAGAGCGCAGAGCAGCTGTTACAAGAAGGTGCCCGCGTGGCGCGGGAAAACCCCGCTTTGTTCCTTGCGGGTACGGTGGCAGTGGGCTTTGCGCTGTCGCGCTTCTTGCGTGCATCGTCCAGTGGGGCCAGTGCATCGTCTGAAGCCGATCAGGATAATGGCCTAAGTGCTTTCGCGCCTACGCCGCAGGAAGCTTATGGTGCTACTGATCCTTACCAAACCTCTGTGCCCAACAACGGCCATGCTGCTGACACGCCTAAGCCTTCGGTATCGCCGCGTCCTGCTGCAGACCCATTAGGTGCAGCTGCCGCTTATCCCACCCTTGACACCCCGGTTGACCCATTGAGCAAAGGAGGCTTGGTATGACACTCGAAACCCGCGCTACGCCGTCAGGTACACCCTTGGGCCAGCCTGGCCAGGTTCGCGCTGAAACCACTGTGCATGCGCCGGAAGGGGACGTGAGTGTGATTGGGCTGTTGCGCCAGCTCACCCATGAGGTGCCAGCGCTGTTCAGCAAGGAGTTAGCGCTTGCGAAGGCGGAGATGGAGCACAACATCACCACCTTGAAAGCAGGCGTCGCCGCCGTAGCCGGTGGGGCCATCGTGCTGTTGGCAGGTTTTATCGTGTTGCTTATGGCTGCTGTTTATGGCCTGAGCACCGTACTACAGCCGTGGGCGGCCGCGCTGATCGTAGGTGGGATTGTAGTGGTGATCGGTATAGTGATGGTCCAAGCCGGCAAGAAGCAATTCGAGGCGTCCAACCTGCGCCCTGACCGCACTCTCGATGCATTGGATAAAGACCAGCAAACCTTGCGGAGCAAAATGCCATGACTTCCTCGATCACAGCGCAGTCTCATAAGAGCCCGGAAACGCTTGAACACGAAATCAACCAGCAGCGCGCCAGTATCAGTAACATTGTGGACGCACTGGAAAGCAAGATGAGCCCTGGCCAGTTGTTTGACCAAGCGCTCACCTACACCAAAGGCAATGGTGGTGAGTTTTTTCAGAACCTGGGCACTACCGTAAAGAACAATCCGATTCCTACGGTGCTCGCAGGCTTGAGCCTAGCCTGGTTGGCCATGAACCAGAACCGCCCCATTGCCCCTGCCCGTGTCAACACAGGCCCAAGCTTGCTGGACCGTGCCAGCGCAGCAGCCAGTAAAGTGGGGCAGGCCGTGGATGGCGTCAAAGACAGCCTCCACAGCGCGGCTGATACGGTAAGTTCTAAAGCCTCTGCCGTGGCCGGGAGTGTGACGGCTCATGCCTCAGCAGCGACAGACAACGTGACCGCTCACACGTCTGCGCTCAAGGACAAAGCTTCAACCTGGCGTGATGGTGCCACCGACCGCTTGGCTGATGGCAGCGAACGCCTTGGTCGAAATGCCGAAGACCTCACTGCGCAAGCCCGTGAAGCCGGTACTCAAGCTAAAGGGCAACTGCAGCACTTGCTTCAGGAGCAGCCCTTGGTACTGGCAGCCGTAGGCCTGGCGCTGGGCGCAGCGTTTGGGGCTATGTTGCCAGTCACGCGCCAGGAACATCGCCTGATGGGCAAAACCAGTGACCAACTTGCTGACCAGGCCAAGGCCAAGGCAAAAGAAGTCAAAGCGGCCGTATCTACTGAAGCGCACGCGGTTGTAGACAGCGTGCGCCAATCTGGAGCTGAGGTGTCGAACAAGGATAGCGTAGCTAAAGACCCTTCGGCGCCGCAACAGCCGAATGCTCAGGCTACCACGTTTGCCTCTGCCGCTGACCGGGCGCACTCTGATGCAGGGTTGGCTAGGTCTGGCGATACAGATCTCTCAAACGGTTTGGGCATCAATCGATAACGCTTAAGTGACCCCAGGCTAGTTTTCAACCCCGGTAGCTGTAATGGCGCCGGGGTTTTTTTGGCCCATAGTATAATTCCGTCAAAAAACCGCCGCATCAGACGTATTCATTGTCTGAACCTTGCGTTCCGCCAACTTTTGTAACAGTCTGCCCCCGTGCGCTCCCGAGGCTGGGCAGGAAGCATGAAAAAGACAGGAAATGACCAATGATGGCGGAATGACTTCGCTTATTCATGGTCTGAGACTCGGTTTTCACACTCGGTACACTTTTGATGCGCCTCACACTTGATCCCCGCAATGATATCGACGCCGCTTTGCTTAAGTACCGTCGGGTCTTCTGGTCACTGGCGGTGTTCAGCGGGGTGATCAACCTGTTGGTGCTAGTGCCCTCCTTATACATGATGCAAGTGTACGACCGCGTACTCACCAGCCGTAACGAAACCACGCTGCTAATGCTGACCCTGATTGCCATGGGCCTTTTCATGCTCAGCGGGGTCATCGAATGGTTGCGCGGGCAGGTCATGATTCGTATGAGTGCGGGTATCGATGCCGGGCTGGCACAGCGCCTGTTCGATGCTGCGTTTTCCCGAAGCTTGCGCAAGGCCGATAGCAACCCCGCCCAGGTATTCAGCGACCTCACGCAGGTGCGCCAGTTCATCACCGGCCAGGGGCTGCTGGCCATGCTGGACGCGCCGTGGTTACCGGTGTTCATGGTGATCGCTTTTCTGTTCCACCCCTGGTTTGGGGTATTGTCGCTAGTGGTGGCTCTCACCCTGGTAGGGTTGGCGCTATGGGGGGAGCTTTCTACCCGCCCCAGCCTGGCGCAGGCCAATGGGTTGGCCATGAAAGCCAACCTGTACGTGAACAGCAGCTTGCACAACGCCGAAGTGATTCAAGCCATGGGCATGCTGCCCGCGCTGCGCAAGCGGTGGGGCTGGTTGCAGCAAGGCATGATTGCTTCCCAAGCGGTTGCCAGTGACCGGGGCGCGCGTATCAGCGCCATGACTCGCTTCGTGCGTATTGCCGCGCAGTCGCTGTCTTTGGGGCTGGGAGCCTTGTTAGTACTGGAAGGGCAGATCTCCGGGGGCATGATGATTGCCATGTCCCTGTTGCTAGGCCGTGCACTGGCGCCCGTAGAAATAGCAATTGGTTCCTGGAAGCAATTCGTCGGGGCGCGCCAAAGCTACCAGCGCCTGAGCAACCTGCTCGCGGAAGAACCCGAAGCAGTTCCGCCCATGGCATTGCCACCGCCCACTGGTGCTATCAAGGTAGAAAAGCTTCAGATAAAAGCGCCGGGCGCACAGGAAGCCATTGTGCGGGGTGTCGACTTCCAGCTGGCTAAAGGCGAAATACTGGCGGTGATTGGGCCGAGCGCGTCGGGCAAGTCCACGCTGGCGCGTGCGCTGGTCGGTATCTGGCCCACGGTCGAAGGCGCCGTACGGCTCGACGGTGCACCGTTGGATCAGTGGGCGCCTGAAGCGCTGGGGCCACACCTTGGGTACTTGCCTCAGGATATCGAGCTGTTTGATGGCAGTATCGCCGAGAACATTGCCCGGTTTGGGGACCTGGCCTCAGAGCCGATCATCCAAGCTGCGCGCCACGCAGGCATCCATGAAATGATCCTGCGCTTTCCTCAAGGCTATGACACGGTACTGGGCCCAGGGGGGCATGGCCTGTCCGGTGGCCAGAAGCAGCGTATCGGCCTGGCGCGCGCCGTATTTGGCCAGCCAGCGTTGATTGTGCTGGATGAGCCAAACTCCAATTTGGATGAAGCCGGTGAGCAAGCGCTTGTGCAGGCGTTGCGCGCACTTAAAGCCGCAGGTAGCACCATCATCATGATCACGCACCGGCCCAGCGTGCTGGGTGTGGTCGACAAGATTCTGGTACTGGCCGACGGTCGCCAACAGCTGTTTGGCAGCCGTGATCAAGTGCTCAAAGCCGTTCTGCCACCTGCTAGCGGCCCTACCCCGGTAAGAGAGGCGCGTTCTGATGCGTGATGTAACTGCGCGGCGCCCGCTGGCGCCGGTGACTCCCCTGGCCAATGACACGGCCAATGCCGATGCGGCAGGTACTGCGCGTAAGGGCTTGTGGTTCCTGTTGGTTGCGCTGGGCGGATTTTTCCTCTGGGCCTTTCTGGCGCCGCTGGACCAAGGCATGGTCGGGCAGGGCACCGTGGTGGTGTCAGGCGAGCGTAAAACTGTCCAGCCTCTGGTGGGCGGCGTGGTGGAAAAAATTCTGGTCAGCGAAGGGGATCAGGTGACCGCTGGCCAACTGCTGGTGCAATTGAATACGGTACAGGCCCGGTCCCAGTTGCAAGTGACCCTCGGCAAATTGTTGACCGCCCGGGCGACCGAAGCCCGGTTGACCGCAGAGCGCCTGCGCCAGGACAGCATCGTATGGCCAGAAGACCTGCTGGCGCACGCCGACGACCCGCGGGCAAAGGCTGCCATGGCGCTGCAGCAGAACCTGTTCCAGACCCGCAAGTCCGAACTGGCCAGCCGCCAGGGTATCGTGGACCACGAAGTGGCGTCGCTGAGTCAGCAACTGCGTGCGTATCAGCAGGTAAAGGGCAACTACGATGCGCAGATGAGCTTTCAGAAGGAGGAACTCACGGGGCTGCGCGACCTGGCCAAGGAAGGGTATGTGCCGCGTGCCAAGCTGTTTGAAGCCGAGCGCAACACTGCACAGCTGTCGGGCCAGATTGCTTCGTCCATTGGGGACATCGGCAAGACCGAACAGTCCATCAATGAGAGCAAGCTCAAAGCGATGCAGCAGGAACAAGAGTTCCGGCGCGATGCTGAAAGCCAGCTGAGCGATGTGGCAGCCGAAGCGTCCGGCTATGCGGATCAGATCCGTGCCTTAGAATTCGAAGTGGATAACGGTTCGTTGCATGCGCCCGTGGGGGGCGAAGTGATGAACCTGAAGGTGCACACCATCGGTGGCGTGGCCACGGCAGGGCAGGCATTGATGGAGGTCGTTCCTGGAGATACGCCTCTGGCGATTACCGCACGCTTCCCGCCGATGCTGGCGAACAAGCTCCACCCTGGCCTGCCGGTTCAGGTGCATTTCACTGCACTGCAGCGCGTGGACACCCCAACGGTGACGGGAACGGTAGCCACCGTTTCCGCTGACCAGCTGATCGATGAGCAAACGCACCAGCCGTACTTCTCGGCCAAGGTCAACTTGCCGGCCGACACGTTGCCCAAGCTGCAAGCCAGCGGCCTGCCGGTCAAGCCTGGCATGATGGCCGATGTGACAGTGATCACGGGTGAGCGCACCTTGGTCAACTATTTGATGAAGCCTTTGCGCGAGCGCTTGCTTGCCGCTTTCAAGGAAGAATGATGAGTAACCGCTGGCCTGTGCTTGCGCTGCTGTGCCTGGCCGTGTCGGCTCAGGCACAAACCCCTGAACCCGATCACCTGACACTGCTGCAGCTGTACGATGCTTCTCGCTTGAATGATCCGGTCATGCGCTCAGCCGACTTCGCCCATAGAGCCGCACAAAACGAGGAAGCTATTGGCAAGGGCGGCCTGTTACCGCAAGTGTCCTTAAGCAGCCGGTATGGCAAAGGTGGGCGAACCGATGGGGGTACGGACTCCAGCTACGTGGACAGTGATGACTACCAGTCCAACAGTATGTCCCTGATTGCCCAGCAGCCTATTTACGATAAGGGCCGCTGGGCTGCCTACGAGCAAGGCAAAGCCCGTGGCGAGCTGGGCGAGGTGCAATATGATGTCGCCAGCCAGGCCCTGTTCGATCGCGTGGCAAAGGCGTACTTTGCGGTTGCCCGGGTCGAAAACGAGCTCAAGCTGATTGCGCAGCAAAAAGCGGCCATCTCCGGCTTGGTTCAACAAAGCCAGCGCCTGTTCGATAAGGGGCAGGGTGCAATCACTGATGTAGACGAGGCCCGTGCGCGTTACGACCTGGTAGAAGCTCAAGAGGCTGAAAACCAGGCTCAGCGTATCGCCGCCTTGCGCACGCTTTCCGGCCGGGGCAGCCTGCCGTTGCTAGAGATCACGCCCATGCGGGAAATGCCTCCGGAATTCAACCCGCTCACCGATGCCCATGACCTGACGTACTGGACCAACCTGGCCAGGGACGCCAGCCCCGAGCTAGCTGCGCGCATGGCACAGGTGAAAGTGGCTGAAACCCAGGCCGAATCCGAGCGCGCCGGGCACTACCCGACGCTGTCGCTCACGTCACAGCTCACGCGCCGTGAAAACTCGCAGTACCAGGAGCTGTCGCCTCGGCAAGACAGTTACTACGTAGGCTTGTCCCTGGACATTCCGCTGTACCGGGGTGGCGCTACCAGTGCATCTGTGCGCCGCGCAACCGAAGCGCTGGCAGGGGCCGAGGCAGACGCTGACGCCCAGCGCCAGCAGCTATCTGAAGATGTGGAAACCGCTTATGCAGGCGTGGTAGCAGGTTATGCCAAGTGCCGCGCTACCCAGCGGGCCGTAGAGTCCAACCAGCGCGCATTGGTCTCCACGGAAAAGGGTTTCCAGGGCGGGGTGCGCTCTACCGTGGACATCCTGGATGCTCAGCAGCGCCTGTTCGAGGCGCGCCGCGACCTGCTCAACGCCAAGCTGGACATGCTGCAAAGCTATGTGACGTTGCACGTGCACACTGGGCAGATGGACAGGGCAGTACTGACGCAAGTGGAGGCCCTGTTCTAGGCGCTTTCTGGTTTAACCCGGCGCCACCCTTAGGGAGCCGGGCGCTCGGTTCCCGCCGTCACGACACCGCTTTCAGGAATACCGGCCAGTCCACGTTTCGCCCGCACAGGACGACCACCAAGCGCTTGCCCGGCATTGTCCGGGCTACCTTCAGGGCACCTGCCAAGGATACGCCTGCAGCGCCTTCGATGATCCAATGCTCGTCGACAGCGACAGCTTTCATCGCCCAGCGGATTTCTTCCTCGGTGACCAGCACGCTTCGGGTCAGCAGGCGCTGACACAGATCGAACGTGATGGCCCCTGGGTAGATATTGCCAGCAGACCCGCTGGCCAGGGTATCGCCCTGTGGGACGGGATGAATATGGCCTGCCTGAAGCGAATGGTACATGGCGGCCGCTTGCTCCGGCCAGCAACCGATGATCTGAGCGTGAGGGTTCAGCCGGGACAATGCTGTACCGATACCTGAGATCAGGCCGCCGCCGCCGATGGAGGCAAACACGGCGTCCAGCTGTGGTTGCTGTTCGTGTATCTCAACCCCAACGGTTCCCTGGCCGGCAATCACATCCACGTCATTGTAAGGAGAAATATAGGGCCTGCCTTGCAGCGCGGCCTGCCGCACGGCCTCCAGCTCCGCTTCCAGCGACCCGCCGGGTACGGTAACCACCGTCGCGCCAAGCGCACGCATGGCTTCCAGCTTATAGGGCGAGGTGCCGGCGGAGGTGTAGACGGTGGCGCTGACCTGAGCCAGCCTGGCAGCGAGGGCCACCGCCTGCCCATGGTTCCCTGATGTGGCTGCGACTACGCCGTGCGCTCTGTCTTCACGCGAGAGCAGTCGAAGCTTGTTATACGCACCCCTGTACTTGAAAGAACCGGTGTGTTGCTGATGCTCGCACTTGAGGTAGACGTGGCAGCCCGTGGCTGCCGAGAAGCGCTCACTGTAGGCCAGAGGGGTTACAGCCACGGCGGGGCGAATGGTTGCATGTGCATCGATAATCCCCGTGTACAGCGTCTCTAACAGGGCGTCTGTGCCTCGGGTGGTTTGTGTCATGCGGGCTCCAGGTTGCGACATGCTGAAAGTGGCCTTACACCAGTGTAGAGGGAATCGGCGTGGCCATCGCATTAGAGTGCGAATGAACCCAGGCGGCTCCTCGTCCCTCAAAGCCATGAATGCCTATCAAAAAGGAAGCAGCCATGACCACGCCAGAACAGCCCGTGTACCAGCCTACACAATTGCCGGATGACTACGACGAATACGGCACCGAGCCGCAGCAGGATGAGGGCAACAGTGATCAGTCTGGCAACCTGAAGCCGGAGCAGCCGCTCACTGACCCAGCGTGAGCCTATGGCTTTTTAGAAAGTGAAAGACTGCCGCTTGTCTGTCGCTGGCAAGCGGATTTCAGTATTGCGCAAGGCATTCTGAGGTTTGTCGACCGCGTCGGTATCAATCGGGCGCTGCAGGTTGGGCACCTTGGCCACTTCCGGGCGGTTAGGGGTGTGACTTGCCCTCCGTGCCCCGGTCTTGCCTGCGTCTCTGGAAGTTGTGGCCGCCAACGCACGCTCGACGCTTTCCACGGGCCGGGTAACCCAGGCCGCTATAAGGTTTTGAGCCTGCATCCTCTGCAGGTCAAACGCTGTAAGGCGTAGGGGATTACCTGCTTCACCTTGGCTGCCACCTGCTACGCGCGTGGTAACGTCCACCCCGCAGCCCATATGGCTGCTTACGCGTTGCCCCGGCTCCAAGGCAATGGTCTGTACGTAGTTGGGGTCGGCAATGGTGACTGTGAACCGCTGCCCTGTCAGTGGCGGTGTCAGGAAGGTGAGGGTGGCTGTGCGGCAGGCTGAATAGAAATACAGGTTGCCGGCCCGGTGCAAGTCCAGTTGGCGTGTGGGAATAGCGTCGGCAGGCACCCCTTCAAACGACACTTCAAACGCAACCTTGCGGTGATTGCTGCTTGCCAGGCCTGCACGGGACAGCTGCCCTGGCTGTGGCTCCCCAAGCAACGCTTGTATATCCAGCGCCATGGAAAGTCCCTTGTTAGGCACCTTTTCAGGCAAAGCACGTTCAGGCAAAGCACGGATACCGTCTGGCCGGGTAGTACCTTCAGGGCTAGCAGGCGCACCCAGGCTAACAGAGCGAACCAGGTTGGAGTTGGGGAATTTGATTAATTGAAGTGCGGACCTGCTTGGGCTTTCCAATGGCTTCACGCCATAGTCTGTACCTTCACCTACTGCTTCAGAGGCTACCGCGCTCACAGACGCAACCCCTGCGTTGTCAGCCTGCACCAGTAGCAGTGTGCGAGCTAGCGTGAATTTCGTCAGGCCAGCATAGTCGCCCTGGGGCACGCCGCCACCGTCCGAGAATTTGGTGTACTCCAAGGCAGGACCATGGGCACAGCCGCTCACCAGTGGATAGCTCATAACGAGCGCCAGCCAGCACCTGGTTCTCATAACGCCACCTCGCTTGCAGTCCGATTGCACCGCGACGCCTCCATAGCGCCGTTCGGTAGTGAAACCTTATCCCCGCCTTTCATCGCTGTCCAGAAAAAAGTCGGGAACCGATTAAGGAGGCTGATGTCGTGCTTGCATCATGTCTATTAGCGATAGCGCTTTGTCACGCCGGAAATTGGCTGTCGGACAACCTCATGTAGAAAGGGCTAGGAATAAAGGGGCTTGGGCTATAAACCTACTCATATGGGCTAGTTAAATCCTATCTTGTACGATAACGTAGCACTACCTGTCACCCGCCTGAGGTGTCAGCCCGCATAACGATAAAAAGTGGGAGTGTCCAGCATGCATGCCAACAAGAAAACGCATGTGCGTTATCTGATTCTGTTTCTGTTGTTCGTGGTGACTACGATCAACTACGCCGACCGGGCAACGATCTCTATCGCCGGTTCCACCATCCAGAAAGACCTGGGCATCGATGCCCTGACCCTTGGCTTCATCTTCTCGGCCTTTGGCTGGGCCTATGTCGCCGGGCAGATTCCCGGTGGTTGGCTGCTGGACCGGTTCGGCTCCAAAAGGGTGTATGCCTTTAGTATCTTCACCTGGTCGCTGTTTACCATTCTTCAAGGCTTTGTAGGCTTTATGCCGGTCGCCACGGCGGTCATGGCCTTGTTCACCCTGCGTTTTCTGGTGGGCTTCGCTGAAGCGCCGTCGTTCCCCGGCAACGCCCGGATCGTGGCCGCCTGGTTTCCTACAGCTGAGCGGGGGACAGCCTCGGCAATCTTCAACTCCGCACAATACTTTGCCACTGTGTTGTTCGCCCCGCTCATGGGCTGGATCGTGCATGCCTGGGGGTGGGAGCATGTATTTATCGTAATGGGCGGTCTGGGCGTGCTGTTTACAGCGGTCTGGATGAGGTTCCTGCATAACCCTGCCCAGCACCCGATGATCGGGGAGCAGGAGTACCGCCACATTGCTGACAACGGTGGCGTTGTGGACATGGACCAGGCTGGCAAGAAGAAAACCGGCCCGCAGTGGGGCTACGTTCGCCAGCTGCTGTCCAGCCGCATGATGTTGGGCATCTACCTGGGCCAGTACTGCATTAACGGTATCACCTATTTCTTCTTGACCTGGTTCCCGGTGTACCTGGTACAGGAGCGTGGCATGACCATTCTCAAGGCCGGCTTTGTCGCCTCGCTTCCTGCTATCTGCGGGTTTATCGGTGGCGTGCTGGGCGGGGTTATCTCGGACTGGCTGCTACGCCGTGGCCATTCTCTGACCTTTGCTCGCAAACTACCTATCGTGTGCGGTTTGTTGCTGTCCACCACCATGGTGCTGTGTAACTACGTGGCGCTGGACTGGCTCGTAGTGGGGTTGATGGCGCTGGCCTTCTTCGGCAAAGGCGTCGGTGCCTTGGGCTGGGCTGTGATGTCCGATACATCGCCTAAGCAGATCGCCGGTATCAGCGGCGGCTTGTTCAACATGTTCGGTAACATTGCCTCCATCACCACGCCCATCGTGATCGGCTACCTGATTTCAACCACTGGGTCCTTCAAGTGGGCACTGGTCTATGTGGGCGCCAATGCGCTGCTGGCCGTGTTCAGCTACCTGGTGATCGTGGGGCCTATCCGCCGCGTGCAATTGCGCGACAGCGAAGGGCGGCCATTGACTGAAACGCAACCTGTGCAAGCCTGATGATGACATTACAAGGGGCCAACCCCATGACGCAGTTGATTGAACACTCCGACTCCCCACGCTATGTGCGCTTGCACCCGGCGGACAACGTGGTGGTGGTCGTGAACGACCAGGGCGTTGCCGAAGGCAGCGTTTTCCCGGACGGCCTGACCACGGTCGAAGGTATTCCGCAAAGCCATAAAGTGGCGTTGGTGGACATTCCCAAGGGCGTGGAAGTCCGCCGCTACGGGCAGGTCATTGGCTATGCGCTCGAAGACCTGCGACGCGGCAGTTGGGTCAAGGAAACTCAGCTGGCGATGCCTTCGGCACCGCCCCTGGACAGTTTGCCCATGTCCGATGCCGTACCTTCTCCGCTGCCGCCATTGGAAGGCTTTACGTTCGAGGGGTATCGCAACGCCGATGGAACGGTAGGGACCCGAAACATTCTGGGCATCACCACCACCGTACAATGCGTGACGGGCGTGCTGGACCATGCTGTAAAGCGCATTCGCAATGAGTTGCTGCCACGTTACCCCTACGTAGACGACGTGGTCGCTCTGACCCACAGCTATGGCTGTGGCGTGGCCATCAATGCCCGCGACGCGTACATTCCCATCCGCACCGTGCGTAACCTGGCACGCAACCCGAACCTGGGCGGTGAAGCCTTGGTGATCAGCCTGGGTTGCGAAAAGCTTCAGGCCGGGCAAGTGATGCATGACAATGACCCGTCTGTGGACTTGAGCGAGCCTTGGCTGTACCGCTTGCAGGACGCCAGCCACGGGTTTGGGGAAATGATCGAGCAGATCATGGCATTGGCAGAAACCCGCCTGGAAAAGCTCAACCTGCGCCGCCGTGAAACCGTACCGGCCTCCGAGCTGATACTGGGCATGCAATGTGGAGGCAGCGATGCCTTCTCCGGCATTACCGCCAACCCAGCATTGGGCTTTGCCTCGGACTTATTGGTTCGCGCCGGGGCCACGGTGATGTTCTCCGAAGTCACCGAAGTACGCGACGCGATCTACATGCTGACCTCACGCGCCGAGACCCCTGAGGTGGCGCAGGCGCTGGTGCGGGAGATGGACTGGTATGACCGTTACCTCGACCAGGGCGCTGCAGACCGCAGTGCCAACACCACCCCTGGCAACAAGAAGGGCGGGTTATCCAATATCGTCGAAAAATCCCTCGGTTCCATCGTGAAGTCAGGCAGCTCGGCCATCAATGGCGTGGTGGGGCCAGGTGAACGCGTGACGGGCAAAGGCCTGATCTACTGCGCTACCCCAGCCAGTGATTTCGTGTGCGGCACCTTGCAGTTGGCTGCAGGCATGAACCTCCACGTTTTCACCACCGGCCGGGGTACCCCTTACGGCTTGGCCATGGCCCCGGTGGTCAAGGTCTCGACCCGTACAGAGCTGGCCCAGCGCTGGCCAGACCTGATCGACGTCGATGCCGGTGTGGTTGCGACCGGCCGTGCAACCATCGAGGAGCTAGGGTGGGAGCTGTTCCACTACTACCTGGACGTGGCCAGCGGCCGTGAACAGACCTGGGCCGAGAAGCACAAGCTTCACAATGACATCGTGCTGTTCAACCCTGCGCCTATCACCTGACAGGTACAAGCGGGCGCCGTGTGGGAAACCCTTCTCACACAGCGCTATCGCCTTGCTTTTACCTACCACGGTCGGCAAGGTAGGGCAGTCTTCCCTACCGGATCCACGCCTTCATGACTGCCAGTACTGCTTTCGTTGCCGCTCCAGTAGGGCGCGCGCAACGCGTGTCTACCCGGGTCGCTTTCTTCATCGCAGGCTTTGTGATGGCGGCCTGGGCACCGCTGGTGCCGCTGGCCAAGGCACGTGCTGGCCTGGATGACGGCACCTTGGGCGTGCTGTTGCTAGGGTTGGGGGGCGGTTCCATTATTGCCATGCCTTTTGCTGGCTATCTAACCGCGCACCGAGGCTGCCGCTGGACCATTGTGATCGCTTCATTGCTGCTTTGCTTGTTTCTGCCCTTGCTGGCAGTGGCGCCCAGTGCCATGACGCTGGGGCTCACGCTGGCGTTGTTCGGCGCCTCCATGGGCCTGCTCGATTGCGCCATGAACATCCAGGCCGTGCTGGTCGAGAAAGCCGGTGACAAGGCGGTCATGTCCGGCTTTCACGGCATGTTCAGCGTCGGTGGCATTGCTGGGGCCGCAGGTATGACGGCATTGCTTAGCCTAGGGCTCACACCCCTGTATGCCACAGGTGTCGTCGTGGTGCTGGTACTGACAGGGCTAGGGTACGCAGGCCACGCATTGCTGGCACAGGGCTCTGAGCGCGATGGCCCGCTGTTCGCGGTGCCCAAGGGCATTGTGCTGTTTCTGGGTACCTTGTGCTTTATCGTGTTTCTCACCGAAGGCGCCGTGCTGGACTGGAGCGCGGTGTTTCTGGTGTCGGTGCGTCACATGGACCCTGCTTTGGCGGGCTTGGGCTATGCCGCCTTTGCACTCACCATGACCATCGGCCGGCTGACTGGCGATGCCTGGGTCAATCGCCTGGGCGGCGCTCGCGTGGTGTTGTTCGGAGGAGCCTGTGCGGCGTTAGGGGCAGCCATAGCCGTGCTGGTGCCAGGCTGGGCGGCCTCACTGGTGGGCTTTGCCCTGGTAGGCGCGGGTTGTTCAAACATCGTGCCTGTACTCTTCTCTGCAGTAGGCCGCCAGCAACGGATGGCTCAAAGCGCGGCGGTGCCGGCCATGGTGTCGCTGGGCTACGCGGGCATCCTGCTAGGCCCGGCCACCATCGGGCTGCTCGCCCATTGGGTAAACCTTTCATGGGCTTTGGCCAGCCTGAGCGTGCTGCTGCTGTTTGTCAGTGGTAGTGCACGTTACCTGAACACACCTGCAGCGGGGCATTAGCCCTCTCAAACCTCTATCGGAGAACGCCATGCATCTCGAAGGCTCCTGCCACTGCGGCGCTGTGAAGTTCCAGCTTGAAAGCGCTCACCCGTACCCCTATCAGCGCTGTTATTGCTCCATCTGCCGCAAGACCCAGGGCGGAGGTGGGTATACCATCAACTTGGGGGGTGATGCCCGAACGCTGCAGGTAACAGGAAAAGAGGCTATCAGTGTTTACCATGCACGCGTGCCCGACGGCCAAGGCGGCTACACGACCAGCAGTGCGGAGCGGCATTTTTGCAAGCTCTGCGCCAGTGCGCTGTGGCTGTTCAGCCCGGAGTGGCCTGAGCTGATCCATCCGTTTGCCAGCGCCATTGATACTGAGCTGCCAGTGCCCCCTGAGCATACTCATTTACTGCTGGATTCCAAGGCCAGTTGGGTAGAGGTCGCTGCCAAGCCTGGTGATAAGGCGTTTGACCAGTATCCGAAAGAGTCCATCGCCGAGTGGCACCAACGGCTGGGCGTAGAACGGTGATTATTTGATCAGGCGCCATTGCCGCGGGCTAACCCCGTGCCAGCGGCGAAAGGCGCGAGAGAACGCACTGGTTTCCGAGTAACCCAGCAACGCAGCCAGCCGGGTGACTGAGGTGAGGCCTTCGCGCAGGTATCGCTGTGCCAGCTGGCGCCGAACACGCTCGACCAGTTCGGTAAAGCTGCACTGGTGATCGCGTAACCGCCGTTGCAGTGCCGAGGGTGCCAGGCCGACAGCCAAGGCCACCGCCTCCAGGCAAGGCTCGCCGCCGGGTAGCTGGGCGGCAATCTCGGTTTCAACCTGGGTTGGCAGCCCGTCATTGCAGGGCAAGCCACTGAGTTGGCGGATGGCATCCCTGACCAGCATCAGCAGCACCGGATCGCTTCCCGGCATTACCCGCCCGGCAAGGTCGGCCTTGGGAATCACCAAGGCGTTGCAGGGTTGGTCGAATGCCACATCTGCGCCAAATACAAGCCGATGCTGTTCACCATTATCCCAGCGGCTATGTTCCAGCAACACGCGGCGTGGCGCCCAACCAGGCCCCAGTACGTGCCTGACCAGGTTCATGGCCATGCCCATGGTCAGTTCGGCATCATGGCGCCGTTCATGGATAGCGGCATGGGTGATCCGGTAATCGAATCGGTAACAGTCGCCGACGTCTACCAGTTGTATCAAGGTGTCATGCTGATGGAAGGGGAAGGCTGCGGCGAAGTTGGCCAGGGCCGCTTCCAGGGTGGGTGAACAGAGCCCAACGTAGCCCAACAGGCCCAGCGCCTGGGGTTTGAATTGTTCGCCGTAGCGTAGGCCAAAGTGTTCGCACCCGGTCTGGCGTGCTGCTTCTTCCAGTACCTGGCAGTAGTTGGGCAGCGCCAGGCTCATGGTGGGATGCACCAGTTGCTCTGGGTCTACGCCGGCCCGGCCCAATACTCGGTCCAGGTCGCCCCCATGCTTGGTGATGAACGCGTCAAGGCCACTGGCTGCAGCAGACAACACGCCCTGATGAGGGTGGGCACCAGAACCGGCGCCAGGCAAGGCGGAGTGTGCAGGGGCATGCGTCACAGTTGGTTACCAGTTAAGTGAGCGTATCGGTTCTCAAGCAAAACCCATTCCTGCCTACAACCCCTAACGCGCCCAATTTTAGCCCCAGCCTAGTGCATGGGCGCCTTGTAATGCCCCGTAGCCGGGCGGCGCAAGCGATTTGACCGCAGGCGCCTGGGCACCGTCGCCTGCGGTCAAGTTTTGTAACCAAGTGCTAGCTATGCTCAGGAATAACCACGTCGGCCAACACTCAGGAAGATGACTGATGAGCGCGAACACCCTTAAACCCACCCTGGGCACCCTGCACCTGTGGGGCATTGCCGTGGGCTTGGTCATATCCGGCGAATATTTTGGATGGAGCTATGGCTGGGGGACAGCAGGCACCCTGGGCTTTCTGGTCACCACGTTGCTGGTCGCCGTGATGTATACCTGTTTCATTTTCAGTTTTACCGAACTCACCACGGCCATTCCCAATGCCGGTGGCCCCTTTGCCTATAGCTTACGTGCGTTCGGTGTTACAGGGGGTACCATTGCAGGGCTGGCCACCCTGATCGAGTTCGTATTCGCACCGCCCGCCATTGCCATGGCGATCGGCGCCTACCTCAATGTGCAGTTTCCGGCACTGGAGCCGAAATGGGCGGCGGTGGGCGCGTACCTGATCTTTATGACACTCAATATCCTGGGGGTCAGTATTGCCGCTACCTTTGAACTGGTGGTCACCGTGCTGGCCGTGGCCGAGCTGCTGGTGTTCATGGGCGTGGTAGCGCCCAGCTTCAGTTTCGCCAACTTCGCCCTGGGCGGCTGGGCAGGGCAGGACACCTTCAGCACCGGTGCGCTGGCTGGGATATTCGCAGCCATTCCTTTCGCCATCTGGTTCTTCCTGGCCATCGAAGGCGCAGCCATGGCGGCCGAAGAAGCCAAAGACCCCAAGCGCACCATCCCCAAAGCGTATATCGCGGGCATCCTCACACTGGTGGTGCTGGCCATCGGCGTCATGATTTTTGCGGGCGGCGTGGGTGACTGGCGTACGCTCTCCAACATCAACGACCCTTTGCCCCAGGCCATGAAGGCGGTTGTGGGTGATAACTCCAACTGGATGCACATGCTGGTATGGATCGGGCTGTTCGGTTTGGTGGCGAGCTTCCACGGCATCATTCTGGGGTACTCGCGCCAGTTCTTTGCTCTGGCGCGTGCAGGCTTCCTGCCTCCAGCCCTGGCCCAGCTGTCCCGATTCCAGACGCCACACCGCGCAATCATTGCCGGAGGCGTTGTAGGCATCGCGGCCATCTTCAGCGACGGGTTGATCAACCTGCAAGGTATGAGCCTCACGGCGGCCATGATCACCATGTCGGTATTCGGCGCCATTGTGATGTACATCGTCAGCATGCTGGCCCTGTTCAAGCTGCGCCGCAGCGAGCCTGGCCTGGAGCGCAGCTTCCGAGCACCCGGCTATCCTGTAGTACCCGGCATTGCGCTGGCCCTGGCTGTGGTATGCCTGGTGGCGATGATCTGGTTCAACGGCCAGGTGGGCCTGGTCTTTCTGGCATTGATGGTACTGGGCGCGATGTTTTGCACCTTTGTGCGCGGGCGCACGCCTAAGCTCAATGCCGTGGCTAACGAGGGGTGAACCATGTACAGCCAGACCATTGGCAGCATGACCTGGCAATTTGACGACCTGCGCAGCCTGATGGCCAAGGCCAGCCCGGCCCGTTCCGGTGACGCCTTGGCAGGCATCGCCGCTGCCAGCGATGCAGAGCGCGCCGCGGCTCAAATGGCGTTGGCTGATGTGCCGCTCACACAGTTTCTTGATGAGGCGGTGATCCCGTATGAAACCGATGAGGTTACCCGGCTGATCATCGATACCCACGATGCCCAGGCCTTCGCCCTTGTGCGGCACTTGACCGTAGGCGGCTTTCGCGACTGGCTGCTCAGCGAAAGCGCCACCGGCCAAGTGCTGGCGGCGCTGGCGCCAGGCCTTACGCCAGAGATGGCGGCGGCGGTGTCCAAGTTGATGCGGGTCCAGGACCTGATCCTGGTAGGGCGTAAGCTGCGTGTGGTGACGGCCTTTCGTGGCACCCTTGGCCTGGCAGGGCGCATGTCGACCCGGCTGCAGCCTAATCATCCCACAGACGACCCTGCCGGGATCGCCGCCAGCCTGATGGACGGGCTGCTGTACGGCAATGGCGACGCCATGTTCGGCATCAACCCGGCCAGCGACAGCCTGCCGGCCATCATCGAACTGCTGAAGATGCTGGACGGGGTGATACAGCGCTACGAGATCCCCACCCAGGCCTGTGTGCTCACCCATGTAACGTCATCGATTGCTGCCATTGAGCGGGGCGCGCCGTTGGACTTGGTGTTTCAGTCCATTGCCGGCACCGAAGCAGCCAATACCAGTTTCGGTGTAAGCCTGAAGGTACTTCAGGAAGGTTACGACGCGGGGCTTAGCCTCAAGCGCGGCACTGTGGGCAACAACCTTATGTACTTTGAAACTGGCCAGGGCAGTGCCCTGTCGGCCAATGCCCACCATGGGGTAGACCAACAGACCTGCGAAGCGCGTGCCTATGCCGTAGCACGGCATTTCAACCCTTTTCTGGTGAATACTGTGGTGGGCTTCATTGGCCCCGAGTACCTGTACAACGGCAAACAGATCATCCGCGCCGGCTTGGAAGACCATTTCTGCGGCAAACTGCTGGGTGTGCCCATGGGCTGTGACATCTGTTACACCAACCATGCCGAGGCCGACCAGGATGACATGGACACCCTGTTGACCCTGTTGGGCACGGCAGGGGTGAATTTCATCATGGGTATCCCCGGGTCTGACGATGTCATGCTCAACTACCAGACCACTTCGTTCCACGACGCGCTTTATGTACGCCAGGTGCTGGGCCTGCGGCCTGCGCCGGAATTCGAAGCCTGGCTGGCACACACCGGCATCCTGGGCCAGCAAGGCACCGAGTGGCGCCTTGGCACGCACCTGCCCACGGCCTTTGCCGGCGCACTGGCCCACATTCGATAGGGGAATGGCATGACCGACACGCCTCGCAACTCAGTTTCGGCAGACCCCTGGCAGGCCTTGCGTGCCTTGACTCCCGCCCGGATTGCCTTGGGCCGGGCCGGGACCAGCCTGCCTACGGCCGCTCAGCTCGATTTTCAGTTTGCCCATGCCCAAGCCAGGGACGCGGTCCATGTGCCGCTGGAGGTGGCCGCGCTCATAAGCGAGTTAGAAGGCCAGGTGATTGAGCTCCACAGCGCGGCCAGTGATCGCCTGGTGTACCTGCAGCGCCCGGACCTGGGCCGCCAGCTGAGTGCTGACAGTGTGGCCATGCTGGATGCCATTGCGGTGAAGCGGGGGCTGGGGTGTGACCTAGCCATCGTGATCGCCGATGGTTTGTCCTCATTGGCCGTACAGCGTCATGCCGCACCCATGGTCTCGCGGATACAGCATCTTGCTCAGGAAGAGGGCTGGGAGGTGGCACCTTTGGTAGTTGTCGAACAGGGCCGTGTGGCGGTGGCAGACGAGGTGGCCCAGCGGCTAGGGGCGCGTATGGTTGTTAACCTGATCGGCGAACGGCCCGGCCTCAGTTCCCCGGACAGCCTAGGGCTCTACTTTACGTATGCGCCCCGGGCAGGCCTGACCGACGCGGCACGCAACTGCATCTCCAATGTGCGGCCCCAAGGCCTTAGCTACGCCACGGCCGTGCACAAGTTGGCGTACCTGATGCGCGAAGCCTGCAAGCGCGGGTTGTCTGGCGTGAGCCTCAAGGACGAAGCCGAAGTGCCTCTGATCGATAATGGCCCGGAGCAAGGGCCTGGTAATTTCCTGCTGCGCTAGGCCGGTGTAGGACTGGGCGCAGCCCGGGAACCAACGGTCACCGTGTCAGCGCCGCGCCGTGCCGCGCTTCAATGGCCTGCCACAACCGGGCATCAGTGAAGTCATCAATCACCAGGTCTGCACCCGCGGCCAGCAGGGTGGCGGCGCTCTGACTGGTGGCCAGCCCGACTGTGAATAGGCCGGCAGCCTTGGCAGCCGTCAGGCCAGGGATCGAGTCTTCGAAGGCCATGGCGCTGTCGGCCGTCGCACTCAGCCTGTCCAGCCCCGTCAGGTACGGCAGCGGGTCCGGTTTGGAGCGGGCCAGTTCCTCTGCGACCACTACGCTGGCAAAGGCGCCCTGAAGGCCAGCGCAGCCAGCATATGGTCGGCGTTGGCCCGAGGAGCGTTGGTCACGACCACGCGGCCAATGACATGAGTGGTGGCATAGGCCAGCAAGTCGGTCAGCCCGGCAATCGGCTCCAGGGAGGTAGACAGCTCACGGAAACGGGCTTCCTTGCGATCTGCAAAGTCGCAGTGTGCTTCTACACTGCGTTCCGGGAACAACAGGGCGCACATTTCGGCATTGGCCCGGCCAGCACATAGCACGTCGAAGTCTGCTTCAGTAAAGGCACGGCCCTCTTCTTCCCACAGCAGCTGCTGAATAGCCAACAGGTGGAGCTTGTCGGTATCGGTCAGAGTGCCATCAAGGTCAAACAGCAAAGCGGTGAGCATGGTTGCGTCCAGGGCTGCAAAAGGACACCGAGGGTAACAGGGCCAGTGGCTTGCGCTCAAACCATGAGTACCTCATGTTCGGCACCGGCTGGCGGATGAAGGTTGAAGCTGGAGGCGGCTGTATGTATAACCAGCCCCAAAGTGACTTGGACCGGCTGGCGTGAACCCTCTCGATAACCCGTTCTATTACCTGCATAACTTTGAACAGGCTCTGGCGTGGCTTGGCCAGCGCTATGCCGACGTGCTCGACACCGCAGAGCGGGAGTTCCTAGAGGGTTTCAAGGGCCTGCCGCAGAATGCCCGTGCCTTGCTAGTGCGGCTTATCATGCGCAAAGGGGAGCATTTCCGTCGGGACAAACTTAGCTATGTGGAAATCGGCGATCCTGCTCATGCGGCAGCACCGCTATTGGCGCAAGGCTGGCTCTGCGACAATGCCCCGTTAACCCTGAGTGACCTGTTTTCGTTGTTTGGGAAGCCTGAGTTGCGCATAGGCTTCGCGGACCATGGCTTGCCGGCTGCCGCACGCAAGGACCAGTGGTTCGAGGCGCTGGCACATTTGCACGACCGTTGTGAACCGCTGCAAGGGTGGTGGCCCGCCTGTGAAGACGCGGTGTGGGTGCTGAGCGTACGGGCCCTGTGCGAGCGCCTACGCATGCTGTTCTTTGGCAACCTGCGCCAGGACTGGTCGCAGTTCGTGCTGGTCGAGCTGGGCATCCAGCGCTTTGAACAGGTGGATTTCCCCCTCAGCTCACGCGCCATTCGCCACCGCGACGACCTGCACATCGCCATGGGCTTGGCTGCTTGTGCGCAGGCACTGGAAGAGGGCGCCACAACAGGCGAACTACTGCCGACACTGCAGGGGCTGGGTTCCGACAACCCTTGGCTGGCCGGGCGGCAGCAGAAGCTGCTGTTCCGCCTGGGCCAGCAGTGCGAGCGTGACGCCGACTGGCCCCTGGCGCTTGAATTGTATGGCCAGTGCGCGTGGCCGGGTGCCCGCCTGCGCCATGTGAGGGTGCTGGAGCGCAGCGAGCAATTCACGGACGCGTTGGCGCTGGCCGAACAGGCCATGCAGGCCCCCGAAAGCCCGGCGGAGGTACAAGGCCTTGAGCGGATGCTGCCACGGCTGCGTCGCGCCCTGGGGGAAGCTGTCAAGGTCCGGCGTAGCCCCTCGGCCGTGGAGCGTATCGACCTGTGCCTGCCTCGCCACCCCAGTGTGGAGCGGGCTGTGGCTGAAGCCTTGCAGGCCAGCGAAGCGCCCGTGGCCTACGTGGAAAATACCCTGTTCAACGGGCTGTTTGGCCTGTTGTGCTGGCCGGCGTTGTTCGCCCCAGTGCCGGGCGCTTTTTTCCACCCTTTCCAATCCGGCCCGCTGGACCTGCACCAGCCAGATTTCAGCCATCGGCGAGGTGACTTGATCCAGCGTTGCCTGAGCGAGCTGGAAACAGGGGCCTACCGCACCACGATTCTGGAGCGGTTTACAGCCAAATTAGGCCTGGCCAACCCCTTCGTGCATTGGGGGGCGATGTCTGGGCCGCTACTTGAACTGGCCTTGACCTGTATTCCACCGGCTCACTTGCGTGCGTGTTTCGAGCGCCTGCTGCAAGACCCTAAAGCCAACCGCACGGGGATGCCAGACCTGATTCAGTTCTACCCGGCTCAAGCCACCTACCAGATGATTGAGGTCAAAGGGCCAGGGGATCGGTTGCAGGATAACCAATTGCGCTGGATCGCGTTCTGCAACGCCCATGGCTTGCCGGTCAAGGTCTGCCACGTGCGCTGGGACGCTGGTGCCGAGGTCGCTCAGCCCGCATGACGCTGACGGTAGCCGTACGTGCCTTGTGTGAGTTTACGGCTCGCGAAGGCGACCTGGACCTGCGCTTCACTCCTTCACCCAGCGCTTTGGAGGGTGTACTGGGCCATCAGCAGGTCACAGACCGCAGGGGTGCGCAGTACCGGCGCGAAGTGACCCTGGCCGGGGAATACAAAGGTTTGAAGGTACGAGGCCGCGCTGATGGCTTTGACCCAGGCCGGGGGTGCCTGGAGGAAATCAAGACGCACCGTGGCGATCTGTCCCGGCAGCCTGCCAACCATCGAGCGCTGCACTGGGCCCAGGCCAAGGTGTACGCCTGGCTGCTGTGTGAGGCCGAGGGTTTGGCAGCTGTCAACGTGGCGCTGGTGTACTGGCATGTGGATATGGAGCGGGAAACCCGCTTCGAGGCCGCTTATACTGCTGAGGCGCTCAAGGCGTTCTTCGCGCAGCAATGCGAGGCGTTTCTGGCCTGGGCCGCTCGCGAGCAGGCGCACCAGGCGCGCCGCGACGGCTTTCTCGATGCCCTTGCGTTCCCTTACGCAACCATGCGCCCAGGCCAGCGGCAACTGGCCGAGGCCGTCTACAAAGCAGCAAGCCTGGGCCGCTGTGTATTGGCCCAGGCACCGACGGGTATTGGCAAAACCCTAGGCACGCTGTTTCCCCTGCTCAAGGCCATGCCTCGCCAGGGCGTGCAGCGTATCTTCTTCTTGACGGCCAAGACGCCGGGCCGGCAATTGGCCTTGGATGCACTCCATCAGTTGCAGCCCGCGCAGGCCGGAACGCGGCCTGTGCGCGTGCTGGAGCTGACTGCGCGGGAGAAGGCGTGCGAATACCCCGGCACCGCCTGCCATGGTGACGCTTGCCCATTGGCCAGAGGCTTCTACGACCGCCTGCCTGCAGCCAGGGTCGCCGCCGCCGACCGCGGCATGCTGGACCGCGCTGCGCTGCGTGAGCTGGCCCTGACCCACCAGGTGTGCCCGTATTACTTGAGCCAGGAAATGGCCCGCTGGGCCGACGTGATCATAGGTGACTACAACTACTACTTCGACTTGAGCGGTTGGTTGTATGCGCTGGCCCAGGCCCAGGAGTGGAACTACGCCGTGCTGGTGGACGAAGCCCATAATCTGGTGGACAGGGCGCGGAGCATGTATAGCGCCAGCCTGGACCAGCGTGCGATCAAAACCTTGAAAGATGCGCCACTGGCTGGCACCAGCGCAGCCTTGCGTACGCTTAACCAGCACTGGTCCGCCCTGGTCAAGGCCCAAGGTGAGGGGTACCACGGTCAGCCCGCCGTGCCGGGGCAGTGGCTCAGCGCCTTGCAGCGGTGCATCAGCCTGGTGAGCGAGCGGCTGAATCTGGAGCCTGCTTCGGTGCCTGCGCCCTGGTTGGAGTTCTACTTCCAGGCCCTGCAGTTCACACGCATCGCTGAGCTGTTCGGCGAGGCCTATGTGTGCGACCTGGAGGTCACCGCAACAAAGAAGCGGCTATCCGGGCGGCTGAACCTGCGCAATGTAATCCCCGCCCCGGTATTGGCGCCCAGGCTGGCCCGTGCGCGCAGTTGTGTGTTGTTTTCGGCCACCCTGACACCGGCCCACTATTTTGCCGACCTGTTGGGGTTGCCGGATAAATGGGTCTGGGTGGAGGTCGCCTCACCATTCAGTGCCAGCCAGCTGCAGGTGCGGCTGGCTGCTGATGTGTCTACACGTTACGCTGACCGGCAGCAGTCCTTGGCCAGCGTGGCGCAGATCATTGCAGAGCAATATGCCCGTCGGCCCGGTAATTACCTGGCGTTTTTCAGCAGCTTTGACTACCTCAATCAGGTGGTTGACCGATTGGCTGAGGGCTACCCCTCGCTGCCTGTGCGCTGCCAGCAGCGGGGCATGGACGAGGCGGCACGCCAAGCCTTTATCGATGGCTTTGACGCGGCGGGGCAAAGTGTAGGGTTCGCCGTGCTGGGCGGGGCCTTTGGTGAGGGAATCGACCTGCCAGGTGCGCGCTTGATAGGCGCCTTTGTCGCCACGCTGGGGCTGGCACAGGTAAACCCCGTCAACGAACGGTTCAAGCAGCGGATGCAGGCACGCTTCGGAAATGGCTATGATTACGTCTACCTGTATCCAGGCCTGCACAAGGTGGTGCAGGCGGCGGGCCGGGTGATTCGTGCCGAAAGCGACGTAGGGACGGTCGTGCTGATCGATGATCGCTACGGGCAGGCACGGGTCCAACAGTTATTACCTAGCTGGTGGCCGGCTGCCGAGCCCGTATGACAGCGGGTTACTCCACGCCTGCCAGGGGCAAGGATCATTCTCGTCGCAGGGCGGTCGAAGGGTCGGTAAACTGCCCCTGTTTGATACCCACACGAGGTTTTGCATGACGCACAGTCCGCTCGCGGGCAAGCCGGCACCCGCCGACCTGCTGATCGATATCCCTAGCCTGGTCACTGCTTATTTTTCACGCAAGCCCGACCCGTCGGTCACTACCCATCGCGTGGCATTCGGCACCTCCGGCCACCGCGGCAGCTCGTTCGACAACAGCTTCAACGAAGACCACGTGCTCGCCATCAGCCAGGCGATCTGCCTGTACCGCAAGGCCAAGGGTATCGACGGGCCACTGTTCCTGGGGATCGATACCCATGCACTGTCCACGCCGGCCGGCATCAGCGCGCTTGAGGTGTTTGCCGCCAATGGCGTTGAGGTGATGCTGGCCACGGATGACGAGTACACACCTACGCCTGCACTGTCCCATGCCATTATCTGCTACAACCGTGGCCGTACTTCGGGCTTGGCCGATGGGGTGGTTATCACGCCTTCCCACAACCCGCCACAGAGTGGTGGGTTCAAGTACAACCCACCCAATGGCGGGCCGGCCGACAGCGACGTGACCAAGTGGATCGAAGCCAAAGCCAATGAGCTGTTGGAAAGTAGGTTGGAGGGTGTAGCGCGCATACCTTACGAACGCGCGCTCAAGGCCGGCACCACTCACCGCCACGACTTCCTCAACACCTACGTGGCGGACCTGGGCAATGTGATTGATTTCGATGCCATTCGCGGGGCAGGCCTAAAACTGGGGGTGGACCCCCTTGGTGGTGCCGGTGTGCGGTATTGGCCCGCTGTTGCCGAGCATTACAAGCTCGATCTGGACGTGGTCAACCGCTACACGGACCCGACCTTCCGTTTCATGACCCTGGATTGGGACGGTCAGGTACGGATGGACCCTTCTTCACGGGACGCCATGCAAGGCCTCATCGGTTTGAAAGACCGCTACGATGTGGCCTTCGCCTGCGACCCGGACCACGACCGCCACGGTATCGTGACGCGCAGTGGTGGTTTGCTGGCCCCCAATAACTATCTAGCTGTGAGCATCGATTACCTGTTCCGTCACCGCCCCCAATGGCGCGCAGACGCCGCAGTGGGCAAAACCGTTGTAAGCAGTGGCTTGATCGATCGGGTGGCTAGCCGTTTGAAGCGGGAGCTGTTCGAAGTGCCCGTGGGCTTCAAATACTTCGCCGCTGGCCTGTTCGACGGTTCCCTGGGGTTTGGTGGGGAGGAGAGTGCAGGTGCTTCGTTCCTGCGCCGTGACGGCACGGTATGGAGTACTGACAAGGACGGCCTGATCCCTGGCCTGTTGGCCGCTGAAATGACGGCACGCACGGGCAAGAATCCTCACCAGTTATACCGTGATATGGTGGCAGACCTGGGAGAGCCTTTTGCTACGCGTGTAGATGCCAAAGCCAGCCCGCAGCAAAAGGCGGCCTTGGGCAAACTAAACGCCGAGCAGATTACCTCAACTTCATTGGCCGGCGAGCCCATCGAGCGCGTTTTGAGCAAAGCGCCGGGGAATGACCAGGCCATCGGTGGGTTGAAAGTGATGACGGCCAATGGCTGGTTCGCAGCGCGGCCTTCCGGTACGGAAGATATCTACAAGATCTATGCTGAAAGCTTCAAGGGGGACGATCACCTTAAACAACTGGTGGCTGAAGCCCAGCAACTGGTAGACACAGCCATCTCGAACTAAACCCCAAACCCGGCCTAGGCCGGGTTTTCAACGCCCGATTTAAAAGCTATAAAAATTCTAGATTAGTTAAGCAACCTATTGTTTTTAAGAAATAAAACACCTTGATCTCGAAACTACGTGAATTATGGAAAGGTCTTTTCCATACATGGACTGAGCTTCCTCCAGGGGCCCCTGGCAGTGCGCCCCTGCCTGATCGTGATCCCCCGCGCTGTGCCCCAAAGGTTGCCAGCCGGCCATCGCCGGTAACTCAGCACGCTCATTCAGAGGGCGCCCCCAGTGCGCCCATGTTTGGGGAAGCCCGCCTTGTCATCACGCCAGCAGTACGCAAACGCATGAGGGCCGATGCGGCCCGTTTGCTGCCGGAAGGTACGCTCCCCACAGCCGCCCAGTGGAAGGTGATTTTCAGCGACGCTCACGCTACCTGTGTGGTCGCCGGGGCAGGTTCTGGAAAGTCCAGTAGCCTGGTGCTGCGTATTGTTCTGCTCACCTGCTATTTGGGCGTTCCTTTGGCGGAGATCAGCGTCGTGACCTTTACTCGGGCCTCTCGGGAAGATTTCGTCCATCGCCTGACCTATTTCCTTTCTTTATGGGGCCAGACACTGGTGCCCACTGAAGCCCGACGGTATGTGACGACCTTTCATGCCATGGCACTAGGGTGGGCGCGAACGCTACCTGGATGGGCTGAGGTTCAAGCTTTCGAAAGCCTGGGTGGGCACAAAACGGATGACAACCCGCTGCAGCTTAAAATAGGCGATGTGCAGCGCCAACACCTTACAGCTTGTTTCAACAAGCTGTGTATGACCGATCCTGTATTCAAAGGCCTTGTGCACACCCTGGTCGCCGAAGCGCGTGCTTTACCAAAGCTTGCTCCTGAACATCCAGACGTGCAACGGCGCTTGGCAGGGCTTATCCCAGCAGCCAAGCGGGACCTGAAACTGACCCAGTTGATCGAACAGCAGTGGCGTAAAGCTGGGCACTGGCCACATCCAGGCATTCAACCTGTTCAGAGCTCTCACACCTTGCTGGGCCAAACCTTCCACTGCCATGGTTACCTGCCAGCCCTGGAGGCCTGGGTGATGCTGGGCCCGGACACGTCCACTGCACGTAGTAAGGGCGAGGATGCAGGGCTTAGCATCGGTAGCCAGTGGTTGGTAAAGCGAACATTGTTTCAAGCTTTCTTTGATAAACCCCTGATATTGATCGAAAAAGCTTCAGAGCTTGAAGCGCTTTTCGAGCCCCCTAATGCCAGCGTTACCTATTGCCTTTCCGGTGAGCGCCATGCTCAGCCCCTGCTAGACCTTTTGCTTTCAACCGCTACCTTTATGGAGAACATAGGGTTAGAGGCTAAAGAGGCATCGAGGGCTCTGTTCGCTGGCCAAGATGGGCTGTTCTTCCAAATCCTTTCACGCTTCTGGCCTGCACTAGAAGTTTATTTAGGGGAACAGTCTCCTCCTGTAGTCACGTATAACCGGCTGTTTGCCACGTTTACCTCAACCAAGAGCCACGCCCTGGCTGCGTTGGCATCAAGCCAGATTAGTGCCTTACGGCACTTGATGGTGGATGAGTTTCAGGACGTTTCCCCCAATATCGCAACTTGGTTGCAGGCCGCATTGCGCGATCGCTATCGACGAGACCCCGAGCTGCCTGCGAGCCTGATGTGTGTGGGAGACGACTGGCAGTCTATTTACGGCTGGCGCGGTAGCGACGTGCAGTATTTTCTACGGTTCAAGGACGTTTTTCCTGCACCCGCGTCTCGCCGGTTGATACTTAGAGATAACTTCAGAAGTACCACGCAAATCGTTGATGCAGCAGAGCATATTGTTCGAAACGTTAGGTCCGTAGCAGGCAAGGGTTCGATCACTCATACCACGGGAACAAAGGTACAAATCCTCACCAAAGACATGAGTAAAGTGGTGCAACTAGCTGATTCTCATATCAAATCAAACCAGACCTTACTGGTGTTGTTTAGGAGCACACGGGACGATCCAAGCGGTGACCCAGGCATGCGCGGATTATTGAAGGCACATGGTCACAGCTCATCTACCAATGCCCGTTTACGATGCATGACCATTCACGCATCCAAAGGGCTGGAGGCTGACGTGGTGATTCTGCTGGGCGACTCCGTAGCCAGGAAAGGTTTGGAACATCGCAACCGATTGTACAAATTAGCGGGGATCGGGCGCGTTGCGGACAGCACGCCTTATGACAGTACTCAGGCTGACGAGGCCTTGCGCCTGGCCTATGTTGGCATCACCCGAGCAGCGCAGGCTGTGTATTGGTGTGTAGACGCAAGCAGCGAAATACCTGGGCAGGTGAGTGCTGTGGCTCAAGCGGTGGGCGGCGAATGTGGCTTCGAGGACCGAAGAGCTCAGTCCTGATCAGGTGCTGCTAGCTTATCCGCACACGCTTAGGTAATGCGGCGGAACAAAAGCTTCGAGCTCCACCTCAACAGCCTCTATCATGCGTTCCACATCTGCAGCATTCATCACGGCGGCACAAGGGATACCGGCAACCGCGATCAATGTTTCCCCTGTAGCGCGGTCAAACAGCCGCGCCACCATGCTTCCGGGCGCATCCATGTTGCCCTCGAAGCCAATGGGATGGAAATGCCAGCGCATCACTTGGCACGCATTGGGAAACGTCATTTTGTTCATGGTGCGGACCTCTGCATCATGCAAATTCCTTTTGCTGAAGGCGCATTCCGATCGGGCCGGTCAGAAAACCTTAGCACCACGCCAGCGGGCCGGGGGACTTTATTTCTAGCCTCTCCCTGCCTTTAGCTTTGGCATTGACCTGGGTCACGCACCGAGTGAGAGCCGCACAGTGAGGCGGCCTCGTGTCAAAGGGCTTTGGTCACGCGAATGTCGCCGAGGCTATTTACCTGATCCTCCCCGTGGATGAGTATCAATGCGGCGAGCGCCTCTTCCAGCGTGCCATGCTCAAGCTGGGCGAAATCCCAGCGCCGTTGGCCGTCGAGGGTGTAATGAATAACGTAGCGGGCCATGGGAGCGCCTTAGCTGAAAGAGGAAGGAGAGCGGCGTATCAATTTGATGGTGTGTTTGAAGGGTGCCTTCTTGGCGGCATTGTTCAATTTGCTGCCAGCGGTGTCGAGCGTGATATTCCAGTAGCCTGTGCTGGGAATGGTGATGCGCGCGGGGAAGCGGTCGAATTCCCCACCATGATACGTATGCCGTGCGCCGTTCTTGAAAGCACGAAAATTGGCATCGCTCATCAGACGGATGTTGCAGCGCTGTGAGCACTCGATCACGACCATGTCGTCTTCGTTGAGGTGTTCGCGCTGGTGTACGAATTTCATGCTGGCTCCGGATCTCGACAAGGTAGCAACCATAGCACGTAGACCCTTTGGCCCCCAAGCACGGGCGTTGCGAACCATCCATACACGTGGCGGTCCTAGCTTCTTTTCTGGAGGTCAACATGAAGGTAGCCGGGTTGTTGCTGGCGCTGCTTGCAGTAGGTGGCTGTGCCACCGTCAATGAAATCGAGCAGACGCATGAAACCATGGATGTCATGTCCGGGAAGGACCCGAAGGATTACAGTGAGTGCCTTGTTCACAAGTTGTCTGAAACCCGTGGGCCGGTGACGGTCGAGAAAAGTGGTAGCGGCTACAAGGTGGTGGTGCCTAGCAAGCTGTCGACAGGGCCGGCTGCAGTGGTTGATATCCAGGAGCGTTCCGGCGGCAGCACCGTGAAGGTTCATGAGCGGCTGTCCAACCTTCCCTTGCGTTTCAAGGATGTACAGAAAGCCGCCACCCAATGCATCTCAGGATGATCACACCAGCGAAGCGGAACTAACGCGAAAGGTTTTTTTCTACTGATGCAGCAGCTGCGCCGAAGCGCTCATTGTAAGCTTCGGTGCACGTGATTAGACTGCGCCGAACCTGTACGTAATGCATAAGAATCAAGGACCTTTCATGATCAAGAAATGCTTGTTCCCGGCGGCCGGATATGGCACCCGCTTCTTGCCGGCTACCAAAGCCATGCCCAAGGAAATGCTGCCGGTAGTCAACAAGCCGCTGATCCAGTACGGGGTTGAGGAGGCACTTCAAGCCGGCCTTACCGGGATCGCCATCGTGACAGGGCGCGGCAAGCGGGCCCTCGAAGACCACTTTGACATCAGCTATGAGCTGGAAAACCAGATCCGCAATACTGACAAGGAAAAGTACCTTGTCGGCATTCGCAAGTTGCTGGATGAGTGCACCTTCTCCTACACCCGCCAAATCGAAATGAAAGGCTTGGGGCACGCCATTCTCAGTGGTCAGCCTTTGATCGGTGATGAGCCTTTCGCGGTAGTGCTGGCGGATGACTTGTGCGTCAACCCCGAAGGCGATGGGGTGCTGCAGCAAATGGTCAAGCTGTACAACCAGTTCCGTTGCTCCATCGTCGCCATTCAGGAAGTGGACCCTCAAGAAACCAGCAAGTACGGTGTCATTGCTGGTGAAATGATCCGTGACGATATCTACCGTGTGAATGCGATGGTAGAGAAGCCCAAGCCTGAAGATGCGCCATCAAATCTAGCTATCATCGGTCGCTACATCCTTACCCCGGACATTTTTGACCTGATCAAGAACACTCCGCCTGGCAAGGGTGGTGAAATCCAGATCACAGACGCCCTGATGCAGCAAGCCCAGAACGGTTGCGTGCTGGCCTACAAGTTTAAAGGCGAGCGTTTCGACTGCGGTAGCGCAGAGGGTTACATCGACGCAACCAACTATTGCTTCGAGAACTTCTATAAAAAAGGCCAGCTGTAACAGTAGGCCGGTTGGACCCAAGCGCCGCCATTGTTCACAATGGCGGCGTTTTCGTATCAGGAGCGTGTACATGGCTTACGATTTTGATCTGTTTGTGATTGGTGCCGGGTCTGGTGGTGTCAGGGCCGCGCGCTTCGCGGCAGGCTTCGGGGCCAAAGTGGCGGTTGCAGAAAGCCGCTACCTTGGCGGAACCTGTGTCAACGTGGGGTGCGTACCCAAAAAACTGTTGGTCTACGGTGCACATTTTCACGAAGACTTCGCTACGTCCAAGAGCTTTGGCTGGGATATCGGCTCCCCGGCGTTTGACTGGCCCACGCTGATCGCCCGCAAGAACAAAGAGATCGAACGCCTTAACGGCATTTATCACAACCTGCTGAGCAACAGCGGCGTGAACGTGCTCGATGGCCATGCGCGCATCCTGGACCCCCATACCGTCGATGTAGCAGGCACTGCCTACAGCTGCGAGCGCATCCTGATTGCAACCGGTGGGTGGCCGGCTATTCCAGATGTTCCAGGCAAGGAACACGCCATCAGCTCCAACGAGGCTTTCTTCCTCAAGGCATTACCCAAGCGCGTTATCGTAGTGGGCGGGGGTTACATCGCGGTCGAGTTTGCCGGCATTTTCCATGGCCTTGGTGCGCGCACCACTCAGTTATACCGGGGCGAGCTGTTCCTGCGGGGTTTTGACGACAGCGTGCGAAGCCACTTGGCTGAAGAGCTGTCCAAGAAAGGCATCGACCTGCGCTTCAATGCCGACATCGCACGTATTGATAAGCGTGGCGATGTATTGCTCGCGACCCTCAAAAACGGGGAAGTGCTGGAAGCCGATTGCATCCTGTATGCCACCGGCCGCCGCCCTATGCTGGACAACCTGGGCCTGGAGAACACCGCCGTCACGTTGGACGAGAAGGGTTTCGTGAAGGTGGACGACCTGTTCCAGACTGCCGAGCCTTCCATCCTGGCGCTTGGCGATGTAATTGGCCGTGTTCAGCTCACCCCTGTAGCGCTGGCCGAAGGTATGGCGGTAGCGCGCCGGCTGTATCAGCCGGATCAGTACCGCCCTGTGGACTATGACAATATTCCCACCGCTGTTTTCAGCCAGCCTGCAATCGGTACTGTTGGATTGACGGAAGCTCAGGCGCGTGAGGCGGGGCATGAAGTCAAGTTGTTCGAAAGCCGCTTCCGCCCCATGAAGCTGACGCTTTCGGAGAACCCGGAGCGGATCTACATGAAGCTGATTGTGGATGCCAAGACGGACAGGGTATTAGGCTGCCACATGGTCGGGCCGGAAGCAGGGGAAATTATTCAGGGGTTGGGTATTGCTTTGAAGGCGGGCGCTACCAAAGCCATGTTCGATGACACCATTGGCGTTCATCCTACCTCTGCGGAAGAATTCGTAACCATGCGTACGGCAGTCGGCCAATAGGTGCCCAATGGCATAGCGTGCGCCTCAAGCCCTAGCTTATCCAGGGCCGAGCGGCGCAGCCGGCTGATGGTCTTTTCGCTGCGGCCTAGCTGGGTTGCAATCTGGCGCCCAGTCATGCCTTTCATGCCCAAGGCGATGACTTCCTTTTCACGGAGGGTCAGCAGGGCACTGGTATCCGCTCCCCAGTACCGCCTCGCCTGGTAGTGGTGGGACAATATCGATTCAAACCTTGGGCTTATAGAGGTTTTGCCTTGGGCTGCACGGATCAGTAGTAAAGGCAAGGTGGCGGGATCGCTCCGCTTGTCAAAGAGGCCCTTGGCGCCAGCAGCCAGGCAGGCACCGAGCAGGGCTGGCTGCAGTGAAGTCGTCATCACCACTACAGTCAGCGCTGGATAACGTACGCCTAGCGTGTCCAGCAATGCGCAGCCGTCAGCTTGGGCGCCCGAGGGCATTGACCAGTCCACTAGCGCCACATCACACGGCCTACCACGAAGCCCTTTCAGCAATTCATCTGCATTCTGGGCTTGGGTCACTATGTGGAAACGGCCCGGCACTGCCTCAAGGGCGTGCCGCACGCCATTCAGTACTACAGGATGATCATCAGCGATCGCAATGCTCAACACCGCTACGATCCTTGTCGTGGTTGTGAAACGTGTCCGCTGAAACGTCGATCAGATTGCCTTGTAAAGCGAGCAACACTGCGAGGTGTCGAGATTTGACTCCAAATTTGCGACGTGCATTGCCAATGTGGAAATTGACGGTGGATTCACTGCACCCAATGATTCGAGAGATCTCCCAAGACGTTTTTCCACGGCCAGCCCATTCCAGTGCAGTCGCTTCTTTGCGAGTCAGGCGAATGGGGAGCGCCTGCTCTACCAATGCGTTCAATAAATTCATAGGCATCTTGGTCTTCCTTTTTGCAGTACTAGGGTTACCAAGAGTGGAGAGGTCTGTCGTTGAGCGGTTCAAGCTTTGCGGTATAGCGTGTGTAGCTTACTGCGCGCCCGTTCAAACAAAACGTAGGAAAGTACGATTGTAACCCCCTGAAAATTCGACGCGTAAGAGGGCAGGTGAATGCCGAGCCTGCAGCGTAAAAGTTTGGAAAAAGATCGTACAGAGGCGCTTCGTATACTTGGATCCTGATCTCGTAATAGGCTTTACGGACAGCCGGTAGTGGTATACAAAGCTTGCGCCGCCTCGCTTACAGAGGCGGTAACTGCAGCAGGCTGATGTTTCCATAGGCAAAAGCAATGGCAAGCATGTGTATTGCCAATGAGCAAGCTATCGAATTCAGCGTTAGGATTCACCCAGTCAGATTCATCTACCAAGGAGATTCATCGATGCCTATCATCAACAGCCAGATCAAACCCTTCAAAGCTCAAGCTTTCCACAACGGCAAATTTGTCGAAGTCACGGAAGCAGACCTTCAGGGCAAGTGGTCTGTGGTGTTCTTCTACCCGGCCGACTTCACCTTCGTATGCCCCACTGAGCTGGGTGACTTGGCAGACACCTACGCTGAGTTCCAGAAGCTGGGCGTTGAGATCTACAGCGTGTCGACCGATACCCACTTCACCCACAAAGCCTGGCACGACACGTCGGACACCATTCGCAAGATCCAGTACCCAATGATCGCCGACCCGACTCACCTGATCTCGCGCAACTTTGATGTACTGATCGAAGAAGCCGGCATCGCAGACCGTGGCACCTTCGTGGTGAACCCGGAAGGCCAGATCAAAGTCGTTGAAATCACCGACGGCGGCATCGGCCGTGACGCACTGGAACTGCTGCGCAAGGTCAAGGCAGCCCAGTACATCGCCGCTCACCCAGGTGAAGTATGCCCAGCCAAATGGCAAGAAGGCGAAGCCACTCTGGCACCGTCCCTTGACCTGATTGGCAAGATCTAAACCGTGAAACGGTTTATGGCGGTGCTCCGCCGTTCTTAAGCAGCATCGTCGCCCACGACAACGCCCGGGCGCTTTCGCCTGGGCGTTGTCGTTTCTGAACCGCACAAACGTTTTTCAAAGGAAATCGCCCGTATGTTGGACGCCACACTTAAATCCCAGCTCAAGACTTATCTGGAACGGGTCACCCAACCGATCGAGCTGATCGCTTCGCTCGACGACGGTGCGAAATCCCGTGAAATGCTGGAACTGCTTAAAGAAATTGAAGGCCTGTCCTCGCTGATTACATTGCGTGACGACGGTAGCGACACGCGCCGGCCTTCATTTAGCGTAAACCGGCCTAACGGCACTATCAGCCTGCGTTTTGCTGGCATCCCCATGGGGCATGAATTTACTTCGCTGGTACTGGCCCTCTTGCAAGTAGGTGGCCACCCCTCGAAGGCGAGCGCAGACACCTTGGAGCAGATTGCTGCGCTGAAAGGTGAATTCCGCTTCGAGACCTATTTCTCGCTGTCCTGCCAGAACTGCCCGGATGTAGTGCAGGCGCTCAACCTCATGGCGGTCCTGAACCCAGGCGTTCAGCACGTGGCTATCGACGGTGCCCTGTTCCAGGCTGAAGTGGATGAGCGCCAGATCATGGCGGTGCCTAGCGTCTACTTAAACGGCGAACCGTTCGGCCAGGGCCGTATGGGCCTTGAGGAGATTCTGGCCAAGCTGGATACCAATGCAGGCGCCCGCCAGGCCGAAAAGCTCAACGCCAAAGGCACTTTTGATGTGCTGGTGATTGGCGGCGGCCCTGCTGGCGCGGCTGCAGCAGTGTATGCGGCGCGCAAGGGCATCCGTACGGGTGTAGCAGCCGAGCGCTTTGGTGGGCAGGTACTGGATACGCTAGCCATCGAAAACTTCATCTCCGTGAAGGAGACAGAAGGCCCGAAACTGGCCATGGCGCTGGAAGAGCACGTTAAGCAGTACGACGTGGACATCATGAACCTGCAGCGAGCTGAACAGCTGATTCCTGGCCGCAATGGTGATTTGCATGAGGTGCGCTTCGCAGGGGGTGCTTCGCTCAAGGCCAAATCCGTGATCCTGGCAACCGGTGCCCGTTGGAGAGAGATGAACGTACCCGGCGAGCAGGAATACCGTAACCGTGGTGTTGCCTACTGCCCGCATTGCGATGGCCCTTTGTTCAAGGGCAAGCGTGTGGCGGTCATCGGCGGCGGCAACTCGGGTGTCGAGGCAGCTATCGACCTGGCAGGTATCGTGTCCCATGTGACCTTGATCGAGTTCGACAGCCACCTGCGCGCCGACGCTGTACTGCAGCGCAAGTTGACCAGCCTGCCCAACGTGAAGGTCATCACTAGCGCCTTGACGACTGAAGTAAACGGCGACGGGCAGAAGGTGAATGGGTTGACGTACAAGGACCGCCAAACCGGTGACCTGCATAAGGTCGAGCTCGAAGGCATCTTCGTGCAGATCGGTTTGCTGCCCAACACCGACTGGCTCAAGGGCGCCATCGAATTGTCCGGCCGCGGTGAAATCATGGTAGACGCACGGGGCGAAACTGACTTGCCTGGCATCTTCGCAGCCGGCGACGTTACTACTGTGCCGTACAAGCAGATCATCATTGCAATGGGTGAGGGCGCCAAGGCATCACTTGCAGCCTTTGACCATCTGATTCGGACTTCTGCGCCTGCCTGAGTCCATTATTCAGGCGAGCCTGAACGGCCGGTTGCCTTATAAAGGCACCCGGCCTTTTTTTTGTGTCGGCTGGAATTTTAACGTCCACGGGCTTGCCCGTTACGGAACGGCCCGCCTGCCAAACACTCTCATGTAGGTTGGAAAACGGTATAGCAGTAGGTTCGTGCGACACGCCAGGGGAGTAATGCAGGTGATTCCGAAGCACGAGGTACTCAAGATCATCCAGTCCAGTTTCCTGCCGTTGCATTGCGTTTGCATGCCGCATGAGGGCGGTACGGTCACCATTGAGGTCACCGACCCCGCTAACGGCAATATCGACCTGCTGGTAGTGGGGGTAGATCTGGCGCCGTTAACGACTATTCGGGCTATTTCCGATTTGGTAGGTGAGCTGCGACAGGAATTGAAAGCGAATCAGGAATGGTTTGCTGGCGAGCAGCACCTGGAGAGATGGCCGAGGAGGTAGGTTAACGGCTTTCCTTATGGATCAGGTACATCACCCATACGAATGAGCCCAAGGTAACGGTTGTAATGGCGACTATGATGATACCGTCCATTTCATTGCCCTTTGTCAGTGCGTGTAGGGGCATGATGCGCCGCTGTCAGCGTGTATAACAGCAGCAGATATATAAGAAAAAAGCAGATCAGAACACAGCAGATTGGTCAGAAGCAGTTGCTGGCCAAGGTGCATAAAAACCATTGAGAGTGAGGGAACGAGATGCGTCGGCTGATGATAATGACAGCAATGCTGGTAGTAGCCGGGTGTGCCGGGAAAGCGGTTGATCCCAGGGCGCCGCTGGACGCCACTACCGCCAAGTCGGCAGAGAGCTATGCCCAGTGCCTGGCGCCAAAGTGGGGTACCTTCCGCCCAGGCCTGCGGCAGGAGGAAACGTCGACGGGGCTCAAGCTTACTGTAGAAGCGGCCTATACGGCGTCGCCCGCTGCGGCGCAGATCGACCGTACGGATAAAGGCGCACGTGTCCAAGTGTTCCTGCCACCGGAATGGGCAGGCACGACCGGTTGGACCGATATGGCTAAAGACTGCCTGTAAGGCGGGCAGTGCGAGGCGGCTCGCTGTGCTTCACCTCGTTGTATGGCGAGGCCGCTCCCCTAGGAAGCTGTGCATTCTGAAGCGTTGCAGGTGCATGCCTAAGCATTTACCGGCGGGGCCTTTTTCGGGCCGCAAACCGAACGTGCACCCCCCTGACTCCGGTTCCTATTCTTTCCCAACCATTCCTCCCCACCCACGCGGCACGCTGGCGGCTAGGCTGCTGCGGGCTAGGCAGTCCCGCTAGGCGATTCCAGTGCGTTATTGTAGGCTGCGCGTGGATAGCGGACAGCACCTGTGAGTCAAGGAGGGCGTGAGTGAAGTTCAGCAATGACGAGGGCCGCGCCGTTCACCAGCGTATGGGTGAAGAACTGGCAGACTGGGGCCGTCAATGGACGCTGGATGCGGACATGATACGGTGCCCTTACTGCCACAGCATGCAGCTTGCCATCCAGGCCGACCGCTCGTTCATGCATGACCCGGCTTGTGCCGCTAGCGTGCTGGGAGAGCAGTATCCTTGGCGGACGTTGGCGTGGATACTGCGCTCGCTTTAGTGCAGCAGCTTGAAACCGATCAGACCCAGCATGACCGCCAGGCACGGCCGCAATATAGCGTCTGGTATGCGACCAGAAAGGTGGCTTCCCAAGTAAATGCCTGGCAATGAGCCTATCAGCAAGTGCCCCAGTAACGACCAATCCATATTGCCCATGCCCGCGTGCCCCAACCCAGCAACCAAGGTGAGTGGGACGGCGTGAGCGATTTCCGTGCCCACTAGCCGGCGTGTCGGTAGCAGGGGATAGAGCATGAACAAGGCCACCGTACCCAGTGCCCCGGCACCAATGGAGGTAAGCGATACCATTGCGCCCAACACCACACCGGTCAGGACGGTACAGGCGTTAAGCGCGCGCGGCCCCAGGCTGTAGCGATCGCCCGCATGTCGGTTGGCGAAAGCCAGCAGGCGCGAGCGGAACAGGATCGCCAGCGCAGTTAGAAAAAGCACATACGCCAGGGCCGTTTTGATGATGCCGTTAAGCGCTTGGGTATCACTATGAATGCTATTCAGTATGATCAAAGTAAGGGCAGCGGCAGGCACACTGCCGAGCGTTAGCCAGCCCGTGATAGGCCAGTCGATGTTACGGTTGCGGCCATGAACCCATACGCCACTGCATTTGGTTATTGCAGCGTAGAGCAAATCTGTACCAACCGCCGTAGCAGGGTTGATGCCAAACCATAACAAAATAGGGGTCATTAAAGAGCCGCCTCCTACACCTGTCATGCCTACAATAAAACCCACCACCAGACCGGCGACGGTAAATCCTATGAAGCCTGCATCCATCCGAAGCCACCCAGTGCCTATAACCAAATCGGAGGGCAGCATAACCAGAAAGCTTATAGCGGACTATAACGATATCGAATTTGCTTATTCTTCTGGGTTATTAATCGTAGGGAACTCCTGTGTGCACAGTGGGATCAACGCCCTATAGCCCAAGGAGACGATCATGACCGAACAAAACCCTCAGCCCGTTAAACCCGAGCAGACACAGGAGGATACGCCAGCGCATTCGACCCCTGAAGAACAAGAGCGCCTGAAGGACTTCAATAAAGACGGCATTCCACCCGGCAGCTCTTGACCGGTTGAACCGTGGCAGGGGGCATATACCTGCCTGCCACGTCGTCAGTGTGCGATGTCTTCCAGCGCAAGGTTGCGCGTACGTGGGCCAAACGCGCCGATGGTGATCATCACAATCAACATGCTTGTCACGATGAAGGCAAGCACGCCTGGCGTTCCCCAGTACTCCAGAAAGAACCCGATCAACAAGCTGCTGAACACGGTTGACAATCGACTGAAGGAATAGCAAAAGCCTACGGCACGTGCGCGAATGTGCGTAGGAAACATCTCGCTCTGGTAGGCGTGGTAACTGAACGTTAGCCAAGCATTCGCGAAGGTCACCATGATGCCGCATGTCACCAGTCCAAAAGGCGTGGATTGATACGCAAACAGTGATCCAGCAATCACAGTACACAGCGCAGACCCTACGATCCCCCATTTGTTTTCCAGCCGGTTGGCAAGCCCCATGCACAGTAAAGGCCCCAGTGGGTACGCCAGGGTAATGACAAAGGCGTAGCCAAGGCTGTGTGCCGTGGCCATGCCTTGGCCATTCAACAGAGCGGGTAACCAGTTGCCAAAGCCGAAAAAGCCAATGGCCTGGAAAATATTGAACACCACCAGCATCACTGCGCGGCGCCTGTAGGGCGGCTGCCAGATGTCCCTGAAACGGCCTTTGGGTTCTACCTTGATCGCTTGGTTTTCAGGAGCGGGCAGGGGTTTGCCCAGGTCGCGCTCGCACTTGGCTTCAATGGCGGACAACGCTTGCTCCGCTTCGTCCAGGCGACCGTGCTGTGCAAGCCAGCGTGGTGACTCAGGAAGGCGTTTACGTAGCCACCAGATAAACAGTGCGAAAATCGCGCTGGCCAGCACTACCCAGCGCCAGCCGGCAATGCCAAACGGCGACTGAGGCACCAGCCACCACGACATCAACGCAACTGCAGGTATCGAGAGAAACTGCACGAAAAAAGCGAAGGCAAACGCAGCGCTGCGTATGCGCTTGGGCATCAGCTCGCTGAGGTAGGTGTCGATCGTCACCAGTTCAATGCCCAAGCCGATGCCAACCAGGAAGCGGCACACGATGATGCTCATGGCGCTGCTTTGCAGGCCCATGAGAAGAGTGGCCAGGGTGTACCACACCAGTGCGAAGGTGAAGATGGCTCGCCGGCCAAATCGGTCGGCGATAGGGCTCAGCACGCTGGCGCCTAGAAACAAACCTAGAAATGTCGAGGAGGCGAAGGCAGCTTGATCAGAGACCCCGAAAGCGCCGTCGGCCCCTTTCTTGAAAATCCCTGCATCAAACAGCCCAGGGCTGATGTAAGCGGTCTGGAACAAGTCATACAGCTCGAAAAATCCACCGATCGAAAGCAAGGCAATCAGTCGCCATAGGGTAGCGGTGGACGGTAGACGATCGATTCGGGCTGAAATCGCTGCAGCACGGCCTGGGGCCGGAGAAGGCAAAGGATGAGAAAGCATCGCGCTACTGTCCAGATGGGAGTAGTCAAAAGCCTAGCTGAGTACAGGTAAGAAAAGTTGCGAGTTGCGATGGTTTTTTGGATTTTGCAGTAGTTTATTGCGCGATTGTGAGTTTTATTAAGTACTCATGCTAAGAATCGCAGCTCCGCAAAAATATACAGTAAGGCCTTCAAAAGATCCCTCAGGTTGTATCGATTTTGGTGATTCCTACCATTGCGTCAATGAAGTTCTGTATTTCGGTGGGCGGCGTAGCATTGCCCTTACGAACTGAATTGCACACTTTCTAAAGGAAACTCATCATGAAAACCCGCCTTGTTCTTGGCATTGCTCTTACCCTGATGGCCAGCACCAGTGCCTTTGCGCGGTCTCAGGCCAACCACCCGCTTGATCATATTACCAGCACTGCTGACACCTCTTACACCCAAATGATTGCCCAGGATGGCGCCGAGCGCCAGCTTAATACTGTTGCTCAGGACGGCGCTGAACGCCAGCTCAATACTGTTGCTCAGGATGGTGCCGAGCGCCAGCTGAACACCGTTGCCCAGGATGGCGCAGAGCGTCAGCTTAATACCGTTGCTCAGGATGGTGCAGAGCGCCAACTCAACTCTGTGAGCTGACAGCTACTACGCTGCCCGAACCCGCCCGGCCATTGGCCGGGCTCGTTGTTTCTGGAGGGCCGTGGTATGAGTAATAAGCACATACCAGCGCTGTTTGTCGTCACTACCTGGGGTCAGGCCCCACCAGGCACAGCGCTGGGGCATCCGCTCGAAGGTGTAGTCACCCAATGGCGAACAGTACCGGCAATGGTAGACGCCAGGCGGTCGATCAATTGCTGATGGGCCAGCACGAGCTCATTCAGGCCACCGGTAGACGGTTGCTGCAGCAAGGTTGAGCAGGTCAGGTGATTTCGTTGCTTGGTGTTAGTGTCCGTCAAGCTCAAGCTCCACACCACATCTACCAAGGCGTACTGGCCTACCACGGTATCGAATCGCCTTACATCGGCACGCACTGATAGCACCGGTACGCCTGGCGTGCGCGGTAGGCCGGCGATGTCCCGTGTGCCCAGGCGCTGCTCAAGGCGTTGGGTAAGCGCATCATGAAACTCGTCGGCCAAGGGCCCGCTCCACCGCTCATTCTCAAGGATCGCCAGGCTACCCTGGCCTTGACGCACCACCAGTTGTGGCTGGTCCACTTGAACCGGCATGCGTACCTGCTGCATTTCGAACTGATAGGCTGGCGCAGCTACGGGCAAGCGGTCAGGCACTGCCTGAGGCGCAAGCAGGGTGTGATACCCCGTGGGCTCGGAGGCGCAGGCAGCGAGAGCCAGGGGCAGAACCAGCGCCAGGGCGCGTAAAGGCTTGGCATTCATCGGGCTTCGGATTCCCTGGAAGTTGGAGAAGTGTTGCGCAAGGCATCAGGCTGGCCTTCGCGGGTACGCCCACGGATCAGCGACTCGGGATGGCGCCCCAGGTAGTCTGTGAGCGCCCGAACCGATTTGGCCGTGCGTTCCAGTTCACCCAAGGTATCGCCCAACTGCTGGCGCTGAGGGGAATCCTCGCCCAGAGTCTGTTCCGCCGCCGCTAGGGTTTTGCGGGTCTGGTTCAGCGTTTCATCCAGTTGAGGCAGCATGGTGGTGTTTACCTGATGCAGCGTCTTGCTCATTTCGCTCAAACTGCCATTGAGGTTGTTGGCGATCTGGTCCATGGGAAGCTTGCTGAACTTGTCGACAATGGCCTGCACCTGCTCTTGCAGCTTGTCCAGGCTGCCTGGAACCGTAGGAATAAGCAGGGGGCGGGCCGCCATATCGAACTTCACTGCCGCCGCCTTAGGCATGAAGTCCAGTGAGATGTACAGCTGGCCTGTAATCAGGTTGGCGGTACGTGCTTGAGCACGTAGGCCTTGCTGAACGAACGCGGCCATCACCTGTGCAGAACGCGCATCATCTTCGCCACCCAACTGAGCCAGAATCTTGTCATGGGCCTTGCCAAGCCGGCTCGGATAGATAACGGCGCCTACCATGGTCGGGAAGGTTTTCTTGTCTGTGTCATAGTCCAGGTCTACAGAAACCACCCGGCCAATGTTTACCCCATGGAATTCCACCGGTGCGCTCACAGCCAGGCCTCGCATGGCCTGGTCAAACCGCATGCGGATGTAGCGGGGCTCACCATCGGGTGGGGCAAGGGCGGAATCCTGGTCCCCATACAACTGGAACTGGGCGTGCTCAAGGGCAGGTGTGGCATCCGGGCTCCAGCGTGGCTCAACGAAAGCGATACCCCCGGCAAGAATGGCGGACACTGACTGCGTGTTCACCTTCAGCCCATTGGCGCCCAAGGTAACGTCGACGCCGCTGGCATTCCAGAAACGAGAGTCCGACGTCACGTAGCGGTCATTGGGTGCGTTGATGAAGACTTGCACGTCTACACCTTTACCGTCGTCCGCCAATGCGTAGGAGATCACTTGGCCGACCTGGATGCGACGGTAGTACACAGGAGAGCCGATATCCAACGACCCCATGTCTTCGGTATGAAGTGTGAACCTGCGGCCCTGCTGCCCGTAGGTGATGGCGGGAGGGGTTTCGAGCCCTACGAAACTTTTGCGTGTTTCTTTCGAAGAGCCGGCATCTGCACCGATAAAGGCGCCTGAAAGCAGGGTGTCTACACCAGAAATACCTTTGGACCCGATACGCGGCCGTACGACCCAGAAGCTGGAATCGGCCGCGGTAAAGCTGGAGGCCGACGCATTGAGTGCCACGCTGGCCACCACATGGGTACGGTCCGCTGCTAGTTCGATGTCCGTGACCCGGCCAATGACCACGTTCTTGTACTTCACTTGGGTCTTGTTCGCCTCAAGGCCTTCTGCTGTCTGGAACTGGACGGTAATCTGCGGGCCAGCGGAAAGGCTGTCATGGATCAGCATGGTCAACCCCACCACGGCAGCGGCAATGGGCACCAGCCACACCAGCGAAACATTGAAGCGGCGCTTGCGCACGGCAGGGGGCGACACGCCTTCAGGCTCGGCCGGGTGTGCTTGCTCAGTCATCTTTTACCTCTGCGTCCCAGATCAACCGGGGATCGAAACTCATGGCAGCCAGCATGGTAAGCACCACCACCAGGCCGAAAAACAGAATGCCCAGACGGGCTTCAATCGAGCTTAGTGAATTGAATTGCACTAACGCGGTAACCAGCGCCACCACCAGCACGTCGAGCATCGACCAGTAGCCAATCAATTCGATGAAGCGAAACAACTTCGAGCGTTCCTTCATGGCCCATTGGCTACGGCGTTGTACGGTCACCAGTAGCAGCCCCAATGCAAAGAACTTGAGGCAAGGCACCACTACGCTGGCGAAGAAGATCAACAGCGCGATATCCCAGGAACCACCCTCCCAGAACTCGATGACTCCGCTCATGATAGTGTTTTCGCTAGCATTACCGAACATGTTGGTATTCATTACCGGCAGCAGATTGGCCGGGATGTATAAAATGAACGCCGCGATCAGGAAAGCCCAAGTGCGCCCGAGGCTATTGGGTTTGCGATGATGCAGTGAAGACCCGCAGCGCGGGCAGCGCGTCAGCAGGTCTGCACAGGCCTTGCTGCAGGTGTGACAAAGCACCAGGCCGGCGTCTTTGGCGTATGGCAAGTCACTCATCACAACCGGGCCTCGAAATGCGACCACAGATAACGAATCTCTTTGCCGCTGAGCGTGATCAGCAGTACGGTGAGCATGGCCAGGGCCCAGAGCCCTACGCCCGCATGCACATCTAGCATGCCGCCCAACTTGATGATGGCCACCAGGATACCCAGCAGGCATACCTCCAGCATGCTCCAAGGGCGCAGGTGCTCCAAAGTGCGCATGCACAAGGCGAAACCAGGGGCCACCTGATCTCGGCACGCGAATAGCAGTATCCAGCACAGCAAGGTCACCTGCAGCAGCGGGGCCAGGATGATGGTGAGGCACGTCACCCCTGCCATGGGGGTGATACGCCCGTGATTGAGGGCCTGTACCGATTCGAACAATGTGGCGGCGTTGCTTAGCCCTTCAAGGCTGATGGAAATCACTGGAAAGGCGTTGGCGAAGATAAAGAGGATGGCTGCTGTAAGTGCCAAAGCCAGTTGCTGCTGGACCGACAGTCGCCGTGCGCGTGCCAGTACGGCGCCACACCGCAGGCACAGGCTGGTTTCGCCCCGGCGCAAGGCCACAGGGCGATAGAGCGTGTCGCAGTGCTCGCAGATAAGGCAGTCAGAGGTGTCGGGCATGGCGCGGGACAACGGCGCGCTCGGAGTCGGTGGCATGAAGGTGCATTCTCTTCAAACTGAGGCGGCCTGTCCATAAGGCCGCGCATTGTGCTTGGAAAGCAGCGTGGAGCGAAATATCCCCTTGGTAGCGAGAAGTCTTTAACGCAAGCCTCGTTTGAACAGGTGACGCCCACCCTCTAGTACCAGCACGCCGACTGCCATCCATATGGCCGCATAGGTTAGCCATTGCTCGGGGGCAATGGTTTCGCCCAACAGGAGCGACACGGCAACTAGCAGTACCGGCTCCACATAGCTGAGCAACCCGAACAGGCTAAAGGGCAGGGTACGGCTTGCCAGTACATAACTGACCAATGCAAGGGCGCTGATGACCCCCAGCCCTGGAATCAAGGCCCACAGGCCAGGATGGCGGGTTACATCTACAGCGCTCAGGGGGCCTGTTACCACGAAATATAGTGCCACGGGCATCATCAGCAGCATGTCAGTCCACAAACCGCCCAAGTGGTCGGTGCGCAACCGTCGGCGCAGGATGAAATACAAGGGATAGCCCAGGGTGACCAGCAGGGTTTCCCAAGCGAAGCTGCCGTGCTGCAACAGCTCATGGCCCACACCAACCGCCGCCAGCCCGACAGCGACCGTTTGCGCGCGAGACAATGACTCGCCCCACAGCAGCTTGCCGGTGAGCACCATGGCCAGCGGTAACAGGAAATAGCCCATAGAAACGTTCAAGCTACGCCCGTGCAACGGTGCCCACAGAAAAAGCCATAACTGCACACCCATCAAACCAGCCGTAGCCATGGAGCCCAGCAGGCGGATGGGTTTCTGGGCAATGCGCTGCACCACCTTCCTTGCCAGGCGCCAATCCCCGGTGACCCACAGGAACCCGGTTACACAGGGCAAAGTGAGCAGCATGCGCCACCCGAAGATTTCTTCACCTGTTAGCGGGTGCAGCAGGGAGGTGTAGTAATACATCAGCGCGAACAGTGACGACGCCAGAACAGATGCGGCAATGCCTCGGGACACGAAGACCTCTACAGAACAGGCGGGGAAGTGGCGGCCCGCACGTTACCTTAGCGACGGGGTAGGCGCCAGTGCCGTAGCGGCTGCTTGCTTGACCGTCTTGGCAAGCTGTTCTACGAACACAGGGGCCGGCATTGGCCGGGCGAACAGATAACCCTGCAGGTAGGCCACACCCTGGTTGGTCAGGTAGTCGCGCTGCTCCTGGGTTTCGACCCCTTCGGCCACGACATCCAGGCCCAGCTTGCCGCACAGCTCGATGATGCTGTCCAGAATGTGCCGGCCAAGCGCCTGGTTACCGATCATGGCCACAAAGCTCTGATCGATCTTCAAGTAGTCCACCTGAAACTGATGAAGGTAGGAAAGGCTTGAGTTCCCAGTGCCAAAGTCGTCCAATGCGATCTTGATGCCCATGTCGCGAATCGTCGAAAACAGCGCCAGCACGGAGGGTTCCGGGCTGAGCAGCTCGCGCTCTGTGAGCTCCAGCACCAGTTGCACGCGGCCTGGGGGGAATGCTGCGAGAAAGGCTCGACAGTCTTCGACCAGAGTAGGGTCATCGCAGTGCGCCGCCGCCAGGTTGATACCCACGTGAAACCCATTGCCGACAGACCCTGCCAGGGGGGCCAGCACGGCGGCGGTCTGACGAATCAGGCTTCGTGTCATGGGTACAATCAGCCCGCAGGTTTCGGCATAGGGAATAAACAGGTCTGGCCGAACCAGGCCTTCACGCGGGTGATGCCATCGCATGAGCACTTCGACCCCTGTCCATTGGCCGGTCTTGCTGCTCACGACCGGTTGAAAGAAAGGCACGAACTCGCCTGCAGCAAGCGCCCTTAGCATGTCCTGCTTGGGTGAGTGCGCGCGCCGTTGCTGCCAACGGCAAGCAAGGCCTGCGCCTAGCCCCAGCAGGCCCAACAAGCCCAGGGTTGGGTATTCCTGCAACAACCGGGACCACGTAGCCGATGTTTCATAACCCACTACCACGCGGTAGGGGTAACGAGCAGATGCAGCTGTGGCTTCCCCAGATAGGAAGGTGATTGCCCTGCGTGATACAACGCCTTGCGCCGTCATCCAGGCGGGGCCTACGCCTAGCAGCATGTGCCCATCCCCCTCCGGTACGGACAGTACGTTGGCCAGGTGTTGGCCGTCGACTGTGGCCAGCGCGGCCCCCGTTGAGGTGGCCTGCCGATAGACCAGCAATGCGCGCCCCCGGTGTTACCGTATCAGCCTCGAACAGGCGTAGCCGGCCCTCACTGTAACCGTCCAGGGAAAAGCGCTCGTTGAAGGCGCCATACAGCGAGCTGCAATACACGCGGCCCTGGTTTACCAGGCTGGTGGATCGTACATAGGGATTGCCGGTGACCTGTTCGCGCAAGCTTAGAAAGGCTTGGCTGCAAGGCTGCCCCACAACAGGTGCCAATGCCTGGGCAGCGCCCGCTGCATTATCGAAGATAGTATCGAAGCGCTCTACTGCCAGTTTGGCCTCCCGCTGGGACTGGGCCTGGCGATCGCTTTCCACCTGCCAGCCCAGCATGGGCACGCCCAGCAAAATCGGCAGTAAGGCAACCAAAGTCACCACTAACCACTGATGTACCCTGTGCGGCATCAAGGGTGATGACATGGTCAGGCTCCTGTCATGAACGCAACCCTAAGCTCGGGGGCGGTTCGCCAAAAGCCAGCAGCATAGTCGGGTACGCGAAACACACAACTGTTTCTGTTCGTCCTTTTGTTACATCCGCCACGTGGCCGGAGCCGTGCATGGACAGGCCATGTCTTACTTTTTTCATAACCTGTGAAGGGGCACGCCAAGGGTACGGGCCGTACGGCTTGAACAGTCGCACGGCTCGGCTTCCGCTTCACTGGGCTTTAAAGCGCCGCGGCCGGGTCAGGGCCCAGTAACACAGGCCTGCACTGATGATGGAGAGCATCGAAATGGGCCCTAGCACGGTAATGACTCGGTTGGTTACTAGTCGCAATACGTCTTCCCCGGAGACACTGCTATAGATGGTATACCCATATCCTGGGGACGATGTTAACGCATGGTAGCCACGATCCTCTTTGAGTTCGCCGTGCAGCGTTGAGCCATCATCCCAGAGGAACACGTCATTCACTTTGAGCGCCACCTCTACTGTTCCGCTGATTAATTCCAATTGCTGCAGAATGAGGCGGTTGTCTAGCATGACAGACACACCTTGAGTATCTTTTTCAGCGGAGAGTACCAAGTATCCCTGCCCATTGGTGACTTCCAAGCGCAGGCCGCTGTTGCTCGATGAAGCGAGTGCCGGGGCTTGCCACTCACGTAACGGAATGCCGGTGCAATCGAGCGTTGTGCAGTAGGGGGCACCTGCGCTATCGAATGATATGGCAGCCAGCCACGGGTTTGCTGCCGTTGCTTGATGCAGTAGCTTATAGGCAACCTCACAGGGTTGGCCGGCATGCGCCATCAACTCCTCTGCTGTGCTGCTGGCCTTATCCAGTATGTGATCAAGCTTTGCTACAGCGTTCTGGCCTACGCGGTTGTTTTCGCTTTGCAGCGAGCGCTTGGCCAGGTCCAGCGTCAGGCCCAAGCCAACGACCATGGGAATAACGGCTGCGCATAAGGTCAGGGACACTTTGGCAAAGGTGGGGTATCGAGCGTCAATCCGTGACATAACCACTCCTGCGAGTACTAGGTGTAAGGCCATTCTATGAGCCGCCCCGGTAATAGGGAGGTGTGCATTACAGACAGGCCCTGTGGGAAAAGGCCGAAGCTCAAAGTGGAAATCTATAAGTGGATCCTATCCGTTGCGGTTATCTCAGCGATGGTCAAGAATGGTATCCGTCTTCGTGTACTGAGCAGCCCATGGCTTATTCAACGTCATTGCCATATCCGTATGCCTCAGGGGTCATGAGCAACCGTATTCAAGGTTATCCCTGGCACCTGAGCACTTTAGGAACCTGGGATCAGTGGTCACCCACACTGCGCGGTTCGCTGGTGAGCCTGCTTGACTCCTGCCTGCCCCAGTGCCTGATATGGGGTGAAGCGCAGCACACGTTCTATAACGACGCGTTCGCCACCTTGCTAGGCCAGGGTGCCCCGGTGGTCTGTGAAGGCTTTGCGCAGCTATGGCCGCTGGCAGGGGCCCGGCTGGCGCCCATGGTGAAGCGCGCTATGGCCGGTGAAGCCTGTTACGGCGAGAACCATTGCTTGCCGGTCGAGCGCCAGGGTCGCCGTGAGCCTACTTGGTATACCTTCTGCTTTAGCCCGCTGCGTAACGAAGAGGGCAAGGTAGTGGGCGTGCTGGGTACGGTAATGGATACCACCGCTACAGTACTGGCCGAACGGGAATTGCGGGGGCTGGCGCAACGTTTCGAGCGGGAGGTAGCAGAGCGTACGGCCGACCGCAACCGGCTTTGGCAGCTGTCCACTGATATCATGCTGGTTACCCTTGGAGACTTGACCATCACGGCAGCCAACCCTGCCTGGGAAACCGTGCTAGGGCGGCCTGAAGCCGAATTGTTGGGCATGAGTGTGCTGGAGTTGTTGCACCCCGATGATGTACCGGTCTGCGAGCAAGCCGCTTTAGACCTGGCGGCCGGCCGCCCCTTGCGTGACATGGACTGTAGGCTGCGCCATAAGCGCGGCGGCTACCGCTGGATCAACTGGGCCGCAGTGCCCGGGGGCGGTTTTTTCAATGCCGTTGGCCGCGACGTTACCGTGGAGCGTGAGCGTGCTGCTGCGCTGGAGCAGACCGAAGAGCTGCTGCGTCATAGCCAGAAGATGGAAGCGGTAGGGCAATTGACAGGCGGGCTGGCACACGACTTCAATAACCTGCTCACCGCCATTTCCGGCAGCTTGGAACTCATGGCGCGCCGACTTGAGCAAGGACGTGTTGAGCAGCTAGGCCGTTATATCGCTGCCGCTAAGGGTGCTGCAGACCGGGCGGCCACCTTGACCCATCGATTGCTGGCTTTTGCGCGCCGTCAAACCCTTGATGCGCGCCCTGTGGTCGTCAGTACCTTGGTAGAGGGCCTGGAGACCCTCATACGGCAAACCTTGGGTCCTGACATTCATTGGGAGCGGGCAGTGAGCGATCAGGCCTGGTGTGTGCTGGCCGACCCCAACCAGTTGGAAAGTGCCCTGCTGAACCTGTGCATCAATGGGCGAGATGCCATGGCGGGAGTGGGTACGCTGACGTTGGGTTGCCGAGGGCATGTGCAGGCCGCAAGCAGCTTGGCAGAAGACGAGTTGGCGCCGGGTGAGTACGTCGTCATCAGTGTGACCGATACCGGGCATGGCATGTCCACGGACGTGCTGTCCCGGGTGTTCGATCCTTTTTTCACCACCAAACCTTTGGGCCAGGGTACGGGTCTAGGGCTGTCTATGGTCTATGGGTTCGCTCGCCAATCCGGGGGTGCAGTACGCATTCATTCGGTGCCTGATGAGGGCACCTGTGTGAGTATTTTCTTGCCGCGCTATGCCGAGTCCGTGTCGCTGCCAGTGCCTGAGCAACCTAAGGAAGCTGCCGTCCGTGCTGTACAGGGGGCCTGTATCCTATTGGTTGATGACGAGGCAGCGATCCGAGACTTGCTCATGGAAACCCTGCAAGGGCTGGGGTACGACGTGGTGGGTGCCGAGGATGGCGTCACTGGGCTTGCTGCATTGGGCCGCCTGCCGCGTGTAGATTTGCTCATTACAGACATTGGCCTGCCTGGAGGGCTGAACGGGCGGCAGGTGGCTGAAGCAGCAAGAGCAATCAAGCCCAAGCTGCCAGTGTTGTTCATCACGGGCTATGCCGAACAGTCGGCCTTGGCCCCGGCTTTTCTACGCACGAACATGGAGATTGTCACCAAGCCGTTTCTATTGGAGGACCTGGCCAGGCGTGTAGGGAAGTTGCTTAATCCGCTGGCGAAGGGTGAGTAGAGGCGCCTGTTTGATCCTCTGTGGCTGGCGAAGCACCGCTGCGTTTGGTCTGACGTTCTAGTATCAGGTACAGCACGCAGGCAATGGCCAACGGCATGAGGAAATACAAGGCACGGTAGGCAATCAACGCCGCAAGAAGTGCGCCCTTTGAGTATTGTCCTTGCAGCAACGATATAAAGATGGTTTCCAGCACGCCCAGCCCAGCTGGGATATGGGTGATGACACCAGCAATACTGCTGATCAGCAAGATGGCCAATACGGTCGGGTAATCCACCTTGGCTGGCAACAAGGTAAAGATCAAAGCGCCCATCAATGCCCAGTTACAGGCGCCTGTCAGCGCTTGTAACGCTGCAAACCTGAACCTGGGAAGGGTAATTTCCTGCTTGCGGACTGTCCAGGTGCGGCGGGTGGCAAAGCGACAAGCCAATAGGTAGGCAATGCCGGCCACCACCATGGCGACCCCGATCAGCCGTAACCCGGTGGTGCCGATCTTTACGCTGTCAGGCAATGCCGGCAGCCCCATGGCAAAAACAGCCCCGCCCAGCAGCAGGTAACCGAGCCAGTTGGTAACCAGCCCGAGGCTCAATATTTTGGTAATGGTTGCGACACTTAGGCCGGATTTGCCATAAAGCCGATAGCGCAGGGCTATACCGCCTACCCAGGAGCTGAGGTTGAGGTTAAAGGCGTAACAGACGAACGCCAGTGGCAGCACACGGGTAGCGGGCAACTGGTGGCCAGTGTAATGGCGAGATAGCAGGTCATAACTGCTGAACACCAGGTAACTGAGCAATGCGATACCTGCACCTAATAGCAGGGTGGTCAACTTGTAGGACTTGAGCGCGTGCGTCACCTCTTGCCAGTCCAGGTTCCGCACCAACATGAACAGCAGCACCGGCACGGCGATAAAGCAGCTCCACGTCATCAGGCGTTTGGCCCATACCCATTTTCGCGAACGGGGTTTGGTGCGTGGGCCTGAACCCTGTGGGTCTGCAGTAGGGTCGACAGTAGAGGTCATACGCTTTTTTCCGCATTCAAAGTGGCCGTGTCTGGCGTGTTTTCGTTCACCCGCGTCCATGGCTTGAGCCGAGGCGAATGGGCCGGTAACAGGCCTATCCAAGCCGGAAAGTGGCGCAAGAAGTGAAAGCTGATGAAGATCAAAGGCGCTCGCCACCAATACCCACGCAACACACGCTGCAGCGTAATGCGCTTGGACTCATGCTCCGTAAGGTGGGCCAAGTGATCATGCAGGCGTTCATTGAAGGGCGCGTCATCGATGACAAGGTTGCCTTCCAGGTTCAGGGAAAGGCTTAGAGGGTCCAGGTTACTGGAACCTACGGTGGACCACTGGCGGTCGATCACTGCTACCTTGCCGTGCAAAGGGCGGGTGGTGTATTCGCAAATGTTCACGCCGTCGCGCAGTAGGTAGTTGTAGAGCAACCGGGAACATAGGCGCACTAGCGGCATGTCTGGCATGCCTTGCAGCATCAGTGTGACCTTGACGCCTCGGCGGGCCGCATTGCGCAGCGCGCGCAATACCCGGTAGCCAGGAAAGAAATAGGCATTGGCGATCAGAATCCGCTCTTGTGCGTTTTCAATGGCCTTCAGGTAGTGCTCTTCGATGTCATTGGTATGGCTATTGTTGTCACGGATGCTCACGAGCATTTTGGCTTTGGCGCTGTCGGGTTCCAGAGGCACGCGTTCGGTCAGCCAGGGCTTGGGTGAGCGTGACACCTTGCTGGTCTGGTCCATCAACTCCAGCGATACCCTGTGCAGGTCGGCCACGATCGGCCCGCGCACCTGAACCGCATAGTCCTGCTTGGCCATGGGGCCATAATCCCCCAGGTGGTCGGCGCAGAAGTTGATCCCGCCAACGAAACCGATTTCCCCGTCCACGACCACGATCTTGCGGTGCAGGCGGCGGAACAGGTTAGTGCGCATGCCCAGTGTGGGCTTGCTCGGGTCGAAGGCCAGCACGCGCACGCCCGCTTCGGACAGGGCGCTGAGCGTGGCAGGTGACAGGTCGGCGCTGCCATAGCCATCTACCAGTACCTCAACCCGAACACCCCGGGCAGCGGCCTCCACCAGAACCTTCTGCAGTTCCAGGCCCACTTTGTCATCGCGCAGGATAAAGGTTTCGATCAGCACTTCTTCACGGGCCTGTGCAATGGCCTGGTACACACTGGGATAGAACTCTTCACCATTGATCAACAGCTGGATCTGGTTGTCACTGCGCCATTGCTCGGTCATAGGTGAACCTCCACAGCAAGGGGGACATGGTCAGACAGGTGCGACCATGGTTTGCGCGACAGCGCCTGCGGCGCACGGGCAGTGGCATTGCGCAGGTAGATGCGGTCCAGGCGCAGCAGCGGCCACCTGGCCGGAAAACTACGGGCGGGCGCGCCATAGGCCTGCCCAAAGGCTTCCTTCAACCCGCAGTTGGCCAGCAGCTTGTCAGCCTGTTGGCGCCAGTCGTTGAAGTCGCCTGCCACGATCACAGGCTCCCCGGCCGGTAGTGCTTCGAGCAGCCGGCACAACAACAGTAGTTGCTGGTGACGCTGCTGCTCACGCAGCCCCAGGTGCACGCAGATGGTGTGTACCGGTGGCTGGCCGGGCACAGCCAATACCGAATGCAGCAGCCCGCGCTCTTCCTGCCCGGCCACCGTCACGTCATGGTTCTGGTGATGCAGAATGGGAAACTTCGACAGCAGGGCGTTGCCGTGATCGCCGTCGGGGTATACCGCGTTACGGCCATACGCAAATACAGGCCACATGCTGTCGGCCAGAAATTCATATTGGGGCACATCACTCCAGTTGTCGTAACGTTCCCCGTGGCGCCGATGGACCCCCAGCACCTCCTGCAAGAACACCACGTCAGCCGACGTGGCCCGAACAGCGTCGCGCAGCTCAGGCAATACAAAGCGGCGGTTCAACGGGCTAAAGCCCTTGTGTGTGTTAACGGTCAGGATGTGCAGTACGTGTACGGGCGTGGCTTGCTCGGGAAGCACGTCCGCCGCGGTTACTTGCCTATCCAACGGCCGGGAATCCTGTGTTGCCATCGGCCAAAGCTCCCAAATGCACTCGGTTTAACGTCCTGGTAGTCGGACTGGCCAAGGGGAGAGATGGTTCAGCGTGGGGGTGCAGGCAAAGCGTGCACCCAGGCTGACAGGTACCAAAGCACAGGTCTGCAGTGTATGAGCTGCAAAAGCTGCATAGAATGCCCAGTTAAATCCACTATAATGTGGCTTAATAGTTAAATTTCCATGGTAACCCCCACTATGCTGGATTTAAGTTTTAGTAAGCCGGATGAAATAGTGAAAGGGATTTGCGCTCGAGTTCGTGTAGAGAGGCTTGCGTTGCAGATGACACAGGCCGACTTAGCCGGCCGGGCGGGTATTGGGGTCAATACTGTGTCTAACCTTGAAGCCGGTCGCAACGTAGGCCTGGAGACTGTAGTGCGTGTGGCAATGGTGCTGGGGAGGGCCAAAGAGTTCGACGGTTTGTTCAGGCCGAGGCTGGAGAGCCTTGACGACGTGCGTCGCTACGAAAACACCGCCCACCGCCGCCGTGTCAGGCGAACCCCAAGCGATGCTTGAGCGGATCAATGTGCACTACAACGGCTGGGGTGAGCAGTGGTTATGGGGCTACCTCGTCTCGGTGTCGTAAACGAAGCAGACGTCTCGACGCAGGTTGCTGCTGCCTTGATCGAAAACATCAGTACACATGGCAGCCAGTTTTCACAGCGTGCTCATAGTTGTACCTAGGCGGGATTGCCAAAGGATCCCCAGGCCACTATCCAGAGCAGAATCGACCATAATATTGCGCTAGTGGGTTGGCGGGGCTGTGCCCGTCCTATAGCGCGGAGCTTACGCCTACGATTCGCGCCAGTCGCTACGTGCATTGGCAATCAGCGCGTCCCAGTCATTAGGTGGATTGCCTCGGCCAAACATTTTCTCAAATAGAGCGTAGGGATCGGATTTGCTACCCGCAGAGCGTAGAGTGTTTTCATCGTTGACCCAGGCGTAGACGATCACCTTGGACTTTGAATCGTAGCGGAAAAACAGCCTGAAACGCCGTCCGATTTTCGCCCGTCGCCAATGGCGGTAAGCGGTACCCAACGTATTGCCCTGGCGGAACTCATCACGGGCCGGGTCGCTTGGCACTGCCTCCATGATCAGGTGGCTCAATGCTCGGAATAACTTGACGTTGGCGTTGCTTTCAAAGCCATGCGGGTCGTTCTGCTCAGCCCGTCTAGCGGCCTCTTGCAGTTTGCGTAGCTGTACAGTTACACCTTCATGGAACAACAGTGTCCAGCCATGGTACTGAGTCAAATCGCGACCTCACCGTCAATTTCTTCGTCCAGATCTACAGGGTGTTGGGCGTTGGCGAGCATGGCTTGCGCCAGGTCGTCCGGTAGCGCGGTGATGTTACGCCCATTGCGAATGTCAGCTTCTAACAGGTTTAGGAATGCGCCGATGGCCGGGTCTTCGTGGTCGGCTTCCACTCGACTGACCACGACTTCGTTTCCACGGGCATCGAACGCGACTTTAGTGCCGGCATTCAAGCCCAGCAATTGGCGGATGGCTTTGGGTAGGGTGACCTGACCCTTGGAGGTGAGGGTGGCGATTTCGTGGATGGTAGGCATGGGCGTTCTCCCGAATGTAATGACTGAATTGTAAGGAATAATCCTTACTTTATCAATTTTGGTTTTTGCTGATCAAGCATAGGCGGGGAGGGCGATCAGTAGGACGGCGGCATGAGTTACACAACCTCTCGGGACACGATCAGAGCACCTGAACGAAATCGCGGATTTGCTCACTACTCGGCCACGGTAAACGCTGGGACGGAAATTCCCTGTAAAGGTGCTGATGAAGCATTTACTGCTGCTGGCGGCAAATCGGCTGAACACAGTTAACTGACTGTTGCACTTGGAACATGAGGCCGGCAATGGATTGTCGGATGGTATCAGTTTAGTAGGATTTCATTACAGGCTATCCGGATCCCCAAAAAACATCTGCAACCGCGCCCGCAGCCAGCGTTCGCTGGGGTCGTTGTCCTGGGCGCCGCGCCAGGCCATGTGCAGCTCGAAGGTCTGGATGTCCAGCGGCAGGTCTTCGGCGCGCAGGCCGCCGGCGGCGGTGAGGGCGTCGGCGGTGTAGTCCGGCACGATGGCAATGATATCGGTGCCGGCCAGCAGGGTGCCCAGGCCGTTGAACTGGGGCACAGCCAGCACCACATGGCGCTTGCGCCCCAGTTTTTCCAGGGTGGTGTCGATAAAGCCGCTCAGGTCGCCGGCGTAGGACACCAGCGCGTGTGGCCGCTCGCAGAAGTCGTCCAGGCTCATGGCCCCAGGCATGCTGTCGGCCCTCAACAGCCTGGGCCGGCTGCGGCGCAAGACCTTGCGCTTGGCATTGGCAGGCAGTTCGCTGGTATAGCTAACCCCTACGGAGATTTCCCCGGAGGCCAGCAGCGCCGGGATCAGAATGTAATTGACCCGCCGTATTACTAGCACGATACCCGGTGCTTCGGCGCGCAGCCGTTTGAGCAGTTGCGGCAGCAAGGCGAACTCGACGTCATCGGACAGGCCGATACGGAACACGGCTGTGCTGGTGGCCGGGTCGAAGTCGGCCGCCCGGCTCACGGCGGTGGAGATGGAGTCCAGGGCAGGCGAGAGCAGGGCGAAAATTTCGGTGGCCCGGGCCGTCGGCTCCATGCTGCGGCCTGTACGCACAAACAGGGGGTCGTCAAACAGGCTGCGCAGCCGCGAAAGGGCCGCACTGATGGCTGGCTGCCCTAGGAAGAGCTTTTCTGCAGCACGCGTGACGCTGCGCTCGTGCATCAAGGTTTCGAAAACAATCAGCAGGTTCAGGTCGACACGGCGAAGGTCATTGCGATTCATCTGCATCGCTCTGGCAGGTTATGGGGCGGTGGAATAGTACGGGGATTGATTCCCAAGGTGCACGGGATTTATTAATCCTGCGTTATACCCATTGAATCGGGGATCAATATTGGGCATGTTGACTATCAATGTCCCCCGGTAGCGATGCGGGTAAAGCCCGGATAACCTACGTGGTAATAGAAGTGATCAGACGAGGTTCGTCATGTCCCGCACAATCCGTTTTCACAAGTTCGGCCCTGCCGAAGTGCTCAAGTGCGAAGCGCTAGAGACGCGGCTGCCCGGACCTGGCGAAGTGCAGGTGCGAGTTTCAGCCATCGGTATCTCCTGGTTCGACGTGCTCTGGCGGCAGAACCTGGCACCCTCGCAGGCCCGTTTGCCGGCAGGCATCGGCCAGGAAATGGCGGGCGTTGTAACCGCAATAGGCGAGGGCGTAGAGGGTTTCAAGCCAGGTGATCGTGTTGCCAGTTTCCCCGCGACCAGCGCCAATGAATACCCAGCTTGCGGCGAGTGCGTGCTCATGCCCGCTGCAGCCCTTACGCGCTACCCCGAGCTGCTCACACCCGCCCAGGCGGCTGTTCATTACACGCCGTTGCTTGTGGCCTGGTTTGCCTATGTCAAGCTGGCACGCACACAGCCTGGGCAAACGGCGCTGATCACCGATGCCAGCCATTGCTCAGGCCCTGCCTTTGTGCAGTTGGGCAATGCGCTGGGGGTGAAGGTGATTGCGGCGACCCGCAATGAGGCCCAGCGCGAACCGTTGCTGGCCCTGGGTGCGCACAAGGTGATTGTGACGGATGAGCAGGACCTGCTCATGCAGATCAACAAATACACTGATGGCAAAGGTGTGAACATGGTCTTTGACGGCCTGGGCGGCCCGCAGATGTCCATGATGGGGGATGTGCTGGCCCCACGCGGGAGCCTGATCCTCTATGGCTTGCAAGGGGGGAACCAGACCCCATTCCCCGCCTGTGCGGCGTTTCAGAAAAACATTCAGTTCCACGTGCACTGCCTGGGTAACTTTACTGGCAAGCCGGAGCTGGGCATTGCCCAGGATAGTGAGGCGGTCAGCCAGGCACTGATGCAGATCAACCAGTTGACGGCTGACCGGGTATTGTCGCCCCAGGCCATCCGAGTCTTCCCCTTCGAGCAGTTTGTGCAGGCTCATCGCTATATGGATGACTGCCCCTGTAGTGGGCGGGCTGTGCTGGAAATCAGCGCACAGTAGCGGCTTTGCGCTCTTTGGCTCCGAGGCCCCGCATGCCCTGGAACGGTTAACCTTTTCAGGGCATTCCTACAGGTTCTCAGGAATTTCCCTTCGCTAAACTGCCTCTGTTGCAGGCTGCCTGCCCACGCCCTCAGGGCTATCCTTCGCTGCGCCAAATGACCGCCCTGACCTGGGCGGCTTGCGAGGGAGGAACCCATGACCGAAATGCATAAGCAAGCCCTGGAAAGCATCTATCGGCAGGTATTGCAACGCCTGGTCAATGCGCAGGGTGAGGGGCAGCGCCTGGCCATGCTGCGGCTGGCAGAGCATATCAGCCACCGTTTCCCTGAATTGGCCAAGGCTCGCCTGGTGGTGCTGTGCTCAGGTGAGCGCGATGGCTTGCTGGCACTGGCGTTGCTGCGGGGCGTGCAGTTGCTGCTGGCCGAGGCGCGGAACCAGACCTTTAGGCTGAAGGTGGTGATTCCCGCCTTGCCAGGGTCAACACCTGTAGACGATGGCAATATCGAGCGGGTGATGGCGACCCTGTTTTTGCTAGAAGACCCGCGTGTAGACGTATTAGGTGTCAGCGATACGGGGCTTTTCCCCTACGAACGCATGATGGTCAGTCAAGGCCGAGGCCGGCAGGGGTTTGCCGTGCTGCCCATCACTCTGGGAGGCGCTCCCTACGCCTCCTCACAGCCCCGTGACGTTTGCCTGCTCGCTTCAGCCCACTGGCTGTGGAGTGCTTTGGAGAAAGGCGCGCCAGGGGACCTATGGGTTACCCCTCAGCCAAAGCGTTTTCTATTGCGTCAGGGCCTGCACGCGCGGCGCCTGCTAAGGTCGGCGGGCGCGCTTGGCATTCATGAGCGTGTGCCATGCCCCACCTGGTTGCCGCGCCTGGCTGGGCTCTACAAGGGGCGGGCTTCTGGCGGGCGGCTGTCCGTTAATGTGCCCATGCCTTTATCGGTGCATGAGTTCCTACCCCCTACGCACAAGCGGCGCTGGCAGTTGGCCACGGAATGCCTAGGCATGCACCTTGACCCGTTCTCGGTGCGGCATGGGCTCATGGGCTGCGAAGACGCCTTGCTCGGCGCGCACCTTACCGCACTAAGTGCCTGTTACTACCAGGGTGACCACTATGCCGCCGGGCTTGACGTCTGGTTGAGGCCCCGGCTCGAGCAGCTTCGCCGCGAGGGCGTGCCCGCTAGAAAACTGGTTGCCCTGCGTACGGCTTGCCTGGGTGAGCGCGCCGTGGCCAACCAGGAATCCCGTTTGCGGCGCCATGTGGAAGAGCGATACGGCATGAGCGAGGAGCAATTGTGCTGCGTGCTTTTCCAGCCTTTTTCAGGGGCAGGCACCTACCTGAAACTGTTCCTGGAACGTTGCCATCCTGATCAGGCGTTGCGCGAAGGCGCACTGCGCCAGGCATTGGAGGGGCATGCGGTTGCCGCAGAAGACGTGCGCTGGTTACAGCGTATTTCAGGGTTGGCCCTTTCTGCGCTGCGGCGGTTGTATGCCCAGCCAGCCCGTACCCCTTGGGCCGCACAGGCTGGCCTGCCTGCGCTATGCAGTTGTAAGGCACATGCCGCTATCTGCCAACCTTCGACAGTGCTGCTGGCTAAAGCCCGGCAGCCGTCAAAAGCCCCGGCGTGCTTTAGCCAATAAAAAAGGGCTAGCCAATATCAGGGGGGTGGAGTACAAATGTACTCCATGAAAATCACGACCCTGACACCTCGTCGTCGCGCCATTCTGGCCTTTATCCGTGAGCGCATCGCGCTACAAGGCCAACCTCCAAGCCTGGCTGAAATCAGTCAGGCCTTTGGGTTTGCCTCACGCAGTGTGGCGCGCAAGCACATACAGGCACTGGCCGAAGCCGGGCATATCGAAGTCCAGGCCCACCAGGCACGTGGCATCCGGCTGATAAGCAAGGCCGGCCAGGCCGAGCTGGTGCAGGTGCCGCTGGTAGGCCGGGTTGCGGCAGGCCGGCCTATCGATCCTGATGCCGGCTTGCATGATTACCTTGCCTTGGACGTGCGGCTCTTTTCCCGCGTACCTGACTACCTGTTGGAGGTACACGGGGACTCGATGGTAGAGGACGGTATCCTGGACGGCGACCTGGTGGGCGTGCAGCGCTTGGCCGAGGCTCGAAACGGGCAGATCGTTGTGGCGAGGCTGGAGGGTGAAGTCACCATTAAACGCTTTGAGCAGCATGCCCAGGGCATCCGCTTATTGCCCCGCAACCCTGCCTATCAGCCTATTGTGGTAGGCCTGGATCGGGACTTCGTGATCGAAGGTATCTTCTGTGGGTTGGTCCGGCGGTGAGCAACACGGTTGTCAGCCTGGAGGGGCTGCTCGATAGCCGCCGTGTGTGGAAAGGGCGGTATGCCTCCGGCGAGACAACCCGTTGCCCTGCACAACCTACGGGGCATGCTCAACTGGACGATGCCTTGCCCCTGGGGGGCTGGCCCGCCAATGCCTTGAGCGAAATCCTGATACCCGCTACCGGAAGCGGTGAACTGCATCTGCTATGGCCCACACTGGCCCGGCTCACTGCTGCCGGTGAGCGGGTCGTGCTGGTTTCGCCGCCTTTCGTGCCTTACCCTCAAGCCTGGCTGGCTGCTGGGGTGAACCTGCAAAGCATTACATTGGTACGGGCGCAGGGCAAAGAGGCCCTGTGGGCGGCCGAGCAATGCCTGCGCTCGGGTAGCTGCGCGGCTGTGGTGTGCTGGGCTGGGCAAGCCGATGAACGGGCGCTTCGGCGCCTTCAGGTTGCGGCTGAAACAGGCCAGGCGCTGGGCTTTGTATTGCGTGGCAGCCAGGCGACCGCCAACCCATCGCCAGCGGCCCTGCGCATTGCGATCACACTGTCGCCTGCACGTTGGACGGTCCTCAAATGCCGAGGTGGCTTGCCCCCAGCGCACTCACTCGCCTGGTCGAGCTGCGGTTGAAATGGCCGTGCTTTGGGCCTGTATCCTGTTCCCCCAGCTGGCGCTGGACGTCGCGCTGCGGGACCGGCCCGATCCCACGCTGCCCTTGGCGCTCGCCAGTGGCCCCGCACAGCGGCGGGTGCTGCAGGCTGTAAATGAAGCGGCCCGGGCGCTGGGGTTGCGCCCGGGCCAAAGCCTGAGTGCAGCACAGGCCTTGACCCATGATTTCCAGCTTATGGACTACAACTTGGCCCACGTGGAGCAAGCCATGCAATTGCTGGCTGCGTGGGGCTATGGCTTCAGTTCCCAGGTTAGCTTGCATTACCCCCGCGCCTTAGTGATCGAGGTCGGCTCCGGGATGGGGCTTTTTGGGCCATGGCCGGCGTTCGAGGCGCGCTGGCGACACGAACTGGACGCCATGGGGTTCACGCACCGCATCACCCTGGCCCCCAACCCCGTAGCCGCGCGCATGCTGGCCAACCTGCAAGACGGCGCGGCCATTACCTCACTCAGCCAATTACAGGCGGTGTTGGCGGGCATGCCCGTAGACCGTATCGGCTTGGCCAAGGCTCATAGCACCTCCTTGATGCGCATGGGCCTTCGCCGGCTGGGGCAATTGCTTGCACTTGAACGTTCGGCCCTGGCTCGCAGGTTTCCACCTCAGGTCGGGCTCCAGCTGGACCAGATTCAGGGACTGCGCCCGCTGGCCCTTGAGTACTTCACGTTACCTGAACGGTTCGATAGCCGTGTCGAGCTCAATTTCGATGTGGAATCCACACAGGCCTTATTGTTTCCGCTGCGGCGCCTGATTGGTGATCTGGGGGTGTACCTGGCCGCGAGGGATGGGGGCGTTCAGCGATTCGTGGTGCACCTTGAACATGCCGAGGGCAGCGACACGGCAGTGCCCGTAGGGCTGCTGTCGCCAGAGCGTAACCCTGGCCTGCTGTTCGAGCTGGCTCGCGGGCGCCTGGAGCCTGTGCAGGTAACCCGCCCCGTGCGCAGTATGCGCTTGCTGGCCTTGGAGCTGCCGGCGTATGTGCCCAAGGTTCAGGGGCTGTTCGACACACGGTCAGCCGCAGCGCAGAATTGGGAACACGTACGCGAGCGTTTGCGCACACGGCTAGGCGACGACGCAGTGGGTAGCCTGCGCGCCCACGCCGACCACCGGCCCGAGCATGCGTGGTCGGTTGAAGACTATGCCACGGTCGCTACGCTCGACCCGGCGGCGCCTTTGCGCCCTGGCTGGTTGCTGTCCTCGGCAGAGCCGTTGCCCGACACCCGCTGGGAGTGGGTAGCAGGCCCGGAGCGAATAGAAAGCGGCTGGTGGGATGGTGAAGATGTACGCCGCGACTATTATCGCCTACGGCTGGCGTGTGGGCGGCAGGCCTGGGCCTACAGAACACTGGGTGAGGACACCTGGTGGCTGCAAGGGTGGTTTGGATGACCCGCTATGCCGAGCTGCATTGCCTGTCGAACTTCAGCTTTCAGCGCGGTGCATCCTCGGCCCTTGAGCTGTTCACCCGTGCCAAGCAGTTGGGCTACTCGGCCTTGGCCATTACCGATGAGTGCACCCTGGCCGGGGTTGTCCGTGCCTGGCAGGCTGCGCAGGCCTGCCAGTTACCCTTGATCGTAGGCAGCGAGTTCGTACTGGATAACGGTGCCCGCGTGGTGTTGCTGGTACGAACGATGGCCGGTTACCAAACGCTGTGTCACTTGATCACCCTGGCCAGGCGGCGCGCGGAAAAAGGCACCTATCAGGCCCTGGCTGCCGATTACCACGGTGTGGACTTGACCGGGCTACTGGCGCTCTGGTTGCCGTCTTCAGCGCCGCAGGTCAGCCATGGCCAATGGCTGAAGGTGCTATTTGGCGACCGCCTGTGGCTGGCTGTGGAACTTCACCGCGGCGTAAACGATGCTCAACGCCTGGCCGCCCTGCAACGCTTGGGTCATGAGCTAGGTGTTCGTTGCGTGGCCAGTGGGGATGTACACATGCATGCGCGGGGCCGCCGGGCCTTGCAGGACACCCTAACTGCCATCCGCCATCATCTGGAGGTAGCACAGGCGGGTGCGTGGCTGTTCGCCAATGGCGAGCGGCATGTGCGCAGCCTGTCGCAACTGGCCGAACTGTACCCGCCCACATTGCTCGAAGAAACCCTGCGTGTTGCCCGGCAGTGCACGTTCAGCCTCGATCAGTTGCGCTATCACTACCCTCACGAAGTGGTGCCGGCCGGGCACACCCCGGACGGCTGGCTACGTGAACTGACCCAACGCGGTATGGCCACACGCTGGCCGTCCGGTGCGCCCGCTGCTGTGCGGGAGAGCATCGAACGAGAGCTGTCCATCATCGCCGACCTGGCCTACGCGTCCTACTTTCTGACCGTGCACGACATCGTGGATTTTGCCAGGCGCAAGGGCATTCTGTGCCAGGGCAGGGGGTCGGCGGCCAATTCCGCCGTCTGTTTTGCGCTGGGCATTACGGCCATCGACCCTGCGCACACCCAGCTGCTGTTCGAGCGTTTCATTTCGCGCGAGCGCAATGAACCCCCCGACATCGACGTGGACTTTGAACACGACCGGCGAGAAGAAGTCATCCAGTATGTGTTCAGCCGCTATGGCCGTGACCGTGCAGCGCTCACCGCCATCGCTAGCACCTACCGTGCGGCCGGTGCCCTGCGTGATGTAGCCAAGGCCCTCGGGCTGCCCCCTGACCAGATCAGTGCCTTGGCCGAGTGTGCCGGGCGCCATAGCGACACGCTGCCATCGCCTGAACGCTTGGTCGAAGCCGGGTTTGACCCAGAGAGCCCGATCCTGCGCAGGGTGCTGGTGCTCACCGGAGAGTTGATCGGTTTTCCCCGCCATCTGTCTCAGCACCCTGGCGGCTTCGTGATTTCCGAGCACCCGCTGCATACGCTGGTGCCCGTGGAAAACGCCGCCATGGAAGGCCGCACAGTGATCCAGTGGGACAAGGACGACCTGGACCAGGTCGGGCTGCTCAAGGTGGACTTGCTTGCCCTGGGCATGCTCAGTGCCCTGCGTCGGTGTTTCGACTTGGTCAAAGGTTACCGAGGTCAGCACTATACGTTGGCAACGCTCCCCAAGGGCTGCCCTGCCACTTACGAGATGATTGGCCGTGCCGACACCGTGGGCGTATTCCAGATCGAGTCACGTGCGCAAATGGCCATGTTGCCGCGCCTCAAGCCGCAGAATTTTTACGACTTGGTGATTGAGGTGGCCATCGTGCGCCCTGGCCCTATCCAAGGGGACATGGTGCATCCCTACCTGCGCCGGCGTAACCGCGAAGAAGCTGTGGATTATCCTTCTCCAGCCCTGGAGGCCGTGCTCAAGCGCACTTTGGGCGTGCCGCTGTTTCAGGAGCAGGTGATGCAGCTCGCCATTGTGGCAGCGGACTATACCCCGGGCGAAGCTGACCAGCTGCGCCGTGCCATGGCGGCTTGGAAGCGCCATGGCGGAATGGGCGCTCACCAGGTGAGGCTGCGCGAGGGCATGCTGCGCAATGGCTATACAGAGGCCTTCGCCCAACGCGTTTTTGAACAGATCAAAGGCTTTGGCAGTTATGGGTTTCCCGAGTCCCACGCAGCAAGCTTCGCTTTGCTCACCTATGCCAGCAGCTGGTTGAAGTGCCATGAGCCTGCAGCGTTCGCCTGTGCCTTGGTGAATAGCTGGCCCATGGGGTTCTACAGCCCTGACCAGGTGTTCCAGGATGCCCGCCGTCACGGGGTTCAGGTGTACCCTGTGGATGTGCGCTATAGCGAATGGGACTGTACGTTGGAAGCGGGCAGTGTGGCTCAGCCTGCCATTCGCATGGGGTTAAGGATGATCCGGGGCTTCCAGGCAAGCGCGGCCTTGCGCATGAGCCAGGCACGGGCCTGTGCACCGTTCAGCAGCCTTCAGGACCTGGCCACCCGGGCCGGCCTGTGCCAACGCAGCTGTGAACAACTGGCCGATGCAGGTGCCTTGCAAGGGCTGGCCGGTCACCGCCACCGCGCACGCTGGGACGTGGCCAGTGTCGAACAGCAACTGCCACTGTTCGCAGCAATAGCCCCGTTGCCAGAGCCCGATGTCCTGCTGCCAGTGCCCACCGTAGGCGAGGACCTGCTGGCTGATTACGCAGCCATGGGCACTACCCTTGGCAGCCATCCCCTGGCATTGCTGCGCGCATCATTGAGGCCCTGGCGGTGCCGTAGCTCACGGGAACTCGGCACACTGGCCCACGGCCGCTCCGTTAGCGTGACGGGTTTGGTGACCAGCCGGCAGCGTCCCGGTACAGCCAGCGGGGTCACGTTCGTAACGCTTGAGGACGAATTCGGCATGGTCAACGTGATCGTCTGGCGTGACCTGGCCGAGCGCCAGCGCAAGGCACTGGTCGGCGCCCGGTTGCTACAGGTGCAAGGCCGGTTTGAGCGCCAGGGAGAGGTCTGCCACCTGGTGGCACGCAACTTGATAGACATGACCCGTTTGTTGTCTGGCTTGGAGGTGCGGAGCCGGGACTTTCATTAAGGCCCAAGGCGTGTGGTGAAGGCATGGTACGCAACGGACCTCCCATTGCGTTGTCACACCCTCCTGGCTAATACGGGGAGCACTGCGTGTGGACATCAAAGGCGTGATTTTCGATTCGGACGGCACACTGGTAGACAGCGAACGCATCGCTGCCCGGTTATTGTGGGAAATGCTGGTCAGCCGGGGCATCGACCTGCCTGAACACGACGTGCTAGACCGCTTCCGGGGGGTGCAGTTTGCGGTATTCGCGGCCCGCCTGGCCGAGGAATATCCTGGCTTTGAGGCTGAGCCCTTCATGCGCCAATTTCGTGTAGATAGCCTGGTCCGCTTTGCCCAAGGCATGGCGCCCATGCCTGGGGCGCTGGACTTCGTGCGCAACCTGCACCTGCCCAAGTGCGTGGCCTCCAATGGCCCGCGTGTCAAAATCGAAACCTGCCTGGGCGCAGCTAGCCTGCTTGAGTACTTCCAGGGCAGCATCGTGAGCGCCTACGAGGTTCAGGCCTGGAAGCCCGCACCGGAGCTTATTGTGGAAGCTGCCAAGGTACTGCAGCTACCACCCCACCAATGCCTGCTTGTGGAAGACAGCCACGCCGGCGTGGAAGCAGGGCTGGCAGCTGGGGTGTGGGTGGCCGGGTACGGCGAAGAAGATTTCAGTCCCTACCTGAACGACGCTCGGTTTACACGTACTCCCACCTACCAGGACGTTGCCAGACTGCTCAGTGCCTAATCTACTGCTTTGCTATTGCGCCGCTCATAGTGATCCAGCAGAGGCTGGGTGCTCACACCATGCAATACGATGCTTAAGGCGACTACGGTTAGTGTGAGGCTGGCGCAGGTCCGCGCCACCTCATCACTTAGCCCGTGCTGCAGCGCAAAGCACAGGTAATAGATGGAGCCGATGCCGCGGATGCCGAACCAGCCCAGCAAGGCGCTTTGGTGCCCGCTCAGCAATGCCCGGCTCCCGCCCAGCGCCCATACGGCCAAAGGACGGATGATCACAAACAGTACCAGGCCCAGCCCTACGCCACGCCAATCCCAGTAACCCCACAGCAGGGCGCCTAGCAAGGTGATAAGCATCACTTCCATGGAACGTTCGATCAGGCTGCCAAAGGCCATGATGTCGCTCATCATCACGCCTGCCGCGACTTGAGGAGGGGCCAGCTCGTCCACTGAACCGGCAAGGGCGTGTTCGGGGGGCAGTTCATGGTGCCCCGTAATGGTGTGGGTCAGGTGCTCGGAAGGTACGTCCGAACCGGTGGATTGCGCCTCGGCCTGACGAAGCCCCAAGCCCGCGGCAAACACTGCAAGGAAACCAAAAGCACCCAGGTACCAGGCAATGGAGTAAGCCAAGGCAATCAAGGCCAGTGCTAGGAAGTCATTGGGGGACAATGTGCTGTCCTGGTGGCGGACACGTAGGAAAATCATCAGTTGGCCCACCAGCCGGCCTAACCCGTAACCAATGAGCAGGCCGCCTGCGACGCCCCAGATCACGTCCTTGAGCACCCAGTGGGTCAGCCAGCCGCCCTCGAAGCCTCCATGGCCAATCATTAGCAGGCCGAAGAGCACAAAGGGAAACGCGGTACCGTCGTTGAGGCCGGCCTCGCCAGACAGGCCAAATCGAACACGGTCGAAGTCCTGTGCGTTGTTCACCTGCACCATATTGGCTAATACCGGGTCCGTAGGCGCCAGCATGGCCCCGATCAGCATGGACACGCCCCAGTCCAGCCCAAGCGCGAAGTGGGCCACCACCGCTACACCGATGATCGAGGCAACCATCACCGGCCCGGCCAGCAGGTACGCACATCGCCAAGCACTTCGCCCGAACGTGAGGCGCAATTTGATGCCTGTGCCAAACAGCGAAAACAGTACGGCACCTTCGGTCAGCCGCTCCAGCCAGTGGGTAGACTCACGAATATCCAGGTTGACGATACCCAGCCCCACAGGGCCAATACCTAGCCCAACTAGCAGGCACACAGCACTGGTGGTGACCGGCAGCCAGCGCAGGTAGGCCGAAGCCAGGGCCAGCAAGAGCAGCACCGCCCCTAATATGGCAATTGCAGTGATAAAACTCATCAGTACTCATTCAAAACGGGATGTGGTTTTGTGACTGCTCAATGCCGGGTTAGTTGGGCCGGATGTTGGCCCTTGCCTTAAATGAGCCTGGGCGGCCAGCAGCGCGCGCCCAGCAGCGCCCGCTTATTCCACGGGTACATGCACTACTACTATATGTGGCCGGATGGCACGGTATAGAATTCACCTACCTCACACCGGCGGGCAGGCGCTCAGGCCGGACCGGAACAGCAGCACATTACTTACAGGCAGGTTGATATTGGAACAGCTAAAACGCCTTGCGACTGGAATAGCAGGCCTCGACGCCTTGCTCAAGGGAGGGCTGGTCGCTGGGGCCTCCTATATCGTGCAGGGGCGTCCAGGGTCGGGCAAAACTATCCTGGCCAACCAACTCAGCTTCAACCACGCTAGAAACGGCGGCAAGGTACTGGTTGCCACTTTATTGTCCGAGTCTCACGAACGACTGTTCCAGTACCTGTCCACGCTCAATTTTTTCGACCGCTCGCTTATTGGTGACCAGATCCAGTTCGTCAGCGCCTTCGACACCCTCGAAAATGAAGGGCTGGAGGAAGTGGTCAAGTTGTTGCGTCGCGAGATTGCCCGGCAAAAGGCAACGGTATTGGTGGTGGATGGCCTGCTCAACGCGCGTACCAAGGCCGAGTCGCAACTCGACACCAAGAAATTCATTGCCGAGCTCCAAGGGCATGCAGCGTTTGCCGGCTGCACCGTGCTGTTCCTCACCAGCTCACGGCTGGATGACGGTAGCCCGGAGCACACCATGGTCGATGGTGTGATCGAAATGGGCGAAGAGCTTCAAGGGGCGCGTTCGGTACGCCGTATACAATTGCGCAAAACCCGAGGCAGCGGGGCCCTGTCAGGGTTGCACGACTGCGAAATCACTGACGACGGGCTGGTGATCTACCCGCGCCTTGAAAGCCTGTACAGCATACCGTCCGGCCCTGACCAAGCGGACAGTACGCGTGTGAGCACCGGCGTTCCCAGCCTGGACCAGATCATAGGCGGTGGCTTTGCCCACGCGTCGGCAACCATCGCCATGGGGCCGCCAGGGGTCGGGAAAACGTCCCTGGGTATTCAGTTTCTCGGTCAGGCCACACCCGAGGCGCCCGCCTTGTATTTCGGTTTTTACGAAAGCCCCCAGCGGCTGGCGCTCAAAGCCGCGTCCCTGGGGCTGGATTTCGACGCCATGCAGCGCAGTGGCGCGCTTCACATCCGCTGGCAGCCTACTACCGAAGGGTTGCTCGATGGTCTAGGGCAACGGCTGCTGGCTGAGGTCGAAATCCATGGCATCAAGCGGCTGTTGATCGACAGCCTGGGCGGTATGACCCGCGTGACTACCAACCCGGCACGGTTGAACGATTTTTTCAGCAGCCTTACGTGTGAGTTGCGTTCACGAGGGGTAACGGTGCTGGTCACCTCCGAGATGCAGGGCATCATCGGCCCGGAGATCCGCTCGCCCGTGCCGGACCTGTCCAGTGTGGTAGACAACATCCTGGTGCTGCGCTTCGTTGAATACGCGTCTGAACTTAAGCGAATGATGACCATTCTTAAGGTCAGGGACAGCCTGTACGACCCCTCGTTGTTCGAGGTGGTGATTGGCGCCCAGGGCCTGGCGTTCACGAAGGCCTTCAAACAGGCAGAGGCGGTGCTGACGGGCAGCGCCTCACCGAGAAGTCACTGATGTTGATTGAGCCAATCCGAAAATGACGACAATCCTGATAGTCGACGACGAGTATTTGATCGCCGATATCCTCGGGTTTGCGATGGAGGATGAGGGCTACATGGTCGTCAAGGCGAGCAATGGTCGTAAGGCGCTTGAGGTACTGGACCGTGAGCGCCCTAGCCTGGTGATCACCGACTTCATGATGCCCGTGATGGATGGCCTGGAGTTTGCCCGCGCCGTACGACAGCGCCCTGCTTTCGCCGACTTGCCCGTGTTCCTCATGAGCGGAGCCCAAGGCAGTATTGGCCGAGCCAGCCCCGACTTGTTCAACATCGTGTTCGACAAGCCCTTCGATATCAATAAGGTTATCTTCGAGGTGGTCAAACACATAGGTCGCCCTCCGGACTAGAAACCTCGCGCCGTAAAAAGCGCGTGCTAATACACGCTCCAACTGTACTAAATCGCAATTGCACTAAGAGAGGTATCGCATGCCGCATGACGGCAATCTACTGGGCGCCGTTGTGGTGTTCCTGTTGGCCGCTGTATTGGCGGTCCCGCTGGCCAAAAGGCTTCAATTGGGTGCCGTGCTGGGTTACCTGCTGGCAGGGGTGGCCATAGGCCCCGCTGTACTGGGGTTGGTGGGCAATAGCCAGAGCCTGAATCATTTGTCCGAGCTGGGCGTGGTTTTGCTGCTGTTTATCATTGGCCTGGAGCTGTCGCCAAAGCGCTTGTGGGTCATGCGAAAGGCTGTGTTTGGTGTAGGCCTGGCACAGGTGGTGGTCACTGGTTGTGTGATTGGCGCTGTGGCGCTGTTCGGCTTTTCTTTGCCCCTCAATAGTGCAGTGATTTTGGGCCTTGGCCTTGCGTTGTCATCCACGGCCTTCGGCCTGCAAAGCCTGGCCGAGCGCCATGAGCTGAATGCGCCTCATGGTCGGTTAGCGTTTGCCATTCTCCTGTTCCAAGACATTGCAGCCATCCCCTTGATCGCCCTGGTACCTATCCTGGCGGGCGGCACAGCCAGCCACCAGCCTCCAAGCCTGGAACATGGGTTGCGTGTGCTGGGCAGCATCGCGGTGGTCGTTGTGGGTGGGCGCTACCTGCTGAGGCCCGTGTTCCGCGCCGTCGCCAAGACCGGGTTGCAAGAAGTGTCCACGGCCACTGCGCTGCTGGTGGTGATCGGTACTGCCTGGCTAATGGACCAGGTAGGCGTATCCATGGCTCTGGGCGCCTTCCTGGCCGGGTTGCTGCTGGCCGACTCTGAATACCGGCATGAACTGGAAGCGCAGATCGAGCCCTTCAAAGGCCTGCTCCTGGGGCTGTTCTTTATCAGCGTCGGTATGGGCGCCAACCTTGGGCTGCTGCTGTCCGAGCCGGTCACGGTAGTGGGCCTTACACTGTTGCTGCTGGGGCTGAAACTACCGCTCCTGGCGGCTCTTGGCCGTTATGCTGGCGGCTTGTCGGGCAGTTCGGCATTACGCCTGGGGCTGGTTTTGGCCACGGGCGGTGAGTTTGCCTTCGTTGTATTCAAGCTGGGCCGAGACAGTGGCTTGTTCGATGACCGCCTGCACGACCTGCTGGTGCTTGCCATTACCTTGTCCATGGCAGTTACGCCTTTGCTGCTACTGGCCGCCGGGCGGCTGCTCAAGCGCCCGGAAAAGCCTGTGGAAGTCCCGGACGAATACCGCAATATCGACGCCAATGCGCCACGCGTCGTAATTGCCGGCATGGGGCGAATGGGGCAGATCGTGGCCCGTATACTTCGCGCTCAGAAAATCCCCTTTGTGGCCCTGGATACGTCGGTTGAAAGTATTGAGCTGTCGCGCAGTTTTTCCGGGCTTCCAGTCTTCTATGGCGACCCCTTGCGTGCCGAGATTCTGCGGGCGGCCAAGGTGGACCAGGCGGAATATTTCGTGATTGCCACGGACGACCCGGACACCAATATCAAGACGGCTGAGCTGGTAAAGCGGCTGTACCCACACCTCAAGATCATTGCTCGCGCCCGTAACCGCCAGCATGTTCACAAGCTGACTAATCTGGGGGCGGATTCAGTGCGGGAGACGTTCTATTCCAGCCTGGAAATGAGCCGCCGTACGCTCATTGGCCTGGGCCTGAGCGAAGCCCAGGCACAAACCCGCATCAAGCGCTTCCAGCTTCATGACCAGGCGGTACTCAAGGAACAGCATCGCGTCTACGACGACGATGCGAAGATTATCCAGAGCAACCAGGAAGCACGGGCAGAGCTGGCCAGGCTATTCGAGGCCGACGCCGAGCGTGAAGCGAACGATCCGGCCTAGCAAAAAAAACACGCTGGCGCCGTCAGGCGCCTTTACAAAACCAGTACGCCATAGAGCCCTAGCAAGCCCAGCACTGCACAGGCCAAGGCCAAGGCGAATACCTCCAGGACGGGGGCAGCAGGCACTCCGCTGTTGATGGCCGCTATCCCCTGGTGATAACGCCGCTGTTGACGCGTGCCAATGCCGAGGGCAGCAGCCAACGCCAACCCCACCAGCACGAAGGCAAAGGCACCATGGTGGGGGACCCAGCGCAGGAACAAAAGGCTTGCCCCGACCAGTGACAGCAATGTGCGCCGCCACGCCAGCCAGGTTCGCTCCGGCTGAAGGCCCACATCGGCATGGGGGCGGCTTAGCAGGTTCATGCCGGGTGCAGTGCAATAAAGGCCAGCAGCACGGCGGTGGCTAATACGCCGCCCAGTGACAGCAGGGGCACCATGATCGGCACTGGCAGCGGGTGGCCATGGCGCATAGCCCGCTCCACGTTCAGCCAGCGTACGCCGGCGCTGGCGCTCAGCAACAGGCCTAGCATCAGTAACAGCACAGCCAATGCCTTGCGGGCGTCGGGCGCAAACACTTGGGCTGTGAAGGCTTCCACCGCGATGCCGCCGGCCATGAGCGCCAGGGACGTGCGTATCCAGGCCAGAAACGTGCGTTCGTTGGCCAGGGTAAAACGAGGGTCGGGCTCAGCGCCGCCTTTGAGCAGCTTGTGCCGCAGTGATTCACGGGGTGGTGGAACAGCAGGTGAGGTCATCGTGCGGTCCCGAGGTCGGGTAGGCGGGAAGGGCGCTGCGGCGTAAGTTGCCACGCAGCCGCCCCGGGATCACTTCAGCAGCTTGGCGAAATGCTCGATAGCCAAGGTATAGCCATGGGTGCCCAGGCCCGCGATCACACCCACGGCCACCAGGGACACATATGAATGGTGCCGGAACGCCTCACGCCTGTGCACATTGGAGATGTGCACCTCAATCGTTGGCACCTCTGCCGCAGCCAGGGCATCGTGCAGCGCAATAGAGGTGTGCGTCCAGGCGGCCGGGTTGATCACGATCCCGGCAATCCTGCCGCGGGCCTGGTGTATCCAGTCGATCATCTGGCCTTCATGGTTGGTCTGGGCGAACTCCAGTTCCAGGCCATGGGCCTGTGCGGCTGCACGGCAGTGGGCTTCCACGTCGGCCAGGGTGTCCTTGCCATATACGGTGGGCTCACGGGTGCCGAGCATGTTGAGGTTGGGGCCGTTGAGCACCAGCAGGGTTGTTGCCATCGAATGCGTCTCTCTGCAGCAGCAAGCGGGGCTGCCATGGTAATAGCCCCGCAGGTATGCGCGCTACTGCGTTATGCCTTCACCGGCACAGGCGGCAGGTAGTACTGCGCAAAACGTACATTGTCCACGCCATCTACCAGCTTCTTGAGTTTTTCGTTGAAGGCGCGGCCTACAGCGTATTGACCACCGGAACTGGTGCGGAACTGGGCCGTCAGGGTAATGCCATTGAGGTCCATCTTGTCCACGCCAAATACCTGCAGCGGGCCTTGCAGGTTGGTCTTGAGCAACAGATCATCGGCGATCTGGTCAGCCGCCTGTTGAATCAGAGCCAGCGCCGTGTCCACATCGCTGTCATAGGTCACCTGTACCGAGAAAAAGGCGTTGGCAAACTGGCGGGACTGGTTGGTAACGGCTTTGATCTGGCCAAAGGGCACCGAGTGTACAAACCCCTTGCCGTCCCGTAGCCGCAAGGTACGAATCGTCAGGCTTTCCACGGTGCCAGCATGGCCCGAGTCCAGCACCACCCAATCGCCAATGGCGATGGTGTCTTCAATGAGGATAAACAGCCCGGTTATCACGTCCTGAACCAGTTGCTGCGAGCCAAAACCGATGGCCAGGCCCACCACCCCGGCACCGGCGAGCAACGGTGCCACGTTGATCCCCAGGTTGGCCATGGTGGTGATGGTGCCGATCACCACCAGCACAATCTTGGTGGCGTTGCGCAGCATGGGCAGGATGGTCTTGATGCGTGTGCTGGGCTGGCGAGCCGCACGCTTGCCGATGGCGGGCTTGAGCGCCTGCTGGATGGCCGTATCAATCACGACCCAGACCAGCCAGGTCACCAGCAGAATCAACCCAATGCTGCTCAGCGAGTTGCTGATGGCCCGGCCTACACTGTTACGCGCGGCAAACTCCAACACAGACACGCCCCAGGTACGTGCCAGCAATTCGATGAATGCAATGGCGATCACGATCCGGGACAGGGCATGGCCCAGGCTGCGGAACAGTTCCACGTACGGGCGGCTGTGGTCCGGGTCGGTGGCGGTCTGTGGCTTGAGCACGTGGTGCATCAGGGTACTGACGAAGACAGCGCCCACTAGCAGCACGGTGCTCATCAACGCCCGTTGCAGGGCCTGTTGGCTCTGCTCACCGGCACCGATCAGGTGAATGCCCGATACCAGAATCATCAACAAGATCGGCAAATACCATACCGCTGCAAACACCCGCAGGGTTTCCTGCACAGCCCGATGGTCGCGGCGCTGATGGTAGCTGCGGTTGCGAATCAGGTGGGCCACAGGCCGGCGCATGCGCAGCACCAGTACGGCGAATACCACCGTGGCCACCAGCCCAACTACCACCGCAATACTGCCGGTGAGGTTGCTGCCCAGCTGTCGGGCGATCTGGGGGCTGGTGAGGGCATCACCCAGGGCCGCCAGAAACCCGATCACGAACAAGGGGCGCGGTGCGCTTCGGCGTAACGCATGCACCGCCGTGCGCTTGTGGCCCACGTTGAAGAGGGTAACAGCACACAGGATCATGGTGGTGGAGAACAGGCCACTGCTGGTGGCATAGGCCAGGCACAGCGCCAGGGCGCGGGCGTCAGACGGCGCCAGGTGACGGCTTACCAGCAGTGTGAGGCCGAAACTGAGCAACGCGGGCACGGTAAACCGCAGCAGGTAACCCAGTACGCCTTGCAGGCGCTGGCGCCGGTGGAGAAAGCCACGTTTGCCTACCCGCGACCACATCACCCGCGCAAGGGTGTACAACACAAAGAAGGTCGCGATCCAGGTCAGGCTCAGGATGAGAAAGTCCCGTGTCAGGGACAGCCCCGACACACTGGTCTGGGGGTCGAACAGCCTGCTGGCCTCTGCGGCAGCACGGTCGGTGCGCAGCCGCCAGGTGTCTACCAAGTGATCGTTCAGGTCCAGCTTATCCTGCACATCATCAAGGCTGGAGGTGAGCGTGCCCAGCAAACCGCCTTCTACCAGTACCTCCTTTTCTGCCGGCTGCTGGTCGGCAGCGGGCGCGTCGGCGAAAACAGGGAAGGCGAGCAGGGCGCACAGCAGGGCGGCAAGGAAACGAGGCACAGGGGGAGGGCTCCGAAAAACAGTCCCCTGACAGACCGCCAACAGGGGGGCAAAGTTTCTGGCCCAAGCCTGCCCATGCTTCTAGGCCAGGAGCTCCACCCGCTCAGGCTCGCGCCGCATCAGCAGCGTGCCGTTGCGTATCGACCAGCGTGGCTTCACCTGCCGGCGCACGGCCTCATAATCGTTCTCAGCATCCAGCAGCACCAGGTTGGCTGGCCGGCCGACCTGGATGCCATAACGGTCCCCCAGGGCCAGCGCGCGGGCACTGTTGTCGGTGACCAGATCCAGGCACCGTTGCAGGTCCTCGAACCCCATCATGTGGCCAATGTGCAGGCCCGCGTCCAGCACCCGCAGGATATTGCCGTTGCCCAAGGGATACCAAGGGTCCTGGATAGAATCCTGGCCCAGGCACACGTTCAGCCCTGCACGGTCCAGCTCGGCAATGCGGGTGATACCGCGCCGCTTGGGGAAGGTATCAAAGCGACCTTGCAGGTGGATGCTTTCAGTGGGGCATGAAATGAAACTCAGGCCAGCCAGGCGCAGCAGGCGGAATAGCTTGGAGCAATACGCATTGTCATAGGACCCCATAGCAGTGGTGTGGCTGGCGGTCACCCGGCTGCCCATGCCGCGGGTACGGGTTTCCTCGGCCAGCACTTCCAGGAAGCGTGAATGGGGATCATCGGTTTCATCGCAGTGCACATCCACTAGGCAACCACGGCGCTCGGCCAGGTCCATGAGAAAGCGGATGGAGCTTACGCCTTGTTCGCGCGTGTGTTCGAAGTGAGGAATACCGCCTACCACATCAGCCCCCATATCAATGGCCCGCTCCATCAGCGCGCGGCCATTGGCGAATGAGTCGATGCCCTCTTGGGGGAAGGCCACGATCTGCAGGTCCACCAGGTGCCGGGCTTCTTCACGTACCTCCAGCAGGGCACCCAAGGCGGCCAAGGTAGGGTCGGTCACATCCACATGGGTGCGCACATGCTGAATGCCATGTTCGGCCAGCAGGCGAATGGCCTTATGGGCACGCGCCTTGGTGTCCTCATGGGTAATAGTGGCCTTGCGCTCGCTCCAGCATTCAATCCCTTCGAACAGCGTACCGCTCAGGTTCCAGCGCGGTTGCCCCGCCGTGTGCACGGCATCCAGGTGGATGTGAGGTTCCACCAGGGGGGGGATCAAAAGCAGGCCCTGGGCGTCGAGGTTGCCCGGCTGCAGGCCAACGAGGTCGGCCTGGGGCATGACGTGGGCAATCCGGCCATCAAGGCACTCGACCGTATGCAAACCTTGGGCATGACGCAGGCGGGCATTGATGATGTTCATAGGCGGCGTTTTCCATAGGGAGGCCTATGCAGCATGCAAGCCCCGCCTGGCTTTGACAAGCTACCTGCAGCCACACCAATGAGTGCTGGCCTATGGCTCAAGCAGGCGTGCAATGAAGCCATTAAGTGGGAAACTTGCGTAAGTAATTGCTCTGAAAGGCTCAGGTCAACCTACCGTTCGTCGAATGGGGTAGGTCGGGAGACTGAATCATCTTTGATTCTGGGTGACGAAGGGAGTATGGGCAGCCAAGCCCAAGATCATTGCCAAGGACACCATGATGCTCAATACCCCATCCTCCATCTCTGCGCCCGACAACAAAGTGAGTCTAGGTCTGGTCATGGTTGTTGAAGACGAACCTACCATTCGCGAATTCGTGTGCGAGATCCTCGAGTCGGAGGGGTTTTCCACGGTGGACTATGAAACGGCCGACGACGCCTGGAAGGCCTTCGGTGAAGGGGTAAACGTCAACCTGCTGATCACGGACATCCGTATGCCCGGTACGATGGACGGTGCCCAGCTCACCCGGCAGGTGCATACCGAATGGCCGGCGTTGCCCATCATTGTAATGTCGGGCCATGAAACACCTGAAACAGCAGACATTGGCGACGACATCACTTTCCTGCCCAAGCCTTGGACGATCGGTAACCTCACCTTTCAGGTGATGAAAGCCGTTCTGGCTGAAGAACTGAGCAAGACCCCTTGATGCCGCGGCCACTGGTTTCAAACGCAAACGCCAGCGAATAGCTGGCGTTTTTGGTGGTTCTCCTGCCTTTAGCCCGGGCGCTTCCCGTACGCGTTACTCAAACCGATGAGCTGCCCCAGGGTGCTGCACCGGTAGGCGTTCGCCTGCGCCAAACAATTTGTGCCGCAGGCTGCCCTGAGCATACGCTGTCTTGTAACGCCCGCGGCTCTGAAGTTCCGGCACTACCCAGCGTATAAAGTCCTCATAGCTTTCAGGCGTGACGGTACGGGTCAGATTGAAGCCGTCCAGCCCGGTGTCATCGACCCAGTCCAGCAGTTGCTCGGCAACAGTACTGGGGCTCCCTACCAACGCGGGGTAGCGTCCCCCCAATGCATTCTGTTCAAGTATTCGCCGTACGGTCCAGTCGCCGCCGTGGGTTAGCGCCTTGGCTGCGGACTCGATGGCGTTGGTCTTCTGGGCGCGGATGGGCTCGTCGGGCCCATACCGTGACAGGTCGATCCCAGTTGACGCCGCGTAATGTGCCAAGCCTGCCTCGGGGCTGGCATAGCGCAGGTATTCGGCGTGTTTCTCTTTAGCTTGCTGTTCGGTAGCACCCACTACCACGGTAATCCCCATAAACACTTTGATGGCCTCAGGATCGCGGCCTGCCGCCTGTGCGGCCTGGCGGATGGCATTTACCTGCTTGCGCACGCTGTCCCGGTTCTGGCCCATGATAAAGACGCATTCGGCATGTTGGCCAGCAAAACGCAGGCCCCTTGTCGAAGCACCGGCCTGGAACAGAACGGGCGTGCGCTGGGGCGAAGGTTCGGTCAGGTGATAGCCCTCCACCTGGTAGAATTCGCCTTTGTGCTGTACAGGGCGCACCCGCTCAGGGCGGGCGTAGACACGGCGCTCACGGTCTGCGATTACGGCATCGTCCGCCCAACTGCCCTCCCAGAGCTTGTACAGCACGTCCAGGTATTCATCGGCCTGGTCATAGCGGCGGTCGTGCTCCACCTGGCCAGGCCGGCCCATGGCCCTGGCGGCGCTGTCCAGGTAGCCGGTCACGATGTTCCAGCCGATCCTGCCCCGGCTCAGATGGTCCAGCGTGGACATGCGCCGGGCGAACAGGTACGGCGCTTCATAACTGAGATTGGTGGTGACGCCAAAGCCCAGGTGGCGCGTGCTGGCGGCCATGGCAGAGACCAGCATCAAGGGGTCGTTGACCGGCAGTTGGATGCTTTCACGCAGGGTGAGGTCCACGTTGCCTTCGTAGACGTCATACACCCCTACGATGTCGGCTAGGAACAGCCCATCGAACAAGCCTCGCTCCAGCAATTGGGCCAGTTCGGTCCAGTATTCGAGGCTGTGGTAATCACTGGAGCGGTCTCGAGGGTGGGCCCACAGCCCATGGTTGATATGGCCCACGCAGTTCATGTTGAACGCATTGAGCAGCACCTGTTTGCGCGACATTGGCCGCTCCTGTCAGAGGTAACCGGTGCGCGGTGGCAGCTGGTCGTTTAGGTAGTAGTTGCCGATGGCGTGGTACTTCCAGCGCACCGGATCGTGAAGGGTATGCACCCGGGCATTACGCCAGAAGCGGTCCAGGCCGTCTTCGGCCAGGCTGGCCCGTGCGCCGCCCAGTTCAATCAACTTGTTGCCCGCCAGCAGCGAAATATCGGTGCCTAAGGCGCGGGCGGCCGCCACGGCCAGCGAGGCCGCCGCCACGTTCTCGGTATCAGGTGCCGTGCGTGCAGCGTCCAGGTACCCGCCAGCACGTTCCAGCACCGCTTCGGCAGCATGCAGGCGTAAAGCAACCCGGCCAATATCGCTTAGGGTCAAGGGGTCATCATGGGCGGCCTCTACCCCTGAATCCGGCCAGGGGCGGGCGCGCTCGCGTACAAAGGCCAAGGTGGCTTCATAGGCACCTCGGGCAATACCGATGTCGATGGCGGCGTGCAGTATCTGGGCGAACGGGCCCACACTGGTGGGCCGTTCGAAGGCGGCCTGAAAAGGCACCACGTCGTCGGGTAATACCGGGACGTTGTCCAGCCGCACACTGCCGCTGCCGGTTGTGCGCTGGCCAAACCCAGACCAGTCGTCGATCACCTGCAACCCGGGTGCGGCCCTTGGTAGAAAGGCCAGGTGCTGCACACCCTGTTCATCTATCACGGAAGTAGGCACTCGGTCGGCGAATAACGCGCCGGTGGCATAGAACTTCTGCCCCTGTACCCACCAACCCTCCTGGGTTTCAAGCAGGCGTGTACTGCGCTGCTGAGAATCGCGGCCCGTAAATTCGGCCAGGGCATTGCCGAAACGGTGGCCTTGCAACGCCTCGGTGAACAGCCGAGCCTGCTGGGCCTCGCTGCCGTTCACCCGCAGCACTTCCAGTGCATAAAAGTGGTTTTGGGGGATCTGCCCCAGGGAGCCATCGGCCTGGGCAATGCGCGCGATGACCTTGGCCAGTGTCGCGCTGGACACCTCGGCGCCGCCGAATCGACGCGGCACGGTAATGCCCCATAGCCCGGACGCCGAGAAGGCCGCCAGCTCGGCATAGGGCAGGCGACGCTCACGGTCGCGCTCGGCAGCGCCTCGGTCAAACTGCTGGGCAAGCTGCTCAGCGCACGCCAATGCCTCGGCGTCGGTACGAATAACCGCCGCCTTGGCAGCGGCAGTATCAGTAATAACAGTGGCGATGTTCATGGGTCAGATCCAGGCGTGGCGGGCAGGGTGGGTGCCATTGAGGTGGTAATTGCCCACGGCGTGGGCCTTCCAGCGCACCGGGTCGTGTAAGGTATGCACTCGTGCATTGCGCCAGTGGCGGTCAAGGTTGTGTTGGGCGAGAGTGGCACGGCTGCCGGCCAGCTCGAACAGCTTTTCGCTCGCCAGCAAGGCGATCTCGGTGGTCAATACCTTGGCTTCGGCCACGGCGATGGACGCGCGGGCGGCCGAATCAGCCGTGATGGGCGAGCTGGTGACCTCATCCAGTATCAGGGCAGCACGTTCCAGTAGCGCATCGGCGGCCTGCAACTCCACGTGCAGCCGGCCCACCTCACTGATCAGTTGCGGCTCCAGGCGGGCTGCTTCTACCTTGGCGTCGGGCCAGGGGCGGGCGCGCTCACGTACGAACGCAATGGTATCGCCCACAGCCGCCTGAGCGATGCCGGCATCAATGGCCGCCTGGATCAGTTGTGCATACGCGCCTTGGATATTAGGGCGATGGCTCAAAGCACCGTTGGCGACAACGTTGTCTGCCGGTACGAACACGTTGTCCAGCAGCACGGTGCCACTGGCCGTGGTGCGCTGGCCGAAGCCGGACCAGTCGTCCACCACCTGTAGGCCCGGCGTGCCTGCTGGCACGAACGCCATCACCTGTTCGCCGTTATCATCAAGGGCCTTGACGGTGATCCAGTGCGCAAACAGCGCGCCTGTGGAGTAGAACTTTTCACCGTTCAGGCGATAGCCATTCCTCTCCTTTAACGCACGGGCACGAAGCGCCAAGGTATGTGCACTGTTGCGTTCCGGGCCAGCGTTGCCAAGGCGGTGGCCCTCCAGCACGCTGCGCAGCAAGCGCTCGCGCTGGGCAGGTTCGGCTGCCAGCTCAATGACCCGGAGAATGCCGAAGTGGTTTTGCGGGATCTGGCCCAGCGCCGGGTCGGCGGCGCTGATAAGCCGGAATACCTGGGCGGTGGTCCAGTGGCTTACGCCGGGGCCCCCATAGGCCTTGGGTATGGCAATGCTGCCCAGCCCACTGGTGGTAAAGCGTTCCAGTTCCGGCCAGGGCAAGCGCCGCTGGGCGTCGCGCTCCGATGCCTCTGCGGCCGCATAGGCGGCAAAGTCACGGGCTACGGCAAGGGCTTCGTTGTCGTCTCGAAGAATGGCAGCAGGGTATAGCGGTGGCGTTGGCGTGGTCACACGAACCTCGATGTCAAGGAATGAGCAGCAAGACGTCCGGTGGACCGGTGCTGCCTACCCTATGCGGGAACCTGTACGGGGTGAAATAGCATTTTGGTCTATCCATAAAACCTACTTGGCAAGCACCTGTCCCATTTCAAAGCCCAAGGGACCTGTCATGAAAATCGCCACGTTCAACATCAATGGGATTCGCGCGCGCCAGGACGCTTTGCTCGCGTGGCTGGACAAGGAGGCGCCGGACATCGTGTGCCTACAGGAATTGAAGGCCGGGCAGGAGGCATTCCCTTATCAGGCCATTGAGGCGGCAGGCTACGGGGCGCTCTGGCAGGGTGAGGCCCGCTGGAATGGTGTGGCCATCCTGGCCCGTGGCAGTGAGCCCTTGGAGATACGCCGGGGCCTGCCCGGCCTGGAAGACGATACCCAAAGCCGCTACCTGGAAGCCGCTGTGCAGGGCATTGTGGTGGGCTGCCTGTACCTGCCCAATGGTAACCCCCAGCCCGGCCCCAAGTTCGACTACAAGCTGCGCTGGTTCGAGCACTTCATACAGCACGCCAAGGGGTTGCTGGACAGCGGGCACCCCGTGGTACTGGCGGGCGATTACAACGTGGTGCCGACGGATTCAGATATCTACAACCCTAAATCCTGGCGCAAGGATGCATTGCTGCAGCCTGAAAGCCGTCAGGCCTTCCAGCGGCTGCTGGAACAGGGATGGACTGATGCACTGCGTACACACTTTCCTGAAGAGCAGGTGTTCACCTTCTGGGATTATTTCCGCCAGCACTGGCAGCATGACAAAGGCCTGCGCATCGACCACCTGTTGCTGAGCCGAGACTTGGCCTCCCGGCTGCAAGACGCCGGTGTTGATCGCTGGGTGCGCGACCAGCCCCATGCCAGCGACCATGCCCCCACCTGGGTACAACTGCGCCAGGGTTAGCCCTGTTTATTACCGTGATGGAGCAGAACATGAACACTGATACCGACGATGCCGTGGTCTACCGCCACCGTGTGACTTACCTCTACAACGAACAGCCCCGCCAACAGGAACTGGAATATGAACAGGCCCAGCTACCCATAGAAGTAGCGGCCCTGCGCTTGCTGGAAATTCACTATGGCGACGCCGAAAACAGCCTGCTGATGCCAGCGGCAGATGCGTCACCTCAGGAGGTGATGGATCAGGCTCAGCTCATGGGCATCACCCTTATCGAGATTCAGCAACCCGGCCGCGTGATTAACACGTGATGCAGGTAACGCCCGATCCCTGTGGGACCGGGCACAAGCCCGGGAACATTCACCCAAAGGCTACTGGTCCACGCTCACACCATAGAACCCGGTCACCCCAAATGGGTTGATCTTGAACCCTTGCACCTTGGTGCTCATGGGTTGAGACACCACTGAATGGGCCATGGGGCTCACTGGCACCTGCTGGTGAATGATCTGCTGTGCTTGGGCGTACAGGCGGGTACGCTCGTTGCGGTCCGTCATGGCCTTGGCTTTTTGCAACAGGCTATCCACGTCCTTATTGCACCAGCGGGCGTAGTTGCTGCCACCGATGGCACTGCACCCGTACAGCACGCCCAGCCAGTTGTCCGGGTCGCCGTTGTCCCCCGTCCAGCCATAGGTCATCACGTCGTGTTCGCCAGCCTTGGCGCGCTTGATGTATTCGCCCCATTCATAGCTGATGATTTTTGCCTTGATGCCGACCTTGGCCCAGTCCTGTTGGATCATTTCTGCCGACTGCCGTGCGTTGGGGTTGGACGCACGCTGCACGGTCATGGCCCAAAGCGCAATCTCGGTACCCGGTTTTACACCGGCGGCCGCCAGCAGCTGCTTGGCTTTTTCCGGATTGTAGGGTGTGCCCTTCACGGTAGTGTCGTACGACCACTGGGTCGGCGGCATCACGTTCTGGGCGACTTGGCCAGCGCCTTGGAACACGGTATCGACAATGGCCTTCTTGTTAATGGCCATGTCCAGCGCCTGGCGTACCTGGGGTTTGTCCAGCGGCGGGTGCTGGGTGTTGTAGGCCAAGAAGCCTACGTTGAAGCCAGGCTGCTCCAGCACCTTGAGCGTAGCGTCCTTCTTGATCTCCACCAGGTCTGCCGGGCGGGCATAACCACTGACCTGGCACTCGCCCGCCTTGAGCTTCTGCAACCGTGTGGCAGCATCGGGTGTGATGGCGAAGATCAGGTCGTCCAGCTTCACGTCTTCAGGTTTCCAATAGGCCGTGTTGCCTTTGTAGCGAATCACCGCGTCCTTCTGGTAACGGTTGAACACGAAGGGGCCTGTACCTACTGGCATCTGGTTCAATTGCTCAGGATGGCCCGCTTTCAAAAGCTGCGCGGCGTACTCGGCAGATTGGATGGACGCAAAGCTCATGGCCAGGTCGGCTGCAAAGGCCGCGTCCGTGCTTTTCAACGAGAACACCACGGTGTGGTCGTCCAGCTTTTTCACGCCGGTGATGTTCTTGTCCAGCTCCATGTCTGTGAAATACGGGAATTCGCTAGGGTAGGCCTTGCGGAAGGGCTGGGCTTTGTCCAGCATGCGTTCAAAGGTGAACAGCACGTCGTCGGCGTTGAATTCACGGGTAGGTGTGAAATAGGCGGTGGTGTGGAATTTCACCCCTTGGCGCAGGTGGAACGTGTACGTTTTGCCCTCGTCGGTGACGTCCCAACCCGTAGCTAGCCCTGGTTCCAGTTCGGTGCCCCCACGCTTGAACTGCACCAACCGGTTGAAGACCGTTTCGGCCGCTGCATCAAACTCGGTACCCGAGGTGTACTGCGCAGGGTCAAAGCCTGCCGGGCTGGCTTCAGAGCAGTAGATCAAGGTCGCCGCCTGGGCCATGGGCGTGGCGGCCAGTATGCCGGTGGCCAGCAGGGATAAGGCAAAGGTCAAGCGCATGCAGAGGCTCCATCCATTCAAGTGAGTGAGGCAGGGGGGCAGATTAGCATTGGTATCGATGGCGTTACCAAGGCAACCGTTCCCCGCTGTAACTGAAGAACCCACCATGGTCCTCCGGGCGCAGAGCGTCTAGCACCTGCAGCATGTCCGCGGCGGCTTCCCGAGGTGCGCGCGCTTCGCGGCGGAAGGGGCGGGACAGGGGCGAAGTAACGGTTCCGGGGTGCAGGGCTACCAGACGCTTGTGGGGCCAGCGCCGGGCGCTTTCGATGGCGGCGGTCTTGACCAGCATGTTGAGCGCGGCCTTGGAGGCACGGTAGCTATACCAACCCCCCAAGCGGTTGTCTTCGATGCTGCCTACTTTTGCAGACAATACGGCCATGACGCCGTTGGCCGAGAGCAAGGGGAGGAACTGCTGCAGTACCAGCGCTGGCCCGAAGGCGTTGGCCTGGAAGGTGGCCAGCAACTGCTCCTGGTTCAGGGCTTCAAGGGTTTTTTCTGGCATGAACCCTTCACCATGGAGCACACCAGTGGCCAGGATGATCAAGTCGAAGGGCGCCTGGCCAGCCAGTTGCGAGGCAGCGGCGATAATGGTGTTCGGTAGGCCGAGGTCCAGGGAAGGTATGGTGGAGCGACCTAGCCCCACCACCCCGGCACAGTGTGGGTCTTGATTCAAGCATTCGGCAAACGCTCTGCCAAGGGTGCCTGTGGCACCGATAATCAAGGCGTGGTAGGGCTGGGGGAGGCTGTTCATTGAGGGCGGTCGCTACACACTAACGTGGCTGAAGGTTTGCCATAAGCGCAGTGGTACAGGGCTGGTGGTGTTTAGTCAAATATCTGGGTAGCCACCCCTGTAAAAGAGCGTTCTTCCAGCCGAACGTTTGCTGAAGCGGTAATCTGTTATCCATTAGCAAATAGTGGAACTTGACTGATAAGTCATGCTAAGCACTGTAATTAAAGTGCCACTATATCGATATCGCCTTTGAAGTTCTTAACCACGTGGTTAGTCCACCTTAAAGTAGCCCCCTAAACCACTATCATTCAGGCGTATACCCGCCAACAGCCGTGTGTACGGGCTTGGCATTGTATCAATCTTGAAATAATTGTTTGCCATAACCCTCACCCCCGACTATGTTGCTGAAGCGCTCAATAGGGAGCTAACTGTTTAAAGGGTGTGCAAGGATGCGAAGGCTCAAAGCTGTCCGTGCTGTGCGTTATTCCGTTAAACCCGTCACTACAGGCGCACTTTGCGCACTGTCGTTCACGCTGGTGGGTTCAGCCCATGCCGACTATGTGGAACAAGGAAAGTTAGGGGACGCAGCCAGTTGGCGTTCGGCAGAGTTTCAAAGTGACTGGGGGCTGGGGCGCATTCAGGCTGACCAGGCGTATGCAGCCGGGATCACCGGGCAAGGTGTGAACATCGGTGCGCTGGACTCAGGTTTCGATCCCACACACCCCGAAGCAAGCCCCGTTCGCTACCACGCAGTGACCGCCACAGGCACCTATGTGGACGGGTCGCCTTTCAGCGTGACCGGTGCCATCAACCCCAACAACGACACTCACGGCACCCACGTGACCGGGACCATGGGCGCGGCCCGCGACGGCGTGGGCATGCATGGCGTGGCATACAACGCGCAGGTGTATGTGGCCAATACCAACCAGAGTGACAGCTTCCTGTTCGGGCCCAACCCAGACCCTTTGTACTTCCGGGCTGCGTACGGCGCCCTGGCCGAGGCCGGCGTGCGTGCCATCAACAACAGCTGGGGCAGCCAGCCCCCTGACGTGACCTATGCCACCTTGGAAGGGCTCCATGCCGCCTATGCCCAGCACTACAACCGCGGCACCTGGCTGGATGAAGCCGCTGCGGTATCGCGCAAGGGCGCGATCAACGTGTTCAGCGCTGGCAACACCGGCTACGCCAACGCCAGCGTAAGGGCCGCCCTGCCGTATTTCGAACCTGACCTTGAAGGCCACTGGCTGGCCGTGTCTGGCCTGGACAGCGCCAATGCCCAGCGCTACAACCAGTGCGGCGCCGCCAAATACTGGTGCATCACCACCCCTGGCCGGCTGATCAACAGCACCGTGCCGGGCGGGGGTTACGCGCTCAAGTCTGGCACCTCCATGGCCGCCCCCCATGCCACGGGCGCCCTGGCGCTGGTCATGGAGCGCTACCCCTATATGAACAATGAGCAGGCTTTGCAGGTGCTGCTCACCACCGCCACCCAGCTCGATGGTTCGGTGACCCAGGCACCCAATGCTACGGTGGGCTGGGGCGTGGCGAACCTGGAGCGGGCGATGCGCGGCCCGGGCCAGCTGCTGGGCACCTTCAACGCCAACCTGGGGGCAGGCCAGGTGGATATCTGGAGCAACGCCATCTCTGACCAGGCACTGATCCAGCGACAAGGCGAAGACGCCATCGAGCAGGCCGCCTGGCAGCAAACCCTGGACAGCAAAGGCTGGCGCAACGGCATCGCCAGCACCGCCAGCCAACAGGACCAGGCCGACTATGCCGTAGGCATGGCCCGTGCAGCCGCGGCTGCACAGCGCCAGTATCAGGGAAGCCTGATCAAATCCGGCGCAGGCCGGCTCATCCTGGACGGGGCCAACACTTACCGCGGTGACACTCAGGTCAACGGGGGTGTGCTGTCCGTGAACGGTAGCCTGGCCTCTGCAGTACGTGTCAACGCTGGCGGCACCCTTGGCGGCAATGGGCAGGTGGGCAACCTGACGGCATTGAGCGGCGGTCAAGTGGCACCGGGGAACTCCATCGGTACTTTGCAGGTGAACGGCAATGTGACATTCGAACCGGGTTCCACCTTCGCCGTCGAACTGTCGCCCACCGCCAGTGACCGCCTCGTGGCCACGGGTAGCGCCACGGTCTCCGGGGCCAGCATGGCCCTAGCCCTGGACCCAACGCCTCGGGCGTTGAATACCCAGCCTGGCCAAACCCTGATCGGCCACCAATACACTGTATTGCAGGCGGCCAGTGGGGTAACTGGCCAATTCGCGGCGGTCAGTTCCCCCTATGCGTTCCTGGGTGGCCAACTGGCCTACACGGCCAATGGCATTGCCTTGACGACCGAGCGTACAGCCGCCTTCGCGAGCGTCGCGCACACGCCTAACCAAGCCGCAGTTGCCACGGCTGCCGAGGCGTTGGGGGAGGGGAAGGCGGTCTATGAAAACCTGTTGCTGTCCTCTGATGCTGCAGTGGCCCGCGACAGCCTTCAGTCCTTGTCGGGCGAGCTCTATCCCGCCATCACTGCCCAACTGCTCAACGACAGCCGTGCGGTCCGTGACGCAGTGGGCGAGCGCCTGGGCGCCAGCGTGTTCAGTGCAGACACCACAGGGGCGGCGCAGGATAACGTGTGGCTCAAAGCCCTCGGCGCATGGGGCACCACCGATTCACGCCATGACACCGCAGGCTACACCTCGTCATTGGGCGGCCTGCTGGCGGGTATGGATACCAACATTGCGGACGCTACCCGCGTGGGCGTTGTGGGCGGCTACAGTGACAGCTCGGTGAACATGGGATCAGGCACCCACGCCAGGGCATCCGTGAACAGCTACCACCTGGGGGCCTACCTGGGGCATGAAATCGGTGCCTTACGCCTGACCCTGGGGGGCGCCTACAGCTGGCATCGGATCGATGCCAAGCGCGATGTGCAGGTTAACGGCGCCGGCGGCCGGGAGAAAACCAAGCACGACGGGCAAACCGCTCAAGTGTTCACCGAGGCGGCCTACCGGGTACCGCTACAGGCCGCCGCGCTGGAACCCTTCGCCAATCTGGCCTACGTCCACCTGGGTACTGACAGCTTCACTGAAAAAGGCGATGCCGCCGCCCTGGCCTCGGGCAGCGATACCCGCGACGCCGTGCTCAGTACCTTGGGGGTACGTGCGCTGACCTCCATCGCCGTCAATGACCATCAAAAGGTCGACCTGTCCGGTAGCCTGGGTTGGCAGCACAACCTGAGCGATACCGAGTCAACGCAGCACCTGGCCTTTGCCTCGGGCGGCAGCGCCTTCGGTATCGAAAGCTCGCCGCTGGTGCGCGATGCCGCGCTGGTGGGCGCTCATGCCCGCCTGGCCTTGAGCCAGGCGGCGAGCGTCAGCCTGGACTACAGCGGCCAACTGGCCAGCCGTGAAAAAAGCCATGGCGTGGGCGTAAGCCTCAACTGGCAATTCTGATAGTTACCTACCCCTAGCTGGCTAACCAGCAACGCGGCGGCCAAGGCGGCCTCCGCGCGGGGGCTTGTGCGCGCTCATAAAGGAGTGTGATTGCTATGAAAGCCTCAACTGTTCGTTCCCTGGCCCATGCCGTTCGTGCGGCCAACCGTGTGTCGCTCGGTGCCATGGCGTGCTACCTGGCTACCTTAGGGGTAGCGCAGGCGGCACCCTATGTGGAAGCCGGCCAGGCCGGTGATCCCGCCAGCTGGCGCAGCGCTGAGTTCAAAGCACAGTGGGGCCTGGGCGCCATCAACGCCGACCAGGCCTATGCCGCCGGTTACACCGGCAGTGGTGTGAAGCTGGGTATCTTCGACCAGCCGGTGTATGCGCCTCACCCGGAGTTTGCCAGCCCAGGCAAGGTCACCAACTTGGTAACCAGCGGCATCCGCGAGTACACCGACCCCTACATACCGGTGAAGGCCGGTGATGCGTTCCGGTATGACGGCACCCCCACACCAGACTCCAATGGGCGCCTGGGCAACCATGGCACGCACGTGGGCGGCATTGCCGGTGGCAACCGAGACGGTGGGCCCATGCACGGTGTGGCGTTCAACGCCCAGATCATCAGCGCTGACAATGGTGACCCCGGCCCGGAAGACGGCATTGTGCTCGGCAACGACGGTGCGGTGTACCAGGCTGGGTGGAACGCTTTGGTCGACAGTGGCGCCCGCATCATCAATAACAGCTGGGGCATCGGCATCACCGACCGGTTCGATCAAGGCGGGCGCGACCCCGCATTCCCGCACTTTACTGTGCAAGACGCGCAAGCGCAGTTCGACCAGATCCGCCAGATTCTGGGCACCCGGCCGGGCGGTGCCTACCAAGGCGCCATCGACGCGGCGCGCAGTGGCGTGGTGACTATTTTCGCAGCGGGCAATGACTACAACCTGAACAATCCCGACGCCATGGCCGGCCTGGGGTATTTCGTTCCGGCCATCGCCCCCAACTGGCTGACGGTCGCCGCCCTGCAGCAGAACCCGGACGCCGCGGCGGCTGCCACAACGCCTTATACCCTCAGTACCTTTTCCTCACGCTGCGGCTACACCGCCAGTTTCTGTGTGTCTGCGCCGGGTACGCGCATCTACAGTTCGGTGCTCAATGGCACCAGCCTTCAGGACCTGACCGTTGGCTGGGCCAACAAGAACGGCACGTCCATGGCCGCCCCTCATGTGGCCGGCAGCATGGCCGTGCTGATGGAGCGCTTCCCCTACATGACCGGAGCACAAGTGGCCGAGGTGCTGAAAACCACTGCCACCGACCTGGGCGCGCCAGGCGTAGATGCGCTCTACGGGTGGGGCATGATCAACCTGGGCAAGGCCGTCAATGGCCCGAGCCAGTTCGTGACCGAGGCGGATATACCGGCCGAGTTCCGTATCGACGGGGCTTATGGCGACAGCCAGTTCGTGGCGGACCTGCCCGGTGTGGGCGCTGTGGTGGACGCCGGCAAGCCTACACAACGTACCTGCAGCGGTGCCCAGTGCGGGCGGGACGTCTGGAGCAACGACATCGCCGGGCATGGCGGCCTTACCAAGCAAGGCATCGGCACGCTGGTACTGACCGGCACCAACACCTACAGCGGCCCAACCCTCGTCAATGGAGGCCGGCTGGCGATCAACGGCTCCCTGGCTTCTGCCGTGACCGTGAACGACACCGGCGTACTGGGCGGTAATGGCCGGGTAGCGTCATTGACCGCCAACCGTGGCGGCACGGTGGCGCCCGGCAACTCCATCGGCACCTTGCAGGTGGCAGGGGACGCGACCCTGGCGCCGGGCTCTCTCTACGCGGTAGAGCTGTCGCCCACCGGCAGTGACCGCCTTATAGCAGGCGGGCGGGCCACGGTCACGGGCGCCACCATGGGTTTGACCCTGGAAAACAGCGCCACCGCCCTGGGCACCCCTTCCATCAGCAGCGTGCTGGGCCGGGAATTCACTGTGCTACAGGCTGCCGGTGGCGTACAGGGCCAGTTCGCAACCGTGCTGGATAACTACGCCTTCCTGGACGGGAACCTGACCTACAGCCCCACCGGCGTCGCCTTGGCCGTCGAGCGCAATGCCGACACCTTTGCCAGTGCCGCCTACACCGCCAACCAGGCCCGAGTCGCAGCGGCTGCTGAACAGCTGGGGCAGGGTAACCCGGTCTACGAGGAGGTACTGTCAAGCCCCGACACTGCCACGGCACGCCGTGCCTACACCCAATTGTCCGGTGAGGTACACCCTGCAATCGGGACTCAGCTCATCAAGGACAGCCGGCAGGTACGGGAGGCAGTAAGCGACCGTTTGCGCGTCGACGGGCTGTATGAGCAACCCGAACCTGGCCATGAGGGCAATAATGTGTGGATCAAGGCGCTGGGCGCCTGGGGCACCAATACCGGCAGCAGCGGTACGGCCAGTTCCACGGCCTCGCTGGGTGGCCTGCTGGCTGGCGTGGACGCGTTGGTTGCTGACCACACCCGGGTGGGTGCCATGGCTGGTTACAGTGATACCTCGCTGGGGCTAGGCGACGGCACCCACTCGCAGGCGTCGGCCGATAGCTACCACGTGGGCGCCTATATCGGCCAGCAGCAGGGCCCTTTGCGCATCACGGCAGGTGCGTCTCACAGCTGGCATCGCATCGACGTCAAACGGGACCTGCAACTGGGCGCGTCGCCTGAGCGCCTGAAGGTCAAGCGCGACGCCCAATCCACCCAGGTCTTCACTGAGGCGGCGTATACGCTCAACCTGCAACCTCTGGCCCTTGAGCCATTTGCCAACCTGGCTTATGTCCACTTGGACAACGACAGCTTTACCGAAAAAGGTGGCGATGCTGCCTTGAGGGCCGGCGACGATACACGCGATGCCGTGCTGTCGACCTTGGGTGTGCGGGCAGGCAACCGGTTCAACCTCACTGACACGCAAACCCTGGACGTGTCGGGCACCCTGGGCTGGCAGCACAACCTGAGCAACACCTCAGCCGAGCAGCACCTGGCCTTCACCAGCAGTGCCACGGCCTTTGCCGTACAGGGTGTATCCATGGACCGCAACGCCGCTGTAGTAGGCGCCCGCGCCAGCCTGGCCCTGAACCGGGAGGCACGGCTGAACTTCGATTACAACGGCCTGCTAGGTGCCAGTGACAAGACCCACGGGGTAGGGCTGTCGCTGGACTGGCAGTTCTAAACCTTAGCTGGCGTGCAACAGGTTGAAACCCTTGCGTACGCATTGATTGGCAACACCTGTGCTGCTAGGCGGTCTGTTGAGAGCGCGCCAGCGAAGCGCTGGCTTGCCAACCACCCGCCGAGTAGCACACATGACGTTTATCGACACGTTCGTAGCCGAAATCCTGCAGTTGGAAGTCCGGATTTTTAACGCCCGTGCACGCCTGCTGGCGGGCACGGATCCCGAAGCCTTGCATGACCTGCGCATTGCGGTGCGCCGTATTCGAAGCTTGCTGATCCCGGTACGCCGGCAGGCAGCGATGCTCCCCCTCAAAGAGGCAGCTGCCGCCATCGGGCGCCTGACAACGCCGCCTCGTGACCTTGAAGTGATTGCCCAGGAGCTTGAGCGCAAAGGCTTGCCTTCAGCCGCACGGCGGCGCCGTGAGCGGTTGGCCGATCAATACCAAGCGGTGGCACACAGCCCTCAACTGGAGCGCTTGCTCAAGGCCCTGGACGATTGGCCCCGTGCGTTTCGTGCCATGAAAGTCGCCCGCGCCGACAAGCCTCTCAAACATAAAGTTGAAAAAACGCTGCACAAGCACGTTGAGAAGCTACACAAAGCGCTGGCCGAAGACGGCCATGACCGTCATGAAATCCGTATCCTGGTCAAACGTACCCGCTACCTGGTAGAAGCGTTCAACGACCTGTCCCCGCTGTCTCCGAAGGCGGGCAAGTCGCTGAAAGCCGTGCAGTCTGCGCTAGGTGCCTGGCATGACCACCACCAGTGGTGCCTGCGCGTCGCCGAGGAAGCAGACCTGGCACCCCTCACGCAGCAATGGGCCCAGGCGTCTGCCGACCAGCTGCGTGAGGCAGAGGCTGCCATGAGCGTGCTGCGCGATCAGTTGCCCGACACTGGCGTTTAGGCCTGCACCAGCGAATACACCAGGGCCGAAATGGACACCAGGCCCACTACCACCACAAACAGGTTCGACCACTGCCCGGCATAGCGCCGCAAGGCAGGGACGCGCCGTATGGCATACATGGGCATCAGGAACAGAATGGCGGCAATCACCGGGCCCCCGAGGGTTTCGATCATGCCCAGTATGCTGGGGTTGAGGGTAGCGACGGCCCAGCACACCACTGCCATGGACACGGCCACTACGCGATCCTGTGCCTTGCCAGGGGTGCTGTTGGCGCGCTTGTTGAGCAAGCCACGCAGGCCCTCGCTGGCCCCGATATAATGGCCCAGGAAGGATTTAGCGATGGCAACCACCGCAATAATCGGCGCGGCAAACGCGATGGTGGGGTTGCTGAAGTGGTTGGCCAGGTAAGACAGAATCGACAGGTTCTGAGCCTTGGCCTCAGCCAGCTGCGCCGGGGACAGCACCAGCACGCAGCTGAACACGAAGAACATCACGGTGATCACCATCAGCGCGTGGGCGCGGCTCAGGATCTGGCTGCACCGACGTTCGGCCTGATCCCCATAGGCGCGCTGACGGTCCACGGCGAACGCCGAAATGATAGGCGAGTGGTTGAACGAGAACACCATCACGGGAATGGCCAGCCACAGTGTGTGCAGGAACGCGCTCGCACTGGGCACTTCTGTGGCAGTGCTCAGAATGCCGCCGTTCCAGTGCGGGACCAGGAACAGCCCCAGCAGCACCAGTGCCGCGATGAACGGGTAGACCAGCACACTCATCACTTTCACGATCACCACTTCCCCGCAGCGCACCACGATCATCAGTCCCACAATCAGCAGCGCAGCCAGGGTCGCCCGGGGTAGTGGCGTCACATGCAACTGGTGCTCAAGAAAGCTACCCACGGTATTGGTGAGGGCGACGCTGTAGATCAGCAGAATGGGGAATATTGCAAAGAAGTAGAGCAGGGTAATCAGCGTGCCGGCTTTTTTGCCGAAATGCTCTTCCACCACGCCGGTGATGTCGGCTCCGTTACGGCCCGACAGTACAAACCGGGTGAGGCCACGGTGGGCGTAGAACGTCATGGGGAAGGCCAGCAGGGTCAGTACCAGCAAAGGCCAGAAGCCACCCACGCCCGCATTGATGGGCAAGAACAGCGTACCTGCGCCAATGGCTGTGCCGAACAGGCCCAGCATCCAGGTGGTGTCGCTGCGCCCCCAGCGCGCCTCAGCGGTGGGGGTGAGAGGGGCGGCAGTGGCCTGCTGATTCATTCGGGGTCTCCGTGAGCAAGGCTTGAGGCACGGCCACCCCTTGGGTCAGGAAACAGGGCAGCCACTGGAAAAAAGCCGCAATTGTGTAATGTTTAGTCACGGTTGCAAAGCCTGGTGTGCTGGGCGGCGGTTTTGGCCCGCCTGATGCCCCGGCCTATGTTAGGTTTTGCTGTGACTTCACTACCACGGAAAAAAGGACATGGAACTGTCGACTTGGGCGCTGTTTATACCTGCGTGTTTTGCACTGAACCTGGCCCCTGGCCCTAACAATCTGTTGTCCATCCATAACGCCACGCATCGTGGCTTTTTTCAGGCCTGCGCTGCTGGCATTGGGCGTTTGTTGGTCTTTGCCGTGATGATCGGCTTGGCCTCGGTGGGCCTGGCAGCGGTGATCCAGACGTCTGCTGTGCTCTTTACGGGGATCAAATGGGGCGGCGCTGCGTACTTGCTGTACCTGGCCTGGCAACTTTGGCGCAGTAACGGCCTGTTGGCTGAAGCCGAGCCTGCTGCACACTCACAAAGCCTTTGGCCAATGGCGCGGCAGGAGTGCCTGGTCGCGGCGGGTAATCCCAAGGCAATCCTTATCTTCACAGCCTTCCTGCCTCAGTTCGTCGATGCTCAGCAACCGTTTGCAGGCCAGTTTCTGCAGTTGGGGCTGGCGTTTCTCCTGCTGGAGTGGGTAGCTATTGCCCTCTATGCCCTGCTCGGGCTGCACCTGCGTCGCTGGTTGGTGCGGCCCATCGCCCAGCAAGTGTTCAGTCGCAGCTACGGCGTTCTATTGGGGTTGGCAGCGTTCTCCTTGGCGATAGGTCGTCGGCCCACCGCCTGATACCTTTGCCTCACGCACTGACATCCTGCTCGCGCCGGTACGCGTAGGTGTCGGCAAAGCGTGACAACAGGAACGCCGCGCAGGTAGTGGCCGGGTAGCGGGGCGGGTTGTTTTCGGTTTGGCAGCCGGGCAGGCACTCGATCACGGTGTCCGGGTGCGGTTCGGCGAAAAAGGGCATGGCATACCTGTCCACGCCCAGCGGGCTGATCACCCGGTGGGGGGTGGACAGGTACAGGGCATTGCTCCACCGGGCCATCATGTCCCCCAGGTTCACTACAAAGGTGCCTTCGATAGGTGGCGCGTCGATCCATTCGCCATTGACCTTGCGCACCTGCAAGCCGCCCGTGTCGTCCTGATACAGCAGGGTCACACAGCCGTAATCAGTATGGGCACCGGCGCCTTGCTGATCGGCGGATGTGGCCGTGTGGCGTGGCGGGTAGTGGATCATCCGGAACACACTCACCGGCTGGGCAAAGCGTTGATCGAAAAAGTCGGGCGGCACGCCCAGTGCCGGGGTCATGGCCCGCAGCAGGGTTTGTGCCAGGGCTTGCATGTCCTGATAGTGCTGCTCCATGAGCGCTTCCCAACCTGGCAGGTCGGGGTGGCGGTTGGGCCCGCGCAGGGGCTTGCTGGCCCTGACCTCGGGATGGCCCTCCGGCAAATGAAGGCCCATGTCGAACGTTTCCTTCAGGTCGCTGGGCCGGGCTGGGTCCAGCTGTTCTGTGGCGATTGCGCCATAGCCACGGTGGTGTTGGCTCTGGGTGATGTCGATGCGTAGCTTGGCCTCAAGGGGTTCGGCAAAGAAGGCCTTGGCCGCGCCCGCCAGTTTGGCAATACGGGAGGGGGCGATAGGGTGACCTTTGATATAGAAAAAGCCCCACTGGCGGCACGCCTGGTCGATGGCGCCCGACACCTGGGCACGGGCGTCGGCGTCCTGGCCATACAAGGGGCTGATGTCGATGATGGGGAGGGTGTCCATGGGGTGCTTTTTCCTCTTTTGTTCATCCGTTTTTAGGGAGAGGGCGTAGGTGTGTCGTGCCACCTTGCCGTTCAATCTGCAGGCGATTCGTCTTGGGTGAGTTCCCGGTCTCCGCCTCCGGCTACGCCCAATCCCACAGTGGGCAGCGCTCTGTAAAGCCTTGGCTATTGAGGCAACTGTGCCGTCAGGCCTTCCACGTAGTAGTTCATCCCCGCCAGGTCGGCCTGGCTGGCGCTGCTGCCAGCCGGGATTTTCTCCACGCCGGCCTGGTCCTTGATGGGGCCGGTAAAGGGCTTGAAGCCCCCGCTCTTGATGGCGGCGATCAATTGTTCAGCCTCGGCTTTGATAGGTGCGGGCACCACCTCGCTGATGGGCAGCTCAACCGTACCATCGGCCAGGCCGCCCCAGAAATCCTGAGGTTTCCAGGTGCCGTCGATCACGGCCTGAGCGGTTTGCAGGTAATGCGGGGCCCAGTTGTTCACGATGGAGGCCAGTACCGCCTTGGGGCCGAAGTGGGCCATGTCCGAGGCGTAGCCTATGGCATACACACCACGGCGTTCGGCGGTCTGGATGGGAGCAGGGCTGTCGGTGTGCTGGAAGATCACATCGGCGCCCTGATCGATCAACGCGTTGGCCGCATCGGACTCTTTGCCAGGGTCGAACCAGGAATTGACCCACACCACCTTCAGTTCAGTGCCAGGGTTGTATTTATTCAGGGCCAGCTGAATCGCGTTGATGTCACGGATCACTTCAGGAATAGGGAAGGACGCCACATACCCGATCTTCTTGCTCTTGGTCATCTTGGCAGCCAGAAAGCCCCCCACGTAGCGGCCCTCATAGGTACGGGCCAGGTAAGTGCCCAGGTTCTTGTCCTGCTTGTAGCCCGTGGCGTGCTCGAAAATCACCTTCGGGAATTGCTTGGCCACCTTGACCGTGGGGTTCATGTAGCCAAAGGACGTGGTGAATACCAGGTCGTACTTGTCCTTGGCCATGTCGCGGATCACCCGCTCAGCGTCGGCCCCTTCGGCCACGTTCTCCACATAGCTGGTTTTCACCTTATCGCCCATCTGCGCTTCCAACGCCTTGCGCCCCTGTTCGTGCTGGTACGTCCAGCCGTGGTCCCCAATAGGCCCCACATACACGAAGCCTACTTTCAGCGGCGCCGCGCTGGCAGTCAGTGCGCTCGCCAGCCCTACAGCAGCGGCCAGGGTTGCAATCATCGTTCTCAATGGGCGTTTTCGCACAGGGGTCAGCTCCGTTTCAGGTAAGGGTAGGTTCAGCGCGCGTCGCCAGGCGGCGGGTTCAATGGCCGGGTTGCCAGGGCTGGCCCAGCGACAGGGGCGCGTACAGCCGGGTGCGCACGCGGTCGCGGGACAGCAGCACCAGCACAAGGATGGTGGCCACATACGGCAGCATGGCCAGCAGATTGGGTGGAACCGATAGGCCGGTGGCCTGGGCCACCAGGTGCACAATGCTCATCAGCCCGAACAGGTAGGCCCCCAAGAGCAACCGGCCTACCTGCCAGCTGGCGAATACCACCAGTGCCAAGGCGATCCAGCCCCGGCCCGCACTCATGTTTTCAGCCCACATAGGGGTATAGGCCAGCGACAGGTAGGCACCCGACAAGCCGGCCATGGCGCCGCCGAACAGCACCGCCAAGGTGCGGATGCGCAGCACGGGTAGCCCCATGGCACTGGCCGCGTCCGGGTTTTCGCCTACCGCTTGCAGCACCAGCCCCAGGCGGCTGCGCAATACCACCCAGGCCACCAGTGCAAACAGGGCAAAGGAGAGGTAGACCAGCAGGTCCTGAGCGAACAGCATGCGCCCTACCACCGGCAGTGTGCTGAGCCAGGGCAATGCCACAGGCTCAAAGCCGGTAAGGGGTTTGCCTACCCAGGCAGCGCCCACAAAGGTGGACAGCCCTACACCCACAATGGTCAACGCCAAGCCTGTGGCCACTTGGTTAGCGTTGAAGGCCAAGGCCACCAGGGCGAACAGTGACGACAGCAGTACCCCGGCCAGCACGGACACGCACACCCCGAGCCATAGGTGGCCGGTGCTGTAGGCGGCGATAAACCCTGCCACGGCTCCAAACAGCATCATGCCTTCCTGGCCCAGGTTCAATACGCCGCTTTTTTCGCACACCAGTTCGCCCAAGGCCACCAGCAGCAAAGGCGTACCGGTGCGCACCATGGCATAGAACACATTGCTCAGCAGGTCGATGTCCATTACAGGGCACTCACAGGTTCGGCCACCGCACGGCGGCGGGCCCAGCGCAGGTTCAGCCGGGGGCGGTACAGGATCAGCACATCGCTGCCCAGCAGGAAAAACAACATCAGGCCCTGGAACAACTGGGTAACGGCCTGCGGCAGGTTCAGGTTCATCTGCGCGCTTTCGCCGCCCAGGTACAGCAGCGCCATCAACAGGCTGGCAAGCAGAATGCCGATGGGGTGCAGGCGCCCCAGAAAGGCGACGGTTATTGCCGCGTAGCCGTACCCAGGGCTGACCTGTGGGACCAACTGGCCGATGGGCCCTGTCACCTCACAAGCACCTGCCAACCCGGCCAGGCCACCACTGAGCACCAGCACCAGCCATACCAGGCGCTTTTCACGAAACCCCACAGACGCCGCAGCACGCCGGTCCAGGCCCAGCACCTTGACCTGAAACCCCAGGAAACTGCGTTGCAGCAGCACCCATACGGCGACCAGTGCGAGCAGGGCAAACCAGGCGCCTGCGTGAGCGCGACCCTCCTCGAACAGCAGTGGCAGGCGGGTGGCGTCGGAAAACATGGCCGACTCTGGAAAGTTAAACCCGGCCGGATCCTTCAGTGGGCCGTGCACCCCGTATAACAACAGGTTCAGCGCCACATAATTGAGCATGATGCTGGTCAGAATTTCATTGGCATTGAACTGCGTACGAAGCCAGGCCACCACGGCCGCCCAAAGCAGGCCGCCCAAGGTGCCTGCCAGCAGCACCCCTACCAGCGCCCAGCGGCTGTCCAGGCTCAGTAGGTTGACGGCCACGGCGCTACTGGCCAGGGCACCCATCAGCAACTGGCCCTCGGCGCCGATGTTCCACAGGCGAGCGCGGTAGGCAACAGCCAGGCCCAAGGCACATAGCAGGATGGGTGTGGTTTTCACCAGCAGTTCAGACACCCCATACAGGTCACTCACCGGGTCGATCAACAGAGTGTGCAAGGCTACCAACGGGTCCTGCCCCAAGGCCATGAACAGCAGTGACCCGCACAGCAGGGTCAGCACGGTTGCCAGCACGGGGGACAGCCAGACCATGGGCTTGGACGCCTGACCACGGGGTTCAAGGGACAGCAGCATCACAGGCTCCTTTGGGCAGGTGGGATGCAGTCGGCAGGCGCAGCCTCGAACTGGCCGGCCATCCAGCTGCCAACCTCAGCTGGCGTGGTGTCCACAGTGGCCTTCAGGCGACTGAGCCGTCCCCCGCACAAAGCGCCCAGGCGGTCACACAGCTTGAACAGTTCATCCAGGTCCTCGGAGATCACCAGAATGGCTGCACCGGCGTCACGCAATGCCACTAGCGCCCGGTGAATCACGGCGGCTGCGCCCACGTCTACACCCCACGTGGGGTGAGCGGCGATCAATACGCGGGGCTGTTGGAGAATCTCGCGCCCTAGAATGAATTTCTGCAGGTTGCCCCCCGACAAGCTGCGCGCCGAGGCGTGGGCATTCGGCGCCTTCACCGAAAAGCGCCGGATGATGTCGTTGGCCAAGTGCATAACGTTGCGCCGCGCGATCAGCCCCCGGCTGACCAGGCCTTGGCTGAAGGCGGTAAGCAGGGTGTTGTCTGCCAGGCTCATGTCTGGCACTGCACCATGGCCCAGCCGTTCGGCCGGAACAATGCCCAGCCCCAGGGCCCGGCGTTGATCGGGGTAAAGGCGCCCTATGGCCTGGCCTTCGAAGCGTAGGCATCCGGCCGCCGAGCCTGGTAGCGTGCATTCACCGCTTAACAGCGCCATCAGCTCATCCTGGCCATTGCCTGCCACACCGGCGATGCCCACGATTTCCCCGCAGCGTACGGCCAGGTCAATGGCGTTGAGCGAGCAGCCGAACGGGTCAGGGTTTGCCCAGCTCAGTTGGTCCACCACAAGCCTATCCGTACCGCCTTGGGTTTTCGGGTACTGCGCGCCCAGTCCTTCGGCGTCGCTTACCATCAGGCGGGCCAGTGCCAGGTCCGAGCATTGGGCTGGCACGCAGTGGCCTGAAACACGCCCACTTCGCAATACTGTCGCGCTGTGGCACAGCGCTCGCACTTCGCTCAGCTTGTGGCTGATGAACAGAATGCTGCACCCTTCGCTGGCCAAGCGGCGCAGGATCACGAACAGGTCATCAGCCTCCTGGGGTGTGAGTACCGAGGTGGGCTCGTCGAGAATCAACAGCCGGATGTCTTGCATCAAGCAGCGCACGATTTCCACACGCTGACGCTCGCCGATGGACAGGCTATGTACCAGGCGCTCGGGGGCTACGCTCATGCCATAGCGTGCCGAGACGTCGCGAATGCGGGGTGCCAACTGGCGGGGGCTCTGGTCTGGCCCCATGGCCAGCGCAATGTTCTGCGCTACGGTCAGGGTTTCGAAGAGGGAGAAATGCTGGAACACCATGCCGATGCCTAGGGCCCGGGCTTGTGCCGGGTTGCGCATGTGCACTGGCTGGCCTTCCCAGATCAAGGCGCCACTGTCCGGCTGGGTGACCCCGTAGATGATCTTCATCAGGGTACTTTTGCCTGCTCCGTTCTCACCCAGCAGCGCATGGATGTCCCCAGCCTCAATGCTCAGGTCGATGGCGTCGTTGGCCAGGCAGCTAGGGTAGCGCTTGCTGATCTGGCGCAGTTGCAGGCAAGGGCAGCGGGTGGGTGATGGCATGGCAAGCTCGTTCCAGAAGGCTGGGCGAGGTAAAGCAATAAGCTGGCCAGGAGGTCAGGTTTCGAAGCGTTTGCCGGTGGCAGATGGGCTGGCCACCTGCAAAGGTAGGCGCGTTAGCTGGGGCAGGCGCTGAAGGAGGGCAGCCCCAGCACCGCGCGGCCTTTTTTCGTGCAAGGGAAGGGCACCCCTGCGCAAGCGCACCGTTCCCGGCCTCCGCCTACGGCTGCGACCAGTCCCACACGGAGCCTTCATGAGGGTTTGATAACTGGAACCCTCCTGTGAACCCTGTGTGAGTAGGCGCCAGCCTGCGAAGCCCTCGGAAGGGTCAGGCCAGCCGCGTGTCCAGATCAAAGTCAAGTTGACGGGCTGTGATGGCAACCCCTTTGAACGCTGGATGATGAATGTTCAGCAGGTAATTCCATTCACGGGGGACGACGATGGGGCGCGTCGCCCGCCCAGTCGATGGACCTGTTCGCATAACGATTGGCGGGTCATGCCCGCTCGTCAGCTTCTAGGCCCCTCTACTACGGCCCCTCCCTCAATTATTTCCTGACCCAGCCGTAACAGCTAATAGCCCCTTCTATCTGGAAACATCCCATGGCTCTTATCCCTAAGCGCATTGCCGGGCGCATGACCTTCGGCATCCTCGCCCTGCTGGTGCTTACTGCGGTGGCTATCTATGGCGTGATGGCCATCGGCGGCAAGCCACGGCTGATCGCGGCGGGGACGGAGGCGGCAGAGCAGTCGGCCAGTGCCATTACCCGGCAGTTGGCTTTGCAACTGAGCCGCATCGAAGGCACTACGGCAGCCCTTGCGCACCTGGCGCAGAGCTTGCCCCATGACGAGGCACTGGTAAAAGCCAACCTGCCAGGCGTTATCGACAGCCAAGGCGATCGCGCTATTGCGGGCGGCGGCCTGTGGCCGGAGCCGGGCCTGTTTACACCGGATGTGCAGCGCCGCAGTTTCTTCTGGGCTCGCAACGCCAGCAATGGCCTGGATTATTCCGAGGAATACAACAGCCCCCAGGCAGCGCCTTATCAGGCCGAAGCCTGGTACACCGGCGCCCGCACTGCACCTGCCGGCCGCTGCGTATGGTCAGACGCTTATCAGGACCCGGTCAGCGGCGTGGCCATGACCACCTGCAGCGTGCCCTATCAGGTGCAGGGCGCGTTTGCCGGCGTGACTACTTTGGACCTGAAGCTGGATGGGCTGGCCGACTTTTTGGGTACCCAAGGCAATGTTACCGGCGGCTATGCCTTCGCCGTAGACCGGGCCGGTAATGTGCTGTTCTTCCCAGACGCCAAGGCCGACAAGGCGGGCCTGCCCACGTTGGCAGGCCTGGCGAAAAACAATGCCTGGCTGCAGCCGGTGGTAGACCACCTGGCAAACCAAGGCACCCAAACCACTACCCTGTACGTCAGCCATGACGGCCGCTTGGGCGGCCCGGCCTACGTGACCCTGCAAACCATGGACGGTACCGGTTGGCGCATCGGGCTGGTGACGCCGCAAGCACGGGTGGTTGGCTTGGCCGATGCGATCACGCAGCAACTGATGCTGTTCCTGCTGCCGCTGCTGGCTATCTTGCTGGGGTTGGCCTGGTTGGCAGGCCGGCGTTTGCTGGCCCAGCTGGAGGAGACTACCGTGCAGATCGAGCGCTTGGGCGAAGGCAGCCAGGGCGGTGCCGAACTGGACATCCGCCGCGCAGACGAGTTGGGCGCTCTGCGGGCAGCCGTGAACAAATACGCAGGTTCGCTGCGCCAGATGCTTAAACGTATTGCGGACGAATCGGTGTCGCTGGAGAGCCAGGCCAATGCCCTCGCTCAGCTGTCCCATGGCCTGGCGGACCGGGCCGAGGCTCAACGCGAAGACAATACGCTGCTGGCGGCGGCAGTGACTGAAATGTCGGCCAGCGCCAATGAAGTGGCCCGTAACACCAGCGACTGCTCGGAAACCGCCAAGCGCTCGCTGCTCGATGCCCAAGGTGGGCAGCAGCAGGTGCAGCGCAACAGCGAGTCCATCCAGGTACTGGCCGGAGACATCAACAGCGCTGCCAGCGCCATTACCCGCTTGGGCACAGACATCGAACGGGTGGGCAGCGTGCTGGATGTGATCAAGTCCATTTCCGAGCAGACCAACCTGCTGGCCTTGAACGCGGCCATCGAAGCCGCACGTGCAGGCGAGCAAGGACGCGGCTTTGCCGTGGTGGCAGATGAGGTCCGTACCCTGGCAGGCCGTGCGCAAACTTCGGCCAACGAGATTCAAGACATGATCACCCAACTGCGCCAGGCCTCCATAGTGGCCGTGAGTACCATGCAGAGCGGGGCCGAACGTACCCAGGAGGCGGTGCACCAGGCCACGGGCGTCAGTGCGACCCTTGGCACCACGGTCAACAGCTTTGATGACATTGTGCAGCGGGCGCAGCAGATTGCCGTGGCAGCTCAGCAGCAAAGCCATGTCACCCACGAAATCAACGAACTGGCCGTGCGTATTCACACGGCCAGCGAAGAAGGCGCCCGTGACGCCAGTGCTCTGCGCGAGTTGGGGCAAGGTATGCAGGCTATTTCTTCGCGCCTGGGGGGGCTGAGCCGAGGTCGCTGATCGGCACGGCCGAGGGGTGAAGGGGTTTGTCCAGGTGCTTCAAGCTGCCACTATAGGTGCTTTAAGCCTTGGACACTGCCATGCCCCTTACCTGGACCTGCCTTCATCACCATGATCTCGATAAAGCAACGCTGTACGCTGTGCTACGCCTGCGCTGCGAAGTGTTCATCGTGGAGCAGCATTGCCCTTACCAAGACATCGACGACCGTGACCTGGCAGGCGACACCCACCACCTGCTAGCCCATGAAGACGGCCGGCTTGTGGCCTACCTGCGCCTGCTGGCACCTTGTGCCGAGGCACCGGCTGCCATTGGGCGGGTGCTCACGGCGCCTGAAGGGCGTGGCCGAGGGTTGGGCCATCAGTTGATGGAGCAGGCAATCGCCGCCTGCGAACGGCTATGGCCGGGTCAACCCCTCTACCTGTCGGCCCAGGCTCACCTGCAAACCTATTACGGGAGATACGGGTTCACCGCCGAGGGGGACAGCTACCTGGAGGATGGTATTCCTCACATCGATATGCACCGCAGCGGTCGGTGATGCCCTCCATGTCTCTGAACCTACGTGTCACACCGCTATGCTTGCTGCCTTGCCTATTAGGGGGGTCGGTGGTGCAGGCTGCCGCCCAACCCAGCCTGGCTCAGCTGATCAATGCCTACCGCGCGCGCCCTGCGGATTGCCCACGGCTGCCAGCTACCCCGGTGCCCGCATTGGTACTCAACCCAAAGCTTGCTTTGGCGCCTGGGTATGCCGGCGGCATGCGAGACGCGCTGAAGGCCAACGGCTATCAAGCGGCTACCGTCCGTGCCATCCGGCTCGACGGCCCGGAAAACAATCTAGTGGCCTTTGCTCAACTGCGTGCGGGGTATTGTGCGGCGCTGCTGGACGGCCAATACGCCGATATTGGCGTGAGCCAAGTAGGTACGCACTGGCAGGTGGTGTTGGCGCGGCCGCTGCTGGACACCAGCCTGAGCGATCCTAGGGCTGCGGCCCAAGCCTTGCTCGCCCAAGTCAATGCCGCGCGTGGGAAGCCACGCCTGTGCGGCGCTCAGCGCTTCAGTGCCGCCAAGCCCCTGGCCTGGAGCCCGGCACTGGCCTCAGCGGCGTTGCAGCACAGCCAGTCCATGGCCTTGGGCAATTACTTTGCCCATGCCGGCCCTCAGGGAGACACGCCTTATGACCGCGCCAGGGCCGCTGGCTACCGCGGCCGCCAGGTGGGCGAAAACATCGCGGCCGGGCAAGGATCACCCACGGCGGCCATGGCCGGCTGGCTGGCCAGCCCTGGCCACTGTGCCAACCTGATGAACCCGCTGTTCACCCAGGTAGGGGCCAGCTATACCGCCATGGCCGCGAGCCAGAACGGTATCTATTGGACCATGGTGTTCGGCGCGCCTTAAGGCCATACCCGCCCTTGTGCCCGGTGTACCATGGCCCTTTAGTCTTTCAAGGAAGCGGCGGCATGGGCGGGGTGCAGGTGGGGACTGAGGGTGGCCGTTACGCCGATGTGGCGATCATCGGCGGGGGCCTTAGCGGTGCGTTGCTGGCCATGCAACTGCTGCGCAGGCCTGGGCCTCGGCGTATCGTGATATTCGAACCCCGTGCCCAGGTAGGCCGGGGTGAGGCCTATAGTGCAGTGGCGCTGAGCCATACCCTCAACGGCAACGCGGCGCGCATGAGTATCGACCCTGATGCGCCCGATGACCTCACCCATTGGTTGACGGCTTTTATCGACGGTGGGGGTTGGCCAGCGTCTGCACTTCAGCGGGTGCCGGTCGCACAGTTGTTTCCCCCGCGCGGGGTGTTTGGCACCTATGCCCGGCAGCGGCTAACCGAGGCACTGGCATCGAGCCCCGGTTCCACACTGGAGCACGTGCGGGCCGAAGTGGTGGACCTGCGTATGCATGAGCAGGGGGCAGCGCTTGTGCTGGAAAACGGCACGCAATGGCAGGCTGCGCGGGTGGTGCTGGCCACGGGCGTATTTACGGCGGCTCGCACCCATCGCACAGGCGACGCTACATTCAGCGGCCTGGACCCCTGGGATATCCCCGCCATGGCCACCTTGCCCAAGGACGGGCGGGTCATGATCGTAGGCGCCGGCCTGACCATGATCGATGCATTGCTTTCCCTGGAGCAGGCAGGGCATCAGGGGCCGATCCAGGTGTTCTCTCGCCATGGCCTGTTGCCGCAGCCACGCCGGCAGCCACCGGACTGGGAGGATTTCCTGGCACAGTGGAGAGGCCCAGCCACACCCCGTGCATTGTCGGCCGAACTGCGTCGCCACTGCCGGCTTGCGGCTGAGCAGGGTGTGGATTGGCAGGCCCCTTTGGACACCGTACGGGCCCATGTGGGCCGCTTATGGCACCAGGCCAGCGAATTTCACCAGCGGCAGTTTGTGCGCCACCTGCGACCCTGGTGGGAAAGCCATCACCATCGCTCACCGCCCCAAGGCGCCGCGTTGCTGCAGCGGCTGCTTGCAGACGGCAGGCTAAGCATCGAAGCGGCAAGCCTGCAGAACGTGGTATCCATGCCCAATGGGGTGCAGTTGGCGCTCAAGCGCCGGGGTGAGGCTGTTACCCGCCTTATAGAGGGCGCGGCCGTCATCAATTCCAGTGGCATCGAATACGACTGGCGGCGCGTCGCCAAACCATTGCCCCAGCGATTGCTTGCTCAAGGGTTGGTAAAGCCCGGCCCCTTGGCGCTGGGCATCGATGCCGATGACGGCGGGGCGGTGAAGGATGCCCTAGGGCAGGCCTCGACTGTGCTGTTCTCCCTCGGGCCACCGTTGCGCGGCCTGTGGTGGGAAAGCACTGCTGTAACGGATGTGGCAGCGCAAGCGAAAGCGCTAGCTATCAGGCTGACTTGTGCCGAGGGAGTTCTGCTGTCCTGATGACGTCTGGGCCTGCCTCTTTTTGGCGCATTTTTACCTGATTTTCGTGTCAGGTTTCTTACAGCAAAAGGCTGTGGGTGGGCAAAACGCCACTGTCGGTGAATTGACGGCGGAAAACCGCTGAAAGCGGCTGAAAAGAGAACTTTTATCAATTAGTGGCACTTTGGAATAGTTCATGTAAATCAAGCAGATATACAAGTAACTGCGAAGCTGTTGGCAAATCGCCACATTACCGACGATCGGTAGGGCGGCGCCCATTGTTTTCCCCTTTGAGGCATGTGCATCATCGCGCCAGATTTTCCTATCCGGTCGGCCTGGCCTCGCAAAGGAGTGTTGCCAAATGATGAGCGTATTCGTAGTTGTAATGAGCATGTGCACAGCGTCCGAAGGCTGCCTGGACGAGCAGAAACCCACCACCTATGCCTCCCGGGCAGAATGCCTGGAAACCATGGCCACCATGCCAGTGGGCAGGGGAGTGAAATACCGCTGTGCGGCCACGCCCCAGTTCATGGTGAGCGAGTCGCGCAAGGCTACCCGCACGCACTTGGTGACCACCGCTTCGGAGGCGCCTATCAAGCCCTGAACCCAAGCGGGCATGACACCGTTCAGGCAGACGGATCCGGTGCTGTGACAGGCGCCAGGCGCTGCTGCCCTCTGCGTTGCCCCTTTTTCCAGCCTGCCGTTTTTGCCTTGCGCTAACGCTGAACGATCCCGCCCTCCCAAGGATCGAACAGGCGTTAAGTACAGCAAGGACTTTAAATGACTTCCACGCCTGAAGCGCCCCGGGCAGACCTGGGCAGCGGATTCGTGCGGGTGCGCGGCGCCCGTGAGCACAACCTAAAGAACGTGGACGTGGACGTACCGCGCAATGCCTTGGTGGTCTTTAGCGGGGTATCGGGTTCCGGCAAATCGTCGTTGGCCTTTGCCACGATCTATGCCGAAGCCCAGCGGCGTTATTTTGAATCCGTAGCGCCTTACGCGCGGCGCTTGATCGACCAAGCCGGTGTACCGGATGTGGGTAGCATCGAAGGCCTGCCGCCTGCGGTCGCCTTGCAACAGCAGCGCGGCACGCCTAATGCGCGGTCGTCGGTGGGCAGCGTAACGACGCTGTCGAGCCTGGTGCGCATGTTGTATTCGCGCGCCGGTAGTTACCCTACGGGCCAGCCTATGCTGTATGCCGAGGATTTTTCCGCCAATACACCGCAAGGTGCCTGTGACCATTGCCATGGGCTAGGGCGCGTGTTCGATGTGAGCGAAGCTTCGCTGGTGCCCGATCCTTCCCTGTCTATCCGCGAGCGTGCAGTGGCCGCCTGGCCCACGGCCTGGCAGGGCCAGAACCTGCGCGACATCCTGGTAACGCTGGGCTATGACGTAGACGTCCCCTGGCGGGACCTGCCACAAGCCCAGCGGGACTGGATTCTGTTCACCGAAGAAACGCCCACCGTGCCGGTGTATGCAGGCCTTTCTCCGGCCCAGGCCCGCGAGGCCCTTAAGCGCAAAGCCGAGCCCAGCTATCAAGGCACCTTTACCGGCGCCCGGCGCTATGTGCTGCATACCTTTGCCCACAGCCAGAGCGCAATGATGCGCAAACGGGTGGGGCAGTTCATGCGCGCCAACACATGCCCGGTGTGCGACGGCAAGCGGTTAAAGCCCGAAGCTTTGAGCGTAAAGTTTGCGGGGCTGGATATTGCCGAACTGTCGCGGTTGCCCTTGCAACGCCTGGGCGATGTGCTGGGCCCTGTGGCCAGTGCCGCTTACCTGACACAGGGCGAAGAACATGGCGATACCCTCACGCCTGCGCAGGTGAAGGCAGGGCGTGATGCACGCGTGGCTAAAGGGGGGAGCGAGCACGCGTCAGGCAAGGAGGTGCGCCATACCCCCAACCTGTCGGTGGAAAAGCGCCTGGCCGCGCAGCGTATCGCCAACGAGTTGCTTGAACGGCTGGCCACCTTGATAGAGCTAGGCCTTGGCTACCTGGACCTGGAGCGTAGTACCCCAACGTTGTCACCCGGTGAGCTACAGCGCCTGCGCCTGGCCACCCAGCTCAACTCTCAACTGTTTGGTGTTATCTATGTGCTGGACGAGCCCTCGGCGGGGCTTCATCCGGCGGATAGCCAAGCCTTGCTAGATGCCCTGGAGCGCCTCAAAGAGGCGGGTAATTCGGTGTTTGTGGTCGAGCATGACCTGGACACCCTGCGGCGTGCCGACTGGTTGGTGGACGTGGGGCCGGATGCTGGCGAACGGGGCGGGCAGGTGCTGTATAGCGGGCCACCCGCCGGCCTGGCCCACGTGGCTGATTCTCGAACCGCCGCCTACCTGTTCGACCGTCAGGCACCGCAAGCCAGGGCACCGCGCGCTGCTCAAGGCTGGCTAGCGCTCGAAGGCATTACACGCAACAACCTCAAGGGCTTGGATGTGCGCTTTCCTTTGGGTTGCCTGACCGCTGTGACAGGCGTGTCCGGCTCTGGCAAGTCCAGCCTGGTCAGCCAGGCTTTGCTTGAGCTGGTCAGCCAGCACTTGGGCCAGGCAACCGCCGCCGCACCCGAAGAGGAGCAAGGGCTGGATGATGAGCCAGCCCTGCCGGTGGAAGGTCGGATCGTGGAAGGCCTGGAGCACTTACGCCGCCTGGTCCCAGTAGACCAGAAGCCCATTGGGCGCACGCCACGGTCCAACCTGGCCACGTACACCGGGTTGTTCGATCACGTGCGCAAGCTGTTCGCGGCCACGCCCCAGGCCCGCGCACAGGGTTTTGACGCGGGCCAGTTCTCGTTCAACGTGGCCAAGGGGCGCTGCCCAACGTGTGAGGGCGAGGGTATGGTGAGTGTGGAGCTGTTGTTCATGCCCAGCGTCTATGCCCCTTGCCCGGTGTGCCACGGTGACCGTTATACCCCCGAAACCCTGGCGGTGCAGTGGCAAGGGCTGTCGATTGCCCAGGTGCTGAAGCTAACGGTGGAGGAGGCCTGTGAGGCGTTCAAGGACGAACCCGCCGTGCGTCGCTCGCTGGACGTGCTTCAGGACATCGGCCTGGGCTACCTGCGGCTGGGCCAGCCTGCGACGGAACTGTCGGGCGGTGAAGCGCAGCGTATCAAGCTGGCTACCGAGCTGCAGCGCAGCGCACGGGGGGCGGCGCTGTATGTATTGGATGAACCCACCACGGGCTTGCACCCCCAAGATGTGGACCGCCTGCTGGTACAGCTCAATCGCCTGGTAGAAGCAGGCCATACCGTTATTGTGGTGGAGCACGACATGCGTGTAGTGGCGGGCAGCGACTGGGTGCTGGATATCGGCCCTGGCGCGGGTACAGCAGGTGGAACGCTTGTGGCGCAGGGCACGCCACAGACGGTGGGACAGAGCAAAGCAAGCAGAACGGCGCCCTTCCTGGCGCAGGTGTTGAAACATTGAAACATTAGGCTGTGTACGAAATTTTTTGAAACGCCGGTTAGGCAAGGCAAAAGCCGGCGAGGAAGCGGACTGGGCCCGCACTCGGGTTTACTGGGTGTAAATGAGCATTCCGACTGGGCTGGCAATCCAGCCGGCTTTTAACGCGGCATAACCAAGTTTCAGAAGATTTCGTGCATAGCCTAGCGTCAAGCGGTGCCGTCAGACGCCACCAGCGCACCGCCCCCGGCCGCTCGCCAGCGGTCGCGGCCTGAATGCTTGGCGGCGTAGAGCAGGGCGTCCGCGCCTTTGATGATGGCGGCCGGGGAGGTGTCGTGTAGCGCTGGCTCACACACATACACACCGCAGCTGGCCGTCACGATGCTTCGGTCATTGTCTTGGTGGACGATGCCCAGCGCACGTATGCCTTCCAACACATCGTCGGCCACCTTGCACGCGCCTTCAAAGGGGGTGTTGGGCAGCAGCAAGGCAAGCTCCTCGCCCCCATACCGCACCGCCAGGTCACTGGTACGCCGAACCGTGGCCGACAGCACACTCGCCACGGCCTTGAGGCAGTCATCGCCAGCCGGGTGGCCGTAGCGGTCGTTGAACAGTTTGAAGCGGTCCAGGTCCAGCATCAGCATGGCAACCGGGTAGCTCAGGCGCCGCGCACGGCTTAGCTCGTCGATCAATGCAATGTCCAGTTTGCGCCGGTTGGCAAGGCCCGTAAGGCCGTCGTGGAAGGCCATCTGGTTGAGGCTTTCCTGGGCAGACCTAAGTGCCTGCTCCACGGCCATGCGCTGCTTGAACTCGCGCATCAGCGCCGCGCCGAACAGCCCGATGCCGCACCCCAGCACACCCAGCACGAGCAAGGTCTTGAACAGGTCCACTTTCCAGGGTTGTAGGGCAGAGTGCCGGGACAGCGCCGCCTGTACAACCAGAGGGTAGCCCCTGACCCTGCTGAAACCATAAACACGCCGCTCGCCGTCAAGGGGCGAGTTGAACTCGGCCGTCCCGCCGTCCATGTGGGGTAGGTATTGCGTGAACACCGGGCTATTGCCCAGGTTGACTCCAATGGCAGAGGGCACCACAGGCCGCCTGGCCAGCAGTGTTCCATCGGCTAGCAGCAGCACAAAGATGCCATGCGCATCGATTTCGAAGCTGGCGTAGAAGTCCTGGAAATAATTGAGCCGCAATGTCGCCAGGAATACACCGGCAAAGGTGCCATCCGGGTAATTGATGCGCCGTGAGACAGGAATCACCTGCTCCCCTGTGGAGCGGCTGGTGATCACCGGGCCAATGTGCAAACCATTGTCGGTGTGGTCGCGGTGCCAAGCGAAGTATTCCCGGTCGGCGTTGTTGGCGTTTGGCGGAGCCGAGTCCTTGTCAGTGACCAGCCAGCTGCCATCCGGGCCGTAGATGAACAAGCCATGCAGTTGTGGCAGCAGGCTGACTTGCCGCTTGAGCAGGCCATGCAGGCGCTCCGCATTCAGGTGATCCAGGCCGTCGCCTTCGATACGTTCGGTGATGCCGCCGAGCATCGAATCTACTTGGCGCAAGGCCCCTTCGGCATGCTGCTCGGTGGCACGAGCCAGGTTGGCCGCCGAGATACGTGCCTCATCGAGTGCGCGACCGTAGTCATGCCACAACCGCACGGCCTCTAACGCCACAATGATCGCGATGATGCCCAGTGTGAACACCAGGGTCAGCCGAATTACCCGCGCTGAGTGGATGCCGTGAACATCAGGAGGCGGGGGCATCGAAGTGGGCAGCATCCTGGTCCTTAGGGCATTGGCCCATTGGAAAGTAGGGACAGTCTGGCAGTGGCTGCCAGATACGTCTACCGGTAACCCTCGGCCTGCAGGGTGAATAGGCCCGCATACCGGCCGCCCTGAGCCATCAGGCTGTCATGGCTACCTTGCTCCAGAATGTGCCCATGTTCCAGCACCAGAATATGCCTGGCATTGCGCACGCTGGAGAAACGGTGGGAGATCAGCACGCTCATCCGGCCTTGGGCATAGGTGCGGAAGCGCTCGAACACGGCGGCTTCTGCCGCAGCGTCCAAGGCCGCGGTGGGCTCGTCCAAGATAAGCAAGTCGGCTTCACGGCGCATGTAGGCGCGAGACAAGGCGATTTTCTGCCATTGCCCCCCCGACAGCTCCTGGCCGCCAAGGAACCACTTGCCCAGTTGCGTCTGGTAACCCTGTGGCAGGTGTTCAATAAAAGGCGCTGCCAGGCCTTGGGCGGCTGCTTCATGCCAGCGTGCTTCGTCGTGGAAGGCGTCCACGTCACCGACACCCAGGTTTTCGCCCACTTTCATCTGATAGCGCAAGTAATCTTGGAAAATGACCCCGATGCGGCGATGCAGGGCGTGAGGGTCCCAGGTTTGCAAGTCGCTGCCATCGAGCAGGATGCGCCCTGTGGTGGGGCTGTACAGGCGGGTGAGCAATTTGATCAGGGTGGTTTTGCCCGAACCGTTTTCCCCTACCAGGGCCAGGCTCTGCCCAGGCGCCACCTGGAAATGGATGTCCCTGAGTGCGGGGCGCGTGGCACCTGGATAGGTAAAGCCCACGCCTTCGAAGCGCACCCCATCGCCGGGCCGCACACCTTCGGTCAAGGTGCCACCGGCTACAGGTACCGGTTGTGCCAGGTAATCGTACAGGTTGGTCAGGTACAAGCCGTCTTCATACAAGCCGCCGATGGCGCTGAGGCTGGCACCGATTGCCGCCTGCCCTTGTTTGAACAGCACCAGGTACATGGTCATCTGCCCCAGGGTGGTCGTGCCGTTGACGGTGTCCAGCACCACCCAGGCGTAGGCCAGGTAAAAACCCGAAGTGCCCAGCAACCCTAATACAAACCCCCAGCCATCGCGGCGCAATGTGAGCCGCCGGTCTTCGGCATAGAGCCGGGCAAAGGTGTCCCGGTAGCGCTGTAGCAGCAGGGGAGCGATCCCGAACAGGCGCACTTCCTTGATATGGGCTTCCTGGGACAGCAAAGCTTCAATGTAGCTTTGCTGGCGCGACTCGGGAGCGCGCCGGGTAAACAGGCGAAAGGCATCTCCGGAAAAATGCGTCTCTGAGAAAAACACCGGCAAGGCGGCTATCACCAGTATCGCCAGCGCCCACGGCGAAAACTGAACTAGCAGCACGGCAAAGCTGCCCAGCGCCACCATGTTTTGGACAAGGCCCAAGGATTTGACCACCAGCCCCAAGGGGCGAGTGGAGGCGTCCCGGCGCACGCGGACCAGTTTGTCGTAGAATTCAGAGTCCTCGAACTGCAGTAGCGATAGGGTCTGGGCTTTTTCAAGGATCAGCAGGTTTACCTTCTGGCCCAACTGAACCCGCAGCAGAGCTTGCTGGACGGACAGCGCTCGCTGGGTACCGGCCAGCAGGGCCAGCACCCCGGCTTCGGCCAACACATACCGCAGCACCGGCCAGAGCGGGGCCTGGCCCAGGCGTGCGTGCAGCTCCATGGCTTCAAGCACGGCATCGACGATACGTTGGCCGATCCAGGCCGCTACTGCGGGTAGCACGCCTGCCATCAGCGTGGCGATCACCAGGCCGATAAAGAGCCTCCGGGAGGTTCCCCATACCAGCGCAATGGCACGGCGGGCCTGATCCGGAAAAGCGGCAAAAAGGTGCAGGCGCGACATCAGTGAAGGCTCCAGGGCGTGCGTAGGCGCCACTTGGACCGCTTCGCTGGGCAGAAGGTCACGTGGGCAGGCTGGCTGCCGGGCCTGTCAGCAAAAGGCCGCGTCAGGTCACAACGCGGCCTCAGGAGAGCGGCGGGAGGTGTCAGCTCACTGCGATACGGTCCAGCGTGACCGGTTTGAGGCGCGGCGTAAGCGTATGGATCACTGCAATGGCAATCAGGTAGGCGCTACCGGCCACGATAAAGATCGGCTGGTAAGACTTGAACACTTCCAGGATATAGCCGTTGTAAGTGGTCATCAGCATACCGCCCATGGCGCCGGCCATACCGCCGATACCGATGACCGAGGCCACGGCTTCCTTGGGGAACATGTCTGAGGGCAAGGTCATCAGGTTGGCAGACCAGGCCTGGTGCGCGGCGGCAGCCAGGCCGATGATGCCTACCACCAGCCACAGGCTAGAGACGAACTGTGCGCTCACGATTGGAATCACCGCCAGGGCGCAGATCAGCATGGTGGTCTTGCGGGAGGCGTTGGCTGTGCGGCCATTCTTCATCTGCTTTGACGAGCCCCAGCCGCCCAACACCGAGCCCAGGTCCGCCAGCAGGTAAATGGCGATCAGAGGTGGGCCAAAGCTTTTCAGGTTCAGGCCATAGGTTTTGCCCAGGAAGTCTGGCAGCCAGAACAGGTACAGCCACCACACCGGGTCGGTGAGAAACTTGCCAGCCGCATAGGCCCAGGTTTCCCGGAAGGTTAGCAGCTTGAACCACGAGATTTTTACAGGGGCAGCGGGCTTGGCCGATACCGGGGTCGTGTCGGACTGGATGTAGGCCAGCTCCGCCGGGCTGACGCCGGGGTGTTCGTGGGGGCGCCGGTACATCAGTAGCCAGGCGAACAGCCACAAACAGCTCACTAGGCCGATGGCAATAAATGCCGTGCGCCAGCCCCACGCCAGTGTAATGGCAGGCACCAACAGCGGGGTGATGATCGGCCCCATGGCGGTGCCAGCGTTGAAGATGCCGGTCGCCTGAGCCCGTTCTTTCTGGGGAAACCACTCGGAAACCGCCTTGAGGCTGGCAGGGAAACTACCGGATTCACCGAACCCCAAGGTAAACCGAGCCACTGCGAATTGAGTAACAGTACTGATAAGACCGTGGCCAATACTGGCCACTGTCCACACTGTAAAAGCCAGCGCATAACCTATGCGGACACCTACTTTATCGATTAAGCGGCCGAATGTTAGAAAACCGATGGCATACGCACATTGGAACCAGAAAACGATACTGGCGTAATCGGTCTCAGACCATTTAAGTTCAGCCGCCAAGGTGGGCTTTAAAATACCGATCATCTGTCGATCGATATAGTTGATGCCGATGGCTATAAACAGCAGTGCGCAAATAACCCAACGGTATTTGCTTACATACGATTGTTCTTGGACAAGCGGGCGTGCTGTCGCGTGAACATGAGGAGGGACCTGTGTTGTCATGTGTAGTGGCTTCCGTTGTTATTTTTATTGACCGTACTACCGGTTTACCTGCCGAAATGGCGCAGGTTGTATTTGTACGACATCCTATGAGATATCCTATGAGTAGGTGGCGAGGCTGTCAATGCGGTGAGTGGTGCAGCAAATGCGTGAATAGCGGCCAATAAAAAAGGCAGCCTGTCAAAGGCTGCCTTCAAGGTTACCGCAGGTGTGTCACGCCACAGCTGGGCGCCGTGCGTACCAACCGTAGGCCGCAATCACGGCATAGCACACAGCAGGTACTGCCAGGGACATACCCAAGGTGGTGACGTCCGCTGCATAGCCTGTCAGGGGCGGCACAATGGCCCCGCCCACAATGGCACAACAGATCAAGCCTGAGCCTTCAGCAGCGCGTTTGCCGAGGCCTTCGCACGCAAGGGCGAAAATAGTCGGGAACATCACCGAGTTGAACAGGCCAATGGCCAGGATCGACCAGCCCGCGAGGGCGCCATGGGTGGTCGCAGCGCTGGCAATCAACACCATCACCATCACGGCGGCACAAGCCAGTACTTTGCCGGGAGCGAAGGTGCGCAACAGCGCCGCACCGATAAACCGGCCTACCATCGCGCCGCCCCAGTAATAGGCCACATGCTTGCCGGCCAGTTCGGCATTGAAGCCAAAGGTAGAGTCCTGCATCAGGAAGTTGGTCAGCAGGCTACCGATGGCCACTTCTGCGCCTACATAGCAGAACAGGCAGGCGGCACCGAAGGCAAACCGGGGCTGCTTTAGCAGGCTCAGCGCCGAGAGGGGGTTGGCGCCTTCACTGGCGCCTGAGAAGGGAAGCTGCTTGCGCTGTTGCCATACCAGCAGGGCCACCAGCACCAATGCCAATGCAATGCCTGCGTAGGTATTGCTTATCACTTTGGCTTCTTCGGCTAGGTACGCCGCCAGTGCTGAACCTGACAAGGTAGCAGGGTCGACCTGGCTCAACGTTCCCAGGATCAACATAGCGCCTAGGTAAGGGGCCACGGTAGTACCCAAGGAGTTGAAGGCTTGGGCAAAGGTTACCCGGCTGTGAGCGGTTCCTTTGTCGCCCAGCAGCGAAATCAGGGGATTGGCCACGACCTGCACAATGGTTACGCCGATGGCCAATACGAACAGTGCGATCAGAAAGGCGCCAAACAGGCCAACCAGTGCGGCAGGGATGAACAATACACAACCGGCCGCCATGGTCACCAGGCCAATGGCTGCGGCCCGCATATAGCCGATGCGGGCAATCAGCAGGCCAGCGGGGATCGAGGCGATCACATAGGCCAGGAAGAACGACGATTGCACCAGCATGGCTTCAGCGTACGTGAGGCTGAACAGGCTTTTGAGCTTAGGGATCAGGATATCGTTGAGGCTGGTGATGCCACCAAAGATGAAAAACAAAGCAAAAACGAACAAGCTCAACCGCTGGACGTTGGCAATGCCTGGGGTGGTGTGTTCCGGAGTTACTGCAACGGTGTTATCCGTCATGGCCGCGGTCCTGTTTGTTATCGGGCAATGGGTCAGTTTTGTGATCCGATAGGGGCAAGCCAGGCGTCTGCAGGAGGCGACCCAGAAACCCGGATATCGTGACGATGAACTGAAACCAGCGAAGCGGGAAAGTTCAGGCTTCCCGGCACGGGACAGGCTTTGGAACGCGGGTTTTCGCTATTTGCGGACAGATGGTCAGGTGACCAGTGGCCAGAGCGGCGGACGCTGGCATTGGCCAGGACGAATCTGGGGCGGCGTTATAGCAGGGGGAAGGGCGAGGGTCAATCAAGCGAAGCGGCAGTGGAGGTGGTTTCGTAGGTGAAAGAAGGGCAGCTGGGCTGCCCTCTATGGAGCATCCTTCAGCCTCGGCGGCTATTGCTGCTTTGGCTGCCCTTGCGCTGACTGTCGGAGGATTTTCCTGTGGTGGAGGTGCTGCCGCTGGACGCCTGTCCGCCTTTTCTGCCGGCTTCGGCTGCTTTTTCCTTATCGTTCGCAAAGTTGCCTGGATTGCTATTTCCGGTCTTGGCCATGATGCACTCCTAGTATCAAGTTTGGATGCCCCTAAAGTGGGACATAATATAGGACATGCAGGGCGGCAGCGTTTGTTCCCCAAAGGCTTTTCTGGCCGATCAATGGTATTAAAGTTAAATTTATGAAACTACCGTTTCGTTATAAGTGACGGGGCATGCATTAAATACCATGGTATTAAAGGTATAGCAGCGAGTTATAAGCGTGAGGTGTGTTTGCGGCAGGTTTGGGGCAAACAAACCCTGGCAACGCCAGGGTTCAAGAGGGCATTCGGGGTTCACCCGTTAGCGCGATCGTCATAACCGCCTTGCTGCAAGTACTGCAGCTTGTGAAATTCGCCTTTGCTGTCCTGGTACACCATGGTCACCGGTACTACGCCGGACTTATTGCTCACGTCCGTCTTGGAAATGACCTTCTGGATGTCCATGTGCATCCCGTAGTGGTAGGCCTCTACGGGCAGTTTATCGATAACGCTGCGCTCCGCGCCATCCTGGGCATAGGCACCCGTGGTGAAGGCAATACTCAAGGCGGCAATGGCAAAGGCGGTTTTCATGGCTCGATTCCTCGTAGGCAATGGTTTTCGTTGAAGCCATTACACCGCCAAGCAGGCCGTTCGAGAAATCGAACACTGTGCTGAAAGGAATCACCTTTTTTGATAGTTGTATCAATGCGCTCTAAATGTGAAGCGCCTGCCCCAGTGCCCGCATAGCCGCCTCCTGTACCGCTTCACCTAACGTAGGATGAGCATGCACCGTTCCAGCGATGTCCTCCAGCCGTGCACCCAGCTCCAGGGATTGGCTGAACGCCGCTGCCAGCTCAGACACACCTGGGCCTACGGCTTGCCACCCGAGAATCAGGTGGTCGCTGCTTCGCGCTACCACCCTTACGAACCCCGCTGTGGCCCCCAGCGTCATGGCACGGCCATTGGCAGCGAAGGGGAACATAGCGACCAAAGCGCCGGTGCCGGCCTGCTCAGGTGTCTGCCCCGCTACCACAATCTCCGGGTCGGTGTAGCACACGGCGGCAATGGCGGCTGGGGTAAAGGCCCGGGTATGGCCTGCGATCACTTCGGCAACCATCTCACCCTGTGCCATGGCCCGGTGGGCGAGCAGCGGCTCGCCTGTCAGGTCGCCGATAGCCCATACGTTGGTCATGCTGGTGCGGCAGGTATCGTCGATGCGCACCGCTCGGCCGGCCATGGCCAGGTTCAGCCGTTCCAGCCCGTAGCCCGTGGTACGCGGTACCCGCCCTGCGGCTACTAACACCCGGTCGGTGTCCAATGTGTGGGTACCACCGGCAGGGTCACGCAGGGTAAGCCGCTGTGCAGCCGGGTCATAGCCTTCCACGGCATGGCCCGGCAACAGCGTGATACCCAGGTAACGCATCCGGTCGATCACAGGCTGTGTGAGCTCGCCGTCGTAGGCGGGAAGCAGGCGCGGCTGTGCTTCGATAACGGTCACGTTTACCCCGAGCTTGCGGTAGGCGATGCCCAGCTCCAACCCGATGTAGCCACCCCCCACAACGGCCAGGTGACGGGGCAGGGTAGTAGGAGACAGGGCGCCAGTCGAATCCACAATGGCCCCACCCATTGGAAGGCCGGGCAGTGCCACGCTGCACGAACCCGTGGCCAATACCAGGTGCTGGCAGTGGATACGTGTGTCGCCGACCTCCACGGTCTTGCCATCTACGATTTGCCCGTGGCCGTGAATAACCTTGACCTTGTGCTTTCTGAGCAGGCCTGCCACGCCTGTGGTCAAGCGGTCCACCACGGTGTTTTTCCAGTCAATGGCCTGGGTCAGGTCCAAGGTTGGCGCACCTGCGGTAACGCCGAAGGGGTTCGGGGCTTGCACCTGATGAAAATGCTCGGCCACATGGATCAGTGCCTTGGAGGGGATGCAGCCGACGTTAAGGCAGGTTCCTCCCAAGGTGTCAGCTTCCACCAGTACCGTGGGTAGGCCCAGCTGGCCCGCGCGGATAGCCGTGACATAGCCGCCAGGGCCGCCGCCTAGAACAAGCAGTGTGGTGTGCAACGTGTTCATGGGTGGCCCTTAATCGATAAAGAGGGTGGCAGGCTGTTCGAGCAGGTGTCGTACGGCCTGGATAAAGCGTGCCGCGTCCATGCCGTCGACGACCCGGTGATCGAAGGAACTGGACAGGTTCATCATCTTGCGCACCACCACTTGGCCCTCTACCACCACAGGCCGCTCCACCATGCGGTTGACGCCCACGATGGCCACCTCCGGCAGGTTGAGCACAGGGGTCGATGCAATACCGCCCAAGGCGCCCAGGCTGGTGAGGGTGATGGTGGAGCCGGACAGGATGTCCCGTTCGGCCTTGCCATGGCGTGCGGCCTCTGCGATACGGGTGATTTCCTGGGCATTGCCCCACAGGTCGCGCTGGTGGGCACTGCGCAATACAGGCACCAGCAAGCCATGGTCACTTTGGGTGGCGATGCCCACATGCACCGCGCTATGGCGTTCGATCACCTGTTCTTCATCGTTGTAACGTGCATTGAGCTGGGGAAAGTCTCGCAAGGCCACCACCAGCGCGCGCACCAGCAGCGGCAGCAGCGTCAGGCGCCCTCGCGTCTGGCCCCACCGGGTGTTGAGTTGCTGGCGCAGCTGTTCCAGGGCTGTGACGTCGATTTCCTCCACATAGCTGAAATGCGCCGCACGGCGGGTGGCCTCCTGCATGCGCTCGGCAATCTTGCGCCGCAGGCCGATCACCGGCACCCGCTGGACCTGTTCCACACTGGCAGGTGTTCGAACAGGTTGGCTGAGGGAGTCCAGGTCTGCATGGACGATACGGCCTGCCGGGCCGCTGCCAGCCACCTTGGACAAGTCGATGCCGCTGTCCCAGGCACGCTTGCGGACGGCGGGAGACGCCAAGGGGCGTTCCAGGGCTTCACGGGCCGGGGCCGTGGTTGCCACAGGTTCGGGTGCACTCACCACGGCTTTTTCAACAGGTGCAGCAACCGGAGCAGTCACAGGCGTCTGCACGGGTTCAGGGTGTGCGGCGTCCTTGACGTTACCGCTGCCTTCCACCTCCAGCCGAATCAGCTCGCTGCCCACGGCCATGGTCTGCCCAGGCGTAGCCCCCAGGGCGAGCACGCGGCCCCTGACCGGACTGGGTATTTCCACGGTGGCTTTGTCGGTCATGACGTCGGCCAGCACCTGGTCTTCGGTCACCGTATCGCCCACGTTTACGAACCACTCCACCAGTTCTACCTGGGCGATGCCTTCGCCAATGTCCGGCATCTTGATCACATGCTGGCCCATCAGCGCACCTCCATAACGCGTTTGAGGGCGGCGCCGACGCGGTCAGGCCCGGGGAAGTACGCCCATTCCTGGGCATGAGGGTAGGGCGTGTCCCACCCGGCGACTCGCTCGATAGGGGCTTCAAGCCAATAGAAGCAATGCTCCTGAACCAGCGCCAGCAACTCGGCGCCCAGGCCGCAGGTTTGGGTGGCTTCGTGCACGATCACGCAGCGGCGCGTTTTTTTCACCGAGGCCACAAGGGTGTCCAGGTCCAGCGGCCACAGGCTGCGCAGGTCGATAACCTCGGCATCGATGCCGGTCTCGTTGGCGGCGGCCACTGCCACGTGCACCGTGGTGCCGTAGGTGATCACGGTCACAGCAGTGCCCTCACGTACCACCGCGGCGCTGTCCAGTGGGACCCGGTAATACCCTTCAGGCACTGCGCTGGCAGCATGGGCAGACCACGCTGTCACCGGGCGATCGTGATGGCCGTCGAAAGGCCCGTTGTACAGCCGCTTGGGTTCCAGGAAAATCACCGGGTCGTCGCATTCGATCGCCGAGATCAGCAGCCCCTTGGCGTCGTAGGGGTTGGACGGCATGACCGTGCGCAGCCCGCATACTTGGGTAAAGATTGCTTCCGGGCTCTGGCTGTGGGTCTGGCCGCCGTAAATGCCGCCACCACAGGGCATGCGAACGGTGATGGGCGCAGTGAAGTCACCCGCAGAGCGGAAGCGCAGCCGCGCGGCCTCGGAGGTGAGCTGGTCATAGGCCGGATAGACATAGTCAGCGAACTGGATTTCGGCTACCGGTCGCAGCCCATAGGCGCCCATGCCCACGGCCACGCCCACAATGCCACTTTCGGAAATGGGCGTATCAAACACCCGGCTTTTGCCATACTTGGCCTGCAGGCCTTCGGTACAGCGGAACACGCCGCCGAAGTAGCCCACGTCTTCCCCGAACGTCACAACGGTGGGGTCCTGTTCCAGCATCACGTCCAGTGCGCTACGGATTGCCTGCACCATGGTCATGGGGCGAGTGTCCTGCGTCACGCGGGGGTGGTCGATCACTTGGGTACTGGTCATCGGGTCAAATCCCCATCTGCTGGCGCTGGCGCTGCAGGTGCGCAGGCATGTCGTGGTACACGTCTTCGAAAATGGTCGCTGCACTGGCATAGGCACTGCCGCCCAAGGTGCCATGGGCCTCGGCCTCACGGGTGGCGGTGATCACCTCCTGCTCCAGCTCGGCCACCAGCTCGGCATGGCGGGCGTCTGACCATTCGCCCAGCACGATCAGGTGCTGCTTGAGCCGTGCGATAGGGTCCCCCAGTGGGAAGTGCGCCCAGTCGTCCGCCGGGCGGTATTTGGACGGGTCATCGGAGGTGGAGTGGGGGCCTGCGCGGTAGGTCACCCACTCGATCAACGTAGGCCCCAGGTTGCAGCGGGCACGCTCGGCTGCCCAGCGGGAGGCGGCATGCACGGCCAGGAAGTCGTTGCCGTCCACCCGTAATGAGGCGATTCCGCTGCCCACCCCACGGCCGGCGAAGGTGGTGGCTTCACCGCCCGCGATGTGCTGAAAACTGGAGATGGCCCATTGGTTGTTGACCACGTTCAGAATGACCGGGGCCCGGTACACATGGGCGAAGGTGAGCGCGGTGTGGAAATCCGATTCGGCTGTGGAGCCGTCACCTATCCAAGCCGAAGCAATGCGTGTATCGCCCCGTATGGCCGACGCCATGGCCCAGCCGACCCCCTGCACGAACTGGGTGGCCAGGTTGCCGGAAATGCTGAAGAACCCAGCGGCCTTGTTGGAGTACATCACAGGCAGCTGGCGCCCTTTGAGCGGGTCGCACTCGTTTGAAAACAATTGGCAGATCATCTCGAACAACGGCACCCGGCGCGCCAGCAGAATGCTTTGCTGGCGGTACGTAGGGAAGCACATGTCATCGTCACGAAGGGCCATGGCGTGGGCCGTACCGATGGCTTCTTCGCCCAGGCTCTGCACATAGAAGGACATCTTTTTCTGCCGCTGGGCCGTGACCATGCGGCTATCGAACACGCGCGTCTTGACCATGGTGCGAAGGCCAGCGTGCAAGGTTTCCACCGCGATGGGCTCGGCCCAAGGCCCCACAGCCTGCCCAGACTCATCCAGCACTCGAATCAGGCCGACGGCGAGGTCGGCCGTGTCTCGGGCGTCGATGTCCGGGGGCGGCTTGCAGGCACTGCCCGCTGGCTGTAACTGCAGAAAACTGAAATCGGTCTGGCAGCCGGGCCGGCCCGACGGTTCGGGCACATGCAGGCGTAGCGGTTCACTGGCGTTCACGTCTCACAACCCTCGATCTTGTGTTTATTGGGGAGTTGCTGAAGCTGGCTGTAAATAATTCTAGGCGGCCCCGGCCGGAGAGTTATTCTCTTTTTGAAAAGCTGACGAGGCTGTCACAGGGCAAATTACCCTGACAACTTAGGCTAGGAAGGAACAGATGCCCTGCGGGCACCCTCCGCCGATCACTGGCCAGGTCGAACTTTTCAACCCTCATTGCTACTAAGCCACAGCTCATCACTGGTCTAGGTATGGAACGCTACGCGCCCCGGGAATGGCAGCCCCATGAGCGGCCCTCGATGCCCGGCTCACCTTCAACGCCGCTGCACCCTACGCCACGCCGCATCGCCTATGCGTTGGTGGGCCTGCTGGTGGGCATTACCGGCGGACTGGGCAATGCCTTGGTCACGGCCAACCTGGTGTACCTGCAAGGCGCCCTGGGCGTGACCAGTGCAGAAATCGCCTGGCTGCCAGCGGCCTATGTAATGACCAACGTCACCATGAACCTGCTGCTGGTCAAGTTCCGGCAGCAGTTCGGCCTTCGTGCCTTTACGGAAGTGTTCCTGGGGCTTTACGTGCTGGTGACCTTGGCCCACCTGTTCGTGAACGACCTGGGCTCGGCCATTGCCGTGCGCGCCGCCCATGGCATGGTGGGCGCCGCCCTGAGTTCTTTGGGCCTGTATTACATGATCCAGGCGTTGCCCGCGAAGTGGCGCCTCAAGGCGCTGGTGCTGGGCCTGGGCACCGCTCAGTTGGCATTACCCTTTGCCCGGCTGGTCTCCGAGGACCTGTTGCAGATCGCCGAATGGCGCGGCCTCTACCTGTTCGAGCTGGGCCTGGCGATCACGGCGCTGGCCGCTGTGTTCTGGCTCAAGCTACCCCCTGGGGACCGCTTCCGTACCTTTGAACCCCTAGACTTTCTCACCTTCGCACTGCTAGCCCCAGGTGTGGGCCTGCTGGTGGCCGTGTTGTCCCTGGGGCGTATCGACTGGTGGTTCGAGGCCCGCTGGATCGGGATCGCGCTGGCCTGTTCCATCGTGCTGATCCTGGCAGGGCTGTGCATCGAGCACAACCGCCGCAACCCGTTGCTGATGACAAGGTGGCTGGGCAGCGGGCCTATTCTGCGGTTAGGGTTGGCCGTGGTGCTTATACGCATGGTCAGCTCGGAACAGTCCACCGGCGCGGTGGGGTTCATGCAGTACCTGAACATGGGCAGCGAGCAACTGTTCAGCCTGTACGTGGTGATGTTGATCGGCAGCGTATCAGGGCTGTTGATCAGTGCCTTGATGATCAACCCAGACCACCTGTTTCGGCCGCTACTCTTCTCGGTAGGCCTGATGGCGGTCGGCGCGCTTATGGACAGTTTCTCCAATAACCTGACCCGGCCACCACAGTTGTACGTGAGCCAATTTCTGCTGGCCTTTGGTAATACCTATTTTCTAGGGCCGACCATGGTGATCGGTACCCGCAACGTGATTGCCAACCCACGCAACCTGGTCAGCTTTTCCGTGCTGTTCGGGATTGCCCAGAACCTGGGCGGGCTGCTGGGGTCAGCGCTGCTGGGTACCTGGCAGGTGATCCGCGAGAAATTCCACTCCAGCCTGATCGTGGAGCAGTTGCAAGCCACCGACCCCCGTGTGGCTGCAAGGGTCAGCAGCGGCGCGGCATCCTATGCCCAGGCCCTGGCGGACCCCAGCGCGCGCAATGCCCAAGGCCTGCGCGCCCTGGCCAATGCCGCTACACGAGAGGCGAACGTGATGGCCTACAACGACGTGTTCATGCTGATCGCCATCATCGCTATCCTTACGCTTATCTGGATGTCCGTTCGCGTGTTGTGGCTTGCCAGCAATGCCCGCGCCCAACAGGCGGCCGATGTTCAACCTGCCGGCAAACCCCAATGACTGACACGCCTCAAACCGCTACCACTACCGCCATCGCAGCCACCCCGGAAGGGCAGACCCCGCCCCCTGACCACGTCGCCGAGTCCCGGCCCCGGCGCACCCGTGTGCTGTCTGCACTGGCGTTCGGCACCCTGGCGCTGCTGGGTGTGCTGATCGTGCTCTATGCCTGGCAGTTGCCGCCCTTTGCCAGCGCGATCGAAAGCACGGAAAACGCACTGGTGCGTGGCCAGGTCACAGTGATCAGCCCCCAGCTCAGCGGCTATGTGTTTGAGGTGCCGGTACAGGACTTCCAGCAGGTCAAGGCTGGGGACCTGCTGGTACGCCTGGACGACCGCATCTATACCCAACGCTTGGCCCAGGCCGAAGCCAGCTTGGCCTCCCAACAAGCGGCCTTGGCCAACAACCGGCAGCAGACGCGCAGTGCACAGGCCACCATCGACCAGCGCAAGGCGGCCATTGGCAGCGCCAAGGCTCAGGCTGATAAGGCCGCAGCTGACCTCAAGCGCAGCCTGGCGCTAGTCACTGATGGCTCCATTTCTCGAAGCGAATTGGATGTCAGCCGCGCTGCGGCCGCACAGGCACAGGCCAGCCTGGCCCAGGCTAACGCCGCCGTGCGCATCGCCGAGGAAGACTTGCGTACCGTGGAAGTGAACAAGGATTCGCTGCAAGCTGCAGTGAGCAATGCGGTTGCTGCTGTGGCACTGGCCCGTATCGACCTGGCCAACACGCGAGTGATCGCCCCCCGAGATGGGCAGTTGGGGCAGGTCGGCGTGCGCTTGGGTGCCTGGGTCAATTCCGGTGCGCAACTGATGGCACTGGTGCCCGATACCGTATGGGTGATTGCCAACTTCAAGGAAACCCAGATGGCGCAGATGCGGGTAGGGCAGGCCGCGTCCTTCACCGTAGACGCCCTCAACCACGCCCGGCTTACGGGCCATGTGCAGGAGATTGCGCCTGCGACAGGGTCTGAGTTCAGCCTGCTCCAGGCCGACAATGCCACAGGCAACTTTGTCAAGATCGCCCAACGTATTCCCGTGCGCATCGTGGTTGACCCTGGCCAGCCTGACGCGCGCCGGATACGGCCGGGAATGTCGGTGGTGGTAAGCGTCGACACCGCGCCCTAAGCGGTTCGGCAACGAAACTTTCCAGGCGCGCAGGCTTTCATAGTGTTTAAGCGGTGCCCAACGGCAAACCGTCATGAAGCGGGCAACCGCCCGCCAGCGATGAGGTGAGAGATGCGCAATACACGATCTGCAGTAGCACTGGCGAGCCTGTTGTGCTTGGGCCCTTTGGCGGCACACGCCACTGACGAGAAGCCGGCTGATTGCAAGCCTGAAGCCGTATGGACCGACTTCCTGGGTCACGGTAAATGCTACATCGAGGGCGACAAAGCGCCAGACATGTATACCCGCGAAGAAACTGCCCTCAAGGACTGGAAAAGCAAGGGCCTGAGGGCACCAGAAGAAAACTCCCAGTGGGTCGATATCAAAGGCACCTATGTGATGGTCAACCGTGAGAACTCGGTAATCAAGGAAATCCACAAGAAGAAATAAGCGCATCATTGGCGCTGATGTTCACTATGCCTGCGTTGATTTTCCCTCGAAGGCGGTAGCTGGCTAAGGTAGTTCCCATACCCGTTACCTACCCCTTTGAAGGAGAAACACCATGAAACACGTACTTGCTGTGACCTTTGCACTTACCGCATTGACTGCCGGTAGTGCCTTTGCCCTGCCTAAGCCCTCCTCATTGCCTACCGTCATTCACAAAGCCGAAGTGCTGACAGCCGCCACGCGGGCAGCAAAGCCCAGCCCTGTCGACACCGTGCTGGTCGCTGACAACCGCAAGGAATTCGGTTCCCAATATCAGCGGTATTGATTGACCCTGCGTGATCCTTGCTGAGAGTTGCAAGCTTGGCGCCTACGATTCTCATACGCTGCGAGTGAGGGCGCACAACTTCAGGAAACTTAACCGCCACCTCCAGGCCCTAATCAGAAAGGGCGCAACACGGCGCCCGGTTTCATTGGGCTCAAGCCTGGAGGCAACGATGACAGACAAAACCTGCAACTGTTCTGGCTGTGATTGCGCCAACGAACATACCGAAGGCGTGGAAGTAAAAGGCCGCTGGTTCTGCTGCGTAGCCTGCTCGGTGGACCACCTGAACGGCGAGGCTTGCGCCATGCAAGGGTGTGGCTGCGGCAGCACAGGCGTGAAAACCCGTGACGCGGGCCAGGGCCATGACAAGGTCGACCATGCAGTAGACGAAACCTTTCCTGCCAGCGACCCTATTTCGCCGTGACCTGTAGATAATCCCTTGGCCCCGGTACACTGGGGCCTTTGCTTGTCGAGGATCAAGGGTGCCTCCACGCCATGGCTTTGTGCTAACTCGCCACTGGGCCGATACGCCCGAGGGCACAGAGGTCCATCTTTGGCTCGCCACGGACACCGGCCCTTTACGGTTGCGCCTGCCACTTCAACCTCACGTGGCCTTCCTTCCTGCTACCCAGCAGCCACTCGCCGAACGGCTGATAGACCAGGCGGCCGGCGTTGACTTCAAGCCACTCAAGCTTAAAGACTTTCGCAACCGCGCAGTGGTAGGCCTGTACTGCAAGCAATTCGCTCAACTGCAAGAGCTGGCCGTGCGCTTGCGCCGTGGCGGGGTGGACCTCTATGAGGCCGATATCCGCCCGCCCGAGCGCTATTTGATGGAGCGGTTTATCACTGCCCCGGTCGAATTTACCGCTCAAGGCTCGGCCGATCAGGGGTGGCGCGGGGACGTGAGGCCTATTCCAGTCTACCGGCCGTTGTTAAAACTAGCCTCCCTAGACATCGAAACCGACCGTCATGGCAATCTGTTCTGCATCGGCCTGGAAGGGTGTGGCCAACGTGTGGTCATGATGCTGGGGGCGACGCCGGCTACTGCACCGCAGGTGGACTTTCAGCTGGATTACTATTCAAGCGCAACCGAACTTCTGGAAGCCCTTAACCACTGGTTCGTGCAGCATGACCCGGACGTCATTATCGGCTGGAATGTTATCCAGTTCGACCTCCGGGTACTGCACCAGCACAGCCAGCGCTATGGCGTTCCGTTGCGCCTGGGGCGAGGCGGTGTTCCGATGGGCTGGCGCGAGCACACCGACCAGGGTCACTATTTTGCCTCTGCCGCAGGGCGCCTGATCATTGACGGGATTGAGGGATTACGGGCGGCCCAGTGGACATTTCCGTCCTTCAGCCTGGAGAACGTGGCGCAAGCCCTGTTGGGTGAGGGCAAGGCCATTGACAATGTGTACCAACGGCTGGAGAGCATCGAGCGTATGTTCGCCCAGGACAAGCCTGCCTTGGCACGGTACAACCTGCGCGACTGCGAACTGGTGACCCGGATCTTTGCCCAAACGCACTTGATGGACTTCCTGATAGAACGGGCGCGCGTGACCGGCCTGCCCGCTGACCGCATGGGGGGGTCCATTGCGGCCTTCGACCACCTGTACTTGCCCGCCATGCACCGGTTGGGCCGCGTGGCCCCCAACCGGGGCGAACGCCTGCCCGCTGCCAGCCCAGGTGGCTTTGTCATGGACTCCCAGCCGGGGCTGTACCACTCCGTGCTGGTACTGGATTACAAAAGCCTGTACCCCTCCATCATTCGCACGTTTCTCATCGACCCGGTGGGTCTGATAGAGGGCTTGGCTTCGCCAGAGCAGGCGGTGGAAGGTTACCGGGGCGCCGTGTTTTCCCGCACGGCCCATGCCCTGCCAGGCATTGTGGCGCAGGTGGCCGAAGGGCGTGAGCAGGCCAAACGGGAAGGCAACGCTCCGCTGGCACAGGCTTTGAAGATCATCATGAACGCGTTCTACGGCGTTCTGGGTGCGTCAGGCTGCCGCTTCTTCGACCCTCAGCTGACGTCCTCCATCACCCTGCGTGGCCATGAAATCATGCGCCAGACCCGAGCCCTGATCGAAGCACAGGGTTACACAGTGATCTACGGCGACACCGATTCGACCTTCGTATGGCTGGAGGGCGAGCATACCGAGGCCCAGGCGCAGGTCATCGGCAACGCTCTGGTACAGCAGGTCAACGCTTGGTGGGGCGAGCATCTGGCCTCAACCCTGGGGTTGAACAGTGCGCTGGAACTGCAGTTCGAAACACACTTCAAACGGTTCCTCATGCCTACTACACGGGGTACGGAAGAGGGCAGCAAGAAGCGTTATGCGGGCTTGGTTCAGGGCCCAGATGGGGCTGAACGCATGGTGTTTAAAGGTTTGGAAACCGTACGCACCGATTGGTCGCCACTGGCCAGGGAATTCCAGCAGGCGCTATACCGCCGGATCTTTACCGGCCAGCCTTGGAAGGGGTATGTGCAGGACTACGTGCGCCAGACCCGCGGCGGCCTGCACGACGACAAGCTGGTCTACCGCAAACGCTTGACCCGGCCTCTGGCCGACTATGTACGAAACGTGCCGCCCCATGTAAGGGCGGCGCGCCTGGCAGACGACTTCAACAAGGCTCAAGGGCGTACGCTGCAATACCAGCGCAAGGGCTGGATCAGCTATGTAATGACCCTCAACGGCCCGGAGCCTTTAGAGGTCCGGCACGCGCCGCTGGATTACGAGCATTACATCACTCGGCAACTGCAGCCGATTGCTGATGCCATTTTGCCGTTCGTAGAAGGGGACTTTGGCGAGTTGGTTGGCGAGCAGTTGGGGCTCTTCTAGGCTATAAGCTGCATAGCCGACAAGCCCCGCCGCTTAAGCCTTACTCGCCTGTCAGCGGTGTAGGCTGAATGATCTCGACCCAGTACTGGTCCGGGTCTTTGATAAAGGCAATGCTTTTCATGCGGCCATCTGCCAGGCGCTTCTGAAAATCAACACCCAGTTGCTCGAAGCGTTCGCAGGCGGCATGAATGTCTGGCACTGACACACAGATATGCCCAAAGCCACGTGGGTCAGTATTGCCATTGTGATAAACGACGCTGTCGTCTGTTTCGCTGCCGTGGTTGTGGGTTAGTTCAAGTACGCCCGGAATGGATTTCATCCAGCGGTTACGTTCAGCGTCATCGGCTGGGATGCTGTCGCGATCTACCAGCGCCAGGAAATACAGGCTGAACTGTGCATCCGGAAAATCTCTTTTTTCAACCAGGCTAAAACCCAATACGCGCGTATAGAAATCCAGCGACTGCGTAATGTTTTTTACACGAAGCATGGTGTGGTTGAACACGAAACCTGTTGTAGCGGTATCCCGCTGAGCGGTTACGCCCGCAACGGTGTCGAGGTCATTAAGGCTCATGGTGTTCTCCTGCGTGGGTAAGGCATGTAAAGCGAGGCATAGACGCAGGGCAGGGCCAACAGCGGGACGTTCCTGGCACGGTACCAGAAGCGTTGAAATAAGAAGCCCGCCGAAGCGGGCATATGGGGCGCTGTTCCTTCAGCGACCTTGATCCTGCGCGTATGCGTGTGAAAAAAGCGTGAAGCCCTGTACCGTTTAGCGGCGAACCCAACCTTCGACGGTTTCTGCGCCGTATTGGTCTTTCCAGGCGCGCAGGCCACGGTGATTGCCACCCTTGGTTTCGATCAGTTCGCCGGTTTCCGGGTTTTCGTACACCTTCACCACACGGGCGCGGCGGGTCTTGGGCGCTGGCGCAGCGGTAGCCGCACGGGGTGCGGAAGCGCCAGTAGGGTCCAGCAGGCTTTTGATATCGCGAAGGCTCTTGTCGTACTCCTTCATCAACCCTAACAGCTTTTGTTCGAATTCGATTTCACGCTTGAGCGAGGTATCGTTTTTCATTACTTCAAGCTGTGCGAGTTGTTCTTGCAGCGCTTTTTCGGCAGCGCGGAATTCGGCGAGTCTGGACATGGTAGGGCTCCGGCTAATGAACTCAGTAGCCGGAGAATAGAGGTTGGAATGAATTAAGTAAATATCCTGCGCCGGGATTTACTTGAACTGTAGCTGTAAACTTTTTACATTTCGGCGCGTCGTGGCAAGTCAGGCCCTGTTCGAGAACAAGTAATAGCGGCGGCCTTGCAGGCGAACCGAAGCAGGGTTTCAAGGTCTTCCGGGTTCAATGTGCGCAACTTCCCAGGCGCGACTGCATCGTGATCCGCCAGCCAGGCCAGTAGTGCAGCCTGGAAAGTATCACCGGCCCCCACAGTGTCGCGGACTTCTACCAGGGGCGCGGCCACGGACAACCGTCCATGTTCCAGGCTAAATACATCAGCGCCTTGGCCACCTCGTGTCACAAAGACCAACTCGCAGCCTTCTTTAAGCCACCCGCGGGCAATATCTTCCAAGGCCGCCTGCGGGTATAAGAGTTCAAGGTCCTCATCGCTGACTTTGATCACGTGGGCCAAGGCCGCCATCTCCGCAACCACGGCGCGCCACTGTGTGATATCCGGCGCAGGGTTGAGCCTCACGTTGGGGTCATAGCTGATCAGCCGTTGGCCGGCCTCTCGCCGCGCCAGAGCGCGCAAGGCAGTGCCTACCGGTTCCACCACCGCCGAGAACGACCCGAAGTGCAGGCCTTTGATAGCGCTGTCCAAGGCGGGCAGGCGGTCGACCTCAAGCGCACGGTCGGCGCACCCCAGGCCCCGAAACGCATAAGCAGGCACGCCGTCGCCCGACAAGCTCACCATGGCCAAGGTAGTGGGCGCATCGAAATGCTGAAGGTAGCGGCCGTCGACCCCTTCGCGGGCCAGCAGGTGCTTGAGGTTATTGCCCAGGGCGTCGGTAGACAGGCCGGCGAGCAAGGCCACCGAGGTGTTCAGGCGCGCCAGCCCGATGGCCACGTTATAGGGGGAGCCACCGGCCACGGCAGTGTAGTCCAGGTTTGCCTGGGGTTCGCCCAGGCGCGTGTTGCAGAAAAAATCGTACAGGGCTTCGCCGCAAACGAGAAACATGTAGGCCTCGGGTCAAAGAGAGAGAATATGGTGCCGGTACCGCTCATACACCGCCTGATACGCCTGAACGCGGTGAGGGTCGGGCTGGCAAAGGGTACCTGGATCGACCTGTACACAGCGCTCAGACAATGCCTGCAAATCGCCGTATTCGCCCACGCACCAGGCCGCCTGAAGCGCTGCCCCGAGGGCCGCGGCTTCCGGCTCTATGGTGCAGACCACAGGGGTAGCCATGATGTCGGCCACCAGTTGCCGCCACACCGGGCTTTTGGCGCCGCCCCCCACCAGGCGGATGGCCGTGCTGTGCATGCCTGCGCTGCGCAGCAGGTCCAGGCCGTAGCGCAAGCCAAAGGTCGTGCCTTCCACTGCCGCACGGCACAGGTTCGCCGCGCTCAGGTTGGTCGCTGTCAACCCCAGCACCGACCCCGTGGCTTGGGGCAAGGCAGGCACCCGCTCCCCGTTCAGGAAAGGCAGCATCATTACCCCGTCTGCCCCGATAGGCGAGGCTGCCACGGCCTGGTTGAAGCCCACCAGGTCCAGGCCAAAAAGGCCGCGGACGGCACTGGTCACATTGGTCAGGTTCATGGTGCAGATCAAAGGTAGCCAGCCACCGGAGGACGAGCAGAAAGTGGCCACGGCAGGCTCGTCACACACCACCGGTGTTTGCGTAAACCCGTACACGGTGCCACTGGAGCCCAGGCTCATGGTGAACAGGCCGGGCTCGATGTTCCCGGTGCCCAAGGCCCCCATCATGTTGTCGCCACCCCCGCTGGCCACCACCGCCGTGGGGCTGATCCCCAGCAGTGAGGCAACGTTGGGCAGCACCGTGCCAATGGCTTCGTTTGGCTGAACCAGCCTGGGCAAAGCCTGGCGCAATCGGCCGCTGGGGTCGATCTGGTCCAGCAGGGCGTAGTCCCACTGCCGCTGGCGCACATCGAAGTACCCTGTGCCGGACGCATCGCCGTATTCGGCGCAGCGCTGGCCGGTCAACCAGAAGTTTAGGTAGTCGTGGGGCAACAGGAGGCTATGAATCTGCTCGAATACCGCAGGGAACTGCTCCTTGGTCCACAACAGCTTGGACACCGTGTACCCCGGCGCGATGGCCAGCCCCAGCCGCTCCATGGAACCCTGTGTACCCCCCAGTGCCGCCAGCAGGCGGGCATTCTCCGGCGCGGTTTCAGTGTCGCACCATAGTTTGGCGGGGCGCAGTACCTGCCCCTCGGCGCCCAGCAGCACCAGGCTGTGCTGTTGGCCAGACACCCCGACGCCTTTGACTTGGCTGCCGGCAATACCGGCCTGGGCCAGCGCCGCGCGGCTGGCCGCGATCAGGGCGTCCACCCATTGTGCCGGGTCTTGCTCACGGCGCCCGTTGGCTTCGCTGGCCAACGTGTGCTCTGCCGACCCGCGCCCCAGCACTTGGCCTGTGGCCGCATCCAGGATCAGCGCTTTGGTGCCTTGTGTGCCGCAATCGATGCCTAGAAACATGAGTGTGCTCCCTACACCGTGACCAAGGCCCGCAAGGCACCTTCCACACCAAAGGTGCGCAGCTGCTGCAGTTGCCGTTCAAAGGCCTCAACGAAGGCAGGGGACGCCGGGACCTGGGTGCCGAAGATCTCCACCACGCCCAGCAGGCGCTGGGTGAGGCCCTCGTCTTCGGCGACCAGCCCCTGGCAGAACTCGGCGCGAGGGTCGGGGATACGGTAGGTGACCTTGTTTTCGTCAACGCCCCGCAGGTAGAGCGCCCAGGCGGCCACCACAAGCGCAGCCCTGTCCAGATCACCGCCCGTGCGAATCAGCTCATTAAGGGTAGGCACGGTAAACTTGGGAAACTTGGACGAGCCGTCCGAGCACACCCGTTCCAGCTGGTCGGCAATGGCCTGATTGGAAAAACGATCGATTAAGGTCTGCTTGTACTCAGTCAGGTCGATACCAGGCACCGGGGCCAGTTGGGGCGTAACGTCCAGGTTCATGTAGTCGCGAATGTACTGCACGAACAGAGGGTCGTTCATGGTTTCGTGCACATAACGGTAACCGCGCAGGAAGCCCAGGTACGTCAGGGCCAGGTGGCTGCCGTTGAGCAGTTTGATTTTCATCTCTTCATAGGGCGTTACGTCTTCGGTGAACTGTACGCCTACGTCTTCCCAGGCCGGGCGTCCGTCGCAGAAGTTGTCTTCCAACACCCATTGCACAAAGGGCTCGCACACCACCGGCCAGGCATCATCGATGCCGCGCTTGTCCAGCAGTTGCTGGCGATGGGCAGCACTGGTCATGGGGGTGATGCGGTCGACCATGGCATTGGGGAAGGCCACCTGGGCATCGATCCACTGGGCCAGGCCTTTACCATAGGCATCACCGGCCAGGGTGGCGAAGGCCATCAGGGCCTTGCGGGCCACCTGCCCATTGTGGGGCAGGTTATCGCAGCTCATCACAGTGAAGGGTCGAATGCCGGCCTCACGGCGCCGTTGCAGGGCGGCACACAGGAAGCCAAACACGGTTTTAGGGGCCGTGGGGTTGGCCAGGTCATGCTGCACCAAGGGCAGGTGGGCCATGAACTCACCGGTGCTGTCATCGATGCAGTAGCCGCCTTCGGTGATCGTCAGCGACACAATACGAATGTCAGGGCTGGACAGCTTTTCGAGTAGGGCCTCGGGGGACTCCTCGGCCAGCAGCATGTCCCGCAGCGAACCGATTACACGGGTTTCGGTATCGTCGGTGTCGCCCAGCTCGAACAAGGTGAAGAAATAGTCCTGGCTGGCCAGGTCGTCACGGGCCTTGCGGTCCTCGCTACGCAGGCCCGCACCACAGATGGCCCAGTCCAGCGCCTTGCCTTGGTTCATCAGGGCGTCGGTGTAATAGGCCTGGTGGGCGCGGTGAAAGCCGCCCACGCCCATGTGCACGATGCCTTGTACCAGCAATTCGGGTTGGTAGGAGGGGCGCTTGACGGTATCAGGCAGGTCGTCCAGAGCATCGAGACTTAACTTCAACGGGGTAGTGGTCATGTTGGCTCCGAACGTCAGGCGGCCGCGCGCATAGGGTTCGCCACGGCCAAGCCGTTGGCGTCGAATAGGTGGCAATACTGGGCATCCAGGTGCAAGGCCAGGCGCTGGCCGTACTGGCTGCTCATGTCGCCACGGATACGCAGGGTGAGGGCTTCCCCTGCATCAGTGCGCACGTGGCAATAGGTGTCGCTGCCCAGGCGCTCACTCACATCGGCGGTCACGTTCAGGGTGGTCTGGCCAGGCTGCGCCAGCTCCAGGTGCTCAGGCCGGATGCCCAGGGTCACCACACTGCCTTCGGCCAGGCCGGGGCCGGTGCGCGGTAAGGTGATGCGCGTGCCAGCGTCCAGCAATACTTCGCAGCCGTCCTGGAACACCTGGCTAACCTGGCCCTTGAGGAAGCCCATTTTCGGCGTGCCCAGAAAGCCTGCCACGAACAGGTTGGCAGGGTGATGGTACAGCTCCAGGGGTGACCCCACTTGTTCTACACGGCCCGCATTGAGCACCACCACCTTGTCGGCCAGGGTCATGGCCTCTACCTGGTCATGGGTGACGTAGATCATGGTGGCCTGCAATTCCTGGTGCAGGCGTGACAGTTCAAGGCGCATCTGCACACGCAGCGCGGCGTCCAGGTTGGACAGGGGCTCGTCGAACAGGAATATCTTGGGGTTGCGCACGATAGCACGGCCAATGGCCACACGCTGGCGCTGGCCACCGGACAGTTGCTTGGGCTTGCGTTCCAACAGCGGCTGCAACTCAAGAATACGGGCGGCTTCGCTGACCTTATGTTCAACCTCCTGTTTGTCGCGGCCTGCCAGGTCCAGGGCAAAAGACAGGTTTTTGCGCACGCTCATATGGGGGTACAGCGCGTAGGTCTGGAACACCATGGCCAGGTCACGCTTGGCCGGGGTCACTTCCGTGATGTCGCGGCCGTCCAGTTCGATCTGGCCACTGCTCACGTCTTCCAGGCCGGCGATCAAGCGCAGCAGGGTGGATTTGCCGCAGCCCGACGGCCCTACAAACACCACGAACTCCCGATCATGCACATCCAGGTCGATGCCTTTGATGATCTGCAGGTCTTCAAAGCCTTTTTTCAGGTTGCGCACTTTTAACGTCGCCATGAGGGGCTCCTTTTTATTATTTCACCGCGCCGAACGACAGGCCGCGCACAAGTTGTTTCTGGCTGATCCAGCCGAAGATCAGGATGGGGGCACATGCCAGGGTCGATACTGCCGACAGCTTGGCCCAGAACAGCCCTTCGGGGCTTGAATAGGAGGCGATCAAGGCCGTAAGCGGTGCCGCCTGGGAGCTGGTGAGGTTCAGGGACCAGAACGCCTCGTTCCAGCACAGAATCAAGGACAGCAACACCGTAGACGCCAGCCCGCCCTTGCTGATGGGCAGCAGCACACGGATCATTTCCTGCAACAGCGTTGCGCCGTCCAGGCGTGCTGCTTCCAGGATGTCCTTGGGAATGTCTTTGAAGTAGGTGTACACCATCCACACCACAATCGGCAGGTTCACCAAGGTGTAGATAATGATTAGCCCCAGCTGTGAGTCCAGCAGCCCGGCATTCTTGGCCAACAGGTAGATGGGCATCAGTACACCGACCGGTGGCAGCATCTTGGTGGAGAGCATCCATAGCAAGGTGCGGCGTGTGCGCTTGGTCTCGTAGAACGCCATGGAGTAGGCCGCCGGCACGGCGATCAGCATGCACAGCACCGTCGCGCTGAACGAAATGGCGATGGAGTTCCAGGCGAAGTGCAGGTAGTCGCTACGCTCCTGGATGTGCAGGTAGTTTTCCAGGGTGGGCGTGAAGAACAGTTGGGGCGGCGTAGCAAATGCATCGATCTCGGTCTTGAAACTGGTCAGCACCATCCAGAAGATCGGGAAGAAGATGATCAGCGCCACCAACCAGGACAGTGTACCCAGGGCTACGCTTTGCAGCTTTCTGCTTTGTTTGAGGGTCATCATGGTCGTGTCCTCAGCCCTTGTCCGTAAGGTTTTTGCCGATCATTCGTACCAGCACGATGGCTGCTACGTTGGCGATGAGCACGGCAATCAGGCCGCCCGCCGAGGCCATGCCTACGTCGAACTGCACCAGCGCCTGGTTGTAGATCAGGTACGCCAGGTTGGTGGACGCAAAACCAGGGCCGCCGTTGGTGGTGGTGAAAATCTCGGCAAACACCGATAGCAGGAAAATCGTCTCGATCATCACCACCACCGCCACCGGCCGGGCCAAGTGGGGCAGGGTCAGGTGCCAGAAGATCGCCAGGGGGCCGGCGCCATCCAGGCGGGCCGCTTCCTTCTGTTCCTGGTCCAGGGACTGCATGGCGGTCATCAGAATAAGAATGGCGAATGGCAGCCACTGCCAGGCCACGATGATGATGATCGACAGAAGAGGGTAGTTGGCCAGCCAGTCTATCGGCTCAGCGCCAAAGAACTTCCACAGGGCGGCGAGCACCCCCGAGACCGGGTGGAAGATCAGGTTCTTGAACACCAGCGCACCCACGGTGGGCATGATGAAGAACGGCGAGATCAGCAGCACCCTTACCACGCCACGGCCAAAGAACTCGCTGGCTTCCAGCAGGGCCGCGATCAATACACCGCCCACCACGCTGATCAGCAGCACACTGCCCACCAGCAGCACCGTGTTCCAGGCGCCTGGCAAAAAGCCCGTGTCGGTCAGGAAATAGGTAAAGTTTTCCAGGCCGACGAAGGCGTTCTCGCCTGGGTAGAGCAGGTTGTAGCGAATCAGGGAAAAGTACAGGGTCATGGCCAGGGGCACGATCATCCACAGCAACAGCAGGATGACCGAGGGGCTGACCAGGAACCAGCCGGGGTTGCGGAACAGCCGCCGGTTGGGCTGGCGAGCAGTCGCCGCCTCGGCGTTAAGCGTGGAAACAGTCATGGGTGATTACCTCGGTTGCCAACGAGGGCCAGGCCGGCCCTCGCATAAGGCGGTATTACCTGAAAGCGCTACCTACAGACCTTATGGGCAACGTTACTTGGGGTAGCCCGCACGTTTCATGTCGCGCTCGGTGCTCGACTGTGCCGCGGCCAGGGCCTGGTCCACGGTGGTCTGCCCGGTGAGGGCGCCGGAGAAGATCTTGCCCACCGCCGTGCCGGTGGCCTGGAACTCGGGAATGGTGACCAGCTGGATGCCCACATAAGGCTTGTCTGCCGAGGCAGCCGGGTCGGCCATCTTCAACGATTCCAAAGTGACCTTGGCAAAAGGCGCTGCCTTCATGTATGCATCGCTGTAAGTGGAAGCGCGAGTCCCTGGCGGTACGTTGGCGATGCCGTCTTTGTCCGCCACCAGCTTGGCGTAATCTTCGGACGTGGCCCACATGGCGAAGGTTTTGGCCGCTTCCTGCTTCTTGGAGCTGGCTGGAATGGCCAAGGCCCATGAGTAGAGCCAGGAGGTGCCTTTTTCGGTGCGCTGGTGCGGGGCAAAGGTGAAGCCCACGCTGTCGGTGACCTTGCTCTGGGCCTTGTCGGTCACGAAGGAGCCCGCCACGCTGGCGTCCACCCAGATGGCGCACTTGCCGCTGTTGAACAAGGCAAGGTTTTCATTGAAGCCGTTGCTGGACGCGCCAGGCGGGCCCGACTGCTTCATGTTGGTCACATAGAAGTTCAGCGCGTCCTTCCAGGCTGGCGTGTTGAACTGAGGTGCCCACTGGGTATTGAACCAAGTGCCGCCGTAGCCGTTGGCCAGGGTGGTGATCAGCGCGATGTTCTCGCCCCAGCCCGGCTTGCCCCGCAGGCACAGGCCGTACTGGTCCTTGCTCTTGTCCGTCAGCTTGCTGGCGAATTCGCTGATCTGGTCCCAGGTGGGCTTTTCCGGCATGGTCAGGCCAGCGGCCTTGAACAGGTCGGTGCGGTAGTAGGTAATGGAGCTTTCTGCGTAGAAGGGCAGTGCGTACAGCTGGCCGTTGACCGACAGGCCTTCACGTACGGAAGGGAACACGTCGTCGAGCTTGTAATCGGCGGGCAGGTCCTTCATTGGCGCCAGCCAATTCTTCGCACCCCACAGTGACGCTTCGTACATGCCAATGGTGAGCACGTCGAACTGGCCGCCCTGGGTGGCGATGTCGGTGGTGAGGCGCTGGCGCAGTACGTTTTCTTCCAACACCACCCAGTTCAGCTTGATCTCCGGGTGTTGTTCTTCAAACGTCTTGGACAGGCGCTGCATGCGAATCATGTCGCTGTTGTTGACCGTGGCAATGGTCAAGGTGTCTGCGGCCATGGCGGGCCCGACCAGGGCAAGGCAACAGGTGGCGATCAAGGCGTGTGCCGACGTGCGCATCGTGCTCTCCTCAAGGCCTGGGCAGTTGCCTGGGCCGGATATTGTTTTTTTTGTCCGCAAGGAAGCGGGGGCGTTTTGCCTGGGTCGATTACACCCCCAGGCGCCTGTTGTCACAACGCCGCGAGCACACCGGGACTGATACTTTTTTGCAGTAGCGCCCAGTGGCTTGAAGCGTTTCCTGCCTCACAGTAAAGACGGTTCTGCTGCACGTGGGGCCAGCACACGGCTTTTATTCGCGCCAGGGCTGGGTGGCCGCCTGCATCATCTGCGTGACCAATGCGCAAAAGCGTGTGCTAAGCAGGCTCTGGGGCCGGTCGGCTGGGAGTAGCAGGTAGGTTGTAAAACGGACCTGCGGTGTGAACGGGCGCGCTTGCAGGCCGATATGCCCGTATTCTCCCGCTACCAGCGGGCTGACGATGCTGACACCCAACCCCAGGCCGACCATCGAGCAGATGGTGGCCGCATAGGGGGTTTCCAGGTTTAGGCGGCGATAGCCTTTAGTGTCTGGGAAGGCTCGGTCTACCCGGCTGCGGGAGCCGTCATTGTGCAACAGTGAAATGAATTCCTCCCCTTTCAAGTCGGCCGGCGTCACCTGGTGCAGGGCTTGCAGGCGATGGCCTTCGGGAAAGATGCACACGCCTGGCACATCGCACAGCACCTGCGCCGTGACCCCAGGTGTCTGCTCGGCCACGTAGGACACCAGCGCTACGTCACAGAACTGCGAGGCCGTCCAGCGAGCGACAGCAGGTGAGTCATTGGTGTGCAAGGAAATCGCAACGCCGGGGTTGTCCTGGCGGAACCGCTGGATCACCCGCGGCAACAGGGTCAGCGTAAGGGACGGCACCGCACCGATGCGCAACTGCCCGGTGCCCTCGCGCCGGATGGTGTGGGCCGACTCCTCAATGCTATGCAACCCGACGAAGGACCTCTCCACGTCCTCGAACAGCGCCGCGCCCTCATGGGTGGGCAATAGCCGTACACCAGCCCGTTCAAACAGCTTGAACCCGCAGGCGCGCTCCAGCTGGTTGATCAGCCGGCTGATATTAGGCTGGGAGGTATGTAACGCGTGTGCGGCCGCGGTCATGGAGCCACTGAGCATGACCGCACGAAACGCCTCTATCTGCTTGAAGTTCATGGCAACCCATATCAAAAGCGTATGGGTTATCACTGTATTGGGATTTGTTGGCATGGGCCAGAGGCTTTATAAACGTGCTCAAGCAGGGCACGACAGAGGCCCGCGGTTTCACTGCCTGTCTGCCGCTATCCCGTGTTGCGCGGCCCCATCGTGGGGCGCACTGTCATTTGACCGGAGGCACCATGACGTTTTCCTGTAAAGCACGCGTTACCCGGCCTTTCCTGCTGCTCATGGCCCTCGGCGCCACTGTTCACACCCACGCCGCCGACCTGCCCACCGTGCCCGCAGCCATCACTGAAGCCGGGGTGATTCGCGCCGGCGTACGCTGCGATCAACCCCCTTATGGTTTCCAGGACAAGAACGGCGACTACGCGGGCGTGGAAGTAGAAATGGCCCGGCAGATCGCCCTCTGGTCCCTGGGTAGTAAAGACAAGGTGACCTTCACCTGCGTGACCGCTGAGAACCGGGTGCCGCAATTGATAGGCCGCAAGGTGGACCTGTTGATCGCTACCTTGGGCGTTACGCCAGAGCGGCAGCGGGTGATTGACTTCACCAAGGCGTATCGTTGGGGTGCCAGCGATGTGCTGGTGAAAAAAGACAGCGCCATCGCCTCCATTGCCGCCCTCAAAGGCAAAACCGTCGCCACCCTCAAAGGCTCGGTGCAAGCCAAGTGGTTCGAGGACCACATGCCGGAGGTGACTACCCTGCGCATGAACAGCGCTGCTGATGCGTTACAGGCGTTCCGCCAGGGCCGGGCCGACGCCTACACCCACGACGCGGCCACGCTGGTAGTCGCGGCGGGTAGTGATGACACGCTGCGGCTGATTGGCGAACCGTTCCAGGTGTCCGATGCGGCCATTGGTGTGCGCAAAAACGATGAAGCCTGGCGCGACTACCTCAGCGCCGCCATCGGCCGCATGCATGAGGAAAAACTGTTCCGCCCTTGGGTGCAGCAGTATGTGCCCGTGGCGATCCAGGGTTATTACCTGAGTGTGTTCGAGCAGGCCAAACCGGCCGAAGCCTTATAAGGCCCGCCCATGGACTTCGACCTTCATTACCTGCTGGCCCAGTGGCCAGCGCTGCTGGACGGCGTGCTGATGACGCTGCGTGTCTCGCTGCTGGGGATTGTGCTGTCACTGCTCATCGGCATTCTGGGTGGCGCGGTGCGGGTAGCGGCCATTCCTGTGCTGTCCCAGGTGGTCGCCCTGTACGTAGAGCTGATCCGCAACACGCCCATCCTGGTGCAGCTGTTTTTCATCTTCTATGGCTTGCCTGCCATTGGCCTGGAGCTGTCGTTGTTCTGGTCTGGAGTGCTATGCCTGTCTTTGTGGGCGGGGGCTTATCAGGTGGAGAACGTGCGAGGGGGGCTGGGCACAGTGAGCCATGGCATGCGCGAAGCGGCGGTGGCCCTCAGCTTGCGCCCTTTGCAGTATTACAGCCTGGTGGCGCTGCCCATTGCCTTTCGCACCAGCCTGCCAGCCATGCTCAACACGGCCATTTCACTGCTCAAGAACTCGTCCTACCTACAGGCCATTGGCCTCGCAGAACTGACCTTTGTGGCCGTGGACCGCATTGCCACAGATTTCCGGGCCATCGAGATGTTCAGTGCCATCTGTGTGCTCTACCTGGTGCTGGTCGCGCTGCTGTCGCTGGCCACTGGGCGCCTGAGTGCTCATTTGCAACGGCCGTTCAGGCAGTGAGGCGTGTATGGAATTCATGATCGACAATTGGGCCTTCGTTGCCAAAGGGCTCGGGATGACGGTGCGCCTGGCGCTGGTGATCCTGCTGTTCACCACCCTGGTATCGGCCGTGTTTGGGGTGCTGGCCACACTGCCCAGCCGGGGGCTGCGCCTGGTGATCCATGCCTATGTAGAGCTGTTCCGGTCCATTCCGCTGATCGTGAACGTGTTCTTCATCTTTTTCGGTGCGCCCATGCTGGGCATTGACCTTACACCGTTCGCGGCCGTGACCACCGGCCTGACGCTGTGGGGGAGCGCCAACGGTATTGAGATTGTGCGTGGCGGGCTGGAATCGGTCGCCCGGCATCAATGGGCAAGCGCCTGGGCCTTGGGGCTACGGCCCTGGCAGGTATACCTGCATGTGATCGGGCCGCAGTCGATGCGGGCCATTCTGCCGGCCTATACCGGGCTGCTCACCATGCTGGTGCAGGCTACCTCCCTAGGTGCGCTGGTGGGTGTGAGCGAGTTTCTCAAGGTGGGCCAGGTGATCATCGAGCGCTCAGCCGTGATGACGGGCGCCAGCCCGGCGTTTTCGGTCTACGGCACGGTGTTGCTGGTGTACTTCGTGTTGTGTTCATCGCTGAGCTGGCTCAGCCGTTATCTGGAACGTCGCCTGGGTCGTCCAGCGATGCGCGCTAAAGGGGTATGACCGTGCAGCAATCAAAAGTCAGTCGTCGCTTGAAAGAAACCACGGCCCCGGAGGTGAACGACTACATCTACCGGCCTCGCCTGGAAGGGTTCGCCACCGGGTTTGCGGCCTTGGGTGATGTGAACAAGGCCCACGTGGTGATGCTGAGCGAGCAGGGCCTGATTCGCCAGGAGCATGCCGCCGTGCTGGCCCGCGGGGTGTTGGCGATGGAGGCGGCCGGGGCGGACCAGGTCCCGCTGGACCCTTCACGCGAAGACGCCTATTTCAATTACGAAGCCCACTTGATCGAGCAGATCGGTGCGGATATCGGTGGGCGCCTGCACACCGGGCGCAGCCGCAATGACATTCTGGCCACCCTCGACCGCCTACGTTGCCGCGATACCCTCTTGGCCTTGATCGACGCACTGTGCGATGTGCGCCAGGCTGCGCTGGACAACGCCACTCGCTTTGCCCAAGTGGTGATGCCGGGTTACACCCACTTGCAACCGGCCCAGCCCGTTACCTATGGCTATTACCTGGCGGCGGTGGAGCAGGCGCTGGCACGGGACACCCAGCGGCTGGCGCATACACTGCAGGCTATGAACCATAGCCCCCTGGGCGCTGCGGCCTTCGCGGGCACACCCTTCGCCATTGACCGGGCACGCACGGCCGACCTGCTCGGCTTTGACGGGGTGGTGGACAATGCACTGGACGCCGTAGGCTCGCGGGACTTCATCCTCGAAAGCCTGTCTCACCTCAACCTGCTGGCCGTATTCTGGAGCCGGGTGGCCCAGGATTACTTTGTGTGGAGTACCCACGAATTCAGCCTGATCGACTTCCCCGACAGCATCGCCGCTACGTCCAGCATCATGCCCCAAAAGAAGAACCCCACGGTGCTGGAGTACCTCAAGGGCCGCAGCGGCCACATCATGGGGTTGCTGATGGGCGCCTGTGCCACCGTTAAAGGTACCAACTTCTCCCATACCGGGGACGCCAGCCGGGAAGGCACCCGGGGCTTCTGGGAAGCCGCTGAAGAAACCCTTCGCTGCTTGAAGCTCTTCGAGCTCATGCTGCGCACGGCCACACCCAACCAGGCCCTGGCCTTGCGCCGGGCAGGCGAGGACTTCTCCACGGCCACGGGCCTGGCGGACCTGATCGTACGCGAGGCCGACCTGTCCTTCCGCGAGGCCCACCATGTAGTGGGCGCAGCGGTGCGCCAGGCCATGGATGCCGGGCTGCCCGCCAGCCGTATCGACAGCGCCATGGTGGACGCCTGCGCCCAGGAACAGCTGGGGCATGCCCTAGGCCTGGACCCTGAGCAGGTACGCCAAAGCCTGGACCCTACCACCAACGTTCAGTCCAGGGCGTCCCAAGGTGGGCCGGCGCTATCGGCCTTAAGCACTTCATTAGCGGCGGCAACCACGCGCTTGAGCCAACAGCGGGCCGACGCCCAGGCTTGGCGAGAACGCCTGGCACGTGCCCGGCAGCACCTGCAAGCGGCCACTGAGCAGGTGGCCCAATGACGCCCATGCTGACCGTGCGCGGCTTGCGCAAGCACTTTGGCGGCCATGAGGTCGTCAAGGGTGTGGACTTGGCGGTGGAGGCGGGCGAAGTGGTGGTAATCATCGGCCCAAGCGGGTCGGGTAAATCCACCTTTATCCGGTGCCTGAACAGCCTGGAAGCCCCCTCGGCCGGGCACGTGCTGATCGCAGGCGGGGAGGTGGCCCAGGCCGGGGACCGCAAGGCGCTGGCCAAGCTCCGGGAGGAGGTGGGTATGGTGTTTCAGGACTACACCCTGTTCCCCCACATGACCGTGCTGGCCAACGTGATGCTGGCCCCGGTGAAGCTCAAGCGCATGGCCAAGGCACAGGCCCGGGAAACCGCCATGGCTTTGCTGGAGCGCGTAGGCCTGGCTCATAAGGCTGAGGACTACCCGGCACAACTGTCCGGTGGCCAGCAACAGCGGGTGGCCATTGTCCGGGCACTGGCCATGAAGCCCAAGCTGCTGCTGTTTGACGAACCCACGTCCGCCCTTGATCCGGAAACCGTCAACGAAGTGCTCGCTGTAATGAAGGGCCTGGCCCGTGAAGGCATGACCATGATCGTGGTCACCCATGAGATGGGGTTTGCGCGGGAGATGGCCGACCGCGTGCTGTTTTTCGATGAGGGCGTGATTGTCGAGCAAGGCCCGCCGGCACAGGTGTTCGGGCAGCCGAGCCACCCTCGAACACAGCGCTTTCTGGCCAATGTGTTGTAGCCGTACACGTGGGCAACACAGTCGGCTAGATGCAAGTTTTGCATCTTAGGTTATGCTTTAAATGAATTTCACACCACTCTCCAAGGTGCGTAGCTTATAAGCGAAGGGTCTCAGCACCCATGCGCTTATAACCTTCAACCTGGAGCCTACCGTGCGACTACTCGCCACCTGCGCCGCCGCGGCGCTTGCCGCATCGTTCAGCCTGTGTGCCTCGGCCCTCACCCTTACCGTAGGCGACCAGAGCTACAACACCCAGGCCGTGATGGACGCTGCCGGTGTACTGGAGGGCCTGCCTTACACCCTGGAATGGAAGCAATTCACGGCAGGGTCGCCGGTGGCCGAAGCGCTCAACGTGGGCAGCCTGGACCTTGGCCTGCTGGGTGACGCTCCAGCGTTGTTTCTCGGCGCGTTGGGTGCCCCTATCAAGGTGGTCGCGATCACCCGGCAGAACCTAGAGGGTGTGGCGATCCTGGCGGCCAAGGGCTCACCGATCAGAACCGTGAAGGACATCCAAGGCAAACGCGTGGCCATCTGGAAGGGTTCATGGAGCCAGCAGTTGCTGTTCACAGCGTTGGACCAAGCCGGAGTGCCCCGTGATGCCGTGGACATTCGTTACCTCAGCGCACTGGATGCCGCCCATGCCTTGGATGGGGGTTCAGTGGACGTGATCGCGACCTGGGAGCCTTATGTTACCCAGCAGGAGCGCCAAGGGGCCCAAGTGATTGCAACAGCCAATGGCGTGATCCCGGCCCAGAGCTATGTGGTCGCCAACAACCATTCCCTGGAGGAAAAGCACGCTGCTATTGCCGACTTTCTAGCGCGCTTGAAGAAAGCCCGGGCCTGGACCCTGGAGGCGCCCGCACATAATGAGGCGTATGCCGATGCCTGGGCCCAGCGCAGCCGGGCAGACCGGGAGATCGCTCGCGCCTGGTTCGCCCGTGCCAGGACCGACCTGGGGCCAGTGAGCGAGCAGAACATTGCCGCTGCCCAAAGCACCCTTGATTTCTTCGCGGGCCTTGGAGCGATCAAGGGCTACCCTGCCGCCCAGTTGTTCGATAACTCGTTCAACCCCGCGTTTGCCCCAAACCCCACTGCCCAGGCCGCACGTTGAAGGAGACCGGCACATGACCCAACGACAACTCAAGCTAGGTGCCCTCACCATGGGCGTGGGCGGCCCAGGCCGACATAACCTGTGGCTGGACCCGGACCTGCCGGCCGACGCCAGCGTCAACATCGACTGGTACATCGACATCGCGCGCCAGGCCGAAGCGGCGCTGTTCGACCTCATCTTCATCGTGGACAGCCAGTTCATCACGCCCGGCTCACCGCCTCACTACCTCAACCGCCTGGAACCGCTCACACTGTTGTCGGCGCTGGCCGTCACCACGCGCCATATCGGCCTGGTCGGCACCTTGACCACCTCGTACAACGAGCCCTTCAACGTGGCCCGCCGCCTGGCGTCCCTGGACCTGATCAGCAAGGGCAGGGCGGGGTGGAACGTGGTCACCAGCGGAGACGCTGGCACGGCCGGCAACTATGGCCGCGACGAGCATTACGACTATGACACCCGCTATGCCCGTGCCCAGGAACATGTGGGCGTGGTGCAAGGGTTGTGGCAGTCCTGGGAAGATGACGCCTTCGTACGGGACCGCAGCACTGGGCGTTATTTCGACCCGGCCAAACTGCACCCGCTGAACCACAAGGGGGAGCACTTTTCTGTCGTGGGCCCGCTGAACATTCAGCGCTCGCCCCAGGGGCAGCCCGTGATTTTCCAGGCCGGGGACTCAGAGCAGGGGCGTGCCTTGGGCGCCGCCATTGCGGACGTGGTGTTCACCCATGCCCCCAGCCTGGAGCAGGGGCAGGCGTTCTACCGAGAGATCAAAGACCGGGCACGGCGCCAAGGTCGAGACCCGGAGCAGGTACTGGTGATGCCCGGCGCAGAGGTGTTTGTGGGTGACACCGATGAACACGCCAGGGAAATCGAGCGCGCCTATCATCACGCCGATCACAGCTTTGAACAGGCGTTGCTGGAATTTGGCCGCTCGTTCGGCTGGCATGACTTCAGCCAGTACGACCTGGACGCACCCTTTCCAGCACAGGCACTTGAGTACGCCCGCAGCAGTTTCTTTACCGTGGCCAAACGCATCACCGACCGCGCCGCCAGCGAAGGCCTGAGCTTGCGTCAGGCGGTAGAGGCATCGAGGCAACTTCGGCCGGGGGCCTTCACCGGTACCGCCCAGACCATTGCAACGAAGATGGCCCTGTGGCTGGAAGAGCGGGCCGTGGACGGATTCAACATTTACATCGGCCATCCCGGCCAGTTCCGCCGGTTCACCGAAGAGGTGGTGCCACTGTTACAGGACAAGGGGGTCTACCGGCGTGGCTATCCTGGCACCACACTGCGTGAGACCCTGGGGTTGAACATCCCGCGCTGGGGTGTATAGGCTGCAGCTCCTTTGGCGTTCAGCCGTCCGCCTACTGTACCGAGACCTTTGTGAACCCCTTGCAACCCGTACGAAACCCCGCCCTGGGCATGTGGCTGATGGCAGCCGTCGCCTGGGTGTTCGCCAGTCATGACGTGCTGTCCAAAACACTGATCCTCGTGCTGCCCGTGATCTTCGTGGCCTGGGTGCGCTACCTCGTTCATACCGGGCTGGCCACCTTGGCTATCCTGCGCAACCCAGCACCTGGGCGGTTTCGTACGCAGCGCCCCTGGTTGCACCTGCTGCGCGCCGCCTGCCTGCTGGCGGACAGCCTGACGTTCCTGTTTGGCCTGACCCATGTACCCCTCGCGGAATCCACGGCGCTGGTGTTCCTGGCACCCGCGTTCGTGACCCTGCTCTCGCCCTTGCTGTTTGGGGTGCGTGCCAGCCGTTACCAATGGCTGTCGGTCGCCGTAGGCTTTATCGGCGTGCTGGTGATCATTAACCCGGCCAGTGACGCCTTCTCGCTCTGGATGCTGTTTCCGCTGGCCACCGCATTCTTTTTTGCGCTGTATCAGTTGCTGACCCAGTTGGCCGGGGACACGGACAGCCCACCGGTGTGCAGCTTCTATGTAGGCCTGTTCTGCACCCTGCTGCTGAGCCTGGTGGTGCCCTTTTACTGGGCCTGGCCAACCGTGATTGAGTGGGGCCTGTTGGTTGCCTTGGGCGGCATGGGCCTGTGTGCGCACTTTTTACTGGCCAAGTCCTATAGCCACGCCTCGTCCGTGGTGCTGGCGCCCCTGGGCTATCTTCAAATCGTGTTTGCAGCCCTGTATGGCGTGGTGCTGTTTGGGGACCGGCCAGGGTTATGGTCGTTGGCGGGAATGGCACTGGTGTGCGCCAGTGGGCTGGTGGTCTACGCCAAGCGTGCAGGCCCTGCCGTGGCGGCAGGGCCCGAAGCACAGGCCTAGCGGTCCGTGGCCCGCTCTGGCCCAACCCGGTTGATCACCACATAGTTGATCGCCGTCCAGAAATGGGAGCGTTCGGCATCGGTAAAGGCCGATTCGGCCGTTTCCAAGTCTGCCCAGTCACGGCTGGCCACGAAGTCCTCGGCGTCGTTGAGGTTGGCGAAGGAAAACACTGAGATTCCATCAATCTTCGAGCCTTCCGGGTCTTCCTGGGTGGAGCCGAAGGGGTGCAGCTGCACATAGCGTTTCACATAGGCCTGGGTGGCGGCCTTGCCCATGACCTCGTCTGCCAGCCCGTGCAACCAGGTGCCTTGGAACGCCTCCCGTGAAACCCCCGGCTTGCAGAAGTGCAACTTCACCAGGCTTACCGGCTCGCGGTGGGTGGCGCTGGGGATCAGGATGTACTCCCGGGCCAGTTCTCGGGTGACCATACGGAAGGCGGTCTGCTCATCGGCAATGATGCGCTCGGCGTACTGGGCCTGGCTCAGGGTTTTCTCGATGTCGGCCTGTTGACCATAGGCGATGTAGGCAAAGCCATCCCAGTCTGGGCGGTGGTAGGCGGGTACGTGGCGCGCCGGTTCAGGCTGGAGCCGCCCGTCTGCGACTGTTTGGGCGCGATAGGGCGGGCGGAACGCCGAGGAGGGGCCGGAGGCGATCCGGTGCACCTGGTCGTAACGCACCACCAGGTCGTTGGAGGTGCCGGGCTCTTCATAGGCGAACTTGGGGCCGTGCACCTTGCGCCAGTATTCGTCCCAGTGCTCGAAGGCCAGGTTAAGGTTCGGTTCCAACGCCAGACGTTGCGGGTGCTGGTCCGGGTTGCGCACTTCCTTGCCGTCTTTATCGACCCCCGACCCGGCGTCGTGGGCACGCTGATGCTCGGGCGTGGCATCCGTGCGGGACACAAAGGTGGGCGTCACAATCAGGGGCGCCGTGCTGGACGGGCGAAGTGCACCCAGGGGCGCGCGTTGCAGCATGTCGGAATCGCGCGGGTCGAGAAATTCGATGTCGGTGTGATCAGTCATGGATGCGCTCACAGAAAGGGCACCTGAGCAGCGTGCTACAGGTGCGAAGGGAAACAGGGCAGAACGTATTCGGCCAGTTCGTCGATAACGGCTTCGGCGGGGCGGCTCAGGGGCTTGAAATTCAAAGCTACGTGGGCAACGCCCTGGTCCTGCTGGCGCTGCCACAACTCGATCAGGGCCTTGCGGCCTGCCCGCAGTACACGACCGCGTTGCAAGGGAAGGTCCGGGTTCTTGTCCAGGTCGAAAAAGGTCCCGTAGCCAAAGGGGCGGTACGGCTCGCCTTCACCCAGCGCATGCCATTGGCTCACCAGGCGCGCCGTGTCAGCCGGCTCGGCCAAGTGGGAGATCACGGCGTCAGCCTGAGTGTGCAGCCATTCCAGGGACTGCCCGGCAAAACCAATCGCCAGCTGCGGGAGCCGCTGTGCAGCGGGCTTAGGCACCAGGTCGAGCTGCCCCGTCAGTTGCCCATAATAGGTGGTGGGCAGGGTAGGCCAGGCCGTGCCAAGGGTGTGCCGGATCACCTGGAAGGCTTCGCGGAAGCGCTCGGCCCGGTTGTGGAAATCAGCGCCGAAGGCCGGGTATTCGCCAGGCCGATCGCCGGACGCCAGGCCCAGCAGAAAACGCCCACCGAGCAACTGGTCCACGCTGGCGGCCTGTTTGGCAATGATCAGCGGGTCGCGTAGGGGCAGCACCAGGCCGGCGGTACCAATGGCGATGTGCTCGGTGGCGGCGGCCAGGAAACCTGCGTACACCATGGGGTCCAGCACTTGCCCTACATCGCCGAAGCTAGGGTCATAGAAAGGTACGTCGCGCAGCCAGAGGGCGGAGAAACCGGCCTGGTCCACGCGGCGGGCCAGGCGCTTATGGTCCCGCAGGGTAGGGCCGGGGGTATCCGGGTAGGCCTCCAGAGGCGCAATGAACCCGAAGGTCAGCTTGCCGGGCGCAAACACTCTGGCGAAGGCCCGATGGTTGAGCAGGTCCTGAGGCAGGGCGTGGTGGGGTGAATGGCTCATCGTATCTCCTTCAAGTCCGAGCGTACCGCTGCTGCGCCCGGCAAGGGCGCAGGGCGTGTTCAGCGAGCGGGTTCGGGTGCTGTGTCCTCAGCCTCTGCGTTACGCAAGGTGTTGCTGCGGTAGATCAGCGCCAAGGCCACCGCCAGCAGCACAAGGGCGGCCATCCGCTTGGGGCCCAGCGCGATCACGGTGTTGCCGAACCAACCGAAGTTGTCGATCAGCAGGCTCATCAGCAATTGCCCGCTGATGACCGAGACCGTGGCCGCCGCCGTACCGATACGTGGCATGGCAAACACGATCACCAGCATGTAGATCACGCCGAAGAACGCGCCTGCCACCTGCCAGCGCGGCACGGTGAACAGGTTGAAGGCATGGGGCGGCTCCAGGTAGAACGCCCACAGAAAGCTCACCATGGTGCCTAGCGTGAAGGTGAGCCAGGCGCTTTCCAGCACCCCCACCTCAGAGCCTAGCCGCCCATTGATCGCGGACTGGGCACACAGCACCGCCCCGCTGAACACAACCACTAACAGCATCAATACAACCATGAGGGTAATCCTTAATGAATGAGCCAGAGGGCGGCGAGGATGGCGACCAGCGCGCCGATGCGATAACGGTCTACCTGGCGCTTGGCGCTGCCCAGCAGGCCCCAGTGGTCAATGATCAGGCTGGCGCCCACTTGGCCGAACAGAATGCCCACCATGGTCAGGCCCACGCCGATGTGGGGGGTGGCGATGGTCAAGGCCGCCACGTACACCGGCCCCAGAATGCCGCCGGTTAACAGCCAGCGCGGCTTGGAGAACATCAGGCCCAGCCGAGGCCGGCCAAAGATCAGGCCGAAGGTCAGCAGCAGCGAGCCGATGGCAAAGATACCTAAGGTGGCCCAACCGTGACCGACCTCGGCGCCCAAGGGCCCCAGCAGCCCGGCTTCGACGGACAGGCCCATCCCCGCCAGCACCACTACAGGGATGATCCAAAGCTGTGTCATAAGGTAATCGCCTTCTATACAAGAGGGCGTCATGGTAGGTTCATGCTCTAAACGGAACAATCAATGCAAAAGGCAATTCATAGTTGCTGTTAAAGCAATGAACTATAGACTCTTCCTTTATTTGGAGCTTGCCATGCACCTTAAGGCGCACCGGTATTTCGCCATGGTGGCAGCCACGGGCAGTTTTGCCGCCACCGCCCGGCACTTTCAGGTGCCGGCTTCGTCGGTGTCGCGCTTCGTGGCTGCGCTGGAACAGGAAGTCGGCCAGCAGCTGTTCTACCGCAATACCCGGGCCGTACGCCTGACAGACGCCGGCGAGCGCTACCTGCGGCATATTCGTGAAGTGATTGACCTGCTGGATTCGGCCACCGAAGACGTGGCGGGCAAAGGTAATGACATTCGAGGCCTGGTGCGGATCAACGCCCCCGTGGCACTGGGGCGGCTGCATATTGCCCCGCTGGTAAAAGACCTGCACAGCCTGTACCCGGACCTTGTGGTGGAGCTCACGCTTACAGACCTTTTTATCGATCCGGTGCAGGAGGGCACCGACATCACCGTGCGGGTGGGCCACCTGGAAGACTCGAACCTTATAGGCCGCAAGCTCTGTGACCAGCGCTATGTGCTGTGCGCCAGCGCGGACTACCTGGCGCGCCGAGGTGTTCCGGCTACCCCAGACGCCCTCAGAACTCACAGTTGCCTAGCCTATAAGGGCGTGGGTGGCCCCCAGCGCTGGCACTTCCGCCAGCACCCGGATGCGCCCCTTCAGGTGATTGATGTGAACGGCCCTTTCCGAAGCAACAATGCCGAGGCATTGGTAGAGGCCGCCATGAGCGGCCTTGGCATCGTGTTCTTTCCCACCTGGCTGTTCAGCAAGGACAGCTTCCGTGCCGGCGCACTGGTGGAATTGCTGCCGGGCTGGACCGGCTCCATCGAAGCCAACCCTAGCCCGATCCACCTGCTGTCCCCGGAAAACCGCCTGAGGTCGCGCAAGGTGAGGGCGGTGACGGACTTTCTGATAAGGGCTATTGGTAGCCCGCCTTATTGGGACTGACGGTCAGTAGGCTGTCGCCTGCCCCGGCGCCGGCCTTAGCAATTGCATCTGCTGACGATAATCATCCGTTACCTGGCGCGCCTGGCTGGTGCTGGTGACCACGCGCGGCGTGATCAGCACGATCAGCTCGGTGCGGCCTTTGCTGCGGGTGGTGTTGCCGAATAGCCAACGCAGGCCAGGGATACGGCCCAAGTAGGGTACGGCGGATACCGAGTCCGTATTGTTCTGCTGGATCAGGCCGCCCAGCAGCACGGTTTGGCCGCTCTGCACGGCCACCTGGGTGGAAACGGACCGGGTAGAGATGCGCGGGTTGCCGTTGGTGTCTGTGGTCTGGCTGCTGTCGGCATCACTCACCTGCTGCTGGATGTCCATGTACACCAGCCCGCCCGGGTTGATGCGCGGCACTACGTCCAGGATCACACCGGTCTGTACGTATTCCACGCTGCTCAGGGTGGTATCGGACAGGCTGGTATTCACCGTGGTCTGGCTGATGGGGATGTTGTCACCCACTTGAATCTGCGCCGGCTGGTTGTTCATCACTACCAGGGACGGGGCCGAGAGCACTTGGGTGCGGCCGCTGGTTTCCAGGGCGTGCAGCGCAATTTGCAGGTTGTGGCCCACGAAGGAGTAGAAAAGGGCGTCGGTGGCACCCAACCCGGCACCGCCACCGCCCAGGGCGCCTTGGCTGCCGGGGGTATTGGCCACAGTGGTACTGCCGGAGTTGCCGGCCAGCTTGCCTAGGTACCATTGAACACCCAGGTCCAGCTCACCGGTGAGGCTCACTTCCAGGATGCGGGTTTCGATCTGCACCTGCAGCGGCGGGTTGTCCAGGCGCTTGATGGCCGATTCGATTTCTGCCCACTGGGCAGGGCGCGTGCGCACCAGCAACTGGTTGCTGCTCTTCTGTGCGGTGATGCGGGTACTGTCTTCCAGGCGGGCGGTGCCGGTGCCGCTGGTGGTCGCGCTGTCACTGTTGTCGGCGCTGTCAGCACTGCTATCAGTGTCGTCGGCCTGCTCGCTATCGGCGGAGGCGACGGCGCCTGTTTGCATTCCACCGAACCCTTGGCCAGTGCCACCCAGGCCGCCCATGCCGGTGCTGCTGGTTCCGCTGCCCATGCCCATGCCGGTCCCAGTGCCGCCGGTCACAGAGGCCAGGGTACGGGTACGCAGGCCAGGGGCGACCCGCGCTGCGCTATCCTCGGTGATTTTGCCGTTGCCGTAGATCTGCCGCAGGTACTTGGCCAGGTCCGTGGCCTTCATGTTGCGCACGTCGTACACGTACATTTGCGGCTCGTTGCCGCCGCCTTCATCGATGGTATGAATCCAGTCGCCTACCTCGTTGAGGTATTGCGGCTGCGCGGAGATTGCCACCACTGAGTTAGTGCGTTCGATGGGCAGGAACCGCACCATCCCGGCCAGGGGCATGCCGCTTTGTGGGCCGAACACCTTCTCCAGTTGCGGCATCAGCTCGCTCACGCTGGCCCGTTGCAACCCGTACACGCCGATGGACATGCCGCGTAGCCAGTCCACATCGAAGGTGTCGATGGTGTCCTGGTAGTTGGCCAGTTCCTCCGGTGTACCGGCCAGGCTCAGCACGTTGCGGGCCGGGTCTACCAGCAGGAAGGCGTTTTCCCGGGCGAACGGCTTGAGCAGCTTCTGCATTTCAGTGGCAGATATGTAATGCAGCGGGAACAGCCGGGCCGACAGGCCATCGGCGGGGCGCGCCACGGGCATCTGCGGTACCAGCTTGCCCGCCACGGCTTGGGCGGCAGGCAAGATCACGTAACGGTCGCCCTGGCGGATCAAGGCGTTGTCGGTCCAGGACAGCAGGGTTTCCAGAATGGACAAGGCCTGTGCCTGGGTCACCGGCTGGGACGTGGAAAAGCTCACGTTGCCTTTCACGCCCTGGGCGATGCTGTAGTTGGCTTTGAGCACTTCACCCATCACGGTGTTGATGACCGCTTCGATGGGCTGGTCGTTGAAGTTGAACATGATCGTGCCGGCGGGGTCGGCCGCCTGGGCGCGCACCGGCAGGGCCGCCGCCGATGGGTTCACGAACCGCTGGCTGCCGCGAATGATTTGCCGGCGGCCGCCTTGAGTGGCGGGCTCGGCCGTAGGGCCTGTGGCCGCAGCCGTTGCAGGGGCAGGGGCAGGCGGCTCCACCAGAGGCGGGCGTTGCGCACCTGTGCCGGCCAAGGCTTCACGCATCAGTTGCGGGTCGTTCTCGGACAGGGTTTGGTGAGTGCTGCAGCCTGCCAGCACCAGGGCTGCCGCCAGGGACAGCACCGGGGTGCGCAAACGGAAAAGCTCAGGTGAATCGTTCATGGTGTCGGTACATCTGGAAGAGTGAGGGCAGGTGTGGTTGAAGCCGGTGGAAGGTGCAGCACGGGCAGGCTCAATTGCTGGTCCTGGCCTTGGAAGGTGAAGCGTGCGCTGGTGGCGGTCACGCCCGCCAGCTGCCAGCCACTGGGCAGGGTTTTGCCCACGGCCAGGGTGGTGGTGTGGGCATTGGGGAGGCGCAGCAAGGCCCATTGGCCCCGCCCATCCATCACCACCCCGGTAAGGCTGATACCCGCCAGGGAGGACGAAGGCGCAGCCTGTGCCTGGCGGTCGGGTGCGCGCTGTGGGCTGAACAGCGGGTGGGTCCAGGTCAGGGCAAGGTCGGCCTGTGCCAAGGCGGGCACCTCCACGGCCTTATGCGCAGCAGGCGCCGCCGCGCCTGTTTGCGCGGGTAGCCAGGCAATGTCGGCAGTCGGTGTCAGGGCCAGGCTGGCCGCGCTACCGGCAAGGGCGATGGCCAGCAGCGTCAACAGCAGTAGGGTAGGCGAGCGTTTCATGGCGTGACCTCCACCGGGGCGGCTGGCTGCAGGTAACCCCGCAGCAGCAGGTGGGCTTGCAGGCGGCCCGCGCCACCTGTGGCAGGGGCCGACGTGGCCCGTTGGAGGCTGGCGCTGTCTACGAACACGTAAGGCTGGCCGAACTCCAGGTCATGGAGCACGTTGGCCAGGGGTTGTATCCCGCAATCCAGGGTCAGGCTCACCTTGACCACGCGGTAAGGCGCCTGTGGGTCTTGCTCGGGCACGATGGGCATGCGTTGGGACACTTCACAGCCTGGCCCTTCGTGCGCATGGGCCTGCACCTGGTCCACGCTGTGTTGCATCAGGTCCGCAGCCACCGCGCTGGGGTCGTCACCGGGCAGCAGGCTAAGCTGGCTGGCCGGGTCACGTTGCGCCGCTTGCAACTGCTCGCGCAGCGAGCTCCCGGCTTTAAGCAATGCCGCGTAGTGCTGTTGTTGTTCCAGCAGTGCCAGGCGCCGGGCGTTCAGTTCACTCAACGGGCCGAGGAACCAGCTTTGCACCAGCAACCACCAGGCCGCGCCTAGCACAAGGGCTAGCACCAGCAGGGCGGCTACACGGCGCTCGCGGGCATTAAGGGGCCGTAGCATCAGGCACCCCCTTGGTGAGCTGTGCACGCAGGGAGAACCGGTCTTTGCCGGTGTTTTCGTCGGGCTGGATGATGCCTTCGAAGTGGGGGTCAGCCAGGGTTTTGCAGCCTTTGGCTTGGCCGATCAGGGCACTGGCCTTGGCGCTCTGCCCACTGAGGGATACGGCGCCGTCTTCGTTCAGTTCCAATTGCTCGATCCAGGTGTCCTGCCCGAGGCAGGCGGTAAGGTCTACCAGCACGCTGGCCAAGGCCGGCCGTGCGGCTTTTTGCAGGGCCAGGTATTGGGCCGCGCCCTGTTGGGCCAGCAGGGCTCTACGCACGGTTTGTACCTGGGCCACCTGCTGGCGTTGCGCGTTCACCTGGGCCTGCATGTCCTCTACCAATGCCTGCCGGTTATGCAGCCACAGCCCCATGTTTGTCAGTACCAAGCCGGCGCATAGCACGGCCAGGTAACGGGAGGCTGTGCGTGCCCGGCTGGCCGGTGGGCGGTCCTGAAGGGGGAGCAGGTTGACGCCCAGCCGTTGGCCCTCAGGGCTCAGCCCGTCGATGCCCGCCAAGACCAGGCCGTGCTGGCGGCAAGTGTCGATGATGACTTGAAGGCGGTCCCGGCGTAGGGCTACCAGCCTCACCCCAGCCCATACCTTGCCCTTGTTAACCACCTGCGCCACATAGTGCAGGTCTGCGGCGGGGAAGGGCGTGAACTTGTCCAGTTCATAGCCCAGCACCTGGTGCAGCCGCCGGGTGGCCGCCGCCGGAAGTTGCAGCGAAGTGGTCAATAGGGTGTCCGGGGGCAGCACAAGCACCACGGCATGCCCTGGCGTTACCACCGGCTCAGCGGCCAGGGGCCAAGGCACCACCTGTTCACGGGCTGACGTCAGCCAGCGTGCTTGCCAGCGGGCCGGCAGCATGCCCTGCAACTCGGCCAGCCAGGCCTGCCACAGCCCATGGGCTTTGCTGGCATGCCACTGGTGGTGCAGGCGAGAGGACAACCCGGCCAGCGCCGGTCGATTCACTGTTTTCATAAGGCGTGCCAGCGCAGCACCCGGCAGGGGCGTGCAGCATTGTTGGAAGGGTCAAGCATCAGGGTGGCCTGTAGCGTTGCCGAATAGCCAGCTGGTGTGGTGGCCTTGCTGTAAACGGTGAGCACGGCACCGCCCTCAGTGGTGGCGACGCCCGTGGGTGGCAGGCTCAGCGCCTGTCGTAGCCAGGGCAGTGCCAGCCTGGGGTCCGGCGCGGCCATGCCGCTCCACACCGTCACATAGGGCAGGGCACAGGTGTATAGGGGCTGCGTCATACCGGGTAATTCGCGCAACTCTTCCAGCAAGCGCAATGGGGCTTGGCCGCCGCCACGTCGCGCCTCCAGGGCTGTACCCACCTGGTTGGCCTGGGCAGGGGGCGCCCCGCAGGCACGGGCCAGCTTGGCGAGTAACAGGGCGGGCACCGTATTGAGGTCCACCTTGCCCTGCTCGCTGACAACGCTCACCGCCAGGTTCACGTCTTCGAAATGCAACTCATGGGGCTGCCCGTCCAGGCGCCAGCGCCGGCTGACGTCAGGGTTCAATTGGGCTAACACGGCCAGGCCCACGCCTGCCTCGGCAGCCAGCAAGGCTTGGGTGTGCTGGTGCTGCCACAGGGCCTGGCGGTTCTGCAGGTGAACCCAGCCCATCAGCCCGGCCAGCAGCACACTGAGCAAGGCCAGTACCCATAGCACCAGCAGCAGGGCAATACCCCGCTGGCCGTTCATAGCAGGCCTGCCTGGCTAGACAAGTCCAGGTTCAGGCCTACGCTTTGGGTAGGCCATGGCACAGGGCCGGCTAACTCAATGGCTATGCGCACCTGGCGGGGCAGGCGGCTCGGCCAGGGCCACTGGTCCAGCCAGCCGGTGACCTGGCCGTCCGGTGCAAACCCGCGGTAGGTAAGGTTCAAGGCCTGCACCTGATGCAGCAGCACTTGCTCCTCACCAAAGGGCTGCAAGCCTGTGCCTTGAAGGTGGGCAAACCCCACCTGCAAACGGCCCTTGGCCAGGGTAACCTGATAACGGTAGAGCCCGCCCCCCAGGCGTGCAGACAGGGGCGCATAAAAGCGCAAGCTGTCGGAAGCACCCTCGAATACGGCATCCTGCTCGCCCTGAGCGTTTTTAGCGGACAGGGGCAGTGCCTGGCCCAGCGCGGTACGCAAAAAATTCTGTGTGGCGCGGACTTCGTCCAGCCGTGTGCTGTAGCGCTCTGCCTTGGCCATGGCACGGTTGGCGCCCACCAAGGCGCCTCCGGCCAGGGTCAGCAATACGGCAAGCAGGCTTAGCACCACCAGCATTTCAAGCAGGGTGAAGCCTTGGAGGCGGCGGGTCATGGCAGCGCCTCCGTGGGTCGGCGGCGCACTTGCAAGGTGCTGTAGCGCGCCTGACGTACGCCATCGCTCACGGTCAGCACCAGCCCATAACCGATGGCTGGCCCGGCAGCGTCTGGCAGTTGGGTAACGGTCAGGGTCCAGTCCACACCGCTCCAGCGGCCGGTGGTGCGGCCAGGGGCCAAGTGGCTGTTGCTGGCTTCGTCGAGCAGCGAGCGCGCCGTCAGGCTGAGCCGGTCGCTGCGCTGGGCCTGCTGCAGGGCACGTGCGCCTTGGCCAAACGCTGTCACCAACACGCTGGCGCACAATGCCAGCACGGCCAGGGCCGCGAGCATTTCCAACAGCGTAAACCCCCGCTGCGGCGTCAATTGAGCGCACGCAACCGAACGTTGCCGGTCAGCCAGTTGATGTCTATGCGCCAATGGCGACCGTTATCGGCCAGGGCCATGTAGCCGCCACTGGCGCCGCCGTCCGGGTAGAACTCGAAGGCCGCACCCAGGCCGTCAGCGGTCTTCAACTGCACCTGCATGCCCGGCGGCAGCGGCAGGCTGCGCTGGGGTGACACAAACTGGCGCGCCTCCAGGTCGAAGCGTGCCAGTGCTGGCTGGCCTGAGGTGATGGCCTGCACCCGCGCTGCACGCAAGGTCTGCACCAGTTGAGTGAGGGCATGGCGTTCGTTGGCGCTTTTCAGGCCCCGCCCCACGGCCACGCTTACGGCGCTCACACTGATGCCGATCAAAACGATGACCAGCAGCAGTTCGAGCAACGTGAAGCCGCGGTGGTGGGCAGGGGTGCGCATGTTATTCCCAGTTGCCCAGGTCGGCGTTGTAGCCGTCGCCGCCGGGTTGGCCGTCCTGCCCGTAGAAGATCAGGTCGAAACTGCCGTGCTCGCCAGGGTAGCGGTAGCCGAAGGCATGGCCGAACGGGTCCTTCAGGTCGCTGGGTTTGGCGTACGGGCCGGCCCAGCCCGGTGCATTGGCAGGCTTGGTAGCCAGTTGCTGCAGGTTAGCAGGCGGGGTGCCTACGTCCAGGCCGTAGCTTTCCACCTTCTGGGCCAGGCTGGCCAATTGGGCCTTGCCGGCGCCGTACTTGCCCTTGTCCACGTTGCCGCCCACCTGGCGCACCACAATGGTCGCCACGATGCCGAGCAGCACAATCACTGCCAACATTTCCAACAGGGTGAAGCCGCCCTGGCGCCGAGCGCCTGGCAGGGTACGTCGAGACATGAAAAACTCCTTAGATATTGCTGGTAAGACTCATGAGGGGAAGCATGATGGCCAGCATGATGATCGCCACCATCACCGCCATCACCACCGTGAGGGCAGGCACCAGGGCCGCCAGTACACGGTCGATGCCGCGCTTGGATTCAACGTCGAATACGTCGGCTACTTTGAGCAACAGGGCGTCGAGCTGACCCGCCTGCTCGCCCACTTCAATCATGTGCAGGGCCAGTTCCGGCAGCAGCGGCTGCTCACCGAAGGCCTGGCCCAGGCGGCTGCCGCTCTTCACGCGCTCGGTGGCCTCTTCAACCTGGGCCCGCAGCGCGCGGTTGGTGCATACCTGGCGCACGATCATCAAGCCTTGCAGCAGTGGCACCCCATTGCTCAACAAGGTGCCCAAAGTCCGGGCCAGGCGGGCGGCTTCCAGGCGTTGCAATAGCGGCCCCACCAGGCGCAGCCCCAGCACACGGCGGTCGTGACGCTCGCGCCGCGCCGGGTCCCGTAGCGCCACGGCCACGGCCCACACCAGGGCCACGAGCCCGGCCGCCAGCACCAGCCCCCAGGCGCTGAGGAACTCGCCCAGTGCCAGAATGGCTTGGGTGATCCAGGGGACAGGCACCCCCAGGTCACGAAAGATCGGTACGAACTGTGGCACCACATAGGCCAGCAGCAGCGCCAGCGACCCCAGCACACCCACCACCAAGAACGCGGGGTAGATCAACGCGTTGGTCACTTCGCCGCGCAGCTTGTGGGTGCGTTCCAGGTAATCGGCCAGTTGCAGCAAGGTCTGCTCCAGCGACCCGCCGGCTTCCCCGGCGCGCACCATGGCCACATACAAACCAGAAAACTGGCCGTGCTCGTCCTCCATGGCCTGGCTAAGCGGCTTGCCAGCCTTGACCTGGTCCCGCAGGCGCTCCAGCAGCGCCCGCTGAGGCGGGGCCTTGGCCTGGCGCAACAAAATGCCTAGGGAATACTCCAGTGGCTGGCCGGCGCCCAGCAGGGTAGCCAATTGCTGAGTGATGCTGACCAGGGCGGCCGGTTTGAGCGCCGAGCGAGTGCCTCGCAACCGCAGGCCAGCGCCGGTAGAGGCTTGCAGGCTGAGCACCAGCCAGCCACGCTTCTGCAGGGTAGCCACGGCGGTGTCGGCATCAGCTGCCTCCAGCACACCTTTCTGTTCCAGCCCGTCGCTGTCCAGCGCCTGAAAATGGAAGGTCGCCACGCTATTCGCCCTGGGCCACGCGTAGCACTTCCTCAAGGGACGTCACGCCGGCCACGGCCTGGCGAAGGCCGTCTTCATAGAGGGTTCTGAGGCCGCCACGGCGGGCAGCCTGCTCCAGCGTGGCCGCGTCGGCCTGTGCCATCAGCAGGGTGCGCAGTTCTTCATTCATTACGAGCAATTCGGTGATCGCGCTACGCCCGTGGTAACCGCCACCGGCCGCACTGGTGTCAGGGCGGTAGAGGTAGATGGGGCGTTGCTCAGTGAAGCGGTCCAGGCCGTGGGCTTCGATAAGCGCAGCCGGGGCCTCGAACGCGATACGGGTGGCCGGGTCCAGACGCCGCACCAGCCGCTGGGCCAGGATGCCTTTCACGGTGGAGGCGATCAGGTAGCTCTCCACGCCCATGTCCAGCAGGCGTGTGATACTGGCCGCCGCGCTGTTGGTGTGCAGGGTAGAGAGTACGAAATGGCCGGTCAATGAGGATTGGATGGCAATGCGACACGTTTCAAGGTCGCGCATTTCGCCCACCATGATCACGTCCGGGTCCTGGCGCACGATGGAGCGCAGGGCGCCAGCAAAATCCAGCCCGATGGACGGCTTGACCTGAATCTGGTTGATCCCTTCCAGTTGGTACTCCACCGGGTCTTCCACGGTGATGATCTTGCGTTCGGCGGTGTTAAGCCGGGACAGTGCCGTATAAAGGGTGGTGGTTTTGCCCGAGCCCGTAGGGCCCGTCACCAGCAGAATGCCGTGGGGCTGTTCCAGCACTTGGAGAAAAGCGTCCAAGCGCTCGCCATCCATGCCCAGGCTGGGGAAATCGAAACGCACGGTCTGGCGGTCCAGCAGGCGCATCACCACGGACTCGCCAAAGCTGGTGGGCACGGTGGACACGCGAAGGTCCAGCTCCTTGCCCTGGATGCGCAGCATGATGCGGCCGTCCTGGGGCAAGCGACGCTCGGCAATGTCCAGGCGCGCCATGATTTTCAAACGGGAAATGACTGCCGGCGACAGGCCAGCTGGCGGCGCCTCGGCCTCGTGCAGCATGCCGTCGATGCGGTAGCGCACCTTGAGCTGGCTTTCAAACGGCTCGATATGGATGTCGGAGGCCCGTTGCTCTACGGCGCGCTGGAGAATAAGGTTCACCAAACGGATAACCGGCGCTTCGGAGGCCAGGTCCTTCAGGTGCTCCACGTCATCCGGCGTCTCAGCAGTGTCGTCCAGGGTTTCAATCAGCGAGCCCATGGCCGAACGGCCCTGGCCGTAGTGGCGCTCGATCAGGCTGTCCACGTCAGAGGCCGTACCAATGGACAGGTACAACGGCACTTCGCAGGCATAGGCCACAGCCTGCAATGCATAGTGATTGCCAGGATTGGCCGCCATCACCTGCACGCCATCGGCAAAGGGCCCCAAGGGCACCAGGCGGTGATGACGCAAAAAGCGCTCGGTGAGCACCGGCAGGGCCTGCTCAGGTACAGGCACGGCGTCCGCGGCCAGCAACGGTGCTTGCAGTGTGGCCGACCAGGCACGGGCCAGGTCCTGTTCGGACACCAGCCCCAGGCGTGTGAGCCACTCCCCTAACGAAGTGCCCTCCGGACCGGCAGCCAGGCGGCTCGCTCGCTCCAGGTCGGCAGGCTTGAGGCCGGCGTGGCTTACCAGCCAGGCAGCCACGTCTTCGACCGCAGCGGGCGTTAGCTGGCGAATATCAAGGGGGGAGGTTAGCGTTTCACGCATAGGGATCAGCCAACTGACAAGGGCCTCCTAAGAGGCCCTTACCAGCAACATTAAAGTTGAAAGGTATTACTATTAGTTGGCAGGCGCAGCTTCTTTGCTCACTGGGCGGCCACGCTTGCTTTCATCGGCAGCGTTTTGCTTATGGGTTCTATGTTGTGCATCGGTATCTTTATTAGTTTGCGTCATCAGTGTCGAATCCTTGGCGCCAGAAGTAACTTCCGCACTTTCAGATTCTGCTGACATGGCGTTTCCTGCCAATAGCAAAGTCACTGCAGCAATGCCACAAGCAATAGGCAATTTCATTTCCGATGTCTCCAGAGGTAGGGCAAGGGTGCGACACCTGCGGGGGGTTTCTCTGCGCCAGAGCACAAGGCCAAGGCAGGTATGACCACCGCAAGCTCAAGCCACACAGGGGTTTGGGGTAATTTCGTAAACCTACAGACCGGTTGGTTTTAGCTGAGTTCCGTGGATCCATAAAGAAAATTTTTTTTCACCTCAGCGCTATCTTTCGTTTGACTTGAAGGTAGAACACTCGTCTTAATTTAAAAGAGCGAGTGTATCAATATCGATAAACTCGTGTTGCTACCTACTATATCTTGGGTTATAAAGCTCGGCGTTTTTTGCGCCGCATCTGAAGTTTTGGTCATGTCCCGGCTGCTTGTTCGAACAGCGCGGTATAGGTGTTGTTTGCCTGAATAAACAACCAAGCTAATTGGGTGCGGCAAATAAGCGCAGGGCGCCCTTTTCCGGAGAGCGTGACTTCATGGGTAAACGAACGTTATTGGTGGCCAACTCGGCATTGGCCGTGTTGAGCCTGGCAATCGGCCAGGCCTACGCCGCCGATGCTGCCAGCACAGATCAACTCGCCGCGCGGGAGCAGCGTGCGGACAAGGCAGCACAAGCTACCCTGGCGAAAATGACCCAGCAGGAAAAGCTGGACTACATTGGCGGCATTGGTGGCTGGGACGTGAAGCCTTTGGCCAAGTACGGCGTGCCACAAGTGTCCGGTACGGACGGCGGCATGGGCGTGCGTTACACCAACCGTGGCAATGACCAGGGCGTCGTGTACCCCTCCGGGCCCAACCTGGCCGCGACCTTCAACCCACGTCGCGCCATCGAGTTCGGCCGCACCCTGGGCTACGACACCGCCTCCAGTGGCTACCGCTTTGTCACCGGCCCAGGCATGAACCTGTACCGCATGCCGTGGAGTGGCCGTAACTTCGAGTACCTGTCCGGCGAAGACCCGTTCCTGGGCGCAAGCCTGGCCCCGGCCGTGATCAACGGCATCCAGCAGCGTAGGGTATGGGCTGAAGCCAAGCACTACGCGGCCAACGACCAGGAAAGCAACCGCTTCATCCTCAACCAGATCATGCCTGAGCGCGTGCTGCGGGAAATGTCGCTGCCCCCGTTCGAGTCCGCCACCAAGAACGGCGCGGTCGCCATGATGATGTGCTCGTTCCAGAAGGTGAACGGCGAATATGCGTGCGAAAACAAGCACCTGATCGCTGACATCCTGAAAAAGGAATGGGGCTTCAAGGGTATCGTTCAGTCTGACTACAACGCCATCGTCAATGGCCTGCCAGCGGCCCAGGCCGGTGCGGACCTGGATATGATGGGCGGCCAGATGAACAGCAAGGTGCTCACGCCTTACCTGGAAAACGGCCAGCTGGACATCGCGACTATCGATGACAAGGTACGCCGCCTGCTGCGCAACACCTACCTGTACCAGTTCGACACCATCGCGCCACTCAACACCCGCAACATGAACAGCGCCACCAGCAACAAGGCGGCGCTGAGCGTGGCACGCGAAGGCATCGTGCTGCTCAAAAACCAGGGTGATGTCCTGCCCCTGAACAAGAACAAGGTCAAGCGCATTGCCGTGGTCGGCAAGCTGGCCAAGTACGCGCCGCCTATGGGCTTCGGCAGTGCCTACTACGACCCCAAGTTCTACATCAGCGAGCTGAGCGGCCTGCAGCAGATCGCGCCGAATGCCAAGGTCGAGTTCCTCGACGGGCTGTCGCTGGACCCAGCCGCTTCCCCATGGACCGCGACCAACAGCAAAGGCGCCACGGTCAAGGGCTTGAAGGCTGACTTCTTCACCAACACCAACTTCTCGGGCACCCCAGTCGCTACCCGTATTGACGAGCACGTGGACATGGACTGGTCCACTGACCAGTTGCCCACCAATGGCGACGTCGCCAATACCTCCATCCGCTGGACCGGCAAGGTCACCCCGACCGTTGATGGCGAGCAGGTGTTCAAGGTGCGTGCTGACGGCGCTGTGCGCCTGTGGGTCAACGGCCAGAAAGTGATCGACAACGGCACCGGTGAAAACATCACCAACGGCAGCATTCCGCCAACGCTGCCCGTGTCTGGCAAGATCAGCCTGAAGGCTGGCCAGGCCTACGACGTGAAACTTGAGTACTCACGCCGCGACGGTTACATCTCCACCCTGGGCGGCCTGGTAGGCGTTCAAATGGCGTGGGCTTCCCTGGCCGCACCTAAGAACCTGGCCGACTACGACGCTGTCGTGGTAGCCGTAGGTAACAGCAACGAGTACGAGGGCGAAGGCTTTGACCATGGCTTCGACCTGCCGGAATACCAGAGCGACCTGATCCAGAACATCGTCAAGGCCAACCCGCATACCGTGGTAACCCTGCACGGTGGTACCGGCCTGAACATGAGCGACTGGGTCGACCAGGTGCCGGCTGTGCTGCATGCGTTCTACCCCGGCCAGAACGGTGGCCAGGCGCTGGCTGAGATCCTGTTCGGCAAGGTCAACCCGTCGGGCAAGCTGCCAATCAGTATCGAGCGGCACATTGAAGACAACCCGCTGTACGCGGACTTCCCCAACTACGACCACACCGGCACCCTCAAGAACATCAGCTACAAGCATGACCTGACCATGCTGGGCTACCGCGGCTATGACAAGCTGGGTACCAAGCCGCTGTTCGCCTTCGGCCATGGCTTGTCCTACACGCAGTTCACCTATAACAACATCTCGGTTACCCCGGGCACGGCTGTGGCCAACGCCCCGATCAAGGTGTCGTTCGACCTGACCAACAGCGGCAAGCGCGGTGGTTCGGAAGTGGCGGAGCTGTATGTAGGCCAGCAGCACCCGAAAGTCGAGCGTGCGGTCAAGGAGCTCAAAGGCTACAAGAAGGTGTACCTGGAGCCGGGCGAAACGCGCCGCGTCACCATCGAGCTGAACGACCGTTCCCTGGCGTACTATGACGACACCAGCAAGCAGTGGGTCGTGGATGCTGACACCTTTGACCTGAGCCTGGGCGCGGCGTCCGATGACATTCGCTTGAAGGCCAAGGTGGTTAACCCGTTCCGTCAGGAACTGTCCACCACCACCAGCAACCCGTTGCCACGCGCTGCGCTGAAATCGACTCAGGTGTCTGTACCGGGCATCAAAACCGGTGGCGTGTTTGACCAGAGCGAAAACGTGGATGCTGGCAAGGGTGATGGCGAGTACGGTGATACGCAGTACTGATCCACGCCTATAAAGCCTGGGTGGGGCGCAAGTCGCGCTCCACTTGGGCGATATAGCTGTCGAACCGTGCCACGAGGTCGACCTGTTCGGGAAACCGTAGCCATTGCAACTGCAAGCCATCCATCATGGCAAGCAGCTGATGGATCACGGCGTTCAGGTCGGCGTCGGGGCGCACTTGGCCGTTGGCCACCAACTGTTCAAGCCGGCCGCGCATGCGTTCATGGATCGTGCTGTAGCGGGTTTGAAACCATTCCCAGGCCGGGTGGCTGTCCACCAGGCTTTCGGCGTTTAGAATACTGAACGCGCGAATCACCCCGACCGTTTCTGCATTGGCCCTGTTGAGCTGCTGAAGAAAGCTCAGGAAGTTGCGAAGGGTAGGGGCCTCGATAAAGGGGTCTTCCAATAAGCGGTGCCTGCCGTCCCGATGGGTCAGCACCCCCATCAGCAAGGCGACCTTGCTGGGGAAATGATGTAGAAGCCCCGCCACGGAAATACCTGCCAACTCGGCAATGGTGGCAATGGAGGCGGAGCCGTACCCCTCTCGCGAAAACACTTCAAGAGCAATGGCCAGCAGCTGCTCCCGGCGCTTTTCGCCTTTGGGCGCATGGCGGGTGCGGGGCACAGGTGGGGTGGCGGGCTTGGCTGGCGGTGGGCTCATACGAGACCTCTCGGCGCGAGGGGGCTCTACCCTAGAGAAACTCGATCCGATAGACAACCCTTGAGGGCAGCTGGCCAGGTTCGCCCGCTACGCAGGCTCCCACAGGCGTTTGTGGGCACGCTGATTTCGTGTAGGACCGGTCGTAGCCGAAGGCGCAGGCCGGGAACCTGGGATTACGCGGTACAGCGGCCAGCCGATTTCGCCCGCTACGCAGGCTCCCACAGGCGTTTGTGGGCACGCTGATTTCGTGTAGGACCGGTCGTGGCCGAAGGCGCAGGCCGGGAACCTGGGATTACGCGGTACAGCGGCTAGCCGATTTCGCCCGCTACGCGGGCTCCCACAGGCGTTTGTGGGTAAGCTGATTTCGTGTAGGACCGGTCGTAGCCGAAGGCGGAGGCCGGGAACCTGAGCCTCCGCTGTGCGGCGGCCAGGCACCCGGAAGCTCAGTTAGCCTCAGGCCTGAACCTCCTCCGCCAGGCGCTTGAGCAGGGCCTGGGCTGTGGCCTCGGATGAGGCAGGGTTCTGCCCGGTGATGAGGTGGCCATCTTCCACCACATAGCTTGCCCAATCGTCGGCTTTGGAGTAGTCCCCACCGTTGGCCTTGAGCATGTCTTCCACCAGGAACGGCACCACCTCCGTGAGGCCTACGGCAGCTTCTTCGGAATTGGTAAAGCCGGTCACACGCTTGCCTTTGACCACAGGGTGACCATCGGGGGCTTTTACATGTTTGAGCACGCCAGGAGCATGACACACGGCAGCCACAGGCTTGTTGGCCGCATAGAATGCCTCAAGCAGGGTTTTGGAATCCTTGCTTTCAGCCAGGTCCCACAGCGGGCCATGGCCACCGGGGTAGAACACGGCATCGAAATCGTAAGGGTCAACCTCGCCCAGCGGGAAGGTATTGGCCAATGCATTTTGAGCATGTGTGTCGGAACGGAAGCGCTTGGTCGCCTCGGTCTGGGCGTCGGCTTCGTCGCTTTTAGGGTCCAGAGGCGGCTGGCCACCTTTGGGGGAGGCCAGCGTCACTTCAGCCTTGGCGTCTATGAACGTAAAGTAGGGCGCTGCAAACTCTTCCAGCCAGAAGCCCGTTTTTTTTCCGGTATCACCCAGTTGGTCATGGGACGTGAGCACCATCAGAATCTTCATGCATACCTCGCGTGTCAGGGTAATGAAGCAGCGCAAGCGCTGCGGCCGATGAAGGTCTGAGGGGCAAAGGCCGTTAGATGTTCAAAAAAGGCGGCCTTGTGCCCCTTTCGGCATCAAGCCTGAAGCGTAGCCATGTCGATCACGAAGCGATACTTCACATCACCGGCGATCATGCGGGTGTAGGCCTCGTTGATGTTGCGGATGTCCAGCATTTCGATGTCGCACGTGATGCCATGCTCGGCGCAGAAGTCCAGCACTTCCTGGGTTTCAGCGATACCACCGATCAGCGAGCCGGCCAGTACGCGGCGCTTCATCACCAGGTTGGCTGCGTGCAGGGCTGGGTCCACGGGTTCGATCAGGCCCACCAGAATGTGCACACCATCGAAGCGCAGGGTTTCCAGATAGGGGTTCAGGTCATGCTGTACAGGAATGGTGTCCAGCAGGAAGTCAAAACGCCCAGCCGCAGCGGCCATCTGCTCGGCGTCAGTGGACACCACCACATGGTCGGCACCCTGGCGGCGCGCTTCCTCGGCTTTGCTGGCAGAACGGGTGAACAGGGTCACTTCGGCACCCATAGCCTTGGCGAACTTGATGCCCATATGGCCCAGACCACCCATGCCGAGAATGCCCACTTTGTCGCCGGCTTTCACACCGTAATGCTTGAGGGGCGAGTAGGTGGTGATGCCTGCACACAGGATAGGCGCGGCGGCGGCCAGGTCCAGCTTCTCCGGAATGCGCACCACAAAGTGTTCGCTCACCACGATGCTGTTGGAGTAGCCACCCATGGTGTTGGTGCCGTCCACCCGGTCAGGGGTGGCGTACGTCATGGTCGGGCCTTCCAGGCAGTATTGCTCCAGGTCCTTCTTGCAGGCTTCACACTGGCGGCACGAGTCCACCATGCAGCCCACACCGACCAGGTCACCAGCCTTGTATTTGCTGACGTTGCTGCCCACGGCGGTTACCTTGCCTACGATCTCGTGGCCAGGCATCAACGGGTAGACAGCGATGCCCCATTCGTTCCGGGCCTGGTGGATGTCCGAGTGGCACACGCCGCAGTACAGGATGTCGATAGCGACGTCGTCGGGGCGCGGGCTGCGGCGTTCGAAGGTCATGGGGGCCAGGGGGGCAGTGGCAGACTGTGCGGCATAGCCAATAGCGGTATACATAGAGAAGCCCTCTGTGGTGGTAATGGAATGGAATGAAGAGCATTGTGCGGGCGGGGGCCGCAAAGGGCCATGGTCAATCCTCTGGCTGTGATGCCTATTTCTCCGAAACTCACTCCCACCTATCACGAAGCGCGCGTGGTCTGGCATGATGCGCATGTCTATTCCTCCTTTGCAGCTGCCATGCCCCTTACGTTTACACAGCCCACCGACCGCGACCTGGTGTCACTGATCAAACCCCTTGCATCCCGCCCAGGGTTCGTCAGCACGGGCCTGGAGGGCGTGCAGGTCATGAGCTGGGACCACTACGTGGCCAGCAGCCCTCAGATCTACGAACCCAGCTTGATCGTGCTGGCCCAAGGCAGCAAGCTGGCACGCCTGGGCACACGTACCCTGGAATACGGTGCCGGGCATTATCTGGTACAGGCGCTGTCAGTGCCGTTTCTGTGTGAAACCTTCGCGACCGTCGATGAACCCTTGTACGGTGTAGCGGTGGCCATTGACCGCACCTTGCTCGCCGACCTGGTCCAGGCCATGGGCCTGCCGCCGGACGCTTCCGTAAAGGCGCAGACGCCGGAGTCCATGAGCTCCGCAGTATTGGATGCACCCATGCGTGACGCGGTGTCGCGGCTGCTGCAGTGCCTGCATGACCCGCTGGACCGGCAAGTCATGGGCCGGGCAAGGATCAGCGATGTACTGTATGCCGCGCTCCGAGGCCCACAAGCTGGGGTACTGCGGGCACTGGTGGAGCAGCAAGGGCACTTCGCCCGTATCGGGGCGGCCTTGCACTACCTGCGTGAACATTACGCTCAGGCCCTCACCGTCGACCAGTTGGCAGAGTGCGCCAACATGAGCACCTCTACGTTTCACGAGCACTTCAAGCGCAGCACCCTGCTGTCGCCGGTTCAATACCTCAAGCGTGTGAGGCTGCTCAAGGCCCAGCAAGTGCTGGCAGGCGAGGGGATGAGCGTGGCACAGGCGGCACACCGGGTAGGGTATCAGAGCACGTCCCAATTCAGCCGTGAGTACAAGCGTTACTTTGACCGCAACCCCGGCGAAGAGCGCGGGGTGGTGCGTGGAGAACCAGCAGGGCTCTAGCGTGGCGCTATACGACGTTGCCCCATAGGCACCAAGGCCTATCAGCCCCATAGCAAATGCCAATCCCGTTCCGTTTGTCGATAGTCTGCAGCAGTGCTAACGTTTTTGTGAGGCGCCGCTAGACGGTGCCAGGATATAGAGCCGATAGCTGATAGAGGACGACACATGAACGCCGAGGCAGGAGAAAACGCTGGGGGCGGTTGCCCATTTGGGCACGGCAGCGCGCCACGCAAGCGTCCGGGTAACCGCGACTGGTGGCCCGAAGCCCTGAGCCTGAACACGCTCAACCAGCATTCACCGCGCTCCAACCCGCTGGGTGGAGACTTTGACTATGCCGCCGAATTCCTATCCCTGGACCTTGATGCTGTGATCAAGGACTTGCATGCCCTGATGACCGACTCCCAGGATTGGTGGCCGGCAGACTTTGGCCACTACGGTGGCCTGTTTATCCGCCTGGCGTGGCACAGCGCCGGTACCTACCGCACCACCGATGGCCGTGGCGGCGCAGGGGGCGGGCAGCAACGCTTCGCGCCCCTGAACAGCTGGCCAGACAACGCGTCCCTGGACAAGGCACGCCGGCTGCTGTGGCCGATCAAGCAGAAGTACGGCCGCAAGCTGTCCTGGGCCGACCTGTTCGTGCTGGTGGGTAACGTGGCCCTCGAATCCATGGGCCTGAAAACCTTTGGCTTTGCCGGTGGCCGTGCAGACACTTGGGAACCCGAAGAGCTGTACTGGGGCCCGGAAGGCACCTGGCTGGGCGACGAACGCTACAGCGGCGAACGTCAGCTACACCCTGGCCTTGGCGCCGTGCAGATGGGCCTGATCTATGTGAACCCGGAAGGCCCGAACAGCAAGCCAGACCCCAAAGCGTCTGCCATCGACATCCGCGAAACCTTCGCGCGTATGGCCATGAACGACTACGAAACCGTGGCCTTGATTGCCGGTGGGCACACCTTTGGTAAAACACACGGGGCTGGGGATCCGTCGCTGATGGGACCGGAGCCTGAGGGTGGCGTCATTGAAGACCAGGGCCTGGGCTGGCGCAGCAAATTCCAGAGCGGCCATGGCGCCGACGCTATCACCTCAGGCCTGGAAGTGATCTGGAGCCAGACGCCGACGCAATGGTCCAACTATTTCTTCGAGAACCTGTTCGGGTTCGAGTGGGAACTGACCAAGAGCCCGGCCGGTGCCTTGCAGTGGGAAGCCAAGGACGCGGGGGAGATCATTCCCGACCCGTTCGACCCTAACAAGAAGCGCAAGCCCACCATGCTCACGTCTGACCTGGCGCTGCGTTTCGACCCGATCTACGAGAAGATCTCCCGGCACTTCCTGGAACACCCGGACGAGTTCGCCGACGCCTTTGCCCGTGCCTGGTACAAGCTGACGCACCGCGACATGGGGCCGACCGCACGCTACCTTGGCCCCCTGGTGCCCAAGGAGACTTTGCTGTGGCAGGACCCTATTCCTGAGCGCGATCACCCTGTGATCGATGACGCGGACATTGCTGCACTCAAGCAGCAGATTCTGGCGGCTGGCTTCTCGGTGTCCGAACTGGTTTCAGTGGCCTGGGCCTCCGCGTCCACCTACCGAGGCTCCGACAAGCGCGGCGGTGCCAACGGTGCCCGTATTCGCTTCGCCCCCCAGAAGGATTGGGAGGTCAACAACCCGGCGGTTCTGGCCAAGGTGCTGCAAGCGTTGGAGCAGATTCAATCCGGTTTCAATGGCAGTGCCACGGGTGGCAAGAAGGTCTCTATGGCCGACCTGATCGTACTGGCAGGTTGTGCGGCTATCGAGAAAGCTGCCCAGGCCGGCGGGGTGACCGTCAAGGTGCCCTTCACGCCAGGGCGTATGGATGCCGCCGAGGAGTGGACCGACGTGCAGTCGTTCGAGGCACTTCGCCCAGTGGCGGATGGCTTCCGTAACTACTACTACGAGGCTCATTTCATGGCGCCGGAGGAGGCCTTGGTCGACAAGGCTCACCTGATGCGGTTGAGCGCACCGGAGATGACGGTGCTGGTAGGCGGGATGCGGGTATTGGGTACCAACGCCGATGGCGGGAAGGAGGGGGTGTTCACTCATCGCGTGGGTACACTGTCCAATGACTTCTTCGTAAACCTGTTGGGCATGGGCACCGAATGGAACCCCACAGACAACAAGAACCGCTTCCAAGGCAAGGACCGCAAGACCGGCCAGCCCACCTGGACAGCAACCCGCGTGGACCTGATCTTTGGGTCCCAGTCGGAATTGCGCGCACAGGCAGAGGTGTATGGTTCATCCGACGGCAATGAGAAGTTCATAAACGACTTCGTCAAAGCCTGGGACAAAGTGATGAATAACGACCGGATGGACATCGGCAAGCCTGCCGATCAGTTCAGTCAGAAGCTGTCTGCCTGACCCAGCGGCGCCCCTCGGGGCGCCGTTTTCTTTCCAGCGCTCGCCGTGCCTCGCGGCATCATGCTGCGGGGTGCTGCAGGGCCGTTTCGTTTAGCCAGGCCAGTGTATCGTCGAACCCCAACGGGCGGCTGAACAGGAAGCCTTGCACCAGTGTGCACCCTAGCTGGGTGAGGGCGGCCAACTCTTCTTCGGTTTCCACCCCTTCGATGACACACTCCAGGTTCATGTCCTGGGTAAGGGCGACCAAGGATTTGACGATCTTGTAGTGGGCGGGTTTGTGCTGGATATCGCTGACAAAGCTGCGATCGATTTTCAGCTTGGTCAGTGGCAGCGCGTGCAACTGGCCCAGGCTGGTGTATCCCGTACCGAAGTCATCCAGTGAAATGCCGCAACCCAAGGCCCGCAGGCGTGCGATGGCGCGCTTCATCTCGCCTACGTCTTGCACGATGGCGGTTTCAGTGATTTCCAGATCCAACCGCTCAGGGGCGAACCCGCTTTGGCTAATGACCTCCAGAATGCTGGTCACGTTGTCTTCACTGGCGCAGTCATGGGCGGACAGGTTAAATGCCAGACGGATGGGTGCAGGCCAGGTACTGGCCTGGTCAAGTGCCGTACGCAACAAGGCCAGGGTCAGGCGGTTGATCAGCCCACTGCGTTCAGCAATGGGAATAAAGCAGGCCGGTGAGACGCGCCCCAGTTCCGGGCTGGTCCACCGTGCCAGGGCTTCGAACGCCACTGTCACGCGCGTACGCGCATCAATGATGGGCTGAAATTGCACATAAAATTCGTTACCGAATTGGGAACGGCGCAGGGCCTGTTCAGTCATGGCGTCATGGCGCAACTGCGTGTGATGCGCGGCCGAAAACAAGCACAAGGCCCCTGGGTTATGTCGCTTCCCTTGGTACAGCGCATAGTCGGCGTATTCAAAGAGTTGAGTAGCGTCATGGGCTGTATGGGGGTACGTGGCCATGCCCAAGGTGGCGCCGACCTGGATGGACATACCCGCGATCACAAATTCTTCCTTCAGGCGGGTGCAGAGGTCAGCCCCCAGCGCAGTGAGCGCGGCATCGTCCCGGCCTCCGCCAACAATGAGCGCAAACTCATCCCCGCCCAAGCGGGCCACATGAACCGGCGTAATGGTGTCCGCGAATGCCTGCAACCGCTGGCCCACCGACATGAGCAACCGGTCTCCAATGCCGTGCCCATACAAGTCGTTCACGGACTTGAAACCATCCAGGTCAAGGATCCCCACGGCGAGTGTGCGATGGCGTTTGTGGGCATAGGCCAGGGCCTGGTCAAGCGCGGTGAAGAACTGGCGGCGATTGGGCAGCCCTGTGAGGCTGTCCAGGTTCGCCAACCGCAGGTTTTCATTGCTGAGCTGCTCGGTATGGGCCTGGGCGTTGATCAAACCTGTAAACGTGCGGTAGTTGTTCTGCAATACGGCCAGTAAAGCCACGGACACCAGCACGATATTGACGGCCGTGGCAATGAAAGTCGGGTTTCGGGTAGAGGAAAAAAACACTACGAACCCAATATTGACCACCATGGTCGTGATTAACGCGGCGGGCATCAGGTGCATCATGCAGAAAATGCACACGATCACCGTGATACTCATGAAAAAGGCCACATGGGCCTGGGCATAGGCATTGCCGTACGGGTACAAGGCCAGGGACCAGGCGGTAAAGCCTAGGGCAATAAAGATTGCCAACCGGTTGGTGCGCGCCAGCATGGTCCTGATCACTGGCACCGGTGGTGGGTTGCCTGACATCTGCCACCACATCACCGACCGGGCCCCGCACACCAAAGTGAGCAGCACCGGAATCCACAGGGCCAGCCATTGAGGGGCGCTGTCCCAATGAGTAAACGCCAGCGCCCAGGTATTGATCAGCAGGACCATGTACATCATGGGCAATTGCCGGGACAGCGCGCCGAATTGCGCTACGAGCAGGCGCGGGTTGTCGCCTGGCACTGAGATCAGCGCCAACAGCTTTCCCATCAAACGTTTGCTCATTCCTGTAAATCCCCGTTGCCTGCAGTGTTTGCCAGGGTAATGTTCGTGCACGGCCCAGCGTCGGGTTCGTGCCGTATTGCGCGTGTATCGGCCTGGAAGGCCTGTTTCTTTAGGCAAGCACCTGCCGGCAACTAAAGTAGGTAGGGGGGTTGCTGGCCATGCCGACGTAGCGCATAGCAGTCTTGTTCCTCTTTTTTTTAAAAACACGCTTCTTCGGCCTCAAGCAATCGCACAGGGCGACGATAACTAGGGCATAGGTTCTCCGGGCCATTTCCAAACAGCCAGGGCCGGAAGCCGTACTCCACAATCGACCCTGAGGTTTGCACCATGTCGTTGACCGTTAACACCAACATCGCTTCCTTGACCGTTCAGAACAACCTGAACAAGGCTTCGTCTGCCACTGCAACCTCGATGACTCGCCTGTCCTCGGGTCTGAAAATCAACAGCGCCAAAGACGACGCTGCTGGCCTGCAGATCGCTACCCGCCTGACCACCCAGATCAAAGGCCTGACCGTCGCCACCAAGAACGCCAACGACGCCACCTCGATCGCCCAGACCGCTGAAGGCGCGCTCCAGGAAACCACCAGCATTCTGCAGCGTATGCGTGAACTGGCTGTTCAGTCCCGCAACGACTCCAACAGCTCGGCTGACCGTACCGCCCTGCAGTCCGAATTCGGCCAGATGAGCGACGAACTGACCCGTATCTCCACCTCTACCACCTTCGGTACAGGCATGAAGCTGCTGGACGGTTCCGCTTCCGCCCTGCAGTTCCAGGTAGGCGCCATGACCGGTTCCGACCAGCACATCGACCTGGGCATCAGCCTGGACGCATCGGCCTCTGGCCTGGGTGTAGCCTCGGTTGCCATCACCGGTTCGGACGTCAGCGCTGCGCACACCGCCATCGACTCGGCCATCACCGCCATCGACGCCGCACTGAACTCTGTGAACAACACCCGTGCTGACCTGGGTGCCAAGCAGAACCGTCTGGAAAGCACCATCAGCAACATCAGCAACATCATCGAAAACGCCACGGCTTCGCGTTCCACCATCCAAGACGTGGACTTCGCCGCTGAAACCGCTGAGCTGACCAAGCAGCAAACCCTGCAACAGGCTTCCACCGCGATCCTGTCCCAGGCTAACCAGATCCCGTCGTCTGTACTGAAACTGCTTCAGTAAGACCGACTCGGCTGGAAACAAAAAGGGTACGCCACGGCGTACCCTTTTTGCGTTGCGGGCCATGCCCAGAATTGTTCGCTGTGGGACCGGGTGTAGCCGCAGGCGGAGACCGGGAACGGGCCGCCCCGGTATAGCGACTATACAGGTTCGTCCGCTTCGCGAACTCCCACAGGATTATCGGCGCCAGTCGTGGTTGCTGTGGGACCGGGTGCAGCCGAAGGCGGAGACCGGGAACAGGTCCCTGCGGTACAGCGGCTGGCCTGGTTCGTCCGCTACGCGAACTCCTACACGAGATCGGTGCCGGTCTTGGCTGCAGTGGGACCGGGTGCAGCCGAAGGCGGAGACCGGAACAGGTCACTGTGGTACAGCGGCTGGCCTGGTTCGTCCGCTACGCGAACTCCTACACGAGATCGGTACCGGTCTTGGTTGCTGTGGGACCGGGTGCAGCCGAAGGCGGAGACCGGGAACAGGTTCCTGCGGTACAGCGGCTGGCTTGGTTCGTCCGCTACGCGAACTCCTACACCAGATCGGTACCAGCCTCGGTTGCTGTGGGACCGGGTGCAGCCGAAGGCGGAGACCGGGAACAGGTCCCTGCGGTACAGCGGCTGGCCTGGTTCATCCGCTACGCGAACTCCTACACGAGATCGGTGCCGGTCTTGGCTGCAGTGGGACCGGGTGCAGCCGAAGGCGGAGACCGGAACAGGTCACTGCGGTACAGCGGCTGGCCTGGTTCGTCCGCTACACGAACTCCTACACCAGATCGGTACCGGTCTTGGCTGCAGTGGGACCGGGTGCAGCCGAAGGCGGAGACCGGGAACGGGTCCCTGCGGTACAGCGGCTGGCCTGGTTCGTCCGCTACGCGAACTCCTACACGAGATCGGTGCCAGCCTCGGTTGCTGTGGGACCGGTTGGAGCCGAAGGCGGAAGCCGGGAACTCGATGGGCAGATACCGAGAATGTCCCCAATATTCCACCCTTGAGCTAGTCAGCCATGACCACCCGATCCCGGCCTTCGCGCTTGCCCACGTACAGCGCACGGTCGGCTCGGTTAAACCCCTCGCTGAACGCTTCTCCCGGTTGAAGCTGGGCGATGCCTAGGGTCACTGTCACCCTATGGCGCACTGTGGTGTCCTGCAGCCGTTGTCGAATACGTTCAGCCACGTGCTGGGCGTCTGCAGCGGGGGTATCGAGCATCAGCAACAGGAATTCTTCACCACCCCAGCGCGCCGCCATGTCAGTGTCACGCACGCTATCAGTGATCACCTGTGCCACCCATTGCAATACCAGATCCCCTTCGTCGTGACCGTACTGGTCGTTGATCTGTTTGAAATGATCGATGTCCATCAAGACGAGAGATACCGGAACAGACGATGGCAACTGTCGCGCCTGCTGAAGAATGCGCCTTCGCGTATACAAGTTGGTCAGGCTGTCCCGGTTCGCGCTATGAAACTGCACCAGTTGCATGGACAGTGCGTACCCCACCAGCAAGGCCGTGGCCTGAAAGAGCAGGCAGATGGCTATAAAGGTATTGATGATACCGAACGCATTCAGCGCGCCTGGGCTGATACCGTAAGTACTGCCGATATGGTCACGAAGAGCGAAGCCCCCCACCGCGACGACTAGAATGCAGAAGCTCAGGAAAAGGCGCCTGATGGGCGCACCCTGAAAGCTGAAGGTGAGGAGCGGAACGATACAGAACAAGTAAAAATAGAAGTTGCTTTCCCACCCCAGCACCCAGGTAGCAAGTGCCGCATGGGCAATGATCTCCATGCTGATCAAAAAGCCTGCCATTTGAAAGCGCTTTTGCCCGATGCATTTCAGGGAGAGCACATAGGTCCCCAGGCTCAGGCCATTGCCTATGAATAGCGGTGTTATACCCAGCACTAAAAATAAGAAAAACAGCACCCCGTGAATGGCGAAAGCCATTCTTACGATCGGTACGATGTGCATCCAGAACTGCGCCGTAGCATGCTGCAGCACGTGGGCGCGGTCACTGGGTGATAGGGTGTCCATCCAAAGTTCTCGCTGAAAACATGCAAAGAGCTGCGTATGGTCTATCGGCAAGAAGGGAAGGAGCTTGACGGCCAACGGCCGGGCATTCGTCACCTTTGCGGTGTAAAACCTGGGGGGGAACGACAGGATAAAGACGATTGCGCACCGACTGTCGCCAGTGCGCAGCATAAGCAGGGCTAAAGTTCTCGCTTCATATGTTTTTCAATCTGCTCAAGGGACTTCCCTTTGGTCTCTGGAAGGCAGAAGAACACAAAAATCAGCGAGCCGATATTGATGGCCGCAAATACAAAGAATGTAGGGTTGCCCAGCGCTGAAATTGCCAGCGGGAACGTAAAGGCCACTGATGCGTTGAACAGCCATTGCAACGACACAGCCGTTCCGGTCAGCAGGCCTCGCACCTGTACGGGGAACAGCTCGGACATGAGCAGCCAGTACACGGGCGAAATGCACATTTGCATGAACAGCAGGAACACCAGAATACACGCCAGGGCGGTGTAGCTCTGGGTCAGGTTCTGAGGCATGAACTGGAGCACGCACCCCAGGGCTGCCTGCATCAGGATCACCACCACCAACCCGGTCATCAGCAAATGGCGACGGCCATAGCGTCCAATCGCCCAGATCCCGAGCAGCGTTGCAATCACAGACACCACACCGTTACCGATGGTGGCGGTCAGCGCAGCGTTGGTGCCCATACCGGTGTTCTTCAGAATGATGGGCGTGTAGTACATAAAGGCATTCACGCCCGTCAGCTGCGCGGTGAAGCCAAGGCCAATGCCGATAAACAACAGTTTGATCACCCAGCGCTGGCGCAACAGTTCGCGCGCCTTGGGGCGGTGACGGGCCTGCTCGTCCTGGGCCTTCATTTCGTCGATTTCACGCTGTGCTGCCTCGGGCGTGTCGCGCAATTGCTGCAAGACGTCCTTGGCTTCGTCAAAGCGGCCCTTGGACGCCAGCCAGCGCGGTGAGGCGGGTACGAAGAACGTACCAATCAACAGCAGCACGCCAGGCACCATGGCAATGGCCAGCATGTAACGCCAAATACCAGGGGTGTGCAGCACGGCCGCCATTACGGCGCTGAGCACGTACGCCAGCAACTGGCCGCTGACGATCATCAGCTCGTTACGGCTGACCAGCCGCGCTCGCCGAGAGGGCCCGGCGATTTCAGCAATGAATACCGGCACGGTGGCCGACCCGCCGCCGACGGCGACGCCCAGAACGAACCGCGCGGCAATCATGAGGTTGATGTCCGGGGCCAGGGCAGTGCCCAAGGCGCCTGCGATAAACAGCACAGACAGCAAGCGCAGGGTCAGCCGCCGACCGAAGCGGTCGGAACAATAACCACTGGCCAGCGAACCTACCGCTGCACCGATGATGAGGGCTGCCGTGACCAGGCCTTCGGTGACGGGGTTCAAACCCAGCCCGCCCTGGTCGATGGGCAGGGTCATGAAGGGCAACGCGCCTGCAATGATCCCTGTGTCGTACCCGAACGCAAGAGCGCCCATGGTGGCCACCAGCACTGAAATAAAGATCAACCTGCCTGCACTGGCACGTTGATCCGCGTGTTGCCCAGTAGCAGGCGTAAGGGTGTTTGAAACCATTGAAATGCACCATCCTCAAGCGTAGACCAGCGCTGTGCTGGCAGATCGTGGGGCATTAGGGTGGTGTCTACGGCGGTAGTTCCATGGGGTAGGCGGTGCAGGCAGGCAGGTGGCAACTGCGGGGGTGTCAGCGGTAAGCGGAAGGAGGCACCGGGTCGTATCGGGCCCACACGCGGCGCAGTTGCCTGGCCGAACCAAAACCCGCCTGCTGGGCAATGGTTTCCAACCCTTGTGAGGAATGGGTAATCAGCTGCTTGGCCAAGGCGACGCGTAGCCGATGCAAGTGGTCCAAGGCACTGGCGCCGGTGTAGGTTTGAAACAAGCGCGCAAGGTGACGGCTACTGGTACAAGCCAAGGTAGCCATACGCTCCAAGGACCAGTCATCGGCAGGGTGAGCTGCCAGTGCATCCTGGACACGGTGAAGGGCAGGGTGCAGGTGGTTGCGCCCGGAGAGCCAGGGCGACAGTTGCGGGTCTGCACCCGCACGCCGCAGGTACACCACCATGTTGCGGGCAACGGCGCAGGCCAGTTGCGGGCCGGCGTACGTGGTTAATACCTGCAGCATCAGGTCAATGCCGGCTGTGATGCCTGCGCTGGTGCTCACCGGCCCATCGATCACATACAACCTGTCCTCCAGCACCTTGGCGTTGGGCGCCAGCCCCTGCAAGGTGTCACACAGTGAATGATGCGTGGTGCAGTGGCGCCCATTGAGCAGCCCGGCGCGCGCCGCGTTCATGGCGCCCGCACAGATACAAGTCAGCCGTACCCCTGCAGGCGCTACGGTGCGCTGCAACCAAGCGATCACAGCCGCGTCAGCCTGTTCTGCTTCATGGCGCAGACCGCCGTCATACGGCGCGCTGGCGCCCAGCAACACCACCATGGTGTCCGGTGCCAGGGTTTCCGGCAGCGGACCAAGGTTACTCAAGGGTAGCCCGATCGACGTGCGCACCTCAGGCACAGGGCACACGTACTGCAAGTCGAACACCGGGCCGTCGGCTGCTTGGGAAGCCAGGCGCAATACTTCTGCCGGCCCGGCAAGGTCCAGCATCAGCACGTTAGGCAGCAGCACGAACAGCACAGGAATGCTCAAGGTGTCAGCCCTCCAGTGCCTGAGCCACGGTCGCGATGCGTGCGAACCGGCCCTCCAGCACTAACTCGGTACGTTCCTTTATTTGCGCAGGGGTGTAGGTGCGCCCACTGCGCGCGTGAGTCATGGGGAAGGTTAGGGTTGCTTCACTGACGTAGTCGACCTCAAACCCGCTGTCTGATCCGTGACGGGCGGTGGTCTCACAGCATTGCTCGGTACGAATTCCGCTGATCAGCAGGCGGCTGATGCCGTGTCGGGCAAGCCAGGCTCCCAGCCCCGTACCGGCCAAGGCGCTGTGGTAATGCTTGTGGAACGTAACCGCAGGGCTGATGTTCAGGGCTTCAAGCGCCCTTACATGGCCCGACTCTGGGGAAAAGGGCCCTTGGGCCGCGTTATGGAAAATCTGGATCACCGGTATGCCTTTCGCCACCGCACCATCGATCAGCGCCTGTTGGCGATCAAGGTAGTGGGGCAGGTCAGTTTCGGACCAGTACGTCGCATGACGAAAAGATTCCTGGGCATCGATAACAAGCAGGGCGCTGCGGGTCATGATAGTTCCTTAAAGGGGCTAGTGTCGGGGCCAAGCGCTGCCAGTGTAGGGACTGTGCCCACACGTCAGAGGCCCGGACCGGACCCAATGCGGACCGATTCGGACATCTTAAGCCCACAACGCCCGCTCAAGGGCACAAAGCACTCATAGCGGCGGACGCTCGCTGGGACAGCGCAGCGTGCTGCGACCTGATCGCCTCGCACACGGCCGCGTCCCTAAGCAAAGGCAGGTCCTCAGCCACGTTAAGCAACAAGGCTTGCACGCTGGCATGTAGCATCATGCCGCCTGCCCGTACATCACACTGCAGGCCTGCGGCCACATGGGGCAGGGCGGCCACCGCCAACTCCAGGGCCTGCTGGGCATCCTCCGCCGCCTGGCACGCGCCTTCGGTCATGCGGCGCACCGCCTGTTGGCGGTCCGGGTCCTGAGCGGACGTATGGGGCAATGCCTGGATAAAGCGACCAAACGCACGCATGTCCTGATCGGCATGAGCCGCTAGCTGAGGAAGCCTGCGCTGAGCATCGTCCAGCAAGGCGCGTGTTTGAGATGTGCCCTGGCGCTCGTGGCTTTTGCCCAAGGCCATGGCCACTAGTGCAAGGCCAAGATCACCGCACACCGCCGCAGTGGCACCACAGCTGGGCACGGGTTCAAGCCCCGCCAGCGCATCACGAAAGCGCGCCAGGGGCCAAGCCCATACGGTATCGCTACTCATAAAAAAGCTCCTTTATTGATACAGCCGGCTATTCACCAAAGTGGCCGAGGGCTATTATCGCCGCCGCTCAGCCTGAGGGGTATCGGGCGACGAATAAAGACAAGGGTTTGTACGAAAGGTCGGCGAGCGAAGGCCAGGCCGGGCCGCGCAGGCAAGGAAAAAGCCAGCGAGAAAGCGGACTGGGCCCGCACTCGGGTTTACTAGTTGTAAATGAGCATTCCGAGCTGGCTTTTGACACAGCATGGCCAAGCGCAGCCACCTTCCGTACAAAGCCTAGACCAGGGGTGAAGATAGATATGAAGCAATGGGTCACGGCCAGCGTCGGCCTCGGGTGTTCAGTGCTGGGGTGCCTGCCACTGGCGGCAGCGGAACTGGATGGCACCCAGTTTGGCCTGGAACTGAAGGCCACGGCGCAATCGGAGGGTGACCGTGACCTGGGTACGGCGGCCCACGGTGACATCAATGGCCTGGGCCTGGATGTACGCCCCTGGGCCTATGCCCAGCGCGGTGCCTGGAGCGCTTATGCCATGGGGCAAGCCGTTACGGCCACGGATATCGTGGAAACCGACACGCTTCAGCAGGACACCAGCGCCCAGGCCCAGGCCAGCAACAGCGACCGTGAGCCCAAGAAAAGCTACCTGGCGCTGCGGGAGTTCTGGGTGGGTTACCGAGGGCTTACCCCCTACCCAGGCGAACAGTTGAAGTTTGGCCGCCAGCGCTTGCGCAATGATGATGGTCAGTGGCGCGACACCAATATCGAGGCCCTGGCGTGGACCTTCGACACCACGCTACTGAAGGCCAACCTGGGGACCGCGCAACGCTTCAGCGATTACCGCACCGACCTGAACGCGCTGTCGCCCACCGACAAGGACCGCCTCCACCTGTTTGCCGATGCCTCGTGGCAGTGGAACCCCGGCCAATGGATAGGGGTGAGGGCGCACCATACCCGCGACAATGGCCGCTTGGACTACCCACAGGTGGGCCAGGCCCAGGATCCGCTGGACAAGACCGAAAATGGCGACCTTAGTTGGTTTGGCATCGAGGCCAGCAGCGGCGCCTACAACGCGCGCCGCAACACCAACACGTGGAATTACTGGGCCAGCCTGACAGGCTTGGAAGGTAACAGGGACAAGGCCAACCGCCTGGACAGAAACGGCAACCTGCCAGCTCAGGCCTCTACCCACGATGATGTAAACGGTTGGGCCACTGACCTGGGCCTGCGTTTGCGCCTGGACCCTAGCTGGCAAGTGGGCGGTGCCTACGCACGTGCCAGTGGCGACTACGAGCAGAATGGCCTGCAAAGCAACCGCTCCACCTTTACCGGTATCGACTCCCGGGTACATCGCTTCGGCGAGGCCTTCCGAGGCGATGCCACCAACCTTCAGGCCGCCACGCTGTTCGGCTCCCTGACCGTGCAGGAAGACTACGACGCCAGCCTGATCTACCACCGCTTCTGGCGGGTGGACGGGGACAAAGGGATCACCAGCCGCGGTGTGGCGGCCTATGACAACCAGTATGACGACGCAGGCGACCTGATATCGGCCAGCAGCCTGCCGTTACGTGATGGTGAAAAAGACTTGGGCCAGGAAGTGGACCTGGTGGTCACCCGCTATTTCAAGCAGGGGCTGCTGCCTGCCTCGTTGAGCCAGTCCATCGATGAGCCTTCAGCCTTGGTACGCCTGCGTGGCGGCGTATTCAAGCCGGGCGATGCCTATGGCAGCCAGGTGGACAGCTATATGCATCGGGCGTTTGTGGATGTGATCTGGCGGTATTGATTATTCATACCGCCTGCAGCACAGCCGAAGGTAACCTTAGGTCACCTCAGCGTCTAAAGCTCAGCTTTAGACGCAAGGCTTTATCGGCATGTGGAAGACAGCCCCTGTACCCCTCCATACAGCAGCGCTGTAGCCATGAGGGAAGCTGGGGCACTGGCCTGTAATACGACTAGTTGAAACTGCAATTTCCAGCCACCACCCAGCAGGGCGGCTGGATACGAGCATAGCCGACGTACTTCGCGCGTTCTTCTTCGCAGCGTGGAGAATGCACCCGAACAGCGGCTTAATGATTACCCAAATGAGCCATGTGCATTCGCTGCTGAGTAATGCCTAAGCAATTGAGCCATAGGTAGCTCACCCCGCTTCCAGAGCAACGGCAACACGCTGATCTTGCCTAAAAAGGTTCTCTCGTCTACGGGTTCAGGCCGGCTCGATAGTAAATGTACCTTCAGCCTTGTGTGGCTGCATCGCTACAGATCTATATACGCGATGTCGCGAATTCAAAGTCAAGGGAAGTGACAACGCTGATGGAACCTCATTTCGTTCCAGAGCCACCTACTCTGTAAATTTCTAATCAATGTCGGAATTTCTTTGATTAAGGAGAGCTACCATAAATATCAATCGACCTACCCATCATATGCCTATGTTGGCCCCTGAAAATATTGAGGCCGTCAAAGCGTACCATTCGCCTTCTGCCACGCCGCCTGATTCAGGGGATCTAGTCCATCCAGCCCCAGGAGATACGACGCCCGGCTCGAACAGGCTAACGCCCGCTGGGCGACAATTGGCAGGCTACCTGCGGGGGCGCGCTTCATTGAACAAGGCACTGCATGGCCTTGAATTGGATACTGTTAAGGCTGGTCAGTCTTCCCTCGCCATAACGAGGTCAAAGTTAAAGCCTGCGAATGCGCTCTCTGATGACGGTAATTTAAACGTAGTTGAGTATGCTGCTCATGAATCAGCGAAGGCCCTGGGTAAACAGCTGTTTGCTGCACTGGCAGAACCTGATCCTAGCAAAGGCGCGCGATTGAAAGCCTTGCTTCCCTTTGAAGAAATTCGAGATATCTCCAAAGGCAATAACGACCGCTATTTTACAATGGGTCGTAGCATTATCATGGCAGCCTGCGCCTATTACGCAAAGTCAGGCGTTTGCGATGACTTTACGCGGGCAGGTATGGAAGCTCATGGCCCACAGCTGAGGGATGGTCAAACGGTCGCGGTGATGGAGTCGGATCACCCATACCCGCACGCATGGATGCACGTGCACAATAGCGCCCCAGAACAGGAAGATGTCGTTTGGGATGGTTGGAACAAGGGGCCGGCAGTGCTGGCTGAGGACTCCGGCCGTTCGTCGGGGGAAATTATGCCTACGCCCGAAGGCACCGTGCTCGATCAATCGGACGCCGAAGTGATGGCCAGAGGTGTGGAGAAGTTACTGAATGCGTTACGCCAAGATACTCCTATCACTCAAATGTTCCAACAGATGCATGCTTTCAAGCTCGCCCAGCTCAAAGCATTCATCGGGCATCCGGAAGGGGGGATTGAGAAGCTGCTAGGCGTATCTCCACCCATGCAAACGACGAGCGAACAATTCGCCACTACCGTTCGCGAAAGCGACACGAGGCTAGGGGGTTTGAAGCAGGCTCAACTCATGAACGAGATCAGGTCGAGTGGGGTAGGCCGGGCAATAGGGCTGAACGTACGCTCAGCTACTCAAAAGGAAAATATCGCCGACATCGACACAGCGATGCATGACATGGTGAGCGCCAGCCTTTTGAAATGAACGGTATAGCAGACAGGTATGTAGCGGTACGCCTGGCCAGCCTTTTTTAACGCACCACCCGGCCAGGTTCTTAGAGATTGCACCTTGTCTTGTTAGTCAGACCCGGTAGCCAACAAGCGATGACCGCTTGGGCAAGTGGCAACTGGGCAAAGTCCCGGCGTGTTCACAAGCCGGGACTTTATTCCCGCTCAGGCGTATGGGCTGGCCGCCACAACCATCAGCCTGCAGCGCGGTCAGCCATAGGCGCTTCCTGAGGAGGCTGCATGCCCGCGGCACGCCAGCGCACGTCCGTTATGCCGAATTTCTCGGCCATAGGTTTGGACGTGCGTTTGATCTTGTCGTGACGGTGGCGTGGGATATGCCCCACGCCTGCATCACAACTTGCCCAATGCCAGGCTTCGGCGTTGTCCATGCGGTCGAGGCGGATTACAAAGTTTTTGGCTACACCGTGCAGGCAGTAGTCGATGACGAAAAGCGTAGGGCTAGGCATGTGCAATCGATCCCGTTAATCATTACCGACATAACGGAGCATTCAAAGGCGCGCAAAATTCCATCGGATTTACTAAACGGTGTTTGCCGCTCCGATATACGGCCTTATCAGCCCAGCACATGGCTGCGTACCAGCAGCGCAACCGCCGCTAACAGGCCCACTAGGGCAAAGGCCCGTTGCAGTACCACACCGCCCAGGTAGGGGGCGAGCAAGCGGCCTATCACCAGCCCTGTGGCAGCGCCTCCGGCGAAGGGTATCGCAACCTGCACATTAGCCAGCCCGGCAACAAGGTTTGCGCCACCTGTGACGAGCGCCACCAGGGCAATGACGGCCAGGGACGTGGCTACCAGGCTGTTCATCTGAAGGTCGGTGTAGCGCTTGAGGGCGGGGACGATAACAAAACCTCCGCCTACCCCTAACAAGCCGGACAGCAGCCCTGCCAGCGCACCCGTACTGGCCAGCGCCTTGGCGCAAGAGGGTGTCCAGTGCAGGCGACCGCTGCTGGCATCCAGCCGGCAAGGGCAGGGTGACTGGAACCTGGGGACGGTGCCCGCGCCGCGCCACAACCGGACACTCACCCAAGCCTGTACAGCAGCAAAGCACACCGCCAGAGGTACAGCCGGTAGCCTGTGGCTGAGCCATACACCCAAGGGCGCGGTCACGATGCCGCACGCGCCGATCAGCCCGGCGGCCCGGTAGCGCACGATACCTTGACGCAGCCCTAGAAGGGCACCGATGGCCGAGGACAAGCCGATGGCAAGCAAGGCAATGGGCGCGGCACTGGGAATACTCAGCCCCAGCCCTAGCACTAACAGGGGTAAGGCCAGTACGCCGCCCCCTGCGCCAGTCAACCCCAGCATCAGGCCCGCAGCAGCGCCCAACACCCCACTCAAAGGCGTTAGCAGATCCGGGTTCACTGCGGGCCCTTAAGTTGATTCAACGGGATACGCAGGTAGTGCACACCCTGGGCATCGGCGGGCGGCAGCTGGCCTGCGCGCAGGTTGACCTGCACCGCCGGCAGCATTAACGCCGGCATCGTCAATTGGCGATCGCGTGCCCGGCGCCGGCTCACGAACTGCGCCTCGGTCACGCCCGTATGCACCTGAACATTGTTGGCGCGCTGCTCCGCCACCGTGGTGTGCCATACCAGCTCACGACCGCCAGGCCGGTAGTCATGGCACAGCAGCAGGTGCGTCTTTTCGGGCAGGCACAGCAGGCGCTGGATGGACTGATAGAGGGCCTGGGCATCGCCGCCGGGAAAATCGCACCGGGCTGTGCCATGGTCCGGGCTGAACAGGGTGTCGCCTACAAATACTGCCGGGGCGTCCGGGGCCGCGACCAGGTAGCTCACACAGCCCGCGGTATGCCCTGGCGTGGCGATCACCTGCACCGGTATCGCCCCTACGGTGAAAGCTTCGCCGTCGGTGAACAGATGGTCGAAGGCCTCGCCGTTCGGCTCACCAAACCACGGGCTGAAGGTTGCCTGCATGGCTGTGATGGACGCACCGATGCCTATCTGCCCACCCACTGCCTGCTTGAGGTAGGTGGCCGCAGACAAATGGTCGGCGTGGACATGGGTTTCCAGTACCCATTCCACCCGCGCATTCAGTTCGTGCACACGGGCGATCATCTGGTCCGCGCTGTGGGTAGAGGTGGTGGCCGTAGGGGCATCGTAGTCAAGCACTGCATCTATTAGCGCACATGCTGAGGTGGTCGGATCGAATAACAGGTAACTCAAGGTTGAGGTAGCCGGGTCGAAGAAGGGTTCGACACGGTAGATAGCGGTGCTCAGGTTATTCATTACAACACTCCGGCGCTGCTGAAAGGCGTTAGCAGACGCCTGGGGCTGTCAAGATCCGTGCCAGGACATCACACGATGTTGAACCCTCGCAATCCCTCGCTTATCACCAAAACGTGCCCAGCGGCACTGCCATTGGGTGGCAGTCGGTGGCAGTGTTTGGCAGGCAGTGGCAGTATATCCGCTCACTTTGGTACACCCGGAGCCCCTGTTGGCCACTTTCGACCCCCTTGCCTTGGGCGCCTATCTTGAGCATGACTCGCAGCCTGCGATTGTGCTGGCCCCGGACTATCGTATTGTCGCCGCCAATAGCGCCTACCGCCGGCAATTCGGTGAGCGAGGCATGGCACCGCTCGGCCAAACTTGCCATCAGGTGTCCCATGGCTACAGCGTGCCCTGCGACCGCGCCGGTGAACACTGCCCCATGCGCAAGGCGCGGGACACTGGCCTGCCCGAGCGTGTCCTCCACGTTCACCATACCCCCCGCGGGCCAGAGCATGTGGACGTGGAGCTACGCCCTTTGCTAGGCCCGCAGGGCGAGGTACTGGGGTATGTAGAGCGCCTGCGCTCCTTGGCCGTAGCCTCCGCTCAACCCAGCGGCCAAGGGTTGGTGGGGCGGGCACCCAGCTTTCAGCAGGCACTGGCTGACCTTGAGCGGGCAGCCCCTTCGCAGATACCTGTATTGCTGCAAGGCGAATCAGGCACCGGCAAAGAGCTGTTTGCCCGCGCCCTGCATGCGGCCAGCCCCAGGGCCCACGGCCCGCTGGTGGTGGTCGACTGCACCGGTTTGAGCGAAACCTTGTTTGAAAGCGAGCTGTTTGGCCATGAAAAGGGCGCATTTACCGGCGCCAACCAGCGTAAGGCAGGGCTGGCGGAATCTGCCCATGGGGGCACGCTGTTCCTGGATGAAATTGCCGAGGTGCCTTTGGCTACCCAAGCCAAGCTGCTGCGGCTGATCGAATCAGGCAGTTTTCGGCCGGTAGGCGGCGTGCGCACCCTTCATTCGGACTTTCGCCTGGTAGCCGCCACCCACAGGCCGCTGGGCGAGATGGTCAATGCAGGCACCTTCAGGCAGGACCTCTATTATCGGATCAATGCCTTCACCTTACGGCTGCCAGCACTGCGAGAGCGGGTAGAAGACCTGCCGCTGCTGATTGAAAGCCTGTTGCGCCGCGGTGCCCACGCTGAGCATTGGCAGGTAGCGCCAGACGCCATGGCCTGGCTGTGCGCTTACCCCTACCCAGGCAATATCCGCGAACTGCGCAATGTACTAGAACGTGCGCAGTTGCTGGCCAGTGATGGGGTGATACGCCGACGTGACCTGCCCACCGACTCCACGGCGCTCCCGGCCCCGGCACAGCACAACGATCAAGAGGCGCTACGCCTGGCCTTGGCCAGCTTCAACGGCTCGCGCAAGGCACTGGCTGCTCATGTAGGGCTGAGTGAGCGAACCTTATACCGACGGTTGAAACACATGGGCCTGTAAAGGCCGGGTCAGAACTCCACCGGTGTGTTCAGCAGCAGCACGCCGTCCCGCGAGGTCACCAGCCCGCTGGCCACCAGCAGCGGCACCAAGCGCTCGTGCAGCCCAGGCTCAACAAATCCCTGAACCGCATTGACGTCCAGCTCACCGGTGGGGGGCAATTCGTTCTTGGTGTAGGACAGCCAGGCTTTCTTGAGTGCCAATAACACATCACTCGCGCTGGTTGACGCAAAGCGACGGTGTACTTGAACGCCCCCAAAAACGAACGTATGTGGCTGGGTATAGCCGGCATCGAAGCCGCCGCTGTCCTTGCAACGAATGCAAGTGCAAGCGCCTTCTCCAAAGGCATTGCGCAGGTACGCGTTGAAATCAGCCACGGGTTTGAGCGACAAGCGCTTGTCTACGTCAAACAGGTCGGCAGTAGGGGTTTCGAGCGCAGCCAAGGGGCCTCCGGAGGGTCGTGTTCAAAGGCTGCTATCTTAGCAGAATGCGGGGCTTGAAGGGTCGGCTTGGCGTACGAGAGGGGGGTACCTGTGCACTGTGGCGGCGCCCATTCATCTATGATGGCGCACAGCAAAGGAATTTGTGGAGCAGGCGAGGTTCAAACGTGCACTACAAAACGTCTTCGAGTTGCTCTATGACTGCCTTGCAAAACCTTGCCCGCTCGAGCGCCCAGCTTGTATCTGTCACCACACCGGCCCGGGACCTTTATCAGGCGCTGATGTACCGGCCCGGCGCGGACACCCTTGGCGCTGCCTGGGAGTACCTTCATGAGCGGCTGGAAGAAGCCGCTCAGGTACCCGGCGGGATGCCAGAGCAGGTAGACCAGCTGGAGCAGTGGGTGGCGCGGAACGCCGCTGAGGTGGCAGAGCAGTACGCAGCGTACCTACAGGGCCGCCACGAAGGCGCGCCTCGTCGGTTCTTCAGCAATCGGTCCCATGCATTGTTCTTTCTGCGCTCGGTGGCTCCCACCAAGCTGGTCGATGGTGCGTGGTTGTATGGCACGCTAGCGCACTGGGCAGACGGTCGTTACCACGGGTTGATCCGTACCTACCTGGAAGAACTGGGGGACGGTGAGCCGGCCCAGAACCACGTGGTGTTGTACCGCAAGCTGATCGCAGACCTTGAATGCGAGCCGCAGGGCGACCTGGAAGACAGCTATTACGTTCAGGGGGCCATCCAGCTGGCACTGGGTGCGTTGGGAAAGGACCTGCTTCCAGAAATCATCGGCTTCAATCTGGGCTATGAGCAACTGCCCCTGCACCTGCTGATCACCTCGTTCGAGCTTAATGAGCTGGGCATCGACCCTTACTACTTCACGCTTCATGTGACCATCGACAATGCCAGCACTGGCCATGCCCAGAAAGCCGCGCAAAGCGTATACGAGCTGTTGCCGGTCATGGACCGTGAACGCTTTATGCAAAGGGTACGGGCTGGCTACCAGCTTAATGAACTGGGTAGCGGCACGGCGTCTACCATTGCGGCGTTTGACCTTGAAGAAGAACTGGTGGCAATGCTTGAGCGCAAGCAAGCCTTCGCCCAGCACATGCACTCCGACTACTGCAAGATTGAAGGCCGTACTGTGAACCAGTGGCTGGCAGAGCCAGACGGTATTCGGGCCTTCCTAGGCGCGCTGGAGCGTAAAGGCTGGATCAAGCGTAAGGCAGACCCGGCCGAAAGCCGGTTCTGGCAGCTGATCGAAGGGCCAGGCGCTGCGATGTTTGGCGTATTCAGCGGCTATGAAAAGCAATTGATTGCAGACTGGATTGCCGATGGCTACACGCCTGAAACCGCGCAGCGGCGAGGTGCCGATAACCCCTTCCGGCTCAAGTTCCGGCAACACCCTTTGGCCACGTCACTGGCCCAGGCCGGCGGGCCAAGTGTAGAAGAACGGGCCGAGGTACAAGCTGCACTGGCACAGGCAGGCCCAACGCCGAGGCTCGAACGTTTGCTGCCGTTCCTTGCGCCGCAGCACCACGCCACGCCGGCAGGCCTTTATGCAACGCGACTGTTCGTGCGGGAAATGGCGGGTGAGTCGGGGATTACGCGATGACCGTGGCTGAAACTTTCCAGACGCTACCCGGAGCGCGCTTGGATTCGGCCTTGGCCGCGCTCGGCGCCCACCTGGCCAAGCACCGCTATCACTTCATTACGCCCACGCCGTTGACCCATCAGCGCAACCTTGACCGCCTGCCAGGTACTGCGCATGACTTGCGCGGTGCCTTTGGCTGGAACCGCCCTTTCAAGGCGGACCTGTTGCCGCCTGGATTGCTGAAAGCCTTGGTCGAAGAAGGCGCCCTTGTAGAGGATGCATCTAGCGTCTACCGCAGCCAATGGCGCTGCTCCAGCCTGGGGGGCAATCGGCTGTTCCACTCCGGCTATCCGACCGATGCCCCCGACGCCGTCTTCTTTGGCCCAGACACCTACCGGTTCGCCCGCGCCATTGAAGCACACCTTTCGAGCAGCACACAGAAGCCTCGCCGCGCGGTAGACATTGGTTGTGGTAGCGGTGCAGGGGCCTTAGTCATAGCCAAAGCCTGCCCCCAGGCCCAGGTGTGGGGCACGGACATCAACCCCAAAGCATTGCGGATTACCGCCCTTAATGCCGCCCTGGCCGGTGCAACCAACCTTCAGGCTGTCGAGAGCAACGTGCTGCGTGAAGTGGAGGGGATGTTTGACCTGATTACTGCCAACCCACCCTACATGCAGGACCCAAAAGGCCGTGCCTATCGGGACGGCGGAACCGGGCTGGGTAGCGCATTATCATTGAGGATACTGGCTGAAGCTGTTCCACGGCTGTCGGGCGGGGGCACGCTGCTGCTTTACACCGGCGTCGCTATCGTAGATGGCGAGGATCCTTTCCTGGCCGGGGCCCGTGAGGTGCTTCAGGGTTTCAACGGTAAATGGCAATACGAAGAACTAGACCCGGACGTGTTTGGCGAAGATTTGGAGCTGGAAGGCTACGCCACGGCTGAACGCATCGCGGTGGTCCTGCTCACCGTCAACGCCGCCTGAATGGCGAAGGAGGAGGGTTCACGGCACGCACACCGCGAAACGTCCGGCACACCCTCCGTCATACGCCTTACACTTACCGCCCTGCTCTTAATCGTACTGCCTCGCACATGCCTGTCCGTTCTTCCTTCTACCGTCGCATCATCGGCGCTGTAAGCGCTTTCTGGCCCTCCCGCCAACCCATTAGCCTGCGTGAAAAATGCCGAGCCAGCCTGGGCGCAACCTTGGGCACACTGGTGGTGGCGCTACTGGCGGCGGCCTGGGTTGAGGGCCTGCTGGCTCACCAGCACAGCCTATTATCCTTGGCGCTGGTGGCCCCGCTGGGTGCCAGCGCGGTGCTGGTGTTTGCCGTACCGTCCAGCCCTTTAGCACAACCTTGGTCAGTGGTGGGCGGCAATACCTTGTCGGCCCTAGTAGGCATCGCCTGTTTCAAGTGCATACCCGATGCCTCACTGGCCGCTGGGTTGGCGGTAGGGTTAGCCATGGGTGTGATGTTTGCCTTTCGCTGCTTGCATCCCCCCGGCGGTGCGTCAGCCCTGTTGATGGTATTGATGGGCTGCGACCGTTTTTCCTTTGCAATAAGCCCAGTGCTATTGGACTCCCTGCTGCTAATGGGCAGCGGGTTGCTCTACAACAACTTAATGGGGCGTTCATGGCCCCATGTGCCTCGCCCAGCTCCTATCAGCGAGGCCACACGCTTGCATCGTGCCGACCTGGATGCCGTGCTGGCTCGGCATAACGAGCTGCTGGATATCAGCACCGATGACCTGCAAACCTTGCTTGAGCAGGTCGAGTCCATGACCTACCAGCGTACCTTGGGCCATGTGCGGTGCGCCGATGTCATGACGGCTACGCCCTTGACCGCGCGGGTGGACATGACGTTGGCTGAGGCCTGGGCGGTAGTACGCAAGCATCGCATCAAGGCGCTTCCCGTGGTGGATAGCCGCCAGCACGTGCTTGGGATCGTGACCGTGGCTGATTTCATGCGCCAGATCGACCTGGAGGTGCATGAAGGCTTGGGCCAGCGCCTGCGTGCGCTGGTTCGTCCTCAGCCCGTGCAGGTCAGGCAGGTGGGCCAGATCATGACACGCACCGTACGGGTCGCCAGCTACGATCGCTTGCTGATCGACCTAGTACCTGTGTTCTCTGAGAACGGCCACCGGCACATTCCTATCATCGACGAATCGCAGCGCCTGGTTGGGATCATTACCCAATCCGACCTGGTGCGTGCGCTGTACACGGCGGTTCGCGCTTGAGCCAGTGCTGTCAGTGGCTGCATACAGGTGCCTAGAGCCGCAGGCTTTCCGGCCCTGTGACCAATGCCTGGATGCGGGTGCCGGTCGCTTGCTCCTCATTGCTGAAGCCGTCGTAGTTAGCCAGCGAGCCGAACCGCAGGCCGGTCAAAGTTTCCAGGCTGGCCACACTGCACCGGTACGTGCGCACGGGGCCGAATACCAGGTCCAGGTCCTCTAACTCACGGCGTTGGTCGATGAGGTAGGCACTGGCCGATGGCGTGCCGTCGTCGCCCAGGTACGCCACCACCTTCCAGAACGCCTGAGGGATTTTCACACCCCGGTACACCCGGTCGCTGTCCCTCAGCACGGGGCCCGAAAACACGGAGGCTCGCGCCTTCCAGCGCTGGGTGTTGTCCAGGATGTAGTCTTCCAGTTCAAGCCATGTTTTCTGATTGAACGCGCTCATTTGTGGCGAGCAATTGGTGAAGTGGAAGGTATCCCGGTTGGCGACCTGGGCGTCATCGCCCCAGTTTGGGTCCTGTCGGCGCACCAAGTGGCCGCGGTCCAGGCCATTGCCCGCGTACAGTTCATCACCGGCCTGGGCACTCACGGGCAAGCGGCCATCGTAGGCCCAGGTATCCTGCGTTCGCGGCACCTCCACATGAGCATTGCCATCGATGTTAACCCCCACGCACAACGCAATGCGGCGGGTGCTCATGGTGACCGAAAAATGCGTGTAGTCCAGGCGCGTTTCGCCGTTGTCTAGCCCATATACCGTGGTGGCCAGTGCCTCGCTGACCGTCGGCCAAGGCACTTGGAAGCCACCTAGAAATCCTTCGTTGTAGCCCGTTCGCCCCTGCAGGCCTGAGGCCGGTGTGATTACAGGTGTGGCACGGGCACCTGGCAACGTGGTGAGCGCGGCCTGACTGCGCAGCGGGCGAAGGTCAGCCAGGCGAGGGCGGTAATCGAGCAGGGTAGGCGGTGAGCGGTCGGCCACGAGCACGTTCCTTTTGAGCGGGGCGATGGACTACTCCAGCATAGGTGTATTACAGCCTGATGGCATCGTCTGGGAGGCGTGGCTGCAAGCAGGTAATATGGCCGCTTGACCATCGATACTAGGGTGCCCTTTGAACACCATTGCCTACATGACCGGCTGCCTGATGCTCACGGCGGCCGCCTTGGTTCAGGCCGACGACACCCTGCGGTGCAACAGCGCCCTGATTTCCGTGCATGACGGCATGGCTGAAGTACTGCGCAAATGCGGCGAGCCGGCAAGCCGTGCGGCGACTGGCGCCGTCCGTATCAAGGCAGGCTACGGCAGGTGGGTAGAGCTGCCCACCGAACTCTGGACCTATGGCCCCGACTCAGGGATGTACCATTACCTGAAATTCGAAGGCGATGAACTGGTGAGCATTACGGGCGACCGCGGTTGACCCGGCTGTCGCTACGCTGGGCGTTCCAACCGCTGGCAGCTACAGTGTAGCTAACCCCGCCTGCCGCCTGAGAACCTCTATGCGCCTGATCCCTTTGCTTGCACTGCTGGTTTCGACCGCCACCCTGGCCGATGCACCGCCAGGCATGACGGAGCGGGTACGCGGAACGCTAACGGCCTTCGATGCTCACCATGTGGAAATGACCACCACCACAGGCCAGCCTTTGAATATCGCGCTGACGCCAAAAACCGCATGGCGCAGCGTAGCCATTGCCTCACCCAAGGACATTGCCCCGGACAGCTACATAGGCACGGCGGCGGTGGTACAGCCGGACGGTACGCTCAAGGCATTGGAAGTCCATGTATTCGCCCCCGCCCTACGTGGGAGCGGGGCCGGCCATCGGCCTTGGGAGGGGGCAGATGGCAACAAGGCGACCATGACCAACGGCACGGTGGGCACGCTGAAAGCAGCCGATGGTCAGCGCCTGACGGTGAGCTACCCGGAAGGCGAGAAAACCGTGGTGGTGCCAGACGGGGTACCCATCGTCCGTATTGACCCTGCCGACGCCACAGCGCTGAAGGCAGGCGCTCATATTATCGTCACCGCTGCACCCGATGACCAAGGCAGTGCAGTGGCCCAATCGGTGATGGTGGGCAAGGATGGGCTGGTGCCGCCCATGTAGCACTGCGGGTAGTTCGAATACCTGGGCCCATTCTTTACTTGAACAACGACCCGCCATGCCCCTAAGGTCAAAGCCCTCCGTAGCCTCAAGTGACATGCACCTGATGATAGATTTTCATAACGTCACCGCCTACCAGCAGCAGACCCGAGTGCTGGAGGGCTTTTCCCTGCACATTGGCGCTGGGGAAAAGGTGGCCATTCTCGGCCCCAATGGCGCTGGCAAGAGCACTTTGCTCAAACTGATTACCCGCGAGCTGTATCCGCTGGACCGGGAAGGTAGCCACCTGAAACTGTTCGGCAAGCAGCACGTGAACCTCTGGGAGCACCGCAGCAAGCTGGGCTTCGTGTCCCAGGACCTGCAAGACGATTACACCCCGCAAACCCTTGCCCTGGACGTTGTCACGTCGGGTTTCTTTGGTGCCATCGGCGCCCACGGGCACTTGCAGCCCACTGAGGCGCAGCGTAGCGAAGCGCTGGCGCTGCTGGGCCAGGTGGAAATGACAGGGCATGAGCACACCATGTTCCAACGCTTGTCTACCGGCCAACGCCGTCGTTTGCTGCTGGCCCGAGCCCTGGTGCATCAGCCCAAGGCGCTGATTCTCGACGAGCCTGCCAATGGCCTGGACATGGGCGCTAGCCTGGCCATGCTCAACCTGCTGCGGCGGTTCTGCGGGCCGGAGCACGCCATGATTATCACCACCCACCACCTGGATGAAATCATTCCAGAGATCGAGCGGGTGGTGCTGCTGGATAAGGGGCGTATCGTGGCAGACGGCAACAAGGCGGAGGTGCTGACCAGCGAGCGGTTGTCTGACCTGTACCAGATCGAGCTACGGGTGAGCCAGCAGGACGGTTGGTATCGCTGCTGGCACGCCTGAAACCTGTGTTGGACCTGGCGAAGCCAGGGAACAAGCTGAAGCCTTACCTAACGACAGCTACCGATCCAGGTCAGTGGCCGTATGCCGTTCTGCTTGTTGCTCGCGCTCGTCACCCCACAGGCGGTTCACACGCCGCCCGCGCTTGACCGCCGGGCGTTCGGCGATCTCGTTGGCCCAACGCACCACATGGGTGTACTCGTGCACCGCAAGGAACTCAGCCGCCGAATACAGGTTGCCGCGCACCAGTTCGCCGTACCAGGGCCACACGGCAATGTCGGCAATGGTGTAGGTGTCACCGGCCAGGTAGGGCCGCTCAGCCAGGCAGCGGTTTAACACATCCAGCTGACGCTTGGCTTCCATGGTGAAACGGTCAATGGGGTATTGCAGTTTTTCTGGCGCGTAGGCGTAGAAGTGGCCAAACCCGCCGCCCAGGTAGGGCGCGGCGCCCATCTGCCAGAACAACCAGTTCAGCGTCTCGGCCCGGCTGGCGGTGTCCGTGGGCAAAAAGGCCCCGAATTTCTCTGCCAGGTGCAACAGGATGGAACCGGACTCGAACAGGCGAATGGGCGTGTCGCCGCTGTAGTCCATCAGAGCTGGAATCTTGGAGTTGGGGTTCACGTCCACAAAACCGCTGGAAAACTGATCACCCTCGGAAATGCGGATCGGCCAGGCGTCGTATTCCGCGCCGGTGTGGCCCGAAGCCAGCAATTCCTCAAACAGCACCGAGACCTTTACACCGTTGGGCGTGGCCAGGGAGTAGAGCTGAAACGGGTGCTGGCCTTTGGGCAAAACCTTGTCATGGGTAGGGCCGGCAACCGGGCGATTGATACTGGCAAAGTGGCCACCGGACGGGGCCTCAGGGGTCCAGACCTTGGGTGGGACGTAGGCGCTGTCGCTCATGCAATCATCTCCGGCAATAGGTGAACGGTGAGGGTTTAGGCCGCGCTACCGGCCCGTTCGTTCTACGCCCGTTGCGCCCAGGCGAGAATTTCACAAAAGGTACACCCTTGGGTAGCGGCCTGTGAGGCGCCGCCAGGTGTGAGGACTCACCGCCTGTACTGATGTTTTTTTTCCGCGTCGTTTCACCGCTTCGTATTGTGCCGCGCTACGCTACACCTCACACTCGGGTCTTCGCAAAGGAGCCAGCATGACTCTCGAACGTCGGCACAATGTCCTGGTGGAGGGCGAAGGGCCTGTAACCCTTGTTTTTTCCCATGGCTTTGGCTGCGACCAGAGCATGTGGCGCCAACTGGCCCCCTTATTTACGGGCCGCTGCCGCGTGGTCACCTACGACCTGATGGGGGCGGGTGGCTCAGACCTCTGCGCCTACGACCCGGCACGCTACAGCACCCTGGGCGGCTACGCCGCGGACCTTAACGCACTGATCGCCCAGTACGGGCGTGGCCCGGTCGTCACGGTAGGGCATTCGGTCAGCGCCATGATCGGTGTACTGGCAGACCGTGCAGCCCCTGGCCAGATTGCCGGGCATATCATGGTCGGTCCCTCACCCTGTTACCTCAATGAAGGCGACTATCAGGGGGGCTTCGACATGACTGACATTGAAGCGCTGTTCGAGACCCTTGACAGCAACTACCTGGGTTGGTCCCGCAGCATGGCGCCAGTGATCATGGGTGCACCCGGCCAACCGGCCCTGAGCGAAGAGCTGACCGATGCCTTTTGCCGCACCGACCCTGACATTGCCAAGCAGTTTGCCCGGGTGACGTTCCTGTCCGATAACCGCGCTGACGTGCAAGGGCTGGCAACACCTACGTTGATCCTGCAATCAGCCGAAGACATCATTGCCCCGCCGCCGGTGGGGGACTACCTCCACCGCGTAATGCCTAACAGTACGTTGTGCCTGATCGACAATGTGGGCCATTGCCCTCACCTGAGTGCTGCACCGGCCTGTGCACAGGCCATGGATACCTTCCTGCGCGCGAGGTCTTTCCTGTAAATGGCCGTGCTTGCTGAACACATCACCGAAGACGTGCTGTTCGAGTCAGCCGCGTGTGGGCTGATACTCACCCGTGACAACGGTGAAGTGGTACGTGCCAATGAGACCTTCTGCACCTGGCTGGGTTATGACGAACCGGCGCTGCTCGGCCGCCGCTTTCAAGACCTGCTGACGGTGGGTGGCAAAATGTTTCACCAGACCCACTGGCTACCCCTGATGCGCATGCAAGGCTCGGCCCGTGAGGTGAAGCTGGAAATGCTGACACGCCATGGAAGCCGAGTGGTGGTGCTGCTCAACGGTGTGCGCCGCGAGACCGAAGGTGAGTACTTCCACCACTTGGCCCTGTTCGAACTGGCTGACCGCGACCGGTACGAGCGTGAAATACTTCACGCCCGCAAACTGGCCGAAGACGCCTTACAGGCCAAAACGGCGGTGGAAGCGGCCCTGCGCGATGCACAAAGCGAGTTGCAGGCAGCCTATGAGCGGGCTCAGGACCGCGCCGAATTCGCCGAGCACATGGTCGCCATCGCCAGCCATGACCTGAAGACCCCGCTCAGCGCCATCCTTATGGCTGGCGACTTGCTGAGGCGTTCGCCGGGGCAGGCGCGGCGGCATGCGCTGGCACAGCTCATTACCCAAGCAGCGGGGCGAGCAGACCGGCTGATCCGGGATTTTCTAGACTTTACCCTCATCCGTGTAGGCAAAGGCATTCGCCTGACCGTTGAAAGCAACGACCTGCACCAGGTAGTGGCCGGTTCCCTGGACGAGCTGCGGGTGGCCTTCCCTGGCGCTCGGTTTGAACACGTTACCCACGGCACTGCTACCAGCCTGTTCGACAGTGACCGCATACGGCAACTGGTCGGTAACTTGGTGGCCAACAGCGTGGCCTACGGGATACCTGAAGGCCTTATTACAGTGCGTACGGCTGTTACAAACACTGACCTGCGCCTCTCGGTCCACAACTGGGGCGCCCCTATCCCCGAAGCCCTGCATGGGTCCCTGTTCGAGGCCATGTCCCGTGGCGTCAAAGGTGGCGATGCACGCAGCGTAGGGCTGGGCTTGTTCATCGTGCGCGAAATCGTCAGGGCTCACGAGGGCGACATCCAGATGGCGTCTACCCTTGACGCAGGCACAACGTTTCTGGCCCGCTGGCCAGCGAAGCGAGACGCTTAAGTCGGTGGCCCTGCCCCTGGCTATCGCTTGGTCCTTTTGCAAGGAATCCCTGCCATGAAATGTGTGATAGCCCCTGACGCCTTCAAAGACAGCCTGGGCGCCGCTGAGGTGGCGCAAGCCATTGCGGACGGCATACGGGATGTGTTTCCTGAGGCCCACTGTGTGCTGTGCCCCATGGCCGATGGCGGGGAGGGAACATTGTCGGCAGTGCTGGCAGCGGCAGGCGGCGAGCAACGGCAATGCCTGGTGACAGGCCCTCTGGGGCAACCCTTGACGGCCAGGTGGGGGTGGCTGGCGGCGACCCGTACCGCACTTATCGAGCTGGCCGAGGCCAGCGGCTTGCAGCAGGTGCCCCGGCAGCAGCGGGACGCCTGTGCCAGCACCACGCGCGGCACGGGCGAGCTCATCAAGCGGGCGCTGGACGACGGCGCTACCCACGTGGTGTTAACGGTGGGCGGCAGTGCAACCAATGATGGGGGCCGTGGCCTGCTGGAAGCCTTGGGCGCCCGGTTCCTGGATGCTCAGGGCAACCCTTTGCCACACGGGGGGCTGGCCTTACAGAATTTGGCACAGATTGACCTGAGCGGTTGGGACAAGCGCCTGGCAGGGGTAAGGTTCGAGGTCGCCGCAGATGTAGACAACCCCCTGTGCGGCCCCCACGGTGCCACCTATACCTTCGGCGCGCAAAAGGGGGCCAGCCCGGCTCAGCAAGCAGGCCTGGAACAGGCCCTGAGCCACTATGCCGACCTCACGGCGGCCACGCTTGGCTCAGAGCTGCGCCATACACCCGGTGCAGGCGCCGCCGGAGGCACTGGCTTCGCCGCCATGGCGTACTTGGGCGCAAGCATTCGGCCCGGTGTAGAGGTAGTGGCCGCGCTCACACGCCTGGCCGAGCACCTTCAGGGTGCTCACCTGGTGATCACGGGCGAAGGCTGCTTCGATGCGCAAACCCTCAGGGGCAAGACACCGCTTGGCGTGGCGCGGTTGGCCTCACAACACGGCATCCCGGTGCTGGTGCTGGCGGGTACCCTGGGCAGCGGGTATACCGACCTTTATGAACAGGGCATCACGGCGGCGTTTTCTTTGGTGTCCGGCCCGATGACCCTGGAAGACGCCTGCCGGGACACCGCCAGGCTGTTACGTGAGCGGGCTGGGGATATGGCCCGTATGCTGAGGCTTGGCACGGCAATGGCGTCGAACGGCGGTACAGGCAAGGCATAGGCCAATGATCGGGCTAGGGCGCTGCCGGTCTTGCGTAGCGGGTTCCCGGCCCTTACCCTAGCGCCCACTCGCCTGCGGTGCTAGCCGATAGCCACCACCTGGCCCGCAACCTGCCCACGAAGCCTAACCTGTGAACCCCGCCCGATGACGCCGCGTGCTCACTTTACCGAGGGGCCCATCCGTACCCATATGGTGCGTATGTGCACCACCACGGCCTTGAGCCTGCTGGCCCTGTTTGCCGTGGACATACTCACGCTCGCCTACGTGGCGCAGCTGCACGACCCTGTGGCACTGGCGGCAGTGGGCATCGGTAAAACCCTCATCTTTATCAACAGCAGCCTGGTCTCTGGCCTCGTGGTGGCCTGCGGTGCGCTCATGTCAGCTCGGGTTGGGCGTCATAGGGCCGCCAGCCACGCCAGGCTGGCTACCCATATGCTGATCATGACGGTGTCATTGTCGACCGGGGTAGCAGTGGTCGAACTGGCATTGGCTCGGCCCGCAGCGCTCTGGTTGGGTGCCGACCCGGCCGTGTTGCAGGCCGGGCGCCTGTTTGTCGGGCTGGCGGTGCCCGCCACGGTCTTCAATAGCGTGATGCAACTGTGTGCGCAGCTGTTACGGGCGCACGGCCATAGCCGCCTGGGCATGGGCGTGGTGCTGACGGGCGCCTTGGTCCTGGCCATTGCCGACCCTGTGTTGATCTTCGGGTTGGGCCTGGGGCTGGACGGCGCGGCCATGACCTACGCGCTGGCAGCCGTAGTAGCCTGCGGGGCAGGGGTGTACGGGGTGGCCACGCGTATCGGCCTGTCATTCAGCGTCCGGCCCAGGCTGTTGATGCTCCATACCCGCCGGGTAGTAGGCCTGGGGCTGCCTGCCATGCTGGGTAACCTGGCGACCCCACTGTCGATCACTTACTTGCTGATGACACTGGCTACCTTCGGTGCCCCGGCGCTAGCAGCCATGGCCGTGATCGATCGCTTGCTGCAGTTCAGCTACTGCTTGTATTTCGCACTACCCAATGCCCTGTCCCCGGTGCTAGCCCAAAACCTTGCGGCGCGCCGAGACGACAGGGCCGCAAGGGCCATCGCCTTTACACGCCGGCTGGTGATCCTCTATGGTTTGGCCGTCTGGGCGGGGCTGGCCGTGGCGGCCCCCTTGTTGAATCACCTATTCGAGCTGCCGCCGGACGCACAGCAACTGCTCAACGCCTTCTGCCGGGCGGGTGCGGGGTTATGGATTGGCGTTGGCCTGGATTTCATCGCGCTGTCCATGTTCCTCACCATGGGGCGACCGTGGTGGGTGGCGGCTTTTGCATGGCTCAGGAGCACCTTGGGAACGCTGCCCTCTGTGTACGTGGGCAGCCAGTACTACGGCAGCAAGGGCGCCTTGCTAGGGATGTGGGTGGGCAACGCACTGGTCGCTACCGTTGCCATTACCACAGCCCACTTTATGGCCAAGGCCTTTTTTGCGCGTCGCGCTTTATCCGCTTCAAGCCTCTGATGGAGTCATATGGCAACGAAGGACCTTAACAGCGCAACCGAGCCCACCGCGGCACCTAAGCGACGCCGAGCGCCCAAGGGAGAAATGCGCCGGGCTGCCTTGCTGGATGCCGCCACCCAGGTGTTTGCCCGGGACGGCTACCTGGCGGCGTCCATGCGGGATGTGGCCGAAATAGCCGGCATCACCACCGTGGGCCTGCTGCATCATTTTCCGAACAAGACCGCCCTGCTGCAGGCCTTTTTGGAGCGGCGGTCCAAGCGGGTGGTGGAGCGCCTGGCCGACATGGTCAACCAGCCAACGTTGGACGGTTATCTGCGTTTTCTACGCATGGCCATGGCCATGAGTGTCGAAGATGAGCAGGAATGTCGCGCCTCGGTCATGCTCAATACCGAAAGCCTGCCGCAGGGGCATCCCGCCTGGCAGTGGTACAGAGACAGTTTCAAGGCAACGCACCAGCATGCCCAGGCACACTTGGCGTCTTTGGTCGCGCAAGGGGAGATTCGCGAAGGCGTAGAGGTAAAAGCCCTGGTGCAGGAAATTTTTTCCGTAATGGACGGGTTACAGATCCAATGGCTCAAGGGTCCGAAAGAGGTAAAGGTAATGGCCGTGTTCGACCATTACCTTCAGCGGTTGGAGCGTGACCTGCGCCCTGTGAGCGGTTGAACAGCGCTGGCAGAGTCAGGCCAGTAGGCAACGCGCGCACCTGTGGGCGTTCGCGAAGCGGACGAACCGGACGGCCGCTACTCCGTGGCAACTTGTTCCCGGCCTCCGCCTTCGGCTACGACCGGTCCTACAGCAGGTAGCGCAGTGCACGCCCTTGTGCAGCACTATCAGTAGGTCTGTGAAGCACTCACCTGTACGGCCTTGCGCAGTGGCACCGGCAGGGGGTTACTGTCCCGCGTGGTCAACTGTTCGGGGTACAGGGTAACCAAGGTACGTACCAGCGCCAGGTTCTCGGAGTCCGTACCCACGCGGATCTTGAACTTGCCGGCGTCCACGTTCCAGCTGTCGGTGCTGTCCACGTAGTACGCCAGGGACCGCGAGTCCACCGGGATGCTGACCGTCTTGCTCTCACCAGGCTGCAGGTACACCTTGGTAAAGCCTTTCAACTCTTTCTCAGGGCGATCAACAGCAGGGGTCACCGGCTGCACATACAGCTGGGCCGTTTCAAAGCCAGCCTTGTCGCCGCTGTTAGTGATAGTGAACTTCACGTCGATGGTGGCGCCAGGCGTCAACACGTTGGTAGACAGCTTCAGGTCGCTGTAGTCGAACGTGGTGTACGACAAGCCATAGCCGAACGGGTACAGCGGCTTGGCGTGCTTCTTGTCGTAACCCCGGTAGCCCAGGTACAACCCTTCGCTGTAGGTCATCTCGGTTTGCGCGTTATCGCCACGGTACAGGGTGGGGGCCGAATAGGAGGCGTAGCTGGGGTTGTCCTCGATCTTCTTGTCGATGGTCATTGGCAGCTTGCCCGACGGGTTCACCTTGCCGAACAGAATTTCCGCCAAGGCCTGCCCACCTTGCTGGCCAGGGTACCAGGCGTGCAATGAAGCACCGACCTTGTTCGCCCACGGCTGCATGTTCAGCGTGCCGCCACTGTGCATCACAACCACCGTATTGGGGTTGGCCTTGGTGGCGTAGGTGATCAGGTCCGACTGATACTCGGGCAGGTCAAAACCGTGGTCGATGGACTCACCTTCGTATTCGGCCGTGTTACCGACCGCGATCACCACAGCGTCATAGCTGGCCAGGTCCGCCGGCGGGCGCAGCGACGCCCAGCTCATCTGCACGCCGGTCAGGCCACCGAGCACGGGCATGTAGTCGCCACGGGTGCGACGGTATTCCAGCTTGACCGTGTACTCCTTGCCTGCAGTGAGCTTCGAGGTCTTGCCGGAGTGGGCTACGGTGTCCAGCAGGTCCCACGACAGCGGCACACCATCGCTTTCCGATACCAGCTCATCGTTCACCCACAACTTGTATGGGCCGTCTGCGCGCACCTTGAAGACCTGCTCGCCACTGACGGTGGGTTTGATCTTGGAGGTGAAACGGGCGGAGAACGCCCCCGCAGTGGGGCTGAAGCCGGACACGGCGGTGGTGCCTGCGTTGGTCACGTTCGTGCTAGTCGCCCAGTCTAGGTTGATGCCCGGCTCTACGCGGGTCAGCACGGGGTCACCGGCCAGCTCGGTATTGCCGAAGTATTCGGCTTTCACACCGCTGTTGCTGATGCCATTCTTGCCCGTTGCTGGCTGGTACCACACCGACGCCTTGGGGTTGAGGCTCATCTGCGACAGGTAGGTCACGTTCGAGCTACTAGAGGCCAGTTGCTGTAAGCCACTGAGCTCAGTGACGTAGGTGTTGGGCGGCGAACTGGGCGTGCCGAAGGGCGACGCCGGTGCTTGCAGGGCCAGGTCCCCGATAACAGCGATTTTCGCGGTACGCGCCAGCGGCAGCAGAGGTTTGGCACCGTCGGTCTTTTCGTTGCGCAGCAGCACGATGGCTTCGCGAGCCACGTTCAGCGAGGCCTGCTGGCCGTATTCGGTGTGCGTCAGGGTTTGCGCGGCGTTCAGCTTGGTATCGAAGCCGTAGCTGACCATGCCACGCAGGTTGCGCTTGACCTTGTCATCGATCACGTTCTGGGTCAGCTGGCCGCTCCACAGGTACGGCAACAGCTTGGCTTCGGTAAATTGCAGCCCTGAGGGCATATCAATGTCGGTGCCCGCCCACGCGCCCTTGAAGGCGTCCGTGATGGAGTTGAAGTCGCTGATCACGAAGCCCTGGAAGCCCCATTCACCTTTGAGCACATCCGTGATCAGGTGATGGTTCTCGCACGCGAAGTCACCATTGATCTTGTTATAGCCACACATGATGGACGCCACATTGGCGTTTTTGACCAGGGATTCGAAGCCGGGCATGTACAGTTCGCGCAACGTGCGTTCGTCCACCTTTACATCCAGGTAGTGACGGTTGGCTTCTTGCTCGTTGGCGAGGAAATGCTTGCCGCCGGCCTGAATGCCTTGGGCCTGGATGCCGTTTGCGATAGCGGGAGCCAGTGCTGCGCCCAGGAAGGGGTCTTCGCCGCTCACATATTCCGCAGCACGGCCGCCGAAGGGGGTGCGGAACAGGTTAAGGCCTGGGGACAGCATCTGCTGACCGCCCGCAATGCGCGTTTCATAACCGATGGCCAAGCCGAACTCCTTGGCTCGGTTGAGGCTCCAGGTTGCCGACAGCGCCGTTTGCGAGGGGTACTGCGCACCGAACGTAGCATTGTTCACATGCACACCCATGGACGAGTCGTAGGCTACGGTGCCGCCCATGCCCCATTTAGTCAGCTTGGGGATCATATGGCCGTCGTCGACACGGGTGAAGTTGATTTTCTCGGCCGTGTTCATGTTGTCCAGCACCGCGCTGACGCGGGCTTCCACATCGTTACCGGTCTTGGGGGTGACAGCGGTGGCCCCATGGGCCTGCGCTACGCTGAGCGCCAACAGGCTCAAACCAAGGGTCTGTTTGAAGGTGTGCAAAGGTAACGTCCTTTTAAGTGAGGCCGGGAGTGGCTGGGGCAGGGTGGTCATGGTTGTTGGGCCTGGGCAGGGGCATCGTCGGTGACGATCGGCGCGTCCAGCACGGTGGCAGGCCCGGCCTTGCTGGCAGGTGCAACCTTGCTGACACCAGACGCCTGATCACGCTTTGCTTCCACGGCTTCGCGCACGGCCTGGCCTGAAGTGGCCGCTACATCAGTAGCAGCGCCCGCGGCCAGCACAGTAAGACTTTGCGCGCACAACAGTGCCGCGCTTAAAACAGACAGCAAGGGTCTGGTCATCGATAAGTTCTCGATTGATAGGGGGTAAGTATTCGAAGTAGACAGGAGCGGCTGCCTTGAAGTTATAGCTGCGCCGATGCCTGAGTCCGATGATGACAGTGAAAGTTCAGCGGCTGCAAAAGTTATTAAAAGCGGGCAGGGTAGATTTCCAGAAAAATCCTCTCAAACCTCGATAGCTAGGCCTTACCCCAACCTCAAAAAAAGATTAAATAGGCGCGTATTTTAACTCTAGAGGAAAAAATTTCCGTCCAGTGCAGTGGAGCTGACTTTTTTAACCTTTTTAAGGCAGATCTTTAGAATTAAAAACCAAGCACTAAACCTAGTTGAAATTAGGTTTAGCGGTCTGTTATCCTCCTCAAGCTTATTGCTCCCACACTGTTATAGAGAAGGCCTCGGCGCTGTTGGAACAATCAAACTATGTTTTTTGACGTCATGGATAGTTTGAGGGTATTTATGTTTAAAACCGGTTTTAGAACTTTATAAGCATGCTGATTCCGACGGTCTGTGTTTACCTTGGCCGCGAGCGCCAGGTAACAGCGGCCAGTGCAGCCATGATCCCGCAGGTGACCCAGAACACCGCCCGCATGCCGTAATGGCCGCCCACAAAGCCGCCGGCCAGCGGCCCCAGTACCTGCCCCACGTACTGGCACGAGGTGGAGTAGCCTAGTACCCGGCCCGCGACCTGGTCAGGCACGGCGTGGCGAATAAGGCTGGCAATACAGGGCAGCAACCCGCCCAGTGCCAGGCCCATGGCAAAGCGCAGGGCCACCAGCTGCCAGCCCTGGGTGACCAGGGCCTGGGGAATGAGCAGTAGTGCCGCAGCGGCAAGGCAGCCGCTGAGTACGTGCCAAGGGCCTATGCGGTCAGCCAGGCGCCCCAGCCATGAGGTGGACAGCAGGCTCCCCAAAGCGCCGGCAGACATAGCCAGGCCCGCCATCCAGGTGACCTGGCTCACCTGCAGTTGCTGGAAATACACCGTGATGATGGGCTCGATCGACAGGGTGGCGAACATCAGCGCCGCTGCCGTGGCCAGCAGCGTGACCACCTGGTGGTTGAGCACCACCGGTGGCGTGGAGGCCTGTCTTGCGGCGGCTCGCTGCGCGGGTGATTCCTTGAGCAGAAACGCCGTGGCCAGAAAGGCCACGAAAATGGCAGCACCACAGAAGAAAAAGGTGTTGCGAATGCCGATCAGCGGGGGCAGGGCGCCGCCCAGCAACGGGCCGGCCAGGTTACCCGCCATGATGCCGGACGACAGCACGCCGAGTGCCCAACCGGATCGAGCCTTGGGCGCCTGGGTGGCTACAAGGATGGTAGACCCGGACGCGTAGCCACCGAGTACGCCTGCTAACAGGCGTAGCAAGACCAGTTGCCAGGCGGTCTGCGCTAGGCCGATCAATGCCATGGCCACAGCCATGCCGAGGCTGGCTCGGATCAGCATCAGTTTGCGCCCGTAACGGTCGCCCAAGCGGCCCCAGAGCGGGGCGGTGAAGGCAGCAGAAAAGAAGGTGGCTGCGTAGGCGGCGCCCGACCATTGGACGATAGCGGCAGGGTCTTGAATGCCCAGATGCTCTACGTACAGGGGTAGAAAAGGCAGCAGCAGGGTCATGGCCACAAGGGTGGTAAACGAGCCGAATACGCACACCCACAGGTTGCGTTGCCAGTAGGGGTCCATAGGCCATCACCCGTTGAGAGGAATTGAGCTACGGTAATCTTTGGCTAAGAATAAATAAAATTCATCTCTAGCATGAGCGGCATTCCAAACAGGAATGCGCTAGGAAGCGCTTAGGTTGAAGCCGGGTAAGCCGGGCCTCTACGCACTCGAATAGGGCCATGAAAAGGACCGTCTGGCTGGCAGGTGGCCTGCCCTTGGGTAATGATGACCACCTCCTGATGCGCAAGGGCAACGGCAACCGCCCTCACGGGTTCCATCAAGGCCCGCCAGGCGCCTTCTTCGGTGGCTAGCGAGCGCGCCACCTCTGAAGGGCACACTGACGAGGCCGGGCTGCGCGCGGCGAGCATGGCCAGCATGCGCGCTTCGATCAGCCCGGCCGTGCTCATTGAGCGCTGAATTTGAACAGGGTGGTCTGGGTGTAGGTGTGCTTAGGGTCCAGGCGGGTGCTGGGGAAGTTTGGCTGGTTGGGCGCATCGGGGTAGTGCTGGGTTTCCAGTGTGAAAGCCCCCCAATGAGGGTAGGTTTTACCGCCTTTGCCGGTGAAGCCCTTGAGGAAGTTGCCGGTATACAACTGAACACCCGGTTCAGTGGTGTACAGCTGCAGGCGACGGCCTGAACCGGGGTCCATCACGTCTGCGGCAAGCTTGCCCAGGTCGCCAGCGCTGTCCAGTACCCAGTTGAAGTCGAAGCCCCCTTGTTTGGGTTCGGCGAACTTCAACTGCTCATGGTCGTCGCGGATATGCTTGCCAAAGGCTACAGGCTTGGTGAAGTCCAGCGGCGTACCCGCTACAGGTGCCAGCTCACCGGTGGGGATCAACGTGCTGTCGATGGGGGTGTATTTAGCCGCATACAACGTGGCGACCTGGTTGAGGATATCCCCTTCGCCCGCACCCGCCAGGTTGAAATAGCTATGGTTGGTGAGGTTGAGCACCGTGCTGCGGTCCGTGGTGGCCTTGTAGCGAATGCGCAGCACGTTGTCCTCATTGAGGCTGTACTCCACCTCCACGTTCAGGTTACCGGGGAAGCCCATTTCGCCGTCAGCGGAGTGGTAGCTCAAGGTGACACCTACCCAGCCTTTCTCATCAGTCTCCCGTGCCTTCCAGACGTGCTTGTCAAAACCTTTAGGGCCCCCATGCAGCGCATTAGGGCCGTCGTTCACTGGCACCTGATACTGCTTGCCATCCAGGCTGAACTGCCCCTTGGCCAAGCGATTGCCGAAGCGGCCGATGGTCGCGCCGAAGTACACGTCCCCGTGTTCCTGGTAACCCTTCACGTCATCAAAGCCGAGTACCACATCGGCCAGCTTGCCGGCCTTGTCCGGCACCAGTAGAGATTGCAGCGTCGCCCCGTAGGTCAGGATGCTGGCCTGCATACCGTGGCCATTGCGCAATACAAAGCGTTCTACCGAAGTACCGTCTTCCAAGGTGGCGAAGCTGGCGTGTTCACGGGTGAGGCCAGCGGCCTGTGCGGAACTGGCCGCCAGCCCAAAGGCCATGGCCAGGCCAAGGGCTTGGCCGGTGCGCGCGAGAAGGGGTGTCATGGGGCATCTCCATACGATTGTTGTTATTGATGAGACAGGGGTCGCAGGTGCGACCTCCTTGAATATAGTCATACCAATTTCAACGGCAAGTGAATGTTCAGCAAGATTAAAGGGGGTTGAAGTGCAAATAGTAATATTATTTAATGCTGAAAAGTGACCAGCCTGCCCTGGTGGGCACTACTGACAATAACAACAATTACACACCGGAGGCGCCATGCAATGGCAGCCTGTTTCGCCTGACCGTTTTTTACTGGCCGAAGGCCCCTTCTGGGACGCACCTGCCCAGGCGCTCTATTTCGTGGACATCGCCGGCCAGCTGGCCTGTCGCCTGGAGGCCAGTGGCCTGCGCCGCTGGGCCCTGCACGCGCCGGTGTCAGCATTCATCCCCACCACTGCCGGTGATGCGCTGGTGACACTGCCTAGCGGCGTTCACCGGCTGGACCTGGCCTCTTCCACAGACCAGCCTGCACTGCAGTTGTTCAGCGCAGTGGACCCTGTGAACGGTAACCGCCCGAATGAAGCCCGTTGTGACCGTGAGGGTCGCTTATGGTTGGGCACCATGCAAAACAACCTGGGGCCGGCGGCCGAAGACATCCCGGTCACCCGTGACAGCGGTAGCCTGTTCCGGGTAGACGGCAGCGGCAGGGTCACTACAGTGCTGGAGCACCTGGGCATCCCCAATACGCTGGAATGGAGCGCAGACGGGCACTTTCTTTACCACGCCGACAGCAAGGCGGGGCAGCTGTACCGGTATCACCTCACCCCTGACGGGGCGCTAGGCGAACGTGAGCCTTGGGCAGCCGAAGGCCCTGGCACCCCGGACGGCTCGGCCCTGGACAGCGAAGGCTACCTGTGGAACGCGCGCTGGGGCGGTGGCTGCCTGTTGCGGTTTGACCCGGAGGGCCGTATCGACCGGCGAGTGGAGTTGCCCGCCAGCCATCCCACCAGTTGTGTGTTCGGCGGGCCTGAATTGCGTACGCTGTATGTCACGTCTGCAACGCCGGCTCAGGGCCGTACGCCCTTGGATGGCGCCGTATTCAGCGCGGTTATGGACGTAGCAGGTACAGCCTGTACCCGATTCACGATGAACCCTTTACCTGATAACCAAGCGCCGGTCGCTAAGTGACACTTCGTTACAACGCGCTAGCTGCAGTGTGCTTGACTGAACTCGCGGTACTCGGCCTTGCCGGTGCCGTTCGGCTTTTCTAACAAGAACAAGGAGTAAGCCATGCCCCTGATCAAAGGGTTTCGCGTCTTTTGTGGCGCTGTAGCAACCACCGCTGTATTAGGCTGGGCCGGGCAGGCGCTCGCCGCTGACCCGGTCAAGATTGGTTTCCTGGTCAAGCAGGCTGAGGAACCCTGGTTCCAGACTGAATGGGCCTTTGCAGAAAAAGCCGCCAAGGAAAAAGGCTTTACACTGCTCAAGATTGCCGTACCTGACGGTGAAAAAACCCTGGCCGCCATCGACAGCCTGGCCGCCAACGGCGCCAAGGGCTTTGTGATCTGCGCCCCTGATGTGTCCCTAGGCCCAGCCATCGTGGCCAAGGCCAAAGCCAACGACCTCAAGTTGATGACGGTGGACGACCGTTTCGTGGATGCCAAAGGCAACTTCATGGAGGACGTCCCTTACTTGGGCATGGCCGCCTTTGAAGTGGGGCAGAAACAGGGCGAGGCCATGGCCGGTGAAGCCAAGCACCGTGGCTGGGACTGGAAGGACACCTACGCAGTCATCAACACCTACAACGAGCTGGACACTGGCAAGAAGCGCACTGATGGTTCGGTGGACGCGCTGAAAAAAGCCGGCCTGCCGGAAGATCACATCATCTTTGCGCCTCAGAAAACCCTGGACGTGCCCGGCAGCATGGACGCGACCAACTCCGCCTTGGTAAAACTGCCGTCGGCCGCCAAAAACCTCATCATTGGCGGCATGAACGACAACACCGTACTAGGCGGCGTGCGCGCCACCGAGAGCGCTGGGTTCAAGGCCGCTAACGTGATCGGTATTGGCATCAATGGCACCGATGCCATTGGCGAGCTGAAAAAGCCGGACAGCGGGTTCTTCGGTTCCATGCTGCCCAGCCCGCACATCGAAGGCGAGCGCACTGCGACCATGGTGTACGAGTGGGTGACTACCGGTAAGGAACCGCCAAAATACACTGCCATGGACGAAGTCACGCTCATCACTCGCGCCAACTTCAAGCAAGAGCTTGAGAAAATCGGCCTGTGGAATTGAACACGGCAACGAGGAGCGTGCCCATGTTGTCGACCCTTGCAAATGCGCGCCCAGCCGAAGCCCTGTCGTTTAGAGGTATTGGCAAACAGTTCCCCGGGGTGCGTGCCCTGGCTGATATCAACTTCACGGCATACCCTGGGCAGGTGCATGCCCTGATGGGCGAGAACGGGGCAGGCAAGTCGACCTTGCTGAAGATCCTCGGGGGAGCGTATACGCCCTCCGAGGGCGAGTTGTGCCTGGGCGAACGCAGCCTGAAGTTCCGCACTGCCGCCGACAGCCTGGCTAGCGGCATTGTGGTCATCCACCAGGAACTGCACCTGGTGCCGGAAATGACCGTCGCAGAAAACCTGTTGTTGGGCCATTTCCCCTCACGCCTGGGTATCGTGAACCGCCGGGCCATGCATACGCGTGCCAAGGAGCTGCTTCGTGGGTTGGGTGACGAGATTCACCCTCAGACCCGCTTGGGCGACCTGTCCCTGGGCCAGCGCCAACTGGTGGAAATCGCCAAGGCGTTGTCCCATGACGCCCGGGTGATTGCTTTCGACGAGCCCACCAGCAGCCTGTCTGCTCGCGAGATTGACCGGTTGATGGACATCATCCAGCGGCTACGGAACGAGGGCAGGGTGGTGCTGTACGTGTCCCATCGTATGGAAGAAATCTTCCGTATCTGCGATGCGGTCACCGTGTTCAAGGATGGCCGCTACGTGCAGACGTTCCAGGACATGGCGGTATTGACCCACGACAAGCTGGTCACCTGCATGGTGGGCCGGGATATCCAGGACATCTACAACTACCGGGAGCGCCCCCACGGGGCCGTGGCCCTGGACGTGAATAAACTGATGGGGCCAGGCTTGAAAGCGCCCGCCAGCTTTACAGTACGCCGTGGGGAAGTGCTGGGCTTCTTTGGCCTGGTGGGTGCCGGGCGCACCGAGCTGCTGCGCTTGCTGTCCGGCCTTACTCCGGCCACCAGCGGCACCGTGCAACTCGATGACAAGCGCTTGAAGCTGGCTACGCCACGGGATGCCATTCAGGCGGGCATCCTGCTGTGCCCTGAAGACCGCAAAAAGGAAGGCATCGTGCCGCTGGCCAGTGTTGGCGAGAACATCAACATTGGCGCGCGCCCTCGCCATGCTCGCCTGGGCTGCCTGCTGCGGGGCCGCTGGGAGCGCGACAACGCCGTCAAGCAGATTCGTGCCCTGAACGTAAAAACCCCTTCGGCCGACCAGTTCATGCTGTACCTCTCAGGCGGCAACCAACAGAAAGCCATTCTGGGGCGCTGGCTGTCCTTGCCCATGAAAGTGCTGCTGCTGGACGAACCCACGCGCGGCATTGATATCGGTGCGAAGTCAGAGATCTACCAGATCATCCACAACCTGGCGGCCGACGGTGTGGCTGTGATTGTGGTGTCCAGTGACCTGATGGAAGTGATCGGAATCTCCGACCGGGTGATCGCCATGTGCGAAGGCGTAATCACTGGCGAACTGCCCCGCGCTCGGGCGAACGAATCCAGCCTGCTGCAACTGGCCCTGCCCGGCGCTCATCGGGCCATAGAACAACAAGAGGTGAACCATGGCTAGCGTACCCCAAACCCCTTTGATCTCCGCACACCGTTTGAACATGCGTCGCTTCTTGGACGACTGGGTCATGCTGCTGGCGGCCATCGCGATCTTTGCGTGCTCCGCGATCTTTATCGACAACTTCCTGTCCCCCTTGAACATGCGCGGCCTGGGGCTGGCCATTTCCACTACCGGTATTGCCGCCTGCACCATGCTGTTCTGCCTGGCCTCAGGCCATTTCGACCTGTCGGTAGGCTCTGTGATCGCCTGTGCAGGGGTGATCGCGGCCATCGTGATGCGTGACACCGATAGCGTAGCGCTGGGGGTAGGCGCCGCGTTGGGCATGGGGCTGATCGTGGGCCTGATCAACGGCATCGTGATTGCCAAGCTGCGGATCAATGCGCTGATCACTACGCTGGCCACGATGCAGATCGTGCGAGGCCTGGCCTACATTTTTTCCAATGGCAAAGCCGTGGGTGTAATGCAGGAAGACTTCTCGGTGTTTGGCAACGGCCAGTTGTATGGCGTACCCGTGCCGATCGTGATCACCTTGGTTTGCTTCCTGTTTTTCGGTTGGCTGCTGAACTACACCACCTATGGCCGTAATACCATGGCCATTGGGGGTAACCAGGAAGCAGCCCGCCTGGCGGGTGTCGCCGTAGACCGTAACAAGATCATCATCTTTGCAGTGCATGGCGTAGTGGGTGCCCTGGCCGGGGTAGTGCTAGCGTCGCGCATGACTTCTGGCCAGCCCATGATCGGCCAGGGTTTCGAGCTGACCGTGATTTCAGCCTGCGTGCTCGGCGGCGTGTCCTTGGCCGGGGGCATCGGCATGATGCGCCACGTGATCGCTGGGGTGCTGATTCTGGCGATCATCGAGAACGCCATGAACCTGAAGAACATCGATACGTTCTATCAGTACGTGATCCGCGGGACCATTCTGTTGCTGGCAGTCATTATCGACCGCTTGAAGCAGCGCTAGGACCGTTCAGGGCCGGGCTGCAGTAGCGCAGGTCGGCTTCCCTTCAGCGGGCCTCCAAGGCCCGCCTGATCACATCCCCCAATTGCACTTGCGAGAACGGCTTGGCCAGCCGCAACACGTCTGGCATTTGGCCGAGGGCCACGTCCGCATAACCAGAGATCAGCACCACCGGAAGCTGGGTATAGCGGGCCTTGAGCTGTTCGGCCAGCTGTGCGCCTGTCATATGGGGCATGGCATGGTCGGTAATTACCAAGTCAAAGGATTGCGTTTCAAGCAGCGCCATGGCCTCTCTGGCCGAATGCGCAGGCTGCACCCAATGGCCCAGCTCTCTCAGCAGCTCCACAGTATTGGTCAGCACCAGTTCATCATCATCCACTGCCAACACGTGTAGCGCCAACGGCGCGCTAGGTTCGGGCGCCGAACTAGGTTCGAGCGCAGCCTCAACCCCGCAGGGTGGGGCTGTTTCCGGCAGCCAGATTTCGGCGGTAGTACCTTTACCTGCCTTACTGCGCATGCGCAGCGTGCCGCCGCACTGTTCGGCCAGGCCAAGCACCATACTCAAACCCAGGCCTGTGCCTTTGCCCACGCCCTTTGTGGTGAAGAAAGGTTCTGTGGCCCGCTTGAGCGTTTGTTCGTCCATGCCCTCGCCGCTGTCTGTCACACACAGGCACCAATAGGCACCAGCCTTCAGGGCGCCCTGGCTGTCACTCAAGTAAGTGGGGTGGGCACTGATGACAATTCGCCCCTGGCCGCCCATGGCATCGCGAGCATTCACCGCCAGGTTAAGCAAGGCGGCCTCCAGCTGGTTGGCGTCGGTATGCACCCAGGCAGGCGAACAGTCAACCGCCAGGTCCAGTTCGATGGTGGCGCCCAAGGAGCGCTGCAACAGCTCACTCATGCCTGCAACCAGTTCACCCAACTCGACGGGTTCGGCACACAGCTCCTGACGCCGAGCGAAAGCCAGCATCCGGGCGATCAGGTTGGCCCCTCGCTCGGCACCGGCCTTGGCGTTGTCCAGTAGCCGCAACAGGGGCGGGTTGTCTGGCATGCGCCGGCGTAGCAGTTCAAGGCTGCCCAGCACGGCCATGAGCAGGTTGTTGAAATCGTGCGCAATGCCCCCGGTCAGGTTACCCAACGCTTCCATTTTCTGGGCTTGCTGGAGGGCCTGTTCCGTGCGGCGAGTATGCTCCTGACTGATACGAAGCGCCTCGGTACGCTCCGCCACCCGGGCCTCCAGGTCACGACGGAAGCGCTCCTCGGCTTCACGGCGGCTTATTTCGGCACGCGCCCGTTCAATGTGCGCCCAGGAACGCTCGGCCACTTCGCTGAGCAACGATAACGACTGGGACGTCCACACCCGCGGCACGCGGTCATTGATCGCCATCAACGCGGTCAGCCTGCGGTCTTTCACCAGTGGCATGCACAGGGTAGAGACCAGGCCCAGCTGACGGTAAATGGCGCCTTCAGCAGCGCTCAACTGCGTGGTAGCGTCTTCCAGAATAAGGGGCAGCCCCGCACGCAGGTTGTTAACGGCCAATGCGCCAAAACTGGACAAGCGATAGTGGCCAACGATGCTTTGTGCACCGGACGCAGCCCATTCGCCTCGGATGGTAAAACCGTCCTCGTCTGCATCCAGGTCGGCATAGGCACACACTGAGATTCCCAGGTGCTCGCCCAACAGGCGGGTGGTGATCGCCATGATCGCGTCGGCGTCAGTGGTGCGGGCCGTTTCCCTGCCCAGCGCATCCAGGAACTGCAGCCGGCTTTCATTGCTGCGCAAGGTGTCTTCAGCCTGCTTACGGGCGCTGATGTCAGTGGCCGCACCGAACCACTCTAGTACGTCGCCACGCTCGTCACGTAGGGGAACGGCGCGTGAGTGTACCCACCCTTGACTGCCATCCAGCCGGCGAACCTGATGCTCCATATCGAAGCTGCAGGCGTGGGCAATGCAATAGTCGATAGCGGCCCGTACCCGTGGCAGGTCTTGGGGGGCCACATAGGTTTCCAGCCAAGCTGTGGTGGGTTCGGTGTTGTCCTGCAGCAGGCCTTGGCCATCCAGTTGCCACATTTCGCGCCAGTCTGGCGATACGCGGTAGGTAAGGTCGGCCGTGGCATTAACCAAGGCACGTAGCCGTTGCTCGCTGTGCTGGATGTGGCGGCGGGCAAGTACCCGCTGAGTCGTTTCCACCACAATGGCAATCACGCCGGCAGGCTGGCCGCTTTCGTCACAGACGGGGGAATAGTCCAGGTCCATCCACACCTGTTCGGGCTGCCCGCTGCGGTGCAGGGTCAGTTCCTGGTCTTTATAAGCCAGGGTGCCGCCGGCCAACCCTACACGCATCACGTTGTCATTGAAGTCGGCCACTTCCGGCCAACCCTTGCGCACCTCAGAGCCCAGCAGGCGCGGGTGCCGCCCCCCTGCGAACACGGAGTAAGCGTCGTTGTAAATCATGATGCCTTTCTCGCCCCACAGCAGCACGATGGGCACCGGTGACGCTAGCAGCATGGCCGTGACGGTCTTGAGGCTCTGCGGCCAGTCGCAGGGGCGCCCAAGGCCGCTGGCGGTCCAGTCATAGCGACGTATCAACTCGCCCAATTCGCCGCCACCACGCAGAAAAGGGGGGCTTGAGGAGCCAGGCTGCACGCTGGGTGGTGGGGTCATCGAAGCAAACATCCCTTGAAGGCAGGAAAAAACACGCGGTGAACCACCCTGGCATGACCGCCCTGATGTCCATTTAATACATTCGTACTGCTCTTATTAGACATAGGAGCAACAGCCCTACACGCCGTTCCGTCGGAAGTCGCCTATGCTGTGCCAACTATAGAGCCTAATGCAGGTCAAAGGGTTTCGCTGTAGCGACTCCGGCATGACCGAACGGTAGGCGTCCAGATCTCAGACAGGAGCAGTGCATGACCCAGGTTTTCGATATTCGCGACTACGGCGCCAAAGGCGACGGCAGCACCAACGACACCATGGCTATCCAGAAAGCCATTGACGCTGCGGCTGCTGCGGGCGGCGGAAAAGTGTATGTACCCGCCGGCACCTGGCTTGTGTCTGACAGCGATGCTTCTGGTAACGCACTGGCTTTGAAGAGCAACGTTAGCCTGACAGGCGACGGCGCAGGCCAGACGGTGCTGAAGCTGGCAGAGGGTGCCAGCGCCGATACGGCTTCGTTGCTGGGCGTGAATGCTGGCAGCACCGTACGCGACGCCAGCGTCAGCAACCTCACGCTGGACGGCAGCCAGGCGGGGGGCAGCGGGACGATCAGTGGCTGGTCACAGGCCGGCGCTGGCAGTGTCAGCAACTTGGTGGTGGACACTGTGACTGCCAAGGGCTTCAGTGGCAGTGGGTTCGACCTGACGGACCCGGCCGTGAACTTGACCGTACGCAACAGCACGGCGACCGGTAACGCACAGGACGGCTTTACCTTGGGTGGTAATCTGCCTGCCCTCACATTCCAGGACAACCGCGCCGTGGACAACGGCCGTAACGGGATTGACGCCACTGTCGGCAGCGAAGCCTTGTCACTGGCCGACAACGATGCCTCGGGCAACGGTGCCGATGGTATCTACCTTCACAATGAGAACGGCGCCGACACCGGCTTTGCAAGCATCATCGGCGGTGATGTACACGACAACGCAGGCGACGGCGTGCGCGTGCGCGGCGTGGAGTTCGGGGGCGTTTACCGCCTGGACATTCACGAAAACGGTGGCTCCGGCGTGAACCTTCAGGGCACCACCCATGTGGAAGTGTCCGACAACGTAATACACAGCAATGCCCAAACGTCAGACGTGGCTGAAGTGGCCATTCGCGCGCAGGGTGCCAATAATGGCAGCCAGAACTTCGTGTATGACAACCTGATCACGGGCAGCGCTGGCTCTACCTGGGGCGTGGCGGAAATCCCTACCGACGGCTCCGCCGTGGACGGCAGTGTGGTGTTTGGCAACGTGATCAATGGCACTCAGAACGGCGATATCAATGCGCTGGGCAGTAACAGCCAGGTGTACAGCAACAGTGACGTGCTGATCCTGCGCGGCAGCGCTTCGGCAGACAACCTGGTAGGCAGCCGCTCGGATGAACTGATCACCGGTGGCGCTGGCAATGACCGTATCGACGGCGGCGCTGGCAATGACATGATCGTCGGTGGTGCTGGCGTGGACCGTCTGACCGGCGGCTTGGGCAGTGACGTGTTCCGCTTTACTGCTGTGAGTGACAGCTACCGTACGGCCACTACCTCCTATAGCGACCGCGTGACCGACTTCGACGATGCCAATGACCGCCTGGACCTGACCGCCCTGGGCCTCACGGGGCTGGGCAATGGCCATAACGGCACTCTCAAGGCTACGTACAACGCCAGCACTGACACCACCTACCTGACCAGCTTCGATGCGACTGCCGATGGCAACCGCTTCCAGTTGGCCCTCAGTGGTAACCACGTGAATACCTTGGGAGCGAACAATTTCTTCTCGCTTACCACGGGCACGTCCCATAACGACACACTGGTCGGCACCAGCGCAGACGACACCTTGGTAGGCGGAGCAGGGCGTGACACGCTCAATGGCGATGGCGGTGCCGATCGCCTGTACGGTGGTACGGGCGGCGATACCCTGATCGGCGGTACAGGCGCAGATACCTTCGTGTACACCAGTGAAGCCGACAGCTACCGCAACGACGCCAGCGGCAGTTATGCCCAGCGCGACCTGATCGTGGATTTCAACAGCAATGCCCACGACCGCATCGACCTCACCGCACTGGGCTTCACGGGCCTTGGCAACGGCCATGACGGCACCTTGAAAGTGGTCTTGAACCTGGCAGGTGACTACACCGCGCTCAAGTCGCTGGACCCAGATGCCAACGGCAATCGGTTCGAGATCCTGCTTAAAGGCAACCACCTGTACGATCTGACTGCCACCAATGTGCTGTTTGCCAACCCGGACCCTGACCGCACGGATTCTTCCCAGCCACTGACCCACGTTGATGTCACGGGCACTGCGGATGCAGATACGCTGTATGGCGATTGGGGCAATGACACACTGTTGGGCTTGGGTGGCAATGACACGCTGGCAGGCAGCGTGGGTGATGACCTGCTGGTTGGGGGTGCGGGCAGTGACCGGCTCACGGGTGGTGCTGGCTCGGATACCTTCCGCTACGATGCGGTCAGTGACAGCTATGCCGGGGCTGCCGACCTGATCACGGACTTCACCACGGGCCGCGACCTGATCGACGTTTCAGCGCTGGGCTTCACAGGGTTGGGAAATGGCGCCAACGACACACTTAAGGTGACCTACAACAGTGACGCCGACCGGACATACATCCGTAGCAACCAGGCAGACAGCGAGGGCCACAAGTTCCAGGTCACGCTGCAAGGCGACTACAGCCACACCTTGAGCAACGACGCATTCGTGTTCGCCCCTGAGCCTTCGGCACAGGTGGAGCTGGTAGGCGCTGCGCACCCTGAGCATACCGCTTAAGCAGTACCTAGCGGCGTAAAAAGCCGGCCCAGGGAGGCATTACTGCTTCCCTGGGCCGGCTTTTTTTGTGGGCCGTGCCGTTAGCGAGCGGTTTGCTCAATCAGCCCGCGTACACGGCGGGCCAGGCTGTCCACTGAAAACGGCTTGGTCAGCACGTGCATGCCATCGTGTGCAGGGCCGTTTTCAAACACGCTGGACTCTGCATAGCCGGTGATGAACAGCACTTTCAAGTCGGGGCGGTTTACCCGCGCTGCGTCGGCCATCTGGCGCCCGTTCATGCCCCCTGGCAGCCCTACATCGGTGATCAGCAGGTCGATCTTTGCAGCAGAGTTGAGAATCTGCAGGCCAGAGCGCCCATCTGCCGCCTCAATGGCGTGGTAGCCCAACTCCTCCAGCACTTCACTTACCATGATTCGCACTGTGGGTTCATCGTCGACAATCAAGACGCTTTCACCCACTTGCGCCCGTGGCAGCGCCGACTGGGGGGCGACGTCGGCCTCCTGTACTTCACCTAAATGACGTGGCAGATAAAGGGTCACTATGCAGCCGCTGCCCGGCTCTGTGTGAATACGTGCCTGGCCACCGGACTGGCGGATGAAACCGTAGATCATCGACAGGCCCAGGCCTGTGCCCATGCCAATGGGCTTGGTGGTAAAGAACGGTTCGAAGGCTTTGGCCGCTACGTCTGGCGCCATGCCGGTGCCGGTATCGGAGACTGCCAATGCCACGTATTCACCCGCCGCCAGGTCAAACGTCTGCGCGCCGCGTTCGTCGATACCACGGTTGCGGCTGCTGATGGTCAATGTGCCACCGTCCGGCATGGCGTCTCGAGCGTTGATGCACAGGTTCAGCAGCGCATTTTCCAGTTGATGAGGGTCAATCAACACACTCCACAGATCAGGGTTCAAATCGCTAATGATGGACACAGAGGGCCCCATGGTGCGGGATATGAGTTCTTCCATGCCTCGGATCAAGCGGTTGACGTGGGTGGCCTTGGGCGCCAGGGTCTGCCGGCGGGAAAAGGCGAGCAGGCGATGGGTGAGGGCGGCAGCCCTTCGAGAGGCGCCCTGGGCGGCGTTGATATAGCGATCCAGGTCCTGAGTGCGCCCCTGCTGGATACGCCCTTGCAGCAATTCGAGGCTGCCGGAAATGCCTGTGAGCAGGTTATTGAAGTCGTGGGCAATACCTCCGGTAAGCTGGCCCACGGCTTCCATTTTCTGGGACTGACGTAGCTGCTCTTCAGAGCGGAGCAGCTCATGGGTGCGTTCGGCTACCAACTGTTCAAGGCGGGCGTTGAGTAGTTGAAGCTGGTGCTCAGCACGGTGGCGCTCGATGGCCGTACGTGTGCGCTCGCCCAGTTCGCGGGTGAACTCGATGTCCTCCTGGCCCCAGCCTCTGGGGTGGCGGCAGGCCGTAAACATCATTGCCACCAACCGTTCGCCCTCCATCAGTGGCACGTTCAGGAACGACCGAACACCCAGTTGGTGAAACCGCTTTTGCCCCGTGATACGGGTATCGGTCTCTACGTCGCTGACGGCGATGACCTCGCCCTTGAGCAGGTCGGCCATATACGTGCCGAGTATGCTGACATTGTGAGCACCCACCAGAGAACTGCGACCATCGCTGGACCAGTCACGCTGCACATCCACTGTGCCAGGTTCTGCTCCTATCAATGAATACCCTGCGCGGTCCGACTCCAGCACATTGCCGAGAATTTCCGCCGCTGTGCCTGCAATGTCGTCCGGGCTGTCCATGGTGCGGAGTCGGTCGCTGAGGTGGAGCAGCCCTTCCCGACGCTGTGCGGCACGCCGCAGCTCGCTGACGTCCTGGAAGATCACCATGAAACGATCGCCTGGAAGGGGGTGCAAGCGGCCTTCATACCACCGCCGCACATCGTTGAGCGGGCGGATGAAGGGGCAGGACTGCCCCGTTTCAGTCACACGCGCCGCGTCGGCGATCCAACCGGGTGCCAGGTTGGGAAACAATTCACGAAGTGTACGTGAACGTACCGTCTCGGCGGGGCGGTCAAGCAATTGGCAGCATGCCGGATTTACGTCCAGGAAATGCCAATCCACAGCTTGACCGCCAGCGTCCCGGACCACTGCAGCCAATGCGAAGGCCTCATCGAAGTGCTCGAACAGCCCGCGCCAATGGCGCTCGCTTTGCTCAAGCGCCTGCTCGGCGAGGCGTCGTTTGGAAATATCACTGAACAGCACCGACACGCGGTGGAGTTCGGGTGCACCGATGCGCGCGGCTTGAACCATGAAGTGCCGCCCCAAAGCGCGCGCTTCGTTTTCAAACTGAACTGGCTCCCCCGTCAAGGCCACCTTGCCATAGGCCTCGAAAAAGTGTGCATCGTGGTCAGGCACCAGGTCACGCATCCATTGGCCTTCAGGGTTGTGAAGGCCAGTGTGCTTTTCAAATGAACGGTTCACGCTGAGGAAGCGGTAGTTATCGGCAACGCCCTGGCTATCGAAATGCACTTCGATGATGCAAAAACCGATTTCGCTGGCATCGAATACGTCGCGCTTAAGGGTGTATAGCTCCGCGCGTAGCGTCGCATTTTCTGCAAGAAGCTGGTCTCGGGTGCCCTGCGCCGCGCGAACGTCCATGTATGCTCAATGACTGCTATGTAAAGGGATCTGCTCCCTGGAGTCGGTAGGGCCACTGTCCAGGCCGACCATTTCGTCGTAGACGGCAGGCTGCACCAAGTACAGAGGCACAGTGTCTGGCACATCTACCAACAACTTGCGTGCTTGATCCACAGACGCAACATGCAGGGTTTCACCTTGGGCATTGAGTACACGCTCCGAGGTGCCTGCCACGGTCGCATGAAGCGTATACGAACCGCCTTCCACAGATACCAGCCTGAGTTCTTCCACCTGGCCTGCTTTCACGTTGCTGGCGACTTCATCAACCTTCATGCTGTTCTCTCCAATATCCAATAGATAGGTACTGTCTATTCGAGAGGGGCACCGCTTACGAGTTCAGTGGCCATCACAGGGGAATCGGCCGCTATTGTGCAGGCAGGGAGACGGAACCGCCAGTACCGGCTGCCGCCACAGGTAGCCTAGGTTGAAAAGCCCCCGCGTCCGGGGGGCTGTAGAGGACGGGTTAGCAGTACCGGTCGATCATGTGAACGCCAGGGGCCATTGCGCGGGTTTGCCAGGCTTGATTAAGCGTTTGGAGCACTTGGCTTACAAACTGGAGGTCGGCGGCAGCCTTTTTGCCAACGTAGCCCAGCCCGCGCCGGTAGGTCCGCAGCCTGGCGCACATGGCCGGCCTTTGTTGCTCGAACTGTGCTTCCTCACCTGCAGGCCCCAGGGCTTCCACATGCACGTTGCCGGCCTTACACACCCACAGAATATGGCTGTCGTTACGGTCCTTGCGTGCGGCCAGTAGTTGAGCCAGTTGGTCAACAGTCGGCTGGTTGTTCAAATTCATCATGAAATTCCTTCTCGACAAGAGGTTTGGACGTACGTCAGCAAAAAATCTGTAGCGACTCTGTTTTTCCACTACAACGTGATTTTTGGCACGCAAAACTGTTGCCGCAGTAAGACGCAGGCAACTACATGCTTTATGGGGTGTGTATGGCTTGCCAGGCCAATGCTATTGGCTTAGCACCGGCAAACGGCTTTATGAGCCATTGCCTAACCACATGCCGGGAGCGTGACCGGCAAACAATCGCTACTGCACAGGTTTTTGGCCTATGAGATGGCTGCATCATGCTCAAGGGTGTCGAGCCCGTCAACCATTATGTAGTGCTAAATTATAGGCACTACATATTGTCCGACAATCTCTGTTCCGTACCCTGAAGGCTGCCACCTGCATAGGCAGGTGCTGTTATTTACGGGATAATAGCCACCCTTAGGGAGGCCACGATGGCACACAAGCTCAAACGCTATGAACACCTCGCCGAACAGATCGCCGACATGATTCGTGCAGGGGTGCTGGCCGTCAATGAACGGGTGCCTTCCGTACGGCAGGCCAGCGAACGCTATGGAGTAAGCCCGGCAACAGTTTTTCGCGCCTACTACCTGCTTGAAGACCGTGGCCTGATCCAGGCACGGGAGCGCTCTGGTTATTATGTGCGCCCGCAGGGGCGGCCGCGCCTGGCAGAAACGCCCCAGCCTCGCCTGCCTTCGGCGGCTACCGATGTCGGCGTCAGCGAACTGGTATTTTCAGTACTAGGCTCCTTGCGTGACCCTGCAACGGTGCCGTTCGGTTCTGCCTTCCCAGGCCCTGGCCTGTTTCCCCTCGGGCGGCTGGCACGGTCCATGGGCCGCGCAGTCCAGCGGTTGTCGCCCCATGGGATCATTGCAGACATGACCGCCGGCAACCCGGACCTGGCCAGGCACATTCTCCAGCGCTATCGGCTCAGTGGAGCAACGCCCGCGGCCTCCGAGCTGGTGATTACCAATGGCGCCATGGAGGCGCTGAACCTGTGCCTGCAAGCTGTCACCCAGCCAGGTGATCTGGTCGCGATCGAATCCCCGGCCTTTTATGCCTCGCTGCAAGTGCTGGAGCGCCTCAAGCTGCGTGCTGTGGAAATTCCCGTACTGCCTGGCGCCGGCATGGACCTGGACGCGCTTGCACATTCACTGGACCACCTGCCCATAAAGGCCTGTTGGCTGATGAGCAATTTCCAGAACCCCATGGGCGCTACGCTCGCAGAGGCTGACAAGGCGCGGTTGTGCGCCCTGCTGGCCCGCCAGCAGGTGCCTCTGATTGAAGACGATGTGTATGCCGAGCTGTATTTCGGCTCCACACCACCACGGCCAGTGAAGAGTTTCGACCGCGAGGGGTGGGTGATGCATTGCAGTTCTTTCTCAAAAAGCCTCGCGCCGGGTTACCGGGTAGGGTGGGCAGCAGCAGGGCGTTTTGCCGACAGTGTTGCCCGGCTAAAGCTGATGACCACGTTGTCCCCGTCAGTACCTGCCCAGGCGGCGATTGCGGACTACCTTCAGCATGGTGGATACGATCGCCACCTGCGCAAGCTACGGCATGCGCTGGAAGACCAGCAGCGCGCCATGCTGGATGCTGCTGCGCGGTATTTCCCCGCGCAAACCCGCGTCACCCAGCCAAACGGCGGGTATTTCCTGTGGTTCGAATTCCCTCGCCAGGTAAACGCCCTTACGCTGTTCCACGAGGCATTCGCCCAAGGCATCAGCCTGGCGCCTGGGCCCATGTTCTCAGCCACCCAGGGCTTTGGCCATTGCATTCGCCTGAACTACGGCAACCCTTGGGACAGCCGCTGCGAGGCGGCGATGGAAGCCCTAGGCAAACTGCTCGCCCAACAGCTGGGGGCGGCGCCGTGAGGGCGTACCTTTTTCTTTCGTTGCCCATGTCACAAAAGCTTACGATTGGCCTGGCGAGTTCATGGCGGCTGTGCCAGCTTACCCCAACGGGGAGGCCGTGCAATGCGCCCCACACCACGCTCGCTCTCATTACAGTAGGGTTAACTTGATGTCTGACCTTGAGCTTGAATCCAACGCTACCCCCGCACGCCAACCCAGTGAAGCTTATAACCTGCTGGATACGTTCCGCCATGCTTACGACCGAGGGGTCGGTACTACTGACGGGCACCCTTCCTATACGGTGGACCAGGCGGGCGCCCAGATCGACCGGTACGGCTATCAGTTCCGTGACAGAGACGGCGATGGCGCTGTGGTGCTGAGCTATAGCTTCACCGAGGTGCGCCCAGCCGATTTCGATAGCAGCCGCGGTGACTTTATCGCCTTCAATGACCAGCAGCGTGCCCAGGCCAAACTGGCGCTGCAGGCCTGGGCCGATGTCGCTAATGTGAAGTTCACCCAGGCCCTGACTGGCGGCGACGGGCACCTTTCCCTGGCCAGCTATTCCACGTCTGCCAGTGAAGCGGCCTACGCCTTTTACCCCAATGGTACAAGCCGGGAAGGGCAGTCCTGGTATTGGGTAAGCGACAGCTATCAAGACAATGCCACTGCTGCGACCAACAACTATGGCGGGCAGACGCTGCTGCACGAAATCGGCCATACCCTAGGGCTGGGCCACCCAGGTGATTACAACGCCTGGGACGGCGTACTTAGCTATGGTGATGATGCACCCTACGCCCAGGACTCACGGGGCTATTCGGTGATGAGCTACTGGGACGAGTTCAACACCCATCAAGACTTCCACAACGCCTACGCCTCCGCGCCACTGATGGATGACATTGCCGCTATCCAGCAGTTGTACGGCGCCAACCTGCAAACCCGGTCCGGTGGCACCGTTTATGGGTTCAACGCCAACAGCAACCGTGCCGAAACCACGGCCACTACCGATCATGACACGCTGATTTTCTCAGTATGGGATACCGGCGGTATCGACACCCTGGATTTCTCTGGCTACAGCATGGACCAGCGTATCAACCTGCAAGCCACCAGCTTCTCGGACGTGGGCGGGTTGGTGGGCAACGTGTCCATCGCTCAGGGTGTGATAATCGAGAAGGCCTTTGGTGGGGCGGGTAATGACTACCTGATCGGAAACGAGGCCGCCAATGAACTCAAAGGCAATGAGGGCAATGACCTGATCGCCGGAGCCGGAGGCGCCGATAAGCTGTGGGGCGGGGCGGGCGCCGATACGTTCGTCTATACGGCGAGGGAGGATTCGGTCAAAGGCGCTTCAGACAGGCTGATGGATTTCACGACTGGAGAGGACCGCATTGACCTGTCTGCCTTGGCAGGAGATGGTGGGCAGGCCATTCACTTCGCCGCGACGCTAGACGGTACAGCTGGCGCCGCGGTGCTTAAAGACACCGGCTACGGCACACGCTTGGCGGTGGACTTCGATGGCGACCACGGTGCCGACTTCGTCATTCGGATATTGGGCGAGGCTCATGTCACCGATGTGGTGGTGTAATAAGCTCAGGGCCTGTGCGTTGGGCGTGGCCTGCTGGGCAATCAGCGCCACGGCCCCGTGCACAGCTAGCAGCTTGGCACCTGTACCCGTGCCAGCGCTGGCAGGCACGTGGCAACTGTTCGAAGCGCACACCCCGCAGCAGCCCTGTACCCTGACGCTGGTAAGCGACGGCAAGGTTAGGGGTACAGGCTGCGAAGCCGTATGGCTAGGTGAGGCCGTAACGACTTGGGCCAGCAAGCCCGACGGTGTTGCGTTTGCCAGCCGGGCTAAACGAACCCTGTTGTTGCTTACCCCGGTGGGTAAGGGCCGCTATGGCGGGAACACCCGGCAGGGTGTCCCGCTATGGCTTGAAAAGACGCCGTAGAAGTGCGCTAGCCGTTGCCTTAACTTAGTTCGCGGGCAAAACGGTCCACCGCATTCACAACCTGCCGTGCCCCCTCCTGAATGTCCACAATCACAGCGCCCGCCTGGTTGGCCAGTGCCAGGCCTTGCTGGGCCTGTTCACTGCTCAGGCTAATGTCGCGCACGGCATCGTCCACCAGTTTTTGGTTCTGCTGCACAACGGTGACAATTTCCTCGGTCGCAGTGCTGGTCCGGCCTGCCAGTTGCCGCACCTCATCAGCGACGACTGCAAAGCCTCGCCCTTGATCGCCTGCACGCGCTGCTTCAATGGCCGCGTTGAGCGCCAACAGGTTGGTTTGTGCAGCAATACTGCCAATGGTTTGCACGATTGTGGTAATGGCGACCGATTGCTTACCGATGGCCTCGATGACGTTGGCGGCCGATTGCATGTCATTGGAAATGCGCTCCATAGTACCCACGGTCTCGCTCACCACAGACGCACCACGCTGAGCGGTCGCATCGGTTTGCTGGGAAATGTCATAGGCCACGGTGGCGGCTTCGCGCACTTCTGCCTCACGGCGCACTTGATCGGTCACTACGCTGGCGAATTTCACGATCTTGCAAAGTTTGTCCTGGGTGTCGTACACCGGGTTGTAGGTCGCTTCCAGCCAGACCTCATTACCCCGGCTGTCCACGCGTCGGAAGCGGCCGGCCATGAACTGCCCTTTGTTCAGCTGTGCCCAGAACGCTTGGTAATCGGGCGAACTGGTTTCTTCGCTCATGCAGAACATACGGTGGTGCTTGCCCCGCAATTGCTCCAGGGTATAGCCCATGGTCTGTAGGAACCGGTCGTTGGCATTGACCACGGTGCCATCTACGTTGAATTCGATTACGGCAGTGGAGCGTAGCAGGGCGTCTATGAAGGCGGCATTTTGTTTGGCGACTTCCAGTTCCTTGCTGACGTCGTAGGCGAAACCCTGAATGTGGGACAAACTGCCGTCCAGGTTGCAAATAGGTTGCCACTGAACCCGTAACCAGGCCAGCGAGCCATCGGCACGTAGATAGCGATAGTCGTCTGACACCGGCTCTCGTTTTTCAACGGCTGTCTGGAATCGACGGTAGCAGGGCAGTTGCTTCACGTAATGGGGGATGATGTCCATCATCGGTCGGCCTTGCAGTTGCTCGGCACGGTAACCGAGACCGCTTAGAAAGCGGTCATTGAACGCCGTAATGTTGAAGTTGGCATCCAGGGTCAGTGCAATCATGCTCGAACGCATGCTCTCCTGAAGCTGGCGTAGCTGATGCAACTCAGCAGCTTGTGCAGTCAGCTGCTGTTTGAGGTGTTTATTGAACATGGCTCGAACTCCTGTGCTTGCCATCGTATCGACACGCACAGGGGTTTCTTTAGGGCTGGATCCACCTCACGTCTGGGCGAAGGTGGCGTCTCGTGTATTCACATACAGGGCGTACACGGAGTGGGAGCTGGTCATGAACAGTCGGTTACCTGCTGTGCCGCCAAAGCACAGGTTGGGGCAGCGTTCAGGCAAGTGAATATGGCCGATGGCCTTGCCCTGAGGGTTGAACACCCGCACCCCATCCAGCATCTCCGGCTTGGCCTCCCGCGCCCCGTTGCTGCCCCAGCCGCACCATAGGTTCCCGTCCTCATCACAGCGCATGCCGTCCAATGCGCCGTACTCCAGCGCCTCGATGTGTTTGCGACGCTCGCCCAGGGTGCCGTCGGCATTGACCGCATATGCCCATATCAGTCGGTTGGGCTTGGCACGCCCCTCGACTACGTACAGTGTGCGCTCGTCTGGCGAAAAGCACAGGCCATTGGGGCCTGCAAAGTTGTCGATCACCCGTGTGACCTTGAGGGTTTGCCCATCGATGCGATACACCGCGTCTGGCAGCTCTGGCGTGATCTTGTGCCCCTCATAGTTGTTGCCGGTCTGGAAGGGCGGGTCGGTGAACCAGATCGAACCATCTCGTTTGACGACGACGTCATTAGGCGAATTGAAGCGCTTGCCCTCGAACTGGTCCGCTAGCACGGTAATACGGCCGTCATACTCCGTGCGAGTAACGCGGCGGCCTTCGGTGGAGGTGGTCGACCCTTCACAGACGATCAACCGGCCCTGCCTGTCTCTGGCCAGGCCATTGGAGAAGTTGGAGTTGTAACGGTACACGCCTAGGGAGTCGCTGATCTCGTCCCACCGCATGATGCGGTTGTTTGGCACATCGCTGAACAGCAGGTAACGACCGTCGCCGGACCATACCGGGCCCTCCGGCCAATGAAGGCCTGTGGCAAGGCGCTCTACACCGGCATTGAACACGCGGTAGTTCATGAAGCTGTCGTCGAGCACTTCGATCAACGGATCGGGGTAGCGTTGGCTGATCGCTTCAGCGGCGGTGCTGGCCCGTGACAAGCCGGCAGCGCCTACTGCAGTGGCGGCGGCCAGCGTGGCGGACTGCTTCAAAAAAGAACGGCGTGAACCTGCCAGCACCGTGCCCAACGGCACGTCGTTTTTACCCATCTTTGTTCTCCAGCTATTGTTTTTAGGGGCTGGCGGCACCTTAGCATGTCAGTCATAGGATGTCTCATAACATGGGGGAATGGGTAATCATCCTGGTGTAAGACCGGCATTTTCGCCGAAACAATTCAAGCCTGACGGAAAGAGGTCGACATAGACGTCATACAACATTCACAACAACCTGCCATGCTTGAGGCCCTCATGTCGTTACGTAACTGGAGCATCGCTCCCCGGGCTGCACTTGGGTTCAGCCTTATTGCGCTGATGGTGGCCCTGCTTGGCGTGTTTTCGCTGACTCGAATGTCGGGTATTCGCGAAAGGGCCGTGGCGATTGAAACCAACTGGGTTCCCAGCCTGCGTATCGTGGACACTATCCGGGAGAACATGCTGCGTGTGCGCACCATTTCGCTGCGGGTGGCACTGGACCCTGACCCTACAAGTATCGACACCTACGTCAGCCAATACGAGGCCCGCAATAAGGCGTTGATGCAGAACATCGCTGACTACGAACGCTATGTGGATACGCCAGAAGAGCGCGCGCTGTATGACCAGTTCAAGGCTGATTTCTCCGCCTACCAACGCGGTATGGCAGACTCCTTTGCATTGGCACGCCGCGGTGACCGCGAGGCATTGAACCAGCTACTGCTAGTCACTATGAAGCCGGTGGTCGATGGCACCGGTGCTCAATTGGCCGCGTTAGGTGACCTCTATGGCAAGGGTATAGAGCGGGAGGGGGAAGCCTCCGCGGTCGAGTACCGTCAGTCTCAATGGGTGGTGGCCTTTGTGATTGCAGCTGCTGCCTTGATCACGGTGGTGTTGGCCTGGTGGCTCACCCGCAGCATCGTTCGGCCACTAAGGCTGGCGGTACAGGCGGCGCAGCAAGTAGCCGAAGGCGACCTTACCGGCCGTATCGATGTAGAGGGGCGCGACGAGGTCAGCCAGTTGCAGGGTTCTCTGGTTCAGATGCAACAACGTTTGCGCGACACACTTGGAGAGATCTCGACCTCCTCGACTCACCTGACCACCGCCGCGCAGGCTTTGAACACTATCACCGAAGACGCAGAGCGAGGCTTGCAGCAGCAGAACAACGAAATCGAACAAGCCGCCACAGCCGTCAATGAAATGAGCGCAGCTGTAGATGAAGTGGCACGCAACGCGGTGTCCACGTCTGAAGCCTCCAAGGCCTCTAACCAGGCGGCGCAGCTGGGTCAGGACCGGGTATCGCACACCATCACAGCTATTGAGGACCTGTCGGGCGATGTAGAGGCTACATCGGGTGTGGTGCAACGCCTGGCGGACCAGTCCCAAGAGATCGGCAAGGTACTGGACGTGATTCGCGCCATTGCTGAACAGACTAACTTGCTGGCGCTTAACGCCGCTATTGAAGCAGCACGTGCGGGTGAGTCGGGGCGCGGCTTTGCCGTGGTGGCCGATGAGGTCCGTGCACTGGCGCATCGGACGCAGAATTCCACACAGGAAATCGAGCAGATGGTGTCTGGCATGCGCCAAGGCGCTAGCCAGGCGTTGGCCTCCATGAACGCCAGTACCACCCGCGCCCAAAGCACTCAGGCGCTGGCTCAGAGCGCAGGCCGCGCATTGGAAGACATCGCTAGCGGGATCGGCCAGATGTATGAACGTAACCTGGTGATTGCCAGTGCTGCTGAGGAGCAGGCCCAGGTGGCAAGGGAAGTGGACCGTAACCTGGTGAACATCCGTGACCTGTCCGTTCAGTCCGCCCAAGGTGCCCATCAGACCAGCGCCTCCAGCCACGAACTGTCCCGGCTGGCCTCGAACCTGAACCAGATGGTGGGGCGGTTCAAGCTGTAAATGTGAGCGCTTCCAGCACTTACGGCCTGGCTCACACCACGTGTAGGCAATGGCTTACATGACGATACGGCAAATCGCTCTCGCCTGGAGGCTCTTGCCCCCTTAATCTACACACATCCAAACGGTGCCACGGATAAGGCGCCGGGTATCACGGAAGATCGACCACAGGCCTTGGAGGCCGCCGACAGGACGTCGGATGGTCTGGAATAAAAACCCGCTTCGGCGGGTTTTTTATTGCCTGGTGATATGATCCGCACCCGCTCAGGCGTTGCCACCATCGCTCGTAACAGGTGCGGCGCTATCATCGCCAGGCGTCTTCTGCGTAGAAAGCAGTCGTGTAGCTTGGCTGCCCAGCAGCGAGCCTGCCTGAAAATACCCCATGACTGTATTAACGCTGCGGTGCTCGGTCATGGCCATGACCTCACCTAACGGCACGCCCTGCCGACTGGCCTCTGTGACAAACCCTGAGCGCAGGCTGTGGGCCGCCCAATCACCTTCCAGGCCGGCCAACTGGGCACGACGGCGAACGATACGCGCCACCTGATCACCTGACAGGCCGGCCGTGCTGACCTTGCCACCCTTAAGCACGCGCCGGAACAGTGGCCCGGATACCGCAGGCGCTGCTGCAAGCCACGCCGCCAAGGCCGAGGCGGCAGGCCCCTGCAAGGGCTTTTCCCGCCGGGTGCCGCCTGTATTGGTTTTGGTGACGCCCAAGGTATAGAGCCACGTATCGGCGTCAAGACGGCGCACGTCGCCTATCTGCAGGCCTACCACTTCAGAACGCCGCCGACCGCCACCGCTCCACGCTAACAGTAGCAAGGCCCTGTCACGCAAGCCGCGTACGCCATCGGTGCAGGTGGCGAGCAGGGCTTGCAAGGGTTCAGCCACCATCGCTGTTTTCTTGCGAACGGCAACGCCCTCGCGCACCTGTGCCTTGCGGGCTTCCCTGAGCAGGGTTTTGAGTGCGGCTGCGTCAGTGGGGCTTTCCCAGCCGTGAAGGCGGTGCCATTTGCCCATCACGGCCAGCCGGTGGCTGACCGTGTTGTAGGCCAGGGGCCCGGGCTTGGTTTTAACCCCCGCAGCGACCAAGGCTGCGTCGACATCCGGCGGTAGGAGATGAGCCCACGCCCCATCGCCTAAAGGGCGCGCGAGGTGATCCAGCACAAACTGCACTGTGACCGCGGCAGGCAGTGGATCGCTTTCAAGGCCGCGACCATACCTGAGCTTTAGCCAAACCGCCCAATAGGCCAGCGCGCTGCGATAGCTGCGCACGGTGTTGGCCGCCGTGCCTGCTGCGATGAAGGCCTGGGCTGCCGCTGAGGCTTCTTGGGCCAATACGTCTGCCATAAGCACAGGGCTAGAAAGCAAAGATGGCTTAAGTGTATTATTCATTACGTTCAACGTATTTTAATTTAATATTTATGTAGTTTAGGTCGGATAACATTCCATTATCAGACCCAATATAGCCTAGGGGGGTTGTTCATGGCGACAGGTGTACCAGAGGAGGAGGTATTTGCTGCGGCAGATGCGGTGTTGAGCCGTGGCCAACGGCCGACAGTGGAGCGGGTACGCCTGGAGCTGGGGAGGGGGAGCCCGGCGCGCGTGGGGGCGCTGCTGGACCAGTGGTGGGAACAGTTGGCCACACGCTTGCGGGGTGAAGCGCGCTTGCCTGAGCTGCCCACTGAAGTGGCTCAGGCATGCCTGGCCCTGTGGCGCCAAGCCACAACGCTGGCTCAGGCGGTGGTAGAGCACTCCCTCTCGGAGCAGCGCCAAGCTTTGGCGCACGCGCGCGAACAGGTCGCTCAGCAGGAAACGCAGGCTCGCCTCGCTGTCGCCCAAGCGCGACAACAAGCCGAAGAAGCCATCACAGCACGCCAAGGCATCGAGACACGGTTGGCGGACCTGACCCAACTGCTGGACCAGCGCCTTGCTCAGATAGACGACTTGCACGAACAGCGGGAGGCGTTGCAAGCCTCGCACGAAGGCCTGCAGGCACAGGTTCACAGCCTGCAAGATCAGCTGCAGCAAGCACAGGCCCAGGCAGAGCAGGCCCGCGTGGCCCAGGAAACCTACGTTCGAGGTGTCGAGGACCGGGCCTATCGGGAAGTTGACCGGGCTCGTGAAGACAACAAGGCGATGCAAGCGGAGCGCAGAGAACTCCAGAAGCAGTTCGAGACCCTTCAACGTCGGCTTGAGCATGCCCGTACCGCGTTGAGCGAGGCCTCGCAACAGGCCGCCTCGGATCAGGCAAGGGCGCAACTCACGGCGGAGCAAGCCCAGCAACAGCGCCAAGCCTTGGAAGCGCAGCTGTCCGTGCTGCAACAGGCACTGGAAGCCGCGCGTGACAGCGCGGTTTCACAGCAAGCCCGCGCAGAAACACTGGCTCAGCAACTCGCGCAACTTCAGGCTGCGCCCTTTCGCAAGCCCCGTGTCAAAAAGAACCCGACCGCCCAATAAAGAAAGCAAGACGTTCGCAACAGTGAAAAAGTCGAGCTAAGCACTCGTGCCACTATGTAATCATAGTGCCCTTAGTGCACTCACCAGAGAGGACCCGGATGGCACGCGTTGGAATCAGCAAGCTGGTCGTGGAAAAGGCACGCAACGCCTTGAAGGCGCGGGGCCTGAACCCCAGCATCGACGCGATCCGCATTGAGCTGGGTAATACAGGCTCCAAGAGTACGATTCACCGCTACCTCAAAGAGCTTGATCAGGCAGAAGGCACCTTGGCCGAGGGCATGGGATCGATCAGTGAAGAACTGACGGCGCTGGTCAACAGCCTCGCCGCCCGGTTGCACGACGAAGCCCAGGCCCGCATCGATTCGGCGGAGGATGCGTTCGACGAACATCGACATCGTTTGCATGCACAGGCCGCGGAGCAGGCCAACAGGGCAGAGGGTCTGCAAACGGCACTGGTTCAGAAAGACGAAGCGTTGGCGTCGGCGCTGGGGCAATTGCAGGCTACCCAGGCCGAGCTGCACGCAAGGCAGGCCGATAATGCTGGGCTAACTCAGGCCTGCAAGGACCTGGAGGCGCGGCTCGCCGACAAACAACAGCACGCAATGGTGCTGGAAGAGAAGCACGCCCAGGCGTTGCAAGCGCTGGAGGCCTACCGTGTGTCTAGCCAAGCACACTTCGCACAGGCCCAGCAGCAGCATGATACTCAGCTTCAAGGCCTTCACACCGAACTGCGCCAGGCCCAGCGCACCACGGTTGAGCAACAGGGTGAACTGACACGCTTGAACCGCGATAATGAGCGCCTGCAGTCTGCATTGGCTCAGGCCGAACAACGCGGCGCGTCCCTGAGCGCGCAGAGCGAGCAACTCCAGGCACAGGTCACGCACCTGTCTACGGCTCATGGCCAGGCCCAAGGGGCGAGGGAGGTGCTGGCCAGCCAGCTCGCGGACGTGCAAGCAGCGTTACGTGCCGCCGAAGATCGCTTGCAGGCGCAGGCACGTGAATTGACCGAGGCCCACGTGAGGCAACACCTGGCCGAGCAGGCACTGCTTGAATCCAAGGCACAGGCCTCGGCCGAGCTTGGCCAGGCCGCGCAAAAAAAAACCACCACCCCAAAGGGTAGTGGTTAAACGTTATCACCAAAGGACGAAGTGGAGACGCGCCGGGCCGGGCTGTTCAAGCGGCGGGGGATGCCTGACAGCCTGCGAGAGCTGTCGGCCCGGCAACATCATTCTTCGAGAAAGACAGTAGCACTGCATACGCGTATTGATGAATCAGAGGTATTGATAGCGATTATCAGCCTGATGCATGGGCTTGCCTTACCCCTGAACCCCGCTACTGTGTCGAGAATGTGTGCGGGCGTTAAACGGTGATACATCGTTCAAAAATGAGCGTGTTTGAGGCTTGGCCCTCTGCAGCCCCTACGCGAACAAGCGCTAACTTTTGAACGAGCGCAACTTACCCGCAACTACTTAGAATTGGTTACAGACCAGAACCATTTCAGAACTATCTGATACTCATAGCGAGGCCAACCCCCTACATTGCTGGCCGGATCAAAGGCAGGCATCCAAACGGGGAAATATTCTCCTGGGTTCCCAAGGCTCAGTCTTCAAGCTAAGCTCTGAAAACGGAGCAGTTCCGAGCCATGCCTTCCGGCAAACTCCCTCGCGGCGCGCCCTCAAGCGTGCCATGAATAGAAACTTTCGAGGCCTGGCTACATGAAAACTTGCCTGTCACATTGTTCGTTCGATTGCAGTTGCCTTAGTGCGCAGCCTGGCCACTTCGTTGATAAAGCAGGTGCTATGTGAGCAAGGAGGCCACACCTATTCGGGTCATGTTGCTCGATGACCATGAACTATTGCTGTTGGGCGTCAGCCATTCGTTGGCCAGGCAACGCGGGATCGAAGTAATCGGCGCTTACACCACTAGCCGGAACCTGCTTGAAGGGTTGCGGCAGATCGAAGCCGATATCGTTATCCTCGACTACTCCCTGGGCCCGGGAGAGGTGGATGGCATCAACCTCATCAAGGTGATTCGAAACCGGTACCCAGCTACCCGCATCATCGTACTGTCGTCCTTGCATACGCCGTCCACCGTTGCCTTGTGCCTGCGTTGCGGTGTGGCGGGTTTTGTAGGGAAGGACCTGAATGCGCGCACGCTGCTGACTGCGATCTTCACAGTGATGGAGGGCGAGCAATACCTGGACGAGGCCATGCGCCAGGCACTGCAGTGCACCACGGTTACCCTCCACCCTCTGCACGCCACGGAGGATGCGGATGAGCCTATTGCGGCGCTGGTGAGCACCGCTAGCCTGACCCACCGCGAGCGCGAAGTGCTGCGCTGCTGCCTGGATGGCCTTTCGGTTACCGACATCGGCCGCAAGTTCTCACGCAGCATAAAGACCATCAGCGCCCAGAAGCAGTCCGCTTACCGAAAGCTGGGGCTGCGGTCGGATAACGAGCTGTTCAAACTGCGCACCCAGCTGGAAGGCCGTTAGCGTGAGCTGGCGTGCGCTCGCCTGCGCCGTTGCCGTGGCGTACGGGGCCATCGCCCAGGCAGGCGTGCTCACTCAAGGGGAGGAGGCATGGGTCCGTGCTCACCCTGTGGTGAGGTATGCCATCGACCCCTACTGGCCCATGGAGTATTACGACAGCAAGGGCAGGCATCAAGGCCTTACCCGCGAGTACATCGACCATATCGAGCGCACCACAGGCCTGGTGTTCGAGGCGGTACCCAGCCAAGACCTGCAGCACAGCCTCCAGAAGATGGAACAAGGTGACTTGCAGGCCGTTTCGGCCGTTTCGGTACGGCTGCTCGATGATGCCGTGCGTCACCGGCTGCTGTTCAGCGACCCTTACTTCGTAGGGGCTTCGGTGATCATTACCAAGGCAGCAAGCCCTATCGCCTACAGCCCTGCCAAGCTCAAAGGGCTGCGGGTGGCTGTGAAGGGCGGCGGTGGCTACGAGCGCTACCTGAGGCGCAACTACCCCAGCATCGAGTTGCTGCTGCTTAACGACCCTGAGGCAACACTGGCAGCGGTGGACGAAGGCCTGGCCGACGCTGCCATCGGGCTGGACCAAGTACTACGGCCGGTAATCAGGCGCAAATATCTCGATCAGTTGCACCTGTCCGGCATCATCGCAGACATGCCTGCCATTGTGGCCATGGGCGTTACACCCTCCGAACCCATGCTTCGCGAGATCATCAATAAAGCGCTGGCCAGCCTAACGTCGCGGGAGACGGACCTGATGGAAGCCCGCTGGATTGCAGGCACAGACTTCGGCGCCCCCTCCTGGCCAAGCGTGTTTCACTATTACCGTTGGGAGTTGTTGGGCCTGACAGCCTGCGTGCTCCTGCTGGCGGCCTTTGCCCGGCAGGCAGTAATGGCCCGGCGTAGCGCCCAGCGTAGTGAAGGGGTCAAGGCGGCGTTCCTGGCCATGATGAGCCATGAAATTCGTACACCTATGAATGCCATTCTGTCCTCTATCGAACTGCTCCAGCGCACGCCCCTTGGGCCGCATCAGGAGCAGTTGGCGGCCATGGCTGGCAATTCGGCCGTGAACCTGCTGGAACTGCTGGACAACGTACTCGACCTTTCGCGGCTGGAGGCCAAGGGCGTGACGCTAGACGCCAGGCCTACGGACCTGTGGGCACTGGCTGAAACGGTTGCACAGGTGCACCGGGCAGGGGCCATGGCCAAAGGGGTCCTGTTGCAGCTGCACTGCGAAGGCCCGCCCCAGCCGGTGGTGCTCATAGATGCCGTGCGCCTGCGGCAGATTCTGAACAACCTGCTGTCCAACGCGGTGAAGTTCACTGCCCAAGGGCAGATTGACCTTTACCTTGACGTGCAGGCTGAGGTGCCGCTTCTCCGGCCATCGACTTTGAGGCTGAAGGTGTGTGATACCGGTGTTGGCATACCGACGGATAAGCAGAACCAATTGTTCCAGCCCTTCGTGCAGGCGGACAGCTCTACCAGTCGCCGCTATGGGGGCAGCGGCTTGGGCCTGGCCATCTGCAGGGACCTGGCAGTACTCATGGGCGGCGACATCAGCCTGGCCAGCGTGCCAGGGCAGGGCACCCAGGTACAGGTGACGCTGCCGGTCGCGCCCGTGGACGCCGTGCCAGCGCCTGGCGAACCTGCACCCGCGCCTGCCCTGAGCACGCTGCCGACACCGGATGCCCCCACAGTGCTGCTAGTGGAGGACCACCCTGTGAACCAACAGGCCATAGGGCTGCAACTTGAAGCATTGGGCTATCGCTACCAACTGGCTGAAGATGGGCCGGCGGCCCTCGCTGCGCTCACACTGCCTCATACCTTCGCAGCCGTGTTGCTCGATTGCCAGCTGCCTGGCATGGATGGCTATGACGTTGCTAGGCATATCCGAGCCTTGGAGGCCCGGAACAACCGTGAGCGCCTACCGCTACTGGCCATTTCTGCCGCCAATGACGACCTCCACCGTAGCCGCGTGTTCGACAGCGATATGGATGGGAGCCTGAGCAAACCCCTGAAACTGGCGGAATTACAAGCCTTGTTAGCGTTATGGGTGTCGCCGCCAGGCGTGCCGGGCAAACAGGAGCCGCCACAGGCCTTGCGCGCGTTGTTCCTGGACAGCACCCAGGCGGATCTGCTCGAACTCGAAGCAGCCATGGGCGAGGGTGATCGGCTGCGGGCTGCCCAGCGCGCCCACCGCATTCGTGGCGCCGCGCTGATGGTAGGGGCCTCTGAGCTGGCGGTATTGGCTGGCGAATGGGAAGACGCAGCACCGGACACCCCCCCGACGCCTGCGGACCTTGCCAGGCTGCGAGAGGCGTTGACGCGCTACGCCAACGCCTGACCTGTTGGCCTATAGTTTGAAGCGCATCACCGTACCGTTCAGGTCCACCGCCAGGCGGGACAAGTCATTCCCGGCCGCCGCCGTCTGTTCGGCGCCGGCGGCCGTCTGAGCGGACAGGTCCCGAATACTCACCAAGCTGCGATCCACTTCCCTGGCCACTTGAGCCTGCTCTTCTGTCGCCGAGGCAATGTTGAGGTTACGGGCGTTGATCTGGGCAATGGCGGAGGTGATGTCCTCCAGCGCAGCGCCCGCAGCCTGAGCCACTTCAACGCTGACGCGGGCGCGTTCACTGCTTTCGGCCATGGAGCTGACGGCCTTGTCAGTACCGGCCTGAATCGCCACCACCATGTCTTCGATCTGCGCCGTGGATTGCTGGGTACGGTGGGCCAACGCACGTACTTCATCGGCCACAACCGCAAAGCCTCGGCCAGCTTCTCCGGCGCGTGCGGCTTCGATGGCCGCGTTCAGGGCCAGCAGGTTGGTCTGGTCGGCTACCCCGCGGATCACTTCCAGCACGCCACCAATGCTGCGTACCTGGTCGGCCAACGAGTCCAGTTCGCCCGCCGCCCGGTCCACAGACCCTTGCAGGTCGTTGATGGAGGTAACGGTCTGTTCCACTTGGGCATGGCCCTGTTCAGCCGCTGTGCTGGACGTACGCGCGGCTTCAGACGCAAGCACAGCGTTATTGGCCACCTCATCCACGGCTGCCGACATCTGGTTCATGGCGGTCGCCGACTGGGCAATTTCATCGTTCTGGCGCTGTATGCCACGCAGGGCATCGTCCGTCACTGCGGCCATTTCCTCGGAGGTGGAGGCCAACTGGTTGGAGGAATCGCTCAGCTCGGTCAAGGTACGGCGCAGGTTAGCCTGCATCTGGCCCAGCGCTGCCAGCAGGCGACCGGGTTCGTCTGTACCGTCAGGTGCCACGGCCTGGCTGAAGTCGTTATTAGCGATACGCTCAGCAACGCCCAAGGCACGGCCAATAGGCGCCACCAGGCTACGCGTGAACAGCACGGCCAGGGCAATGGTTGCCGCCAGTGCAAGAAGCACCACAATGATCGTCACATCCTTGGCTTGCTCATAGGCGGCTGTGGCATTGCCGTCTTCGCGTTTGACCTTGCCATCGATCAGCTCATTAAGCTTTTGAATCAGCCCCTGCACCTTGTCGGCGGCCTGTGTCATGTCCCCCGTGCTGTTGGTGAGCGCCAGGATGGTGCTTTCGTCCCCGGCACGCACGGCGGCCAGGTAACGGTCGTGGACGTCCAAGTAGGCCTTCACCGCCCCACGCAGGCTGGCATAGGTGGCCTTGCCCTGCTCGCTGACCAGAAGGGGGTTGAGCAGGTCCAGGCTGTTGCTCAGGTCATTACGTGCCTTCTGCACACGGTCTTCGGCGGTGGCGGCGCTGGCGCTGTCCTTGGCCATGCGCAGGCTGCCGTTGTACAGGCGGATGGCGATCAGGTCGTTCCGAGCCTGGTCAATGGCCTGAACGCTGGGCAGCACATTGGTCTGAAGGACCTTTTGCGAGGCCCTGATGGCCGACACCTGCCCGAGGGAAAACAGGCCAAAGCCCAGGATCAGCACAGCAAAAAAACCAAAGCACAATAGCGACCGCTGGGCGATACGAACTTTACGTAAGAACATGGAAACCCCCGACAATAGATGATTTATTATCGGCAGAACCGCTTAATCTTTAGGGTAGCGCTACGCCAGCTGGCTACAACCGGTTATGGCGTGGGTTTATCTACCTGCGAAGCCAGGTAAGCCACCAGGTCGCTGAGCTTCTGATCGCTGCCGATCCACCAGAAATTCATGCGGGTGCCAGGCACCACCGCCTTGGCGTCGTCGATGTAGGCTTTGAGTTTCTCCTCGTCCCACACAATGCCTGAAGCCCGCATGGCGTCCGAATACTGGTAGCCGGGCGCGCCACCGGCCTGGCGGCCCACTACGCCCGTCAGTTGAGGGCCAAAGGCCGGCTGCGCGCCGGGGCCGATGGCATGGCAGCCACTGCAGCGGGATTTGAAAATGGCTTCGCCACTCTCCACATCGCCTTGGGCAAAGGCCAGCGGAGCAATGGCCAGGAGAAGGGCAGCGGCCAGGTAACGGTGAGCATAAAAGGGCATTGCAGGGTCCACGACGTGATACGGTCGATAGCACAAGGGGTGCGCGATACAGTGCCATAAATAGAGCCGATACGCTCGCAAGGCAAGCCACCTGCCTCGCGGCGTCTTGTCGCAGCCTGGCCGCAGGGGGCTATGCTTTCTCTCAGGCCCTGGCGCCGCCAGGGTTGTCACGCACAATAAGGCATATTGTTTATGATGGGTTTTCGTTTTACCAAAGGCTCCACTACCTTGGCCCTGCTGTATGCCATAGCAGGGTGTAGCCATGACACGGTGTCCAACGTAACGGCACCGGGCGCGCAGAAGGCGCCCGACACACGTGCACTGGATGCGGGGGCAGCGCTGCTGCAAAGTCGCCCGCCGATCGATGCGCTGAACGCCTACCTGGACGGCTTTCACTTCTACAACGGCCACCCCGGTGCCCAGATGGAAGCGCACCACTATTGCGCCATCCTCAATGAGGAGGTGATCCAGTGCGTGATCTACGACGGCAACCAGAAAGACGCCAAGCTGATGGGCGTGGAATACATCATCAGCGCTCAGCTGTATGCCAACCTGCCAGCAGCCGAGAAGCCGCTATGGCACAGCCATGTGCATGAGGTGAAATCTGGTCAGTTGGTTGCACCAGGCCTGCCTGCACCGGCCGAACATGCCTTGATGGATAAGCTGGTGAATACCTACGGGAAGACCTGGCATACCTGGCACACCGACCTGGACAAGACGCTGCCACTGGGAGTGCCTCAGCTGATGATGGGCTTTACGGCCGACGGGCAAGTGGACCCTGCACTGGTGGCCCAGCGGGATCACCGCCTGGGTATAGACAGCAACCGTTTAAAGGCTGACCGTGCCGACATCCCTGCGCCACCGGTAAACCCGGCAGCCGATGCCTGGCAGCAGGGGAAGGTTATCCAACTGACCGACCCTACGGGCCAGCAACAGGGCGCCATGCATCATGGCCCGGTGGGAGCACCGATACCAGCGGCGCAAAATGCCCATACCATTAAGCCCTGATACAAGATCTTAGCTGCCTTCGCTTTCGTGCGGCCCGACCTACGCAGCTCGACCTACGCGGCTCGACCTGTTCGTAGTGTGATAAAGGCTGTATTGCTCCGCTTGGGCACTGGCGGTGACGCCTGTGTAGCAGAGCAGGCCTCGCCTATCGAGTTGCCATATTGATCATTTGCCCTGCCAACGCAAGCGTCAAAAAGCCCATCAGCATGGCGGGAACATCTTTTTTCAAGAATGTTTCTTGTGATTTATCCAGAGTGCTCCGCAAGACCTGTGATTGTTCCTTAGCCAAGTTGATTTTGTCTAGCATCGCTTCCAGGCTATCTGCAGGATTATCTAAATTCCACTGGGGTAAATCCTGAAGATTAGTATTTCGGCTGTTTTTGATTTGATCGATAATTCCTGTATCGCGATGCATATCCCCAAATAGCTTCATATGTATTGCAAGCGCAATCACCTCGCGAGCCAGGCCAAGCAAGGTATTAGTTTCGCGCCCGGCTGAATGTTGCAACATAAGCCTGCCCGCAGAGTAGATATTATTGGCTACGGCCAGGAGAAGCATGTACTTGTAGCCATTGACCGCCGCTCCGGCAACGTCTCTGATTCCAAGCTCAGCGCTCGGTTTGTGTATACCGCTCAATGCGGCAACCTGATGGTTCAGATGATCGAGTTGGCTCTGAAGCTCTGTTATCGTCAGCATTCTAAGGGCTGCGGTGCCTCCCGTAGTACAAGGCAGCAGGGGCGTAGAAAACCCCTGAGCTTTTGCAAGCTCTTCTACCGCACGAGGTACAACGTAATGCTCTTTTTCAGCCAGCTGCTGTAGCGTTTTTATATGATCAGGCAGTTGGTTTATGAATCGCCCGGGATCAGCTGAATTCTGCACGTCCAGCATGGAATTGATCACCTCCTGGCTGCCCTGCTGAACGGGGCTTAGTGGTGGGCTTTCAGCCGATGCACGGCTAGTAAATTCTGCCCCTTGCATGGGCCGTGTTGAGAGAGAGAGTTGCGGTAAAGGCATTTGCGCACCTGTATTATGTACAGTATTTGAAGGATAATTTGGCAAAAACACGCCGAACCCGGTGTGTGGTTGAAAAGTTCTCTTGGTTCCAGAATAAAAATTAGATGCGCAGACACGTGATGACCCTAAGCATCATGAATTAACCAAAGGCCACCCTGCCTCAACCCGGCCTGCGGCAGGATGGCAGAGAGCGCTCTAGAAGCGTGCCAGACGGTAAGGCACTGTGTCGGGCAGTTGAGCAGAAGGAGCGTTGGCTGTAGCTAGCTGGGCGATCAACTCAGCCGTGATCGCCGCCTGGGTGAGCCCCAGGTGTTGGTGCCCGAACGCTAGCAATACCCGGCCATTTTCCACTTGGTCTATAACGGGCAGAGAGTCTGGCAGTGAGGGGCGACAGCCCATCCAGGGTGTGGCCCCTTCAGTGCTGAGTGCCTTTTTGAACATCCCTTGGCTCAAGCGGTGCAACTGCCAGGCACGGGCCATGCGGGCGGGTTGCTTGAGGCCGGCGAACTCGACCGTGCCTGCCAGGCGCAACCCCTTGTCCATAGGCGTCATGATGAAGCGCCTTTCAAACGAGGTAACGGCGAAGGGTAGCCGTTCCTGTTCGCCGGGCAGCATGAGGTGGTAACCCCGTTCCGTATCCAGTGGCACGCGAATGCCTGTCAGGGCCTTCACAAGGGGGGCCGAATGGGCCCCACAGGCGATCAGTACCCGGCGTGCATGCATGCTACCGGCGCCAACCCTGAAGGTAATACCTGTGGCGGTCAACGCGCCGCCCAGCACCTCGCATTGCCGGAATTGAACGCCCACCGCGCGCGCTGCAGCCGCCAGGCCGCACACCACGGCATACGGGTCGAGCATGTGAGCCGTTGCTGGGAAGAACAACCCGCCTTGCAGATGTTCACTTAGCTGGGGTGCCGACAACCGAATCGCTTCGCGGCCCCAAGGCTCTACAGGCACGCCTTGCTCCTGAAACCGGGATGACAGCGCCTGCACAAGGCCGTGGGATTCGGGCCGCTCGTAGACCAGCAGCGAGCCGTCCTCTTTAAGCAACGGCAACTGCCCAATCGGCCCCAACATGCGCTGCCAGGCCGCCAGGCTGTGTTCGTTCAGCGCTCGCAGGCCGGCCACTGTACGGGCGAAGGGCGCCGGGCGCAGGTTCAGGAGCAGACGCAGAAACCAGGGCAGGGCACGTGGGAGATGGCGCACATCCAGCCGTAGTGGCCCCAGTGGGTCCAACAGCATGGCAGGAAGGCGCTTGACGATAGACATGTCTGCAATAGGGAACACTTGCTCGGTGGCCAGGTGGCCTGCGTTCCCGAAGGAAGCCCCAAGCCCCGGGGCCTGCTTGTCCAGTACGGTGACGCGCAGGCCTTGGCGAGCCAGTTGCAGCGCACAGGCCACACCAATGATCCCGGCGCCCACTACGGCCACGTCGATGCCTGGTGCACCCTCGCAGCCCTTTGCACCCATCGCAGCATCTGTCGTCATGGCAACTCCTCTAGCGTGCCAGCTCAGCAGACCAGGCGGCGTACCAGTGTTTGAACAACTGGTACTGGTGCTCCGCGTACCCCCGCTGAGCTTCAGTCAAGCCATCGGTTTCATTGAAGTGCAACGCGTAGCGGGTATCGCCGTTCAAGACCATCAGGTATTTGTAGTAAAGCACCAGGTCTGTGCCCTCATCGAAGGAGGACAGCACCTGCAGTGCAGCCTCCAGTTCCAGCGCCAGGCGGCGCGCACGCGCATCGCCCAGGGCGGCCTGCCTGCTCAGCGCAACCAGCTGAAGCACCTCGCGCGGCAAGGCGTTGCCGATACCTGTGATCGCCCCGGAGGCCTGGCAATTGATAAAGCCGTGCACCACTTGGGTATCCACCCCCACCATGAGGCAGACACCGTTGCCGCCGGAGGTAATGTGCTCTGCGGCATAACGCAGGTCCGTGGCGCCGCCAAACTCCTTGAAACCGACCAGGTTGGGATGCAGGCGACGCAACTCGAAAAACAGCTCGGCGCGGGTAGCAAAGCCGTAATAGGGGCTGTTGTAGATAACGGCGGGGAGGGCAGGCGCGGCGCCTAGCACGGCGCTGAAGTGGGCACGCTGAGCCGCCAACGATGTGCCACGAGACAGCACCCGCGGAATGACCATTAACCCCTGGGCGCCCACCTGCGCGGCATGGGCCGCATGGGCGACCGCTTCACGGCTGTTGACCGCACCGGTCCCTACCACCGTGGGCACGCCAGCCTCTACCAGCCGCGCCACGCCTTCCTGCCGTTGGGCCTCTGTCAGCAACGGCCAATCGCCCATCGAGCCGCAATACACCACTGCCCGCATCCCTACATCAACCAGCTCGCGGCCTTTTTCAACCAGGGCGGAAAAATCCGGCTGGCGCGCCGAAGTGCAGGGCGTCATCAAGGCCGGGATGCAGCCGCTGAAAATCGTGGTATCCATCAACATGCTCCAGGTGTGTAAAGCTGGGTTCAAAGGCCCCAGGCAAATGGGTCGGCGTCATCTATCAGCAGGGTGCTATCGGCCGTCATATAGGCTCGGCCTGTGATAAACGGGAGGATACGGTCGCCATCCTCTTGGTAATACGCCTCGAACTGGCTACCAGTGATGCTGGCCTGCACCCAGCGTTCACCAGGGGCCAGATTGCCATCGGCCGCCAGGCAGGCCAGCTTGGCGCTGGTCCCGGTGCCACACGGCGAACGGTCGTAGGCCCTGCCAGGGCACATCACGAAATTGCGGCTGTCCGCCACAGGGTCGCTGGCAAACAATTCCACATGGTCGATTTTTGCACCGCCTTCTCCCTCAAGGCCTTGATCATCCAGCGCCTGGAGCATGGCCCACGTGAGCGCTGTCAGCGCTTCAACGTTCTCCAGCGTCAGTACCTGCCCATGTTCGGCTACCAGGAAAAACCAGTTGCCGCCCCAAGCGATATCCCCCTGGAACCGCCCATAGCCGGGCACATCCACAGACACGTTTGCACGGTAGCGGTAAGCAGGAACATTACGGACCGTGACGCCACCATTGTCGTGGAGGGTAGCCGTTACCGGGCCTACGGGTGTGTCCAGGGTGTGCAGGCCAGGGGCGATTCGCCCTAGGTAATGCAGTGAAGCAATCACCCCGATGGTGCCGTGCCCACACATGTTCAGGTAGCCGGCGTTATTGAAAAAGATGACCCCACCCAGGGCGCCAGCGGTGGTCGGTTCACACAGCAATGCGCCCACCAGTACGTCGTTGCCTCGTGGCTCTAGCAAGCAGGCACGCCTCCAGTGGTCGTGGTGCTCGCGCAGATGGTCCCGGCGCAGGGCCAGCGTCTCACCCAGGGGAGTAGGGAAGCCGCCCAGTACCAAGCGGGTGGGCTCACCGCCTGTGTGGGAATCGATCACATGTACCTGTTTCATAAGGGTCACTCGCCCGTTGATCCAAGCACAAGCGTGGCAACGTTGTAGCCATCCGGCTTGATGCCTTTGCGGTGGAGGGATGACGAAATCAGCACAGTGAACACTCGACAATCTTGAGCTATCGCTTCAGGCTGAGACATGCCATCACCACGAGGCTCCCATGACAGCAGATGCCCTAAGCGCTTGGCAGCAGGCCAGTCACGGCCAGAACGCGCAAAGCCTGGACGCCTTACTAGCAAGCCTGGCGCCCCTAGGGCCTTTGCTGGATGTGATTCCCAATGCCGCGATCTTTATCAAGGACCGGCAGGCCTGCTACCGACTGGTTAACCGCGCCTTGGTAGAGCGATGCAACGCAAGGGGTGCCCATGAGCTACTAGGAAAGACCAGTGCGCAGGTATTCCCGGCCCAGCTAGGGCCTAGCTATACAGCCCAGGACAAAAAGGTGTTGGAGCAGGGATGTGTGCTCGAACGCCAATTGGAACTTCACTTGTATGGCAGCCGAGAACCAGGCTGGTGCCTGACGCACAAATGGCCGCTCAAAGATGGGGCCGGCACTATTATAGGGTTGGCAGGTATTTCATTGGACCTGCACTCCGCGCGCCAGACCCACCCGGCCTATGAACGGCTGGCGTTAGTGGACCGCTATATTCGCGATCATTTCAACCACCCGGTCACCTCGCGGGAACTTACTCAAATCGCCGGTTGTTCCGTGGCTCAACTTGAACGGTACTGCAAAGAGGTATTTCAGCTAACGCCTCGACAGTTGATCCAAAAAGCCCGGCTTGAGCAAGCGCGCTTGTTGCTAAAAACCGAGGTACCCATCGTTGAGGTAGCGCTGCAATGCGGATATACGGACCACAGCGCTTTTACTCGACAATTCAAAGTGTTAACGGGGCTTACGCCTCGTGATTACCAGCGTGCGGCGCGGTGACCCGAGCCTTGGCCATTGGCCATTCGTCGGCACATAGGGGGGTTGGCACCCCTAAACAGGGAATTTCGGCTAAAGCTCGAAGGTCAAGAACTATGACCGTTGAACATTTCCTGGAGCCAAAAAATGACCATCGAAGCCGATACACTGGAACAACTTACCCGTAGGTTGCAGCAACATGGAATGAAACTTGTTTCAGATATTCACTTCACCCGTGCGCCTTATCGTCATAACCATCGCTGGGTATGTATCGTCGAGTAAACTCGTAACTAAAATTTTTACTAAGCCGCGTTAAACCTTAACTTTTAAGTCTTTCACTGAATGAGCCCTCTGCTCATCCAGCGAGTTGTAATACGTGTTTTGGGTAGTACTTAAGCTATTGTGACGCAAGTCCGCTTGCAGATCCTTCATGTCCCTGTGTTTGGCATCGAATGTGGCGGAAGTATGCCGCAACCAGTGCAAGGAAGCCGACCGGAGCTGGTCGATCTCGTCATCGTTCCATCCTTCACGTTTCATGCGTAGCAAGGATTGGTCAAACACCTCCTGTAGCAGTAGCCTCACATGCCTGTCGGAGAGCCCCGCACGCCCTTTGAGCGTGCTGATCAGCGGCAGTTTTTCATGGGGTGAGGGCAGGGCGGAGAGCTGCCGGTACTGGCGGTAGCGGACCAGGTAGGTTTGCACATAGTCATCCCGTACGCTGATCTTGGCCGACTTGTTGCCTTTACCCACCACGTGCAGCCACCAGTGCCCACGGCTATCCCGACGGAAATCCCCCATAGTAGGGGTCCAGTTATCCCGCCCAACCAGGTCGGATACACGCAAGTACATGGCGTAGAGCGTTGCCACGATAAAGAGCGTGCGTTCGTGATCAGGGTTTTCTTGGGCCATGATTTCGGCGGTTTCAATGACCACATTCCATTGCAGTTGAGTCAGCGACCGGGACGCGACGTCAACGGTATTACGCTGTTTGTAGATAGACTTTTGCTTCACTGCATGGAAAGGGTTGACCTCCGTAAGCCCTTCATCAATAGCGTGCTGAAAAAAGCTGCCGCACACCGCAAATACCTGCGCCACCGACCCTTGGCTCATTCTATAAACGGGAGAGGGCAAGGCCGTCATGGTTTCGCTGGCAATCTTGCGTTCACGCTTGGCTACCGTCACGCTGAAGGGGCGCCAGGCGGGGTTCGGCTCAAACGTGTCCGAGTCCAGCTTCTTGCGCCCACCGATCCGGTTGAACCGGGCCTTCACCACAGGCCCTACCCAATCCGCAGCGGGGGAGAGGCAAAACTCCATAAAGGCCTCAGCGTCCTTGCGGCGAAGGTCCAGCAACGGCTTTTTGGCGATTAGCAACGCCCACAGCAAAAGCCGCTCAACGTGAGTGCGGTAGGAAGTGAAGGTGGCCTCGTTGCCGGCATAGGACTTCAGGAAGCTGCGCGCCGCCTGATAACTTTCAATAGGCCGGGCGGCGACAGGGCAGTTTTCTAGAAAGCTGACCACCTGGGCACGTTCACCGGACATACCCATAAAGTGAAGGTCTAGAAAACGATCGTAGGTTTCAAACAACGGCTGGGGGCGGGTGGCCATTGGTGGAGCGCTCAAACGTATAGACGGCCCGTAGCGTGCCCCAATTCGGTCATATATGCAATATCCGGGTCTGGCAGTTATCGGATATTGCGTTAAGGGTAGGGGGCTGCCCATCCACTATCTGGCCTGGAACGCCGGTAGGCCATACCCCCCCTGAAAACCCTTTTTATAGCAGGGCAGTGCGTGTGCAGCGTGAGTCGGTAAAGCCTGGCTGGCGCTCAAACAACTGGTTTACGGCCTGCCGGAGTGCCAACGAAGGGTTCAGCCTTTGGTATTGAACCGCCAGGCGCTCTGCAGCGGCTTTGAAACCTGGCTCATGCAGCACCTGCTGCGCCGCAGTGGCAAGCTGGATAACGCTCGGGCGGTCTGTTTTCAAATTGATACCTGCGCCGGCCCAAGCCACACGGGCGGCGACTTCAGCCTTGTCTTCGGAGAGGCCGGCCACCACCAAGGGTACCCCGTAGCGTAGCGCCTGCTGCACGCCGCCATAGCCGCCGTTTGTGACTATCAGGTCGGCATAAGGCAACACCTGCTCATAGGGGAGATAGTCGGTGCAGTAGGTATTGGGGCCAGTACTGGCCAGAAGGTGATCGCCACGCTTGCCTGCACTGGCGATCACCAAGGCATCCAGCCCAGCCAAGGCGTCCAACGCTGGGTACACCAGTGCTGACAAGTCGCGCGCCACCGTCCCCTGGGTCACAAAGATCACCGGCCGGCCGGCCTGTTTTGCCCGTTTCACCTCAGGCCACCAAGGCGGCGCATCGAAGGCTTGATCGGGGCTTGGCGCCGTTCCGATCATGCGTATTGAAGCCGGCAACTGCGCTTGGTCGTACTCCAGACCTGGTACGGTCATTTGCAGGAAAAGGTCCGGCAACAACGTGGTGGCATCTAGGAAAGCATGGGCCGTAGGTGCAGCGCCTAAGGTGTTAAGGGCCCTGTCCATGGCTGCTTTAGAGCCTTGCAGGGCCTGGTCCAGCGAGGCTCGCAAACTCGCGTAGTGGTGCCGTTCTGCCGGCGTCTGGGCCGGCGGCAAGCCCGGGCCGAAAGGTGCCAGATGGTCTGCGCCCAGCATTAGCGGTGTGATGCCCAAGGCAATAACCCCAAGAGGCTTCGCGCCAGGCATACCCAGCTGGAACGGCCAGCCCCCGGTGAACATGTGGTTGGTGATCAGTACGGCCGGCTCCGGGCGTTCATTGAGCACCGCCTGGACTGTTCTCGCCTGGTCTACCATGGGGTCTATAAACAGCACGCGGAAATCATAATCCAGCAAGGCTGGCCCAGCGGGAATACTACGGCGTTCGGGGAACGTCTGGTTCACATCCGTGGCGTCGTAGTTCGCGTTACCCTGCAAGGTAACGTGGCGTATGCCTTGCGCTTCCACCAGTGATTTGGCCTTGGAGCCTGTGATAAATGTAATGTCGTAGCCTTGCCGCTTGAGCGGTGACACTAACGACAGCAAAGGCAATACATGGCCTGTCTGGGGTGTGGTCGCGACTATGATCCGTGGCATGGGTGTCCTTAGGTGAATGCGTGACCGGCTATGGTGCATCAGGTGATGCATTGGTGTGCGCTGGCTGTGTTGCCTACCGTAGACGCAAACCTTTACAAGTCAATGTTTGCAGTGGCGCGTGTGGAGAGCGTCGCGTGTCTGGACGGTGGATGTCTGCCAGCGATCAGAAGGCTGCAAAAACCTTGCCTAGGGTTCGGCCTGAGCCGGGGCGGCTTGGTTAAGGGTATGAGGTAATGGGCTCCTACCTGGGCTGAATTCTGCCAGTCGAGGCCGTAATATCCCATTACTCGTAATGCACATTATGTTAAATCATTATTATTGGGTTCATCGCTTGGCTAGCCGCCTTCATCAACCTATAGCCGTTTCTTCAGAAAACCAGAGCTCCAACCCTATCAACGTATTAGCTCTCAATCCTCATCCTAGATCTAGATCTAGATCCTGATTTCATGGTTTCAGAGCCTGCTCTACCGCCACTTCTGTCCATGGCGCGTAAGCAAATCTCCTCGCACCATCTTCCGGCAGCCAACATTTGAATAGTCCGCAGGATGGGCTAAATCTTGATGATGGCCTCAAACGTCTAGCCACTCATTTTAGCTTATCGAGGGTTGCATGGCTGAACCGGCTGTCCCATGCCCAATTTTTCCGCCTTACCATCTCTGGGATCCGTATGCATAGTATTTCCCTGAAAATCGCTACGCTTTGGCGTACCTACAAGGTTTCAGCGCCGGCTGCGAGCCTTTTTCGATGACTCGCCTGGGCTCTTGGTATATACGCGCCATCGCACCCTCTTGGAATAATCCCCAAAAGGACTTCAATGTCGCGACTCATCATCTTGAGTCCATGCTCAACTGGAGCTTCCTCCAAGGCATATCTCTGAGTGATTGGACTGACGAGCAACTTATGGAGTATCTACGCTTCAGACTCTGCCCACCGGCAAACTGGATCGGTGCGAAGGCCTGTCCACGGTTTGTCGAAAGCTCGCTATTGCCATTCAGCGAATGGGAGCCAAATCAAAGATGGCGGCCGTACCAGCTGAAGCTGGACAGCATCAAGGGCGCTACTCCTGCCAGTGTTCTGCATATGATTCGGCGTAATTATAATTGGGCAGCAGACTTCTTCCATTTCTGCAACTGTCATTCATGGACGCGGGCTCCAAAGGGAAATAGTTTCACTGTGGTCGAAGTCGCGGCTTCAATGACGTCGGCCTTGAATCAAGACTCTCTCAGCGATCATGAAATGCAGCGGGTTTTCAACCATGTAGCTGAAGCTAGGCCCAAGGGGGTGAACCCCCGTGAAGTCCTGATGTACATGGCTTTCGCGAGGTACGCGAAGATGTCGATTGATGATGTAACTGAGACTCCAGAAGCCGCCGGTGGTCTCGCTTATTTCGTCAAAAATGGGCGTCGCCGTGGGAATGGCGCCAGCCTGGCTCACTTTCCCCGAGATTGGAGCTGAGCTTGGAATTTGGCCGGTATTTCGAGGATTATCTGCTTTTCTTAGGCACTGACGCGTCACAACCGCTGCCTCAGCATCCTTTATTTCCGCAGCGGAGAAGACCTTCCGTTGGATTGTCAGCCTTCAGGTTGGCCACGCATCTGGCTGGTTTCAGGTCGCTCCTCGGGGATGCGGCAAATCGGAGCCCAGACCCTTTGATTTCCGAGAGCGAAGCCAAGTTCAGGCGGATTAATTTCGCTATGATCAGGCGTAATCCCATGCTTTAACCGAATATTGGTCTTAATCTGACCCTGACGTTCGCTCTGACTAGCCGGATCGAATCAGATTGCGGGGGCCTAGGCGTATCCCTAGCTGATAGTTTCGAGACGTTATTGGCCCAATAGGCCGTCCGGGCGTGCCCCTGCGGGGACGGCTGGCGTGAACCGAGCCTAGGCCTGACGGCCACGTCTCGGCCCTGCGGGCGCTCATCCTCACACCTGCGCGCTCCGCTTGCTGCGAGCTGTAGCTGCTCCCCACCTGGCTTCGCCCGTAAAAACTACTGAATGGCCACACTCGTGCCTTCCGGGTAGCGAGAGCGCTTCGATCAGAACATTGCCTCTGATCATGATGTTCACTACGCCGTTATTAATTGCGATAGCTTGGCCGCACTCAATAAATCCGTAATAATGCTATTAAGCCACCATCACCCTATGGATTGCAGTTATGGCAAGGAAGCGCAAAGGGGGTAACGTCGGCGCCAGCGCCCTCTTCCCCCTCGTTATATTGATTGGTCTGTTGGCACAGATCCCGAAGCCTGTTTGGATCGTTCTCGCTGTGGGTACGGCGGTCGGATTCGTCTGCTGGTTCATCTTCAAGCCTCGTAAGCAGGTGGTCGCACCCTCCTCCTCTCGTGAGTCGGCAAGTCTATCAACCATCGTCGAAGACGAACCCTTGGTCAGCGTTTCTGTAGGGCGCACCGACTCATCTGACTTCCAGCGTGTGCGGCTTGGCTCGTCTTCAAACCAGACCTACACCATCCCTAAATCCGTCAACAAAACTACCAAAGCCCGTTGGCTTGGCATTAATGAGAGCGTCGAAGTCGCCGGGCTCAATCTACCTGGCGGACTCATTTATGTGGCGAGCAATGGCGAGATGTTTGGGTACGAAGAACCGTCCCTCATTGATACGTCACTGCGAGTCCTGAAGTCCCCAGTTGATACCTCGATCCGGCAGATGGGCTACTGGCCGGCCTACAACGACATCACACCTGAGGCCCGCCGAGGCTATCTGCAATGGCAGGCTGATGGACGTAGTGACCCTGAGGCAGATGTTGGCTACGTTTTTCTCTTCTTTTATGGCCTTGAGCGTCGAGCCTTGATTGATGCAGCGACCAGTGCCGAAGCATGTGCCGATGTCGAGGTTATTCAGGAAGAGGTACGCAGGCTGCTCCGCATCTACGGCAGCAACAACTCGTTCCGAGGTCACGCAACGCGTTTTCTTGATCACCTGAAAATGCATGAGGTCGTTCCTCAAACCTACCTTGAGCAGCCTCAAGACTACGAGGCCAGCCCATACGAGCTGCCCATGCCGGTTCGGATTGCAATCGGGCAGATGGCAGCAGACAAGATTCCTTTAAAGAGCGCATGGGCGCTTGCATGGGCGTTGACTGATCCAAATATTACCCGTCGTACGCCCGTAACCCGTTGTGGGGATAAGTTTGGGCAGATGTTTATGCAGGAGTTTGATCGTCGTTACCCCAATGGCATAACGCTGGGCAACAATAAGACCCGTTTGAAGATTGCGTACCGCCCCGCTTCTGCAAGGCTCAGTATCCCTGACATCAAGGTCGGAGACCTGCCGGACGTCTCTGCGACCTCAGGCGCCCGTAACAAGCTCCAGGCGCTCGTGGATCAGTGCTCGACGACACTCGATCCCTACAGCCGCTACTTGGGCCGCAACCCGGACAACCCTGACTCCTTGGAAGCCCTACTGCAGCTTCCAATCACGCTGTGGCCCGCTGAAGCACAAGCTGAGCTTGAGATGATCAGGGAAAGCGTGGGCATGGACACCGTATGCATGAGCTTTGGTGAGTTAGCGGGTCGTTTCAAATCCGCAGGGACGCTATCGCGGGATAAGGTTGTCGCGTTGGCCCGAGCGTTGGAGGCCTGCAACGTCGGGTTCGAACCCGATGTGCTGTCAGGTGCTCGTACACCCAAAGCTGAAGACACCGTCGCGTTATTCGGCGCCTCAACTTCGGATGTTACCTTGCGTGCTGACAATAATTACAACGCCGCTGTCGTCACTCTAGACCTGGCAAGTGCAGTGGCAGCAGCCGATGGCGACACGTCACTCGAAGAGGTACGCCTGCTGGCCAGTCACGTCGACTCTTGGACTCACCTTGAACCGGGGCACCGCAAGCGTCTGAATGCGCACCTGGCGTTACAGCTCAGGCAGCCCCCTACTTTGGCCAGTTTGAAGAAAAAACTGGAGCCGCTGGGTGTTGAGGCTAAGCGTAAGATTGCGAGCTTCCTAGCCCACTTGGCCCATGCTGATGGCGAGGTCACCCCCGCAGAGGTGAAGCTGCTTGAGCGAGTTTACAAAGCACTCTCACTTGATCCCAAGCTGGTGTACAGCGATCTCCATTCGGCCGCTTCTGGTGTCTCCGCCGCGCCTGAACCCGGCACTTCGATGGAGCAACGGTCAGCGCCTCGTGATAACGCCACGATCAAGAACGCAACTACCGGTAGAGGCTTTGCTCTCGACATGAGCAAAATCGCTCAACTGCAGCGTGAAACTGCTGAGGTCTCTGCTTTACTCGCGGGTGTTTTTTCCGATGACAACAACGTCGGCGAACCCGGCACCACTATCGCACAGAGCTCGAAAAGCGAGTCGGCAGAGAGTACTGAAACATCCCATGGCGCAAGTGTATATGGCCTGGACATCGGTCATTCCGCACTGCTGCGCCTGCTGGTGGGACGCCAGGAATGGAGCCGGGCCGAACTCGAAGATGCTGCGGCCGACCTTGACCTGATGCTCGATGGTGCATTGGAGCAGATCAATGATATGGCGTTTGATCGCTTTGACATGCCGCTCTGCGAAGGTGATGACCCGATCGAGATCAATCCTGAAATCCTGAAAGAGCTAGCCCTATGACGACGATACGAGCAAAGGATCGCGACGCGGTCATCCAGTCACTCCGTGCCGGGGTCGTCCCCCGCGTAGGTCAGCATCTGATCCAGGTCGGACGCTCAAGCGAGCTCGATTCGCTGCTGAAGGATATTGATCGTCTTGCAGATGGCGGGTCTGCATTTCGGGTGGTGATCGGCGAGTACGGTGCGGGTAAGACGTTCTTCCTGAACTTGGTGCGCGGCATTGCAATGGAGCGCAAGCTGGTGACGATGCACGCGGATCTGAACCCGGATCGCCGGCTGCATGCCTCGGGTGGCCAGGCGCGCTCGCTGTATTCCGAACTCGCGAAGAACATGTCGACCCGCACTAAGCCCGACGGTGGTGCAATGCAGGGGATCGTCGAGAAGTTCATCTCCCAGGCTAAGTCAGAAGCCAAGGCCACAGGCGTTGAAACAGATGCCGTCATCCGTCGATACCTTTCTGACCTGACCGAGATGGTCAACGGCTACGACTTCGCTGATGTGATCGCCGCCTACTACCGGGGTTTTGAAGACGGTAACGAACAGCTCAAGGCAGATGCCATCCGCTGGCTGCGGGGCGAGTTCACGACGAAGACTGATGCCCGCGCCGCGTTGGGGGTTCGTACCATCATTGACGACGCGTCGGTCTACGACCAACTCAAGCTGCTTTCCCGTTTCGTCAGGCTGGCAGGGTTTTCCGGGCTCATGGTTTGTTTGGATGAGCTGGTCAATCTGTACAAGCTGGCCAACACTCAGGCGCGCAACGCCAACTACGAGCAGATCTTGCGTATCCTCAATGATTCTCTCCAAGGCTCAGCTGAAGGACTCGGCTTCGTTCTGGGCGGTACCCCCGAGTTTCTGATGGACACGCGGCGCGGGCTGTACAGCTACCCTGCCCTCCAGTCTCGCCTCGCTGAAAACACCTTCGCGCGGACCGGCCTGGTCGACCTGTCGGGGCCTGTGATTCGACTGAGCAGCCTTACGCCGGAAGACTTCTACGTCCTGCTTCAGAAGCTGCGCAACGTCTACGGATACGCCGATCCGGAGAAATACCTCCTGCCGGATGAAGCCATTCCCGCGTTCATGGCGCACTGCAATCAACGATTGGGCGAGGCGTATTTCCGCACCCCGCGCACAACGATCACCGCGTTCATCAACCTGCTGGCCGTGCTCGAGCAGAACCCAGGGGCCGATTGGCGTGCGTTGCTGGGGGCTGTCGAGTTGGCCAAGGATGACGGTGGCCAACAGGATCTGGCGGTAGAGGCAGACGATGAGCTCACAAGCTTCAAACTCTGATTCGTCATCCTTCGAACTGCTGCACCCTGAAGTCCAGCAGTGGGTCTGGTCGCAGGGTTGGACATCGCTTCGAGACGCGCAGGAATGGGCGGTGCCTGCCCTGGTCAATGCCGACAGGGACGTCATCATTGCAGCGTCCACTGCGGCGGGTAAAACTGAAGCGGCTTTTCTCCCAATCCTGACTCATCTGCTCAACCGGCAGGATGACTTTGGATCAGTGCTCTATATCAGCCCGCTAAAAGCACTGATCAACGACCAATGGGACAGGCTCAGCAGGCTCTGCGAGCGCCTCGAAATCCCAGTGGTTGCCTGGCATGGGGACGTATCGGCCAGCAAGAAACAAAAGTTTCTTAAATCTCCAAAAGGCATCCTCCTCATCACGCCAGAGTCGCTGGAGGCGTTGTTTGTTAACCGGGGCACCGCCCTACCCGGCTTGTTTGGCGCCACCCGCTACCTTGTTGTGGACGAGCTCCATGCCTTCATTGGCAGCGAACGTGGCAAACAACTGCAGTCACTGATGCAGCGCGTCGAACTGGTCGTTGAGCGACAAATCCCCCGAGTGGGACTGTCAGCCACGTTGGGCGATATGTCACTGGCGCAGCGTTTCCTGCGTCCAGCCTCACCGCAAGGTGTGGGGGTGGTGGAGTCCAAATCATCCGGCCAAGAACTCCTGGTTCAGGTGCGTGGGTACGTAGAGCCGCCCATGGAAAAAGTAGTCGCTCAGCACGTCCACGGTGCGACGCCACTGGGCCAACTACAAGACGGCCAAGAACGCCAAGATCAGGATGGCTTGACAGGCCCTGGCGATGAGGAGCCAGTTGAGCCTACCGGTACCAAGGTTGCTATCGCGGAACACCTTTACAAGGTACTGCGCGGAAACAACAACTTGATCTTCCCCAACAGTCGTCAGCAGGTCGAGTGGTATGCCGACCGCCTGCGCGCGCTGTGCGAGCGTGATGGCGTGATTAATGAGTTCTGGCCACACCATGGCAGCTTGTCCAAAGAGCTGCGGGAGGACACGGAACGCGCATTGAAAGCCGGAGACACACCTGCTTCTGCTGTGTGCACAACAACCCTTGAGCTTGGAATCGATATCGGCAACATCAAAACGGTCGCACAGATTGGCTGCCCTCCTTCGGTGGCCAGCCTGCGGCAGCGGCTGGGGCGCTCGGGGCGCCGTGGGGACGAGGCTGCAATACTCCGGGCGTATTGCTCAGAGCGGCCTCTGACGACGCAGTCGGGGCTTTCCGACCAATTGCGGGAGACCCTTGTACAGTCCATCGCGATGATCCGATTGCTGACTCAGGGTTGGTTCGAGCCTCCTCGGGCCGAAGGCCTGCATGCGTCGACTCTGGTACAGCAGTGCCTGTCGTCGATTGCTCAGCTTGGTGGCGCCAGTGCAGCTCAGTTGTGGAAGAGCCTCGTGGCCTCGGGTGCATTCCACAACATCGAAAAAAGGGATTTCTTCAGCTTGCTCAAAGCGCTGGGAGAAAAGGAGTTGATCGTGCAGGACAGCTCCGGGCTCTTGCTGCCCGGTGAACTGGGCGAACGGCTGATTAACCACTACGAGTTTTACAGTGCATTCAACACCCCGGAGGAGTTTCGCCTGATTCGGGAGGGAAAGCCTCTGGGATCAGTTCCGATAGATCGCCCCCTTTCGATTGGTCAGCGAATTATTTTCGGTGGACGCCGTTGGCAAGTTCAGCAGGTCGATCAGGAAGCGAAGGTGATCGTGGTAACCGCCGCACGGGGTGGTGAGCCGCCTCAGTTTGACGGTCTGGGCGCGCAGGTTCATGACCGAGTTCGAGAGGAAATGCGTGCCGTGTTGCTGAGCGATGAGGTCTACGCTTTCCTAGATGCTCAGGCCAAGGCCCTACTAGATGAGGCGCGAAAAACCTCCAGGGCCATGGGGCTTGAAGCCAAAAGCTTGGTTGGTTCAGCCAGCCGCACGTATCTCCTCACCTGGTGCGGCGACCATACCAACGATGCCCTTGTACTCATGCTCAACCATGTAGGCTTGGACTGCAGTGCCTCGGGCTTTGCACTGGAAATCAGCAGTTCGCCTGAAAAGACATTGGAGGCGCTGGCTGACGTAGCGCAGCTTGACCCAGGTCAGTTCGAGCAGATCCTGGCAAACGTTGAAAACATGATCATTGAAAAATGGGATTGGGCGCTGCCCGAGTCGTTGTTGATGAAATCCTATGCATCCAGCCACCTGGATCTCCAGGGCGCTCGCCAATATGCCGAGGCTTACACGCTGCGTTCAGAGCATGATCGCGATGAGGTGCAGGTGAATCGCTATGCCGCCAATAGCGCTACTGACGCTGACGCAGAGCATTGAAAAGGCCAGCACGCCGCAGCGATGTGCGCAATGGCCCCTTCACGAGCGTGATTCTGCCGGTATTAAACGGTTTTAGCGCAACGCTGCGCCCTTCAATCGCTCCAAAACTACAAGCACCGGAGGTCATCTGAGAATACACCAGTGGCTTGAACACGCTGATTGTATGCCTTGATCGCTGCGCAGTTATCCTCAGCCCAACGTAAGTTTCGGGTCGCGCCCACCCTCTCAACATCCATAGGCGGCACCTCCCCTACGCTACAGTTGGCCGCGTCCGACTCACGGGCAGTTTGGCCCTCCAGGGTGTTTGGAGACAGTGGTGAAGACACGCCTGCAGGTTTCATTGTGGTTACCCGGAAAGAAATGACATCAGGGATTACAGCATCACCGCCACGGGGCAGCCAAGACAAATCCCCCAAGGCAACTGATGACCATGAGTGAGTTGCCCGTCAGCCGAGCCTCAAGCACCGAGCCTGCGGCCAATCCTGAAAAGAGCTTCGTCCAGCCACCTGTTATAAGAAGCTTGCGATGCCGGAATTAGTAGTTGCCGTTCGACCACATGCTCTTCCTGGCGATGCGGCATGGAGAGACTGTTCGATGGTACCGACGGTGGCTCTTGGAACAGCTTGTAGGACATGTTGTTCAGTGACAGCTGGAACCACCCTCCTCGGCCATGGCTGATCAGCGTAAACGCCGCCTCTGCAATGCTGCGCACGCGACTCGGCGAGATGTAGTGACTCGCAAACGGATCACGGCTGGTTGTAGGCGAAGTGAGAGCGGCAGATAGCCAGGCCGTTCCGGAGTCGTGATGCCGCCACGATACGGTACCGGTGTCGATTCCGGTCAGGTCGTCCTGATCATAGTCCGTGTAGCCGTCCCGCAATGGACTCAGCCCTGCCTGGCACAGCTTCAGGAAGAACGCCTCGTGCTCGGCATGCACTTGGCGCAGTGTGCCCGACAGTTCTGGCTGAGGCAGGAGGGCGATTTCGATGCGCGTATCGCGTTGCCAATTACTCCACTGGCCTTGGCTGCGCGACTGGCGTTGCTGGAGGCGCTCCACGAACTCAGCCTCTGACACAGCGGTTCTCGTCACACTGAGTTGGTTCAATGCCTGGACAATGGCATCCGAAAGCTGGTGCTCGGTCGTGAACGTAGCGCGGAATAGCCCATCCACGTAGTCCGATACCTCCCACCTGAATGCTTCTTGGGGCCCCTCGACCGGAACGTCCTGAAGGAACGCAAGAACCCTCTTCCCTGCTGCCCGTGCACGGCGAAATTCCTGCTGGGTAACGGACTCTCCGCTGGGCGTCTGAAAGCCGAAATCGGCACCTAAAATCACAACCACCACATCGGCCTGGTCAACCTCTGTCATGCACGCGACTTCAGAGGAGTCCGGCCGTGCCCCGAAGTCCTCGCACATGATTGCCTGGTGCTGAAGCAGTCCCACTGCCCTGCGGGCTGCCGCACGGTAGGCCTCAAAATTACGCACGACAGAACTGATGAATACCCGCATTTCTCATCCCCCCGCAAAAAACTGGCACCAAGCGACGAGATCGCCCCGCGCTCCTTATCAGACAAACGATGGACCTGCCTGTTACCGCGCCGGCGGCTAGCAACCATCGCTGGAATACTTTTTGACGTGAGGACGATGATAACCGATTGCGAGCTCAAGCGAAGCGGACTATGTTGTGTTTATCAAGGATGAAAACCACCACATGATGTGTTTTGGGTGAATTCCCATTGGGAGATTGAGCCATGACAGATCGCCGTCCTTTAAACCCGAACGTGAACGTGCCAAAGAAAGGGGGTGGCGAGCAGCCACGATCTCGGAACCAAGATGGTCAGATCCGCGAAAAGCGCAGCGATGCAGGCAAACCGCGCCGCTAATAGTTCCGCCCACTCTGGGGGTGCAAAGCCCCCAGGTCTTATCAGACTGGCAGCATTATACACGAGCGCAAAGCGCTCGTAGACCCCTTCCCCAGCACCAGCATCGCTCCCGACCCGCCCCCACCTGCTTGCGCCCTCGTGTGCTCCACCTGCATAAAGGAACAAACAACAAAAAACGAGTGAAGCCTGTGAATGAGTCCCTTGTCAGATACGTTGCGTCCGATATCAACGGAGGCACGGCTGTATGTGCGCAGATATTTTTCGAGAAAGAGGCCAGCCATGCTCTCTCGCTCTTTCAGCGACTTGGCTTGAGGTATTTGATGCTGGATGCGCTGACCGCCCTCAATGCGAAATTCTGTAGTCCGGCTCAGTTTCTCTTCGTGATGACATTGGTTGAGGATGGATGGCCTGAGCTCACGGCAAGACACTTTTTGGCTCAGGCCACCTGGGAAGATCGAATGTGCGCCACTTGGCTTTCGATAGGTCAAGAGGATCGCGCGGCTGCCGTTTCGCTCAATTACGAGACTTTCCAGAATTTCTGGCCGAACCTGGATTTTACTGCCGGAGATTTCACTGATCGCGCCAAGTGTTGGTCGAGTGAGGTATTAACTCGCCAAGCCGCATCAGGCTGCGATGCCGTAGTTCACTGTTGGATTAGGCGTTGTTGGCCAAACAGCCCGTTATGGCGTGCCCCTGCGGGGACGGCTGGCGTGAACCGAGCCATGGCCTGGCGGCCGTATCTCAGCCCTGCGGGCGCTCATCCTCACGCCTGCGCGCTCCGCTTGCTCACAGATTTACTTCGCGGTGATGGCGGGAAGAAACCAATTCATCGAATAGCTCGCTGGTGATTTGGGCTAAGCACCTGCGCCCGTTCGGTAACTCCATGTCCTTGGGCAAGGCGTCCGGTGCTATAAAATTACCGGTGTGGTGAACGATCATGTTGGCCCGTAACCTCTTTTTTTGACCTGTAACCCCTAGAGGTTTACAGGTCAAAAATTAGGATAACTGGGCTCGCCGCCAGCTGTGTGTCATCTACCGAGACTGGCTAGGCGTGTCCCCTGCAATGCGCAGTTTGCTGAACCACTTGGGGATTGCCCCAACTGAACACTTACACACCTGAGATATGCTGATAAGCGTGAGTTAGACTTTGCAGGCAGGCGTTACCTGTACCCCCAGCACCCCAGCAGTGGACTTCCTATGGCCGCAAAGAACACGCCGAAGCACCCTGATTTACCTCCCTCGCTGGAAAGCAGTATTCGCGGGCGATATGAGCAGATGTCGGCCCTGGAACAAAAGCTGTCCGATGTCATTCTCGCTTCCCCTGGTCAATTGGCAATGCAGACGGCTACCGAGCTGGCGAACCATGCAGGCGTGTCGAAGGCCACTACCACGCGTTTCTTCCGTTCGTTGGGTTATGACTCTTATGAGAGCGCCCGGCGTGAAGCGCGCAAGGCGAGCACTGGCGGGTCCCCTCTGTACCTCCAGCACCTGGGAGACGAGGATCGCGACCCTCAAGCGCTTATACAGCACCACCTGGACCAAGAAGTTGCAAACCTGGCCAAAACGTATGGCTCCCTGGACCGGGCGGAGCTGTTCGAGATGGCGCAAGCCGTTGCCAAAGCCCGCCGGGTAGTACTGATTGGCTACCGCCATAGCCAGACCATCGCTGTGATGTTCCGCAGTAACCTGATCCAGGTGCGTGGCGATATCCTTCTGCTACCGGTACCCGGTGATAGCTTGGCGGAGTACATAGCCGATTTGGACGATCGAGATATAGCCATCTGCATCGGCTTGCGTCGCCGCGTTCCCCAGCTGGAGCGTGCGATGTCAGCGATGTCAGAGCTTGGTGTGCAACTTCTGTACATCTCTGACGTACTTGCCGGAAAGCCTGCCAAGCTTGCACGGTGGGTTATCCGGTGCCACACCGGGGGCAGCTTGATGTTTGATAGCAATGCCAGCGTTTCGGGCATCACCAACCTGCTCTGCTCGCTGGTAGGCAAGGAGCTGGCTGGCGAAAAGTCCACCCACTTGGCACACGCTGAGATCTTGCATCAAAAATTGGGCGAACTGGAATGAACCGAGGTCAGGCAGCACCAATTGGGTGCTGCCGCGCCCCTTGCTGGCGCACATCCATACACATAGGGGGTGGCTCGCCTGACAGTAAGAAACATTTGTTCCAATCTATTTAGCTTTTGAAACCCTTGTTTCTAATGGGCTGACGTTTTTGTTTCGCCGCCATGGCAGACAGTGGCACAAAACCTGCGATACCCCTTGGGTCACTCCACCATGCCAAGGGCGTTATCATGAAAATACTGTTCGCCAGCCTTCCTTGTTCACTGGTTGCCGCAGTGTTCGCAACCAGCCTCCATGCTCCGCTGGCTTCAGCGGATACGCTGGACGAGGTAAAAGCGCGCGGCACACTGGTTGTCGCCATCGACCCCACCTTCGCCCCTTACGAATACACCGACAGCAGCGGCGCGATCACGGGCTATACACCCGCGATCATGGCCGAGGTCGCCAAAACCCTAGGCGTGAGAGTTGAGTATCAGAAGATGGCCTTCAGCGGCATCATCCCTGCTTTGATCTCGGGGTCGGTGGATGCCGAAGGCTCGTCACTGAACGTCACAGCGGAGCGGGCGAACAAGGTGTTGTTCGTGGCGCCCTTCGGCAAGAGTGTGAATGCCGTGATGTCCCGCGTCGACGACAAGCGCCTGGCCTCATCAAGCCTCACGCCCGAACGCCTCGCGGGTTTGAGTGCTGCGGTAAAAACCACCTCGGCCCCTGAGCAACTGATCAAGCAATTCAACGTCGACCTCAAGGCCAAAGGCCTTGCCCCCATCAAGGTCGTCGGCGTCGACAGCGTCGACCAGACCCTCGCAGCCTTGATGACCAAGCGCGCTGATTTCATCCTCGATGACATTACCGTATTGGGCAGCCTACTCAAGCAGCACCCCGATAACGTGCGCCAGGTTGGGGAGCTGGGTGACAGCCAGTGGATCAGTTGGGCAACACGAAAAGACGACGTTCGGCTGAACAAGGCGATTAGCGATCAGATCGTGGCTATGAAAGCCTCTGGCGCCTTGCAGGCACTGCAACAGCAATACCTGGGCGTGACATTCGAGTTGCCCTCCAGCGATTTCATCCCTGCCAAGTGAGGCGCCCCATGTCATCCCCCTCTACGCAAATCCACGTACCGGCCGGGTACGGTCGAACCTTCGAAGTTCGTCGCGGCCAGTACGTTACGGTGATCGATAGTCAAGGCCAGCAAGCGGCGGATTTCGTCGCCATCGTTAACGGCAAGCTTGGCCAATACCTGTCACCCACCCACACCCGGCGCCGCCTGGCCTCGCTGTTTTTCAATGTGGGCGACAGCCTGTATTCGAACGCTGACGAGCCACTGCTTGAAGTCCTTCACGATACGGTAGGTGTACACGACGCTAACGTCCCAGCCTGCGATTGCACTCGATTCAGCGTGGATTTCGGCGTAGACGGCCATCGGAACTGCCTGGACAATCTGCATGAAGGCTTGAGCCATTACGGCGTGTCACCCGTGAACGTACCAGAGCCTTTCAACCTGTTTCAAAACGGCCCCGTTACCGCCGACTGCCGTATGCAGGTCACAGACCCTATCAGCAAGCCGGGGGACCGTATCGTCTTTCGCGCCCTGACAGACCTAGTGTGCGCGGTGTCGTCCTGCCCTCAGGACATCATTCCGGGCAATGGCTTGCTGGTCACGCCTATCGATATCGTCGTGTCCGACCACCAGCCCCTTCCCGCCTGAGGCCAGCCCAATGCTCCTGATGAAAGATGCCAGCCAAAGCCGGGCACCGTTGCCTGTGCAAGTCCGTCGTGTAGAGGCCGGCAGTGCCGGATCAATCGTGGTCAAGCGCGGCCAGCTGTTACGCATTACCGCACTGGAGGATGGCGCCGTCGCCAGCCTGTTCGGCTTCAGTGAAGCCGAGCCCAGCGTTCACCTGTCAGTGCACCACACGCGTGTGTTCAGCAATAGCTATGTGCTGGGTGCTGGCATGCGCCTGGTTAACAATCGCCGCCGGCCAGTGATGGTGCTGGGCAAGGACAGCGTGGGCAAACACGACCTGCTCCTGCCAGCGTCCACCACGGCGTTTTTGGCCGCCAATGGCTATGCAGGTCAACTGGGCTGTGTTGAGGCATTGCAGAGCGAACTGCAACGGCTGGGCCGCCACCAACCCAAGTTACCGGACCCGATCAACCTGTTCATGAACGTGCACCTGGATCAAACAGGTACGCTGACCCCCCAACCGTCTACCGTGAAAGCCGGAGATGCCGTGACCTGCCGTGTGGTACTCGACACGCTGTTTGTAGTCTCCACGTGCTGCACGGGCATTGTCGGCAACGACCGGCCCGGTGCAGTGGAGCTGTCGGTAGCCGAAGACCTTACCGATTTTGCGGTGTAAGCGATGAGTGCTTACGTACAAGTGCTCGGCGCCCTGCCGGACCTGGCGAAAGGCCTGCGAGTTACGCTGGAGCTAACCGTGCTGTCCGCTGTAACCAGCTTTGTGGTCGGCCACCTGATCTGGTGGCTGAGGAGCCGGCCTACGGCGATGTGGCGTGGCCTGGGTCATCTGTACGTAAGCCTCATGCGCGGTGTACCGTCAATCGTGCAGTTATTTATTGTGTTCTTTTCCCTGCCATTGATCGGGCTTGGTGGCAAACCCCTGCTGGCAGCGGTATTGGCAATCGGCCTGAACAGCGCAGCCTACGTGGCGGAGATTTTGCGCGCCAACTACCGAAGCCTACCCCACGGCCAGGGTGAAGCGTCTGCCGCGCTGGGCCTTTCGGCTTTCCAGGCGTGGTGGTACGTGTCATCCCCTCAGGTGTTGCGCAATAGCCTTCCAGCGTTGGTCAACGAATTCACCTTGGTGGTCAAGACCACCCCGCTGGCGTCAGTAGTGGCAGTGACAGAGTTGACCTACGCCGGCCAGCTGGTGATTGCCCGCACCTTCGAAGCGACACCAGTGCTATTGATGGTTGTGACCGGCTACCTGGTCATTTGCTGGCCCACACTAAAGCTGGCCCGCCGCCTGGAACAGCGCTTCAACCGCGCGAGGAGGCCATGATGGATTGGTCTGCGATCGTCCACAACGCCCCTGACCTGGCTGTAGGCCTCTGGCTCACCGTGCGCCTGGCACTGGTATCGGCTTGTACGGCGCTGGCTTTCGGGGCTTTGCTCGCCTGGGGGCTGCAAAAGGGTCAGTTTTGGCTGCAGAGCAGCGTGCGAGCCTACATTGACTTTATCCTCGGGCTGCCGATGCTGGTGCTGATGTACCTGCTGTTTTTCATATTGCCCGAGTACGGCATTACCTTGAGCTCACCTATGGTTGGGGTGACAGCACTGACGCTCTACTACGGCCCTTACCTGGGTGAGGTACTACGTGCCGCCTTCGGCGCAATTCCACAGGGCCAATATGAGGCCTGTGCAGCCTTGGGCCTGCGGCCGTTCGAAGCCCTGTGCCACGTGCTACTCAAACAGGCGCTGCCCGTCGCTCTGCCTCCCTCCGTTGGCCTGCTGATCGGCCTGATCAAGGATACCGCCTTGCTCTCGGTAGTGGGCGTCGAGGAGTTCATGTACGCCGCCAAGCAGGCCATCTCCACCAGTTACGCGCCCTTGGAGATCTACTTGGTCGTGGCCATTGCGTATTGGCTGATTACCTTATTGCTCGACAGTGCCGCCGGTTTTATCGAGCGGCGCCTGAATCGGCATCGAATCGCTTGAATCTGACTTGGAGTTCGACTTATGCCGCCGTTGCCCCCCGTTGCAATCACAATTCCCGCCGGCCATGGCAAAGCAGTACGCCTCACAGCCGGGCAATCGGTACGGGTGATCAACACCCACGGCACACAAGTGGTGGATTGCTGGGCCTGGAATGCCTATGACCTCGAAGAATATATGTGCATGGAAGCCACGCGTGTGTGGACACAGCACCTTAACCCTATGATCGGCGACAGCTTCGTGACCAGTGCGCGCCACCCTATTCTCACCCTGGTCGAAGATACCTCGCCGGGGGTGCACGATACCTTCATGGCAGCCTGTGACCGCCGCCGCTACGAGCTGTTAGGTTGCACTCACTATCATCGAAACTGCAGTGACAACCTCTTTGAAGGCATGCTTGAACTGGGTGTTACACCTCCTCGCCGCAACCTCGCGTCCCTTAATATCTTCATGAACATCCGCGTACAGTCAGACGGCATCAACCTTGCCACCCTGCCCACCGTGACCAACCCTGGCGACTACATCACGTTACGCGCGGAAATGGACTGTTTCGTGGCGTTCTCCGCATGCCCTCAGGACATCGTCAGTATCCAGGGCCAGGGCGACAACACGCCAAAGGACGCCGCCTTGCAAGTGATCGATCAAGGGTTCCCAGCCATCAGCGTAAAAGGCCCTTGGGTGCCTGAGCCTGTAAAAGCCACACAACGTTGAAATCCACCTCTTCCTTTTCGACAGTGGTAAGCACATGAGCATGCCTTCTGCACCCTTTAGTAAATACCTGAACCTGGCTGATGCCCGCCTGGGCGCCGTGGCCTTGTCCGTGAGCGATGACTGGTTCGCCGACGTCAACCGGCTTTTCCAGCACACCGTCCCCGTGTTCAAGCCGGATGTATTTGACGACAACGGCAAATGGATGGATGGCTGGGAGTCACGCCGCAAACGTTATGAAGGCTACGACCATGTCGTTATCCGCCTCGGGGTGGCGGGTAGGATCAAGGGCGTCGACATCGATACCTCTTTCTTTACCGGCAACTTCCCGCCCTCGGCCTCGCTGGAAGCCTGTTTTATCGAAAGCGGAGACCCAGACGCCAGCACCCTTTGGACAGAAATTCTTCCCGCCGTGGCGTTGCAAGGTGACAGCCATCACCTGCACGCCATCGATAGTGCCCTGCCCTATAGCCACCTGCGCTTCAATATCTACCCCGACGGCGGCGTAGCCCGTTTGCGCGTGTACGGCATTCCTCATATGGATTGGAGCAGAGTGAAGGCCGGTGAGCGTGTTGACCTGTGCGCCGCGTTGAACGGTGGGCGCGCTATCGCCTGCTCCGACGAGCACTATGGCCGGATGGGCAACATCCTCAATCCAGGCCGTGCGGCGGTCATGGCCGAAGGTTGGGAGACCGCACGCCGCCGCACGCCTGGGAATGACTGGGTGATTGTGGCGCTAGGGGTGCCGGGTGAGGTTGACAGCGTGCTGGTCGATACCCTGCACTACAAGGGCAACTATCCAGATCGCGTATCGATCCAGGCGGCGTATGTAAAAGGCGGGACGGACAGCCAGGTTGAAACGCAGAGCCTGTTCTGGCGAGATTTGCTGCCGGAGCAGAAGATGGAGATGGATCGGGAGCATCTTTACATGCAGGAACTGCAGGCACTGGGGCCTATCACTCACGTTCGGCTGAATGTATTTCCCGATGGAGGTATCAGCCGGCTACGCCTATGGGGAAGGCCCTCTATTGCCGGAGACATCGACTAGCACTACCCAGTGCGCGGTCTGCCCCATACACCCAGCGGCTGGCCGGGTTTTCACCGATTTACGTTAACGTACGATATAGAAAGCGTTTACTTCTGAAAATGCCAATACTATAGTGGACGTTAACGTTAATTAAAGCCGTCTGTCTCGGCTCATTCCCAGGTGAAAACATGAAGCCATTTGCAATCGCACTCGCTTTCGCCGCCCTCGCCGTGGGCGCGACACCCCTTCAGGCCGCACCTCGCCCAAAGGTGGAAGTTGCACAGGAGGAATTTCCCGTGCTCAAAGGCTTCACCAGCGGGTACGAACGTGTGAACGGTGTGAAGTTACATTTCGTCCAGGGTGGCACAGGCCCGCTGGTGCTGCTGGTCCATGGCTTTGGGCAAACCTGGTATGAGTGGAATAGCCTCATGCAACACCTGGCCAACCGTTACACGGTCGTGGCCGTTGACCTGCCTGGCCTTGGGTTGTCAGAGCCGCCAAAAACAACGTTCACAGGGGTAGATGTCTCGGAGTACCTCTACACACTTGCCAAGCAGCTGAGTGCAGGCAAGCCCTTCTATGTGGTAGCCCATGACATCGGTATCTGGAACAGCTATCCCATGGTTGCTCGCCATCCGGGGGATATCATCAAGGCTGTTTTCATTGAGGCGACCATCCCGGACAACACGCTGTATACGCTGCCAGCCTTTGTCGAAAGCGGCGAGGCACCTGGCTGGCATCACAGCTTTTTCGCGGCGTCCGACCAGTTGGCGGACACGATGGTCAAGGGTAACGAGCGGTTGTTCCTGACCCACTTCATCCGTCACCACGCCAGCAACCAGGCGGTCTTTACGGACGACCTTTTAGACCGCTATGTCCGGTCGTACGCCAAGCCCCAGACCTTCCACCAGGCCTTTGAGTATTACCGCGCCCTGCCCCAGTCCATTGCCCAGAATGAGCAATTGATGGCCAACCCGCTCACGCTCCCTGTGCTCGCGGTGGGTGGTGGTGGCAATGGCGGCTTCGGCGCCCTGCAACCCGACAACATCCGCCGCTATGCAAGCCATGTCGAAGCGCACGTATTGCCAGGCTGCGGCCATTGGGTTCCCGAGGAATGCGCACCCGCGCTGAACCCGTTGGTGTCTTCCTTCCTGAATCGCCAATAACAAGGGGCTTTGCTATGTCCAGCAACGTACGAGGCATAGACCATATTGGCATCACCGTCCCTAACATCGAAGCAGCTACACAGTTCCTGCGGGAGGCGTTCGATGCGGCAATCGTCTACGACACTGTCATTGATGGCCAGCCCCAGCGTTCACCCGATGAGCTTACCGCCACAGTGGCGCTTGAAGGGGGGCTAAGGGTGACGGCGACTCGCATGATCCGTATGGGAAATAGCGCCAACATCGAGCTGTTTGAGGTTGAGGGTGCGGCTCCAGGCGTCGAAGGGCTCGGCGCAATCGGGCTCCATCACTTCGCCGTTTACTGTAATGACCTATCTGCGACCCTGAACCGGGCCTTGGCAGCCGGGGCGACTTCACTTCGCGGGCCCAACGCCCTGTTTGGCTCGGAACAGGGGCCTGGGAATGCCATGCATTACGTGCGGGCGCCCTGGGGCTCGCTGATTGAGTTGATTTCAATCCCGGCAGGCACGGCAGCGGGGCATGAATCAAACCGCTGGCACCCCGACTGACCTCGGGTGAGGTGCAGGGGGCTGCTTTCAGCTGTTCGCAGCCCCAGTCAGGCTTGAGCGTTCTCTATCAATCGTTCAAGCACCACCCCTGCCCGCTCAGCCACGGCAAGCAGCCGCTTCTCCTCCCACCCTTCCCTTGCGGCGGCCGACAACCCCAGCATGGTCACCGCCACATAATCCACCACCGGGTCGGGCACCGGAATGCCGGAAGCCTCAAGAAACGCCGTCACCCTGGCCCGATTCTCCTCTGCAATATGCTTGGCGGCAGTGCCCCATTCCGTCGTGCTGGCTTTGGCATGTTCGAGAATAAAGCAACCACGGCGCTGCGGGTGAGCAGCGTAGGCCTGGGCGGCCGCGCGCAGCATTTCAAGCAACGCCACCTGGGGTGGCGTGCCTGGCACCAGAATACGGTCCAGCGGCACCACCGTGGCGGAGTAATGCTCCAGTGCATCGTTGAAGAACGCGCCCTTGCTGCCAAAGGCCGTATAGAAGCTAGGTGCCGTGATCCCCATTGCCTCGGTCAGCGAAGCGACGCTGACATGCTCATAGCCGTGCTCATGAAACAGGTGCTGCCCCACAAGGATGGCGTCTTCAAGGGCGAATTCACGGGGGCGGCCACGGCCACGCTTATTTACGTTATTGGTCATTATAGAAACCGTTTACTTTGGGGGATGTGAATACTATAGTAGCTGATAACGTAAATAGCCACGCCGCCTCTTCTTCTGCGTATGCGGTGATCGGTTCACCTATTCAAAAGGCGCTTTATGCAACCCTCTTCGTCTCCCGACCTGTCTGAAGCCAAGCCTGTTGCAAGCGACAGGCTCCCCATAGCAGCATTGGCGGGCCTCGCGGCCAGCGGCTTTCTTTGCATTGTCACTGAAACGCTGCCTGCCGGCCTGTTGCCCAGCATTGCTGCGGGCCTGCGTGTCTCTGAAGCTATCGCGGGGCAGTTGGTTGCGGTTTATGCCTTGGGGTCCCTATTGGCGGCCATTCCCCTTACAAGCCTCACCCAAGGTGTGCGCCGCAGGCCTGTCCTCCTGGCCACCATCCTGTGCTTTGTGATCGGCAACACCTTCACGGCCATGGCCGAGTCCATAGGGGTAGTGCTGGTTGCGCGCTTTATCGCAGGCTGTGCGGCAGGGCTCGCCTGGGGAATACTGGCAGGCTACGCGCGTAGCCTGGTGCGCCCAGAGCAGACCGGGCCGGCCATGGCCGTGGCGATGGTAGGTGTGCCTTTGGCGCTCTCGCTCGGTGTGCCCTTGGGCACGTTTCTCGGGAGCCTGGTGGGGTGGCGAGGATCGTTCCTGGTGCTGTCGGCTTTGAGCGTTATGTTGATCGGGTGGATTCTTGTGAAAGTACCTGATGCGGCAGGCCGTTCAGGTGATAACCGCCTCTCGCTGCTTCGCGTTATTAAAACCAAAGGCGTCGTACCGATCCTGCTCGTCATCCTGACCTGGATGACCGCCCACAACATCCTCTACACCTACATCGCGCCGTTCTCGACCGCCTCCGAATCAAGGGTCGATCTTGTGCTGCTGGCCTTCGGCCTCAGTTCATTGCTCGGCATAGGCTTGGTGGGGAAGCTGATTGACCGCCTGCTTCGCCTGATGGTGCTTAGCGCAATCGGCTCGTTCACATTGACGGCCGTGCTCCTGAGTGTCGCGGGAGACCAGAGCCTGGCCCTCTACGCCGGCGTCGTTATCTGGGGGCTGGGCTTTGGTGGGGCTGGCGCCATGATGCAGACTGCATCTGCGGATGCCGCAGGCGACGGTGTGGACCTGGCCCAGGCCATGGTTACCACGGCATGGAACCTGGCCATCGCGGCTGGCGGCGCGCTTGGCGGCGCACTGCTTACCCACGGGGGTACTGCCATGCTGCCGCCTGCCGTGGCCGCACTTGCAGGCCTTGCCTTTGTCATAGCGCTGGCGGGCCGTCGCTATGCTTTCCCTCCGGGTAGTCGTGCTTAACCCATTACCGCCGTGAGCGCGTCGTGGAATAATCCCCACGCGCCCTCAACTATTGGCACTCGTCCAGCATGGCCCAGGCAACACCCCCGGATCTCACCACCACTGCCCACTCGCTGCTGCCCCTATCGCGTACCTACCCGCAAGGGCTGAGCATTGAGCCCCATGCCCATGCCTGGGGGCAACTGCTCTACGCCGAGCACGGCATGGCGTGGGTGGATACACCGGACACGGCACTGCTGGTACCGGCACACCGGGCGGTGTGGATACCGCCCCATGTTCCCCATGGCATTCGCGTGGTCCACAACCTGGACATGCACAACCTCTACCTGCGCCGCGAGGTCGCTGAGCGTATGGGAGCTCAGCTGACCGTGGTGGCGGTTTCGCCCCTGCTTCGTGAGCTCATCAAGCGCAGAGTGAACCTTGCCCCCCATCCGGAAAACGATTATCAGGACGCGCTCGATACGTTTCTCATGGTGGAGTTACGCCGCGCGCGCTTCACGCCCATGCGCGTGCCCATGCCAGCCGGTGGCGATCGTCGTCTGCGCAGCCTGTGCGAACAGGTGTTACGCGCCCCGTCCCTACAGGTCTCGTTCGAGGCGCAAGCCGAAGCGGTGGGTGCCAGCACGCGGACACTGGCCAGGTTGTTCAAGGCAGAGCTGGGCGTGAGCTTTATGGACTGGAGGCGCCAGGTGCAGTTGGCGTATGCCTGTGCTCGCCTGATGGAGGCCGTTGCCGTGAACACGGTGGCGGTCGAACTGGGCTACAACCTGAGCAGCTTTAGCGAGATGTTCAAGCGTTTCATGGGTGTCGCGCCCTCGGCCTACGCTGCCGCCCAACCCACCGAACCCGACCAGGGTGTCTGATAGGCGCAAACATCTGGCAGGTGGGACATAGCCCACCGCTTTAGGCTAAGTGCACGTACCTTCAGAGGCCTCCACCGTGAAAGCACTGCAATTCACTGCCACCGGCAGCGTTGACAACCTCACCCTCGCCGAGCTGGATGTCCCGCACCCTGCCCCTGACGAAGTGCTGGTGCGTGTCAAAGCCGCTGGCCTTAACCCTAGCGACCTTAAAAACGTGCTTGGCCGATTTTCCTACACCACCCTGCCACGGGTGCCAGGCCGGGACTTTGCCGGGGTAGTCGAGCAAGGCCCTGCGCAGCTGATCGGTAAGGCCGTATGGGGTACGGGCAAGGGCCCGGGGTTTCTGCGGGACGGGTCCCATGCTCAATACCTGACCGTACCGGCCAGCGGAGTTGCCTTGATGCCCACCAGCCTGTCATTCGCACAGGCCGCTGCCATAGGCGTTCCGTTTACAACGGCCTATGACGCGATAGAACGGACGGGGGTCAAACAGGGCACCACCTGCCTGGTGATAGGCGCCAATGGTGCCGTAGGCAGCGCTGCCATAGCCCTGGCTGCCCTTCGAGGTGCTCAGGTGGTGGCTGCCGTGCGCCGTGAGGACCAGGCGCACGCGCTGCAAGCTCAAGGCTATCAAACGCTTCTCCTGAACACCACCGAGTCTCTGAGCGCACAGGTGAACGAGGCATTCCCCGGTGGCGCGGAGGTGATTTTCGATACCACCGGCTTTTGGTTACCCGCCTCAGTGTCCGCTCTGGCAAACTTCGGGCGCATCGCGATCATCGCCGCGCCAGCCGACGGCCAGGTGGATTTCCCTGCGCTTGCGCTGTACCGCAAAGGCGGTGTACTCATAGGCGTGAACTCCTTGCTCTATGACACCACCCAATGTGCGCCCATGCTGACCGACCTTGGCCGGGACTTCGATCAAGGGCTGCTACACGCGCCACAGGGCATCCAGCAGGTCAGCCTTGACGACGGCATTGCTGCGTACAAGGCGATAGAGGCCGGCAGCAGCGAAAAGGTGGTGCTTATTCCGTAGGGTTGGAGGCGCTAGGGATGCGCTTTACATCGGGCATGCTTGGCCTCCTACCGGGTTAGCGTGCCGCCTACAGCACAATGTAATCGTTACGCTGGGTCACCCCCCGATGGGTGCCCTCTATCAAGTGCACATACCGCCCATCTACCTCATCAATCGGCAGGCAGTCGTCCACGTCCAGAACGGCATCGGTGTGTGCTTTTTTCCAGGTGCTCAACATCTGCTGGCGCCCTTGCTCGATGGCGCCTTTTTTACTATCGGCCACCACCAGCAGGTAGTGATGCGCTTCGCCGAAGGCCCGGCTTTCATAACCGCCCAAGTTGATAAAGTAAAGCCTCGGCGCCCCCGCACAAGGTGCCAGGGCACTGAACGCCACCTTCCACTGGGCGACACCGTCCACCGCCATCCAGGCATCGATGTGCACCCCCTTGGCACTTCCGAACCAGCCTTCGCGTAGTGCAGGGTAGGCGTCTTGGAGGGTGGTAGCCACCACAAAGACCACGTCGTGCACTTCGATTTTAGCCTTCGGGTGCTTGCCGCCTAGCATCACCACAAAAAGCGTCTTTTCCCGTTCATTGGCCGTGTGCACCGTTCACCTGCAGGTCGGATGTGTTAACCCGACCCGCTATATCATTGGCGCCGGTGCCATTGCAACGCCCAGTGTGACAGGCGCGAAGGCATTGCTATGGGCTGTGGCGCCACATCGCTCAGCTCAAGGAGCTTCTGCCGGCTGGCCAGGCTCACCTTCCGCAGCCCGCTCTGCCTGCTCCCGCCCTGCCCTTTGGCTGAGTTCGTGGAACTGAAAATAAAGGCTCGGCACCGTATCGCTTGCATTCTGCCTACCTGGCTGGCGGGCTGTCCGCGCGATGCTGCTGAGGCCACTGGCATACGCCCCGGCCTGTGTGATGGCGGACTGGGTGGCCTGGTGGGCCGCTTTGCCCGTTTCGGCCAGGTAGCTCAGCCCCTTGCCGGCCGCGCTGCCAGCCGCTTCGCCCACCATGCCCGGCAGTGTGAGGTTCGCACCGGTGAGCACGCCGGTGCCGCTGGCGTAGCCGGTAGCGCCTTTATCTAGAAAATTCCACGCTTTGTTGATACCTAGGAAGGCGGTGAGCACCAAGTTGAGCCCTACAATCTCCTTGAAGGTCTGCACCGCCTTTTGCATGTCGGCATCAGGGTTGAGGGCCAGCTTGAGCATCTCGGACGTGCACCACATGCCGTCGGCGGCGTAATCAGCCTTGCCGACCATGCTTTCCATGAGCACCACCAAGGCGGCGCTGATCCCACCTGTCAGCACCACCAGGCCCATTTTGGGATAAAAGTCCGGGTCTTCTTTGCGAGGCACGCTGGGCGGCTCAACCCCTACCCGCCTAGCCTCTGCTTTGTCATGAACCTGCTTGATTTCACTGCTTTTACTGCCCAAAAACGTCAGGCTTGAATTGAGAATGTCCGTGACGGCATGGTCTTTTTTGAACACCTCTACGGCTAACTTGACCTCTCGGGCCATCTGTTCGCCCCGGCTGAAGTGGTCTGCAACCGCGTGGCGGTCTACTTCGTCGATCGCCGGTGCACCTGTGCCTGCCTTAGACAGCTTTTCCTTGGCCACTTTGATGGCGGACCAGATAGCGTCCCGGTTGAACACGCCAAGGGTCGCACCGCCGGAGACCACGGCGGTGGCCATACCAAAGCCTACGCTCTCCAATAAGTGCTCGTTATGGGCAAAGGTTGGCTGTGCGACCAACACGTTGGCCAAAAACGTCACGAAGTAGCGGTTGAGCATATGGTCAATGTTAGTGCGGTTGTTGGTCAGCTCATTCATCATCAAGCCGGCCATAAATACGGCATTCTTGGTGAAGTGGGCAATCAGGGAGGCGCTGTAAGGCTTGTCGCCACTCACAAAGGCCACGGCCAAAGGCAACGGTGCCAACGTCAGGAGCATGGCCGGGCTGGCCGTCAGGCGGCTGACCAGCGATCTTCCTGTAGAGGCCCCCCTTTCCAGGGTTTGCAACTCTTTGTCTATGGACTGGTAGAGGTCTGAGAGCTCCTTGCGCACGGCCTCTGGCAGGCCTGAACGCGCCAACACACCCGGCAGTTCTTTATTGTGCGCTCGCCAGGCTTTGATCTTCCCCGCGGCGTTACCGTCCACTACGGCACCCAACAGTCTGCGGTCAGCCTCGCTTAGCTGGGCAGTGGGCTTGTCCATCAGCGCCTTCAACCCGCCAGCATTTGCCCTGGTCAGCGAGGGTTGAGCGCTGAGGCGGCGAATCTGTTCTTCGGTTAGCTGTAGCGAGTCGTTGGCCAGGGCCCCACGCAGCTTTTCATCGAAAGACGAGGCATACCCGCCTTCTAGGTCATTGCTGATGTTCACCGGCAGTGGGGTGTTGAGGACTATGGCCATTTGTGCTCGGTTAAGCTCGATCACCCTGTGGTTCAATAAAGCCTGCAGCTTCCTGGATGAGAGTTGCAGGGATGATCGGCGCATGATGCTCAATATCGCTTTATCGTCCATGGGCGCTACCGCCCCGTAGGCATCGAACTGGCGCGCCGAGTTAAGCCCACCCTTCAACAGCGCCTGCGCAAGGCCCGTTTTGTTTTTGGCCGGTGCGCCTGCTTCAGCCAACGCCGTATCACTGCCCTCTCCCGCTGGTATCACATGTTGGCGGCGCAACTCCTCAAGCAGAGGAGTAACAGCGTTAGTGAGCTCGTCCAGCTCCTGCCGGGTAGGGAGATGCGGACAATGGCGCCCCAGTGTCGCCAGTGTGCCAGGCACGCCGGCGAGGGCCCCAAGCACATCTACATAGGGCCGCAACGAGGCAGTCATCGGTTCGGGACGCTGACTCAATTCATGAGTGAATGCGTTGGCGCGGTGCTTGGCCATACGTAGGAAAGTGCCAAGCATCATGTAGGGCAAGGTGCTTTCAGGCTGCTGGGCCAGCTGTTGCGCATCCAAGTGCGCCAGTGCCATCAAGTCCACAAGGGCCACCGCTGCCGATGGCGCATGGTGGAGGCAGTGGCTAACGGTTTGGTGAAAGCGTGCCTGCAACAGGTTTATGTGCCCCTGCTGCCAGCCCCCATGGGCTGGTTGGTTGGCGGGAGTGTTTTCACAGTGGCCTTTGCATGTTTCCAGCACGGCGAGTAGAGCCTGCTGCTGTTCGACGGCGGTCAGTGCCTGCCCGCCCCTGTCCGTCATGGCTGCGTCTGCGAGGCGCCCGCTCAGCCTTACGACATCTCCAGGCGAAACCCGTGGTTGGGCCAGCTGTTGCTGAAGCTGTGCAAGGAGCTGGTCGGTAGCGTACTGGGGTGCATCGGCGGTGCGCCCGAGTAATGGGCCTACCTCACCTGAGGCCATGAATGCCCGTGTTCGTGCCTGTCGTGGGGTTTCCTCGCCGCGCCCAGGCTCAAGGGGTGTACCTGGCACAATGGGCCCTGCAGCGATAAGGCGGGTAACGGTAGGCGGCATGAATCAACTCTCCTTTGGGCCCATGTTAGAGGCGGTGCAAGACAGCCCTAGGTGGGCCCAGGGTTGATTGCAGTTCCATGACAGCCGGTCTGGCAACCCTCTGAAGGGTTGTGGGAGGGAGGATGCCAAAGCAGGTTCTTTAGTCCACCTGCTCTTCCTGATGCGCCAAGTCCTCATTGCTGAAAAAGTAGCCTCTGTTCACCATCGTAAAATTTGAGCGGGCCTTAATCAGTTGTCTGGGAGAAACCAGGGCACGTCCCGGCTTATCACCCCGGCTCGGGCGCTGAGCTGCGCGGCCCAGGTTCTTTTGCAAGGTACCGTGCGCATCACGCGTAAACCCCATCGGGGTCGACGAACCTACGGGTGTAAAAAGGGCCGCGGCCAACTCATACCCGCCTTGGGCACCCGGTTTAACGTCGATGGTCAGCCGTCCCAGCGGTGTCTTGTCTGGGTTCAGTACATTGATCCCATATTGAGCCTGTCGCTTGTCCTGCCCCTGCGTACGGCTGAGCGGCAAAGTTTCTCCCCTCAAAGCAGCCGCCGCCGTTGAAGCGATAACGCTATGATCGATCGTTGAATACTGTTCCTCAGCGGGGGCCGCTGAATGCTCCTGCGCAAAGCGCTCTAGCGCCTCTATATCGGCCGTGCGGACCGTGCCAGGGGCGAGTGAAACTGGAAACTGCGTACCTTCGGTGCGTGCGGGCGCACTCGTTGGCCCCAGCGGCTGCAGCGGTGTTGGCGAATACGACGCTAAGGTGGGTCTAAGCGTGTTCATGTCTACCTTTTGCTAATACAGCCCTATGGCTAATCACCTTGAGTGGCAATCCAGGCTTAAGCGTTCCATGGCTGACACCCTTCAAGCGGGAGATAGGGCCACACGCGGGGTACTGTTCGCATTTACGGGGTCTAAATGCGCTTCCCACTCACCCATAGGACACTCTTGCAACCCTCCTCACCGCTTCAGCAGCACCGCCGCACGCACCCGTTGCCGGCCAAAGGCGCTCATGCGCTGGAATTCTCCGTGGCTTACCGGCAAGTGCTGGCAGGCGAGGTGATCACGCTGGCGGCTGTGGTCCACATCGGGGTCATGCAGGTATACAAATTCTTCATCGCAGCCGGTCACCATCACCCAGTGTGGGGCCTTGAGGCGTGTGAAGCGGTAGCTGCTGATCAAAACCACTGGCTTGTAGCCCGCCTGCAAGGCGGCATTCACATCCAGGCTAGGCTGCGTCAGTTGCTCCACGCCAGTAGCAGCCAACGCCTCTACGAAGCCTTCTTCCACCAACTGCATCACGGCTTTCTTCTCGGCGCTGCGAACCCCCTGCAGAAACAGCGGGCCGGCCTGGCTGAGCACTAGGCGCACCGCAAACCCTCGTTGCCAAGCGGCCAGTGCCAAGCCCTGGGGGCTGCAGCCACCGTGGCCGGCAGTCATGAATACGGTGGTCGCTTCACGCCAGATCTGGATCTCCTCCTTACGCTCTAAAGGGCGCTGTTTATCCAGGGCACCCATGGCCATCAGCAGGCAAGCGGCGCCACAGGTGAATTCCGTGGTCTGCGGGTAGTAGGGCACCTGGCGGGCGGGTGGCGGTGCATCACGCACAATGCGCTTTTCGTAGCGCAGGGCTTGGGCATGGTCCTCGTAATAATCCTCCACCACCGCAAAACGCCGGTAGCCATTGGCTTCATACAAGCCGATGGCGGCCTGGTTGTCGGGGCGCACTTCCAGGCGTAACCATGCGCAGTTGCAGGCCAGCGCCCTGGCCTGTGCTTGGGCCAGCAGCTGTTGCCCCAGCCCATGGCCTTGCCACGCGGGGCTCACTGCAATGGAGTAAAGGCGCCCCAACGAGGTGCCACGGTGAAACAGCAGCAAGGCATAGCCGGCTAGCTGCCCTGCCTGCTCGGCAAGAATAAGGCTGGCATTGGCCCGGCTCACCATCCAGTGAAAGTTGCGCGGGCTGAGCCGGTCCAGCGCAAAGCATTGCTGCTCCAGCGCCACCAGCGCGTCGATATCGGCCACGGATGCAAAGCGAAAATCAAAAAGCATGGCTACACCGTAATGTTTGAGTAACGAACCGGGACAGGGCGCAAAACCCGTGATTTATTGAAGGGGCGAGTTCTTCAACAGGGATCGATTACTCATGTCAGCGGTGCAAGCCAACAGGGCCGAAGTATTGGACAAATCCGAGGGTTGTACAACCGCCCTCGACGATCAACCTCCTGGCAAGCCGCGAAGCGGGCGCCGCCTGCTGATCGTGGTGGAGCGTCGGGAAGACTGGGCCAGTTATCTACCTAGCGAAAGCCTGATGCTGGTTCAGGATTACCTGGAACACACCGATGAGGTGGCAGGCCGCACCCAGGTGATCAACCTATGCAGCAGCTACAAGTACTTGGGCCAGGGCTATTACTGCTCATTGCTGGCCGAGGCCCGCGGGCACAAAGTGATCCCTTCGGTGCGCACCATCAGCGAACTGTCGCGCAAAGCGCTTTACAGCGTGGGGCTGGACGACTTGGGGCGCCCCCTCGAACGCGCCCTGGCCAACCACCCTTACGGCAGCACAGAGGCGTTTACCCTCACCCTGTACTTTGGCAAGACACCTATCGAGCCGCTGCAAACCCTGGGGCGGCAACTGTTCGAGGCCTTCCCCTGCCCCGTGCTGCTGGTGGAATTTCGCCGTGCTGACACTTGGCAAATTGCAGGCATCAAAGCCGGCTCGCTGCACAAGTTGCGTGACGAACAGCAGTACATGTTTGCAGACGCCTTGGATGCGTTCAACCGTCGCACCTGGCGCCAGCCGGACTCAAAACGGGTGGCGCGTTTCGACCTGGCTATTCTTCACGACCCTGCCGAAGCACTGCCGCCCTCCAATGCCCAGGCCCTGAGCCGCTTTATCGAAAACGGCAAAGCGCTGGGCATCGACGTGGAGCTGATCGAGAAGAAGGACTACGCCCGGCTGGCCGAATTCGACGCCCTGTTCATCCGTGAAACCACCCGGGTCAACGACCATACCTACCGGTTTGCCAAAAAAGCTGAAAGCGAGGGGCTGATCGTCATCGACGACCCCTCCTCTATCCTGCGCTGCACCAACAAGGTGTACCTGGCTGACTTGCTCAAGCGCCGCAAACTGGGCATGCCCGCAACGGAAATCCTGTACAAGGACCGGCCCCAAGAGCTGGGGCGGGTGGGCCGGCGCCTGGGCTTTCCCTTGGTGCTGAAAATACCCGATGGCTGCTTTTCTCAAGGCGTGATCAAGGTAGCCGACGCGCAGGCGTTAACCGCCGCTGCCCAGAAGCTGTTCGAACATTCCGTACTGCTGCTGGCCCAGGAATATTGCTATACCGAGTACGACTGGCGCATTGGCGTACTAGACGGCGAAGCGCTGTACGCCTGCCAGTACTTTATGTCCAAAGGGCACTGGCAGATCTACAACCACAAGGCCGAGGCTGGTGAAATCAACGGCAAGTGCCGCGCGGTGCCGGTAGCCCAGGCCCCGGAAGCCGTGGTGAAGCTGGCGGTGGACACGGCCCGGCTGATCGGCGACGGGCTTTACGGTGTGGACCTCAAGCAGGTGGGTGACCGGGTAATGGTGATCGAGGTGAACGACAACCCTAACCTGGATGCCGGTATCGAGGACGCGGTATTGGGCGACCAGCTCTACCGGCGCGTGTTGCACGCCTTCATTCAGCGCCTTGAGGCCAAATACCGCAACAGGGCAAACTGAACCATGATCGAAGGCTACCGTATAGAACAGGGTGCCTTGCGCCAGGCCCCTGTGGACCAGTCCACAGTATGGTTAGGCATTGCGCCCGATGGCAGCGAGCGGTCAACGCTTCAGCAGCGGCTGGGCATCAGTGCCCAAACGCTGGACGCTTCCCTGGACCCGGATGAAGTGGCCCGTATCGAGATCAGGCCCGATCACCTGTTTCTCATTTGGAAACGGCCTGAAAGCTTCGATGGACGCGCGTTCAATGTGTCTTCTTTCGGCGTGGTGCTCAGCGAACAGCGGCTGGCGGTGATCTGTGCCAGCCACTCCCTGCTTTATGGGTTGAACCAGGCAGCTGAGATGAGCAGCCCGTTGGACGTGCTCATGGCGCTGCTGGATGAAAGCGTGCACCACTACCTGGGCCACCTGCGCGTGGTCAAGCAGGTAGCCCGGGAGCTGCAGCAACGGTTTACAGGGCCTCTGGACAACCAGCATCTGATGCAGATGTACAGCCTGAGCGAGAGCCTGGTGTACTACGTCAACGCTATCCACAGCAATGGCGCAGTGCTGGGCTTGCTGCGCAGCCATGGCCAGAAGCATGGCTTCGGCCCCGACCAGTTGGCGGCGTTGAACGACCTGATTATCGAAAACGACCAGAGCTACCAGCAGGCCAGAATCCATGCCCAAGTGTTTGCCAACCTCATAGAGGCGCGTGGCAACCTAGCCAACAACGGGATGAACCTGGCCCTGCGCAACCTTACGTTGATCAACGTGGTGTTCCTGCCCCTGAACCTGATCGCCGGCATCGGGGGTATGTCCGAGTACAGCATGATGACCGCAGGTACGCCGTGGTGGGTCTCGTTCCCAGCGTTGCTGGCGGGCATGGCGCTGCTGGGGGGCGGTATGGCCGTGGCGCTCAAGCGGATGGCCTGGTAAGGCCGGCTCAAACCGCTGCATGATAAGGACGCCTCACGCCATACCAGATGGCATACATGGCCGGCAGGAAGACCAGCGTCATCACCGTTCCCCCCAACGTACCCCCTATCAGCGTGTACGCCAACGTCCCCCAGAACACCGAATGGGTCAATGGAATGAACGCCAGTATGGCGGCCATTGCTGTCAACAGTACCGGGCGTGCACGCTGCACCGTGGCCTCCACGACGGCATCGAATGGCGCCAGCCCTTCCTTCTCGTTGTGATCGATCTGCCCTATCAGGATAAGCGTGTTGCGCATCAGAATGCCGGACAACGCAATCAGCCCTACCAGGGCATTGATACCGAACGGCTGGTTGAACAGCAGCAGCGTGGGCACCACGCCGATCAAGCCCAACGGTGCCGTGAGAAATACCATGGCCATAGCCGACATCGACCGCACCTGCACGATGATGATCAGCAAGGTGATCGCGACCATGATCGGGAACAGCGGAACCAGGGCGCTAGTCGCCTTGGCCGACTCTTCGGTGGACCCACCCTCTTCAATGCGATAGCCCTCCGGCAGCGCCCCCTGGATGGGGCGCAGCTGCGTCAGGATCTGGGCGGATACCTCCGGCGGCTGCAACCGTTCGGCGATGTCGCCACGCACAGTAATGGTGGGCAGCCGATCCCGGCGCCGCAACAGGGGCTCTTCCATGCGTACCTCAACCTTCCCTACCTGCGATAAGGGAATGCGTTGGCCACTGGCGAGCATAAGGGTAAAGCCTTCGATGCTGGCTGGGTCCAGCCTTACGTGGCCTGCGGCACGGGCCACCACTTGAACAGCGCGAATGTCTTCACGAACGTCCGTAACCGGCACGCCAGACAACAGGAATTGCAGTTGCTGGGCCACAGCGCTGGAACTGAGCCCGACCGCCTGCAGGCGGTCCTGGTCCAGGGCAAAATGCAGCGTAGGCACACGCGAGCCCCAGTCCAGGTTAACGGTACGCAGCAGCGGGCTGTTCTGCATCACCGCTTCTACCTGCGCCGCAATCCCACGCAGCATCTGAGGGTCCGGCCCCATGACGCGGAACGCTACCGGGAACGGCGAATAGGGGCCAAACACCAACTGGGTAACCCTCACCCTGGCCTCAGGCGCCAGGCCCTGGGCGATTGCCTCTCGCAGCTTCAGCTTAAGCGCGTCCCGTGCCTCCTCACTGCCGGCCAGCACAATGATTTTGGCGAATGAAGGGTCTGGAAGCTCTGGCGCCATAGCCAAATAAAACCGTGGCGCTCCTTGCCCAATGTAGGACGTGACGACTTTTGCGGCCGCTTGCTGACCAAGCCAGGCCTCAATTTTTGCGGTGGTGGCACTGGTCTGTTCAATCGCGGTGCCATAGGGCATCTGCACTTCAACCAGCACTTCGGGCCGGTCTGAGGTCGGGAAAAACTGCTTCTTAACCTGCCCCATCCCCAGTACCGCAAGCGCGAACACTAGCATCACGGCAGCTGCTACCGCCCACTTCCAGCGAATAACGCGGCCTAGGACGTTGCGAAAACGATTGTAGTGCGGGGTACGGTAGATGGCGGTGTGCCCACCTCGGACCGGTTGGATCGCCGGCAGCAGTTTCACGCCTATGTACGGGGTGAACACGACAGCCACTACCCAGGACGCTATCAAGGCTATGCCAACGATCCAGAACATGTTGCTGGTGTATTCGCCTGCCGTGGACTGGGCAAAACCGTTTGGCATGAACCCTATCGCCGTCACCAAGGTGCCCGCCAGCATAGGGGCCGCGGTATGGCTCCAGGCATAAGCCGAGGCCTTGAGCCGGTCGTACCCCTCTTCCATTTTCACCACCATCATCTCGATGGCGATGATGGCATCATCCACCAGCAGGCCCAGCGCCAGAATCAAGGAGCCTAAGGTAATGCGGTCGAAGTGCTTGCCGGTAGCGTCCATGACCACAAACACCATAGCCAAGGTGAGGGGAACGGCGGCGGCGACAACGACCCCTACTCGCCAACCCATGCTCACGAAGCACACCACCATTACCACCAGCAGTGCCACAAAGAATTTGACCATGAACTCATTCACTGCGGCACTGATGTTCACGGACTGATCAGTAACTTGGGCCAGCGTCATGCCCAGAGGCAGGCCTGCGTTGATCTGTGCGGTTTCATTGGCCAGCGCCTTGCCCAGCGCCAACCCGTTCCAGCCCTCACGCATCACTACACCCAGGACCAGTGCAGGCTCACCCTGGTTGCGTACAAGGAAGGTGGCGGGGTCCTCATAGCCACGCTCGACGGTGGCAATGTCGGCCAGCTTCACGGTTCGCCCATTGGCTACGATTGGGGTATTGCGCAGGGCATCGAGCGTGTCAAAGGCACCGTCGAGTCGCACTACCACCTGGGGTCCGCGTGTATCAATCGACCCTGCCGGGGTAAGCCTGTTCTGGTTGTTCAAGGCGTCGAAAACGGCCTGGGGTGAAATGCCCAGGGTGGCCAGCCGTTCATGGGAAAACGATACGAAGATCCGCTCGGCCTGTTCCCCAATGATAGTGACCTTCTCCACGCCAGGCACCTTCAGCAGGCGCTGACGTAGAGACTCGGCTTCGCGTACCAGCAGGCGTTGCGGCTCGCCTTTGGCCTTGAGTGCAAACAGCGCAAAGGTGACGTCCGAGAATTCGTCGTTGACCATCGGGCCTATAACGCCCGCTGGCAACGCATTGGAGGCATCGAAAAGCTTCTTGCGTGCCTGATAGAACGCGCCGGGCACCTGGGCTGGCGGGGTTTTGTCCTGGAGGTACAGGACGGTAAACGCCAGGCCTGGGCGGGTATAGGTTTCAGTGCGATCGTACCACTTCAATTCCTGTAGCCGCTTCTCCAAGGGCTCGGCTACTTGGTCCTGCATCTCCTGGGCCGTGGCCCCCGGCCAGGCAGAGATAACGGTCAGCTGCTTGACGGTAAAGGGGGGATCTTCCGCGCGGCCCAGCTTGAAAAACGAGAGCGTACCGGCAATCGCTATCAGAATGATCAGGAACAGGGTGATCGACCGTTCACGCACGGCCAGCGCCGACAGGTTGAACCGGCTGGCGCTCATGGACGGTCCCCAGCCAGGCTGTGCAGATCCTGCCGCGCAATAAGCACTTCTTCATCTTCATGCAACAGGTGCGGCCCCAACGCTACAAGCTGTTCACCGGCCTGCAGGCCATTCACTCTGGCAGTATCGTCGCCCAGGCCGAGTACCTGCACTGCCCGCCAATGGACCTTGGAGGGCAGCCCCGAGACAACCCACACCCCGGGCCCGTTGCCAACGTCATGAAGCGCCGCGATGGGTACAGCGAGTGCACCCGAGGCTACCTCAGCCAAGCTGATGCTCAGTGTCACGGTAGCGCCCAACGGGGCGCTGGCTGGCGCCCCTTCCAGCACGTAGCGAGCTTCATAAGTACGGGTGGCAGGGTCGGCTGCATCGGAAAGCTGGCGAAGTATGGCTGAGGTTGCAGCCCCGCTGTCGCTGAACAGGCGTGCGTGCGCTTGGCTGCCGAGGACCGGGCGCAGGTTTTCAGGTAACTGTACAAGGGCCTCACGCCTACCGGCCTTGGCGAGTTTCACCACAGGCTGGCCTGCGCTCACGACCTGGCCTGGTTCTGCCAGGGTTTCCACGACTACGCCATCCGTATCTGCCACAAGTGTGGTGTAGCGGGTTTGATTGTGAGCGACTGCTAACTGTGCCAAGGCAGCGTTCAAGTCCGCCTGAGCAGTTTGGGCCAGTGCCTTGATCTGGTCGTACCCGGCCGCAGAGCCAGCCCCTGCTGCCACCAAGTTGCGGTTACGACGTTCGTCTTGTGCGGCTTGCGCGGCACGCGCCTTGGCCGCTGAAACTGCCTGCTGCTGCGCTTGGGCTTGCAGGTCCAGGTCTGCCGGGTCCAGTCGCAGCAGTGGCTGGCCTCGTTTCACCCTTTGGCCTGCATCTACGAGCCTTTCCAGTACCTTGCCGCTGACTCGGAAGCCGATGTCGCTCTGCTCACGGGCGACCACCACGCCAGTGAATGAGCGGCGCAAACCTTGTGCAGGCGTCGCCGACGCCACCCGCACCAACGGTGGCTGAGTGCGCGGGTCACGTGCCTTTGGCGAGCTGTCGCAGGCGGCCAGCATCAAGGGCAGGAGGCAGGCACACAATGAACAGGCGCGTAAGGGGCGCATGGGATTCCTTATGGGAACGAGCAGAAAGGAATCCGATTTTGATACTAGTGACTATTTTCGTCAATAGTCACGGCTAGGGTGCCAGGCTTCTTAGGATGAGGGCGGGCAATTGCTCGCAGGCGGCCGCAGCGCCTTCCAGGTTGTACTGCAATTGCACAGGGCTGATATAGGGCTGCATCACCAGATAGATGGCCTGGCTGGCGTCATCCAGTGGCGTTTTGCGCTCGAACTCTCCCGCTTCTCGCCCTTCGACCACGATCACCCGGATCAACTGGTGCAGGCGTTCCCCATGAGCGGCAGCTGAAGGCCAGTTATCGCGGGCGGCAACGGCAGCAATGTCATACAGCTTGCGGTCTTGAAAGAAAAGCTCGCTTCCCGCCTCTACCAAGGCTTGGAACAATCGTCGAAGCTTCTGGGATGGGGTCTTGGCCTCACCTACAGCGTGGTCAACCGCCGCCTGGATCAGGGCCAGCCGGTTGGCGCAGATCATGGCCCCGATGGCCTGTTTGGAATCGAAAAACTTGTAGATATAGGCTTTGGAAAAGCCGATGGCCTTGGCGAGATCGGATACCGTGGTTTTCTCGTAACCATAGTGGCTGAAGTGCTGGGTGGCGGCTTCCACGATCTGGTCGCGTACGCTGTGATCCAGCGGGCCACGTGTCTGGGACGTCTGAGTAGAGGTAGTCATGTATTGAGCTTAGTCAGGTCAGTATGAATTGACAACGAGTGACCCATTAGTAATATCGTCACACTTTTACACATTTATGGCCTGTCGGCCGTTATTAGCGCCTGCCCCGGTCCAGTGGCTAGACAACTGGGTGTCATATTGCGTTAAAGATCGCTCTAGCCTGCACGATACAAGCTACAGCACCTGCCCGTGCTTTTGGGCGTGTGCCTCGATGCCCATCCTCGGAGTAACAACAACAGTGAATAACCTGTCGCTTAAGTCAAGCCTCGGCCTCGCCATGGCGTTCGCCTCAACCCAGTTGTTAGCCGGCGGCTTTGCCATTAACGAGCAGAGCATCAGCAGCATGGGCACCGGGTATGCGGGCCATTCGTCATCGGCAGAGGATGCAACGACAGTAAGCGGGAACCCCGCCGGGATGGCACGCCTGAAGCGTGAACAAGTTACCCTGGGCGCGGCCGCCATTTATGCCAAGACGGATATCGACCATTCGAAGGCGACGTTGGGTGGCAGCAATGACGGGGACATGGTGCCGACCATTGGCCTGCCCATGGGCTACTACGTCAAACCTTTGAATGATAAATGGGCGGTGGGTTTGGGGCTGTACGTACCCTTCGGGCTGGCGACCGATTACGAGCGTGGCTTCGCCGGGCGCTACTGGGCTGACAAGAGCGTGGTAAAAGTGCTCACCTTCCAGCCGACCGTCAGCTATGCCTTCAACGACAAGGTGTCTATTGGCATCGGCCCCACCCTCAACCGCCTTGACGGTGAGCTTACGTCCCGCACCATCAACGGGGCCAATCCAGTTTCTGGCGGGGATGGCCAAGTGAAACTCAAGGGGGATGACACGGCTGTCGGGTTCAAGGCGGGCCTTTTGGTTCAAGCCACCGAACGCACACGTCTAGGTGTGACCTACCAATCCAAGGTCGACTACACCGTGAAGGGCGATACCACGGTACGCAACCTGCGGCCGAGCCCTGCACTCCCAGCGTTCAATTTCAAAAGCGACGCCTCCCTGGACCTGAACACCCCGGAATCCGTCGACCTGTCCTTCACTCACGTGCTTAACGACCGCTGGACGCTCTACGGCGGAAGCACCTGGACCCGTTGGAGCCGTGTGCAGGCCCTGACCATCGATAACACCGGCAGCCGCCCCGCCGCGGCATTGGGGCTGAATGAGATTTCCGAAGACCAGCATTGGCATGACACGTGGGCACATGCTGTGGGTGCCGCGTACAAGCTGAACGCACAGTGGACCTTGCGCACCGGCTTGAGTGTGGACCAGTCGCCGACCAACAACGTGGACCGCTCCCCACGTATTCCTACAGGAGACCGCCGCGTCTTCAGCGTGGGCGCCGGATACAGCCCCACGGCCGACCTTACCCTGGATCTGGCGTATGCCTACCTGAAGGAAGAAAGCGTGGACATCAACCTGGCGAGCCAAAGCAAAGGTGCTTACAGCGCTACGTACCGCAGCAGCGCGCATACGTTTGGCGGTTCGATGACCTACAGGTTCTAAGGGGCAGCGTAGGCGCAGCGCATTGGCATGAAACAGGACGCGTGTAAATCAGGGGCGCAGCGAGAGCTCAGCGCGCGCCTCCCGCATGAAGATCTCCAATGTCTTGGGCCCTACTCCTTCAAACCCTAATAACCACTGCTCGAAACCGGCAAGGTTTAGGGTGTTGTGACGCAGGGCATGCACACGTGCCTCCAGCCCTTGCGCCAACTCAGCACCCAGCAAGCGCAGCCGCCGGGCCGTGGATTCATCATAACGGGCGTAACCTGCCTGGCCGAGGAGCCGCACTAATTCCCGGTGGGAACAGGCGGCCAATGTACCTGGCGTGGTCAGGCCATGGCCCTCCACCAGTGTGCGGTATGCCTGGGCCGCCACTGAGGCACGGATGCGTTTGCCCACCAAGAAGCTGGCCAGCAGCCATTGATACAGCCCATGGGGCTGGCGTACGTCGATGCCCAGGCTTGCTGCGGTGACCGGAAGGGTTTGCCCTTTACTCATCCTTTTAGGCCCTCTCTACCTGTTTCAATGCAGCGCTGTGAATCGCCGCCGCCACGGCCCGCACTGTGTCTTCAAGTGCACCGTCATTGCGATACAGCGCCCAGCCTTGCTGTTCGAACGCTCGTTCGAACGCCTGCGTACTGGCCACATGCGCCTCGAAGGTGCGTAATACGGTACTCCCCAGCCCCCGCGATCGGGCGGCCGCTCGCGCCCATGACACGTGCGGGTCCGTGATCAGGCCCACGTGCAGGTCAGGCACCTGTACAGATTGCGACAGGTTCAGCTGCAACGCCTGAGCAAAGGGCACCGCGCGGCGAAAGGCGGCGTCGGAGGGGTACCAGCGGTCGATCAGCATGACGCTGTCCGTAGGCTGAGTGGCCAGCACGTGACGGGAAATCCATGCCCGGCTGTGCGCCAGGCGCTGGCAGATGTCCAGTTCCAGCACCTCACTGGGCGCCCTGGCCATGCGGTTAACCAATGCCATGGTCTCACCCCTGTAGGGGTCCAGCTTGCTTTCACATAACCGGATAACCTTCAAACCATCGGCCCGCAGTGTAAGGGTAGCCGCTTCGAGCACCGTGGTCTTGCCGGTGCCCTTGGGCCCGTCCATGCATACGAACAGCGCACGTTTCATCGTTACTCAACCGTCAAAAAGTGGATCGCCCAATGCGGCTGCCCGCGTAATGCCTGGAACAGGCATGGCAGGCTACCACTCAATATCCCCATAACCTCACGGAGCCGAGTTATGAAAACGATTCAGGCCGGTGTATTGAATGTGGCTTACCAAGAAATGGGCCCCGCCCATGGCCCAGCCGTTGTGCTGTTGCACGGTTTTCCCTATGACATTCAGGCTTACGACGCAGTGGCCGAACGCCTGGTCCAGGCAGGCTGCCGGTGCATTGTGCCCTTCCTGCGGGGGTATGGTGGCACGCGCTTCCTGTCCTCAGCCACCCTGCGGTCAGGAGAGCAAGCAGCACTGGGTGCAGACCTGCTGGCGTTGCTGGAGGCGCTCGCCCTGGAGCACGCCGTGCTGGCCGGCTACGACTGGGGCGGTCGGGCAGCCTGCGTAGTGGCTGCGCTGTGGCCGGAACGTGTGGCTGGCCTGGTGAGTTGCGAACCGGGTTACAACATTCAGGACATCGCACAATCGGGGCACCCTGCTTCCCCCGAAGCCGAGCACCGGTTGTGGTATCAGTACTACTTGCACGGTGACCGAGGTTATGCCGGGCTGGAGGCCAACCGGGACGCCTTCACTCGATTGCTTTGGACACAATGGTCGCCCACGTGGCACTTCACTGACCAACAGTTCGGCGCGTCAGCTGCCTCTTTTCACAATCCCGATTTTGTAGACGTAGTCACCCACTCTTACCGCCACCGTTTCGGCCTGGTGGATGGCGACCCTCGCTACGGCGATATCCAAAGGGCGTTGGCACTGCAACCGAGCATATCGGTACCCGCAGTAGTGCTGACCGGTATGAGCGACGGTGTCGCCGCGCCTCAGGACGAGCAGGCAGCATCGGCAAAATTCACCGGGCCCGTGCGGCGCGTACAGCTTGATAAGGTGGGGCACAACGTACCCCAGGAGGCGCCAGCAGCCTTTGCGGACGCCGTGCTAAGCCTGATAGCGGGCTACTGAAGCCTTGCTACGGCGTACCGGGATCTGCAAGCGGCGCTGGCTCGTCCAGTAACTCGGCCAGCGCGTCTGCCAGTTCGTCGTCCATGGCATCGATACTGTCTTCAGCGTCGTCCAGGTCGTTGAGGGGCGACTCGTCGGCGTACCAGCGCCAATGCAGCAGGCTCGTGGGTAGTGCACGATGGTCATGGCTGGGAGATAGGTTCATGTCATTGGGGCCTTGTACGGGGTACGAAGATACCCTATCAGACCTCAATGAACAGGCGCTTGTTCACGCGTTGGGCGCACCTACCGGCGGGCTACCGCTCCACCTGCCGATTCCACCGGGCATTCCACGCCGGGCGTACCTTGTTGACCTGGTCCCAGTCGATGGTCACGGCGGTCTGCAGGTAGGTGCGCATGGCTTCTACCTGAGCGCGGGTGCGCTCGGTGGTGGGCGTGTCCGGGTTCGAAGGGATCTGATCACCTTGCTCCAGGGCCGTAGCCTGAGCTTGGGCGGTGATCATAAACTCGGCCAACTGTTGTGCCAGTTCGGGCTGGTCGTTGTTGGCCACCACACATTCAGCCTGGTTAAGCACCACGCCGCCTTCTTTGGGCGCTGCATAGGCCACTGGAATGCCTTTGAGCTTGAGCGCTGCGACCTGAGTAGGCGTCAGCGGGAACAGCGCAGCCTCATTGGTCTGGACCATTTCCGACAGTTTGGCCGAGTTGGGAATGTACTCCAGCACATTAGGGCCCACGGTGTTTGGCCAGGCCTTGAAGCCAGGCTCTACGTTTTGTTCGGTCCCCCCCTGCAGGCGGTTGAACATCAGAAACCCGTGCAGGCCGAAGGTGGACGACGGCAGGGATTGCACCACCACCTTACCCTTGAACTTTGGATCGGCCAGGTCAGCCCAGGAGGTGGGTGGCGCCCAACCGTTCTCTTCGAACATGCGGGTGTTGTAGGCCAGCCCGGTGATGCCCAAGGTCACCGCGACAGCACTGTCCTTGATACGGGCATTGGCCGGCAGGCGCGACAAGGTCGGGTTGGGCTGCAAGGTGCTGCACATGCCCATGTCAATGGCCCGGTACATGATGCCATCGTCCAGCAGCATCACGTGCACCGGGGGTTGCTGAGGGCTGGCTTGCACCTTGGCCAGGATATCGGCCGAGGTGCCAGGCACGATCACCACTTTGGCATGGTGTTGCTGCTCGAAGGCCGGCAGAATCTGGTCGGCATACAGGCGCTCCATGGTGCCGCCATTCATGCCCAGGTACAGCGTTGGGTCTGCCATGGCCGCAGCCGGTAAACCGCCAAGTGCAGCCAGCAGGGAACGTAAACGTGTCATGTCAGAGGGTTCCTGTGTGGTGAAGGGACGTGAAACGACCAATGGAAAACGCAGCCAGGCTGTGAGCAGCCTCACCGGCCAGAATGCATTGGGCCAGGGCTTCGCCGGCAGCCGGCCCGATCTGGAAACCTGCGCCTGCGAAACCGAAGCCATGCAACAGGCCCGGGCACGTGAGGCTGGGGCCTAGCACAGGCTCATTGTCCGGCAGGTAGCCCTCGGTGCCGCTCCAGCTGCGAATCGCCTGGGCACCGGCCAATGCGGGATAGAGTTCGGTGGCATTACGCAAGATGTTCAGGATGGCCGCCTGCCCGGTACGGGCCTTGTCAGGCCCCTCAGCAAACCCCCGCCCGCCGCCTAGCACGCAATTGCCCCGTGCCACCTGGCGGGCGTAGATACCGCCCCCTTCCACGCCGGTGCTGGCGGTCATGAACAGTGGCAGCGGCTCGGTCACCAGCATGGCCGGGTGGTGGGCGACCATGGGCACTGGCTCGCCAAACTGCGCCGCCAACACACCCGCCCAGGCCCCTGCACAGTTCAACAGCCACGGGGCCGTAAACCGCTGCCCGGCCTGGCTGCGAACCTCGAACTGGCCTGCGTTATGTGTCACTTCAGCGACTAGGGTTTGCTCATACAACTGCGCGCCTTGGCGCTGGGCTGCACGTGCAAAGGCCGGGGATACCAAGCGAGGGTTGGCGTGGCCGTCGTCAGGGCATAACGAGGCACCGGCCGCCACGTCGCCTACCCATGGGAAGCGCCTGCGCAGCTCGGCCCGGCCCATCACCTGCAGGCCCAGGCCGAATGGCTCGACGGCCAGCGCATAGGCCTGCAAGGTGGCCAGGTCCGCTTCACTGCGTGCGAGTTTCAAGTGACCTGAGCGGGTGTACTCCCCATCGGTGCCCACCCAGCCAGCAAGCTCCCCCCAGATGGCGTGGGCGCGGCAGGACAGTGGCAGCTGTGACAAAGGCCGCCCCTGGCGGCGCACACCGCCATAGTTGACACCACTGGAACGCGACCCGCAGAAGTCTCGCTCGATCACGCTGACGCTACGGCCTGCACGCGCCAGGCACAGCGCCGCACTGCTGCCCACAATGCCACCGCCCACAATGATCACGTCGGACGCCACCGCTGTCATGGGCCTATCTCCAGGTCGAACGGCAACGGTTTGAGCGGGGCCTGTGCTCGCAAACGGCCCACCTGCTCCGGGGGGCGCCCACTTTCGCAGGCAATCAGTTCAACGGTTGCAACCCCACACACTCGGCCTTGGCAGCGCCCCATGCCCGCTCGGCAAGTCGCCTTCACACGGTTCACTTCCCAGTGCCCGGCGCGCACTGCCGCGCGCACCTCGCCTGCCGTCACCTGTTCACACCGGCACACCACAAGGTGGTCCGGCGCCTGGGCAGCCCAGTTGGTAGGGAACGGAAACGCTGTCTCCAAGCCGACACGAAAACGCTGCAACCTGGCCAGTGCGGCCAGGTGCTGGCTGCGCCGTTTGCCATCAACACGCTTGCCAAGGTCTTCCAATACGGCCATCGCGGCCAGCTCCCCCGTAATCTCCGCACCGTCAGCGCCGAGGATCCCGGCGCCGTCACCGGCTAGGTAAACCCCGCTAACACTGGCCCGCCCCAGTTCATCCTGGGTGGGCAACCACGCCCGGTTCAACGGGCTCCAGGCAAAGCTACAGCCCAGCAGGTCGGCCAACTGTGTTTCGCTGCGCAAGGCGTAGGAAAACCCTACGGCGTTGCACGCCAGTTCGTGGACCCGGCCCTGCATTGACCAACGCACGTGGGTGACCCGTTCGGCGCCCTCCACGCTTAGCAAGGTGACGCCTTGGTAAACGGGTACCTGCCTGGCCATCAGCCACGCGCGGTAGTACAGCCCTTTGGCAAAGGTGGCAGGTTGAGTGAGCAGGCGCGGCACGGCCTTGACCTGGGCCTGGAACGGCGAGGTGTCCAGCACGGCGGCCACGGTGGCGCCGGCTTTGGCGTACTGGTACGCGACCAGGTAGAGCAAGGGGCCGCTCCCAGCCAGCACCACGGCGTCGCCAATGGCGCAGCCCTGAAACTTGAGCGCCACCTGTGCGGCCCCCAAGGTGTAGACCCCGGGGAGGGTCCACCCAGCGATCGGCAATACCCGGTCCGTCGCCCCGCTGGCGATGATCAGCCGATCAAACCGTTGGCGCCCAGCCAGGCTGCCCTGGCACAGGGTATCCAGCACGCCGTGCTCGCCATTCCACACCAAGGTGTCTGGTTGGTAGTCCAGGTGTGGGCTCAGTGACTCCAAGGTATGGTGGATGGACCGTGCCTTGGAGGCTTCAAAACCGTACATGGTGTTGGCGCTACGGGTGAAGTTGGCGGGCGGCTGGCGATAGATCTGCCCCCCGCCGCGCCCACCTTCATCAATCAACAGGGGGCGTACGCCCTGGGCCACTAGCGCCTGGGCGGCCCGCACACCGGCAGGCCCCGCCCCCACGATCACAATGCGTTCGCTCATAGCACACGCCCCGGGTCGCGGCTGACGGCAAGGCCTGGCCCTACGAACGTGGCACAGGCCCGTACGCGTCGACCGTCACCTAGCCGTACCCAGCAGTCCTGGCAGGCGCCCATCAGGCAGAAACCCGCCCTGGGTTCGGCGGTGAAGTCACTCCCCCGTACAAAGCTGCTCTGGGTGAGGATGGCAGTCAATACCGTATCCCCTGCCAGGCCTTGGGCCGGTAGACCATCGAGGGTGAACAGCACCGGTTCGCGGTCCTGTTCAGCGAGGCGTTTGAACAAGGGTGTGTCCTGGTTCTGCTTCATGATTTGCCCACCAGTACACGGTCCAACCCATACACACGGTCCAGCACAAGCATGGTGACGGCGGTGAGTGCGATCACCAGGGCCGAAATGGCCGCCATCATTGGGTCGATAGATTCAGTGGCGTACACGTACATGCGAACTGGAAGTGTCTGGGTGGCGGGCGAGGTGATGAAAATGGACAGCGTGACCTCGTCGAAACTGTTGATAAAGGCCAGCAACCATCCACCGGCCACACCGGGCAGGATCATGGGAAAGGTAATGCGCCAGAACAGGGTCATACGCCCCGCCCCCAGGCTCTCGGCCGCCTGTTCGGCGCTGCGGTCCACCCCAATGGCGGTTGCGATCACCAGCCGCAGCACATAAGGCGTGATCACCACCACATGGGCCAGCACCAGCCAGGAGAAGCTTCCGTTGACCCCCAGCAGCGCAAACAGGCGCATCAGGGCCACGCCCAGCACCAGGTGGGGAATGATAATGGGTGACAGCAGCAGGCCGTTGATCACGCCCTGGCCGGGAAAGCGATACCGGGTAAGCGCCAACCCCGCCGGCACGGCGATCAGTGTGGCCAGGGTTGCGGACAAGGCTGCCAGCTTCAAGCTGTTGGCGAAGGCGGTGATGAAATCTGCCCGCTCGAACACCGCCGTAAACCACCGCAGAGAAAACCCCCGGGTAGGCAGGCTGAGCGTGTTTTCCGGGGTGAAGGCCACCAGGCACACCACCACCAGCGGCGCCATCATGAACACCATCACCAGTGTATTGAACGAGAGCGCCAACGGGCCATTCCGGGTCATGGCTATACTCCTAACCTGCGGTTGTAGCGACGTTCAACGAGGCGGTTCCAGCTCAACATCACCACCAGGTTGATCAGCAGCAGGGTCACTGCAATGGCGGCACCCATGGGCCAGTTCAGCTCGGCCAGGTACTGGTCGTAGATCAGGGTCGCGACCATTTTGAGCCGGCGACCGCCCAACAGCCCTGGAATTGCGAAAGAGCTGGCCGACAGGCCGAAGACAATCAGCGTGCCGGACAGCACACCGGGCATGATCTGAGGCAGGATAATGCGGCTGAAGACGGTCCAGTGACTGGCACCCAGTGACAGCGCGGCGTGCTCGGCCGTGGCATCGAGCTTCTGCAACGACGTCCACACCGGAATGATCATGAAGGGCAGCATCACGTGCATCAACCCGATGATCACCGCGAAGGGGGTATAGAGCAGTTTGAGCGGCCTGCCGCCCAGCGCCACGATCGCCTGGTTGACCATCCCCTCGTTGCCCAACAGCAAGCTCCAGCCGAAGGCACGGACGACCACCGAAATCAGCAAGGGTGTCAGCACCAGCACCAGGAAAATGGAGCGCCAGGGTGCTTTCATGCGGCTGAGCACTAACGCTTCCGGCACGCCGATCAGCACGCACAGGGCAGTGACCAGCGCGCTGATCCAGAAGGTGCGCAGAAAAATCTCGTAGAAAAAGGGATCGGTGAACAGGTTGGTGTAGTGCTCGGCGGTGAACTGGTCGCCCTTGATACCGGTGGTGTAGTCAAACACGTTCACCGACAGCACCAGGGTCAACAGCAAGGGCAGCACCATCAGCACTGCAAACAGCAACACAGCCGGGCCGGTGAGGCTATAGCCCCGGCGCACATCAGTGAACAGCGACCCGCTCATGCGTTCACCTCATCGGTTTCCAACACGCGCAGCATCTGCGGTGACCAGTCCAGGCCGACCAGATGATCCACCTCCAACGGCGCCGTGCCGTTATTGGGCCGGATTACCGACAGTTCGCCCAATTCCGTGGCAATGCGATACAGCCATTGGCTGCCCAAGAAGAAGCTCGCTGTTACCTGCCCCTGCAAGCGCCCTGCTCCAGCGCCCAGCAGCTCGATTTTTTCAGGGCGAAGGCTCAGGACCAAACGCCCGTTCGCCTGTACCTGCGGCATGCCGGATTCGGCAGGCTCACCTGGTAGCAGGTTGGCCTTGCCTACAAAGTCGGAAATAAACCGTGTGCGGGGGTGTTCGTATAACCGGTAGGGTGCATCCACCTGGGTAATGCGCCCTGCTTCCATCACCACCACCCTGTCGCTCATGGACAGCGCCTCAGCCTGGTCATGGGTCACCATCAGCGTAGTGATGCCCACGGCCTGCTGAATGCGGCGGATCTCGAACTGCATTTCTTCGCGAAGATGGGCATCCAGGTTGGACAACGGTTCGTCCAGGAGCAGTACCGGCGGCTCTATCACCAATGCCCTGGCCAGGGCCACGCGCTGGCGTTGGCCACCGGACAGCTCCCTCGGGTAGCGGGCTGCGTGCTGAGTCAGGCGCACCAGCGCCAGCGCTTGTGTCACACGCGTTGCCAACTCACCGGCCGGCACCTTGCGCATGCGCAGCCCGAACGCCACGTTGTCGCTCACCGTCATGTGGGGGAACAGTGCATAGCTCTGGAAGACCACGCCCAGTTTTCGGGTAGCTGGCCGAGCGTGTGTGATCTCACGCTCAGCCAGCCACACCGCGCCACTGGTGACGTCGGTAAAGCCAGCGATCATTTGCAAAGTCGTGGTTTTGCCACACCCAGACGGCCCAAGCAGGGAGACGAACTCACCTTGGTCAACAGCCAGGTTCAACCCCGCGACGGCTTCAATGGCGCCATAGCGCTTACATAGGTGGTCCAGACGCAGAAAAGCCATGACGAAGCTCCATCGCAAGCCAGGCTCCTTACAGAGCTAGCAATATTGAGGGCAGGCGCCAACGGCAAAGGTGAGGTAAACCGGGACGTTGGCGCTCGTGTGGGTAACGGCGGCCGATATTGTGTGTTTCGCCCTATGGACAGCAGAGTAGGCCAATGCCTAGCATGCGGCCAAACAGTGATTTCACTGAGCGTGGTTTATTTTCAAATAATTCCACTGAATGGAATGCCCAGAGGTGAATATGAAATCCCCTTCCGAAGAGTCGAATCATGAGGAGCCTGAAGCCGGTGTCAGCGGGGTTTCTCGGTTGTTTGCTGTGTTGCGGGCATTGGGAAACGGGTCGGCAGACGGCGAGCGCGTTAGCCAACTGGCTGCCCAAGTGGGCTTGTCCCAGCCCACCACTCACCGCTTGCTGCGTGGGCTGGTCAGTGAGGGGATGGTGGAACAGTGCCTACGTACCAAAAGGTACCGGCTGAGCCTGGCGTTCTTCGCGCTCGCTGCCAAAGCTGGGCAGGCGGGCAACCTGCGCGACGTGGTGCGGCCCAGCCTGCTGCGGTTGTCGGCCTCGCTTGGGGATTCGTTGTTCCTGCTGGCCCGCGCAGGCTTTGACGCGGTATGCCTGGACCGTAGCGAAGGCCCTTACCCTATCCGCACCTTTACGGGCGATGTAGGTGGCCGGATCGCACTAGGCGTGGGGCAAGGCAGCCTAGCGATCCTGGCCTTTCTGCCCGATGAGGAGCGTGACGAGGTGATTCGCTACAACCTGCCCCGGCTGCGCGTCGTACACGCCTACGACGAAGTGAGCTTGCGCATGGAAATCGACGCGGTACGCGCCCTGGGCTATGCAGGCCGCAACACCGGTGCCTTGGAAGGGATGGCCGGGGTGGCGGTGCCTGTGCTTAATACCGAGGGGCATGCGGTGGCAGCGCTAAGTGTGGCCACCATTGCCGACAGGTTGACCCCTTCACGTATGACCATGGTGGTGGAATTGCTCAAGCGCGAGGCCAAGGGGGTGTCAGGCCGCATCAACCCATTTGACCCTGCCCTGCGCCGGCCTTCACAAGTGTTTGGCTAGGGCGCGGCTTTTCCCGCTACCCCACGTATACTGCCGCGTTTGAAACCCTTGGCAATGCTTCTTATGAAAAAACTGCTGCTCATTCTGTTATCAACCCTGCTCCCTTCCCTGCCTGCGTTGGCCGAGCCACCGGCCACGTTCAGCGAGGCGAAAGTGGTCGCCAGGGAAAAGGTGTACATGGACCAAGGGACCAGCCAGATGGGCGAGCTGTACTGCGGTTGCCAGTGGACATGGGTGGGCAAGTCCGGTGGGCGGATAGACGCCGCTTCCTGTGGCCTGAAGGCCCGGGAACAGGCCAACCGCTCACAGCGCACCGAATGGGAACACATCGTGCCCGCCTGGACCTTCGGTAACCAGCGCCAATGCTGGCAACACGGCGGCCGTGAGCATTGTGTCAGCGACGACCCGGTATTCCAGGCCATGGAAGCCGACCTGTTCAACCTGTACCCGTCCGTGGGCGAAGTGAACGGGGACCGTAGCAACTTCAACTACGGCATGGTCTCTGGCATTGCGCCCGAATACGGCCAATGCAAGACCAAAGTGGATTTCAAGGCACGTGTGGCCGAACCACGCGATGACGTCAAAGGGCTAGTTGCCCGCATTACGTTCTACATGTTCGATCGCTACAACCTGAGCATGTCCCGCCAACAGCAGCAACTGCTCATGGGCTGGAACGCGCAATACCCGGTTACCCCCTGGGAGCAGGAACGAGACCGGCGAATCACTGCCATCATGGGCCATGCCAACCCCTTCGTGACCGGGCAACGCACCTGGACACTGGGGTACAAGCCCACCGGTGAAGGGCTGGTAAGCCCTGTGCCGGCGCGCCCTTCGAATGCGCCTGCCGCTGCTCCTGGCACAGGCACTGTTCCACTGGCTACCCCGGTAGTTGCCAACAAGCGCAGCCACCTCTACCACCTGCCCACCGGGTGCCCCAGTTATGACAAGGTGGCACCCAGCAACCGGGTAACGTTCGTGACAGAGGCGCAAGCCGTTGCTGCGGGGTATCACAAGGCGGGGAATTGTCGGTAATCAGGCGTTGTACGGAAAGTGGCTGCACTCGGCCATGCTGTGTCAAAAGCCAACTGGATTGCCAGCCCAGATTGAGCGTCCCTGTCGGAATGCTCATTTACAGCCAGTAAACCCGAGTGCGGGCCCAGCCGAGTGCGGGCCCAGCCGAGTGCGGGCCCAGCCGAGTGCGGCCCAATCCGCTTCCTCGCTGACTCTTTACTTGCCTGTGCGTCCCGGCTTGGCCTTCGCTCGCCGACTTTTCGTATAAACCCTAGTGAGCAGACCACACTTCCCAGAATGACCCTGCCTCCTGCTGTCGAGCCTTGAACCGGGCCCAAACCTCCGGTTCAAACCGGCTTAATGAAACAACGTTCTTTTGAGACAAAAGAATCGTGAAACCAACCTCTCTACCCTTTAGCTGCATATCCTCGACTACTGCCGAATAGTCCGTAGTATAGGTGACCTTAAGCGTATTCGGATCACGGTATTCGCTCATGGTGGGCACGATTTCAAAGCTTTCGTCCATAAGTCCCGTTTCATGCAAGTCCCCTACAGATGAAACACGCCCAACGTAAACCTTGCGATCGCTCATCGAAAACAGGTACTGGCTGTGCTTGTCACTGACGGAACTCAAGAGGTGTTTGGTCAACGGTGGCAATGGAACCCTTGAGCCAAGGATCAAAGCCTGAGCCTTGGCAGCACTGATACGATAACGAAGCCTTACCAGAAAAGGGAAAATACGTGGAAACAGCCAAGAAAAGAAAAAAGAAAGGAATGATGCCTGCCCAAAAAACACCCATAACGACGTTGTTTGATCTTGCGCTAGACCATTTTCAACCAACGCTGCCTTAACGTGTTGTACAGAGGTTGAATAATGAGGATTCAGCCATTCGAGCCACCCATGCTTGCTGCCATACATAAGGCCGAAACTGGTTGCCGCGGCCAGGGCAAACAAAAAAATGCCTGTTTTCGCGATCAGCATGTACAAGAGCTGACCATCATATCTACTGATTGTGGCCTGTCGATAAATACTGCCGTTACAGAAAATATACCCGCTGACAAGAATGGGCAGAATCAGCAGCAGCCCCATCAATCATTCGCCACTATCTGCTTCGCTCTTTTGCTGGCAGCGATGAAACTTTCATTACTGAGAATTTCCTGCGAATCAATGGACATCCCACCGCGGGGAGTGACACGAAGCGTCCGTAGATCGCGCAATGCTTCAAGCAGCTTTTTTTCCCGCTTGTTCGGTTTCCAGAGCAGTCCAAGCATGGGTATTCCTCCAGTAATGAAGTGCATGGCAGAGACCACGGCGTGCTTCTGCTGCCGAGCGTCACTATAACAGACCCTTTGAGGATGAAACTTCATGGCCGTTATGGATATGTTTCCAAAGGCTGCTAACGAGCAGCAGCCTGGACAGCGCTAGCCGGCGTAAGGCAGGATTCGACCCGTTGGCCGACTTCGGACAGCCGGGCTGATGGCGGTGCATCTGGGGCCGATACACTGTAATTCAGATTCCCTGCTGCGTTGGTATTTGTTCATGAACACCCCCCGTGACGTTGTCGACCTCCAAGCCCTGCTGGATTCCATTCAGGAGTTCATTGTGGTCAAGGATGGCGCAGGGCGATGGCTGTTCTGCAACGAGACCGCCTTGGTAGCGTACGCAATGAGCGGCTTTGCCTACCACGGCCTTACAGACGTTGAGCTGATGGCTATCCGGCCGCAGTTCGCTGACGCCTTTGCCTATAACCTGGCCACTGACGCCAAGGCCTGGAACAACCGCAGCCCCACAATCATCGAAAAGTCGTTCATGGGGGCTGACCAGCGCATCAACACGTGGGAAGTGGTCAAGACACCCTCGTTCAACCCGGATGGTAGCCGTTACCGGCTGGTCATCGTGAGCCGCAACATTACCGAACGTAAGCTGGCCGAAAACGCCCTCTACGCCAGTGAAGAGCGGTTCAAGAACCTGGCTTACCTGGACCCGCTAACGGGCATTCCCAACCGGCGCGGTATTCTGGACATGATCGCCTTGGCGCTGAACACCGCCGAGGCGGGACCGCAAGGTGCTGCCAGTGGCGCACTGCTCTACCTGGACCTTGATCGTTTCAAGCTGATCAATGACACGCTGGGCCACGAGGTAGGCGACGACCTGCTCATAGCCTTTGCCGGCCGAGGGCGTAGTTGCCTGCGCGAGCAGGACCTGTTCGGCCGCATCGGGGGCGATGAGTTTGTGGTGTTCCTGCCTGATACCGACCCTGAAGCGGCCCTGAGTGTCGCACGCAGACTGTGCGAAGCCTTGAGCCGCCTGTGGCACCTAGGCAACCACCAAATCCACACGTCCTCTTCCATCGGCATTGCTTTTACGCCAGAAGCTGGCACCGACGTGCACACCTTGCTGCGGCACGCCGATGAAGCCCTGTATCGTGCAAAAAGGGCAGGACGGTCGCAGATCAACACCTGGCGCCGTGAAAACTGAATCACAGCGCCCACTCAAGCACGCCCCTGCCAGTGTTAGCCCTGGTTGCTTTCCATGGTCTTGCGGTACAGCTCGATAAAGGGCGCTTCAGCAGGGTCGATACGGTCCATGCCAGCTGCGACCCGGTGCCAGTAGGGGTATTGGGGCGCAATGCGGCTCACCTGTTCCAGTTCGGCCAGGTCTTGTTCGCTCAATACCAAGTCCACTGACTTCAGGTTGTCTTGCAGCTGTTCTACGGTGCGCCCTGCTGTAATCACGCTGGTGACGCCCGGGCGATCCTTGAGCCAGGCCAGGCATACGCGTGCCGGCGAGCAGCCATGGCGCTCACCGATGGCGATCAAGGCTTCGATGATATCGTAGGCCCGTTCGCGGTCATGTACGTAGGGTTCCGGCCAGTCATTACCCTGACGCGTGCCCTTGGGCGTTTGCTTGCCACGGCGTACGGCACCGGTGAGCAACCCTTCGCCCAACGGCCCCCACACCAGGGTCGCGAAACCTTGGTCCAGTGCCATGGGGAGCAGCTCGTATTCGGCTTCACGGGCTTCGGGGGTGTAGTAGATCTGCTGGGATACCGGCGCCTGCCAGCCATTGAGGCGTGCACTGCCCAGGGTTTTCATCATTTGCCAGGCGGCGTAGTTCGACGTACCGAAGTAGCGGATCTTGCCGCTTTGTACTAGGTGGTCAAGCGCTGCCAGGGTTTCCTCGACCGGCGTTACGCCGTCCCAGTTGTGTATCTGGTACAGGTCGATATGGTCGGTGCCCAAGCGCTTGAGGCTGGCTTCACAGGCGCTGATGAGGTGGTAGCGCGAGGCGCCGCTGTCATTAGGGTTATCGCTCATGGGGCTACGCGCCTTGGACGCCAGAACGATGGATGAGCGGCGCGCACCCAGTGCCTTGCCGACGATTTCCTCGGCCAGGCCGTGGGAGTAAAGGTCAGCGGTATCCACCATGTTCACGCCGGCGTCGAAGGCCAAGTCGAACATACGTCGCGCCTGATCGACGTCTACGCTGCCGGTTTTCTCGAAAGCGCCTCGGCCACCAAAGGGCACGCTCCCGATGGTCAGTTCCGAAACAAGTACACCGGTATTACCCAGCGGGCGGTATTTCATCGACAGTTCCTCCCTCAGCAAAATCAGACAGAGCGCGAGTTGCCGCGCCCTGCATACCGACGGGCTGCTGTTTGGAAACGTTCAAATTTGCGTGACAGGTTCAGGCCGCCGTACTGCCCTGTCCCAGGATCGCTGCCAATAGCCCTGGGAACCGCCCTTCCAGCTCATCGCGGCGCAGCGCGTTCATATGGGTGGTGCCCACGTTACGGGTGTGCACCAGGCCGGCCTCTCTCAGCACCCTGAAGTGGTGAGACACACTGGATTTTGGCCGCCCGCCGTCCAGCTCACCACAACTGGCCTGGGCAACCCCGGCCAGGTGGCGGACAATTTCCAGGCGTACAGGGTCGCTCAGGGCGTAAAGCACGCGCTCTAGCACAAAGGCGTCGGGTTCGGGGTGTGTGTAGGCTCTCATGGCCCGCATGATAACGGGGGGCTTCAACAAAGGCCATATTTCGAATACTATCGAACAATCGTAGTAACCACTGCTCGGAGATATTCATGTCAGCGCTGTTCACACCCTACACCCTCAAGGATGTAACGCTCCGCAACCGCATTGCCATCCCACCCATGTGCCAGTACGTGGCCGAGGAAGGCGTTATCAACGACTGGCACCATGTTCATTTGGCAAGCATGGCGCGGGGCGGCGCCGGCCTTGTGGTGGTTGAGGCCACTGCTGTAGCGCCGGAAGGTCGCATCACCCCAGGCTGTGCTGGCATCTGGACCGACGAACAAGCCCAGGCGTTCACTCCAGCCGTGAAGGCTATCAAGGCCGCTGGCGCCGTTCCCGGCATCCAGATCGCCCATGCAGGCCGCAAGGCCAGCGCCAACCGCCCATGGGAAGGTGATGACCACATCCCCGACAGTGACAGCCGTGCCTGGGAAACCATCGCCCCGTCTGCCATTGCCTTTGGCGCCAACCTGCCCAAGGTGCCCCGCGCCATGTCCCTGGATGACATCGCCCGTGTGCAGCAGAATTTCGTAGATGCAGCCCGCCGCGCCCGTGATGCCGGCTTTGAGTGGATCGAGTTGCACTTCGCCCACGGCTACCTGGGCCAGAGCTTCTTCTCTGAGCATTCCAACCAGCGTACCGATGCCTATGGTGGCAGCTTCGACAACCGCAGCCGCTTCCTGCTCGAAACCTTGGCCAAGGTCCGTGAAGTATGGCCAGAGCACCTGCCCCTCACGGCCCGTTTCGGCGTGATCGAATACGACGGCAGGGACGAACAGACCCTGGCCGAATCCATTGACCTGGCACGTCGTTTCAAGGACGGTGGCCTGGACCTGCTAAGCGTGAGCGTAGGGTTCACCATTCCAGACACCAACATTCCCTGGGGCCCGGCCTTCATGGGGCCGGTGGCAGAACGTGTACGGCGTGAAGCCGGCCTGCCGGTGACATCCGCCTGGGGCTTCGGTGATCCTAAGCTTGCAGAGGCAGCGGTCACCAACGGCCAGCTGGACCTGGTCTCCATTGGCCGTGCGCACCTGGCCGACCCACATTGGGCGTACTTCGCTGCCAAAGAGCTGAATGTGGACAAGGCGTCATGGACCCTGCCCGCGCCTTACGCCCACTGGCTCGAACGCTACCGCTGACTGTTGGGCTCATGGGTGGTGGGTGCAGCCTTAAGGTATGATGCTGCCTTCATACCTGCCCTTCTCGAGCCCTATGTTCACAACACACCACTGGGTCAGCCCGCCGCCAGCTGCACTTGCCGATCAGGTGCAGCAGTTGGCCATCGACCACCTCACCGTGCTCGGCAGCGCTGCACTGGCGCCCAGCAATCCGCTTTACCCGCTGTACCAATATGGGCTGGGGTTGGAGATACATCACTACCTTCAAGCCCTGGGTACTGCCGCCGCTCACGCGCCCGAACTGCTGCTGGCACTTTCGCCTAAGAACCCTGAGCAGGTCCTGGGCTTCGCGCTGTTCATGCCAGCCACCGGCGCTGTAGACGCCTGCACCCTGCTGTACCTTGTGGTAAGGCCCGACCATCGCCGCCTGGGCATCGGCCGCCAGTTGCTCGAAAGCGTGACCGCGCGCTACCCCCATGCCGAAGCGCCGTGCCTTGTTCAAAGCAGCAGTTGGTTTGAAGCACTGGGGTGGCATGTGGTGGGTGCCAGTGGCCCACACGTGTTGCTCAATACGCGACCTGTGCGCACCGCAGGCACGGTGCACCGGCTGGACGTGGCCCCGCTCTATCGCACGCTGGAAGTGCAACAGATCCACGTTTACCTGCTTCAGCAGAAGGGCCGCAAGGCCATGGTGGACGCCGAGAAGCAGCGCGATTATCGGCTGGACCAGCTGGAGCGACACGCAGCAGCCTATGCTCGCCAGGCCCGGGAGCATCGGCCGCCACGTTAAACCGGGCGGCTTAACGCACCAAGTTACCCTTGGCCAAGTTGATCAGCTCCTTCGCACGCCCGTCCATCACTGCCCGTAGCATGAACAGGCCAAAGCCCTTCACATTGGCCGCAGTGATCTCGGGCGGCATGATCAGCTCCTGCCGCTCGCTGACCACATCGACCAGCACCGGGCCGTCATGGGTAAAGGCTTCGGTCAATGCACCCTCCAGGTCCTGCGGCTTCTCGACCCGGATCCCCTTGATGCCCATGCTACGGGCAAACGCGGCGAAGTCCGGGTTTTTCAGGTCACAGCCTACGTCAACCAGCCCGCTGGCCTTCATTTCCATTTCCACAAAGCCCAGGGTGCCGTTGTTCAGTACGATCACTTTGACAGGCAGGTTGGCTTGGCTGAGGGTCAGAAAATCACCCATCATCATGCTGAAACCGCCGTCGCCAGACAAGGACACCACTTGCCGCCTTGGGTGGCTGGCCTGGGCGCCGATGGCCTGAAGCATGGCGTTGGCCATGGAGCCGTGGTTGAACGACCCGATCAACCGGCGCTTGCCGTTCATTTTCAGGTAGCGCGCGGCCCAGGCCGTGGGCGTGCCCACGTCACAGGTAAAAATGGCATCCTCGGCCGCCAATTCACTTACCAGCCGGTTGAGGTATTGCGGGTGAATGGTAGGGCTGTTGGGGCCGCTCTCTGCCAGGTCGTCCAGGTTCTTGCGGGTGCTTTCGTAATGGGCGATGGCTTTGTTGAGGTGGCTGCTGTCCGTATGTTCCTCCAACCGTGGCAGCAACTGCTCGAGGCTGTGCTTCACGTCACCGAGCACACCGATTGCCAGCGGGCAGCGGTTGCCCAGTGCTTCGGGCTTGAGGTCGATCTGGGCAATACGCGTGTGTTCGGGGAAGAACTGCCGGTAAGGAAAATTTGTGCCCAGCATCAGCAAGGTGTCGCAATCCTTCATGGCATGGAAGCCTGAGGCAAACCCGATCAGCCCAGTCATGCCCACGTCATAAGGGTTGTCGTACTCCAGGTATTCCTTGCCCCGTAGGGCATGGACGATAGGCGCCTTCAACAACTTGGCCAGCGCCACCACTTCGTCATGGGCGCCGGCGCAACCAGCCCCGCACAACAAGGTGATGCGTTCGCCAGTGTTCAGGAACTCCACCAGCTCGCCCAACTGGTCTAATGCCGGCACCACCACCGGCGCTTTAGGCGCCAGCCATTTGGCCACGGGTGCATCCAGCGGCGCGAGCGCTACATCCCCAGGAATAACCACCACAGCAACCCCGCGACGGCTGATAGCCACCCGCATGGCCCGCTCAAGGATCTGCGGCAGTTGCTCAGCCTGGGACACCAATTCCACGTAGTGGCTGCAGTCCTTGAACAGGGACTCTGGATGGGTGGCTTGAAAATAGTCGATACCGATTTCGCTGCTGGGAATGTGCGCCGCAATGGCCAGCACCGGCACCCCACTGCGATGGCAGTCGAACAGCCCGTTGATCAGGTGTAGGTTGCCTGGGCCACAGCTGCCGGCACAGACCGCCAGCTCCCCTGTGAGGTGGGCCTCTCCACCGGCTGCAAACGCACCCGCTTCTTCGTTACGCATGTGCACCCAGTCCAGCCCGCCCAGGCGGCGCATGGCATCGGTGAACCCATTGAGCGAGTCGCCAACGACGCCGTAGACGCGCTTGACCCCCGCCTGCTTGAGTGTGTTGACCATGTAATCGGCAGCGGTCGCCATTGAGGCACTCCTTGAAGAATTGGATTCAAGGTGTGAGTCCCTTCAGATCCGAGTGTTCAAAGAGGATAACTAACAAAAGTGTCACACTGCCCTTTCACGACTGCTCTACGGCAGTAGCTGCATACGCCCGCTGGCGCAGACACCCCTGCTACCGCTAGCCTAAGGCGATCATCGTCGTCCATGGGGCTTGGAATGAAAGACACTACGCACCACGTTCAACCGGCCGATGCCGAGGCGCGCCGAGCTGTCAAACCGGTGATCTGCTACCCGACCCAGGCCCTGCCCCGACCACCGCTTGAGCATTATCAAGCCCTGCGAACCGGGCTCAAGCGAGTAGACACGGTCACCATTGCCCCCCGCAGCGCCAGCACCTGGAACGTACCTGCCGGACATTTCTGCCGCCTGGTGTGTATTGAAGGCCCTCAGGTGGGCGACCTGAACCTGTTCAACGCGCACAACCTGCAAGAGCGGCTGTATACAGGCAAAACCCGTGCATTGAATGGCACCCACGTAAGCACTGGGGACCAGTTGTTCTCCAACTTTCCTTACTTGCGGCCCATGGCGACCCTCACCCACGACACCTTGGGCTGGTATGGCGTCGATGCATTCGGCGGGGCTGTCCATGACGTGATCGGTACGCGCTGTGACCCCTACACCCACAACCTGCTCAGTGGGGGCCACTACCACCACTGCTGCCATTCCAACCTCACCCGGGCACTGGCCGAGGCGACAGGACTGTCCTTTGAGGAAGCTGAAGCCCACGTACACGACGTGTTGAATGTGTTCATGTGCACTGGCTTCACACGGGATACGGGCCATTACTTCATGAAAGCCAGCCCAGTACGGCCAGGCGACTACCTGGAGTTCTTCGCTGAAATCGACCTTCTGGGCTGCATGTCGGCCTGCCCCGGTGGGGACTGCTCGTCCGAGCATTCTTCCGACAACGTAGCCTGCTACCCGATGCAGGTTGAGGTGTACGCCCCTGAACAGCTGCCCGAGGGCTGGCGGGCGCCTCAGGTGAATGGCTATGACCGTACCCATGGTCGTTGAATGACCAACTGCGGGGCCTGGCAGGCATTACGGCCCCGTACCAGGCTGGAGCCACACAGCGTTCGAACAGAATGCCGCCGAGGGTTTCCATATCCTTGTGCCTGAGTGGCAGCGGCCTGTTCTGTCGCCCACACCGGGCCTACCTTGCACGGTCACCTCGGGCTGGTTCGCCCAGGCAACCGCCATTTCGACTGACCCTATAAAGGACTGTCATGACCTACTTCGCTTCCAACGACCGTTACGAACGCATTCCCTATCGCCGTGTAGGCCGCAGTGGCTTGGTGCTGCCAGCGTTGTCCCTGGGGCTGTGGCATAACTTTGGCGACAGCACCCCCATCGACCGCCAGCGTGCGATGCTGCGTACGGCCTTTGACTTGGGTATCAATCACTTCGACCTGGCCAATAATTACGGCCCGCCCTATGGCAGTGCAGAAATCAATTTCGGCCGGCTGCTGCGTGAAGACTTCCACGCCTATCGGGACGAATTGATCATTTCCTCCAAGGCCGGGTGGGACATGTGGCCTGGCCCCTATGGCCAGGGCGGCGGCTCGCGCAAATACGTGCTGGCCAGCCTGGACCAAAGCCTGAAGCGCATGGGCCTGGACTACGTAGATATCTTCTATTCGCATCGTTTCGATGCCGACACACCCTTGGAAGAAACCGCCAGCGCCCTGGCTACTGCCGTTCAACAGGGCAAGGCATTGTACGTAGGTATCAGCTCCTATTCAGGCACCAAAACCCGCGAGATGGCCGCGCTGTTGGCGGAATGGAAAGTGCCGCTGCTGATTCACCAGCCCGCTTACAACCTGCTCAACCGCTGGGTTGAAAAAGACCTGTTGGACACCACGGAGGAACTGGGCGCGGGGGTTATTGCCTTCACTCCCTTGGCTCAGGGTTTGCTCACAGACAAATACCTCAATGGAACCCCGCAAGACGCACGGGTCAACCAGCCTGGCGGGCAATCCCTACAGGCCGGCCACCTATCTGAGGAGAACCTGGCTCATGTGCGGGCGTTGAATGACATCGCGAAGAAACGCGGCCAAAGCCTGGCCCAGTTGGCACTGGCCTGGACCCTGCGCGACCCGCGTGTGACCAGTGCGCTGATTGGCGCGAGTCGACCAGAGCAAATCGTCGAAAACGTAGCCGCACTGGACAACCTGGACTTCACTGCCGAAGAGCTGACCGAAATCGACCGTTTCGCTGTGGAAGGCAAGATCAACCTGTGGGAAAAACCTTCCTCAGCCGTTTGACGCGAGCTTGTAAGGCTGTGCGGTAATGCGCCTCCCTTCACCCTTGCCTTAACGAAACCTCACAGCAATCCTGCCGCCCTTCATGGTGGCAGCCAGCTGCCGAGGCAAGTCGGCCACCAGGAACTCCCTAGGGTGGCCGACCACTTCATTGAATGGAATACCAAAACCTACCAGCGCCAGCGTGCGCTCGTTGGCCCCTTTTTCGGGGATTGCTGACGTGGTGTTACGCGCGGCCGCCATGATCGACCCTCCTTCAACCTGCTTCAAATGCTGTCAAAAAAGGTATCGGCGCCTAGGTGAAAACCTTCAGGCCGATCATCGGGTTATAGTGCTCACCTCAACGGGTTTCAGCAGGCTCGCCTTTATGTTCAACCATCCTGGTACGGTTGCCACCCTGGCGTACAACGGCCTGTGCACCTTCGAATTCGGCATCGCGGTGGAGGTATTCGGCCTGGCTCGGCCTGAGTTCAGCTTTCCCTGGTATCGCCATCGCGTGGTGGCCGCCGACCCCGGCCCGCTCCGCGCCATGGGCGGTATCCACATAATGGCCGAAGCGGGCCTGGAGGGGCTTGAAGAGGCTCATACTGTGGTCATCCCAGGCTGGCGTAACCGTGATGAACCGCCCTCCGATGCGTTAATTGCGGCACTCCAGGCAGCACATGCCCGGGGCACGCGCCTGTTGTCCATCTGTTCAGGGGTGTTTGTGCTGGCAGCCGCAGGCCTGCTTGACGGTCTGCGTGTCACCACCCACTGGCAGTACGCGGATGAACTGGCCAAGCGCTACCCCGCTGTGGAGGTCGACCCAGGCGTGCTGTACGTAGATGCCGGCCAGGTCATCACATCCGCTGGTAGTGCTGCAGGCATCGACGCCTGCCTGCACGTGGTGGCGCGTGACTTTGGTACCGCCGTGGCCAATCGGGTGGCCAGGCGGTTGGTAATGTCGCCACAGCGTGCGGGCGGGCAATTGCAATTCATACCTGCGCCTGTGGCCTGCGATGGCCGCCATGCCCTGTCGCAGGTACTGGACTGGGCACAACAGCAGCTTGATCAACCGCTGACCGTGAAGGCCCTGGCTGGCCGTGCACTGATGAGCGAACGGACGTTTCTACGAAGGTTCACCGAAGCTACCGGCCTGACGCCCAAAGCCTGGCTTCAACAGGTGCGGCTGTCACGTGCACGCGAGCTGCTCGAAAGCACCGCTCTGCCCCTGGAGCGCTTGGCCGAGCGCTGCGGGTTTGGCTCGGTAGAGGCGTTGCGCCTGGCTTTTCGCAAGCATATCGGCCTGGCCCCGTCGGCGTATCGCGAGCGGTTCGGCTGCATTCTGTCAGGGAACACGGTGCGTGAATTACGTGTCGGCTAGGAATGCTGGTAAACCCGAAGGAGATGTACATGACTACCTATAAAACGGCGATAGCCGGCCTGTTTCTCGCCACGTCGATGATGACAGCCCACGCCCTGGCTGCCGACACCAACGGCACAGGCAAACCTGACACCGGCGTGCATAAGGAAATTCGATCAGGTGCTGCGGAAACGCCCACGGACGTAAAGGGACAAGGGGGCGGCATTCTGGACTCGGGCCCGGTAAAAGTGCGGCCTGAGGATCAGAAAGGGGGAAAGGCAGACAAGATGTATGACAACCAGTATGAGACCAACAAGACTAAGAAAAAGGCTGAATAACTACCTTCATTGCCTAAAGTACTTCGCCCGCTTCGCAGGCTCCTACGCATACTGCGGAGCCGGTGCCAGTCGGGGAACAAGCCTAGGGTCAGTCACCCCGGCCTTCGAGCAAGGCTTTCAAGACCCCTTCTAACTCGGCCGCCTGAAAGGGTTTGGCGATCACAGGTATGCCTGGGAAACGCGCCATCACATCGTCCGGGGTAAAGCCAGAGGCGAACGCGAATGGAATACCGCGGGTCGCCAGCGCCTCGGCAACTTCGAAACTGGGCGTGCCATTTAGGTAAACGTCCAGCAGTGCTACATCGAAGGTCCCGCTCTGGGCCAGCCAGACGGCCGTGTCCATGGTCTGCGCCATTTGCACCCCGTGGGTAATACCCACCGCTTCCAGCAAGGCCTCCAGGAATAGGCTGACCAATGTGTCGTCTTCTACCACCAATACCCGAAGGTCCCGAATACGGTCTGCCCAAGGGGCGCCGGCTACGCTCATAGATAAAAACCTGGCTGCTGCGAGAACAAGTGAAACCTAGCCGCAACGCTACGGGGGCAAACGGGTTTTGTCGAGTGTCTGAATGATCGATACGCCTGCCCCGCCCGCCTTTTTCTATTCGTGGAATGCTTTCACAAGCACCCGTTCACCGGCAAAGAAGCTGTCAGCCACCAAGCGTAGCGGCTGCACGTCCATGTCGCGGGTGCCGCTGGCGATCAGTTGCTGGAAGTGCCGGTACATGGCCGGGTACTCGGCTTCTGCGGGCAGTGTTTGCCTGTGCCCGTCGATACTCAGCGCAGCACCGCCCTGGTCGAGGCGTAGCACGCTATCACCTGCCTCCAGCTCGATGCGCCAGAGTTCGTCATGGCCATGGTCGAAGTCCAGGTCCGCCGTGACCGGCAGGCCAGTGGCATTACGCAGGCGCATGGTCGCGGCAATGGGTGACTGGCAATTTTCGGGGACCTGCAACTGGGCGGTTTCCACGAACAAAGGCGTGCTCAACACATCGGTAACAATGGACAACGCATTGATACCCGGGTCGAAGACCCCCAGGCCGCCAGCCCGCCAGATCCAGGTTTGCCCAGGGTGCCATTTGCGCACGCTTTCCTTCCAGGTCACGTGCACCGCCTTCAATGTGCGCCCCGCGAGCCAGGCCTTGGCTGGGGCCACCCCAGGCGCGAACCGCGAGTGCCAGGCAAACAGGCCCGTCACGCCGGCCTCGGTTGCCTGGTCGACCAGTGCCAACGCCTCACCCAGGCTGGCACACGGGGGTTTTTCCACCAGTACATGCTTGCCAGCGGCCAGTGCCTCGCTCACCAGCCCGTAACGCCCCTGGGGCGGAGTACAAAACGCGATGGCATCCAGGGCAGGCCCTGCACTGAGCATCTGGGCCAGCGAGCCGAAGTTGGCGACCCCTGGGCACGGCTGGCCTTGAGTGGCCACCGCACACAGAGAAAAGGCGGGGTTGGCCTGGATGGCGGGCACATGCTGGTCCTGGGCAATCTTGCCGTAGCCTACCAGGCCAAGACGAATCGGCTGCATCGAACACTCCTGTCTTGTTGTTGTGGAGGTGATTGAACAGGCGTGATGGTAGCCGGTCTGCCGCCGGGGTGCATGGGGTTAGTAGCGGGGTTTCACCGCTTTCCATTCGGGCTTGTAGCGTTGCATCTGGCGCACATCGTCGCGCTGGCGAATGCCACAGCCAAGGAACTGCTCGTGCAGCTTGGCCAACTGGTCAGCATCCAGTTCAACGCCAAGCCCTGGCGCCCGGGTGATGGCCACGCAGCCGTCTTCGATAACCACCTTGCCACCCTTGATGACCTCTTCATCCGGCTCCTGCCACGGGTAATGGGTGTCGCAGGCGTAACCCAGGTTGGGGGTGGCCGCCGCCACATGGGTCATGGCCATGAGGCTGATGCCCAAATGGGAGTTGGAGTGCATGGACACACCTAGGCCAAAGGTGTCACACATTTTCGCCAAATGCTGGGTATCGCGCAGGCCACCCCAGTAGTGATGGTCGGCCAGCACGATCTGCACGCTGTTCAGGGGCACGCTTCGGCGGAACTCATCAAAGTCCGTCACCACCATGTTGGTCGCCAGTGGCAGGCCGGTGCGTTTGTGCAAGTCGCTCATACCCTCCAGGCCAGGGGTGGGGTCTTCGTAGTATTGCAGGTCGTCGCCCAGCAGCTCCGCCATGCGAATGGCGGTCTCCAGCGACCAGTTGCCATTGGGGTCAATGCGCAAGGGGTGGTCCGGGAATGCCTCCTTCAGTGCTTTGATACAGGCCACTTCGTGTTCAGGCGGGAGGGTGCCGGCCTTGAGCTTGATGCTTTTGAAGCCATACGCCTCGATCATGCGCGCTGCCTGGGCAACGATCTGGGCTTCGCTCAAGGCTTCGCCCCAGTTGTCTGCCGGGTAGGGAGACGCCACATGCTGGGCATACTTGAAGAACAGGTAGGCGCTGAACGGCACTCGGTCACGCACGGCACCGCCCAGCAGGTCCACTAGTGGCAGGTTAAGGGAGCGGGCCTGCAGGTCCAGAAAGGCCACTTCGAAGGCCGAGTAGGCGTTGCTCACGGCTTTGCTGGCGTGAGAACCCGGTGCCAGCTCAGCGCCAGCCAGGCTGGCCGGCTTGTGCGAAGCGACAGTGGCCTGCACCACGGTGCGCAACGCATTGAGGTTGAAAGGGTCCAGGCCAATCAGCTGGCTTTGCAACGCTTGCTGGATGGCCAAGGCCGGGGCGTCGCCATAGCTCTCCCCCAACCCTATGTAGCCGTTGTCGCTTTCCACCTCAATGATGGAGCGCAAGGCCCAAGGCTCGTGGATGCCGCTGGCATTGAGCAGTGGCGGGTCGCGGAACGCAATGGGGGTTACAGTGACACGGGTGATCTTCACAGTCCGAACTCCTGGTTCAAAAGAATGACGGCCGCCTTTACACGGACACAGGCGCAGCCTTGCCACCAGCCAGCGGTTGCTTGCCAGAACCTGGCTTCCCACGAGCGAACATCACCACCACGGCAGCCACTACCGAGGTGATTGCCAGCCCATACAGGCCACCTTGGATAGATCCGGTGGTTTGCTCCAGAAACCCGAACGCCGTCGGGGCTACAAAGCCACCAAGGTTGCCGATGGAGTTGATCAGGGCAATGACAGCGGCGGCGATCCGGGCATCCAGATAACCTTGGGGCAGTGGCCAGAACAGCGCGGAGGCTGCCTTGAAGCCGATGGCGGCAAAGCAGATTGCGACAAAGGCAAATACCGGCCCCCCGGTGGTGGACATGAACATCCCCAGCGCGGCGATCAGCAGCGTGAGCGCACACCAGGCCTGCTGGTGGCGCCATTTGGCTGCTAACCCAGCGAACCCGTACATGGCCACAATGGAGATCAGCCACGGAATGGCATTGAGCAGGCCCACCTGAAAATCACCCAGGCTGCCCATCTTTTTGATCATGCTGGGCAGCCAGAAGGTGGCGCCATAAATGGTCAGTGCGACCGAAAAGTAGATGAAGCAGAACACGATGATCTGTCGGTCGGCCAAGAGCCGCAGGATCGACGGTCGCCCGTTTTGCTGTGCTTCACGCGCCGCTTGCTCCTGAGCGATGGTGGTAGTCAGCGCGTGCTTCTCTTCGTCGGTAAGCCATTTGGCTTCATGGGGATGCGATTGCAGGTGGAGCCAGACAAACCCGCACAGCACCACCGATGCGGCGCCTTCGATCAGGAACATCCATTGCCAACTGTGCAGCAATGGCAAGCCCAGGCTGAGCAGGCCGCCTGAAACAGGCCCGGAAATGACCGAGGCGATGGCCGAGCCACTGAGAAATACCGCCATGGCCTTTCCGCGCTCGGCCGCCGGTAACCATTGGGTGAAGTAGTAGATGATGCCGGGGAAGAACCCCGCCTCCGCCGCCCCCAGAATAAACCGCAGCACGTAGAAGCTGGTTTCCCCCCGTACAAACGCCATGGCCATGGCCGCGATGCCCCAAGTGAGCATGATCCGGGCGAGCCAGGCCCGTGCCCCATAGCGCTGCAGCAGCAGGTTGGACGGCACTTCGAACAGGGCGTAACCCACGAAGAACAGCCCGGCGCCCAGGCCGTACGCCGCTGCACCGATGCCCAGGTCGGTTTCCATATGGCTTCGCACAAAGCCAATGTTCACCCGGTCGATGTAGTTGACGATGAACATCACCACGAACAGTGGCAATACGTGACGCTTGACCTTGCTCGCCGCCTGGGCAAGCACGTCGGCCGGGACGGCGCGATGGGGCTGGTTCACTGGGCATCTCCCGCTATTGTTTTTGTGGGTAGGCCGCACCGCTGTGGATGCAGCGCTGATGATGGACCGGCGCAGTGTTGCGGTCTAATCTAGTTTGACTCTTGATTGATACCTGGAATGAATCAGTGTTCGAACTCGCCCAACTGCGTTGCTTCACCGCCGTGGCCACTGAACTCAATTTTCGGCGGGCGGCCCAGCGGCTCAACATGACCCAGCCGCCTCTCAGCCGCCAGATCCAACTGCTTGAGCACCAACTGGGCGTCGCGTTGCTAAACCGCAATACGCGCACGGTCGCGCTCACCGCGGCTGGCCGAGCTTTTTTCCTTGAAGCCCAGAGCCTGCTGGAACGGGCAGAGATGGCAGCAGTCTCGGCACGGCGCTTCGCGGCGGGAGATATCGGCTCGGTCACCATTGGTTTTGTAGGCAGTGCAGTCTATGAATTCCTTCCTCGGGTGATCGCCGAGGCCCGCGAGCAGCAGCCCCACGTAAACATTGCGCTGACCGAAATGAACACCGCACAACAGCAGGAAGCCTTGCGCGCGCGGCGTATCGATCTGGGCATCGCCCGCGCCCCTTTGAATGAGCCAGGCTTTGTAAGCGAACGGTTAGTACGCGAGCCCTTCGTACTGGCCGTCAACCGCGCTCATCCTTTGGCTACCCAGCCAGAGGTCACCGTCAACGATCTGCACGGCGAGCCATTTCTCATGTATTCCCATGCCGCGTATGCGCCTTTCAATGAGTTACTGACCGGGATGTTCAGGTCTGCCGGGGTAACGCCAGACTACGTCCAATGGCTAGGCTCTTCGCTCACTATTCTGGCGCTGGTAAACGCGGGATTGGGGCTGGCCTTGGTACCTCACTGCGCCACAAACGTCGTATTCAAGGAGGTGATGTTCCACACCATGAATCTGGGTAGCGGCGTGCAGAGCGAGCTGCACTTGATTGGCCGGGCCGACAATGACAACCCTGCGTGCAGGATGCTGCTGGAGGCCATTCGCGCTGCAGTCTGAATCCGGCTGCCGGCCGGCGGAGTCAAGGTTTGTGTAACAAGGCCGATACCCATGCAGGCCACCCCTGCGCACCTAGGGTTGGTCATCACGCCTTCTATGGCGGCCTGCCCGGATGGAACCCTTTACATGCAAGAAGTCCCCACCCATTACGCCAACTTGCGGGTGGCGCGCAATGCCCCGCCCGAGGTGATACGCGCCGCTTACAAGGCCCTGATGCAAAAGCACCATCCCGACCGCAACCCTGGCGATGCGGAAGCTGAGCGCATCGTACGGCTGTTGAACACGGCCTATGTGGTACTCAACGACCCCAAGCAGCGGGCACAACACGATGCCTGGATCGCTACCCAAAAAGCACAGCGCTTGCAGGCCCAGCTCAAACAGCTGGGGGCGACTTCCCAGGCGGGGCAAGCAGCCGGTGTTCGCAAGCGCAGCCGTGCATGGCTGGTGGTGACCCTGGCAGTGGCGCTGGCCTTTGCCTTAGGCATGGGCCTGGCTGTGCAGATGACCAGCCAAGCGAGGCCTGCCATTTCATCTCACTGGCGCCGCTGAACCCGGGGTTCTGTCTGAGATATGTTTGTGCGAAGGTCAGGCCGGGCCGCGCAGGCAAGGCGAAAGTAGGCGAGGAAGCGGACTGGGCCCGCACTCGGGTTTACTGGTTGTAAATGAGCATTCCGAGCCTAGGCGGCCCCACCTGCTTTCAACGCAGCATCACCGAGCACGGATATATTTCAGACAGAACCTATGGTCGGGAATTAACAGCCAGGTGCTGAGTCTATGAACATTACCCGGTATTCCCAAGCACTTGGGAGCCTCACCTAAGGCTGATTCGACGCATAGCGAGGAATTCACGATGCCATTGCCCCACCAAGACGACATTCACTCGCCTGCTTGGCGAAACATGCTCGAAGGCGTGGACAGGGCTGCCGACTATGTAGAGATTCGCGAAAGCGCTGCCCGCGCCACGGGCTACCTGCGGTGCCTTACGGACTTTGGCCTGGTAAACCTGGGCCAGCACAAAGCCATGGCTGAGCGTATCGATACGGTGTCCAATCGGCGCCTGGCTGCACTGCAGCATGCGGCCCGGGGCTCGGCAGATCCATGGTAAAGCTCAGCAACGTTGAGTACCCCCTTCAGTAAAATGTTGTTTCTTGAGTCAAGAACAGCACGCCATCGCCGATACGCTTTTTACGAAAAGAGGATATCGGCCATGCAACGCAACACTCACCACAGCATTACTTCTCCCTCGCCCCTTATCGTGCTTCGGGCCGAACGTGCGCTGGTCGCTGCCGCCTGTGCTGGCGTCTGCGGCTGGGCGGTATCTCTGGCCTGGCTGTGGTGGGCCTGACCATGCGCCTTTCAGTCGCTCAGTGGTTTTCCCTGGCCTTGTGTGTAGGGCTGTGCATGTTGGTGGATGGCGAGCTTTGGCGAGGGCTGGGCGTTTAATGCGTCTGCGCTACCCTCTCTCTATCCTGGCACCGGTACCTCAGACTGGGCAGGGCTCACGTCGATCAAACGCTCGAAGCTTCACACGCTATGCGTTGCAACTCCCCTGCCTTATCCAACCGGTAACGGTCATAGTCTGCGGCCAGCAGCAAGGTCCCGTTATAGTGAGCCGCAGCCTCCGCCCTCAGCGCTTCAAGGGTCAGGCCAGGCCGGCCAGTCACCTGGTAGCGCGGGCTGAAATGGGTTAATACCAGGTTAGGCAACCCAGCTGAGGCGGCAAAGCGGGCAACCGCCGCTGCACTGCTATGACCATGGTGTTCCTTCCCACGCGCTACCGCTTGGGTATAGGTTGCCTCGTGCACCAGCACCTGGGCCCCTTCGCAGGCATGCCTAAGTAGCGCGGGCTCTGCATTGTCCCCCGCCACTACGATGCACTGAGGCGGCTGCTCAAAGCGCAGGTAGGCTGTGGGTGTCAGTACTCGGCCCTGGTGGTGCACCGCTTCGCCTCGCATCAATGCCCCCCACGCTGGGCCTCGCGCTACCCCATCAGCCGCCAGCCGCGCAAGGTCCAACTGGGGGCGAGCGGCGGCTTCAGTAAAGCGGTAAGCATACGAAGGCACACGGTGAGCCAAGGGCGTGGCGCTCACGCTCAAGCCTGCATTGACCCATGGCGGGCCCGTTACCAGGCTTGGTGTGGCGTGAAAGCGCAAGGGAAACGGCACGTGTGTTTCGGTGAGATCAAACGTACTGAGCAACCAGGCCTTGATACCGGCCGGGCCAATGATGTCCAGAGGCTGGGTACGCCCCTGCAGGCCGGCGCTGGCCAGCAGCCCAGGCAATCCATAACAGTGGTCCCCATGCACGTGGGTGATGAAGATCCCGCTCAACTGGCGCAGGGACAAGGGCGTACGCAGCAGCCGGTGCTGTGTACCTTCGCCACAGTCAACCAAGTACCAGGCCTTGCCTTGGCTTGCCAGTATCGCCAGGCCACTGACGTTGCGCGCCCGGGTGGGGGTGCCAGAGGAGGTGCCAAGAAACATCAGTTCCATCAGAGGTCCTTTCAAAAGCGTTGGGCCATGAAACCACATTCGATGCCCGCGCCGCCCGCTCCGTGAGCGTTGGTGTTCAAACAGGGGCGGCTGACGTGCTTAGACCCCATGGCCCACGGCAAGCATCCAGCCAGTGCCTGGCCTGCACAGGGCGCAATTTTCCTGAACTTTGCTTGCCTTGGCGCTTTCCCAAAACCATGGCGCCCAGCAAAGGGCCACCTTCCCACCTTTCTACAGGAGCTCATATGAGCAGCAAACGCGTACTGATCATCACTTCCAACACCGGCATCGAGCGCGACGAGCTGGTCAAACCCCTGGAAGCTCTCAAGGGCGCTGGCCTAACCGTGACCCACGCGTCGGTCAAGGGCGGCACCACGCAGACCTTCGTACAGGACACTGAGAAAGACCGGACCGTGGAATCCACGGCAAAACTGGCAGACCTCAAGGCTGATGATTTTGACGCCTTGGTGATTCCTGGCGGTACCGTCAACGCTGACACCCTGCGCCAGGACAAAGATGCTCAGGCTTTGGTAAAGGCGTTCGCTGACGCAGGCAAAACCGTTGCCGCAATCTGCCACGGCCCTTGGCTGCTGATCGATTCAGGCGTGATCGAAGGCAAGACTCTAACGTCTTACCCTAGCGTGAAAACTGACCTGCTCAATGCCAAGGCGGCAGGGTGGGAAGACACTGAGGTATTCAAATGTGGTGCCAACGGCTGGACGCTAATCACGTCCCGCACCCCAGATGACCTGCCTGCATTTAATCAGGCCATTATCGAGGCGCTGCAAGCCGCGTAATAAAGCCCCGTATTCATTTGCCCGCGCAAGCGGGCTTTTTTAGGTTCTTCACGGATCACTGAGGACGTTATTGTCCAGACCCCGTGAAGAACTTTGTTTTTCCTGTTTGACGCTCCCTCGAGGGCATGCTTTGCTTACACCTTTCGTTCGGGTGCCCTTCACAGGGTGAAACGGGAAACCGGTGCGCCGCCAGGCCAGTCCGGTGCTGCCCCCGCAACGGTAAGCGAGCGCGCTTCATATCCACTGTGCCAGGCATGGGAAGGGGAAGCGGACCGTCAACACTACGGTGTTGCCCCTCGCAAGCCCGGAGACCGGCCCGACGGACATCATTGACACACCTGCGGTGGGCGGGCTGTCCGGCCCCGCCTTTGGCAGGGTTTCGGCGCCTGCCTGTCCTTTACCTGAGGGAAGCGCCATGTCCGCCCACGCTACAAGCCATCTCGTTGCTCAACCTGCTGCTACCCTCACCCAGCGTATTGCTGCGGCGTGCCTGGCCACCGTGTTAGGCGCTGGCTTGGTCTATTTTGCCGGGTTCTCCCACCTGCCTGCCGTGCACAATGCTGCACATGATACGCGCCATAGCGCTGCATTCCCTTGCCACTAAGGTGCTTGCCATGATTACACGTATTCTGCGCACCGCCGGCTTTGCGGGGTTGTTCGCGGCGCTGTTGCTGACGGTGATGCAAAGCCTGTGGCTTACGCCGCTGATTCATACGGCCGAAACCTATGAGCACGCAGCCCCTGCCGGCCATGAGCATGGAGGTGCCAACACCGCCGAGCACGTCCATGAAGAAGCCGCCTGGGAGCCTGAAGACGGCTGGCAGCGCGTGCTGTCCACCACCGGCGGCAACCTGGTGGTTGCCGTGGGCTTCGGGCTGATGCTGGCCGGGCTGTATACGCTGCGTGCGCCGGGCCGCACGGCTGAAGGGCTGCTCTGGGGCCTTGCCGGCTATGCTGTGTTTACCTTGGCGCCCACGTTGGGCCTTCCGCCGGAACTGCCAGGCACCGCTGCAGCCGACCTCGCTTCACGCCAGGTCTGGTGGGTCGGTACAGCGGCTTCCACTGCCGTGGCGCTGGCGCTGATGGTGTTTGCCCGGGGATGGCCCTTGAAGCTGGCTGGGGCTGTGCTGCTCGTGATCCCTCACCTGGTCGGCGCCCCTCAACCGGCCATCCATGAAAGCCTCGCGCCCGAGGCGCTGGAAGCCCAATTCCGCTGGGCAGCGCAGTTGACCAACGTGGCGTTCTGGTTGGCGCTCGGGAGTGCAACGGCCTGGCTGTTCCGCCGTTCGGCGCGGGCCTGATCACTGGTTATGGGGCATCCCTGGCTGGTCGCAGGGCTTGGCTGCCGCAGGGGCTGCCCTGTAGAGGTGTTGCAAGCGCTACTGGAACAGGCCCTTGCCCAAGTGGGCGCTACGCTATGTGACGTGCAGGGCATTGCCTCGCTGGACAGAAAATGCGGCGAACCTGGGCTGGTAGCCCTTGCAGTGAGTCAGGGCTTGCCGTTATCAGGCTACTCGGCCAGTGCCCTGGCGCCCTACGAGCCGCTGCTGAGCCACCGCTCATGGGTGAGCCTGCAACATACCGGTTGCCTTGGCCTGGCGGAAAGTGCCGCATTGGCCCATTGCGAGGCGCTCAGCCAGCGAACACCCAAGTTGTACCTGGCCAGGCTCTGTGCCAGCCATGCAACGGTCGCCCTGGCCATCGCAACATGAAATTTACTCAACCTTCATAGGCAGCCAACCTGCAATGACCGTCTATTTTATCGGCGCCGGCCCCGGCGATCCCGACCTGATCACTGTTAAAGGCTTGCGTCTGCTGCGTCAGTGCCCTGTGATCATTTATGCAGGCTCTCTAGTGCCCGAAGTATTACTGGAGGGCCATCGTGCAGAGCGTGTAATCAACAGTGCGGCGCTGGACCTGGAGGCCATCGTCCAGGAAATCGCCCAGGCCCACTCCCGTGGGCAGGATGTCGCACGCGTGCATTCTGGTGACCCTGGCCTCTACGGCGCCGTGGGTGAGCAGATCCGGCACCTGAGGGCCTTGGGCATACCGTTTGAAATTGTCCCGGGTGTGACAGCTGTCGCCGCATGTGCCGCGTTGTTGGAGGCAGAGCTCACTCTGCCAGGGGTGTCCCAGACTGTCATCCTCACGCGCTATGGTACGCGCTCCCCGATGCCCGCAGGCGAGGCCTTGGCGGATCTGGCGCGTCACCAAGCGACCATGGCCATTCATTTGGGGGTCAGCCACTTGCCGGCTATTGTGAACACCCTGATGCCCAGTTATGGAGTCGATTGTCCTGTTGCAGTGGTGCACAAAGCCACGTGGCCTGAGCAAGACTGGGTTACAGGCACCCTCGGCACGATCCAAGCCCAGGCCGCAGGTAAGGGCTTTCAGCGCTCGGCGTTGATCATCGTGGGCTGGGTACTGGGCAATGAGGTGTTTGAAGAGTCCGCTTTGTACCGCGCTGGGCGCGCGCACTTGTATCGGGCCGAATAAGAGAGATAGAAATGGGCTACGCCGTCTGCGTAGCCCGAGGTTATCAATAGTAAGCATTCTCGCGCTGGGAATGGTCGGTCACGTCGCGGACGCCCTTGAGCTGAGGAATCCGCTCCAGCAACGTGCGCTCTATGCCTTCCTTCAGGGTAACGTCAGCCTGGCCACAGCCCTGACAACCGCCCCCGAACTGAAGCACGGCCACACCGTCCTCAACCACTTCGATCAGGCTGACCTGGCCCCCGTGGCTGGCCAAGCCTGGGTTGATCTCGGTTTGCAGGTAGTAATTAATGCGCTCGTCGATGGGGCTGTCTTCGTTGACCATCGGCACCTTAGCGTTGGGTGCCTTGATGGTGAGCTGTCCGCCCATGCGGTCCGTGGCGTAATCCACCAATGCATCCGCCAGGAAAGGCTCGCTGATGGCATCGATCCAGGCGGTGAAGCTGGCCAGCCCGATCGGCGTGTCGTCAGGCTTTTCTTCCCCTGGCTTGCAGTAGGCAATACAGGTTTCGGCGTATTGAGTACCCGGCTGGGTGATAAACACACGGATGCCGATACCTGGTGTGTTCTGCTTGTTCAGCAGGTCGCCCAGGTAGTCCTGGGCGGCGTCGGTAATGGTGATGGTGCTCATGTAGGTTCCTCACAGGCTGGCAGGCAGTTTACGGCAAACCTGCCGTTGGAGAAAGTCCTAGTAATTTTGTCGGGTTAAAGGCACAGCCTGCCTGGTAGGCGCACCTACGATCCAAGCCTTCATACGCCCATACAAGCGTTTTTCCAGCCATTGATAACTCAGCCAGGACACCGCCAGGATGGTTGGCACGCAGAACAGCCCGAACACCATATAAGGGTTTGCGCCCAGCCGCTCGGTCATGAACCAGCCTGCGTACAGTACCAGGAGGTGAACCAGATAAACGGAGTAAGAGCAGTCACCCAGGGATTTGAGCACACGGTTATGGGAGAACCGAGGTTCCAAGGCCAGGCAGCCCAGGACAATACCTGCACTCGGCAAGCCCCAGTTCAACAGGCGGTTCGTAGGCTCCAGTTGGTAGATGATTGCCATGCTGGCCAGGATCAATGTCACTGGAAAGATCAGGCCGCTACGCACCCAGCCCCGGCGCCACGCGACGCCGATGGCAATCCCCAGCAGGAACTCATACATGATGTTGTTGGCATAGAACCTTCCTGTGAGGCCTACGCGGCTCAGCACTTCGCTACCTGCCAGCAGTACCACACCTACCATGGGCAAACGCCAGGCCTTGGGTGCAAAGAACGCCAGCGAGAACACCGCGTAAAAGAACATCTCGTAATTAAGTGTCCAGCCTACGTTCAAGGTGGGGTAAAGCCCGTACCCGCCTGGGTTTTCCGAGGGAATGAACAACAGCGAGAAGATAAAGGTAGGCCAGTCCACCACGGCATGTGGCATCTCATGCCCTACGGTGTACAGGAGCAAGCCCATGGCTGCGGTGTAAAACCAATAGGCCGGAATAATGCGAATGGCGCGGTTGAGTAGAAATTCGCGGGGCTGAATGGGTTTGTCATAGGTGGACAAGTAGATAACGAGCCCGCTGATCACAAAAAAGATGTCTACGCCTACCGACCCTTTGGACGAGAAAAAATGGCCTATGGGGCCTTTGGACTCAAAATTGAAAAACACCTGCATGAAGTGATGGCAGACCACCATCCACGCAGCGATGGCGCGCAGCGCCTGAACAGAAATCAACATCCACATACCCTTTGTAACAAGAACACTTTCCACGCCCAGAAGGCGCGATCTCATGCATGGGACTGGCGCGCTTGCAGAAAGGTCGGAAGTTTCATATTTCCTTCAGGCAGGAACCTTATATCCATCCTAACAACATGAATCAGTTTCATGATAACGCGCTCCTTGATGCAATGTGGCTCAGGTTTGCTATCATCTCGCTTTTACCGTCCGTACCAGAGCCTTCTTCCCATGACTGACCGCGCCGCTCGCCTGACTGCCCTGCATGACGCCCTCGCCTCACGCATCTTGATCCTCGACGGCGGCATGGGCACCATGATCCAGAGCTACAGGCTCGAAGAAGGTGATTACCGTGGCGAACGGTTTGCTGACTGGCCTACTGACGTTAAAGGCAACAACGACCTGTTGCTGCTCACACGCCCCGATGTGATTGCCGAAATCGAAGCGGCCTACCTGGACGCTGGCGCGGACATCCTTGAAACCAACACGTTTAACGCCACGCAGGTGTCCCAGGCCGATTACGGCATGGAAGCCCTGGCCTATGAGCTGAATGTGGAAGGTGCGCGGGTGGCAAGTCGAGTAGCAGACGCCAAAACGTTGCAAACGCCAGATCGGCCGCGTTTTGTAGCCGGGGTACTCGGCCCCACAAGCCGCACCTGTTCACTGTCTCCGGACGTGAACAATCCCGGCTACCGCAATGTGACCTTCGACGAGCTGGTGACCAACTACACCGAGGCGACCCGCGGCCTGATCGAGGGCGGTGCGGACCTTATCCTGATCGAAACCGTGTTCGACACCCTGAACGCCAAGGCGGCGATCTTTGCGGTACTGGGCGTGTTCGATGCCCTTGGCTTTGAACTGCCCATCATGATTTCCGGCACCATTACTGACGCCTCCGGCCGCACGCTGTCCGGGCAGACCACCGAGGCGTTCTGGAACTCGGTGCGCCATGCCAACCCCATTTCCATCGGCCTCAACTGTGCCTTGGGCGCCAAAGAGCTGCGCCCTTACGTGGAAGAATTGTCCACTAAAGCGCAAACCTACGTGTCGGCCCACCCTAATGCGGGCTTGCCTAATGCGTTCGGCGAGTACGACGAATCCCCCGAGCAAATGGCCGAGACCGTGGAAGAGTTCGCGCGCAGCGGCTTCCTGAATATTGTAGGGGGCTGCTGCGGCACTACCCCGGCTCACATCGCCGCTATCGCCCAGGCTGTTGCCCGCCATGCACCTCGCACCATTCCTGACATACCGCGGGCATGCCGGCTGTCCGGGTTGGAGCCGTTCACTATCGACCGCCAGTCCCTGTTCGTGAACGTGGGTGAGCGGACCAACATCACCGGCTCTGCCCGCTTCGCTCGATTGATTCGGGAAGAGAACTACACCGAAGCCCTGGAAGTGGCCTTGCAGCAAGTGGAAGCCGGTGCGCAGGTGATCGACATCAACATGGACGAAGGGATGCTTGACTCCCAGAAAGCCATGGTGACGTTCCTGAACCTGATTGCAGGCGAGCCGGACATCTCTCGCGTGCCGATCATGATCGACTCCTCCAAATGGGAGGTGATCGAAGCAGGCCTCAAGTGCATTCAGGGTAAGGGGATCGTCAACTCCGTCAGTATGAAAGAAGGCGTCGACGCCTTTATTCATCATGCGCGCCTATGCAAGCGGTATGGGGCAGCCGTGGTGGTGATGGCTTTCGATGAGCAAGGCCAGGCCGATACCGAAAAGCGCAAAATCGACATCTGCGCCCGCTCCTACGACATTCTTGTCAACCAGGTGGGCTTCCCACCCGAGGACATCATCTTCGACCCCAACATCTTTGCCGTGGCCACGGGTATCGAAGAACACAACAACTACGCCGTGGATTTCATCAACGCCTGTGGCTGGATACGGGACAACCTACCCTACGCCTTGACCTCTGGCGGTGTGTCCAACGTGTCGTTCTCGTTCCGGGGCAACAACCCCGTACGCGAGGCCATTCACTCGGTGTTCCTGCTCCACGCCATTCGCAATGGCTTGACCATGGGCATCGTTAACGCCGGGCAGCTGGAGATCTATGACCAGATCCCAGCGGCACTGCGCGACCGCGTGGAGGACGTGGTACTGAACCGTAACGGCGAGGCCACCGAGGCCCTGCTGGCCATTGCCGACCAGTACCGTGGCGACGGCAGCGTGAAAGAGGCCGAGACCGAAGAGTGGCGCGGCTGGGATGTGAACAGGCGCCTTGAGCATGCCTTGGTCAAAGGCATAACCACGCACATTGTGGAAGACACCGAGCAGTCCCGCCAAGGCTTCAGCCGGCCTATTGAAGTGATCGAAGGCCCCTTGATGAGCGGGATGAACATCGTGGGCGACCTGTTCGGCGCCGGCAAGATGTTCCTGCCCCAGGTGGTGAAGTCTGCCAGGGTGATGAAGCAGGCCGTGGCCCACCTTATTCCCTTTATCGAGGCCGAGAAAGGCGATAAGCCCGAAGCCAAGGGGAAAATCCTGATGGCCACGGTGAAGGGCGATGTACACGATATCGGCAAGAACATCGTCGGCGTGGTATTGGGCTGCAACGGCTATGACATCGTGGACCTGGGCGTGATGGTCCCGGCCGAGAAAATCCTGCAGGTGGCCCGAGAGGAAAAGTGCGACATCATCGGGCTGTCTGGCCTGATCACGCCATCCCTGGATGAAATGGTACATGTGGCCCGCGAGATGCAGCGCCAGGGCTTCCACCTGCCCCTGATGATCGGCGGTGCCACCACGTCCAAGGCCCACACGGCGGTGAAAATCGAGCCACGCTACAGCAATGACGCGGTCATTTATGTGACTGATGCGTCCCGCGCCGTGGGTGTGGCGACCCAGTTGCTGTCCAAGGAACTCAAGCCAGGATTTGTGGAGCGCACCCGCCAGGACTATGTCGAGGTACGCGAGCGCACCGCCGCCCGTGGCAGCCGCACCGAGCGGTTGAGCTATGCCCAGGCGGTAGCAGCCAAACCCCAGTGGGACTACCAGCCCGTGACACCGACCTTTACCGGGGCCCGTGTACTGGAAGATATCGACCTGAACGTGCTGGCCCAGTTTATCGACTGGACCCCGTTCTTCATTTCCTGGGACCTGGCAGGCAAATACCCCCGCATTCTCACGGACGAAGTGGTGGGTGAAGCAGCGACCGCCCTGTTCGAAGACGCTCAGGCAATGCTGCGCAAGCTGATTGACGAAAAACTGATCAAGGCCCGTGCCGTATTCGGTTTCTGGCCCGCGAACCAAGTCAACGATGATGACATCGAACTCTATAGTGCAGACGGCCGCACTCTAGCCCTGCTGCACCACCTTCGCCAGCAGACCATCAAGCCCGATGGCAAACCGAACTTCAGCCTGGCCGATTTCGTGGCCCCTAAGGCCAGCGGCATCACGGATTACATCGGCGGCTTTATCACCACCGCAGGCATTGGTGCCGAGGAGGTGGCCAAGGCCTATCAGGATGCTGGTGACGATTACAATTCGATCATGGTCAAGGCACTGGCTGACAGGCTGGCCGAAGCCTGCGCCGAATGGCTGCACCAGCAGGTGCGTAAAGAGCACTGGGGCTACGCCAGTGACGAAACGCTAGACAACGATGCCATGATTCGCGAGCAATACCGAGGCATCCGCCCTGCCCCCGGCTACCCCGCGTGCCCGGACCACACGGAAAAAGGCACCTTGTTCCAGCTGTTGGATGCCGATGGCCAGAGCGGCGTAACCCTGACGGAGCATTACGCCATGTTCCCCACAGCGGCCGTGAGCGGCTGGTACTTTGCCCATCCGCAGGCCCAGTACTTTGCAGTGGGCAAGATCGATCGCGACCAGGTGGTCAGCTACTCCGCGCGCAAGGGGCAATCCCAGGACGTGAGTGAGCGCTGGTTATCACCTAATCTGGGGTATGAGGCCTGATAAGCCTCAAGTTCGCCCGCTCCGCAGGCTCCTGCACCTCTTCTACCTGCCGTGAGGTGTGCGGGAGCCTGCGCGGTGCGTAAGCAGCGGCAGAATGGGGCTTAATGTGCCGTCGCCCAGAACACAGCGGCGGCCACGACAATCACTGCCATAAAGGCAGTGGCCCAGGCATCGATGTGCCGGTTGATCTTTTTCGGCTTCACGGAAAGATGGCGCATGGTGCTACCTCTTATTGTTATGAAGGTGTGCTTGACCCCTTCAGGGGTAGCTCTCAGTGAAGCGCACAGGCACTCAAACCGCCACGCGTTCTGTCGGAACAGCCGTGGCCGCGCGCATATCGGTATTAGCTATTTCCTTATAAAAAAACTTCGCTTTAGTGAATATGGCAAAGGGCGTATCTTGCCACCACTCTGAAAAAAGTGCGCAACCGTGAGCGCAGACCCGCCTGAACACAGGACACCTATGTACGTTTACGACGAGTACGATCAGCAGATCATCGAGGACCGCGTCAAGCAGTTCCGTGACCAGACCCGCCGCTACCTTGCAGGCGAACTCAGCGAAGAGGAATTCCGCCCGCTGCGCCTGCAGAATGGGCTGTACATCCAGCGTTTTGCGCCGATGCTGCGCGTGGCTGTGCCTTATGGCCAGCTCACGTCCCGCCAGGCCCGCATGATGGCCAAGATCGCTCGCGACTATGACAAGGGTTATGCCCACATCAGCACGCGCCAGAACGTGCAATTCAACTGGCCCGCCGTTGAAGACATTCCGGACATCCTGGCCGAGCTGGCCACGGTGCAGATGCACGCCATCCAGACCAGCGGCAATTGCCTGCGAAATGTCACCACGGACCAGTTTGCCGGTGTGGCGGCGGACGAGGTGGTGGACCCTCGCCCGTGGTGCGAAATCGTACGCCAGTGGACCACGTTCCACCCTGAGTTTGCCTATTTGCCCCGCAAGTTCAAGATTGCCGTGAATGGTGCCAGCAGCGACCGCGCCGCCATTGAGGTACACGACATTGGTCTGGAACCGGTACGCAATGCCGCCGGTGAACTGGGCTTCCGTGTACTGGTAGGGGGCGGCCTGGGCCGCACGCCTATTGTCGGCGCCTTCATCAACGAGTTCCTGCCCTGGCAGGACTTGATCAGCTACCTGGATGCCATTCTACGGGTGTACAACCGCTATGGCCGCCGGGACAACAAATACAAGGCCCGCATCAAGATCCTGGTCAAGGCTCTTACCCCTGAAGTATTTGCAGAAAAGGTGGCCGCTGAAATGGCACACCTGCGCGGCGGGGACACCACCCTGACCGAAGCCGAAGTGGCGCGCGTATCCCGCCATTTCGTAGATCCGGACTACAAAGCCTTGGTAGATCATACCGCAGCGCTGACCCAGCTCGACGCCGAACATCCTGGCTTCGCCCGCTGGCGCCAACGCAACGTGTTCGCTCACAAGCGCCCTGGTTACGCGGCCGTTACTCTGTCCCTCAAGCCCACGGGCGTGGCGCCAGGGGATGTCACAGACAAGCAGTTCGACGCCATCGCCGACATGGCGGACCGATACAGTTTTGGTCAACTGCGTACCTCGCACGAGCAGAACATCATCTTGGCCGATGTAGAGCAATCCCAGTTGCATGCCCTGTGGCTGGAAGCACGAGAGTCCGGCTTCGCTACGCCTAACGTGGGTTTGCTTACTGACATCATCTGCTGTCCAGGCGGTGATTTCTGCTCCCTGGCCAATGCCAAATCGATCCCCATTGCCGAGTCCATCCAGCGTCGCTTCGACGACCTGGACTACCTCTTTGACATTGGTGAGATCGATCTCAATATTTCAGGCTGCATGAATGCCTGTGGCCATCACCACGTGGGGCACATTGGCATACTGGGTGTCGACAAGAAGGGTGAAGAGTTCTACCAGGTCTCATTGGGCGGCAGTGCGTCACGGGAGGCCAGCATTGGCAAGATTCTGGGCCCCTCCTTCGCCCAGGACGCCATGGCCGATGTGATCACACGGCTGGTAGATGTGTACGTGGAAAAGCGCACCGAAGATGAGCGCTTCATTGATACGTACCAGCGTATCGGCATCGAACCCTTCAAGGAGCGTGTGTATGCAGCGAATCATTAAGCACAACCAGGTTGTCGATGAAACCTGGCACCTGCTGCCTAAGGATGTGACCCTCGACGAGCTCAGCAACTGTGACGACTATATCGTCCCGCTGACCTTGTGGCGTGAGCACGCCAATGCCCTCAAGGCGCGCGACGGTGGTTTGGGCGTGTGGCTGGATGCCGACGAAGAAGCCGAAGAGATTGGTGAAGACCTGGCGCATTTTCAGGTTATTGCCCTGAATTTCCCAGCATTCACAGACGGCCGCAATTATTCCAATGCACGCTTGCTACGCGACCGTTATGGTTTCAAGGGCGAGCTCAGGGCCATTGGTGACGTGCTGCGTGACCAGCTCTTCTACCTGCACCGCTGCGGGTTTGATGCCTTTGCCATTCGGCCAGACAAAGACCCGTACGAAGCCCTGGAAGGCCTGAAGGATTTTTCAGTGACCTACCAGGCTGCCAGCGACGAACCACGGCCGCTATTCCGCCGTCGTTGACGTGCCAACGAGGGCCTTGCCAGGCAGGGCCCTCGCCAGCATTCATGTCAGCCTGGCGTGTTGGCCCCCAGCAGCTCACGTGTGAGGCGCAAAGCGAGTGCATCGAGTTCACGCTGGCGTTGCTGGGTCACCCAGTCATAAGCCACGCGTAGCTGTTGCTCAGTTAGCGCAGGTAACACAGGCGGCGTTGCGTCTGTAGGCCATGTCGCGTCCGGTATGGCGTCTCTCAACCCATCCAGCGCCTCTGGCCATGGCAATGTCTCTGTAGTGCCTGGGGTGCTGGCTTCATACAGGTAGCTGGCGGCTGCCTCCCAGCGTTCACGCACTGGCTCAAATGCCGGCGCGCGCCCAAGTTCCAAGTGCATCCTGAATCCAGGTTGCTCTACTACCCAGCGTGAAAAGGCTTCGTCCGTATCAGCCTGGCGCACCTGTACGCCCACTCGCTGTGCTGTGGTGCCGCTTACACGGGTGCTGTACCTCATGCCACGGCTGGGAGGCAGCTCCAGCGGGCCTTCGAGTCTTTGAATGAGGTGGAAGCGCACTTCCAGTTCATCAAGGCCCTCATCCAGTTGGTCATCTTGGATATCATCCAACGGGTCCAGGGCCGGCGCCGGTGTCGGCTCATTCAAGCCTGCTCGCCGGGCCACACGCGCCCGTACAATGCGCCGGGCGCGCTCATCGACCAGCGCCCGTCGGAACAGCTCGCGCTGGTAGCCCAGCAACTCGCGCAAAGGCCCGTCCCCAGTAGCTGTTGAACGCCCTACGATCTGCCAGGCTTGAGCTTCAAATTCCATTTCGTCCAAAGTAAGGGCCACGCCATCCCCGCAGGTGCCTTGAGTGTCCTGCGCCATAGCGAACAGGCGCTCGCGCAGGTCTGCCAGCCCCGGTAGCGCAGTGTCTCCAGGCCGTAGCCATAGGTCCACCAGGGTCCAGGCACGCCGCCGGGTGGCGACAGCATTGTCACGATAGTCTGCTGTTTCCACGATACGGCTCAGCAACTGGTAGAACTCGGCGGCTTCATGCGTGGCGCGCTCAGCCTCAATCTGTACCCTCAAGGGCTCAGGGCACCCCTCCAGCCAGTCATCGTTGTCGACTGACAGTGAGTCCGATTCGCTGGCAGCTGTAAAGAACAGTATGCCTGCCCTGTGCAGCATGTCCTGGCTGGCGGCATTCAATGGGTTACCGTCCAATTGAAGCCCGATACCATAGTACTGAGAAGCGATATCTTCACCAGCTTCCTGCCTGAGCGTGACAAACCGGGTAGTGGTCAGGTCGGGCAACTCAGTAATGGCATTCGCGTTAAGGTTCACGTCCCGCAGCAGCATAGGGTCGCGATTCATCAGCGCCTGCAACCCCGGGGGGAAGGCAGTAAGCCCTGCTTCGGTGATTTCCAGCGTTGCGAGGTTATACAGCTCACTTACGACCGGTGGCTGGCCCAGCGCATTGCCGCTAAGTGTCAGCTCTTGAAGCTGTACCAGGCTACTGAAGCCGTTGACCGTACGCTCATCCAGTGAAATGGCGTTGTCATCGAGGGCTAGTGCGCGCAAACCCGAAAATTGCCCTAACTGCTGGAAATCGGCTTCACTGAGGGTCAAGCCAATACCCGACAGGTCCATATGAGTGAGCTGAGGTGCCAATGACCCGATAGCTTGCGAAACCTCTGCCAGGCCCCACTGACCACTGTAGCTCAGGTTTAAAACTTCCAGGCGGCTCAGCCGTTCGAGCCCCATGGGTAAGGTATCAAAATTATTGAAACTCAGGTTTAACTGTCGCACGTTGGGAAAGTTGGCCAGGAAGGTTTCATCCACGTGGGTAAGCGCCAAATCTACCAGTGCTAGCCGCTCCACATGATCAAAACGCACACTCAGCGGCGGCAATTGCTCTATGGCCAAGCCACGCAGATTTACACCATAGCCGGGCCCGCCGTGTGCATAGGTAGCGCCTCGCCGCTGCCACGCGGCGACCAGTTCCTGGGCCACTGACCTACGATAATCCACCATGGCCTGGGCATGGGCATCTATCGCTGGGCCCCCAGCGGCTACCCAGGTATCAAGCTCGTGCCGCAAACGTGCCAAGTCCGCGTTCAAGGCAGCGAGGCGGATGGTGGCAGCTTCGCCGCTCCCCAGTTCCGCCTGCAGCACCGTTAGTTCGGCGCTACTGACCTCTGGGTACAACGCTCTTAGCGCACGGCGATGATGGTTAACCGCGGAGAGCAGCCCCTCAAGCCAGCGCCCGCGCCCACTCAGGTCATACCCTATTGCACCCTGCTCAGTGCGCCGGGGCGGGCGGAAGAAGCGTCGGTTGTCGCGTACCATGCCCAACATAGGTCGCAGAGCATCTCGGTCAGCCAGTGCGCGCTCCAGCAGGGTTTCTCGCAAACCCTCAGGGCTTTGAACATGGTCGACGGCTTGAGCCCTTACCGCGTCCGACAGCGTAGCGAACAAAGCCGCCTCTAGCGTGGTTTGTGCACTCAGTGGCGATTGTCGTGCATCGAAAGCCTCATAACGATCCCCCCGCCGTACGAGGGTCCACGTCGTCGCAGCTGTAGTATCGGTGCGTTGCAGTACCGGCCCGTTTAAACCACCGCTACGCAGTTCAACGGGTGTGGCTTTGGCCCAAGCCCCCAGTGACGCCCAGAAGCCAAACACCAGGCGTTCGCGATCTGGGCTAAAGTTCCCCTGCGCTAGCGCGTCGCAGGCTTTGACCAGGCGCAATTGCCGAAGGCTTTCTGCAGCCAGGCTGCCGACGGCAGGCGGCACTCGACCCCTTGCTAACGCCTGACGCTCGACTGTTGTCCGCCCTTCCATCAAGGCATTCAGGAAACGTGCAGGGAGGCCTGGGAATTGTCTCTGCAGGGTCTGCCATTCTGGTTCGGCCTGTGCCGCGGGCTCGCCAAGGCGCTGTACCCATTCAGAGTGACGGCCTTCAAGTGTCGTTGCCCAGCGGTCCGCCAAGGCGGCATGGGCCGGCTCTGTGGGCACCAGGGATGTGTAGATACCCAACACAGCATCCTTGGTACGAGAGTCAAGCTGGGTTATCAAGCGAGCTGCCCAGCCGCCGCTTTCAAGCGAAAGTTGATCCAGATGAATAACTCGGGCAGGCGCTGAGGGGCCGAATGTCTGTACCCCGTGCTCGGTTCGATAGGCCAGGGCGTAGTCCTGGGGCCAGCCAGGCAAGGTACGCAAGCTCTCGACTAAAGCCGTAGGGAGCCCAACGAGGCGGCGCGTGGTGCGCAGTGCCTGAACCGCACTCGCCAGTTGTTGTTCTGCTAGGCGTTGATCCAGTAACCAAGCCAAAGGCGCAGGCATGGCCTTGCCATCCAGGTGTGCTGCTCGCAGTTGCCCCTCGGTTATGCCGGTCAGGCGCTGGGCCTCCACCACTGCGTGTGCAGGCACAGCCTCATACCGGTGAGAAAACCGTTTGATGAGGCGCAAACGCCGCCAAATCGCGGGGGTTTCGTGCATGGCGCGCCAGTTGCCGTCGCCATTACTAAAGAGGGTGGGTCGATAGTTTCGCTCCTCCGGATGAAGCAATTGCGCGCGCATCGACGTCGCGTCCTGTGCCACTTCATGGAGCTGACCTTCCAGACGAATCCATGCACGGCCCTGATGGCGGTAAACACCGGATGAGTCCGGTGCGACAGTCCTGGGCGGCAGGTCACGGGCAGCGAAGTCATCCAGGTCCGGCCGCCAGAGGCGTACCTGGCCGTCATCCCCCGTGACAGGAATCAGCTTGTCGGCAAAGGCCGCGGTGGAAGAGGCAAGTTCTGGTCGTTTGCCCAGGCCGAAATAGCCAACGTTTTCGGCAGCGCCGAATAGGCATTCCAATGCAGCCTGCCTGTCGCCCTGGCGCCAGGCCTGAACCCCTTCGTACATGTTGTATACCGATTGGGCGAGCATGATACCGTCCACGATGACATTGATGCCCGGAATGCTGGACCCCACCATGAGCGCCAGATTAATGCCCAACTGCTCACCAATCTGCACCCATCGAGCGTAACGCTCCACGGCATCCGCGTGGTCGATTGAGGCAGTAGGTGTGGCTGATACGGCCGCGTCAGCCAGGGTCTGCTGAGCCCATATGCGGTAGTGTTCCACAAAGGGGTCATTTGCCAACGGGATTGGCGTCCAGGTCAGGTGGGAAGGCCACCAACCTTTTGGCGCTAGCGCCTGCTTCAAGGCCGCCATAAATTCCAGCCGCCTGGAGAGCGGCACGAAACCGCTGAGAAACTTTTGGAAAGCTGGTGCCTCAAGCCTTTGCCGCCAGGCAGAGACCATGGCCTGAGCGCTGGCATACTCCCTTACCGAGCCTTGCGTATCCCCTGGCAAGTAGGCAACTACGGCCTGGTGATCCAACGACGGCGTCCGCGCCCTCAAAACGAACACCTGAGACAATGGAAACCCTAGTAGCTCCAAGCGATAGGCCTGAGCAGGCATTTTTAGCGTTCCTGGCCTAACCAGGTTCCAGTTCGCCAGCAAGGCCTGGCCCGCAGGGCCGAGCTCGTTTTTGAGGTTGGCGACCCAGGCATCGGCTTTGAACAGCTTGCGTTGGGCGTCGAATACGTGCCATGACAGGGGCACCTTTGAGGTTACCGAGGAACGATTTGGCAAACTGGCGGGCACCTGCTCCGCCAGGGCGCGCTGAAAGTGCCCCCCGATATCCAGAAATCGACAACGGTTCGCAAATTGCTCAGGTGTCAATGGCAAGGCATGCGCCGAGTGGGGTTTGCCGTTTGGCGGAAGGTCGGCAAACAGCCCAGAACCTGGGCCGAACGCAGACGCAACGGCTTCCTGTCGATGGAAGTTGGTCAGCGCCGCTTCCAGCAGCGTACGTTGCAGCGCAGGCCGCTGGCCTTTGGGATCTACCCAGTAAAGAACGGCCCGGGTCGGGTCGATGGAGGTGCCCAGGGCCTGGTGGAGGTCTTCGCGCAACCGGGCAGTCGCAAATACCTGCAGGCTTGGAAGCGCATCTATGGCTGTTTTAAGCGCAGCGCGCGCTTGTTCGGCAGCCATCGACAAGGTCTCAAGCTGTGCACGGGCCTCGGGTGTTGCCTGGCGCAACCAGTCGGGAAGGCGCGCGGCAATAAAAGCCTCATAAGGCAGTACATCGGTGGTAGAGGTAGGTGTCATGGAGGCCTCCTGTTGTAAGAGGCCTGATGCTAGAGAAGGCTGGCGAGCCGCCGTGGTAGATATGGCTTACCAGAAACGAGCGCTGCTAACCTTGCTCCACAACCTGACAACTGCCTGCTCGGCTGAATGGCTGGCGGCCATGCCCACGCGTTCGGAGAAGCTTTTGCGCTCTGAATAGTGGAGGTGGAACAACGCTGCAGTCCGTGCCTTCTCAGCCAGGTATTCATCACTGGTCTTGATTTCATCCACCAACTTGCGCTCCACTGCTGCTACACCCAGCCAGACCTCACCGGTAGCCACCTCATCGATGGGCAATTGAGGCCGGTAGTGCGCTACAAAGTTCTTGAACAGCCGATGTGTGACGTCCAGCTCTTCCTGGAACTTCTCTCGCCCCTTTTCGGTATTTTCACCAAACACGGTCAATGTACGCTTGTACTGGCCAGCGGTATGCAGCTCTACATCGATGTCGTGCTTGCGCAGCAGTCGGTGGACGTTAGGCAACTGTGCTACTACCCCTATGGAGCCCAGCACAGCAAAAGGCGCGCTGATAATCTTTTCTCCGATACAGGCCATCATGTAGCCGCCGCTGGCAGCCACTTTGTCCACGCACACCGTTAGCGGAACCCCAGCCTGGCGGATGCGTGCCAGTTGGGAGCTGGCCAGGCCGTAGCTGTGTACCATGCCGCCTCCGCTTTCCAGCCGAAGTACTACTTCATCCTTTGGTGTAGCAAGGGTGAGGATCGCTGTAATTTCGTGGCGCAAGCTTTCCGTGGCCGACGCTTTTATATCGCCGTCGAAGTCCAGCACAAACACGCGGCCGGTGTTGTCCTTCGTTTTTGCCTTAGCCTTGCGGCGGGCCTTGTCATCGCGTGCCTGTTGTTTACGTAGCTGCTTGAGGCCGTCTTTGTCCACAATAGCCGCTTCAAGGCGTTCCCGCAGGCCCTTGTACAGGTCGTTAAGCCGGGTGACCTGCAAATGACCGCCCCCTTTGCGGCGGTGCTTGCCGCGCACTGAAGCGATGCCGGCCACCAGTACCAGCACGGCAATGACAAGAGTGGCAGTACGGGCCAGAAAGCCCAGGTATTCGGAGAGAAACTCCACGGTAACTCCTGCAGCAGATTAAAAACGTGCCCAAGCATACCGGCGAGCGTGGCGGGGCGGTAGCTGTGCTGCAGTGTCGGGCGAGCAACGGCAGGCAAAACCTTGCGGATAAATAAAACATCCTTTTGAAACGATCGTATGAATTTCGTTGACAGTGCTTCCCTGGGCTTCTAACCTGCCCTCACGCTGCCTGTCCCTGAGCATCAATCGGGAGCGAAGTGCAAGCGCATTGGTGCTGCCCCTTGGCGTGAAGACCTACCTCTACCTGACCGAACAGGATTGCTTATGAGCGACGCAAACAAAGCCATCGAAATCATGAAATCGAAATTCAATCCGTCCGCCGCAGCCGGGCTGGACCTGGTGTTTGGCTTTCGCATCGACGAAGCGAAGCATTTCAACCTGGTGGTCAAGGATGGTACCTGTGACATTCAGCAGGGTGAGAATGCCGATGCCAGCGTCACGCTGGTAATGGACAGCGAAACCCTTGAGGGTATTGTCAGCGGCGACACCGATGGCATGCAGGCCTTCATGCAAGGCAAGCTGCGTGCAGAGGGCGACATGATGCTCGCCATGAAACTGAGCGAGCTATTTCCGGTATAAGCGTTCGATCACCTTGGGCGTGCCTTGCACAGGAGCATCATGCAAGGCACGCGCCTCATCAACTGATCAGGCCACGCGTCAATTGTAATATCTGCGTCCGTACCGCCTGGTTGCACCTGTCTCGCAGGCGGTTGCTCAACGTGCGCGCTTGTTGCTCATTGAGTTGCGGCTGGGCAGTCCAGTTCACCGTCGGGTCGATAGCCTCCAGTACTGACAGGGATTGAGGCGTAGGCGGCTCGGCAGGTTGCTGCCCGGCAGCCAACGTGAGCACGTGCTCAAGGGCATCATGGTAAGGGGCCCTGACCTCATCCAGCGCCAGCTCATAACGGCTTTCAATGGCGGCATACCAAGTATTCTGATGGTCTACCAACCACTCAGCGAAGCCCTCATCCGTATCCAACGCGTGTACACGCTCTGCAATACGCGATTGGGTGGCTTCACTCACCAAGGCTTGGTACAGGCGCTCGCTGACCGGGGGCAGATCGAGCTGGGTCCTGAGCTGCTGCCGCAGCACCAACCGTAGCTCGACTTCATCTATACCCATATCCAACTGGGAGTTGGGTAGGTCGTCACCCAGGTCAGTGGCTGGGTCTGCAGGTACGTTGCCCGCCAGGCGGGCTACCCTTGCCCTTACCAGCCTTTGAGCCTGGCCATCGAGCAAGGCCTGACGATATATCCTGCGGGCGCTCAGCGCCGCGTCGCGCAAAGGCCCCTCTTCGCTGGCGGACATGGAGTGTGTGATGGCTCGCCAGACCATTACTTCGCTGTCGAACTGGTCGATGGTCAACACGATACCGTCACCACACGTGGCCTGCGCTTCAGTAGCCATGTTGTACAAGCGGTCTCGGAGTTGAGCAAGGCCAGGCATCGGCTGTTCTCCCGGCATCAATAGCAAGCGGGCAAGATCCCATGCGCGGCTCAGCACCTCAGTGCGCTCTGCCGCTCGCATCGCACGAACATAGGGCGCGGTTTGCACAATGCGGCTTAATACCTCATAGAACGGCCTGGCAGCCCGTTCTTGTCGGGCACTGCGAATCTCGTGCTCCAGAAGCGCCGGGCAACCTACCAACCATTGGTCCTCAAAGGCAGCTTGCGGATCAGGCTGCACAAGCTGCGGGACTGGATCAAAATCGATTCCAGCCGCATCCAGTTGCGCGACAGCCGCCTCGTCCAATGGGTTGCCATCCAGGATGAGCTCAACGGAGGAGATGCCGTAGGGTTCCGGCTGAGCCGCTTGGCGCAAGAATGCGGTGTTGCTCAGGTCTGGCAATTGCCTTATGCGATTGTCTCCCAGGTTTATGTAGCTCAGGCGCAATGGAGACGCGACCATGAGTTGCTCCAGACCAGGGGGCAGGGCTTCAAGGTCTGTGTTGGCTAACGAGAGCCAGTTCAAGCGGTGCAAACTATCGACACGCGGCGGCAGTGCCAGAGGATTGTCGTGCAAGGACAGGGATACAAGGTTCGTAAGTGTATTGAACACGCCTGCACGTTCCGGCGTAATGACCAGGCCCACGTCGTTGAGTTCCAGGTCTGTCAACGCAGTGAATTGGCCAAGGTGCTGCATTAATGCATCCATGGGAAGCGCAGGGTTCTGCGACAGGCTCAGGCGTCGCAGGGTACCCGCCGAAGGTAATAGCCAGTTTACCACCTGCAGGCTACCGCCGGGGCCGATCTCCCTCAACTCTACTTCGTGCAGGCGATGCAGCCATTGAGGCCCTTGAGGCAGCTCTGTAAGGGGATTGTTATCCAGCGACAGCATGCGTGCATTAGGGAAACACTCTAGAAAGGCAGGGTCTATCCGGGTAAGTCGCAGGCCTGCCAGCCATACCTCGGTTACGTGGGGGAACGATGCAGGCAATATAGGCAGTTCTCCGCCGAGTGTAAGGTAGGATAGGTTGAGCACGTAACGAGGAGCGCCGTTTGCATGTATTCCGTGGGTAACAAAACTGCGTTGCCAACTGCGCATAATGGTTGTAGCGGCCTCATACCGGGCTTCGCGTACCTCCATACTGTGCGCTATACCGTGCGCTGGCCCTTGTGGCATAGCGTCTCGCCATTGGTTCAACGCCTCCCGCAGGTCAGTGAGCTCTCGCTCCCGAAGACTAATGGCTTCAAGCGCCGCTGCACCTTCACCGACCTCGGCCCGGAGCGCCTGCAAAGCCGGCGCATTGGCCTCGGGATAGAGCTGGCGTAGCAATAAGGTGATAGCGTCGAAAGGTGAAACCATGGTCGACCGGGCTGAACCTCGCCCACTGAGCAGATAGCCCAAGCGGCCGTCTTGCAACCGTGCAGGCAGGCGGAAAAAACGGCGACTATCGACGGCCATGCCTAGCAGGCGGCGCACTGTATCCCGTTGGGCCAAGGCCGCTTCGGCTAACTGTGGCAACGGCCCTGGGGCGGGGCCAGCCGGTGGCAATGACGAAAACCCCTGGCCCAGCGCCTCAGGAAGCCGCTGCAACAATATCTGGGCATCCGGCGTAGAATAACCGTCGTAGAGCGCTTCGCAGGCCAGGCTAACGCGTAGCTGGCGCTGAAATTCAGCGGCCAGCTCAGCAACAGGCAGTGGTACCCTGCCCGCTTCCAGGCCTGCACGTTGCTGGCTGTTGCTATGGGCCACGAGCTCGGTGGCCACTTGCTCAGGCAGCGACGTGAACTGCCGCATTACCGTGGCCACCGGCCCCTGGGGGACGGGGTCCTGGCTTAACTGATGGGCCAGCTCCAGGCAATTGCGGTCGAGCACATCCGCCCATTGTTGACTCATGCGTTGCCTGAACGCTTCTGCAGACACGCCTTTCCCTACCAACGGTGCCAGGTCTTCAGAGCGCATCTGCTTGATCAGTTCAGTCGCCCAGGTGCCTTGAGCAAACTCGTTTGCGCTGACTCTAACCAGCCTATCGGCGTTGGGATGAAGGATTGAAAGGCTACCATCGGGCTGCCTCCACTCCAAGCCAACGCTCTGGGGCCAATTGGGAACGTCCACCAGTGTCCTCACTATCTCTGGGGCGGCGTGCGGAAGTTGACCCTGGCTGCGCAGACTGGCAACGCCTTGTACCAGTCGCTGGCGGTGGACTCGCCGCCGAAGGTGATAACGAAGCATTCCAGGCAACGGCTCCGTTCGCCAGGCTCGGCCCTGGAGCTGCGAATCATCAACGCCGGCCAATTCCTGTGCCAATGCCACTTCGCTGTCGTTCAGCCCAATGGCCTCAGTAGTGCAGCGGCGGATCAAGTGCACGCCTTGCCACAGCCCGGGGTTTTCATACTCGCTACGCCACCCCCCGTGACCATTGCTTAGCAGGCGAGGGGCTAGCCCGTCGTGATCAACAGGCAGCCGCAGTTGTGCCTGCCTGTCAGTGGCGCCTCGTTCGACTTCCACGTAGCGCCCGGCCATATGTACCCATTGGCGCTCACCCCGTGTTACCAGCCCGGCGGGTGTCAGGGGCGTTGTACCCGCAGGCGGATGATCGCTGCCCCACAAATGGGTGTCCGGAATCCACAGGCGCTGTTCTCCGGCAGCATTGGTAACCAGCCTTAGTCGTTCTGCCAGCAGAGCCTCCTGTGCATCAGCAGGAGGTCGGGGCGACAGCCTCAGCCCAATCACGTTATCGACTGCACCTAACAGTAATATTCTGGCCTGTCGCTCATCTCCCCTGCTCCAGGCCTTGGATGCCTCGAACACCGAGCGCAGGCTTTGAACCATAGAGTAGACGCCTATGATCTCGCCTACTCCAGGGATGAAGGAAAGCACAAACAACCCTAACGACTCGCCCTGTGCGGTCCATTTGGCATGCCGAGCCTGCGCGGCCAGACGATCCTGCCGCTCGGTCGGTACAGCGAGCAGGGTGGCATCTGCCAGCGTCTTCTCGCGCCATTGGGTATACCGGTCAGGGAATACCTCTGACAGGTTCGCCAGGTTGAGCGTGAAACTCGGCGGCTCAAAAAGTCGTTGGTGACTTACCACTCTAGTCATGAGAGTAAGGGCCGCGATGGGGTTGACTACTGTGGCGAACAGGCGGCCGAAGTCGTCCAATGGCGGCCCTTCGACAGCACGAATAAAGGCGGCCTGGTTTTTCAAACCCACGTAGCCTGCCAGGAAGCGCAGATAAGCGGGGTGGTGAACCCGCCGCTGAAGGTCTGCCTTCAATGCGTCGAGGTTGGGGAACTGTGTGAGCGGCGCATTGGGATCATTGGGAATGTACAGCACGCAAGGTCGGCCGGCCGGTGAATTGTCATCGCCGATAACAAGCATGACGGCATTCAAGTCGAAACCCGCCAGCTTCAAGCGCTTGGCCTGGGCGGGCAGCTTCGGCCAGGCGCCTGCATCAATGACGCCTGCGCTGGCCAACAGGGAAAGCCCGACGGTGTCCACCTTGCCAGTGAGTTTTGCGATCAAGGCTTCGGCTGCAAGCGTAGTACGGTCCGCCTCCTCATACACGGTGGGCAAAGCGTAGGCAGGTGGCGCTCCCTTTGCGCGGACGGGTAATTGGCGAGTCAGAAGGCCAGCATACCCACCACCAATGTCTGCTGTGCGGCATGCTTGAGCAAAAGCCCATGGCGTAATGCTTAAGGGCCGGGTGGTATCCCTTTCCAATGGGCCGTCCCCCGCGATGCAATGAAACAGGCCTGAGCCTGGCCCATACGCATCGGCGTGAGTATCTTCCTCGGTAAAGTTACGCAAGGCGGCCTGAATCAGCGTGCACGTTAGAGGAGCTGTTTCATCATCAGGGCTTGGCCAATACAACATCACCCGCCCTGCGTCCACACCAGCCTCACCAAGTGAGGCAAGCAACGGAGCAAGCCTTTGTCGTGCATAGGCCTCGTAATCGTCCAAGGCTCGGGCGCAGGCTTTCAAGCGGTCGCGGGCTTCGTGGGCATGTTCGCACAGGCTGTATAGCGCTTGCACATCATCCGGTGAGGCCTTGGCCAGCCAAGTGGGAAGACGGCGAGAAATCAGAAGCTGCAGATCAGGTAGGGCAATCGAGGCGTCGAGAGGCATGGAGCGCTCCAAATGTGAAGGAGCGCCCAGGCTATGCGACAGGCCCAGCTGCCTTGCACTACATAACGCTAGATCAGCGGTCAGGCAAGCCTATGAAAAGCGGCATGCGCGGCATCAGGCAACCTGCCCATGCTGCGAGCTGATGCGGCTAACTGGCCTCGCAATTCAGCAATCAAATCGCTGATAGCTCGGCTGCTTGCCATCCGCGCTATCGGAATGTCCGTGGCGACTACATACAGTTTGCCAGCGTGGGGATCTTCTATACGCACACTGAATGACTCGTCCAGGCCTTGTTCACAGGTACAGGCCAGAGGAAGAAAAGCGCGCTCAATGATGCTTCTGATTTCAAGAGGACTAAGGCCCATGGTGTGCATGATATAACTCCTAGGGCGTCGCCTGCATAGCGAGCGCCAGGAAACGGTACGACAGGAACATTCCCAAGTGTGCTCTAACGGTATAGACGTCTCTTCAGGCATGGGCAAATAGCCTTTATCCACAGTATCGCCAACGGCGGCCGAGGCTTTTGAGCGCAGGGGCCTGAGGCGTTTGAAGAAGCCTTTCAGCGCGATGATCATCCATACAACAGGCACGCCACCGTTCGTCCGCGATGTGTTTATGGTGATAACGGGTCGGTTCCCCAGCGTGTAAAAAACCTCACAACCCTTTGACTCCAGCAAGCTTTCCCACCCGTGAAATCGGACCAGTGGCCTCCCGCGTAGAGCGGCATCAGGAACTCTTTGCGGAGCCGGCGGCCAGTAATAAAACTTTCTGCTGAGCGAACCCATGATGTCAGCGCCCTATGAGCTGCAACGTTTCATTGATGCCCAAGGCTCTACCTACGCCAGTGCCTTGGCGGAGTTGCAGGCAGGCCATAAACGTGGTCACTGGATGTGGTTTATATTCCCTCAGCTGCGTGGCCTGGGCAGAAGCGATACCTCGCACTTCTACGGCATCACCGGTGCAGCTGAAGCCAAGGCCTATCTCGACCACCCCATATTAGGTACTCGGTTGAGGGCATCATGCCACGCGCTCTTGCCTCACAAGGCAAAGAGTGCCACCTCCATTTTTGGCGAAACTGACGCGCTTAAGCTTCACTCAAGCCTGACGCTGTTTGCTCACGCCTCCAGTAGCGAAGCCATTTTCTGCACATTGCTTGACGCCTACTTCAATAGCGCACCAGACCCTAAAACGCTGGAAGGGCTGATGGCCTGACGGCTGCCAGCGTCACCCACGCTTCCTATCGTCACCCTCGACGGAGCCGTCGGACACCTATGAATACCGTTGCCAATGCCCTAGCCCCTACCTGCTCGCTGTCAGCCGCTGATCTGCAGGCCCGCTACCAGCAGGTGCGCCTGCACAGCGAACGCCTGGCGGTCCCCCTCAGCGCTGAAGACATGGGCGCGCAGTCCATGCCCGATGCGAGCCCTACCAAATGGCACCTGGGCCATACAGCCTGGTTCTTCGAAACCTTTTTACTCGTGCCAGGCTTGCCCGGCTATGTCTGCTTCGATCCTGTATTCAGCTACCTTTTCAACTCCTATTACGAAGCAGTGGGCCCTCGCCAGCCTCGCCCGCTGCGCGGCATGTTGACCCGGCCGGCGGTGGAGCAGGTGTTGGCGTATCGCAAGCACGTGGACCTTCATATGGACCGCCTGCTCCGAGGGCCGTTGTCTGAAGAGCAGCGCGCTTTGGCGGTGCTAGGGCTTCAACATGAGCAACAGCACCAGGAACTGATCCTGATGGACATCTTGCACCTGTTCAGCCTGTCGCCTCTTGCGCCTGCCTACGACAGTCAATGGCCACGGGAGGCGGTAGGTCGGCCTGGGCGTTTCCGTGCGCATGCCGGCGGGCTGGTTACCATCGGTCATGAGGGAGAGGGGTTCGCCTTCGACAACGAAGGGCCCCGTAACAAGCAGTGGCTCGAACCCTTCGAAATCAGCGACCGGCTGGTGACCAATGGGCAATGGCTGGCGTTTATGACCGATGGCGGCTATCAACGGGCGTCGCTCTGGCTATCCGAAGGCTGGGCCACTGTCCGTGCCCAAAGCTGGGACGCTCCTTTCTACTGGCGCCGCCAGGCAGACCAGCGTGCCGACATCGCCGCCGGCTGGCAGGTGATGGGCTTGCGTGGGCTACAGCCTCTGGACCCCAACGCACCCGTGTGCAACCTGAGCTATTTCGAAGCTTGCGCATTCGCGGAATGGGCAGGCGCGCGACTGCCCAGCGAGGCTGAATGGGAGGTAGCGGCCCAAGCAGGCTTGCTAGAGCAAGTCGATACGGTGGCCTGGCAATGGACCCGCTCTCCTTACACCGCTTACCCAGGGTTCCGGGCCGCCAACGGCGCGGTGGGTGAATACAATGGGAAGTTCATGGTGAACCAGCAGGTACTGCGCGGCGGTGCCAGCATTACCCCTACCGGGCATACCCGGCTGACGTACCGCAATTTCTTCCCGGCCAGCGCACGCTGGGCGTTTAGTAGCCTGCGCTTGGCCAGGGATGTGGACAGCACCCCTGGCAGCAAAGGCCGCGACACCCCTACCGAGCCAGCTAGCTCCATACCTGCTGCTGACGCGAATACCACGTTCACTGCAGATGTGCTGGCAGGGCTACGCGCGCATCCTCGCGCGCTTTCGCCGAAATATTTTTATGACGAGGCCGGCTCGCGGCTCTTCGAAGCTATCTGTCAGACAGCGGAGTACTACCCTACCCGTGCGGAAATGGCGCTGTTGAGACAGTGTGCAGGTGAGTTGGCCGCCCTGATGCCCGAAGGAACTGCCTTGGTGGAGTTCGGCAGTGGTGCCAGCGATAAGGTGAGGCTGTTGCTGGATGCAGCGCCTCATATTCAGGCTTACGTTCCTATCGATATCTGCGCGGACGCGTTGCAACGGGCTGGCCAGGCTTTGGGCAATGCCTATCCACAGGTGCAGATCATTCCACTGGTCGACGATTTCACCCAAGCCATGCACCTGCCTTCAGCAGTAGCCCGCGCACCAAAGGTTGGCTTTTTCCCCGGCTCGACCCTGGGCAATTTCACTGCTGACGACGCTGTGACCTTCCTGCGTAACGCACGGCGCCTGCTGGGGGGCGGTGCTCGCTTTATTGTAGGTGTGGACTTGGTCAAAGACCCGGCGGTACTGCGGGCAGCCTATGATGACGCTGCCCAAGCCACCGCAGGTTTTAACAAGAACCTGCTCACGCGGATGAACCGGGAACTGGGCGGTACCTTTGACCTGGACCGTTTCACCCATGAGGCACGTTGGAATGCCGATGCCAAACGTATTGAAATGCACTTGGTTAGTACCGTGCAACAACAGGTAACCGTCGCAGGCGAGACCTTTACCTTCCTGCCGGGGGAGTCTATTCATACCGAGAATTGCCACAAGTTCACGCCGGCTTCCATGATCGGCCTTGCAGCACAGGCCGGGTGGAAAGTGAGTCACCAATGGATCAGCACGTCGCCGGAGGTGGCGCTGTTCTGCCTCGCATAAGGCACTGGGGCTGGCCAACCAGGAGCGCCGGTCCCGTTTTATGTCAGCCGTCCGACAATCCAACTGAATTATTTGCCTAGCTGGCTTTCTGTTGGTCTTAGCGAAGGAGAAAATGACCATGAATGCCAAGCTCTTTGTGATTGATTACACCCAGCACGGGACCGCCAAATCTTTCATCATCCGCGCCAACGCCATGGACAACGCTGAGGCCTGGCATTGGGCCAGCTGTGATGCGGGCGTAGGCCGCATCGGCCGTTTTGGCCGTGAGAAAGTGCGCAAAACCAGTAAGCCGATGGCTGAGAAGTTCGGTATTGCTCAAGTGGCTTGGCGTCAGGCTTGAGAGCAGTAACCCGATTGCGCAAGCCGTTAGGAACCTAGCGGCTGCTCAAGCTAAATACGGGTGGTAGTCCGGCACCTTACCCGTTTCCAAAGCGATCAGTAACTGCTGGGGTTGCAGTACCCAAGCCCGCCGGTCAAACGCCTGCTGTAATTCGCGCCAGCGCGCCTTAGGGCCGCAACAGCAGAACTCCAGACAAGGCACTAGACAAGGCAATACGTGCATCCCTTTCTCAGCGGCCAGAAGCTCGAGGTGATAACGCTCCGTATTGCTAAACCCCTGGAAATAAATACGCGGGCTCGTGCCTCCATGGCACCGGCCAAGCGGGTCTGGCGCTGGGGGCGCCTCGTGGTGCTTGAGCCCCTCCTCCCCTGATACGAACGATACGATCCTGGCTTTGCTGAAACTGGCGAACACCCCTGTGATTTCCCTCCCTTGCACGGCCATGGCATTTTCCTGCCAGTACAGCAGGGTGTGCTGGCTGACCTCGTTCCGGTAGCTGCGGTAGGTGAAGGTAATAGGCGGCGCCTGACGGCGATTCTGATAGCGCATGTCCATGCTTTAGGGCTTTGAATAGGGGCCAGTTTTCAAGGTATAGAAAAGGCACCTTATTTCGCAAAGCCCAAGGAGCTTAAATGTATGTAGGAAACTTTACCGCGCTCGGTGAATCCAGCCAGTTCGCTTCTTTGTACCAGGCTGTGTGTGAAACGTGTTGACGCAAAGGTTAGGCCGTGCCGCGTAGCCAAGGCGAAAACAGCCCATGCCTACGTGGTCCCTCCTCGGCGGTCCCATTTGATTTGTAGCGTTCATGCGACAGCGACTGGCCCAGCAGCCGTTGGCCGTGAACAGATTCTTCGGCGGTTGGGGTGGGTAGGCAGACGGTACGGAAAGCACCTGAGGACGGGAACTCATCATCATCATGGTGAATGAGGGCGGTGATGGCGAACCCGCCTGGCCCTTCCCTCATTGAAATGCTTACGGAAGAAGCGTCGGGCAACAGGTAGTTCAGAGCCGCCGTCTCGCAGCAACTACAAAGGTCGCCATCACCCAAAGGATCGGCATCGAAAAAATAACCGGTATCGGCGACGAAGGATTTTTGCACCGCGCGCAGGAGGCGGGTCTGCTTTGCCTTGGCTTTTGCCCGGCTAGCCCGTTTACGTTTTTTAGTTTCTGACGCCACGGGTAGGGCTGTGTGGATGGGGGATCAACTCCTATTCGGGTTATCGTGACCGATTTCAAAATCCACAATTCAGTTTAAAATTGCCAGCCGCAGGCTGCCAGGCTTATTGGAGAACCCCTGGAACTTTTAATCCAAATGGCCCACTCATTTGGTTTTCCAGAGTATTTTGAATTATGCCCGCTCCTATTTCCAACCTGACGCATTCGCTGCACCCTCAGTTTGAAAACTCTACCAAACCAGTGGAATACGAAGATATTTCTGTTGCTCCGCATCTTGCGACTGGGACCAGGCTACGATTATCTGGTAACTGGTTAAATCAGCAAAAGGCACGTCTGAATGCAAATCAGCAACAACTTTTGAATGTCGCACTCGCTGCGTTGACTGGGCAGAACGCGGTTAACGACATACGCCAGGACCACTTAGGTGGCCAGTTCAATCTGGCCCGCCCCAGTTATACCGCAACAAATGTTTATTTTCAGCGAGATGAACAGGCACCGGATATTCTGGGTTTCATCAATGTGAAGGATCGCCAAGGCAATTCACTACTGAAGATAGGCCGTGAACGCTCGATCGCTTCGGCTCGCGCAGCCCATGCAACACTACAAGGTCGTGCTGATGAATCCAGCATCCTTGCCAACTCTCGTCATGACCCCAAGGCTGCCTGGCAGAGGGATATGTACATAGTGCAGTTTTTCACCGCTGGTGGTGAAAAAGCCAAGGTGGTAGGTGATTATGTGAAAGGGGATAAAATGCGCTTTGAAGTGAAGAACAGTAATAAAGATGGCTACGCTATTCTCAAGCGCTCTCAACTCGATAGCGGCGAGCCTGTATGGATGCTGCCTGAACATGTGTCTATTGCCGGTGGAGCAGAAGCGAGTTCCAGCCTTGGAGAAAGTCACCGTACCCAAAGTAGAGATGCGGTACTGAATGCGCTTGCCTTAATCCAATCCCAGGGGGCTTTGAGACTTAACGCAGTATTGCCGTCGTCGGCCAGGCATGCCATCGAGGTTGTGAATGCCGTGATAGAAATAATCAGGGAGAAAATTTATTTAAAACCGGGTAATTTGCAGTCTAGCAATAAATATAATCCAGGTTTGGCAGGGGATACAGATAGAGTTGATCAGGCAGCAGATGCGCTGGAGATTTCTAACAAAAACCCCGACCCGCTTGCTGCCGCATTAGAGGGGCGGGCCCATAACTGCGGAGCACTCGCGCATATCGCCCAAAAAATTCTCGCAGTGTTGGGCTTTCAGGCGGAGATATATGAGGAGTTTACCTCTGTCAATCATGCGGTAGTCATCTGCAAGGCAGGTCAGTTCTCCTCGAATTCTATGCCGCTTGATATGAAAGAATGGCCTGCTGATGTGTATGTTTGCGATGCGTATTTGTCAATCGGGTGCCCAGCGCCTGATTTTGCCCGTGAAGCTATAACCAAAATGAATACATGGGCCGCTGCTGGAGAAAAACTCTACGTGGAGTGCGACGATGAGTCTCACTCAGGCTGGATGGCAGCGAATGATTCACGCTGGATTAACGGCCTCTTGGCTCCCCGGGAAGATTGGAGCTCTTATGGTGATTGAAGGGTGAATGAGGGCCAGGCCCGGCAGTGACAGGTGTTGCTCAGGTATTTGACGTGGGGACAACGAGCGCTACCGCAGTGGTACTGCTTCATCCTTAGGATGAAGGTACCGCAGGCCGGCGTTTTGCTGACCGATTCCACTTCGATCTCGCGCAGACCGCCAGTCCCCAGCATCCAGCATGTCCGCCCAGCAGCCGTTGGCTGTGAACAGATCCTTCGAGGGTCGAGGTCGATGGGCGCCTGGTACGGCAGCCATGCCAGTACGGTAGCTCTTTCTCGCCTTGGCTTTTGCCCGGCTCGCGCGCTTGCGTATTTTTGTCTCTGACGCTATGGGTAAGCCTTTAAAGATGAGGTATCGACGCCGATGCGCCGATGCGGGCTATCGTAACCGATTTCCACATCCCACCATTTGCACCCGCAGGCTGCCTAGTTTGTTGTACGTTGCAGCCAGGTGAAGTCCCGGCCAGAATAAAGCCCTTCATCTTTCTGCTGTAGGCGTTGGCACTACCGGCACAAGCCGTTGCTGCTTTACGTCGCCTACACACCCTCATGCCACTGGGGCCAGCATGTTCGAAGTTACTGAAGTTTCCATTGCCCAACTGCGCGCTGCGCTCCACGCTGGGCACACCACGGCTGTCGAGTTGGTGCACGCCTACCAGGCGCGCATAGCAACCTACGATGCCCTGGGCACACCTACCGCCTTGAATGCGGTCGTGGTGCACAACCCTGAGGCGCTGGCTGAAGCACAAGCGTCAGATGCCCGCCGGGCCTCGGGAGCAACCCTTGGCCCGCTGGACGGCATTCCCTACACCGCCAAGGACAGTTACCTGGTCAAGGGGCTGACAGCGGCGTCAGGCAGCCCTGCCTTTGCTCATCTGATCGCCTACCGTGATGCGTTCACTATCGAGCGGTTGCGGGCAGCAGGGGCCATTTGCCTGGGCAAGACCAACATGCCCCCCATGGCCAACGGCGGCATGCAGCGTGGGGTCTATGGGCGCGCTGAAAGCCCCTACAACGGGCAGTACCTCACCGCACCGTTCGTCTCCGGGTCCTCCAATGGCGCGGGTACCGCCACCGCTGCCAGCTTTGCAGCCTTCGGGCTGGCCGAGGAAACCTGGTCCAGCGGTCGAGGGCCGGCGTCCAACAATGGCTTGTGTGCCTACACGCCTTCCCGAGGTGTGATTTCGGTCAGGGGCAACTGGCCCTTGACGCCTACCATGGACGTGGTTGTGCCCTTCGCCCGCACCATGGCTGACCTGCTCGATGTACTGGATGTAATCGTGGCCGAAGACCCTGACACCCGCGGCGACCTATGGCGCCTGCAACCCTGGGTGCCGATTCCAGCCGTACAAGATGTACGCCCCCCCTCCTACCCGGCCCTGGCCACCGGGCCCAAAGCGCTTGAGGGTAAGCGGCTGGGCGTGCCGCGCCTGTACATCAATGCGGACCCGGCAGCGGGGACCAGCGCCAACCCAGGTATCGGTGGGCCAACCGGCCAACGCATTCAGACCCGTGCATCAGTGATGGCGCTATGGGAACAGGCACGCCAAGCGCTTGAAGCCGCTGGGGCACAGGTCGTTGAGGTCGACTTTCCGCTGGTGTCCAACTGCGAAGGTGACCGGCCGGGTGCGCCGACGGTGTACAACCGCGGCCTGGTGTCCAAGGACTTTCTGCACCATGAACTCTGGGACCTGACCGCTTGGGCCTTCGACGATTTTCTGCAGGCCAATGGCGACCCGGCACTCAACCGCCTCAAGGACGTTGACGGCCCGCTGATTTTCCCCCACGACCCTGGCACCCTGCCCAACCGCGAAGGCGAGCTGGCAGCCGGCATGGATGAGTATGTGCGCATGGCCGAGCGTGGGATCACCGCCTGGGACCAGATCCCGACTGTACCGGATGGCTTGCGCGGCCTGGAAGCCACACGCCGCATAGACCTGGAGGACTGGATGACACAGCAGGGCCTGGATGCCGTGATCTTCCCCACCGTCGCAGATGTGGCCCCGGCCGATGCGGACGTCAACCCTGCGTCGGCAGACATCGCCTGGAGCAACGGGGTATGGGTGGCCAATGGAAACCTTGCCATTCGCCACCTGGGCGTACCCACGGTCACTGTGCCCATGGGCGTGATGGCGGACATCCATATGCCGGTCGGGCTCACGTTCGCCGGGCGTGCCTATGATGATTCGGGCTTGCTGACGCTTGCGGCAGCATTCGAGGCCACCGGCCAGCGCCGCCAGGTGCCTGGCCGTACACCGCCACTGGCCTCTTGAATCCGGTATCTTTATGACAGCCATGGAAAGCCTCGTCGCCTTTACACTCGCCGCTTCGCTGCTTACGGTCACACCTGGCCTGGACACCGCCTTGATACTGCGCACCGCCGCTGTCGAAGGGCCCCGCCAGGCGCTGCGCGCGGCACTGGGAATCAATGTGGGTTGCCTCCTCTGGGGGGCAGCGGTGGCGTTTGGCTTAGGTGCTGTGCTGCAAGTATCTGAATGGGCCTACAACCTGGTCAGGTACTGCGGGGCGGCCTACTTGTGCTGGCTGGGGATCACACTGCTTCTGCGGCCTCGCACCACGTTGGGTTCGCTTCCGGCAGCCGGCCAGCCACGCACTAATTGGTTTATACGGGGGGTGGTTGGCAACCTGCTCAACCCCAAGGTCGGCATCTTTTATGTTTCGTTTTTGCCACAGTTCATTCCCCAAGGGGCGGCCTTGGTGAGCTGGACCTTTGGGCTAGTGGCGATCCACGTTGCGTTGGGCGTGGTGTGGTCCGGGATACTGATAGCCCTTACAGGGCAGCTGGGTACGCTGCTGCAGCGCTCGGCTATCATTCGCTGGATGGACCGAGCCATGGGCGGGTTATTCCTGTGCTTTGCCGCAAAGCTCGCCCTAAGCAGACGTTGATTGGCAGGTGCTGGGGCGTGAAAGCATTCGTCTGAGCTAATACCCAAACGGTATTTCCGTGTGGGTAGCTAGATCATTTAGTTTTCAGGGCAGTGCCGCTTCGTTACCCCCCTCCCTGCCCTGATCTGGATGCCGATCATGCCTGCCTTGTCACGTTCCCGTATGTTGTCTCATATCGCACACGCCGTTGCAGGGCTGGCCCTTGCCATGGGCCTTGGCGCTGCTGCACAGGCAGACACAACGCCGCCTGAAGTCCGGCTCGACTACGCCTATTATTCACCCGTGAGCCTGGTACTCAAGCATTTGGGGCTGGTAGAAAAAGCCTTTCCGGCAGCCAAGGTGAGCTGGGTGTTCAGCCAAGGCAGCAACCGCTCATTGGAATACTTGAATACTGGCGGTGTGGATTTCGCGTCCTCCGCCAGCCTGGCGGCCGTGCTGGCCCGGGCCAACGGTAGCCCCGTAACGTCCGTGTATGTCTACAGCCGTGCCGAGTGGACTGCACTGGTAGTACCCAAGGATTCGCCGCTGGCTACTTTGGCAGACCTCAAAGGCAAGAAAATCGCCGCCACCAAGGGGACCGACCCTTACCTGTTTACCCTCCGTGCCCTGCAAACCGTGGGCTTGAACAAGAACGATATGGAGCTGGTGCACCTTCAACACCCCGATGGCCGTACCGCGCTTGAAAAGGGCGACGTTGACGCCTGGGCTGGGCTGGACCCGCACATGGCGGCCAGCGAGATCCAGGCAGGCTCACGCCTGCTGTACCGTAACAAGGCCTTCAACAGCTTCGGTGTCGTGAGCGTTACCGATGACTACGCTAAAGCCCATGCTGATACAGTACGTACGGTCCTCAACGCCTATGAACAGGCGCGACAGTGGGCGGTGGCACACCCTGAACAATTTACGCAATTGCTGGCCGAGGAGTCCAAACTGCCCTTGGAGGTAGCCAAGCTCCAATTGTCCCGTACCGACCTGAGCCAACCCTGGCTCACGGCCGCGGACATTGCTGCGTCCAAAGCCGCTGCGCCTGTGCTGGTGTCTGAAGCGTTGGTGCGCAAGGGCGTGGACGTGAACCAGGTGATCGATGGGCTCATCGACACGGGCTTTACACCCTCAGCAGCGCCAGCCAAGCCATGAGTAATGTGGGCACTGACCGGCACGTAGCCGCGCCCAACGTGCAAGCCCTCCGGCGCAGCTGGCGTAGCCGGGCGAAAGGTTGGGCAGTGCCTGCCGCGATTCTTTTGTTGCTGGAGACCGTGGCGCGAGCGGGCGTGCTTCCGGCTTACCAAATGCCGCCCCCTAGCGAAGTGGCCCTGACCTTGGCGGACCTGGCAGCTGGCCCTCTCTGGTCGCACATCGGCAGCAGCGTGGCGCGAGTGGCTGCAGGCTTCACCTTGGGTGCCAGCCTTGCGCTGGTGCTCAGTGCCTGGGTAGGCCTGAGCCGAGAAGCTGAGGCCTATCTTGAGCCCATGCTGTCCGCCCTACGGGCCATCCCCAGCCTGGCCTGGGTCCCTCTGTTACTGCTGTGGCTTGGCATCGGCGAAACGTCCAAGGTGGTGCTGATTGCCATCGGTGCCTTTTTCCCGGTGTACCTCAACGGGGTGGCGGCCCTGCGCAACATTGATCGCAAACTGATAGAGGTCGGGCAACAATATGGTTTCAGCCGTGGGCGATTGCTTCGCCGTATTCTGCTGCCGGCTGCGCTGCCTGGCCTGGTCACGGGGCTGCGTGGCGGCCTGAGCCTGGCCTGGATGTTTCTGGTAGCCGCAGAGTTGATTGCCGCCAGCAAAGGCCTTGGTTACCTGCTCAGTGATGGCCGGGAAACGTCGCGCCCTGACATTGTGCTGGCCGCCATTATCGTACTGGCACTGCTGGGGAAACTCAGCGATGGCCTGCTGGCGAAAGCCGAACGCCACTGGTTGAGCTGGCGCGACACCTTCACTGGGGAGGGCTCTGAGCCATGAGCACATCGTCTACGTTGCTGGATCTGAAACTGGTCGGCAAAGGGTTTGCAAGCGGTCCTGTGTTGGGGCGCCTGCACCTGCAACTGACCGAGGGGGAAATCGTGAGCCTGCTGGGCCAGAGCGGCTGTGGTAAAAGCACGTTGCTGAGGATTGCCGCCGGGCTGGACACCGACTATGAGGGCACCCTGCAACGGGCGCCAGGCCCTTTGGGCTTTGTGTTCCAGGAACCTCGCCTCATGCCATGGCTGAGCGTGGAAGCCAACATAGGGTTTGCCGACGACAAGGCCTACGACCGCATACGCGTGCGGCAATTGATCGCCGAAGTGGGGCTGGCGGGCTTCGAGCAGGCGCTGCCCAAGGCCTTGTCGGGCGGCATGGCCCAGCGTGTCGCCATTGCCCGAAGCCTGTATGGCCAGCCCCGTGTATTGCTGCTGGACGAGCCTTTCAGCGCAGTAGACCCCTTCACCCGGTTCAAACTACAGGACCTGCTACGGCAATTGGCCCGTCGCCACGGGATCACTGTGCTGCTGGTCACCCATGACATTGATGAAGCGCTTTACCTGAGCGACCGCGTGCTGATCATTGGCAACCGCCCCGGTACCCTTCGCCATACTCTGGCAATAGGCTTGCCGCACCCTCGAGAGCGTGGAAGCGAAACGCTGGCATCACTCAAAGCCCAGGCATTGGCTGAGCTGGAGATAGGCCAGGCCCATGCGCGCTCGCCTGTGGTCACGGCGCACCCTGCTGCAAGTAGCGCCTGATGATCTCGAACAGCGGGCTGCCCAGTCGAGGGACGGTGTCTGGCGCCCCGGCCTCCACAGCCTTCCAGTACGCCCAAGGCACCGGCGCCGTGCCCAACTCGTAGTCCATGCCATCCCAGCTGTCTTCCCGGAACGCATAGAACGCCCAGTGGAGGCCTGCCCGCTCTACCGAGCCCAGCACATCTTCAAGGTAGGCGCCACAGCCTGGCCATCGCCGTAGGCAGCCCAGTTCCCCCACTACCCTGCGGTTGGCCGGGATGCCCAAGGTATCGGCCCACCTGGTGAACGTGGCCACATACGTCGCTACCCGTTCTGCGTCCCATTGCTGGATCTCCCCTCCAAAGGGGGCCGGGCCGGGATAAGCCACCAGTGGCCGTTTGAACATGGCCGGGTCGCTGGTGGCTTGCCAGGGTTCGTACAGGTGAACGCTGTACAGCACCCGTGAATCCGGGGCAGGGGAAGGCCAATAGGCGAAGGCGTCGGCTGCCGCATACCAGCCAGCGTCCAGCATCACTGGGGTGTCAGGGTCCACGCTACGAATGGCGGCCAGCAGTTTGTTGTAGAACGCTGGCAGGTCCCGAGCGCTGCCCCGGTTGGCGGCATACCAGGCCTGAGCCACGGCTGGCGGGGCGTGCTCGGTCAGTTCGCTGTTGCGCTCGGGGGCCGGCTCATTGATCAGGTTGTAGGCCGCCACGGCGGGATGGTCCCGCAAGGCCAGGGCCAGTTCCCGCCAGAAGTCCGCTGGCTCACGCCAGGTGCGGAAGTCTGTCCACAGGCGGTCATCAAACCGGCCTTCGTTGTTCTGCGACCAACGCATCAGCGGTAGCGACAGCGGAACGACTACGACTTTCAGGCCTGCCTGGTGGGCACGGTCCAGGGTACCCACCAGGGTGTCCAGGTCGTCGGCCACAAGGCCGTCATAACCGTCCGCATCGCCCATGAGAAAATCGCGTTCTTCGCTGGGCCATTTGTCATAGGCCAGGCGTACCCAAGTTGCCCCGGTGGCTGCCAGTGCATCGAAATACGCCTGGCTTGGGGGCAGCCGATTGAAGCTGTTGGCGCCCCGCTGCGGTGTTGACCAGAAGGCCATCAGGTCTGCCGCCCACGTACTGGGCGTCACCAGCCCGCACAGCATGAGCACTAGAATACGTAGTGTGTACATCACAACCGCCTCCCGTTCTGTGGGCGCTCACCCTAGCCGGGCGCTAAGCCAGGGGATGCAGGGAGTATCTGAAAGCGCTGTAGGAAAGGTGGAATCTTTCCAACGCCTCGCCAGACCTGCTGGCAGCGACCAGTGGCAGCTTGACGAAAAGGCTGGAATGGGGTTTCCTGAAACCGGTTTCAGCTGTCAGATAATCATAAGGAAGACAGGCCCGTGAACAGTCCCTTCCTGGCGCCCCGCGCCACCATGGACGATGTTGCTCGCCACGCCGGGGTCTCAAAGGCCAGCGTGTCCCGCTTCATAGGTGAGGACCGCCACCTGCTGTCTGCAGGTATCGCCCAACGCATTGAAGCCGCCATCACTTCGCTGGGCTACCGCCCCAACCAGATGGCCCGAGGACTCAAGCGCGGGCGCACCCGCCTGATCGGGCTGCTTATGGCGGACATCCGCAACCCCTACTCCATCGCCGTGATGCATGGAATAGAAACCGCCTGCCGGCAGCATGGCTATAGCCTGGTAGTGTGCAATACCGACCGCGATCCGGAACAGGAAGACCGCCAGTTGCAGGCATTGCTGGCGTATAACATCGAAGGGCTGATCGTGAACACGCTAGGCCGGCACCCCGAGCAACTGCGCGCACTGCATGGCAAGGTCCCTGTTGTGCTGCTGGACCGCAAGGTCGAGGCTTTGGGGATGGACCTTGTGGGCCTGGACAACGCTGCTGCGGTAAGCCTGGCCCTAGAGCACCTTATTGCCCGCGGCTACCGAGACCTGGCCCTAATCACAGAGCCGCCGGAGGGCGCCAGTTCCCGAGGCGAGCGGTGTGCCGCCTTCGAGGCCTGTATCGGCCGGGTGCCCGGCATTCGCGGCCAGGTCATTGGCACCGGCGCTGGTCTGCCCGCTGCACTGGCAACCTTTCTGTCCGAGGAAAAACACGGCCCAAGGGCCTTGTTCTGCGCCAATGGTGTAGCTGCCCTCGCCGCGACTCACGCACTGCGAACTTCGGGCTGCCAGCTGTTCACAGACGTGGGCCTGATTGCCTTGGACGATCTGGATTGGTACCCCCTGGTGGGCAGCGGCATCACGGCCCTGGCCCAACCGACAGACGCCATAGGTCGGACGGCGTTCGACTGCCTGCTTCAGCGCTTGCGGGGCGACCTTAGCCCCAGCCGCCAGATTGATTTGCCGGGCGAACTGGTGGTGCGCGGCTCAACGCCGTCTCGCCAACTCGCCTAACACCCGTTAACCCGTTTGCTGCGCTATCACTGCACCAGGCATCTCACGCCACGCATTGAAATGAAACCGGTTTCAAAGGAGAACAATAATGAAGCAACCCGTTGCCATCAGCCTGTCCAGCTTCGGCGCGGACAACGTCCGCCGCCGCGGGCAAGCGTCTTATTTCGAGCAGGTGGCGCAGGCCGGTGCTACCCACATCGAACTGCGCGAAGAATTGCTGGAGCCCTCACCGGACCTGCAGGCCTACGCAGCCCTGGCCACGCGGCATCAGCTCAAGCTGGTGTATTCCTCTCCACTTGAACTCTGGAAGGCAGACACCCCCGGGCTCAACCCCTCGCTGCCAAAGGTCTTGGGCCAGGCCCATGCCGCCGGGGCGATCTGGCTCAAGGTGTCGCTGGGGCACTTCACAGCTGAGGCCGACCTTACGGCATTGGCCGCGCAGCTTGCCGAATCCCAAGTACACCTGTTGGTAGAAAACGACCAGACTCTCCAAGGCGGCCGTATCGAGCCCCTGGTGGCATTCTTCGCGGGTGCGCAGGCCCGCGCCGTGCCCGTGGGTATGACGTTCGACATCGGCAACTGGCTGTGGCAAGGGCAATCTGTACTAGGGGCCGCAGAGCAATTGGGGCACCTCGTGGAATACCTGCACTGCAAGGCCGTTCGGCTCAACGCTGCTGGCAAGCTGATTGCCCTCCCACCGCAGCCCTGTGACCTGGACGCCTGGTCCGACCTGCTTGGCCGCTTTCCCAAGGGTATTACCCGGGCCATCGAGTACCCGCTACAAGGCGATGACCTCAGCACTGAGGTCGGCCGTCGCGTAACAGAGTTGGCCTCTCTGCATACTAAGGAGGCTTGCACCCATGCCTGATTACGACATGCTCGGCTTCGGTGAAACCATGGCCATGTTCGTGGCCGAGGAATACGGCGACCTTGCCAAGGTAGGGCGTTTTCACAAACGCATCGCCGGGGCTGACAACAACGTGGCCATCGGGCTGGCACGCCTGGGCCTGAATGTCGCCTGGCTCAGCCGTGTGGGGGCCGACTCGCTGGGCCGGTTCGTACAGGACAGCCTGATACAGGAAGGGTTGGATTGCCGGTTCGTACGTACTGACCCACAGCGGCCCACCGGCTTTCAGTTGAAGTCCAGCGAAGAGGACGGGCGAGACCCCACGGTGGAATATTTCCGTCGCAACTCCGCCGCCAGCGCCCTGAGCATCAGCGACGTGGACCCTTCCCTGCTCACCGCTCGCCATTTACATGCCACCGGTATTCCGCCGGCGCTATCGGCCAGCGCCAAAGAGGTATCGAGCTACCTAATCGCCCAAATGCGTGCTGCCGGGCACAGTGTGTCCTTCGACCCCAACCTGCGCCCGTCGCTATGGCCCGATTCGCGCACTATGGTTGCCACCGTCAATGAACTCGCGTGCCAGGCCCACTGGGTGCTGCCTGGGCTGGCGGAGGGCCGCCTTCTCACTGGGCAGGAAACACCGGCCGATATTGCGGCCTGGTACCTGGACCATGGCGTGGAAGCGGTCGCCATCAAGTTGGGGCCGGAAGGGGCCTACTTCCGTACTGCCCAGCAAGAGGGCGTGGTCGCAGGCTTTGCGGTCGACCGGGTAGTGGACACCGTGGGCGCCGGTGATGGCTTTGCCGTGGGCGTCATCAGTGCGCTGCTGGAAGGCCAGGGTTTTGCCCAGGCCGTACGCCGAGGCAATTGGGTAGGCAGCCTGGCAGTTCAAAGCCAGGGCGACATGGAGGGCTTGCCGCTCAAGGCACAGCTGGATGCCGCCAGGCCCATACTCGAGTTGTAGACACCGAACGACAATAACAAGCGGAGTGTGATCATGAGTACGTTGAAACTGGCCAGCCGTCGCTGGTGGTACTTGATGCCGGTGGTGTTCATCACTTACAGCCTGGCCTACCTGGACCGCGCCAACTACGGCTTTGCTGCTGCTTCCGGCATGGCCGAAGACCTCAGCATCACGCCAGGTATGTCGTCGTTGCTGGGGGCGTTGTTTTTCCTGGGTTACTTCTTTTTCCAGGTGCCTGGTGCGATCTACGCGGAAAAACGCAGCGTCAAGAAGCTGATTTTCGTGAGCCTGATTTTATGGGGTGGGCTGGCGAGCCTCACCGGCATGGTCACAGACGCCTACTGGCTGGTTGCAATCCGTTTCCTGCTAGGGGTGGTTGAAGCGGTGGTAATGCCTGCCATGCTGGTGTACCTGTGCCACTGGTTCACCCGGGCCGAACGCTCACGGGCCAACACCTTTCTGATTCTAGGCAACCCAGTGACCATGCTGTGGATGTCCGTGGTCTCCGGTTACCTGGTGCAGCACTACTCCTGGCGCTGGATGTTTATCATCGAAGGGCTGCCGGCGGTGATCTGGGCCTTTGTCTGGTGGAAGCTGGCTGACGAGCGCCCGGCCCAGGCGAAGTGGTTAAAAAACGAGGACAGAGCAGCGCTGGAAAGTGCCTTGGCGGCCGAGCAACAAGGCCTCAAGCCCGTGAAAAACTACGCCCAGGCGTTTCGCTCGCCCAAGGTGATCCTGCTGTCGGCACAGTATTTCTGCTGGAGCATCGGGGTGTACGGTTTTGTGATCTGGCTGCCGTCCATTCTGAAAAAAGGCCAGGCCATGGATATGGTGGAGGCAGGTTGGTTGTCTGCCCTGCCCTACCTGGCCGCCGTGGTCGGGATGATCCTGTGCTCATGGGGCTCGGACAGGCTGCAAGTGCGCAAGCACTTCGTATGGCCGCCTCTACTGTTGGCCGCCTTGGCATTTTATGGGTCGTACGCCTTGGGCAACACGCACTTCTGGTGGTCCTACGCCCTGCTTACGCTGGCAGGGGCCTGCATGTACGCACCCTATGGCCCTTTTTTCGCCATCGTGCCGGAAATTCTACCGGGCAATGTAGCGGGTGGCGCCATGGCGCTGATCAACAGCATGGGCGCCCTGGGGTCTTTCGCGGGGTCTTGGATAGTGGGCTATCTCAATGGCAGCACCGGAAGCCCGTCGGCCTCCTACCTGTTCATGAGCGGGGCACTGGCCATCTCGGCGGTGCTTACCCTGTGCCTGCGCACACGCGCCTCCCCCGTGATTGCCGCCCCGGCACCTGCACACACCGCTCACGTTTGAATAAGGTACTGCCATGAAAAAGCACGTTGTGGTCTACAAGGCCCTGTCTGAACCTTTGAAAACGCGCCTGGAAGCGGCTGCCCGAGTAACCTACGTCGATGATGTAAAAGGGGCTGGCCTGGCGGCATTGCGCCAGGCGCTGCCAACGGCCCATGGCCTGTTGGGCGCCAGCCTGCGCATCGACGCAGGCCTGCTAGACCTGGCGCCCCAGCTGGAAGTGATTTCCAGCGTATCGGTAGGCATCGACAACTACGATGTACCAGCGCTTACCGAGCGCGGCATCCAACTGACCCATACACCGAACGTGCTGACCAACACCACGGCAGATACCGGGTTTGCGCTATTGATGGCTACGGCACGCCGCGTAGTGGAGCTGGCGGATTGGGTGAAGGCCGGTGAATGGACCAGTAGCCTGGGACCTGCGCACTTTGGCACCGATGTTCACGGTAAGACCCTAGGCATAGTCGGCATGGGCCGTATCGGGCAGGCACTGGCCCAACGGGGCCACTTCGGGTTTGGCATGCCGGTGGTGTATCACAGCCATCGCGCCCGTGCTGACGTGGACGATCGGTTTGGCGCCCGCCACTGCTCGCTGGATGAGCTGCTGGGGATGGCTGACTTCGTATGCCTCACCCTGCCCTTGACCGACGCCACCCGCGGCCTGATCGGCAAACGGGAACTGGCAACGATGAAGCCCAGCGCCATTTTGATCAATATCGCCCGAGGGCCGGTTGTGGACGAGCAGGCGCTGATCGCTGCATTGCAAGCGGGTGAGATACGAGGTGCCGGGCTGGACGTGTTCATGCGCGAACCTTTGGAAACCGACTCGCCCTTGCTACGCCTGCCTAATGTGGTGGCTACGCCGCACATCGGATCGGCCACCCACGAAACCCGAGAGGCCATGGCAGCTTGCGCCGTGGACAACCTGTTGGCAGTGTTGGCTGGCAACCCACCGCTGGATCCGGCAAACCAAGTGCCCTGACCGCCTGCGCCTGCAGGTGTTTGGCCCTTCAGGCCCTGGCTGGTAGAGTAGCCCGCCCTACCGGCTGGACCTGCCCCTGCCATGACTGCTTTGGTTGTACTTCGTTTTTTCCACTATTTTGCTGTGCTCACACTGTTCGGCATTGCCTTGTTCCGCCCTTTGCTGCTGAGGGGCGCACCTGAATTGCCAGCACTGCGCCGGCGCATGGACCCTGTGCTCTGCCTGGTAGCGCTGGTGGCCTTTCTCACCAGCGTTGGCTGGTTACTGGCCACCAGCGCAAGCTTTACAGGAGGCTGGCACACCGGCATTCAAGGTACGACCTTACGTACCCTGTTGCTGAGTACGAGCTTTGGCCATGTATGGGCCGTTCACGTGGTGATCTGCCTGCTACAACTGGTGTGGTGGCGGCTGCCCGGCCAGCGTTCACCCAGGGTAGCCCTTGGCCTGGCCACGTTGGCCATTGCCACCCTTGCCCCAGTGGGCCATACGGCCATGATCGGTGGCTTTGCAGGGACCTTGCTCTCACTCAATCAATTACTGCACCTAGCTGCGACAGGTGGCTGGCTGGGCGGTTTGGCGTTGCTGTGTTGGGTGGCGGTCAAGCCGGCGGGCTTGAAACCGGCCCAGCTTGCCTTGGCATTCGGCCGCTATGGCGTGTTCATGGTAGGCGTGCTGGCCCTTACCGGGCTGGTGAGCCTGTGGGCCATCACCGGCACACTGCTCCCAGGCATGAACCTTTACTCGACCACGCTGCTGGTAAAGCTGGCCGCAGTTGCCTGTATGCTGGGCCTTGCCTTAAGGCACCGCAGGCATGCCTTGAAGGCAACTCCATCGAACCTGCGGCTGACATTGGTACTCGAATGGGGCTGTGGGGCCGTTGCCCTGCTGGCGGTAGCACTGCTTGGCACGCTGCCACCGACTACCTGATACCTGCACAGGAGCAGCGATGTGCTGATTGGCTTGATTGCAGACACCCATGGCCTGCTACGCGCTGAAGCCCAAGCGGCACTGGCCGGTTGTGACCACCTGATTCACGCAGGCGATATTGGCAAACCGGAGATTCTTGAGCAGTTGAGGCTTATTGCCCCGTTGACTGTGGTGCGCGGCAACAACGACCGGGGCTTGCCGTGGGCCGAGCCACTGCCAGACTACGAACAGTTCACATTGAACGATACCGCCTTCTTCCTCACCCACGAGATGGCTGATGTGCCCGACCCGCTGCCAGCAGGCACTGCCGTCGTGATCACCGGGCACTCGCATAAGCCGCTGGCTGAGCAACGCGGCAACGTGCTCTACATCAACCCTGGCAGCGCGGGCCCCCGGCGCTTCAAGCTGCCGGTTTCGGTCGCGTTGCTGACGCTCGGGCCTCAGGGGGCACAGGTACATCTTCAACGGCTTGATTGAAGCTCATCGCACGCAAGTGGCGTTGCAGGCGTTCGATTTCCGTGAGCAACCTGGCTACAGTACCTTCTCCTCGCTCCATGGCCTCGCAGCATTCCACCAACGGCCTGGCACCTACGATCCTTGCACCGCCTTTCACCCGATGCACCACGTCGTCCACCTCCGGGGAGGCCGTTGGCAACTCTTTCAACCGCTGGTAATCCTGTGAGAGCGCTTGCAACAGGCTGTCGCGCAAACGCCGTGCCGAGGCCGAGCATCCCCCTGCCAGTACCTGCAACGCATCCGGGCCATCGTGCTCCAAGGGGGGGGGCGCCTGTACACTGGCCGTCAATGCAGGTGCCAACGCTGCCGCCAGTGCCTCCAGGCCCAAAGGTTTACCCAGGCACTCATCAATGCCGGCGTCGCGGGTACGTGAACGCTGGTCGCCGCTGGTGTCTGCCGTACACGCCAGCACCCGGCACCGGGGCAAGCCCTTGCGTTGCTCTTCCAGGCGTATGGCCCGTGCCAAGTCGTAACCGTCCAGCCCTGGCATGGCGCAGTCGCAGATCACCACGTCGAAGCCGCCGCGGCTGCACCATTCACGCAGGCCATGGGCACCGTCCACGGCAACCGTCACCCGGTGGCCCAGGTAGTAGAGCTGTTGCGCAAGGAGCAAACGGTTAGGCTCGTGGTCATCCACCACCAGCACGCTCATGGGGGTCTGGGCAACGTTCTGGGCTGGGGCAGGCGTATCCGGGTTGACCGCGTCACACACCGGCAGGCGCAGGCAGGCTTCTACCCGGCTGCCTTTGCCTTCCTGGCTGAACAACTCTAGGCCGCCACCCATGATGCGGCACAGGTGCTGGCTGATGGACAGGCCCAGGCCTGCACCGGAGCGGCCTGACATTTGATGGTTACCCGCCTGCTGGTACGGCTTGCACAGGTGCCGCAGGTCTGCTTGGGGAATACCGATGCCGGTATCTTCCACCACCAGGCGCACCAGCAGCTCGTTGCCCACCGTTTCAGCGCTCAGGCTGACCGTAACGCTACCCTTGCGCGTAAATTTGATGGCATTGCTGAGCAGGTTACCCAGCACCTGCTGGAAACGAAGCGGGTCGAGCAATGCGCTCCAACCGTCACAGGGCTTTATATCCAACGTCAGCGCGAGAGCTTTCTCACGCGCCTTGGCGTCGTATAGCTGCACCACCTGCCGTGCCAGTGCATCCACCTCCACAGGGCGTGGGTTGAGCGTCAGGTGGCCAGACTCCATACGGCTGATGTCCAGAATATCGTTGAGCAACTCCAAAAGACCGCTGGCCGACTCCGAAGCCACCTTGATCGCCAGGGTGTCCAGTTCGCCGGTCTGAGCCTTTCGCAGCGCCAGTTCCAGCATGCCCAGCACGGCATTCATCGGTGTGCGGATTTCATGGCTGGCGGTGGCCAGGAAACGAGACTTGGCGCGGTTAGCCGCATCGGCCTCTTCCTTGGCACTTTCCAGGGCGTCATACAGCCGCTGGCGCTCGGTGATGTCGATCCACCCACCTATCAGCCCCACCATTTCGCCATTGCTGGCCCGGTACGGCAGCATCCAATGAAATACCGTCAGTTGCTCACCATTGCGAAGGCGTAGCTGGCGATCTTCGACAATAGGCTGCCCGTCGGCGATCACCTGACGGTACAAGGCCTCATATTCACGTGCCTGGTCGTCAACCAAGGGAATACGGGTAACCGCCTGGCCGATTACGTCTGCACGCTCTACCCCCAAGGCGGCCAGGTAGCTGGCGTTGCAATCGCGCAGGCGGCCATGCTGGTCACGCACATACACCGGATGTGGCGTACCGTCGATCATGACCTGGGTGAACTCCAGTTGATCGGTCAAGGCCTGCTCGGCCATTTTGCGGCGCCGGATCTGGCGCCGCAGCAGGCGAATCCAGACCACGGCCATCAGCAGCATGGCACCGGCCAGCGTAAACGCGGGCACCAACCAGCGTGCCTGGCTGGGCCACTCCGGCTCAATATGGATCTCGCTGCGCCAGCGCCTTGCCATGTTGGCCAATAGCGTGGGCTCGAAGCCCAGCAAGGCTTGGTCCAGAATGTCCAGCAGGGGCTGCTGGCCTGGACCTGCTGCAAACGCATAGCGGCGAGGCGTGACTGGTACGACAGCCCCCATACGCAGCGCCTTGCCGGAACTGCCTGCCAACATGGCCTGGGCCTGCAGATAAGGCAGTACGGCCCCCGCTGCTCGCCGGCTGATCACCTGTTCAAGTGCATGACGTGCCGAGTCCTGCAGTTGCCAGCGGATACCGGGCCATTGCTGAACAAGGGTGTGGTGAAGGCCCAGTGATGCCGGGACAGCAATGACCTGCCCTTCCCATTCGGCCAGAGGGTCATTGGGTACCGTGGTGTCGGCGGTGACGAGCACAGGTACCGTGCTTATCCAAGAGCGGCCAAGGCGTAGGCCAGACGCGTGCTCCGCGTCGAACGCCATGGTCGCGCCCAGTTCCAGGCTTCCTCCCTCCAGCGCTTCGACAAGGGCGGCGTGTGAGGCCATGGGCACTGGCACGAAATTGATCCCGGTGCGCTGGCCAATGCGTGCCAGCAGATCGGCGGCCAGCCCCTTGAACTGCCCTGCCTCATTTTCGAAACTCAAGGGCGCGAATTCCTTGAGGTAGCCCACACGTACCTGTGGGTGAGCGGCGACCCAATGGCGGGCTGCAGCATCCACTGTCAACGGTTGCGCCTCGCTAAGCCTGGCAGCGCCACGGCTCCACGTTTCTATCACCTGACGTTTCCAGGTGTCGCTGGCCGCCGCCAGGGCAGTATTGATGAGTCTGAGCAGGCGGTGTTCGCCGTCACGTACAAGAAAGGCCACACCCGCAGGCCTTGGTGGGAGAAAACTGACTTGCTCTCGCCCGGCCAGTGGGCTCTGGGCCAGCTGCGCGGCCACTGTCGAGGCATTGGCGATCACGGCATCCGCCTGGCCCAATGCGACAGCGGCGAGGCCGGTGAGCAATGACGGCGTAGCCTGGGCCTGATACTCCGGTGCCAGCCCGGCGGCGGCAGCGACCGATAGGTAGTCGTCTGGAACGACCAGTATAGGCATGCGTTCCCTGGCGTCCATGCCTGCTGCATCTACGCGCTGTACCAGAACCGGCTCATCAACAGCGTAGGGCTGGCTGCATAGCACCCCCTCCGTTACCTCGTCTGTGCCGCTGCCCCCCGCTAGCAGGTCGATATCACCGGCGCGTAGCGCCCCTAGTGCCTCATCGCGCGTGTCAAAAGGTATGACGGCCACCTGCAGGCGAAACGCCTCGGACAGCATGTTCACGTATTCGGCACTGATGCCTTCATAGTGCTGGCCGTTGCCGAGCATAGCCAGCGGGGGCGAGTCTATTCGGGTTATTCCCAGCCTTAACGTGCGCCGGCGCCATAGCCAGCGACGATCGTCATCGGGCAGCTCAAGCTGCACCACATCGGCCTTGGCAACTGAAAGGCGGGAATGTAGCAAAGGGCTCTGAGCGCACGCCAGGGGCGAGGCCAGGCCTGCAACCAGGGCCAGTATCAGTAGTACAAAGCGCGCGTTCAAGCGCTGCGTTCGGGTCAACACAGGTGATGCCTCCGGGCGATCTCCGCCAGCGCCACCACGGAGGGTACGCCCAGCTTCTCCATGAGACGGTACTTGTAACTGCTCACTGTCTTGGCGCTCAGGGCGAGGTGTTCACCTATCAGTCGATTGGTGTATCCCCTGGCCAGGTGGTGCAACACCAGAATCTCCCGGTCACTGAGTTCTGCCAGGCACTCCCGCTCGCTTCGCAGCGCATCTTCGCGGCGTACGCTGCTGAACGTCACATCCGGGAAGTAGCTATAGCCGGCGCGTACAGCGCGCACGGCCTTGCGTAGCTCCATTAGTTCGTTGTTCTTGGCCACGAACCCATAGGCACCCGCCTTCATGCAGCGAAGCGAATAGAACTCAGCCGGCATGGAGCTTAGGACCAGCACCTTGGTAGGGAGGCGCAGGCTATGCAGCCGCTGAATGACCGTGAGGCCATCGAGCAAGGGCATGGAGATATCTACTATGGCCAGGTCCGGGGTGTGCTCCCGGGCGATCTGCAGCGCCTCACGGCCGTTGTCTGTTTCACCCGCCACTTCAATGCCGTCCTGGCCGAGCAACAACCCCACGCTTGCCCGAATGAAGGGGTGATCATCGACGATCATGGCCCGGTACATGTCCACCTCCTTGGCGCTGTCGTCTATTTTTCAGGAGCGGATTATCAAGGCTGCGTACCAGGAGCGTCTGTAGGAAGCATCCGAGTGATTTGTAGGAAAGGAGGAAATTTTCGGCCAGGGAGCATTGAGGGCAACGGCGCGGTCCATCTATCAAGCCCTGAAGGACACTCGCCATGCCGGATATCGCTTTACCCGACCTGCCCCCAGACCTGCACTATGTGGACGACAGCCAGCCGGGCATCCGGCGGCGCAAGCTCAGGGGCAAGTTCGTCTACGCTCGCCCGGATGGCGAACGCATCACCAACCCTGAAGACGTGCAGCGCATCAACGCCTTGGCCATTCCGCCGGCGTATGAGGACGTGTGGATCTGCCCGGACCCACGCGGCCACCTTCAGGCGACCGGCCGTGACGCCAGAGGGCGTAAGCAGTACCGCTATCATGAGCGCTGGCGGGAGGTGCGTGACGAAAACAAGTATGCGCGCATGCTGGCGTTCGGCAAAAGCCTGCCCAGGGTGCGCCGCCAGCTGGAAGAGCACTTGGCCACGCCTGGGCTGTCTCGCAACAAAGTCATGGCAACTGTGATTTCGCTGCTGGATGCTACCTTGATTCGCGTCGGCAACAGCCAATATGCCCGCGATAACCATTCCTACGGGTTGACTACCATGCTCAACGAGCACGTAGCGGTAAAAGGCAGTGCGATCGCCTTCCAGTTTCGAGGAAAAAGTGGCGTTGAGCATCAGATCAGCCTGAAGGACAAGCGGCTGGCCCGTATCATCAAGCGCTGCATGGATTTGCCCGGCCAGCACCTGTTTCAGTACCTGGACGACGAAGGGGAGCGCCACCACGTCAGCTCCCACGATGTAAACGAGTACCTTAAGGGGCTGCACGGCAGTGACTTTACCGCCAAGGACTACCGTACCTGGGCCGGCAGTGCGCTGGCCTTGGCCATGCTACGAGAGCTTCATTGGCAACCCGAACCAGACGCCAAGAAACATATTGTGGACATGGTCAAGCAGGTGTCTCGGCAATTAGGCAACACGCCGGCCGTCTGCCGCCGTTGTTACATTCACCCAGCGGTGCTCGAACGCTTTGTGCTCGGCGAATTAGCCAAGCTACCCAAGCCAAGGCAGCGCAAAGGCTTGAGGCTGGAAGAAGTCGCACTGGCGACCTTTTTAGAGAACCTGGTCGAAGTCACCAGCGCGCCTGAAGCCGTTTAGAGGGAGGCGATACCTTGCCTGAAAAAGCCAGGTATCACAGCCCGCTTACTGGGTTGGGACCGGTGCGTTCCCGGGTTCATTCTTGTTTTCGGGACGCTGTGCCTCCCCTTGTTCGTTGAGCTTCTTGTGGGTTTCACCCACTTTGGAAGCGTCGTCGGGATTGTGGTTAAGGTCTTCTCGCTCGGAGTGTTCAGTCATGGTCTTTCTCCATCGGGGTTTAAGGTTGGGCAACGCAAACATGAAGAAAGTTTGAGGTGAACTCATCAGCGTGCTTGCCAGTCCCCATAGAAGTGACTTTTGAAAGGCAATGTTCACATGCAGATCTCCCTTGATAAACAAGTGGCCTTGGTCACAGGCGCAAGCTCCGGGCTGGGCTATGCCGCGGCCAAGGCACTTGCAGAAGCCGGCGCTGCAGTAGTTATCAACTACAACCGCCATGCCGAGCCCGCCGAGGCCCTGGCACACTCTATTCGTGAGCAAGGTGGCCAGGCCATCGCTGTTGGCGGGGATGTGAGCCAGGAAGCGGACGTAGAGCGGCTGTTCGAGGCCGCTGTTTCAGCATTCGGCGCGCTGGATATTCTGGTTGCCAACTCCGGCTTGCAAAAAGACGCTCCTATCACTGAAATGAGCCTAGAAGATTGGCGCGCCGTAATCGATGTGAACCTGACGGGGCAGTTTCTGTGCGCACGTGCAGCGTTGCGCCAGTTCAAGAAACAGGGCCAGACCAGGACCGTGTCCAGGGCGCTGGGCAAGATTATTCACATGAGTTCGGTGCACCAAGTCATTCCCTGGGCTGGGCACGCTAACTACGCCGCGTCCAAAGGTGGTGTAGACCTGCTGATGCGTACCCTGGCCCAGGAAGTCGGTGAACTGCGTATCCGCGTCAATGGCATCGCACCGGGTGCGATCCGCACCGCTATCAATGAAAAGGCGACTCAGGGCGAGGCTGAGAAAAAACTGCTGACCCTGGTGCCTTATGGGCGCGTGGGTGAACCGGAAGACGTGGCCAATGCCATTGTATGGCTGGCCTCGGACCTGTCCGACTATGTGCACGGGGCCACGTTGTTCGTGGATGGGGGCATGAGCCTGTATCCGGAGTTCCGCAACAATGGATGACGCCCGTAAAACTGCCCAGGTCCCGATACAACGCCATGGCGTAATTGGCAACATGCGCGCTATCGCACTGGTAGCCGACACCGGTAGCATTGATTACCTGTGCTGGCCAGAGTTTGACAGCCCATCGCTTTTCACCGCCCTGCTGGATACCCCTGCTGCTGGCGTATTCGATCTTGCTCCACGGCTGCCAGATGCCCGGCGCCTGCAGATCTACCTGCCCGGCAGCAACGTCCTGCGCACCCGTTGGCTGAGCCGCGATGCGGTGGTGGAAGTTACCGACTTGATGCCTGTGGTCGCGGACCCAGCCCTGCCACCTCTGCTGTTGCGCCGGGTCAAAATGATTACGGGTGCATCGCTTATCCGCATGCGTTGCAGGGTGCGCCACGACTATAGCCGTGCGGACACCCATGCTGAAGCGGATGGCAATGGCATTGTCTTCAGTGCGGCAGGTCAGCCTTCGGTCCGTATTACAGGCAACGTGCCGCTCGAACTGGACGATCACACGGCCATCGCCGAATTCGAACTCCAGGCCGGGCAAACGGTGGATTTCGTATTCGGTAACGCTGACGACGCTCGGGTCGAGCCTGGCAACCTGGATTGCCTGCTGGATGAGACGCTTACCTTCTGGCGACACTGGCTGCGCAAAAGCAATTACCGGGGCCGCTGGCGTGAAAGCGTGGAGCGTTCTGCACTGGTGCTCAAGCTGCTAACCTCTCGCACCGAAGGCGGTATTCTTGCAGCAGCCACCTACGGCCTGCCCGAGTTACCTGGAGGCGAGCGCAACTGGGACTACCGCTACTGCTGGATTCGTGATGCCTCTTTCACCGTATACGCCTTTATGCGCTTGGGCTTCAGCGATGAAGCGAACGCTTTCGTACAATGGGTGCGCAGGCGGGTGAGTTCCTGCTCCGGAGAGCCTTCGCCCTTGCGCATTGTGTATGGCATTGGCGGTGAAAAAGAATTTCCCGAAGAACACCTCGACCACCTGGCTGGCCATTTGGGATCTCGGCCCGTGCGCATCGGCAATCAGGCCTATGAGCAGAAGCAGTTGGATATCTATGGCGAGCTGATGGACGCCGTGTACTTGGCCAATAAGTACGGCGAGGCGATTTCTCACGAGGGCTGGGAAAACTGCCAAGTGCTTGTAAATCGCCTGTGCGAGCAGTGGAACACAACCGATGTAGGCATTTGGGAAATGCGCGGGCCGCCTCAGCACTTCCTGCACTCACGGCTCATGTGTTGGGTGGCCGTGGACCGTGCCATACGGCTTGCCTACAAGCGCTCATTGCCTGCCCCCTTTGAACAGTGGGATCAGGTCCGACAAGCCATACATAAAGATATCTGGAAAAATTTCTGGAACGCGGACGCCGGCCATTTCGTTCAAAGGCTCGGCAGCACGGAAGTAGACGCAGCCATGTTGCTGATGCCGCTGTTCCGTTTCGTAGGCGCTACCGATCCGCGATGGCTCGCCACCCTGGAAGTGATCGAACGCGACCTGGTTCGGGATGGGATGGTTTACCGCTACCGTAACACCGAGGGCACCGATGGCCTTAGCGGGGAAGAAGGTGCCTTTACAGCCTGTTCCTTTTGGTACATCGAATGCTTGGCCCGGGCCGGGCAACTGGATAAGGCGCACTTGGAATTCGAGCAGTTACTGCGCTACGCCAACCCCCTGAACCTGTATGCCGAGGAGTTCGACCGTAACGGTCGCCACTTGGGCAACACGCCACAGGCGCTCAGCCACCTGGCATTGATCAGTGCCGCAACGTTCCTGGATCGAAAGCTCACTGGCGACAGCAGCACTTGGCAACCTTGACGAGGACCTCACTATGCAAAGCGAACTTGAAAAAGTAATACTGACACGCCTGCTACACGCTCACCCCAAAGGCTTGGGAAAGGAGATTCTGGATGACTACCGAGGTGCCGAACAGGTCGAACTCTGCGTGCAAACGCTTCGGGATAAAGGGCTGATCCATACCCCTGAGGAGGATAAGATGGTTTATCCGGTCAAGCTTAGTGCATCGGGCGTTGAGGCTGCAAAAGCGTGCGAGCTACCGTAGCGCTGCTGCCCCCCATGCATTTGGGCCGCACTGCGGCACAAAAGCCTACCGTTTTATCAAGTTTTCATGTTTTAGCGCCGTACCCGTCTAGGCGCAGCGGCGGGTTACAGGCGATACTCCACGTCCGTTATCACGCCCGCTCTTGTAGTACTTTTCTTCACGGGGCGAAGGATTAATACGGAATTAAACTGTCCAACCCGCGTCTTTACAGTTCAAGCGTCGCATGTGCGTCGACAGACCGGATATTTAGCAAGAATCAAGGAGCATTAAATGCTGATACTCACCCGAAAGGTCGGCGAAAGCATCGTCATCAATGACGACATCAAAATTACCATCCTCGGCGTAAAGGGTATGCAAGTCCGCATCGGCATCGATGCCCCCAAGGATGTACAGGTTCACCGTGAAGAAATTTTCAAGCGGATTCAAGCCGGCACGCCCGCGCCAGGCAAAGCCGACCACTGATTCCTCAACACGATAACTTTCCGGGCCAGGTATTCTGCGGCTTGCTGTCAACGTCGCCTCTCTAGGCCGGGCACCCGCCCGGCCAGGCCCATGACGCTCATGCCAGGTCTGCTCATGCTCAAGCGCGTTGCCCTCGCCCTTCTTCTTACCTGTGCCAGTGGTTCCGTTCTTGCGGTGCAGCCAGGCGACCCCATTATGCCCTGGACCCTGCTCGACCAGTTCGACCAGCCTTTCACCCTGACCAGCGATACCCGCGTATTGCTGATCGCTCGCAGCATGTCAGCGGCACGGTTGGTCAACGCAGCCTTGGACGCTTCATCAAAGGGTTACCTGGAAGGGCGACATACTGCCTACATCGCTGACATCGAGCGCATGCCGGCTGTTGCCCGAGCATTCGCAGTGCCGGCCATGCGATCTGCCCAATACCGCATTCTACTGGACGCTGAGGGCCGCGTAGCGCCCCGCTACGAGGGTTCACGCGAGGGTGTGCAGTGGCTGGAACTGCGCGATGGAAAGCTGGCTGCCCAGCGCCAGTTCAGTGACCCGGCGGAGCTGCGAAAGGCCCTTGAAGCGCTCTAGGCACGGTACCCGGTGTTAAAGCGCGAATACGCATAGTGTTAGCTAAAGCGTGCAAACAACTCGCCCACGAATACGCGCACCCCTTGCTCAGGCGCGTACACCTTGCCTAAGAGCTGGTCAGCATTACGCACATGCTGACGCAGGCGGGCCTTGACCCCTTGACAGCCCAGCACCGCTACCAGCGTGGATTTGCCAGCATCCTTGCCCACGTCCTTGCCGATCACAGTGTCGCTTTTTGCACCGTCCTGAAGGTCATCCAGGAGCTGGAAGGCCTGACCGAGTTCCAGCGCGAACGCACCCAATGCTTGCCGCGTTTCGGCATTGGCGCCTGCAGCGATAGCCGCCATTTGCAACGTGGCATCGAACAACACTGCGGTCTTGAGTTCGTTTGTACGAGCGATGGCGTCAGCGCTGCGCGCGCCCCGGCCTTCGCGCAGGTCCTCGTATTGCCCCCTCACCAAGCCTTGGCTACCCACAGCACGAGACAACTCGGCCACTAGCGCTGCACGGCGGTCAGGCTCGATGTCCAGGCTGGCGAGCAGGCCAAACGCGCGGCTGAGCAACGCAATAGCCGCCAGGATGGCAACGTCCTCACCAAAGCTCAAATGCAGTGTGGGCTTGCCACGGCGCAACTTGGCGTCGTCCATGCAGGGCAGGTCGTCCAGTACCAGTGAGGCGGCATGGACCATTTCCACCGCACATGCCATGTCCACCACAGCAGGCCGAGACTCCCCAAGCCCTTGGGCAGCCAGTAGCAGGAGCAAGGGCCGAATGCGTTTGCCAGGCGCCAGCGTGCTTTCCCGCATGGCGGCTGTCAGCAACTCATGATGGTCGCCTGGCTCAGGCAAGAGCACTTGGAGGCGCGCGTCCACAGCCTCACGCATTTCGCCCCACGCGCAGGAAGATCGTTCGTCGAGCTGTGCGAGTAGGTTCAGGCTCATTCGGGCAATCCTTTTGGGCTGTAGCAGCTATGTTATAGGCAAGGCGGTGATGTACATGCCCTGATGTAGATCTGGCGCGCTACCCTGTCGGGCCTTGCGCAAGCCGAGTATCGACCACAAAAATTTCAAGGTTACTGCATCCTGGGGGGAACGCATTCTGTCGGCCGCTGCCTTAACAGCGCGCGGACACTATACCAACCTTCTACAAAATAGCTGACCCTGCATAACTGACAGTGGAAAACCTGGAACGCTCCCGGAGCCGCGATGAACCCTGGCGATTTGCTAGACCGAAAGAACGACCACCTGGAAATTGTGCTCGACCCCACCCGTGCCATCAGCCAGGGGCGTACCGGTTTCGCACAATGGCGCTTCGAGCACTGCGCCCTCCCTGAGCTGGACCTGGAGGCTATCGACCTAGGCACTACCTTCCTGGGCAAGCCACTGAAGGCGCCGGTGTTGATCAGCTCGATGACAGGTGGCGCAGCCCGCGCCCAGGACATCAACCTGAACCTGGCCGAAGCTGCCCAGCATTTGGGCGTTGCCATGGCCGTGGGCTCCCAACGGGTCGCCTTGCAAACAGGCTTCGACCATGGGCTCACCCGCGCACTTCGCCAGCGTGCGCCTGACATTGTGCTACTGGGCAACCTGGGCGGCGCGCAACTTCGAACACCTCAAGGCCTGGACCTAGCCCGGCGGGCCGTGGACATGATCGAGGCTGATGGTTTGATCATCCACCTCAACCCGCTCCAAGAGGCTGTACAGCCAGGCGGCGACACGGACTGGCGCGGTACGGTCGATGCCATTGCACAGGCCGCAGTGCAGCTGGAGGTGCCTTTGGTTATCAAGGAAGTAGGCAGTGGGCTGAGCGCAGCCGTGGCCAGCCAATTGGCCCAAGCCGGGGCCGCGTGCCTGGATATTGCTGGCCTTGGCGGAACCCACTGGGCGGCGGTAGAAGCCGAGCGCGCAAAGACGCCAGCGCAACGGGCCATAGCGGCTGCGTTCAGCAACTGGGGCGTTCCTACGGCTGAGGCGTTGCAGGCAGTACGCCAGCGCCTGCCTCACATGCCGCTCATTGCGTCAGGTGGTATCAGCAACGGTGTAGACATGGCCAAGGCCATTGCCTTGGGCGCTGACATCGTAGGCCAGGCAGCGGCCGTACTGGAGGCCGCGACCCAGTCTCCAGCAGCGGTTATCGAACACTTCGAGGTCGCCCTTCGCCAGTTGCAGATTGCCTGCTTCTGTACCGGCTCAGCCAACCTGGCACAGCTACGCCAGGCGCACCTGGTACGGGAGGTCGCGTTTCTGTGAGCCACTTTGGCGTGATCGCGCCGCCTTTGTTCAGCCATTTTCAGGCCATGCAAGCCCTCGCGGCCTCGCTGATCCAACGTGGGCATCAGGTGACCTTTTTTCAGCAGGCCGAAGCGGGCGCGCTTATCCACGACAGCACCATCGGGTTTCACCCCTTGGGCTTGACCACCCACCCCTTGGGCAGCCTGGCCAAAACGTTGCACCATGCCGCCCGGCCTTCGGGGCTCTCCATACACCGCGTGATCCGTGACCTGGCTGCGAGCACAGCCATGCTCTGTGACGAGTTGCCTGAAGCGATTACGGCACTGGGCATAGACGCACTGATCTGTGACCAGATGGAGGCCGCCGGTGGGCTGGTGGCCGAGGCGCTTGGCCTGCCTTTCGTATCTGTAGCCTGTGCCCTGCCCGTTAACAGGGAACTTGGGGTGCCCTTGGCCGTGATGCCCTTCAAGTGGGGCGAAGACCCGCGCACGCGCACGATGTACGACACCTCCACGCGGGTCTACGACGCCCTGATGGCCCCCCATAGGCGTGTAGTAGCAGCCAAAGCGAAGGCCTTCGGCCTACCGTCACGGGAAGGCCTTCACGAGTGCCTGTCAGGCCTCGTGCAGGTGAGCCAGACGCTACCTGGCCTGGAATTCCCCCGTAAAGCGTTACCCGCGTGTTTCCACCACGTAGGCCCATTGCGTTCATCCGATCACGGCACCGAAGCCCCTCGTTGGCCTATAGACCCTGGCCAGCCCTTCGTGTTTGCCTCGCTCGGAACGCTGCAAGGGGATCGGTATGGCCTGTTCAAGCGCATTACCAAGGCCTGCAGGGCGCTAGATGTACAACTGCTGGTCGCCCACTGCGGCGGGTTGACACACAGCCAGGCTCAACGCCTTCAATATCTGGGTGCCACCTGGGTGACCGACTTCGCTGACCAGCCCGCCGTGCTGCGCCAGGCCACCGCCGTGATCAGCCACGGCGGGCTCAATACCGTGATGGACGCTATTGCTGCAGGCACACCTATTCTTGCGCTGCCCATTGCCTTCGACCAGCCTGGCGTTGCCGCCCGTGTGCAACATGCGGGCGTGGGCGTGCAGGCGTGGCACCGTAGCCCTTGGCAGGTCCTGGCCCGTCGGCTTACCACTGTGCTGGACGTCTCCCGTTATCAAGGCGCCCTTGCGGTGCTAGAGGCCCAACGTCAGGCGGCCGGTGGGGCCGCGCGTGCAGCCACCCTTATCGAGCGCGCGGTGACAGGCCGCCGCCCCGTGTATAGCGAGGCAACGCCATGAAGCCCACATGGGACCTTATCCTGGTCGGTGCCGGGCTTGCCAATGGCCTGCTGGCCTGGCGGCTGCGCCAAGTGCGCCCTGACCTGAATGTACTGGTGATCGAGCAGGCGCCAGCACTTGGCGTGAACCATACCTGGTCCTTTCACAAAAGCGACCTGAGCACGCATCAGTGGCAGTGGGTCGAACCCTTGGTCAGCCATAGCTGGCCAGGGTACGAAGTAAGATTCCCGGCCCTTCAACGGGCGTTCGAGGGCCACTACTGCACCGTCAGTGGGAATAAGTTTGCCCAGGTTCTGACACAGGGCCTGGGGCGTCAGCTCATCACGGGCGCCGTTGTCAGGCGGCTGACCCCTGATACGGTACAACTGGAGACGGGCGAAACCCTGTATGCCCGCGCCGTGTTCGACGGCCGGGGCCTGGCCCCTAGCGACCACCTGTGGCTGGGCTATCAGAGTTTCCTGGGCCAGGAAGTGCTATTGGCTGCGCCACATGGCCTCACACGGCCCATTGTGATGGATGCCACGGTCCCCCAGCACGACGGCTACCGATTCGTGTATGTACTGCCGCTGGCTGAAGACCGCCTGCTGATCGAAGACACCTACTACAGTGACAGCGGCAACGTGAACCCCGCCCTGTTGCGCCAACGCATCGAGGTGTACGCGCGCCAACAGGGGTGGACAGTGACCCAGGTGGTCCGAGAGGAACAAGGTCGCCTGCCTATCACGCTAGGTGGCCATTTCGATGCCTTCTACGGCCAAGGGCATGGCGTAGCCCGGAGTGGCCTGCGCGCTGGCCTGTTCCACCCGGTTACCGGCTACTCATTGCCTGAGGCCGTGCGCCTGGCTGAATGGCTGGCAGCAGTACCTGACATTGGCGCAGACAACCTTCAACCCCTGCTCTATCGCTATCGGCGTACCCTCTGGCAGCGCCAGCGTTTTTTGCGGCTGCTCAATCGTATGCTTTTCCTTGCCGGCAGGCCTGAAGACCGCTGGCGGGTACTGGAGCGCTTCCACCGCTTGGCGCCTGGCCTGATCCAACGCTTCTATGCCGGCCAACTGCGGGCTACGGACAAAGCGCGCCTACTGATGGGCAAGCCTCCCGTCCCACTGATACCCGCTGTCAAAGCCATGCTTGCTAATGCTCCCTCCGTACAGGAAAACCGATGACAGACACTCCAGTGACCGTGGTAACAGGTGCCGGCTTTGGTGGCCTGGCCCTGGCCATCCGCCTTCAAGCCGCTGGGCAGCAGACCCTGCTACTCGAAGCACGGGACAAACCCGGTGGGCGCGCTTACGTCTACGAAGACCAAGGCTTTGTGTTCGATGCGGGGCCCACGGTGATCACCGACCCCACGGCCATCGAAGAACTGTTTACCCTCAGTGGCAAGCGCATGGCCGATTATGTGGAGCTGCTCCCCGTCACGCCCTTCTATCGCCTGTGCTGGGAGGACGGCAGTCGCTTCAACTATGCCAACGATCAGGTAGCCTTGGAGCAGCAGATTCATCGCTTCAACCCTGCTGACGTGGCTGGCTACCGGCGTTTTCTGGACTATTCACGGGCGGTGTTCGAAGAGGGTTACCTCAAGCTTGGCACCGTGCCGTTCCTATCCTTCAGAGACATGCTTCGTGCAGGCCCGGCCTTGGCCAAGCTTCAGGCTTGGCGAAGCGTGTACAGCATGGTGTCGAAATTCATTCAGGACGAACGCCTGCGCCAGGCGTTTTCGTTTCATGCACTGCTGGTGGGCGGCAACCCGTTCGCAGCGTCCTCCATCTACACGCTTATTCACGCACTGGAGCGAGAATGGGGCGTGTGGTTTCCAAAGGGCGGCACCGGCGCGCTGGTACAGGCCATGGTCCGCTTGTTCAAGGACCTTGGTGGGCAGTTGGAACTCAACGCCAAGGTGAGCGAGATCGAAACCCGTGACGGGCGGGTAAGCGGTGTGCGCCTGGCCGATGGCCGCCAGATCCCTGCTGTTGCACTGGCGTCCAATGCCGATGTAGTGAACACCTACAAAGACCTGCTGGCTGGGCATCCTCGCGGTAGGCGCCATGGCAGGACGTTGGAAGGAAAGCGGGCCAGCAACTCACTGTTTGTGCTCTATTTTGGCCTGAACACGCTGGAGCCAGGCCAGGCGCATCATACGGTTTGCTTTGGCGCACGTTACCAAGCACTCATCCAGGAGATCTTCCACGGCAAGCAACTGGCCGATGACTTTTCCCTCTACCTACACGCACCGTGCGTAACAGACCCCTCCCTCGCCCCGCCTGGCTGCAGCGCCCATTACGTGTTGGCGCCCGTACCTCACTTGGGTAATGCGCCTCTGGATTGGCAAGTGGAAGGCCCGCGACTGCGCGAGCGCATTTTCGACTACCTGGAAGCGCGCTACCTGCCGGGCCTGCGCAGCCACCTGGTCACCAGCCGGATGTTTACCCCAGAAGATTTTCGCGATGAATTAGGCGCGCACCTGGGCTCGGCCTTCTCCCTGGAACCCCTGCTTCGTCAAAGTGCATGGTTCCGCCCGCACAACCGCGATGCGGAGATTCCCAACCTGTACCTGGTCGGGGCGGGTACACACCCAGGGGCGGGCGTACCGGGGGTGATCGGTTCGGCTAAAGCCACGGCGCGTTTGATGCTAGAGGACCTGCGTTCATGAACCAAGCATTGCTGGACCATGCCAGCACTACCATGAAGCAGGGGTCCAAAAGCTTTGCGGCGGCGTCCAGGTTGTTTGACCCAGCCACCCAACGCAGTGCATTGCTGTTGTACACCTGGTGCCGGCACTGTGACGATGTGATCGATGGCCAGGCACTGGGACACAATGGCCATGCGCCGTCTGCGGCCGAAGCCCTGGCCAGGCTCGAAGGTCTTAAAGACGCCACCGCCGCCGCCTACCGCGGCGAGCCCATGAGCGACCCTGCTTTTGCAGCGTTCCAGGCCGTGGCCCAGGCCCATGGCATAGAACAGCGCCATGCGTTTGCTCATTTGGAGGGCTTTGCCATGGACGTGGCAGGCCGCCGTTATGAAACCCTGGACGATACCTTGGAATACTGCTACCACGTGGCCGGGGTAGTAGGCCTGATGATGGCTCAAGTGATGGGCGTGACCGCGCCCGCGACGCTGGCCCGTGCCTGCGACCTGGGCCTGGCCTTCCAGTTGACCAATATTGCCCGGGACCTCGTCGAAGACGCACGTGTGGGGCGGTGCTACCTGCCGGCACAGTGGCTCAGGGAAATGAACCTGTGCGCTGACACACTGGCCGCGCCTGCCCACCGCCCTGCCCTGGCCGTACTTGCCAAGCGCCTGGTAGACGCTGCAGAGCCCTACTATGCCTCAGCCATTGCCGGCATTGGAGCCTTGCCGCCTCGCAGCGCCTGGGCGGTGGCGACTGCGCTGGAAGTGTACCGGGCCATTGGCTTGAAAGTACGTGCCGCTGGTGCTGCGGCCTGGGACCGGCGCCAAGGGACCCATACAGCCGAAAAAGTGGTGTTGTTAGGCAAGGCGGCCTACGTGGCAGGCAGGGCGCGGGTTACTGAGCATCCGCCTCGCCCTGAGCACCTGGCGCGCTTTGTGTAGCCAAAGGAGGCTTGCCGCCGGTCGCACCTGGCCTTGCGCGCTTCAACTGCTGCTTAAGTACTGCCACCGGTGGCGCATACAGGAAGCCAAAGGATACACATCCGTCCTTGCTACCCACGGCGTGGTGAAGCCGGTGCGCCTGGTACAGGCGCTTGAAATAGCCCTTGCGTGGCAGGTAGCGCAAAGGCCAGCGGCGGTGAACGAGGCCGTCGTGGGCGATGAAATACAAGGCGCCATACGCGGTCATGCCGGCGCCTATCCATTGCAAAGGCCATAGGCCACGGGTGCCCAGCGCGATCAGCACGATCGCCAGCCCGGCAAATACGATGGCATACAGGTCATTGCGCTCGAACCAACCGGTCCGCGGCTCATGGTGGGACCGGTGCCAGCCCCATCCCCAGCCGTGCATGATGTACTTGTGGGCATACACGGAGAACACCTCCATTGCCACTACGGTAACCAGCACTATCAGTGTCTCGACCATCTGCTTACTCCTCCACAGGCCTTGGGCAGCGTGCTGGCGTGCAGGTTCCCACCCGTTACAACCAGCCCTGTTGCAAGGCTTCCACGGCCATGGGCCGAGCGAAATGGTAACCCTGGGCCTGGCCTGTACCCATCTCCCGCAGCAGCGTCAGCGCCTCGGCGTCTTCGACCCCTTCGGCGACTACAGACAGTCCCAGGGATTCGGCCATACGCACAATGGCCCTTACGATCGCACGGCTACGGCTGCTGCTGGTGAGTTCGAGGATAAAGGATTTGTCGATCTTAAGGCCGGTGAAGCGAAACTGATGGACGTAACTCAGCGAGGAAAAGCCTGCGCCGAAGTCGTCCAGCACCACAGACATGCCTTGGTCGGACAACTTCTGCATGCTTTGGCGGGCCAGCTCGGGCTCCGCCACCAGTGCCCCTTCGGTCAGCTCCAGGCAAATACGCCGGGGGCTGACGCCAAACGTCTCCAGTAGCTCAAGCACTTCTTCGGCGAACTCCGGGCGTGTAATGCTGTAGCTGGAGCAGTTCACATGCACCGGTGGCCAATGGCCGTTCTCGGGTCGGGCCAGGATGGACGCCACACATCGCAGCATGTACAAGTCCAACCGGCCGATGAGCCGAAGGCCTTCCAACGCAGGAAGAAAGGCCCCAGGCGCCAGCACTTTGCCGTCTGGCTGTTGCCACCGAATCAATGCCTCCAGCGCCACGAGCTGGCCGGTGGCAACATCTACGATGGGCTGGAAATAAGGCACCAGCTCATCATTGACCTTCATTGCATTACGCAAAGCGCCTTCCCGCGCCACCTGATCGGAAAATTCCCGGCGTAGCTCCTGGTTGAAGACCGCGTAGCTGTCCCTCCCAGCATTCTTGACCCGGTACATAGCCGTGTCAGCGTCACGCAGCAAATCGGCAGGCTTTTGGTGAAACTGCTCGTCGGCGCTCACAATGCCGATACTGCAACTAGAAAACACTGCCTGCCCGTCGATATGAAACGGACGGTCAAAGGCAGCCAGAATACATTCCGCAATGCTTACAGCCGTGTCCACCGGGGCGTCGGGTGCCAGCACTGCAAACTCGTCACCGCCCAGCCTGGCCAGCAGGTCGGTGTCTCGCAGGCAGCTACGCAGGCGGGCTGCCGCTTCCATCAGCAAATGGTCGCCAAAGTGGTGGCCACGGCTGTCATTGATCAGTTTGAAACGGTCCAGGTCCAAGAACATGACCACCAGTTGACGGCCCTGGTCACGAAACTCATTCCAGGCCTGGCCCAGGCGTTCCTGCAAATGGCTGCGGTTAGGCAGGCCAGTGAGGGCGTCATGGGTATTTTCGTGGTGCAGCTGTGCGTTGGCCTGGTCCAGCTCACGGGTACGGTCCTGTACCCTGGCCTCCAGCTTGAGGTTGGCGGCGTGCACGGCTTCAGCGGCGCTGCGCCGAGTTAGCGCGGTATCGATGTGGCGCGACACGAAGGTGAGCAGTTCCTGGTCGCGCAACGTGTAGCGAATCTGGGGAATGTAACTTTGCACCACCAGCACGCCCCGTACCTGATCGTCATCGAACAGGGGAATGCCCAGCCAGGACTGGGAACGTACAGGTTCATTGCTGCTCGCGATCTCGCCAGCCTCAGTCAGGCGGCTGGTGTCATCGAAGTCGATCAGGCAAGGGCGGCGCTGGCGGATGACATATTCGGTCAGGCCGCGGCGCCCCTGACGGGGTGGCGGGCGGTTGCTCAGCACTTCGTCGATGTAATAGGGAAACGTGACCTCTCCCTGTGCAACGTCGTAGAGCGCTATGTAGAAGTTTCGGGCATACAACAGCTCACCCACGATGGCGTGCAACCTTGAAAACAGCTCTGCCATGTCCCCTTGCTGGCTGGACAGCTCGGCGATCTGGAACAGGGCGTTTTGAAGGTGCTCTGCCCGCTCCCGCTCCGAAACCTGCTGGCGCAGGGCATCGTTGAGCTGAGACAGCTCGCGGGTGCGCTCGGCCACTGTCCGCTCCAGGTGGGCCCGGTGCAGGATACGGTCAAGGGCCATGGCCACGTGGCGCGCCACCACCAGGAACAGTGCCCGGTCTTCCTGGCTGTATACACGGTCCACGTCGTAGACCTGCATAGCTATCATGCCAAACACTTGGTCAGAGGCGTTCTTGAGGGGCGCTCCCATCCAGAATTCGGGGCGGTGGCCAACGCAGTAGAACCGGTGCTCGGCGCTGGCCCGGGCGATGCCAGCGGCATCGATAAGCATGGGCTGGCCCGAGGTGAGCACGGCACCGGTCAATGACAGGCGGTCAGGGTCCAGGTATTCATTGGCGTCGGCCTCTACCGCCTCGATGTCGGTCGTGTCCACATAGTACGGGTAGGTAACCTGGCCCGAACGCTGGTCATACAGGGCCAGGTAGAAATTTTCGGCATCGATCAGGTCGGCCAGCTGACGGTGTACACCGACCATGAAGGTGGCGCGGTCATGAATGGAACTGGCCAGGTTGGTGATGTTGTACAGCACCCGCTGGGTATGCTGGGCACGAATCAAGGCATCGCTTTGCAGCCGTAACCCAAGGCGCATGGCCAGGTCCGCGCAAGGCGAAGCCTCGGTGCCATCGTCCGCCGCCAGCAGCCAACCCAATACGTTCTCGCCCCGGCCAGTGGGCCAGCGGCGCAGTTTTGCCTGCTGGCAATACTCATCAAGCCCCTGTTCGTCCAGGGTCGGAGGCCAATCGATGGCCGCCTCGCTTTGCCCGGTAAGCTGCAAATGCTCGCCGGCGCGGTAGAACGCCCACGCCGGGTCAGGAATTTCTTCACGTGCTCCGGCCAATAACCGGGCAAGGCTGGGCAACGTCGACTCCTGCGAACTCATGCATGCTCCAAGCTAAAACACGGATCCTGTTCACCGCGCCCGTAGCTTATAGCACCGGGCCACCACTTTGCTTCAAATAGTTTCAGGCAATGATCGTCTTAAGGGCAAGGGCCCTGACCATTGGATGGCAGCAGCCGGTACGCCACGCCTCAATACGACTTGATCACCCGGGCCCGGCTATTGGCCAAGTGCACCCGCATGGCCGCGCGCGAGGCTTCGAAATCCTGGCGGGCAATGGCGTTGTAAATATGTTCATGCTCGCCGACCAAGCGGCTGTGGGCCTGCTGGCGGTCTAGACGCGCAATCGCCACGGTGTTAAGGCGCGCACGAGGAAACATACTGGTACCGAAATGCGTCACTATTTCGACAAAATAGCGGTTATTGGTGGCATTTGCGATCTGCAGGTGAAATTGAAAATCCGACACCAGCGAACTACCGGTGTCGCTCGCGCGTTCGAAGCGCTCCAATGCCTGAGCCATGTCTGCCAACTGCCCGTCGGTGCGCCGGAGCGCTGCTAGGCCAGCGGCTTCCACTTCAAAGCTCATTCGCACATCCAGAATAGCGATAACGTCCTGGAGGGTGACCACTGTAGAGGGGTCCAGGCGTGGGGTGGCGCTGCCCAGGGCATTGAGCACAAAGGTGCCAATGCCCCGACGGGTTTCTACCAGGCCGGCCACTTGTAACCGGGACAGCGCTTCACGCACCACCGAACGGCTGACCCCGCCAGCTTCCATCAGCTCCACTTCACTGGGGAGCTTGTCGCCAGGCTTTAGAACCCCCTCACCTATTCGTCGGGAAAAGTCGTCCACCAGGGCTTGAGCGAGGTTGCGGGGCCGGCCAAGCAGGCCGGGCATAGCAGAGGGTTCAGTTGCCAAGGCGTTCTGTCTTTGCCGAAAAAGTGGCACTAGCATATAGGAATGCCGAGCAAAGTGGCTAAATGGCAATGCACAGAAGGCCTGTACATTGCCATCGTTCTCTATTAATCCTTTTTATGCCCAGGCAACACCGCCCCGAGCACTTGCCGAGCGGTCTGCACCAGAATGCCCGCCTCATCGGGATCGCCTTTGAGCAGGGCCGTTGCGAACTTCTTCGCTTGCTCCAACTTGATATGAGGCGGTAGAGGTGGCACGTCAGGGTCCGTCTTGAACTCGATGACCACAGGCACCTCGCTGGCCAGCGCCTGCTCCCATGCCCCTGCCACCTTATCGTCGCTGTCCACGAAAATGCCCTTGAGGCCGATGGCCTCGGCAAACCGGTGGTAAGGCACGTCTGGTATGGATTGGGAGGCTTCGAACTTGGGGTCGCCTTCCATCACACGCTGCTCCCAGGTCACTTGGTTCAGGTCTTCGTTGTTGAACACCGCGCACACCCAGCGGCCATTGCCCCATTGGCGCCAGTATTTAGCCACGGTGATCAACTCGGCCATGTTGTTCATTTGCATGGCGCCGTCACCCACCAAGGCGATCACTGGGCGGTCAGGCCAGGCAAACTTCGCGGCTATGGCGTAGGGCACAGCGGCGCCCATGGACGCCAGCCCGCCAGAGAGCGAACACTGCATGCCTTTGCGGATTTTCAGGTCGCGGGCGAACCAATTGGCGCATGAACCTGAATCGCAAGTGATGATTGCCTCATCTGGCAACTGCGGTGACAGTTCGTACACTACACGCTGCGGGTTGATAGGGTTGGCGGTCACCAGCGCTCGCTTGGCGAGGGTTTTTTCCCAGCTTTCGCGCCAACCTTCTACCCGCTTGCGCCATGCACTGCGGTCTTTGTCCAAGAGCAGGGGCAGCAGCGCTGAAAGGGTTTCTGCAGCATCGCCGGTCAGGTTCACCTCCATGGGGTATCGCAAGCTGAGCATGTCGGGCGCCAGGTCGATCTGTACCCCTCGGGCCTTGCCTTCTTCGGGCAGGTATTCCGAATAGGGGAAGCCGGAGCCAATCATTAGCAAGGTGTCGCATTCGGTCATGAGCTTGTAGCTCGGCTCTGTCCCCAGTAGCCCGATCGAGCCTGTCACCCACGGCAGATCATCGGGCAGCACGGCCTTGCCCAGCAACGCCTTGGCCACGCCTGCACCCAGTTGCTGCGCCACCTGAACCACTTCATCTGCAGCGCCCAGTGCGCCCGCCCCCACCAGAATGGCCACCCGCTCGCCACTGTTAAGTACGTCCGCCGCACGCTGCAGGTCCTGTTCGTAAGGCACCACCTTGGGCTTGCTGAACCCTATTCCTGAGTGGACAGTGCCATGGGCACGGGCAGGTTCGCTGTAGGCTTCTTCTTGGAGGTCGTTGGGCAGGATCAGTGCCGTAACCTGCCGCTCGCCCACTGCAGTACGTACCGCACGGTCCAAGAGGTGCCGTACTTGGGACGGTGCGCTGGCCTGGTTCACGAACGCACCGGCCACGTCCTTGAACAGGGACACCAGGTCCAGCTCCTGTTGATAGTGGCCACCGAGGGCGGTGCGTGCCTGCTGCCCCACAATGGCCAGCACGGGCATGTGGTCCAGGCGCGCATCGTAGAGGCCTGTCAGCAAATGGCTGGCCCCCGGCCCAGAGGTCGCAATGCATACGCCCAGCTCGCCTGTGAACTTGGCGTGTGCGCTGGCCATAAAGGCCGCCATTTCTTCATGACGGGCCTGCACGAACTCAATCTTGCCCTGTGCGCGGGCCAGGGCACCGAACACGCCATTGATGCCGTCGCCGGGGTAGCCAAATATCCGGCGAACACCCCACTGGTACAGCCGCTCAATCAGGAAGTCGCCAACGGTTATGCTGCTCATGCCTTCGCCTCTCAGCCAACGGGTACGTGTCACGTCTAGACTGCGGCCCGGCGCCTGGGGGTTCCATTTTTTTCCGAAAACCGAGGCTGTGTCCGCTACACTCCCCGCCCCTTCGCCACTGCCGAGCCCCGTTTACTATGCATGCCACTGCCCTCGCCCACTTGCACAAGGCCCTATTGGACGCGCTGGCAGCGCCCCCTGCCGAAGCGCGGCGCGTGCTCCATGGCCGCGGCCGGTGCTGGCCCGGCCTGGAGCAAGTAACGGTGGACTGGTTGGAAGGCGTCATCCAGGTCACTGTGTTCAAGTCACTGGAAGGTGATGGGCGGGCGCAGTTGATTGCCTTGTTGCAGGCCGTTATTCAAGGCCCCGAGTGGGCAGCATGCGGCGCCACTGGGCTACTGCTGCAAGAGCGTTACCTGGAAGGCAGCCCGAGCCTGTGGCTCGCCGGTAGTGCCCAAGGGCCATTGCGTATCCATGAGCAGGGCCTAGCGTACGGGATCGAGCCGGGGCGCGCGCAGAACAGCGGCTTCTTTCTGGACATGAGCGAAGGCCACCGCTGGGTGCGAGAGCAAGCCGCTGGCAAGCGTGTGCTGAACCTGTTCGCCTACACCTGCGCCTTCTCGGTAGCGGCCCTGGCAGGTGGTGCCAGCGCTGTGGTCAACCTTGACATGTCCAGCCCGGCGCTGGCCCGTGGCCGAGAGAATCACCGTGCCAATGGCCAGGACCTGGCCAAGGTCAGCTTTCTGGCCCACGACCTGTTCAAGTCCTGGGGAAAGGTCAGCCGCCAAGGCCCCTATGACTTGATCATCGCAGACCCGCCTTCCTTCCAGCGTGGCAGCTTTATTCTTGCCCGAGACTACCCCAAGGTGCTGCGCAAGCTGCCAGGCCTGTTGAATGCCGGGGGCAAGGTGCTCGCCTGCCTGAACGACCCTGCCCTGCCCACGGCGTTTCTGCGGCAGGCCATGGCTGAGCATGCCCCTGAGCTTCGTTTTGTGGAGCGCTTGGCCAACCCTGCGCAATTTCCAGAACGTGACCCCGAGGCGGGCTTGAAGGTACTGGTGTTCAGCCGTTAGCCGAGCAGCGCCTGGCCTTCATTTTTTTCGCCTTAAGCCGATAAGCAGGGCATCAGCAACTTGCCCACCTGCCTGCCTTATGACGCTCTTGAACCTTCCCGTCCCCCCTTCAGCACATTCAATCAGGCGCGCCATTGCTCTGTTGCCAGTGGGCATACTGGTGGTGGCGTTGATCATGGCCTTGTGCATCGGCCAACTGGATGTTCGCCACGCGAAACGGGAAATGCGGGCGGACGTTCGCCTTAGGCTTGCAGCGATCGGCGCGCAGGCACAAAGCCACGTTCGCTCAGCGTTCAGCGAATCAGAAGGGCTGGCCCAATTGATTGCCGTAGACGGTGACATCAGCGCCCCGCGGTTCAGTGGCATGGTGCGACAGCTCACCTCCACCATTCCGTACCTGAGCCATATCGCGCTGGCGCCTGGGGACGTGGTCCGTGACGTTTACCCTCGGGAAGGCAATGAGGGCCTTATTGGGGTGGATTTAAGTACCTTGTCTGCGCAGGCGGCACTGCTGGCGCGATCACGGCAGGAACGTCGCAGCGTACTGGCCGGTCCCCTAAGGCTGCATCAGGGGGACAATGGGCTGATTTTCCGTCGGCCCGTGTTTACGTCTGGGCACCTGGGCCAGGCGCAATATTGGGGCACTCTGTCCATTGTGGCGGGGGTTAAAGGGTTGCTGGATGCCGCTGGCATCACTGCCCAGGCTGGCCTGGAAATCGCCCTGCGGGGGTGCGACGGGCGCGGTGGCGAAGGCGCCATGATCTGGGGCGATCCGGCCCTGTTCGAGGCTCATAATGTGGTGGCCGACATTGATGTGCCGGGTGGGCAATGGCAACTGGCCGCACGGCCGGTCGGTGGCTGGCCGGCCATCGGCCTGATGAATTCCCAACTGTTCGAGCTGTGCCTGATTGGGGGCCTGCTACTGGCCCTGTTCTGCGCCCTGCTGGCCAGAGGGCAGTTGCTGCTGGCGCGCCGCAACATCGACCTCAAGCATGAAGTCGCCGAGCGCCAGCAGGCTGAAGCGGAGCTGGCCCGCATCGCTCACTACGACAACGTCACTCAGTTGCCCAATCGAGTGTTGTTCCGGCAACACCTGGACCACCATGTACAAGACACCACGCCAGGTAATCGCTTCGCCGTGCTGCTGCTGGACATCGACGGCTTCAAGGTCATTAACGACACCTTGGGCCATGTGATGGGCGACCTGCTGTTGCAACAGGCCGCCCAACGCCTGGGGCAGCACCTTGTGCCGGGTGACAGCCTGGCCCGGCTCGGCGGCGACGAGTTCGGTTTTATATTTCTTCAGGCTGAGGGCGCTATACCGGCGGCTGCTCGGGTAGAGCGCCTGGTGCAAGCGATGCAACAACCTTTTGACCTGCAAGGCAACGCTGCGCTGGTATCGGCCAGCATAGGCGTGGCCCTTTACCCCACAGACGGTGCCTGTGCCGCAGACCTGCTACGCCATGCGGACACGGCCATGTACAGTGCCAAGGAAGCCGGCCGCAATGGCCTGTGCTTCTATCAACCGGCCATGACCTCGGCCATCCGAGCGCGTGTGGTGCTGGAGCATGCCTTGCGCCGTGCGCTGAACAACGAGGAGTTCGAGGTGTGGTACCAGCCCAAGGTCCACCTGGCCACAGGCGCTGTGGTCGGTGCGGAAGCCTTGCTGCGCTGGCGCGACCCGACCCAGGGCATAGTGTACCCGGATGTCTTCATCCCTATAGCAGAGCGCACGGGGCTGATCATTCCCATCGGCCAGTGGGTGGTCAACGAAGTCTGCCGCCAGCAACAGGCCTGGCGGCAGCAAGGCGTATTCGATGGCCGCGTGGCCATCAACGTCGCTGCGCCTCAGATAGACCGCAGCGATCTTGTCGCCTGCGTGCTAGCTGCCTTGGCCCAGTATCAATTGCCCGCTGCGGCGTTAGAGGTGGAAGTGACTGAAAGCCTGCTGATGGAAAGCCCGGAGCGAGCCCGCGAAGCCCTGGCCCACTTGCAGGCCGAAGGTGTGAGCACGGCCATCGATGACTTTGGTACCGGTCATTCTTCATTGGCGTACCTGAAGCTGTTGCCTGTGAACCACTTGAAGATCGACCGGGCCTTTGTGCGAGACCTGCCCCATGATGCCACCTATGGTGCTATCACCGAAGCGATCATCTCCCTAGGCCAGGCCCTGGCCTTTGACGTCACCGCGGAGGGCGTAGAAACCGCCGAGCAGTGCGCCTTCCTGCAACAGTCAGGCTGCGCCTACGGCCAAGGCTATTATTTTGGCCGGCCCATGCCGGCGCCCGCATTCGAGGGCTGGCTGGCAGAACGCGCCGTTGGCCATGCGTCAGCAGCAGGCCAGCCGCTCCAGCACCCCTAGGCCATCTGCAACAGCGGCACCTGCTGCGGTGTTGTCAAAGATGCACCACACCGGTTGTGCCGCTTGGCTAAGCCTGGCGGCCAATGCATCCAGCGCGGCGGGAGAATAGGCCGAATAATAGCGCTTTGGGGACCCGTGGAGGCGAAGGTAGGCTACACCGGGCCAGCCCTGTGGGGCGCGCTCGGCCAGGGGTGACGGGTCGGCCTCTACCCACACCACCTGCAGCGACCGCAGCAACGGCCCCGCCTCAAGCCAACTGTGATGCCGGGGCTCCAGCACAACCAAACCGTGGTAATGATCGCGCAGCGCCCCGAAGAATGCGTGGGCGATGGCCGGTTCATAGGCCAATGAAGGGGGTAGTTGTACCAACAGGCCACCGAGCCGGTCTTCAAGCGCGGTGCATTGAGCCAGAAAGTCGGTCAGCAAGCCTTCACAGCCCACCAGCCGGTGCTCGTGGGTGATCTGCTTGGGCATTTTGACTAAGAAGCGAAAGCCGTCAGGCACTGAGGCCGCCCATTTGGCATAGGTAGCCGGCCGGTGAGGCCTATAGAACGAGGAGTTGATTTCGGTGGCATTGAAGCGGCTGGCGTAACGCTGCAGGTGCGTGCCGGTCGCGTCAAAACACGCCCATTGCGCACGCGGCAGGCTCCAACCGGCGCAGCCCAGGTACAGTAAGGAGGAGGATAAAGGCGTCATGCAGGTACGACTGGCTTGACAGTACGAGCGTTCCGTCGGCTCGGATTGTGCCCCTCCTAAGGGTGCTTTAACCTGCCGCTAATGACGTTTTGCCACTATGGATGACCTTGATGCGCTTTGGAATGCTGCTGTCCCTTGCCGTGCTGTGTGTAGCCCCTTGCGCGTGGGCGGACGCCTATAAATGCAACAGCCCGGACGGCCGCGTGAGCTTTAGCTTCGTTCCTTGCCCCATCACCCATGGAGATACCCAATGGGCCCGCAAGGTGCAGCAAGCCCGCTGGGTGAGCGTGAATCCCGAGGACGCCAAGCCAGATGTGATCAACAAGCGCGCTACTGACATCCTTCGCACCAGCTACCGCACTAAGGTGCGCTATACCGTGCACTACCTTCCCGGCAACGCGCCCCCCCAGGTAAAAGCGCCCAAGGTCAAACCCAAGCCACTGCGCTGTCAGCAGCAGGCCGGCCATACCGCCTGTGACGGCCTGGCACGGCCCTGATGGCCTCTTCTTGGGCCTGTCGTGGGGCTTGGAGTCCCTTCGCAGGCTGGCGCCTGCTCCCACAGGGGTCACGGGGGGTCGGTTATTGGACCCTCGCAGAGGCCGGGAAACGATAGGCGACGCTGTTTCAGATCCTGAAGCTGCCCACCAGCTGTTTCAGCCGGCCGGCCTGTTGTTCCAGGTCGGTGCAGGCACGTAGCGTAGCTTGCAGGTTTTCAACACCTTCCTGGTTCAGCGTGTTGATTTCGGTGATGTCCACGTTAATGGCTTCCACCACAGAGGTCTGCTCCTCGGTAGCGGCTGCCACGGACTGGTTCATCCCTTCGATTTCGCTGATGCGCTGCGTCACGCTGCCCAGCCGCTCGCCTGCCTGGTTGGCAATGCTCACACTCTGGTCACTTTCATGCTGGCTGTCGTTCATGATCGCCACCGCTTCCTTGGCGCCTACCTGCAGCTCTTCGATCATGCCTTGCACCTGCTGGGCTGACTCCTGAGTGCGGTGTGCCAGGTTGCGCACTTCGTCGGCAACCACGGCAAACCCACGGCCGGCCTCGCCTGCGCGGGCTGCTTCGATGGCGGCGTTAAGCGCCAACAGGTTGGTTTGCTGGGAAATACCGGTGATCACTTCAAGAATCTGCCCGATATTGCCAGTCTTGAGGTTCAGCTGTTCGATTTTCTCGCAGGCGCCACTGATCTTCGAACCCAGGCGATCCATGGCGCTGATGCTTTGTTGCACCACCGCTTGCCCATGGGTAGCCAGGTTGCTCGCATCGCTGGAATGGCCGGAAGCCAGGGCCGCGTTCTGAGCGATCTCCTGAGCAGCAGCGCCCAATTCATTGATGGCCGCCGCTACGCTGTTAGTGCGGTTGGCCTGCTGGTCCGAATTGACCATTGACGAGTTCGACGCACTCACCACCCGCGCGGCCACCTCATTGAGCTGCACGGTAGAGGACGACACCTCACGCATGGAGTCGTGGATACGTTGCACGAAGCGGTTGAAGGCCAAGCCCAGTTGCCCGAATTCATCGTGGTTATGAATGTCCAGGCGGCGAGTAAGGTCGCCTTCGCCAGCTGCAATGTCCTGCATGGCACGGCCCATTACGTTCAAGGGGCGCATCAGGAAGGTGATCAGCATGCTCAGCAGCGCCATGATCACGACCACAGCGACCGTAGTAGCGACCACAGCAGAAGCACGGAAATCGCTCAGGCTGGCATAGGCTTTTTCCTTATCTACCGCCAGGCCGATGTACCAGTCTACCGAGGGCAGCCCGTCCACGTGTGTAAAGGTCACCACCTCGGTGCGGCCCTTGTGATCGCTTTCACTGATATCACTGCTCAGGCGCGGGGTGGCCTGAGGGTAGGCATCCTTGAGGGTTTTGTTCACCAGCCCTTGGTCAGGGTGCACAAGAATCTGACCACTGGCGTCGGCCAGGAAGGCATAGCCGTTACCGTGGAAGTCCAGGCTGTTAAGTGTCTTGACCAGTGCATCCAATGCAAGGTCACCCCCTGCCACGCCAACGATCTGGCCATTGGCGCCCTTCACCGGCGTTGCAATGGTGATCAGTAAGGACTTGGTCACTGCATCGGTGTAAGGCTCGGTCAGCGTGGTCTTGCCCGCCGCTACCGCCCCTTTGTACCAAGGTCGAGTTCGTGCGTCGTAATCGGCCGGCATGTCTTCAGGCGGTTGCAGCACGTACGCCCCGTTGTCCCGGCCCAAGTACACGCTCAGGAAGGTGGAAATAAGGGTGTTCTGCTTCATCCACTTCGAGGCGGCGTCATCATCAGGCACTGTGGCCAGGCCCTCGGCCATGCCTTCCACCAACAGGATGCGCCCGGACAGCCAGTTGCGCACGTTGGCAGCCGCGCTTTCACCGGTTTCGGTCAGGTAGCTGTCGAGCTCAGACTCAATAGCGTGGCGTTGCAAGTAATCGTTATAGAGTGAGAACAAGGTAAACGCGACCACCACCACAAGGGAGGCGGCCAGCAATATCTTGTGGCTGAATTTTAGGGTACGGGTCATGGTTGCTGGCAATCCGCTATTAGTCACTGATACCGGTGTTATCGGCTCGTGACAGCGCGGATTAAGGGCATATGACAAAAATATGTACAAAAATCAGTGACTTTTTGGATCACCTTTCTGATTGTCTTGCGCGCCTTCTACCCCTTTGGCAATCGTCTTGCCACGCCGCTCGCCCACCGCTTGAGCCTGCCCGTCCCGCTGTTTGCCATGGCGCGCCTGCACCACCAACCGGGGAATCAGGTCACCCTCGGGCAACAACTTCCAGAACCGTGTTGGCATGTGGCCTTGCATGATGGCGGGGTTGACCCGCGCCGGGTTAAAGATATGGGTGTAGTAAGCCCGCCACAGCGCGTGGGTATCGTCCCCCTGCCCTTTGGCAAGCTCTCGCCACTGAGGCGGGCACGGGCGTTCGTAATGCAAGGTGCTGCCGTCATAGAACACGCCATCGCGCGGCGTGGCGATCAACCACCGCTGGCGCCCCATGCGCCCAATGAAATGCTCCGAGGCGCGTTGAAGAATGTCGTGGGCCGGCTCATGCCAGGCCACGTAAGCCGGGCCTTCATCCTCGGCCGGGCGCTCCACGAACCTGAGAAAGGCATGCAGGTGGTGTGCCTCACGGCTTACCTGCTTGATGCGGCGGTGCAGCTCACTGCCAACCGCATCCCCCGCCAGCATGGCTGTACGGTCACCCTGGCTCACGCGCCACAGCACTTCGTACAAAAGGCTCCAGCGCTGGTCCCCCAAGTACTGAGACGCCGCTTCGAGCAGCGGGGGCAGCGCCTGGGGGATACGGGCCTCAAAAGGCCCCGGCTCGGCGGGCAACCCATGGGGCGCGGCAAACAGGTCAGCCTCGCGCTCGCCGTTCCAGCTTACCTGGCTGGGGTCTATGCCATGGCTGAGCAACCAGCGCGCCTGGGGGCGCCACTGACTGAACAACCCTTCGCATTCCAGACAGATCAACCCCACAACCCCAACTGCTGGGGCTGAGGGCGCTCAACCATGGCCATACGCAAGGCCTGGCTGCTGCTGTCCCCCTGGGGAGGATGATAATCGGCGGTCACCACAAAGGGTTTGGCCTTAGCTAATACGCAGCGCAAGCGGGCCAGGTCCGCATAGCGGATACGGCGCTGGCGACGCAATTCCACGATGCGTTTGGTGGTACGAATGCCAATACCGGGAATGCGGGCAATCATGGCAGGCTCGGCGCGGTTCAGGTCCAGTGGGAACAGGTCACGGTGTTCCAGCGCCCAGGCCAGCTTGGGGTCGATATCCAGCGCCAGGTTGCCAGGGCCTTTCAATAGTTCATCCGCCTGGTAGCCATAGCCTCGCAAGAGGAAGTCCGCTTGGTACAGCCGGTGCTCACGCAACAACGGGGGCGGCGCTAGGGGAACGCTGTTGGGGCTGTCCGGGATAGGGCTGAAAGCCGAGTAATACACCCGCCGCAGCTTGAAGTTGCCATAGAGGGATTCGGCGCTACGCAAGATAGTGCTGTCGTCTGTGGTATCGGCGCCGATGATCATCTGGGTGCTTTGCCCTGCCGGCGTAAATTTGGGCGCCCTGGCCTCCCCGGCCACCGCCTGCTGGCCCTGGTGGATAGTGTCCATGGCCTGGTGAATGGTGATGAGTTGTTTCTCTGGCGCCAGCACCTTCAGGCTTTCGCCGGTGGGCAGCTCCACGTTTACGCTCAGCCGGTCGGCATATTGCCCCGCCTGCTCGATCAACCTCGGATCGGCATCCGGGATGGTTTTGAGGTGGATATAGCCACGGAATTCGTGATCCTCCCGCAAGCTGCGGGCCACTGCCACCAGTTGCTCCATGGTGTAGTCGGCCGAGCGAATGATCCCAGAACTCAGGAAGAGTCCGCTAACGTAGTTGCGCCGGTAGAAGTCCAGCGTGAGCCGTACCACTTCCTCCGGGTTGAACCGGGCGCGCGGCACATTGCTGGACCGACGGTTCACGCAGTACTGGCAGTCGTACAGGCAGAAATTGGTGAGCAGGATCTTGAGCAGCGATACACAACGGCCGTCCGGTGTATAGCTATGGCAAATGCCCATGCCATTGGTGGAACCCAGCCCGCCCTTGCCCTCGGAACTGCGCTTGGGCGCACCGCTGCTGGCGCAGGACGCGTCATACTTGGCCGCGTCGGCCAAAATGCTCAGCTTGTCGATCAGCTCCATAATGCACTCAGCTACTGGTTTTTTGTACAGTAACGGGTTGCTTGTACAACCTCAAGTGCCCTTGGTCGCCTGCTAATGCGTAAATCGCAGGCAACAAAAAACCCGCCGAAGCGGGTTTTCTTTCACTGCCATTCCAGCGTCCTGCCGGCAGCCGTCCAGGCCATGGCTAATCATCCTTGATCCCTGAAGCAATTCCTTCGCTTCAGTTGATGGGTTCAGAATACGGGGCGCCGGCTTTCAAGGCGAGAGCGAAACGCTGCGTTGTTGTGTAGGACATCGGCTATACCTGCCTGGGGCAAAAGCTGACATCAGGTACGTTGCAAGGGCGTTGAAGGCAGGTTGCGCGCATACCAGGGCCGTTCCTGTGCGCGTTCGAGGGCATCCCCCAACGTGCTGCGGGGCTCCACAGCCAGGCGAAGAGCAATCTTCATAACCTCCAGGTCATTTTCCATAGCGGTTCCCATCCAGATACCCGGCCCATCGGCGCACCCATGGCTTACAGGACCCATCCAGGGATTGTCCTGTTCCACCCATTTGCCTTGTTCGAACCAACGTACACCGCGAACCTGCACCACGTTCACTTCGCCAGGGTGGGACCGCTCATGGGCGGCGTGCCAGTCGTCGATACGGGCGTCGATCCAGCCATGGAAGCCCCAGAACAGCGGATGAACGTGAGAGGAAAAGGGATCACCGAGAAAATCGTTGCCCGCCTGGAACCAGCCCTCTGCGAAGTCCGTAGGCTGTCGCGCCATCGGCAGCGGTTGGCCATTGAGGGGTGCCCGGGCCACGCTGGCCCAGCACATGTGAAGCCAATCGTGCAGGCTCAATTCGAGTTCCGAACCGAACTGGCCCAGCGTCATATTGGCCAGGTACTCAGGGTCCCGGTAGCGAGACTCCCACACCTGAAAATTGCCGTCGTAGACATCCCGGCTTTTGATAGAGGCCATGCCCTGGCTGTAGGTTTCGTCGCCCGGCGCCAGCCAGGTGGGCGGGATGGAGCGGCCGTCCTGGTTCTCGAAATAGCGGATAAACGCGACACGGTCGGTGTCCACGGCCGGCCGCGGCAATGGAAAAAACGCCCACGGTTCAGGGGCACCTAGCTTAGCGGCTTCACTGAGCATGAAGCGGTGCATGTAGAGAAAATCCACACCCGAGCCGTTCTTGTCCTTGTAGCGGCCGCGCGAATCCCGCTCCTCGCCTCTGGGGCCCGGCTGCCAGCCCAGCCCCCGCAAGGCTTGGCGGCGGTCATCGCCGATCAGGTGCCACTTGTCCCGCACGGTATGCCAGAGCTGGTGTGCCAGGCGGTGCTGGGGCGTGATTAACCACTGCATGAAAGCGGGCTCAAGGGCGATTCGTTCACGGGCTTCAGGAAACGCCAGCTTGCGGGCGGAGAACCCCACCGTGGCGTGGCTCCCTTCACCTGATGTTTGAGCCACAGTCCCGGTCAGCAGGTCGTTGTCCGCCACGCCCACGCCGCCCCACAAGTCGGTAAGGGTGGCGGTCAAGGCATAGGCTGTTGCACGGTTGCCGGCGCTTTGATCCATCAGCCGCCAGCGCACCTGCCGGGCATTGGCACCTACCAAGTCCCCTATCACCTTGAACCGGGGAATAGCACCACTGGCCAACCGCTCATAGGTGTCCAGGTAGCCCCGTAGGCCCCGGCCGCGTTCGCCGGCATCGAGTAGCAATGTGGTGCCGTGCAAATCGCTGGTGTCGGGTGCAGTGACGCGCCATATACCACGCAGCAGATCGGCAAGGCGTTGGGTAGGTACGTCTGCCAGCTCCACGCGTGCTTCGCTAGGGGTGCCTCCTTCGGCCCACCACTTCTTGGCCCGCCGGGCACCTTCGTAACTGGCTGGCACCATCAGGCCGCTCAGTGCTGCACCTGCGAGAAGTGTGCGCCTTGACATTCGCATCGCGTGGTATCCGTTCTAAACTTTGCTAATTAAATGTTATTAATCAACAAGTTACCTATGCATGTACCATTTTTTCGGAAAAAGGGCCGGTCGATTGACATTAACAGTAACAGATTGTGTGATAGCAGTGTGGAACTATTTGGCACTTGGCCATCACTTATAGAGCGACGTCAATTTTGGCTACAAGCCTTGTATCACGGGCGTTACAGCCTATGAGCGGTGTGATGGCAAAATTATATTTCACTCAATTAGGGGTTATGGGAAAACTTCCTCTCACCGGCTTGGTCACAGCTGGCGAGGTGCCCCATGCCCCTCTCATTTTCCCGAAACGACAAACTATTGACACATCAGGATTGACAGCGAGCCCCTCCCGGCGCCCGCCGTCTAGCGATGGACCAGGAGCAGGCAATGATCTTCAACGTTAAAGATTACGGTGCAGTAGGCGACGGCGTGACAGACGACACCGCAGCCATCCAGGCGGCCGTGGACGCTGCTTCGGCTGCTGGCGGTGGCCAGGTATATGTGCCGAGCGGCACCTACATCGTGACTGGCGGTGAAGAGCCTTCAGACGGCTGCATCATGCTTAAAAGCAACGTTTACATGTCTGGCGACGGCATGGGCGCCACTACGCTCAAGCTTGCTGATGGCTGGAACCAAGCAGTTACGGGCATCGTGCGCTCGGCCTATGCTGAGGAAACCCATGATTTCGGCCTGAGCAACCTCACCATCGACGGCAACCGCGCCAACACCAGCGGCAAGATCGACGGCTGGTTCAACGGCTATGCCCCTGGCCAGGAAGGCCAGGACAGCAACGTGACCCTGGACGGCGTGGAAATCAAGGACTGTGAGGGCTATGGCTTTGACCCGCACGAGCAGACCGTGAACATGGTGATCCAGAACTGTGTCTCCCATGGCAACGGCCTGGACGGTTTCGTAGCGGATTACCTGATTGACAGTACGTTCAAGAACAACGTGGCCTACGGCAACGACCGCCATGGTTTCAACGTGGTCACCAGTACCAACAGCTTCAGCCTGGTGGACAACGTAGCCTACGGCAACGGGAGCACCGGGATCGTTGTGCAGCGTGGTAGCGAGAACATTCCGTCACCCCACGACATCACTATTACGGGTGGCGCCGTTTATGGCAACGGTGCCGAAGGCATCCTGGTCAAGATGTCTTCTGACGTGACCGTCAGTGGCGTGGACATCCATGACAACGGCAGTGCTGGTGTTCGCCTGTACGGTTCCAATGGCGTGACTGTGGTGGACAACACCCTTACGTCCAACGGCCAGACCAACCCGGTGCCTGAGATCATCATCCAGTCCTATGACGACACCACCGGGGTGTCTGGCAGCTTCTATGCTGGCAACAATAACACCATCGAAAGCAACACTATCACCGGCGGCATGGGGTCGACCTACGGCGTTGCCGAGCGTAACGAAGACGGCACCGACGGCAACGCCATCGTAGGCAACACCATCACTGGCACCACCAAGGGCAGCACCCTGGTGTACGGCGACGGCAGCTATGCGAGCGCTACGGTACCGCTGCACGAAATCGACGGCACCGCCGGCCGTGACACTTTGGACGGCACTGCCGTTGCGGACCTGATCCTGGGCGGCGCCGGTAACGACACCCTCAATGGCGCCGGTGGTAATGATGTGATCGTGGGCGGTGCTGGCAAGGACACCCTCACCGGTGGCGACGGCGCCGACACCTTCCGTTTCGATGCCATTACCGACAGCTACCATACCAGCACCACCTCCAACACCGACCTGATCACCGACTTCAATGCCAGCCAGGACAAGATCGACCTGGGCCAGTTGGGCTTCACCGGCTTGGGTAACGGTTACAACGGTACCCTGTCCGTGGTGTACAACAGCACTACCGACCGCACCTACGTGAAAAGCCTTGAGGCCGATGCCAACGGCAACCGTTTCGAGCTGGGCCTGGCCGGCAACCTGGTTGCCAGCCTCACCGCTGACAACTTTGTGTTCAAGTACGTGGTTCAGGGCACCGACAGTGCCGACACCTTGACCGGCACTGCCATGAGCGAGACGCTGTACGGCCTGGGCGGCTCGGACACCATCAACGCTGGCGCCGGCAATGACGTGATCTACGGTGGCGCAGGTGCCGACACCCTGACCGGTGGCGACGGCGCCGACACCTTTGTGTATACCGCTGTCAGCGACAGCTTCCGCAGCTATGCCACAGGCGGTACGGACCAAGGCGACCGCATCACCGACTTCAACGTGACCACTGACAAGATCGACCTGTCGGCCCTGGGCATCACGGGTATTGGTTCTGGCTACAGCGACACGATCCAAATCGTGCTCAACGATGCCGGCACCCGGACCTACATCAAGAGCCGCGACATGGATGCCAACGGCAACCGTTTCGAGCTGTCGATCCAGGGCAACCACGTCAACGACCTGACCGCGTCCAGCTTTGTGTTCGCAGCACCGTCCACCGGCACTACGGTTCAGGGCACCGATGGCAATGACGTGCTCAATGGCACGTCGGGCAATGACATCCTGATCGGCGGCGCGGGCGTGGACAAGCTGAGCGGCGGTTCGGGCGCGGATACCTTCCGCTTCGATCACCTGACCGACAGCTATCGCACCGCCAGCACCAGCGCGACCGACCTGATCCTTGACTTCAATGCAGCCGAAGACAAGATCGACGTATCGGCACTGGGCTTCACCGGCCTGGGCGATGGGCACAACGACACCTTGTCCGTGGTCTACAACGCAGCCAGCAACCGCACCTACCTCAAGGACCTGGACGCGGACGCCAGCGGCAACCGTTTCGAAGTGTCCCTGTCGGGTAACCATAGCACCGACCTGACGGCAGCCAACTTTGTGTTCGCCACCACCACGCCGGCCAGCACCGCCACCTCCAGCACAACAACGGCGGATGCGGGCACCCACACCGATGTGGTAGTGCTGGGTACCACCCCTGACACCGAGCACCACACCACCACCGCGTAACCCTGCTGGTAACCCTGCTGCCTCGTGTGGCAGGGTTACTGCACGCCGGCGCCCTTCCCCATCACCTGCGTCAGCCAGGTGCGCACGTCATCCACCTCTGTGTCACTCACACCATGGCCCATGCCCGGATAGGCATGAAAGCTGGGGTGTATGCCCGCTTTTATCAGTTGCTCATTGGCCTGTGTCGCATCACTGTAAGGCAATACGCTGTCTGCCGTTCCGTGCCCGATAAACACGGGCAGAGGCGAATGCGCTGTGGCCTTGGTGAGGTCCTGGCGGAGATCGGCATTCAACTTGCCGCTCAATGCCACAATGCCGCCAACGGCCTGCGGGTCTCGCAACGCCACTTCATAGCTCATCATGGCCCCTTGGCTGAACCCCACCAAGTACGTACGGCCAGGTGTTACGTGGTATTTGGCCTGGGCCTGGGCAATGAAGGCGCGCAGATCAGCAAGGCTACGCTTTACGTCCTCTTCGACACCCTCGTAGGGCCCATCGCCTGGCGTTTTGCTGAACCATTGGTAGCGCGCGTCACCTACGTTCAAAGGCGCACGCAACGATAGGCACGTGGCATCGGGCACCAGTTCGTCACACAACGAGAACAGGTCCTGTTCGTTCGATCCAGAACCATGCAGGAGAATGAGCAGGGGTTGAGCAGGTGGGTGTGTGCCCGGCCGGGCCAGGTAGCCCAGTGGCAAGTCCTGCTCCACCACGAGTTGCGCTTGGGCAGTGGCAGCGATGAAAGGAAACAGCAATACGGCTAACCGCTTCATGGGGTGCAGGCTCCTGCGTGCAAGGGGGAGGCAGAGGGTATCATTGCTGCCTGTCATCACCCCCGGCGAGTTGCCCTTGAGGCTTTAGCGCGGCCAATACGCCATTACACGCTGGCTGTCGGTGGCAGATAGGCCCGTTGCGTTATATAGTTCGCTGCATAACGCCATATCACCGGATACCCTATGCCTTTTGCCCGCCTGTTTCCTCTTTCGCTGTTAAGCCTTGCCAGCCTGCTGAGCGCGCCTGTTTTTGCAGACGATGTGCAAGTCGCCGTGGCCGCCAACTTCACGGCCCCGCTGCAGGCCATTGCCGCTGCCTTCGAACAGGATACAGGGCACCACGTGGTGGCCTCCCCTGGGGCCACAGGCCAGCTGTATGCGCAGATCAACAATGGCGCCCCGTACGAAGTATTCCTGTCCGCCGATGACACCACGCCGGCCAAGTTGGAAAGCGAAGGCGCAACGGTCAAGGGGTCGCGCTTTACCTATGCCATTGGCACCCTGGCCCTGTGGTCGCCCAAGGACGGTTACGTGGATGACAAGGGGGAAGTGCTCAAAGGCGACACCTACCAGCACCTGGCAATCGCCAACCCCAAGACGGCGCCCTACGGCCTGGCAGCTACCCAAGTGCTGGACCACCTGAAGCTGACGCAGGCCACACAATCGAAGCGGGTGGAGGGGCAGAACATCACCCAGACGTTCCAGTTCGTCCAGACCGGCAATGCCGAACTGGGCTTCGTGGCCCTGAGCCAGGTGTACAAGGATGGCAAGATCACCTCCGGCTCTGCCTGGCAAGTGCCACAGGCGTTGTACGACCCTATCCGCCAGGATGCGGTGGTGCTGAACAAGGGTAAAGACAATGCTGCGGCCAAGGCATTTGTCGAGTACCTGCGTGGCGCGAAGGCGGCACAGGTGATTCGCTCGTACGGCTATGCTCTCGATGCCGCCACTCATTGACCTGAGCCCCAGCGACTTGGCGGCCCTCTGGCTGACCCTGAAGCTGGCGAGCGTGACCACCCTGCTGCTGTTGCTGGTGGGTGTACCTATGGCATGGTGGCTGGCCTTCACACGTTCGCGCTGGCGCTCGGTGGCCAGCGCCGTGGTGGCCCTGCCGTTGGTGCTGCCGCCGACTGTGATGGGGTTTTACCTGCTGCTGTTGATGGGGCCTCATGGCTGGGTGGGGCAGTTCACCACGTGGTTGGGCTTGGGTACGCTGGTGTTCACCTTTGCAGGGCTGGTGGTGGGCTCTGCGCTGTATTCCCTTCCCTTTGTGGTGCAGCCCCTGCAGAACGCTTTCCAGGCCATGGGGCAGCGCCCTTTGGAAGCGGCTGCCACCCTCGGCGCCTCACCTATGGACCGGTTTTTCACCGTGGCACTGCCCTTGGCCAAGCCAGGGCTGCTGACCGCCACCGTGCTGGGCTTTGCCCACACCGTGGGTGAGTTTGGTGTGGTGCTGATGATCGGCGGCAACATTCCCGACAAGACCCGCGTGGTGTCCGTTCAGCTGTTCGACCATGTGGAGGCCATGGCGTATGCCCAGGCCCACGGCCTGGCGGCGGTAATGGTGGTGTTCTCCTTCGCGGTGCTGTGGCTGCTGTACCGCAAACGCACTGAACCTTTGGGAGGCTGCTGAATGAGCCCGCCCATCGAGCTGCGCGCCGGCCTGGTTCGGCCTGGGTTCAGCCTGGACGTGAACTTGAGCCTGCCAGGGGCAGGCGTCATCGCCATCAGTGGGCCGTCCGGCTCGGGGAAGACAACCCTGCTGCGCTGGCTGGCCGGCCTGGAACCGGCGGACACCGGGTTTATCCGGGTGAACGGTGCTACTTGGGAGGACACTGCAAGCCGCACCTGCACGCCTACGCACCGCCGCCCGATCGGTTATGTGTTTCAGGAACCCAGCCTGTTTCCCCACCTGACGGTGGCTGGCAACCTGGCCTATGGGTGGCGCCGCCTGTTGCCAAGGCAGCGCACCCTTAGCCAGGCAGCGCTGTGCCGTACGCTGGGTATCGACCACCTGCTAGCCCGGCGGCCGGACGGGTTGTCGGGGGGTGAGCGCCAACGGGTCGGCATTGCACGGGCGTTGCTGCGTGAACCCCGGCTGTTGCTAATGGATGAACCCTTGGCAGCGCTGGACACCGAGCGCAAGGCCGAAATACTGCCATACCTGGAGCGCTTGCGCGAAGACCTGGCCATTCCCGTGATCTACGTCAGCCATGCGGCAGAGGAAATCACCCGCCTCGCCGATCACCTGGTGTTGCTGGACCAAGGACGCGTGACCGCCAGCGGCCCGCTGAACGACCTGCTGACGCAACTGGACCTGCCTGTGGCCCGCGGCCTGGATGCCGGGGTGGTGATGGAGGGCCAGGTGACCGGGTACGACACGCAGTGGAAGCTGCTGCACCTGAGCGTTGGCAAAGGCGGCGTCACCCTTCGCGTTCCCCACCATGAACGCCCAGTGGGCAGCCGCCTGCGGGTGCGGGTGCTGGCACGGGATGTAAGCCTGAGCCTGGACGCCCACAGCCACAGCAGCATTCTTAACCGGTTGCCGGTGGTGGTAGGTGAACAAGCCGGCGGTGAAGGCCTGGTGGATACGATTGTAGCTTTGGACTGTAAGGGCATGCCCCTGCTGGCGCGGCTGTCGCGCTACTCGGTGGCCCACCTTGGGTTGCAGCCGGGCATGCACGTATGGGCACAGATCAAGGGTGTGGCGGTGTTGGGCTAATCCCTCTGCCAAGCCCTGTCTACCTGTCATTTCAACAGCTGTTGCCCCTACACGGGTTTCTTTAGGCTTGAGGTTCAACACGCATCGTATTGGTGCCATGTCAGCCTCTGAAGGAAGCGACCATGAGCAGACTGGAAATCAACCTTAGCCTGGACGACTTGGACGGTGATAAATCGCCTGAGGTCTTCATTAGTTTTGTGGATTACAAAGAGCGTGTGGCCACCACGCTATCTAACACGTCTTCGTGATGCCCTTGTTAGGCGGTTACGCTGCCAACCGGGCCGCTTTTACTAAGGTCGCTGGAAACGTTCTGCTTTTCTGCTAGGTTGTACGATGTCCGCTAACTTGGCGGACATCATAACAACAAGGAAAGCACTGAATGAATGCATCACGATTACTGATAGGTCTGGCGTGCTTGTACGCAGGGGCAGTGGCGGCTGCCGCACCTGAGCAGGAGGTGGCTGAGGCGGTAGACAAGCTCACCCAGGCGATGTGGCATAAGGATATTCCCCAGTTGCAAGCCTTGACGGCGGATAACCTTAGCTATGGCCACTCCAGCGGCAAGGTACAGGACAAAGCCGCGTTTATCGCCGACATCGAAACCGGGCGTAGTGGCTTCAACTGGCTCAAGATGGTCAACCAAACCGTCACCCTGTCCGGTGACACGGCGCTCGTACGCAACCACTTTTCCGCTGAAGCCGTAAATAGCGGCAAGGTGGTCCCTACGGAAATTGAAAACTTCCAGGTATGGCAAAACCAGCATGGCACATGGCTGTTGATCGGTCGCCAGGCGTTCCGGTTTTGAGTGTACCGGCAACAGCCGCAACGGTTTGCAGTTAACAGCCGGGGCGAACCATTGCCTGGGCCGGGCGCTCTGACCTAGCACTGCGGCATCTGCCGCCTTGCTGGAGCGCTTCCCATATGACTACTGCTACCCAGAGCCCGCCACACACCCTTCGGCGCGTCATCACCACCCCTTTGCTGTTACTGTTTATCTTGGGCGATGTACTGGGGGCCGGGGTATACGCCTTGGCGGGCACCATTGCCGGGCGTGTGGGCGGGGCGATCTGGGCGCCGCTGCTGATTGCCCTTTTTTTCGCCTTGCTCACGGCAGCCTCCTATGCCGAGTTGGTTACCAAATACCCTCGGGCGGGAGGCGCTGCGGTATTTGCAGAGCGAGCGTTTGGCAAGCCGTTGCTGTCCTTTCTGGTCGGGTTTTCCATGTTGGCCGCTGGGGTAACCAGTGCTGCCGGGCTGGCCAAGGCCTTTGCCGGTGATTACCTGGGCGTGTTCGTTCACTGGCCCTCCAGCTGGGCAGCGGCGGGCTTTCTGGTGATTGTGGCGCTGCTCAATGCCCAAGGCATCAAGGAGTCGCTGCGCGCCAACCTGGTGATGACCCTGGTGGAGTTGAGCGGCCTGGTGATGGTGGTAGCCGCCGCAGTCTGGTTCACAGTGGGCGGGCAGGCCGTGCCAGCCCGCTTGCTGGAAGTGGACGCCCAGGCACCTGCCGCTGCGATCCTGGGGGCCTCCCTGTTGGCCTTCTATTCGTTTGTAGGGTTCGAAACGTCTGCCAACCTGGCCGAAGAGGTGCAGGACGTACGGCGCGTGTACCCACGGGCGTTGTTCAGCGCTTTGTTGATTGCTGGGGCCATGTACCTGCTAGTAGGGGCTGGCGCCGCACTGGTACTGCCGGTAGACCAGCTCAAAGCGTCCAGCGCACCCCTAATGGATGTGATCAGCGCCTCTGGCCTAGGCATTCCTTCACACTGGTTTGCGGTCATTGCCCTGATCGCCGTGGCCAATGGCGCGCTGCTGACGATGATCATGGCCAGCCGACTGGCCTATGGCATGGCCCGCGAAGGCTTGTTGCCTGAGGTGCTCGGGCGCGTTCTGCCCAAACGGCGGACACCGGGTTGGGCCATCCTGGCGACCACCCTGGTCGCTATCGCCCTAACGTTTACTAGCACCCTGGAAATACTGGCCGAAACCGTGGTGCTGCTATTGCTGTTCGTGTTCCTGAGCACCAACGTGGCAGTACTGGTGCTCAAGCGGGACACGGTGGCCGAGGACCATTTCCGGGTGCATTGGGTATTTCCAGCCCTGGCCGTGGTGTCCTGTGTGCTGTTACTGGCTCAACAAGGGCCGGCGACCTGGCTGCGCGCCGGCGTGATGCTGGTGGTGGGCCTGGTATTGTACGGAGTGACGCGCCAGCGCCGCAGCTGAGGCTACTCTCAGGCTCAGATATCGACCCTGCCCCGCCCTGCCTTGATCGCGCTCCGCTTGGTCTTACCCTCCAGCCGCCGCACTTTCGAGGCTTTGGTGGGCCGGGTGGGCCGGCGGGCCTTTTGCACCACAACCGCCGCCAGAATCAGGTCGCGCAACCGCGCCAAGGCATCCTCGCGGTTCTGCTCCTGCGTGCGGTACTGCTGCGCCTTAATGATCACCACTCCGTCGCTGGTGATGCGGCTGTCCCTGAGCGCCATCAACCGCTCCTTATGAAAATCGGGCAGCGACGACGCCTGAATGTCAAAGCGCAAGTGGACGGCACTCGACACTTTGTTCACGTTTTGCCCGCCTGCACCCTGGGCCCGGATGGCCGTAAGCGTGATGTCGCTGTCGGGCAGTTGCACAGTGTTTGAAATGTCCAGCATGGGCGACCTTTGGCTTTCGTAAATACCCAGTACCTTGCCCCGGTTCAGGGGTCGCTACAAGCCTGTTGTCCCACCAGCTCTGCGTCCATGGGCTCAATCGCCCGTTTCGTAGCGACAGACGGTGCAACCGCTTGTCGGGGAAAATTCATGGGGTGAATAGGGATTTTCATGACCACCACCACGTGTGGGCCTTATGCCACCGGGGTTTCGCGTGAAGCAAATTCCAATATTTAAAGCGCAGTACCTTGATTTTTAAACCAATTAGCGCGCCAGTAAAGCAAAAAGCTCAAGCGACACGGTGCTTTCACTGCTATACCTCTAACGGATCCCAAATCAAAACGGGCAGTAGGTTCGGGCATCCCCCCTCTCGCAGCCAGGACACTCCGCCCCACGGTGAAGCAAAAGCAAGGAGCGCAATGGCCGTTTCGGACAACATCGTCGTCGCTGACAAATCCACCGCCCAGCTGTCCGCCCGTACCTGGGGAGACCTTGAACTGCAGCAACCAGGGGTGGTGCAAATGCCCGTAGCACCTGCCCAGGTGGCATCCGTCACACGCGTGGGGCAGAACGCGGTCGTTACCCTGAAAACCGGTGAACAGGTCACGGTCGGTAATTTCTTCCAGGCCACGGCCGAAGGCGTGCGCAGTGACATGGTGTTCCAGGGCGAGGATGGTGTGCTCTGGCAAGCCCAGTACAGCGCCGAGGCTTTCAATGGTTTCAGTTTTACTGAATTGTCGTCGGTGGACACCCTGCTGGCCGGCGCTGGCGTGGTCGGTAGCGCAACGCCGGAATGGGCTATCGCCGGCCTGGGTGCGCTAGGCGCTGGCGGCGCAGCGGCGGCCGCCAATGGTGGGCTTACCGGTGGTGGCGGTGGCGGCGGTGGTGCTGCCGCCCCTGCACCCGCCGATACCTCGGCGCCAGCGGCTCCTACCGGCCTAAGCCTGAGCAGCGACGGCCTGACTCTCACTGGTTTAGGCGAGGGCGGCGCCAGCGTGCGCGTATTCAGCGCTACAGGCAACCTGCTGGGCACGAGTACGGTAGGAGCCGACGGGCGCTTTGCCGTGGTGCTCAATACCGCCCAGCTCAATGGTGAAATTCTAGCCGTTGCGCAAACCGACGCGGCAGGTAACGTCTCCCCTTCAGCCAGCTTCACGGCCAGTGATATCACCCCTCCGGCCCTACCCGCCAACCTGGCCGTGGATGCCACAGCGGGTGTACTCAGTGGGACGGCCGAAGCTGGCGCGACCGTAAGGGTGAGAGACGCCAACGGCACGGTACTGGGCTCGGCCATTGCGGGAGCTGACGGCACCTTCAGCGTGACGCTTACCCCGGTCCCTGGTGCAGGCGTTACCCTGAGCGTCAATGCCACGGATGCTGCCGGCAACACCTCAGCCGATGCTACCGTAGGCCTTCCAGCGCTTCCGGACGGCCCTGACGTCACCGCACCTGCGGCAGCCACGGACGTTGCCATCAGTGGCGACGGCACTGTGCTCAGCGGCCGCGGAGAAGCCGGCGCCACGGCTACCCTGTATGACGCGGCGGGCAATGTGCTGATAACCGGCACCGTTGCCGCGGACGGGACCTTCGAGCTGCCCGTGGTCCCTGGCGTGATCAGTGGCCAGGTGCTCCAACTCACCCTCACCGACGCGGCAGGCAATGTGTCGCCCAACCTGCCTGTGCAGGCCCCGGACCTGAGCCAGCCTCCCGCCCCCACCGACCTGGTGATCAGCAGCGATGGCCTTACCCTGACCGGCGTTGCCCGTGGCGGTGTACGGATACTGGTGCGCAACAACTTGGGCCGGGTGATCGCGTCGGCCCGTGCCGGGCTGGACGGCACCTTTACTGCGGTGCTGGATACGGCCTATACCAATGGCGAAGCCTTTGACGTCACCGCCACAGCAGGCAACGGTAATAGCTCGATTCAGGCACTGGTGACCGCGCCTGACAGCACACCGCCCTTGGCCGTGACTGACCTAGTGGTCAGCAGCAACGGGCTTGCACTGTCTGGCCAAGGCGAAGCAGGCGCCACGGTGACGGTGGTCAATGCCACCAACGGCATACTGGCCACCGGCACCGTGGCCAGCAATGGCACCTTCGTCCTGGCCCTGACCCCGGCGGCCAGTGTGAACGCCCTGTTGACCGTGCGCCAGGCCGACGCGGCTGGCAACCTGTCTCCCGATGCCAGTGCGGTAGTGCCGGTCTCTGCACCGGCAGCTCCCACGGCCTTGGTCGTCAGCACCGATGGCATTACGGTTACAGGGACTGCGACGGCAGGCGCTACGGTGGACGTACGTGCCGGTGACGGGAGCTTGCTGGGATCAGCTACGGTTACCGCTGACGGCACCTTTAGCGTTGTGCTGGCCACGGCTCAGCAGAACGGCCAGTTGCTGGATATCACCGTGGTCGATGGCTCGACAGGCGTATCGGTGACCGCGCTGGTCACAGCGCCCGACCTCACCCCGCCGGGCGTTGCCACCGACGTGGCGATCAACCCCAATGGCGCCTTGCTCAGTGGCCGTGGGGAAGTGGGCGCCACGGTGACCGTGCGCGATGCGAGCGGCGCACTACTGGGGACTGCGACCGTAAACGCGGTGGGCAGCTTTGCCGTACCGCTCAACCCGGTGCAGCTCAATGGCCAGGGCCTGCAAGTCAGCCTCAGCGACGCCACCGGCAATGGCTCTGCCGCCGCAGCCATAACGGCGCCAGACCTTAACGGCCCACTGCTGCCCGAGGCCCTCACCCTGGACCTGAGCGGCACCGTGCTCAGCGGCCGTGGTGAGGTGGCGGCGACGGTCAGCGTGCGGGCCGCAGACGGTACGCTGCTGGGCACCGCTGTGGTGGGGGCCGATGGACGCTTCGAGGTCAACCTGCCAGCTGCGCAACTGAACGGCCAAGCCTTGCAGGTCAGCGCGGTAGACGCGGCAGGCAATGCTTCGGCTGCCGTGCCCTTCACCGCTGCAGACCTGCAACCACCGGCTCCGGTGACCAATGTACTGATCGACTCGCTGGGGCTGACCGTTACGGGCAACGGCGAGCCCGGCGCCACGGTACGTGTACTCGACGCCACCTCCACTACCATTGGGACCGCCACCGTGGGTGCCGATGGTACGTTCAGTGTGCCCTTGGCTACCCCTCAGTTGAGTGCTCAGAGCCTGTGGCTACTGGCCACGGACACCGCTGGCAACATCAGTACCGCCCTCACCGTGACAGCACCGGACCAGACACCCCCTGCCGACCTGGCCGACCTTACCCTGTCAGCCAACGGCCGGTTGCTGAGCGGCACCGGCGAGCCGGGTGCAACGGTGACGGCCGCCAATGGAGCCGGCGCAGTCGTGGGCACCGGCACCGTGGGCAGCAATGGCCGCTTCGAGCTCACGCTCACAACAGCTCAGGTGAATGGGGAAACCCTGCAAGTGGTGCAAGCAGACGCGGCGGGCAATACGTCCCAGCCTGGCGCTGTGCAGGCGCCAGACATTCTGGCCCCTGCAGCGCCTACCGCGCTCAGCTTCGCAGCGAACGGCAGCAGCCTGAGCGGCCAGAGCGAGGCCTTCGCCAACGTGCGCCTGCGCAGCCTGGACGGCACCGTGCTAAGCACCACCACCGCCGGCGCCGATGGCAGTTTTACCCTGGCTCTCTCCCAACCCCAGTTCAATGGCCAGGCCCTGCAAGTGGACGCAGAGGATGCTGCCGGTAATCGGTCAACGCTGCTAAGCCTGACAGCCCCGGATGGGACAGCGCCTGCACGCGTAGACGACCTGCAGCTCAGTGGCAACGGCGCGGTGCTGACCGGCACGGGTGAAGTGGGTGCCAACGTGACTGTCCGGGACAGCGCAGGGGCTGTACTGGGCACGGCCCAAGTGGACACCACCGGGCATTTCAGTGCCCCGCTCACCCCGCCTCAGTTGAACGGCCAGGCGCTGACCGTGGAACAGGCCGACGCCAGTGGCAATACCTCGGCAACACAGCCACTCACCGCAGCCGACCTTACGGCACCACTGGCCCCCACAGGCCTGACCGTGGACGTGACCGGGCAGGTCCTACGTGGCACGGCCGAAGCGGCCAGTTCACTGGAAATCCAGGACGCGAGCGGCACCGTGCTGGGCACGGCGACGGCGGCAGCCGATGGCACCTTCGTGTTCAACCTGCCTGCCCCGTTGCTCAATGGCCAGGCTTTGCAAGTGATCGCGACCGACCTGGCCGGCAACCGTTCACAGCCCAGTGGTACCACGGCACCGGACACCACACCGCCCGCAACCGTCAACACCCTGGCTATCAGCCCCGATGGCAGCACCTTGTCCGGCACGGCCGAAGCCGGTGCCACCGTCACAGTGTCCACCGCCGCTAACGCCGTGCTAGGCACGGCAACCGTAGGCCCGGATGGGGTGTTCAACCTGACCCTCGTACCCGCCGCCGTCAGCACCGATGTGCTAAGCGTGGTGGCCACCGACGTACTGGGCAACGCGTCCGCTCCTGCCACCCTCAATGGCCCCAACGGGACCGAAGTACCCACACCTGGCAACCTGGCGCTGACGGGGGACGGCTTTACCGTTACGGGCACCGGGGCGCCTGGCACTACCGTGTCGGTCGTCGACAACGCCGGCAGCAGCCTGGGGACGGCCCTTGTCGGCAGCGATGGGAGTTTCCGCGTGCTGATGCGCGCCGCCCAGCTCAATGGCCAGTTGTTGCATGTGAGCGCGACCGACGCCAGCGGCACTACCTCGGTGGCCACAACCCTCACCGCCGCCGATGTCGCGGCACCCGACGCACCTTCGGCCATCGCCAGTGCCAGTAGCGGCACGCTGGTGACCGGGCGCGGTGAAGTGGGCGCTACGGTGACAGTACGCGATGCGGCCAATACCATACTGGGCACGGCGCTGGTGGCCAGCAACGGCGCCTTTGCCGTCACGGTGGTGCCGGCCCAGCTCAACGGGCAAGTGCTGACCGTGGTGCAAACAGACGGGGCCGGTAACACATCCCAGGCCAGCACCTTGGTCACCCCCGACCTGCAAGGCCCTACGGCTCCCACGGGGCTGGCAGTCAATACCTTCGGCACGGTGGTCAGCGGGCTGGGCGAGGCCGGGGCCCTGGCCAGCGTGCGGGACGCTGCAGGCACAGTGCTGGCCTCCGGCACGGTGAACCAGAGCGGTGTGTTCCAGATCACCCTGCCCCTGGCCCAGAACACCGGTGCGGCGTTGAGCGTGGAACTTACCGACGCCAGCGGCAATACCTCACCCGCCGCCGCCGTGGGTACACCCGACAACACTGCCCCCACCGCTGTAAGCGGGCTGTCTATCGCAGCGGATGGTACGGCCTTGTCCGGTTTGGGCGAGCCCGGTGCGGTGGTGCGGGTGCAGACGGTCAACGGCACGCTGCTGGGCACTGGCACGGTCGATGCCAACGGCGGCTTCAACCTGAGCCTTACGCCACCCCCTATCAATGGCGAAACCTTGGACATCATTCAGACCGATGCCAGCGGCAACGCCTCGGTCGCGACCAACTTCGCCGCCCCTGACATCAGCCCACCCGCGGCCCTTAGTGGCGTGGTGCTCAATGCCGACGGCCTGACCCTGACCGGGCACGGTGAGCCCGGCGCTACCGTCTTTGTGCGCGATGTGAGCGGCACCGTACTGGGGTCGGGCCTGGTGGCCGCCACAGGCGCGTTCAGCCTTGCCTTAGGCAGCCCTCAGCTCAACGCCCAGGCGCTGACCGTGAACCAGGAAGACCCACCCGGTAACGAAGGGCCGGCTGTCAGCCTGATCGCGCCAGACACCACGCCACCCGACAGCCCAGTGGCCCTGGCGCTCACTCCCAACGGCCTGCAGCTCAGCGGCCTTGCCGAAGCCGGGGCGCAAGTCACCGTGTTCGATGGTCAAGGCACGGCCCTGGGCGTGGGCACAGCTGCTCCCAATGGCCTGTTCGCCATTGCACTGAGCGCGCCCCAGCTCAACGGGCAAACCTTGTCGGTCATTGCCGCCGACCGGGCGGGTAACCTATCGCCGGTGGCGACGCTGGTAGCCACTGACATTACGCCGCCCTTGCCTGTGAGCAGCCTGGCCGTGTCGGCCGACGGGCTTACGTTGACCGGGCTGGGTGAAGCCGGCTCGCAGGTCACGGCGACCGCCGCGGATGGCGCGGTGTTGGGCACCGGCACGGTGAATGCCGATGGCCGCTTCAGCCTGGCACTGGCCCCGGCGGTTGCAGGCGGTGACAACCTGGTGGTTGTCGCTACCGATGGGGTGGGGAACGCCGCACCGGCCGCTGTCGTGATTGCACCGGGGCAACTGGCACCTAGCATCGCCAGTAACCTCCTGCTTACCGCCGATGGCCTGAATGTCAACGGCACGGCCGACGCGGGCAGCCTGGTCAGGGTCTACAGCGCCACAGGCCAATTGCTGGGCACGGCACTGGCAGGCAGTGATGGCACCTTCAGCGCACCGCTCACCGCCGCTCAGCTGAACGGCGAGGCGTTATCGGTCATCGCCACGTCTACGGATGGCATCAACGCGGAGCCTGCGGCCCTGGTGGCGCCGGACGTGACACCGCCCGCACAGGTCACCACCTTCAACCTGGCCCGGGACGGCGTTAGCCTGATTGGCTTTGGTGAACCCGGCGCCACTGTGAGAGTACTGGCCCAAGGCGGGTTGACTCTGGGTACGGCCACCGTCAACAGCGACGGCACCTTCGCTTTGACCCTGGCGCCACCCCAAGTGGCCGGGCAAACCCTGTCACTGAGCCAGACCGACGGGGCCGGCAATGAGTCTGTGTCCACGGCCGTGCTGGCCCCAGACCTGACCGCCCCTGACGCCGCCAGCGGCCTGGCCTTGAGCGGCGATGGCCTGTTGCTGTCCGGCAGTGGGGAGGCCGGTGCTCAGGTGAGCGTCGTGGACGCTACCGGTGCGCAAATCGGCAGCGGTACCGTACGCCTGGACGGCACGTTCCAACTGACACTCACCTCGCCCCAAGCCAACGGCCAGCTGTTGTCCGTCACGCTGACCGATGCCGGTGGCAATGCCTCGCTGCCAGCGACCGTACTGGCCGCAGACACCACAGCCCCGGACGCTGTCACCGCCCTGAACATCGGCGCGGACGGCGCCAGCATCACCGGGCGCGGCGAGGCCGGTGCCAGGGTCATCGTCAGCGACGCCGATGGCATGGTGCTGGGCACTGCGGTGGTAGGCAGCACGGGCGCCTTCAGCCTGGTGTTGGGCACCCCCCTGCTTAATGCCCAGGTGCTAACCTTTACCCAGGCCGATGCCGTGGGCAATGTGTCTGCACCGGCCACTTTGACGGCCGTGGACCTTACCGCGCCGGACGTATTGGCCAATGTGGTGATCAATGCTGCCGGCGCCGTAGTCAGTGGCAATGGCGAAGCCGGCGCGACGGTGACCGTGCGCGACGCGGCAGGTACGCTGCTGGGCAGCACGGTAGTGCTGGCCAACGGCAGCTTCAGCGTGGGGCTTAACCCGCCTCAGGTGAATTTCGAACGGCTGACGGTGCAACAGGCGGACCCACCTGGGAACATCAGCCAGCCTGTGCAGATCGATGCGCCGGACTTGACCCCACCGGGCCTGGCCACCGGCCTGGTGCTCAATACCCTTGGTGACCTGCTGACTGGCGTCGGCGAACCCTCAGCGCGCGTGCGCGTCACCCTGGCCGACGGCACACTGCTGGGCGAAGGGGATGTGAGCAGCACTGGCCTGTTCTCAGTCACCCTGTCGACCCCTGCCTTGAATGGCGAAACGCTGCAGGTGCGCCTGGCTGATGGCCAAGGCAACCTGTCGCCCGTTGCCGCGCTCACTGCACCGGATATCACGCCCCCTGCCGCAGTGGCCGGCTTGGCTCTGGACGCGGCCGGGTCCGTGCTCAGCGGCACGGGTGAAGCAGGCACGTCGCTGGTGGTCACCAATGCCAATGGCGATACCCTGGCGCTGGGCACGGTAGCCCGCGATGGCACCTTTGCCCTGGCCCTGGTGACACCGCAGCTCAATGGGCAAGTGCTGACCGTGATCGCCCAGGATGCCACCGGCAACCCCTCTGTGGCGACCCGCCTGACCGCGCTTGACCTCACACCGCCCGCTGCCCCCGTTGTAACAACCTTGAGTGCGGACGGCCTGACCCTGGCCGGCACCGGTGAGGCCAACGCCGCGCTGGTGGTCACCTCGGCGAGCGGCACGGTGCTCGGCACCACCACTGTGAACGCAGACGGCACCTGGACGGCCGCCTTGAGTAACGCCCAGCTCAACGGACAAGTGCTCACAGTTGTGCAAACCGATGCCAGTGGCAATGCGTCCATTGGCCTGTTGTACCAGGCGGCGGATGTCACCGCCGCGCCCGTCAGCAACCTGGTGCTCAGCGCGGATGGCCTGGTGCTCACCGGCACCGCCGAAGCGGGCGCCTCGGTGAGCGTAACCGGCCCCACCGGCCTGGCTTTGGGCACCGCCGCAGCTGGCCCGGACGGGCAGTTCACCCTGGCGCTCAACAGCGCCCAGGTAAACGGCCAGACCCTTAGCGTGATTCAGGTCGACCTTGCCGGTAACACCTCATTGGCAGCCCCGGTCACCGCAGCGGACATCACAGGGCCCGCCCTGCCCATAGTGGTTCGGCTGGAAAACAGCGGCGCTCAGCTGATTGGGACCGCCGAAGCAGGGGGCCGGGTTGAGGTACGGGCGGCCGATGGCACACTGCTGGGCAGCGGCCCCGTGGACGCGAGCGGTGCCTTCAGCATCGCCTTGAACCCGGCCCAGGCCAATGGCGAGACCCTCAGCCTGGTGGCTCAGGATGCCACAGGTAACGCCTCGGCCTCCCTGGCTTACACGGTGGCTGACATCACAGCGCCAGGCGCCGTGACGGCTTTGGCCATCAGCAACGATTACACCCTCCTGGGCGGGCGCGGTGAGCCAGGGGCGCTGGTAACCGTGACCCGTGGCGGGCAGGTACTGGGCAGCGCCACGGTTGATGCCAGTGGTGCCTTTGTGGTGAGCTTGCCGGGCACCCTCGCTGCCAGCGATACCCTGAGCGTGACCCAAACTGACGCCGCAGGTAACCTGTCTGCGGCCGAAACGTTCTCCGTGCCTACCGTACCACCGCCTCCACCTCCTACCGCGCTGGCACTCACCGCTGATGGCCTGACCTTGACGGGTAATGCCACAGCCGGCAGCCAGGTGCGGGCCTACAGCAGCGCAGGGGCCGTGCTGGGCAGCACCACGGCAGCGTCCGATGGCAGCTTCAGCCTGACGTTGAACACCCCACAAACCAACGGCCAAGTCCTGGAGGTGACCGCCACCACCTCAGCCGGTGGCCAGTCTCTACCTACACCACTGACGGCGGCCGACACCTCCCCACCGGCGGCCTTAACCGATGTGGTGATCAACGGCACCGGCACGCTGGTAACCGCACGTGGCGAAGCCGGCGCAACGGTGACAGTGCGTGGTGCAGATAACACCGTGTTGGGCTCCGGGCTGGTGGATGCCACTGGTGTGGTGAGCGTAGTGCTAAGCCCGGCGCAGGCCAACGGCCAGGCCCTGACTGCTACCCAGGCCGATACAGCCCTTAATACCTCGCCAACGGTGGGCATCACTGCGCCGGATATCACGCCGCCCGCCGCCCCGGCATCACTGGCGCTTAACGGCACAGGGCAGGTGCTTACCGGTACGGGTGAGGCCGGGGCCACGGCCACTGTGCTCTCCAGCGGCGGTACTGTACTAGGGACCGCGCTGGTGGCAGGCAACGGCACGTTCAGCGTCACCCTCAGCGCCGTGCAGCTGAACGGCCAGGCCTTGGGCGTGACCCTTACGGATGCGGCTGGAAACGTGTCCGCCGCTACGCCACTGGGGGCTGTTGACACCACTCCACCGGCACCACTCATCAACCTGCTGTTGAGCAGCAGCGGCCAGCAGGTCACGGGCACCGGCGAAGCCGGGGCCACCGTGAGTGTGACCAGTGCCACAGGCGTTGTATTGGGCACAGCGGTCGTGGGCGCCACGGGTGCCTTTGTGGTCCAACTGAGCACCGCCCAACTCAACGGCCAGATACTGACCGTGCGCCAGGCAGACTCGGCGGGCAATAGCACCAGCGCTGCCCTCACCGCCTCGGATGTCACGCCGCCACTGGCGCCTGCTGCCCTGGCCGTGGCAGGAGATGGCAGTGCCGTGACCGGTAGCGGTGAGGCCGGCGCCACAGCCGGCGTCTACGGTGCCACAGGCACCTTGCTGGGCAGCGCGACGGTGGGCAGCAACGGGCTGTTCTCGGTCACACTCAACCCGCCCCAAGCCGACGGTCAGGCGCTGACCGTGCGCCTCACTGATGCCGCTGGCAACGTGTCCTCTCAAGTGGCGCTTACCGCGCCCGACATCACGCCACCGGGCGCGCCGGCTACCGGCGTGGTAGGCGCTGCCGGCACGGTGGTTACAGGCACCGGTGTGGCCGGTGCCCGTGTGTTCGTGCGCAACGCATTAGGCGTATTGCTGGGCAGCGCCACGGTCGCTGCCAATGGCACCTACTCCGTGGCGCTTACCCCCGCCCAGATAAACAGCCAGGCCCTGAGCATCACCCAGGCCGATGCGGCGGGTAACCTGTCTACGGCCATCACCGCCACCGCGCCGGACCTTACGCCACCGGCCGCGGCCGCCGCACTGGTGGTAGCGGCAGACGGCACCAGCGTGAGCGGTACGGGTGAGGCAGGTACCACCGTAACCTTGCGCAGTGCAGCAGGGGTAACCCTCGGCACGGCGACGGTAGCGGCCAATGGCACCTTTACCGTGACCTTGAGCAGTGCGCAGATCAATGGCGAAGTGCTGAGCGTGACCCTACGCGACAGCAACGGTAACTTGTCTGCCACCAGCACAGTGACTGCGCCGGATGTGGACGTGGACCGCCCGGTGGTCGCTACCGACAACCTCACCACGGCCACCGTCAACTTGGCGCAGGCCGTGACTACCCGCAGTTACGCGGACAGCTTCAGCACGGCGTTGGCTGGGTTCAACAAGGTCTATGCCTTTACCGTTGACGCCGGCACTACGGCCGACCCGTTGCTTACCCTGGCCACGGGCAGCGCCGTAGCCCTGTACAATGGAGCCACCTATACGCTGCAGGTGCAGGACGCTGCCGGCAACTGGGTGAGCCTGGGCACGGCCAATAGCGGCGCCTTGCTGAACGTGCAGGTGATTGCCGGGCAAGCGGTGCTGGTGGACATCGGCAAGTTGCTGAGCGGCAACTACCGTGTGGTCGTCGCCAGCGGAGGCATCGGTGTACTGTCCAATGTGGCCAGCACCCTTCAGCTGGACGTCACCGCACTGAACCAGTTCGTGGGAACAGCCGGCGCGGTGCTCAATGGCAACGTGGTGACGGACGTGGGCACCAACGGCAGCGCCGATGTGACCGGGCCGGACAACGGCGCCGTGGTGCAGGTGCTGCGCAATGGCGCGTTCGTGAGCGCGTTGACCGGCACCACCGTACAAGGCACTTACGGCACCCTGACCATTGACGGCCAGGGCAACTACCGCTACACCGCCAACGGCAGCGCCAACAGCGTCGGCAAGGTGGATGTGTTCACCTACCAGTTGGTGCACCCCAATGGCCTGAGCAGCACCGCCAACCTGTATGTGCGTATCGACAGCCCACAGGCCACAGAGGTGTGGAACAGCGGCAACCTGGCCGCGCCCGCCACCGTGGTGGATGCCACCTTCGATGTGGCCAGCACGGCCATCAGCCTTACCAACCGGGTGACTACCAACACGTCCGCATTGGGCACGGTAAACGTACTGTTGGGCGGCGGCAGTGGCGCCTTTGCCTTCAGCGTGGCGGCCAATACCGTCAGCGACCTGACCGTCTCGCTCACCTCCTCCAGCTTGCTGTCGCTGCTGGGGTCGCTCACGCTCGGGCTGTACAAGCTCAACACCGCCAATGGGCAATACGTGCTGGTACGTAGCTGGGGTGGCAGCGCGCTGGTCAGCCTGGGCGGCGGCGCCTACGGCGTGGTAGTGGACGACCAGACCCAGGGCACCTACCAGGTGCGGCTGTCCACGGGTGGGGTGGGCGTAGCGACCTCCATCAACGTGGGCTTGACCAACGTGGCCACCTATACCAACCAGTTTGTGGTGGGCAGTTACACACCGGTGGCAGGCAACCTGCTTACCGACACGGCCGGGGGTGGCGTGGATGTGCTGGGTTCCCCCTACACGCTCCTCAGCGTGCTGGCCGCTGGCAACTTTGTAGTGCCGGGCTACAACGGCACCTCTATCACGGGGACGTATGGCACCTTGTTGGTCAAGGCCGATGGCAGCTACACCTACACCCTGGCCCCTGGGCAGACGGACGCTGTGGTCGGCCGTCAGGACGTGTTCACCTACGAGCTGACACACCCCAACGGTACGGTCGATACCGCCACCCTCACTGTTAACCTCAACCCCGCCGGCGCGGCCATCAGTGCGGCGATGCTTATGGCCGATACCGTGACGGCACCGGTGGACGGTACCACCCTGCTGGTAAACAGCAGCCACGGCGACACGCTGCACGGCTCCAGTGGCAACGACACCCTGGACGGCTCACACGGTGGCGCGCTGACCCTGCTCGGCGGCGCTGGCAATGACACGTTGATCATCGTGGACCAACAGTTCAACGCTGTGGATGGCGGCCCCGGCACCGACACATTGATGTGGGCGGGCGGCGCGGCCAACATTGACTTGGGCAACCTGGCAGCACGGGTACACAACATCGAGGTGATCGACCTCAATACTACGGCGCCGGTAAACCTCACCCTCAGCTTGGCCGACCTGGTGAGCGTGGTGTCCAGCGACACTCAAACCCTGTTGATCAAGGGCACGGCACAAGACAGCGTGCACATTACCGGCCACTGGGGTGCCGAAGGCGCGCACCAGGCGGCGGGCATCGAGTACATCCAGTACACCCCTCAAGAGGACCCCAGCCATCACTTGTGGGTACAGAGCGGTATCCAGATCGTTTGACACGGACAGCGGCGCCAGTGCGCAACCACAGTAAGGGATAGCGGTGATTCGAGGGTTCGAGACAACGGTAAGCGGGCGGGCCGCCCTGGCATTGGCCCTATTCGGGATTCACTTGGTGGCGCAAGGGGCGCCAGAACACATTGACCCGCAGTGGCTGCGGGCCAGCCCTCACCCCAGTACTCAGGCACAGGCCCCGCGCCGTGCCGCACCGACTTTGCGTGCCGCGCTCCCCGAGCAAGGGTTCACCTTGGGGGAGGCCATACGCCAGGCCGTGGAATGGCACCCCAGCATTGCTCAGGCGGTGGGCGTGCTGTACCAGCAAGGGGAAGGCATCAACGCCGCTGAAGCGGGCTATTACCCGCAAGTCAGCGGTGGCCTCAAGGCGGGGGTGGACAGCGGCTACAACGGTGAGCGTGGCAGCCAGTCCCTCAGCCTGTCGCTCAAACAGATGCTGTACGACTTCGGCAAGGTGGACCATGCCGTGAGCGCTGCGAAGGCCAAAGCCGCCCAGGCCCAGGCACAGCTGCTGCTGACCATCGACCAAGTGGCCCGTGACACGGCCTTTGCCTACATCGAAAGCCAGCGTTACCGGGCCCTGATGGCCATTGCCGAGGCCCAGTTGCAAGGGCTGAGCAAGATCGTGGACCTGGCCCAGCAGCGCAGCGACATGGGCGCCAGTACCCGGTCGGACGTGGTGCAGGCTGAGTCCCGCGTAGACGGTGGCAGGGCCACCTTGCAGGAATACCGCGCCGCCTATGCCCGCTGGCAGGCAACCCTGGCCAACCTGCTGGGCCGTGCGACCACCCCAGAGGGTACGGACCAAGCGCCCCCCGAGCTGCGCCAGGCCTGCCAGGCCAGCGACACCGGCAGCGATGCCTTGCCCGCAGTGCTGTCGGCCTTTGCCCAGCGCGATCAGGCCCAGGCAGAACTCGCCCAGGCCCGGGCACAAGCCTTCCCGACCATTTCCCTGGAACCCTCGGTTAACCACTACCTGGACAACAGCTACAACGAAAACAACCCCTACCTGGACCGCACCCAGGCCGGCCTCTACCTGAACGTGGAGGTGCCCATCTACCAGGGTGGTGCCACCAGCGCCCGCAGCCGTGCCGCTGGCTATGCTCTCACGGCGGCGGACGCTGCCGAGGATGCCGCCCGGCTTCAGGCGCGGCAGGGGCTGGCCGAAGCGCGGGTGCAAACCCTAGGCCTGAACAACCGGCTAGAAGCCCTGCACCGGCGCCAGGGCAACATCACCGAGGCGCGCGAGCTGTACGGCCACCAGTACCTAGAGTTGGGCACACGGCCATTACTGGACCTGCTCAACGCCGAGCAGGAAATCCACCAAGCCAGCTTCGACCTCACCAATACCCAAGCGGACCTGCAGCGGCTGAACATCGACTGCCTGTACAACAGCGGCGCCCTGCGCCGGGTGTTTGCCCTTGAGGGCCGTAACCTGCAGGGCGTGGAGGTGCTGCCATGACTCAAACCACTCACGTGCCTGCCCCAACAGCCACGCCTGATTTCACCCCCTGGAGGGAGGCTGTTCTGGCGGTGGCGCGGCATTACCGGCTGGACGTTTCACCCGAAAGCATCCGCCTGGCCGCCACCCCCGGGAACGAGCCGGTCGAACAGGTGGTACGGCACATGGCCCGGCAGGCGGGCCTTACAGCGAAATTCAGCGGGGCCGACGCCAGGGTGCTCAGCCGCTGGCGCTTGCCCCTGGTGATCGAACTCAACGACGGCCAGGTGGGCGTGGCCCAAGGCCTGGGGGCCGAAGGTGAGCTGGGGATCGTATTCAGTGGTGACCAAGGCCTGCAAAGCCGCCTGCCGCTGGCAGACCTGACCGGCCAGGTGCGGCGCATCCTGGTACTGCGCCCTGCCCGGCCCTTGGCCGATGCCCGTACCGACGACTACATCGCCCCTTACGACGAACATTGGTTCCGGCGCATCGTGTTGCGGGACCTGCGGCCCTATGGCCATGTGATGCTGGCCTCGCTGGTGGCCAACGTTTTAGGCATGGCCGGGGTGCTGTTTTCCATGCAGGTGTACGACCGCGTGGTGCCCGCCGAGTCGCTGCCTACCCTGTACGTGCTGTTTGGCGGGGTACTGTTGGCCATGACCTTCGACTTTCTGATGCGGCTGATGCGCCTGCGCATCACGGACCTTTTGGGCAAGCGCGCGGACCTGCGCGTCTCGGACCTGGTGTACGGCCATGCCCTGCGCCTGCGTAACTCGGTTCGGCCTCGGTCTACGGGCTCGTTCATTTCACAACTGCGCGAGCTGGAGCAGATCCGCGACCTCATTACCTCCAGCACCGCCACAGCCCTGGCGGACGTGCCCTTCTTCTTTTTGTTCGCGGTGGTGTTCTACCTGATCGGCGGGGCGCTGGTGGCCATTCCCCTGTTTGCGCTGCTGGCCATGGTGATTCCCGGCGTGCTTTGCCAGCGCCGCCTGGCCCGGCTGGCCAATGCCAACCTGCGCGAGTCCTCCTTGCGCAACGCCATGCTGGTCGAAAGCATCCAAGGCCTGGACGACCTGAAGGGCCTGCAAGCCGAGCAACGCTTCCAGCAACAGTGGAACCGCTACAACGCCGCCTCTGCCCAGAGCAGCCTGCAACTGCGCACCCTCACCAATACCCTGGTGACCTGGACCCAGAACGTGCAAAACGCGGTCTATGCGGTAGTGATTGTGGTGGGCGCCCCCCTGGTGATCGGTGGCGACCTTACCACCGGCAGCTTGGTGGCCCTGTCCATGCTGGCCTCGCGCATGATGGCGCCCATGGCCCAGCTCACCAGCGTGCTCACCCGCTGGCAGCAGGCCAAGGTGGCGCTGCAGGGGCTGGACAAACTGATGCGCCTGCCCCTGGACCACCCCGACGGCAGCAGCCGCGTGCACCTGCCCACCATCCGGGGCGACTATGTGCTGGAACAAGCCACCTTCCGCTACAGCCAGGAAGCCCCGCCTGCCCTGACCGTCGCCAACCTGCGCATTCGCCCCGGCGAGCGCATCGCGGTGCTGGGCCGCAATGGCGCGGGCAAGTCCACTCTGCTGCAAGCCTTGGCCGGCAGCATGGACCTGGCCACCGGCAAGGTCACCCTGGATGGCATTGCGCTGAACCATATCGACCCGGCGGACCTGCGCCGGGACGTCGGCCTGCTGTTGCAACAGGCCCGGCTGTTCCACGGCACCTTACGGGACAACCTGACCCTGGGTGCGGGCCTGGCTAGTGATCAGGAACTGATCGCCGCCCTGGCCGCCACGGGCGCGTTGGACTTCGTGCGGCAACTGCCCAAAGGCCTGGACCACCTGCTGCACGAAGGCGGCCTTGGCCTCTCCGGCGGGCAGCGCCAAAGCCTGCTGCTGGCCCGCCTGCTGATACGCCAGCCGCAGGTACTGCTACTGGACGAACCTACGGCCGCGCTGGACGACGTGACCGAGCGGCTGTTGCTGGATGACCTGGGCAAGTGGAGCCGAGGCCGCACGCTGATCGTGGCCACCCACCGTGTGAGCGTGCTGCAACTGGTGGAACGGGTAATCGTAGTGGACAACGGCCGCATCGTGATCGACGACGCCCGGGATGCCGCTCTGGCCCGGTTGCGCCAGCCCGGAGGGCCACAGGCATGAAGCACCTACCCCATAGTGTGACCGACACGCCCTCCTACCTGGACGGGGCCGATGATACGCAGGTGGTACGGGCCAGCCGCGTGGTGTGGCTGACGGCCCTGGCACTGGCTGCCTTCATTGCCTGGGCGGCCACCTTCGAAGTGGTGGAAGTGTCCAACGGGACCGGCAAGGTGGTACCCAGCTCACGTGAGCAGTTGATCCAGTCTTTGGAGGGGGGCATTCTGGCCTCCCTTAACGTGGCCGAAGGCGATGTGGTCCAGCAAGGGGCTGTGCTGGCCCAGTTGGACCCGACCAAAACCGAATCCACGGTGGGTGAAAGCGAGGCCCGCTTTCGAGCGGCTACTGCCAGTGTTGCGCGGTTGCGAGCCGAAGCCAGTGACCAGCCCTTGAGTTTTCCCCCCGCACTGGAAAGCTCACCCGAGCTGATCCGCAGTGAAACCCAGCTCTATAACAGCCGACGCCGTGGGCTTGAGGCTACCTTGAAAGGCATCAACGCCTCCCTGGCGCTGGTGCGCAGCGAACTGGAGATCACCGAAAACCTGGCGCGCATTGGCGCCTCCAGCAAGGTAGAGGTGATTCGCCTCAACCGCCAACGCTCGGAACTGGAACTCAAGGCCGCCGAAGCCCGTTCCGAGTACGTGGTGCGGGCACGGGAAGAACTGGCCAAGGCCAGTGCCGAAGCCGACAGCACGGCCCAGGTGATCCGTGGCCGCGCTGACTCACTGTCACGGCTTACCCTGCGCTCCCCCGTTCGAGGCGTGGTCAAGGACATTGAAGTTACGACGCTGGGCGGTGTGGTGCCACCCAATGGGCAACTGATGCAGATCGTCCCCATGGACGACCGCCTCCTGATCGAAACCCGCATCGCCCCACGGGACATCGCCTTTATCCACCCCGGCCAGGCCGCCAAGGTAAAGATCACGGCCTATGACTACGCCATCTACGGCAGCCTGGACGGCACTGTGGTCAACATTTCCCCCGACACGATCCAGGATGAAGCCAAACCGGAAGTGTTCTATTACCGGGTGTATATCCGCACGGCTTCGGATGCGTTGCGGAACAAGGCCGGGACGAGCTTTCCCATCGTGCCAGGGATGATCGCGACCGTGGACATTCGCACCGGGGCGAAAACGGTGATGGCGTATTTGTTGAAACCGTTGAACAAGGCGGGGGAAGCGTTGCGGGAACGTTAGGGTTGTTTGAGATGAATGGCGGGAAGGTGTTCGGCCGAGTATGGCCGACACTAACGCTCTTCGACGTCGGTCATTTCCAGTGGGGTGCCGATCTATTCGGTGCGGAAGTAGTACAGCCGGTTTTCGGTATCACCTTCGGCCGTGTCGACATGGGCCAATGGTGCATAGCTGTCTGGCTCGTACAGGTACAGCCTGCTGTACCTTGGTTCCTCCTGATACTTTCCAGTTTGCCTTGCACATACGTCTGCACTTCAGTTAAGCAGTTCTCACCTTCGTAGGCCATCGTCATCGTCTGTAGCCGGCTGTGGCCGCTGGTTTTGTCGATCAGGTTGCCCCTGAGTTCGTAGGTGTAGCTCATCCCGCCACGCAGTTTGTTCATGGTGCGACTGAGTTCGCCGGCCGGGTCGCGGTGGTAGCGGCGGTGGAAGGGGTTGTAGGCATGCTCCCCGTAGCGAGCAGGTCAAATCTCCGAGGTGTGGCGCATTGCGAGGCCTTACGCTCTTTGCAGCGCAACGAAATCAGCTGGAGGGCCCGCCCCAGATGCCGCGTACTTCCCGATGCAGGCCGTCGCTCTTGAGACTAATTCGCTAAAAATCGTCCCAAGGTGCATATTTATATTCTTCGTCAATCAAAGTAAATTCGAGGCCTGTCATTTTCCTTTTCTCAAATTCGGAACGAAACACGTCTGTACATGCCATTTGCTTTGTTTCTTCACAGAAAAAAAGATGCTGATCTACTCCAGGGCGTATGGAGAAAAAATCTATTCGATCATATACAGGGACGTCATCTTTTATTTCCGAATCGGATCGCAATAGCCCACTATGCATCAACTCATATCTCGAAAATTTCCGATCTAGAATTGACAGTCTTTTAGTAGCCAGAAAAAAACTATAGCTCTTTTCTGGGCGTTCTTGCCCGTTGAGCTCCACAGTCACCGGAATAGTAAAAATACCACAGCCCAAATCATTGCATAAGCTTACAAAATCGCTTGATGCTAAAAACTGTTCAAAAATTACATCAACACTCAATCTATCAAGATAAGCTCTTATGTTATATGAGCTATAAAAGTCTTTCAATGAAGGAGTCTTTGAGACCCAATCTATTTCGGGAAGATCCGGAACCCATTCTGCGTCAAAAAATAACGGAAAGCTGTCACCATCACCTGAGCTATCGATCATATAAAACTGATTCATTTTAACCTACAATAGTCCACCGCTTAATTTTTCGTTCTCTAAAGCTTTATCATTCAGCCTGACTCTGCCCAATCTCGGATCGCTTCTATCACTAGAACGAGTTGGGAACTCGTCGTACTAGAAGGTTGCCAGTGCCTGCCACCCTACCCCAATAAATTACATTAGCGCAGCTTACATTCCAGTTGCAGATTTCTATTACAAGCTGCAGATGGATAGAGTAAGAAATTATATTAAAAATCCAATCTTGCGTCATAATTTACTTCTTCGATTTTTATAAATCTTATGCCTTTCAATCCCTTTTCTTCCACAGCTATTCTCTCTAAATTATTCGAAAAATCCAGTCACTCACAAATGTCATCATCTCCATCTATACAAACCCTACAGCTATCAAAACTTATATGCTCAAAAGCCATATAAAAACTCCAACCATCTGATTGTTGTGTAAAACTAAAACCACCTTCCACTTCCAAAAGCTCAACTTTTGAATACAATGTGCCAGAAATATTTCTTACTGAAAAATCTTTTATTCTCGAACTAGAAAGTATTATAACTATAGTATTATAGTCTTCACCCCACTTGCCCCATTTTTTCACTTCCAATGCAGGCTGCTGCCTAGTATGCAGAGCAACAGTGGTATTACCAAAAGGATCAAACGCAACCAGGCCAACCATTAGCACTTCATCCAGACCTTGTGGAAAAAGCTTGACTAGGAATTCTTTATTAAAAACAATATCAAGTAAATTCATTTTAACCCCCAGTTAAAGTTATAGTGGCCATGAGCATCTCTAACATTACCTGTCATAGGTTTATCAATTGGCCTTACATTGAAATGCGGATCTGCCCCTCTTAAAGGCACAGCTTTGGAGTGACCAGCACTATGCTCTTGAATAATAATTGTTTTGCCCCAGCATCACGCTTCGCCTGTCTAAAAGCGTCTCTTCTACTCACGGCCTCATAACTTGTTTTTTTGTTAGGCCCACAAGTCGACAACCCCAGCGGATCCATCCACCCCACCGGACTCGGCGCATACTGATACAAATTCTCCCCGCCCAACAACCCAATCGGGTCCTGGGTGGTAAACCGCCCTACCTCTGGGTCGTAGTACCGGATCGTATTGTAGTGCAGCCCCGTCTCGTCGTCGAAGTACTGCCCCTAGAAGCGCAGGTTCTGTTCCACCTCGTTTACGACCATGGCCTCGATAGCGCCCCAGGCTCGGTACTTGGCCTGCCACACGATCTGCCGTTCGGCGTCGGTCATTTCCAGCGGGGTGCCGATCTGGTCGGTGTGGAAGTAGTACACCTGGTTTTCGGTATGCCCTTCGGCGTGCCGACACGGGCCAGCGGCGCATAGCTGTCTAGCTTGCAGTCCCCGACTCACCGCCTATCAGCATTCACAAAACTTATCTTGATAGGGGCTAAAGCGAATCAAAACTTTCCCAAGGATCGTATTTATAGCTTTTGTCGATTTCAGAAAAACAAATCCCTTTTAAATTTTCCGCTGCTAGTTTAAATTCGAGGCTACAAAAAACCTCCAACGTTTCTTCGCATCTGAATAAATGACTATCTATTTCATTTGAAACCACTAAAAAATCAATTCTATCTATGTTGACTGAGCCGAGATAAATCTGATTTTCGATTTCTTCTCCTGTATCTATACTTTTAGAAATCTCGTATATTGATGAAGACTTATCGATTGCAGAAAAATGTTCTCCTACCAAAAATATAAAAAAGTCACCTTTCCTAACCATGTCGCCTGCTTGGACAATTAGCGGAATGGCTCTATATTTAATGCCTACCTTCTCACAAATATCTAAAAATTTCCGTGAGACACATATAGGCCCGCTTTGGCAAAAATCAAAGTCTAAAGAATTTATATTAAATTCAGGATCCGAGATTTTAAGCACGTACTCTTTTTTAATTTCAATCGCTGAAGGGTCGGGTTCAAACGGGCCCCATTCGAATTCATCCTGGTTGAAAAGACCTATTAGATTTTCCTGGTGTCCATTGCTACCTGAGTAGGATGACACCACGTAATATTTTTTTTCTATGTCGGTCATAGCAGAAGTCCGGTAACTGGATCTACAGAAAATTTATTATTTACAAGCCCTTCTCTAGCAAGATTTTGAATCTTTCCAATACCAAGAACTAGTTGCGTATCAGAAATTTTACCAAGATTGTAGAGATTATTTAGATTCGAAATCTTCGAATCAATTACCCCACTATACTGACTATGAGCTGACCAATGACCCGGCAAGTTTATAACCTTAGTCGCATTTTTATTGCCTGGTAGGAAAATCCCATTGGATGCACCATCTCCATCAAACCCCATAGATCGCAGTTTTGTAAACATTTTTGCATATTGCGGATTTTTCATGATTTGCTCGGGAATGAGGTGATGGTTTGCCATTCCATCACCCGTTTTGGCGCCCATATTTCTACCAAGCTTATCGGAACACCACCCCAGCGGATCCACCCACCCCACCGGGCTCGGCGCATACTGGTACAGGTTCTCCCCACCCAACAACCCAATCGGGTCCTGCGTGGTAAACCGCCCCACCTCCGGATCGTAGTACCGGAACGTATTGTAGTGCAGCCCCGTCTCGTCGTCGAAGTACTGGCCCTGGAAGCGCAGGTTCTGTTCCACCTCGTTCACGACCATGGCGTCGATAGCACCCCAGGCTCGGTACTTGGCCTGCCATACGATCTGCCCTTCGGCGTCGGTCATTTCCAGCGGGGTGCCGATCTGGTCGGTGTGGAAGTAGTACACCCGGTTTTCGGTATCACCTTCGGCCGTGTCGACACGGGCCAGCGGTGCATAGCTGTCCGGCTCGTACAGGTACAGCCTGCTGTGCCCTGGCCCCTCCTCACGCAGTAGCCTCAGGCCTTGCCAGAGGAAGTGTTTGTGTTCGGCGTGGCCGTCCTTTTCGACACTTTTAGCTATCCGGCGACCAAGGCTGTCGTAGCGGTAGGTGCCGGTACTTTCCAGTTTGCCTTGCACATAGGTCTGTACTTCAACGAGCCGGTTCTCACAGTCGTAGGCGAGCATCTGCAGATGGCTGTGGCCGCTGGTTTTCTCAATCAGGTTGCCCCAGGGGTCGTAGGTATACGTCTGGTCGCGCCAGGTGCTGAGGCGGTTGTCGCGTACATGGTCGAACTGGCGGGTGTTGAAGTTCAGGCGGTTGGCGGCCGGGTCGTAGCGGAATTCTTCGCTGTCGATTAATTGGCCAGTGCCGCTGCTGTGCAGTCGGCCGTTGGCTTCGTAGGTGTAGCTGATCTCCCCGCGCAGTTTGTCCACGGTGCGGCTGAGTTCACCGGCCGGGTCGTAGTGGTAGCGCCGGTGGATGGGGTTGTAGGCGTGTTCTACGTAAAGAAAAGGCTGCACCGCCGGGGTGTGGATTTTCGACAGCTTTTCGCTGGGCAGGGTTGTGGCGTACTGCCAGGCTTTGCGGCCTCTGGCGTCGTAGCCGAAACAGCTGGTGAGCCGGCCCTGGGTGCGGTGGATTTCCCGGTGCAGGTCGTCGCGCTCCAGGTCGCTGATGACCTGACCGTCGAGGTTCAACTGGTGCAGGTGGCCGCTGCCGTAGTACAGGTGGTTCAGGTGCTGGCCGGTGGGCAAGGTGAGCGTGGTGAGGTTGTCGAGGGGGTCGTACTCGTAGGTAAGCGTGCCCTGCCCGGTCGTTTCGCTGACCAGGCGACCGAGTATGTCGTAGGCGAACTCGATTGTTTCGTTACCAATACCCCGTTTTCTGCCCGTGTAGGTGGACTCGCGGTGTATCGAAAGCAGCCGGTCGCCTTTGTCGTAGTCGTACGTCTGTCGCCCGTCCTCGTTCACCTTGGCCAACAAGCGGCCAATGGTGTCGCGCTCGAAGGTGGTTACCCTTTCCGGCCGTTCGCCCCGTTCCCCAAAGCCGATCTCTTCCACCTGGGTCAGGTGGCCGCCTGCGTCGTAGGCAAAGCGCCGCGTGAGCTGGTCGATGCGCTGTTCCTCGATCAGGCGGTCGGCTGCGTCGTAGGCAAAGCGGTAGGTGGCGTTGTTCTCGTTGCTCAGGCCTATCAGCCGCTGGACCTTGTCGTAGGCATAGCTGACGGTATGGCCGCTGGCGTCCTGGCGGCGGGTGGGCAGGCCGCGGCTGTTGCGCTGCAGGCGCGTGGTCTGGCCCTTGCCGTCGGTGTGGGTCAGTACCTGGCCCAAGGCATTGTAGGTAAAGGATTCACTGCTGCCGTCCGGGTGCTGCAGGCTCAGTACCTCGCCCTCGGGCTTGCGCTCAAGGGTGGTGGTCTGTCCCAGGGCATCGGTGATGGCGACCAAATGGTGGCGGTCGTCGTAGCGGTAATAGGTGCTCTTGCCCGAGCAGTCCTGGAAGCGTTCCACTTGGGCCAGGGTGTTCCACCACAGGTATTTGCGCTTGAGGGTGGGGTCGATGATGGTGTGCGGTACGCCGTCGTCGCCGTTGAGGTACTCGGTCATCTGCCCCAGGGCGTCGGTCTCGTCCAGCAGGTTGCCCAGGGCGTCGTAGTGGGCCTTGACGGTACTGCCGTCGGGGTAGTCCACCTGGGTCACCAGCGTGGTGAGGTGGTGGTAGCGGTAGCGGGTGGTGCGGCCCAGGGGGTCGGTTTCGCTGACCAGGCGGGCGAACTCGTCGTACACGAAGCTGAGCCGGTTGCCATCTGGCAAGGCCAGGCCGGTCATGTTGCCGCTGTCGTCCAAGTCGATGGCGTAGCGGTCGCCGTTGTAGTCCTGGCTGGCGATCACCCGGTGCTCGCGGTTGTACTGCACCTGCAGTTCGCGGCCCAGCACGTCGGTGACCCAGGTGGTGCGTTTTTCCAGGTCGTAACGAAACTGGAAATGCTCGCCATCGCTGGTGCGGTGTTCCACCACGCGGGGCTGGTCGCCCAGGGTGTCCCAGCGGTACTCGCAGGCCAGGCCCAGGGCGTTGCTTTGGCGGGTCATCAGGCCATCGGTGTAGCTGAACTGGCGCACCGAATCGCCGTTGCGGTTGATCACCTCGGCCAGTTGGCCCTGGCTGTCGTAGCGGTAGCGCACCAGGGTTTCCACCGCCTGGTTGTTGACGATGCGCTTGACCGTGCTCAGCCGCCCGTTGAATTCGTCGTAGTGCAGGTGCACGCGCAGGCCGCCGGTGCTGCAGATGTCGGTCAGCGTGCCGTCCGGGGTGCGGGTGAAATGCAGGAAATGGCCCAGGGCGTTTTCGATGCGGTCCAGGGGTACGCGGGTGTTGTTGGCGGGCACTTCGCCGAAGTAGAAGAACACGTTGTCCAGGGTCTGCAGCAGGTAGTGGCCGCCCTGGGTGCACACCAGGTACACCTGCTCGTGGGGGTTGTAGATACGCTGGCCGGGGGCGATGTCCATGAACGGCACCGTGCGGCCCTGGTTGTCGGTGAGGTACACGAACTCGCCATAACGGCGCAGGGTCTGCTCCCACGGCAATATCCAGCCTTTGCCCAGCACGCTGTTCACGTCCAGGTTGCTGGCATAGAAGCGGGTCCATTCCAGGGGCATGAAGCCTGGCAGGCTGAAGTCCACTTCGTCGGGGATCAGCTTGCGCCCGGTGGTGGTGTCGACGGGGTGGCCAATCAGGCCCCCCACGGCGCGGCGGATCACGGGCTCGGCCACGTAGCGGCTGGCCACCTCGCCGCCGATAAAGCCTGCGGTGAACTTGAGGGCGCACGGCAGCATGGCTTTCATGCCCGCCTGGGTGCCCATCTTCAGTAACTGGGCAATACCGCCCGCGGCGCCGGCGATGGCCATCAGCACGCCGACAGTATCGCGCAGCCAGGAAGGCACCTCGTCGCTGACCGGCAGGTAGCGGTACTGCCCACCGCCGATAAAGACGTTGCCCGAGCCGGTGTTGATGACGGCGCCGCAGGCGAGCTTGTCGCCCTTGCGTGCCGCAGGCAGGCCATTGATAAAGACGTTGGTGGAGCCTTCGGCCACCTTGATCGGGCCGGGGTGCTTCTCGCAGGCACCGATGCTCTGGTCCACGTGGGCGGCCTTGCGGCCGTTGATGAACACGTTGGGTGAGCCGGTGATTAGGGTGCCGGAGGGAGAGAGAAAGCCGCTGCCAAAGGCTTCGCCGGCGTAGGTCAGCAAACTGCTCTCTACCCCAGCAGCCAGCCCGGCCAGGAGCCCTGCCGCAAACCCGCAACTGAGAACGGTGACCGCTACCGATACTGCGGCTACCAGCCCTATACCAAAGACGGCGCCCAGCACAAAGCCGCCCATTGCGCCGGAGTGGGCGATCTGGTCGCCAAGCCGTGCTGCCTCGAACATGGGCGTTACTCCTGTTCGGGGGTGGCGGAAGAGACGAGCAAGCGGCGCTGGAAGCTGGCCAGCCGACTGCCGTTCAAACCGGGAACGAACAGGCCGAAGGATAGGGTTTTGAAACGTTGTGACAGCCTGATTCGGCCGCCCTGCTGTGCGTATTCCATGTAAAAGAAACTCCTTGTATCGAACATCAGCCAAAGGCCGGGCAGGCCAGCAGGCTATCGATGAGGGTCACCTCTGTGTGAGGCTCAGTTGGCTCCAGCCAACTGGGCAGCCGCACACTAAACACCTGCCCCCAAATGCCTCAAACGAAGCGGCATAACTGGACGAGGGAACAGATGCCTTCTTGAAAAGGGCGTGAAGGCGGGGAAGGAAACACGCTTGAACGACGGGCTGTCAACCCAGGTGTTTTTCGAAGAATGGCTTACAAACGCGCCACAATGGCAGTACTGGATCCAGGGTAAACCCTGAAAGCCAGTGCTCATCAGGGTGCATAGCCGGGTGACGATATTTCCCACACCTCGTGGGTGCGCAAGATTTTTTTACAATTGGTTGCGTAGCGAGGGAAAGCGTAACGGCCTGAATGCCCGTTCACCACCTGCCTAAGGCCTACCTCAATTACGCGCCAACTGCGCCCCCCGCCCTTCCAGCAACTGCTGGTTCTGGAAGCGCGTCCACTCCCGCCGAATCTCGCTATACGGCATAAAGATGCTCACGCGAGGCTGGTTGGCTAGGTCTGGGCGGTTCAAGGCCTGCAGGTCACCCTGGGTGAGGTAAGCCACATTGATACCCACCGCGTCGCCATCGGCTGCAAACACCGGGCCGCCGGACATACCTTTGCCTGTAGGGGCATTGGTGGTGCCGTACATCACATTGTCGGTGGCGCTCAGGCGCACCATGGCTGGCAGCGCCTGGCCTTCACCCTTGATAGGCACATACAGCGAGTTATAGCCCACGGCTGTAAGAGTTTCCCCAGGTGTGTACTGGCGCCAGGCGGGCGCGTGATCGGCTCTGTGCCGGAAGAACTGCACATCACCCTGCCCTTGATGCACTGCGCCGGCCAGGTAAGGCACGTGTTTGACGGTCACGGCGTACTCATCGTTCCACTGCACGGCAGTGCCCATGAGCAGCAGTGGGATAGGCCCACCTGAATGCACCACAAAGGCTTGGTTGTAGACAGGGTCCTGCAGGAAGGCGGTAGGCATGCCGTTGCAACCGCTGAGCAGTACGCAGGCAAGGAGAAGAGATTTGAAGGGAAACATAGTGGCGAGTGGCTATATAGGAGTGATGGCCGCGAATATGTCAGTAAGCCATTACCTACACCAGTGCCGGTCATCTGGATCCATGCGCAGCAAATGTTTGCCCGCCAATTATCGATCCGCCTATTTATTTAGCACGCTTTATAAATCTCTGAAAACCCCATTGCAGAGCGGTTTAAACCCTATCTATAAGTCTAATAGAGGATCCAATAAAACTATGGATGGTTGAGATTTAATAGAAATCCGCCAAACGGTCGTAAGCCATGGCTTACACGTGGATTTTCCCCATGGAACATGTTTCACCTTAATTGCACGCTGTTAGCTGACAAACCCACGCGTTAACCGGCATGCTGGCACATCCGTAGCCCGCCCCTGCGCGGGGGTCTTTTTTCCTGCCTGTGTCCGCTCATGCAAAAACCCGTTCGGTTGTTCATTGCCTGCCTTGTATTGGTGCTGGTCGCGTGCCTGGCGTGGTGGTTCAGTAACCGTCAGCCATCCGCCCCCATCCAGATCATGCCCAGCCGGGTCCCGGTCAAGGTGATACGTGTTGAGCGCCAGGATGTGCCTGAGCTGTTGTCCGCCATCGGCACCGTTGCGCCGGTGCAAAGCGTGACCCTGCGTGCCCAGGTAGACGGCATCCTCACCCATGTGTGGGTCAAGGAAGGCCAGTTCGTGGAGAAGGGGCAGTTGCTGGCCAGCATTGATGACCGCGCCGTGCGGGCCAGCCTGGACCAGGCCCTGGCCATGGCGGGGCAGACGCGAGCACGGTTGAAAGCGGCAGCTTCAGACCTCAAGCGCTACATCAACCTGGCTGACGACCGCAGCATCACCCGCCAGCAGCTGGACCAGCAGCAGGCACTGTATGACCAATTGCAAGCTACACAGCTCGGGGATGAAGCCGCCGTGGCCGCCGCCCGCGTGCAGTTGTCCTATACCCAGATTCACTCGCCCTTGGCCGGGCGTGTGGGCATTCGCGCGGTGGACGAAGGCAACCTGCTTAGGGTCAGCGATGCCACCGGCTTGTTTACGGTCACCCGGCTGGACCCTATCACTGTGGAATTCGCCCTGCCCCAGGCCGAACTGCCGGTCCTTCACAGCTTGCTGAAAGCGCCAGAGCAAGCGCCGGTGACTGCCTATGCCGGGGGTGATCTCCAGGGTGGGGCGGCACTGGGTCAAGGGCAGCTCAGCTTGATCGACAACCAGGTGTCCAGCACTACCGGCACGGTCAAGGCCAAAGCCCAGTTTCCTAACCCCGACCAGGCCCTGTGGCCTGGCCAATTGGTGAACGTGCGGTTGCAGACACAGGTGCAGCGTGGGGCGCTGGTGGTGCCTAACGGTGTGGTACAGCGCAGCCTGGACGGAACCTACGTGTACCGGTTGCAGGGCACGGCGGTGGAAAGCGTGCCGGTGGCCGTGGTTTATGAAACGGCAGCCCTATCGGTGATTACCGGTGTGGCCGAGGGAGATACGCTGGTCAGCGATGGGCAATCCCGGCTAAGGCCCGGCACTCAGGTTGAAGTGCTGCAACCCAAACCGGCCGCAGGCATCGCGCCATGAACGGTATACGCTCCCCCTCCGCATGGTGCATCGACCACCCCATTGCCACCTTTCTGTTGACCTTTGCACTGGTACTGCTGGGCCTGATCGCCTTCCCTCGCCTGCCTGTGGCACCGCTGCCGGAAGCTGATTTTCCCACCATTCAGGTGATCGCCCAACTGCCGGGTGCCAGCCCGGAGACCATGGCGTCTTCCGTGGCCACGCCGCTGGAAGTCCAGTTCAGCGCCATTCCTGGCCTGAGCCAGATGACTTCCACCAGCGCTCTGGGGTCAACGAACCTGACGTTGATGTTCAGCCTGACCAAGAACATCGATGCAGCAGCCCAAGAAGTACAGGCCGCCATCAATACCGCTGCAGGGCGACTGCCCCAAGACCTGCCCAACCTGCCCACCTGGCGAAAAGTGAACCCAGCGGACAGCCCGGTGCTGATCCTGGGGATCAGCTCGTCGCTGCTGAGCACCCCTGAGCTGAGCGACAAGGTAGAAACCTTGCTGGCACGGCAACTGAGCCAGATCGAAGGCGTGGGCGTGGTGAACATCAGCGGCCAGCAACGCCCGGCCATTCGCGTACAGGCCCAGGCAGACCGCCTGGCGGCTGTGGGCATTACCCTGGGCGACCTGCGCGCCACCATCCAGGCCAGCAGCCTGAACCTGGCCAAAGGTGCGCTTTACGGGCAGAACCGCATTTCTACCCTGGCTGCCAACGACCAGTTATTTACCCCCGAAGACTACGGAGACCTGATTGTCGCCTATCGCCAAGGCGCCCCGGTACACATGCGGGATGTGGCCACGGTCGTGTCGGGCGCTGAAAATGACTACGTGCAGGCATGGTCCGAAGACCAGCCGGGTGTGAACCTGGCGATCACGCGCCAGCCCGGTGCCAACATCGTGGACACAGTCGACCGCGTGCAGGCGGCCCTGCCGGCGCTGGAGGCCTTGCTGCCCGCCTCTATCGACGTAAAAGTACTCAACGATCGTACTGAAACCATTCGGGCCTCCCTGCATGAGGTGGAACTGACGCTGGCCATTGCCGTGCTGCTGGTCATCGCGGTGATGGCGCTGTTCCTACGCCAGCTGTCCGCCACCCTGATCGTGTGCGCTGTGCTAGGCGTGTCGCTGATCGCCAGCTTCGGGTGGATGTACCTCCTAGGGTTCAGCCTGAACAACCTCACCCTGGTGGCCATCGTGATTGCGGTGGGGTTTGTGGTAGACGATGCCATTGTGGTGGTGGAAAACATCCACCGTTACCTGGAACAGGGCCTCGGGCGGCGAGAGGCGGCTATCCGTGGCAGCGGCGAAATCGGCTTTACGGTGGTGTCCATCAGCTTCTCGTTGATCGCCGCGTTTATCCCGCTGCTGTTCATGGGGGGTGTGGTGGGCCGGTTGTTCAAGGAATTCGCCCTTACCGCGACGTCCACTATTCTGCTGTCGGTACTGGTCTCGCTGACCCTGGCGCCGACGTTGGCGGCGCTGTACATGAACGCCCCGGAGCACAAGCCCCACGCCAAGGCCACCTTGTCGGACCGCATGGTGGCGGCGTATGACCGCTTGCTTACCCGGGCGCTGAACCACCAGCGCCTTATGCTGGGCGTGTTCATGGTGTCGCTGGGGCTGGCCGTGGCCGGTTATGTGTTCATTCCCAAAGGCTTCTTCCCGGTGCAGGACACCGGCTTTGTGGGGGGGACCACCGAGGCGGCGGCAGACACGTCCTATGCGGCCATGGTGCAGAAACACCTGGCCCTGGCCAGGATTGTGGCGGCCGACCCGGCCGTTCGCACCTTCTCCCACTTCGTGGGCGCCTCGGGCAGTAACCAGACGGTGGCCAGCGGGCGTTTCTGGATTTCCCTCAAGCCACGGCAAGACCGTGACGTGGACGTGAGCGGTTTCATCGATCGGCTGCGGCCGAAACTGGCCCAGGTGCCTGGGATTGTGATGTACCTCCGGGCTGGGCAGGACATCAACCTTAGCTCCGGCCCCAGCCGTGCCCAGTACCAGTACGTGCTCAAAAGCAACGATGGCGATGCCCTAACCCTTTGGGCCCAACGTTTGACCGACGCCTTGCGCAAGAATGGCAGCTTCCGCGACGTGTCCAACGACCTGCAGTTGGGGGGAAGCACGACCCCCATCGAGATCGACCGGGCCGCCGCCGCGCGCTTCGGCCTCAGCGCCAGCGATGTGGACCAGGCCTTGTACGACGCCTTTGGCCAGCGCCAAGTGAGCGAATTCCAGACCCAGACCAACCAGTACAAGGTGATACTGGAGCTGGACGCTGCCCAGCGCGGCCAGGCTGACAGCCTGAACTACTTCTACCTGCGCTCGCCGTTGACCGACGAGATGATTCCGCTGGCCGCACTGGCCCACGTGGGAACGGCCCGCAGCGGGCCGATTTCCATTGCCCATGACGGCATGTTCCCTGCCGCCAACCTGTCCTTTAACCTGGCCCGGGGCGTAGCGCTTGGGGATGCTGTGGCCCAGTTGGAGAACATCCAGCGGGACCTGGCCATGCCCACCAGCATCACGGGCACGTTCCAGGGGGCTGCCCAGGCGTTCCAAAGCTCCCTGGCCAGCCAGCCTTGGCTCATTCTGGCAGCGCTGGTGGCGGTGTATATCATCCTGGGTGTGCTGTACGAGAGCCTGGTGCACCCACTGACCATCATTTCCACATTGCCGTCTGCAGGGTTGGGCGCGCTCATGCTGCTCTGGGCCACCGGGCAAAGCTTCTCGATCATGGCGTTGATCGGGCTGGTGCTGCTGATCGGGATCGTGAAGAAGAACGGTATCCTGCTGATCGATTTTGCCCTCAATGCGCAGCGCAACGAAGGACTGTCTCCCCGCGAGGCCATCCATCAGGCGTGCCTGGTACGGTTGCGCCCCATCGTGATGACCACCCTCGCCGCACTGCTCGGCGCTGTGCCATTAATGCTGGGCTATGGGGCGGGGGCTGAGTTGCGCCAGCCATTGGGTATTGCCGTGGTGGGCGGGCTGTTATTGAGCCAGGTTCTGACCCTGTTCACGACCCCGATTGTTTACCTGCAACTGGAGCGGGTGTTCCGTAGAAAAGGTAATAGCAAAGGCAGTGTGAGCCTGAAAGCTTCGTAAGTTCCCGGGCAAGCCCGGTCCCACAGGTGTGGACTGCCCCCAAGAAGCGAATGGACTGCACTGCAAAGGTTGGATAGGGCGTCTAACTTCCTGGGGGCAGTCCAGGGAAATGGGGTTACAGGTTCACGTGGCCATTGATGCAGGTGGTGACCTCGCCGCCCAGCCAGATACCTTCAACGCAGCGCTGCACATGCACCCGGCCGGCGCAGCCTAATACCGTGCCTTGGCTGACGATGTACTGCTCATGCGCCAGCCCTTCCCGGTAGAACCACTGCGCAATACCGGCATTCAGGCTGCCGGTTACAGGGTCTTCAGGCATGCCTTCGCCGGGGATAAACGCTCGCACTTCGAATTGAGCCTCCGCACCATCGACTTCCGGGTCCCATGGGCCAATGACCCCGAGCACCAAACCTTCAAGAGCGCTGTAATCGGGCTTCAAACCCAGCACTGTCTGGCGGTCTCGCAACCGCAAGGCCAGCCAGCCGGGCCCGTTGTCGACCCATTGGGCGGCAACCACCTCGTCGGTACGCAGCCCTAACCCACGGCAGGCCTGTTCAAGCTCCGCCGTGCTAGGCGGGCCTGTACGCACTAACGGCGGGCACAGAAAGGCCAGTTGGCTGCCCTGCCGGCGCACCTTGACCAAACCAACGCCGCACTCTTGAACAATGTGGTCGCCTACCGGTTGCCCACCAGCCTCCAGCCACGCATGGCAGGTGCCCAATGTAGGGTGCCCGGCAAAGGGTAATTCCCGTACGGCGGTAAAGATGCGCACCCGGTAATCCGCACCGGGCACGGTGGGTGGCACTACAAAGGTGGTTTCACTCAGGTTTGTCCAGCGCGCAAAGGCCTGCATCTGAGCATCGCTCAGCCCGTCGGCCTCCACCACCACGGCCAGCGGGTTACCCAGCAGCGGCTGGGCGGTGAAGACGTCCACCTGTTTGAAGGGGCGTGAACGAACCGTCATAAGGGCACCTGTGAGTAATGGCCAGGGCTTCCATGTTAGCCCAGAAGAGTTGGTCTAGACTGGTTTATGACTCCTTCTCATACGGATGCTTTGCATGTGCCAGCACTTCCCGCGCCACGCCCTGATGTGCCTGATCCCTCCCTACCTGCTGGACCAGATCGCTCGCCACGGCAGTAAGGAGCAACGCGAGGCCGCCCTGCGCACCCGCGCCAAGGACACCACCTTCCGCTCCCTGCGCATGGCGGCCCAGCCCACCCGCCCACGCGCTCAGCCCGCCACCACGTTGGTGGGCCTACGCCGGTCCATCTACACCGCCAACGGCAGTGAAACCCTGCCCGGCACCCTGGTGCGTGGCGAAGGCCAACCGGCCAGTGGAGACGTGGCCGTGGACGAGGCCTACGACGGCCTGGGCGCTACCTTCAACTTCTTCTCTGAGGTGTTCGATCGCAATTCCATCGACGACGCCGGCCTGGCCCTGGACGCCACCGTGCACTTTGGCCAGGCCTATAACAACGCCTTCTGGAACTCGGCACAGATGGTGTTCGGCGATGGCGACGGCACCCTCTTCAACCGCTTTACCATTGCCCTGGACGTGATCGGCCACGAACTGGCCCATGGGGTCACCGAAGACGAAGCCAAGCTGATGTACTTCAACCAGTCCGGTGCGCTGAACGAAAGCCTGTCCGATGTATTCGGCTCACTGATCAAGCAGTACGCCCTCAAGCAATCCGCCGAAGACGCCAGCTGGCTGATTGGCGAAGGGCTGTTTACCAAAAAGGTCAAAGGCGTGGCCTTGCGCTCCATGAAAGCCCCAGGCACGGCCTTCGATGACAAGGTACTGGGCAAGGACCCACAGCCGGCCCATATGGACGACTTCGTGCACACCTTCGATGACAACGGCGGCGTGCACATCAACTCGGGCATTCCCAACCATGCCTTCTATCAGGTGGCTACCCGTATTGGCGGAAATGCCTGGGAAAAGGCCGGGCGCATCTGGTATGACACGCTGCGCGACCCGCGCCTGCGCCCCAACACCGGCTTCCTGCGCTTTGCCCGTATCAGCTTCGAGGTGGCAGGCCGTTTGTACGGCACCGACAAGGGCAAAGGCCCTCAGCAAGCGGTGAAAGAAGGCTGGGCGGCGGTAGGGATCGACGTATGATTCAACCCTGACTTTCCTGGAGCACCAGCCATGCGTATCTCGTACCGCGAAACCGGCGGAATGGCATTTTTCCCCGGCCTGAACAAGCCCCGCACCGTGGAGGTGGAGGCGCTGCCTGCGGCAGACCAGCAGGAACTGCGGCAACTGGTAGAGGCTTCGCGGTTCTTTGCCCTGCCCCAAAGCCGCGAGCCCGCCAGCAGCCCACGGGGTGCCCAGCATTACACCCTCACGGTCAGCGAGGGTGAGCGCGAGCACACCGTGTGCCTGCCCGCCCCGGTCCAAGCCGGGCCGCTACAGGGGCTGGTGCAGTGCGTGCGGCGGCACGTGGGCGAGTAACCCGCTACCCCGCGCGGTCAGGCCTGGGCCTGGGCCAGCCCGTTGAGGGTATCGGCGATGCTCTTGGTACGCTGCGCGGTGCCTTCGGTGGCTCGGTTCGAGCCTTCGAGGGTGTCGAGCATGCTTCTCAAGGTATCCACCGCGCTGGACTGGTCCTCGATCTGCTGGGCCACCCGTTGTATTTCCTCGGACAGTTGATCGATGTCCACCCCGATCTCGGCGGCGTTCTTGCGGGTGATGCCCGCCAGCTTGCGCACTTCGTCCGCCACCACCGCAAACCCCCGTCCCATGTCCCCTGCCCTGGCGGCCTCAATGGCGGCGTTAAGCGCCAGCAAGTTGGTCTGGCCGGCGATCTGTTGAATCACCTGGACGATGGACTGGATGCGCAGGCTGGACCCTGCCAGGGCCCGGGCGCCCTGCACTGCCTCACCGGCTTGTGCGGCTAGGTTTTCAACGGTAACGCCCGCGTCCCCTGCCACCGCGCTTTGCTGTTCGATGGTGCCTGCCAGGTCATCCATGGAGCGGTGCAGCTCACCTGAATAATGCCGGATCTGTGTGGCCATGGAGGCTTGCAGCTCGCTGGCCTGGGCCAGCACGAGGCCCAGGTCATCCAGCCCGCTGAACACCGGCACAATGGCTTCGTCCAGCCCGCGGGTGTCCAGGGCGCTGGCAAAATCGTTGGCCTTGAAGGCCATGATCTGCTTGACCACCACATGATTCAGGCCGCTCAGCTTCTTGATCTGCCGACGCAGGAAGAACGCTTTGAATTCACCATAGTGGGCAATGAAGTTGTCCACGTATTCGTCCGTGAAGCTGGCGCCCTTACCCCCCTTGAAGAAGAAAATAGCGGTCAGGGTTTGGTTGAGGTTCAAGCCTAGAATTTCCCCAAACGTGGAGAACCCCGCCAAAGGCACGTCTCCAAACACACCCGCCATACCCGGCAGGTCCTTGCCATTGTTCAGGCGCCGCAGGATGCAGTCGTTGAGTAGCCCCGCTACCGGCTGGCCGCCCTTGCCTTGCAGAAAACGCTCGTAATCCGTGCGCGTGGCCTCACGCAGGGGCGTGCGCTTGACCATCACCAATTCTTCGCCAGGCGCCACATCGCAGAACAGTTTGATGATCTGGTGTTGATAGTCGATCTGGGCAATGGACCGTACGAACAGCTCATCCCCCACCCGGATAGCGAACGAGTAATCGGCCAGCTTCTGCTCAAGGGTGGCATGGTTGCATTGGAATGCGTCGCACAGCGCTTGCACCATGCTCTTGATGTTGCCTTTGCTGTCGATCACCTGGTCGATGGTGCGGTCTTCTACCGAGGCGGTGAGCACGCTGAACGTGAGGCCGGCGGGCTGGAAGTTCTGGCTTTTGAACACGCCAAAACGCACCTGTGGCGCGGTTTTAAGGAACACGATCTGGGCGTGGTTCTGGTAGCTGCGCTGGCCATCGTGGATGAAGGTGTGCTTGAAGTCCCCTTTGCCCCCGGCAGAGCCACCCACGAACAAGCAGGGAAAGCGGCCAGACTCGTACAAGGCTTCCATGAAGAAGGATTCGGACGCCGACAGCCCGTCGAACAGCACATAAGCCAGGGTGTCCCGGTGGTCGAGCGGGGTACGTATCGAGGTTCGGTTGATGTTGGCCACCAGCTTGGCAATGCGCTCGCGCATGCCCAGCCGTTTACCGCCATTGCGGATGTCTTCACATTCCAGCGGCACCATCACCACTTCAGCCGACGCAATCACGGACGCGTCGAACAGTTGCAGCACCAGCCGGTCCCAGCGTTCGCCGGTGGCGCAGTACAGCTGGCCGGGGCCTCCGCACAGCTCGCCGGAGGTGGTACACAAGCTGATCGCAGCCTGGGGGTAGCGCGCCCGAACCTGAGCGGCGATGTGGTCGATGTCCAGGTGAGGTGAGACAAAGCCCGTGACCAGCACGGGCGCAATGCGCGTGGCCGCTAATGCACCCCTCAGTTCGTTGGCGGTACAGGTGAGGCTGGTCACGCCATGTGCCTGGGCACGTCCCTTGGCAAAAAAATTGAATGGGTTCATGGCTTGGCTCGATCCAATAAAGGTCATAGCGCCCTAAAATGGCGCATGTTCTTTCGGGTATCGGCCAAGCCCGCCATAGCTAAAGCGGTGCGGCAATCTGACTCGGTATCCCTGGCTATTGCACCTGATCAGGGGTGACCACCACCCAGTTCTTGTCCGCCGTTACCGGCAGGCCCTCGGCTTCCTGCGCCTTAGCATTGTGCTGGATCATCCCGTCGAGCTCCTCCATGTACTTGGTTTTGCGGTTGACCCACAAGTGGATGCCGCCTTTGCTTACGTCCACGCTGTGGAACAGCATGTAGCCGTCGCTGGTAGGCGTGTCACCGGCCACCAGCACGGGCTTTTTCCATTGGTCGATGTAGGTGAGGATCGCCGCTTGCTTGCCCGCCATCCAGGTAGCAGGCGTCCAGAGGTAGGGCGTGAGTTCCAGGTTGAGGTTGGCCTCGGGGGCATAGGCGCCTGCAGTGATCTGCTTGCGGGCCGTGGTCAGCTCACCGGTGGTACGGTTCTTGAGCAGCGTGGTCACGCCAATCACGTTTTCAGGCTTCACGTTGTACCCATATTTAGGGTCTGCCGCGATCATACGTACCAGCTCTTCAGAGGCTGCGCTGATCACGTACACCGCAATGCCATTTTCCATCAGCTTGTTGTACAGCTCCACCTGGCCGGCGAACACTTTGGGCGGTTGCACGTCCATGGCGGTGACCTTGCCGCCGTCCAGGTACGTGGCCGGAATAGGCTTGCCGTAGGCCATCAGCTCGTCCACATAGCCTTTGAGTTCCTTGAGCGTGAACCCGGCAAACACCTGGGCCACCCAGGGGTAGCACACCATGTCGTCCACTTCGCACAGCCGGTAGTAGTAGCTGAACAGGCTTTCCTTGTGGTCCGCCGTGTCTTTGAAAGGCATCAGCTTAAGGGAGGGGTCGAGCGTTTCCCGGGTAAGCACGCCTTTCATTTCCAGAAACGGCAGCAATGACTCTTCAAGGTCGTAGCGGTAACTGGTGTTGTCCATGTCAAACACGGCGTAATTGCCTTTGTTGGCATTGGCGGCAATCATCGCGTCCAGTTGCTTGGCCGCTTCGGGTGGCCAGTGTTTGAGTTCGGTGGCGGCCAAGGTTGGTAGGGAAAGGGCAAGGCAACAGGCTGCGGCGATCAGCTTCATAGGTAGGGTTCCTGGCGTGGTCCGGGGACGCTATCAGAGCGGTGTGACAGGCCCATGCCAGGTGCGACGGCGGCTATCGTGTTTGCGGCAACCCGCACGGAAAAAACGTAACCAACTGACGCAGCCTTGCCGAGCTGAGAAAGTTTATAAAAGATAAATTATAATTCTAAAATCACCGCAGATATGCAGCAACTCATACAATGGATTCCGAACGCACGCCCATAAGAATCAAAAAAGCATACAAGGTTGCTTGAAAAATATTGAAAAAGACTCGTTTTTACAATACGGTACATCTCGCTATCACCCGTAGAAACTAGCAAACCCTCATATTAGCTTCCATCGCACTTGCCAAGGATCGCAAAAAATGTCACACCCCTCTTTTTTCGATATCACAATAAAAAATATGCGCCGCCTTCTTAGGCATTGGACACCTGTAACAGTATCTGGAGCCTTCATAGGTCTCGCGCTTAGCTTCATAGGCCTCTTCAATTACACGACAAGTATTGGGCGAATTGATTTATTCATGGCAGCGACCGAAGCGCGCCCAGCTCTAGCCATATGGCTTTTCAGCATCCTGCTTTTGCTTTTCCTTTATCTTTCTTTTTTTGTAGGTTCAAGCATGCTGTACGGGATCACCGTGTCAATGTTTGACAAGGTGCCCGATAGGTATCCTGTTATTGCCCGGTGGCTTCTTATTCCCACAACGTCAGGCTTTGGCCTTCTTCTTTTGTCGGTTTTCTACAAGCCAGAATGGCTATCTGAGGGTTGGGCCGTTATTGGGGGCTGCTTGGTCGTGGTGATTCTCTCGGCACTACTTTACGCCTTCAAAAGCGTCCGTAAAATCATTAAAGACAACACTTCCAACTCATCTGCTACTGAGCAAGGGATATTCCTTTTATTCTTATTGATATTGACCATGGGCATTGTATTGGTAAGTACGTTCCCAACATTTTTTATACTCAAGACCTACATAGGCGAGGATAATCCGGAAGCCCTGAATTTTCTGGCCTGCCTTTCCATGATCACGTTCTTCTTTACATTAGCGCCAACATTTATTTTCTATCAAGCCAAAGGTTCAACATACAAGCGAATTTTTTATGCGCTCACCACCGTTCTGACCTTGTATATCCTGTTTCTAATAATCTCGCCCGGAACATTTTCTAGCAGTGTTTATACTGCCGCAGGCCAACTTGGCATTAGGGAAAGCCATTTAAATCGCTTCACATTGAATGACGGTACTCTGCTGAGCGATCTAGATAGCCTGCAGTGGCGTACGCACCTTAATAAAAAAGGTAGCCCCGAAGTTGTTGGTTGGCCCTTGTTTTCATTTGGAGACACGCTACTCTTGTGCCCTGCTTCCCTGATGAGCCAATCCATTCATGTTCTGCGCCGCTATACGCTTTTTTGCATTCATACCCAGCACAGCAAAGTTCAGCGTAAACCCCGACGTGCTTACGCTGAGTTCCCGGTCCACCCAGTTACCTGGCAAAGTGTAGGCGCGCGGTATCTGAAAGTGTCACATGTCAACACACCTCTACCTCCAGCCCTTGTGTGTAATGCTGCAGGTGCCCCAACGCCGTGCCTGCGTCGGTAAACAGGTGGCACCGCCTGCCACTCACGCCTATCGCCAACGTCTGGCCTGCCGTCACGGGCAGGTGCCCTTCGCCTTTCACCGTGAATTCCTGGCCATCGGTAGTCACGGCGTGGGTGAAGGTTTCGCCGCCCAGGTGTTCCACTACCACCGCCGTGGCCGCGATACGGGCATCGCCTTGGCCGTTGGCGTACAAATGCTCAGGGCGCAGGCCCAGCATAAGGGAGTCGCCTGGCTGCACGTGCTCACCTCGCACCGGCACCAGCAAGGGCTCCCCGCCTGGTAGGCTCACCTGCACCCCATGGGCTCCCACTGCCAGCACTGGCACCGTGAGAAAGCGCATCTGTGGGGAGCCGATAAACCCGGCCACAAAGCGGTTGCAAGGGTGGTGGTACAGCTCTAGGGGCGAGCCCACCTGCTCGATTCCGCCTCTGTTGAGCACCACAATCTTGTCGGCCAGGGTCATGGCCTCCACCTGGTCATGGGTCACGTAGATCATGGTGGCCTGCAACTGGGCATGCAGCTTGGCGATTTCGATGCGCATCTGCACGCGCAGGGAAGCGTCCAGGTTCGAGAGCGGCTCGTCCAGCAGAAATACCTGGGGCTCGTGGACGATGGCCCGCCCGATCGCCACCCGCTGGCGCTGCCCCCCGGACAGGGCCTTGGGCTTGCGCTGCAACAGAGGCTCCAATTGAAGAATGCGTGCCGCCTCGCGCACTTTTTCATCGATACGGGGCGTGGCCACTTTCTGCATTTTCAAGCCGAAGGCAATGTTGTCGTACACCGTCATGTGGGGGTACAGCGCGTACGACTGAAACACCATGGCCACGCCGCGATCGGCAGGTTCCAGCACCGTCACGTCACGGGCGCCAATGTGAATGCTGCCGCCGGTGATGGTCTCCAGCCCGGCGATGCACCGCAGCAGCGTGGACTTGCCACACCCGGAAGGCCCCACGAATACCACGAACTCACGGCTGGCGATGCTCAGGTGGATGTCGTGCAGCACATTGATGTCGCCGTAGGCCTTTTCCACGCCCTGCAAGCTGAGCTCGGTCATGGTCGGTCTCCTCTCGTTATTGTTTTAAGCAGTCAGTGGGCTTGCCTTGACAGCACCATTTTTTTCTCTACGATCATTTGTAATTCCAAAAATACAAATGTCAAGGAGCGGGCATGAAAGCGGCGTACATACATGGGATACGAGACATTCGTGTGGGTGAGCGGCCGCAGCCCGTGCCTGGCCCTGGCGAGATTCTGCTGAGGGTCAGCGCCGTGGGCATTTGCGGCAGTGACCTGCACTACTACAAGGAAGCGGCCATTGGCCACGCGCGTATCACTCAGCCTTTTATCTGCGGCCATGAATTCGCGGGCTACATTGTGGACGATCACCCCCAATACGGGCTCAAGGCCGGGCAACTGGTGGCAGTGGACCCGGCCAAGCCGTGTGGCCAGTGCGAGTGGTGCCACCGGGGCCACGTAAACCTGTGCCCCCATGTGCAGTTCCTCGGCTCCCCGCCCAACCTGCACGGGGCCATGACTGAATACATTGTGGTATCGCCCACCCAGGTATTCCCCGTGCCGGAGCACTTCACCAGTGTGCAGGCCGCCATGCTCGAACCCCTGGGCGTGGCCATCCATGCCATGGACCTGGCCAAGACCAAGCGGGTGCTGGAAACCGTGGCGATCATCGGCTGTGGCCCTATCGGCCTGTGCCTGCTGCAGCTGGCGCGCATGAGCTGCAAGGACGTGATCTACGCCATTGACCCCATCGCCTACCGCACCGGCAAGGCCACAGAGCTGGGGGCCACCCAGGTAGCGGCTCACCACAGCGCCATTGCCGAGTGGACCAACGGCCGTGGCGTAGACCTTGTGCTTGAGGCCACCAATTCGCCGGAGGGCTTCCAGATCGCGGCAGAAAGCGCCCGCATCGGTGGCAGGGTGGTGCTGGTGGGCATTCCCGATGGCGACCAGTACACCCCGCTCAGTGCCTCTACCCTGCGGCGCAAAGGGCTGGACGTGCGGATGTCCCGGCGTATGGGCCATGTGTACGACCGTGCGATCAAGCTGGTGGCCGAAGGCCGGGTAGACGTGGACTGCCTGGTTACCCACCGCTTTGAACTGGACCGCGCCGCAGACGCCTTCGAGTACCCCGCATCGTTTATCGATGGGGCGCTGAAAACCATCATCCTGCCCACAGCCTAGGCCGCTGCGGACAGGCCTGTTTCACGTCACCACAACAACAAGAGGTTTTGAGATGAACAAACCCGTTTGCCGCGCCCTGGCCCTGAGCATCGCCCTGGCCAGCGCTGGCGCCCACGCCTGGACACTGGAAGAGGCCGCCAAGCCCTACAAGGGCACCACCATCAAGGCCATTTTCCTGGACCGCCCTGGCTATGCTGCGGCGATCAAGCTGCTGCCCCAGTTTGAGAAGGCCACAGGCATCAAGGTGCAGTACGAGACTGTGCCCTACGAAAACAGCCGCGAGCGCGAGGTATTGAGTTTCACCTCGGGCGACGAACTGGACGTGGTGCTCACTGATGTGGTGTGGATCGGCGAGTTCGCCGGCAATGGCTGGCTGGAGCCCATCAAGACGTTCACGGGCAACCCGGCACTGGCCGACCCTGCCCTGAACCTGGATGGTTTCTTCCCCATCCTGCTCAAATCTTTTGGGGGCTGGGGCGATGACACCTATGGCCTGCCGTTCGATAACTACTCCGGCTTGCTGTTCTACAACAAATGCATGCTAAAGGACGCTGGCTTCGACGCACCGCCCGCCACCTGGGATGACCTGCTCCACACCTATGCACCCAAACTGACCCATGCCGACAAGGGCCAGTACGCCTATGCGCTGCAGTCCCGCCGGGGTGAAACCCAGTCGGCCGATAGCTTCATGCGCATGCTCTGGCCCTTCGGCGGCTCTCTGCTAGACGCCAACTTCAAATCTAACCTCAACTCGAAGGAATCCCAGGCCGGCCTGCAATTCCGCCAAGACCTGATGAAGTTTATGCCACCGGGCATCGTGGACTACGACCATAACGAATCGGTTAACGCCTTGGCCCAAGGCAAGGTGGCTATGATTACCGAATGGTCGGCGTTCTACGGCACCCTGGCTGACCCTGGTAAATCCAAGATCACCGAATGCCTGGCCGTAGCCACCGAACCCAAAGGGCCCGCCGGGCTCAAGCCGGCGCTGGGCGGTTTCTCCCTGGGCGTGAACGCCAACAGCTCAGACGAGAAAAAGGCCGCAGCCTGGCTGTTCATTCAATGGGTGACCTCCGACGCCATGGCCAAGCCCTACCTGGAAGCAGGGGGCGTGAGCGGGCGCAGTGCCGTTTACAAAGAGGCGGACGTGCAGAAGCGCTACCCCTTCGTACAACCCATGGTGACCTCATGGGAAGGCGGCGTGCCGGACTACCGCCCACGCTTCCCGGAGTGGCCAGCCGTGAGCGAGGTGATCGGTGAGTACGGCACCAACATGATGCTGGGCAAGCAAAGCGTGAGCGAAGGCGCCAAGGCCATCGGTACACGTGTAGAGGATATTCTTGGCAAAGCCGGTTACTACAAGGGCGACAAGCCCCTGCGTAAATAATCCCAGGGGCGCTGCGCGAGATCACGGCGTGGCGCCCTGGCTTACGGCAATCGCTCAAGGAGGCAGGCATGCCTGGCACACCCCTCAAGCATCTAGGCCCTGCCCTGTGGAACAACACACGGGCCGCATTTGCGTATCTCGCACCCGCTACTGTGGCATTGGCACTGATCGGGATCTTTCCCACCATGTTCGCGCTGGTGAATTCATTCCGGCAATACAACCTGGCGCGGCCCAAAGACCCCACGCCTTTCATTGGCGTGGACAATTACCTGAGCGTGCTTCAAGACGCGTCGTTCTGGGCAGCACTGGGCCGTACGTTCGGGTTTCTGCTCACAGTGGTGCCGGTGCAACTGGCCTTGGGGCTGATCATTGCCTTGCTGTTGCATAAACCGGGGCTTAGTGGCTTCAAGCTTTTGGCCCGCATGAGCCTGGTGGTGCCACTGGCCACGGCACCGGCGGTGGCTGGCCTGATTGGGCGGCTGATCTTCAACCGTGACTTCGGTGTGGCTAACGCGTTGCTGGGCATGGCAGGCGCCGGGCCGGTGGAGTGGCTGGGGGAGCCCCTCAACGCGTTCCTGGCCGTGGCCCTGATGGACGTGTGGCAATGGACCCCGTTCTGCGCTCTGGTGTTGCTGGCCGGGCTGAGCATGGTCCCTACGGAAGTGGAAGAAGCCGCGCGCCTGGAAACCCGCAGCCGCTGGCAGGTGCTGCGCCATGTGCAACTGCCGTTCCTGCTGCCCAGCGTGACAGTGATCCTGATACTGCGTACCGCAGACGTGCTGAAGATGTTCGACACCGTGTTCACCATGACCCGAGGCGGGCCGGGCGCCGCCACTGAGCTGGTCAGCGTATATATCCAGCGGGTGGGCTTTCGGGTGTTCGACCAGGGGGTGGCCTCTGCCCAGGCCATTCTGTTGCTGATCCTCACCATCGTGCTGGCGCGGCTGTACATCCGATTCGTATACCGGGAGGTGTGACATGAGTACCCTTCCCTACGCTTCGCAGGTGGTGGCCCGGCCTCGCCGACACCTCCATGCCTGGCACCTGGTCGGCCTGCTGGCCATTGTGCTGTTCGCCGTGTTTCCGTTCTATTGGATGGTAGCCACCAGCATCAAGACCCAGGCCGAAGCCCTTGCCTCACCCCCGGTGTGGCTGTTCACGCCCCACCTGGACAATTACACCAAGGTGCTGTTCGAGCGGGACGTGCTGGCCAGCCTGGGCAACTCGCTGATCGTCGCGCTTAGCACCACGGCGCTGGCGGTGGGCCTTGGCACCCCGGCGGCCTACGCCTTGGCCCGGTTCGAGTTTCGCGGCAAGCAGGACCTGTGGTTCTGGTTCATCACCAACCGCATGCTCAGCCCCATTGTGGTGGCGTTGCCGGTGTACCTGATGGCCCGCACGCTGAACCTCATCGATACCCACCTGGTGCTGATCCTGGTGTACCTCACCTTCAACCTGCCCATTGTGGTGTGGATCTGCACGGATCAGTTCCGGGGCGTGCCCAAGGACCTGGACGAAGCTGCACGGCTGTCGGGGGCGTCGCGCTGGGCCATTTTCTGGCGCATTGCGTTGCCCTTGGCCATGCCAGGGGTGGCGGTGTCGGCCATTTTCTCGTTTATCTTCTCTTGGAACGAGCTGCTATACGCGCTGGTACTGACCCGCACAGCCGCCCGCACTGCGCCCGTCAGCGCCACCAGTTTCATGAGTGGCTACGACCTGCCCTGGGGCGAGATCACCGCCACGGGCACCCTGATCGTGTTCCCGGTAGTCATTTTTGCGTTGATGGTGTCCCGGCATCTGGTACAAGGGCTGACCATGGGCGCCGTGAAGTAGCGCGCCCGGCTTGAACGGCTTTGAAGGAACGCACTGTGCACACTCGCTACCCTGGCACTGCAGACACCGACACGGTTGACGCAGATGAACAACTCACCGTCCGTATTGCCTGGTACTACTACGTCACCCAGATGACCCAGCAGCAGATCGCCGATCACTTTGGCATCACCCGTGCGCGGGTTAACAAGGCACTGGCGATAAGCCGGGAAAACGGCATTGTCCAGATCCGCATCCACTCCCCCCTGGCCAATTGCGTGGCCCTGGAGCACCGCCTTCAGGCGCGTTACAGGCTGCGGCGCGTGGTGGTGGTGCCCACGCCCGAAGACCCCCACATGATCTTTCGCGTGCTGGGTGTGGGTGCGGCCCCACGCATTCAGGAGCACCTGGCTGAAGACAGTGTGGTGGCCGTGGGCTGGGGGCGCACCCTGCGCGAAGCCGTGCGCGAAGTGCAGGGCCGTGCCTGGCCAGGCCTGACGGTGCTGTCACTGCTGGGGGGGTTGCACTATGGCTCGGCCAACAACACGGTGGAAATCGCGTCCAGCCTGGCAGGCCTGTTCGGCGGCGCCTATTACTACCTGGCCGCGCCAGTGTTCGCCCCTTCGGAGCACTACCGGGAAATGATTCTGGCGGAGGCGTCTGTGCAGGATGTGCTGGGCAAAGCCAGGCAGGCAGACCTGGCGCTGCTGACCGTGGGCGACCTTACCGAACGCTCGCTGATGCTGGAGCGAGGGCTGGTAAGCGCACAGGACAGCCATACCTTGCAGGCGGCCGGCGCCGTAGGTGACCTGCTGGGCCGCTGGCTGGACGCCGACGGCAATGAAGTGGACCACCCGCTCAACCGGCGAGCGGTCTCTATCGACCTGGAAGACCTGCGCCGTATCAAACAGGTGATGCTGGTATCCGGTGGCCCCCATAAAGGCGCCATCATCAAGGCCGTGCTGAACCGTGGGCTGGTGCACGAACTGGTGATCGACGAAGCGGCGGCCAAGCAGTTGCTTGGGGAATAAGTACGACCGCAGGTTCCCGGTCTCCGCCTTTGGCTACGCCCGGTCCCACATCATTGGACTGCCCCCCTGTGGGAGTAGGGGGCCGGCCTTCCGGCGCTAGCCTGCGAACAAGGCTGAGTATTCACCGGCGCAACGCACCAAGCCGCCCATACAGGCCCTTTACGCTGGGGTATAGCTCGCGGTACACCCCCAGCAACTCGGCGTGGAATGCCCGTTCTTCCGGCTGAGGCCGCACGGTTTCACCTTCCTGGGTCATGGCCGCAGCCGCCTCGGGGAAACTGCTGAACCACCCTGCGCCCACCGCCGCCGCAATGCCCGCACCCAGGCTGGAGGCTTCCTGGGTGGCGGCCCGCACCACAGGCCGGTCGCATACATTGGCGATGATCTGGCACCACAGGGCGCTGGCCGCCCCGCCACCAATGGCCACGAACCGGTCTACCGGCTCACCGGTCGCCTGCTCAACGGCCGCTGTGGCCACCGCCTGCTCCAAGGCGATGCCTTCGAGCAGTGCCCGGTATAGCTCACCTTGGCCATGCTCAGGCCCCAGCCCCAGCAGGCAACCGCGCGCCTGCGCATCCCAGTAGGGGTTCATTACGCCGTTCCAGTAAGGCAACAGCAGCAAACCCCGGCTGCCGGGAGGCACAGCCTGGGCCTGGGCCTCCAGGGCGGGCAGGCAGGTGGCCGGGTCCAGCCCGAAGAACTGCCGCACCAGGGTGTTGACCAGCAAGGTGCCGGCGCGCAGCGAGGTTTCCAGCACGTACCCGCCACCGTCGATGGCACACATCGTTCGAAACGCCAGGCTGGTGACGGGCGCCTGGGCATACACCCCCGCCACCACCGCCGTACCCAGGTTTAAGTAGGCCATGCCAGGCCGTACCATGCCTGCGCCCAGGCCGCCCGCCTGGCCATCGCCGCCCCCAGCGACCACCGGTGTGCCTTCTGCAACGCCAGTGGCCAGGCTTGCCTGCCGGTGCACGTGGCCCAGCACCGTACCCGGTGGTGCGGCGGTGGCGAAGGCCGACGCCGGGACGCTGCGTGGCAACGCGGCCAGCACCTCCTCGGCCCATCGATGGCCATGGATATCAAACGCACCGAACGGGTCGGCGCTGGCCCAGCTGGTGGCAAACTCGCCGGTCAGCTGGCGCACCAGCCAGGCATGGGGGTCGTATACGTGGGCGATGCGTTCGAACAGCGTCGGTTCGGCCCGGGCCATCCAGGCCAGGCTATAAATGGCAGGTGACCAGTCGTAGGGCTTGCCGGTCAGCTCATGCAACCGCTCACGGCCCACCCGCTGTGCTACCGCTGCCACTTCATGCTGTCGCCGCTCATCCAGCCAGAGCAGCGCGGGGCGCAGCAACCGGTCGCTGGCATCGGTCACGGCCAGGGTTTCCCGCTGGTTCACGACAGCGATGGCCGCCACCTGGTAATCGCCGAGCTGTGCGGTCAGAGCCTGCAAAGCGTGTTGCGCCGCCTGCCACCACCCCTGCGGAGCTTGCTCATAGGCACCGGGCGCGGGTTGCTGAAGGTCCAATGGTGCCCTGGCCTGTGCGACCAGTGTGCCGCCCTGCGACCAAGCAATGGCCTTGCAGGTAGTGGTGCTAAGGTCAATCCCGATAACCACGCTGTGCATAGAGAGGCCGCCGTTGCGCTTGTTTGTTGTTGTGCACAAAGCGTAGCCCACGCACAGCGAACCGGTGGCTGAACACGCGTTCATACAGTGGGTCTCCTGCGCGCCCCTGAGGAACCCTGGCATGCCTACCACCTACCCCACCACGCCTGACGGCCGCTACTTTGTGGTCAGGGGGCGCCTGTGGCGCTGCACTAACCCGGCCTTGCCCGAAGCGGAGCGAGCACAACAGGTCAAGGCGCTGATGGACGCGCGCAGGGCGGTAAAAGCCGCCAAGGCCGCTGAAGACGCCGCCGCTTTGAAAGCCGCCCGCGCCCACGTGGATGCCGCCAAAGTGCAGCTGGGCGAGCGCGGGCCGGTGTGGTGGCAGGACGGGGAACCGGATTTGAACCGCCGCCTGGTGGCTAACACACCGTATGCCCAGTGGTACGCCGCCTTGCCGTCCTAGCGGCGCGGGTTGCGCGTGTAGGCAAGCCAGTGTTTCCTGCCGTGCTGTATCGCAGTGACACAATTTTGAAATATCTGGAAACAACCTAGGCTGAGCGAGGGTCAATGCCGTATCCCCCAAAAGACATTTCCCATGAAGCCAGTTGCCCCCTCCGACCGTCTAGAACCGCTCACTCACTTGCGCAACCTGAAGATGGCCCGTTCGGCCCATGCTTACGTACGGGGCAGTACGGTGCAGTTCTATGAATGGCTGCACAGCCAGCCAGGCCGTCGGCTGCCCAGTGGGCCTCCTGTATGGATCTGTGGCGACTGCCACGCCGGCAACTTAGGCCCTACCGGTAGCCTGAAGGGCAAGATCGATATTCACATCCGGGACCTGGATCAAACAGTCATTGGCAACCCCGCCCATGACCTGGTGCGCCTCGGCTTGTCACTGGCCACCGCCGCGCGAGGCTCCGACCTGCCGGGCGTAGCCACCGCCCGCATGCTCGAAGAGATGACCCGAGGGTATGAACAGGCGTTCGACACCGATGAACATGAGGAGCTAGAGCGGCCACCGCAGGTCAAGGCCGGCATGCGCAGCGCGGTACAGCGCACCTGGCGGCACCTGGCCAAAGAGCGCATTGACAGCGTGCGGCCCACCATTCCACTGGGCAAGCATTTCTGGCCACTGGCCAAGGAGGAGAAAAAAGCGCTGAAAACCCTGTGTGCCGGCCCTGAGATTCATAACCTGGTCACCTCGCTCAAAGGGCGCTCCCAGACCGACCCAGTGGTGTTGCTGGATGCGGCCTACTGGGTCAAAGGCTGCAGTTCCCTGGGCCTGCACCGGTATGCGGTACTGCTGGGGGTGGGACCGTCTGACGACCAGGACTATTGCCTTATCGATATCAAGGAGGCCGTCGGTGCTGCAGCGCCCCGGGTTCCGCGCGCACGGATGCCCAGGGACAATGCCCAGCGCGTGGTGGAAGGCGCCAGGCACCTGTCGCCCAGCCTGGGCAACCGTATGATTTCCACGCGCATGCTGGGCCGGGGGTTCTTTATCCGCGAGCTGCTGCCTCAGGACATGAAGCTGGAGCTGGACCAACTGACCCAGACAGAAGCCATGAGTGCGGCCGCTTACCTAGCCCGCGTGGTGGGGGCGGCCCACGCCCAGCAAATGGACATGACCACCCGCATGGAGTGGGTCAAGGCTCTGCAGCAAAGCCGTTCGCGGGTGCTGGATGCCCCTTCGTGGCTGTGGTCGAGCGTTGTGCAACTGGTGGGCAGCCATGAGCGGGGCTATTTGGAGCATTGCCGGCGGTATGCGTTGGAGCAGAGCCGCCTGGGGCATTAAGGACTAATGCCCGGCATTGGAAGGTTGCGCAGGTAGCTGTCGGTGATTCGCTTAATGGCCCCTTCCCTGCGCATGTGCTCCACAGCCTTGGTCAAGCCTGCCACCAGAGCCTTGTCGCACTGCCTGGAGCACGCCAGGTACATGTCTGAACGCATCAGCACGGGACTTTCCTGCAGGGGTTGATCCGACACCTCGCGCCAGATGTACCGCGTTTCAGCGATGCCATTGAACCAGGCATCGACTCGCCCAAGCATGAGCATTCGCGCGGGGTTTTCGCCTATTTTCAAAGGGTAAATCTGGTCATCGCGAAAGCCTTCGTCATGCAGTCTTCTCTCCTGCACGCTGCCCATACCCACGGCAATACGAGCGTAGGCGGCCTTGGCTTGCGCGAAGGTCTCCACGCGCTTGTTAAGGCTGAAGAATGCCCGGTCCATGGTAAGCACCGGAGTGATCCAGGTGTACCGGGCCTCACGTTCCGGCGTACGGGACAGCGGGATGATGAGCAGGTTTTCGCCCGTCATTACAACCCGCTGCGCCCGTGGCCAGGGAGGTGTCAACAGGCGAAGGTCGTACCCCGCCCGTTTGGCCGCTACGGCGGTCACCTCGCCCAGGATGCCACGCAGCTGGTTCTGCTCAAGCATGGCCAGGGGCGGGGCGTCTGTGAGATACAAGTCTAGGGTGGGGGGTGCGGCCATGCAAGTAGCCGTAAAAAACGTACTGGCCCACAGCAGGCGACGCACACGTGCAACACATAGATCCATGGCACTGGCTCAAGGAAAATCCGCGTTATTCAAGCACAGCTTGCACAGCGCAGCGATGCTTGCATGGGATGCAGGCTCAGGATTCAGACGGCAGGCCTTGCCAATGCGCCGACGGAATTCCAGGGGCCTCAACGGATCCATACCTTGAACCCTGCAACGGAGCCGACTCGATGACAACACACTATAAAGTGGGAGACAGCGTGACATGGCGCTCACAGGCTGGGGAGACCCATGGCAAAGTGACCAAGGTGCATGTAAACGATGTGGAATTTATGGGCAAGCACCGGCCGGCGTCCAAGGACGAGCCCCAATATGAGGTGAAAAGTGACAAGACCGGGCACAGTGCCCTGCACCATGGTGATGCGTTGAGCAGGCGCTGAGCGGCCTGGGACCGGCTAGTTCAAATGTCGACCTGAATCGAGGCCTGCACCATGCGGGGGGCGCCTAGGTTCGCGCTCGCAGTGCCGCTACCGGAATAGCCATTCAGCCCACCGGGCACAATGTTGGTCCAGTACCGCTCATTACCTAGGTTGGTCACGTTCAGGCGGTACACGGTAGCGCGCTGCATCAACCGGGTCGTGTAGCTGGCGCCTATGTCAAAGGTCCGATAGCCGTTAACCCAGTGGTCATTGCTGTTGTCCGACCCACGACGCCCCACATAGCGGGCCGTCGCATTGAGCGCTACACCGGGCAGCTGTGGCACTTGGTATTCGGTCAGCAGGCTGGCGGTATACTTGGCCAGGCCCACTACCTGAGTGTTTTCGGTAGCGGCAGCGCCGGTGTCCAGCAGCCGAGGGTCCAGCCAGGTTACACCTCCATACAGCCGAGTGTTCTCGGTTGCCTTGCCGTCCACCATGAACTCAATCCCACGGTTGCGTTGCTCACCGTTCACCCCATAGTGCGTGCCTTCGGTATACGCGTAAGGCCGCTTGATCTGAAAGGCTGCCAGGGACAGGTTCATCCCTGCCAGCGCCCATTTGCCTCCTGCTTCCCACATGCGGCTACGGTACGGCGACAGCACCGTGTTGGCGTTGTCGGTCCCGGCTGGGGCCGTATCGCCTTGCTGAAGGCTGTCGGCATAGGTCAGGTACAGCGTAAGGTCATCCACCGGTTTGTACATCAGGCTGGCCGCAGTGCTCAGGCCGCTGTAGTCCGAAGTACTGGTGCGCTGGCCTGTTTTCCCGTAGTTACGCGCGCTGAGCCGGCTCTCGCTGGCGGTCAGCATCATGCTCCAATGGGGTGAAAACGTTAGGGTGTCACCCAGGGTCAGGGCGCCCTGGCGGGACACGGCCGAGCGGTAGCGGTCGGTGAAGTCAGGGTAGTCAGGCTCGCCGAATCGAGTTGGGTGGTTCAGGCTGGCAAGGCCCAGGTCCTGCTTACTGCCATTGACCGGGTTGTAGTTGTTCCAGTCGAAGCCACTGACGCCCACAGTGAGGTCATGGCGTACCGGCCCTGTAAACAGGCTGCCATTAAGGTTGGCCAGGTAGCTGTTGATCGTGAAGCGGCTGGCGGTAGTGGTAGACACGGTAGACCGGTAATCGCCTACGCCGTCGATCAGCGTATTGGTCACGCCTGTGGATTCGCGGTCAGCAATTTGCCGCAACCAGCCAACGTCCAGCTTCCAATTGCCGTCGAAGTCGTGCTTCAGGTGCAGGCTGCCGGTCTGGGTAACGTTGTCATTACCCGCGTACGTTTGGCCCAAGTGGCTGCGGGTGGGGTTCAAGGCGCGAGGGTAGGCCTGGCCGACGGCGAGCGCAAAGGTGCCCGGCATGCCTTTAGCGAGGTAGTTGTACTGGGTGAGGTTGGTCTCCAGTACCGTGCTGTCGCTCAGTTGCACATCGGTGGCCAGGCTGACCAATTGTCGATGCAAGCGGCTACCAGGGTTATAGCCCTGGCCCTGCTCGTCCAGCAGGTTCAGCCGGTACTTCACGCGGCCGGCCGGGTCGAATGGCCCGCTCAGGTCGGCGCTTTTAAGCCAGGTCAGCCCGGTACCAACGCCCAGCGTGAGGCGGTTTCGAGTGCTATCCGTGGGGCGCCTGGAGATGAAATTGAAGGTGCCGGCGGGGTTGGCCGGGCCGTACAGCGAGCCTGCCAGGCCATTGAGTACCTGGAGGCTATCGAACTGCTCGGCCGGGTAGTCCGTGGTGGAGACGATATTGAGGCCATCCAGGCGACTGTTCTGCACCACACTGCCTTGCAGGCCGCGTGTCTGTGGGCGGGTGCCGTCGCCCTGCACCGAGGGAATCAATCGGTAGACGTCTTTGACGCTTTTGAATTGCTGGCTATCTATCAAGTCCCGAGGTACCACGTTCAGCGCATAAGGGGTGTCTTGCACGTCACGTTCACCCAGGGGGCCAAGTACAGCGGACTTGTACCGTGCGACGAAGTGGTCGATCTCGGCCGGGCGCAAGGGTTGGCCACTCACCTGGACAGGCGCCAGCTCGACCTCTTGAGGCTGTTCGGCATAAGCATGGGTGATGCAGAGCGCCATCAACAGCGGCGTGGAAGGCAAAGCAAAAAACGATTTCATAGACGACAGGTAACTCGACCAGCTAGGGTGAAAAAGGGCTGTATAGAAACCTACATACCGGACGCTGTCCACGCTCATCGTTTTGATGACGCTGTCCGGTCGCGGTATGCTGTTGACCTTCAAGGTCTTCAGGTTGTGGTCGACGGCCCTTTTTCTACTGCTCTATCTGCCGGCCTTTCCATGACCTTACGCCCCGCTCTGCTTCCCCTCGCGTTGTTGTTTCTTCCCGCATTTACCCTGGCCGACGGCATGTTGATGCCAGGCTGGGCGTCCATTGCTGACCAGGCCCTGGCCGATATCCGTACCGCCACGCTGCAGATGCACCCTGGCGATGGCGGCACGCCCGACGACGCCCGGCCGGAGGACACGGCCTGGCCTGCCATCGAGGCCTACCTATCGGCCCGAGGCGGTTCGGCCGAGCCCCATGCCGATGCCTTGGCTGCCAACGTGTGGCGGCAGCACATGGGCGGCAGCGCGGGCAAGGAAAACGGTGCCGATACCGTGGCACGGGCCTTCACCATAGGCAATGCTACCTCGCAACTGGCCCATGCCATCGCCGGTGGCCCGCCGGGGGCAGCCGCCTACGGCGCATGGTGGGCCTACCAGCAGCCCAATACCACGCCCACCCAGGCGCTGCGCGTCGGGTTGCTGGCCGCTGCTGGTTTGTGGGATGCACAACGCCCGGCCGACGCCCCTGGCCAACTGATGCAGAGCGCTACATTGGCGGCAGCGCTGGGCGGGTTGGCCATGGCCGCTGCCGGCGGTGATGAGCAGGCGCTTCGCTCGGTGTTCTTCGACACCGGTTCGGCCGTGCTGCTGCGGGACACTAACGGCACCACGTGCCTGTCTGCCACCTTCAAGTGCCAACGGCCATTGGCCTCGGCGGCGATCGTGCAAGGCGCACAGCTCAAAGGGTGGACGGTCGCCAAACTGGACCCTGTGCAGGCTTATGACGGGATTATGCCGCCCGGCACCGGGTCCCCCGTGACGGCGGTGCCTCGGCCCGTGGGGTCGTTGCCTCTGAACGATGGTTGGACCCTGGGCTGGCACCTTACGAACCCCGTGCAGCCTGGCGTGCTTTACCCGAAGGTAGTGATGACCCAGAACACGGCCGACGTACCTGCGCCCGTGGTGGCTCCCGCCGCAGCGCCCACGCCAGTAGCCGCCCCCTTGCACGCCAAAGGGGCCGGTGTCCGGTGCGAAAAGCACGGGGATGTGCGCAGGGTATGGGTGATCGGGGGCGATTCGCCCCGCTCGGTGTGCCGTACGATGTACCAGGTGGACAAGACCACCTCGGTGCTCTGGAACGCTCGGCAGAAGCCGCAGGTGTGCCAGGAGAAGGCCCAGGCCCAGGTAGCGCGCGAGCAAGCCAAGGGGTTTGCCTGCACAAGGGCAGACTGAGGGGGTTTAAGGCCTGGGAGCCCGATCAGGCCCCCAGGGTAGTGCGGCTTACACCAGCGCGCTGCGGCGCTTGAGTTCGCTATTCAGAATCGCGTCGTTTTCCGAGTAGTCGACCGGGCAGTCGATCACATGCACACCCGGCTCGCTGAGGCAGCGCTCCAGCAGTGGCAGGAAGCTTTCCGCGCTTTCCACGCGGTGGCCTTTGGCGCCGTAGCTTTGCGCGTACATCACAAAGTCCGGGTTGCCATAGTCCAGGCCGTAGTCGGTGAAGCCCATGTTCGACTGCTTCCAGCGGATCATGCCGTAACCGTCGTCCCGCAGGATGATCACGGTGATGTGCATCTTCAGGCGGACGGCTGTTTCCAGTTCCTGACTGTTCATCATGAAGCCGCCATCGCCACACACCGCTACCACGGGGCGATCCGGGTACACGAGGTGCGAGGCCATGGCCGACGGCAGGCCGGCGCCCATGGTCGCCAGGGCGTTGTCCAGCAGCACGGTGTTGGGCTTGTGGGCCTTGTAGTTACGGGCAAACCAGAGCTTATAGATGCCGTTATCCAGCGCCACGATGCCGTCGGAAGGCAGCGCCCGGCGCACATCGGCTACCAGCCGCTGCGGGTAGACCGGGAAGCGGTTATCGTCGGCGCCCTCGGCGATCTGGGTTTCGTTGGCTTCACGGATGGTCATGAACCGGTCGAAATCCCAGTGAGCCTGGGGTTCCAGCGCCTCGCTGATCTGCCACACGGTGTTGGCGATGTCGCCCACCACTTCAACCTGCGGGAAATACACAGGGTCCACTTCGGCGGAGCGGAAGTTGATATGAATAACTTCCGTACCGCCACGGACCATAAAGAACGGCGGCTTCTCGATCACGTCATGGCCGATGTTCACGATCAAATCGGCGGCTTCCACAGCACGGTGCACGAAGTCCCCGGCCGACAGCGCAGCGTTGCCCAGGAAGCGCGCATGACGCTCGTCCACCACGCCCTTGCCCATCTGGGTGGTCACGAAAGGAATATCGGTCTTGTCGATCAGCTGGCGCAGCACCTTGGCCGTCATCTTGCGGTTGGCGCCAGCCCCGATCACGAGGATGGGACGGCGGGCCGCTTGCAGTTTGGCTACGGCCGCGGCGATCGCTTTCTGTTCAGCCACCGGGCGGCGGTGCAAGCTCGGTGTGATCGGCAGGCTGTCGGTCTGCTCGGCGGCGATGTCTTCGGGCAGTTCCAGGTGCACTGCGCCCGGCTTTTCTTCCTCCGCCAGGCGGAAGGCTTCACGCACGCGGGATGGGATGTTGTCGGCCGATGCCAACTGGTGGGTGTATTTGGTCAGGGGCTGCATCATGCCGACCACGTCCAGGATCTGGAAACGGCCCTGCTTGGATTTCTTGATGGGCTTCTGCCCTGTGATCATCAGCATCGGCATGCCACCCAGGTAGGCATAGGCGCCGGCGGTCACCAGGTTGGTGGCGCCTGGGCCGAGGGTGGACAGGCTCACGCCGGTCTTGCCGGTCAAGCGACCATAGGTCGCAGCCATGAACCCGGCAGACTGCTCGTGGCGGGTCAGAATCAGCTTGATCGGTGACTTGCGCAAGGATTCGAGCAGGTCCAGGTTTTCTTCACCCGGAATCCCGAATACATACTCGACGCCTTCGTTTTCCAGGCATTGAACGACGACATCAGCGGCCTTGGCCATTTCCTTTCCCCATGAGTAAGCGCGTGCGTGCGCGTGGCGGTGAGTATGTAAAGGACAAGCGGGTAAAAAAGCCAGCCCTTTTTTCAGACTAGCGCCGCTGCGGTTACGTCACGTTGGGGTGTGATTGAGGTAACCGGGGCATAATGCTGCCGTAGGCGCCAAGCTCTGCCTGCGCAGCAATCTCGCAAGCGCGCGCAAGTCCGCCGCGGACGGGGTTGAGGGCGGATTCGTCGAAACCTTCCTGCCTTGCCTGCGGTCCGGTCTTGTACCCCCCTCCATTGCCGAGCCTGCCATGAGCGACGAACGCCCTACCCTCAACCGCCGTGCCCTATGCAAACTGGTGGCTGTGTCGGCCACTGCCGCGGCCGTAGCACCCAGCGCCATGGCCGCCACCTTCACAGCTCCTACCCCCGTGGACACCGGCAAGGTGGAACAGGGCGCGGTAACATTCCCCACCTGGCGGGGGCCGGCGGACACCCCTTCGCCACCACCGCCCAAGCCTCTGCCGCCGGAAGAGCGCATCGGCTTTGCCGTGGTAGGCCTGGGCCGGTTGGCGCTCGAAGAAATCCTTCCGGCCTTTGGCCAGTGCATGAAGGCCAAACCCGTGGCGCTGGTGTCGGGCTCGCCAGAAAAGCTGAAGGCTGTAGCCCAGCAATACGGCATCAAGCCTGACAGCTGCTACAGCTATGAAGACTTCGACCGCCTCCAGGACAACCCGGACGTCAAGGTGGTGTACATCGTGCTGCCCAACGCCATGCACCGGGAATTCTGCGAGCGGGCCGCCAAAGCCGGCAAGCACGTGCTGACGGAAAAACCCATGTCGGTCTCCTCCAAGGATGGCCAAGCCATGGTCGACGCTTGCCAACAGGCCGGGGTAAAACTAATGGTGGCCTACCGCATTCAATATGAACCCTACAACCGCCGAGCCATGGAACTGGTCCGCGGCAAGCAGTACGGGCGGCTGGTGGCGTATAACGGCATCAATACCCAGACGGTGGCGGCCGATGGCGACCGGCAATGGCGACACAAGAAAGCCATGGCCGGCGGAGGTTCTTTGGTGGACATTGGGCTGTACTGCTTGAACACCGCACGCTTCATCACCGGTGAAGAGCCCACCGAGGTGTATGCCACCACCTATTCCCCACCGGGTGATCCGCGTTTTGCCGACGTAGAGGAAACCGTACAATTCACTTTGCGCTTCCCCTCCCACACCGTCGCCAACTGCATGACCAGCTACGGCGCCCGCGACGACAAGCGCCAGCACCTGAACCTGGAAAAAGCGGCCATTGATATGCCTAACGCGTTTCTTTACCGGGGCCAGCGCATGGCCGTGGTGGACCGGGACGATGACGCCACGCGCAATGCCGAACTCACGTTAGCGCCCAAGAACCAGTTCGCGGCAGAGCTGGACCATATGGCGGATTGCGTACTGACCGGGCGTAAGCCGTACACCCCTGGAGAGGAAGGTGTACAGGACCACAAGCTGATGGAAGCTATCTACGAAAGCGCCCGTACGGGGCAACCAGTGAAGCTGGAGCCGATACAAGGGCTGGACCCTTTCCGCGGCCCGCCCCTGGCACAAGATGCCTGAAGCGCCAGGCCTAGGCCTTGGGCGCCACTTTATCCAGTATCTGCTTGGCCAGCGCATGGTATAGGGACACCGGGGCTATCCACCCGGAGATGGCGGCGGCCATCAAGGTAGTGCCCAGCATGGGAATGGCCAGGTCTGGGCTGTGGGACAGCTCCAGCACAATCACCGAAGCCGTAAGCGGCGAGCGCGTTACGCCCGCCAGGTAAGCGCCCATACCCAGTAAAGCGGCGGTTTGGAATTCGATACCAGGGAACAGACTGAGCACCGGCGCGAAAGCCGCGCCAATGCTGAGTGAGGGTGAGAACAACCCGCCTGGTATACCTGCCAGGTAGGACGCGACATTGGCCAGAAATTTCCACAGCAAAAAGCCGCCGTTGGTAATGGGCTGGCCTTCGAGCAACGCGCGGGTTTCCTCGTAGCCAGTGCCGAACACATGGTTGCCCGAGATCAGGCCCAGCACCGCCAGCACCAGCCCGCAGCCACCTGCAAAACGCATGGGGAAGCGGGAACGTAGCGCAGCCATTTTCCCTAGCCAGCCTCGGTCCGACGGCAGGACCAGCTTCACATACACCCCGCCCAGCACCCCACCGAACAGCGCGCAGGGCGGCACCGCACTCCAGCCCCAACCGCTGGGCAACTGCCCGCCAATGTCACCGAAATAGGCGTAATGGCCCATCAGGCCCAGAGTGACCATGCCGCCAATGAGCACCGCTGTCAGCACCAGGCCGCTGAAACGCTGTTCAAAGGTGCGGCTCAACTCTTCGATGGCAAATACCACGCCTGCCAGGGGTGTATTGAACGCTGCAGCAATCCCGGCAGCGCCCCCGGCCAGGATCAGCCCGGCCACCGTTCGCCGGCCATGCAGGCCCAAGCGGCGGCCAAAGGCATACAACACGGCCGCGCCCACGTGCACCGTAGGGCCTTCGCGCCCTACTGAACCGCCCACCAGCAGTGCGCCCAGGGTGCAGGCCATACGCACTGCCGCAACGGGCAGCGCCAACACCTGGTGGCGAAACCGCCTGGACGGTGTCTCCAGGGCAGCGATCACTTGGGGGATGCCACTGCCACGGGCATTCTGAAACCAGTGATGGGTAATGCCCGCCAGCAACGCGAAGCCCAAGGGCGTGACGATAAGCGGTAACCAGGCAGCTAAAGCCAGCAGGCGCTGAAACGCAGTGAATGCCGCGTCGGCCAGCCAGGCAAACGCCAGAGCCACCAGCCCTACCAGCAGCGCCCCGACCCAGAACCCCATGCGCTGTCGCCACAGCCCCCACTGGGGCTGCGCGAACCAATGGGTCCTGGCACCTGCTGGCGTGGGCTTGGGTTCAACCGACTCGTTTTGCATACCCTGCTACTCCTGCTCGGCGGCCAACAGTGACTTGAGTTCGGCATCCAGCCGTTGCAGTGCCCCAGCCTTGTCTACCCACCAATCGGTGGACCAGAGCCGCACCAAGTGCCACCCCAAGCCTCGGAGAATCTCCCCGCGCACCTTGTCGCGGTCCCGGGCCGTGGCGGCGCTGTGATAGGTAGCACCGTCGCACTCCACCCCAGCCAGGTAATCCCCAGGGCGCTGCGGGTGTACTACCCCCAGGTCGATGCGGAAGCGTGATACCCCCACCTGCGGCACCACGGTCCAGCCCAGGCTGCGTAACCCTTGGGCCACGGCTTCTTCAAACGGCGAGTCATAGCCCCCGACGGAACCGCGTACCGCACCGGCCAAGGCTTTAGGGCCGCGCTGGGCGAATTCGATAAAGTGCTTCAGGTCTGCGACCGCGCGGGCGCTGGTGCGATTGAGGTCGATCATCGAAGGGTCGAACGACGAGAACACCAGCATTTCCCGTCTCGAACGGGTAATGGCTACGTTCAGCCGGCGCCAGCCGCCTTCCTTGTTGAGGGGACCGAAGTTCATGGACATTACCGGGGCGCCCGGCTCGGTCGGCCCGTAGCCGATGCTGAGCATGATCAGGTCCCGCTCGTCCCCCTGCACGGTCTCCAGGTTTTTCACCACCACCGGCTCGGCCCGCCCTTCTTCCTGGAAGAAGGGTTCGATCTCGGGGTGTTGTTTGCGGGCCGCATCGAGCAGGTCATTGATCAGCTTCTGCTGGTCACTGTTCAAGGTGATGATGCCAATGGAATACCCAGCCGCCACAAACCCAGGGTCCGTCAGGCGCTTTACGGTTTCATCCACGATCGCTTGGGCTTCGGCATGGTTGAAGCGGCCTTTGCCCTTAGCATAGACGCCTTCTACCCGACGCCAGCCCACGGCACTGGCGCGGGTTTCGGCTGCCGGGAACGTGATCAGGTTGCTGTCGTAGTAGCGGTGGTTGGAGAACGCAATCAGGCTTTCGTGGCGGCTGCGGTAGTGCCAGCTCAGGCTGTGGCTGGGCACCCCGGCCCCCAGGCATTCGTCCAGGATGCTTTCCATGTCTTCGCCGGTGTCTTCCTCGCCCGCGTTGGCGCCCCGGTTGAAGAAGTTGGTGGGTGGCATCTGCCGGGGGTCCCCAGCGATCACCACCTGGGTGCCACGGGCGATAGAACCGATGGCGTCCCAGGGTGCGATCTGCGACGCTTCGTCGAAAATCACCAGGTCGAACGGCGGTTGATCCGGCGGTAGGAACTGGGCAATGGACAATGGGCTCATGAGCATGCACGGCGCCAGGCGGTTGAACGCGTCACCCATTTCAACGGCCAGTTGGCGCACGGGCTTGTGCCGTCGGGACTTCTGCAGCTCATGCTTGAGCACCGCAAAACCGCCTTCTCGGCCACTGTCGTTTTTCGAGGGGATGGTCCCGCACAGGCGGGCCCGGATGTACCGTACGCTCAAGGCGGCCAATTCATCGTCCAACTGGCTGAACCGCGCAATGTCGCTCAGGTGCTCGGCGGCCACAAAGTCGCGTAGCAGAGGCTCGGCATCGATACCCTCGGAGGCGAACCAATGGGCATAGGCGGTGGTGAAGGTGTCCACGCAGCTTGAGGCGGTCACCGCGCCACTGACCACCGCCTCGGCCAAGGGGCCGAGCCCTGCTTCGCGGGCCTCATCCCGCACCCGGCACCAGTCACACCAGGCTTTGAGCCGCGCGGGCTGGCGCTCAATGGCAGTGGCGGCCTCGCGCCGCGCCTGGGCGGGCAACGGTGCCGAGTCGCCTACGCCGATCAGGCGGATGAACTGGCTACTGACGTGAGCCTCGTAGGCAGCCGCCTGTTCCAGTGCCGTGGTGGCGGCTGCCACCTGGCCGTCGGGCCCCAACAGTTCGTTAGCCTCCACCACCAGCCGGGCCACGGCAGCGCGCAGGTCAATCAGGTGATCCGGCGAGCCTGCCAAGGCGCTGAGCTGGCGACGAATGCCCTCGGCCAATTCCCGCGCCCGCGCCATGCGGGGCCGATCGCTGGCAACGCCCCTCCAGCCCGGTACGCCTTGAAGGTCAGTGTCCAGTTGATCCAGCTCGGCCATCAGGTCGCGCATGCGTTCAAGGGTGTCCAGGTCCTTGGGCGTGTCAGGCGTGCCGGTGGCGCCGCCCAGGCTGGCCAATTGCTGGGTCACCTTGTTTTTGGCCAGCGTGGCGAAGAACCAGAATTTTCCCTCGGCCGCTTTCCAGGCCTCTTTCAAGCTGTCGAAAGGTAACCGGCGACAGGCGTCATCGGCATACGGTACCGACAGTGCCTGGCGCAGCTGCTCATAACGGTCGATCAATGGCTGTGCGTGGTCGATGGCAGCCAGCCGGGCCGGCGTGTCAGGCGAAAAAGCGAAACTCAGGTTCAGCCCATGGGCTTTGAGTAGCAGGCGAGCCAGCACACCCAAGCCTTGGGCCTGGACCGTGTCCGCCGCTGCCAGTGGCAAGCGCGTCAAGGCCAGCACCTGCTCGGCCGTGGCCTGAAGGGTATCCAGCACCTTAGGCACTTCTGAGGCGATCGCGGCCAGCTCAGCCTGCCAGCCGTTGGACCATTGGCTGTTGGCCACGGCCCCAAACTCTGCGGCCAAGGTGACGGCGGCGTCTGCGTTGAGCCCCAGCCGGCGGGCAAGATCCAGCAGGTGCTGGTAGCGGGCAGCGTCATGCACAGTGCCAACGGGCCACGTCAAACGAGGCATCGCGGGGGTGTGATCTCGCACCACACGGCCGATGGCCTGGTGCAGCGACAGCCCATTGGGGTGCCGCTGGTGCAGGACGGCCACGCGCGCGTTCAACTGTCCGCGCAGCACCTGCACCTTGTAGGCTTCGCGCTCCCACGCCTCGCTGGTCAGGGCTTCCCGGGTATCCCAGGCGCGCTCCAACTGCTTGAGCACCTCCACCTTCGAGACCTTGCTGGAGTGCAGCTCCAGGCAAAACTCACCCAGCCCCTTGGCTTCCAGCCGCCTGTAGACCACATCCAGCGCAGCGCGCTTCTCGGCCACGAACAGCACCCTGCGCCCCAGGGCCAGGTTGTGGGCAATCATGTTGGCGATGGTCTGGGATTTGCCCGTACCTGGAGGGCCGTCCAGCACAAAGCTGTGGCCACTGGCCGACGCCACCACGGCGGCCAACTGGGAGGAATCCGCTGGCAGGGGGGTGAACACCTGGGAAGGCGGCACGGTAGCGTCCAGGCGCTCGGGCCGTGGGAACGGGTGAGCCGGGCCGCCCCCCTCGCCTTGGCTGTCTCGATTGAGCAGGTGCCGGACCAGCGGGCTTTGCAACAACTGCTCACTATTGGCGGACAGGTCTTGCCACATCAAGTATTTGGCAAAAGAGAACGTTCCCAGCACCACGTCGGTGCTGACCTCGAACCCCGTGACGTCTCGAACCGCACGCCGCACCAGGTTCCAGATGCCCAGTACGTCGATGCCGTGCTCGTCCATGGGCAGGCCGTTTTCCAGGCCGGGAATGGTCAGCTCAAAGTCGTGGCGCAGCAGTTCCAGCAGGGTCAGGTTAAGCTGAGGTTCCTCATCCAGCACGGCCAGGGTCACCCCCGACAGGGCACTTTTGCGCTCCAGCTTCACAGGTAGCAGAATCAGAGGCGCCGAATAAGTTTTGGGGTCCTCAGCGCTTTTTTTCCATTTCAAAAAACCCAAGGCCAGGAACAGGGTATTGGCACCGCCCTCTTCCAGGTCGCCACGGGCCTTGCGGTACAGGTCGATCAGGCTGGCTTCGAGCCGCGCCTTGTCCAGGTTGGCCAACACCTCGCCACGCCCTAAGGCAGCCTGGGCGACCTCATCGAGCAGGCTTTGCTGGTGCTGGCGCTCATACAAGGCCGGGTCACGCCCGCTGCTTTCCAAGTCTGGCACTGGCACGATACGTAACCGCTGGCCACCGGCCAGGGCGTCTTCCAGGGCAGCGGGCTCCGAGCACAGCAGGCGTACGCCTTTGGCACTGTCGGGCAAGTGCAACAGGCGGTTGCGCGTTGTCAGGTCCAGCAGCTTGCGCTGCCAGAGGGTCAACGTGCCGGCAGGGCCCTCGGGTGCCTGGGGAATGTCCACGTCAAAACCCGGCAGCGCTGGCGCGGCCTCAAGGCTGTCCACAAGGCCGGGTGCTTCGGGTGCGTCAGGCAGCGGCAAGGCACTGGCCAAGGCCAGCGGCCGAATTTTCTGCATGCGCGCCCGGTGCAGGTCCAGGGCCATGAGAAAGTGATCATCCGTCAACTGCCGTTCGCCGGCCTGTACTGCCGTGGAGAAGGCCGGCGGTGGCATGTGGGTGGCCAAGGTGGTCTCGAAGACCACCAGCTCCTTGAGGTCCACGCGCTTGCGCACGGCGGTGGCATCGTCGGTCAGCAGTTGGGAGAATTCCTGGGGTTGCAGCCAGGCCCCTACCAAGGCATGCCCCTTGGCCAGAATGACCAAGGCATTCAGGCCGGCCTGCTCCAGGGCTGCGGCGAACAGCAAGGCCGTGTCCAGGCAGGTGGCCATGCCGTTTTCAAACACCTGCCCAGGGGCCCGGATTTTCTGGCCTTGGTCCTCGAAACTGGCCGGGGGCAAGGCATAGCTCAAGCGCAGGCTGCAGACGGCTGACCACAGGGCTGAGACCACTTCCCACACTCGGGTACGGGACTTGCCCTCATAGCCGTCGATGGCGTCTTTCTTACCCGCCCGGCGCAGGATGTCCGAAGCGGCCTTAAGCAGGCGATCCACGGCCGGGTCGTTGGGCAAGCAGAAGGCAGCCAGCAACTCGGGCATGGCGTTCAGCCCACCCCAGGCCATGCGTGCCAGCAGCTCCACGGGGTAGCGTTGCTCGGCCAGCACCTGTTCGCCTTGGGCAAGGCGCAGGATCACGTGCGCCTGCAGGCTTTCACTCAGTTCGGCCAGCACCCCGGCGTGAAGGTGAATGTCCCGGTCCGCCACCGACAGGGTGTCGCCGGGTTCCAGCCGCGCCAGGTGCCAACTGCGGGGTTCTGAAAAGGGTGGGTCGGTTACCAGGCTGAGGGTCAGGTCGCTCAGGGCCTCGGGACCTTCGTGCAGTACGGCCAGCTCACGTAGCACTGGCACGGCATTCTGGTGGAACGCAAAGCCGACCTTTCGGGCAACCACTGCCTCGATCCTGGGGTGCATGGGGTAAACTCCTCGAACACAGATCCCTCGCCGATGAACGGGCGAGGGAAAAAGTGCCTATAGTCCACGACACACCCCTGTACAGACAAACAGTTTATGCGCTGGCACGCATGAAACCTGAGGCGTGCGCAGTAGCGCTGCAGCCGATGCGTAGCTGTTAGCTGTAGCCACTGATGGTATGCGGCACATAGGGCGCTTCGAGGCGTTCCCGCTCGTCCTGCGTCAGTACCAGGTCCAGTGCAGTGACGGCATCGTTAAGCTGAGCCACCTTGGAGGCCCCCACGATGGGTGCAGATACGCCAGGCTTGCCCAGCACCCACGCCAGTGCCACCTGGGCCATGGGCACGCCCCGCTCGCCTGCAATCTGCTCGACCACATCGATCACGTGGCCATCCAAGGCTTCGGCACCCTTATAGAACGACTGCCCGGACAGGTCGGTGCGCATGCGTTCGGTCTCTTGCCCGTTCGGCCGAGTCAGGCGGCCACGGGCCAGGGGGCTCCAAGGGATCAGCCCTACGCCTTGGTCCTGGCACAGGGGCAGCATCTCACGCTCCTCTTCCCGGTACAGCAGGTTAAGGTGATTCTGCATGGACACGAAGCGGCTCCACCCGTGCTCCTTAGCCACTTGCTGCGCTTTGGCGAACTGCCAGGCAAACATGGACGACGCACCGATGTACCGGGCCTTACCGGCCTTCACCACATCGTGCAGGGCTTCCATGGTTTCTTCGATAGGCGTGTGATAGTCCCAACGGTGGATCTGGTACAGGTCCACATAGTCCATGCCCAGGCGGGTGAGGCTGGCGTCGATATTGGCCATGATGGCCTTACGTGACAGCCCCTGTTCGTTCGGGCGTGAACCTCCCCCCAGCATGCTGGCAGAGAAGAAGACCTTGGTGGCCACTACCACTTCATCACGGCGCGTGAATTCCTTCAGCAGCTTGCCCAGGATGGTCTCGGAGGTGCCTGCCGAGTAGCTGTTGGCGGTATCGAAAAAGTTGATACCGTGCTCCACCGCCTGCTTCACGATAGGCCGGCTGGCCGCTTCATCCAGTGTCCAGGCATGAGTGCCCGCATCAGGCTCGCCAAACGTCATGCACCCCAGGCAGAGGCGCGAGATGTCTAGGCCGGTTGTTCCTAGTTTGGTCATGTTCATGATGGGCTCCTGGTCTCAAAGCCTTGGACCTTACCTCACCTGGCTTAAACGCACCATGAAAGCGCTCAATGGCGCCGAAGCCATCAGCGTATAACAATCGCTGTTCAAACCTTGTACAAAATGCCCCGCATTGGTCGATATCTGTACAAAACGTACCTCTCATCCGCCATGGTGATCGACACTCACCTCACAGTGTCAGAACTTTGACAATTATGGATGCGATCAGCCATGCAAAAAGATAATGCTGCCCCGCTGTGCCGGGACATACTGATCGTCGAGGACGAACCTACGTTGCGTGAGATCATGGTGCTTGCCTTGGAAGACCTGGGCGCGCGCGTGGTGGCTGTGGAAACGGCGGATCAAGGGCTCACGGCTATCTCTGCGATGCGGCCTGACCTGCTGGTAACCGATGTGCAAACGCCCGGCAAGCTCGACGGCTGGGAGCTGGCCTGGCTCATTCACGACTATGACCCTGACATCGCCGTGATCGTGACCAGCGGTTTCCATGCCAGGGGCAACGACCCGCTGCCGCCCAGCGCTGCCTTCCTGCCCAAGCCCTGGACACTCGACCACCTGTACGCCATCGTGCAGACCAAGATCCGCGAGCACCTCAAGCACAACTGACGCCAGGTCAGTAAGCTCGTTGTTGCAAGTCCACAAACAAAGCTTCGACTTTCTGCCGCGCCCAGGGAGTTTTGCGCAGGAAAGCGAGGCTGGACTTCACGCTGGGGTCATGTTTGAAACACCGGACGTCCACCTGGGCCGCTAGCCCCTCCCACCCGTAGTGGCCTACCAGTTCATTGAGCAGCCGTTCAAGGGTAATGCCGTGCAGCGGGTTGGTGTTCGAGGACAGGGTCATAAGGTGCCAATGGTTTTAGTTTAAAAGCCCGGTAGCTTAGTGCAGTTGGGAGATAACAGCTAACCCGTGCCGGGCAAATGCGAAGGCGCCCATCCTGAAGGGCGACGTTAGACACGTGCACCGTCTGGCACGGGGCGTGCGTTCAGGTATTATCTGGGTCGACCCTTGTGGAGCCGTGTGAACCAGGGCTGCACAAGGATCGGTTTCAAGTATAGAAAACCGTATGGATCAACCGGTCTAAGGCACCCTATGCCAGGCCCATTCGTGATGGATCAAGAGGTAAGGCGGCAATGATCGAACCCCATGTGTACAAAGATGTAATGGCCTCCTTCCCCTCCGGAGTAACCGTGGTTACCACGCTGGACAGCGACGGTGAACTGGTTGGCATTACCGCCAGTGCCTTCAGCGCTCTGTCGCTGGACCCTGCCCTAGTATTGTTCTGCCCCAATTACTCCTCTAATACCTACCCGGTACTGGTGCAAAGCAAACGGTTCGCCATCCACTTGCTGTCTGGCGAGCAACAGGCCCATGCCTACGCGTTTGCCAGCAAGGACAAGGACAAAGCACGCCAGTTGCCCTGGACCTTGAGCGCTTTGGGCAACCCATTGCTTGAGGGGGCCACGGCCATTATCGAGTGCGAGCTGTGGCGTGAATACGAAGGCGGTGACCATGCCATCATCGTTGGGGAGGTGAAGAACCTGATCCTGCCCAGCGAACCGGTCACCCCCATGATCTACCACCGCGGAAAAATGGGTACCCTGCCCGCTTTCAATTGAAGTACCAGGCCGCGTACTCGGCCGTCCTGGGCAGCGGGCTGAACGCCAAGGTCGAACCTGCCGCCCCGCCCCAGGGCCATCGCCCTGGCTTGGTAACCAGCACTACCAGTGCTTATTACCAAGGTAAAGGTTTGCAGCAGGATTGTGAACGGTGTCTCACAACAGGCCACATCCGGGGTTAAAGCAATCGCACAGGGCGACGATAACTAGGGCATAGGTTCTCCGGGCCATTTCCAAACAGCCAGGGCCGGAAGCCGTACTCCACAATCGACCCTGAGGTTTGCACCATGTCGTTGACCGTTAACACCAACATCGCTTCCTTGACCGTTCAGAACAACCTGAACAAGGCTTCGTCTGCCACTGCAACCTCGATGACTCGCCTGTCCTCGGGTCTGAAAATCAACAGCGCCAAAGACGACGCTGCTGGCCTGCAGATCGCTACCCGCCTGACCACCCAGATCAAAGGCCTGACCGTCGCCACCAAGAACGCCAACGACGCCACCTCGATCGCCCAGACCGCTGAAGGCGCGCTCCAGGAAACCACCAGCATTCTGCAGCGTATGCGTGAACTGGCTGTTCAGTCCCGCAACGACTCCAACAGCTCGGCTGACCGTACCGCCCTGCAGTCCGAATTCGGCCAGATGAGCGACGAACTGACCCGTATCTCCACCTCTACCACCTTCGGTACAGGCATGAAGCTGCTGGACGGTTCCGCTTCCGCCCTGCAGTTCCAGGTAGGCGCCATGACCGGTTCCGACCAGCACATCGACCTGGGCATCAGCCTGGACGCATCGGCCTCTGGCCTGGGTGTAGCCTCGGTTGCCATCACCGGTTCGGACGTCAGCGCTGCGCACACCGCCATCGACTCGGCCATCACCGCCATCGACGCCGCACTGAACTCTGTGAACAACACCCGTGCTGACCTGGGTGCCAAGCAGAACCGTCTGGAAAGCACCATCAGCAACATCAGCAACATCATCGAAAACGCCACGGCTTCTCGCTCTACCATCCAGGACGTGGACTTCGCCGCTGAAACCGCTGAGCTGACCAAGCAGCAAACCCTGCAACAGGCTTCCACCGCGATCCTGTCCCAGGCTAATCAGATCCCGTCGTCTGTACTGAAACTGCTTCAGTAAGACCGACTCGGCTGGAAACAAAAAGGGTACGCCACGGCGTACCCTTTTTGCGTTGCAGTTCAGTGTTCAGGTTCGTCCGCTTCGCGAACTCCTACAGTAAGCCGGTGCCGGTCTTGATTGCTGTAGGACCGGGTGTAGCCGAAGGCGGAGACCGGGAACAGGTCGCTGCGGTACAGCGGCTGGCAACGCTTAATCAGCTTTACCGTCATTAAAGGTTTTCTCAGCCTCATCGACAGCTGACTCAGCAGGCTGATCGCCCCCTTTGTCATCGGTACTCACGCCCTCCTTCTCCGACAGCAGTTCCTTGTCACTGTATGCGCCGCCCGGGCCTGGGTAGGGGCTGGCTTTGCCATTGTCGTCTTTTACCATGGTGTTTCTCCCATTCAGTATTCAAGAACGCCTATGCGTTCTCATGGGAGGCCAGCAGAGCCACAGAGTGCCCTAAGGAAGATAAGCGGTTCGCAGAACATTAGTCGCCCCATTGCTGAAACGCTTCATCAGCGTTATAAAAAGCGCCTACAACACTAAAAAAGGCACCTCTCATGAAACCCCTCCACCTGCTTGCAGCACTTGGCACGCTGGCCATGACTTCCCACGCCCTGGCGCGGGACTATGTGCTGCTGGACACTGACAAACCTGCTGAACCGTTCAAGATCACCAGTGCTGAACTCGGGGCCAAGACCCCAGCGCCCTTCACCATCACCGTGCGTACTCTGCACGGCGGCCGGCAGGAAGGGGTCAGTGTGATCGACATCGACAACGGCAAGATGAAGCTGTCAGTGGTGCCTACACGCGGCATGAACGTGCTGAACGCTTCGGTTGGCACGGTGCGCATGGGCTGGGATTCTCCCGTCAAGGAGGTGGTAAACCCTGCCTTTATCGAACTCACCGGGCGTGACGGCTTGGGCTGGCTGGGGGGGTTCAATGAGCTGGTCGCACGCTGTGGCTATGAGTGGGTAGGCCACCCTGGCGTGGACAATGGCGAAATGCTGACCCTCCATGGTCGGGCGGCTAACATTCCTGCCAGCCGCGTGACGCTGCACATTGACGACACGCCGCCCTACGCCATTCACCTACGCGGCGAACTGAAAGAGCAGGCCTTCAAGAAGGTGGATTTCACCGTGGCCACCGAGCTGGTGACGGTGCCGGGCAGTGCCCGCTTTGACCTCAACGATGTGCTCACCAACAACGGCGACTACCCTAAGGAATACCAGGCGCTGTACCACAGCAATTTCAGCACGCCGTTCCTGGAAGAAGGTGCGCGTTTCGTGGCGCCAGTCAAGCAAGTTTCGCCGTTCAACGACAAGGCCAAAGGGGACCTCAGCACCTGGGACACCTACCGCGCGCCCACACGCGACTATGACGAGACCGTGTACAACGTGGTGCCCTACGCCGACGACAAGGGCCAGACCCTGACCGTGCTGCACAACAAGGCCGGCAGCCTGGGCGTGGCCGTAGGCTTCAACACCCAGACGCTTCCCGTATTCTCCCTTTGGAAAAACACCGACACCCAGGGCCAGGGCTATGTCACCGGCCTGGAGCCCGGCACCAGCTTCTCCTACAACCGTCGCTACCAGCGCCCGTTGAACCTTGTGCCCAAGATCGGCCCCAAGGAAACCCGCCAGTTCAGCATCAGCTACAGCCTGTTGGCAGATAAGCCAGCGGTGGACCAGGCCGTCGAATCGGTGAAGCGCATTCAGAATGGGCGCAACACTGAGGTACGTGACACGCCGCTGGTGGATTTGAAGCAATAGGGTTGAGCGGTAAGCGGCAAGCGTCCGGCGAACTCACCTTCCTAACTCCAGCTTTAAGGACCATGGCGCTTCTTGAATCCGGGGCGACGATTTCCACTTTTTTTAGGTGGGGATTCTGGAGGTGTGTTCGGTGGACACTTAAGGTGGAGGTACGGCAGCGTTCATCCCATGGGATGAGGGCGGTTAGCAGAAAGCTACTCATCAGCCTGCATCAGTTCCAGAGTGATATTATCTGGCCCGGTTACATATACAACCAGCGTTCCCTTGCGTGGGCCTGCGGGAATCGGTTGAGGCTTACCTCTTGCTTGCCAGCCCGCTTGCTCAATGCGTTCGATTACAACGTGTATGTCTTGCACGCTCAATGCCAAGTGCGCTGAGCCAATCGCTGATGCCGTAGGTGGGGTGATACCGTGGCGGTCACCCTGCGAATATTCTAGCAATTCTACCCGGCTGCCATCTGGGCCTTTAACTATCGCCGTTCGCACCTTCGGGTCGGCGGTGCCGGTGACTTGCAGAATGAATTGGCCACCCATTTCCGACTGACGTTCAAGCATGAACCCAAGTCCAATTGTCCAAAAGCGAATGGCTTCTTCTAATGAGCTGACTGCGAAGCCCATATGATCGACGGCATGCACCATCTGGTTAGCGTTCATCAAATGATCCTTTAAAGGTTTTGGGGTTAGAGCTTCGTTGGCGTATGGAGATCCCCGCGATCACCCTAATTACGGATTTTAGAAAATGTGTTCGCTGGCCGCTTACGGTAAGCGGTAAGCGGCAAGACGGGCTCGCGAGCCTGGGTTTACTGGCTGCTTGAAGCTTGGTACTCCCTGGGGGTGCAGCCGAACTCGCGGCGGAACACGGTATGCAGGTACTGCGGCGATTTGAAGCCGCAGGCCTGGGCGATATCGGCGATGGCCACCCCCGCTTCTGCCAACCCCTTGGAAGCAGCGGCCAGCTTGAAGCGCAGTATCTCGTCATGGACACTGCGCCCTCGCTCGCGCTTGAAGTGCGCCTCCAATGACGAACGAGAAACCCCTACATACCCGGCCACTTGCGCGGTCTTGATGCCTTGGCAGGCGTACTGGCGAATGAAGTGCAGGGCCTGCATCACATAGGCATTGCCCAGCGGCTGGTGCAGGCTGGACGCCTGAACGTTGATGGCTTCTGGCGGCACCAGCACCTGCGTACCCGCCGAGGGCACGCCATGCAACATCTGGTGCAGCAGCTTCGCCGCGGTACGGCCCATGGCTTCCGTGCCTTGAATCACCGAACTCAAGGGCACACGTGTGAGGGTACGGGTGAGCGGGTCGTTGTCGATGCCGATCAACGCCACCTGCTCCGGCACTGCAATGCCTGCCGTAAGGCAAGCCTGCAACAATTGCCGCGCACGGGCATCGCTGACGGCAATGATGCCGATGGGTTTAGGCAGGCTATGCAGCCAGGCAATTTGTTGCTCCACGGCACTGTTCCACAGCGGCGCGCTGGTACCTAGCCCCCGGTACACCTCCACCGGCAGGCCATCACGCTGCATCAACTGGCGAAAGGCAACTTCGCGCTCCTGAGCCCAGCGGTTGGCCTGTGCCTCGGGCAGGCTGAAACAGGCAAAGCGCGTAAGCCCTGCCTCGATCAAGTGGTCATAGGCCAGCTTGATAAGCGCGGCATTATCGGTGGCCACGTAGGGAATGTGCCTGGGATAGGCGCGTGTGTCCTGATACGAGCCGCCCACGGCCACCACGGGCAGCTTGATGCCGCTCAACGCCTCGCCAATCAGGGGGTCGTCGAAATCCGCGATGATCCCATCCCCCTGCCAGCGCTCGATGCCACGCAGGCGGCACAGAAAATCCTCTTCCAGAAACAGATCCCAGGACGCCCGGGTGCTGCTCAGGTAATTGCCAATGCCGGTGATGATGCCGCGGTCGTAGATCTTGCCGCCATTGAACAACAGCGCGATACGGTGAACAGGAGGCACGGTTTTCATTGTTGTTGTCCAGTGCAAAGGGGCTGTAGACAGGCTAAGGCATGTCGCAGGAAATGCCCAATAACAATAGATTCGAAACGACCACCTTAAATTAGCTAAGCAAACGACTAAGCTGTGGCCCTCTGAAGGAGAACGATTCATGCCAATCGCCACCTATGGTATTAACGCTGCGAAGACGCGCCTTTCTCAGTTGGTCGAAGACGCACTTGCAGGAAAGGAGGTAATCATTTCGCGTAATGGGCAGCCTGTTGTCCGCCTTGAGGTGATTGGGGATGCCGCCCCTTTTAAACCTCGCATTGGCGGCTTGCAAGGGCGGACTTTTAGTGAGGTCGCTTTTGAAGCAATGGATGCTGAGATAGCTGACCTCTTTGAGAAAAAAGTGTGAAGTTTATTTCTGTTGGATAGCTTAACGGCGTCACGGGAGATTAAGTATCCTTCCTAACCGGCCACCCTACTCCCAATAATTGTCATTACACGCTCACTGAGCTGATCGTTTATGCAGAGTGGAAAGTCAAGGAGACCTAAGCTTGTATCGATGACATCAAGATGATATTTTTATGGCTGTGATGCTGTAACTCCTGGCCCATAATTTAAAGCGATAGCGCTTTAAACTGGTCTGAGAATTCAGTTCGGAGCCAACATCCTCTTTACATTTAGAAACCAAGTTTAGCCTTTTATGGAACCAGATCGTGATTTGTAACCACTCAGGGGGGCAATATTTGGATCCTGTTTAAATCAATTTTTAAAGGAGATAATTAATGGACGTGAGTCGCTCAGGCCAGCTTAGTTCCCAATATCCACAGCACATTGATCCCGTGGAACATGATCAAACTACCTCGATTAAAGCAGCTGACAAACCAGGTCGAGACTCAGCGCCTTCCGATTCTGTGTCTCAGGACAAGTCTTATCATGAGCCGCTTCCATCCAGAGGAAGTAATCGGACCTATCGACCTAGGTCTTTATCAGAGACAAGGATACACGCTCAACTTTCACAAGATGAAAATGAGAAAGTCTTTTCCTTGAAAGACTTCGATAAGTCATTAGACAATTTTGGAGAATTTTTCGCTTCGCATACAGTAGCGTTACACCATGAACTGGACTCGATGAAAAATACTGTCGGAGAACTCTCGACCTCTCTTGCTACGATAAAAAATCAAAAATCGAATTTAGAGCAAAGCGTATCAGCGCGTAAAGAAGGTGCGAAAGCGCGTGCCATTTCGCGAGAAAATACCATTAAAGAACTTCAGGAAGAAAATAAAGGTCTCAATCTTTATAAGGATCAGTCGGATAGCTTAATGGCCAAAATGCAGGAAGCCGTCGATTCCATGGAATCAAAATTAGGCAAACTCAACAAAGACTTAGGAGAAAAATCCAAGATAATCAGCTCACAATCCAATGCAATAAAAAAAGGCAAATAATCATCTAAAGAAGTTAAGAATTCTCATTTAGAAGACCTTCAAGAAAAAGACAGGACCATTGTTGAAATCCAAAATCAAATCAATAACCTGCAATCCGAGCTTGATGCAGAAAAGCAAAAAAACACTCTACTTCAAGCTCAGCTAGGTGCCATTAGCTCAACCGAAAGGCAATTCACACCTGCAAAATCTAATGCGTTGGTGAAAACTGGTAAAAAGATAAGTGATCAGTCAGAGGTTTTACAAAAACTCAACACCAAGCTTCTGGATGAACGAAAAGAAATGGTTGCACAGAACAAAGAAAACAAGAAAGAAATTGCCCAGCTAAAAGGCCGACTGATTCAGCTAGCAAAGCTGGCCGGAATTGAGCTTCCAGAAGCGAACTAAATATATAGGCAGGCCAGTTCAAAACAGCATTACTGGCTTGCCGTGATAATTGAATATCCTAAACTTTATTCACCAAAACAAGCCCAGCTTGGAATTACCGTTAGTGATAAGCGGCGTGGCTAATCGCGCTTGATTCATCACTCGAAATGGGAAGTGTTATTTGATTGACCCGTGCGCTGTGCCGATCAACAATTCCCGGACTCAGAATTGAGTTTTTCTTCCGCAACAGCCGGCGGCACGAAGCCGTTGTGCTGATGCGGCCTTGTCCAGTTTTACCGCTGCATGAGATAGCGCCCGATACCTTGCTCGGCCAGCGCTGCCGTCATATAGCCCACCGTCGGTATCCATTCCGTTTTCAAGCTCCGAGACAGCCGCTCCGTGGGCGCGTTGTCATAGCAATTCCCCCGTCGGCTCATGCTTTAAGTTATCAGCTCTCTGCTTACTAGGTAGTTGTTCACGAACGCTCGCCTTCGGCTACAAGCCCCTACCTACGCAAAAACGCACCCCACCCTGACGGTTTTCATAATCGCCCTCCACTCGGCCATTGCTAGCATCAGCTCACACTCCATAACAACAAGGCCGCCCCATGCCGTACTTCCCTGATGTGGAACCTATCCGATACGAAGGCCCGGACAGCGATGCCCCCCTCGCCTTTCGCCATTACGACGCCAACAAGCTGGTGCTGGGCAAACCCATGCGTGAGCACTTGCGCATGGCGGCGTGCTATTGGCACACCTTTGTGTGGCCGGGAGCGGACATGTTTGGGGTGGGGACCTTCAAGCGCCCCTGGCAAACGCCGGGAAACCCAATGGAAATGGCCATCGCCAAGGCCGAGGCCGCCTTTGAATTCTTCTCCAAGCTGGGCGTGGACTACTACAGCTTCCACGACACGGACGTGGCACCCGAAGGGGCCTCACTGAAGGAGTACCGGGACAATTTCGCCCAGATGGTGGACCACCTGGAGCGCCATCAGGAACAGAGCGGCGTACAGCTGCTGTGGGGCACCGCCAATTGCTTCAGCAACCCCCGGTTTGCCGCCGGGGCCGCCAGCAACCCGGACCCGGAAGTATTCGCCTATGCCGCTACCCAGGTGTTCAGCGCTATGAACGCCACCCAGCGGCTCAAAGGCGCCAACTACGTGCTATGGGGCGGCCGTGAGGGCTATGAAACCCTGCTCAACACCGACCTCAAGCGTGAACGCGAGCAGTTGGGCCGTTTCATGCGCATGGTGGTGGAGCACAAGCACAAGATCGGGTTCACGGGGCACTTGCTGATCGAGCCCAAGCCCCAGGAGCCCACCAAGCACCAATACGACTATGACAGCGCCACGGTATTCGGTTTTCTACAGCAATACGGGCTGGAGCAGGACATCAAGGTCAACATCGAAGCCAACCACGCCACCCTGGCCGGCCACAGCTTCCACCACGAGATCGCGACAGCCGTGTCCCTGGGTATCTTTGGCAGCATCGATGCCAACCGGGGCGACCCGCAGAATGGCTGGGACACGGACCAGTTCCCTAACAGCGTGGAAGAAATGACCCTGGCCACTTACGAGATTCTGAAAGCGGGCGGTTTTACCCACGGTGGCTTCAACTTCGATTCCAAAGTGCGCCGGCAAAGCCTGGACGAGGTGGACCTGTTCCACGGCCACATAGCGGCCATGGACGTGTTGGCGCTGTCCCTCGAACGCGCCGCCGCCATGGTGCAGAACGACCGGCTGCAGGCGTTCAAAGACCAGCGTTATGCCGGCTGGCAGCAACCGTTCGGCCAGCAGGTGCTGGCGGGTGAATTCACCCTTGAGTCCCTGGCCCAACACGCCTTCAGCCATGAGCTGAATCCTCAGGCAGTGAGTGGCCGGCAGGAAATGCTCGAAGGCATTGTGAACCGGTTCATCTACCGCTAGGCGCTGTGACATTCGTACGACAAATCATTACGCGCCGTTGGCCGCTACGTTCTACAGTGGTTACCGGCAGTTGCAATACTTGTGTCTCCAACAACAATAAAAGGGCGCACTACCATGAAAGCACTCAAACGTACCCTGCTGGCCAGCGCATTGGCCTTGCTGTCCCTTCCCGTAATGGCCGACTCTGCGCACCCGAAAATCGGCTTCTCTATCGACGACCTGCGCTTGGAGCGCTGGGCGCGTGACCGCGATTACTTCGTGGCCGCGGCAGAAAAGATGGACGCCAAGGTGTTCGTGCAATCGGCCGACGCCAATGAGCAGAAACAGATCTCCCAGATCGAAAACCTGATCTCCCGTGGCGTGGATGTGATTGTGATCGTGCCGTTCAATGCCACGGTGCTCACCAACGCCGTGGCCGAAGCCAAGAAAGCCGGCATCAAGGTGGTGTCGTACGACCGGCTCATTCTCAATGCCGATGTGGATGCCTATATCTCCTTTGATAACGAGAAAGTAGGCGAAATGCAGGCCAGCGGCGTACTCAAAGCGGCGCCCAAGGGTAACTATTTCCTGTTGGGCGGCGCACCTACCGACAACAACGCCAAGGTGCTGCGTGAAGGCCAGATGAAGGTGCTGCAACCGGCCATCGACAAGGGCGACATCAAGATTGTGGGCCAGCAATGGGTCAAGGAGTGGAACCCTACGGAAGCCCTGAGCATTGTGGAAAACGCCCTGACCAAGAACAACAACAAGATCGACGGCATCGTAGCCTCCAACGACGCCACTGCAGGCGGTGCCATCCAGGCCCTGGCCGCGCAAAAACTGGCCGGCAAGGTACCCATCTCGGGGCAGGACGCCGACCTGGCAGCGGTCAAGCGGGTAATCGATGGCACCCAGACCATGACCGTCTACAAGCCCCTCAAGCTGATCGCGTCCGAGGCAGCCAAGCTGTCGGTGCAGTTGGCCCGTAACGAGAAGCCCAGCTATAGCTCCCAGTACGACAATGGTGCCAAGAAGGTGGACACCATTCTGCTCACCCCCACCCCGCTGACCAAGGACAACATCGACCTGCTGGAAAAGGACGGCTTCTACACCCCGGCCCAAATGAAAGGGCAGTAAGCGTGTGAACCTGACTGTCGCTTGCGTGTGAGTGCCGAGCCATGCCTGACTACCTGTTGCAAATGAATGGCATCGTCAAACGCTTTGGCGGTGTAAAGGCCTTGAATGGCATCGATCTCAAGGTACGGCCCGGCGAATGCGTGGGCCTGTGCGGCGAGAACGGTGCCGGCAAGTCCACCCTTATGAAGGTACTGTCGGCGGTGTACCCCTTCGGCACCTGGGAGGGGGACATCCTCTGGGACGGGCAGCCCCTCAAGGCCCAGTCTATTCGGGACACCGAAGCAGCCGGGATTGTGATTATCCACCAGGAATTGACCCTGGTGCCGGACCTTTCGGTGGCTGAGAACATCTTCATGGGCCACGAACTGACACTTCCCGGTGGCCGGATGAACTACCCGGCCATGTATCACCGGGCCGAGGCCCTGATGCGCGAGCTGAAGGTGCCCGACATGAACGTGGCACTGCCGGTGTCCCAGTACGGTGGCGGCTACCAGCAACTGGTAGAAATTGCCAAGGCGTTGAACAAGCAGGCTCGGCTGCTGATCCTGGATGAGCCCTCGTCGGCCCTGACCCGGTCGGAAATCGAGGTGTTGCTGGGCATCATCCGCGACCTCAAAGCCAAGGGTGTGGCCTGTGTGTACATATCCCACAAGCTCGATGAAGTGGCGGCGGTGTGCGACACCATTTCGGTGATTCGTGACGGCAAGCACATCGCGACCACGGCCATGGCGGACATGGACATTCCCAGGATCATCACACAGATGGTTGGGCGTGAAATGAGCAACCTCTACCCTTCCCAACCCCATGAAGTGGGCGAGGTGATCTTCGAGGCTCGGCATTTCACCTGCTATGACCAGGACAACCCCAAGCGCAAGCGAGTGGACGATATTTCCTTCATCCTCAAGCGTGGCGAAATCCTGGGCATCGCTGGGCTGGTAGGTGCCGGACGCACCGAGCTGGTGACGGCGCTGTTCGGTGCCTACCCTGGGCGCTACGAGGGCCAGGTGTGGCTCAACGGTGAGCGCATCGATACGCGCACCCCGCTCAAATCCATCCGGGCAGGCGTGTGCATGGTGCCTGAAGACCGCAAGCGCCAGGGCATCATTCCCGACTTGGGTGTGGGCCAGAACATCACCCTGGCCGTGCTGGACACCTATTCTAAGCTGACCCGCATCGATGCCGAGGCCGAACTGGGCAGCATTGATCGGGAAATCACCCGCATGCACCTGAAAACCGCCAGCCCCTTCCTGCCCATTACCAGCCTGTCGGGGGGTAACCAGCAGAAAGCCGTGCTGGCCAAGATGCTGCTGGCCCAGCCCAAGGTGCTGATACTGGACGAGCCCACCCGTGGGGTGGATGTGGGCGCCAAGTACGAGATCTACAAGCTGATGGGCGCGCTGGCCGCCCAGGGCGTGTCGATCATCATGGTGTCGTCGGAGCTGGCCGAAGTGCTGGGTGTGTCGGACCGCGTGCTGGTGATCGGGGAAGGCCAGTTGCGGGGTGATTTCCTTAACAAGGGGCTGACCCAGGAACAGGTGCTGGCTGCTGCGCTGACGGCGCCATCAGGCCATGACAATGACAACAAGCGGAAAACTGCCTAGATGAACCAGGTCAAACAACTGTTCACCCGCTACAAGATGCTGGCACTGGTGATCGCAGTGGCGATCATCTGGTTGTTCTTCAGCTGGCAGACCGAAGGCGGGTTCGTAACCCCGCGCAACCTCTCCAACCTGCTGCGGCAGATGTCCATTACCGGCATTCTGGCCTGCGGCATGGTGCTGGTGATCATCAGCGGGGAGATCGACCTGTCGGTAGGCTCACTGCTCGGCCTGCTGGGCGGGCTGGCGGCGATTCTGGACGTGGTCTATCACGTACCTCTGCTGGCCAACCTCGGGCTAGTGGCGCTGTGCGGCCTAGTGATCGGCCTGGCCAATGGCTGCATGACCGCCTACCTGCGCATTCCCTCGTTCATTGTAGGCCTGGGCGGCATGCTTGCCTTCAGAGGCGTGCTGCTGGGCATTACCGGGGGGACTACCATCGCGCCGGTGTCACCTGAGTTGGTGTATGTGGGCCAGGGCTACCTGCCCCAGAGCGTTGGCTTGGTGCTAGGTGCTGCATTGTTTGCCTTGACCCTGTTCCTGACGTGGCGGCAACGTCGAAACAGGGCCCTCCATGGCCTGGCGCCCCACACACTGGTCCGTGACCTTTTGCGGGTGGTGGTGATTGGCCTGGTGCTGGCGGCCTTTGTGTACACCCTCAATAGTTACGACGGCATTCCAGTGCCGGTGCTTCTGCTGTTGGTGTTGCTGGGCGTGTTCAGCTATGTGACCAGCCAGACAGTCTTCGGCCGGCGCATTTACTCAGTGGGCAGCAACATGGAGGCTACGCGGCTCTCCGGCATTAACGTGCAAGCCATCAAGTTATGGATCTTCGGCATCATGGGGGTGATGTGCGCCCTGGCCGGCCTTGTGAACACCGCTCGGCTGGCAGCCGGTTCCCCCTCTGCCGGGAACATGGGTGAGCTGGACGCCATTGCGGCCTGCTTTATCGGCGGCACCTCCATGCGCGGCGGTTCTGGCACGGTGTACGGTGCCTTGCTGGGCGCGTTGGTGATCACCAGCCTGGACAACGGCATGTCCATGCTGGACGTGGACAGCTATTGGCAGATGATCGTCAAGGGCAGCATTCTGGTGCTAGCGGTATGGGTAGACGTGAGTACCCGTGCCGGGCGGCGGTGAGTACCACCTAGAGCGGGTATTCCCGGGCTTTGCCCGGTCCAACAGGGGGGCTGTGCTAGCCGTAGGCCGTCACCGCCCACTTCACTTTCTCCAGGGCCGGTTTCAACAGCGGCTGCGCTACCGAACCCAAGGCCAGGCGCAAGGCGTGTGGCACGTGCGGGGTCACCGCAAAGGGCTCTGCCGTGGACACGGCAATCTGCTCGTTGAGCAACACTGTGACCACTTGGTCGGCCCTGGCCTCCTCGGGCAGCGGCAGCCACAGGAACCAGGACGTATCATGGGCCGTGTACGTCAGCCCTTGCAGAGCCTGCCGGGCGATGACTTGGCGCGCTCTGGCGTCTCCACGCTTCTCAGCCTCCAACCGCCCTACCGTACCGTCTTCCAACCACTGGGTGACTAAGGCCGTCAACACGCATGGCGTGTTCCACGTCGTAGCACGGATCACACGCTCCAGGGCTGGTACCCAGGCCACCGGGGCAATCACAAACCCCACGCGCAGCCCTGTGGCGATGTTCTTGGAAAAGCCGGACACGTACAGCGTCCGCTCGGGCGCCAGCATCGCCACGGGGATGGGCGCGGGGTCTACCAGGTAGGCGTAGGCCGCGTCTTCTATCAACAGCACGTTGTGCGCACGTGCCAACGCCACCAAGGCGACGCGTTGCGCTTGCGGCATCACCCACCCTAGGGGGTTGTGCAAGGTAGGCAGGGTGTACACCGCCTTCACACGACGCTGTTTGCACAACCGGGCAAGGGCGTCCAGGTCTGGCCCGCCTTCACCCGCAGGGATGGCAACCACCTCCAGGTGCAGGGCCTGGGCCAGCACCTTGAAACCTGAATACGTCAATGCATCGGCCGCAATCACATCACCTGGTTTCAACATCGCCATCAGGGCAACGGCCAAGCCGTGCTGGGCGCCATTCACAATCAGCACTTGTGCTGCGTCCACCGTCAAACCGCGTGCCTCGGCATGCCGGGCGAATGCCTCGCGCTCATGGAGGCGGCCGGCATGGGGCTGGTACCGCAACAGGGCATCCAGGTCGCCGGTGGATGCCAGTTGGCGCAGCCCGGCCCTGAGCAGTTCGGTTTGATGGGGCAATGATGGATAGTTGAAGTTTAGGTCCAGCATGCCAGGGGCAATGTCTACCTGATCGATACCGTGGCCTTCAGGCAGCGATCTGTCTCTGACATAGGTGCCCCGCCCGGTCTCGCAGCTCACAAGCCCCATGGCCTGCAGCTCGGCATACACCCTGGAAGCTGTCACCAGCGCCAGCCCTTCCTGGGCGGCCAACTGCCGATGGGGTGGCAAGCGAGTGCCGGGCTTGAGCACCCCCGCTCGAATATCGGCGGCTAATGCATCCACAAGCGCTTTATAACGAGCGGGGGGCATGGGTGTATCCATGACAATTTTTTGATTGTGCTGATTGTGCAACCTTACCCTGATCCTTACTACCCCACCTGCACGGATAACCCCATGGAAGGTAATGCACTTATGAGGCAGCACACGCGATACGCCGGCTGGATCAACGGGCTGATCGGTGTGATGATTTTCAGCGGCTCCTTACCGGCCACCCGCCTGGCTGTCACTCAGTTCGACCCGCTGTTCCTGACCTTCGCCCGTGCCTGTATCGCCGGCGCCCTCGCCGTGTGCCTGTTGCTCCTGTTCAAGCAGCGGCCCCCTACCCGCTCACAACTCGTATCGTTGGCCGTGGTAGCAGCGGGTGTGGTGGTAGGCTTCCCACTGCTCACAGCCCTGGCGCTGAAGTCGGTCACGGCCGGGCATGCCATCGTGTTTATCGGGTTGTTGCCACTGGTCACGGCTGCGTTTGGCGTGCTGCGTGGCGGCGAACGACCAAAACCTGCCTTCTGGGTGTTTTCGGCACTGGGCAGCGGCGCAGTTGCGGGCTTCGCGGTCACTCAAGGCCTGGCGGCTTCAGCGGCGGGCGACCTGTTAATGCTGCTGGCCATCCTGGCGTGTGGGATGGGTTACGCCGAGGGCGCGAAGCTGGCACAGGCCTTGGGTGGGTGGCAGGTTATCTGTTGGGCGCTGTTGCTGTCGTTGCCTTTGATGCTGGGCGCGAGCCTGGCCTGGCTGCCTTCTGATTTTTCCAATGTCAGTGCAACCGGGTGGGCAAGCCTGGGCTACGTATCGGTGTTCAGCATGCTGGTGGGGTTTGTATTCTGGTACCGGGGCCTGGCGCAAGGCGGCGTGGCTGTGGTGGGGCAGTTGCAGCTATTGCAACCATTCTTTGGCCTGGCCCTGGCAGCGGCAGTGCTCCATGAACAGGTCAGCCCAGCCATGGCCAGCATTGCCGGGGTAGTGATCCTGTGCATCCTGGGTGCCCGGCGATTTGGGCGATAGCGCAGGTAACTGAAACCTTTCGTTAATCTGCTCGTGACATTCCACTGCCATAGTCACTGCGCGTTCGGTCAGCCGACTGAGCGCCGTGAACGACGCTGCCGTGGAGGCCCTTGCATGACGACGCAAACCCTTACTCGCCAAGGGCTTCGCTTACGCCCGCGCCTGCTTGGCCTACGGCTGCCCAACCTGCGTGCAGCCCTGCTGATGGCGGCGGTGTGTGCAGTGGGTGTTCAGGTGTACCGGGAATGCTGGTTCGAACAGGCCTATGGGCATTGGCACAATGTGTGGGCCGGCAACGCCGCCCCGGCCCAGAACCTATGGCTGCCAGCGTTCACCGTAGCCATTGATGCCAAGGTGGTGGAACCGGGCTTGCGCAACCTGTCAGGCATCACCTATGACTACGACAATGACCGCCTGCTGGCCGTGACCAATGACACGCCCATTGAACTGCTGGTACTGACCAAAGAGGGCGAGGTAGAGGGCCGCTACGCTTTGACAGGGTTCCAGGACCCGGAAGCCATTACCTACGTGGGCCACGATCGGGTAGTGATTGCCGAAGAGCGCACGCAGCGGCTGAATATGATCACCCTGCCGCGCTCGCCGCAGCCGTTGGCAGCCGCCCAGGCGCAGACGGTGACCTTGGGGCTGAACCTCACCCGTAACAACAAGGGGCTTGAGGGCGTGACCTACGACCCCGCCACCGACAGGCTGTTCGCCATAAAAGAACGTGACCCCTTACAGATGTGGGCCGTGACAGGCCTTATGAAGTCGGTACAAGGGCCGGTCAACGTGTCGATCACTGACCTTACCTCCTGGCTGACCCTCAACCGCTATGCCAGCGACCTGTCCGATGGCTATTTCGACCCCGTCACTGGGCACCTGCTATTGCTCAGCGACCAATCGAAAAACATTACCGAACTGGACAGCGAAGGTCGCTTCGTCAGCATTCGATCCTTGCGCGCCAACCTGGGTGGCCTGGCCAAGGATGCGCCCCAGCCTGAGGGCATCACCATGGATACCGACGGCAACCTGTATGTGGTCAGCGAACCCAACCTGTTCTACCGGTTTGCAAAGCCGGCTCATTGACTGCCCGGCGTGCGCGCCAGAAATACTCCAAGCTAGCCGCCAGCCACAGGGTATAGGTCAGCAGCTCGATGCCCTCTTCCACCGCGGTCTTGGCCAGCCGTGCATAGCCGCCCTGCAGGATAAGGTGCCACAGGGCCCCCATGCCGAACACCCGTGAGAACACCAATACGGCGAACCCGGTAGAGAAGGCGCTGAATTCGCGAGATTTCAAAAAAACCAGGATTCCGCTCAGGGTACTTGCACGGTTCGAGGCTTTGCAGGCGAACCCTATGCAGCCGCCTGCGATCAGCATCAGGGGCCAGCACCAGGCACTGTGGCTGATAGGGTCGAACAGCCCGTCTAGCTCACGCATCAGCAAGCAGGCGAAAAACCCACCTGCCAGCACCTTGAAGCCCCGCGCTTCCTTCGCGGCAGGTGCGAGCCAGAACAGCAGCGCGCACGCCAACAACATCGATTCCTGGCCAATCTCAGTGAACGATAACTCCAGAAGGTCGGTGTGAAACACCGCCAGGTCTAGCCACAACAGGGTAATGGCCACTGCCACCAGGGCCAGGCGCAAGACGAAACCGACGCCTGCCTGTAGCAGGGTATTTATGGGTAATTGCACAGCACAGTCCGTTACATCATCAGCCAAACGAGCCGGCAACAGTAAACGAATCTTTCACACTTTTTTTACATATCTTTATCGATTGGAAGTATCACTCCAATTTATTGTTATTAGGCAGCCGCGCCTTGGCCTGCCCAATATTTCCGAAGACAGGTCAATAAGGGCAGGCCTTTCCCACCGGCGGCTGGTATAAGGCTGACTTCGACTCCACAGGAAAAACGCGATGGTCGTGAAAGCAACGAGTGCCCTGATGGCAGCGCTGGCGGTGGCACTGGTGTACATGGGGAGTCGCCTCCTGCTGGCGGGCGGGTCACCGGCCTACCTGGGGATCGGCGGTGTAATCCTGCTCACAGCGGTGTTGCTGTGGTTCAAAAAGCGCAGTGCACTCACTCTCTACGCCCTGCTGATGTGGGCCATTCTGGCCTGGATCATTATGGAAGCCGGGTTCGATAAGTGGCAGTGGATTCCCCGTGGCGATGTGTTTGCACTGGTGGGTTTCTGGCTGGCCATGCCCTGGGTGGTCCGCCCTTTGATGCAGGCCCACACGGCCAGCGACACCCGCCGTTTTCATCCGGTGCTGGGCACTACGGTTGCCGTGATGATGGCCATGGTGCTTGCCCTGACCCTGTACGACCCCTACCCCATCGCCGGCACGCTGGGCAACGCCGTTACAACACGCGACAACGCTTCTGCCGGAAGCGACTGGGCCGCGTATGGGGGCACGAACCAGGGCCAGCGATTCTCTATTTTGAACCAAATCAACACTACTAACGTGAGCACCCTGGTGCCAGCCTGGGAATACCATACCGGTGACCTGCGCGACCCGAACACAGATGCCCGCGAATACACCTTCGAGGCCACGCCCCTGAAGGTCAACAACCGGGTCTACCTATGCACGGCCCATAACGAGGTGCATGCCCTGGTGCCGGAAACTGGCACCCTGGCCTGGAAGTACGTACCGGAAAAAAATCGGTCGTACCTGCAGCAGCACCAGACCTGCCGAGGCGTGAGCTATTACGCTGTCGCTTCAGAAGCGGCCGTTACGCTACCTGGGGCCTGTGCCAAGCGCATTCTGATGGCCACCGCCGACGCGCGGCTGCTGGCGCTGGACGCCGACACCGGCCAACTGTGCGAAGGGTTCGGCGACAAGGGCGTTGTTAACCTGAGCGCCAACATGGGCACGCTTCGCCCCCATGCCCTGATGCAAACCTCGGCCCCGCTGGTGGCTGGCGGCCTGGTGGTGCTGGGCAGCTCGGTGATGGACAACGGCTACAAAGACGGCAACCCGTCCGGGGTCATCCGCGCCTACAGTGCCGTAACCGGCCAGCTGGTGTGGAACTTCGACCCAGCCAACCCCACGGCGACCCAGCCTATCGCGGCGGGCCAGACGTACCCCCAGGACACCCCAGTGGCCTGGGCTACCCTAAGCGCTGATGTGAAAAACGGCCTGGTCTACGTGCCGTTCGGCAACGCCTCGCCTGATGAACTGGGGGCCCGGCGCAACCCGGCCAATAACACGGAAATCTTCCGCGATACCCTGGTGGCGCTAGACCTGAACACAGGTGCATTCAAGTGGAAGTTCCAGACTTCCAATAACGATCTGTGGGACCGTGACAACCCTTCCCAGCCCAGCCTGCTCGACATCGGCGAAGACGGCAGCAAGCAGCCAGCGCTGGTGCTGCCTACCAAGGTGGGCAACCTGTTCGTACTCAACCGCCTGACCGGCGAACCCTTGGTGCCGGTGAACGAGGTCAAGGTGTCCACGGAGGGCGGCGTGCCAGGGGAACACTTTGCACAGACACAAGCAGTGTCCGGCATCAATTTCATTCCCAAGCCGCTAAGCGAAAACGCCATGTGGGGGCTCACGCCGTTTGATCAGATGGCCTGCCGCATCAGCTTTCATAAGCTGCGCTACGACGCCAACCCCTGGACGCCGGCCACCGAGCAAGGTTCGTTGATTTTCCCTGGCAACATTGGTGTGTTCAACTGGGGCTCGGTCGCCGTGGACCCGGATCGCCAATTGCTGATCGCCACGCCTGTGCGCCTGGCCTACCGTTACGACCTGATCAAACGTGACGCACAACACCCTGAAAAGCGCCTGTTTACTGAAGAAGGTTCCCCCTACTGGAACGAGAACTTCCAGGGGGACTACGCCATCAAGATCAAGCAATTTGTGTCGTCCCTAGGTATACCGTGTATCGCGCCGCCATGGGGGCGCATGGCGGGCGTGGACCTGAGGACCGGCAAAACCCAGTGGCTACGCCGCACGGGGACCACCAAGAACTTGAAGACAGCGTTCCTGGCTGATCGCTTCCCTGTGGGTTTCCCGGTTGGCATGGTCGCCCATGGGGGGCCTTTGGCGACTGCTGGCGGGTTGGTGTTCCAAGGGGCGACAGCAGACAATTTCTTCAGGGCCTATGACATCAACACCGGGGCGCTGCTGTGGCAGACCGAACTGCCCGCAGGGGGCCAGGCCACGCCGTCTACCTACCTGGGCAGCGACGGCAAGCAGTATGTGGTGATTTCAGCAGGCGGGCATTCCGGGCTGGGGACTACCCTGGGAGATAGCGTGGTGGCGTTCAGAGTGAACTGAAGTGTGATGCTCAGGGCTCGCGCCCCTCACGGACGTGGGCCGCGTCTACGATTAAGGCACCCTGCAGCCGGCGGATGCGCGGTGCCACGTGGTAGGCGCCATCGTCGTTATGACGCAGGTAGACCCGGCTGCAGGCCAGGCAACGCCACACGGTGGCCTGGTTGCAAGGGTAGAACTGCACCGCGATGGGTGCGGTGGGCGACCAGTAGCCCATGTGGTCAGGGTCGTACTCGTCCAGCGTAGCGTGCTCGGGCGCGTATCGGGCCAATGTACCCAGTTGCTCGAAATGAGCGTCGCGATAGCCCACGGGCCAGTTGGACCAGCCGCTCAGGTCGCGGGCCAGGCACGCGCAGGCGCCCGTCACAAGGCTGTCAACGGCGGCCAGTTCGCGTAGTGTGGGGGTATCGATGAACCCGTCCATGTGGCAGTGCTCCTGAAGGTCATGGGGCGCAAGTTGAGCCAAGTGGACTCAGTATACGCCCGACCGTCCAAGTTCGCCGGCTGCACCCGCGCTTCGCCAGCTCCCACATAGCCTGATGCCTGCCACATTGTAGGAGTGGGGGGCCGGCCTTCCGGCGAAGCCTGCGAATGCTTAACGCCAATCACCCGTATAACGTCATTCGAGCACATTCGCCGGCTTCGCCAGCTCCCACACCACGCGCCGTTGTTTATTCGAACGACGCCACTTCATCCAGGTGATTCAACAGGTCCAGGGGTTCTTCATACACCCGCAGCGCCCCTGCGCGTTCCAGCTCGCTGATGTCGTAACCACCCGAGAGCAAGCCGATCCCGGTGGCCTTGGCGCGGCGCGCCGCGAGCATGTCCCAGATGGCGTCGCCAATCACCAGGCATTCCTCAATGGGCACCCCCATCTTGTCGGCACCGGCGATAAACAGGCTAGGGTCAGGCTTGCCCTGCTTTACGTCGTCGCGGGTCACCAGAGTGATCTTGTCCTTATCCAGCCCTAGCACCTTGAGGTTGATTTCAGCGGTCGACATTTCGCCACTGGTGGCGATGCACCACTTCAAGTTCTCCGCATCCAGCTTCTTCAACAGATCTACCGCGCCAGGCAATGCAATGATCTGCCCTTGCAGGCGCTCATACGCTTCGCTGTGGCGCTTGCTCAGACGCTCGGCCTGTTCCTCGGTCAGGTCCAGGCCTGTCTCGCGGGACAGGTTTTTCAGCATCAGGCCGCCGCTCATGCCGATCTTGCGGTGCAAGCGCCACATGGGCAGGGGGATGCCTTCGGCGTCCAAGGCTTCTTTCCAGGCCGCCACGTTCTGGTACACGCTGTCGGTCAAGGTGCCATCGAGGTCGAAGATAAAAGAGGTTTTGTCGCGCATGGGTCAATCCGTAAACAGGCGGGTTCAAGCATCAGAGAAAGCCCGCGCCGCGATGGTTCAAGGGGATTGGCAACGCGTGGGTAGTGAACACCTGCAGCCGTGAACGTTTACGGCACGCCTGGGTGGCAGGAGGGTCCACTGCTACTCACCTGCACACGCCTGGAGCTTCGATGATCACCGTTCACCACCTCAATAACTCCCGTTCGCAACGCATTCTGTGGCTGCTGGAAGAACTGGGGATGCCTTATGAAATCAAGCGCTACCAGCGTGACCCGGACACCAACCTGGCCCCTGCCGAACTCAAGGCTGTCCACCCGCTGGGCAAGTCCCCTGTGATTGAAGACGGCCCTCATGTGCTGATCGAATCCGGCGCGATCGTGGACTACCTGATTCGCCGCCACGGCGAAGGCCGCCTGCAGCCCGACCCGGCCACTGCAACCTACGATGAATACGTGCAATGGCTGCACTTCGCCGAAGGCTCAGCCATGCTGCCACTGATGCTTGACCTGTATGTAGGCCGCCTGGGTGACGCCGGCGCCCCCTTGAAACCCAGGATCGATTCGGAACTGGAGAACTACCTGGGCTACTTGAACACGGCGCTGGGCCTGACGCCCTACCTGGTCGGTGAGGCGTTAACCGGGGCCGATATCCAGATGAGTTTCATTGGTGAACTGGCCAAGGCGCGGGGCAAGATCGACGCCTACCCTCACCTGGCCGCCTGGGTTGACCGGCTGCAAGCGCGCCCCGCTTACAAAAAGGCCATCGAGCAAGGTGGTGAGTACGCCTACGGTCGTTAAGTCAGGGCGCTGGAGGGGATGATGACGCCGGCAGCAGGGCCTCTTCGGCCAGCCTGGCGCGGTCTGCCTTGCTGATGTACTTGTCCTTCTTCACAGGGGCCAGCTTTGCGCTGGCCTTCTTGGCATGGGCCTTGAGCAGCTGTTTGATCTTTTTCTGTCGGTTCACGAGCGGGTTCTCCAGGCGCTGGACGGCTGACAACGCAGACAAGGGTAACGTAAAGCAGGCGGTTCAGCGCGGCTCGGGTTCATTAGGTAGACCGTTCACTGAATGCACCTTTACCCACGGCAAGCCTTCAAACGCTGTCAGTTGCTCCGGCCGTGCACCCGCCGTGATCAGCGTCCACTCGGTTTTAAGGGGCGTCCAGTGCTGCTGATGATCGCGGCCCAGCTTGCTGGCATCGGCCAGCACGAACACATGGGCAGCTTGGTTAATCATCTGTTCCTTAAGGTAGGCCTGGGCGGCACTGGCCTCACACAACCCCCGCTCGGCCACTACCCCGTCAGCGCTGAGAAATACCTTGTCTGCGCTTAGCCGTGCCAGTGCGGCCATGGCCGCTGGCCCTACGCTGGACATGCTGCCCACCCGTAATTCACCACCGAGCAAGGTGACCTGGCCTTCGGGCAGGTTACGCAGCCAGGGCACGGCCAGCATGTTGTTGGTAATTACGTGCAGCCCGGTGCGCTCGTTCAACAACTGCGCCAGCGCCAGCGTGGTTGTGCCGCCATCGAGCAGAACAGTGTCATGGTCCTGGATAAAGCCCAAGGCTGCACGGGCAATGGTACTTTTTTCCATAGCCGACAGTGTGCTGCGCTCTTCCAGCGAAGGCTCAGGCTCGCGTGCTCCCACATGCGCAGCCCCGCCGTACGTGCGCATGATCAGCCCCTGCTCTGCCAGGGCTGTGAGGTCCCGGCGCACAGTAGCCTCCGAAACGCCCAGCGCCTCACAAAGCGTCTCTACATTGGTATTGCCCGGGTTGGCCAGCACCCGTTCAAGGATGGCCTGACGGCGGTTGGCGACTTTCATTCGTGTCCTTGCAAAATACGGCGGCGGTGGGCGCTACTGTACCTCAGAGCGAAGCGCCACCACAGATCACCAACTGCTGCCCCGTAATCGCCCCTGCATCCGGCCCCAGCAGAAAGCCGACGTACCCGGCCACCTCTTCAGGCTGTACGTACCGGCCCAACGGTGGCAGGCGCGGCGGCGTACCCTGCCGGGCCGGGTCACGCAGCATGGGCGTATCCGTGGCGCCAGGTGCCACCAGGTTCACAGTTATCCCCTGAGGGGCCAGCTCCAGTGCCCACGACCGCACCAGCCCCATCAATGCCGCTTTGGTCGCCGCGTACTGGCTTCGCCCGGCCGCGCCATACATGGTACGGCTGCCCACGATCACCACACGACCGCCCTGCCCCAATTGGCTGTACAGGCGGTCCACCAACTGTGTGGCCGCCTCTACATGCACGCGCCACATGGCCTGGCCGTCTTCCAGTTTCAATTCGCCCAGCGAGGCGGTGCGCATGAACCCGGCGGCATGAACAATAGCGTTGACCGGCGCCACGTCGGCCAGAGCCTGGGCGGTTGCTTCCCGGTCGCTCAGGTCCACACCGATCCACCGCAGGCTTGGGTGCTCAAGGTCCGGCGCTGTGCGGCTCATACCGATAACCTGCCAGCTCGTGGCTAACAGGCGCCGGGTGATAGCCAGGCCGATACCGGAACTCACGCCGGTTACCAAGGCTGCCTTGCGTACTGGTTCCATCTCGTCACCCCGGATCATTGCACGCTATTGAGCGGCAGGCGCACGTGTTTGATCTTCTGCCGAAAGTACGTGAAGGCTATATGCAAACTGCCGTCGCGGGCTTGGAGGATGCTGGGGTAGGAGAACTCCCGGTTGAGCTTCTGCTGGGAATTGTTGGTCATGCAGAAGCCGTCTCCCAGTTCCAGGTCGACCCGTACCGGCCAGGTGTGGCCGTCGTCCGTGGACAATGCCAGGCTCATGGGCGCGCGGGGGATGCCCCACACCGCCGATTTACCCATAGCATTGGCGCCTGGGGTAATGCGGTCGTCGCCTTCGTCTTCGATTTCGTCATACAACGACGCCCGACGCTCGCTGATGCCCTCGGCATTGACTGGGTTATACACCAGCGCCAGCGCGCCGTTGGCCAGCTTCACGTACTGGATCGAAGAGTTGTTGTTGGGCAGTTCGGTAGGTTCGGGCGCGGACCAGGTACGGCCACGGTCATAGGAGCGGCTGGCGTAGATGTGGTCTGCCCACCGGCTGCGGAACAGCCCGAGCAGGCTGCCGTCCTCCAGTTGCTGGACATTCATGTGTACGCAGCCGGTGCTGTCGGGTACATCATGGCGCGCCCAGGTGGCACCGGCATCGGATGAGATCATCACGGCGCTTACGTCATGGCTGCCGATCCACTTCTCACCCGGCTGGGTGATGCAGTACCACACTGGCAGCACCCAATCACCGTTGTCCAGCACCGCCGGCGGGTGGCGAACGAAGGTGCCCGCCTGCTCGAACAGGGTGTCTACCGGCCCCCAGGTACGGCCGCCATCCGTGGACAACCGCCGGCGGACGATGGCGGTTTCCTGGTTACCGGACACCTGGGCAGTCCAGATCAGCCACAGTGGGCCATCGGGTGCCTGGAACAGGATAGGGTTCTGTTCCGAGCGGGCCGTGTCGTCACTCAGTTGTTGCGGATCGCTCCATTGCATTTCACCCGGCTTCAGGCGCGAGAGCAGCACGAAAATATCCGCCATGCCTTCCTGGGTACCGGCAAACCAAGTGCACAGCAGCGTGCCATCGTGCAATTCATGCAGGTTGGCGGCGTGGTTCTGCGCATAGGGTGTGGGCAGGAACGCGTCCTGACGCTGCTCAATGGTGGGCATGGGGCACCTCGGTGGTGTCAGGCGCCTGGGCGGCGCGGGTGGGCTGGGGCAGGCAACGCTCGATCAGGATCACCAGCGCCGGTGTAGCCAGCGCAATGTACATGTTGTCGATGCCATAGGGGTTTTTCAGCAAATACCACACACTGGTGGTGATAGTAGACGCCGCCAGGCCCAAGGTAGCGCCGCGGGTAGTGGCAAAGAACGGCAGGTAGATGGCCACCAGCGCCACTACCGTGATGGACAGGCGCAAGGCGCGGGTAAAGAACGACAGGTTGAGAATTTCCGGTACGAAAAACACGAAGAACAGCGGCACAAAGCCGATCACCAAGCCGATCAGTTTGGTAGTGCGAAACTCCTGATCGGCGTTGGGCTTGAACCAAGGCACGTAAAAATCCCGCACGACCAGCGACGCGATGGCCAGGGCCACGGTGCTCACACCTACGAAGATCGACGCCACCAGGGAAATGGTCACCACACCGGCAAGCACCGGGCTCATGGATTGCAGAAACACCGGCATGGCGTAGAGGCTGTCCATGCTGGGGTACATGTACTTGGCAATCACCCCGATCAGCCCCAAGGCGATGGAAATAGGAAGGCACAGGATCGCGGCCCAGAAGGTAGACGAGCGCGCAGCACTGGCACTGCGGGTAGACGACACCGCCTGAATGATGAACTGCGTGGAAAAGATGGCCCCGGCCGTGCCGACGATCCAGGCCACCACCTTTGACCCACCAATGGCGCCATCCCAAGTGAAATAATGCTCCGGCAGGCCGTGGCTCACGTTGCTGAAACCACCGCTCAGGGACAAGGCCGTGCCCAGCACGATAAAGATGCCCACGTATTTCACCGCCGTATGCAGCACGCTCACATAGGCCACGCTTTTCAGGCCGCCGAACACGTAATACAGCGTGCTGATAATGGCGGTGATAAAGGCGGCCACTGGGAGGTTGATCTTGAGCACTGTCGAGATGGCCGCCGCGCCGCTGATGTAGTTGCCTACGTTCACCAGCAGCAATGCGTAGATCATAATGATCGACACCATGAGCTTGGTGGAGCGTCCGTACTTCTTCTCGATAAAGCCGGAAATGGTGAACTCGCCGGAGTTGTACAACTTACGCGCCATCAGCAAGCCAAATAGCGGGAAGCCAATGGCCGCAGCCACCACCGCCCACGAGGCTGCCATACCGCTCTCGAACGCCGCCTGTGCCGTGCCCACCGTGGACTTGGCGCCAATGTACTCACTCATCATCAGGATACCGACGATGTAGGCCGGCATGCTGCGGGCCGCCACCATGTACTGCTCACTCGTTCGGCTGCGCAGGCGCAAGCTGATCCAGGTGGTAAAGAGGATATAGGCCACGACCATGGCGACGATGATCAACGTGTCCTGGGTATCGAACGTGTGCATGGTGTTCGCTCCGTTTGTTGTTGTAATGGGGCGTTGAACAGGTAAGGGATCAGTACACGGCAGCAACCACTGGGGGGTCGGTTTCAGGCGCAGTGCGGGTGGCCAGCTCCACGGCCTGGCGCAGGGCTTCGATCAGGCTGCGCTCGTCGGCAATGCCCTTGCCGGCAATGTCGAAGGCGGTGCCGTGGTCAACCGAGGTGCGGATCACCGGCAAGCCGATGGTCACGTTTACCCCGGCTTCCAGCCCCATGACTTTTACCGGGCCGTGGCCTTGGTCGTGATACATGGCAACCACCGCGTCGAAGTCTCCACGGCCGGCCCGGAAGAACAAAGTGTCCGCCGGCAGTGGCCCTTCCACACGCCAGCCGCGTGCGCGCAATTCGTTGATGGCCGGCTGGATCTTGGTGGCTTCTTCCCCATAGCCGAACAGTCCGTTCTCACCGGCATGGGGGTTGATGCCGCAGACGGCGATCAAAGGGTCATGGATACCGGCGCGTACCAGTGTCTGATGCGCTCTTTCAATGGTGCGCCGTACCAGCCCAGGCTCGATGCGGTTGATAGCGTCGATGATGCCAATGTGGGTCGTCACATGGATCACCCGCAAGGTAGGCGTCATCAGCATCATGGACACCTCTTCCACCCCCGTGAGATGCGCCAGCATTTCTGTATGGCCGGGGAAAATATGCCCCCCGGCGTGCAGCGCTTCCTTATTCAACGGGGCCGTGCAAATGGCCTGCAGCTGCCCGGCCTGGGCCAGCTCCACTGTGCGCTTGATGTAGTGATAGGCCGCGTCCCCGGCTACGGCAGACAACCGGCCATAGGGAAGGCCTGCTGGAATCAGTTTCAGGTCGATGCAGTCGATCACCCCTGGCACATACCGCGCCTGGTCAGGGGTGGTGATGCTGCTGACTTGAAGGTTCCCGCCCACGATGCGGTTGGCATCGGCCAGGCGCGCAGCATCCCCGATCACCAGCGGGCGGCACAGGGCGTAGACCGAGGCATGGGCCAGGGCTTTGACGATGATCTCCGGGCCAACCCCGGCAGCATCGCCCATGGTGATACCGATGACAGGCAGTTCAGACATGGGGCGTATCCTTTTCAAGCAAAGCGGTGGCTGGCGCGATAGCGCCTTCGCTGGCCCGTACCTGGCACCAGGCGTTGTGAAGCGTGGCAGGCTGGCCGAAACCACCCGCCTTGGTGATCACGGTCAGCCGTCGGCCGCCGTGGCAAGCCGTGGCACAGGCCACGCCGGGGGTCAGCTCGGTGTGCAGTTCCAGCACGTCGATCCCGGCATGGCTGAGCACAGCACGGGCCGTTTCGCCTCCCGTGGCGATCAGGCACCCCGCGTGAGCCAGCGGCCCTTTGAGCAAGGCACCCAAGGCCTGGGACAAAGCCGGCCCCTGCGCGGGGTCACGGCCCACTTGGATCAAGGTGACCAACGCGTCCTGCCCGTTGGCCAAGGCGTGGGCAAGTTGTGCCGCCCACTCATCCCGCTGCGGCTGGGCCTCATCAGCCACTAGCAGGCGGGGTGACAGCTGTAACCTGAAAGGCGCCGTGTGCCCTGCCAAATGCTCCGCCTGCCCATGGGAATGCGCCGACATGCTGCCCACCACCGTCAGCACAGGCCCGGCCAGGGCAGGCCCGGCCAGGACAGGTCCCGTGAGGCCCGCATGCCCGTGGTTGCCAGTAACCGGCGGCAGGGACAATTCCAGTGCCAGATGCCGCGCCAGGCCGGCCGAGCCCACCCAGAATACCTGGGCCCACAGGGGCGCCGAAGCAGTGGCCAAGTGCGCAAGGTCTTCCTCGTACAGGGCATCGCACACCAGCACCTGGGTGCCCTGGGTACAGTGTTGGCGCAACACCTGTGGCAGGTCCGGTTGTGCCAGTGCCGAGCGGGAGAGGCCCGCCACGCGAACACCTTGGGCACTGAACAATGCCAGCAGGTCCGCGCTGCCGCTCAAACCTTCGTTGGCCCACACATCGGAATCACTCACGGGCGCTTCGCCCAGCCATTGCACGCCACCTCGTGTGGTCCGCCCCAAGGCAGGAAAGGCCGGTGCCACCAGCGCCATGCCCCTGCCCAACAGTGCAACCACCTCGCTGACCACATTCCCCCGCAAGGTGGAATCGACTTTCTTGTACAGCGGGCAGGCCGCTAACGCAGGCTGCGCCAATACGGCCAACTGAGCTTCGGCCGCCTGTTGAGGCGACAGCCGCCGCGTGTCCAGGTCCAGCGCAGTGACGCCCGGCTGCAATGCGCCCACGGCAGTGCCAATGACGACGCGAGCAAGGCACTGGCGGGTAAACCCCACGGCACAATCTGCAGCACCAGACAGGTCGTCCGCGATAACCAGTAGGCTGTCCGTCATGGCAGCAACCGACGGTAGACGGCCTGGATGTCGCTCAGGCTCATGGCCTTGGGGTTGTTCACCATCAGGCGCGTGACCTTTGACGCCGCGACCGCCAACTCCGGCAAATGGGCTTCGGTCACGCCAAATGTCGTCAGGTCCTGGGGGATATTCAGCACAGCGGTCCACTGCACAATCCGCTCGATCAACTTGGCCGCTGCGGTTTCGGCACCGTCGGCAGGATCGGCCACGCCACACACACAAGCGGCCCTTTTCAGCCGGTCGGCACAGGCATCCTGGTTGAAGGCCATCACATGGGGCAGCAACATGGCATTGGCCACCCCATGGGTGACGTGAAATTGCCCGCCCAAGGGGTAGGCCAGCGCATGAACGGCAGCCGTGCCTGCGGCCGTCAGTGCCAGCCCCCCATACATGGAGCCCAGCAGCATATCCCCACGCGCCTGGACGGAGTCCGGCTGGGCGTAGGCCTGTTCGATACTGCCCGCGATCAAGCGCATGGCTTCCAAGGCAAAACCGTCGCTCACCGGGTTGGCCTTGGTAGAAATGTAGGATTCCAGCGCGTGGGTGAATGCATCCATGCCCGTAGCGGCCGTGATGGCCTTGGGTAGGGTCAAGGTCAGCAGCGGGTCGAGCAATACCAGCGTCGGCAGCAGATGCCGGCTGACCACGCCCACTTTCAGCGCTTCGTCCGGCAGGGTCACGATGGCGTTAGGTGTGACTTCAGAGCCGGTGCCGGAGGTGGTCGGCACCAGTATCAGAGGCACCCCCGCCTTGGGCACCTTGTCGATGCCCAGCATGTCCCTCACCGCCACGCTATTGGTGAGCATCACGGCGAACAACTTGGCGGCGTCCAGCACGCTGCCACCCCCCACGGCGATCAGTGCATCGGGCGAATGGGGCGCCACTTGCCGCTCGAACACCTGGCTGATGTTTTCGATGCTGGGTTCGATCTCCACGTTGTCGATCACGTGCAGCTCAATGTCCCGCTCGGCAAACAGGGCCTTCAAACGGTCCGTCACGCCCTGGCGGTGCATGGCGTTCTGTGTGACCAGCACCAGGCGGCGCAGCGGTGTGTCCAGCAGGTTGAGGTGATCGCCCAGGCTGTCGAGTGCCGCTGGACCATGGATCAGGTGTTTAACGGTCTGAAAATGGTAAGGCATGGCGCGAGACTCCTTGGCAGGTTCAGGGGCGGTACACGGCCAGCAGGCGCTCCAGGGTGTGAACCGCTGCTTCGTCCAAGGGCGAAACAGGCGGCCGGCAGGGGCCCACACGAACGTTGAGCAGGTCTGCTGCTTTCTTGAGCACTACCGGCATGGTGCCCATGGCGAAGGCATCACGCAGCGGGCGCAGGTGTTCCTGGGCCGCTCGTGCCCCTTCATGGTCCCCGGCCTGGAAGCGGCGCCAGATGTCCATCACCACCCCGGGTACGGCGTTGGCGGTCGCGGCCACCGCACCGTCACCCCCGGCGAGCAAGTTCCAATAGATCAGAGAGTCTGTACCGGCGAACACCGCAAAATCGTCGCTGCGGTACTGGATCATCTGCACCAGGTTGTCGAAGTTGCCGGCGCTGTCCTTGATGCCCTTGATCTGAGGGTGCTGGGACAGGGTGGCCACAGCGCCTATGCCAATGGACACGCCAGTTTTCGCCGGAATGTTGTACATCATGATGGGCAGGGCTGAGGCGTCTGCGATGGCGGTGTAATGGTTGACCAGCTCTTTCTGGCTGATGGCGTTGAAGAACGGGGTGATCACCGACAGCGCGTCTACGCCCAGTTCAACCATCCGGCTGTTCATCTCGATCACTTCGTGGGTGGCAAAGGCCCCGGTACCGGCAATGACTGGCACCCGGCCCGCGGCCGCTTCCACGGTAATGCGCGCAATGTTCAGTTTTTCGCGCTCGCTCAGCGTGAAGAATTCGCCATTGGTACCCAGCACGAACAGCCCATGGACGCCATGCTCGATCAGGTTTTCGATCAATGAACGCAGCGCGCCTTCATCCACCTGATGGGTGTCCGTAAAGGGCGTGACCAGCGCTGGAACGATGCCTTGGAATCTCATCATGACGTCTCATTGTGATTGTTCTGGTCGTCATGATGCGCTTAGTGATTGCTTCAATCAATAATTAATTTTATTTAGCTAGATAATGATCGTTTTGATCATTTGGTGGAGCCGGTTCCCGGGCAAGCCCAGTCCCACAAGGGCGCAGAGCTTAGCTGAGTAGTTGGGTGATCCAGCTTACCTGGCGGCGGAGTTCGTTTAGCTTCTCAGCAGGCGCGCCTTGCTGGGCTTGGCTGAGTTGGGCCAGGGCGCGCTGCCGCACCTGCAGCAACCGCCGCCACTTGGCCAGGAAGGCAGGGGTGCGGGCCTGCATCAGCAAGGGGCCGAAATACAGTTCCTGCTCGGTATAGGCCACCGGCCCGGTAGGGTCGGCGGTGATAATCTCGTAATCGAAGCGGTTTTCCCGCAGCACCTGCTCGGCCAGGATGCGGTAACCATTGACCATCAACCAATGGCGCAGCGGCCGCTCACCACCATTGGGCTGCAGGATCAGCCGCTCGGTCCCCTTCAGGAAGGCCCGGCCGCTGTCCAGAATGTCCCTTATGGTTTCCCCGCCCATGCCACAGAGGGTGATTGCCGTGACCCCGTCTTCAGGGCGGATGGCCGCCAGGCCACTGGCCAGGCGCACCTCAATGCAGTGCTCGAACCCATTTTCACGGACGGTACGCCCGGCAGCCTGAAATGGTGTGTGTGCCACCTCACCTGCGATGGCACGGGTGATCTGCCCTCGACGCATCAGCGCCACTGGCAGGTAGGCATGGTCGGAGCCGATGTCCGCTAGACAAGCCGCTTGGGGCACCTGAGCAGCCACATGCTCCAGGCGCTGGGACAGGGTGTGTTCGTTCAACAGTAGCCTCGGGGCTCAGCAACGGCCCGCGCCTGGGCCAGGCAATCAATGCGCGGCGCCAGTGTAATGGCCGCAGGCGCTGAGTGCAGCAGCCTGAACAGAGGTATTGCACCGGCGATACCGGGTAACCTGGCGAAAGCGCCAATGGGAACCTGGCACACGCATGCAGGCCGTTGCGGCCAGCGACGGTCCACCTATCATCTGCAGCGTTCAGCGCCCCAGGCGGGTGGCGAACTGCTCTACTGCACCGAGTACTTTGCGGGCCCCGTCCTGGATCTCCACAATGGCCGAGCCGGCCTGGTTGGCCAGGTTTAGGCCTTGCTCGGCCTGTTCGCGGCCTGTGCCGATCACTGTTACAGCCTCGGACGCCAACCGCTGGTTCTGCTGAACCACGCCAGCGATCTCCACGGTGGCCTGGGTGGTACGGGACGCCAGTTGGCGCACTTCATCGGCCACCACCGCAAAGCCCCTGCCCTGCTCCCCTGCCCGTGCGGCTTCAATGGCCGCGTTCAGGGCCAGTAGGTTGGTCTGCTCGGCAATGCTGCTGATGGTTTTGATGATGGTGGTAATCACCTGGCTCTGCTGGTCCAAGGCCTCGATGCCTTCGGCTGCGCCTTGCATCTGCCGGGCCAGCTCGCGCATCACGGCCACCGTCTGCTGGACCACCTCGGCACCGCGCTGAGCGGTGGTGTCGGTTTGAACCGAAGTGGAGTAGGCCAGGGAGGCGGCATCGGAGACCGCCATTTCCTGGTTCACCTGCTCAGTGATCACGGTCGCGAATTTCACCACCTTGACCAGGCGATTGCTGGCATTGAATACGGGGTTGTAGGACGCTTCCAGCCACACCGTTTGCCCGGCACCGTCTATGCGCTTGAACCGGCCGGCCACGAACTCGCCTTGGCGCAGGCGCTCCCAGAAGGCGGCATACTCGGCCGACTGGGCGTCCTCTGGGGTGCAGAACAGGCGGTGATGCTTGCCTTTGATCTGTTCAAGCCGCACCCCCATCGCGTTTAGAAAGCGCTCATTGGCCACCAGCACATGGCCCTGCAGGTCGAACTCGATCACCGCTGTGGACCGCTGCAGCGCCTTGATCATGCTGTCCTGCTCACGGGACGTTTCGATAGTGCGGGTCAGGTCACTGGCGTAAATCACGTAGCTGAGCTTGTTGTCCACCTTGCGAATGGGGTGAAGCAGCACCCGCAACCAGGCCTCGCGCCCATCGCCACGCAGCAGCCGCAGCGTACCGGTGAAGTTGCCGCCCTCTTTCAAGGCAGACCACACGCGCCGATGGAAACTGTCCTGCCGGGCCTCATCCGGCACCAGCTCCGACAGCAGGCGCCCTTGCACGCTGGCCTCCCGGTGCAACATCTCTTGTTGAAAATTGGCATTCACATGCTCGATCCGCCCGTCTGCGTCCAAGTGCATGACGAGCATGTCCTCGTCCAGCCCAGCGCGGATCTGTTCGATGGTTGCCAGCTCATCGCGAAGGGTGGCCAGCGCCATTTTGTTCTGATTGCTGAAAAACATGTGAGCACCTGTACAACGCAGCGGAAGGAAAGTAACAAGCCTTCATCGGCTGAAAACTCCTACACTGAACCCCTGCCTGTACACATTTTTTCGCGACTTCAGCTACTTTGAGAACGGGTTGGGTGCGTGAACGTGGGGCACGTCGACTTCAACACGTCGCCAGGCCGCTTCCGAAAAGCTGTACACCGAGAAGGCGATCAGCCCCAGTGCGATGACCATCAGGATCAGGCCGCCGCCGGGCAGTGTCTGCAGGGCGTTGAGGGCTTCTTTCATGCCAGGCGGGTGCATGGCCTGGTAGCTGGAACCACTAATGCCTAACAGCACGGCGATTTCTATAAACACCACACCTCGGGCTATCAGGCCGAACCGTGCCACGGGCCGCACGTACTTCATGGTGTCTTCGTCAGCTTCGAAATACTTTTCGAAGGACGCCTTCCACCCCTTTACCAAGTGCGCAATGCCCACGCCTAATGGCACCAGCGCCACCAGGTAAACCAGGAGGTTGGAGTGTGGCCAGGCCAACAGGCTCGACAGCAGGTCCTGGGTTTGCCCCCCTCCAGAGTCACCCGAGCGTTGCAGGTTGCTCACCAACAGGCCCAACGCAAAAACCCCCAACGCGCCATTGACCAGCCCCCCGGCCAACAGGCCGATGCGGATCACCCAGCCTTTCAGGCCCGTACCATGGTGGTCTACATCCCGAACCGCCTGGAACACGCGCCAGGCAGCAAACGCAAACAGCCCCGCCACCACCAGCCCCACCATCACATGGCCCAGGGGTTGGCTGAACACAGCGGTAAGGCTGCTGTGGCTGTCTTTGGGGTTTGAAGACCCCTTGGCGGCGAGCAGGGCGAAAATCCCAACCAACAAGTAAACGATGCCCCGCGCGGCATAGCCACAACGTGCGAGAACAACCAAGGTGTGATGGGGTGACATAAAGGGGCCGGTTCCTGAAGAAAGATACAGGACCAGACCGCAGCAGGGTGCCGGGGGTTCGATCAGGGCAACCGATGGCCTGCAGCCCGGCACTACCTTGCACAGCCGTGTCTGTACCTGCTGCACGCCCGCCATTGAGTAGGGCACCCCATTGATTCGAGTACCAAAGGGAACGTACCTTGCGTCTCTTTGCCGAAACACTGCCAACGATGCCCTGCATGTGCGTTGGCGCCCTGCTTCATGCCCTTCTACTGCTCAGGCGCCCCTTTGATGCTCCACGTCCATAACGTGTTCAAACGCTACGCCACCGCCCAAGGACCTCTCGATGTGCTGCGGGGTGCCAACCTGCACATGGACGCCGGCCAGAGCCTGGCGTTGATGGGGGAATCCGGCAGCGGTAAAAGTACCCTCCTGCACCTGGTCGCCGGCCTGGATCAGGTAGACAGCGGGACCATTGAAGTGGCTGGGCAGCGCTTGGACCGGATGAGCGAAGCCCAACTGGCCAACTGGCGGCGCACCCAGGTGGGGCTGGTATTCCAGCAATTCAACCTGATCAGCAGCTTGAAGGTGGAGGACAACCTGGCCTTCCAGGCTCGGCTGGCAGGGCGGCTCGATACCCACTGGCAAGCCGAACTGGTCACCCGCCTGGGGCTGGGTGGCCTGCTCACCCGTTACCCTGAACAGCTGTCCGGTGGGCAGCAGCAACGGGTGGCCATCGGCCGGGCCTTGGCGTCCCGCCCGCCTCTATTGCTGGCCGATGAGCCGACCGGCAACCTGGACGAGGCGACCAGTGACGAAGTGCTGCAACTGTTGCTGGACATCCTGGCCGACAGCCCCACCAGCCTGTTGATGGTGACCCATAGCCCTCGCGTGGCCGCGCGCCTGTCACGCCAGGCCGTGCTGCGCCACGGTCGTTTAGCCGCTGACGACGGGCAGCCCTGATATGGCGACCTTCTATTGGGCACTTCGGGCGCTGGTCAGCCACTGGCGGCGCCACCCTGTACAGCTGGCAAGCGTGCTGACCGGGTTATGGCTGGCAACCAGCCTGCTTACCGGTGTGCAGGCGCTGAACAGCCAGGCCCGTGACAGTTATGCCAAGGCCAGCCAGCTTATTGGCGGTGAGCCCCAAGCCAGCTTGGTGGCGACCAACGGCGCCACGGTTTCTCAAGACGCATTCGTAGCCCTTCGCCGCGCAGGCTGGCCGGTGTCACCGGTGCTTCGCGGGCGCTTGGTGCTCAAGGACCAGCCAGAACAGCGCTTGCAAGTGATGGGCATAGAGCCCGTATCGCTCCCAACCGGTACCTCCCTGGCGGGGCAAGCCATGAGCACCGGACAGCTGGTGGCGTTCTTCACACCCCCAGGCGTGACCTGGGTAGCGCCGCAAACCTTGCTGGCGCTAGGCATGGCAGAAGGCACGCAGCCCCTGACAGAAGAGGGCCAGGCCCTCCCGCCCTTGCAGGCAAAAGCCGACATGGCGCCGGGTTTGCTGCTGGTGGACATCGGGTTTGCCCAGCGCCTGCTGAACCGGCCAGGCCAGGTGTCGCGGTTGCTGTTACCAAAGGGCTACCCCCTGCCGCCCCTGCCGGACGCTTTTGCTCACCAGTTGAAGGTGCAGCACAGCGGCGATGAAAACGACTTGGGCAAGCTGACCGAAAGCTTTCACCTGAACCTCGACGCCTTGGGGTTCCTGTCCTTTGTGGTGGGTTTGTTTATCGTCCATGCGGCTATTGGGCTGGCACTGGAACAACGCCGCGGCCTGTTACGAAACCTTCGCGCCAGTGGTGTGAGCGCTCGGTTGCTGATCGTGGCGCTGGCGGTAGAGCTGGGTGCCATGGCCCTGGTCGGCGGCGTGGCTGGCGTAGTGAGCGGCTACGGGCTGGCCAGCCTGCTGCTGCCCGATGTGGCAGCCAGCCTAAGGGGGCTATACGGTGCCGAAGTGGCTGGGCAGCTCACGCTCAGCCCCTGGTGGTGGTTGAGTGGCATTGGGGTCAGCCTTTTGGGTGCGCTGTTGGCTGGCAGTAACAGCCTGCTGCGTGCAGCACGCCTGCCTTTGCTGGCATTGGGCAGCGCCCAGGCTTGGCAGGAGTCCCATACACGCTGGTTGCGCCGACAGGGCGGCATTGCTGCCTTGGGTCTGGGCATTGCCTTGGCCGCTGCAGTGTGGGGCAACAGCCTGGCCATGGGGTTTGTGCTGATGGCCGGCCTGCTGCTGGGGGCCGCGCTTGGGCTGCCTGTGGTGCTTAACGGCCTGCTCAACGCCCTGCTCGGCCGCCGTAGCGCTGTGCTGGGCCAGTGGTTTCTGGCGGACTGCCGCCAGCAGTTGCCTGCACTGAGCCTGGCGCTGATGGCGCTGCTGCTGGCCATGGCCGCCAACATAGGCGCCGGGAGCATGACCTCTGGGTTTCGCGAAACCTTCGTTCACTGGCTGGGCCAACGGCTGACCGCTGAGCTGTACATCAACCCGGCCAGCCCGCAGCAAGCCCTGCCGCTGCAGGCCTGGCTACAGCAGCAGCCCGAGATCAAAGCCGTATTGCCCAACCGGGACGTGCCCCTTCAGCTCGATGGGTGGCCAGCGGACCTGTACGGCATCATCGATCACCCCAACTACCGTGAGCATTGGCCATTGCTTGAGGCCGCCACAGGCGACCCCTGGGCGCAACTGGCCCACGACCAGGCCCTGATGCTGAGTGAACAACTAGCGCGGCGCCTGAAAGTGGCCGTGGGTGATGAGGTACAGCTTCCAACACCGGCAGGCCCCTGGGCTGTGAAGGTGGTTGGCATCTATGCCGACTACGGCAACCCCAAAGGTCATGCGCTGGTGAACACCGACCACCTGCTGGCCCATTGGCCCGAGCAGAAGCCTGATCGTTTCAACCTGCGTATTGACCCGCACGACGTCCCGGCCCTGCTGAACCGCCTGCATGCACAGTTCGAGTTGGATGACAGCCATATCATTGACCAAGCCCAGCTTAAAACCTGGTCCACCCAAGTGTTTGAACGCACCTTTGCCGCGACTGGGGCACTTAACAGCCTCACCCTGGGCGTTGCCGGTGTCGCCTTGTTTATCAGCCTGCTCACGCAGAGCCAGAGCCGGCTCGGGCAATTGGCACCCCTATGGGCGCTGGGGGTCACCCGGCGCCAGCTGATGCTGCTGAACCTAGCCCAGACCTGGCTGCTGGCGGTACTGACGCTGACTTTGGCGGTTCCTCTGGGCCTGTTGCTGGCCTGGTGCCTGGATGCGGTGATCAATGTGCAAGCGTTCGGTTGGCGCCTGCCGCTGCAGGTCTTCCCCTTGCAACTGCTGCAATTGATGGGCCTGGCCATGATCGCAACGCTGCTGGCCTCCGCTTGGCCCTTGTATCGACTATTCAAGACGCAACCTGCCGACTTGCTAAGGACCTTTGCCCATGAGGTATGAATGGCTCGCGGGTGTTGTGGCATTCCTGGCCCTTGCCGCCTGCGATGCCCCGCCGGACACCGAAAAGGGATTTGCAGGGCTGGCAGACGACGCCACGGCGTATGCCCGGGTAACGCCCGGCAAGCGCTTTATATTCCCTGAGGACCATGGCCCCCACGACGGTTACCGTATCGAATGGTGGTACATCACCGCCAACCTTACAGGCCCGAACGGTCAGCCTTTCGGCGTTCAGTGGACCCTGTTCCGCAATGCCCTGCCCCGAACGGCCCAAGCCTTGGCCGACAACACAGGGTGGGCCAACCGTAACCTGTGGATGGGCCATGCCGCCGTGACATCCGCAGACCGCCACTACGCCGCAGAACGCTATGCGCGGGGCGGCATCGACCAAGCAGGCGTGACCCTCAAGCCTTTTGCAGCCTGGATCGACGACTGGTCCCTGGCCAGCCGCGCATCCGATGAAAAACCGCTCGCCGATATGCAGCTCAACGCCCAGGGCCCTCACTTTGGCTATCAGCTGCACCTCACCTCTACCCGCCCGCTGGTATTGCAAGGTCACGGCGGCTTTAGCCAGAAGTCCGAAGCCGGCCAGGCGTCCTATTACTACAGCCAGCCATTTTTCGACGCCTCAGGGCAGGTCACCCTGGACGGCACAACCTACAAGGTATCTGGCTCAGCTTGGCTGGACCGCGAATGGAGCAGCCAGCCACTGACCGCCAACCAGACCGGGTGGGATTGGTTTTCCATTCACTTGAACAGTGGCGCGCAGGTGATGCTCTACCGTATGCGACAGAAGCAGGGTGAACCCTACCTCACGGGCACCTGGATCAACGCCGATGGCACTACAGAACCGCTGGCCCCCAACGGCATCACTCTGGTGCCGATAAGCACTACCCGGGTGGAAGGCCGTGACATGCCCACACATTGGTCCATCAGCATTCCCAGCAAAGGCCTCGATGTGAGCGTGCAGGCGCTCAACCCCAACGCCTGGATGGCGTTGCGGATTCCCTATTGGGAGGGCCCGGTGACCCTCAGCGGCACGCACTCAGGCGTGGGCTACCTGGAGATGACCGGGTATTGAACGCAGGTCGCGATGAGCCTATACACACGGCGACCTACACCCTAACTGTCAGCGTGTGTGCTGGGGCAGAAACCAGTTCAGCAGCAGCGCACAGATGCCCCCGGTCGCCACACCGGATTCCAGCACGTTGCGCAGTGCAGTGGGCAGGTGCGCTAGAAACTCCGGCACCTGGTTAACGCCCAGCCCCAGGGCAAGGGACACCGCAATGATCAGCAGCGCACGGCGATCCAGGTCGACGCCCGCCAGGATGTTGATGCCTGAGGCTGCCACGGCACCGAACATCACCATGGCGGCACCGCCCAGCACCGGCTCGGGAACCGCTTGAATCACCCCGGCCACAGCCGGGAACAGCCCCAGCACCACCAGCATCAGCGCAATCCACGTGCCCAGGCTGCGGCTGGCGATGCCGGTCAGCTGAATCACGCCATTGTTCTGGGCGAACACGGAGCTGGGGAACGTATTGAACACACCCGCCAGCAGCGAGTTGACACCGTTGACCAGCACCCCACCCTTGATGCGTTGCATCCACACCGGCCCTTCCACCGGCTGGCCGGACACCTTGCTGGTGGCCGTTACATCACCGATCGCTTCCAGCGAGGTCACCAGGTAGATCACCAGCATTGGAATAAACAGGCTCCAGGAAAACCCCAGCCCAAAGTGCAACGGCGTGGGCACCTGGAACAGCGCGGCCTGGTGCATCCCGGTGAAGTCCAGCCGGCCCAGGTAACCAGCCAGGGCGTAACCGACCCCCAGGGCGATCACAATGGCCCCGCTACGCATCCACACCAGCGGGATTCTGTTAAGTACCACGATCACCGCCAGCACCACCCCAGACAGCAACAGGTTTTCACCGTTGGCGAAGGTGCCCGTAGCCATAGCACCAAAACCGCCGCCCATGCTGATGAGGCCGACCTTGATCAGGGTGAGGCCGATCATCAGCACCACGATGCCGGTCACCAGCGGTGTGATCAGCCGTTTAACGAACGGGAGTATGCGAGACAAGCCGATTTCCACGAACGAGCCCGCGATCACCACACCGAAAATGGCCGCCATCACCCCTTCCACAGGTGTGCCCTCCTTCACCATCAGGGCGCCACCGGCGATCAGCGGCCCCACAAAGTTGAAGCTGGTGCCCTGAACGATCAATAAGCCTGCACCCAGTGGGCCGAAGCGACGGCACTGCACGTAAGTAGCGATGCCGGACACGATTAAGCTCAAGGACACAATCAGGTTGGTGTCGCGCGGCGACACACCCAGGGCGTGGCAAATCAGTAAGGCCGGCGTCACGATGGGCACGATGATCGCCAGCAGGTGTTGCAGAGCAGCCAGGAGGGCCACCAGCGGGCGCGGTCGGTCTTCGAGGCCGTAGATCAGCTCACTGCCGTTAGGGGCAGGTGGTACAGGCGTATCAAGCGGTTGCATGGCAGGGCCCAATGGTGAAAAGGGGCGGATTCTACCCTGCGTCAGTCGCGTTGGGGCATTTGACTGAACACAGGCGGCGCGTAGCGAGTCGCACTTACACGCGCCCCATTTCACCCCCACCGCTGCACGACGGAGAACGACAATGGCAAGTGATACCTCTAACAGCCCGGTCTGGTTCATCACCGGGTGCTCCACCGGTTTCGGCCAGGCACTGGCACAGCAGGTGGTGCAGCGTGGCTGGCGCCTGGTAGCCACCGCCAGGGACAAGGCGCGGGTAGCCGGCCTGGCAAAAGGCGCCGAAGACCGTGTGCTCACGCTCAGCCTGGACGTCTGTGACAGCCAGCAAGTAAGTGCCGCCACCCAAGCCGCCCTTGAACGGTTCGGGCGTATCGATGTGCTGGTCAACAACGCTGGGTACGGCTACCAAAGCTCCATCGAAGAAGGCGTGGACGCCGAGATCCGTGCTCAATTCGATGCCAACGTCTTCGGCCTGTTTGCCATGACCCGCGCCGTGCTGCCCGCTATGCGCGCCCAGCGCAGCGGGCATGTGATCAACATCACCTCCGTGGCCGGGTTGATCGGCTACCCTGGCTCTGGCTATTACGCGGCCTCCAAACACGCGGTCGAGGGCTTCTCGGACGCACTGAACGTGGAAGTGAAGCCACTGGGCATCGCCGTGACCTGCGTGGAGCCGGGGCCCTTTCGCACAGACTGGGCAGGCCGTTCGCTGCACCAGACGCCCTCCACCCTGGAGGATTACAAGGAGACGGCGGGCAAACGCATGGCCACCACGCGCGAGGGTAGCGGCAACCAAAAGGGAGACCCTGTACGCGCAGGTGAAGCCATGATTGCCCTGACGCAAATGGACTCGCCACCGCGCCACCTGGTACTCGGGGCCTGGGGCCATGAAGCAGTGGTAACGGACCTGAAAGCGCGGCTCACGGAAATCGAAAGTACGCGCGACCTTAGTTGTGGGGCTGACTTTCCTGCTGACTCACAAGGGTAGTGTCTATTCAGGCCACCACGCATGATGAAATGTGAAAGGGTTGGCAAGAAGGACCAACCTCACCAATAAAGCCTAGACGATCGGTCTAATCAACGTTATGGTACGGCCCATGAAAACTTCAGCGCCCGCTCAGAGCAGCGACACCCGTGACAGCATCCTGGCCAATGGTCAGCGCATCATCGCGGGCAAGGGCTTTGCCGCGGTAGGCCTCAATGAAATCCTGACCGCTGCGGGTGTCCCGAAGGGGTCGTTCTACCACTACTTCGGCTCCAAGGATGCGTTCGGCGAGGCAATGCTGGACACCTACTTCACAGCCTACCAGGCCGAGGTAGACGCCACGCTCAACGCGCCAGGGAAAAACCCGGTCGAACAGGTGCTGGACTATTTCAGCCAATGGCAGGCGAACCAGTCGTTCGAGGAGTGCCAAGGCAAATGCCTGGCAGTGAAGCTGGGTGCCGAAGTGCCTGACTTGTCCGAAGCCATGCGCCTGGCCCTCAAGCGAGGCACAGGGGGCGTGATCGAGCGGCTGGCTGGCGGGATCGAACGGGCCATAGGCGAAGGCCTGCTGCGCATCAACGGCATGCCCTACGCAGTTGCCGAAAGCCTGTACCAGCTGTGGATGGGGGCCAGTGTGATGGTCAAGATCCACCGCAGCCTGCAACCTTTTGATACAGCCATGGTGACCACACGGGCACTGTTGGGGCTGCCACCACGTTAGACCGTGTGTGAAAGCACTCTAAGGGGTGCTTTTTTTGCGCAACATTTATAGACGACCGGTCTATTCTAATTTCCATCTGTACTGCTTCAGTGCAATTCGCTCAACCGATTAAGGATTCATGTTTATGAAATACCCTGCCTTCTTCACACCCGCTACCTTGGGCCACCATACCCTCAAGAACCGCTTCGTAATGCCGCCGTTGACGCGTCAACGCAGTGCGCAACCTGGGGACGTGCCCACGCAAACCATGGCGCGCTATTACGCTCAGCGCGCCAGCGCGGGCCTGATCGTCACCGAAGGCACCCAGATCGAACCCCGTGGACAGGGTTATGCCTGGACGCCAGGCATCTATAGCGCTGAACAAGTGGCTGGCTGGCGCGTGGTCACGGACGCCGTACATGCCGAGGGCGGAGTGATTTTTGCGCAGCTGTGGCACGTGGGGCGTGTGTCCCATAGCGCCCTTCAACCAGACGGTGCAGCCCCAGTGGCCCCGTCGGCGCTGTTGCCTCAGAAGGTCAAGGCGTTCATCGAGACCGCCCCCGGTGCAGGCGTGCTGGTCGAGCCACCCTTGCCTCGTGCATTGAGTACCGAAGAGGTCCGCGAACTGGTAGCGATGTATGCCCAGGCCGCCCGAAATGCACTTGAAGCCGGCTTCGACGGCGTTGAAATTCACGCCGCCAACGGCTACCTGGTGAACCAGTTCATTTCTGCTCACGCCAACCAGCGCACCGACGCCTACGGCGGCTCCCTGGAAAACCGCTTGCGCTTCCTCAAGGAAGTGGTTGAAGCGGTGGTGGATGTCGTAGGCCCGGAGCGCTTGGGTGTGCGTTTCAGCCCTTTGTTCACCAGCACGGATGAGGACCGGGTATACATCGGTTTCGTTGAGGACGACCCGCACCATACCTACCTGGAAGCCATCAAGGTGTTGGAGCAGGCGGGTGTGGCCTACCTGTCCATCGCCGAAGCCGACTGGGACAACGCGCCTGATTTGCCGGAAACCTTCCGCCGCGCCGTGCGCGACACCTTCACCGGCCGCATCATCTACGCAGGCCGCTACACGGCCGAACGAGGTGAACGCCTGATCGAGGCGGGCCTAGCGGACCTGATCGCGTTCGGTAGGCCCTTTATTGCCAACCCGGACCTGCCCCGCCGTGTTCAGAACGGCTGGCCCTTGACGCCCGTGGACCCCACCACCATGTACGGCGGCACCGACCATGGTTTCACGGACTACCCCGTGTACACGCCGGCCGCTGCAACGGTGGGCTGACACCCTGTTCAAGCGCCCAATGCTCTGACCATCAGGCAGTGGGCCTTGCCCCACTGCTCGAAGTGCTCCATCACCGCCCACCCGCGGTCGGCGTAGTACTGTTGGCGGTCCTGGGTATGCAGGTACAACCGGTGCACGCCCCGCGCTTTGGCCTCAGCGCAGATGGCCTCGATCAACTGGTTGGCCAGGCCACGGTTGCGCGCCGATGGCGTCACGAACACACAGGCCAACCAGGGCCCCAAGTCCGGCCTTGAAGGCAAGTCCCTGGTAGCCAGGCATGCGCCCCCCAGTAGCTGGCCGTGTTCAGCTGCAATCAGGCACTGCCAGTCACCATTATGCTGCCCCTCGGCGAATTCACGCTGCCAGCCTTCCAAGGGTTGGTCGATGAATTCGTAGGTAAATTGTTCGTGCAACCACTGGGCATAGAGGCCACTGTGGTGCATCGCATTGCGAAGCCAGGTCAAGGTGAGCATGATTTCAAGGCGTCTTGAGGGATGAAGGTATGAGCAAGCGATAGCGTTATTATCACTCCAATTATCGGGGACCGGCATCCTCCCCCTTGGAATTCGACAAAGCGCCCTGATAACTCTGCCACTATTGACCGTATTTGACCCAAAGGAACCACGATGACTGGCCAAACCGAAACCGCCCTCCTTGCCGGCGGCTGCTTCTGGGGCATGCAGGACCTGATCCGACGCTATCCAGGCGTTTTGAACACCCGCGTAGGCTACACCGGCGGCGAAGTGCCGAACGCCACCTACCGTAACCACGGCAACCATGCCGAGGCTATCGAGATTGTGTTCGACCCGGCTGTGATCAGCTACCGGAAGATTCTGGAGTTCTTCTTCCAGATCCATGACCCTAGCACCCCCAACCGCCAGGGTAACGACCTGGGGCCTAGCTACCGCTCCGCCATCTACTACTTCAATGAGGGGCAACGTGCCACGGCCGAAGATACGGTCGCTGACGTGGACGCCTCAAAGCTTTGGCCCGGCAAGGTAGTGACCGAGATCGAGCCGGCAGGCGATTTCTGGGAAGCAGAACCCGAGCACCAGGACTACCTGGAACGCATTCCAGACGGGTATACCTGCCACTTCATCCGGCCGAACTGGACCTTGCCCAAGCGCGGCTGAGCTTAGCGCACCAAGCGGGGCCGTGCTACGCGCGGCCCATTTTGGGACCGGTCGTAGCCGAAGGCGTAGGCCGAAAACGTACCGCAGCACCACCTGTTGAGCCCGGTTCGCAGGCTTCGCCAGCTTCCTACACGGGCCCCTGTTGGACCGGTCGTAGCCGAAGGCGTAGGCCGGGACATACCGCAGCACCACCTGTTGAGCCCCGTTCGCAGGCTTCGCCAGCTTCCTACACGGGCCCCTGTTGGACCGGTCGTAGCCGAAGGCGTAGGCCGGGAACGCACTGCAGCACCACCTGTTGAGCCCGGTTCGCAGGCTTCGCCAGCTTCCTACACGGGCGCCTTGTTGGGCCGGTCGCAGCCGAAGGCGTTGGCCGGGAACATACCGCAGCACCACCTGTTGAGCCCGGTTCGCAGGCTTCGCCAGCTTCCTACACGGGCCCCTGTTGGACCGGTCATAGCCGAAGGCGTAGGCCGGGAACGCACTGCAGCACCACCTGTTGAGCCCGGTTCGCAGGCTTCGCCAGCTTCCTACACGGGCCCCTGTTGGAATCGTGCAACACCTCAAAACCGCTCTTGCACCGCCACATACCGCCACTGCCCCAAGGGTAGCTTGCCCATGGGCACGCCGCCCAAGCGCAGGCGGCGCATGGAGATGACACTCAACCCCACCGCCTCGCACAACTGCGCGATAAGCCCCGGCGTCGGCGCCTTCAGGGCAACACGTAGGTGGGTTTCGTTCTGCCAGCTGCACTTGGCCGCGGGCAGCGCCTGCTTGCGGACGATGATCCCGCGCTTGAGCAATTCAAGGCCGTTGGCGCGCAGGGTGCCCTGCACCTCCACCACATACTCCTGCTCCAGCTTTCCGAACTCGGCCGTGAGCTTGCGCGCGGTGCGCCAGTCCTGGGTGAACACCTGCAGGCCAGTGGCGCCAGGCTGGAGCGGGGCCAGGCATTGAAGCCGGCTGAAATGCCCCTTGAGCACACGCTTGCCCGTATCAAAGGCTGACGCTTGGGTAAGCGGGGTAATGGACGCCAGGGCACTGGCCTCATCCAGCCCTGGAGCCTGGTTGAGGATAAGCGTAATCGGCTCCGGCGCCTCGGCCTTAGCACCTGGCAGCAGGGCCACCTGCTGGTCCTGCACCTGGAACTGCGGCGTGTCTACCACGTTGCCGTCCACCGTGACCCACCCACCTTCGATATACAGCTCTGCCTCGCGGCGAGAGCAGCCCACCTGTTCGATCAGGCGGCGGGACAGGCGTTGTGTATCGGTCATTGGAGCGTGCTCTGGGAAAAGCCGCCATTGTATCGGGCCGAGGGTTACAAGGGAAAACCCATCGTTGAGTAAGGTGAGGCCAACGAACACAACACACCTTAAATGTTATGGTATAACACTAACATTATCAGTACTCATGGAGGCTGTCTGCATGGTCGCCGTTCTCGCCACATTGCCCCAACCCAACGCTCCCGCTGCTTTACAGGACACCCCCCAGGTTCGCTCACGGATGTTGGCCATTGATGCCCTTCGTGGTTTGGTAATGCTGTTCATGCTGGTCGATCACGTGCGCGAGACCTTCTTTCTGCATGTTCAGGTCAGCGACCCCATGAACCCGCTCACTACACCCCTTGACCTGTTTTTCACTCGCCTGAGCAGCATGGTGTGCGCCCCTGTGTTCGTGTTTCTGACGGGGCTATCCGCCTGCCTGTACGGCCAAACCCACAGCCGTGCCGAGGTATCCACGTTTTTGCTCAAACGTGGGTTGTTTCTGATCGTTCTGGAACTGACCTTGGTCAACTTCGCCTGGAATGCGACCTTTGTTCCCACCACACTCTGGCTACAGGTTATCTGGGCCATCGGCCTGAGCATGATGGTACTGGCGGCCTTGATTCACCTCCCTCGGCCCGGCCTTATAGCCTTGGGGGTAGTAATTGTGGCGGGGCACAACCTGCTGGACGGTATCGTACTCACCCCGCAATCCCCCTGGTTCGAGGCTTGGTCGATCCTCCACCAGCGAGCGTTCCTTGAGATTACCGAGTACACCCGAGCCCGTACCACCTACCCCGTGCTGCCTTGGGTCGGCGTTATAGCACTGGGTTATTGCGCCGGCCCTTGGTTCGCCCGTAGCGCTGCCCCTGAACAACGTCACCGTCGGCTGTGGGCGTGGGGGCTTGCACTGATCGCAGGCTTCGTACTGGTACGCTACCTGAATGTGTACGGGGACAAACCTTGGCAAAACCTTGGGGACAGTGTGCGTACACTTATGAGCTTCCTATCCCTGACCAAGTACCCACCTTCCCTGCTCTTCCTGATGCCGACCCTCGGCGTGGGCTTGGTGTTGCTGGCGTGTTTCCAGCGGCTTGAGGGGGGCCGGGTATTGAAGGTGCTGTCACAGTACGGGGGCGCCCCGATGTTTTTCTACCTGCTGCACCTGCTGGTGCTCAAGGCTCTATACCTCACGGCGGTCCATGTGTGGGGCCTCAACCAAGGCGCCTACTATGGCTTCGACACCCTGGCGAGTATCTGGCTGTGGTCCGCCGGGCTGGCCGTTGTGCTCTACCTGCCCACCCGGTGGTTCGCTGAGCTCAAGCAACGCCGCCGGGACATTGGCTGGCTCAAATACTGCTGACCACACACTGGTTTGCTGAGGCTCAAGCGTACGTGGGAAGGCGCACTAAGCCCCTTCCCACGGTTGCCTTGCGTTTCGCCTATTCCAATGCCTCGGCTACGGCCTGCTCCTCGCCCAGGAAGCCGCCACTCTGGTGACGCCACAACCGCGCATAGGTGCCATTCTTCTCCAACAACTCAGCGTGGGTACCTTGCTCGATGATCTGCCCCTGATCCATCACAATCAGGCGGTCCATGGCCGCGATGGTGGACAGCCGGTGCGCGATGGCGATCACCGTTTTGCCTTGCATCATTTCGTCCAGGCTCTCCTGAATGGCCACCTCCACCTCCGAATCCAGTGCGCTGGTGGCTTCGTCCAGCAACAGGATGGGCGCATTCTTGAGCATTACACGGGCAATGGCGATGCGCTGCCGTTGGCCACCGGACAGCTTGATGCCCCGCTCGCCCACCAGGGTGTCGTAGCCGGTATTGCCCTGCTTGTCGCTCAGCTGACTGATGAAACCGTCGGCTTGGGCGCTCACGGCGGCAGCATGAATCTGCTCGTCAGTGGCATCGGGCCGGCCATATCCGATGTTGTCACGCAACGACCGGTGTAGCAGGGAAGTGTCCTGGGTCACCATGCCGATGGCACTGCGCAGGCTGTCCTGGGTCACCTTGGCAATGTCCTGGCCATCGATACGGATCTGGCCACTGTCCACGTCATAGAACCGCAGCAGCAGGTTGATCAGGGTGGACTTGCCCGCCCCTGAGCGCCCCACCAGGCCGATTTTCTCACCTGCGCGTATGGTCAGGTCCAGGCCATCGAGCACCTGGCGCTCGCCGTTGTAGTTGAAGGACACGTTCGTGAACACCACCTCACCACCACGAGTGGCCAGCGTATTGGCGTTGGGCGCGTCCTGTACCTTGGCACCATGGGTCAGCGTGGAAATGCCGTCCTGCACCGTGCCGATGTTCTCGAACAAGGATGTCATCTGCCACATGATCCAGTGGGACATGCCGTTGATCCGCAACGCCATGGCCGTAATGGCGGCCACAGCACCGGTACCCACCTCGCCCAAGTGCCACAGCCACAACGCATACCCGCCCGCCGCCAGAATCAGCCCTACCACCAGCGACTGGTTCACGATCTCGAACTGGCTGACCAGCCGCATCTGGCGAAAGCCTGTTTCCTTGAAGTCTTCCATGGCTGCGCGGGCAAAATGGGCTTCGCGTTTGGTATGGGAGAACAGCTTTACCGTGGTGATATTGGTATAGGCATCCGAGATGCGCCCGGTCATGGAGGACCGGGCATTGGCCTGTTCCTGCCCCACTTTGCCCAACCGCGGTACGAAGTACAGCATCGCCAGCCCGAACAGCACGATCCACGCCATGAAAGGCAGCATCAGCCGCAGATCAAAGCCGCCTGCCAGCGCAATAATGGCAATGAAGTACACGCCAATGCCTGGCACGATTTCGATCAGGGTAAACAGCACCTCACGTACGGCCAGCGCCGTCTGCATCACCTTGGTGGTCACCCGGCCGGAAAACTCGTCTGAAAAGAATGACAGGCTTTGCCGCAGCATTAACCGGTGAAAATCCCAGCGCAACCGCAGCGGCAGGTTGATAGCCAATACCTGGTGCTGAAGCATGGTGCGTATGGCCACCAGCCCGATGCTGGCTACCAGCACCAGCCCGATGCCCCACAGCACGTGCTGCTCCTGCTGCCCAATGGGCGCCCCGGCCTTCCAGGAGGAAAGCTGGTCTACCACCTGCCCCAGGAAGGAAAACAGCCAAGCCTCATAAATGGACACAGCCGCACTGAATACGGCCATGGCGGCCACATAACCCCGCGCGCCGCGGGTGCAGGCCCATAGAAAGCGGCCAAGGCCTCTGGGGGGCGGGGGCGCCTCATCAGGCGGGAAAGGGTCCAGGCGTCGTTCGAATGAACGGAGCATAGTGGTCTCCGAAGCGATAAAGTAAGGTGCATTGTGCCATTGAACGGCGTTCCAGAGGCTCAGGCCTGCATAATCCGCAATTGTTCACTTACATTGGGCCCACTGAATTGACCGTGTTGAAACGACTATCAACGGTAATGGCTGCAATGGCGCTAGCCGCCTGCAGCCACCAACCTCAGCCTGCCGCCCCTACGCCTGAGCAGGTACGTGCCAACCTTGGGCGCTTGCTGCCCGCATCGGCCAGCGACCGGCAAGGCTGGGCCACGGATATCCAGGTGGCGTTCGACGCCCAGAAGCTGGACCCCACGGCGGATAACCTCTGCGCAGTGATCGCGGTGATCGAGCAGGAGTCCAATTTCAACGCTGACCCACAGGTGCCCGGGCTGGGGCGCATTGCCCGGCAGGAAATCGACCGGCGTGCCAGTGCCGTTCATGTTCCCAGCTTTTTGGTGGACGCCGCGCTTGGCATCCGTTCGCCTACGGGCAAAACCTACGCCCAGCGCATTGAGAGCGTGCGGTCGGAACGGGAACTGAGCGAGGTGTTCGATGACCTTATCGGCATGGTGCCCCTCGGCCAGCAGTTGTTCGGCACCTTGAACCCGGTGCACACCGGCGGGCCGATGCAAGTGGCCATCGCCTTTGCCGAGCGCAATGCCCGCAACTACCCCTACACCCTCCAAGGCACCCTCCGGCAGGAAGTGTTCAGCCGCCGGGGTGGCGTCTATTTCGGCACCGCGCACCTGCTGGGCTACCCAGCTCACTACCCCAAGCCCCTGTACCGCTTTGCCGACTACAACGCAGGCCACTATGCCAGCCGGAATGCAGCATTTCAGGCGGCGCTGAACCGGTTGGTGCGGGCGCGCTTGAAGCTCGATGGGGACCTGGTGAATTACAGCAGCAGTGACCCCGGCCAGACCGAGCTGGCGGTGCGTTCCCTGGGCACCCGCTTGAACATGAGCGATAACGACATTCATCGGGCGCTGGCCCAGGGTGACCAGCTCGCCTTTGAAGACACCAGGGTGTATCAACGCGTCTTCGAACTGGCAGACAAGGTCAGTGGCAAGACCCTGCCGCGCTCGATCCTGCCAGGCATTACCTTGGAGAGCCCGAAGATCACCCGCCACCTCACCACCGCCTGGTTCGCACAGCGGGTCAATGAGCGGTGGGTCCGCTGCCTTGGCCGCAACTGAGTACGGTCAGCCCTAGCGAGCCAAGGCTTTGAGCGTCACCTCAGGCGAGTGGGCCATGGGCAGGGGCTGCGGGCCGCTAAACAGGAAGCCCTGCCCCTGGTCCATACCTATCTCGCACAGCAAGGTCAGGTCCTCGGCAGTTTCGACCCCTTCAGCTACCACCTCCAGGCTAAAAGCCCTGCCCAGTTTCAACAGTGCCTCAAGCACTTCCCTGCGCTGGGCGGGTAGCTCGATCCTTAGAACGCGCCGGTCGAGCTTTAGCAGCTGAAACGGCAATTGCAGCAGATACGCCAGGTTGGCGTGGCCACTGCCAAAGTCATCCAGTGCTAGCTTCACGCCTTCGTCTGCCAGCCATTGTACGTTCGCTTTCACATCCGGGCTGATCTCCAACAGCACGCTCTCGGTAAGCTCCAGCACCAACCGTGTTGGGTTGAAGTGGGTGCGCACCAGAATACGTTGCAGGCGGCCAGGCAACTCCGGGTCTGCCAGTTGCAAGGCCGAGATGTTCACTGACAGGCTAAGCGCGACAGGCCAGCCGTTGGCGGCCGTACAGGCCTGCTCCAGCACCCAGTCCCCCAACGCGCCGATCAAGCCACTGCTTTCGGCCATGGGAATGAAGATATCCGGCGGCACGGTCCCATGTTCACTGCTTCGCCAGCGCAGCAGGCACTCATAGCCCGTGAGGCGTTGGCTAGGCAACTGGTGAATGGGCTGGTAGTACAACTCGAACTGCCCTTCCGCCATGGCCGTTCGCAGGTCTTCAGGGGTAGGCAAGGTGCGCGCAGGGTGGGTGGTACTGTCTTGGGCCACCTCCAGGCAATTGCGCCCCCGCCGTTTGGCGCTGTAGAGCGCGCGATCGGCCTGGTCCAGCAGCGCCGCGCTGTCCGCTACGCCTGCCAAGCTGCTAGGGGCCATACCGATACTGACGGTAAGGTGATCGACACCGTCCTCTCGGCCCAGGTGTACCAAGTTAAGGCTTCGAATGCTCAATAGCAGGCGCTCGCCAATCTGCCGTGCTTCGGCTTCTCCCACGTCATTGAGCAGCACCACGAACTCCTCACCACCGAAGCGGGCAATGGTGTCCTCCGGCCTCAAGGCCTGCTGAAGGGTGGTCGCCACGGTCTGAAGGCAGCTGTCGCCCATCAGGTGGCCATAGAAATCGTTGAAGCGTTTGAAATGGTCGATATCCACCAGCAGCACTGCGCCGGTCGCGTCACCTCGTACCTGTCGGGCCCACAAACGATCCAGGTGCGGCTGCATCTGGCGGCGGTTTGCCAACCCTGTGAGTGCATCGGTCTGGGACAGCAGCCTCAGGTCCTGGTTGGCGCTGCTCAGTGAGGCGGTGCGCAACTCTTCGCGCAGGCGGTACAGGTAGGTACGCCGCCCTTCGCGGTTTGCCCAGTAATTGCCCAGCAAAGAGAAAAAGGCCGAGCAATACGCCGAGGTCAGCATCAGGCCGCCCGTACTGATGTTCACTGAGGTTTGGGCGACCGCAACAGCCGTCAGGGCCAGGCCAAACAGGTTGTACGCCAGCGCCACCCTGAAAGGGCTTTTCATGCAGGTGTTGGTGTATACCAGCATCAGGGGCCAGCAGAAAATGAACAGGGTCTGGTCCATGGCCCGGATCTTCGCGCCTTCCACAATGATCAGGTACACCACGAACAAGCCGGTATACGAAGGCAGCATGGCCACGGTTTCACGCCAGCGCAGCGGCACCTTGTGCAACAACACATAGGCAAGGGTGGCGAACGGCACCGAGGTGCCCATCATTTGCAGGGCCACCTTCCACAGGTTGTCTTCGGCCAGCATCAGCTGCCATACCAGAAAACTGTTAAAGCTAAGGGTGCCGATCAGCAGGCAGATGCTCAGGTGGCGGCGCCTGTCAGCCTGAATGTCCAGCTGATAACGCTGTTCCAGGTCAGCCGAGAAAGGAACGTCACGTGCCGGCCTGGCAAGCTCCTGCTCGATTTGCGTATAAAGGGTGTGCATTAAAGGTTCTCGAACAGTGCCAGCACAGGCCGCAGTACGGGCCAAAGGGTGGAAGCAGGTAGGGAATGATATCACTATGACATCAGACCGTATCTGCGTCCCATTGTTTCACCTGAACGGTCAAGCGTTTACCTAGATAAACAGCTAGCCCTGCCCTTGCTATCGGCACCGCCTTGCGTTTTTGAAGCCCCTGTGGATGCTAATGGTCGGTTTCAGTGCACACCCCCGGCCTACATGGGGCACTGCTTTTATTGGGGCTCGCCGAACCCTTCCAGCACGACCTTCCCACGGGCGTTGCCACTTTCAATCAGCGCATGGGCACGGCGCAGGTTAGCGGCGTTGATCACGCCGAAGTGCTCGCCCAAGGTGGTACGCAGTACGCCTTTATCCACCAGGCCAGCGACGCGGTTAAGCAATTCGTGCTGCTTGATCATGTCCGGCGTTTCGAACAGGGCGCGGGTGAACATCAGTTCCCAGTGCAGGGACAGCGCCTTGCGCTTCATGGGCATCACGTCCAGGGTTTTCGGGTCATCGATCAACCCAAGGCGGCCCTGGGGGCGTAGCGCGTCGATCAGCTGGGTGAAGTGGCTGTCCGTATGGGTGAGGCTGGCCACATGGCTTACCTGGCCCACCCCTATGGCCTCCAGCTGGGGGAGCAACGGTTGGTGATGGTCGATCACGTGGTGAGCCCCTAGTGAGGTGACCCAGGCTTGGGTATCAGGCCGTGAGGCGGTGCCGATCACGGTCAGTTTCGTGAGCTGGCGTGCCAACTGAACCAGAATCGACCCTACCCCACCGGCGGCGCCCATGATCAGCAGGCTGCTGCCTTCCCCACCGCCTTCAGGCACACCCAGGCGGTCGAAAAGCAGCTCCCAGGCGGTGATGGAGGTGAGGGGTAGCGCAGCCGCTTCAGCGTCGCTGAGCGAAGCAGGGGCTCGGCCCACAATACGTTCGTCCACCACATGGGCCTGGCTGTAGCTACCGGGCCGCGCGATGGAGCCTGCGTAATACACCCGGTCGCCTGGCGCGAACAAGGTCACGTCGGCACCTGTTTCCCGTACCACGCCCACTGCATCCCAGCCCAGCACCTTGGGGTCTATGGCGGCAGTGCCTGCACGCACCTTGGTATCAACCGGGTTCACGGCGATAGCACTCACGTCTACCAGAAGGTCACGGGGGCCGGGCACCGGGGTGGGCAGGTCCATGTCCATCAACGAGTGTGGATCGTCCAGGGGCAGCCCCTGTTGGGTAAAGGCAACGGCTTTCATTGAAATTCCTCGCAGGTGATGGAAATGGAGCGCAGTGGCGGCATACTCGCCTTGCTTGCTAAAAAGAAAAACACGTTGGTTCACCCAACACTTTCACTTGTGGAGTGAAAATGATTCGCCTGGATGACCTTGCCTTGTTTGTGCGCACCGCAGCCCTCGGGAGTTTCTCCAATGCGGCACGGGAAGTTGACTTGCTGCCGGGCCAGGTAGCGGCCGCCATCAAACGCCTGGAGCGCGAACTGGATGTACGGCTGTTCGCGCGCTCCACCCGCAGCCTTCGCCTTACCCTTGAAGGCGAGCAGTACCTCCCCAACGCCCAGGCCGCCCTGGATACCCTCAAGGAAGGCTTCGACAAGCTGCGGCACCAGAGCACCGAGCTGCAAGGGGTGCTGCAGCTCACAGCCCCCTCAGACATCGGCCGCAACTTGGTGCTGCCCTGGCTGAGCGCGTTCCGGGGGCAGCACCCGCGCCTGTCCGTGCGCCTGTTCATCTCCGACCAAGTGGCCGACATGTTCCGGGACCCCGTCGACGTGGCCTTGCGCTATGGGGTGCTGGAGGATGCCAACTATGTTGCTCGCCCGCTGGCGCCCTGGAACCGGCGCGTGCTGGTGGCCTCCCCGGCCTACCTATCGCGCCATGGCCGCCCTCAGGCCCCCGAGGACCTGCAACACCATGCCTGCCTGGTGTATCCGTTGGGCGGGCGCGCCTATGACAGGTGGCGTATTGGCCCCACTACGGTGGCTGTGGGCGGGCCGCTGTTCTGCGATGACGCGGAAATCGTTCGGCGCTGGGCGGTGGCTGGAGAAGGCATCACCTATAAGTCCTGGTTGGACGTCAGTGAAGACTTGGCCACCGGGCGCCTGGAGCGGGTGATGCCTCATATCCCAGGCGAACCGCTGCCGTTGCATTTCGTCTGCCCTCACCGCAGGCAGTTTTCCCCAGCCGTGCACCAACTGTACGAACACTTGAAAGACCGCTTCACGGCCTTGGGCCCGGCCTGCCCGCGCTGAGGGCGCTGCTGCTCCATTTGACCGCACTCTGTTACGCAGGCGCGCCACCACGGTGCGCCAAAGTGACAAGCCTATGCGAACAGCCACGCTGGGCGCAGCCCCGCTTGAGAAGAAGCCGCACCCCAGAGCCCTGGGCCAAATTGGCATCATCCCTGCAATGCATTGGCTTATTGGATACAAACATCCAGAGGCCTGCATGCCCTTATCGTCTGTTCGTGCCGTACCAGTCTCCGCCGAAGCGGAAGTGTATGACTATGTGCTCAAAGCTATCTGTAGCGGGCGCTACCGCAATGGTGACCGCCTGGTTGCCGAAGACATTGCTGGCGAGGTGGGCACCAGTCGCATGCCGGTGCGCAGTGCGTTTCAGCGCCTGGCGGCTGAGGGGCTGCTGGTGTTGCGCCCTAATAGAGGCGCAGTGGTCAGCGGGCTGGACCTTGAGGCCATGCAGGAAGTGTTCGAGATGCGCAGCGCCCTCGAAGGCCTGGCAGCACGCCTGGCGACCGCACAGGCCGGCGAGCGGGAGCTGACCCGGCTGGAGCGCCTGCTGAACAACATGGACGATGACCAGGACTCCCCCAGCGAATGGATTGCCCGCCACCGGGAATTCCATGAGTACCTGTGCAGCCTGGCAAAGCGCCCTCGCCTGCTCAGGCAGATCAGCAGCCTGTACGCGCTGATCGAGCCTCACATGCAGGTGTGGCTGGCCCAGGAGCGCCCCCGCCAGACCGCCCGGCACGACCACCAGGCGATCATCGACGCCTTGCGCAGTGGCAACCCGGCCACCGTCGAGGCCACGCTGTGCGACCACATCGAAGGCACCGTACCCGAGTTGCTTGCCTTCATCGAACACCACACGGCCGAACCCGGCCCACGCTGATACCGCCACTGCTACCTACCCTGGAGTTGACTATGTTCATGCGCCGAATCCCGCAGTGCCTGCTCGCCCTGTCCCTGCTCAGCAGCTTCGCTCAGGCGGCTCCTGCCGTGCCTGATCGCCTGAAAAATGTCGACAAACTGACCTATTGCGGCGCCCTGGACTCACCGCCCATGGGCTCGTTCGATGCCCAGCAAAAGCCTGTGGGGGTGACAGTGGACCTGGGCCAGGCCATCGCCGAGGCCTTAGGCAACAAGACGGTGCAGTGGCGCGTTATCCCCTTTTCGGGCCTGATCCCCGCGCTGCTGGCTGGCCAGTGCGACCTGGTGCTCGATCAGTTGTTCGACAAGCCTGAACGCCGGCAAGTGATCGACATCGTGAACTACATGTACTCCAGCCAGGCCGTGGTGGTGCCCAAAGGCAACCCCGGTGGCATTCACAGCCTGGATGACCTGGCCGGCAAGAAGGTGGCGGTACTTAATGGGTCGACCATCCGTACCCTGCTGGAAACCCACAACGACAGCCTAAAGAAAGCCGGCAAGCCGCCCATGGCCCTGGTGGTGTACAACAGCGACACCGATGCGTTCCAGGCTTTGCGCATACAACAAGCGGCCGCCTACGGCACCACTGTGGAAACCGCCGGTTACTACCAGAGCATGGCGCCCGAGCTGTTCGAAACCGGCGTACCGGCCTTCGCACGCATCCTGACCGGCATTGGCATCCGCAAGGACGACACGCAGCTCAGCGCCGCCGTGGCCGAGGTGATCAAAGGCATGCAGGCGGACGGGCGTTATGCGGCGCTGCTGGCGAAATGGCACATCGAAGGCGACAAACTCGACTGAGGGCACACCATGAACTTCAGTTGGGACGTGTTCTGGCAGTACCTGCTCAAGCCAAGCGATATCTACCTGTATGGGCTATGGCTCACCTGCGTGATCAGCGTGTGCGCCATGCTCATGGGGTGCGCGCTGGGGCTGGTAGCGGCACTGATGCGCATGAGCACGCGCTGGTTCATTCAGTACCCGGTGCGGGGCTACATCTGGGTGATGCGCGGCACGCCGCTGCTGGTGCAAGTGGTGTTCCTGTACACCGCCCTGGCCGCTGGCGGGGTCTTTCACTTCAATGATATCGACCTAGGCCTGTTTGTGCTGCCAGGTAACATCCAGGCCGCCATCATTGCGCTGGGCCTCAATGAGGGGGCCTACATGGCCGAGATCATTCGGGCGGGCATCAACGCCGTGGACAAAGGGCAATACGAAGCTGCCCGCTCACTGGGCATGGCGCCCCCGCGGCTGATGCGGCGCATTGTGCTGCCCCAGGCATTGCGGGTGATCGTGCCGCCCTTGGGCAACGAGTTCAACGTGATGCTCAAGAACACCACGCTGGTGAGCGTGATCGGGGTGCAGGAACTGCTGCTTAGCACCCAGATGATCACCTCGGCCACTTTCCGGGTGTTCGAGCTGTACCTGGTGGTCGCGGTCTATTTTCTGTTACTCACTACGCTGTGGGGCTTCTTTCAACGCTGGCTGGAGCACCGTTTTGGCGAGCCGGGCGTACGGGTAACCGCCGGGCAGCGTCTGTTCGGCAACAGTGCCATGAAACGGTTGAGGGGGCGGTGACATGCCAGTGACCATGGACGAAGTAGTGATCGATGCCACCGAGGTGTACAAAGCGTTTGGCGACCTTGCCATCCTCAAGGGCGTGACCCTTCAGGTAAAGCGCGGCGAAGTGGTGGTGCTGATCGGGGCCTCAGGCTCGGGCAAGACCACCTTCATACGCTGCTTGAACCACCTGGAGGACATTCAGGCCGGCAGCATTCGGGTCAATGGCCAGCACATGGGCTACCGTGAGCGCGCCGATGGCCGCCGCGTGCCGGACTCGGAATTCGCCATCGCCCGCCAGCGCCGGGACATCGGCATGGTGTTCCAGCGCTTCAACCTCTTTCCCCACATGACCGTGCTGCAGAACATCATTGAAGCGCCCGTAGGCGTGCTTAAGGTGCCCCCTGCCGAAGCTAAGGCGCAGGCCCATGCCCTGCTGGCCCGTGTGCGCCTGACCGACAAGGCCGGCTACTATCCGAGCCAGTTGTCCGGCGGACAGCAGCAGCGCGTGGCCATTGCACGGGCCCTGGCCATGAAGCCCCAAGCCATGCTCTTTGACGAGCCCACCAGCGCGCTGGACCCGGAAACCGTGGGTGAAGTGCTGCAGGTGATGAAGGAGCTGGCTGACAGCGGCATGACCATGGTGGTGGTGACCCATGAAATGGCGTTTGCCCGCGAGGTGGCCGACCGTGTGGTGGTGCTGCACCAGGGCGAGCTGATCGAACAGGGGCCGCCCGAGCAGGTGTTTGGCAACCCTCACCACCCGCGAACCCGCGAATTCTTGAGCCGCGTGCTGTAAGTGCGCCCTGACGAGACGTGCCTGATGACCTTTTCTGCCCACCACTACCCCTACGCCTCCCAGCGCCAATGCGTGTATGCCCGCAACGGCATGGTGGCCACGTCCCAGCCGCTGGCGGCTGAGGCCGGGATCAGCATCCTGCGCAATGGCGGCAATGCCATCGACGCCGCCATTGCCACCGCCATTGCCCTGACCGTGGTAGAACCTACCGGTAACGCCATCGGCGGCGATGCCTTTGCCTTGGTGTGGGTGAAGGACCAGTTGCACGGCCTCGACGCCAGTGGGCACGCCCCGGCGGCCCTCACCCCGCAGGTCATGAAGCAGGCTGGGCACACCACCATGCCCGTCCATGGCTGGGCGCCGGTCACCGTCCCCGGTTGCCCGGCGGCCTGGGCGGAGCTTTCCCGTCGCTTTGGCAAGCGCCCGTTTGCCGAACTGTTCGCCCCTGCCATTGCCTTGGCTGAGCAAGGCTACCCCGTATCCCCGGTGGTCGCGCACCAGTGGCGTATCGCCCAGGCCGAGTATCAGGCCCTGCGGGCTGCGCTACCGGAGCTGGAGCACTGGTTTGATACGTTTCTTGTAGAGGGCCGGGCGCCCTGTGCCGGCGAACTGTTTTGTAACCCGGACCAGGCCAGCACCCTCAAGGCATTGGCCAGCAGTGGCTGCGAGAGCTTCTATCGAGGCGAGCTGGCCCAGCGCATCGTGGCCCACGCCCAGACCACCGGCGGCTACCTGAGCGCAGAGGACCTGGCCCATTACCGGCCCAAGTGGGTAGACCCGATCAAGGTCAACTACCGGGGCGTGGACGTGTGGGAAATCCCACCCAGCGGCCAGGGGCTGATCGCACTGATGGCGCTCAATACGCTCCAGGGGCTGCGCTTCGACACGCGGGACAGCCCCACCACGTGGCATCATCAGCTTGAAGCCATGAAAATGGCCTATGCCGATGGGTTGCATTACATTACCGACCCCCAGCACATGCGCCTGGCCAGTGCTGCACTGCTAACGCCGGACTATGGCGCCCACTGCCGTGCCCGCATCACAACGCAGGCCCAACCGCCCTTGCACGGCGACCCCCATGCCAGCGGCACGGTCTACCTGGCCACGGCCGACGGCGAAGGCAATATGGTGTCGTTCATCCAGAGTGCCTACCACGGCTTCGGGTCCGGGGTGGTGGTGCCAGGCACGGGCATAGGCCTGCAAAACCGCGGCAGCGAATTCAGCCTTGATCCCGAACATGCCAACTGCCTGGCGCCCGGCAAGCAGACGTTCCATACCATCATTCCAGGGTTCCTTAGCCGCGATGGCGTCGCCCTGGGGCCCTTTGGCGTCATGGGAGGGTACATGCAGCCCCAGGGCCATGTGCAGATGGTGATGAACCTGGTGGACTTCGGCCTTAACCCACAAGCGGCCTTGGATGCGCCGCGCTGGCAATGGCTGGGCGGCCTGAAGGTGGGTATCGAGCAGTCGGCGCCCCGCTCGTTAGCCTTCGCACTGGCGCAGGCGGGCCATGATGTGCAGGTGGCCCATGACTCGGTGGATTACGGCCGGGGACAGATCATCTTGCGTGACCCGGCTACCGGCGTGCTCTGTGGTGGTACAGAGCCGCGTGCCGATTCACATATTGCCGTGTGCTGAAGCGTTTCTCCCTAAACTGCCGAAAAAAAGGGCGACCAATGGTGTAACGAAGCGCTCAAGCTGGCACTGCGCCAGCCGATAGGCGGTATACATTCCCACCACTCGCCGACCGGCGCTTAGGCCTTCTTATGAATCTCCGTTCCATGACTATCGCGCCTCGGGCGTCGCTGTGTTTCGCAGCGATCACGCTGCTGCTGTTTGCCTTGGGAGGATTTGCGTACGTTCAACTTGAGCAGCTTCGCCAGAGCGAGCAGCACTTGGAAAAAGACCTGCTGCCCAGCATTCAGGTCGGCGATGACTTGCAGATTTCGCTGCTCCATGCCCGCCTGGAAAGCATTCGCCTGCTGGCGACCCAGGATGAGGAAGGCCGTGCCTTGGCCCAGCGCAACCTGAACGCTGCCAAACAGCAGATGAACAAGGAAACGGATGTTTACCGCAGCAATTTCGTCACAGCGCCGGACGACCTGGCCAAATTCAACGAGGCGGCTAACTTGATGGGCCGCTACCTCAATGGCCTCGACCAGATCGAAAGCCTGGACGCTGCGGATCACGCGCAGGCAGTCAACTTCGCCAACACCACTCAAGCCGAAAACGCCAAGGCCTACCAGGAGAAACTCACCGCCCTGCGCGATGCGGACAACCTCAAGGCCCAGCAGGCCGGGCTCACGTCAGCGACGGTCTACAACCACAGCGTGCAGGTGGTGATCATCGTGGTGCTGGTGGCTCTGGCCCTTACCGTATTGGTGTCCACCCTGCTGATTCGCAGCGTGACTCGGCCTATCAAAGCGTCCCTGCTCGTGGCCCAGGAAATCGCCAAGGGCGACCTCACAGGCACCGTAGACACCAAAGGCTCTGACGAAGCGGCCCAGTTGATGCAAGCGCTACACCAGATGCAGGGCAACCTGCGTACCACCATTGTGCAGATTGCAGGGTCGTCGGCGCAGTTGAACCAGGCCTCCAGCCATATGAACGCCGTTACGCAAACGGCCAACCGTACCCTGCAGCAGCAGAACTCAGAGATCGAACAGGCTGCCACCGCTGTCAACCAGATGAGTGCTGCCGTGGATGAGGTAGCACGCAACGCCTCCTCCGCCTCCGAAGCCGCCAAAGATTCTACCCAGGCCGCCGCCACGGGCAATGTCAAGGTACTGGAAACCGTTGAAGCCATGCGCAGCCTTACGGCGAAAGTGGAAACCACCTCCGGGCAAGTGCAGGGGCTGGCCACCCAGGCCCAGGACATCAGCAAGGTATTGAGCGTTATCCGCGGGATCGCCGAACAGACCAACCTGCTGGCGTTGAACGCTGCCATTGAGGCTGCCCGCGCGGGCGAACAAGGGCGCGGTTTTGCGGTAGTGGCCGATGAAGTACGTGCGCTAGCCCACCGCACCCAGACCTCCACGCGAGAGATTGACGAGATGATCTCGTCGATCCAGGCGGGCACCGCCCAGGTTGTGGCTTCCATGGGCAGCAGCACCGAGGAAGTCCATCACACCCAGCGCACTGCTGATGAGGCCGGCCGGTCGCTTCAGGTCATTACCGACTCGGTCCAAGTGATTGATGACCGCAATCATCAGATCGCTACCGCCTCGGAAGAGCAAGCTCATGTGGCCCGTGAGGTGGACCGCGCCCTGGTCAGCATCCGAGACCTGGCCGTACAAAGTGGCGCGGGCACTCAGCAAACCCTTGAGGCCAGTAACCAGTTATCCCAACTGGCACTGGACCTTGACCGCATGGTGGCGCGATTCAAGACCTGAGTTCGCCTAATTGCCGCGCAGGGATGCGTGGCCTGCTTAGGCTATGTACGAAAAGTCCTGACACTCGGTGATGCTGCGTTGAAAACAGCTTCGGAATGCTCATTTACAACCAGTAAACTCCGCTTCCTCAGCTGTTTTCGCCTTGCCTAACCTTCGCGTCAGAACATTTCGTACACAGCCTAGTACCAGCCGTCGACGGAATGGCGAGCACCCGAACAAAGATGGCACATAGCCATCCAACCTTCGCTACCCTTATCTTCTCCGACATCGATGCCAGCCCACTATGCCACCCAAACCCGGTTCGTTCGCCAAGCGCATGTACCTGCCCCGCCTCATCGGCTCCGGCATCGGCTTTTGGGCTGTGGGTGCTGCGCTGCAGCCAGCAGTTGCAGCGCCATGGGTGTGGGCGGTGCTGGTGTTCCATGGGTTTATCTGGCCTCACGTGGCCTTTTTGCTGGCCCGGCGTGTGGCTGTGCCTTACTTGGTCGAGCGCCGCAACATGATGATGGAAGCGGCCTTTGGCGGGCTGTGGGTCGCGGCGATGCAATTCAACCCTCTGCCCACCGTCCTGCTGGTGTCCATGCTGAGTATGAACTGCATGGCCGTAGGCGGCCCGAAGTTATTACGCCCTTGCCTGGCCACACTGGGCGTATCGTTGGGGGTCTTTATCGCGGTGCTCAGGCCTGGTTTCTCCCCTGAGGCCACAGCCCTGCAGGTGTATGCCTGCCTGCCCATGCTGGCCGTGTATCCTCTCGCCGTCGGTAATGCCGCTTACCGGCTGGCCGAGCAGTTGGCGCGGCACAAGCGGGCGTTCAAGGATTTCAGCCGCAAGGACAGCCTCACGCAGTTGTTGAACCAGGGTGCCTGGCGTGGCGCCTTTGATGACGCCTTCTCACACCTGCGTGGGTCAGACGCCAACGCCACCTTGGCCTTGCTGGACATCGATCACTTCAAGCGCATCAACGACCAGCACGGTCACTTGGTTGGGGATGAAGTGATCAAGCTGTTTGGCACCATCATTCACCATCACACTGGCCCTCTGGACAAGGCAGGGCGCATTGGGGGCGATGAGTTCGCGGTCGTGTTCAGCGGGATCGATGCCCATGAAGCCACGCGCCGGTTGGCCAGGATGCAGGCTGCGCTGGAAGCCGAAGTCGTTGCCCGCCCGGACCTCCCACGGGTGTCCATGAGTATCGGCACGGCTACATTCAAACCCAGCTTCCTTACGCCGGAAGACTGGATACGGGCCAGCGACAACGCCCTTTATGCGGCCAAGCACAGGGGCCGCAACCAGATCGTGGCGGCAGCCGAGGCCTGTGTTTGACGCGTCGGCGGCGGCCATTGGCAGCCCTCTCTCTCGTACCCTGAACCTGGTGAACGTTGCGCAAGGCTCCCCTGCGGCCATGGGCTGTGGGACACTCTGCGAACGGCATACTCAGGGTGCCGTTGAACGATCACTTCAGCAGGCACCTACGTGAGCATCAAGTTCGACCTTAATGACCTTCAGGCCTTTCGGGCCGTTGTGGAGCACGGCAGTTTCCGGCGAGCGGCCGAAGCCATCCGCATTACCCAGTCCGCCCTTAGCCGCAGGGTGGAAAAGCTGGAGTCTGCCTTGGAGGTGAAACTGTTCGAGCGCACTACCCGCAAAGTGTCGTTGACCAATGTAGGCCGCGCCTTTCTGCCCCAGGTGGAGCGCTTGCTGGACGACCTGGACTTGGCCTTGCTGAGTGTCGGAGACGGCGGCGCCTTGCGCAGAGGCTCGCTGACCATCGCCTGTGTACCGTCAGCTGCCTACTACTTTATGCCCCACGCCATCCGTAGCTTCCATGGGCAATACCCGCGCATCAAGATCAGGCTGATCGACGCCTCAGCCAACGAAGTCAGCGCGGCCGTCGCCAGTGGTGAAGCCGATTTCGGCGTGAGCTTCACCGGTAACCTGGACCCAGAAATCGAGTTCAGCGCCTTGATGCAAGAGCGCTACGTGATCGCGTGTCGCCGCGACCATCCCTTGGCTGCCCGTACGAGCGTGACCTGGGCTGAGGCCTACACCTACGACCACATCACCCTGGGCCGCTCATCGGGCAACCGCTTGGTGCTGGATCGCGCTTTGGCGAAGGTGGACAAGGTAAAAGACAGTATCTGCGAAGCACGCCATGTGACCACGGCACTAGGGCTGGTAGAGGCAGGGCTGGGCATTGCCGCCGTGCCTTCGATCGCCATGCCCGTATCGCCCCACCCCTTTTTAGCCAGCATTGCGCTGGTAGAACCCGAGGTGGTGCGAGAAATGGGCCTGCTCAAGCGCCGTGGGCGCACGCTGACGCCCGCGGCCCTTGAGCTGGAACGGCTGGTCCGGGCATTGCCCGAGGGGTTAGCGGGGCACTGAGTCCAGGCCGGTGGCATTTACCGTGGCCTGAGCTTCAGGGGAGGCCAGGTATTGAAGCAACTTCTTGGCCTCGGCGGGGTGCTCGGCCCCCTTGGGAATACCGGCCGCGTAGCGCGTCACAGACTGTACGTCCTCCGGAATCTTGCCCACAAAGGTGATGCCCGGTACTGGCAACAGTTCAGCCACCTGCTGGAAGCCCACCTGATAGTCGCCCTTGGCAACTACCGAGCCGACCGGAATACGCTCGATCATCTTGCCTTTAGGGCCCACCTGGTCTTGTACACCCAGCTTCTTGAACAGCTCTTTCTCGATGTACACGCCGCTGGCGCTATCGGAGTACGCAATGGACTTGGCGTTCAGCAACACCTGCTTAAGCTCGGCGTCGGTACCAATGGCGGGTTTGGCATCACCCGTCTTCACGGCCATACCGATACGCGAGTCGGCCAGCTCCACACGGGAGGCGGGGTCCACCTTGCCTTGTTTGATCAGGTCATCCAGGGCATAGCCCACCATGATGACCACGTCGGCGTGCTCGCCACGGGCCAGGCGGTTTGGTATGGCCTCCTGCGCCTTGCCCATGGACGGGCCCAGCACGGTGGTGAGGGTGTCGCCACTGCTGGCCGCGTATTGCGGGCCCAGCTTCTGGTAGGCCGCGGTGAAGCCGCCGGACGTCATCACGGTTAGTTGCTCGGCCTGGGCTTGGGTGGCATAGGCCGTGCAGGCCAAGGCCAGTACTGACAGAGGTTTCAAAAATGCATTCATCGCGTGTGTTTCCTTATCAAACAGCAGCAGCAAGCGGTTGAGCGGCGAGACGGCGATAGAGCACCAGCGTCGCGGTGAAGGCGCACAGGGCTGCCACGATCATCCAGTAGGCCGGGGCAGCCTTGTCACCAGTCACGTGAATCAACCAGGTAGAAATGGCAGGGGTAAAGCCCCCAAAGATGGCCGTGGCCAAGCTATAGGCCAGGGAGAAGCCGGCCACACGTACTTCCACGGGCATGATCTCGGTCAATGCCGGGATCATTGCACCGTTGTAGAGGCCATACAGGCAGGAGAACCACAGCAGCACTTCCAGCATATGAGAGAAAGAAGGTGCCTGGGCCAGGAACGACAAGGCGGGGTACGCCGTAAGTACGGTCAGCAGAGACATGGCCACCAGCAGTGGCTTACGCCCGAAGCGGTCACTGAGCGCACCGCCAATGGGCAGCCAGATGAAGTTGGATACCCCCACCAGTAAGGTTACGATCAACGCATCGCTGGTGCTGAGCTGAAGTACGGTCTTGCCGAAGGTCGGGGCATACACCGTGATCATGTAAAAGGCCGTGGTGGTCATGGCCACCATCAGCATGCCAAGAATCACCACCGGCGCATTGCTCAGCAGCGTGGCAAACACCTCTTTCATAGTGGGGCGGTGAGCCCGGGCGGTGAAGGCCTCAGTTTCCTGCAGGCTACGGCGCAGCAAGAAAATGAACGGAATGATCAGGCAGCCGATGGCAAAGGGCACACGCCAGCCCCAGGCCGCGATGTCCAACGGGGTCAGCCATTGGTTGAGCGCATAGCCCAAGGCAGCGGCGACCACGATAGCCACTTGCTGGCTGCCGGATTGCCAGCTGGCGTAGAAGCCTTTGCGCCCAGGAGTAGCCATTTCGGCCAAGTAAACGGACACGCCGCCCAGCTCGGCACCGGCCGAGAAGCCTTGGAGCAATCGCCCCAGCAGTACCAGTGCGGGCGCCCAGAGCCCAATACTGGCGTACCCCGGCACCAGCACAATGAGCAACGTGCCACTGGCCATGATCGCCAAGGTGACGATCAGGCCCTTGCGGCGGCCCACGTCATCGATATAGGCGCCGAGTATCACGGCGCCCAAGGGGCGCATCAGGAAACCTGCACCGAACACGGCGAAGGTCATCATCAAGGAGGCGAATTCATTGGTAGACGGGAAAAACGCACCCGCGATCTGGGTGGCGTAGAAACCAAACAGGAAGAAATCGAATTGTTCGAGGAAGTTTCCGGACGTGACCCGAAACACCATTCCTGCTCTGGACTTTCCCGAGGACGTCAGGCTAGACGGTTGACTCATATTGTTCTCCAGCGTTTTCTTAAAATGTTTGTAAGCGCTTGTTGCGAAGATTCTGTGTCAATTGTCCATGGAGAATAAGCGTTGTTTTCGCATCGATTGATGCGCAACTTTCATCAATTGCACGGCACGAAGGCTGCTTATGAATTCGAGCGGCGCGCCGATAACCCAAGTACGCCACTAACCTTGTATATGCCTTCACATCAATACGCGCGGCCCCGCCATGTTCCCGACCCCTCAGCGCATTCGAAACCACAGCAGGATCACCCGGCGCTTTGCGTTCTGTTTCGCCGCGCTGATGGCGAGCCTGTTTCTAGTAGTGGCCGTTGCGCTTATTTCCATCGCGCGCAGCCAGAATGCCCTGATGGAGGCGCACAGCAAGGTCGAAATGGTGCGCAGCCTCGACGCCAGCACTCGCTTGATCAACACGGCAATGAAGGACTATGCCTTCTGGAATGAAGCCTGGAGCAAGGTGGGCCGCGGGCCGGTGGACACTTCTTGGGCTTTCACCCAGGACAATATCGGCCCCTCCCTGTACACGGACTATTCCATCGACGGGGTGTTTATCATTGGGCCACAGCTGGACACGCGCTACGCAATGATCGAAGGCCGCTTGAGCCCACTGGCCGCCAGCCAGTACCTCACGGCAAACCTGGCCCAACTGGCCCAACTGGCCCGTACAGCAGCGGCCCAGGGCCAGACCGTGTATGGCTACTACTTGGTGGCTGGTCAGCCGGCCGTGGTGTATGCCGGGGTGGTGAAACCTACGCAAGAGAACGATGAGGCCATACTGGCCAGCCTCCCTGTGATGCTGTTTGTGGACGTACTGGACGTGTCCCGTCTGAGCCAGGTGTTCGGCGCACCAGGGCTGAGCATCGCCCCCGCCAGCGCGCTACCCGGCGTGGAACCGTTCCTGGACATCACTGCGGACAGCGGCCTCACCTTCCGGCTCAATTGGACGGCTGAAAAGCCCGGCGATGCGTTTCTTCACACGTTGCTACCCATGCTGGCGGGTATCGTGGTGCTGTTCGGGTTGCTCCTAGCGGTGCTGGAACGGGGCCTGATGAAAGCTGGGCGGGATTTCGACCTCAGCCAGACCGCCTTGGCGCACAGTGAAGAGCGTTTCAGGTCCATTACCGAATCAGCCTCCGATTGGGTGTGGGAAACCGACCCCCACTGCAAGCTGACCTTCCTCTCCGGCCGCTTCCAGCCCCTTACAGGCTTTGAACCAAGCCGCTGGCTGGGTCGGCATTTCTGCGAGCTGGTGAACATCGGCTGTGACACCTTTCAACGCCTGGCGGCCGTGGAAGGGCATGGGGCTTCTATACAGCACCAGGCCGAGTGCGCCTACCATGACGCCCACGGGGCGCTGCGCCATTGTCGGCTGTCGGTAAGGCCTGTTCACGAGGGTGAGGTATTGATCGGTTACCGCGGTACGGTCAACGACGTCACCGAAGAGGTAGACGCCAAGCGCCGGATCAAGCATATGTCCGAGCATGATGCCCTCACCGGCCTGGCCAACAGGGGCTATTTGCAGGCCTATCTGCGGGGCACGCTGGCAGGCCGCGTTCAGCCGCTGTACGTGCTGAGCATGGACCTGGACCGGTTCAAACCCATCAATGACACCTTGGGCCACGCGGCCGGGGATGCCGTGCTGTGTACCGTAGCCGACCGGCTGCGCAGTTGTGCGCGGCCAGGAGACCTGGTCGCACGCCTGGGCGGGGACGAGTTCGTACTGGTCATGGACCGCCTTCCCGCCGGCCAGGACCTTGCCCAGGTGTGCACACACGTGTGCCAGACCCTTGCACTGCCCATGCGCCACGGCGAACACGACCTGTGCATCGGCGTGAGTATCGGTGTGGTGACAGCCCCTGAGGACGGCCATCGGCCGGACGACCTGCTTCGGTTTGCTGACATTGCCCTTTACGAGGCCAAGGATGCCGGGCGAAATACGTGGCAACTTTACGTGCCGGCCATGAGTGAGCGTGTACTGGAGCGCCGCCAGACCGAAACCGATTTGCGCACAGCGTTGAACCGGGATGAGCTATTCCTTGAGTTCCAACCCCGTTTCGCCATAGACGGCGCGACGCTGTCGGGTGCCGAAGCGCTGGTTCGCTGGAACCACCCTCTACGCGGCCGGCTGATGCCAGACCAGTTCATTGGTATCGCCGAAGAAACCGGCATCATTGTAGACATGAGTGACTGGGTATTACGCAGGGCCTGTGAAGCCGCCCTCACGTGGCCAGACACGCTCCTGGTATCAGTGAACCTGTCGCCCTTGGAGTTCCAGCGCGGCAACCTGGTCCAGCGTGTAGCGGCCGTGCTGAAGGCCACGGGGCTGCGCCCGGCGCGCCTGGAGCTGGAAATCACCGAAACGGTGCTGCTGGAAGACTCCACTGCCGCGCTGGTGGCGATGAACCAGCTCAAGGGGTTGGGTGTAAGGTTGGCCATGGACGACTTTGGTACCGGCTACTCGTCCTTGAGCTACCTGCGTACTTACCCTTTCGACGGCCTGAAAATCGACCGCAGCTTTATCGCCGACCTTCACGGGGCGGCGCGAGGGGCCGGTATCGCGATCATCGAGTCCATCATCGGCCTGGGCAAGGCCTTGACCATGACCGTCACGGCAGAGGGTGTGGAAACCGATGGCCAGTTGAACGACCTGATAAAAGTCCACTGCGACGAAGCCCAGGGGTACTTGCTGGGGCGCCCGATGTCCTCGGAAGCCCTGCGCGCTGCGGCAGAGGGCGCTGAGGCTCTACCTCCACCGACAGTGGTTTCCTAGACGGCAGGGCGCTTGCTCAAAAACAGGTCGCCAAGGTTTCCACCACCTGTAACTGATCGTCCACCACACACCCCGTGCGCCATTTGTCAAAGGTGAGGCAAGGGTGGGAGGTGCCGAACGCCACAACGTCGCCTACCTGAAGCACGCAGCCAGGTGCCACACGCATGAACGCGTGCTGGTCCATGATGGCGGTGACCTCACAGGCACTAAGGTCCTGGGCGTCGGCCGCCGTGCCACCGGCAGGGTAGCCACGCAAGGGCTTGGGCAGGCCGGCGTCATGGGCCACGTCGCGCTTGCCCAGGGCAATCACTGCAAACTCCGGCTCGGGCATCGATTGCACATGGGCAAACACCTCCAGGGCTGGGCGTAGTCCCTCGGGCAGGTCGTGGCGTCGGTTCAGCACACCTCGCTGTGCGTCCTGGTAAATGCCATGGTCATGGGCCACGTAGCTGCCAGGGCGAAGCACCGCCAGGAACCGGTCACGCACCGCCTGGCGATCGAACTCTTCAGCCACCAGGTCGTACCAGGCTGAACCTGACGCCGTCACGATGGGCCTGGCCCCTACGAAGCGGCCCTTGTTCTGCAAGGTAATGGCCAGGTACACCAGGGAGGCTGCAAACGCCCGGATGCCTACCACGGCCTGAGCGCCATGAATCACGCCCTCATAACCCTCAATACCGGTGAGTGCCAGGGCAGGCTGAGCGGCAATGGCATCCGCCAGCGCCAGTACGTCTTCCTCGCTGCGGCAGCCACAGCGCCCGCCCACCACGCCGTATTCGATCATCACATTCAGGCGCTGCCCACGCTGGGCGAAATACTCACCCAAGGCACGCACGTTGTCTGGGTGGTCCACCAGGCAATGGAACTCGAACGCGGGGTCTTGAAGCAGGTCTGCGACCAGCGCCATGTTCGGCGTACCCACCAACTGGTTGGCCATGAGCACGCGACGCACGCCGTGCGCATAGGCAGCATGGGCCTGGGTGGCGGTCGCCAGGGTAATGCCCCAGGCGCCATGGGCCAGTTGGCGCCGGAACAGGCCCGGCATCATGGTGGTTTTGCCGTGGGGCGCCAGTTCAGCTCCTGCACTGCTTACGAAGGCCTGCATCCAGCGCAGGTTGTGTTCAAGGGCGTGCTGATGCAACACCAGGGCAGGCAGGCTGACATGGTGCAACACATGGTCACCGGCCTGGGCAGCGCCTTTCTCTACCAAAGCGTTATTCATGAGGTTGTCCTACTGTTGTGTGCGCCGGGCCAACTGGTCGGCGTTGTCGATCAGTACCTGCCGATAAACCTCGTAGTGCGTTTTGGCATCCTCACGGGGCGCCACGATACAGAGCGTGGCCACACAGGTGCCTTGGCTGTCGCGTACCGGTGCGGCAAAACAATGGGTGAAGGTGTCAGCGATACTGTCGAACGAAAAGAAGCCCTCGGCACTGGCCGTACGCACCTGGGCGATAAAGTCGCCTTCAGGCAGCCGCTGGCCATCGGGCAGCACAAAATCCTGGGGGTCAATCAAGTCCAGAATCGCCTGGTCGCTCAGGTGCCCAAGCAGCAGCCGACCGGAGGCGGTCCAAGGAATCGGCGCGTCTTCGCCAATGTCTGACGAAATACGGAAATGCCGCGCACCTTCCTTCATCAGTGCCACCGTGTACTTGCGCCCGTTGAGCAGACACAACTGGGCGGTTTCCCGTGTTCGCTCAACGATGTCCCCCAAGGCCCGTTCAGCCTCACGGGTGAAGTCGAAATGCCGCAGGTGCGCCTGGCCCAGAAAATACAACTGGCGGCCCAGGTAGACCTGCCCTTCCTGGCCCATAGGCTGCAGAATACCGCGCTCCAGCAGCAAGGCGACCAGTTCGTACACCGTAGACTTGGGGCTGCCAATGTTCAACGCGATTTCGCTGGGGCGCAGGGGTATGCCGGCCAGCTTCAGATGGTCAAGTATGTCGAACGCACGGTCCAGGCCCCTTGCCCGCCGCTTGATGGCTTCCTCGCTCATGCCACCGAGGCCTTAGGCCTGTACGCAATGCAGTCAATCTCCACCTTGCAGTCCACCATCATGCTGGCCTGCACGCATGCCCTGGCGGGCGCATGTTCAGGGCTGAAATACTCGGCGAACACCTTGTTGAAGCTGGTGAAGTCGCGGGGGTCGTCCAGCCATACGCCTACACGCACCACATCTTCGAGCCCATACCCCGCTTCCTCGAGAATCGCTATAAGGTTTTTCAGGGTCTGGTGGGTCTGCGCCACAATGCCACCGCTGACGATTTCGCCGTTGTCTGCAGGCACCTGCCCGGAAACGTGTAGCCAACCGTCGGCTTCCACTGCGCGGGCAAAGGGGCGGGGTGTGCCACCCGCAGCGGTGCTGCCGGTGCCGTAACGGGTAATGCTCATGTGAAAATCCTCATCACTAAAAGCGAATATTTTTCAAAAAATCCTTCAGCCGTGTCGACACCGGGTGATCGAACAGGGCTTTAGGCGCACCCTGCTCTTCGATGCGCCCTTGGTTCATGAACACGATCTGGTCCGACACATCGTAGGCAAAGCGCATTTCGTGGGTCACCAGCAGCATGCTCATGCCCTCCTCTGCCAGCCCCTTGATCACCGCCAACACCTCCCCTACCAGCTCAGGGTCCAGTGCCGAGGTCGGCTCGTCAAACAGCATCAGGCTGGGGCTCATGGCGATGGCCCTGGCAATGGCCACCCGCTGTTGCTGGCCGCCAGACAACTGGCCGGGGTAATGATGCTTGCGGGCCAGCAGCCCTACACGGTCCAACCAGGTTTCGGCCAGGGCCACGGCCTGGTCCCGAGGCAGCTTCTTGACCTTGCGCAGGCCCAAGGTAACGTTTTCCAACGCTGAAAGGTGTGGGAACAGGTTGAACTGCTGAAACGCCATACCGGTCATTCCCCGGTGCGCAGCCACTACCTTCTCCGGATGCCGCACACGCCTGCCCGCTTGTTCGTGATAACCGATGCTTTGCCCTTCCAGCACAATGCGCCCCTGTTGAAAGTCTTCCAGCAGGTTCACGCAGCGCAGCAAGGTGGTCTTGCCTGAGCCACTGGAGCCTATAAGCGTGAGTACGTTACCCCGCTGCAAGGTGAGGTCCACGCCTTTGAGCACCTCGGTGGTGCCATAGGCTTTGTGCAGGCCCTGGATGCTCAGCAAGGGTTGGGAGGTGTCTGTAACGTTAGGCGTCATGGCAAGGCCACCCTTTTTTCAATAGCGCGCCCCAGCAAGGCGATGGCGTAGTTGATGACAAAGAACAGCACACCGGCGAACAGGTAGAACTGTAGCGTCATGAAGTTGCGGGCAATGACCTGCTGAGTACTGAGCAACAGCTCAGCTACCCCGATGACGGAGAGCAATGTGGAGGCCTTGACGATTTCGGTGGCAGCGTTCACCCAGGTAGGCAGCACCTGCCTCAGCGCCTGGGGCAACAACACATAGGCCAGCGACTGCCTGAACGTCAGCCCGATAGCCTTGCCCGCTTCCAGCTGCCCTCGGGGTATGGCCTGCAAGGCCCCGCGAACGATTTCTGCCACATGGGAGGCACAGAACAGGCTCAGCCCCAGGCTGCCTGCCGCAAAGGCGGTGATCGGCCAGCCCAGGGCGGGAGCCATGTAGAAGCAGGCCAGGACCAGCACAAATACCGGCGTACCGCGCACAAGGTCCACATATATGCGAAACGGCCACCGTCCCCACCAGCGACCATAGGTGAGCACCAGGCCAGCACACACACCCAGCACGGTGCCGCACAGGATGGCCAGCGCCGAGCACTGCACCGTGGTCAACAACCCGGCAGAAAAGGCGCTGCGAGCAGCCCAGAGTTCATGAAACCAGCTTGGCGGTTGGTACATGTGTAGCCCCTATCGGCGGATGGCAAGGCGCTGCTCTACCATGCGAAGCAGTAGCGCAATCAAGTAGCAGGCGGCCACGTACAGCGCCGTGGTGACGAGCCAGGTTTCGATGACCCGGTAGCTTTCAACGTTGATCTTGCGGGCGTAGTAGGTCAGCTCCGGTACCGCGATGGCGGCGGCCAGAGAGGTGTCCTTGAACAGAGAGATGAAGTTGTTGGACAGGGCCGGCAACACGTTGCGCAGCATTACCGGCACCAGGATGGACGTACGAATCTGCCCTTCGGTCAACCCGATGGCCAGCCCGGCCTCACGAAGCCCCTTGGGTATACCCACCAGGCCGGAGCGAAACACCTCGGTCAAGTAGGCACCGGCGTACAACGACAGGGTGACCACGAACGATGACAGCTTGTCCAGGCGGATACCCGCACTGGGCAGCGCAAAATAGATGCCCAGGATCAGCACCAGGATCGGTGTGTTGCGAATCACAGTGACGTATAGCGAGGCCAGGCCACGCAGGGCCCGGCGACGCGACAGTAACGCGAACGCCGTGGCCAGGCCAATCACACAGCCGATGGCGATGGAGGCCAGTGCCAGTTCCAGGCCTAACCCCAGGCCTGCCAGCAGGCTAGGGAAATCGCGCCATACGGCCGAGAAGTTGAGCTGATAGTTCATGGCGGCAACCCCGGCTTACTTGTATTCCATGGGGAAGCCGATCTGTGGGGTAGGCAGGTCAACGCCAAACCATTTTTTGAACGACGCGGCGTACATAGGGAATTCCACGCCGGTCATGGCTTCATGCAAGGCAGTGTTTACAAAGTTGAGCCAGTCCAGATCACCACGCTTCACCGCACAGGCATAGGTTTGCGGGCTCCAGGCATAGGCCGGGGACCGGTAACGGCCAGGGTTCTGCACCATCAGGTACTTGACCGAAGATTGGTCAGTAGCGGCCGCGTCCGCACGGCCCGAGTTCACTGCCTGGTACATCAGGTCCACGCTGTCGTACTGGTCCACTTTGGCTTTGGGCAGCGCCTGGTGTACCAATTCTTCGGCATACACGTTCTGCAGTACGGCCACGGTCACGTCGTCGCCTGCGTTGCGCAGGTCATCGATCTCCTTGTATCGGCTGGCCTCTGGCAACAACAGTGCTACCCCTTCCCGGTAATACGGCAAGGTGAACGCCACCTGTTGCGCCCGGCTCGCGGTGACGGTGATGAACTGGCAGCTCATGTCCACCTTGTCGGTGAGCAGGTTGGGAATACGTGCGTCAGAGGACTGCACCACGAACTCCACTTTGGCCGGGTCATTGAACAACCCCTTGGCAACCATGCGGCCAATGTCCACATCAAAACCTTGCAAGGTGCCGTCTGCTCCCTGGAAGTGCCAGGGTGCATTGGTGCTGCCGGTGCCCACCACAAGATGACCACGGGCCAGAACGCTGTCCAGCTTGCTGGCGTCCGCCGCTTGAACCGTAGCTGTCCAGGCCATGGCCGACAGGGCGGCGAACGTCAGGGCCTTCAATGAAAACGTCACACGCTGCATAAGCTGTTCTCCGTCGATAGATTTTTCCGCTATAGCGGAACAATGTTTGCCACAACGGAATAAATAGCAGAAAGCATGCCATTTGCTTGGCCCAGGTTTATCACGTAAAAAACCCCTGATCTGTCAGTAGCCTACCCACTGGCGACGGGCGCTATTGCGCGTCATTGAGTTGCTACCAAACCACCCGATGCACCGTATCGGCGCGTAGGGAAACAAAAAGATTCGTTGGCATCGGCCTATCACCCAATCAGGAGTACTTACCTATGAGCACCACCGCTATCGACTTTCTGCCAGACCCGGACCCGGACTCTATATCTTCTGATGTAGCGAGCTTTCAGGGGCTACTGGTTACCACGCAAATTCCTGTGCGGGCCGATGGCAGCCTGGAGCTGGGTGATATCGAAGCACAAAGCACCTGCACCCTGGCCGCGTTGAAGGTGGCGCTCGAAAAGGCTGGAAGCTCCTTGGACCGGGTGATGCACTTGACCATCCACCTCACCGACATGGCCGACCGGCCGGCCTTCAATGCCGTGTATCAGCGGTTTTTCAGCAAACCCTGGCCCGTGCGGGCAGCGGTAGGTGTGGCGGCATTGGCGGTGGAAGGCATGCGAGTGGAGGTCACTGCGATGGCAGTTCAGCGCTAGGGCGTTGGTACAGGCCGGCTAGCGCCGGCAGGTGCCTGTCCAATAGGCAGCAGCCCTAATCTGGATCCTTCTTGCCGTCAAAGAACAGGCTCCCTAGCCTTTTTTTTGACGCTAAACAGTGGTGTGACGTTTAAGCTAAAGAACCACCGCCAACAAACCGCCAATAAAATCCCCCATTACCTCTCTCCAACTGTTTCTTTGACGTTTTCGTTAACACGCTCAGCAATTCTCTGAAGCCGCTGTCATACACCGTCGTTACCTGCGCCGACTTCTTGGCAACGCCTTTCACCTTTTCTATGCGAGCGAATAACCACATGATTTTCAACGTTAAGGATTTCGGCGCGGTCGGGGACGGTATCACGGACGATACAGCAGCCATTCAGTCAGCGATCAACGCTGCCCAGGCGGCAGGTGGCGGCACGGTCTTCGTGCCCACAGGCACCTTTATCGTGTCTGCTCGCGAGGAACCAGGCGACGGCTGCCTGATGCTCAAGAGCAACGTCTACCTGGAAGGTGCAGGCGCCGGGCTCACCACGGTGAAAGTGGCCGACGGCTCCAACACCAAGATCACCGGCGTGATCCGCTCGGCCTATGGGGAAGAAACCCATGACTTCGGCCTGAGCAACCTGACCATCGACGGCAACCGGGATAACACCACCGGTAAGATCGATGGCTGGTTCAACGGCTACATTCCCGGCCAGGATGGCCAGGACACCAACGTGACCCTTAGTGGGGTCGAGATCAAAGACTGCTCGGGGTACGGCTTCGACCCCCACGAGCAGACCGTGAACATGCTGATCGAGAACTGTGTATCCCATGGCAACGGCCTGGACGGCTTTGTCGCGGACTACATGATCGACACCAAGTACGTGAACAACGTGGCGTACGACAATGACCGCCACGGGTTCAACATTGTGACCAGCACCCACGACTTCACCATGACCGGCAACGTGGCCTACGGCAATGGCGCCGGTGGCATCGTGGTGCAGCGCGGCAGCGAGAATATTCCTTCGCCTTACAACGTCACCATCGAGGGCGGCGCCGTGTACGACAACGGGGCCGAGGGTGTACTGGTGAAGTTGTCCAGCGGCGTGACCGTGACCGGCGTGGACATTCACGACAATGGCGGCGCAGGCGTACGCATCTACGGCAGCAGCGACGTAACCGTCACGGGCAATACCCTGACCAACAACGGCCTGAATGCGCCGGTGCCGGAAGTGATCATTCAGAGCTTTGACGACACCAAGGGCGTGTCGGGCAAGCTCTTCTCCGGCAGCGACAACCATATTCTCGACAACACCATCACCGGCGGCGCCAACTCCACCTATGGCGTGGCCGAGCGCGACGAAAACGGCACTGATCGCAACACGATCCTGGACAACACCATCAGCCACACCACCAAAGGCAGCACCTTGACGTACGGCGACGGCACTACCGTGGGCACTACACCCTCCGAGGATACACCCCCTCTCCCTAGCACCCCCCAAGGCACCACCGGCGATGACACCCTCACCGGCACCGATGGCAACGACACACTGCAGGGCTTGGCAGGGAACGACACCTTGATAGGTGGTGCGGGCGATGACACCCTCAATGGCGGCAGTGGTGTGGACACCCTTACCGGTGGCACCGGTGCAGACACCTTTGTGTTCGAAAGCCGCTCGGACAGCTTCCGCAACTACAACAGCGGTGGCGCCATACGCGTGGACACCATCACTGACTTCACGGCGGGCCAGGACCGCATCGACCTGTCGGCACTGGGCATCACCGGGCTGGGTGATGGTCGCAACGGCACCGTGTATGCCACCGTCAATAGCGCAGGCGACAAAACGTACATCAAATCCTTGGAGCCGGACGCCAGCGGCAACCGCTTCGAGCTGATTCTGAGCGGCAACCTGCTCAACACCCTCAAGGCTACGGATTTTGTCTTTGCCACCCCCGCTGTGGTGAATCATGCACCCGTGGTGGCTAACCCCCTGACAGACCAGGCGGCCACCCAGGCCACAGCTTTCAGCTACACACTCCCGGCCGGCAGCTTCACGGATGCCGACAATGATGCCCTGACCTACACCGCCACCCTGGCAGACGGCAGCGCCCTGCCCGCCTGGCTGACCTTCGATGCGGCAACGCGCACCTTCAACGGCACACCTGGCGCCACGGCGGTCGGTAGCTTGAATGTCACCGTTACCGCTGCCGATGGCCGCGCAGGCCTGGCAAGCGACAGCTTTGCCTTGACTGTTCAGGGCCCACCTGACACCAGCCCCCAAGTGCTCACGGGCACGGCGGGTAAAGACACACTGACCGGCGGTGCGGGCAACGACGTGCTGATCGGCGGTGCCGGGGCCGACCAACTCACGGGCGGTGCAGGGGCTGACACCTTCCGGTTCACCAGTGTCACCGACAGTTATCGCACCGCCAGCACCAGCTATGCGGACACCATCACTGACTTCACCGTGGGCGTGGACAAGATCGACCTGGCCGGCCTTGGCTATACCGGGCTGGGCAATGGCTACAACGGCACCCTGCTGCTGCAGTACAGCGCCAGCGCCAACAAGACCTACATCAAGAACTATGATGCCGACGCCAATGGCAACCGCCTGGAGCTGGCGCTGGCTGGCAACCTGCTGAACACCCTGCAAGCCTCGGACTTTATCTTCGTGGCCCCACCAGCGAACCACGCGCCCACGCTGGCGGTGCCGCTGGATGACCAGGCGGCCAAGGAAACCCAGCCCTTCAGCTATACGCTGCCGGCAGGCAGCTTTGCCGACTCGGACAACGATACGCTCACCTACACCGCAACATTGGCCGACGGCAGCGCCCTGCCCAGCTGGCTAAGCTTTGACACCGCCACCCGTACGTTCAGCGGCACCCCGGACACCAACGCGGCGGGCACCTTGAGCGTGACAGTCACCGCTGCGGATGGCCGCTCAGGCCTGGCCAGCGATACCTTTACCCTCACCGTGCAGGATACTCCCAGCGCCCCTGCCGTTGTGCTCACCGGCACTGCCGGCAAGGACACCCTTACCGGTACTGACGCAAACGAGCAGTTGCTGGGCCTGGCAGGCAACGACACCCTTAATGGGGGCGATGGCAATGACGTTCTGGTAGGGGGAGCCGGCATCGACCAGCTCACCGGCGGCGCGGGCAACGACGTGTTCCGCTTCACCAACCTGACCGACAGCTACCGTACCGCTACGGCCAGCTTCTCCGACACCTTGGTGGATTTCACCGTTGGCCAGGACAAGATCGACCTGTCTACCCTGGGGTTCAGTGGCCTGGGCAATGGCTACAACGGCACGCTGTTGCTGCAATACAGCGCCAACACCGGCAAGACCTTCCTTAAAAGCTATGACGCGGACGCCAATGGCAACCGCTTCGAGCTGGCCCTCAAAGGCAACTACGTAGGCACGCTGGACGCCTCCAGCATTCTCTTCACGGCAGGTGGTGTGCCAGGGAACCACGCACCGGTGGTGAGCGACCCATTGCTGGACACCACCGCAACCGAAAACTCACCTTTCACCTATGTGGTGCCGGTTACGGCCTTTACCGACGCCGACGGCAACCGGCTGGTGTATACCGCCACCCTTCAGAACGGCACGCCTCTGCCCTCGTGGCTGACGTTCGATGCTGCCACCCGTACGTTCAGCGGTACCCCTGGGGAAAACCAGGCCGGCGAATACAACCTGCTGGTCACCGCCAAAGACCCGAGCGGCGCGTCGGTCAGCGATGTGTTTGCGCTGCAGATCGCCAAGGCCCCGATCCATGCGGTGACCGGTACCGACGCCGGTGAAAGCCTCGCCGGCACGGCCTTTGACGATCAGATACTGGGCCTGGGCGGCAACGATACCTTGCGCGGCGGTGCAGGCAACGACGTGCTAGACGGCGGTGCCGGGGTGGACGCCTTGTATGGGGATGCCGGGAACGATGTGTTCCGCTTCAGCAACGTGCTCGACAGTTACCGTGACTACGATAGCGGCGGCCTCACGGCCACCGACACGATCTACGGCTTTACCCAAGGCCAGGACAAGATTGACGTCAGTGCGCTGGGCTTCCTGGGCCTGGGCAAGGGCGACAACCACACCCTCACCATCAGCCTGAATTCGGCAGGTACCAAGACCTACATCAAGTCGCCGGAAACAGACGCCGATGGCAACCGGTTCGAGATCACCCTGGATGGCAACTACCAAGGCAAACTCACCGACAGCGACTTTGTGTTCGCCGACCGTGCCCAGCAGGACATTCTGTTCCTGCCTACCTTGGGCCAGTCCAATGCCCGGTTGATGCGCACCATCAACGACGATGGCCATTCAGGCATCAGCGAGATGGTCGATGACCTGAAAAAGTACACCGACTATGACGTGCGCAGCCAGTTCACCGATGCCGACGGCAACGGCATCGATGTGGCCGTGGGCGGCAGCACCGTGTGTGGCGTGTCTACCGGCACTGCCGAACAACTGCGCCTGTCCTGGTGGTTCACCGACACCAATGAACCAGGGCCTGCGCTGCTGCGTGCCGTGGGCCTGCTCAAAGAGCAAATGAGTACCCTGCAGGCGGTCGACAAGGTGACCATGGGCATCATCTGGGGCCAGGGTGAGGAAGCAGCCCAGGAAATCTCCCGCGCCGCTGACCCGGTGGCTCAGGCTGAGCTGTACAAAGCGTCTACCTTGAAAGTATTCGACTACCTGCACGCACAGTTGGGCGATTTCAAGGTGTACCTGATGGAAACCGGCCACTACGATGCCGACGGCGCACGCGTTCGGGGCTTCGACGAGGCCACCATCGCCTCCGTGCTCAATGGCGTACAAGCCGTGCGCGCGGCTCAACAGGCCATTGCCGCCGAGCGCAGCGACGTGTTGCTGGCCGTGGACTACAGCGACCTGCCGTTGCGCCAGGAAGTGGACCCCATCACCTACCCGGACGATGTGTGGCACCTGCATGAAGGGTCTGCTGAGATCGTGGGCCAGCGCCTGGCCGACTACATTGCCGGCGACCTGGGCTATCAGGGCAACCCTGACGACAACACCACCGTCCAAGACATCTATGACAAGGCAGCCAGCCAGGTGGGGGGTTACATCCGCGGCACCGACCAGGACGACACACTGGTGGGCAGCGCCCAGAACGATACCCTGGACGGCGACCTGGGCGCAGACACCCTGAGCGGCGGAGACGGCAAAGACACCTACATCGTGGACAATGCCCAAGACGTGGTGATCGAGACCAACAGCGCCAGTTCTCAGATCGATACGGTCAAGGCCTCCGTGAGCTGGACACTGGGCACGAACGTGGAATACCTGGTGCTCACTGGCCCTTCGGCCATCGATGGCACCGGCAACGAACTGCGCAACTTCATTACCGGCAATGCGGCCGCCAACGTGCTGGACGGCGGCGCTGGCGCAGACAGCCTCACGGGCGGTGACGGTTCGGACACCTACTACGTGGACAATGCCGACGATAGCGTGATCGAGACCAATACCAACGTGATCACTGGCGGGAACGATACGGTGTACAGCACCCTGGCCACTTATACCCTGACGGCCAACGTGGAGAACCTGGTCATCAATACCGACCTGGCTGCCAACGGCATCGGCAATGCCTTGGACAACCTGCTGGTGTCAGGCGCAGGCAACAACGTGCTCGATGGCCGTGACGGCAACGACACCGTGTCCTATGCCACCGCCCTGGCCGGGGTGACCGTGGGCCTGAGCACCACCGCCCAGCAGAATACCCAGGGTGCCGGGCTGGACACGCTCAAGTACATCGAAAACCTGATCGGCAGCCAGTTCGGTGACACCCTCACTGGCAGTGGCGGCGCCAACACCCTGGACGGCGGCGATGGCAACGATACCCTCAACGGCGGTGCCGGCAACGACGTATTGATCGGCGGTGCCGGCGCAGATGCGCTGACCGGCGGAAGCGGTGCCGATACCTACCTGTTCAAAGCGCTGAGTGACCTGGGGCTGGGCATTCAGGCCGACACTGTGTACGGCTTCAAGTCCGTAGAGGGCGATACCCTGGACCTGTCTGGTGTGGACGCCAACAGTGCCACCGAGGCCCATGAAAGCTTCACGTTCATTGGCACCGGCGCTTTCAGCACCAGCGACGCCACCGGCCAGCTGCGCTTCGAAAACGGCGTGCTATATGGCAGCGTAAACGCCGACGCCACGCCGGAGTTCGAAATCAAGCTAGTGGGTGTGACCGCCTTGCATGCCAGCGACCTAGCGGTCTAAAAAGAGAAGCCTGCTACCTGTTGAGCCAGGTTCGCAGGCTTCGCCAGCTTCCTACAGGGGCCCTGTTGTGGGACCGGTCGTAGCCGAAGGCGTAGGCCGGGAACATACCCTGCGTTACCTGATCGGCCAGGTTCGCAGGCTTCGCCAGCTTCCTACAGGAGGCCTGCTGCGCACGGCCGTTGTGGGACTGGCCGTAGCCGAAGGCGTAGGCCGGGAATGTATCCTGCCTTTACCTGTTCGGCTAGGTTCGCAGGCTTCGCCAGCTTCCTACAGGGGCCCTGTTGTGGGACCGGTCGTAGCCGAAGGCGAAGGCCGGGAACGTACCGCATGCCATGCGCTTGCAAAAATGTGGGGGCTAAGGGAGGCCAAAGGATGGTCGAGAAGGTCTACATTCGCGGACTGCAATATACCGACGCGCCCGCACTGCTGGCGTTCGAACACACCAATCGCGCCTGGTTCGACGCCCATATCGAGGCTCGCCCGCCCTCGTTCTATTCTCTTCAGGGCGTGGCCGATCACATCGACACCTACCTCCAAGGCCTGGCGGCAGGCACTTGGCACCCCTTCGTGCTCTGTACCCCTAAGGGCGACATTGTGGGCCGCGCCAACCTCAAAGCCATCAACCAGGCGGCTGGTGAAGCCGAAGTGGGCTACCGCATTGCCCAGCAAGCCACCCGCCAAGGGTTGGCCACGTTAGCGCTCGAACATCTGATGCACCAGGCGCGAATGCGCTGGGCGCTGCACACACTCGTGGCCTGGGTCTTCGATGAAAACAGAGGTTCACGCCGCGTGCTAGAGCGCTGCGGTTTTCATGAGGCGATGACGAATGCCAGCGAAATCGCCACACGAGAGCGCCGATTCGTTTATCCGTTGCTACCCTTGGGCGACATGCCTTGAGTCATTAAGGCGCCTGCTGGAAATGACGCGTTCTACACCTGAGCACTTTTGCTGACACCTACCAGGAAAAACCGATGACCGATTTCAATGCAAGTGATTTTGGCGCACGTGGTGATGGACGCACCAACGACACCCAGGCCCTTCAGGCAGCGATCGATGCTGCAGCGGCGTCGGGTGGCGGCACGGTTTACCTCACAGGTGGCAACTACCTGGTCAGCGCTGCCGAAGGTGGCGCCGCCCTATTGCTCAAGGACAACGTTACCTTGGAAGGGGCACGTGGCTATACAAACCCCTCTACCCTGAAATTGGCCAGCGGCGCCAGCACCACGGACGCCTTGGTACGCAGCGTGGGTGACCATACCGGTATGGCCTTTATACGGCTGGATGGCAACCGCACCCATAATACGGGCGAAGTCAGCGGCTTCGTGCTGGGCGACAGCACTGATGTGACCCTGGAGCAGGTGCAGGCCGCGCAGATGTCCGGCTATGGGCTGGACTTGCGAGGCAACGGCAGCCAAGTGAGGGTCAACGGCGGGTACATCTCCGACAATAACCTCGATGGCGTCATCGCTTCTGGATTGGTGAACAGCCAAGTCACTGACATCACAAGCAGGGACAATGGTGGGAACGGGGTAACGGTCACCGGGCCGCTCAGCGTACGGGACATCTACATCACCGCTAATAAAGGCCATGGTGTGGCCTTCGAAGGTGATGCCACCGGTGCGGCAGGTTCACTGATTGGCGGCCAAGTATCGTCCAACGGCCTGGATGGCGTTCACCTGCAAGGTACAGTCGGCGCCGTGGTTGAGCAGGTCGCCCTGAGTACCAGCGCCCGCGGGGCAGCGTTGCAAGCCGTAGACGCGCAGGGTACGCAGGTCATCGACAATACGTTCGAGACCTATGGCAACCTGAACCAGTTACAGGCCATAGGTTTGCAAGACAGTACGGGCACGCTAGTGAGCGGTAACCAATTCCTGGACGAGCGTTCCGGCGAAAAATCCGTACTGGGGCCCGTGGTACAGGAAACCGGCAGTAGCAACGCTACGCGTATAGAAGACAATTACATTGGCGCGAGCCTCACCGCCCCTCAATTGACAGGGGAAGCCAGTCGGCTGTTGGCCAATGAGCGGACTATCTACACCACTGGCACCGCCGGGGATGACTTCATCGATTATTACAATGGTTTCAACTTCAACAACCGAGTGATCTACGGCGGTGATGGCGACGATTACCTGTCCTCGGGCGTGGGCCATGGCGTACTCGTAGGTGGAAGCGGCATCGACCGACTGTCGGGCACTTTGCCAAGTGAGCGTTACACCACCACGACCACCTTCCGTTACGACACGGTAGACGACAGTTACCGCGATGCCTCCAGCAGCCATGCCGACCGAATTTCCCAGTTCAACGTGACCACGGACAAACTCGACGTAGCCGGGCTGGGCCTCACTGGCTTAGGTGACGGCCACAACGGCACCCTGGCCGTGGTGTATAACGCGGCCAAGAACATCACCTACCTGAAGAACTATGACGCCGATGCCCAAGGCCACCGGTTCGAGGTGGGCCTGGAAGGCGATTACCGTGGGCAGCTCACAGCAGCCAATTTCCAGACACTGATCGCGGGCACAGACGGCGCCGACACGCTCAAGGGCACTACCCACGGTGAAGAGACCCTGGTGGGCGGTGCTGGGCGCGACACCCTCTCTGGCCTGGGCAGCGATGACCGCTTGGATGGCGGTGCTGGCGGTGATCGCTTGAGCGGTGGCTCAGGGGCCGATACCTTCCTGTTCAGTGCGCTGGGGGACAGTATTGTTGCCGGATCTGGCGGTACCCAAGGCCGGGACCTGATCACCGACTTCGACCTCAACGCCTCCGACCGTATTGACGTCAGCCGGCTGGGCTTTACCGGCCTGGGGGACGGCACAGGCACTACGCTCGCGTTGGCCTACGACAGCGCTCACGACCTCACCCGGCTGTACTCCAAGGAACAGGACAACCAGGGGGGGCACTTTGAAATGGCGGTGAACGGCAACCAGGTGAATGGCCTGCAACTGACCGGCATCGACTTCGCCCTGGTTCCTGGCACTAAGGTGGTGGACAGCTTGCCCCCTTACCGTGACACCCTGACCGGTACTGAGAGTAACGATGTGCTGGTAGGCGGCAACAACCGGGACGTGATCAATGGAGGGGCTGGTAATGACCGTATCGACGGTGGTGCCAACATGGATCAGCTGACAGGGGGTGCCGGGGCCGACCGGCTGACAGGCGGTAGCGGTGGCGACCTGTTCATATTCAACCGCCTGGAGGACAGCTACCGCACCGCCACCCAAAGCCATTCGGACCTGATCACCGATTACAGCCAGAGCATGGACGCCCTCTATGTAAAAGATCTGGGCTTTACCAGCCTGGGCGACGGCACCGGCACCACGCTCAACGTCAGCTACAACGCCGCATTGGACCGCACCTATGTGCGCAACTTTACGGCGGATGACCAAGGCCGCTCTTTCCAAGTCACCCTGGTAGGCGACCAAGTCGCCGGGCTTACGCCAAACAGTTTCTACTTCGCGCCGGTGCACCATGAACAATCGGTAGAGCTGATCGGGCAGAGCACAGCGGAGGGTTCTGCGGCTTGAGTGCATTAATTGGCTTAACTGATAGATTGCGCTCAAGGTAAACGAGGCCGGGCCGATAGCTAGACATCACCCTCCCTTGAGCCGCCGTCATGTTCAATGCTCGCCTTAAAGACAAGATCCACAGCCTGGAACAACGGCTCGCAGCACTGGAGCACGTAAAGGAAACCCTGGATCGTGAAACAGTTGCCGTGACCCTGGACGAGAACGGCGCCATTGTGGATGCCAACTCGCTGTTCGAACAGGAATTGGGCTATACCAAGGCGGCATTGAGCGGGCGGCCCTTTCGCGAGCTCACGCCGCCTGAACTGGCCAATGATGTGCACCAGCGGAAGGCGCTGGATGCCATTGCCGAGGGCAAGCATTTCAGCGGCACCCTTCGGCTGTCTCGCCGTGAAGGCGGCCATGTGTGGTTGAGAACCCTGGTGATACCGTTTTCGCGCAAGGAAGGGCGTGCCGAACGCGTCATGTTGTACTCCAGCGTGTTGACACGCACCATTGAAGCCTCCAGGGAGAACGAAGCCTTGGTGGGCGCCTTGATGCGCTCTACCGCAGTGATTGAATTTACCCTGGACGGTATCGTGCTCACGGCCAACCAGAACTTCCTGGACGGGGTGGGGTACACGCTGCCGCAGATCCAGGGCAAGCACCACCGCATGTTCTGCCTGCCGGAAGAAGCCCAGTCGGCCAAGTACGAGCAGTTTTGGGATACCTTGCGGCGCGGTATCTACGTAGCGGGCCGGTTCTGCCGGGTGGACAAAAGTGGCCGGGAGATCTGGCTGGAAGCGTCTTACAACCCGATCCTGGATGCCAATGGCACCTTATATAAAATCGTCAAGTTCGCCACTGTGATTACAGACCAAGTGAACCGGGAGCGTGCTGTTTCGGAGGCGGCAGACATGGCCCATGACACCTCGCTGCGCACCGATACCAGTGCCCGCCAAGGGCGTGAGGTCATCCAGAGCACGGTCACTGTGCTCAACCAGTTGTCTACGCTCATGGAAGACGCCACCCAAGGCATCAAAGCCCTGGACGCCCAGGGCCAAGTGATCGGTACCATCGTCAAGACCATTGGCAGCATCGCCGACCAGACCAACCTTCTGGCCCTGAACGCGGCCATCGAGGCAGCACGCGCCGGGGAACAAGGCCGCGGGTTCGCAGTAGTTGCGGACGAAGTAAGGCAACTGGCCTCCCGAACCACCCAGGCCACTGGCGAGATCGTGGATGTGGTCAAGAAAAACCAGGCCCTGGCCTCCAGCGCAGTCAGCATGATCGGGCACAGCAAGCAGCAGGCCGAGGCTGCGTTGTCGCTGGCTAGTGATGCCGACGAGGTGATCAAGGAGATTCAGCAGGGTGCCAATAGCGTAGTCGCGGCCGTAGAGCAGTTTTCCAGCCAGGCTGCAGACTGACGCCGTACGGGACCAGCGCTTGAGGACAAGTCACCGGTAGGGTACATGCGCGCTAAGCGCTACCGCCCTGCCATACACCCGATTCAATTCGCCGCGCCAAAGCTGTACAAAAAGAATTGAAACGTACAAGTTATCCACTAATTCCTCTACAAAGCGCCCGTTTGGCGGATGTTCCCGACCTTTTAGCCCAAACGGGGCTCTATAGCTGTATCACGCTCTGAACATTACCTGACGCTTATGACACATTTAAATCATGTGCTGGTTGTAGAGGACGATCCTGTCTTGCGCGATCTTATCTGTGACGTACTGATGGACATCGGCCTGCACCCTGTTTCCGCGTCCACGGCTGACGAAGGCCGCGTACTGTTTGCAGAGCCGGGACGGCATTGGGACTTGGTACTGACCGACCTAACAACGCCTGGCCAATCCACAGGGCACGACCTGGCCTGGGATGCTTTCAGCAACGCACCGGAGGTGCCGGTGCTGGTGTGCAGTGGTTACTTGGGTACTAGCCAACACAGCCTGCCCCCAGGGGCTCACGTGCTCCCCAAACCTTGGCTGCTGGATGTGTTCGAGGCCAAGGTGAACCACCTGCTGCACAAGCAACCTGCCTGATCCCCCTTGCTCGCCGAGCCAACGGGGCGGTTGGGCGGGGCCTAGGGCCCCGCCAGCGACAGGCGCTAGCCTTTCGCTTACTCGTCTTCGCCTTCCTTGTCTTCATCATGCTTCATGGCAGGCTTCTGACCAGGTTGTGGCGCATGCTCTGCACCCGGCGCGATTTCCTCACCGTGATTCTTCTTTTCCTGCTGTACTTTCTTGTCGTGTGCAACGTTACGTGGGTCTGTCATGGCTCTCTTCCTTTCACATCATAGACAGCGCGTGCTGTAGCCTGACCGACAGGCTTTTAGCGAAACGCTTATTGGCTTACACACGTTAGGTATGCCATTCCGACAGCAGTTCAGCTTTTCGCACACCGGGCTCTGTTAGCCTGGCCACACCTTACCGGACGCTAGAAGGAGCATCGAAATGTCCGATCAAACCCAGGTGACCCTCCTCCTGATGCCGGGCCCTGACGAGCCGACACCCACTGAGAGCACGCGCGCGGAGCTACAGCACATCACCGACACCTTGGACAAAGCAGGCCTCACCTATTCAACGCCTTCATCAGCCGCTGAGGACGACCTGCACCAAGGCGCCGCGGGTCGCCTGCGTATTCCCCTGGTGCAGTTTGCACACCCTCTGGTAGGCGATACCCTGACCGCATGGGTAGCCGCCCGGTCTGGGCGCCAGGTCATTGCTGGAATAAATGGCTTGGAAAAAGCAATTCGTAACCCTGTGGAGCTCCAGCAGTACGTCTCAGAAGCGCTGAAGCTGGGGCTCCAACAGGATGTTCCTCCACCTAGAGGTTGAACTCTCCCACCACGCGGGTCAGGCCGGTGGCCAGGTTGGACACCTCACCGCTGGCGATGGCCGTCTGGCTGGCGCCCGCAGCACTCTGGGTAGACAAATCACGAATGCTGATAATGTTCTGGTCAATCTCACGGGCCACTTGGGCCTGTTCCTCGGCGGCAGTGGCAATGAGCACGTTACGTTCATTGATCAGGTTAATGGAGTCCGAGATCTGGCCCAAGGCGGTGCTGGCCTGCTGGGCCACAGTGGAAGAGCAGGTAGCCATCGCTTGGCTATGCTCCATGGCCTGGACGGCTTGTACGGAGTCGGCCTGAATGGAACCAATCATCTGCTCGATCTCACGCGTAGACTGCTGCGTACGGTGAGCCAACGCACGTACCTCGTCAGCCACTACGGCAAACCCCCTGCCCTGCTCACCGGCACGCGCCGCCTCGATGGCCGCGTTCAAGGCCAGCAAGTTGGTCTGTTCGGCAATGGAGCGGATCACCTCCACCACGGTGTTGATCTCTTTGGCACGGGTAGACAACATCTGAACCTGCGTGCTGGTGCTCCCGACATTAGTGGCCAGCGCTTGAATGGCAGTGAGGGTCTGCGCGACCTTGCCCAGGCCTTCATTGGTCAATGACTGGGTATGGGCAGAGGCAGCCGCGGCCTCGGCAGCATTGCGCGCGACCTCATCGACCGCCGAGCTCATCTGGGTAACGGCGCTGGCGGCCTGATCAACCTCATCGTTCTGCCGCAGCAGCCCGCGGCTGGCATCTTCGGTGACCGCTGTCATTTCTTCCGCAGCCGCAGCCAATTGGGCCGAACTGTCAGATATATGGGTGATGGTTTGGCGCAGATTACCCTGCATCTGTACCAGTGCGGCTAGCATACTAGCGGCTTCGTCCTGCCCCACCACCTCGATCTGCTCGGTGAGGTCCTTGCGAGCAATGCGTTGGGCGATGGCGACAGCCTCTGCAATGGGCCTAGTAATGCTACGGACCAGCAACACGGCCAGTACAATGGTGGCCAGCACCGCTACAACAATCAGCCCTATCACCCAGGCGCGGCTAGAGGTGTAGACCGCACCGGCTGCCTTGCCAGCCGCCGCAGCGCCGTGGTCATTCAAGGCCACCAAGCTGTCGATCTGCCCTTCCAGCTCGTTAGTGAGGGGCCGAATGGTGGTGTTGATCAGTGCAGCCGCAGCGGTGCTATCGCCATTTCGCAACAGCGGTTCAAATTGGTTCAGCAGTTGGTCATAACTCGCAGCGCTGGTGCGTATGGCGTTATACAGCGCCTGATCGTCGTCGCCCGATACCGTGGTTTCGTATTGCTTGACGGCATTCATGAAGGCAGCGCGATAGCCTGAAAAAGCAGCAACGGTCTGCTGACGTAGCTTTTCATCAGACGTGGTCGCCCCGCGCAGGCTTTCCAGCCGCAACCGCAACATTCCACTGTGCATCTGGCCGGCATAGCGGATACCCAATGTCCAGTTGGTCTCCACGTCCTGCTCAGCGTCGTAGAGCTTTTTCATTTCAAAAACGGAAAGGCCGCCCAAGGCCAGCACAATTGCTACGATGGCCGAGAAAAATATAAAGGCCCGAGGGGCGAGGTTAAGACGACGGATAATCATGTCTCGACGTTCCTGTGCGAGAAAAAGGGTCTGCCTTCTCGTGGTATCGGCCTGGCACAGCAATCTTGAGGCGCTTATGCGCTTAACCTCACGGGCACGTGAGCAGGCAACCGGAGCAAGAGAAATGGCCAATGGCTAAACGCACTACACGCGGTACGCAGGCTTCTTCAAGCAGTTCAGCCACGTCGCTGTACCGGCAGGTGCTCGGCCCAGCGTTCGACACCCTTTCGCCCTGCCTGAAGGCTATGCATCAAGGGGAAACAGCCCAGCAATGGGAAGGTACGGCTGATGTCTCGCGTGGCTCGGGCCTGGTTGCACGGCTCGCCGCCAACCTGTTCAGGTTTCCCAAGGCCGGCAACAACATTCCGGTAACACTTAGCTGTTCGCCAGAACCGGGTATCGAGCGGTGGGTACGATGTTTCGGCGCGCACACCTTGGCCACGGTGCAATGGGTCAAACGGGAACGGGGCGACATTTGGCTGATGGAACGCTTCGGCCTGGCGACCTTTGCACTGGCCTTGGTGATTGAAGGCGATACGTTGTTGTTCGTTCCAACCCACTGGTACCTGGCTGGCATTCCAATGCCCCGCGCGCTGCTGCCGTCGGGCAGAAGCTACGAGGCAGAGGCCGCAGGCGCCTTTTGCTTCAATATAGAAATCAACATGCCTGTGCTCGGGCCTATCGTGACCTACACAGGTCGGTTATGGCCCTGCGGCACGCCAAGTGGAGCGCGGGATCAGTGATCGGCCACCCGCGGTTTCACTGGTTTCACTGTCAGCCGCTAGCCTCGCATACTTAGGTACATGGCCGCTGCTGCGCCTACTACGGCAGCTATGCCAAGCGGGGCGTCTCGGCGAAGCCAGTGCCGTTGAATATCAGGAAAGTGGCTTCTTCCCCACGTTGCTCCAGCCCGTAAGCCAAGGCTGCAGCGGTAGGCTCGTTGATCAGCTTGTCTACCTTGAGCCCGGCCAGCTCCCCGGCAATACGGGTCGCTTTGCGTTGAGCGTCGCTGAAATAGGCCGGTACGCTGATCACCGCTTCGGTAACAGGCTCGCCCAATGCGCGTTCAGCAACGGCTGTAGAAAGGATCCAGAAGACTGATGCGCTCTACCAAAGGTATGCTGGCCCACCTGCCCTTTCAAAGGATGAACCGCAGTGTCTGTTTCCCTGCCCGATATCGCTATCGAACCCCTCCAAGCGATGCACTTGGCCGGCATCACCCAGCTGTACCGCGACCCAGCGGTATGCCGCCAGGTGCTGCAAATGCCTTATCAATCCATTGACGTGTGGCGCAAACGCTTGGAAGCCACGACCGACCGGCGCATACCGCTGGTGGCGCTGCACCAAGGTGAAGTAGTGGGCAACATCAGCCTTGAACAGTACTCACGTATCCGCCAGAGCCATGTGGGCACCATTGGTATGGGCGTTGCCTCGGCCTGGCAAGGCAAAGGCATTGGCGCCCAGCTGATGGCGGCCGCGCTGGCGGTCGCCGATGACTGGATGAACCTGCGGCGGGTAGAGCTGACGGTGTTTGCCGATAATGAGGCTGCTATCGGCCTGTACGAAAGATTCGGCTTCGACGTTGAAGGCCGACTGCGGGATTACGCTGTGCGCGATGGCGCTTATGTGGATGCGCTGAGCATGGCACGCCTTCGCAGGCCCTGACTCCCCCTGGCGCCTAGTCAGGGGTTGAGGCACTTGTCAATATCGGCCAGCAAACCATGGCCGTTTGACTGCCAGCCTAGCCGTGCGCGGGTCTTGATGCTGCTACTGCTCATGTCCTCACCTACGAACGTAGCCAGCCAACCAAGCGTTGCCGCGGCCTCGCTGGCCGGCAACGCTTGGACAGGGACGCCAAGGCCGGCAGCGATAGTTTCGGCAATCGCCCGAAAAGCAATGCCGCCTTCCGCCGTGGCGTGGTAGCGGGCTCCTGGCTGGTGGTGATCAAGGGCCAGCTGATACAACCGTGCAGTGTCGTGCAAGGGCGCGGCAGACCATTGGTTAAGACCGCTGTCGACATAGGCGCAGTACCCCACTTCCCGTGCATGCCGAATGACCTCGGTCACCAAGCCCTGTCGGACAGGGTTGTGGATTTGCGAAAGCCGCACCACCACAACGTTAACGCCCTTTTGTAACAGTCGCTCCCCTGCCAACTCCGAGGCCACGCGCGGGTAGGCATGCTGGGGATCGAAGTAGTCCTCATCTGCGGGTTGGCCGTGACTCGGCGCCCCCATGGCGGTGCTGGACGTTATAAGCAGTGGGCGGTTCGATCCTGCCAGTGCTTCGCCCAACGCCGCAATCACCGCTGCATCCTTGTGGCAGTTGGCCACGAAATGGGCAAAATCGTGATCGAACGCAGTATGAATCACGGCGTCACAAGCCTCTGCTCCCTCTTGGAGGCTTGGCAGGTCTTCAAGCACGCCTCGGTGGGGCTCGAGACCCCTCGCCTGTAATGCCTGGGCCCCAGCGGTTGAGCGGGTCAAACCCAGCACCTGGTGACCTGCTTCCAGCAGTGCTGTTGCGACCTGCGACCCAATGAACCCGGTGGCCCCGGTTAGAAACACGCGCATGTTGTCATCTCCTTTTGCGAAGGCACAGAGCATGGGCGTAAGGTTCATCACCTTGAAGACGTGACATTATCAGGGTATAGCCACTAACAGGATCACCATGGCAGACCATGCAGCCCACCGACTGGGCAACTATCTAAAAGACTGCCGCGCACGGGTGGACCCCGCCAGCCTGGGCTATTCCAGTGCCCGCCGGCGTACACCGGGGCTACGCCGGGAAGAAGTCGCACACCGGGCTAATATCAGCGCTACTTGGTACACCTGGCTGGAGCAAGGGCGCGGGGGTGCACCATCTGCCCAGGTGCTGAGCCGTATCGCACAGAGCCTGCTGATGACCGAGCCTGAACGCGAACACCTGTTCATGCTCGCCTTCGGCCACCCACCTGAAGCGGTCTACGCCGCCCCCGAAAGCGTACCGCCACGGCTGCAACGGGTGCTGGACACGTTTGTGCTCAGCCCGGCCTTTATCAGAAGCGCTACTTGGGACGTCTTAGCGTGGAACACAGCCGCCGCTGCGGTGTTCACCGATTACAGTCAGCTCCCCTTGGAACAGCGCAATATTCTGCGCCTGATGTTCGGCAACCCTGCCGCGCGCGCCAGGCAAGACGACTGGCAAGCCGTAGCGCGCTTTATCGTGGCGGCTTTCCGGGCCGATGCCACGCGTGCCGGTGCGACCTCTGCGGTTACGGCCCTGGCCGATGAGCTGTGCCAGCTCAGTGCAGAATTTGCTGCCCTGTGGCGGGACAACGATGTGCGCATGCACGGGGACGGCACCAAGGGGCTGCGGCACCCTACGCAGGGGACGGTAGCGTTGGAATACTCCAGTTTTGCGGTGGATGGCCGGCCGGACCTGTGGATGGTGGTGTACAACCCGGTTACCGCTACTGATGCGCAGCGCGTGCAGGCCATTGTGGCCGAGCATCTGGCCAAGCCCCTTGAGCGCAGCCTTTAAGGCGTGCTCCAGCCACTAAACAAGCAGCCGCTTCGCAAACAGCACATTCCCGTGGGGTTCCCCTTGAAAGGTACAAAAGGGCGATCCCAGGTATTCACACCACCGGCCAAGGTGGAACGCATGCAGATCAGCAGCATGAAACTAAATAGAATTTACCAGAGCGCCATTTGAAACCCTAAATTTGGCATGTTTATTTAATGATTAGCTTGCATCTTTTCCATGAAGCTGACTTGCCTTGAGGGAATCCAATTGAAGCTGCTGAGCATCAGTAAGGTCAAAATTGCAGCGTATACCCAATAAGCCCCCACTGCATCATAGGCGAATCCGACCACTAGAATCCCTGAAAGCCCAGCAAAGCGGCTAATGAAGTCAATAGCCCCATACCAGCTACCTATAACGTGTTTAGGCACTGCCAGCTGAATGATGGTTGCTGTTGAGCGGAAATAGAACGTGGCACCTATCTGGAACAAAAACATACCGAAAGCAACAGTGAACGGGTTGTTTTTTATGCCTACGGCCAATACAACACCGAAGAACATCACTATGTGCGAAGTAAATATCAGACTGGGGATATTGTGTTCTTTGGAAAAGCCTCTTGAGACTATCCCACCTAAGATTGCGCCAAATGCTGCTACGGAATAAATGTATCCTGTTTCATCTGGGGCGAATGAGTGAAAATCGCGGAGGAAAGGAATCCAAAGCAAAGCCAACACCCCAATTACGAGGACACAAGAAGAATATGAACCTAAAAATGCCCTCCACTTTTTAGATTTCAGGAGCATAACTGCCGATCGTGATGCCCCAGTAAAACTCTCTTGAAATCGTAACTTTAACGAAGATTCTTCGCTGCAATATTTCATAGATGAAATTTTATAGAAAGCGCTTAGAGGGGTAGCCATGAGTACCCCCGCTATCAAAAAGGATAGAGAGAGAGCAAGCGACATAGGGAGGCCGACCTGAAGTATAGCAAGAGCACCCACTGCCGGCCCGACAGATCGAGCGACACCGTTCAAGGTTGCAAGAAATCCATTCACTCTGGAGATTTCTTCTCTAACAAACAGGAAAGGGACTAATGCAAACATTATCATACGGGTGTATTGATGTATGAGATCGATTGAAAAAGCTAAACCCCATATCAACCATACTGAATGCTTGTGCGCGGAAAGCGTCACAATTGCAGCAAGGAAAATGACAATATTCAAGCACTGGGTAGCAATAAACAACTTCCACTTATTAAACCTGTCTATAAAACCTGATCCAGCTAAAGCTATCAATATTTCCGCAACATACCCAAAAGCATACGTTGATGTGACAGAGGAGGTCTTCCCGGTTATTGAGTAGGCCAGATTGGCAAAAACCAAATCGTAAATTGCCTCGGATAGCGTTATAAGAACGCTAATCGAGGCAAACATGACAATGCTTGATCTTCTGATTTTGATTTTAGCGCACACTGGCATTTTAATTTTTCAAATTCCACTATTACTCAATTGATTATGATAAAAATCTAGACACGCAGCAACTTCATGTCAAGAGGGGTATATAACAAATTTGGCTTTCACCTAAACTGTGCATTGTTGAAATGCTTGCGCCAAACCGGTGCGACACCAAGAATCAACCGAAGGAGGCGGCACGTATTGAAAATAAACACAGTTATACCGTCAGACTTTACTCTACCTGCCGTCACTATTAGTTCCCATGCTCTTAAACAGGGCGTTCAATGCTCAAGCGAGCTGAGCTACAGCGCTCCAAAGCAAGCCACACTGAGCGCAACCTTTAAGTCGTGCCTTAACATTTACACAGGCAGGCGCTTTGCAAACAGCGCATTCCCGTGGGTTTCCCCTTGGAAGGTATAGGGCGGCGACCCCAAGTGTTGATACCCCTGGCGAGGATAGAACCCCAGGGCCCGCTGGTTTTCGACCCACACTGTCGCCCAGAGCAAGGAGGCACCTTCGGCGTGAGCCCGCCTTTCAGCCTGGGTTAACAATCGGGCCCCTACCCCCTTTCCTGTGAAGCGCTCCTGAACATAAAGGCGCTGAAGTTCGCAGGCGTGGGGGAAGGCAATCAGGTCGTGAGCGGTGTTCAAGGCCAACTGCGCAAAGCCCACCATATGGCCGTTGTAGTCGGCGATTAGCAGCATGACGCCAGGCGTATCTATCAGGCCGGCCACGTTTTCCGGCGAAAACGCTTCCAACGCTTCCCGTGCAAGGGCGGTACGAATGCCCTCAGTGGCATAGGTATCCAGAAATACCTGCAGGCCAAGTGCTGCAATGCAAAGAGCGTCCGATGCCACGGCGTTCCGAACTGTGAGCGGGTGTGCTTGATTCATTTTGCTAGTCTGCCTAACACGTTGGTGGCTACCGGCTGTGAAACGCCAGAGTGCTGAGCACGTTGCAAACGCTATGGAAGGTGAGCGCCACCTTGACGCCTCGTTCGTCGGCCTGCCTTGATCCTACTCTGCTGCATCCTTAGAATGACAGCGTCGAACTCAACCGACCCTTGGATAATCGCCTTGCCTCGTTCCAACTGGCTGCCTACGCCGCCATAGCGCTCCGCCCCCTCGCCACACCTCAGCCGGCCCCCTTAGGGGAAGCCGCACCCTTCTGTGCGCCTGTATTTGGCCACAGCGTTCTCCAACACTATCGAACAGACGTACCTGCATCGGGCAGCGCGTAGCGCTCTGTGCCGTCGTGCGCCTGCCATGGGTGACTCAATGTTTCAAAACCTTAAATCAAACTGGCTGGGCAACGTCCGCGCGGACGTACTGGCCGGCTTAGTGGTAGCCCTTGCCCTCATTCCCGAGGCCATCGCCTTTTCCATCATCTCTGGCGTGGACCCTAAAGTGGGGCTGTATGCCTCGTTTTGTATCTGCACCGTCATCGCCTTCGTAGGCGGCCGACCGGCCATGATTTCTGCCGCCACCGGCGCCATGGCCTTGCTGATGGTAAACCTGGTCAAGGACCATGGCCTTCAGTACCTGCTGGCCGCGACGCTTTTGTGTGGTGTGTTTCAGCTGTTGGCTGGCTACTTGCGCCTAGGCGCGCTGATGCGGTTTGTGTCGCGCTCGGTGGTCACAGGGTTTGTGAATGCGCTGGCCATTCTTATTTTCATGGCACAACTGCCAGAACTGACTGGGGTTACCTGGCCTGTCTATGCCCTGACAGCAGGCGGCCTGGCAATCATTTACCTATTCCCGCGCCTTCCCGTGCTAGGTCGGCTTCTGCCATCGCCGCTGGTGTGCATCGTTGTACTCACGGCCATTGCGGTGTATTTGGGCCTGAACGTTCATACGGTGGGTGATATGGGAGCGCTGCCAGACAGCTTGCCGATCTTCCTGTGGCCCAGTGTGCCGCTTACCCTGCACACCCTGGTTATCATCCTGCCCTACTCAGCGGCCTTGGCAGTGGTGGGCCTGCTGGAATCCATGATGACGGCTACCATCGTGGATGACCTTACCGATACCCCCAGTGACAAGAACCGCGAATGCAAGGGCCAGGGGATTGCCAACATCGCGTCCGGCCTGATCGGTGGCATGGCAGGCTGTGCCATGATCGGGCAGTCGATGATCAACGTGAAGTCTGGCGGCAGAACCCGGCTGTCCACACTCAGTGCCGGGGTGCTGCTACTGATCATGATGCTGTTCCTGGGCGACTGGCTGGCGCGTATTCCCATGGCGGCTTTGGTCGCTGTGATGATCATGGTGTCTATCAGCACCTTCAGCTGGGCGTCGATCCGCGACATGAGGGCGTACCCGCTGTCCACCAACATCGTGATGGTGGTGACCGTGGTAGTGGTGGTCGCCACCCACAACCTGGCCTATGGTGTGATCGCTGGCACCCTCCTGGCCGCAATGTTCTTCGCCAACAAGATCGCCCGCTTCATGGAAGTCAGCTCCGAGCGCGACCCAGCCTACAGCCACCGCACCTACTACGTGAGTGGGCAGGTGTTCTTTGGCTCGGCAGACCGGTTCAGCGCCGCGTTCGACCTCAAAGAACCGTTGGACACCCTCACCATCGACCTGCGAGAGGCTCACTTCTGGGATATCACCGCCGTGGCGGCCCTGGACAAGGTGGTGCTGAAGTTACGCAAGGCCGGGCTGACGGTGGATGTCATTGGCATGAACCGCGCCACCGCTACCCTGGTGGACCGGTTTGGTGTGCATGACAAGCCTGGGGCGATCGATTCGATAGTGGGGCACTGATGGAATCGGCTACTGCGCCTGCCTGGCAATCACCTTGATTTCAAAGTCGAAGCCGGCCAGCCAGGTCACACCCACCGCCGTCACGGTCGGGTACGGCGCAGCCCCCCAATACTCAGCGGCAGCGGCCCAGATGGTTTCAAAGGTGGACGCCGGGTCTACCATGAACAATGTGACGTCTATCACATCGTCAAAGCGCCCACCAGCCTCAGCCAAGAGGGCGTTGAGGTTGGAGAAGGCCAGCCGCACTTGTGCCGCCAGGTCCGGTTCGGGCGAGCCGTCCTTGCGGCTGCCCACTTGGCCGGACACGAATACAAACCCGTTGGAACGGATCGCCGGTGAATAGCGGTGAAGGTTATACAAGGCATGGCGATCAGGTGGAAAAACAGCATCGCGTGCAAAGGTCATGGCATAGCTCCGGTCAAAGGCATCAAGCCCTGTTGCTAATGTGAAGCCACTGTAGAAACACGACCGGCCAGGATAAACAGGCAACCCTGGCCATGACTGTTTGTAGAATGCAAACAATCCCCGCATGAGAGCAACAGGCTATGGACCGGTTTGACGCAATGCAGGCCTTTGCGCGTGTAGTAGAAACAGGCAGCTTTACCAAGGCAGCATCTACCTTGCACATGAGCAAGACCAGTGTGACGCAGCTGATCCAGCAGCTGGAAGCTAGGCTGCGCGTACGCTTGCTCAATCGCACCACGCGTAAGGTAAATGTCACAGCAGACGGTGCGGCCTATTACGAGCGGGTTGTCCGACTGCTGGCCGAGGTGGATGACGCCGAGACCAGCCTCTCCAGCGCCGCCCTCACACCCCGGGGGCGGTTGCGTGTGGATGTGCCCAGCCCTTTGGCGCGTATGGTGCTGATACCCGCCCTGCCCGCGTTCTACGAGCGTTATCCGGACATCCAGCTGACCCTGGGGGTGAGCGATCGCATCATCGACATCATTGGCGAGAACGTGGACTGCGTGATACGAGGTGGTGAGATCACCGACCAGTCGTTGATTGCTCGGCAGGTGTCCAACCTCAAGCTCGGCGTATATGCCGCCCCGGCCTACCTCCAGCGCTGCGGTTCGCCCGCGCACCCGCTGGACCTGGAGAACGGTACACACAGCACCGTTGGCTATCTCTGGTTTCGCACGGGCAGGCCCTTGCCCTACCAAATGCAGCGCGGGGAGGAGCAGCTTCACCTTCAGGGTCGCCCACAACTGACGGTAGACGACGGCAACGCCTACCTGGCGGCTGGCCTGGCTGGGCTGGGCATTCTCTGGCTACCGCACTACATGGCCCGCCCACACCTGGCCACTGGTGCGCTGCTGCCGCTGTTCGAAGACTGGGATTTGCCTACCCTGCCCATGTACCTGGCCTTCCCACCCAACCGCCATGTGAGCGCCAAGCTACGAGCGTTTATGGAATGGGTGACGGCGCTGCTCGCCGACCACACCTGACTGCACGGCTCGTTATTCCGGTTTCTTGCGAGCGCGAAACGCCGCCACCTTCATGCGGTTGCCACACGTGGCCATGCTGCACCAGCGGCGGCGGTGGGATTTGCTCACATCATGAAACAGCAGGATGCAGTCCTGAGCCTCGCATTGGCGCACGAAGGCGAACGTGTCGCTGGTGACTAGGTTCACCAAGGCTTCCGCCACGGGCCATAGCAGGCTGGCCGAACTGTTGCCACTGGATTGAGCGCTTATTCGGAATGCCTTGGCAGTGGCCTCCCACACCAAGGTTGACACTGGGCGCCCCGCTTCAAGTACCTGGTTGACCACTGCCACGTCTGCTTCGACACCGTGCATGGCGGCCATGACTACAGCCCTTGAACAGTTACGCAACGCAAGTGCGTCAGGCAACAGCCCTTCGGGGAGTGGGTCTCTTGGAGGTTCAGGCAGGAGCCCCGCCTGGGCCAGCCAGTGTGCAACGCACTGACCGCTGGCAAGCGCGTCTTGGCGCTGGTCCCCAACACCGTATTCGGTGTTGATGAAATCCAACGCAAGGTTGTCCGCCACGAATAGCGGGGGGATGGACAGGTCTGTCATAGGCCGGTGAAACCTCGTAACTCCAAAAATATGTTTGACAGGTTACCAAACCGGTTTGTAACCTTCAAACACACATTTATGAAGTTACAAGGAGGCACGAGTGACCCTTTCCTCAGCAGACACAATGGTTCGCTACCGCCATGAGCAGGTTGGACCCGTCAAGGTGTTCTACCGTGAAGCCGGGCGCCCCGGCGCGCCGGTCGTTCTGTTGTTGCACGGGTTCGCGGCCTCCTCGTTCATGTTCCGGGACCTCATCCCTGAGTTGGCGGACCGGTACCACGTGATCGCACCGGACCTGCCAGCCTTTGGTTTCACCCAGGCACCTGAACGGGGCGAGTACGCCTACACCTTCCACCAGCTGGCCAGCACCCTGGTCCAGTTCACCGAGCAGCTGGCACTCAAGCAATACGCGCTGATGGTTCACGATTACGGCGCGCCAGTGGGCTGGCGGATGGCGGTTGCGCATCCGGAACGGATCACGGCCATCGTTTCCCAAAACGGTAACGCGTATGAAGAAGGCTTAGGGGAAGGCTGGGCGCCCATCCAGCGCTACTGGCACGACCCTTCACCAGAAAACCGCGAAGCGTTGCACAGCTTTCCTACCCCGGCCTCGATCAAGTGGCAGTACCTGGAAGGCGTGCCCGACCCTACGCTGGTAGCGCCCGACGGTTATACGCTCGAAGGGCTTCAGGTTTCACGGCCCGGCAATGCTGAGATTCAGTTGGACCTGGTGCTGGACTATGCGTCCAACGTAGCGCTGTACCCTACGTTTCAGGCGTATTTCCGGCAATATCAGCCACCGCTACTGGCGGTCTGGGGGCAACACGATCCCTTCTTTCTTCCCGCAGGTGCGCAAGCCTGGGCGCGTGATATCCCAGGCGCGGACATTCGCTTCTATGACACCGGGCACTTCGCGCTGGAAACCCATGGGCAGGTGATTACTCCGGCCATCCGTGAGTTCCTGGACAGGGTTGTGCCGTAACCGGCGACTTTCTCTGTGTAAGTGAAAGCGTTATCGCATTTTGTAGCTGTCAGAACCTAGCCGAAGCCGTCAAGCTGGCTTCCAGCACACGGAAGCCGATGGTTTCACCTATTTTTGACAGCCGCCTCACGACCTGGGGCTAAGGAAACTTGCTGTGTCGTTTAAACACTTCGTACCGCTCACATCTCTGGCATTGATGGTAGCGCTTGGCGGCCAGACGGCAGCCGCTGCGGCGTCGAGCACCCTGCCCCAAGACACTCCTGTGGGCCACCTGGAACAGGTGTTCGCCTTCCCAGCCGCCATGCCCACGGGCGTGACGGTGAGTGAACAGGGCCGCCTGTTCGTCAACTTCCCGCGCTGGGGCGATGACGTGCCCTTTACCGTGGGTGAGCTGCGTGACGGCAAGGTCGTGCCCTACCCTGACCTGGCGATAAACCAGGCCAACCCTGCACACCCGGAAAAAGGGCTTATCAGCGTACAAAGCGTGGTCGCCGATGGGCTGGGGCATTTGTGGATACTGGACACCGCCGCGCCTCAATTTTCCGAGCCGGTCACCGGCGGCGCCAAGCTGGTTGCGGTGGACCTCAAGACCAACAAGGTCGTGAAGACCGTGGTGTTCCCCAAGAACGTGATCCTGCCCAGCACCTACGTAAACGACGTACGCTTTGACTTCAGCGCCGGCAAAGAGGGTGTGGCCTACGTCACCGACTCGTCCCTGAGCGGGCCCGGCGCGATCATCGTGCTGGACCTGGCCACGGGCACGGCCGTACGGCGCCTGAACGGTGCAGCGTCCACCTCGGCTGACCCCAACTTCGTGCCCAGGGTAGAAGGCCAGATGTTGAAAATCCGTGGGGCCGATGGCAGCACCAAACCCTTTGCCGTCGCTGCCGATGGCATTGCGTTATCGGCGGACCGCCAAACCCTGTACTTCTGCCCGCTGTCCAGCCGCCACCTCTTCTCAGTGCCTACGGCCTTGCTACGTGACCCGAAAGCCACCGAGCAACAGCTCGCCGCGGCTGTGAAGGACCTAGGTGAAAAAGGCCCCTCCGACGGGCTGGAGGCTGACAGCCAGGGCGCCGTTTACGCGGGCGACTATGAAGACAACAGCATCCGCAAGCGCCTAGCCGACGGAAGCTGGCAGACCATTGTTCACGACCCGCGCGTGCTGTGGCCTGACACCTTGTCGGTGGGTGCTGACGGCTATCTGTACTTTATCGCCAACCAGCTCCACCGCCAGGCCCTCTTCCACGGCGGCAAGGACCTGCGCCAAAAGCCCTACAGCCTGATGCGCGTGAAGATCGACGCCAAGCCTGTGCAGACGCGGTAAGCCTCCGCAACGCAGGCGCCTGTGGCCTTGTTCCCTGGCTTTGCCAGGTCCCACAAGGAAAGGCATACCAGCGCCTCATCACCTGTGGGGGCAGGCTTGCCGGCGAATGGCACCGTAAGGTGCCCAGGGCAAACCAAGCGCTGGCAAGCCAGGCCCCACAGGGAAAGGCATACCAGCGCCTCAACACCTGTGGGAGCCGGCTTGCCGGCGAATGGCGCCGTAAGGTGTCCAGGGCAAACCAAGCGCTGGCAAGCCAGGCGCCTATGGGCTTGCTCCCTGGCTTCGCCAGGTCCCACAGGGGAAGGCATACCAGCGCCTCAACACCTGTGGGAGCAGGCTTGCCGGCGAATGGCACCGTAAGGTGCCCAGGGCAAACCAAGCGCTGGCAAGCCAGGCCCCACAGGGAAAGGCATACCAGCGCCTCAACACCTGTGGGAGCCGGCTTGCCGGCGAATGGCGCCGTAAGGTGTCCAGGGCAAACCAAGCGCTGGCAAGCCAGGCGCCTATGGGCTTGCTCCCTGGCTTCGCCAGGTCCCACAGGGGAAGGCATACCAGCGCCTCAACACCTGTGGGAGCAGGCTTGCCGGCGAATGGCACCGTAAGGTGCCCAGGGCAAACCAAGCGCTGGCAAGCCAGGCCCCACAGGGAAAGGCATACCAGCGCCTCAACACCTGTGGGAGCCGGCTTGCCGGCGAATGGCACCGTAAGGTGCCTAGGGCAAACCAAGCGCTGGCAAGCCAGGTGCCTACTCGGTCAATTCGCAAAACCGGATACGGTTGCCAAAGGGGTCATAGGTTTCCAGCACCTGCCCCCACCCTTGCTCGGTAATCTCAGGCCGGCCGTATCCGTATCGCTTTTCCTGCAACTCTTCGCGCAGTAGCGCAATGTTCCGCATCGGCACAAACACCGTAATAAAAATCCCCGCCACCCCCTTCAATACGCCCCTCCCGCCCGCTACCATGCGCGCCCTGCGTTGCCTGCCGCACAACTTCAATAAAGCCCCCGCCAGCAACACCTACCCACCTGTTCTACCACTGAGATCGTTATGTCTGTGCAATTGTTGTCCATGGCGCTGGCACCGCTGTTGGGCTTGTTCATTATGAGTATCAGCAGCGCGCTGATGTCTTCGCTGACCACGCTGCGGCTCGATGCCATGGGGTTCTCCGCCACCATGGTGGGGGTGGTGTCGTCAGCGTACTTTATCGGCCTGAGCCTGGGCTCGGTGTTTAACGAGCGCCTGATTTCCCGTATTGGCCACATCAGGGCCTACAGCTGCTTTGCCGCTCTGATCGCGGTCACCATTTCCCTTCAGGGCCTGTGTAGCGATCCGTGGATCTGGTCTGCCCTGCGCCTGGTCAATGGCTGGGCCATCGTGGGCGTGTACCTGGTGGTGGAAAGCTGGCTGCTGCTGGTAGCCGACCCCAAGATCCGTGGGCGCCTGCTGGCCATCTACATGATCGCGCTATACAGCGCCGGGCTGCTGGGGCAACTGAGCCTGGGCACCGTCATGGGCGCAGGGGACGCAGTCCCCTTTACCATTGCGGCCATGCTGGCCTCGCTGTCCTTGATACCCATCGTGATGCTGCCCAGGGTCACGCCGCTGGTGGAGCGCGCTGAGCCGCTGCCACCGGGCAAACTGCTGCAAATCACGCCCACCAGCGTAATGGGATGCTTTGGTTCCGGGGTGGCCATCGCGGCGGTGTACACCTTGCTACCGCTCTATTTGCAGAACATAGGCCTGAACGTCACCGACGTTGGGCACATGATGGCAGCGGTGATCTTTGGTGCCATGGTGCTGCAATACCCGGTAGGGCGCTGGTCGGACCGCACAGATCGCCAGACGGTGCTGATTATTTTGGGTGCGGCCTGCGCCATGCTGTCGGTGGCGGCAGTAATCGTACCTCCGGGTGGCTGGCCTATGTTGCTGGTGATGTTCCTGCTCGGCGGTGGCGTGTTCGCGGTGTACCCGGTAGCGGTCAGCCATGCGGCGGACAGTGCACCGGATGGCGCACTGGTGCGGATGATCCAAGGCCTGCTGCTTATCAACTCCTTAGGGTCGGCCGTTAGCCCCATGGCCATTTCACCGATCATGACCTGGGCCGGCCCATCCGCGCTGTTCTGGGCCTTTGCGGTGATCAACCTGGCCATGGTGGCGTTCTTTGTGTGGCGCCGGAGGGCCCATCCGGTGCCGGTGGCTTCAGCCCCGTTCGCCGCTGCCGCGCAGTACTCGGCCACAGGCGTGGAATTGCGTGTGACCGAAGACCTGGCCCATGCGGTGCAGGCCCACGCCGCCGAGGAAGCAGCGGCCCAGGCGGGATAAGCCCGCGCCGGGTGGAACGTAACGACTATTCGCTCCTCTCAACCCAGGCACCCTCACGCTGCCTGGGTTTGCTCCCCGGACAGGCCAGGCGACCTTCATCCAGGAGCGACTCAATGTTCCACCTCATGTTCAGCACGCCCTGCGTGTATGTGATTGCCCGCTTCATCTACCCCCTGCCCTGGCCACTTGCCGCCAGGCTGGCGGCGGCACTGTTGCTGTTGCTGGCCTCGCAGTATCACCTGTTTGCCAAGTTCTCCTCCGGCAGTGTGTTCTCGCCGGAATTTCCACGGGCATGGGTGCTGTTCTTCAACTGGGCCTTCGGTGCCATTCTGCTACTGGCGGTACTGCAACTGGTGGTCGACGTAGGGACGGTGCTGACCATGCTGGTACGTCGGCAATGGCTCACCATCCCGCCGCTGGTGCGTTATGGGATCGGCACGGCCGCCGTGTTGCTGGCCGCACTGGGCGTGCACCAGGCCGCACGGGTGCCGCCGCTCAAAGACATTACGGTCGCTATCCGTGACCTGCCGCCTGCGTTCGAGGGCTATACGCTGCTGCAACTCACGGACATGCACATCAGCCGCCTGTTCGATGCACCCTGGACCCGTGAAGTGGTGCGCCGCTCCAACACACTTGGCGTGGACGTGGTCCTGATCACCGGCGACCTGATTGACGGCCCTATCGACGCCCGCCGTAACGATATCGAGCCGCTGCGTGACCTGCGTGCGCCAGACGGGGTGTACGTGATACCCGGCAACCATGAGTACTTCTTCGACAATGAGGGGTGGATGCGCTACTTCGTGTCCCTGGGCATGAAGCGCCTGTCCAACAGCCATGCCGTGATCGCGCGCGGTGAGGCGCAACTGGTGGTGGCCGGTGTAACCGACCTGAGCGCCCCCCGCGCCGGCCTGCCTGGCCCCGACCTGGCTCAGGCCCTGGCCGGTATCCCGGCCAAGGCACCGATCATTCTGATGGATCATCAGCCACGCAATGCTCGCCAGGCCGCTCGCCAAGGCGTTGCGCTGCAGCTGTCCGGGCATACCCATGGGGGGATGATCAGGATCCTGGACCGGATCATTGCCGGAGCAAACGAAGGCTTTGTGTCAGGCTTCTATCAGGTGGGCGACATGCAGTTGTATGTCAACAACGGCACAGCCCTCTGGCCTGGGTTCGCCCTGCGCCTGGGTGTGCCGTCAGAGCTGACCCGTATCACCCTGCGGCGGGCAAACCCTGTTGTTCCAACGGATACATAAGTCGGCAGCTATGCGAGCTGATCGACAATAGCGCCAAGCCCTGCCCCCGTCAGGTCGGGCTTGACGCCAACCGGGTTCAGCACTTTTCCCGGGCGCTCCACAAAGGCTGTGCGGCAGCCTGCATGGGCAGCCCCGGCAAGGTCCCAGGCATGGGCCGCCACCATCAGTAGCTGATCTATCGCCAGGCCTAGCCGCTGTGCAACCATCTGGTAGGTATGCACCGCGGGCTTGAACTGTTCGATTTCGCTGCCCGCCATAATGTGGTCGAAGTAGCCGGTAAGCTGGGCGGATTCGAGCTGCTGGCGCAGGGCTTCGAGAGCACCGTTGCTCAGGGCGATCAGTACAAAGCCCTCGGTCTTCAGGCGCTGCAAGGCCGGGCGTACATCCTGGTGGGCGGGAAGCGTTTCAAGCGCTTCGGCCAACGCCTGGCACTGCAGGTCGCTCACGTCTACCTTATGGCCCGCGCCAACCATTCTTAAGGCCGCCTGTGCCAGCTCGCCAAACGGCTGGTACTGCCCGGTGATGGTGTTGGTCATCCAGCACGTTTGCAGCGTAAGGAACCATTCCGTGCGCAAATGACTATGCCCGAAGACCTGCTCGAATAACGGGTCGAGGGCCGCCATGTCCAGCAGCGTTTCGTTTACGTCAAAAATGATGTGTTTAAGCATGTCACCTTTCCTTCTTATTTCAGTCACGTGGCCAGTGGGCCTACGTGTGCAATGGAAGGGTCGGCAGGCTGGGAGTTCAGGCGGACATGCCAGGCGGGAAGTTAAAAAGGATGATTGTCCTCAATGGTAGAAGCATAATAGCTATCTAATAGCCCATAGCAGCAACTGCAGGGCCTGCGGTACTGCCTTTGCGCATGGAGCTTCACACAGTGGAACGTGTGGTAGCTTGAGTTTATTGTCGAACAGGGACAGGGATGAACGCCGACATCAGTGATGCGCCCATGCGCCTTACACGAAAACGCGCCAAACACGAACGCATTGGCCTTGCACTGTGTTTGGTAGTGATGGGCCTGGCTACGTTTGGCGCCTTCCAATGGGTACATCGCCCCTCAGCCGTCGGCCTTGAGGGCAACTATCATGACCCTGGGCCAGAGGTCGTAACAGGCCGCATCAGCCGGGCCAATGAACCACTACACCTGTATAAAGAGCCCATCTCGTCGCGCCCGGTGGCTAGGGATTCAAGCACGCCCGTTGGTGCGCCGCGGCAAACCGTCTTTAACGACCAGAACTTTACCCCCCGGGGCGCTGACAATGTGGTCACCTTTGCCAAGGAACCTATAGGAACATCTGGTAGACCCCTTGCCCGGAACGTACCGGTGACCATTGTGGCGCAGCCAACCAGCATGAAGACGCAGCTCTGTTGGCCCTATGCCCTAGGCAGTATCGAATTGCGAAACTGCCGCGCCCGAGTAGGGCTCAGGTTTCGGGACTAAGCCCCCAGGCCCATACGTTCCACAACCAGCGCCACGGCCTCCTCGGACGATACACAGGCCGTGTCGATACACAGCACAGGCACCGCCCAGGGTTCATAGTCATGCTCCACCACCGATTGCCAGGTGGGCGGGGTTAACCCTGGCACATCCGAGGCTCTCCCCTCTACCCGACGGCGGTGTTCATACGGGTTCGAGCAGACTACCTCGATATTGAGCAGCACCGCCTCAGCGTTCAACGCAGCGTCGTGCCAGGCTGCACGGCTTTCGGCGACGGGGTTGACGCCATCGGCAATTACACAGTGCCCCATCCGCAGGTGCGTGAGGGCCAGCGCAGTGGCCACCCGGTAGCCGCTGCGCCCTACGGGCTGGTGGAAATCCCCTGAATCGCGAATGGCTTGTTCGATGGTATCGATGCGCAGGTACACCGCGCCCGTTTTCCTGGCGAGCTGCGTAGCGAGGGTGGTTTTGCCGGTGCCGGGCAGGCCGCTGAAGACAACAAGCATGGTGTGTCTCTGGGTGAATAAAAGCTTCTGCACCCTAGGCTATGTATAAAAAGTCCTGACACTCGGTGATGCTGCGTTGAAAACAGGCTCGGAATGCTCATTTACAACCAGTAAACTCCGCTTCCTCGCCTGTTTTCGCCTTGCCTGACCTTCGCGTCAGAACATTTCATACACAGCCTAGGTGTAAAACCTGGCCTGTGCAAATTCGGACGTGTTTAGAACGTGCATCTAGACTCTGGTGGGAAAAGGCGCGGGCCTGTACGCGCCTTGACCCGACAACTCCAAGGAGCCTCCATGCCCGTTCCACCCCGCCCTGCCATTCTCGAGTTGATTGGCAACACACCCCTGGTACGCGTGAGCCGTATCGACACGGGCCTGTGCACGCTGTACCTGAAGCTTGAATCCCAAAACCCTGGTGGCTCCATCAAGGACCGCGTGGGCCTGGCCATGATCGACGCCGCAGAGCGCGATGGCCGCCTGCAGCCTGGTGGCACTATCGTGGAGGCTACCGCCGGCAATACCGGCCTGGGCCTGGCCCTGGTTGGGCGCGCCAAAGGCTACCGCGTGGTGCTGGTGGTGCCAGACAAGATGTCCACCGAAAAAGTGTTGCACCTCAAAGCCATGGGCGCCGAGGTGCACATCACCCGCTCGGACGTGGGCAAAGGCCACCCCGATTACTACCAGGACATGGCCGCACGGCTGGCAGCGGACATTCCCGGCGCCTTCTTCGCGGACCAATTCAACAACCCCGCCAACCCCCTGGCCCATGAGACCAGCACCGCACCGGAAATCTGGGCCCAGACCCAACATGACCTGGATGCCATCGTCGTGGGTGTAGGCTCGGCCGGCACCTTGACCGGCCTTACCCGCTTCTTCAAACGGGTGCAGCCGGACCTGGCCATGGTACTGGCCGACCCGGAAGGCTCAGTGGTGGCCGAATACAGCCGCAGTGGCATCCTGCCCGAGGCCGGTTCCTGGGCGGTGGAAGGCATTGGTGAGGATTTCATTCCCTCGTTCGCCGACCTTTCCAGCGTGCGCCAGGCGTATTCGATCAGTGACGAGGACAGCTTCGACCACGCTCGGCAGCTATTAAAGGCCGAGGGCATACTCGGTGGCTCCTCCACGGGCACCCTGCTGGCTGCAGCATTGCAGTACTGCCGGGCGCAGACCACCCCCAAGCGGGTGGTGACCTTCGTATGCGATACCGGTACCCGTTACCTGTCCAAGGTGTACAACGACCAATGGATGACCGACCAGGGCCTGCTTAAACGCACCCGCTACAACGACCTGCGCGACCTGATCGCCCGCCGCTTTGAAGACGGCCGTGTGATCAGTGTAGCGCCAGATGACACGCTGCTCACCGCCTTCCAGCGTATGCGCCTGGCCGACGTGTCGCAGCTGCCCGTGTTGGTGGACGGCCAGCACCTGGTAGGGGTGATCGACGAGTCCGATATCCTCCTGGGCATGCACCAGGACCCGGCCAGTTTCCACACTACGGTGGCCAGCGTGATGACGGACACCCTCGAAACCCTGGCCCCGGGCGCCAGCCTGTTGGCATTGCAACAGGAGCTGGACAAGGGCATGGTGGCGATCATTGCCGACGCGTCCGGTTTCCATGGGCTGATTACCCGCGTCGACTTGCTTAACCATTTACGGAAATCCCTGCCATGAGCCAACCTGATAACCGCGCGCCTTCACAGGCGTTCGCCACCCGCGTGATCCATGCCGGGCAAAGCCCGGACCCTACCACGGGCGCGCTGATGCCGCCGATCTACGCCAACTCCACCTACCTCCAGCAAAGCCCCGGTGTGCATAAGGGGCTGGACTACGGCCGGTCCCACAACCCTACGCGTTTTGCCTTGGAGCGTTGTGTGGCCGACCTGGAAGGTGGCACCCAGGCCTTCGCCTTCGCGTCCGGCCTGGCGGCGATCTCGTCCGTGCTGGAACTGCTGGATGCCGGCAGCCATGTGCTCTCGGGGGATGACCTGTACGGAGGCACTTTCCGCCTGTTCGACCGGGTACGGCGCCGCAGTGCCGGCCACCGCTTCACCTTCGTGGACATGACCGACGCTGCCGCCTTCGAGGCGGCCTTGCAGGACGACACCCGCATGATCTGGGTCGAAACGCCCAGCAACCCCTTGCTGCGTCTCACAGACCTGGCCGCTATTGCACGGGTGTGCCGAGACCGCGGCATACTCTGTGTCGCCGACAACACTTTCGCCAGCCCTTGGATTCAACAGCCACTGGCACTGGGCTTCGACATTGTGGTGCATTCAGCCACCAAGTACCTGAACGGCCACTCGGACGTGATCGGCGGTATCGCAGTGGTAGGCGATAACCCGGACCTTGCCGAGCGCCTGGGCTTCCTGCAGAACTCCGTGGGCGCCATCGCGGGGCCCTTCGACGCCTTCCTGACCTTACGGGGCGTGAAAACCCTCGCCTTGCGCATGGAGCGCCATTGCAGCAACGCCTTGGACCTGGCCCAGTGGCTGGAGCAGCAGCCACAGGTGGCGCGCGTGTACTACCCCGGCCTGCCTTCCCACCCCCAGCACGCCTTGGCACGCACACAAATGCGTGGGTTCGGCGGCATGATTTCCCTGGATCTGAACACCGATCTGGCCGGCGCCCGCCGCTTCCTCGAACATGTGAAGCTGTTCGCCCTGGCCGAAAGCCTGGGCGGTGTGGAAAGCCTGATCGAGCACCCGGCCATCATGACCCATGCCAGCATCCCGGCTGAAAATCGGGCGAAGCTGGGTATTGGGGATGGCCTGGTGCGGCTGTCCGTGGGGGTTGAGGCGGTGGAGGACCTGAGGGCAGACCTCGCACAGGCCCTGGCAGTGATTTAACGGAACCTGCCGCGTGATGCTTGAATAAGGTTCGCCGGCTATCGCCAGCTCCTACAGAGGCTGGCGCCATTCCATCGCTGTAGGACTGGCCGAAGCCGAAGGCGAAGGCCGGGAACCCCTGCTACCCACGGAGCCCTGATGCCTATGGAACGCTACACCGGCCTGGCCCAGGCCCTGCATTGGCTTACCGCTGCGGCCCTGTGCCTGCTGCTACCGTTTGTGTGGGTGGCGGAAAACTTTCCGCCCGGCCCGGTGCGGGTGTTCTGGTACATGGCGCATGAGTCCATGGGCATCAGCGTGTTCCTCATGGCGCTGCTGCGCCTCACCTGGCGCTTTCGGCACGCCCCACCGGCCCACCCGGCCAGCCATGCGCGCCTCACGCGCCTGGCGGCAAGCCTGACCCATGGCTTGCTGTATGCAGTGCTGCTGGTGATGCCGGTCACCGGTTACCTGATGGCTGGGAACGGCCAAGACGTACCCTTCTTCCGGCTCATCTCCCTGCCGGGCTTTGCCCGCAACGATGACCTGGGCAAACTGGCTGACACCGTGCACGTGTGGTGCCAGTTCGCTGTGTACGGGCTCATCGCCCTGCATGTGGCGGGCACAGTGTGGCATGTGGCCGTGCGCCGCGATGGAACGCTGGATCGCATGCTGCCGCCTCAGCGTATGCCTTAACGCACGTTGTGCGCCCTCGACAGTATCAGGCAAGTTTTCGGCAGGTGTCGGCATCCACGCTCTGACGTGTTACGCCTACTGTGGTGGGGTCCCTGCCGCCACAGGTACTCACCACCGGCGGCACCATAAAGGCTGCCAGGCTGGCGGCCACAGGAGCGCGTGAGATGTCCAATATCAAAGGCAAGGTTGTACTGATCACTGGGGCCAGCAGTGGGATTGGCGAAGCGGCTGCCCGGCTTATCGCGGCCAAGGGTGCCCATACCGTGTTGGGTGCCCGCAGGCTAGACCGGCTGCAGGCGCTGGTGTCCACTATAGAAGCTGAAGGTGGATCAGCCCGCGCCAAGGCGCTTGATGTGACCGACGCCGCCGACGTGCAGGCGTTCGTGGACTTTGCCAAGGACACCTTTGGCCAGGTAGACGTCATTATCAATAACGCCGGCGTGATGCCACTGTCTCCTTTGTCGTCACTGAAAATCGCCGAATGGAACCAGATGCTGGATGTCAATGTGCGAGGTGTGCTCCATGGGATTGCCGCTGTGTTGCCGCTGATGGAAGCCCAAGGCCACGGTCAGGTGATCAACATCTCATCCATTGGCGGCTTGTCGGTATCGCCCACCGCTGCTGTGTACTGCGCTACCAAGTTTGCCGTGCGCGCCATTTCCGATGGCCTGAGGCAGGAAAGCGACAAGGTCCGCGTGACCGTTGTGTGCCCAGGCGTAGTGGAGTCGGAGCTGGCGAACACGATCTCTGATGAAAGGGCACGGGAAGCGATGAAGGCGTTCCGCCAGGTAGCAATCACCCCCGACGCTATCGCCCGGGCCTTGGCGTACGCCATAGAACAGCCCGATGACGTAGATGTGAGCGAGATCGTGGTACGGCCTACCGCTAGCCCTTATTGACGAGCACTTGCTCACAGTCGGTCAGGCGGTCGCTTACGGCCGAGCCAGCCACGCCCGGGCGATCTGCTCACGCGTGGCGAACCATACCCCCTCATGCCCCTGGGCGTACTCGATAAACCGTTTGATGGCGCGCACCCTGCCCGGCCGCCCTACCATGCGCGGGTGCAGCCCGATAGACATCATGCGCAGCCCGTCGGACGACTCTTCGTACAGCACCTCGAAGCTTTCCTTCATGTACTCCAGAAAATCCGACGCCTGGGACAGCCCTGGGGAGTTCCAGTAGCGGAAGTCGTTCACGTCGCTGGTGTACGGCACCACCAAACGCTGCTGGCCGTCCACGTCCACAAAGTACGGCACGTCGTCGTTGTAGGCGTCGGAGTCATACAGGAAGCCGCCTTCCTCGGCTACCAGGCGGCGGGTGCGAACACTGGCGCCGTACCGGCAATACCACCCCACCGGGCGATGGCCGCACGTGCGCTCGAAGGATTCCACCGCCAGCCGAATGTGCTCGCGTTCTTCGGCCTCGGTGAGGCGGAACACTTCTTCCCAACGGTAACCGTGGCTGCAGATTTCATGCCCAAGGGTTACTGCCGCCTTGGCCACCTCCGGGTTCTGTTCGAAGGCGACCGCGCAGGCGTGGAAGGTGGCGGGTACGTTCGCAGCCTGCAAGATATCCAGAATGCGCCAGATGCCTACCCGCGCGCCGTACTCGTACATGGACTCCATGGCCAGGTTGCGCACGCCTGCGGGAAATTGATAGCTCCCCCATTCCGTCATGCTTTCCTGGTCGGGGTCGCCCATGGCCAGGGACCGTTCGGAGCCTTCTTCGTAATTGATGACCAGGCTGATTGCCAGGCGTGCACCGTTGGGCCAAGTCCCTTGCGGGCGCTGCCGACCATAACCGACCAGATCACGTAAGGGTAACGTCATGGAACAGTCTCCTGCGGTTCACAGAGGGTAAGTTGACTGCCAAGCCATGCTTAGCAATCGATATGGTTCAAGGCTTCATGATCCAGGCCTTCGAGGGTTTGGCCCTCCCGAAACGCCAGGCCCATGGCCAATGTCTGGGCAATGCAGAACGCGGCGGTGAGTGAACGGAAACCTAACAATTCGGCGTCATTGACTTCGATCATGACCGAGGCGCTTTGCCCGATAGGGCTAAGCAGGCTGTCGGTCAACGCCACAATAGGCGTACCTGCCGCCACAGCCTGCTGGCAGGCCTCTACCGTTTCAGCGGCGTACGGCGGGAAACTGATAGCCACCAATACGTCATCGGTGTGCAGCGCGCCCACTTGTTCGCGCAAGCTGCCGCCTAAGCCACTGATGTGCACCGCCCGCCGCCCCACCCGGCTCAAGGCGTAGCTGAGGTAGGCGGCCATGGGGAACGAGCGCCGCATGCCCACTACAAAGATGGTGCGCGCCTGCTGCAACAGGGCAATGGAGGCTTCCAGCGCTTCCACTTGCTGCCCTTCGGCCAGGTGCTCCAGGGAGACAATGTTGGCACGGCTGAACGCCGCCAGCGTCGCGCCCACGTCGGTAGGGTCCTCCAGTAGCTGCTCGCCCCGGTAGTGCCGGATGCGCTCCTTGAAGCTGCCGCCGGCCTGCTGCAAGGGCTGCTTGAACAACTTCTGAACATCGCTGAAGCCATTGAAGCCCAAGGCCTGGGCCAGGCGGATGAAGGCCGACGAGGGAATACCCGACTGCTTGGCCAAAGCCGCCACAGTGTTCAAGGCCACTTCGTGGGGGTGGTCTGTGAGGTAGTGGGCCGCATCACGCTGCCGAGCCGTCAGGCGGTCCTGCCCTTCAACAATCAGCGCGCGCAACTCGGCGAGGGTTTGGGGTACTGGCATAAAAAAGCTCGTTCAGGTTCAGTGAGGGCGTAGCGCATCCAGCGCCTTGGCCAGGTGCTGCACCAGACGCTGCAGCTCTTCCAGCGTGTTGTAGTGGGCAATGGACACCCGCACCACACCGCCGTAGGGGGCCAGGCCCAGGTCTTCGATCAACCGGCGGGCATAGAAGTCACCAAAACGGATGCCCATGCGCTGATCATCAATGCAACGCACAATGGCCTCGGACTGCACCCCCTCTACCACGAAGCTGATGGTGGGCACCCGGTCCCCGTTCGTGACCCTGGCCTTGCCAATGATGCGTACCCCTGGTTGCTCGCGCAGGAACGCCAGCAGGGTTTCGGCAAGCAGGTCCTCTTGTTGCTCGAAGGCGTCGAAGGCCACCTGCATCACGTGTCGGTCAGGGCCTGTGGCGCCCAGGCGCTTACCGATATCGACCAAATAGTCGTTGATGCCGATGCACCCGTAGGACAGCTCGTAGTTGAGATTGCCCGGCTGCAATTTGTAGGGGATCACGTCCTGCCCAATAAAGAAGTGGTTCAGGCTGGGCAGGGCCAGCAGGTGATCGCGCTTGCCCCAGAGCACGGCAAAGTGCGGCCCGAAGGTTTTGTAGAAACTGAACACGTAATAGTCGGCACCACTGGCCTGAACATCCACCAGCCGGTGGGGGGCGTAGGCCACGGCATCTACGCACAGCTTGCCACCCACGGCCTGCACCCGGCGGGCCACTTCGGCCACCGGGTTGACGCTGCCCAGAATGTTGGACGCATGGGTCATGGCCACGTAGCGGGTGTTGGGCCCCAGCAGCCGGTCAAGGTCGTCCAGCTGCAGTTCCAGGCTATGGGGATCGACCGACCAGGTGCGCAGGGTTGCACCACGCTCCTGGCACAGGCGCACCCACGGCCCGATATTGGCTTCGTGGTCACAGTTGGTGACCACGATTTCATCGCCAGGGTGAATGGAGGGCGCTATGGCCCGGCACAGCAACTGCAGCATCAAAGTGGTGGAGCCGCCCATCACGCACTCTTCCGGGTACGGGGCGTTGATAAAACGCGCGACCGCTTCACGGGCTTCCATTACCCGCGCACCGGCGGCCACCGACTCGCTGTAGGACGCCCCTAGCTGTACTGCGCTGTTGAGCAGGTAGTCGCTGATGCGCTCGGCGACCGGGCGGAGCACCGCCGAGCCGCCGGCGTTGTCCAGGAAGGCATAGCCCCCCTGCAGGGCTGGGAACTGGCTGCGTACGTAATCGATGTCCAGGGCGGTGGAATAAGTGTTCACCAGAGGGCACTCCAGGCATGAGTCAGTGGTGCAGGATGGCCTGCAGGAAAGCACGGGTTCTGGCCTCTTGCGGGGCCGTGAAGAAGGCGTGCGGGTTGTTCTGTTCGATGATGCGGCCGCTTTCCATGAAGATCACCCGGTCGGCCACCTTGCGGGCAAAGCCCATTTCATGGGTCACCACCACCATGGTCACGCCAGAGCGCGCCAGGTTCTGCATGACGTCCAGCACCTCGCCGACCATTTCCGGGTCCAGTGCCGAGGTGGGTTCGTCGAACAGAATGACCCGAGGCTCCATGGCCATGGTGCGGGCAATGGCCACGCGCTGCTGCTGGCCACCGGACAATTGGCTGGGGTATTTATGGGCATGGGCGCCCATGCCCACCTTGTCCAGCAACTGCTGGGCGCGGGCCTGGGCGTCGTGCCGTGGCAGGCGCCGTACTCTTATGGGCGCCAGGGCCACGTTGGCCAGAACGGTCAGGTGCGGGTACAGGTTGAAGTTCTGGAACACCATGCCCACTTCGCACCGAATGCCCGCCAGGCGCTTGCCGTGTTCGACACGTTGGCTGCTGACGCGTATGTCGCCCTGCTGGTAGTCCTCCAGCAGGTTGATGCAACGGATCAGCGTGGATTTCCCGGAGCCGGATGGCCCCAGGATAACCACCACCTCGCCCTGTTCCACGTTCAGGTTGATGTTGTCCAGGGCCTGGAACGCGCCGTAGAACTTGGACATGCCTTCAACTTCAATCACAGGGCTCATGCGCCTGTCCTCCCTGCTGCGTTGCGCCGTTCTATCCAGCTCACCATTTGCACCAGCGGTAGTAACAGCAAGAGGTACATGACCGCTGCGCCCACCAAGGGCGTGGGGTTGGCCGCCAGGGCCTGGGCCTGGGTCGCCTGCTTGAGCAGGTCCGGCATGGCCACCACCGAGGCGAGCGCCGTGTCCTTCATCACATTGATGCAATTGCTGGTCATTGGCGGCAGCACAATGCGCATGGCCTGAGGCAGGATCACATCGCGCATGGTGTTGAAAAAGCCCATGCCTTGGGAGGCCGCCGCTTCGAACTGGCCGCGGGGGATCGCCTCGATGCCGGAGCGAAAAATCTCAGCCGAATAGGCACAGGACACCAGCGACAACGCCGCCGCTGCGGCCGCGAATGACGACAACCGGATGCCCACAAAGGGCAACGCGTAATAGATCAGCACCAGCAACACCAGCAGCGGAATGGACCGCAGCACGTCGATATAGACCCGTGAAAGCCAGCGCAAAGGGGCGAACGCATACAGCCGCACCATGGCCAAAAGCAGGCCACCCACCAGGCCCAGCACGATGCTCACAACGCCTAGCACCACCGTGACACCCAGGCCGCGCAGCATCAGGGGCAATGCATCAGTGAATACGCCCCAGTTGAAGAACGTCTGTAGCAGGTCCATGGCGGCTCCCGTTAGAGGTAGGCGTGTGAAGGCAGCGGCTGTTATTTCAGGACAGGCACGACCTTGAGGGTGCTGGAGTCCGGGGCTGCATCGGCACCGAACCATTTCTTGTGCAATTGGGCGATCACCCCGTCCTGCTTCATGGCGCTGATGATGTCATTGACTTGCTCAGCCGATGCCCAGCCCTTGGCATGCATGAGCGAGTACTTCTCGCCAGTTGGAATGCGGGCGACCACTTTGTACTGGGGCTTGTCTTTGATGTAATACAGCACGGCCGGAATGTCGCTGATGTAGCCATCCATACGGCCGGACGCCAGGTCCAGCATGGCCGGTGACAGGCCTTCGTAGCGGGACACATCACCAAAGGCGTACTCAGCCTGGTGCGCCCCTACCCACATGTCCCCTGTGGAACCGGTGTCCACGCCTACCACCTTCCCTTTCATGCCGCCAAGGCCATCGATGCCGGATTTGGCCAGCACGGTCAGGGACTGGTCGCTGTCGTAGTACGGCTGGGCGAAGCCCACGGACTCCAGGCGCTTGGGGGTGATGGTGATGGAGGAGATGGCAATATCGGCACGTTTGGACTGCACTGCGCTGAACAGCCCGTTGAACGGGATGTTCACGAACTCCACGGTTTTGCCAGCGCGCTTGGCGACCTCTTTCACCACGTCTACTTCAAAGCCCACGATATCGCCCTTGGCGTCCTGGAACTCCCATGGCACGTTGCCCACGTTGGCCCCTACCGTCCAGTCGGCGGCCAAGGCAGAGGCAGAGAACGCCGTGGCTATCGCCATGCCCAACAGTACCTTGATATTCATGTGTCACTCCCCGGTTAACCGTCCATTGAAGAAGACCGCCCTACCGCATGAACAGGCGTTTCGGTAACCAGACTAGGGCTACGAACTATTTAATTCAAGGAATAATTTAAATGAATCAAATGCTTCAGAGTGGTGCGCGAGGTCACCGAATTGGTGCATGTCGAAGCGAGCGGAAATCGTGTAGTTCAGTGAAGCTCAGGCCTGCACCCAATAGCCGTATTCGTAGGCCCGCTCAAAGCCGAGCTTTTCATACAGCGCCAGGGCAGGGGCATTGGTTTTCACCACTTGCAGGAACGCATCACGTGCTCCCTGCGCCTGCCCCCATGCCATCAGCCCTCTGCACAGTTGCTCAGCCAGGCCCTGGCGCTGGCTAGCCACGCCTGTGAGAATATCGAATAAACCCAGGTGTTCCCCTACCAGCACCCCTAGCCCGCAACAGCCTGGCGATAAGTGTTCGCCCAGGGTTGCCCATGCGGTACGGTGCGTGATGCGCTGCAGCAAGGCCAGGTGGGCCGCAGCGTGATCAGTAGTTTGCTCGGCCAGCCGGGAGAACACCCGCATCCAGGGAGCAGCTCCTGCTTCCAGTTGTACCTCTGGCATACTTGCAAGCACGGCTGCCAGGGGCCTGAGCAGTACCCAGGAGGCGCCGCTGTACCGGTAACCGCGCTGTACCAGCAGCGCCTGTGTATTGGGAAGGTGTACCAATGACGTGGTACGCACCACTGTTGGCAGCCCCCTGGCGGTAAACGCCTGCTCAACGGCGCAAAGGTCAGCCTCGCTCAGTTCACGGGCGGCCTGGGTGGCGTTAAGGGAATTGGCGCGCTTGGTATAGCCCACGTCCAGGCGAAGCAACCAGCCAGCCACGCTTTGTGAACAGGCCGCAGGCCAAGCGGCGAATGCGGCTTGTTCAAGGGCATGCATCAGAGGGGCTTGCGAGGGGTTCATGATCACGCCTTATAGGGGAGCGGGTAGAAATCTCTGTGGACGTTCGCGAAGCGCGGGCAAACCTGAGCCACTGCGCAACGCAGCGAGCCCCGGTTCCCGGCCTCCGCCTTTGGCTACGACCGGTCCTACCCCATACCATGCACGGCATAGCCCTTCCGCGCACGGCATACCCCTTGTGGGAGTTCGCGCAGCGGACGAACTGGACAACTGTCGCACCGCAGCGGTGCCAGGCTACACCCGCCCGTAGCGAAGGTAGCCATTCGCATCCACGCCTGTTTGCACAAAGCCCGCCTGCTCGTACAAGCGCCTGGCCGGGTTGTCGGCGCGTACGCTCAGGGTATGGTGCATGTAACCCTGCTGCTGCGAACTGTTCAGGTAATGGGCCAGCAAGGCCTGGCCGATGCCCTTTCGCCTATACGGCTCACTCACGCTCAGGGTACAGAGTTCGGCCTGCTCGCCCTCGGGCAGCCATAGTACATAGCCAACCACCTGGCGGTCGGCTTCGGCGATGGTCAGCCGTTCCATATGCATGACCCAACGCGTGAGGTGCCGCTCCACATCCAGGTGCCAGGCCTGTTCATGGCCAGGCTCCCAGTGCTGTATGTAGCGCAGTTCTCCTAGGTACACAGCCGGCAGATCCAGGGCACCGCCAGGCCTCAGGTTGCAGATCATAGGTACTCACAAAAGGCAGAAAACCCTGGCTGCAGGGTTTGGATGAAGGCTGTGATTCTACACAACCTCAAGCGGAACCCTCAGCTGGAGAACCCGTCTATTGCGCAACCTGGAGCTGTATCCTTTCACCTCAGGCCCTGTCATCCTCTTCTGCCCGCGCGCATTTGTAATTTGGAGTAAATGCTTGTCTGGTCAACCCCCTGATACCGTACTGATCGTCGATGACGAGCCGCTGGTCGCGGTCATGATGTCCCAGGCGTTCCAGGACGCCGGTTACAACCCTTTGGTCGCGCACAATGCGTTGAGCGCCCTTGAACTGCTGGAAGTGTCTGGCCAGCGAATCGTGCTGATGGTGACCGATGTGCGAATGCCCGGCGCCATGGATGGTCTCGAACTGGGGCACCGGGCTGTGGAGCGCTACCCCGACCTGGCCGTGTTGACCATGACGGGGTACACCCTTGAAAACGAGCGCAGCGCTGTGGGCACGGTGTTGCAAAAGCCCTTCAAACTCGACCATCTGCTGCAGGTAGCTCGGCGTATTGTCGAAGATGGTCGCTATTGGCGTGAGATGATGAAGCCCAGGTAACACCGTTGGATGCATTGGCGCTACAAGCCCCGTCCTTGACCGTGCAGCCTGCGCCCCCTCCATCCCTTCGCTGGCTTTTCTTGTATTGCGTGCCTTGTGCCTATCCGCTAAATTCCGGGCTTCTCTGAAATCAGGAGCCCTCATGGCGGTCCACGATCCCACCTTAGAGGTTCAGGCAGGTGCTACCGACAACCTGCTGTTGAACAACCAACTGTGCTTTGCCCTGTATTCCACGTCCCTGGCCATGACCAAGGTGTACAAGCCTTTGCTGCAGGCCCTCAACCTCACCTACCCCCAATACCTGGCCATGCTGGTGCTCTGGGAAGAGGATGGCGCCACCGTTACTGACATCAGCCAGCGTTTGCTCACCGACCCTGGGTCCATGACACCGGTGCTCAAGCGCCTGGAGGTCGAAGGCTTGGTCAAGCGCACCCGCAGCAAGGAAGACGAGCGCGTGGTGAACCTGTACCTGACCGCCGCCGGCAAGGCCTTGCAAGAACAAGCCAAGCGTGTGCCTGAGTGCGTGCGCGAAGCGATCGCCGTGAGCGAACAGCAGTTGTACGCCCTCCAAGGCAGCCTGCTGGACCTTCGGGGGCGCCTGCAGACCACCCTGTAATCGCCTGTTGTGTGCACCGACCGGTTGTCGGCCACACCTGCCGACACTTGCATGAAACGCTTTTGGGGGCTAAATTGCACCCATATGTTTAGCGCGCATTATATTTGCTCGCATAACATTACCTCTTCTTACCCCCTCGCAGGAGCCGCACCTTGAACGTTCTTTACACTGCATCTGCAACTGCAACCGGTGGCCGTGACGGCCGGGCTGTCTCCAGCGACAACCTGCTGGATGTAAAACTGGCCACGCCCAAAGAACTGGGCGGCGCGGGTGGTAACGCCACCAACCCTGAGCAGTTGTTCGCCGCAGGCTATTCCGCCTGCTTCATCGGTGCCTTGAAGTTCGTCGGTGCCCAACAAAAGCGCAACGTGCCTGCTGACACCTCAATCACCGCCAAGGTAGGTATCGGCCAGATCCCTGAAGGCTTCGGGCTGGACATCGACCTGCACATTCACTTGCCAGGCCTGGAGCAGGCCGATGCAGAGGCATTGGCACAGGCGGCTCACAAGGTGTGCCCCTACTCCAACGCCACTCGCGGCAATGTGGACGTTCGGCTGCACGTCACCGTATAGCCGGCCTGTACCAAAAGCGGCGCCGCGGCTGGGGGTTTTTCGACCCCAGCACAGGCAACCGCCTTACCCCGCCTTGAACTGCCCCACCAGCCCCTGTTGGTGCTCGGCCAACCGGGCCAGTTCACGGCTGGTGGCCGCAGTCTGTTCCGCGCCAGCACTCACTTGAACCACCAACGCACTGATGTCATCGATGTTGCGGTGAATCTCCTCGGCCACCAGGCTCTGCTCTTCGGCAGCAGAGGCCACCTGAAGGTTGCGGTCGCTGATGGTAGCAATGCCCTCGGCGATGGCCTCCAGCAGGTGCCCGGCCCGGTCCACATTACTGGCCCCTTCCTGCGCCTTGCTCAGGGTGTCCTGCATGGACGTCGCGGCTCGGTCCGAACCCGCCTGCAGGTTGGCGATCATTGTCTGGATGCTCACGGTGGAGTCCTGGGTCTTCTTCGCCAGGTTGCGTACCTCGTCGGCTACCACGGCAAAACCACGGCCCTGCTCACCGGCACGGGCGGCTTCGATGGCCGCATTAAGCGCCAGCAGGTTGGTTTGGTCGGCCACCCCGCGGATCACGTCCAGCACTGAGGAAATAGCGTCGCTCTCCCCCTTCAGGTCGTTAAGGATGCGCGCCGTCTGCTCGGCCTGTGCCTCAAGCCCTTTGATCACACGGATGGTGTTGTCGATTTCGGTTTTGCCCTGCACCGTGCTGGCATTCACCTGCCGGGACATCTCAGCAGCATCGGTAATGGTGCGGGCCACGTCTTTGACCGTGGCGCTCATCTGGCTGATGGCCGTGGCCACCTGGTCGGTGCCCTGGCGTTGCTGCAACACATTTTGGCTGGTCTGCAGGGCCACCGCAGAGGATTGCTCGGCAGCCGTGGCGACCTGGGCCGTGGCGCTGCCAATGTCCCGGATGATGCCGCTGATCTGCACGGCCATGTTGTCCAGGTTGCGCGAAATATCGCCGAACTCATCCTTACCCGTATAGCGCGTTCGGGCAGTCAGGTCCCGCGAGGACAGGGAGAGCAGCGTGCGGTTCACGTCGGCGACGGCGATGCGGATATTGCGAATGATGATCCAGGCCAGCCACACCACCGCAATAAGCAGCACCACCACAAGGGCAATCGCGAGATACAGGCTGCGTTCGGCCGCCTGCCGATCGTCCTGGGCCAAGCCCACCACGTTCTGGCTCAGTTCGGCTTCTACCTGGGCCATCAGGTCAATACGTTTGGTGGCCAGGCTGAACCACGCCTCAGGCTTCACGTTCAGGGGCTCGCCCAGGGGTGTGTCAAAGCCCAAGCGTTGCAGGCGCGCAACTTCCAGAGATTCGGGCTGCTGCAGTACCGCGTCCAGCTTGTCCTTGAACACCACCGGCGACCACCGCTGGAAGGCTTCAAGGTAGCCCGAGAACTCACCCATGTTGCGGCTGAAGCGGGAGAGCAACGGCGCGTCGAAACGGTTCTGGCTGAACGCCAGGCCCAGTGTGACGCGCTCCCGGCCAGCCCGCTCCTTCATGTCCACGAACTGGTTGAGCGAGCCCAAGGCGCGCAGCACCTCGGGCTCATCAATGCTGGCTTCCAGTGAATAGGCGTACCCGATCAGCGTTTTGATCAGGTCCGTGAAGCGGGTGGCCGAGTCGGTAGTACTGATCGACAGGGTATCCACCGTGGCGCGAAGCGCCGCCAGGTCGTCTCGGGCACCCGATGCCTTGCCCGGCGAACCGACGCCCGCCGCGGGCTGTGCTTGCAAGGCGGCCATGGCCTGGTCGGTTTCCTGGCGGAAGGCTTTGAGCTTGTCAGCCATGGACGTACCGCCACTGCCCAGGAACAGGCTGCTGGCACCCCGCTCACGCTGAAGCGTGGTTACCACACCGCTCAACTTCTGGGCCAGGCCAGTGGCCGTGACAGCGTTATTCATGGCACCGAGCGTTTGGCTTTTGTCGGCCACAAACAGGCCTGCGAAAGCAAGAAAACCCAGCAGGGGCAACATCAGGATAAGCAGCAGCTTGGTACTCAGAGGGGCGTTTCTAAGCATGGCAGTTCTCACAAAGGACAGACGTCGGTAAACCCCTTGGGTACAGACGTCTGGGCCTGCTCGCCGCTGGGTTATTTTTCCCGTTTGTGCTGTGTCGGCCGTCGCCCGCTGAACTTTACCCCTGAGTATTCACAACCTTGTGTTGCCTGCCACAGCCGTCATGGACAGGCCGCCCCTACCGTCCCAACGCCTGCGCCAGGTCTGCCAGCAACGATGCGGTCGCCTCTAGCCCGATGTGCAAGCGCACCACCGGCCCGCACTGCGCCAAACCAGGGTGGCGTTCGCCGTCGACCACCACTGCCAGGCTTTCAAAGCCGCCCCAGGACGCCCCAATTCCAAACAGCTGCAGCGCGTCCACGAAACCGTCCGCATCGAACCCAGGCCTGAATGCCACAGACAGTAACCCATTGCTGCCCTTGAAGTCCCGCCGCCACAGCGCATGCCCAGGATGTTGCGGCAAGGCCGGGTGAAACACTTGGGCTACCTGAGGCTGAGCCAGCAACCAATGGGCCACCTCCAAGGCCTGCTGCTCATGGACAGCCACCCGCGCCGCCAGCGTGCGCGCCCCCCGCAGCACCAGCCAGGCGTCATCGGGGCTGACCGTGGTACCCAGGGTATCGCTCATGGCCGACAGCGGCCCGAACACCGCCTCGCGGGTGCACACGCTGCCCATCATCACGTCGCTGTGGCCAGCCACGTATTTGGTCAGCGCCATCAGGGAGATGTCCGCGCCCAGGGCCAGGGGTTGGTAGAGGTAGCCCGAGCCCCAGGTATTGTCCACGGCCAACAGGATACCCCGTGGCTTGCAAAAGGCCGCCACAGCGGGCAGGTCCAGCAGGTCAAACAATGACGACCCGGGCACCTCGGCATACACCAGGCGGGTGTTCTCACGGATCAGCCCGGCCAGGTCGCTGCCGTCGGCGGCGTAATAGCTGTAGTGGATGCCGAAGGGCGCCAGCCATTGTTCGGCCAGGCGTCGGATCGGCGCGTACACCGCCTCGGTGATCAGCACATGGTCGCCAGGCCGCAGGTAGGCCTGGAACACCTGAGCCGCCGCGGCCAGGCCGGTGGGGTACAGCCGGGTGCGGTAGCCGCCTTCCAGTTCAGTGACCAGCTCTTCAAGGGCAAATGCCGTAGGGTTGCCACGGGCGCCGTAGCTGAGCACACGGTCCTTCTCCCGTTGCACACGCGCCTGGCGCATACCGGCCACGGTATCGAACAGCACGGTGCTGAGGCGCGAAACCGGTGCATTGACGCCGCGGGGACTACCATCCGACGGGCCACGGCCGCTGTGCACCAGCCGAGTGGTCACGGGTTCCACAGCGCCGAGAGGGCGGAAGCTGCCACGTTCACGGGCGGTCATCTGCCCCAGCAGGCCGGTTTCCCAGGCCAGGTACTGACGTGCCGCAGCTTTGTTGCCGGCGTGGCGGTCATGCACGAAAAACAGAAAATCGATACGTTCGGCATCACTCAATGGCGCACCACCCTCTTCCACCGCAAGCCCCTCCAGGCTGGGCAGCCAGCGGGCGTGGGCTTGCAAGGCGGGCGGCAGCTCGTCGGCGGCCAGCTGGGCGACAGCGGCCTCCGGCGTCAGCAGCCAGAGGGGTCCTGTGACCCCTTCAGCCAGCTGAACCAATTGGCTGCGGGTAGCCCAGCGGGATCCGCGTACCCTACGCTGGATAAACGCGGCGCTCGGCCGCAGGTCCAGCACAGTGGCCGGCCATGCTTCAGGCTGCGTTTTGGGCAGCCGGGGTATTGGCGCAGCTACGGCAGCCAGCGCCAGGCCGCTGCTCAGGCCGCCTTCCAGCACATAGGCCTCGTGGCCCAGTTGCCGTAGCCAGCTGGCCACGATGGGCGCGCGCACGCCGTCACTGTCGAACACCACTACCCGTGCCCGGCGCACACCCACGTACAGGTCAGTGGCCTGGATCAGCTGGCCGCCCGGGGTGTGTTGAGCCCCAGGCAACGAGCCTTGAGCATATTCTTCAGGGGTACGCACATCGCACAGGAACAGGCTGCGGCTGGGATCATCGGCCCATTGCTGTACCTGCGCCGCAGTCACACTCACTACGCCCGCACGCTGGGCCAAGCGGCGGGCTGCCTGCTGTTGCTCCTCAACCGCACCGGGTATGGCCGGGTACTCGCCTTGCTGCCCATGGGCCAGGGCCAAGTCGGCCAGGAACCAGCCTTGAGTACCGTTCTCAAGGGCGTAGACTGGGTTAGGCACGCCCAGGTTGATCAAGGTTTGAGCACCGATGATGCTGCGGGTGCGGCCCGCGCAATTGATCACAATGGGGGTGGTAGCATCCGGCACCATGGCGTGGGCACGCAGGCCCAGTTCACCATTGGGGCAACAGGCAGCGCCGGGAATGCTCATCTTGCTGAACTCGTCCAGGGGCCGGCCATCCAGCACCGACAGCGGGCGGCCATCGGCTTGCCAACTGGCCAAGTCCGTAGCGCTGATGTGGGGCGTGTGGCACGCCAGCTCGATCAACTCGCCAAAGGCCTTGGAGGGCACATGGACGCCGGCAAACAGCTCGCGGCCGCTGGCGCTCCATGCGTCCGTGCCGCCCTCCAGCACCCACACGCGGGTATAACCGCAGGCCTGCAGCCGTTGCGCAGCGCGCAAGGCTACCTGCTGGCCGTCTTGGTCATACACCACCACACGCACCTGCCGGTTAGGTGCCAACCGAGCCACTTCCAGCTCCAGGCGGCTGTACGGCAGGTTGGCCGCAAAAAACAGATGGGCCTCACCGTACTGCCCGTGCTCGCGCACGTCGAACAAGGCCAGTTCTTCCTCGTCGAACAGCCAGTGTTCAAGCTGCTCGCTGTTAACCAGCAGGGTTGCGGATGCGCTCATGTGTTACTCCAGCACCAGTGACTGTTCGGCCGGGGCCAGTGCCCGCCCTTTTGCATAGGCGCGCTGTACGGCGGGCCGCGCCTTGATGCGTTCGCGCCAGGCCGTGATGGCCGGGTAGCGGGCCAGGTCGATACCCTGGCGCTTGGGTTGTATCCACGGGAAGGTGGCGATGTCGGCGATGGAATAGTCACCAGCCAGGTAGTGGGAGTGGGTAAGCGCCTGCTCCAGCACCCCATACAGGCGCCCGGCCTCGGCCTGCAGCAGGTTGAGCGCGAAGGGCACGGGCTCAGGGGCCTTTTCGCGGAACACCTGCAACTGGCTCAGATAGGGTGTGATATGCCCCACCTGCCAGAACAGCCATTGCTGCACTTGGTAGTACCCGTCGGTGCCTTGAGCCGGGATCAGCGTGTGGTGCTGGTTCGCCAGGTAGGTGAGGATGGCGCCAGACTCGAACAGCGATAAACCCGTATCCGTGTCCACCAGCGCCGGAATGCGGCCATTGGCACTGATGGCTTTGAAGGCGTCGGTCTTCTGCTCGCCGGCGCGGATGTTGACTGGGATCAGCCGGTGCGCCAGCCCCGCCTCTTCTACGAACACGCCAAGCTTCAGGCCATTGGCCGTGGGCCAGTAATACAGGTCGATCATAGCCCGTACGCCTCGATGGACGGTTCCATCTGGGATTTGTTGTAGGCCAGCACCCGGCCGTCATCTAGCACGCCATAGCGACCTTCCAGGGACTCCAGCGGCCGGCCATAGAGGTGGAAGTGCAACGTGGGCTGTTCCCCATTCACCTGAATGCTGTGCAGGTCGTCACCCAAGAAGCTGATAGGCGTGCCAGGCTGCACCACCACTTCACGCAACACCGCCAGGCGGGCCTGCGCCGGGTCGCTGCCGTCGTCATCGCGGCGGTACACCGTGTTCACTTCCCGGCCTTCGATGGCCGCAATCACCGCCCAGGTTTCATGGTTGTGGGCCACCGTACGCTTACCGGGCAGCAAGGCGTTCAAGTACAGCGTCGGGCCTTCGCCGTCGTCGTTCAGGCGGTAGCGGAAGGCGGTTTTACCGGCGCCAGGCACCGGGGCAGGAAATTCACTGAAGTTAAACAGGTCCGTACGGGTGGTCAGCCCCTCCAGCAGGCCGGTGATGCGTTCGAGGGCGTCGCGGTCGACGCCGTCAGTATTGATCTGGCGTACCTGTTCCAGCAGGGCCTGGATCACGGCAACACGGGGATGGCTCATTGGGGTTTCCTCTGTGGCGGGGCGTGTTCACACGCTCAAGTGGTAAGGGCTGAGGTTGCGCAGCACGTAAGCTTCAGGCGTGCGCCGGCGGGCCGGCTCACCCAGCGCGTGCCGTAGGAAGGCCTGGGTGCGGGCCTCGGCCGGGTGGTTGAACAGTTGCTGGGCGCTGCCGTGCTCCACGATCACCCCATGCTCGGTGAAATACACCTGGTCACTGATGTCTTCGGCAAAGCGCATTTCGTGGGTCACCAGCACACAGGTCATGCCCTCCTGGGTGAGGTCGCCAATCACATTGAGCACCTCACCTACCATCTCTGGGTCCAGGGCGGAGGTCACTTCGTCGAACAGGATCAGCTCCGGATGCATGGCCAGGGCACGGGCAATGGCCACCCGCTGCTGCTGCCCTCCGGACAGCTCACCGGGGAACGCCGTGGCCTTATGCTGCATGCGTACCTTGGCCAGTAACGCCATGGCCTCCTCCTTGGCCTGGGCCACTGGGGTGCCCAGCACCTTGCGTGGCGCGATGGTGAGGTTGTCCAGCACTGACAGGTGCGGGAACAGGTTGTACTGCTGGAACACAAAACCTACGCGCTGACGCAACTGCCGGTAGCCGGCTTCGTTGTGCAATTGATGCACGTCGGTGCCAGCCACCCTCAACTCGCCCTGTTGGGGTTTGAGCAAGCCGGTCAGGCAGCGCAGGATCGTGGACTTGCCAGACCCCGACGGGCCAATGATGGACACCGCCTGGCCTTTGCCTACGGTGAGGTCGATGCCCTTGAGCACCGGCGTATCGCCAAAGGCCAGGTGCACGTCGCGCAGGCTGACCAGCGGGCTGTCAGTGGAAGGCATAGCGGCGCTCCAGGCGTTGAGTAAGGCGGGAAACGGGAAAGCACCAGGCGAAGAACAGGGCCAACAGGCTGAGGTAGATCAGCACCGTGAAGGGAATCCGGTTGACGGTATTGCTGGCGATCTGGGCGGTGTCTATTACGTCGTGCACGCCCACCAGCGACGCCAGGGCCGTGCCCATGGTGATGATGGCGTAGAGGTTCATCCAGGGCGGCAGCATGCGGGTCACGCACTGGGGCAGGATCACCTGGGTGAACACCTGCACCCGGCTGAAGGCCATGGAGCGCGCCGCTTCCCACTGGGTGGCCGGTATCGAACCCACCGCACCTCTGAGAATTTCGGCCACATTGGCACTGGCCGGCAGCGCCAGGCCCAGGGTGACCTTGACCCAGTCCGGGAAGGCCAGGTAATGCCCGAACACACGCACTTCAAACGGGAACACGTAGGTGGTGAAGTAGATCAGCACCAACCAGGGCGCGTTGCGGAACACCTGCACCCACAGCCGCGCCACAGGCCGCAACGGCGAGAAATTCAGCACCCCGACAAGCAGCCCCATGAGGCTACCCAGCGCCATGGCGGTCAGGCTGATCAGAACGTTCTGGCCCAGGCCAGCCAGCAGCGCTGGGGCCCACTCCAGCAATGCAGCGAAGGCACTAGTGGCCATAACCGGGCATCCTCAAGCGTATTTCAATGGCGCGGCCCACTTTGCTCACGACTAGGCCCAAGGCGCCATAGAACGCCAGCAGCAGCATCATCAGTTCGATCACGTTGTCGCTCTGGGTCCAGATCATGATGGAGGCGTACGTGACGTCATTGACTGCAATGGCCGACGCAATGGCGGTCATTTTCACCAGGTCGATCAGGTTGTTCACCAGAGCAGGGAGCGCAAAGCGCAAGGCCAGCGGCAACTGCACGTACAGCAGCCGCTGGCGGGCGGTGAAGGCCAGTGAGCCGGCGGCTTCCAGCGTGGTGGGCGGCACGGCCTGCAAGCCGGCCCGCAACGCCTCAGCGTGAAAGGCACCTTTGTGCAGGGAAATCACGATCACCACCCAGGCGAAGGGCGTGAACGGGTTACCGGTACCCAAGGCCTGGGTAAGCAACATGTTGAGCACCAGGAACGCGCAGTAGAGCTGCACCAACGTGGGGGTGTTGCGGGTGACCTCGATAAACGCCCGGGCAGGAAAGGCGACCGTGCGCCGCGGGCTGATCAGCGCACAGGCCAGGCCCATCCCCACCGCCAGGCTGCCCAGCGCCGTGCACAGGCACAACGCCAAGGTGGTGAGCATGCCGTCCACCAGGCTGGCGCGGCTGAACCCGTCCAGCAGGAACTGGTAGTTGAGGCCCAGTTTGGCCAGCGCATCCACCAGCGCGTTCATGGTGTGGCCGCTTGCAAACGTGCACAGGCCATCGCCACGCGCGGGCCAGCCTGGGCAACAGCCTCGGTGGCCGTGGCAATGGAAAACCGCACCCAGGGCGACAGGCCATAGGCGCTGCCCGCAATGGCGGCCACGCCGTTTTCCAGCAGCCAGGCCACCACGTCCGCGTCGTTTTCAATGCGTTGCCCATCAGGCCGATAACGGCCCAGCAACCCGGCACAGCGCACGAACACGAAGAAGCCGCCTTCGGGCACCAGCACGTCTAACTCTGGCACCGGTGCCAACGCTGCTACCAGCAGGTCACGCCGTTCCCGGTAGGCTGTCACGTGATCAGCTAGAAAACCTAGCCCACCCTCGAATGCAGCCAAAGCTGCAGCCTGGCTGACCGAGCTTGCGCCGGAGGTGGCTTGGGATTGCACCACCGCCATGGCGCTGGCCAAGGCTTTGGGGGCCGCGCCAAAGCCTACGCGCCAGCCGGTCATGGCATAGGTCTTGGACACGCCGCCTACCAGCAGGCTACGCGATTGCAGGTCAGGCGCCAGGTTCAGCAAATTGCGGGGCGAGGCACCGTCGAAGCGAATGTGCTCATAGAGTTCATCCAGCAGTACCCATACCTGGGGGTGGCGGCGCAACACTTCAGCCAAGGCCAATAGTTCAGCATCACTGTACAGTGCGCCGCTGGGGTTACCGGGGCTGTTGAGGATCATCCAGCGCGTCCGAGGGCCGATGGCGGCCTCCAGTTGCTCGGGCAGCAGTTTGCAGCCTTGCTCAAAGGGGCAGTCTACCCGCCGAGGCACGCCGCCGTTGAAGCGCACCGCGTCTGGAAAGGTGGGCCAATAGGGCACGGGCACCACCACTTCATCGCCCTCATCAAGGGTGGCAGCGAAGGCATTGAAAATGATTTGCTTGGCGCCATTGGCGATCACCACCTCGGCCAGGCTATAGCTCAACTGGTTTTCACGGGCCAGCTTGGCCACTACCGCGTCGCGCAAGGCTTTGACGCCAGGCGTGGCGGTGTACTTGGTGTCGCCGGCCTGGATGGCAGCCCAGGCGGCAGCCTTGATCGGCGCGGGCGTATCGAAGTTCGGCTCGCCGGTGGTGAGGTCCAGGATATCCAGCCCATTGGCGCGCAGCTCATTGGCGCGGGCCTTGGCGGCGGCATTGGGAGACAGTTGAACGCGCTGAACGCGTTGAGACAGGCGCAAGGTCATTGCGGAGCTTCCAGGTTGATCACTTTGCCGGGGTTCAACCGGTTGTGAGGGTCCAGCGCGTGCTTGATCCGGCGCATCAGGCTTAGCTCTACCGGGCTCTTGTAACGCGGCAGTTCATCACGCTTGTGCAGACCGATGCCGTGCTCGGCGCTGATGGAGCCGCCATGGGCGTGCACGCTGTCATGCACCACACGGCTGAGGGCGTCATACCGTGCCATGTGTTCGGCCACGGGCATGCCAATAGGGCTTGCAATTTTGTAGTGCAGGTTGCCGTCGCCCAGGTGGCCAAAGGTGTAGTGGCGAACACCGGGGAACTGCGCCTGCAACTGTTGTGCGGTGTGATTCACAAAGGCTTCAATGCGTGACAGGGGCAAGGAAATGTCGTGCTTCATGTTCCGCCCTTCCCGCCCTTGGGCTTCGCTCATGTTCTCTCGCAGTGTCCACATGGCCTGGCTTTGGCCCAGGCTTTGGGCCAGGCTGGCATCCACCACCAGGCCCTGTTCGAAGGCCTCGCCCAGTACCCGCTCCATCAGCTCGACAGCTTCGGCCTGATCGCCATGATGGGACAGTTCCAACAGGGCGTACCACGGTTGGTCCAGGCGATGAAACGGCAACACGGTGCCGGGAAACTGCTGCGCCACCAAGGCCAGGCAATGGGATGACATCAGCTCGAAGCCGGTCAGCCCGGCGCTAAAGCCCGCCCGAGCATGGGCCAGCAAGGCCACGCCTTCGGCCAGGCTCTCGAATGCGACATAGGCGGTGGCCCGGCTGGTGGGCAACGGAAACAGCTTGAGGGTGGCCGCTGTAATAATGCCCAGGGTGCCCTCGCTGCCGATGTACAGGTCGCGCAGGTCATAACCGGTGTTGTCCTTACGTAGCCCCCGCAAGCCCTGCCAGATCTCGCCCTCGGCCGTCACCACTTCCAGGCCCAGGGTCAGCTCCCGGGCGTTGCCGTAACGCAACACAGCCGTGCCACCGGCGTTTGTACCCAGGTTGCCGCCCAGGGTGCAGCTGCCTTCCGCGCCTAGGCTCAAGGGAAACAAGCGCCCTGCCCCCTCTGCGGCCAGCTGCACCTGGCGCAGGATGCACCCCGCTTCGGCCACCAGGGTATCGTTGGCGGTATCCAGTTCGCGAATGGCGTTCATCCGTTCGAGGCTGATGATCACCGCACGGCCGCTGTCATCGGGGGTGGCGGCGGCCATCAACCCGGTATTGCCGCCCTGCACCACCACACAGCCATCGTGTTCAACACACAGGCGCACCACCGCTGCCACCTGTTCGGTGCTGGCCGGGCGCACAAAGGCGCGGGCGCGCCCGTGGTAGCGCTGGTGCTTGTCACTGAGACGGCTGCCGGCTGCAGCGCCAGGTTCAGCGTAGCGTTCGCCCAGCAGATCGATCAGGGCGTCAAGCAACGGGTCGGTCATTGCGCGGCCTGCAGCGGCGCGCTGTCCTTGAACTTGTCATGCAGGGCATACAGGGCGGGCGAAGGCGCCATGCCCGTGCGCTTGCCCAGTTCAATCAGCCAGCCGCTGCGGTGCCAATCGCGGATGATCGCATCCACCCGGGCCTGGAAGTCATGCTCACCCTTGCGCACCCACATCACTGAATCCGAGGGAATCAGTTCGTTAGGCAACGGCGTTTCGTAGCCGGCCCACTCGGCCTGGTCCAGCAAGGCCCGCATGGTGGGCGCTACGTGTACGGCGGCGACACAGCCATTGCCACGCAGGCTGAGCAGCGACTCGGATTGGCTGCGGAACGCTTTGATCTGTGCACCATACTGCTGCAGGGGTTCGATGAAGTTGCTGCCTTGAGACACACAGACCGGTTTGCCGGCCAGGTCCGCCCATTGGTGAATGCCTGCCCCCTTGCGAATCACGGCCGCGCCACCCACTTGTTCATAGGGCGTGGGCGGGTAATCCAGGATCTGCGCGCGTTCCTCGGTGAACTGCATGTTGGCGATCAGCACGTCCACCTTGCCTTGCTGCAGGAACTGAACGCGGTTGGGTGGCAGCACGGCCACGGTGTCCACCGCCACGCCCAAGCGCTTGCCCAGCTCGTTGGCCAGCTCCACGTTGTAGCCCACCGGCTGGCGGGTGCGAGGGTCCAGGGTGCCGAACGGCAGGCCGGTGAGCATCACCCCAACGCTGATACGGTGGCGTTCGTTAAGTTTGTCCAGGGTGGCGTCGGCGTTGGCGTGCAGGGCGTTAAGGCCAAGCAACGGAGCCAGCAGCAGCGCGAGGGTCTTGAGTGTCATGGAAGGTACTCTGTATCAGAGGCCGAACTGGTCAGCGGCCAGCGGTTCGATGTGGTGGCGCTGTTCGGCCTGCACCAGCCAGCCACTGCGGTGCAGCTGTTGCACGATGGGGTTCAGCCGGGCTTGGGTATCGGTTTCGCCCAAACGGGTCCAGATCACCGAAGGCGCCGGGTTCAGCTCTGGGCTCAGGGCGGTGTAGCCCTGCCACTCCGGGTTATTGGCCAGCAGCGGCTTGATCAGTGTCGCGTCGTGCACCGCCGCTACGCAGCTGCTGCCATGCAGGGCCAACAGTGATTCGGACGAGCTTTTGAAGGCTTTGATATCGGCACCGATGTCGTTGAGAGGCTTGATGTAGCTGCTGCCTTGGGAGGTGCACACCGGTTTTCCGGCCAGGTCTGCCCAGGCCTTGACGGGGCTGCCCGGCGGCAGCGCAGCCGTGCCGCCTACCTTATAAAAAGGGGTGGCTACATGGCCCAGCAAGGCATCACGCTCAGTGTTCCATTCCATGTTGGCAATCAGCAGGTCCACCTTTCCTTGCTGCAGGAATTGCACCCGGTTGGCCGGCAGTACCGGCACCAGTTCCACCTTGAGCGCCAGTTGCCGCCCCAGTTCTTCAGCCAGGTCCACGTTCAGCCCCACCGGCCCTTGGGTGGCGGGGTTGAGGGCACCGAATGGCCCGCCAGACAGCATCACACCAACGCGCAGCGCCTGCCGTGCCTGGGCACGGTCCAAGGTGGCATCAGCGTTTGCCTGAACCGCGCACAGCGCCGCCAGCAGGCCAATGGAAAAATGTACAGCGCGGCGCAGGCCCATGGGCACTCCCGGTAGCGGTGGTCGACGCGGCGATCCTAGGCACCCCCACCGGGCAAGGGAAATGAAAAGATTGCCTATCGTTATAACTCAAGTGCTGGAGAGCGCTACGAGCGGCTGAAAAGCACGAATTTGCTGAGTGTTACTTGTGAGAAGCCTTGCGATACATTAGGTTTTCTGATCATTTTAATGTAGGGACTGATATGAATACCCTGCTGGACCTGGACCTGTTGCGCACCTTTGTAACCGTGGTAGATGCCGGCAGCTTCGCTGAGGCGGGTAAGGTACTGGGGCGCACTCAGGGCTCAGTCACCCAACATTTGCAACGCCTGGAACAGGCGGCCGGCGTGCCCCTGTTACGCAAGCAAGGCCGCGCCAAGCAACCCACAGAGGCCGGGCGCCGCCTGTTGCGCCATGCCCGGCAAATGCTGGCCCTGAACGATGAGGCCATGGGTGCCTTGCGCCAGGACGGCCCCAGCGGTGTGGTGCGGATCGGCTCGCCCCATGACATTGCCGACACCATCCTGCCCCCGCTGCTGACCCGCATCGCCCGCGCTGCGCCCAATGTTCGCCTGGAAATCGACGTGGGGCGCAGCCCCTTCCTGATGGACGACCTGCACCGGGGCAAAATGGACATGGTGATTTCCACCCGTCATGACCCTCACCTGCAAGGGCTGGCTTTGCGTACCTCGCCGGTGTGGTGGATCTGCGCCGCCCATTATCGCCATGACCCCAGCCAGCCCCTGCCCCTGGTACTGGTGGACGAGCCCAGCATCTACCGCCGCTACGCCCTGGAGGCGCTGGAAGCCCAGGGCATCGCCTGGCGCCAGGCCTACCTGGCCTCCAACCTGATCGGTATCAAGGCAGCGGTGCGCGCAGGCCTGGGCATTACCCCGCGCAGCATGGAGTTGCTGGGGCCAGACATGCGTGTGCTGGGGGAGCATGACGGCCTGCCCCGCCTGCCAGACGTGACCTATTACCTGTGGGTTCGGCCCGGGGGCTTGAACCCGTTGGTGCAGGCGGCCTATGAACTGATCAAAGAGGGCGAAACCTATTAGGGCTGTACGCCTGCGGAAAGATGCCAGTCGAACGGCGACATATGCATATACCTTAACGGTATTTAAATATTGTTATTTATACCTATAGATTAAGCGGCAGCGACGGTCGCTTTGCCCTCCTACCTCGCCTCGTCCTGCGTATTCCCCCCCCAATCCAGAGCCTATTTCATGACACGCTTGAACGCCTTCTCATTGCCTGCCTTTGTCGGCTCCGCTTGCCTGCTGGCAAGCCTGTTCTCTACCACCGCGTCGGCTGGCCTGCTGGAGAAAGGCCGTACTGGCGGGTTAACCGCAGGCATTGCCAATGAACAGCCCTATGCCTATATCGGTACGGACGGCCAGGTGACAGGGGCCAATGTCGAAATTCTCAAAGCGGTGCTCGCCCCCTTAGGCATCAGCAAGGTGGAGACCCCTATCACCGACTTCGGCTCGCTGGTGCCAGGGCTGGCGGCCAAGCGCTTCGACCTGATCGGTGCCGGGCTGTTTATCAACCCGCAGCGCTGCAAAGTGATTGGCTACTCCAACCCGGTCACCCGCTCAGGCGGTGCCTTTATCGTCAAGGCTGGCAACCCGCTCAACCTGCACAGCCTCAAAGACGTTGCCCAGAACGGCAAGGCCCGGCTGGCCACGCAGCCGGGGAGCAACCAGGTGCAGGAGGCCAAAGCCAGCGGGATCGATACTGCGCAGGTGGTGCTGTTCGACAAGGACACTGAAGCCCTGGCGGCGCTGGAAGCTGGCCGGGTAGATGTGGTGTATTTCCCGGACGCAGAAATCATCAGCCTGCTGAAGAAAGCGAGCAGCCCTGCGGTGGAACGCGCCCTGCCCTTCGAGCAGATCCTGGACGCTCAAGGCAAACCCACCTGGAATTACCACGCCTACGGCCTGCCCAAGAACGACCCTGCGTTTATCCAGGCCTTCAATACCGAGCTGGCTAAGCTGCGGGCGTCTGGTGAGCTGCTGAAAATCCTGCAGAAGTACGGCTACACCGAGAACGAACTGCCCGCGGCTGACATCACCGCCGAGCAACGCTGCGCCCTTTGACCCACCTGGCACCCCTGCGCCGCCAACGGCCGTGACCAACACGAGTACAGGCATGATTACCGATACAACCGCATTGTTCGTTGCCCGCCAGCTGGCCAGCGGTGCCCTGGTCACGCTGGAAATCACCGTAATGGCCGAAGCGCTGGTGCTGGTACTGGCCTTTACGGTCGCCCTCATGCGCCTGTCCCCCTGGCGCTTGGTGCGCTGGGTGGCCACCTTGTATGTGGAGGTGCTGCGTGGCATTTCGGCACTGGTGCTGCTGTTCTACCTGTTCTTCATTCTGCCGCTGTTCGATATCAGCCTGTCACCGATGGCCACCGGGGTGCTGGGGCTGGGCCTGACGTTTTCGGCCTATGGTTCGGAAATCATCCGCTCGGCATTGGTCAATGTGCACCAGGGGCAACGGGACGCGGTGCGTGCGCTGGACTTCGGGCCGGTCGTCGCCTTGCGTCGGATCATCCTGCCCCAGGCATTGCCGGTGATGCTGCCACCCTTGGGCAACCAGCTGGTGGAGCTGCTCAAGACCACCTCGCTGGTGTCATTAACCACCCTCACTGACCTGACCTTCTCCGGGGCCCAATTGATCACCACCCTGGGCCATCAGACACTGATCTGGTGCCTGGTGCTGGTGGGGTACTTCCTGATGGCGTGGCCGTTGACTCGTCTGGTGCGGTGGTACGAGCGGCGGGTGACGGCCTGGCGCACTACGTAGGGGTAAAACCATGGAATTTGATTGGGCATTCGCCTGGTCCATCACGCCCGACCTGCTGCGCGGACTGCTGGTCACCGTACAGGTGGTGGTACTGGGCTTTGTGGTCGCGGTGGTGCTAGGCCTGCTGCTGGCCATCGCGCAACGCTCGGCGTGGGCGCCCGTTCGGGCTGCCTGTGCCGGGTACTTGAGTTTCTTTCGCAGCACCCCGCTGATGGTGCAACTGTATGTGCTGTTCTTCGCCCTGCCGCTGGCCGGGCTGACCTTGCCACCCTTCGCCACCGGCGTAGTGGGGCTGGGCCTGTATTACGCCGCCTATATTGCCGAAGCCTTTCGCGGGGCCATTGAGGACATTCCGCCGGGGCAATGGGAAGCGGCCCTGGCGCTGGACTTCGACCGCGCGACCACGTGGCGCCGGCTGATCCTGCCCCAGGCCTTCAAACCCCTGTTGCCCGTGCTGGGCAATTACCTGATCGGCATGTTCAAGGAAACGCCCCTGCTGGCGGTGATCACCATCCCCGAACTGTTTCAGGCCGCCAAGCAGGTGGCCGGCATGAGCTACCGCTACACCGAACCCTATACGCTGATGGCGCTGATGTTTTTGGCGATCAGCGTGCCTACATCCCTGCTGTTCAAGTACCTGGAGCATCGCCGCCATGCCTGACCCTTCCCTCGCAACTGCACAGATCGTGCTCAAGGACGTGGTCAAGGATTTCGGCACCACACGGGTGATCGACCACCTGAGCCTGAGCATCCCACAGGGGCAGAAAGTGGCGCTGATCGGCCCCAGCGGCTCGGGCAAGTCCACGGTGCTGCGGCTGATCAAAGGGCTGGAACGCTACCAGCACGGCAGCATCGCGGTGGCCGGGGCCAGCGTCCCGGAACAGCGCCGTGGTTGGCGCTGGCCCGGCAGCAAGGCCTCACCTCGTGTTCACCGGGTGGGCATGGTGTTCCAGCATTTCAACCTGTTCCCCCACCTCACCGTGCGGGAAAACGTCATGGAGGCGCCCTTGAGGGTGCTGAAGGTAAGCCCAAAGGAAGCCCATGACAGGGCGAGGGCCTATTTGGAAAAGGTGGGCCTGGGCCATAAGGCTGATGCTTACCCCGGCAAGCTCTCCGGCGGCCAGCAGCAACGGGTGGCTATCGCCCGTGCCTTGGCAATGCGCCCGGCCGTGATGCTGTTCGATGAGGTCACCTCGGCCCTGGACCCGGAACTGGTGGCCGAGGTACTGGCCGTGATCCGTACCTTGGCCCATGAGCAGAACACCACCCTGCTACTGGTGACCCATGAAATGAAGTTCGCCCGGGATGTGGCCGACCGGGTGCTGTTCATGGAAGCCGGAAAAATCGTAGCGGACGGCACGCCAGAGCAGATCCTGGTCAACCCGGTCAACGAACGTGCCCGGCGTTTTCTGAATGTGGTGGAACGGCGTGAGATCGAAGCGTAAAGCGCTCGCCTGGCTCTGAGGGCACGGCCTGCTAGCGTCTAAACCACATAAGCTAATAATCAACGGGTATTTAAATAACCTTTTTTATATCCGTTAGTATGGCGTTCCATCGCGCTACGTGAGCGCCGTTGCGATGAGCGGCGATTCACAGGCTTGCAGATTCTCTCTTCCTACTGATGAAGGCGCCGTCATGCAGCTTCTGACCCTCCCCCCATCGCCCGCTCTCGCCACGTCCATCCGCGCTACTGCGCAAGTGTTCGAGGACCCTACCTCCAAGGCACTGCTAGCACATGTGCAACAGGTAGCGCCCAGTGAAGCCAGCGTGCTGATCATCGGTGACACCGGCACCGGCAAGGAGCTGGTCGCCCGCCATATTCATGCCCTCAGCGCACGCCGTCACAAGCCCTTCGTGGCGGTCAACTGCGGTGCGTTCTCCGAGTCTCTGGTGGAAGCCGAACTGTTCGGCCATGAGAAAGGGGCCTTCACCGGCGCGCTGGGTGCCAAAGCGGGCTGGTTCGAAGAAGCCAACGGCGGCACCCTGTTCCTGGACGAGATCGGGGACTTGCCGATGCCGATCCAGGTGAAGCTGTTGCGGGTGCTGCAAGAGCGTGAAGTGGTGCGGCTAGGCTCACGCAAGAGCATCCCTATCAATGTGCGCGTGCTGGCCGCCACCAATGTGCTGCTGGAAAAAGCGATCAACGCGGGCAATTTTCGCGAGGACCTGTACTACCGCCTAGGCGTGGTCAGCCTGGCGCTAGCGCCACTGCGAGAGCGGCCCGGCGACATCATTCCCCTGACCCGGCACTTTCTCGACGTGTACTGCAAGCGCCTGGGCTACGAGCCTGTAAGCCTGTCGGCCGAGGCTGAGCACCGGCTGCGCCATTACAGTTGGCCTGGAAACATCCGCGAGTTGGAAAACGTAATTCACCACACCTTGCTCATGTGCCGCAGTGGCGTGATTCAGCGCGACGACCTGCGGCTGTCGAACTTGCGCATTGAGCGCCAGGACGACACCAGCCACACCGCAGACGAATCGGTGGAAGCCTCACTGGACAGGCTGTTCCAGCGGTTGTTCGAGGAGCAGGCCGGTGACTTGCACGAGAAAGTGGAAGACGCCCTGCTGCGCTCGGCCTACCGGTTCAGCCATTACAACCAGGTGCACACGGCCAACCTGCTGGGCCTGAGCCGGAACGTTACCCGTACCCGGCTTATCAAGATGGGCGAACTGGCCGTGAACAAACGCCGCCCCGCTGGTGAACAGGGCGAGCGCGTGCTTCAGCTGTCGATCTAGGCTGGCGTCAGAACAGCCCCGAGGTAGGTAGCGGCGTACCCTTTAATTGCCAAGCACCCACCGCCGCGGCCTTCCAGTCCCGGGGGTTGTGGTTGGCTACGGTGCGGGCATTGCGCCAGTGCCGGTCGAGGTTATGACTACGGCCCGTGGTGGAGGCGCCGCCCACGTCGAACACCCGCTCGGCGGCCCTGAGCGCGCATTCGGCAGCGATGTATTGGGCCTGCGCCACTTCAATAGCGGCCTGGTCCACGGCCGCCGCCTCCTGCCCGCTGGCCCAGGCCTTGTCGATCGCCTCGGCTGCCTTGAGCACCACCGCCTCGGCTGTAAAGGCACGGGCCGAGATGTCGCCCACACTCAGCTCTACATAGGGGTCATCCACCGACCGCTGGGCGTTGCTGTGCTTGATGGGCCGGGCGTGGTCACGGGCGAACGCCGCAGCGTCGTTCAGGGCATTGCGGGCGATACCAGCTTGCACCGCCGCCAGGAACAGTTGCAGGAAGGGGGTGACAATGGTGCGCGTGCCCTCTTCCACGGTACGGGCGCGCAGTTCGTTGGCGTACACCCGAACGTTATCCAGCCGCGTGGTGCCGCTGGCGGTGAGGCGCTGCCCCATGGCATCAAAGTCGTCCAGTAGTACCAGGCCTTCGCGGTCACGGGGCAGTACGAAGGATACCGGCTGGTCGTGTTCATCCAGCGCCACGGCGCTCACCCAATCCGCGTACAAGGACCCGGTGCTGTAGAACTTGCTGCCATTGGCCCGGTAGTGTTCGCCGTCACGCACAATTCGGGCACTGATGGCACCATTGGCGCCCCCCACCTCCCAGCCCGCGTTCCCTAACACCGCCCCTTGCAGGTAGCGCTCGAACCAGCGCTGGCGCTCTTGTTCGGCACCTTCGGCCCGTGACGCCAGCAAGCCTTCGACGAACGCAAAACCGGGCCGCAAGGCCTGGGCGACATTGGAGTCCACCGAAGCAATGCGGATCAACAGGCCGATGACCTCCTTGACGGTGCCGCCTGGGCCACCGTAGCGCGCAGGAATGCGCAGGGTGTAGAGCAACGCGTCGGCCACCTGCCTTACCGCGTCGTAAGGCAGTTCACGGTCCCGCTCGCGCGCAGCCGCGCCAGCGCCGATGGCGGGTAGCAGTGCGTCGGCGCGGGCCAGCAATTGGGGCACGGTCAACACAGGGCGAGGTGAGGCCGAAGGCGTGATAGCTGCAGCGTGGGTCATAAGGGCATCCTGTTTCCAATAGGGGCACAGCGAGGGCGCTAAAAAGGGTTCAGATAGCGATCTTCCAGAGCCGTGATTCGTCGAACAGCAGTACGGCGTTTTCCGGCTCCACGGGCGGCACCTTCAAGGCGACGCCTGCACCCGGCAACCGCGGTACTGCACCCAGCAGGCGCTGGGTATAGGGGTGCTGAGGTGCCTCGAACAGTTGGTCCACCGGGGCGTGCTCCACGACCTGGCCGTAGCGCATCACCAGCACCTCGTCGCTCACATGGCGGATCACGCCCAGGTCGTGGGAAATGAATAGGTAGGCCAGGCCCAGCTCGGCCTGCAGGTCTGCCAGCAGGTCCAGCACCTGAGCCTGCACGGACACGTCCAGAGCCGATACCGGCTCATCACAGACGATGACCTTCGGGTTGCTGGCAATCGCCCGCGCAATAGCCACCCGCTGGCGCTGCCCGCCCGACAGCTGCAGCGGCCGACGGGTACCCAGCTCGGCCGGCAGGCGTACGTGCTGCAACAACTGCCGGATGCGCGCAGGCTGCTCAGCTACTGGCGTGTCGGCCACGTCCAGGGCGTCGGCCAGGATCTGGCTCACCGTCCAGCGCGGGTCGAATGAGCTAAGGGGGTCTTGATAGATCACGCTGATGTCCCGCCGCCGTGGCCGGCGTTGCTGCTCAACCACCCTGGCGGGGGCGCTACCGTTCCAGGGCTGGTCAAGAAAGCGCACCTGGCCATCGTCGGCGTCGAGCAGGGCTAGGGCCATGCGCGCGACCGTGGTCTTGCCCGAGCCGGATTCGCCCACGATACCCAGGGTATGACCTGCACGCAGCGCGAAGCTCACGCCCTGCACCACCTGGCGCACCTGCTGGTCTGGCCCCACGTAGCGCTTGCCCAGGCCGTGGCCCTGCAACACAACAGGCTGGTCGATGTGCCGTGCCACCGGCGCGATTATCTGGTTCCGGTCTGCCGAAAGACGAGTGCCGCGTGCATGCTCGGCGGGCACCGCGGCTAGCAGGCTACGGGTGTAGGCGTGGCGCGGCGCCGTGAGCACTTGCTGCATCGGCCCCTGCTCCACCACCTCACCGTGGCGCAGCACCAGTACCTCATCGGCCAGTTGTGCGACCACGGCCAGGTCGTGACTGATGATCAGCAGCGCGCTTCCCTCAGCTTTTATCCCTTGCAGCACACTCAGGATCTGCGCCTGTACCGTGGCATCCAGCGCTGTGGTGGGTTCATCGGCGATCACCAGGCCAGGGTTAAGCGCCAAGGCGCTGGCGATCAGTGCTCGCTGGCGCAGCCCCCCGGACAATTCGCCAGGCCGCTGGCGGGCACGCAAGGCCGGTTCCGGCACCCCCACGCGTTCGAGCAGCTCCAGCACCCGCGCGGCGCGGGAGGGCCGGTCGCCCCAGTGATGGGTTTCCAGCACTTCGAGAATTTCCTTGCCCACTGGGCGCATGGGGTCCAAGGACACCAGGGCGTCCTGCAGCACAAAACCGATGTCCTTGCCCCGCAGGCGGCGCCATTGGCGCTCGCTCAGGCCCAGCAGGTCGACCCCGCCGTAAGACAGGCGCCGTGCGCGCACCACGGCGCCTTCACCGGCCAAGCCGATGAGGCTACGGGCCGTCACGCTTTTGCCCGAGCCCGATTCCCCCACCAGTGCCAGTGTCTTGCCCGGCTCCAGGGTAAAGGAGAGGTGGCGAACCACGCTTTGCCCGGCAAACTCAACGTTCAGGTCTTCAACGATCAACGTCTTCTGGCTCATGGCAGGCGGCCCTCCAGGCGTTGTTGCAGGTAGCGGCCAGCGACCGTGGTCGACAGCGTGGTCAGCACAATGAACAGCCCTGGAAAGAACGTGAGCCACCAGGCGTTGGCGATGAAGTCCCGCCCCATGGAGAGCATGGTGCCCCACTCCGGCGCCGGTGGCCGGGCGCCCAACCCGAGAAAGCTCAAGGCCGAGGCCCAGACAATGGCCTGGCCCACCCCCATGGTGAGGGTCACGATCAACGGCCGCATGGCATTGGGCAGCAGTTGCCGGCTGATAATGCGCCCGGTGGAATGGCCTAAAGCGCGGGCGGCTTCGATGTACCCGGCGTTGCGCACGGCCAATACCTGACCGCGAACCATACGGGCATAACCCGGGGCAGCGCCCAGGCCGGTGGCAACGATCAAGGGGCCCACCCCACTGCCAAAGATGGCCACGAACAGCAGCGCCAGAATCAGGCTGGGGAAGGCAAACAGGATTTCCAGTACCCACCCCACACTGCGGTGGGTGCGCGCGCCGCCCAAGCCGCCTAACAACCCTAATACGACCGCGATGCCCATGCCCAAGGCGGTGGCGGCCAGGCCAACGAACAGGGACAGCCGCGCGCCATGGATCACCCGCGAATAGATATCCCGCCCGGACTGATCCGTACCGAACCAGTGCTGCCACCCTGGCGGATGGAAGGCTTCCCGAGGCACGATGGCCAAGGGGTCACTGTGGGCAAACAGCTGTGGCGCGATAGCCGCCACGATCACCAGCAACAGAAAGCCAATGGCCAGGCTGGCGCCCACGGGCAAAAGGTAGGGCCGGCGCTGGGTGGACAGGGGTACAGCGGGGCTTTCAAATATCAGGTCGCTCATGCCAAAGCCTCTTGTTGACGTGGGTCGACCCACTGGTACATCAGGTCGACCAGTATATTGGCCACTACATAGCCGGCAGCGACGACCAGGCTGATGCCAATGGTAAGCGGCAGGTCCTGCGCCTGTACCGCCTGGTACAGCTGGCGGCCCAGCCCTTTGCGGGAAAAGATCACCTCGATCACGACCGCGCCACTGATCAGGGCGCCGATGGCCCAGCCCGACAGCGAAATGCCCGGCAGCACGGCATGGCGAAGGGCGTGCCTGAAGCGCACCGCACTGTCACTCAGGCCACGGGTACGCGCTGTGAGGATAAAGGGCTGGTCCAGCGTCAGCTCCAGCGACTCACGGGTCACCTGGCCAATGAAACCGGCCAGCGGCACCGCCAGGGCAATGGACGGCAGCACCAGCGTTGCCCAGCCATCGCTGCCTGCGGGCGGAAACAGCCGCAGGCCGAAGGCGAACACGGCCAGCAGCACAATCCCCAGCCAGAAGTGCGGCAAGGCTGCGCACAAGGTTTCGGCCAGCGAAGCCAGGCGCCCTACCCACCCGCGGCGCCCGGCCGTGAACACGGTCAGGGCTAGCACCAATAGCCAGGCCAGCACCAGGGAAGACAGGGTCAGCTCCAAGGTCGCACCGGCTTGCTCGGCCAGTACGCGGGTAACCGGCATGTGCTGGGAATAGGACACCCCCAGGTCACCCTGTACCAGCCGCGCCAGGTAGAGCCCGTATTGCACCACCAGGGGCTTGTCCAGGCCGTATTCACGGGTGACCTCGGCAATGGTTTCAGGTGTGGGGTTGCCGCTGGGGCCACCCAGGATCGCCAGTACAGGATCACCCGGCATCAGGCGCAAGGCAAAGAAGGTCAAGGTGGCCACCGCCCACAGCACCAGCAGGCCGCCGCCCAGGCGCAGGGCCGCACGCTGGCCTAGCCGGGCTAGGCGTTGTCGAGGTGCGCCGTGCGAGGCTATAGATAGAGGCGTTGTCGTCATTTGTTCACCCAGGCGTCATAGAGGTAGGTCACGGCCAGCGACGGCTCCAGGCGTACACCCTGGGTCGTTTTGTAGATACCCAGCCGCGTGCTTTGGGGGTACGTGGTCAGTTGCAGGTACTGGCTGGAGGCGATGGCCTGTCCCTGGCGATACAGGGCCTGGCGCTGTGCCGGATCCTGAGTAGCCAGTGCCTGCTGCACCAGGCTGTCGAAGGCCGGGTCGCTGAACCCGGCCGTGTTCTGGTGGTAGCCGCCTACCCCGGCCGGCTGAATGAAGGCGCTGCTGAAGATGATCCGCAGCACGTCGGCGGTGTTGGTGTTCCAGTAGCCCACGCGAACGTCGTAGTCCCAGTCGGCCTGGCGCTTGGTCGCCTGCACGTCGCTCATCTGCTCCATCACCAGTTCGATCCCCGCCTGGCGTGTGGTGGCCTGCACCTGCTCCCACAGGGTGAACTCCGAAGGCGGCGTGCGGTTGCCCAGGATCACGTGTACTTGCAGGCGCTGGCCGTCCTTTATCCGATACCCCTGGCTGTCCCGGCGCGACCAGCCGGCTTCGTCCAACAGTTGCGCCGCACGTGCTGGGTCGTAGTCCTGGGCATGCTCGAAATCCGCGCTGTAGAAACGGGTAGCCTGGCTCAAGGGGCCCCCGGCACGGGGAAACTCCCCGAAATACACGCTTTTCAGGGCGCCCTTGATGTCGGCGCTGCGCACGAAGGCCTCGCGTACGCGAATGTCGTTGAAGGGTGCGCGACGAATGTTCAAGGTGCCGTTGGTGGGGTTGCCGGGGCGTTGCGCAATGATCAACTGCAGGTCCGGGTTGCGCCGCGCCGCTTCATGGGATTCGGGCGGCAGCGCCTCGATCACGTCTACCTCGCCGGCTTGCAGGGAGGCAAAGCGTACCGAGGGCTCTTGGATGAACTTCCAGATAATCCGCTCCAGGTACGCCGGGCCCTGGTGCTGCGCCGTGGGCGGGGCCGAGTTGTAATCGGGGTTACGCACCAGTTCCACCTGGCTCTGGCGGTCCCAGCGCACCACCTTGAACGGGCCGGTGCCCACTGGGCTATCGCAGTTCACGTCCCGCGTGCGCAACAATGCCTTGGGTGATTCAATGCCCAGGAAACCCTGCGCCAGTACTTCGAGAAAGGCCGCGTAAGGCGTCTCCAGGTGAACGCGCGCGGTGTAGGTGTCCACCACGTCGGTGCCCCGGTATTGGCGGATGTAGCCACCGGCCGTACTGGACTGGGTCTTGGGGTTGGCCATGTGATCGAGGTTGGCTTTCACAGCGGCGGCATTGAACGGCGTGCCATCGGTGAAATGCACGTCATCGCGCAGGTAGAACGTATAGGTCAGGCCATCGGCTGAAACGTCCCAACGCTTGGCCAGCCAGGGCCCTATGGTGCCTTGGGCATCCATGGACACCAGCGAATCCAGCACTTGCTGGGCCAGGAATACCTGGGGCATGTCGCCGCCTACGTGAGGGTCCAGGCAGGTGGGTTCGCGGTCGGTGGCGTACACCAAGGTGCCGCCGGGCGTAGGTACTGTGCTGCGCACTGCCGAGGCTTCATGGCGGTCACAGCCTGTGCCTAATACCGTAGCCGCCAGCAGGCAGGCCAAGGCGAGAGGGCGCGTGGTCGTTACGGGGCGGTAAGGATGAAGGTCTGGCATGGTCGGGGTGGCGCCTTGTGTTCGATGCTGAAACGCACAAGGGGTGATTGCACAAGCCGTGCCGGGTGCCGGAGCCCTGTAAACAGGGCTTTTATGGCGTGCCTGGAGGCTGTGGCCACCTACACTTTGTTGACCTGGTGTTGCCAGAGCAACACTTGGCCGGGGGTCGCCAGCCAATGGGGCATCGGCTTGAAGCAAAGGTCAGGCACTACGAGCATACTGGCTGGCCGGGTATGGCAGGCCGAGGTGGTCGCGCAGGGTGTGGCCGCTGTATTCGTGACGGAACACGCCGCGCTGGCGCAGCAACGGCACCACCTCGTCAACGAAGGTTTCAACGCCCGAGGGGAACATGTCGGGCATGATGTTGAAGCCGTCGGCCGCACCGGCCAGGAACCAATGCTCCAGCGTATCGGCTACCTGCTCGGGCGTGCCGACCAGCAGGCGGTGGCCTACCAGGATGCGCCGGGACAATTGACGAATGCTGAGGTTTTCCCGCCGCGCCAGGTTCAACTGCGCTTCCAGAAAGCCGTGGGAGCCCCTTTCGAAGGCTTCCACCGGGCCGATCTTGTGCCAGGGCAGCGGCGCGTCCGGGTCCAGTTCGCTCACGCTCAGGCCTACCCGAGCGGCCACTTGGGACAGCAGGCCTTCTTCGCCATAGAACTCATTAAGCCGATCAAACCGCCCATGGGCTTCGGCCTCGGTGCTGCCGATCACCGTGGACAGCCCCGGCATGATCTTAAGGTGGTCTGGGTTGCGGCCCCAGCGCCGGGCCCGGCTTTTCATGTCCTGATAGAACCCTTGCCCTTCCTCCAAAGTGGTCTGGGTGGTGAAGATAGCATCGGCATAGCGCGAGCCTAGCGCCTTGCCACCTTCAGAGGAGCCGGCCTGCACCAGCACCGGCCGGCCCTGGGGCGAACGGGGCAGGTTCAAGGGGCCTTTGACAGAGAAATGCTCACCCACAAAATTGGGCGTATGCACTTTGCTGGGGTCCGCGAAGCGCCCGCTGGCCGCATCACCGATCACTGCGTCGTCTTCCCAGCTGTCCCACAACTTAAGGGTGATATCAATGAATTCGTCGGCCCGAGCATAGCGGTCCACGTGCAACGGCGCACCGGCCAGGCCGAAGTTCTGCGCGGCGGCATCGCCGGCATTGGTCACTACGTTCCAGGCCGCACGGCCACCGCTGATATGGTCCAGAGAGGAGAAGCGCCGGGCCAGGTTGAACGGGTCGTTGTAGGTGCTGGAGGCTGTGGCGATCACACCGATGCGCTGGGTCGCCAGGGCCACGGCGGTGAGCAGCACCGTAGGCTCCAGCCGCCCTGCCGGTTGATGCGCCACGTCGCCACCCAGGGCCGGGCCATCGGCCAGGAAAATGGCATCCAGGGTGCCGCGTTCAGAAATGCGCGCGATATTGCAGTAGTACTCGGCGTCCAGGTAGGCATTGGCGGGCACTTCGCCCACTCGCCAGGCGGCAGCGTGCGACCCGAAGCCGAGGATGTTCATGCCGATGCTCATGTGGGGTGTAGGGCTCATGACGTTTCCTTGTAAAGGCTTCAGACGGCGCTGGCTTCATCGTGGGCGGCCTGGGTAGCGCGCCAGGCCGCGTGGGGGCTGATAGCGTTGAGGTAGTAGTTGCCCAGCGCCCGCTCGCGGTAAATGGCGGGGTTGTGCGAAGCCAAGGTGCGGGCATTGCGCCAGTGACGGTCCAGCCGCCGGGACTGGCTGGTGGCCGAAGCCCCGCCTACTTCGAACAGCAGCGTGGTGGCCTCCAGCACCTGCTCAAGTACGATCTGCTGGGCCTGGAAGGCGCGTACCTCGGCCTCGGTGTAGTGCGCTTCGCCAGCGTGCCCGTCCCGTTCGGCCTGGTACACGCGCTGCAACACCTCGGCCACCGCCAGTACCTGGGCTTGGGCCGCGTAGGCCAGGCTCGACAACCGCCCTACCACCCGCTGTACCAAAGGGTCCTCATTGGGGCTTGATTGGCCAGGTACGCCGAACGCTCGGGTACGGCCCTGGACGAACTCGGTAGCATCGCGCAGCACGGCACGGGCGATACCGGCCAGGGTGGCCAGGTGGAACAGTTGGTAAAACGCGGCGATGTAGGATTCAGGTCGCGGCTCCCCCGCGGGGTAATGCCTTAATACGTAGCGAGCCGGCACCTGAACGTTTTCGAAGCGCGTGGTGCCGCTGCCGGACAACCGCTGCCCGAAACCGTCCCAGTCATCGTCACGGCTGACGCCCGGCGCACCGGTGGGCACCGAAACACTGACAAAGTCCTTCCCGCTTACAGCCGATACTGCAATCCAGTCGGCATACAGGGTGCCCGTGCAGTAGAACTTCTTGCCGTCGAGGCGCCAGTGGGTGTCGCCTTCGCGCGTGAGGGTCACACTCTGCGTACTGGTGTCCGTGCGCTCGGCCATGGCCGCGCCCCATAGATCACCCGCAGCAACCTTGGGCAGCCAGTACGCTTGAGAAGCCCCCTCGTCACGCGACAATTGGCCTTCGACGAAGCCGAAGTGGGCCCGCAGGATATGCGGCAGGTTGGAGTCTGCCTCGGCCAGCTCGATCAGCAACTCAAACAGCTGCGGAAGGCTGGCCCCCGCCCCTCCTTGTTCAATGGGTACACGCAGGGCACCGAAACCCGCCTCGCGTAGCCAGTTGACGGCCTTAAAAGCCAGCTCCCGCTGGTGCTCGCGCTCAAGGGCGGTGTCCTTGATCCGCGTAAACACCTCGACAAAGGGCGCGCGCAGACGTGCATAGTCAGGCGACAGCGGAAAACCGCTGATACGCTGTTCAACGCTCATGATCATTCCTTTACACAAGGGCTGTAGGGATGGAGTGAATGGACGTTAGCCCTGCCTGAACCCGTTGCAGCGTTCATGCCACGGGTGATGCGCCCGTAATACGGCGCTTTCAGCACGTCCAGGTGTTGGAAACCTCACCAACTGTGTAAACGCTGCTGCGCTGGCAACAGATCATCACGCTTGGAGGCGGATCTAAACGCAGACAGCCGGGCGCGGCTGCATACCCTACGAAGCTGTTCAGGCGTGGGGCCAGCCAGCTAATAGACTTGCCGCCTCCGGGCTTACCCATTCAGCGAAAGCTGTACTCCACCCCAGCATAGGCACCTACCCCATCCCCTGGAATGATCGTACGGACACCGCCGCCACCGGCGTCGTAAGTGGGGCTGATGGAGGCTGCGTACTTTTCGTCGGTGAGGTTGCGCAGGTCCAGGTACAGCTTCCAGTCTTTCCTGGGCGAATCCCAGCCCAGGATCGCGCCCCACAGGTTGTAGGCACCTGCGTTCTGAGTGTTGGCGAAATCCACCGGTGTCTTGGACGCGTAGTAGGTGTTCACCCCCACGTAAACGCCATTGCTGAAGTCATAGCGCAGTTCGGCCTGGTAATTGTGCTTGGGAATACCGGGCAACCGATTGCTGCCGAATTGCTCGTCGTCGCGATAGAAGAAGTCACTGTAGGTGTAGGACTGCCGCAAGTGCAGCGAGTCGCCATTGTGCTCATACAGCAACGAGTCCAGCCCCAGTTCAACGCCTTGGTGAATCGTCTTGCTGGCGTTGTATTCGGACGTGAGCGCATCAGCCGTCGACGTGGCCTCGCGAATCACCACGGATAGCAATTCATCCTGCACATGGGAGCGGTAGAACGTCAGGTCCCACTGGGTGTTGGCAAGCTGGCCGCGGGTGCCAAACTCTAGGGTATCGGCGATCTGCGGTGCCAGTTTCTGTCCACCGGAGTTCAGCCCGGTCGCCGGCCCTGCAGTGAACACCTGGGCGCCGGAGAGGTACGCCCAGGACTGCTGCGCCTCCACGGTACGGCTGAGGTTGCCGAACAGCTGCCAATCAGGGGTGATCTGGTAGCGCACGCCTACCCGTGGCGCGAGTTCCCAGTCATTTTTTTCCACGGGGTTGTTCGGGTTATCGGCTTCGCCGCCCACCGGGTAAGACACGTTGGCCTTGCGCTTGAATGCTACCTCTGACAGGCCCGCAGTCACCCACAGCGTGTTATCGACCCACTCGGTTTCGTTGCTGACACTCAATACGGTGTCGGACCCTTCATACTCGGCCTTGCGTACCAGCGCGCCGGAAGGCAAGCCTGCTGTGATACCGGAAGGGATGCGTACTGTTGTCTTGGCGTAGGCATTCAAATGTTCGGTATGCAACACGTTGAAGCGCGTGAGGCTGTTTTTGCCGAACAGGGTATCGAGCCGGTCGTATTTCAACGTGGTGGAATAGTCGCTGAACCCCCAGGTGGTACGGTTCACACCCTGGCGCGCATCAATGGGGTAGTCGTGATACACCAGCCCCAGTTCCAGGTGCGAATCGTCATCAAAGGTGTAGTCGGTCTTGTTGGCCACCCAGGTAGAGCCCGGTTGCTTGCGGTGAGCATGCACGCTCACGCTGGCCGGGTTGGCCTGTTCGGGGTCATCCTTGAGCTGCGCCCGGGTGATATAACCGGGTGTCTGGTTATCAGTAGTCCGATACCGGTAATACAGGCGTGACTTGAGCTGCGGTGAAAACTGATAACCCACGTTACCCACAAAGCCGGCACTTTTGCCTTGGGTCTGGTCCTGAAAACCGTCCGAAGCCGAGTCGGTAAGGCTCACGTAGTAATCAAGCGGGCCAAACACCTGCCCTGAACTGATCTGTCGCTTCTGATACCCGTAACTGCCTGCTTCGTAGCGCACCTGCAACGGCGCGGCGTTATAGCCGGTCTTGGTCACATAGTTGATTGCCCCGCCCAGGTACAGCGATCCGATATCGAAGGCATTGCCGCCACGCAGCACTTCGGTGTGGCTCAACCCCAAGGGTTCGAACAATTCATACGGGGTGCCGCCAGGGCCGGACACGGGCAAGCCGTCGAACAGGTAGAAAATGCCTGCCCGGAAATACCCCACGCCCTTGTTGATACCCGAGCCTCGAATCGAAATACGCGTGCCGTCGTTGCTGCCGCCGCCTTGTGTGGCGATCACACCCGGCTGCAAGGCAAACACATCGGTGCTGGTCGACACCCTACCCTTCTCGACGGTGGCTGAGTCTACAAAGTTGACGCCACCGGCCACGTCTTTCAAGGCGGCCTTGGCCTGTTCGGTATCGTCCAGCTTCACGCCCTTGACCACCACCGCGCTCAGGGCTTTGGCGGGTGCCTGTGTGCTGGCGTCGTTCACGTTAGCAGGCGCGGCCTGCAACTGGCCGATGAGCAGGAACGTGGCCCCGGCACTCACGGTTGATGGCAAGCGGCGACGTGCCCTGGTTCTAGTCGGTACATCCCCTTTCATGTGGTGCTCCTGCTTGGGTCACGTTTCAACGCGTGAAAAGGCGTTGTGTTGGCGCAAGGGAGATAGCAGGGACCGTGCCAGCGTATTTACACGTAAATAGCGGAAAAACCTAGGAATTAGGGTATAGAACTGAACGCTGGCGAACACTTGGTGATGGGGCGCTGACTGGGATTCAACACTTGGACGGCATCCAGCTGCAGGTTGCGCAAGTCAACGAATACCTCCCGCGTTCTGGCAGCGTTTGGTACTGAACCGTTCCAGATATAAAAAACGGGGCCTTTAGTGGCCCCGTTCCCTTTTCTGCTGCGCGATCCTACTTGGCGGTAATCACCGCCAACTTGGTAATACCCGCCTTTTCAATGGAGGCCATGGCTTTGGCCACCTGGCCATAGTTCACCCCGTCATCGGCTTGCAGTTGCACACGCACGTCTGGGTCTTTGGCCTTGGCGCCCTGCAACCGCAGCCCCAGTTGGTCCAGGTCGATAGGGTCCTTGTCGAAAAAGGCCTGCCCCTTGTCATCGATACTGACCACCACCGGGTCCTTCTGCTCAACTGGTGCCACCGCGTCGGTCTTGGGCAAATTGATGGGGATAGCGTTGGTCAGCAAGGGCGCAGTGACGATGAACACCACCAGCAGCACCAGCATTACGTCCACCAGTGGCGTTACGTTGATTTCGCTGAGCACTTCGTCGCTGTCTTGAGTGGAAAACGCCATGTCAGGACGCCTCCTTCACAGAGCGGCTGTCCGTAGCCTTAAGGCTGGCGGGGTGTGTGATCACACGGAAGTGGCTCTTCTGGGCCAGGCTGTAGAAGTCATGGGCGAAGTCGTCCAGGTCGGCCACGGTCAGCTTCAGGCGGCGCAGGAAGTAGTTGTAGACCAGCACCGCTGGAACAGCGACCGCAATGCCTACGCCAGTGGCGACCAAGGCTGCGCCTATGGGGCCGGCAACGGTTTCCAGGCTGGCCGAACCGGCGGCGCTGATGCCTTTGAGCGCCGACATGATCCCCCACACCGTACCGAACAGGCCAATGAAGGGCGAGGTGCTGCCGATACTGGCCAAGACCGCCAAGCCGCTTTCCAGGGAGCGGCGTTCACGGACGATCTGCTGGCGCAATGCGCGCTCCAGCCGGTCCTGGTGGTTGATGGCATGGGCCAGGTCCTGGGTGGGGGTTTCCGCTACCTGAATGGCGTTATAGCCCGCCTGGGCGACACGCGCCGAAGCACCGGGTTGTTCCTGGGCCAAGGTGGCGGCTGAATCCAGGCTGGACGCTGCCCAGAATTGCTTGTGGAACCTGCGATCCTGGCCCTTGAGGCGCGCGAACTGTGAGCCCTTGATCAAAAACAGGGCCCAGGTGGCGATGGAGAACAGGATAAGCAGCCAGATAACCGCGTGTTCAATGGAGTCGAAGGGCGAAGCGATCAGGTTCATAAGTGCATCTCTAAGCAGGTGTTCGTAGGTTTGGCGGCGCTCCTTGTGTGGTGGTGGCCCGCAGTCGTTACTGGCAAAACTATTGGATCTTGAAGTCGATCGGCACGCTGACCCACCCGGCCTGTGGCACGTTGCCTTGCTTGGCTGGCACAAAGGTCCAGCGCTTCACGGCGGCCAAGGCAGCGTCGTCCAACTGGGTACGCCCGCTGCTTTTCTGGATCTGGATGTCGCCAGGCTTGCCGCTGGGCAGTACCTGCACCCTGAGCAATACCGTGCCCTCCCAGCCACGGCGCATGGCCAGCGAGGGGTATTCTGGTGCGGGGTTATTCAGGTAGCCGGCGCTGGCGGAAGGTGGTGTGACCGGGGCAGGTGCCGCAGGGGCAGGTGCAGGAGGTGCAGGCGCGGCCACAGGAGCGGGAGCAGGCGCGGGCTCGGGTTTGGCCACAGGTTTTGCCACTGGCTTAACCACCGGTTTGACAACAGGCTTGGGCTTGGGCGGCGGCTTGGGCTTGGCGGCCAGTTCGTCCACCGGGGGCGGTGGCGGCTCAACCACAGGGGGTGGTGCCACGGGTGGCGGCGGCTCCACCACCGGCGGTGCTGGTGGCGCTGGCCGGGAGAACTCGATGGTCATGGGGGGCACCTGGGGCGGTACCACCGGTAGCTGCGGCATGGGCTTGCTGTTGATCCAGTAGATCACCGCACCGTGCAACACCAGCGCAAATACACCTAACAGAAGGCCTTCACGCTTGCTGAGCACCGGCCCTGGGGGCCGTTGCAGCCGAAAGGCCCACAGGGGTGCCCGTACCAGTGGATTCAACGCCAGCAGGTCAGTATCGACGGGGTCGCGCCATCGCGTGTTCAACGCGCTGGCCGCGCTCTGGACATTGCCCATTGTTTAGCTCCTGGTTTTCTGAATCAAAAGAGAGCATTGCCGGAGTTAAATCAGGCAACCGCTCAAGGCCGCGATAATCAGAGCTTTTAAGGGGTTTAGAAAGGAACATTTACTTCTTTGCTTATTCGATCGTGCAACTTGGCAACAGGGGATAATTAAATAAAACGCTGGGGCAAGTTGCGCGTCTCTCAACTTGAAAGTGACAGGCGCTTAGTACCCATGAGGGAGCAAGGGACCAATAGCAGCTATCACTGGCTGCCGAAACTCAGGTTCGTCGTAGGCGGAGGCCGGGAACCCTGGAAATGCGTTCAGCGGCCGGGTAGGTTTTGCAGGAATACCACGTAGCCTTGGAAATTCGGACTGTGCTCCAAGTACGGCGCCCCGCTCCATTCACCACCCTGGATCAACCCCACCTTGAACGGCAGGCCTAGCCTTGCCAAACGTGGCAGGTAGGCGGCGTAGTCAGGGATGCTGTGGCGGCCTTGGTAGGTTTGTACCACCACTTCATCCACCACGCCCTTGAGTTCGCCAATCGCCTGTGGGTCGGCATGGCTGCTCCAGTCCATCAACCCGGTGATGCTGAGCTTGAACTCATCTGGCAAGCGCCGACGCAGGTCCTTCAGAAAGGCCACGTATTCGTGCAGGTAGCGGGTGCGCGCGTCAAAGTCGATCTGGATGCCCGTGACTGCATTCCCGGCCACCTGCCAACGCCGGACCTGGCCGAACAACTGGGTGTATACCCGTTCCGGCCAGTGCAAGGTGTGGGCCCGGTACACGATCCACAGGTCAGGCTGCGGCAAACGGGACACTGTCATGCCTTGGGCAATCAGGGCCACGGGTGCCTGGGCGCCGCGAGGGGCACTGATCTGCCCCTGCAACAGGTACAGGGTGCGCGCCTGTTGCAGCACAGGCTGCGCCTGCACACCACTCCACAACCAGAAGGCATCATGGTTTCGGGCGTCCACTGCCGCGGCGGCGGGAACGCTAACTAGCAGCCAGCCCAGCAGCCATCTGAAACTGATGCGTATCACCAGTAGTACTGTTGCAATTTACCCCACGGCGTACTGCCATAGGTGCCCTTGAGTTTCTTGAACCAGCCTTTGCGTACAGGCTGTTCTACTTCTGTGCCGCCGCACCCGTTGTAACCAGACGGGCCGTAGCAGTTAACCGCGCGGTACAGTGCGTAGGCCTTGTCGTCCCGGCCTGCCGTAACATCGGCAATCACAGCCTGGTAGCCGTCCAGGCGGGAAAAGACCGGGCCTTCGAAACCCGGCTCAGTGCCGCCCAACTGATCCGCTTCCGGGCGCTGGTCCAGGGGCATGCCATCCAGCCCGTTGAGGCGAACGAACTCGCCTAGGCAGTTAAGGCCCCGCGCGTCCTGTGCGTTGGCTTGCAAGCTGGCGGCGATGGCTTTGAGGCCAGGGCAGCGGTAGCCGGCATGGGCATCGCCCCCGTCCCACTGGAACAGCTGCAAGGTTTGGGCAGGGCCGTAGGCGTAGCCCAGGCTGCTGTCCAGCTTCACCTCGGCCAGGGCGGAGGGGACAGTACTCAGGTCTTCGGCAAACTCGGCGTACTGCCCGCGCATCAGGCCTTTGTACAGCAGGGCGAAATACGCCGTGGCTTTTTCCTGGGTGCTGATCCCCTGCTCCACCTGCTGGCGCAGCAAGGTGGCGTCCGCGACTTTGCCCAGCAGGATCAAGCGCACCTGCGCCGACAGGATGGGCGATCCGTCAGCGAACACTTGGCCCAGCTGGCCGCTGCGCTCATAGTTCATGGCCAGGGCCAGCTCCAGGTGCTCGCGCTGCAAAGGCTGAGTGGCTAACGGCAGCAATTGCAGCCACAGGGCCTGGGCGGCAGGGTAATCACCGCCGGCCTCCAGGGCCATGGCGCGAAGCGTCTGCTGGCTGAAGGCAAGGTAGTCCAGTTGGGCAGGCACCTCAGCGGGCAGCAGCTTGAGGGCCTCGGCGGGTGCGTTGTCCAGGTAGAACGCAAAGGCAGCCTGCAGGTAATCAAACAGCCCAGCGTGCTGATCGAGTACGGCCTTGTGTGCCATCAACTGCGCGTGGGTCAGTTGTGGCCCGCCGTCGGAGCGCATCAGCATCAAATCATTGACAGCGGTGAGCAGCGGCGTTGGCAAGGTGTCGCCTGCCGACACCAGCAGCTTGTTATCGATTTCCTGGATCAACGCTTCCAGCGGTACGCTGCGCTGGGCCCCCTTGGCCACGGTCAATTGCCAGCCATAGTCGGCTGCCAATGCCGCCTTTTCACCTGATAGCCAATGCACGCGGCGCAGCAGGCCTCTGGCCGAAGGTGCATAACGGCCTTCAGGGTAGGCGGTGAGGTAATCGTTGAGTGCCTGTGCCACGTTTACATAGGGCGCAGGGTTGACCGGTGCCTTGAGGCTGCCGTACTCATCGAACGCATCCGCCTGGGCGGCGTTCAAGCGTGTGCGCGCTACCATGTAAGCCGCCGTTTCCTTGAGCCAGGGCTGGGGTGCGGAACTGAGGTTAGCGAAACCTGCCTGGGCCTTGTTGAACCGGCCACTGTAGAAATCCGTCGCGGCCTGCAAATAACTGCCAAACGCCTGGGCCTGGGGCGTGTGCAGATCACTGGGCACCACCTTGGCCTGTTGCTGCGCATCCCAGCTGCAGGCCTGAAGCAATGCCAACCTAGCCTGGACCAAGGCGCGGCGCTCTTCCTGGGCCAGCTCGGGGGTATCGACCACTTGCTCAGAGAACGCCAGGGCACTGTCGTCGGTGTTGCTGCGGCAGCGGCTGCCCTCCCCCTGAAGGAATGCTTCGCCAGCCGTCTCCAGGTTGTCCCGCTCAATGCCCAACGCCTGCAACAGTGCCATGAGCGAGGCAGTGCTGGAGTCATCGCTCGGTGTCTGCTCATCGTCTGCAGCCTGCAGGCGCGACACTTCGAAGGGGACAGGGCCATACCCCACAGACGCCGCGTCTTCGCTGACTGGGTTGGGGGCCATGGCCAGCACCTTGCTGTCGGCCAGCAACAGGCGCAGGTTCACACGGGTATCGTTACCTGGGCTCAGAAAAGGGAAGTTGTTGCACACGTCCAGGCCGCGTTTGAGCGGCGACCAGTTGGGGTAACAGGTGTCATCACCGCTGGCCTGAGCAGTGTTGAGCGCAACGGTGCCGAGCACGAGTGCGACAGAAGCAAGAAGGCGGAAACGCATGGACAGTCCTTGTGTGTGCGACGTGCCGCCATGGTACAGGCCGCCAGAAGGCAGGAGTAGCTTGGTTGCTGTTGAAACAGGCCGCTGCGGGGTAGCGGCTGCCAAGGTTCGTCCGCTGCGCTGGCGCTTCGCGAACTCCCACAGGGGGGGGCACACTACCTGCTGTGGGACCGGGCGTAGCCGAAGGCGCAGACCGGGAACAGGTCGCTGCGGTGTAGCGGCTGCCCAGGTTCGTCCGCTGCGCTAGCGCTGCGCGAACTCCCACAGGGGGGGGGCACACTACCTACTGTGGGACCGGGCGTAGCCGAAGGCGCAGACCGGGAACAGGTCGCTGCGGTGTAGCGGCTGCCCAGGTTCGTCCGCTGCGCTAGCGCTGCGCGAACTCCCACAGGGGGGGGCACACTACCTGCTGTGGGACCGGGCGTAGCCGAAGGCGCAGACCGGGAACAGGTCGCTGCGGTGTAGCGGCTGCCCAGGTTCGGCCGCTGCGCCCGCGCTACGCGAACTCCCACAAGGAGGCATTCCACTGCTGTGGAACAGGCCGCTGCGGTGTAGCGGCGGCCTGCTGAAGCAGGGTTGAGGTGGTGCTTAAAGGGCAGGCACGCCCTTTTCCCACTGCGCCCAGTTCTGGACGATGTCCTTCACCAACGGTTCGCCTGTGCGATAGAGGTTGTCCAGTGCTGGCACGAAACCGCCTTGGTCCGCGTACTTGAGCAGGTTGTCCACTTCGCTGTAGCCGGGGTATGGCCGGTCGAAGTCCGAGCCGGCACGCACCACCGCCAGGCGGTTGATGTCTGCACGGCCCATGCGGCTGGCGCGCAGCAAGGCTTCGTACGTGGAGTTGTCTTCCTGCTGGGTGGTGCAGTATTCACCCTTGCCGTCGGTCAGCAGCTTGGTCCACACCTCGGCCCGTTCACTCAGGCGGGTGCCGGAGAACCAAGTGTTGCCTGCCAGCGTGTCGCAGCGGGTTACCACCGGCGGCTGGTTGGCAGGGGCCTGCGGGTAGTGCTTGCGCCAGGCGGCCGACTCCTTGCTCTCACCGAGCGCCACGTGTTGCGACAGCGCAAACGCCTTGGCCTGTAGCGCCGGGTTGAGTTCGAACACTTCGGTTTTGTAGTCCAGAGGCGGCTTTTCGTTGGGGCCTTTGGTGTTGATGCCTATGTAGCCGGTAGGCCAGCTTTTTGGGGCGTCCCGGGAGTCGATTTCCCATTGGGTGCCGAACTCGACCAGGTAGTGCGCCCAGGCCGTGGTGCCCAGGGTGCCGTGCTTGGGGCTGATCCCAGCGATACCCGCCACCAAAAAATACGTCTTACGCAGGTCGAACTGGGGCGACAGGGCGAGCGCCAAGGTCGAGGCTGCCGCATTGGTCTGGCCCATGCCGGTGGTCATCAGGCACACCTGTTGGTCGTTGCAATGCACCGCAGGGTACTCAGCGGACAAGCCAGGCACTTCGATGCTACGGGTAAGCTTGAGGCGGTCGATCCAGTTCTGGGCTTCGGGGCCAAACATGGAGATCAGCATCACCTTGGGCTGCATGGGCGGCGTGTCTGCCGCCTGGGCGTTGTGGGCCAATACGCTCAGTGCAGTGCATGCAGCAAGGGTAAAGCGGTTTACGCGTGACATAGGGTCTCTGCTCCTTAGAGAGGTGTGTGCGAAGTAACATGTTTATAAATAAGGGGGCCGGGCATTACCGGGGCCGAGGCCAGCCGGTAGGCGGCACGCAGGGTATTGGCGGCCGCTTCGGCATGCTCTCGGGTAGCGGCATGGACCCAGCCCAAAGGCCGTTGCTCGCCGACCTGGTCGCCGGGCAAGGCCAATTCGCTGAAGCCTACGGCCAAGTCAATGGCCGCGTCAGCGCATAGCCGACCACCGCCCAAGGCCACTACAGCCATGCCCAGAATCCGGGTATCGATGCTGACCACATGGCCGCTGGCCTGGGCCCAGATGGGAAAACGCACAGGGGCCAGCGGCAGATAATTGTCGGGGCGGTCGCACAGGTCGGTTGGCCCACCCTGTGCCGCCACCATGCGAGCGAAGCGCTCCAGGGCTGCGCCACTGTGCCAGGCCGCCAGCAGCTGCTGACGCGCAGCCGCCGCGTCCGTCGCCAAGCCCGCCATCACTAAGGCCTGTTCACCCAGAGCAAGGGTCACCTGCCACAAACGGTCGCTGCGCACCTCGCCTTTCAACAGGGCGATAGCCTCGGCCACCTCCAGGGCATTACCGGCACTACGGGCCAGTGGCTGGCCCATGTCGGTCACCAGCGCACAGGTGTTTACTCCGGCACCATTGGCCACCTCCACGATACTCTGTGCCAGCTCGGTGGCAGCCGCCGTCGTGGGCATAAAGGCGCCGTTGCCGGTCTTTACGTCCATGACCAGTACCTGCAACCCGGCCGCCAGCTTCTTGGCCAGAATGGAGGCGGTAATCAGGTCGATGGATTCCACCGTGGCGGTCACGTCACGAATGGCGTACAGGCGCTTGTCTGCCGGGGCCAGTTGGGCGGTCTGGCCGACAATGGCACAGCCCACGTCCCGCACCACTTGGCGCAGGCGCTCGGTGGGCAAGTTGCAGTCGTAGCCAGGGATGCTTTCAAGCTTGTCCAGGGTGCCACCGGTGTGGCCAAGGCCCCGCCCGGAGATCATCGGCACATAGCAGCCGCAGGCCGCCAGCAGGGGCGCCAGCACCAGGCTGGTCAGGTCGCCCACCCCGCCTGTAGAGTGTTTATCCACCACTGGCCCTGGCAAGTCCCACTGCAACCGGTCGCCCGAGTCGCGCATGGCTTGGGTCAGGGCAATGCGCTCCGGCAACCCCATGCCTTTGAGCAGCACTGCCATGGCGAAGGCGCCCACCTGTGCGTCCGCGATACTGCCGTCTGCAATCCCTGCCACGAAACGCTGGATGTCGCCAGCCTCCAGCACCTGGCCGTCGCGTTTGCGGGCTATCACTTCCTGTGCCATCCACATGGCAAGCCTCCTTGTTGTTTTGGGAAAGGGTTTACAGCGAAATGAAAAAGCCCACGATGGCGGCGCTCATCAGGTTCGATAATGTGCCACCGACCATGGCCCGCAACCCCAGCTTGGCCAGCTCGTGCCGGCGTTGAGGCGCAATGCCGCTCAAGCCCGCCAGCTGGATGGCGATGGACGACAGGTTGGCAAAGCCGCACAAGGCAAAGGTGACGATCACTTGGGTGTGCACCGACAGCAGCGGCACGTTGGCAGCGGCTGCCCGCTCTGGGGTGAGGTAATTACCCAGGTCGGCATAGGCGACGAACTCATTGAGGATCAGCTTCTGGCCAATGAAGCCGCCCGCCAGCACACACTCGTTCCACGGCACACCGATGATGAACGCCACCGGCGCCAGCAGGTAGCCCAGCACCAGTTGCAGGGTGAGCTGCGGAAAGCCTACCCAGCCCCCTGCCCAGCCCAACAGCCCGTTGAGCAAGGCGATCAGGCCGATAAAGGCCAGCAGCATCGCACCCACGGCCATGGCCAGGCGCAACCCAACCTGGGCACCCTCAGCAGCAGCATCCACGATATTCGCCGGTTTGCTGGCCTTGTCGTCCAGCACGTCCAGTGCCTGGGCCTCCACCACCTCTTCGGTTTCCGGCTCCATCAGCTTGGCCATCAGCAAGGCGCCAGGTGCGGACATGAAGCAGGCGGCGATGAGGTACTTGAGGTCCACCCCCAGGCCGGCATAGCCCAGCAGCACTGAACCCGCCACTGCCGCAAACCCGCCCACCATCACCGCGAACAGCTCCGAGCGGGTCATTTGTGCAATGAAGGGCCTTACCACCAAGGGCACTTCAGACTGGCCGATGAACACGGCCGAGGTCACCGCCATGGATTCGACCCGGCTGGTGCGCAGCACGATGTGTAAGAAGCCGCCCACGATACGGATGATCCACCCCATCACGCCGATGTAGTACATCACCGAAATGAAACTGCCGAAGAACACGATCACCGGCAGCACCTTGATCGCGAACACAAAGCCGCCACTGCCAAACACCTCGAACATGTGCGGCGAACCCAGCCCACCGAACATGAAGTCGATGCCTTTGTTGGCGTAGGACTGCAGGGACGACACCGCCCCGGCCAGGCTGGCCAGCACACTCTGCCCCCAGGGTACATAGAGCGCAAAGGCGCCGATGACCACCTGAATCAGAAAGGCCCCGCCTACCGTGCGCCACTGGATGGCACGGCGTCGCCTGGACAACGCCAGGGCAATCAGAACAAGCACAACAATGCCTAGCAGGCTGATCATGTAAGGGGCTCCATTGAATGGTCAGAAGGCGTTGAAGGCGCCGGGCAACAGCTGGTCCAGCGTCCAGGTACGCGTAGCAGCCGGATCGCTGCCCTGGCACACAATCACAGCGTCCGGCGCCATCAATTCCAGCAGCACCTGGCGACAGGCCCCGCAGGGGCTGATCAAGGGCACCTTGGGCGCATACACCGCCATGGCCTTGAAGCTGCGCGGCAAGGCACCTTGGGAAAGGGCACTGAACAGCGCGCTGCGTTCGGCGCAATTGGTAAGGCCATAGGAAATATTTTCCACGTTGCAGCCCCGTACCACGGCGCCCTCTGCGGTGAGCAAGGCGGCACCTACCGGAAAACTGGAGTACGGCGAATAGGTGGCTTGCGCCGCCAGCCGAGCTTCGTCAAGCAAGTGCTGATGGTCGTGCACGTGTTGGTCTGTCATGGGGTTTCTCTTGTAATGCGGTTCAGAATTGGTAGCCCACGCCGAAGTAATAGCCCCAGCCATCGGAACGCCCTTTGAACGGGCCGTCGCCGAAGTCCAGCTCGGTGCCATCCTTCCAGTTGCCGCCATTGTGGAAGTAGCGCCCTACGGCCATGAAGCGCAGGTGGGTGAAGGAATACAGCAGTACGTTGGTGGCCACGGTTGCATTGGCGGTGCGGGCCGGGCCGGCCTGGTCATGCAGGTCGGAACCGAAATCGAAATTGGTGAAACCGATGTAGGTCAACGAGGCGCCATTGTCGTACTTATCGATAGGGACGATGTACTTGAGCTGGGCACGGTAGCCATCCCAGGAGTTTTCGTTCGCTGCGCCATAGTTTTCCCACTGGCGGCGTGCATACAGGTTCGCCGACAGGTTTACCCGGCTATGGGTTTCGATGTCCGTACCAAAACCGCTGTACAGCGTGTTGGCACGGCCGTCGCGATGATGGCCGTTGTCGTAGATCCAGTCGAAGGCCACGTAAAACTCTTTGAAGGGGCCAAAGCCCAGCTTGCGACCTGTCAACTCGTCGATGGAAATGCGTGGTTCATGCTCCATGAACAGGGGGGAGCCCTTGTCCCAGGCGCCACTGTCGTGGCTATTGCCGATGCCCAGGATTTTCGGCACATCAATGTAGCCGTAGAGCTCGAACGGCCCTTTGCGGCCGAAGTACTCATACTCCAGGTAGATGTCATCGTTGGGGCGCGGGCCGAAGCTGATGTCCTTGCTGCCAATCAAGGTCAGGTTCTGGTTGTACCAGGGAGCGGCCTTGGTTTGATCTACAGGGGGTGACACTTCGTAGCTCAACCCTTCCCCTTGCGCACTGTCGGTGCCACCGGCAGGCGGCTCTGCTGCACTGGCAGCCATTGCACACAGTGCCCAACCCAGCCCCAGGCAAACGTTTGCTTGTTTACGTCCTTTGTTCAACCCCACTGCCCTGCTCCTTCACTGTTTTAGTTTTTCTAACGCGCGCAGCCGTCCGTCCCCGATAACTTTCGGTGGAAAACACGGGTGTGGCTGTACGATTTCCCCTGGAGGGAATAACCAGTCACTGCCCTGAAACCGCTCTCTGTCGCGGATGCTCAGGTGGATGAGTGAACGCTGGGCGTTGAGTTAGCAGGTTGTATGCCATGTGATTATTGTCATTGGATTCATTGGCTTGGGATGCGGACAATGCCAGAAACTGACCAATTGATCCACTTCAGAGCACCTGATCTGTGCAGCGTGCGCAATTTGGGAGCGCTGCCAAGCCAAACGCCTGTATTGGCAAACGCTCTGCATCAGGGGTGTGACTGGCCGGCAAGCCATTGCACGAAATCCATGACCCAGTATTCATCCGCGTGATGAGGCAATACCGCCACATATCCTGTTTGCGCCACGCGTATGTGAGGCAGGGGTGCGATCAGCTTGCCGCTGGCCAAGTCAATGTCCAGCATAGGCAGAGGGCCTATGCCGATGCCCAGCCCATCCTCAACGGCCTGCCGGGTGATAAAAAAGTGGTCAAACACTTGCCGAGGGTGGCCCAGCAGATGATGAAGCCCTGCGGCATCAAGCCAATGCTGCCATTCGCCAGCGCGGGTTTCAGTGGCCAGCAAGGTATGGCCTTCCACATCAGCCGGTGTGAGCACTGGCCTTTGTGCGAACAGCGCGGGGCTCATGATGAGGGTATCGGCCTCTTGCAGCACCGGAATTATCTGGTGGCCTGGCCAGGCGTGGTGCCCTGCGCCTCCTCGGCGAATGGCCACGTCCACGCCACCGCGCAGCGCTTCCAGCACCGTAGAGACGGTAGTGACCACCACCTCGGTCTCAGGGTTGGCGGCATGGAAGGCTGGAAGGCGTGGAATCAACCAACGCATGGCAAAGCTGGTCGGTGCGCTGACCCTGAGAATACGGCGCACGTTCGGGCGACCACAGGCTTGCAGCGCCACGGCAACACGATCGAAGGACAGCCGCACCTCCTCCGCCAACACTTTGGCCATGGGCGTAGCAACCATACGCCGCCCCTCCTTGATAAACAGGCGCTGCCCTAGCCAGCGCTCCAAGGTAGCGACCTGACGGCTGACAGCGCCGTGTGTAATGCGCAGTTCAGCGCCCGCTTCGGCATAGCTGGCCGCACGGGCAGCCACTTCAAAAACGCGCAAAGTGTTCAGCGGGGGCAGGTCACGCATGGCAGGTACCCGTGAGAAAAAGGAACGGTACCCGTGATTCTAAAGGTTCTGGTTCGTGGACGCTCACGGGTATAGCCTTTTGCGTGCAGCGACGGCCTCAAGCTGCGAACACGCTCAGCCCGGAGGACACCTTTGCCTACCCTCGCCCCCACGCTCGATAACACTCAGAAAAAGCGCAGTTTAGGCGGGGCCTGCCTGGCTCACGCGCTGCACGATGGCTATACCGATGGCCTCTATGCCTTTCTACCGCTGTGGCAGGCTGAGTTCGGCTTGTCGTATGCAGCCTTGGCGATGGTAAGGGCGCTCTACTACGGCACCATGGGTGGCCTGCAGATTCCGGCGGACCGTGCCCTGCGCAAGGTGTCGTCCCGTGCGGCGCTGGTGCTGTCTACTCTGGTGGCGGCGGCCGGCCTGGCCATGATGGCGCTGCCGTTGGGCTTCCTCGGCCTGTGTGTAGGGCTGCTCCTGGCGGGGGTAGGTTCCAGCATCCAGCACCCGCGTGGGTCGATGCTGGTCAGCGATACCTACGGCCAAGACGCACGTCGCCCATTGGGGCTTTACAATTTCGCCGGGGACCTTGGCAAGGCCATTGTGCCAGCGGCGGTGGCGCTGCTGCTGCCGCTGCTGGCGTGGCGCCCGGTGTTGGGGCTCATGTCACTGCTGGGGCTGGTCGTGGCAGCGTTGCTGGTGCCCCTGGCGCCCGCTACCCCGGTGCACCCTGTAGCTAAACGTAGTGCTGCGCCAGGCGGCCGAGGCGGCTTTCGGCTGCTGTCTGCGATCGGAGCGCTGGATACCGCCACCCGTATGGGTTACCTGCTGTTCCTTCCTTTTCTTATTCAGGGGCTGGGTGGCGGCTCGCCCACGGTGGGCATAGCATTGGCACTGCTGTTCATAGGCGGGGCACTGGGCAAGGCCACCTGTGGCTGGCTTGGGGAACGGTTGGGTGTGGTGGGCGGTGTGATGCTCACAGAAACCGCCACGGCCTTGTTGATCATGGCCACGTTGTACACGTCGCTGCCTGCCACACTGGTGGTGCTGCCGCTGCTGGGTGTCGTGCTTAACGGCACCTCGTCCATCCTCTACGGCACGGTGCCGGAACTGAGTGATGGCGACACGGGCCGGGCGTTCGCGGTGTTCTATACCAGCGTGATCGGTGCCGGCGGTATCGCCCCCATTTTCTACGGCGCCATCGCCGACCACAGCAGCCAGACCACCGGCCTGCTGGTAACCGCTGCCACCGCCGGGGTGATTGTGCCCCTGGTGCTGCTGTTGCGCCCAGCGCTACAGGCCGCGCAGGCCTTTACGACCACGAGTGCGTTAAATGGATAGCCCACTGATGTTGGTTACCGGAGGCAGCCGCGGTGTTGGGGCCGCCATCGCCCGGCTCGCCGCTGCACGCGGGTATGACGTGGTCATCAGTTATGTGTCGGACTCGACGGCCGCCGAAGGTGTCGTGGCTGATATCCATGCGCTGGGTGGTCGTGCGCTAGCGGTGCGCGCCGACAATGCCGTGCCAGACCAGATCCACGCACTGTTCGCGGCCATCGACCAGGCATTCGGCCGCCTGGACGTACTGGTCAACAATGCGGGGGTACTGGCCCGCCAGTCCCGGTTCGAAGACCTGGCCCACGACCGTATGCAGCGGATCTTCGCCGTCAACGCCATCGGCCCTATGCTGTGCGCCCAGCAGGCCGTCAAGCGTATGTCCACGCGGCATCAGGGCCAGGGCGGGTCGATCATCAACCTCTCTTCGGCCGCCGCCCGGCTAGGCAGCCCGAACGAATACGTGGACTACGCCGCCTCCAAGGGCGCCTTGGAAACCTTCACCACCGGCCTGGCCAAGGAGGTGGCCCGCGAAGGCATACGGGTAAACTGCATTAGGCCAGGGCACATCTACACCGACATGCACGCCAGCGGCGGCGAACCCGGGCGCGTGGACCGGGTGAAGGACTCCATCCCCATGGGCCGGGGTGGCCAGCCTGAAGAAGTGGCACAGGCCGTGCTGTGGCTGGCCAGTGCCGAGGCTTCGTTTATTACAGGGACATTTTTGGATGTGACGGGGGGGAAGTAGCGTAACGGCACACAGCAGAGCGTTCGTTATACCCCGTCCTCAACCTAGCGAGGCCGCTAACCACTTCAGTGCGTCGATGCGAAGCTCCAATGGCAGTTGCCGCGTTACATCGATAAGGTGGTTTCGATGTACACCTTCCATGTTGGCAAGCCCTTGAATGGTCCCGCATTTCAACTGTGGATCGGTCAGCGTGGCTGTTGCCATCACCAGCTTATTCAACTGCTTCTCCATCAAGGCAGGAAGTACCGGACCGAAACTCCGGACAACAGCACTTCTGTTTTCTTCAGAGTTCATCCCCACGGCCTTGATTACCAATACATCAAGCTGGTCAGGGCTTAGTGCGCTGGCGCCCTCACCTTCCAAGACCGTGGCCATCGCACGGCTTTGGATTGTTTCATCACGGGCATCCAAAAGCGCTTGGAACATGAGCGCTGCCTGGTCGACAGTGAGCGATTTCCAGCCATTGCTTAATGTCGCTATGGCTTGGAGAGCATTGTCTTCTTGGGCGCGCGCTGAATCGAGCGCAGAGGTGACCACCCTATCTCGGCTTTCATCGCTCAAGGCGTGAAGGCTGGCCCCAAAACTACCTACGACATGGACACGTCCTTCATGTACTGCAAGCGCCAAGGCATCGCTTACCAGCCTTTCATGCAGGCTCCTCACATTGTCATTGTCCGACGGCTGCAACGCCGAGGCGCAAGTAGCCATAAGGTTGGCCTTGCTAGGGCTGGAGAGCTGGGGCATGGCAGATACGAGCTTGCTCAACACACTGGCATAGTCATCAGGGGCCAGGCTGGACATACCCCTGGCCACGGCATCCAATGCCAGCACTTGGTGTTCGTCGGTGTCTCTCAGAGCCAACGCGCCATCTACGAGCGCCATCTGCACAGCAGCGTCGAACCTGTGTAAATGCGGGCCTAATGCGGCAATAGCATTGTCCCGGTACTCGTCTTCCTGAATGCTTAAAGCGGCTTGGGCGAGCTGCTTGCATTGGCCTGGCGTCAGGGCATCCATGCCTTCAGCTATCCCGCAAATCGCGTTGCTCTTGGCCTCATCGCCTGTCATCTGTACAACTGCATCAACCAGGTCTTTCACGCAGTCGGCATGTAAAGCTTCCAGGCCCTGACCAAAGTTCTCTAAAGCCTGGCTAATGCCCTGAGCACTCATATCCGTTATCGTATCGACTAGGCCAACGTGCTGTTCATGGCTGAGCCTATGAAGCCCTGGCCCCATAGCGCCTATCATCATACTCAGATTTTCTTCCATATTACGGTCGTTGAACGTTACAGCGAAGTCCACCAGATGGTCTGCCTGGTGCTCGTCCAACGCCGATAGCCGCTCTGACCAATACGTGAACTGCACCAGTTTATCGAGGTCATCTTCGAGAGCCGAATCAGCATTGAATGCAGCTTTCTTTGCTTCTGCAGCGACCATTCTCAATAACTGAACAGGCAGGAACTTTACGTCTGATATGGGCAACTGATGCACCTCAGCGATCATCCGCCGTAGCTTCATATGGCTTCGTGCAAGTTTTTTGTCGTTATTCAGTACAGCATGTGAGTATGAATTAACGGTATGTTGCTCTCGGTTGGCTATGAGAGCGTCCATCGACCGCGTGGCTTCTGCTCGATCAGGGTTATTATGAATCTCACGCATGATTGCCAGTTGCAATTCAGGAGGTAACCGCATGAGCTCAAAATTGGACGGGGGCATTGGCCGTCTTGGTGTTCCCTGTGGTGGCGCCTGGTGAACATACCCTGGAGCGTTTGGTTGCGGCCCCTGATGGCCTGCGCCAGTGGCCACAGGCTCTGCCGGCTGATCTAGCAAGATCTGGCGATCACCGGGAAAGCGGGGGAACTGAACAGCCATTTGCCTGCCTCTTGTTTCAATAGTGATGGGGCTAACCGGTGTAGGTGGTTATTGGACAAGATGCAGTTCCCTGACGCTACCTATAAGCTTTTTACAAACCGGTAAGCACACAGCAACCCCAGCGCCCTAGGTCCATCGCCGTAACAGCACGCCCTGCATGATGGGTTGCTGGTCAATGGTTTCCAATGACTGAAGAAACGCTGGCCGCATGTTAGCCAAGTACTCCCGTGTACCGCTCCATCGGGTCACCACCGCTGCCAGCAGTTCTGGCCCACCCGGTGCCTGAGGCTGCCAATCGTCACCGCTGGTAAACAGGTCGCTGAATACGGCCCACTGCTGATACAGGCTCTGACGTGCGCCTTCTGCCAGCAGGGCCAAGGTGGCCTCGTCCGCCGCCGGCAACCATCGTTCCGGGTAATCGATCACGCCGATGGCCGAATAACAGTTGCTTGCAATAAAGATCAGGCTGCGCACCTGCTGAGCGCGGGTGGGACCATGGGCCGATAGCAGGCCGGAGCCAGAGTATTTCAGGCCCAGCCCTATGAGGATGGCGGCACTTTCCGTCAGCACCTCGCCCTCGGGTGTGAGCAGTGTAGGCACCTGGCACAACGGGTTGACCCGCTTGAGCCAATCCGTGCCTGTGCCCTGCTCCCATGAACTGGCAGCTACCCATTCGTAGTGAACCTGACACTGCTGCAACGCCGCCTCGATGGCCACAGCGCCCGAACGATTTGCGCCAAACAGTGTGTACATGGAGGTCACTCCGGCGTGAAAACCTGAAGCATAGAACAACGTGAGCCCGAGCCCGTGTTGCTGCTTCCTGCCCACGCATGGCAGAAACCCCTGTGGGCGTTCGCGCAGCGCGGGCGTAGCGCGGGTGCAGCGCGGGGGCAGCGAAGCGAAGCGGGCGAACCGGACAGCCGCCACACCGCAGCGCTCACAGATTCCCGGCCTCCGCCTTCGGCTGCGACCAGTCCTACACCCTTCTACGCACGGCAAGGTTAAGCGCCGACAGCCTCCGCATGAGTGCTCAACAGCTCAGCCAACGCTTCGGCAGCCGGCCCCAGGGCTCGCTCACTGCGCGAGATAATACCGATACACCGGTTCAACGCCGGTTCCTCCAAGGGGATACAGGCCAGGGTTTCGTGCCCTTGCACAGCGGACTCTGGCAGTAGGGTCATGCCTAGCCCCTGCTGTACCAAGGCGATGGCCGTGGACATGTAGTTGGCTTCGATCTGACGATGCAACCGCAAGTGGCGGTCCTCGAACAACCGCTCCACCTGCATGCGCACACTGCTGTCGCGCCCGGTCAGGATCATGGGCTGCGCGTCCAGGTGTGCCAAGGTAAGAGGCCGGCCATCGTTAAGCGGATGGTCCAGCGGCAGCAATAGGCAGATACGGTCCACGAGCAACGGTTCAAACCGGAGCCCGGCGGCACTTCGGGGCGCCACGCTGAGGCCGAAATCCACACCACCGGCGCGCACCTGGTCTTCCACTTGCTGGGCGACCACATCGCGCAGGCGTACCTCAATGCCGGGGTGAAGGTGGCCGAAATGCTTGAGGGCCACGGGCAGCAGGCTGGAGCACAGCGAGGGTAAGGCCGCCAGTTCAACCGTTCCCCGCCTGAGCGCCGCAAGGTCACGGTTGCTAGCGACCAGGTTGTCCAGGTCCAGCAGCAGTTGCTCCATGTGCGGCAGGTTCTGGCGGCCGGCTTCGGTCAGCTCCAGGTGGCGAGGGCCGCGGTCCAGCAGGGCCACGCCCAGCCACTGTTCCAGCTGTTGAACCTGCACGGTCAGTGCCGAGGGCGAGAGATGAAGCTGTGCGGCGGCTTTGGCGAAGTGGCCTGCGTGAGCCACGGTGACAAAGGCACGAATGGACTGGATCGCGTTTTTCATTTTGTTTTCTCGAACGTGCCGGGCTGCATATTTCAATTTACAACATGGCAGTGGCGTTCCAATACTCGGCACACAACAATAAACCAGCCTTCGGTAGCCCAGCGCCCGCAAGGCCTTACGGAGAGCTGCCATGCTCGCGTTCGCCGGTCTCGTGACCATTGTCTGCCTGCTTGTGGCTGTGATGAGCAAGCGCCTGTCCCCACTGGTTGCCCTGATCGCGCTACCGATCATTGCCGCCCTGCTTACTGGCTTCGGCCTTCAGACCAGCGCCTTCATCATTACGGGCATCAAGAACGTGGCGCCTGTTGTAGGCATGTTTGTGTTCGCCATTCTGTTTTTCGGGGTGATGACCGATGCCGGCATGCTAGATCCCATCATCGACCGCATTCTCAAAACCGTTGGCACGCGGCCCACGCGCATTGTGTTTGGCACCGCCCTGCTGGCCTTGCTGGTGCACCTGGACGGCTCGGGCGCAGTGACCTTCTTGGTGACCGTACCGGCCATGCTGCCCCTGTACACCCGCCTGGGCATGGATAAGCGCATTCTGGCCTGCGTGGCGGCCATGGCGGCCGGGGTCAACTTCCTGCCTTGGACGGGGCCGGTGCTGCGTTCGTCGGCAGCGCTGCATGTGCCTGTGAGCGAGCTGTTCCAGCCGCTGATTCTGGTGCAACTGGTAGGGCTAGCGTTCGTGTTCGCCTGCGCCTGGGGATTAGGGTTGCGCGAAGAGCGCCGCCTTGGCCTGGGGGCGGGCATGTCGGCCAGTGAGGTGATGCCACAGCGCACCCTGACACCGGAAGAAGAAGCCCTGCGCCGCCCCACGCGGTTTGTGGCGAACCTGGTGCTGACCGTGGTGGTGATGGCCGTAATGATCGCGGGCTGGGTGGACCCGGTCGTGATGTTTATGGTGGGGACAGTACTGGCCCTGTGCCTGAACTACCCCAATGTGGACGCCCAGCGTGCCCGCATCGATGCCCACGCCAAAACGGCCCTCACCATGGCCAGTATCCTGCTGGCTGCGGGGGTATTCACCGGCATCATGCAAGGCACCGGCATGCTTAAGGCCATGGCCGAGGTGGGCGTAGGTGCGATACCGCCGGGCCATGGTTCACTGATTCCGGCGGTGGTGGGCTTTATCTCCATGCCCCTGAGCCTGCTGTTCGACCCAGACTCCTACTACTTCGGGGTAATGCCGGTGATCGCAGAGGTGGGGCGCTCGCTGGGTATCAGCCCACTGCAAGTGGCGCAGGCGTCGTTGCTGGGGGTTCACACCACCGGCTTCCCGGTCAGCCCGCTCACCCCGGCGACCTTCTTGCTGGTAGGCCTGTGCAAGATCGACCTGGCCGATCACCAGCGCTTTACCATCCCGTTCCTGTTCGCCGCTTCAGTGCTGATGACCCTGACGGCCCTGCTACTGGGAGTGTTCTGAATGAAAACCCTGAGAATTGGCTGCGGTGCCGGCTATTCCGGCGACCGTATCGAGCCTGCAGTGGAACTGGCTGAAAAAGGCGACCTGGACTACCTGGTGTTCGAATGCCTGGCCGAACGCACTATCGCCCTTGCCCAGCTGGACCGGCTGAGCAACCCCAAAGGCGGCTACGACCCCCTGCTACTGGAGCGCATGCGCCGGGTGCTGCCGTTCGTTCATGGCTCGGCCGGGCGCGGACGCCGCTTGCGAGTGATCACCAACATGGGCGCGGCCAATCCGGCCCAGGCGGCCAAGGCCGTGGCCGAGCTGGCCACGTACCTGGGTTTTACCGGCCTGCGGATAGTGGCCCTGCGTGGTGACGACGTACTGGCCACCTTGCAGGCCAACCCTGAGTACAGGCTGGACAATGGTCAATGCCTGGCCGACCTGGGCAACCGACTCGTCTCTGCTAACGCTTACTTGGGTGTCGACGGCATCGTAGGGGCGCTGGCAGCGGAGGCTGACATCGTGATCACTGGCCGTGTGGCCGACCCGTCCCTGTTCCTGGCGCCTCAGATATTCGAGTTCGGCTGGGCGCTGGATGATTGGGCAAGGCTGGGCCAAGGCACGTTGACCGGACATCTGCTGGAATGTGCGGGCCAGATCACCGGTGGCTATTTTGCCGACCCCGGCCGTAAGCACGTACCCGACCTGGCCCGCCTGGGCTTTCCCATCGCCCAGATTGATAGTAGTGGCCAGGCCACCCTTACCAAGGTGCACGGCAGTGGTGGACGTATCGACCGGGCAACCTGCACCGAGCAGGTGCTGTACGAAGTGCATGACCCAGCGTGCTACCTCACCCCCGACGTGAGCGCAGATTTCAGTACGGTGGACTTTCGGGAAACCGGTGAAAACCAAGTGCTGGCGTTTGGTGCAACAGGCCAGGCCAAGCCTGAGCACCTCAAGGTGTCGGTAGGGTTTCTGGATGGCTGGATCGGTGAAGGGCAAATGGCCTATGGCGGTCCCAATGCTGTAGCGCGTGCCCAACTGGCTGGGGAGATTGTCCAGGAACGGCTTCGTTTGATGGGCGTGCCTGTTCAGGAAGTGCGGGTAGACCTCATCGGCATGAATGCCCTCTATGGCGATACATTGACCAGTGGCTGTGAACCCAGCGAAGTCCGCCTTCGGGTAACGGCTCGCTGCGCGACGCAGGACCAAGCAGGGCAGATCGGTAATGAAGTGGAAACGCTGTACACCAACGGCCCGGCCGGCGGCGGCGGTGCCAGCAAGCAGGTGCGTCACGTGGTGGCGGTGGCGTCCTTGCTGCTGCCACGTTCGGCGGTTGCGCTGGAACTAATTGAGGAGGTGTCCTGATGAAGGTATCAACGCTGGCTGACTTGGCCCATGCTCGAACGGGCGACAAGGGCGACACGTCCAATATTTCGGTGATTGCCTACCGCGCCGAAGATTACGCATTGCTCCGGGAGCGTGTGACCGCAGAGGCGGTGGCCGCGCATTTCAAGGGCCTGCTGGGCCCAGCCGCTTCCCAAGTGAGGCGTTACGAGCTGCCCCAGCTCAATGCGCTGAACTTCGTGCTACCAGGCATGCTCAAGGGCGGGGTAACCCGATCGCTGGCCCTGGACGCCCACGGCAAAACCCTAGGCGCGGCGTTGTTGGCGCTGGCGTTATAGCGAGCGCTCAGGCTCAGATGCCACCCCCGCCAAGCGAAGCGTGTCTCGCCCGCCTCGCTTGGACGCATACAAGGCGGTGTCGCCCTCCTCGATCAAGGCCGCCAGGCTGGCTGGGGGCGACAGAAACTGGCTGGCGCCAATGCTCAAGGTCACCGCCGCCGGAGTGGCATGGGCCTGCAGCGCGGCCTGGTTGAACTGGTCGCGCAACCGGTTGCCCACGGCCAGTACCTGCTCCAGCGAAGCCTGCTGCCACAGCAAAATGAATTCATCACCGCCCAGGCGTGCCGCCAGGCCGCCCTGTGGTAATACCGTGCGGATCAATTGGCTGAGCGTTACCAGCAGCCGATCACCTGCCGCATGGCCGAACAGGTCGTTCACCAGCTTGAAGTTGTCGATATCGATCAGCAGCATGGCGCCGGGGCTAGCATCACTGGCCTTGCTTAGCTGCGCGGGCGCCTGCGTCTCTAGCGCCCGGCGGTTGTACAGCCCTGTGAGAGGGTCATGTGCCGCGATTCGGGCCATCCGGGTTTCCCGGCGGTAGCGCTCGGTACCGGTCATGGACAGGGCGATGAGCATGATCGCCATCGCCCCTTCTACCAAAGACACCTGAATGATCAGGCCACCAAAAGTGGCCAGGTCGATCAGGGTGCCAGGCGTCAGGGCAATGACCACCTTGAGGCCATAGAACAGGCCATGGCCCAGCAACACATAACGCAGTTGCACGGCCCCTTCACTCAAGGAGCGACCGTGGGGGCGCAATAGCGCGCTGGCGCGCAGCATCAACACGGCCACCAGGGAAGAGTTCGCTGCCAGCATGAGCTTGGACCACCACGGTGCAGCGGGGAGCAGCAGCAAAGCGCACCAGCCCGCAAAGATGAGGTACCAGGCCCGAGACAGGCGCGTGCGCGTGAACCGTGCAACGCCCAGCAGAAACAGCCAGTGGGCCACGACCAGCAGGCCATTGGCAAACCAGATGCCCAGGGTCAGCAGCCCGCTGAGGCGCAGCAGCGCCAGGGTCGAACCTACCGTGATCGTGGCAAACCCTGCGCTCCAGAACAGCAGCGACGGCTGGCGCACGGTGCGCCACTCCAGCCCTAGGTACAACGCAGCGGCGGCTGCCAGTGCGACAGTCAGGGTCAACAAGGTTGGGGGGTCGAGCAGCATGGAGGGCGTGCCTGATAGCGTTGCGCTTGAAAGCAGCAGTGTAAGCGTTCAGGCGAGGTTTTCAGAGAGGTAATCGTCGAATGGATGTCTATGTGCCACTACTTATCCACTTCCCCTCCCAAGGCCTGCCTGGACCCTGCGATGAGCAGGGCCAAGGGAGGCACAGTTGCCGTCAGTATTTCCAGGTCACTGAAGCGGTGAGGTTGCGCGGTGCGCCGTAGCTGGCAGCCGTCTGGCTGTAGAGCGAGCGCAAATACTTGCGGTCGGTCACGTTGTTGAAGTTCAGCGCAGTGCTCCAGTGACTGTCGATGTCGTAGCTGGTCAACAGGTCCACCACGGCGTAGGCATTCTGGCGAATGTCGCTGTTTGCCGTGTTCTCGATACCACTCTGCCAGCTCACGCGGGTGCCCACGTGGGCCTTGGGCAGCCAAGGCAGGCGGTAGCTGGCCAAACCGTGGAAGCTGTGGGTGGGCACGTACTTGCGGGTGTGATCGCCGTCTTCGTCGTCGATGCGCACGTAGGTGTAGCCGGCCAGCAGATCCAAGCCGGGGTAGGCTTCGCCGGAGGCTTCCAGTTCGATGCCGTGGCTCTTGTAGTCCACGGGGTTATATACGCTTTGGCCACCAATGAAGCCCAGGTACTCGCCCACATGTTGCTGGCTGGTCTTGAACACGGCGGCAGTGAGGTCCAGCCGGTTGTCCAGCAGGCTGCCTTTCACGCCCGCCTCCACGCTCTTACCTTCCATGGGCTCAAGCAGCGCGTTGTCTACGCCCACTACATACTGCGGGGTGAAGATCTTGGTCCAACTGGTGTAGGCCGCCCATTCCTTGTTCAAGTCGTACACCAGGCCGGTGTAAGGAGTGACCTTGCCGTGTTCACGCGTGTCATGGGCCGCGCCATAGTTCAGGCCCGAGCCGTCGGCACTGAGCATGCGCGCACCCACGATCCAGTGCAGGTCATCCGTGAGGCTGAATCGCGTGCCGGCGAACAGGCTTTTCTGGGAGTCCTCGAAGTTCTGGGTGTTGCCATCGCTGGTGAACGTAAATGAAGGGTGCGCTGACTGGCCAGCCAGAATGCCTGCGAAGGAGGTGTTGAAATAGCCGCCGTCGACCGAGTCGTATTCACGCGCCTTCTGGTGAGTACGCCCATAGCTGGCGCCTAACGTGAGCGAGTGCTCGCGCCCGAATAGCGTGAATGGGCCAGACACTTTCGCCTCGCCTACCAAGTGGTGAGCCTTGCTGGAAGTATCTGCCGCGAACACCAGTGCATCGTCATCCTGCACACCGGCCACGTAGAACATGTTGGTGTCCTGGTATTCGGTAATGCCCGTGGCGGTCAACGTTGCGTTCCAGCCATTATCGAAGGCGTGGGTCAGCTCAGCGAACACCCGTTGAGTGTGCATGTTCCAGTAGGTCCAAGGCTGGCCTACGTTGGAACTGCGGCTGCTGTAGTGGATGGGGTTGCCACTGTCATCGACCAGGGGCAGGTTACCCCAGGTGCTGCCGTTGGAATCACTGTTGTGCTGGGAAAAGCCCACGGTGAGGGTATCCCGCTCGCTCAGGTCGAACGCCAGCAGGCCGGCGGCCACGTTGCGTTCGTGGCTGTAGCGGTCCATCCATGAATTGCCTTTGTCGTGGGCATAGATAAAGCGCCCACGCACATTGCCTGTGGGGGTAAGCGGCCCGGATACGTCCACATCTACCCGGCGACTGTCCCACGAACCCACGCTGGTGCCCACCTGGGCCTGGAACTCCCGGGTTGGGCGCTTGCGCACAAAATTGACCGTGGCCGAAGGGTTGCCGGTGCCGCTCATCAAGCCATTGGCGCCGTGCAACACGTCGATCTGCTCATACTCGGCCAGGTCCTGCTCACCGATCAGGGTGAACTGCGAGAACGGCATGCCCACCCCATCGTATTCGAACGTGGTGATGTCAAAGCCCCGCGAGGTGAATTCTGTACGGTCGCTTTCGCTCTGCTCCACCGTCACCGACGGCGCCGAACGCAGGGCGTCCTTGATCCCGTTGATCTTGAAGTCGTCCATCTGTTGCCGGGTGACGGTGGTGATGGCCTGGGGGGTCTGCTTCTTGGTCATCCCCAGCTTGGTGGTGCTCGAAGACGGCGCGCCGCGATAGCCTACGGTTTCAGTGTCGTCCTGGGCAGAGGAGTCTTGAACCTGTGTGGTGGGCAGGGTAACAACGTCATCATCGGCAGCGAAGGCCATAGGCATGGCGCTGCAGGCACCTGCAAGCAACAGAGTGGCACGGAGGCAAGGTTTCAAGGGCGCGGGTCTCAAGGGCGATAAGGTAGGCCGCGATTCTGAAACAAAATGTGAATGAGAACCAGATACGTTAGCGAATATTTTTACATTTTTTTCACATCCGCTTTCCGGGAGCATTAGCTGTACTGCAAAGGCGACATCTGGCCTATCACAGGACGACAGGTCATAGGCTTACACGATCTACATAAGCTTCAAAAAACCAGTCAGGGATAGCTTCTGCTCGGTACTTGGTGCCGTTCACCGTTCAGCTCTTGAGTTCCGCTTATTCGGCGAACCGCAATCACTTCCCCTACCGTTACTTTGCGCCGAGGCTTTGCTTTAGCAACGATCGTTTTGACGCCCGTTGATGACATTCGGACAAGATCTCCGGCAGCCACGCGTAAGACCTCACCACGGCTACCAAGCGCACGGACATACGCGACCAGCGTAGCCCTCTGCGCAAGCTCTGGGACGCCACGCTCTAATGCGTCCATATCCGACTCGGAGAGATCGATAGGTAGCACACTCATAAAAGGTTTCTCCCAACCAGAGGCATCAGCATAACGCCAAGTTTTTTCTTGCAAAAGGCTGCCCATGTTACTTCAAAAAACCAGGCGCTATGCCAAACGTGCTAAACGCCTTCCACCACCACAATCCTCGCCACCCCTGCCCCCTCGCGGTAACTCAAAGCTTCCTGATATTCAGGCGAGTTGTAGCACGCCACCGCCTGCTCGTAGGTATCAAACTCGATTACCACTACACGCTGGGGGGCAGGGCCGTTTTCCATCGCCTGGGAACGGCCTCCTCTGGCAAGGATGCGACCGCCATATTTAGCGAAGGCGACGGGGCCACGGGTGGTGTATTCCTTGTATTGCTCAGGGTCGGTCACGTCGACCTGTGCGATCCAATAGCCTTTCATTAACGGTGCCTATGCGTTTTGTCTTGGAACAGGGTATGCCAGAAAACAGCACTTCTGGCACGTCGGAACGGCCATGTCGTCCGATAGCATAGACACTCTTCTCAATGATTACCCCCCCTCGGCATCTGGGTGCTGATACCGAGGGGAAAGGGCTCAAGTCTTGAACCGGCGCACCAGCCCGTTCAATTCATCAGACAGCGACGTCAGGTGAGTAGCCTCGCCGCGTGTGGCTTCAGCCAGTTCTGCAACGCGCTGGGCGCCGCCGTGGATGTCGCCGATATTGCGGTTGATGTCTTCAGCCACCTGGTGCTGCTCCTCCGCCGCCGTTGCAATCTGGGTATTCATGTCCCGGATAACGTCCACCGATTCACGGATGCGCTCGAAGCTACCCCTTGCTTCACTGATCGATTGAACAGTGTCCTTGGACATGCGCAGGCTGGCATCCATCTGATCGCCCATGGACTGGGTACGCCGGGCGAGGTTGCCCAGCAACGTGTCGATCTCGCCAGTGGAATCGGCCGTGCGCCGTGCCAGCGCTCGAACTTCATCCGCTACCACGGCAAAGCCCCGTCCTTGGTCGCCCGCTCGGGCCGCTTCGATGGCAGCGTTTAGCGCCAGCAGGTTGGTCTGCTCGGCAATGGAGCTGATGGTGCTAAGGATGGACTGAATGTCACTGCTTTCTTGGCGAAGCTGGCGCATGGCATCGGCAGACACTTCAATCTCGCCACTCAACCGCCCTACCCGTTCCACGGCCTGGTCGATCTGCATCTGCCCGTCCCGCACCTGGCGCTGGCCGTTGTCCGCCGACTCCGCTGCCTGGCTGCACGAACGCGCCACTTCGTTGGACGTGGCAACCATTTCGTGGAACGCCGTGGACACCATATCGACCGCTACACGCTGCCGGTCGGCCGTCTGCGCCAGGTCTTCGGCCACCTTGATCGAATCTTGGGAGGACTGGTGGATCTGCCCGGACGCCTGGCCAATGCGCTGGATCATGCTAGCAATGGCGCCAAGGAACCGGTTGAACCAACCGGCCAGCTGGGCCGTTTCATCCTTGCCTCGCACCTCCAGGCGCTTGGACAAATCCCCCTCGCCCTGGGCAATGCCTTCCAGCCCTGTGGCTACCGCATGGATCGGACGTACCAGCAGGCCGGCGAACACACCGCCCGCGATGGCAAAGGCCAGTGCACTCACCACAGCGATGACCACAATCAGCCAAGTCAAGGACACCGCGCTTTGCATCACCTCAGCTTTGGGCACTAGGCCGATGAAGCGCCAGCCCAGCTTGTCCGACGGGAAAATATTAGCCAAGTAGGGCTGGCCGTCCAGCGTCACCTCCGTCAGGCCCCTTCCCTGCTTGTCCAAGGTTTCGTAGGCGCCGCCCAGCGCCGACAACTGCTTGAAGTTGTGATCCGGCTGTTTAGGGTCTACCAGTACGGTACCGTCTTGGGTGGCGAGCATCACGTAGCCGTTGTCACCCAGCTTGATCTGCCCAACCAGGTCGGTCAGCTGGCGAAGGGACACATCGATACCGACCGCGCCCATGGGCACCCCTTTCGGCCCGTCGACCGTGCGCACAATGCCAAGCAGCACGACTTTGTCAGGCGCCCAGTAATACGGCGCGGTGTGCACCACCTGGCCTGGTTTGGCCATAGCTGCCTGGTACCAAGGGCGCTTGCGAGGATCATAGTCGTCCAGTTGCCCGTCCGGTTTGGAGGCATAGCCACCGTCTACGCTGCCCAAGGACGCGTATGCGTAGGCTGGATGGGACTTGAGCATCTGGTCCAGTATCGGTAATGCCTGGCCATCCTGATCACCTACCGTGCGATCGTTGGCCATGTAGCGTGACAAATGCCCCTCAAGCCCCTGGAAGGCAGGGTAGTTCGCCAGCAACGTGATGTTCTGGTCGATGCCTTCGAAAAACAGCTGCATTGCTGTTTCGACCTGGCGGATTTCCCGCCCGCTGTTGGTTTCGAACCCCTCACGCGCATTGTCCCGAAGGTTGAACACCACGACCGCCGCGACCAGTACTACAGGTAACGCGGCGATCATGGCAAACGCCAACACCAGCTTCTGCTTGATTTTCATGCAGCCATCCCCAAACGTGCAAAGGCCAACCCCTTGCGCTAAACCCTATTGCGGTAGGCCGATAGGCCGGTGGTGAGGTTCTTCTGCCACCTCGGGGCTGGGCACATCCCTTGTGTCGCTTGTTAACGCCATCGGCGGCACACGCCAAAAGCATAGGTAAGCCGAGATGAAATTTGTCAGCTTTCGTACTTGAGACCGCGGGATAAATCGGCCAGCTCTTGGCAATTGTTCCAAAAACACAAGCGCAACACGGCCGTGCAGACCGGCGGCTATTGAGGCGAACAAGATGCCGCGCTAATATTTAGCGTGAAAAAGGCACTTTGATATCACGCTCCTTCTTTTGTCCGCCTGCCCCGGATGTGCACCGATGACCCAGCCTGCTCCTACCCCTATCAACGAAGCCGCCCGGCTGCGCCGCCTGGCGAGCCTGTGCCTGAACGAGCAGGCCCAAGACCCTGTGTTCGAGGACCTGATAGACCTGGTACAGGCTTACTTCAAGGCACCTATTGCGCTGATTTCAATCCTTGAAGGCCAGCACCAGTGGTTCAAGGCCAGCCGGGGTACGTGCGTAAAGCAGACACCAAGGGAGATGTCTTTTTGTGGCTACGCCATTCTGGACGACGATGCCTTTGTGGTGCCTGATGCCACGCTGGATGAGCGCTTCCAGGGCAACCCGCTGGTAACGGGCTCGCCCTATATTCGGTTTTACGCCGGCATGCCTTTGAAAACCGAAGACGGCTTGGGCCTGGGTACGTTGTGTGTGATCGATACCCAGCCACGGCCCCCTTTGAGCCCCACCGATATCGGGGTATTGAAACGGTTTGCTTCACTGGTAATGCACAGAATCACCGGGCTGCGGACCACTACCTTCTATGACCAGCACACGGGGTTGCTGAACCCGTTGCGCCTGGAGCAAGACATTGCGGCCCGGCGCCACCAGCCGCTGCAGTCGCTGGTGGCCATCGATATGGTGGCGCCGCAGATGCTCAACGACATTGTGAAAGCCTTGGGTTATGAGTTTTCACTGCACTTGATGCGGGCGATGCATGCCGAACTCATCAAGCTGCTACCGGCTCAAACACCCCTTTACCGGATGAGCCACACCCGGATCGGTTTTTTCATGGAAGGCGGCCCCAGCGCTGCCAGCAATGCGCTATTTAACAGTATCGCGCAGCGCTTCAAGCGGCCCTTGATGTGTGAGGGCATTCCTATCCAGACCCAGATCGGCATCGGCGCTATTGAGCTGGATTACCAGCAACCCGGCATGCCTAACTGGGTACGCAAGGTGATTGGGGCTTCGGATGACGCCCGTGTTAATGGCAAAGGCTGGGCCTGGTATGAGGCAGGCCTGGGCCGGGCGCAGCAGCGCACATTCCTGCTGCTGAGCGCATTGGCAGAGGCCTTGCAAAGCCCGGATCAACTGCGCCTGGCCTACCAGCCACGCTTCGATACACACAGTGGCCAGATGCTTTCGGCTGAGGCATTGCTGCGCTGGGAACACCCGTTCCTAGGCGAGGTAAGCCCCGGGGAGTTCGTACCGCTGGCTGAACGAACCTCCATGATTCGCCCTTTGAGCCTGTGGGTCATTCGCCATGCAGTGGCCCAAGCCCTGAAGTGGCACCGGGCAGGCAACAGCTTGAAGGTGTCAGTAAACGTGTCCGCCGAAGACCTGGATGGCCCCCACTTCACCGACACCTTGCTAGGCCTGCTCGCCGAGAGTGGCTTGCCGCCGCGCCTGCTGGAGCTGGAGTTTACCGAAAGCGCTTTGTGCAGAAGCCCCGAACAGGTTAGAGAGCAGCTGGAACGGCTGCGCTTGATTGGTATTGATGTGGCCATTGATGACTTCGGGACGGGCTACAGCAACTGGACCTACCTGCGACAACTCCCTGCCACGGCCATCAAGCTGGACCGCTCGCTGATCTGCAACATCACCCAGGATGAAACAGACCGTCGGCTCGTGGAAACCCTTATTGGGCTGGGGTCACGACTGGGGTATCGCATTGTGGCTGAGGGCGTTGAGACTGCTGCCACCCTGGACCTGCTGCAGCAGGTAGGCTGCCACGAGGTACAGGGCTATCACCTGGCGCGGCCCATGGAGTTGCAGGCCTTCGAACGGTGGCGGGCCCAGCGTGCATACCGCGCCACCAGCGCCACTGCCCTATAAAGCCTGCCGGTCGACGCCGTTAGCCCTGAACAGCCACGAGAACGCCTGCTCAAGGGTGGGGGAAGCCGTCTCCAGAGGGGCAGCGGCCATCTGCTCTGAGGTTCGTTGAAACAGGGCCTTCACACCTGGGAGCACCGCCACGGGCATATGGGCGGCCTGAAGCTGACGCTCGGCCTCCTCGACCTCCTTCAGGCGGCGAGGCGCGTGCACCACGTGGGTACGGATCAAGGTGCCTAGAAACGACCGGAGGCTGGCCTGGTCAATGTCGCTCAGTGCTTCGTGCAACTGGTCCGTCACGCCCTGCTTTTCCGCCGCCATGAAACACTCTATGGTCAGTGCTTCCAGCCCCTTGGTGAACACGCTGCGCAGAATCTTCAAGGCCGCCGCATCGCCAGCCGCGCCGCCTTCAACCTGCTTTAAGGGCGCACCTGCGCAGGCATAGAGGTCCAGGGCCTGGGCAATTCCGGTACCGGCCCCGAGAAGGCTGGTCTTTTCATGGGTCAGGGCGATCGCCCCCAGGATGGCAACGTCCACATAGGCAATGCCACGCTCAGACGCGATGCCAGCGGCCTGCCGGATCTTGGCAGGGTCCGCCGTTGTCATGTCCACATACAGGGCCCCTGCTGGCATAGCTGCAAAAGCCTGCTCTGCCACGGCCAGCGACACGGTCCCAAATACGCACGACACCACCGCCTCGCAGCTAGGCACCGCCTCGGCAATCGATGTAAACAGCGCCAGCTCATGCTCGTTAGCGAATGCCACGGCCCGCGAGGAAGGCTTAAGGTCGCACAGCACAATCTCATAACCCGCAGCTGCCCATGGGCGTGCATAGGTCAGGCCGACTTCGCCAGCACCGATGATTGCAATCTTCATTGTTTATCGTCCACTTCAATGGGCGGCATAGGCGCCTTTGTAGGTTCCGGCAGCAATTTGCGCCAGCATGTCGGCTTCTTTGCGCTCTGTTGCCAGGCATTGCTCCAGCAGGGTATGCGCCTGGGCTGCGGGGAAGGCCACGATCCCGTCATGGTCCCCTACCACGATATCCCCCGGTGAAATGATCAGGCCGCCGATGCTGACGGGTACATTGATATCACCCGGCCCGTTTTTATAAGGCCCCCGATGGTAGCCCGCACGCGCGAACACCGGGAAACTGCCCCGGCCAATGGTCGCCAGGTCGCGGATAGCGCCATCCACCACTACACCCACCGCTCCGCGCTTCTGGGCGATGGCGGCCATGATGTCCCCCATCAGCGCCCGGCTCACATCCCCCCCTCCGTCTACCACCAGCACGTGCCCAGGGCCTATGAGTTCGAGGGCCTGGTGAATGGCACGGTTGTCGCCCGCAGGCACTTTCACGGTCAGGGCGATGCCTGCCATGGTGCCCTCGATGCGGTGGAACGGCTGCAAGGGCGCCCCCGGCAGCCGATCCAGGCAATCGCTAATGATCGAAGTGGACGTGCGAGAGAACGCTGCCACCAGTGTATCGATATCGGGAATTGAAGCAGTCAGGGTCATGGGTACGCCTCGGGTAGCAGATAGTTCGAGGATAGAGCCGTATGGGAATAGAAAAAGCGATATTATGGGATGCCCATACATGCCCAGCAGGAATGAACATGATCAACTTGCGGCAGCTCCTGACACTTCACTGGATCGAGCGGCTAGGCACCTTTGAACGCGCCGCTGAGCAACTCAATACCACGCAGTCGGCCATTTCCAAACGCGTGCAAGAATTGGAGGCCTCCACTGGGCTCAAGCTGTTCGACCGCTCACAGCGTGGCGCGCGGTTGACCACTGCCGGAGAAGAGCTTCTGGTCATTGGGAGGGAAATGCTCGGCCTAGCCGACCGCATCACGGCCTTGAAAGACGGCACTCACGTCACCACACGCCGGCTCAGGCTTGGCGTGACAGAACTGACTGCCTGGACGTGGCTGCCTCGGCTGGTCACCCGGTTAGTCGCTGATTACCCCGGCCTTACGGTGGCACCTGAAGTGGACATGAGCCGTAACCTTCACGAGCGGCTGATGGATGACCTGATAGACCTGATCATCATCCCCGACACGTTCACGGCACCTGAGGTAACGAGCCTGCCCCTGGCCCATGTGGAAAATGCCTGGATGGCCGCCCCTGGGCTTATCCCTCATTCAGGGACGGTATCACTGGCCGAGCTGGCCCGATACCCGATGCTGGTGCAGGGTAAAAAGTCCGGCTCTGGCCTGTTCGTCAACACCTGGCTGAGGGCACGGGGCATTGACCTGCCCCAGACGCTGTCCTCAGACAGCCTGATGGCCATGCTGGGCCTGACCAGCGCTGGGCTGGGCGTGACCTACCTGCCGCTGGAGTGCTTCCGGCCGTTCGTGGATGACGGCAAACTCACTGTCATCCACACTGAACCCGAGCTGCCGCCTGTTCCCTACATGGCCATGTACCGCAACGACCGCCCCTCGTCTTTTGTAGCAGAGGTGGCGGCTTTAGCAGCAACGCTGTGCGACTTCTCTACCCAGCTGCAGCGCTAAGCTCCTTGGGCATCGCTTCTGCGCGTATTACGCCTGGGCAGGCGCTGTTTTTGCAGCCGGTTCGGAAATGGTCAGTACAAAGGCCAAAGCAGCCAATGAGCATACGCCCAGGAACAGGAACACGGCGGTCCAGCTATAACTGTCCAACAACAGGCCGGCCACCAGCGGCGCCATGGCACCACCAGCCTGGCCCGCCGTATTGACCACCGAGGCGGCTACCGGGTATGTGGTGCGTGTGGTCAGGCTCATGGAATAAACGGAAAAAGACGAATACCCCACGTTCAGCAAAAAACCGGTCCCGAACAGTAGCAGGCTCACCGCGAGCAGGCCATTAGGCGCGTACACCAGAGCGATCATCATGGCGCAGGTGGCCACGGCACTGATCATCATGGTGGGCTTTCTACGGCGGGCCAGCAGGGTGTCAGACAGCCAGCCGCCTACGATATTGCCCAGCACGCCGCCTACAAAAGGCAGTGCAGCCACAAACCCTACCTGCATCAGTTCAAAATGCTTCACTTCGCCCAGGTATTTAGGCAGCCAGGCCAGCAGCACGTTGACCACACCTGTCATCAACAGGTAGCCCAGGCCGCAACCCCACACGTTCCAGGACCTGAACACCGAGCGCGATGTTTCCAAGGGGGCAACCGGTTTATAGCGCAAGGCTTTGTCCCACGCACCGAAGTCCTTGGGTGCCTGCACTGGCCCGCTGCGCGCTGCGGCCTGGCCTTCGATATGCTCGGCTTCGGCCTCGTTGACGCGCTTGGATGAGCGCGGCTCGTTGGGCACCATCCACCACCACACCAGGGTCATGATCACGCCAGGGATGGCAAAGGCGATGAACATGGTGCGCCAGCCGTCCAGCAGGATCAGCGCCGCCCCAATGGGCGGGGCAATCACTGCGCCCATTTTGGCCGCCGATAGAAACGCACCCGTGGCCGTGCCCTTCTCTCCTGGCGGGAACCAGCGATTGATGGTGCTGAGCATGGACAAGGGCAGCGCCGCTTCCGCCAGGCCAAGGGCTGACCGGTAGACCTTTAGCAACAGGAAATTATGGGCTGTTCCAATCAGCAGCGTGACCACGGAGGTGGCTGCGATAGACACCGGCGCCACTAGCCGAACGCCCAGGCGGCTGAGCACGAAGCCTGCTGGAATCTGCCCTAGGGAATAGAACAGAAAAAAGGCACTTACCAGCAACCCGGCCTGCGCATTGGTGGCCCCAAACTCTTTTTGTATGTACGGCAATGCGATGCCGATATTGGCACGGTCTGCCGCAGCCAGCATGTACACCAGCACAATGACCCCAAGCACCACCCAGCGGTATCTGGACTGCTTGACCTGAGTTACCGCTGCCGCTTGATCAGTTACCTGAGTGGTCGCAAATTCCGCCATAGGGCCCTCCCTTTCTTATGTTTATTGGACCCCGCTATAGTCAGCGTTTGCCGACAATATAAAAGCGATAAATAAGCACAGTTTTCTATTCCCCTCTGGAATAAGAGTACGGTGCTTGTGGTGCCTGGGTAGGCGCATCTTCTGGCCAGCGCGGCATCAATGAAGGCGTCCGGGGCTGCCGCCAGCAAGCACTCGGGCAAGTCCGCCTTTTTGGGCGAACAGGAAACAGTGAAACGCCTTGGCCGCAGTGCGATAGTTGATCGCGGCCATGGCGTCTAGGGCAGGCACCACGGCCAGCGAAGCGCGCGCCATCACCGCTCCAGGAGGGTCCAGTGCCAGGCGATAGCCCACCCTCATGCCTCGGTCATGGCCGACCATGGGAAGTGGACGCCGCCCGTCCATATACGCCTCCGTGCTTGCAAGGTTGTCAGAAAGGCCCTGCCCGCGCCTGCTTTTGACACGGCAGCCGCGGGTAGGTTATCCAGTAAAGGGCCTTCCTGCCTATTACACTCTGGAGACGCTGGATGCTAACGCTTGCCACCCTGCCCAAGATCATTACCTTCGACTGCTACGGTACCCTGGTTCAATGGCACCATGCCGTGCAGCAGGCCGCCGCTGCCCTTCTCGAAAGGCACCAGGGAGCCACGCCTCCACACGCGCAAGCTTTGGCATTAGCTGACCGGCTACGGGCGATCACAGTCGAGCGCCAGCAGCAGTCCCCGTTTTGTACCTATGACAATGTACTGTGTACGGGCCTTGAGCAGGCGCTTGAGGAAGCCGGGCACACGGCCACGGCCCAGGACATGAACACCCTGCTGGCAATCCTAGGTAGGATCCCCCCTCACCCGGAGGTGCCCGATGTGCTGGCTTGCCTGCGTGAGCGTTACCAGGTCGCGATCATCAGTAACACCACTGACCAACTGATCGGCGGCACGGTGAGCGCTTTGGGTACGCCTATCGACTTTGTGATTACGGCAGAGCAGGCACAGGCGTACAAACCCGACCACCGACTGTTCCTTCATGCGCACGAAGTGATGGGGGTTACCAAAGAGCAAACGATCCATGTCGCCATGGGCCAGTTCTCGGACTTGAAAGTGTGTAAGGAACTGGGCATCCGCTGCGTGTGGATTAACCGCAAGGGCGAACCGCTCAATGCGGACTGGCAGCCTGATGCTGTCTTGAAAGACTTGTCCGGGCTGCCAGCACTGCTAACGCCATGAGCCTGTGCCCAACCTAGCCACAGATGATTTTCGGGCACTGGCCAATGCCACTATGGGGCCCGTCCGCGTAACTGGCGCCAGCACAGGCCATCAGCACTGAGAAAACTACGATGCTTACTTTTTTCATGATGCACCTCATGTTTAGGTAGTGGTAAGGCACACAACCGTGCCTGCTCACTAGGTGGCGAGGCCCTCCTATTCAGTTCCCTCAGAGTTAACCCTATGCTTCACAGACAGCTGATCCGGCGCTTGGACCTGCTCACTCTCCAGCTTTTCGTGGCGGTCCACGAGGAAGGCACGCTCACCCGTGCAGCGTCGCGTGAGGCCATTGCGGTGTCGGCCGCCAGCAAGCGCTTGATGGAGTTGGAGGGCGCCCTGGGTATCGCCCTGTTTTCGCGTACCGCCAAGGGCATGGCGCTGACAGCTGCCGGAGAAACACTGCTGCACCACGCGCGTCGCATGCTGGCCGAGGTAGACAAAGTAGGCATCGAAGTTGGCGAACACCTCCAAGGCCTGAGGGGGTATGTGCGCATGTTGGCCAACCTTTCGGCCATTATCGAGTTTCTGCCCGAGGACCTGCACCGCTTCGTGTCGACCCATGACCAGGTTAAGGTCGACCTGGAGGAGCGCCCCAGCAACGGCGTTGTGGACGGGATCATCGACGGCGTGGCCGACCTGGGTATCTGTTCCATGGACAGCGACACCCAAGGCCTGTGCAGTGTGCCGTATCGCACTGATCGGCTGGCGGTGGTCATGCGCGGCGATCACCCTCTGGCCCATCACACCCAGGTGGCCTTTGCCGACACCCTGGCGTACGACCACATCGGGCTGCATGCAGCCAGTTCAATCAATCAGCGGGCTCACGCAGCCGCCAGAGCGCTGGGTACACCCCTACGTGTGCGCATTCATGTACCGGGGTTCGATGCAGTGTGCCGCATGGTCCAAGCCAACATGGGCATCGGGGTGTTGCCGCACAGGGCCTACGAGCTGTTCGGCCAAGGCCTGGGGCTGACGATGGTGGGGCTGAGTGACCCTTGGGCCCACCGCACCTTGATGTTGATAGCCCGGGAGCGCCATGGCCTGTCACCGGTGAGCCGCCTGCTGTTCGACCACCTGCAATCACCGCAACCTCTTTGAGGGCGTTCGCAAAGCGCGAACGCCTTTTTCCAATGCACGGTTGGCACCTTGCGCGTAGAAACCTCTAGGCTTGGGTCAAATTCCAAGAACCATCGAGGTTGCGCCATGACTGCACTGAGCGGTATCCGTGTGATTGAAATCGGCACGCTTATAGCGGCCCCCTTCGCCGCACGCATGATGGCCGAGTTCGGGGCCGAGGTGATCAAGATCGAAGCCCTTGGCCAAGGCGATCCCCTTCGCAAGTGGCGAAAGCTGCACGAAGGCACCTCACTCTGGTGGTACCTGCAATCGCGAAACAAGAAATCCCTGGCACTGAACCTTAAATCGGCCGAAGGCATCGAGATCGTCAAGCACTTGGCTGAAAGCGCTGATGTGCTGATCGAAAACCTGCGCCCTGGCGCCTTGGAAAAGCTGGGCTTGGGCTGGGATGTATTGCATGCGCTGAACCCCAAGCTCACCTTGGTACGCATCTCTGGCTACGGCCAGTCCGGCCCCTACCGTGACCGACCGGGTTTTGGGGCCATCGGCGAAGCCATGGGCGGTATTCGCTACACCACCGGCAACCCCGATACGCCCCCTGCCCGTGTAGGCGTGAGCCTAGGTGACTCGCTGGCCTCCATGCATGCAGTGATGGGCGCACTGATGTCCTTGCTACGGGTCAAGAGCGGCCAAGGCGACGGCCAGGTCGTTGACGTGTCCCTGGCCGAGAGCGTGTTCAACGTCATGGAAAGCCTGGTACCCGAATACGCCATGCTGGGCCACGTACGCGAGCGCAGTGGTGGTGCCTTGCCCGGCATCGCGCCTTCCAATACCTACCCCACCGCAGATGGTGGCTACGTGGTGATCGCGGGCAACAGTGACCCCATTTTCAAGCGTTTGATGACCGCCATTGGCCGCCCGGACCTTGCCGAGCGCCCGGCCTTTGCTCACAACGATGGCCGCGCCCGTGAAAGCGACCTGCTGGACCAGGCCATCAGCGAATGGAGCGCCAAGCGCCCTGTCACCCAGGTGCTCGAGGCCTTGGAACAGGCACAAGTGCCTGCTGGGCGTATCTATTCGGTGGCCGACATCGTGGCCGACCCCCACTACCAGGCCAGGGGCATGATCCTGGACACCGAACTACCGGGCGGTGCAGCGGTGAAAATGCCCGGCATCGTACCTAAGCTGTCGGCCACACCAGGCGTTGTGAATTGGCAGGGGCCAACTCTGGGGCAGCATACACAGGCTGTACTGGCCGACTTGGGCCTAAGCGACAGCGCTATTCAGCGGCTGAAAGACGAAGGGGTGGTGCAATGATCACCGATTATTCAGAGCGCCTGATCGTCCAGGAAGTTGCACCGCGGGACGGCCTGCAAATCGAACCAACCTGGGTGGGCACTGCAGACAAGATCAAGCTGATCGACCAGCTTTCATTGGCCGGCTTCACCCGGATCGAGGCCGGGGCCTTTGTGTCGCCCAAAGCTATTCCGGCCCTGCGCGATGGTGAGGCGGTGTTTCAAGGCATTACACGCCGGCCAGGGGTTGTTTATGTGGCGCTGATCCCCAATCTGAAGGGCGCGCAACGGGCGCTTTACGCCAAGGCAGACGAGCTGAACCTGGTGCTTTCGGCCAGCCAGAGCCATAACCTGGCCAACATGCGCATGACCCGAGAGCAGTCGATGACAGGGTTTGCAGAGGTAGTGGCCCTGGCGAAGGACCAGGGAACGCGACTCAATGGCACCGTCGCCACCACCTTTGGTTGCCCGTTCGAAGGGCCCATCGACGAAACCGTGGTGCTGCGCCTGATCGACGCCTACCAGGCCTTCGGCCTACAGGGCGTGACCCTGGCTGACACCACCGGCATGGCCAACCCGCGCCAGGTGTATCGGTTGGTCACGCAGGTGCTCAAGCAACTGCCCTCAGCGGCATTGACCCTGCATTTCCACAATACCCGCGGCCTGGGCCTGAGCAACGTGCTGGCGGCGTACGAGGCAGGCGCCCGGCGGTTCGATGCCTCCCTGGGGGGGCTGGGCGGTTGCCCGTTTGCACCGGGTGCCTCTGGCAACATCTGCACCGAAGACCTGGTGAACCTGTGCGACGAAATGGGCATCGAGACGGGCATCGACTTGCCGCACCTGATCGAGCTCTCCCGCACCCTGCCCGCCTTGCTCGGCCATGACATGCCAGGGCAAGTGGCGAAGGCCGGGCGCAATCAAGACCTTCACCCGCGGCCCTCAGCAGTGGCGTGAGCGGGGCCAGGCGGCCACAGCCGCCTACCAGACAACAACAAAAATAGAGCAGCCCACCGGGGGCTCGCCTGGAGAACACCCATGTCCGCATCTCTAGTTTCAGAAGGCCGTGGCGCCGCTGCCGTGGCCGACAATGAGAAAGCACTGATCGCAAAAGTGGCGTGGCGCCTGATGCCGCTGATCATGGTCTGCTACCTGTTCGCCTTCTTCGACCGCATCAACATCAGCTTTGCCAAGTTCCAGCTGCAAGCTGACCTGGGCCTGAGCAATACCGCCTACGGCCTGGGTGCAGGGCTGTTTGTGGTGGGTTATGTACTGTTCGAAGTGCCGAGCAATATCATGCTGTACAAGGTGGGCGCCCGGCGTTGGATAGCGCGCATCATGATGTCCTGGGGCGTCGCTACGGCACTAATGGTCTTCGTTACCGCAGAGTGGCAGTTCTATGCGCTGCGCTTTTTGATCGGGGCCATGGAGGCCGGTTTTGCCCCAGGTGTGCTCTATTACCTGACCCTGTGGTTTCCCCAGCATTATCGCGGCCGCATTACCTCCACGCTGTTCCTGGCCTCCGCCTTCGCCGGCCTGATCGGTGCGCCGGTGTCGGGGCTGGTGCTGGGCCATATGGACGGTTTGCTGGCCCTGCGCGGCTGGCACTGGCTGTTCCTGCTCGGTGGCCTGCCCTGCCTGGGGCTGGGCCTGCTGGTGCTGTTTACCCTCAAGGACCGCATCGCAGATGCCCACTGGTTGACCGACACCGAAAAAGCCTACCTGGCCAGCCGTATCAGCGACCACGCCCCCCAGCAGCACGGCTCGTTGCTGTCAGCCGTCAAGCTCCCAGGCTTTCTGATGCTGGGCCTGATCTACTTTCTGATTCAGGTGGCCTCCTATGGGCTTAACTTCTGGGCACCCCAACTGATTCGCAGCGCCGGCACAGAAAGCCCTACAATCATTGGGCTATTGACCGCCATCCCTTACATTTTCGGCGCCGTGACCATGGTAGTGGTTGGGCGGTTATCCGACGCGACCGGCGAACGGCGCAAATTCGTGGGCGGCCTGGTGGTGATGGGCGCCTTGGGCTTCTTCAGCGCCGGCGTGTTCGCCAGCCATACGGTGTCGCTGACTGTGTCGCTGGCGCTGCTGGGCAGCGGCATCATTGCCTCTATCCCAGCCTTCTGGGCCCTGCCCCCTAAGCTGTTGGCCGGTGCAGGCGCAGGGGCGGCCGGCGGCATCGCGCTGATCAATACCCTGGGCCAGTTCGGCGGTATCGTCAGCCCCGTGATGGTGGGTTACATCAAGGACCTCACAGGCAGCACAACACCGGCGCTGTATGTGATCGGTGGCACGTGCCTGCTGGCCGGCGCCCTGCTGATGTGGGGGTTGCCGCAGGCGTTGAGGTCGCTGGACAACCGATAGCGGCGTGATTTTTGACCAGGCCGGCTTGCCGTGCGCTGCCCTGAGCTTGCCAGCCGCACCCTAGGCGGGGGCTAGCCGAACGTCCAGCAAGACGCATGTGCTTACGGCCTCACCTTGAAGGGGGCACAGCATAGTTTTATGAAAGCCTCATGAAAATACTCGAAAAATGGGAACCGGTTCGCGGAAATCGCCATACAGGGACTTCTAACGGACGAGATTTTCCAACATGACAGTGACTGATCACAGGCTGATAAATAGCAATAGGCTTCTCCTCGCCCACCCTGTACAGGCCTAGCCATTGGATTCGATCACGACCCCTCAGGTCCGGGCCAACTACACCGACGCACTGACAGCCAGCTCACAAACTGGTCAGCCGACGGCCGCTAATGGAGCGATGCCTTCATCAATGCCGTAACGCCTGGGCAACACGTTTGTGCCTATGCACTTACCCAGGGACACCTCACGGCTATTTTTACAACCTGCCAGCACTCAGGCTACCTGTCCCCGCCTGCTGCTCAGGAATAGACAAAGCAACAACCCAGTGAGCGAACACTTATGAATTACCGCAACCCCCATTCGTTTTCACAGCCTTTTGCTGGCCGTACATTCTTTAAGCCAGAACATGAGGTTTCTCACACACCAGCCGCGACAGAAACGCCACCTCGCCTTGAGGGTACATCTGTGGCACAGCCTGCCAGGCATGTTGGGGCTACTGGAACCTCTTTAGCCGCGCGCGCGTACGGCAGACGCCCAAATCAAATTGGAAGCGTTTCGGGCAGGGCGAGCACTGAGCGAAGCCGACCGTGAACGCTTCGATGGCGTGCGTAGCACTGTTGATCATGCTTACAACCGCTGGCGCACCGCGTCAGAAGATGTGGATCTACCTGCCTTCGACGATGATGTCGCCAATCGAATCATCGAGTTGACTGAGCACGGTTACACGGGCAACCGCTTGGAAACACTGGAACAGAAGGGCAAGAAACTGGATGAGTGGGCTGATGCGACTGTAGGAGCGGCCAAGTCCACGCCTTTTGCCATAGCAAGCGCACTAACCGACTTGGTGCCTGCCCTCAGTGGCGGCGCTCTAGTGACAGACACCTTTACCAAGGGTTACATCGTAGGTAGCATCAGCGCGATCTTCGACACGGCCGGTGGTGAAGCCTTAAGCCGGGCAATACACGATGCCTACTGGTTACGTATCAACAAAGCGGACCAAACCCCTTCGCTCAGTTATGACCCAGAAGCCAATAAGGTGCATATCGTTCACCACCAAGGTGAAATGTCCACAGCCATGCAAAAGGCCGTGGAGAACCTTGATGCCGAGATTGGCTTGGGCAAAAAGGTAGGCCAGGCCGCTTTGTCCTTCCAAATCAGCTATACCGCGCGCAACGTGGCCCGCATCTTCATATCCCCGCTTGCATCGCTTGTGCTAAGTGAAGCCACCGTGTCCAAGATTGACACAGGCGTGGCGGCTGCTGGCGGCATGATGGCGGGCGCCGGTGCCTACCTGGGGCTAGGCCATTTTGCCCATAAAAACGGGATAGCCGATTTTTCAGCGCTTTTAAGCCGACGTGACTTCATTGACCGCCTGGATCAGTTGGAGAAGACCAGCCTGAACCATCAGGCCAAAAATGCCTTGGTACGGGCCTCGAAAGTACCGATCGACATCATGACCGATGGCACTAGCGCTTTGCAGGCGGTATTCGCTCTGGAAAACCTGCTGGCCGGAGCCGTCCCATTAGCAGGTGGCATCGCCTCGATCTTTATTACCAAGACCAAGCTCGCCACGTCTCTTGCGCTTCAAAACTATTCGACGGCGAGCAGGCTGGCGCTGACTCAACTAGGGGGGGCTGTGGTTATGTTACCGGTACTGGGGCTGTGGCCAGCGGCCTCCATTATCACTAACCATTACAAGAAGCCGGCGGCTGACGTGATCCACAAGCGGTTCCACCAACAACCTGTAGGTGTCAGCGGGTCCGGGGTGGTCGACTTTGGGGCGGGAGAGCTATCTGGCCCGCGCGCCAAAGGGGCAGTGCCGCGTACTGCCATGAAACAGCAACGCAGAGACGCTGTGGCGTTACCTCCCCAGCTAAGCCGGCGTTCATTCGAGTTATTGCCACGCGAAGAGGTATAGGCTCATGCCTTAAAGCAAGACGCTGACCCGCCTGGAACGCTTATGTGTTGTCTATCCAGAGCTGGGTCAGCCTAATAGACGGGCTGCCTCCATGGCTGCCGCAATGCGCGCGGCAGGTAAGGCCCGTTAAAGGCCTAGGTCGCTCAAGCCAGGGTGGTCATCCGGCCGCCGCCCCAACGGCCAGTGGTACTTGCGCTCGGCCTCGGTGATCGGCAGGTCGTTGATGCATGCAAAGCGCCGCTGCATAAGCCCGTTAGCGGCGAACTCCCAATTCTCGTTACCGTACGAGCGGAACCAGTTGCCCGAGTCATCATGCCATTCGTAGGCATACCGCACGGCAATACGGTTGTCCGTAAACGCCCACAGCTCCTTGATCAGCCGGTAGTCCAGTTCCTTGCGCCACTTGCGCTCAAGGAAGGCTTGAGCTTCGGCACGGCCGTTGACGAACTCGCTACGGTTGCGCCAGTAGGTATCTGGCGTGTAGGCCAGGGCTACCTTGGCGGCATCCCGTGAATTCCACCCGTCCTCGGCGCCTCGCACTTTCTGGAGCGCGGTTTCCCGAGTGAAGGGTGGCAACGGCATGCGTTTTTCTTCTGTCATGTCTAGGCCTCAGAATGGCTTGTACGGCAGGAATTTGCCGTCCAGGGTGATCACGGCACGCGCCCCGCCTTCCGGGTCTTCGACCTTCTTGATATCGAGCTTGAAATTGATCGCGCTGATGATGCCGTCGCCAAATTCTTCATGCACCAGGGCTTTAAGGGTGGTGCCATACACCTGAATCATTTCGTGAAAGCGGTAAATGGTGGGGTCACTGGAAACGTCTTCAGCCTTACTACGCATCGGTATGCTTTGCAGTTGGCCCACAGCATCGGCGCCTAACCCAAGCCGCTCTACCACTACTTCGGCAACGGCGTGCGGCAAAGGATGCTTGCCGAGTAAAGCGGCGGTCACGTAGACCACGCTCAACCCCGTGCCCTCGGCCAGCGAAGCCCACGTAAGGTTTTTCGCAACCTTGGCTTGCAAAACGTGTTGGGTAAGGGTGTCGCGTGGTGAACTGGAGCTATCGCTGTGGGGCATGTCCATTCTCCTAGGCTATGTACGAAATATTCTGACACTCGGTGATGCTGCGTTGAGCACAGCATCATGCTTGCGCTTTATAATAGCCAGGACTCATTTGTGATGATCTCCATAACCTGACCTTATGGTGAAACGGTGCTGTTACGTCATGTCCGATACTTGCTGGCTATCGCCGAACACGGCTATTTCACCCGTGCTGCCGAAGCGCTGCATGTCTCCCAGCCTGCCCTTTCACAACAGGTTCGGCAGCTGGAAAGCAATTTGGGCGTAATGCTCTTTGATCGGAGTGGGCGAACCATTGTGCCCACCGATGCAGGGCGCGTGTACCTGGAGCACGCGCGCCGTGCTCTTATGGAGCTGGACGCCGGCAGCCGTGCGATGCTGGATGTCAACGACCTGTCCAAGGGCCAGCTGCGCCTGGGCGTGACGCCAACCTTCAGCGAATACCTGGTAGCGCCTTTGATTGACCGCTTGGGTGAGCCTCCCGCTAGCTTCCAATGACCTGCCACCCTTGCGATTTGCCTTGTTGGCAAAGGGCTTCGCCACGCGCACGTTGATAGATGCCTGGTGCCAGGCGCTGGCGTTCAAACCGCAGGTTATGCTGCAAGCCGATTCCATTGCCATCGTGCTTAAGGTGGTCAAGCAAGGCCGCCTGGTGACCATTCTTCCTGAGGCAATAGTGCGTCATCAAACCGGTTTGCGCACTATGGCTACTCTCCCACCGCTTCCAAGCCGCGCCGTGGCGCTGTTACGCAGAAAAGGCGCCTACCAAAGCACGGCTGCGGTGGCCTTTGCGAAACTGCTTGATGAATGGGTGACGCCTGGGGAAAGCCCACCCCGACGGTAACGTTTCACCTGGAGGGTTTATCCATCAGCTCAAGCAAGTCGTAAGCCGCATCCACCCGTGCAGCAATGGGATAATTGCGGTTGGCCAATATCACCACGGCGACCCGGCGTGTTGGTACAAACAGCGCATAGGCCCCGAAGCCATTGGTAGAGCCTGTCTTGTTGAACAAGCGAGCGTGGTGCGTTGATACCGGCGATGGCAGCCAGTCGACCCGATGGGGTTCCAGTGCCATGGCAGGCGTGTTGCCGGCGAGCAACGTGGCCTTGGGGAGCGGGTAATCATAGCTTTCCCATCCCAGGCCTTGCGTCATAGGGCCACTGCGATAATACCCCTGTTGGGCGATGAGCATCGCTTGGGCCAGAGGCATTGGCAACGCGCCTGGGTCGAGGTTGGCTTCTACAAAGCTCAGCAGGTCACCTGCGGTGGTCTTGATGCCATACGCCTGTTCGGAATAGACGCCGGGGTTCACGCGCAGGGGTTCATCCTGTTTGCCGTGCCCCCAGGCGTAATGGCTTTGGGCGGCTGCTGGCACTTGAAGGTAGGTGTGCTCCAGCTTCAATGGCGTGAGCACCCTGCGTTGCAACGCCTGAGCATAGGGCGCGTTCAAACGTTGTGCAGCGAAGGCACCAAACAGGCCGATGCTGGCGTTGGAATAGAGCCGCTGGCTTCCAATAGGGAACCGTGGCTGGAACCCCTTGTAGAACGCAATGGCCTGGCGCTCGTCATCAATGCCCTGAGGAAACTGCAAGGGGAGCCCGCCAGCGCTGTAGGTGGCCAATTGGAGTAATGTAGCGCCGCCAATAGGGCTGCCTGCCAAGGCGGTGTTTACCTGCGCTGTCGGCGCCTGCAGTTGCAGGTGGCCTGTCACCGTGGCATAGGCACCCAGCGTAGCGGCGTAGGTTTTACTCAGGGAGCCAATTTCAAACAGGGTGTTGGCATCCACGGGCTGGCCGCTGCGGCGGTCGGCTACACCGAAGTAATAAAACCGGCGGGCGGTTCCCGGCCCGCTGAGACCTATGGCGAGCCCCGGCAGGTCTTGAGCCTTGATGAGGGCGCGAGCGATCGCTGTGACCTGGGTGTCGATGCCCGGCGTGCCCTCGCTGGCACCCGCAGTTAGCGGCACAAGCAGCATAAGCTTAACTAGCAGAAAGCGGTTCATGAACAGAGGATTCCAAAGGTTTCAGGCCGCCGTACTGAGGCGCTTTCAGGGGTACTGCAGCACGGCCTTCAACCTATCCAGGTTGTGCTCGACCCAGCTCCGGTCGATGGCGCCCCAGTCACGGATTCGGTAGCAGCCGCTGTGATTGCGCGCCCCTTGGGCCTGCTCGAATTCACACACAATATCCAGCTCTGCCAGGGCGGCCAAGGTGTCCTGGGCGGTGCGCCTCGGCATACCCGTTACCTCTGTGAGCGCAGGGATGCTGCTCGCCATGCCACTGTCGATCAGATAAGCCACGTACAGGCGGCGATAGAAACTGGTGCGGGTTTTACTGGCATCCATGGGCAACGTCCGGTCAGGTGGCGAGGTCACGCCAGGTAAGGTAGACCCGCAGGTCGAATTCCAGCTGGTGGTAGCCAGGCTGCATGTGTTCACAGAGCTGATAGAACGCCTTGTTGTGGTCGGATTCCTTCAGGTGCGCCAGCTCATGCACCACAATCATTTTCAGAAACTGTGGTGCGGCCTCCTTGAACAAGGCGGCAATACGAATTTCTTTCTTGGCCTTCAGCTTGCCGCCCTGAACACGGGAGATGGCCGTGTTCAGCCCAAGGGCGCGATGGGTGAGGTCCAGACGGTTATCGAACAGCACCTTGTCAGGACTCGGCGCGTTGCGCAGGTACGCCTGTTTGATGTCTAGCACATAGCCATACAACGCCTTGTCGCTTTGTACCCCATGCCGTTCGGGATAGCGCTGTTGCAGGTAATCACCCAGGCGTTGCTGGTCGATCAGCTGGCGCACCTGGGCTTGCAGGGCGGCGGGATAGGCTTGCAGGTATTTAAGCGGGGGCATGGCGGCAACGGGGCTTGAAATGGCAGGTGCTAGTGTATCCCAGGTGTTCACACGGCCCTAGCCAAAGTGGCGTAGGCGGCTCTGGGCTGCCCACGCAAAGCCTTACACTACTGAACAACATGCACTCAACAATCGCACGCCACCCCAGTGCCGGAAGTGCGCCCACTGTCGCTGTCATGTGCCAATGGGAGCCCTTCGTCCAGCCAGCCGGTCACGCCGCCGATCATTTCCTTCACCGCGTAACCCAGCTGTGCCAAGCGCACGGCGGCCTTGTGTACGCCATTGCAATGGGGCCCGGCGCAGTACACCACAAACAGCGTGTCGCCCGGGAACGCGGACAGGCGCTCGGCCGTAAGGGTTTGGGTAGGCAGGTTGATAGCCCCCGGCACGTGCCCCGCCGCAAAGGCTGCAGGGTTGCGCACATCGACCAGCACGTAATCAATGTCGCCCGCCTGCTGGCTGTGGTAGACATCCGAGCAATCGCTTTCAAAGCGTAAACGGTCGTTGAAGTGTACGTAGGCTTCAGCCGGTGAGGCGGCAAGGGTTTGCGAAATCAGGCTAGGCATTGTGGGGCGTTCCTTGGGCATGGATGTGGCGTTACCTTAGCGCTGTGGCATGCCGTGAGGCATAGGCCCACTGGACATTAACCGGTAGTTTCACGCCAACAGGCTTTACCTAGGGCGGCGGCACACGGGACGTGCTCTGCCGCCGCCTCACAGACAGCCCAACGGCTAAACGTTGTGCTCAGCCGTCATTGCCTTATGAAAGCGCCCGCGCAGGCGAGTGGCTTCCAGCTCCGTTTCCAGTAGCATGCCACGCAGGTCCCGGTAGCGTGTGGGCGCCTCGTCGAGCAGATGATGGGCCAATGCGCGATGGCGCTGCTCCAGCGGTACAGGTGCCTCGTCATACGGCTTGCCCATTTGCACCGCAATGAAGCGCCCAATCCGCTCACTGCGCTGGTCTTCATTTCCCGGTTGTTCGAGGCTGTAGCGCAAGTGAGTGAGCTGCCGGTACAGCAGGTCGTCCTGCTCCAGGTCCTTGTCCAAACCGACCAGCACATCGCGTAGTTTTCGACCATCTTCCAGCGACAGCCCCCCCTCCCCCTGCACCTTGACGGCAGCATAGGTGCGCAGTTTGATGTCCAGCCGCTTTTGCACCATGGCCAAGTGCGGGTCGAGCATGGTCTTCATCATGTTCTCTGGCTCGCCGGCCTCGTTCTGGGCAAACCACTGCGCCACATGGGTTTTACTGAGCGCGGTGCGCTGAGCGTTCCAGGTGTCCCGGCTTGCCTGAGTTGCACGTTTAACGCTACCGCTCGCCAATGAGCTGCCAAACGCTTTGGCCGCTGACAGCCTGGCAGCGGTGTTTTCCCTGCGCTGGGTAAGCTGGGCTTTGATGCGCTCACGTTTGCCGGGCTTTTCCCCACGCTTTTCCCGTGTAGCTTCGGTATCGGCGGTGTAGGTATAGCGGCCAGTGAAGCGCTTACCGGTTTCCCCAGCAATACGCTCAAGCAGGTCCTGGCGGCAGGCTTCGCGGTGGTAGAGGTGTTGGTGGAAATCGGTCCGCAGCTCCAGGCCTGCCAGCGGCCCGGACTGGGCATCGTTCAGGCATAGCAGGTCCGCGCTGGCCAGAAAGTGGCGGTCCAGCTCCAGGTCGTCTTTCTTGAAATACCCTTCATAGCGGTGATGGCGGCCGTGCCCGGATAGAAACTGGTGGGAGCTGGCCCCCATCATTGCCCCACCCACGGCCCCCAAAGCGATGACTGTGCCAAGCGTAGCGGGTTCGGCCAGGGCCACCGCGCCGGCCCCAACGGCCGCTACCATGCCCACCTTGGCCAGGGTGCCGGCCGTGTAAATGCCGCTGCCAGCCAGAAAACCTTTATTCCAGTCTCGGTAGTTGTCGTAGAAGCGCTGGTGCTGGTTGAGCTTTTGTTCGAGAAAGTCGCCGTAGTGCTTCAGTGGTCCTGTGCGCTGTGCTTCACTCAGGCCCTGATGGGCGGAGAGTGTTTCCTCCCTTTCAGCCCTGAATGCTTTGGCCTTGGCCGCTGACTTGTGCACCATGTAAGCGCCCAGGCCCACGGCGCTGCCGGCGGCCAGCGGACCAAGCGCAAAGGTTCCGGCAATGCCGGCGGCAGCAGTGGCCGCTGCTGGCCCTGCGGCACCACTGGTTGCGATGAACGCCGACTTAGCCCCGGTTTCCAGCCCTACCTTGGCGGCGATGGCTGCGCCGGAGGACAGCGAAAACACACCCACCTTCCCACCATCGGCGTTTTGCTGCCGCGAGAAAGCCAGTGCGTCCAATTGCTGTTCCACCTGCAAACGCTGAATGCCTTCCGGCCCTTGCACCCCCTCACTGTGCACAGGCTTGAGTTGATCTAGGCGTTCAAGCAACTGCGCCTTGAGCTTACCCAAACGCTTGTGCTCATGGCGTGCGCCGTGAATTTCTTCCACACCGGCTTTCATGGCCAGCAGTGAAAACGGCAACAGTGCCCCGCCGACACTGACGCCCATGGCGAAATCGGCTACGCCATGTGGAGTGCCCTGCTCTTTGACCCATTCCAATGGGGCATGAGCCAGGGCCTGTGCCTCTTCACTGAATTGCTTGGCCACTTCCTGGCCACCCCCCTTCATGGCCTGTACCAGGTAACTGATCGCGGCATAAAGCCCATGGATGGCCTCGTCCACGTCCACCACAATGGCGCCGCCACCATGGTCATGGCCGTGGCTGTGACCTTCCTCATGCACATGGGCCGCAGGGGCCGCGGCCTGCGGGCCCTTCCACACGGCGTGCAAATCGTCTGCGCCTCGCAGAACGCTCTCGCATGCCCCACGAAGCGGCCAATCCCGAGGCGCTTGTTCAAGCAGCCGGTGAATGTCCTCAGCCAAGATAACGCTGCGATTAAGGGCATCAAGCCCTTCTTCCACTAGGGGCTGCTGCCCGCAGGCCCTGGTCGCAGCGTTTACAGGGCGAGGGCGTTGAAGGTCGGCCCGGCGAGCATTGATCAATTTGCCCAAAGCGAAGGCCAACTGTCGCGAGTGAAGGTTGCGTGCCCATTCCTCACCCAAGGCGGTGCCCAAGTGGGCCCCACGGGTGGTAAAGCCTCGCACCTGATCGAAGGTGGCCTCGCCAGTGTGGGCAACGCCCGAGCTGGTGGTGGCTTCGAGGGTGAGCTGGGGGGCTTGGTCAGGGCGGTCGATATGGTGGTTGAGCCGCTGAATGAAGTCGGTATTTGAGGTGAGGCGCATGGCAGAGAACTCCAGCCAACAGGGGCATGAGATGCAGTTAGCGAACACCTCTGTGTTGTTACTATATAACATATAGTTCCATTACTTTTTTGCAGGGGCCTAGCCGAGCACGCCTGGAACACTTGTGCTAAAGCTGTACTCAGCCGAGTGGGAACCAACTTCTAAATGCCGACCACACACCCTGCGCAAACGGTAACAATTCTCATTAATAAGTAGAAGGTATCCGTTGTGCACGTGGTTTTGCCTATTTTCTCTAGGCCATTCAGGACGACACATGAGCATCAAAGCCATCAACCACCTGCTTCACTCGCTGGGCCAGCGTGACCGCGTCGGCAATCTTGCCTTAGGCAACAACGGCTGTGCCGGCATGGCCCTGGCAGACGGCACGTCCCTTTATTTCGAATGGTGCGAGCCGCAGCAAGCCCTTCACCTGTACACGCCCTTGAGCAGCCACGGGCGACTGGGCGCTACCAGTGTGGACGAAGCAAAACTGTACCGGGCCTTGCTGAGCTTGAATTGCCTCTCACCGGGCCCTGTTGTAGCCATGCATCCCCAACACGCACAGGTCTATCTCCAGATGCGGTTTTCAGCCCAAGAGCTGGACACAGAAACCCTCGATGCTGCCATCAATGAATTGACGGCCTGCCGTAATAGCGCGCGTCAGCACTTGGCGAGCCAAGGCATGCGGCTGTGACAACAGTATTGATTCAAGGAGATGCATTTTGACGTACACCTTCAACCTGGCACGCCTCGTACGTACCCAACCTACCGTGGTCAATGACCCTGAGCTAGGCCATCCACTCATAGGCGCACGTGCCGAACCCAGCCAGCCTATCGGCCAGGCCAGCCGCACTCACCGGCAGGCAGCGCCCTCTTCCAGGCTAGGTGCTCAGTTGATAACGGGCAGTATTCAACGCCTAAGCGACGCCGCCGCAGGCGTGGGCCAATGGCTACCAATGATGGGGCGACAGCACGCGCGCTCCTATCGCCCGGTAGGTGGCGAAGCGGGCGATCTCGAGCTGGCTGAACGCCCTGCTACACCGGCACAGGCCGCCGCCAGCTACGGCGAGCTGGATCATGCGCTCAAACAAGACGTGGATGACGTGCTGGCCAACAGCTTCAACTGGCACAAAGCCGGAACCGAAACCGGCAAGGCCCTTACCCGAGGCGCCGTAGCTGGCGTGGCTGTGTACGGTGCCTACACCGCAGTAGATGCCCTTATCCAGGCCAAGGCGCCTAGCGACCAGCAGGGCACTGCGCGGGGCCTGACCGCCATGGGCATGCTCACGCCGGTGTACCAGGAAGGCAAGGAGCTGCTCAATGGCGTGCGCGAGGCCGTCACCACCAAGGCTAAGCTCAGCTACCCTGAAGCCCTGGAAAAAACCCACCTACGGCGACAGGCGCAGAATGCGGCCTACCTCAAGACACTGCCCGAACACATCCAGACGAGTTGCCGCAAGATCGACATCTTCTTGCTACAGGCCTTCGCCGCCGCCAAAAAAGGCGACAAGGTCAATTACGGGCTGATCCGAGGCATGATGCATTGGCGGCAGGACTTCATGATTGGCCGGCCTATGAAGACCCAGGAGGTCCAGGCGGTCAAGACCGATGCAGGGCGGGCCGACCTGCTGGCACGCATGCAGCACCAGCTGAACCGTTACCCCCCGGAACTGCGCGACAAGCTCAGCGGCTTTACCTTGGGTATTGCTGCGCGCTCCCTGGAGCGTGAGCTGCCCACCGAATACACGGCCGACGCAGGCTTCAACGTGCTTACCCTTAAAGACAGCGACGACTGGCACCGCTGGGCCGAAGTACCTTCGGTGAACAAGCAGATGATGATGTTGGCCGGCGCACCCGGCACGGGCAAAAGCCGCTATGCCGAGCATGTGCTGCCCGAACTTCTAGGCCTGCCGGTGCAAAGCCTGGTGATGCCAGACAAACAGGCCGGGGGCATCAATGCCCTGATGGCCAAGGAATGGTCCGCCTTGGAGCAAGACGAATTCGTGACCGCCGACACCGATGCCATGGGCAAGATCGGTCTGCTCCTCAACCGTGCCAACTGCACCAACCCGATCCTGTTGCTGGACGAAGCCGACCTTGACGACATGGACGGCATCAAACGCCTCACAGACCCTAGCCGAAAGCAACTGGAAGCCATCGCCCTCGAAACCCTGCTGGATTTTTCCAACGTCACCATCCTGATGGGCACCAATGCGCTGCGCCGTGGTGCCAATACGCCCGTGGACGGCGGCGCTGGCGAACTGGAGCCGGCACTGGCCGACCGCCTGGAGATGGCTGTGTTCGAGGGCACCGATGCCCTCACCAAACGCGAAGCGGCCATAGGCGCCTACCACGGCTGGGCAGGGATGTATTGCTTGCCGGTCAAAGGCGGGGATGGTGCCCTGCTGGACCGTGATCAGCAAAACCGCCTACAGGGGTTGTTCAAGGGCTGCCTGGATTACATCGTTGAGTCGCACCACAACAAAGCAAAGATCCCTGGTGCGCGGATGCAGGTACCCGTGGCGTCCGTGGTCAACTTTATTGCGTGGCGCCTGATGGGCGAGAAACATGGGCAGATGCCACCGCTACAGCCCGACCAGATCCGCACCTACATCGACCAGTTCTACAGTTTGCGCATGAGCGGCCCACGGCAGCAGCCTGTTGCTGATCAGGACCTGGAAACGGTCGCAGAATCCTCACAGATGGCCGAGCAACGGGCAGCTTTGGTGCGCGATCAAGCCCAGCATTAAGCACGGCTGCCATGAGCCATTAAAACCACAGCCAGGGAGCAGATGTGTTGCCTGCCGCAACGCTCAGCTTCCTGGCCTTACAGGCCTTCTCCTCTCCTCTAGCTCCCGCACACTTACCTCTCCCTTTTCGACCGGCGGCCCGCCCTCATCTCGCACTTGCCTTACGCCTGGTGTAGATTTCGAAATATCGTTTCATAAATACAAAAACCGCCGCGAGACAGCGGCTTCAGGAAGGCCAATGAGCTTCTTTCCCGCCCCGCCCATCACTGAAACAACGGTGTTCACACGGCTACCGGACCGTTACCGCCAGCCTCGCCAAACACGCTGGGCTGATGCCAACCGCCAAGGGCGGATTATCGATTCGTTTCTGGAAGGCCCGTCTTTTGACCGGGACGGCAACCTGTATGTCACCGACATCCCCTATGGGCGGATCTTCAGAATCAGCCCATCAGGCGATTGGGATTTGGTCTGCCAGTACGACGGCTGGCCCAACGGTTTGAAAATCCACCGCGACGGCCGGATTTTCATTACTGATTACAAGCGCGGCATCATGGTGCTGGATGCGCGCAGCGGTGAAATCAGGCCGTACCTGGAGTCGGCAGGCTCAGAAGGCTTCAAGGGTGTAAACGACCTGGTATTTTCCCCAGCAGGCGACCTGTACTTCACCGACCAAGGGCAAACCGGCCTACAGGATCCCTCCGGGCGGGTGTACAAATTGGACAGCGGCGGCACCCTCACCTGCCTGCTCAACAACGTACCCAGCCCCAATGGCATTGTGTTCGACCCCGCGCTCAACCATCTGCTGATCGCCGTCACACGGGCCCAGCAGGTGTGGCGCATTCCCTTGGGCAATGGCTCGATCATCGGCAAGGTGGGCCTGTTCGCCCAGTTGCATGGTGGGCTGGGCGGCCCCGATGGCCTGGCCTTGGATGCAGACAGCAACCTGTACGTAGCCCATACCGGTTTCGGGTCCGTTTGGCGGCTTTCAAAGGTAGCCGAGCCTCTTGCCAGGCTCGTGTCATGCGAGGGCATCAGCAACACCAACCTGGCCTTTGGCGGCCCTGGCCATTCCACCCTTTACATCACCGAATCCGAATCCGGTTCGATATTGAAGGCACCTGCCCCTGTCGCGGGCCTACCGATGTTCTCCCACAGCTGATGCTCCCTCACAGCTGACGCCCCGTGTTTGGACAATAACCATAAGAGAGTCGACCATGACCCAAGACGTGACGCTACTCCCCCCGCTGACTGACCAAGAGGGCGAACAGGTGCTGCGGCGTGTGCTGCTGCGCATCGTGCCCTTTATTTTCGCGTGCTACGTGATCAGTTACCTGGACCGCACCAATGTTGGCTTCGCGGCCATCAGTATGAACAAGGACCTGGGCCTGACGGCCACCATGTTCGGCTGGGCGGCAGGCCTGTTCTTCCTGGGTTACTTCATGTTCGAAATCCCCAGCAACCTGCTGATGCAGCGCTTTGGAGCACGTATATGGATCGCGCGCATCATGATCACCTGGGGCCTGATCTCCATGGGCACGGCGTTCGCCACAGGCCCGGTCAGCTTCAGCATCATGCGTTTTTTGCTGGGCTTGGCAGAGGCCGGCTTCACGCCCGGGGTTTACCTGTACTTCACCTATTGGTTTCCCGGCAAATGGCGCGCAAAAGCCACTGCAGCCTTCCTGCTGGGGATTCCCACGGCCAATATCTTCGGCTCACCGCTGTCGGGCTGGTTATTGGACATGCATGGGGTGCTGGGCCTGAAGAACTGGCAGTTCCTGCTGGTGGTCGAAGCGCTTCCAGCGCTATTGCTGGGGCTGGCCTGCCTGTTCGTGCTGGTGGACCACCCGGCCAAGGCCCGGTGGCTGACGGACCGCGAAAAGGCCTGGTTGTCTGACCGCCTGCGCCGCGAGCAACAAACCATCAGTGCATCCCATGGCAGCAGCTTGCGTAGCGCGCTGACCAACCCCAAGGTGTTCGTGCTGGCCGCCATCAACTTCTGTTGCATCGTAGGCTCCATCGGGATCGGCCTATGGATGCCGCAAATCATTAAGAGCTTGGGCATGGCCAATGGCACCGTCGGGCTAGTCGCTACCCTGCCCTATATCCTGGGGGCGATTGCGATGACGGTGTGGGCCCGCCTGGCCAATCGGTCGCAACAGCGCCTGCCCTATGTGGTAGGCGCCCTGGCGTTCGCGGCGCTGGCATTGGTAGGCGCCGCCCTGGCTGACGACCCAGTGCTGAAGATCGCCTGCCTGGCGGGCACGGTTGCCAGCATTCTGGCGTTCCAGGCCACGTTCTGGGCTATCCCTTCTACGTTCTTGACTGGCCGCGCGGCAGCAGGCGGCTTGGCGCTGATCGTGTCTATCGGCAACCTGGGCGGGTTCGCTGGGCCGTTCCTGATCGGGATGATCAAGGATGCTACCCAGTCCTTTTCAGCACCGTTCTACGCGGTGGCCGCCGTGTTGCTGCTGGGTACATGCCTGATGCTGTGGCTGGGAGACCCGGCGCGCCAGCAGCCTGTGACATCGGGCACACGCCAACCCAAGGGCAACGTGACAGCCGGCTAAGGCGATAAAAGTAACGTATCAATAGGCGAACAACTGTCGCCCGGCCTTGCCTTCAGGCATCAGCCGGGCGATTGGCGCACATTGGAACAGGCGGCCTTAATCTTCGAACTCGCAGCCTGTGTGCTTCAGCGATTCCAGTACCCAGGCACGGCTGTTGGTACCGTCGGCGATCTGCTGCATCTGCTTGAGCTCAGCCTCGTGCTTGGCAGCGGCCCGCCCATACACGGCCTCTACATGGTCGTAGGGCACGCACAACAGACCGTCGTCATCACCGATCACCAGGTCGCCTGGTTCGATCACCATGCCGTCAATGGCAATGGGTACGTTGATTTCCCCTGGCCCATCCTTGTACGGCCCGCGGTGGGAGATACCGGCTGCAAACAACGGGAATGTCCCGGCGCCAATGCTCCCAGCATCCCGAATGGCCCCATTGATCACAATGCCAGCCACGCCACGTTTCTCGGCATAGGCCACCATCATTTCGCCAATCAGCGCATTGCTCAGGTCCCCGCCAGCATCCACCACGATGACATCGCCAGGTTCGGCGATATCAATGGCGTAATGCAGCATCAGGTTGTCGCCGGGGCGGGCTTTAACGGTCAGTGCAGGGCCTGCCAGAACACCCTCACGGTGCATGGGGCGCAGGCGGGCGCCACCGGCGGTCATGCGGTGCATGGAATCGCTCACATTGGCGACAGGCACATCGCGGTAGCGCGAAACCCACTGTGCGCTGACTTTACGTTCGGCTTTGAGGACGCGGAATCCGATAGGCATGGGCATTTCTCTTGAAGTTATAGGGTGCCAATGAGCTAGGCTCAGGATTTTTAGAATGGCATTTCATTTAATCCACAGCAAGCACCTTGCTCGCGGTTTCATCCCCGCCGGTCATGGAAAAAACTTCTTTGTTGAAATGGCGTTTCATTATGCTAGGTTAAAGCACAGGCCTTTCACTAGCTCAGGTGAGCCTGCGCTCGTCGCCATAACAACAAGGTGAACACCCTATGACCCGCAAGATATTGATCACTGGCCCCGCGCTTACCCAGGACGCCATTCAGCACGCCGCGAGCCTGGATATCCAACTCATACCCACCACACCTTACCTACCAGTTGATGAGCTTGTTGCGATCATTGCCCAGGAACAGCCCGATGCCATCATCGTGCGGCAGGGCAAGCTGACCAGGGAGATGATCCAGGCGTCTTCGGCGCTCAAGGTTGTTGCCAAGCACGGGGTGGGTTACGACAGCATTGATATCCAAGCCGCTGCCGAGCGCGGCGTACCTGTGACCATCGCCTTGGGCGCCAACGCGCAGTCGGTGGCCGAGCAGGCCTTTGCGCTGATGTTCGCCGTAGCGCGGCAGACAGCGACCCTCGATGCGCGCATGCGCCAAGGCCACTGGGACAAAGCCACGGCCAATGGCATGGAGCTGTCGGGCAAGACGCTGGGCCTGGTGGGGTTAGGGTCCATTGGCGGTATCTTGATGGACCTGGTCGCCCCCCTGCGGATGAAGGTCAGGGTATACGACCCTTACCTGCAAGCCTTGCCGGCGCGGGACCACGTGGAACGCGAAACCAGCTTCGAGCAGTTGTTGGAAAGCTGCGATGTGATCAGCCTGCACTGCCCGCTTACCGAGCAGAACCGCAACCTTCTGAGCACCGAGCAGTTCCAGCGCATGCGCTCCAATGCCATCCTGATCAACACTGCGCGTGGGGAACTGATCGACACCCCAGCACTGGTCGAGGCGCTGCGCACTGGCCAGATCGCCGGTGCCGGGCTGGATACGTTCCACCCAGAGCCGCCTGCCGCAGACAGCGCCCTGTGGGGCCTGACCAACCTGGTCGCGACACCTCACATAGGGGCTAATACCACCGAAGCCCGTGACCGGGTGGGCCTGCTGGCCGTGCAGCAGATTGCAAGCCTGTGGAACAACCAGGCCCTTGACCCACGCTGCATCGTCAACCGGCACTTGCTATAGGCCCCAGCCCCTGAAACCCGTGCCAGCCCTACCTGCTGCACGCTTGATCTCCAGCAAAAACAACTATAGGAGAACACCATGGCCCTACAACAGGCGCCCCACGCCGTCAGTGAACTGGAGCGCACCACCATGCGCCGCGTCGCCTGGCGGCTGCTGCCCTTCCTGATCCTGTGCTACCTGATCGCGATCATCGATCGCGGAAACATCGGGATGGCCTCGCTGCAGATGAACAAGGACCTGGGCCTCACACCTGCCATATTCGGGTTCGCCAGCAGCTTGTTTTTCGTGTCCTACTTTCTGGTGGAGGTGCCCAGCAACCTAGCCTTGCAGAAATTCGGCGCCCGTATCTGGATCGCGCGAATCATGATCACGTGGGGGCTGATCTCAGCGGGCACGGCCTTCGTGCAAGGCGCCAATTCGCTGTACGTGATGCGCTTCCTGTTAGGCGCGGCAGAGGCGGGCTTTTTCCCAGGGGTGCTGCTGTATATGACCTACTGGCTGCCTTCTGCCTACCGTGGCCGCATGGTTGCCATTTTCATGGTGGCCATTCCCGGCGCCAACTTCATCGGCTCCCCCCTGTCCGGGCTATTGCTGTCTCTGGATGGGTGGATGGGCATGCGGGGCTGGCACTGGCTCTTCCTGCTCGAAGGCATTCCGGCTGTGCTGCTGGGTATCGCCTGCCTGTTCGTGTTGACGGACCGGCCTGAACAGGCGAAATGGCTCACCACCGAACAACGCCAATGGCTGACAGGCCGGCTGGATGAAGAGCGCCAGCGCAAATCCAACATCGGCCACCTGTCTTTGTGGAAACTGCTCAAGCACAAGGACATCTGGGTCATGGCCCTGATCTATTCTGGCGCCTCGGCAGCGGGCAGCACCATGAGTGTATGGGCGCCTCAACTGCTCAAGACCTTTGGGCTGAGCAACCTGGAAATCGGCCTGGTGAATGCGATTCCCTACGGCATTGCGTCGGTGGCGATGATCCTGTGGGGCCGCAGTTCCGACAAAACCAACGAACGCCGCTGGCATACCTCTGCGACCTTGTTACTGATTGCTGCAGGATTGCTGTTGGCCTTGGTTACCTCGTCGCTGCCTGCCACGGTAGTGCTGCTCACGATGGTGCTGGTGGGGGCCTATTCCATGAAAGGCCCGTTCTGGGCACTGGTATCCACCTGGCTGTCGAGTACTACTGCAGCGGCGGGCCTGGCGGCCATCGGCGCACTGGCCAACCTCATTGGTGGCGGCCTTATGGTCAACGCCTATGGAGCCATTCATGAGGCTACCGGCAGCTACGCCATCGCCATGCTGCCGCTGGCTGTGCTCTGTGCAGTGGGCGGGGTCGCCGTGCTACTGATGGGCCGCCATCGCCAGCGTACGCCGGCCGAGCACCGTGAGCCGCTCAAGGCAGGCTGATGGGACAGCGCAGGTTGCCCTTCAGCACACCTCGCATTTAACGGGAGTGGCCCACTACGCATGGGCTCACTCCCTTTTTTTTAAGTCCAACCTTGCCCTGTGCCAGGGTAAGGTGAGCTACGAACGGACCTTGACCCATGCCCATCACCCGCCGCCGTTTTGTGCTAGGCGCCGCCTCTGCGGGCGCCCTGGTTTCACTCAACGCCCTGGCCAGCTATCGGTTCTCCAGTGGAGACAACCTGTCTAGCCTGGTGCCACCGCCTGGCAGTGTGGATTGCCACATGCACCTGTATGACGACCGTGTGCCTGCTGCGCCAGGGGCCACCTTGCTTCCTCCCAATGCGTCTTTGGAAGACTATGGCCAGATACAGGCACGCCTTCACCTCAAGCGCATGGTGATCGTCACGCCTTCCACTTACGGCACAGACAACCGCTGCATGCTGGAAGGCTTGCGAAAGGCAGGCGGCAACGCGCGGGGAGTGGCGGTGGTAGATGCGGCAGTGTCGGACGCCACCTTGCAGGCCATGCATGCTGAGGGTGTGCGAGGCATTCGCTTCAACCTGAGCTACGGCGGCGCCAGCCTTGATGACCTTGAGCCTTTGGCAGCCAGGGTCAATGAGCTGGGCTGGAACGTTCAGGTAGTGGCACCTGGCACCCAGCTGGTAGACCTGGAACACCGGCTGGCCCGATTGCCCTCGCGGCTGGTGATCGACCATATGGGCCATGTGCCACAGCCCGAGGGCACAGCATCGGCCGCCTTCGCCACCCTTACCCGGCTTTTGGACAACCAGCGCACTTGGGTCAAGTTGTCTGGCCCCTATATCCGCTCTAAGGAAGGCCCGCCCCGCTACGCAGATGTAAGCCAGGTGGCGATGGAGCTGGTGCGTATCAACCCACAACGGATGCTATGGGGCAGCGACTGGCCTCACCCCACCCTGGCCACGGATAAACCCAACGACGCTGGCCTGCTCGATCTACTGCTGCAATGGGCGCCAGACGCACACCCGCGTGAACGCATACTCAAGGACAACCCGGTGGCCCTGTATGGGTTCACATGACCTTGGCGCAAGCATCATCCTGGGTTAGGCCGAGATTCCATAGCAGGCCTACCCCCCAAACTGCGGGTGAGGTCTTCGGCAATTTCGACAAAGGTGTCGCGCAAGGTGTTTGCATACTCGGCCGTTAACCGGGTAGAAGGGCCTGACAACACGATCGCCCCCACCAGTTCCTTCAGAGGCCCGTAGATGGGCAGCGCCATGGAGGACGCATGGGGGTCTGTGGCACCAGTGGAATAGAAAGGCTCCAGCCCCTCCACAAAGCGGCTGTAAGGGGTACGCAATGCTTCGGCACTGGCGGCCTTGTCCATGGGGCGCATGTCGCCGGGCTGCAGGTGCAAGCGTAGCCGGTGCGGGGAGTTGACCCGGTACTGGCACAGCCGGTAGGCCCCGTGACGTACGTAGAATGAAGCGGTTTCCCCTGTTTCATCCGTGAGCCGGTGAAGCCTGGGCACCACGTGCCTTTCCAGGTCCAGTGCATCCTGGTACACCGCATTCAGCCGCATGACCTCACTGGCAAGCATGTACCGGCCATCTGCCAGGCGCGTGATAAAGCCATGGGTTTCCAGGGACACCATCAGCCGCATGATGGTGCTCTTGACCAGCCCGGTACGCTCGGTGAGTTCCACCAGGCCCAACGCCGAATCCCCCAGTTTGAAAGCACAAAGCACGGTCAGCACCCTGTCAGCTGAGGCGACGCCGTTGAGTGCGGGACGGGGGCGGGTCTTGACCATCGATAGCTCCAGGCAGCAGCAGGCAGGATCGCAAAGGCTGCCATTATCCGATAGCACTGGGCGGATAGCTACACAACGCGTGCCCTAGGCCTCGGCGGGCGTATGTTCCCGCTCGGCCTTGAGGGCATCAAACGCCTGCTGTGCCTGCTCTACCTGCTGTTGATGCAGCACCGACCAGTTGAACAGTGCCGCAAACGGCTCCTGTAAAGACCGCCCTAGCGGGGTAATTGAATACTCCACCGCGATGGGCGATGACGTAATCACCCGCCTGGCCACCAGCCCATTTCGCTCCAGCCGCCGAAGTGCTTCGGTCAGTGCCTTGTGGGTGATGCCACCTAGGCGTCGCTTGAGCGCATTAAACCGCGAGGGCTTGGTGCATACCACGGTCAGGATAAGCACCGACCATTTGTTCGCGATCTGCTCCAGCACCGGGCGAGTGGCCAGCACTTGGGCACAGAGGTGGTCGGGTATATCGGTCATCGGAGTTTCCATGGGTATACCTAGGCTCTTCAAAGTGCGTAATTGACACTTAGTATACGAAATATATCGTAGTCGTCTGTACACACTGGAGGATGACCCATGGCTAGGTTGAGTGGAAAAACAGTATTGGTGACTGGTGGTAACAGCGGGATCGGCTTTGCAACGGCCAAGCGTTTTATCCAGGAGGGGGCACGGGTATTTATCACCGGTCGCAACCCGGACTCGCTCAACAACGCCCTGGCTGAACTGGGCGAGCAGGCGCAGGGCATACAGGCGGACGTGACCCGGCATGAGGACGTGGGCCTGATTGTCCAGGCCCTTGAGCACGCTGCGACGCCCCTGGACAGCCTGGTGATAAGCGCCGGCATGTCCGAATGCGCATCGCTGGCCGACACCACGGCCGAGCATTTCGATAAAACCTTCAATGTGAACACGCGCGCGCCGCTGCTTATCCTGAAAAGCGTTCTACCGCTGATGACCCAAGGCGCCAGCGTGGTGCTGGTAGGGTCGATCGCTGGCTTTATCGGTACACCGGGGTATGGCACCTACGGCGCCAGCAAGGCCGCGCTGCGGCGCCTATGCCCGAACCTGGACAAACGAGTTGGCCGACCGGGGCATTCGGGTAAACGTGATAAGCCCCGGCCCTATTGATACGCCAATGATGGCGGCCGCGTCTGACGAGATCAAAGGGTCACTACTGAACCTTATCCCTCTCAAACGCCTGGGCAAACCAGAAGAAGTGGCCGCCGCAGCGCTCTTCCTGGCCAGTGATGAAAGCAGCTTTGTAGCAGGTTCCGAACTGTGCATCGATGGCGGTATGGCCCAAGTGTGACTCGACAGCCCTATAGATGCTGGAACGCCCGCTGCCAGGCCGCGGGCGTTTAAAAGCAGCGGTCATTACCCGTGGGCAATCCCAGCTTCAGGCACCTTGCCCCACCCCCCTATGTGCTCTGCCAAGCCGCTGCCATTTGATCGTTGAAGTCCTTGAAAAACGCTCCGTAAGCGCCGTTCTGTTCGGCGTAACGCAAGGGCTTGACCCGCTCTACCAGAATTTCATCCGCCTCAGGCGACTGTTGGAAAATAGCCATAACCTCTTCTATGAACGCCTTCAACGGCATGGCCTGAGGGTCACTGGCCTGGTGTTCACCCGTTAATTCAGTTTGTACATAAGGCGGTGCCAGTTCGTGAACACGTACAGCAGTGTCTTTCAACTGGTAACGCAGCGACTCTGTGTAGGAATGCAAACCCGCTTTGGTGGCGCAGTAGCTAGGCGTAAGGGCCAGCGGCAGGAAGGCCAGGCCTGAGGTAACGGTCACAATGGTGGCATGGGGCTGTTGGAGGAAATGCGGTAGCAGCCACCCGTCCAGGCGAATGGGGCCCAGCAGGTTGGTGGCCACCGTGTCTTCAAGGGCCGTAGCGCCTTCGCGCAAGGATTCTGTACGCATGATGCCCGCGGAATGAATCACCCCATTCAAGCGTGGATAGCGAGCGATCAAGTGCTCGGCCACGCGCTGGGTGTCTGCCGCATCGGTGATATCGAGCACTGCGTGCTGCAACCCTGGAGCGGCCTCCACAGCCTGCTTCAAGACCGACTCGCGGCGCCCGGCGATAATCACCTCGTTGCCCAAGGCCAGGAACGCCTTGGCCAGTTCATAACCAATGCCACTGCCGCCACCGGTCACCAGAAGGGTATTGCCTGTTGTTTGCATGGGGGTTTCCTGTGTGAGGAAGAACGATACGCTCTGTGCCGAGCGACCTGAGCTACCATAGGTTTCTTTGCCGCAGCCGAGAAGTACGCACCCAAAAGTGCCCTACTTACCGCCAGGAAACCAAGCCCATGAACACCCCGTTGAAACCCGCTTCCCGCCCTCCGCAATGGCCCCACGGCAACAACAAGGCCGACCCGCAGCTGGATCAATTGGTGCGTGAGGTCATCAGCCGTATTGCGGACAAATGGACGATGCTGGTGATTGAAGCCTTGGCTGAACAGGGCTGCCTGCGGTTTACCCAGCTGGCGGCCGAAGTGGGCGATGTCAGCCAGAAGATGCTGACTAAAACGGTACGCCAGATGGAAGCCGATGGGCTGCTGCTGCGAACCGTATACCCCGTGGTACCACCGAAGGTGGAATACCGGCTGACCGAGATGGGCATGAGCTTGGCCGAGGCGTTTTGCGGCGTATGGTTATGGGCGGAGCAGCACCGGGAGACCATAGAGGCGTCGCGTAAGGCCTACCAGGTGCAGGTTGAAGCACAGGCGGCTTCGGGGGCGGTTTAGATAACCGCCCTTTGGAACAACGGCCGGATTCAGGGGCGCCGCACCTAAATGCGGAAGCCACCCACCAACCGCTGCAACCGCGCGGCCTCGGCCTCCAGCGCCGTGCACGCGGCCAGCGTGGCCTCCAGGTTATCCACGCCCTGCTGGTTAAGCAGGTTGATTTCGCTAATATCGACGTTCAGCGTTTCAACGACCGAGGTCTGTTCTTCGGTGGCAGTGGCCACCGATTGGTTCTGCCCGTCGATTTCGCCAATGCGTTCGGTCACATTGCCCAGGCGCTGGCCGGCCTGTTCGGCCACCTCCATGCTGTGAGCGCTCTGGCGCTGGCTTTCCTGCATCAGGGCCACGGCGTCGCGTGAGCCGTGTTGCAGCTCCTCGATCATCTGCTGGATCTGCTGTGCCGAACTCTGGGTGCGGCTGGCCAGCGAGCGCACCTCATCGGCCACTACCGCAAAGCCACGGCCGGCCTCACCGGCACGGGCGGCCTCGATGGCCGCATTGAGCGCCAACAGGTTGGTCTGCTCGGAGATCCCTCGGATCACGTCCAGTATCTGGCCGATGTTGGCGGTCTTGCCGTTAAGGGCTTCGATGTGTTCGCAGCTGGTGCCGATCTTGGCCGACAGCGCTTGCATGGCCTGCATCGCCTCGTCAAGCACCTGGCGGCCCTCCTCGCCCTGGGTGCGGGCAATGCTGGCCTCGCCTGAGGCGTGAGCGGCATTGCGGGCGATTTCCTCGGCAGCAGCGCCCAGCTCGTTGATGGCCGCCGCCACGCTGGTGGTGCGTTGCGCCTGCATGTCGGACTGTTGCATGGACGACTGAGAGGTTTCGAGCACCCGTCGGGTACCCTGGCTCAGCTCACCGGTACTATGGGCAACATCACGGATGGAGGTATGGATACGCGTCACGAACTTGTTGAAGGCCTTGGCCAGGGCGCTGAACTCATCACGGCCTGTTACCGGCAGCCGACGGGTCAGGTCACCTTCGCCTTCGGCGATATCATCCATGGCCCGGGTGAGCTCATGCAGTGGGCGCAGTAGCACCCGGATCAACAGCCCCAGCAGCAGGATGATAGCCACCACGGCAACCAGCGTGGCCACGATGGCAAGGTTGCGTGCTTGAGTGACAGGGGCATAGGCCTTGGCCTGGTCGATGGACAAGCCCAGGTACCACTTCACCGAGGGCAGGCCTTGGACGGGTGTAAAGCTCACCAGGCGCGCGTCACCGCCCTGGGTAGTCTCGTGAAGCCCCTCCCCCAAGTCAGGCGTTTGCTCGGGGAACACATCCTTGAGGTTTTTGAGCACTTGGTCGGCGTGGCTGCTGACCAGGACCTTGCCATCGCCATCGACCAGGAAGGCCTCACCCAGGCCACCCACGTTGAGCGAGGTAATAATGGCCACCAGGGCGGACAGGTCGAGGTCTCCCCCCACTACGCCGGCCAGCTGGCCCTCCCGTATCAACGGCGCGGCGATAGTTACGCCCAGCTGTTTGGACGAGGCGAAGATGTAGGGCGGTAGCAGCACCGTCGTGCCGGCTGCAGTAGCTGCCTGGTACCAAGGGCGCTTGCGTGGATCGTAGCCGGCCGGAAGCGGCTGAGCGGGCCGGTTGGTGAAGGTGCCGTCTGCGGTACCCAGGTAGGTAGATTGGAAGTTACTGGTGTAGGCCTTCTGCTCAAGCATGCCGACCAGTTGTTCAGGCGAGCCATCCCGCGCCAGGGCCTGGGTTTCAGCCTCGATGAGCTTGATTCGCGCGTCCAGCCAGTAGGCAATATTACCGGCGGTGACGCGACCGGTTTCGGAAAGGTTGGCCCGCAGGCTCTGGTCGATCGCTTGGCGCTGCAGGTAGGCATTGAAGCCTGCGGAGGCGGCCAGGGCGATGATAATGACGATGGCGGCAACGCCGAGAATCTTCTGGCTGAATTTAAGCTGTTTGGTCATGGTGCGCCTTGAAGCGTAGAGCAGGCTCGCCAATACATGGCGCGATACTGACCTGTCGGCGGCCTTTGAATTTTCTTGAGAAACCTCCTATGTAGAGGATTTGGGCGGCCCTTCGGAGCAGGCCGCCGTGAACATCGCGTGAGCTTGCCTACCTGAGCAATAGACAAACCCACGCTCTACGCCTAGGTGGTTAAACGGTATGTGATGACGTGTCGGCAGGTACGCCCACCAACTCCACTGCTTGATGTGTGTCTGCTACCGCTGGCGTATCGGCTACTATCAGGTTCTCGGCACTGAACACCTTCGCAAAATTCCCTTCCAAGCTGATCTCGAAACGATGGCCCTGGGCATCGGCATCGAAGTCCTTCAGGTACGTGCGATCGTTCCCCTTGTCGTACACCAGTTTCAGCGTGCCATCAGTGCCGTCGCCCAGCCCGGTATAGCCTAGCGCCGCCACATCAACCTTATCTTGCGTGGTGTCGAACCCCTTGATCAGATCGTTATCGCCACGGACGCTATCGCTCTTGTCCAGGTAGCGGAAGGTATCCGCTCCTTTTCCGGCTATCAACAAGTCGTCGTCACCGTGGCCGATCAATATGCCCCCCTCGCTACCGGCGATGAACGTATCGCGGTAGTCATTGCCGGTCAGGGTAGCGTTTTCTCGGTCGACCGTTTTATCACCTGCAAAGATGAAGCGGTCCACATCCAGCAGGCCGTTAACGCCGCTGTCATAGGTCGTCAAGTGCAACATAAAACGGTTGCCCTGCTCATCGGCCTCAAATGACTGCACAACAACCTGCCCCAAGGCTTTATCGAAGGTATAGCTCAGGGTGCCGTTGTAACCGTCGCCTAGCCCTGTGAAGCCCAGGCGAGACACATCCAGCAGGTCGCTGCCGACTTTGAAGAACCTCACCAGGTCCGTGCTGGCGGTGCCATTGGCATCGTTGATGAAGCTATCGCTGACCTGATCGAACTGCACTGTGGTGCGAGACTGGCTAGCGTAGACCGTGTCTGCCCCGGCACCGCCGTCGAAGGTATTGGCATATTTGGCTGTAGAGATGACGTCATCGCCGTCGGTGCCGGTCACGTGCCACTCTTTTTCACTTTGAAAGTAAGGAAACTTTGCGCCCGGCGCGATCGTGTAGTTGAGCGCGAAGTTGCCCGTATTCAGCGCCGAGTGATCGCCCGCCAGGCGCACTTCGAACGCGTTGCCGTTGGCGTCCTTGTCCAGTGAATAAACGTAGGTCACGTCTTCCTTTGCGTCGTAACGCACGGCCAGGTCACCGTTGCGCCCATCGCCCACCCGTTCCAGGCCCAGAGCGGTGAGGTCGAGCACGTCACTGTCGTCGCTGAAGTGCTCGATCAGGTCGGAATGCGAGCCCGACGCGTCGTAGTAGCTGTCGGAAAGCGCGGTGTAAACAAACTGGTTGTGTGAAGAAAGGTATACGCCGGGGTGCGAGATCAGCGTGTCGGCGCCCGCACCACCGATGAAGGTATCGGAACCGCCCACGCCGTTGATCGTGTCGCTGCCGGCGCCACCGATCAGGACGTCCCGCTCGGCGGTGCCAGTTATGGAGTTGTCACCGCTGGTACCGATGAAGGTGGTGTACACAGGGCGGTTGATCTGCTGAATGTCATCGTCGTTTACAGTGGGCATGGGAGGGCTCTTTGATCTGCTAAGGGTGGCCGAAAGCGACTGCCATGCATGCAGGTGGCCAGGAAATTCGCGCGCTGCTGCTCAAGCAGCTTTGCCCGCAAAAAGGCTCGTTAGTTCCTCTGGCCGGTGGTCTGACCTTTTGGTGCAGCACATGCAGGCCGATGGCCGGTACGGAAAAACCTTGCCGAACCGCAACTCATGTAATACTGTAAAAATGTACAGTATAAAACCTGAATTCACCTGACGCCGCCCCTGAGCGGTTTTGACCGGCTATTTGCGGTGACACTATGTCCTTTACCATCCTCGGCTCCCTGGCGTCCTCTACCATTCCCCTCCCGCTGTTCGCCTGCCGCGTTCCTGCAGGTTTTCCTTCTCCCGCTGCGGATCACTTCGAAAAGCACATCTCCTTGGATGAGTTGTTCGACATTCGTGCCCCGCACATCTACCTGGTGAAGATCGAAGGCGACAGCATGAACGGCGCCGGCTTGTTTACGGGTGACCTGGTGATTGTGGATCGAGGCCGTGAGGCCCGGCATGGTGACATCGTGATTGCGGCGCTGAACGGGGAACCGGTATGCAAGCGACTGCACCATAAGGGCCGTGAACTGATTCTCCAGTCTGAAAACGCGGCCTACCCCGCGCGCTACATCCTGGAAAGCGATGAAATGACCATTTGGGGCGTGGTTCGCTACAGCGTGCGCGACCATGCGTACGCCTGAACCCACCTTTGCCCTGGTGGACTGCAATTCGTTCTATGCATCGTGTGAGAGGGTTTTTCGGCCGGACTTGGCCAAGACGCCGATTGTGGTGCTTTCGAACAACGATGGGTGTGTAATTGCGCGCAGCTACGATGCCAAGCCCTTCGTCAAAATGGGTGCGCCCTACTTCCAGATCAAAGACACGCTGAGCCGGCACGGAATCAAGGCGTTCAGCAGCAATTACGCGTTGTACGGGCAGATGTCCGAGCGCGTCATGACCCTGATCGAAAGCATGGTGGCCGGCTGCGAGGTGTACAGCATCGACGAGATTTTCTGTGACCTCACTGGCCAGCCCGGCGACCTGACAACGTTTGGCCGCTCCATCCGCGAGCGGGTAATGATGGCGACGGGTATTCCGGTAGGCGTGGGCATCGCACACACCAAGACCCTGGCCAAGCTTGCCAACCACACGGCCAAACGCCTGCTGCAGCATACGGGCGGTGTGGTGGACATTTGCGACCCGTTCAAGCGTGATTGGGTACTGCGCAATACGGCCGTTTCCGAGGTATGGGGAGTCGGTGGACGTCTAACCGCTCACCTGCAGGCAATGGGTATCCAGTCGGCCATGGACCTGGCCAAGGCCGATCCGGTCACGCTTCGAGCGAAATTCAGCGTTGTACTGGAGCGCACCGCCCGCGAGCTGGCCGGTGTCTCCTGCCTGGCCCTGGACGACCCCGACCCACCCAAGCAGGAAATCTGCTGCAGCCGCATGTTCGGCACCCGGCTCACCGAGCTGGCCCCCCTCAAGGAAGCGGTGGCCACCTACACCGCGCGGGCTGCTGAGAAGCTGCGTGCTCAAGGGTCCCTGTGCAAGAAAATGCGCATCAGCATCAAAACCGGCATGTTCAACCCGGATGAGGCCAAGTATGCGAACGGCGTACTGGTTGAGCTGCCCTACCCTACGCACGACACGTTGCTGATGACCAACGCGGCCACCTATGCCGTGGAGCGCATTTTTCGTGACGGGTACAGGTACAGCAAGGCCGAAGTGCTGTTGCTGGACTTGCGGCAGCCTGGTGAATATACGGACGACCTGTTTGCACTCACCCAGCCGAAGAAATGCGAGCAGTTGATGAATACGCTGGACAGCATCAATGCGCGCTGGGGCCGGGGTACGTTGCGGGCGGCTACGGTGCCGATAGCGCCGGACTGGGGAATGCGTCGTGAGTTTATGAGCCAGAGCTATACGACGCGGATGGACCAGTTGTGGACGGTAAGCGCGCACTAATATCGCAGCAGCCCAGTGAAGGCGCAAATGGACCAAGTGTGGAGGGTATTCCATCCATGAATCGATGGCCCCGTATCTATGTGAGCTAGGCCGTGTACGAAATGTTCTGACGCGAAGATCAGGCCGAGCCGCGTAGGTCGATGGGTGATTTTGAGTGGTACGCAGTGGACAGCACTTAAAATTTATAGCTCATGCTTTATCCGGCTAACAGCAAGCGTAGCTTGCGCTTTATCTATTTCATTCCTATTGGCTGATGCCTGACAAGCACCAACTTCATTGGCAATAACTTGCCTAACGCTGCCAGCCTTATGCAGCATTCTCTCGAACAAGGCAATAAGTTCAGCAGGATTCAACTGACCCAACCGTTCCCTACACCACAGCATCAACATATTATTAGACTCGACAATCGAAACCAGAATAGGCGGACCCACCTCATCAATATCGTTTTTCGCAAGTAGCTTCCAGCCTAGCAAAGGATATATGTCAACAGGTAAAACCCCAAGGCTCGCAGCCATCAATAGCTCACGGTCATTCAGCGGCGTCAACTGCAACCGTAAATACTTTAACTCAATTAAAATTGCCTGACCATTACCCATGCTCGGCATGCTTACATTCAAATATCTCAACAGTGGGCCAACCAGCGTTTCGAATTCTTTTATGCTCACAAATCGTACCCCAATAACTTTAGTTAACCTGCGATATTCCGAGCAAAACTACCTCCATTACAATATCCATTTAAAAAAACGGCACCAAAACATGAAAAACTGGCTTTCCCGGAATTCAACGCCCTCAACATTCAACTTCTACGGTTCCAATTGCTGTCGTGCCAAACGAACTCCCTGTGCTTGCCGCTCATAATGATCACGGTCTACTGTGTTCTCCACAACATCGTTTGGCTGGTCCTCATTCTGATACCTCACTCCCAGATTCCTGATGCCGTGGTGTTTATTTCGCAATCCAATTTCGGGGCGTTGCGAAATAACCTCTTGATACGAGGGCGTATTGTGCAGTTGATTGATTCGCGCTACGCGATGGCTATCCAAAGCTTGTACATCGCCGATGTCCTCTATTTTTATCCTAGGGCTCATCCCGGGATAGTGCACATTCAATACGCTGTTTGGCAAAGGTAGAATTTCAGCATTGTTAACAAGGTGTGCTTTAGCGAAAGTAGGCCAGGCATCAACGACCACTGCCGCCCTAGGCTCCCGGATATCACCAATGATATTAAATTGATGGTCGGGCTCATTGGCGGCAGCGTAAGTGAAGACTGGACGTTCGAGGCCCATATTAGAGAGGTATACCATCGCCAACGCTGAGTATTCAGAACAGGCGCCGGCTTGGGCTGACAACGCAGACTTCGCAAGGCCGTTATTGTCCCCGCGGAAATCCGTGTTCCTGACATGTCGTGCGGCTATGGATCTGTAATAGCTTTCCCCAGCCGAAAGCATGAAATCGTTTTTTAGATTCCCTGCACCATAAGAAAGATTTTCTTTTACGGCATCAATTACGCTCTGCGCTGTGCGCAAATCACTCATGGTTGAAGATGAAACAATGACGGTCTCGCCACGGTGATTTCCTGGCATTGCCTCCCAAAGCTTTACGGTTTGAGGATCATTTTGACATACCGCTGCCGGTCGTACGGGTATTGTAGGAAACATTGTAGCTCCATACTAAGTGCCACATTGACTGAGTGTTTGAATTGGACATTGGATGCTAAGCGTCAAGCCTTTGTGTAGCCTACAGTGGAAAACAGGTTCCTTAATCAAAAAAGCAGCAGACCGGCGGTTGATTTTCTATGCCACATAAATTGGCAAATTCAAAGCGCGTCATGAGCCCTATCAAAGGCATGGCGGCCGGTTTCGAGGTGTACAGCATCGACGAAACCTTTTGCAGCCTCACCGGCCAACTGATTGACCTGACCGTGTTGGGGTACTGCACAACACGGCTGTGTGCGAGATATGGGGCATCGGTCACCGCCTGGCGGCTCACCTGTAGTCGATGGACATAAAGTTTCCACATGAAGTCGGCGTCAAGCGCAAGGACGCGCGTCGTGTGTTCTGGTCTGGGTGCGACTACAGTGTGCGTTAGGTAAGCTGAAAAAAACATGTTCATGCAAGCTATTTATCAGGCTGAATCTGCAGAGGTGTCATATGGATATTTTGAATACGCTTCGTTCATTTATCAAGGTTGATGATTCAGCGGCTCAAGCCACTCAAGAAGCCGCTCAAAAAGATGTTAAGGATTACTTGGATATTCTCATGCGATTAGGCGAAATCAAAGCTGAGTACCTGAAATTGAAAATAGTCGAGGCGCTGCGTTCATTAGCCACCTCTGAAAACGAGGCAGTGCCAATTGAAAGTATACTCGAAACCTCCTCTAAAATTTACGCCACAACAAAAATAGAAATTGACGCAGTAAAAACGTGATTACTCCTCTTATTTCGGAAATATCACCAGGCTTGGAAGGTGATCGAAAAAAAGCATGGATTCGTTGATCGAGAATTTAATCTCAGGTTTTCTGGGTGGACCAAAAAGCCCTGAGGATACCAAGGAACACTTTTTTGTATATGCTGAAGGGCTCTCGCTAATAAGGCTTGACGTGTATCTGTGGGAACAAAAAATTAATTTTTCCGCACTTGGTCAAAATAGTCTCGGCAGTGTGCTAGTGATGACCTACTGTAAATCTGCGATTAATGCAGAGAAAATAAATTTGAATACATTTATTACTCTATACCAATATCAATTCGCCGGAACTGAAAGCGCCATGGATGCGAATGAGTTCAACAGAATCAAACAAATCTTTTATTTTCTTCGTACCGGAAAAAGCGGGCTGATCCCTGGACTGAAAAATTAGCGATGCCGGCTAGGCCATCTACGAAAATATCCTCCGAGTTTCTTGATAGCCTGCCATATAGTGTGGTCGCCATTGTCTTGGACCGCCTGCGGCTCCATTAGCCCGGGCGGGGCTTCGCGGACCCGCGGTTTCGTCAGCTCAGGTACTGCCACCTTTCGACGCGATCAGGTGTACACGGAAGTGAAGGTGGGTGACCTTCTGTCTGTCCCTGCGGGTGTCGATCACCGCTTTGAACGGTTTAGCGAAGACTTTAGGACCTGGGTAATTTTCTTTGGTCAGGTGCACCCCGTGTCAGGTTCTGCCAAATCGGATGGTGCACCATGAGTCCTGCCGTTCTGGTACTAAGCCCAACCATGCCAGCGTTGGTTGGTCAGGTCGGTATTCGTGCCCACTGGGCGTCTTTTGATGTTGCAACAATCAGCAACCGAGTCATGTCAGCGGGCGACAACCATAACGTTCGTTGGCTTTTTAGCGTCAGGCCAAAGGGTCATCAAAGGTCAACACTCAATTTGGGTCCTCTTTAAAGCGAGCGCCTATGAATAGGAAAGCTACCCAATTAAAGAAATAAGGATCCAATTCGTAATTGCTCAATAATCTATACACCCGCTGGTTGCAGAACAAAGCCGCACTACACTGGGCTCTGCATGAAATTGGCCGAAACCATTTCAGCCCGCCACCAATAGAACCAGTAAGGTTGCGCCCATCAAGGACTGATGGACGGCGTGAATACCCCGACGCTACATGGCGGCGCTCGTAGAGCCTGCAGGTGACTGCTTGCCAATGAAGGTCAAGACTGCGAAGCACTATCCCAGTGCTACACCTGTAACGACCACGCTACCGCGTCGGCACCCGCTGGCAACATCATTGGGCATTCAAGGTCCGAGGCCGCACGAAAAATCGCCTCGGCCACATCCTGCTCCTCGGTCACACCACCTGAAGCCGCTTGTTTACGCAGGTTCGCCATGGCCTGTTCGGCGAAGCCTGCATAGGCAGCCGGGAAGCCTCCACCTGCAGCGATCTCGGCGCGGGCGGTATTGCCGAACTCGGTACCGGGCGCCTGGCCCGGCAGCACGACCCGCACACGAATACCCAACGGTTCAAGTTCCAAGGCGGCGCATTCACTCAACGCATTAATAGCAGCCTTGCTTGCACGGTAGATCGACAGCAAGGGCAACGGTCGATAGGTGGTACTGGACCCTACATTGATAATCACCCCCGCCCCCTGGGCGCGCATACCCGGCAGCACTGCCTGCATCATTGCCACTACGCCAAAGGTGTTGGTTTCGAAGACCTGGCGTACCCGTTCCAGCGGCGTGCCCTCAATGGCGTTAGCCCAACCAATACCCGCGTTGTTGACTAGCACATCGACCGCACCACTGGCCTCAATAACGCTCGCGATACTGTCGGGATTCGTGACGTCCAGTGGAAGGACTTGCAACCGATCGCAGGGCGCTAACGTATTGGCAGAAGGGTCACGAAGGGTCGCGATCACCCGCCAACCTTGCGCCAGGAAATAAGCAGCCGTCGCTCGGCCGAAGCCTGTGGAACAGCCTGTGATCAGTACAGTTTTCATAGTGAGTGTGCTCGTTTCAAGGGAGACCCTACGATAGGTCCGCGCCCCTGAGCGTGCTAGCATCGAGCGTCCGCCTTTTATGGGTGATAGTCCGACAGTGAACGACCCTCTGGCTCAAGTAATTGAGTTACTCCGCCCCCGCGCGGCCTTTTACAAGCTGGTGACTGGCCGTGGCGACTGGGCGGTACGGCCACCCGCTGGGCAGCCCTTCTATGCGGCGGTCCTGGACGGCCAGCCACAGCTATCAGTCGCCGGCGAACGCCCCGTTCTATTAGGGCGCGGTGATTTCGTGCTCATCCCGGCCGCACGGCATTTCTTGATGAGCAGTTCAGCGCAGGCAGACGACCAAGCGTTGAGTGACCCTGCGGAGTTGGGCCCTGGTGTTTTTCACATTGGCGAGCCCGGCCCGTTCGACACCCGCCTGCTGGTAGGTTACTGCACCTTCGACTCCGACGACACCGCCCTGCTGATGTCATTACTGCCCGGTTTGGTGGTAGTGCGTGGCGACCCTCGCTTGAGCACCCTGGTCGAGTTGCTGGACGAGGAAGCCCGTGCCGAACGCCCTGGGCGTGATGCCATCCGCTCACGCCTGCTGGAAGTGCTGCTGATCGAAGCGTTTCGCGCAACCACCGCAGCAGCGCCACTACCCGGCCTGCTCCGTGGGCTGGCGGATGCCAGGCTCGCCCAGGCATTGCGCTGTGTGCATGAGCAACCTCAGCGCCCTTGGACTGTTGCAGACCTGGCGCGCGAGGCCGCCCTCTCCCGCTCAACCTTTTTTGAGCGGTTCAATAGAGAAGTCGGCATGGCGCCCATGGAGTATGTGCTCAGTTGGCGCATGGCGTTAGCCAAACGGCTACTGCTGGAGCGCGTGCTCAGCCTGGACGAGGTCGCCCTTCGCGTCGGCTACAGTTCATCGAGCAGCTTCAGTGCGGCCTTTATCCGCCGTGAAGGGCAGGCGCCGGGGCGTTACGCGCGGCAGAAGGCGCACGCTTAATGTCCGGTTAAGCCCCTTCAGATCAGGCGCCGAACGCACCGTCAATGGTATGCATGGCGCCTGTCACAAAGCCTGCTTCTGGGCCTGCAAGCCAGGCGACCATTCCAGCGACTTCTTCAGGGCGGCCATGGCGCTTGATTGCCATAAAGCTGTGCATCAGGTCCCTCATCGGGCCGTTCTCGGGGTTGGCATCCGTGTCAATCGGGCCCGGCTGTACGATATTGATCGTAATACCGCGGGGGCCAAAATCCCGAGCCAGCCCTCTCGCCATGCCTTGCAACGCGGATTTGCTCAAGGCATAGGCGGCCATGCCCGGCAATGGCATACGGTCGCCGTTTACCGAGCCGATAACAATAATGCGCCCGCCTTCGGGCATGTGCCGCGCGGCTTCCACTGAGGCATGGTAAGGGGCATGCACATTGATGCGAAGCAAGCGATCAATGGCGTCGGAGTCCTGTTCCAGGGCGTCGCCAAAAATAGCGATCCCGGCGTTGACTACCAGTATGTCCAGAGGGCCGCTCTCCCGCACTCGGTCAATCACTGCATCCCGGTCAGCGCTGTCAGTTACATGCGCGCTTGCACCAGTTTCGGCAGCGAGCACGCTCGCAGCGTCAGGCGAACCTGAGTAGGTGAACGTTACCTTTGCCCCCTGCGCTGCAAACCGTTTTACGATCGCCGCGCCGATACCCCTGCTCCCGCCCAGCACCAGTACTGTTTTGTTTTTGAAAGCTGACATGGACATGCTCCTGATTAATGTAATTCATGCTACAGTAATCGCCCATTACGCTGTCAAACACTTTTGTAAGAATGACTACAAAAAAAGTATCCACCCGTGGCCGCCCCCGCCAATTCGACCCTGATCACGCACTGGTCACCGCACAGCGCCTGTTTCATGCCAAAGGGTACGATGGCGTTGGCGTCGCAGACCTGACCAAGGCCTTGGGCATCAACCCTCCGAGCTTCTATGCAGCGTTTGGCAGCAAGGCGCAGTTGTACCTGAAGGTACTTGACCGGTACGCCCTGACCGGCGCCATACCGTTAATGCATATTCTCGAAGCAGACCGCCCCCTCGCGGTCTCACTCTCGCAACTGCTTGAGCAGGCTGCCCACAGCTACGCTGCGGACCCCTTAGCCGCAGGTTGTCTGGTGCTGGAGGGCACGCGAAGCAATGATGTGGAGGCGCGAGAGGCTGCCTGCGGCTTTCATCGCGCCGCCCAGGAGGTCATTCGAAACAGCATTGCAGCGCATTATCCGATGGAGGCAGACCGCCTGGCAGACTTCGTCTGCACCACCATGGTTGGGCTATCCGCAAGTGCACGCCATGGGCAGAACCTGGAACGGCTTCTGGCGACGGCACGGCTCGCGGCTGTGGCCATTACGCAGGTTCTTCCTGCCTAAACCACTTCGAAGTGGAGAAGGCTGATGGCCAACCTGGCCTCACGCAACGCATCAACGGGTGCTGAGGTTGCGTGTAGGGTAGTAAAACCCAAACCAGGGAAACTTTCAGCAGGTTCAGCCCCTGTTTGCCCCCTGCTCAACCATCAGTTTCGCTCGCCATTGCCGCCAGTTCAAAGGCAGGCCACCTGGGTTGTTCGCGGCATAGTTGTGGAAGGCATGCAAGAACTCCAACCGGTCCTTCAATAGCGGCCGTTTGGGACCTGCGCCTCGGTCCACATCCGTCATGTTGTAGTCGTAGCCCAGCTTGGCCATACGATCGATGATGGTCTGAGCAGAATAGTGCTGTGCGTTCTTGAGCATATCCATCATGGTCATAGCGGTAGTGGTACGGCCGCGCCCTCCCAGGCAATGCACCACAATGGCTTCGTTCGCCTGCAGGCAATGGCGCATGACGTCTACCAACTGGTCCGTTGCTTCGGGGCTGGGCCGGTTGTGGTCGGTAACGGGCACGCGACGATAGGTGGCGCCGGCCGAATTCACTATTTGTTCTTCGGTCTGAATATGCAAACCCTTCAACGTTGTCGTTTGCGGGTCATCCTTGGTCCCTTTCACATAGGCGGCATCCACCAGTGTTACGGCGTCTTTTTGCTCAAGGTCCTTAAAAAGGGCTTGCTCGCGTGCGCTTTGCTCCGCCTTGCCCAAGCCTGGATGAGCCCAGTCCAAAGGCCCACGGAACGTGACGGGCAAACCATTGATCACGGCATGGGGCTCTTCGCGCAAGTCCAACACCGTAAGCGGCCCACTTCCCAGCGCCTCGCGAATAATGTTGACCTGCTGTACAGAAGAAATCCGCTCACAACCTGCTAACTTCAAGTCGCTCAGCCCACCTTTTTCCATCTCCTCAGGCAGCGAGCTCAGGTCAGCCGTTGTGCGGAAATACGCCATTTTGCCGTTCTTGGGCGGTGGCATTTTGTCGATGGCCATCACGCATTGGTCGTCGGCTTCTCGGGCGGGCACTGCATAGTTCAAAAAGGTGCGGTTAAGCCCCGAGGGTGCCCGCCCACCTGCCGCAACCGGGTGCTGAGTTGAGGTGGAGGTAGGTTCAGAGCGAGCCAGGTCTACGGAGGCCTCACCTTCAGGGCCCTGCAGTTGAGCGCTTAGAAGGTCAAAGCCGGACTTACCCGTGGGCCGAGCCTGAAGGGTCAAGGTACTGGCTGGCAGCGGGTTTCCCTTGGTCACATTTGCGCTGGCCGACGGCTTGATTGACGCCTTGTAGACCACGCGCTCAGGGCTGGTGGAGTGGAGTTGGAAGGTTTCATGGCGCAAAGCGTCGCGCACCAGTGAAATAATTTTCTGCCCGTTTTTATCGGTTCGGGCTTCGGCATCCCTCAATCCCAGAATAGCGTTGTCACTGAGCCGGGAGGGTGAGAGTTTGGAGGGGTGATCAGCCTGGGCCTGGGCGGTTGCCCCTTGGGCAGGCTCGGGGTTGTTTAGCGTTAGAACGGCGGGGGCAGGGGTACCTTTTAAAGAAATCATTATTGGACCTTTTTTCTTATGAGCATACGGGCCGCGTGTAGCGGCTGGGGTCCATGTGTGGTCGTCAGGCTTCGTGAGTTCCAATTGAGGTTTAGCAACCTGTCAGAAGCATTGCAGAACCCTGGCTTGTTAGGCCAAGCGCCTTGTATGAGCGCGTTCCAATTCAAGCAAACCTTAACCAACTTAAACTAACTTAATAAAATTTAGTATGCGTAAATTTCAGAACCACACATTGCCCTAAAATGGAAAAAATTAGTTAACGCGCTGTTTACTTCTATATTAACATTGACACCGAAAGGCCGAGGAAGGCCGCTCACACATTGCAACTAAAGCCTAAACTCTAATTATTGACAAGGACGCAAACACTTATGCAACAAACCACCCAGCCTGCCCCCTTAGCCACTGGCGAACTGATTGAAACGTTCCGCCAAGGCAAGGCGTTCCTGATCTTCGTTCTGATACTGGCCCTTGCGTTTTTGGGTATCGCCGCATTCGTATTTTATTTGAGCATGGCCTTTCCCATGAGCGACAGCGGTTCGGTCAGCCTTCACACGGCCCAAGGCATCGCGCTCAACTTCGATTCAAGGCAGGCACTGCTGTATTTCACAACAGGCTTTTTGATTGTTGTAGGGTTGATCCTGCTCGGTATGTACGCGTGGCAGAAAAAGCTGCGCAATACGGATTACGAGGTGTATGAGCATGGCCTTGTACGTATCACCAACGCACAACGCACCTACACCCCCTTTGCTGAAATAGAAGACCTGTACCTGTTCAGTTCCGGGCAAGTGGCCTTTACCGGGGCGATCACGAACCTGGCCTATCGCCGTAATGCCGTCGAGCCGTTTCATCGCGTCATCCCAAGCCTCAAAGGCTTTTACAGGTTCCAGGCGCTGGTTCGTGAGCTGCATGTACGCGCGCGGCTACCGCGGGTGGTGCAAACCCTGGAGTCCGGCGGCTGCGCAGTGTTCAACTGCATTGACTCAAAACAGGTGTGGCGCAAGCGAATGGGCGGCAACTTCCTCAACATCACCACGGCACCCATTTACGTGAGCCGGGATTTCATTGAGTACCAAGGCAACAGCGTGCCCCTGTCATCGCTGCGTACCGTTGACCTCAACGCATGGACTGAAAAGGTGGTAATCCAGGCCGAGAATGGCAAGCCTATCCTGTCTACCATCGCTACCGGCATCTTGAGCCATGACGTGTTTCTCAATACGCTCGATGTATTGATGGCTGCCGAGGCGCCTGCGCCCCTCACGTCCGCCCCGCGTAATGATCAATCAACCTGTTCAGCAGAATTGCCAGCACAATGATCACGCCGGTGATTGCCATCTGGTAGAACGACCCCAGCCCCAGCAGGTTGAAAATATTGCGCAGCACCTGCAACAGCATCACCGCCACCGCCGTGCCCAGCACGCTGCCCCGGCCGCCGAACAGGCTGGTGCCGCCCAGCACCACGGCGGCGATGGCGTCCAGCTCAAGGCCCTGGGCGGCAGTGGGTTGGCCTACGTGCAGGCGTGAGGTCATCAGTACACCGCCGAACGCCGCCAGCACTCCGCAGATGGCAAACACCCCGATGGTCACCGCCCGTACGGGTACGCCGGACAGCCGTGCAGCCTCCAGGTTGCCGCCGGTAGCCAGCACGTATTCCCCGAACACGGTGTAGCGCAGCACCAGCCAGGCCACCAGGGCGATGGTCAGGAACACCAGCCCCAGCACTGGGAAGGCAATGCCGGCGCTGGGCAGGATGTCCACCATGGCCGAGCCGATGCGGGTAAAGCCTTGGGGCAGCCCGCCGATGGGTGCGCCATCGGACGCCAGGAAGGTCATGCCACGAAGGGACACCAAGCCGGCCAGGGTCACGATAAAGCTGGGCACTTTGCCAAACACGGTGATGCTGCCCATCAGGGTGCCGATCAGCAGGCCTGCTACCAGTGTGGCCGGCACGGCGAGCCAACCGCTCACCTGCTGCTGGAGCAGCACCGACACCAGTATGCCGCCCAAGGCACACAGGCTGCCCACGGAGAGGTCGATGTTGGCGGTGAGAATTACGAAGGTCATGCCAATGGCCACGATCCCCACAATGGCCCCTTGCTGGAACAGGTTGGCGATGTTGCTGAACGTGAGAAAGTCCTTGGACAGAAAGGTCGCCACGGCCACGGCAAACAGGAAGATAAACACGAAGTTGTAGCGCATGCCCCACGCCAGCACGGTGTTGCGCTGGAATGCGGGCAGCATGGCAGGTGATGACGGCAAGTGTTTGCTGGTGGTGGTCATGATTCAGGCCCTTGTTCCCATGAGAATGGCATGCTCGATCTGATCGCGGCTGGCTTCGGCGGGGTCGAAGCAGGCTACGTTGCGGCCTTCGTGCATCACCCAGATGCGGTCGCAGTTCACGTACAGCTCTTCCAGTTCGCTGCTGGCCACCAATACGGCGGCGCCCTCCTCGGCCAGGGACCGGGCCAGCGCGTACAGGTCGGCTTTGGCGCCTACGTCCAGCCCTCGGCTGGGTTCGTCGAGCAACAGCAAGCGGGCGCCATCGATCACCCACTTGGCCATTACCACCTTCTGCTGGTTGCCCCCCGACAACTGCCGCACCGGCTGCTCCAGCTGGCCAAACCGCGTGTTCAGCCGCTTGAGCACTGGCTCGCTGCGCTGCCGGGCCTGTGTATGGGAAAACCAGGTGAGGTGGCGGGTGTGTACCAGGGTGGCGTTTTGGTAGATGGAAGCATCCAGCAACAGCCCTTGGGTCTTGCGGCTTTCCGGCACCAGGCCTACCCCCCGGCTGATGGCCTGCCGTGGGCTGTGAACGCTGTAAGGCTGGCCGAAAAGGTGTACCTGCGCCTCCACCTTGCTGGCGCCAAACAGCCCCATCAACAGGCTGCTGCGACCGGCACCGTTCAGGCCGGCCAGGCCTACGATCTCGCCCTCGCGCACCTCCAGCCCTTGCACGTCCAGGCCTTGTGCCCCCTGCAAGCGCGTGACCTGCAGGGCCAGCGCCGGGCGAGGTGGCGTACGTGCGGCCCGCTCCAGTAACTCACGGTGTTCTCCCACCACGGCCGCTACCAAGGCAGTGTCGTCCACTTGGCTCAGCGCCAAGGTTTCCAACGTGCGCCCGCCCCTGAGCACCGTTACTCGGTCACCGATCTCCCGAATTTCGTTCAGCCGGTGGCTTACATACAGCACGGCCACGCCGCTGGCGGTGACCTCACGAATCACCTGGAATACCTGTTTCAGCTCGGTCTCGTTCAACGCTGCGGACGGCTCGTCCATTACCAGCACCCGCGCTTCGCAGGTCAGCGCCCGGGCAATGGCCGCCAATTGCTGGTTGGCGATGGACAGGGTTTCCACCCGGGCCGACGGGCTGAACGTGGCGCCCACCCGGGCCAGTGCCTGCTTGACCTTGGCCGTGCGACGGGCACGTGACACCAGGCCGAACCGGTGCGGCGTATACCCCAGCATCAGGTTTTCTTCCACGGTCATCTGCCCCACCAGGTCCAGCTCCTGGTAGATCATGGCAATGCCCGCCTCCCGCGCCTGTTGCGGGCGCTTGAACGAACGCACGTGCCCGCCCACGCACAGCTCGCCGCCGTCCGGGCGGTGGGCCCCGGCCACGATCTTGAGCAAGGTGCTCTTGCCCGCACCGTTGGCGCCTAGCAGGCAATGCACTTCACCAGGGGCTAGGCACAGGCTGGCATCGGTGAGCGCCACCACGTTCGGCGGAAAGCGCTTGGACAGGTGCCGCAGTTCCAGGGCCAGTTCAGTCATGGGGCTGCTCCAGCAGAAAGCGGGCGGTGGCGGCATCCGTGGCCAGCACATTCACATAACCGGCCCGCAGGCAGGCCAGTGCCACCCGGTGCTTGGCTTCGCCCACACAGACCGCCATGGACCACGCCTTGTCACGCAAGGCCTCGGGCCGCAGCCCCAACGTGCGCGCATCCAGCTCGGGCATCACCACCTGGCCGTTGGCGTCTACGAAACGGCCCATGATGTCGCCCACGGCCCCGCGTTGGGCGAGCGCTTTGAGCATGGCTTCGTCCACGTAGCCGGACTCCAGCAGCACCGAGCGGTTGGACAATGCCCCTGGGCTGAAGCACGCCAGCGGCGCTTGCTCGCCCAGGCGCAGCACGCCAGCAATGATCGGGTCCTGCTCCAAGGCCTCGCGGGTATGGGCGTTGCCCAGAATGGCAGGCACCGGCAACAGGGTGGCACGGCCCCGGGCCGCCTGGGCGAAGCGTTCGGCCACGTTATGGCTGGGCTCGCCGACCGAATGGGTACTGATGGCGCCGTTGAGCAGCACCACGTTAAGGGCCTCGTTCCAGCAGGGGGTGAGCCACTGGGCCATCTTGGTGAGGGTACGCCCCCAGGACACACCGATCAGTTCGGGCGCGGGCTGCAGGTTGCACAGGTAACGGGCTGCGGCCTGGGTCACGGTATTCAAGGCGCTGGCATCGTTGTCGTCCGCGACCACCAAGGCTTCGCGCAAGCCATAGCGGCGTTGCAATTCCGCTTCCAGGGCGGGCAGGCGGGTGGTGCGGGCCACGATTTCAATGCGCACCACGCCGGTATCACGGGCCTCCCGCAACAGCCGGCTTACCTGCCAACGGGTCAAGCCGGTTTCCCGGGCAATGTCGCTCTGGTTTTTCTCCAAGTCATAGAACAGCTTGGCCACCTGCACCATCAGGTCCTCGCGCTGGGTCTCGTTGGGCATGCGCGGGGCTGCGGTATCGGCCTCGGGGGCTTTGGTCCAATCGTTCATGCGGCGGGCCTCACACTGCTCACGGCGGCCGGCAAGGACCGGCACGTAATAGGCGCCACGCTTTCCGTGGCCTGGCGGTAACGCGCCAGCAGCTCCACATAACAGTCGTGGGCTGCAGGGTCTGGCTCAATCAAGGTGCCTTGGGTGGTGAAGGCCGTGGCTGCTTCTTGCAGGGTGCCGAACAGGCCGAGGGCGCAGGCAGCCGCGGCGGCGGTGCCAATCAACGTCAGGTTGTCATGGCTCACCATCTCAAAGGGCACGCCGGTGGCGTCCACGGTGGCTTGCAGCCAAAGGGGGTTGTTCTGAAAGCCGCCCGCCGCTACCACGCGGGTGATGTCGATGCCCTGGGCGCGCCAGGTCTCGAACACGTTGGCCGAGCCCAGGGCAATGGCTTCCACCGAGGCACGGTACAGGTCCTGACGGCCATGGTTCAGGGACAGGCCCAGGATCGCCCCGCGCATATCAGGGGCACGATAGGGTGTACGGTTACCCATCCAGTAGTCCAGTACCAGCAGGCCGGTGGAGCCAGGCCGCAACGCCTGCGCCTCTCGGATCAACGCCTGGTGCCCCGCCGCGTCCAGGCCAAACATGCTATGAGCCAGCCAGTGCAGGATTGAACCGGCAGACACCTGCCCGCCCTCCATCAGCCACTGGCCGTCCAGCAAGGCATTGGGGTAAGGCCCCCAGATGCCCGGCACGTCAATACGCTGGGGGGTGTGCATCAGCTGCACCACCGACGTACCCCCAATAAAAAGCAGCTCGCCCGCGCCAGTGGTGCCCGCGCTGAGCATCGCCACATGGGCGTCGATGCCGCCTTGCGCTACCAGGGTATCGTGGCTCAGGCCCAGGTGGCGGGCGGCGTCGGCGCACAGGGGGCCAATGGGGCCGCCTACCGGGATCACCTCCTGAGGCAGCTTGGCCCCCAGTTCCGGCACGCCCAGTTGTTCGTACAGCTCCAAGGGAAAACGCTCACGCTGGGTGTCGTAGTTCCATTTGCAGCTGGCATTGAGCCGTGAGGCGACCCAGCGCCCGGTCAGGCGGAAATTGAGCCAGTCCACCGCTTCGCAGATACGCTGTGCCGAGGCATACACCGTTGGTTCGTGGCGGGCCAGCCACATAGCCTTGGGCACCAGCCACTCCACGGCATCGCCGCCATGGTTGACCATGGGATGGCGCACCTGCGCGGTGTAGGCGGACTCCTCGCCTGCACGGCAGTCCATCCACAGCAGCGCGGGCCGCAGTGGCTCACCGCTGGCGTTGGCCGCCACCACCGTGGACGCCGTGGTGGCCACACACACGGCGCTCACCTTAGGGTGCCCGGCCTGGGCCATCAGCTGCCGGCAGGCATGCCCCAGGGCGGCCCACCAGTCCTCGGGGGCCTGCTCCGCCCAACCAAGCTGCGGGTAGTGCGTGGCGTACGGCGCTTGCGCCACCTGTACCAGTTTGTGGCTGTGCAGGTCATACAGCCCGGCCCGTACACCGCCGGTGCCGAAGTCCAGGCCCAGTAATAGGCTCATCGATAACACTCCTGCAGTGGCTGCTTGTTATTGTTCAAGGGCGGAAAATCACCTTCGCCGCCACCTCGCTGCGGTCTGCATACCGCTTGAACATACCAGGCAGTTCGGCCAGGGGCAGGTCGTGGGTGACCATGAACTGCCATTTCAGCTCACCCGACGCCAGCTTGGCGATGGAGGCTGTCCACTCATCCCCTGGGAACGGCGCCGAGAACGAATTCCAGGCCCCATGCAGGGAGATTTCCTGGCGCAGGAACCAGGAAAAAGTGGCAGTACTGATAGGCACATCAGCCACCGGAATACCAATAAACACCACATGCCCACCCGCCTTGGCCAGCTGCACCGCCTGGTTGATGGCGCTGGGGTGGCCCGCGGCCTCAACCACCAACTGGCAGCGCGGCAAGGCAGCGTCGGCCGTACCGCTAAGCAGGGTGTGCGTGGCGCCGGCTTCCCGGGCCATGGCCAGTTTTTCTTCCGCGATATCGATGGCCACGATTTCATTGGCGCCCATCAGCCGCAGCCACTGGATCACGAACAGCCCGATGGGCCCGCACCCCACTACCGCGCCGTTCTGGCCGGCCTTGAAATCACTTTTCCAGATGGCGTGCAGGGCGATGGCGGCCGGGTCCACCAGGGAGGCGGCCACCGGGTCCATGCCCTGAGGCACCTTGATCAGGTTGGTAAGGGGCACGTTCACGAACTCGGCATAGGCCCCATCCCGGCGGCTGCCAAAGTAGTCGTACTGCTCGGAGCGTGAGGGGAAGCCTCGCTGGTACTGGTCGCTGGACACGTCCGGAATCATGGGTGGCACGGTAACCAGCTCACCCACGGCATAGCCTTCCACGCCCTCCCCGATCTGCTCGATAAAACCGGCGAACTCATGGCCGCAAATCAGCGGCATGCGGTGCGCGCCTTTGCTCAGCATCCGCGGAATGTCCGAGCCGCACACCCCGCAGGCCGCCACGCGCACCAACGCATGGCCCGCTTTCACTTCTGGCTTGGCCACCTCTTCCACACGGATATCACCTGGCTTGTACATGACAGCAGCTTTCACATTGAAACCCTCTTGGTTGAACGGCGTGTCACCGGTGCACGGTCATTGGGCCGGGCGGTATTCGCCGAAGGTGGACGTGTGGTTGACCTGGCCCGCGTTGGCCTTGGTGAGCACCTGGGTGCCGGCGTCCACAAAGGGAGGAACAGCCTGGCCAGCGACGAGCTTGCGGGCGGTGTCGATGGCGACCTGGCCCAGGTAGGTGGGGTCATTCAAGGCAGTGGCCACGTACTGATCGCCATTGCCGATGGCCTCGATGGCTTCAGAGAGCCCATCCACTCCCGCCACCAGCACATCCTGGCGCCCCCGCTCCTTCAGCACCTGCAAAGCGCCCATGGCCATGTCATCGTTATGGGCAACCACCGCGTTGACATCCGGGTTGGCCTGGAGCAGGTCCTGCATGGCCGTTACCGCGTTGGCGCGCATGTATTCGCTGTAGGGGCCTTCAATAAGGGTGAAGCCGCTGCCGTCGAACGCCTGGTGAAAGCCCTTGCGCCGCTGCTGCATCACCGTCCCACCCGCATCCCCCTGAATCTCGATAACTTCGCCGCTGGTAACGCCCTTGGCCTTAAGGGCAGCCAGCAAGGCACTGCCAGACAGGTTCCCCATCTTCACGTTGTCTCGGCCAATGGTAGTCGCCACCTCGCCGTTGATGGCCCGGTCTACTGCGATCACCGGCACATGCCGGGCCTTGGCAGCCTCCAGTGATGCACCGACGGCGTCCGGGTTCACGGGGTTGATGATGAGCACGTCGACTTTCTGGGTGAGCAAGTCTTGAACGTCGTTGTTCTGCTTGCTGATGTCCCCGTTGGCGTCGAGGAACACCAGGGTGTCACCGCCCTGTGTGGCCGCTTGCCGCGCGCCATCGCGCAGTTGAACGTAAAAGGGAGATTGCAGCGTGACCTGGCTGAACCCGATTTTTAGATCCTTGGCCTGGGCAGGCAGCGACCCGGCCAGGGCAGCAGATAACACAAGGGCCAAGGCCGTAGCGCGACGAATATGAGCGGTACCGCGAGGGAGCAGCAGCATAGTGAAAGCCTCTTTTTTATTGTTGTAGGTCGGCAATGGCCCGGCTAGGGGCCTGCACATGTGATGTGTATTCACATTTGTGAAAGGAGCCTAGTCGCGGTGTTGAGGGTGGTCAAGGCGAAGGGTGCGGGTTTTTTGGGGCTTGGCTAGAACGGGGGATTACCGAGCAGGGTAATCAGATCACCTCGGCGGGTGTCCGCTGTCCATACCGCAGAAGCGTGAAAGGGCTTTCAAGGTGTCAGCAAAGCTGTGCTGACACTCATCAAAGTAGACACTCAGTTTCGGGTGAGCGGCCCTCCCCCATTCGAAGGCAGGCACCGTGTGAACGATCATGTGTTTGAATTCGCCAACGGTTTCTGTGCCTGAAAACTCGCAACGAAAGACGGGAATGCACATGAACAGGCGTTGCCGTTTTACGGCAGGGATGGCGCCCAAGAGTGAATGATAGGTGCTAGGCACCGCCATAGCGTGCGTGAACCCGTAGTGGTTTTGGTCAAGCTCGTAAACGGTTGGCCTGCTTGGCTCTAAACATTTGGGTGCTTGATCCATCACGGCAATAGCAAAATCGCGATCTACTCGATTTTCGGCTGCAACTGTAAGGTCTTGTGCAAAACCGCTTTTAAGTGAGTAGTGATAGGTTTTCTTGGGTAACGTATGCTGAAAAAAATAATAACCCCCCTCACGCGTTTCGATAGCGTGAAAGCACAGGGCGATGTCTTGTTTGCTGAGCATGGAATTCCCTTTGGCGTTTATTCTAAAAAACTGCTGAAGCGGATTATTGCTGAATTCGGAGCCTAATCTGGAATCATTATTCATCGCTCTCCCGATTCAGGAGATAGGCGAAGAAATCTGAATAGCGGCCCCATACATCCGGTGCATTGTGAAAGCGCATGTAATTCAGGTTCTCGACTTCAACAGCGTCGCACCATATCACAGCTGGGGTATTGAAAACGTCTAGTACAATAATGCTCACCGGCGGTTCAGCCAGCACGACAAGCCCCTTCCTAAGGCCAACCGCATTTCGTATTCTTAATGTTTCATCGACAACATTCGTAGCAGCACCAGCCGCTGCAATTTCATGGTGGCTTATACCTCCAAGCGAACCACCGCTGTAAAATTCTGCTATCGACTTGAAGTCCTGGGGGAGTTCCAAACCGAGGGCAGATTCGATGGAGAGCAGAGTGTTTTGAGTACAGCCTTCGTTGCCGTACAAACTCAGGTATTGGCTTTTCAATCTCTCAATATCGGACATAAATCCACTTGATTACTGACAGCGTGTGACGCCTATAACCTAGGCTATAGAATTTATGATTCAGGCTAATATAGGTAGCCCCTATCGTTTACCTGCACCCTACTCTCACAGTTTTTCAGAGGGCAGCCACTCTGTTTCTATTCTATATTCGTTACCCAAACCCAATAGACCAGGACACATGCAAATCACATAGACATTAATTCGACAATATGCACTAGCAATTGAGAAAAGCAAGAAAATTCATCATACACATTATCGAATACTTGCCGATCCCTTACCTGAAAAACGCCAGAGCGCTTCTCGAAGACATATATATCCATATCGCTGTCCCCAAGAATCAGGTAGTCTTTCATCCACTCCAAATCCCTCCAATTTAGATTGACTTCCACAAATCCCAGGTTTTGGCCGGAACCGTCCAATAGTTGGGTACGGCAGGTTGAATATAAAAACACACCGTTTTCTGCAAGCCCATTGTGAATTTTCAGAAAATCCAATTAGTCGGAGGGTGGTAAGCTTCCCAGTTCTTTCTGGCACTCTTCAGAAAAGCGCAATGTTTCATCGAGGCCTGCACCTTCAGGAAGGGGTAGGAAATTTTGCAAAATATTCAATACAGCATCAAACTGTGCCATTATAGAACCCCAACTGGAGGCGCAATATCAACGTCATTTATCGGGCGCTTAAATATCTCAAAATCAGCGTGAGCAATACGGCATACATCGAGAATGTGCCTAGCGCTTATTGAGATGACCAAGCGGTGATTTTTGGCTAGGCCAAAGTCATGAACCCCTGGTTCTCCGGTGACTTTCAGCCATAGAAAAGCCGGAAGCACATCCAGGTTATTGAGTTCGTCAAACAGGTCGGATCTTGAGACCTCAACCTTATCCAGTTTGAAGCCAGACAGGTGGGCACTGATGAGCTTATCACCTAGGCTTTTTGAAACAATAAAACAAGGAAAGGCTTCAAGAAGCTCATCACCGAGCCAGCCTTGAAATTCGTATTCCAGCTTATGTACAACGGGTGGGTGCTGGGAAGTGTCCATGACGGTATTCTCGCCAAGCCCACCCGCAACTTCAGGATCAACATAGTAAAAAATACGTCCTCCAAGGCTATGATTAGTCACGTAAGCCTGCAAACATTAAGGCACCCTGAGAATCTATTAGTATTAAACTTGAGCATTTGATAAAACCTTCAAAAACTATTTGGCCCTTTAGCACTTCAACTTTTTCAAACTACTAAGCTCCACCTGTATGTAAAACGGCCGAATAGCAAGGTTACTGAGAGTTGCCAGGATCTCGAAGCTTGGTATCCTCTAAAAATATGGACATCCATGTATCCATTGTTTCAAATATATCCATGCCACGTTCCGGGGTAAACGGCTCCTCGTGCCACCAAATAAGTCCGTTATTTTTTGCAGTGCTGTCGATATCAAGCGCAATATAATCGCCACCGCCATTGGAAAACAAGGCAAGCCAACTTTCCGCAAACTCTGTATCCTCTTCGTCCATGCCATCTGAAATAAAAAACATGTCCTCTAACGCGGCTGGCCCCATCGATCTGGCCGCATAGAAGGTGAACCCATCATGTACACTATTGTAAAAATCCGCCAACCTTCCCTGTATTCCAAACTTGCCTAGCATTTTCTCCTTCGGCGTAGCGCTAATCGGTGCACCGCCCATGGAGTAATAGAGGCCATTTGAGTCATGGAAAACATAAATCAAATTGACTGTACTATCCTTTAGAATTGCAGTGCCCAACAGCCCTACATCTAAAAGAGAAGTCACCCAAGGAAATTCGTTTTTAAAAAGATGCCAAGTATCCGGAAATCTAGGGGGGTCTGTACCGCGAATGCCAAACCCCTCCCAACCCTCAGGGATCACTAACCCTTGTGGTAGTTCGCTAAGGGAGAGATAAACGTCCTTGCCAGCGAAATCGGCTTTAAATTGCTGGACTATCTCTTCTGTGTTCATAACTGCGCTCCAGCCTATTTATCGACTTTCAAGATCAATACCAGTACAAAATACAGCTTCATACTGCTTGAAATAACCATTCGTTGGAATTAGAGTTTTCTAAAAAAATCCCCATCCACGCATCCATAACAGGCCAGACTTCCACATCACAATCTGGAGAATTTTGATCCTCATGCCACCAAATATAAAAATCAGTAGACGAGTCATTCCTTACCATAGTGATATAGTCGCCCATACCGTTAGAAAATATGCCGACTTGGTTATCAATATCATCTGTATCATCTTCACGCAAATCGTTGATACTTGCGAAATCCTTGATGCTCGATGGACCCATGGATCGATCTACATAAAAGAAAAATCCATTGTGCAACTCATCGTAAAAATCCTTTAGCTCTGAGGGCAAATTAATATCACTGCTCACCTCAACATACTTAAGCGACAACCCACCAAAATATATACCAATATTCTCATCTTCTGCGTAAATGTAAGCCAAGTAAAAATCATTATTATCTGATATAACTGCCGTACCTAAAACACATTCTCTTAGCCATTTGAGCACAGTTGGTAGTCTTGAGGCGTAATCATTCCATTTTGCCGGAAACCATGAACTGAGCGTATCACCAACACCAAAACCACTCCATTCATCAGGGATTACCAGGCTGGATGGTAAATCTGAATGGCTAAAATATATCTTATGATTTGGAAGCTTTGAAATGACCAGCTTTTTTAGCTCATCAATTAAATCTGCTTTAGCCATATCAGTGCTCTCCGAGTAAACCATAAATATAATTTTGTATCTCCGGCATTAGCTTTTAAGCTCTGACGATCATACCAGACTTGAAGTCCGGATCAACTTCGATATAGCCTTTTTTGTATAGCTTACATTTGGGAAAAGAATTTGCACTCTTGGATGTATTCGCGGTTCCGCTTAGCCCGACAAGATTAGGTTCATAGTTCAAAACTAAGACCTGATCCTCAAATGAAAGCCTAGCGAATCCATCCATTTTAGTTATTGTCTTTATAGGAACAATATGATCAGCATGTAGCGAACTGGTAATTTTAAGACCGGGAAGCCTGGATCATCCATAGGAAGCATCACTTCTTCGTTCACCTTTTGTCTAATGTCCATCGTTACCAATACCCCGTTTTCTGCCCGTGTCGGTGGGCTCGCGGTGTATCGAAAGCAGCCGGTCGCCCTTGCCGTAGTCGTACGTCTGGCGTCCGTCCTCGTTTACCTTGGCCAGCAAGCGGCCAATGGTATCCCGCTCACACCCAGTCACCCGCTCGGGTCGATTGTCCCGCTCCCCAAAGTTGATCTCTTCCATCTCGGTCAGGTACCCGCCTGCGTTGTAGGCAAAGCGCCGGGTGAGCTGGTCGATGCGCTGTTCCTCGATCAGGCGGTCGGCTGCATCGTAGGCAAAGCGGTAGGTGGCGGTGTTCTCGTTGCGCAGGCCTATGAGGCGCTGGACCTCAGGGTGCTGCAGGCTCAGTACCTCGCCTCAGGCTTACGCTCAGGGTGGTGGTCTGGCCCAGGACGTCGGGGATCGCTGGTGACAAAAATCAAATAATGTTTCATCCACTCCAAGTCCTTTCAATATTCGGAGGGAACGAGCTTTCCTGTTCCGGTTGGCAGAAAAACGCAAGATTTGGCTAGGGTCTGTACCACTAGGCAAAAATGCGCATCTTAGGCAACTTGATATAAGGCTGTAGACAGATACCACTCCCAAAAACTACGACGCTGTTCGGGATCTCCGTTTCTATCCAAACCGCCGGCGAATGCAGAGGCCACTAAGTAACTAGGCTTAAATGCTTCAGGATCTAGCTCATAGTCATCTGTATCATCTGACAGGTCTAAAAATAAATCATCCGTTGCCGTCACAATGGTATTTGCAGCGGCATGCCCAATAAACATGGCGGGGTACTCATGCGGCTCATACGATTGGTTTTCTACAATATCGACGTAAAACTCATCTCTTATAGCAAGCCCGTCGCCTTGAGAAATTATGCCTGTTGCAACCTTGTTAGCTACATCCAAAATTTCTTTGAGCTCATTGTCGCTACTGAATTTTGTTAACCATATGGATGCACCATAAATCACGCAAAGAGAGTCTAATTTCGTGAGTTTTAATTTTTTCTCATCAACAGTAGAGTCTTGCGTAATGCTTCCCCATAATAGTCCTCTTGATTTTAGAGAGATTTCTCCAGCGGGCGAATTTTGCAACTGCTCAAGCGCCTTTTTAATAAGGGCTTCTGATTTTTCGTTCATTCTGACCTCGTCATTCTATTGATCACTCCTTCGGATTTAAAATTATCATTACCACGGAAAATTACTAAGAACAGGATTATATAAGCCGGCAGAGTTACTGTAAATACCAATACTAATCGTCTAGCCCGCTTTCAATACAGACTTATTAATAAATAAATACTTACCAGAAAACTCCGACTGATCTCAATCGTGCAAACCGTGATCATCCAAGATATTCAAGGCCATGTCCGCAGCGCCTCTAATATCCTCATTTTTCGATTTTTTCGAAATGCTAATTCCTGGCCGCAATAACTCATCAGCAAATGCCGCGGCTGATTGAGTACACCAGTATCTAACCCCATCAGAAACGTGCTCATCTTCGAGAACAATTTTCAATGACTCAACCACATCACTTTTTTGCATTTATAAAAGAAGCCCTCTACAAGTTGATAAACACCCAAACCGTCTCCATCACCGAAAGATCTCAGAAAAAGCATAATCGCTTTTTCATCGGGATCAGAAATAAAATAACGTCTTGCGCTATCGTATCTATCTATTAAATCCTGCGTGATATTTTCGTCATTAGGCATTGGCTGATGCTGCTGTAGAAAATTTAAAGCTTCGCTTTTATTCATTATTAATACCCCAAAATCTTTTATCTTTAGCTATCAACTCACTAAATTTCCTAATTATAATAGTTTCTTTCGTAATTCGCATTGGGTGAAATTTGCCTAACGTCATACGCATCTCTAGCTAGATATTGCCTTTTTAATCTTACCAAGCATAGGCGGTCAGGCCTAGGACATCAATAACAGCGACTAGGTGGTGGCGGTTGACGTGGCGGTAGTAGGTACTCTTGTTCGAGTAGTCCAATAAGCGTTCCAACTGGGCCAGGGTGTTCCACTACAGGTATTTGCGCTTGAAGGTGGAGTGCTATCGGGTTTAGCTCATAAGAAAGTTGAGAAACCTGAATCAACTTAAACTAAAATTCAGAACCCTGCTGTTTTTCAAATTCATCATCAGTTGCCTCAAGTATTTGTTCTACATCACGCAACTCAATTTTAAATTTTTCAATATCTGCTCCCTGAGAATAACTCGAACCAAATGGGAGCTCATAAAAATCAGCTTTTAGATTTTCGTCTTTAACAACCTTCAACACTGACCTTATCAAATCTGCATGAGCTTGATAATCTCCGTCAAATATTTCAGTCTCCAACAATGGGTGTGCGGTGCTACAAGCGCTTTTTATAGATTGCAGCGAAACATTGAAATCCGCTGAAAACGCAACAGATTTTTTGCGCTTGGCACTTCATCAAGGACCACCACAATAACAGACATTACCACTCCTCAGTACAATTGGGCTTATAGCTTAACCAAGATATTTTTCTCCAATTTACGCCATGCCATCATTCGAATGCTCAGCACGGGTAGCAGGATAATTTTTTTATAGGTTGTGCATACATCAAAATGTAGACCTTTTCGCGACAAACGGCCCTAGGTTAAATATTAGAGAACCCTATGGCGCTGAGCTTGCCGCTAATTTACAGATAGGGGAGAAGCTTTCGCAATAGATAGGCGAACAAGTCTAATACCTTACTGACAGTCATCAATTCGCGTACAGTTTCATCGGTAGCATGGCGACGGCGCATGTGCTAGGCCAGCATGACTTGCCAAGAAGGCCGCAGGGGATCGGCATCGCTGACCAGGCGGGCGAACTCGTCGTCCACGAAGGTGAGCGGGTTGCCATCGGACAGGGCCGACTTGGTTATGTTGCCTTTTTCGTCCAAATCGATGACACACCGATCACCCCTGTACTGGCTCTGCAGTCCTTGGCGCAGCCCTGCCACAATGACCAATGGATCTTCATGAAACACGATCTAGCATAAGGTCGACCATATATTCAAAAAGACCCAAAAAACTATCAAATTCTTCATACACATTATCAAATGCTTGTTTATCTCTTACTTGATATGAATTGCTGGCAATATCTAGGACATATACATCTTGGTCACTATCCCCGAAAAAGACATATGCACTCATCCACTCTAATTCTCGGGACAAAACATTCATCTCAACAAAGTCCAAGGAGCACCCATTATCCCCTGCAATTTCGATTGGCCTGGTGGAATAAAGAAATACACCTTCAACAACTAAACCGTCAAATTTTTTCAAAAAAAACAAATATTGATCTGGAGGTGTTAGGCCAAGGTCATTTTTACATCTAGCCAAAAAAATTGCGAGGTCAGCTTCAGTTGCCCCTTCAATGAATCCATAGCCATACTCCTTGCATTTGGAGGCTATTACATTTAACTTATCAAAAAAGTCATTCATGCTATTATCCTAAATTGGCGGCGGTGGATATACTTCGACGTCGATCATTGGCCAACTTTCACTTTCACTTTCCCCATGCTTTAGACTTCTCTACAGCACGCTCTTCATAGAATCTTACCTGGCAACCTACATTATTTACGTACAATGATTCCTAGAAAGATCTCTTCAAAGCCATATCAAAATAGTACTCTAAAAAATCGTTAAAATTCTTCCACTGTGGGATTAATTTTCCGCTTTTGAAATCTAATAACTCTTGTCCTACTGATAAGCCAACCACCTCTTCAGTTTCCTTGTTATAGAAAAATCCGTTTTCGCCCTCAAAACTATCCAATGGAATATATTCGCGCGGCAAACCTAGTACTTCATGAGTACTTTTTATTGCAATATCAAAATTGGTATTTTTCGAAAACCAACCAATATGGTAAATCTCCTTGCCACGACCTATGAATGTAGGCCCATCTTCTACGTGCATATAAAACTGAGAGAAATCCGAATCCAAATCTACGTTAAGGTTCACTAATTCACTTTTATATTCCGTACTTTCATCGTCACACCACCAACCTTTGGCTTTAAAAAAACATACAAGATCATTAGATATCATATTTTTATCCAGAGTTTAAAGAAGGGTTAATATTTCTGAAATTTCTTTTGTAGTCATTGATTGACCACACTTCTTCCATTAAACGTTTTAGTCAATATAAAAATATTCTTTGCTTACCGGGTTGATCTGCCATGCACCACTTGGTGGCTCACAGCTACGCAGGCCAATTTCTGTAGCCGGATCGCAGGTGGACTCTTCACCTTCGCCGATCTGGCCCTAATGCCAGTCTACGTAAGGCTGTTGTTTGCATAGGTGTATGCTGATTTCACCGCACACCCTGTTCACGATGCAAATGAGACTCGAGGCCTAAATAAATTACTTCCTATATAAACCTTCACCCGGATCTGCTCTCAAGTAAAATCTCCCTACACTCCTTGATTTTGGGCCTTTTCGATAAAAATATCCATCAAATCTCCTTGAATACTATCTCCATCATAGGTGAGAGAAAAATCTCCATCTATATTGTCTGGAAAATGCACACCGTCTATTGTTCCAAAAATCACTGAAGCCGTATCTGCAATCACTAATTTTAAGAAATTTATCACTTCGTACTTATCTTTATCTGAAAGCTTTGCGAGTGCAGCCCTCGCCTTTCCGTAAGGGCCATTATCAGAATTTACCGGTTTGCTTAAAGAAGCAGAATATTGATTAAAATTTCTCTCTAGAAGCTCTGCATATATAGCTTCAATTAATTTTTGATCAGCGTCCATTGAGACTTAACTCTTTTTTGGAGATTAGCAAACAGTGCTATTCTAATTAGTCTTACTCCCCTCGGGCATAATTACAACTAAAGCTTATTTCTATGACATACCATTATAAATATCGTGCAAATCAGCGCCAGCTGTTAATTCTGCTGAATTTTCTCCTTTATACAGCAAAGATAGTTCTCCTATTTTCTCGCCGCTCTCAATTGCCCGCACTCCATCCAGCACACAGAAAAATCCAAAAACCGCTTCCTCTACTGATTTTTTTATAATCAAATCAATCATATCTTTATCAGCTTGCTTTTGTCGATTATAGTATTTTGAGATATATACGAGCTTTTGATCCGGCTTTCTACCAGGCGGAGAAGTTATGACGTCAATGGTATCCGATATGGCGGCATCGCTCACAACAAGCTTGATCAATGATACAAATTCTTCAGAAGTCATTTGATTCCCTTATTTCAAAAATGCTTTCGGGAAAATCTTTTACTTAAGCTAATTAGATTCTAATTTTAGAACCAAGCAATTTATTATAAACCCCAAGGCTTTAATATGCCTCACTAAAAGTCCCTCTGCGCGCCCATGAAACTTCCTATAATCAGAGGTACCAACCTATGCACTGTATCATGTAGCGCAATAGACTAAGATATAGCTGAGCTAGCCTTGCAGAGTTTAAATAACGTAATTTAACCGCTGCGCCCCTCGAAACCAATAGCTAATCCATACTAAAAATCCATTAACATTCCAGCTCTTCTAAAAACCCCAGAAAACTTTCCGCAACAGGCAGATACTCTTCTGTATCCATAAGCCAAAGCCCAATCTTACCTTTATCAGACCCCACAGTTTCTAACAAAAATAATCCCCTCCCTCATCAAAAGCGAATGATATTTTCCCCGACAAAAGTGGAAAATCGCTTATCAGCTCTTCATAAGCCAATTCGACAGGAATTTTACCGTACCTAATAGGGACGAAACCTGAAAGCAGTAATGAGTTAGGCTCATTTTCCTCCAAGTCCCCACCATTCTGGCCATATAAAAAGAAACAAAATCATTTGGCAATTTAATTTTAAGATTTCTTCCAGATTATTGATATCAACAATCGCAAGATCAGGTTGCGAATGTTTTAGATTTACCAGCATGGATCGTGCTTACCAAACCGCATAAAATTCTCATTCTCTCCGAAAAACAGAATATTGTTTTTAATTTTACGAATCGGCGCTATTCTCTTCAACAAACTCTGGAGCCGTTTCAAAACCCTTTGTTAAGATATCTAGAAAACTGTCAAAGCCATGGCATATAAAATACAGATTGCCAGTATCATTCTCTTCAACAATATCGTGCGACCTAATTTTGCTATTTACATGAAGATGAGTTCTATCCCAATAATACATAGTACTTTTCAGCCCATTCAAAATCACGTATGGGTTACCGCCTCCATCTTCCCCAACAATTATAGCACCCGGCACATAACCTAAATCACTTGCAAACTCCTTATTGGAGCTAACTAAATCATTAACTTCATCATCAGGCGAAAACCCAAATAACCTATCAAAAGCCACAATACCTTCATCTGCTACATCTAAATCTATCTCACAAAAATCCGGATGATCCACAAAAAATCCATTCATTTTTTTTAAGAAATTTTTATAGTCCTCAGGAAGCACCCGACCAATTTCTTTTTCGACGAACTCTATCTGGGATTTATCTAAACCTTTTTTGTACAAAATTGCCATAACTCACCGCTTAACATGTAGCTTTAATTTTTTTCACGTCACCAAAATGGATAAATCTCTTGGGAATCTCTTTAGGACACTTGCATTGTGCGCATGTTTCCGTATGGTGCCATGTATTTTTAATATAATCGGCCACCCCTCTAGGGCCTGAAGCATCAGCTTTTCTGAAATCATCACTAGGGTTTTTCCATGATTTCCTTTAAGGCCCATAACATCAATTTTTTGACGTTCAAGTGGAATGAAGTCTGGACAACCGCCTGGATATCTTACCTCATTCCCTTCCTAGTCCTAATAAACCCAAGTCCTACCATTCATTTCCGAATTCACACTTCCTCCTCGTTCTGGCCATTTCATTGACTCAGGGGAATACCGAGGTTTAGCATTCCACTCCAGCGGATCCACCCACCCCACGCGACTCGGCGCATGCTGGTACAGATTCTCCCCACCCAACAACTTAATCGAGTCCTGCGTGGAAACTGCTCTACCTCCGGGTTGTTACCGGAACACATTGTGGTGCATTCCCGTCTCGTCGAAGTACTGGCGCTGAAAACATAGGTTCTGATCCGCCTTGTTAGCCATCAAGGCATCAATGGTACTTAAGGGCGGCAAATCCACAATTAGCTGCCAATACTCCTTACATAAAGTCTGTGATCCTATTTTATAAATATACACACTTATAACGGCATTTCACCCCAGGGATCAAACGAGAAATCAGGTGTTATAGGTATAAATGAAAAACCTAAGAGTTCTTTATCAGCACGCTTTTTGAAGTCGCTATTGCAAACCCACTTCATCAGCTCAATACACATGAAAAAGGCAGAATCTGCATTTTCTTTCGTAAAAAATCTCTTGATATAACTATATGCTGGAACAGAAGGATAGTACCTATTATAAATTACCTCGCCAGTCTCGATATCTTTATCTAAACTATAGCTAGACTTTTGCGCATCCAGCAATTGAACACCTTCTAGTGGAGTAAAAATCGAGTACCTTTTATGAAATTTATTTTCTTCCGCTTGACTCAAATCTACAGGAACTGAGAGATAACGCACTCCTAACTCATCGCAAATTTTTATAAAATCGTCGGAAACAATATTATGCGGAAAGCCAAGAAAATCTAATGTACTTATTTTTCTATTTTTTACCTTTATATAGAACTCATATTTTTTTTCGATATCTACTCCAGCTGCGTTAGGGTCAAATTCGTCCCACTCCCATTCGTCAACGTTATACTCACCAGATATGAATTCTGGAAAACCACCTGATTCGCCACAAAACTCGACTAGAAAAAAATCACTTTTACTCATAGAAGCCTTCCTGTTGCCAGATCAGTAGCAAATTTTCCGCTTTCCAAACCATTTTTAGCATTTAGCTGTATCTTTCCTATACCTAGAACCAGTTGAGTATCACTTAGCCTGTTAGCCTTGAATGCCGCGTTTAGGCTGGCAAGCTCACTGTTTACTGCCTTTGTATACGCAGCATGATTTGACCAATGCCCAGGCAAGTCTACTTTCTTAGCTAGATTGGAACTACCTGGTAGGAATATTCCATTTGAGGCTCCATCTCTATTGAAGCCCATGGACCGCAACTTATTGAACATCTTTGAGTATGCAGGGGCTTTCATGAGCTCTTCAGGAATAAGGTGATGGTTTGCCATCCCATCACCCTTTCTAGCGCCCATATTTTTGCCTAGCTTAGTGGAACACCAACCCAGCGGATCCACCCACCCCACCGGGCTCGGCGCATACTGGTACAGGTTCTCCCCACCCAACAACCCAATCGGGTCCTGCGTGGTAAACCGCCCCACCTCCGGGTCGTAGTATCGGAACGTATTGTAGTGCAGCCCGGTCTCGTGGTCGAAATACTGGCCCTGGAAGCGCAGGTTCTGTTCCACCTCGTTTACGACCATGGCATCGATAGCGCCCCAGGCTCGGTACTTGGCCTGCCATACGATCCGCCCTTCGGCGTCGGTCATTTCCAGCGGGGTGCCGATCTGGTCGGTGTGGAAGTAATAGACGTTCTGCGCGCCGTCTTCAGTGGCATCGACACGGGCCAGCGGTGCATAGCTGTCCGGCTCGTACAGGTACAGCCTGCTGTGCCCCGGCCCCTCCTCCCGCAGCAGCCTCAGGCCCTGCCAGAGGAAGTGTTTGTGTTTGGTGGTGCCGTCCTTTTCGACACTTTTAGCTATCCGGCGACCAAGGCTGTCGTAGCGGTAGGTGTCGATACTTTCCAGTTTGCCTTGCACATAGGTCTGCACCTCGACCAAGCGGTTTTCACAGTCGTAAGCGAGCGTCTGCAGCCGGCTGTGGCCGCTGGTTTTTTCGATCAGGTTGCCCCAGGGGTCGTAGGTATACGTCTGGTCGCGCCAGGTGCTGAGGCGGTTGTCGCGTACATGGTCGAACTGGCGGGTGTTGAAGTTCAGGCGGTTGGCGGCGGGGTCGTAGCGGAATTCTTCGCTGTCGATTAATTGGCCGGTGCCGCTGCTGTGCAGCCGGCCGTTGGCTTCGTAGGTGTAGCTGATCTCCCCGCGCAGTTCGTCTACGGTGCGGCTGAGTTCACCGGCCGGGTCGTAGTGGTAGCGGCGGTGGATGGGGTTGTAGGCGTGTTCCACGTAAAGAAAAGGCTGGACCGCAGGCGTGTGGATCTTGGACAGCTTCTCGCTGGGCAGGGTCGTGGCGTACTGCCAGGCCCTGCGGCCCCTGGCGTCGTAGCCGAAACAGCTGGTGAGCCGGCCCTGGGTGCGGTGGATTTCCCGGTGCAGGTCGTCGCGCTCCAGGTCGCTGATGACCTGGCCATCGAGGTTGAGCTGGTGCAGGTGGCCGCTGCCGTAGTACAGGTGGTTGAGGTGCTGGCCGGTGGGAAGTACCAAGGTCGTCAAGTTGTCGAGCGGGTCATACTCGTAGGCGACCGTGCCCTGCCCAGTCGTTTCGCTGACCAAGCGACCGAGTATGTCGTAGGCGAACTCGATTGTTTCGTTGCCAATACCCCGTTTTCTGCCCGTGTAGGTGGACTCGCGGTGTATCGACAGCAGGCGGTCGCCCTTGTCGTAGTCGTATGCCTGGCGTCCGTCCTCATTGACCTTGGCCAGCAGTCGGCCAATGGTGTCCCGCTCAAACTCAGTCACCCGCTGGGGCCTTTCGCTCCGCTCCCCAAAGCCGATCTCTTCCACTTGAGTTAGGTGCCCGCCTGAGTTGTAGGCAAAGCGCCGGGTGAGCTGGTCGATGCGCTGCTCCTCAATCAGGCGGTCGGCCTTGTCGTAGGCAAAAAGGTAGGTGGCGTTGTTCTCGTTGCTCAGGCCTATGAGGCGCTGGACCTTGTCGTAGGCGTAGCTAACGGTGTGGCCGCTGGCATCCTGGCGGCGTGTGGGCAGGCCGCGGCTGTTGCGCTGCAGGCGTGTGGTCTGGCCTTTGCCGTCGGTGTGGGTGAGCACCTGGCCTAGGGTGTTATAGGTGAAACTTTCTTGAGTACCATCCGGGTGCTGCAGGCTCAGCACCTCGCCCTCGGGCTTGCGCTCGAGGGTGGTGGTCTGGTCCAGAGCGTCGGGATCGCTGGCGCTAAAAATCAGATAATGTTTCACCCACCCCAAATCCTTTCAATATTTGGGAGGAGCGAGCTTTCCTGTTCCGCCCGGCGCTCTTCAGAAAAACGCAACATTTGGCTAGGGTCTGTACCGCTAGGCAAAAGTATGCATCCTAGGCAACTTGATATAAGGCTGTAGACAGATACCATCCCCAAAAACTACGGCGCTGTTCAGGATCTCCGTTTCTATCCAAACCACCCGCGAATGCAGAGGCTACTAAATAACTAGGCTCAAATGCCTCAGGATCTAGGTCATAGTCGTCTGTATCATCTGTTGGATCGAAAAATAAATTATCCGTTGCCGTCACGATGGTATTTGCAGCGGCATGCCCAATGAACATGGCGGGGTATTCATACGGCTCATACGATTGGTTCTCAACAACATCGACGTAAAACTCATCTCTTATGGCAAGCCCGTCGTCTTGAGTAATTACGCCTGTTGCAACCTTGTTAGCTACATCCAAAATTTGTTTAAGCTCGTTGTCGCTATTGAATTTCTTTAACCATATGGGCGCACCATAAATCACGCAAAGAGAGTCTAATTTCGTGAGTTTTAATTTTTTCTCATCAACAGTAGAGTCTTGCGTAATGCTTTCCCATAATAGCCGCCTTGATTTTAGAGAGATTTCTCCAGTCGGCGAATTTTGCAACTGCTCAAGGGCTTTTTTAATAAGGGCTTCTGATTTTTCGTTCATTCTGACCTCGGTATTATTTCAATTACACCATCGACCTTAAAGACCCTTACGACCTTAGGATCTGCGACCACCTGCTCTACCTTGGTATACTGTGCCAATTTAGAGAAATAACCCTGGCAATCATTACACATAGGCTTAGATACGCCAATAGGATGATTTGGGCTGACAATTGACAACTGTTTTTCTGCATGCGAAGAAAAATATTGGCCTTTGTACGCTCTGTCGTAAGGATGAGACTTTATCTCATGCCCAATTAATTCAGACTGGTCTCGAACTTTCTCAGCTGACACAGGCTCATAGCCTTGCGGTTTCTTGGCACTCCACCCGCTCATAGTCTTCACATCATTAGAAGATACTGTTTTAACTTTGTATTGTTTACTTGGGGGCAGGTCCTTTTTAGCGTTCTCCGCACGAGCTAGTGCGGCCTCTGATTCGGTAATCCGGTCAATACTAGCTGATTTTTTTGGAACAACCTTGACGTTCCCAAAATTCGACCCCAACTCTTGAGTCTTGATCTCATACCGCGCATCAAACCATTTCCCGCCTTTCGCACCCAGCCCCCCACCTAGCAAGCCGGCACCGAAGGTCATGAGCTTTTGGCCATCGGAGCCAGCCCCAAACAACTTGCCGCCTGCCCAATGACCTGCCGCCCCGCCAGCAATCCCCCCCACTAGCCCTGCAGCCACTACGATGGGGCTGGCCAGCACCAAAGCGCTGCCCAAGCCTACAACAAGCAAGCTTCTTTCAAGCCATTCCGGCACTTCCGGCCGGATGCTGTCGGTGGTTTGCGTTCCGCCTCCGATAACAACGTTCCCTGAACCTGAGCTTATCTTGGCGTCGCAGACGGTGCGGTCGCCAACGCGGGCGGCGGGCACCCCGTTTATGTAAACCGTATCGCTGCCTTGGGCGAGCAATTGAGGGGCGGGGCCATGTTCATCGCACAGGGCAGTATCCAAGTGCGCCCTGGCGGCAGGCTTACCATTGATAAACACATTGGCGGAGCCGCTTTGGATCTGCCCGGTGCTGTGATCACATACAGACAGGCTACCGATCAATTGGCCAATACCCGCCCCAGCAGTTGCCGACGCACCAACGATTGCTACAGCGGCCAAGCCGCCGGTTCCCACAATCAGGGCAGCGCCTATGGCGCCGATGGCCAACCCGGCAAGCAGGCCAGTAAGTGACCCAGTATGCTCAATGGGGTCACCGAGCCGTGCCGCCTGACTCATGCCAGTATCACCGGCTCATCCTCAGCGGGGCGCTCGCGTAATTCCAGCGTATCGACCAGCGAATAAAACGCCGTTCTTTCTTGCTCGGTCATACCGCTGGTGGCATTGCTGGTGCCGGTTACCTGTAGAAGAATTGGCTGTTGATGCTCGTCTTCATGTAGAAACAGCAGTTGAAGCTGGTGAACCGGTTGCCCCTGCTGCCGCCATTTGAACTCGACGCGTCGCGCTTCCACGCCTGCCACTTGAGCGGGGCATAAGGGCTCTATCCACTCCAAGTGTGAAAGCCCCTTTTTGAGGTCTTCCAGAAGCTGCTGGGCCATGGCCTCCAAGCCCTGGTCAGCCTCAATAGGCGTACGCCCTATCACAACAGACAAAGGGCTCGGCCCAATGTCCGTCAACGTAAACACGTGGAACGTCTTGTCCTTGAAACCCTGGGGCCGAACAAAACTAAGTTCGTTGGTGTGATAACGGTCGGGCGGGGGTGGGGGCGCCTCTTGCGCCTCCTTCAACAACCGTTCCTCTTCCGACCGTTGCTCATCGCGGAGGCGCTGCTGCCACAGGCGATCATAGATATTTCTGCGCATCGGGTAATTCCTTCTCCGTCTGCTATTTGTTCAGGTTGATAAGGGTCTGGCCTTCCACGTCGACCACTATGCCGGACAAGGTGATGGTGCCGTCAGCGTTCATCTTCAATTTGCTCGCCCCCACTTCAAGGGTGATGGAAGTGGCGGATTTGATCTGGACCTCACCCCGATCCACAGTCACGAAGTAGCTGCCCTCTTCAACGGCAATACTGGTTTCCAGTTTGATCGTTTCTTCGTGTTTGCCTTCAACCTTTATGGTGCGGTTTCCCCCAACGGTGTGGCTTTCGCTTGCTTCAATCTCCGTGTCCATATTGCGCTCTGCATGGACAATGATCTGCTCAGCCCCGGCCTTGTCCTCAAACCTGAGGAAGTTGGCGTTGGCGTGTTTACCTTTGGTTGAGCGCGTAAGGAAGCCGCTTTGCGTTTTGTTGGCCGGTAAGGACCACGGCGGCGTGTTATGGCCGTTATACAAACTCCCCATCACCAACGGCCTATCCGGGTTGCCGTCCAGGAACACCACCACCACTTCATCCCCTACGCGGGGGATCTGGATGCTGCCGAAGCCGCCGCTGGCAGCGGATTGGGCCACGCGTACCCAGCACGAGCTATGGTCGTTGAACTGGCCGTAGCGGTCCCAGTGGAACTGCACTTTTACCCGGCCCATCTGGTCGGTGTAGATCTCCTCCCCCGGTGGGCCAACGATGATGGCGGTCTGAGGGCCGGGAATGCCGGGCTTGAGCAGGTCCATCTGGGGGCGGAACAGGATCTTCTTGCGTACGCACGTGAAGGTGTTGGTGTAGTACGCCTGCTGGCCGGAGGTGTAGTTATTACTGCCCCGGTGCTCAAGGCCCATCACCAGGAACTGGCGGTCTTCGGCGGCGCCAAGGTCGTGTTCGTAGTGCTGCGTATTGTTTCATCCACTCCAAATCCTTTCAATATTCGGAGGGAGCGAATTTTCCTGTTCCGGGTGGCAGAAAAACGCAATATTTGGCTAGGATCTGTACCGCTAGGCAAAAGTGTGCATCTTAGGCAACTTGATATAAGGCGGTAGACAGATACCATTCCCAAAAACTACGACGCTGTTCGGGATCTCCGTTTCTATCCAAACCGCCGGCGAATACAGAGGCCACTAAGTAACTAGGCTCAAATGCTTCAGGATCTAGTTTATAGTCATCTGTATCATCTGACGGGTCGAAAAATAAATTATCCGTTGCCGTCACAATAGTATTTGCAGCGGCATGCCCAATAAACATGGCAGGGCATTCATGAGGCTCATACGATTGGCTTTCAACAACATCGACGTAAAATTCATCTCTTAGAGCAAGCCCGTCGTCTTGAGCAATTACGCCTATTGCAACCTTGTTAGCTACATCAAAAATCTCTTTCAGCTTATAGTCGCTATTGACTTTTTTTGACCATATGGACGCATCATAAATTACGCAAGCCGAGTCTAGCCTTGTAAGCATTAATGTTTTCTCATCAACAGTAGAATCTTGCGTAATGTTTTCCCATAATAGCTGCCTTGATACTAGAGTGATTTCTCCAGTGGGCGAATTTTGCAACTGCTCATGCGTTTTCAATAAGGGCTTCTGATTTTTCGTTCATTCTGACCTCGACATCGTTCATCACCTCATCGTGTTTAAATATCACTTTTTCAGGGAGACACCAATTATATTACAAGATAAACTGAGCACTAACTAAAATTAAAAAAACTAGCTAATTAGCCAAATCTTGCTCGATACAACATCACACGGATCAGTTAGCTCCGAATAGGCCTCGGTTACTTATCTTATGATTCATGAACTCATCACACTATCGATCGATTTTCTCAAAGCCCCCAACGTGAGCTCCCTCACAAAAAGGCAAAGCTATCCCGGTATCTTTTTAAGCCTTCAATATTCACAACAAAGTGAATATTTTTATGTATGCTTTTTGCAGTTTTCTCTGCAGCACGCTCATCTATAAATAACAGTGGCTCCATAATTCGCCACTTTCATGTTATTTGCCATCACTATGCGCACACTTTACGCGCTTACACAGCGAACAGATTATACAATCTAACAACTATCTGCCAAACCTCAATTCATGCGAATTTATTGCAGCAATATGATTCAAGGCTCGATCAACAACTGAAGCTTTCAACACATTGCAACGAGGCTCACGAATGATGGGTGAGGGGCTAAGATCACGCATCTTGGAAAACTCCCGTACGCTCAACTCGTGAAAATAAAAAATCTGGGGGTGAGTATGCTTTTTAAATATTAAGCTTTTGATAGCACATGGCAACACTCTCACCAGTGAGGTTAGATATTCTACTTAGTTTCCACTCTGCCCTTTCCAATAGCCACTTCAACCTATTCTAGTAGCTACCACTCTTACCGTATTTAGGAACCCTGAAAGAAATAGGAAAACTTTCAGGGCTATCCACTTGAATCCTCAGAGCTCCTCAATCGCATCTTGAATAGACTGAGTAAAAAACTCTTCAAAGCTTGGCGACACCGTGATTTTTTCTTTATCACGTTTGAATGAAAGCTCTGTTTCTATGATTGGTGACTCCCCATTACTATCTACTATTGAAGTATCTATCGAATAAATTGGACCATAGCCTGAAGCCTTTATCACAACCATATTATCATCGGCATCATTTTGAAACCTGGCCTTCTGTGTTGCAAACGCAACGCATGGAACAGATTTAGAATCCAATCCATCTTTCGTAATACCATAATAGGTATCACCAGCAAAAGATAGCGCGCCGAATCTTTTTAGAAAAGCTTTATACGAGGGAGGAAACTTTAAATTCAGTTTCTTCTCGAAAGCTTCTATGATTTCCTCTCTCGCCTCGCCAGCATATGCTGGCTCCTCTCCACTTTTTTCCATTTCGCTGTTTACTAGGTCTAAATAACTCATACACCACCCATTAGAAATCTAGTGATCGAGCCTTCCAATAACCTTTCTTCCATTTATTGAAAGGCCGCCTATTCATACTCTTTGGAGCACTATTATAAATTCGTCTAACGCCGTCTGGTCCTAGCCAGCTTTTATCCCATTGGTTAGAATAAATATGTAAAATCCTGTCATTTTTTGAATGGAAGCTACTTAGAACTTCTGCCATAGGCCCCGGCTCGTCCTGTGTCAGATGATGTAGGTTTATTTCGCTTCCGTCCTTGCCAATAGGTGCATCACCCTTCTTCATCCTTTGAATATTTGTACGACCCAATGTATCAAGCCCATTAGGATCAAAAAGATCGTTTCGCTGGTAAACCTTTCTTCCAGCAACTGATTTTGGCGTCCAACAGCTCCACCCCAGCGGATCCACCCACCCCACCGGACTCGGCGCATACTGGTACAGGTTCTCCCCACCCAACAACCCAATCGGGTCCTGCGTGGTAAACCGCCCCACCTCCGGATCGTAGTACCGGAACGTATTGTAGTGCAGCCCCGTCTCGTCGTCGAAGTACTGGCCCTGGAAGCGCAGGTTCTGTTCCACCTCGTTCACGACCATGGCGTCGATAGCACCCCAGGCTCGGTACTTGGCCTGCCATACGATCTGCCCTTCGGCGTCGGTCATTTCCAGCGGGGTGCCGATCTGGTCGGTGTGGAAGTAGTACACCCGGTTTTCGGTATCACCTTCGGCCGTGTCGACACGGGCCAGCGGTGCATAGCTGTCCGGCTCGTACAGGTACAGCCTGCTGTGCCCTGGCCCCTCCTCACGCAGTAGCCTCAGGCCTTGCCAGAGGAAGTGTTTGTGTTCGGTGTGACCGTCCTTTTCGACACGTTTGGCCACCCGGCGACCAAGGCTGTCGTAGCGGTAGGTGCCGATACTTTCCAGTTTGCCTTGCACATAGGTCTGCACCTCGACCAACCGGTTTTCACAGTCGTAAGCGAGCGTCTGCAGCCGGCTGTGGCCGCTGGTTTTCTCGATCAGGTTGCCCCAGGGGTCGTAGGTATACGTCTGGTCGCGCCAGGTGCTGAGGCGGTTGTCGCGCACGTGGTCGAACTGGCGGGTGTTGAAGTTCAGGCGGTTGGCGGCGGGGTCGTAGCGGAATTCTTCGCTGTCCACGAGTCGGCCGGTGCCGCTGCTGTGCAGCCGGCCGTTGGCTTCGTAGGTGTAGCTGATCTCCCCGCGTAGCTTGTCCACGGTGCGGCTGAGTTCGCCGGCCGGGTCGTAGTGGTAGCGGCGGTGGATGGGGTTGTAGGCGTGCTCCACGTAAAGAAAAGGCTGGACCGCAGGCGTGTGGATCTTGGACAGCTTCTCGCTGGGCAGGGTTGTGGCGTACTGCCAGGCCTTGCGGCCTCTGGCGTCGTAGCCGAAACAGCTGGTGAGCCTGCCCTGGGTGCGGTGGATTTCCCGGTGCAGGTCGTCGCGCTCCAGGTCGCTGATGACCTGGCCATCGAGGTTGAGCTGATGCAGGTGGCCGCTGCCGTAGTACAGGTGGTTCAGGTGCTGGCCGGTGGGCAAGGTAAGCGTGGTGAGGTTGTCGAGGGGGTCGTACTCGTAGGTAAGCGTACCCTGTGGGGTGGTTTCGCTGACCAAACGGCCGAGGATGTCGTAAGCGAAGGTCAGCTTCTCCGGGGTGATGTCGCGTTTCTTGCCGGTAAAGGTGACATGGCGCTCAATGGAGAGCAGCCGGTCGCCCTTGTCGTAGTCATACGCCTGGCGACCGTCCTCGTTTACCTTGGCCACGAGTCGGCCAATAGTGTCGCGCTCGAATACTGTGATCCGCTCCGGCCGTTCGCCCCGCTCCCCAAAGCCGATCTCTTCCACTTGGGTCAGATGCCCGCCTGCGTTGTAGGCAAAGCGCCGGGTGAGCTGGTCGATGCGCTGTTCTTCGATCAGGCGGTCAGCTGCATCGTAGGCAAAGCGGTAGGTGGCGTTGTTCTCGTTGCTCAGGCCTATGAGGCGCTGGACCTTGTCGTAGGCGTAGCTGACGGTATGGCCGCTGGCGTCCTGGCGGCGGGTGGGCAGGCCGCGGCTGTTGCGCTGCAGGCGCGTGGTCTGGCCCTTGCCGTCGGTGTGGGTCAGTACCTGGCCCAAGGCATTGTAGGTAAAGGATTCACTGCTGCCGTCCGGGTGCTGCAGGCTCAGTACCTCGCCCTCGGGCTTGCGCTCAAGGGTGGTGGTCTGTCCCAGGGCATCGGTGATGGCGACCAAATGGTGGCGGTCGTCGTAGCGGTAATAGGTGCTCTTGCCCGAGCAGTCCTGGAAGCGTTCCACTTGGGCCAGGGTGTTCCACCACAGGTATTTGCGCTTGAGGGTGGGGTCGATGATGGTGTGCGGTACGCCGTCGTCGCCGTTGAGGTACTCGGTCATCTGCCCCAGGGCGTCGGTCTCGTCCAGCAGGTTGCCCAGGGCGTCGTAGTGGGCCTTGACGGTACTGCCGTCGGGGTAGTCCACCTGGGTCACCAGCGTGGTGAGGTGGTGGTAGCGGTAGCGGGTGGTGCGGCCCAGGGGGTCGGTTTCGCTGACCAGGCGGGCGAACTCGTCGTACACGAAGCTGAGCCGGTTGCCATCTGGCAAGGCCAGGCCGGTCATGTTGCCGCTGTCGTCCAAGTCGATGGCGTAGCGGTCGCCGTTGTAGTCCTGGCTGGCGATCACCCGGTGCTCGCGGTTGTACTGCACCTGCAGTTCGCGGCCCAGCACGTCGGTGACCCAGGTGGTGCGTTTTTCCAGGTCGTAACGAAACTGGAAATGCTCGCCATCGCTGGTGCGGTGTTCCACCACGCGGGGCTGGTCGCCCAGGGTGTCCCAGCGGTACTCGCAGGCCAGGCCCAGGGCGTTGCTTTGGCGGGTCATCAGGCCATCGGTGTAGCTGAACTGGCGCACCGAATCGCCGTTGCGGTTGATCACCTCGGCCAGTTGGCCCTGGCTGTCGTAGCGGTAGCGCACCAGGGTTTCCACCGCCTGGTTGTTGACGATGCGCTTGACCGTGCTCAGCCGCCCGTTGAATTCGTCGTAGTGCAGGTGCACGCGCAGGCCGCCGGTGCTGCAGATGTCGGTCAGCGTGCCGTCCGGGGTGCGGGTGAAATGCAGGAAATGGCCCAGGGCGTTTTCGATGCGGTCCAGGGGTACGCGGGTGTTGTTGGCGGGCACTTCGCCGAAGTAGAAGAACACGTTGTCCAGGGTCTGCAGCAGGTAGTGGCCGCCCTGGGTGCACACCAGGTACACCTGCTCGTGGGGGTTGTAGATACGCTGGCCGGGGGCGATGTCCATGAACGGCACCGTGCGGCCCTGGTTGTCGGTGAGGTACACGAACTCGCCATAACGGCGCAGGGTCTGCTCCCACGGCAATATCCAGCCTTTGCCCAGCACGCTGTTCACGTCCAGGTTGCTGGCATAGAAGCGGGTCCATTCCAGGGGCATGAAGCCTGGCAGGCTGAAGTCCACTTCGTCGGGGATCAGCTTGCGCCCGGTGGTGGTGTCGACGGGGTGGCCAATAAGCCCACCCACAACACGGCGGATCACGGGCTCGGCCACGTAGCGGCCTGCCACCTCCCCGGTAACAAAGCCGGCGGTGAACCTGAGGGCGCACGGCAGCATGGCTTTCATGCCCGCCTGGGTACCCATCTTGAGCACGTTGACGATACCGCCTGCGGCGCCGGCGATGGCCATCAGCACGCCGACGGTGTCGCGCAGCCAGGAAGGCACCTCGTCGCTGACGGGCAGGTAGCGGTACTGCCCGCCGCCGATAAAGACGTTGCCCGAGCCGGTATTGATGACGGCGCCACAGGCGAGCTTGTCGCCCTTGCGTGCCGCAGGCAGGCCATTGATAAAGACGTTGGTGGAGCCTTCGGCCACCTTGATCGGGCCGGGATGCTTCTCGCAGGCGCCAATGCTCTGGTCCACGTAGGCGGCCTTGCGCCCATTGATAAACACGTTGGGTGAGCCGGTGATCAAGGTGCCGGAGGGCGAGAGAAACCCACTGCCGATGGTTTCACCCAAGGAAGTGATCAGGCTTCCCCCTATTCCGGCAGCGAGCCCGGCCAGCAGCGCGGCGCCAAACCCGCAGGTGAAGGTAGTCACCGCCACGGCCGCTACCAGCCCAATACCAATGACAGCGCCCAACACAAAGCCGCCCATTGCGCCGGAGTGGGCGATCTCGTCGCCAAACCGTGCTGCCTCGAACATGGGCGTTACTCCTGTTCGAGGGTGGCGGGGGTCGCTGGCAGGCGAGGCTGGAAGCTGGCCAGCAGGTCTGCCCACCCTTGGGTCTGTTCAGGGCTGAAATCAGCCGCAGAGGTGGTCGAGAACACCAGAGCGCGTGTCGGCTCGATCAGAAACGCGGCCTGGCGCTGATAGTAGGGCCGTCCTTCGCCCATGTAGTACGCATCGATCTGCACGCCCTCCATGGGCGCCTCGGTCGAAAGAAACACGGCTTTGCGGCCAAGGGCGGTATAGCCGCGCAGCTTGGAGGCCATCAGCTTGACCTGCCGGTCCACATAGGCCTGCAGCGTTTCGGCCGGCAACAACGTGTCCCTGGACACCGTAATGCTCAAGGGCGCCGGCAGCACTGAACCCAGCACGAACATGTTGACGGTACGGTCCTGAAAACCTTCTGGCAGCGTGATATTGCCTTCTTGCAATGCGTATTCCATGTAACAGGAACTCCTTGTATCGAAAATCAGCCAGCGGCCAAGTCGGCCACCAGGCTATCGAAGTGTGTCAACCAGCCGCTAAGCTCGGATTGGGTAGGGTCGATCTGGCAGGACACTTCCAGCCATTGCAGGGCGTCACTGCCTGCCTGGGGCACCAGTGCCCCCACCAGCCGTGCGTGCTGCGCCTTGCCCTGCGCGTTGATATGAACATCCACTGCCTGGGCATCACATCCCAGAAGCGTACAGCCCTGCTGACGGATCACCCGCAGGCCCGGCGCTTGCGCACTGAAGGCCTGCAGGGCGCGTTCGAAGAGCACACCGAGCGCGTCACCTTCCCGCACCGTGCTACGTTTGATCGTCACCGTAAGCGGCTCGCCGTTGTAGTCCACCGTGGCCTGGACGGCGAGCAGGCGGGCGCGTGCCGGGAAACTCACCTGCAGGCCCCCAAAGCTGAAACGGCTGGGTGCCTCCTGCAGGGGTGTAACGGCCTGGGGCTCAGGCTCGGGTGCCGCTTCCACCACCGGGGTTTGAAGCGCGGCAAGGCGGGCCGCTTCTTCGTCGGCAATACGTTTGGCGGCAATGCGGTCGTACAGGCTTGGTCTGGCCATGGGCTGTTGTCTCACTGATTGATATCGACCCGGTCGCCTTGTACGAACGTGTTTTCGCCCAGCACACTGATCGACTTGCCCTTTATCTGAATACCTTCGGGTGTGATGGAAATGCTGCTGTCCCCCACTTTCAGAAGAATGTATTGCTCGGCCTCGACCTGAATGAACTGGTTATCCACTTTGATCGTGAAAGACCCCTGCTGCACGTTCAGCACGGCATCTTTCTGAATGATGTCCGCGCTGGTACCGCCAACGGTCATCCGGCGGTTGTTACCCACATCATGCCGTTCATCCAGCTCAATTTCGGTGTCCATGTTGCGCTCGGCATGAACAATCACCTGTTCGGCACCGGGCTTGTCTTCAAAGCGGAAAAAGTTGGCCGTACCGCCATCGCCCTTCATGGATCGGGTGAGAAAACCGCTTTGGGTTTTATTCGCAGGCAAGGCCCAGGGTGGGGTGTTCTGGCCGTTATACAAACTCCCCATCACCAGCGGCCTATCCGGGTTGCCGTCCAGGAACACCACCACCACTTCATCCCCTACGCGAGGGATCTGGATGCTGCCGAAGCCACCGCTGGCGGCGGATTGGGCTACGCGTACCCAGCACGAGCTGTGGTCGTTGAACTGGCCGTAGCGGTCCCAGTGGAACTGCACCTTCACGCGGCCCATCTGGTCGGTGTAGATCTCCTCCCCCGGTGGGCCAACGATGATGGCGGTCTGCGGGCCGGAAATGCCGGGCTTGGGCAGGTCCATCTGGGGGCGGAACAGGATCTTTTTGCGTACGCACGTGAAGGTGTTGGTGTAGTACGCCTGCTGGCCGGTGGTGTAGTTGTTGCTGCCCCGGTGTTCAAGGCCCATCACCAGGAACTGGCGGTCTTCGGCGGCGCCAAGGTCGTGTTCGTAGTGCTGCGTGAGTTCGAACGTATACCCCGGCCGCAGGGCGCGGCAGTTGCTCTGGCCGGCAAAGGTCTTGCCTTTGAGCTCCAGCGCTTCGATGCGGTTGCGCACCAGTTGCTCGCCGTCTGCCGGGGTGCCATGGGTGTATTGGCCCATGTAGTCATACAGCTCCAGGGCAGGCGCCTCGCCTTGCTGGTTGAGGCTGTTCATGCTCACGGGAATGCGGTAATTGGGCTGGCGGTAGTCGAAGGTTTGCACCGATACCTTGCCCGCCTGAAACTCCCGTGCAGACGTCCAGCGCGTGATCGAGTCGGCGGTTTCGGTAACAGCCGCGCGGTGAAAGCGTATCTGCGGCTGCTCGGGCAAGGGCGTGAGCACGCTGGAATCGTCCATGATCACCAGCGTGTGGCTGTCTGCTGTGTGTTCGAAGTAGTAGAACAACCCCTCCTGCTCCAGCAGGCGGCGCACGAAATGGCTATCGCTTTCCCGATACTGGGTGATGTAGCTGTGGGGTTTGAGGGCCCGGTTTACCCGAAACTCGTACTTGGCCAGGCCTCCGTACTGGCCGAATACCTGGGTGATGACCTGCTCGACGGTCTGGTCCTGGTAGATATGCGAATCGAACCGCTGCTCAAGGAAGCCCAGCCAGGACCCAAGGTACGCCGTATAGCGAGAAATGCCTTCGTCGCTGCCGTTGGCGCCGAACCCAAACACGTGGCCATTGATATAACGGCTGCCACCAGTGGCCAGTTCGATTTCGACCGTGGCGGGCTGGCCAATAGCGGATTTGAGTTTTACCCCGGCGTCCGTAGAAATAAGTTCAAGCTGGAAGTTGAAATCCCTGGAAAGCCCTTCCTGCCCTGCAAAGGATTCAAGCAGCAACTCCTGGCCACCGGACAGTGCCAGGGTTAGTTTGAACAGGCGCCTGTTTTGCGGGGTAAACAACGCAGTAAGGTCCATCATCGGGCATATCTCCTTGGGCAGGCCCGGCAGGCTCCTGCCATGCCCGGTAATCACTGGCCACACAACTAAGCGCCTATCTAAACGCCTATGTACGCGAAGGCGCGATGGCACTGAAAAAGTGTAAAACAGCCTGTTCAATAAGTTGATGGGCGACAGCTTGGGAACTGTTTCACCATTGACGACAGGCTTCGTGGCGTGAAAGGAGACACCCTCGCGCGCCGCTCTGTCAACCCACGGAATTATTTCGCGGCGGCCCGGCCGGTACTATGCGGACCTGCCATAGGCTGGGCACGTTCGGTGAAATTCGGTTTAGCTAAGGGCCTGCCAAGGTCACGCCTGATAAACCCCGTTTCCGAACCACCACTGCGAACCTCCCGCTGCGCAAGATTTTTTTACAATTGAATACGCGACGCCATTAACCGTCCACCTCAAAGCGCTGAAAACAGGTGCAGAGCGGCTGGAAGAGGGTTAAAAACCATTCGATTGCGTGAACCAGTTCACTTTTCTAAACATTTTTTTAGCTTTTTTTCGGGGATCCAATAGGGTGCTTAGAGGCCCGTGCTACGGCGCTTTGGAGCCAATCGGGGATGGTTCCAAAAGCGATTGATATCACAGTGCCACTGTTGCGATGAGAATCATAATCAAGGAAAAATTGTACTAAGTGGATTGCCAAATAGTAGAAACCAACGGCATTCCGAGTACCGCAGGCCGCTAACGATTAGCGGCCTGTAACTGCGCACGCAGTGTTTTAAGGCGCCCAGCCAGGTAACTAACGGCAGCACTTTCAAACCCCTGCCCGGCCAAGCCATTACAACCCCGCATTCCCCCGAAGGGTCGTGTGAAGAAGGGTTCAAGGACGATGTACCGATGATTCAGACGTTTGACGTAGAGGCACTGATCACGCTGCGAAGCCAGACCCGGGCCGTTTCGGACGTGTTGAAGGCCTTGGCATCGGATTACTTGGCCACCTTGGCCTTGCTGATACGCCCTCAGAGCCTGTTTGGTGAATACCTGCAGGGCGCACAGCGCAGTAGTGGCCGGGAAACGCAATACCACTTCAAGGAGCTTAAAGCCCTGTACGACCGCATTGGTGCGGCGGCCCCGTTTCAACTGGTGAATGAGATGGAAGTGCCGCTGAACCTCATCAGTACCAGCCCGGAATTGTTTGCGCTCGAATATGACAAGCCGCTGGCAGACGGCGGCCAGGCCGTCCGCATCATCAGCCCCACGCGCTGGGTGATCGGGTTCAATTCGTTCGACTTGGAGCATTTTCGCAAGCTTATCAAGGACCCAAACCGCAGTAGTGCTGAGCTGTACCGTTTCGTGGTGCATTACCTGGTGCTGTTCTACTGCGTGAGCAAATTGCCAGGGCTTGGCCGCTTGTTCGAAGGCCTGCGCTTCCCGGTGAGCTTCGAGAAGCTCAAAGGGTTCGGCGACCTGCCCTTCTGCGTGATCAGCGCGCCGGTACAGTCCGCGTTACCGGATGACTCGGTCATCCGCAGCAGCACTCAAATTGCCGGCAACGCCAGCTTCGAAGAACTGGTAGGCCGGGACAGCATCATGACCATGGGCGATGACATGCGTGAGCGCCTGTTAGCTGCCCTTGACCCCTTGTAGGGCGCCGGGCTTGACACTGGCCGGCGCGCAAACGACTTGAAGCGAGTTGCTCGCACAGGAGAACACCGTGGCGAAGAAGGAAAGTACCCAGCACAAACTTGACCGCGTTCGTGCGCCCCGGGTGCATATCACGTACGACGTGGACATCGGCGATGCTCAGGAAAAGAAAGAGCTGCCGTTTGTGGTAGGCGTGCTGGGCGACTTTTCCGGTACGCCCCTGGAGCCGCTGCCCAAGCTCAAGGACCGCAAGTTCGTATTCATCGACCGTGACAACTTCAACGGCGTGCTCAAGGGCCTCAAGCCGCGCCTAGCCTACCGGGTGGACAACACCCTGGCACGGGACGGTACGCAACTGGGCGTGGAGCTTAACTTTAACACCCTGGAAGACTTCGAGCCCCAGAACGTGGTGCGCCAGGTAGAGCCCCTGCGCAAGCTGCTGGAAGTGCGCAACAAGCTGGCAGACCTGCGCAACAAGATGGGCGGTAACGACAAGCTCGAAGAGCTGCTGATGGACGTGCTGCAGAACACTGAAAAGCTGAAAACCCTTGGCAAGGAGTTCGGCCGCGAAGCCGCCGTGCCTGCCACTGACGCCAACGACTGAGCCGGAGCACGACCATGAACGAGAAACAGACCGTGGCCCAGCAAGGCAATGACCTGGTGGAAGTGGAGAACTTCGCGCCCCAGGCCTCGCTGCTCGACAGCATCATTTCCGAAAGCCGCGTAGCCCGCTCCGACACCGAGCGCACCCGCACCCGTGACCTGATCGGTGAGCTGGTGGGCCAGGTGCTGGAAGGCGAAATGACGCCCAGCAAGGACCTGATCGCGGTACTGGACGCACGCATCGCCGAGATCGATTCGATGCTGTCGGCGCAGATGAACGAGATCATGCACGCCCGAGAGTTCCAGCAGCTGGAAGCGTCCTGGCGCGGCCTGAAGTACCAGGTAGACCAGACCGAAACCAGCACCACGCTGAAAATCCACCTGCTCAATGCGTCCAAGAAAGACCTGGTGCGGGACCTGAAGGCCTCGTCGGAATTCGACCAGAGCGCCCTGTTCAAGAAGATCTACGAGGAAGAGTACGGCACCTTTGGTGGCGCGCCTTTCGGCATGCTGGTGGGCGACTACGAGTTCAACCGCAGCCCGGAAGACATGTACCTGCTCGAAGAAATCTCCCATGTGGCCGCTGCGGCCCATGCCCCGTTCATTTCGTCGGCCTCCTCCGAGCTGTTCGGGTGGGACTCGTTTACCGAAATGTCCGGCCCCCGCGACCTGGCGAAGATTTTCGACACCGTGGAATACGCCAAGTGGAAGTCCTTCCGCAACTCGGACGACTCCCGCTATGTGGGCCTTACCCTCCCCCACGTGCTGGGCCGCCTGCCCTACGGGCCGGATACCACCCCGGTGGAGGAATTCAACTTCGTTGAAAGCGTGGATGGCCGCGACCACAACAAGTACCTGTGGATGAACGCCGCCTACGCACTGGGCACCCGCGTGACCGATGCCTTCTCCCGTTATGGCTGGTGCGTGGCCATCCGTGGCGTTGAAGGCGGTGGCCTGGTGGAGGGCCTGCCGACTCACACCTTCAAGACCGATGACGGCGAAGTGGCGCTCAAGTGCCCGACCGAAATCGCCATTACCGACCGCCGCGAGAAAGAACTGTCGGACCTGGGCTTCATCCCCCTGGTGCACTGCAAGGGCACAGACTATGCCGCCTTCTTCGGTACCCAATCTGCCCAGAAGCAGAAGCAATACAATACGGACATCGCCAACGCCAACGCCAAGCTGTCGGCGCAGCTGCAGTACATCTTCGCCACGTCCCGCATTGCGCACTACATGAAAGCCATCATGCGCGACAAGGTGGGCAGCTTTGCCTCACGCAAAGACGTGGAAATGTTCCTGAACAAGTGGCTCTCCAGCTACGTGCTGCTGGACGACACCGCCAGCCAGGAAGCCAAGGCCAAGTTCCCGCTGCGCGAAGCCCGGGCCGAAGTGTTCGAAGTGCCCGGCAAGCCTGGCGTGTACAAGGCGGTGACCTACCTGCGCCCTCACTACCAGCTGGACGAGTTGACGGCGTCCCTTCGCCTGGTGGCCGAGTTGCCGCAGTCTACCCGCGGTTGATGGTACGTATTGCCAAGGAGGCACCATGACCAGCCAACACAGACTACTGCCCTCCTTGCTGGACCGGTTGTTGGACGATCGTCCCCATCAGGCCAGCGAGGTGTCGTCGCAGCAGCTGTGTTCGCTGGCCGATTACAAGGCCAGCATCGTTCGGGACCTGGAAATCCTGGTCAATACGCGCCGCTCGCTGGTGGCTGAAGAACTGGGCCCCTTTCCGGGGCTTAACGGCACCCTGCTCGATTACGGCATGCCGGATTTCACCAGCAAGAGCGTGTTGGCACCCGAGGACCGGCTGTTGATCCAGCGCCAGCTGGAAAAGGCCATATCCGAAGGAGACCGGCGCTTTCGCAGTGTGAAGGTTCAGGTACTGCCACAACAGACCGGCCAACGCATGCTCACCTTCCGCATCGACGCCGTGTTGCACCTGCGGGATATCGCTAGGCAGGTGTCCTTCGATGCCGTGCTGCAAGTGAATACCCAGGAATACACCGTACAGAACCTCAACTGATGCTCGACGACCTGCTGCCCTACTACGAAAAGGAACTGTCGCACCTGCGCTTTCTCGGCCAGGAGTTCGCGAGCCAGTACCCGAAAATCGCCTCGCGCTTGCTGATCGAGGGCGACCACTGCGAAGACCCGCACACCGAGCGGTTGATCGAAGCGTTTTCGTTTCTGGCCGCCCGCGTGCATAAAAAGCTGGACGATGAATTCCCGGAAATCGTCGAAGCGTTTCTGGAAACGATGTACCCCCACTACCTGCGCCCTACCCCCTCTATGTCCATCGTGGAGCTGAGCCCGGGCAGCCAGGAAAAGGTCACAGAGGCCTACCACGTCCCCCGGCATACCGAACTGCACGCCAATGCCGTGGACGGGGTGGTGTGCAAGTTCCGCACCTGCTACCCGGTGGCGCTGTGGCCTGTGGCCGTGGAACAGGCCACGTTCGTGGAAATGGAACGCTCAGCGTTCAATGGGCATAGCGCGGACCTGGTGGCGCACCTTCGGCTGACCCTGAGCGCTGGCACCAATGCACTGTTTGGCCAGATGGACCTGGACAGCCTGCGGTTCTTCCTGGATGGGGAAAGCACCTTGATGCTGCAGCTGTACGAGCTGCTGTTCAACAACGTGGCCAAGGTGACACTCAGTTTCGAAGACGAAGGTCGTACGCGGGAAGTTCAGTTGCCCGCCCACGCCCTGAGCGCCGTGGGCTATGGCCTGGAAGAAGGCCTGGTGGACTACGCCGAACGTTCGTTCCTGGGGTACCGCCTGCTGCACGAGTACTTCACCTTCCCGGACAAATTCATGTTCTTTGACCTGGCCGGCCTCAAGCGCCCGCTGGCCGGCAAAGCGCTGGAGAGCGTGGTGGTGAATGTGTACTTCTCCGACTACGACCTCAACGACCGCCTGGCACGGCTTACCCAAACCCTGGGCCGCGGCAACTTCAAGCTCAACTGCACGCCCGTCATCAACCTGTTTCGCCAGCAGGCCGAGCCCATCAAGCTTAGCCATGCCAAGCATGAGTACGCGGTCATCCCCGACGTTCGCCTGCAAAGTGCGGCCGAAGTGGTGTCCATCGACCAGGTGCGGCGGGTGCGGAAAATCCGCGGCGTGGACCAGGTTGCCACGTGCCCTCCGTTCTTCGAACCCCGTGCCGAACATGGCCAGGGCCAGAGCTTCTGGATCGGCCGCCGGCGGCCGGTGCAGGCCCAGCACATCAATGGGTCGAACATGTTCATTCGAGTGGTGGACCGGGACCTGGAGCTGATCGAAGGCGGCGACGACACCCTGAGCATCGGGCTCACCTGCAGTAACCGGGACCTGCCGCTGATGCTGCCCATGGGTGGGGAGCATGGTGATTTCATACTGCCGGGCAACTCCGTGGTCACCCACATCCGCTGCCTGCGCAAACCGACGGCGTCGGTGCGGGTACCGTTGGGCAACGGGGTGATCTGGCGGCTGATTTCGCACCTGTCCCTGAACCACATGTCCTTGGTGAGCCAAGGCCGTGAGGTGCTGCTGGAGCTGCTATCGCTCTACAACTATCGCCACACCTCGGCCATTCGCAAACAGATCAACGGCATTACGTCGGTGGGCAGCGAGCCGGTGGTGGCGCGTATTGGCCACCCTCGGCCCAATTTCGTGCGCGGCACCGGCATCACGCTCACCTTCGACGAAACCCAGTACATCGGCAGCGGCGTGTTCCTGTTCGGCAAGGTGCTGGACCATTTCTTCGGCCAGTACTGCAGCCTCAACAGCTTTACCCAGTTAACCCTGCGCACCTTGCAACGTGAAAAGAGAGTGGTCCAATGGCCCCCGCGAACCGGCGATCAACCCCTGGTCTGATCGACCAGGCCCGGGCTGAGCCGTACCGATTCGAATTTTTCCAATTGGTGCGCCTGCTCAGGCTGCATTACAGCAGAACAGGCCGCATGGACCTGCACACGCGGCCGCATGAAGACCCGTTGCGGTTTCGGTCGCTGCTGTCGCTCAATTTTCCGGCCAGTGAAGTGAGCGACCTGCGGTTCGAGCACGAAGGCCGGGTGTCGGCGGCAGGGCTGCCCCTGTCGGACGTGCAGGTGACGTTCATGGGCCTGGTGGGGCCGTCTGGCGTATTGCCGCGCCCCTATACGGAGCTGCTGCTGGAGCGGCACATCCAGTACCGCGACGACGCGGCCCATGCGTTTCTCGATGTGTTTTCCCATCGCATGACCACGTTGTTCTACGAGGCCTGGCAGAAATACAAGTTTCACATCGAGTACGAGCGCAATGGCAGCTCGCGCTTCGACCGCTACCTGCTCAACCTGGTGGGCTTCGGGCCACAGGCCCAGCAGCGGCAGTTCACCCAGAACGGCTCTTCCCTGCGCCCTTCGCTGTTCACCTATTTCGCTGGGCTGTTCGCGCAAAAGCCGCGTAACGCGCTCAACCTGGAACGCATGCTGAGTTTCTATTTCTCGCTGCCGTTCAAGGTGAAACCTTTCGCAGGGCGCTGGCTGAAGCTGGACGTGAGCCAGCGCACACAACTGGGCCGCCGGAACGCTGCTCTTGGGCAAAGCACAGTCGTGGGCCAACGGGTGTGGGACTACCAGTCCTGCGTGCGTATCGAACTGGGGCCGTCGGCCCTGGCGGACTACCGCCGCTTCCAGCCCAACACACCGGGCTACCGCAAGCTGGTGGAACTGGTGCGTTTCTACGCCGGCCCGGAACTGGACGTGCAGCTGTCCCCCATCCTCAGGCGCGAGGCCGTACCCCTGGCCCAGCTCGGCCGCGAGGGGGGTGTGGCCTTGGGCTGGCTGGGCTGGCTCAAGCGCCCAGGCCGCGATGTCGCGCCCTCCCGTTGCGCCCTTTTTTCTATTCCTTTCGATGGGGTTTCCCTGTGAACCTGAAGTCGCTGTTCGCCAAGCTGAACGACACCAGCCGCACCGCCACAGAAGCCGCCGCGGCCTTGTGCCTGTCCGAGCGCCATTACGATGTGGAGGTGGAGCACCTGCTGTTGCAGTTGCTCGATGGCGAGGGCAACGACCTGCCGGCGATCCTGCACCACTACGACGTGGTGCCGGAGCGGCTGCAGGCTCAGTTGGTGACCGCGCTGGGCACCTTCAAGACCGGCAACACCCGCACCCCCGCGCTGTCGCCCCATATCACCCGCATGATCGAGCAGGCCTGGCTGCTGGCCTCCATCGAGTTCGGCCAAAGCCAGGTACGCACGGGTCACCTGATCCAGGCCCTGCTGGACGATGACGCCCTGCGCCGCGTGGTGGTCGCCTCTGCCCCGGAGCTGGACAAGATCAATGCCGATGACCTGCGGGTCAACCTGGCGGGCTTGCTGGAGGCCAGCCCTGAAGCCCGCTTGGCCAGGCCCGAGGCCCAGGCCGCCGGTGGAGCACCCATGGCCAAGGGCAACGGCAAAACCCCGGCCCTGGACCAGTACACCGTCAACCTGACCCAAAGCGCCCGCGAAGGCCGGATAGATCCCGTGCTGGGCCGCGAGTTCGAGGTGCGGCAAATGGTGGATATCCTCACCCGCCGCCGCCAGAACAACCCCATTCTCACGGGTGAGGCCGGCGTAGGGAAAACCGCGGTGGTCGAAGGGCTGGCGCTGCGTATCGTTCAGGGTGAAGTGCCGTCCGTGCTGCGTGACGTTGCCATTCACACTCTGGACCTGGGCCTGCTGCAAGCGGGCGCGGGCGTGAAAGGCGAATTTGAAAACCGCCTCAAGTCGGTGATCGAGGAAACCAAGCGTAGCCTGCACCCCATCATCCTGTTTATCGATGAAGCCCATACCCTGATCGGCTCCGGGGGCCAGGCCGGGCAGAACGACGCGGCCAACCTGCTAAAGCCTGCCTTGGCCCGTGGCGAATTGCGCACCATCGCGGCCACCACCTGGGCTGAGTACAAAAAGTATTTCGAGAAAGAGGCCGCCCTGGCCCGACGCTTCCAAGTGGTGAAAGTCGAAGAGCCAGACGAAGAAAAAGCTATCTACATGCTGCGTGGCTTGCTGGCCAAGATGCAGGCGCACCACAAGGTGACCGTGCTGGATGAAGCGCTGGTTCAGGCCGTGCGCCTGTCCAACCGTTACATCACCGGCCGCCAGCTGCCGGACAAGGCCGTGAGCGTGCTGGACACCGCCTGTGCCCGCGTGGCCTTGGCGCAGTCCGCCCAGCCCGGCCGGCTGGAAGACAGCCTGCGCCTGATCGAGAACCTGCACGCGGAAATCGCCGTGCTGGAGCAGGAAACCGCCCAAGGCGCCGACCATGCTCGCCGGCTGGCGACCCTCCAGGAACAGGCACAGGCCGCCCAGCTCACCAAGGCTGCCCTGGAACAGCAATGGCAACAGGAGCTGGAGCAGGTGCAAGCGCTCAAAGCGCTGAGCGAGCACGCCACGCCTGATGCGAACGCCATCGCCGCCGCCCGGGCCGACCTGGCCGCCGTACAAGGCGAGCAGCCGTTGGTTCATGCCCAGGTGGACGCCGGCACCATCGGCGAAGTGATCTCCGGCTGGACGGGCATTCCACTGGGCAAGATGCTGCGCAATGAAATTGATACCGTGCAACGCCTGCCTAGCCTGCTAGGGGAGCGCGTACTGGGGCAGGACCATGCCCTGCTGGAGATCGGCAAGCGCATCAAGGTGTCCAGGGCGCAGATGGAAGACCCGAACAAGCCCATTGGCGTGTTCCTGTTGCTAGGCCCCAGCGGGGTGGGCAAGACCGAAACCGCCCTGGCCTTGGCCGACACCCTGTACGGCGGCGAGCGTAACCTGATCACCATCAACATGTCCGAGTACCAGGAGGCCCACACCGTCTCCAGCCTCAAGGGCTCACCCCCCGGTTACGTGGGCTATGGCGAAGGTGGCGTGCTGACCGAAGCGGTCCGCCGCAAGCCTTACAGCGTGGTACTGCTGGACGAAGTGGAGAAAGCCCACCCGGACGTGCTGGAGCTGTTCTTCCAGGTGTTCGACAAGGGCGTGCTGGACGACGGCGAAGGCCGGGAGATCAACTTCCGCAACACCGTGATCATCCTCACCTCCAACACCGGCACCGACCGCATCATGCAGTGGTGCCTCAACGCCACCGAGCAGCCGACGCCCGAGGCCATCGTCGAGGGCCTGCGCGATGAACTCAATCAGGTGTTCAAGCCGGCGTTCCTGGGCCGCTTGACCATCGTGCCGTACTACCCGGTGCAGGACAGCGTACTGGAGCGCATCGTCGCCCTGAAGCTGGCGCGCATCGCCCAGCGTTTCGAGCGCAATCACCACGCCGTTCTGGGCTACGACGCTGCACTGGTAGCGGCCATCGCGGCGCGCTGCACCGAGGTGGACAGCGGCGCCCGGAACATCGACAACATCCTGTCCAAAACCCTGATGCCCGAACTGGCGCAGCGGGTGCTGGCGTGCATGGCCGAAGACACACCCATCCACCGCCTGGACATCGAACTGGGCAGCGATGGCGACTTCGCCTATCACCTCAGTTGATCGGGCATTTCCCTGGCAAGCGTTCATAGGTAGCAGTCATGAATAGGCAATACATGGGGCGGTTTCACGAGCAGGCGTGCTGGGCACGAGGCCTGACCGTGCTAATAGTAGCCACCGCGTTGGCCGCCTGCGGTGTCACGGACCGGGCGAGCAAGCGCGTGGATGACACCTGGGCAGGCGACATGCTGTTCGGGGACAAGGAAAAACTGATCCTGACCGCCGATGGCGGCAACCAGCTGAACCTGGACGCCACCGGCAAGCCGCTGTCGGTGGTGATGCGGGTGTACCAGCTCACCACGCTGGAGCGCTTCGCCTCCATCGATGCCGATACCCTGTGGGATAACGCCCAGCAAGCCTTGGGCAACACCTTGGTGGAGAGCCAGGAAATCACTCTGCTGCCGGGCCTGGGCCAGGTGGACCAGTGGCCGCTGCAACCGGCTGCCCAGTATGTGGGGGTGGCCGCCTTCTTCCGCAACGATGAGAACAGCCGCTGGAAGGTGGCGTTCGATGCCAGGTCCCTGCGCAAGGACGGTATCTGGTTCTCCTCCGAGGGCCTGCGGGTACTGGTCGACAACAACCAGGTACTGGCCGCCCGTGGCGTCGATGTGTTGAACAAGCCACCCACCGAGGCGCAACTGTCCGCCAGCAACGCCCTTCCCGTACATGCCGATTCACCCGTGGACAGCCAGCATGAGTAAACACAGCCGCGTGATGTGGTCCGAGGGGATGTTTCTTCTGCCACAGCACTTCCAGTACCAGGACGAATTCCACCAACACCAGCTCGCCGAGGCGACCCTGCGCAGTACGCCGTTCCATTGGGGCGTACAGGCGTTGAGCATCGATGAGGAAGCGCTGGCCAGTGGCTCGCTGCAACTGAAGCGCCTGAAGCTGGTGTTCCCCGACGGCACCCTGTTCGATGCGCCCCAGCACGACCCCCTCCCCGCCGCGAGGGATTTGAAAGCATTGGTAAAGGGCACCGATCTGAAGGTGTATGCCGCGCTGAAGCTGCCCGAACCCTTTGGCTTGAACTACGTGGAAGACGGCCAGGCGCAGCAGAGCGCACGGCGGTTTCGCAAGCAGTTCGATACCTTGCCCGACCTCAACGAAGGTGACCTGGAAAACGAGATCACCAGCCTGCGGCTGAACGTGGTGATGCTGGTGGACGGCGACAGCCTGGACGGTTACAGCTATTGCCCCGTCGCGCGGCTGTCTCGCAACAGCCTGGGTGGTTTCATGCTGGACACCCACTTCGTGCACCCCACGTTGCACCTGGGTACCCACGACACCCTGGCCAGCCTGAGCCAGCGCCTGCTGGGCGCACTCCAGACCAAGAGCAACGTATTGTCCGGCCGGCGCCGTGAACGGGCCGACCAGATCGCCGAGTTCGGCTCCAGCGACGTGACCCTGTTCTGGCTGCTCAACACCGTGAACCGGGCGTACCCACAGCTGGCTCACCTGTTGTCGCACCCGCGCCTGCACCCCGAACGCCTGTACCTGTTCCTGGCAGAGCTGGCCGGCGGCCTGCTCACGTTCTCACTGGATACCGAGCTCAAGGACATTCCCGAGTACGACCACCACGACCCGGCGGCCTCGCTGGTCAAGCTCGACACCATGATTCGGGTACTGCTGGACAACGTGATTCCCAACCAGTGCATCACGGTCCACCTCAACCAGGTCAAGCCGTCGTACTGGCAAGGGCAGCTCCAGGACCCGCGCCTGGCCCAGGCCGATTTCTACCTGTGCGTGCATGCCGACATGCCCGGCTCCACCCTGCTGGAGCTGGTGCCGCGCGCCATCAAAGTGGGCTCGCCCGAAGACATCGAAGTGGTGGTCAACAGCGCCATGCCAGGGGCCACCCTGGTTCACGCGTCCCGGCTGCCCAACGCCATTCCCGTGCGGCTGGACAACCACTATTTCGCGATCGAGCCCCATGGGCGCGTGTACGAACGGATGATGGCCGCGCAGGCCCTCTCCTTCTATACCCCTAGCGCATTCACCAACCTGCAGCTTGAACTGATGGCGGTACTCAAATGACTGAAGCCGTGCTTCCGGGCGCCATGGCCGCGGCCCCTGCAACACCCACCTTGAAAGCACTGGTTCAGGACTTCATCAGCATGGTGCTGATTGTGCGCCGTGGCCGCGAGGTCTCGTCCGTTCAGGCCTTTGAAGCCAGCGTGGACAGCTTTTTCACCACCCTGGAGCATGAGGCACGCCGGGCCGGCTATAGCGTGGAACAGGTCAAAGACACCCAGTACGCCCTGTGTGCTTTTCTGGACGAAAGCGTGCTGCGGTCCGGCGACTCCAACTTGCGCGCCCACTTCGAGCTGTCGCCGCTGCAGTTCCGTTACTTCGGCGTACACCTGGCCGGGCAAGGCTTTTTCGACAAGGTGGACGCCCTGCGCGCCGACGTGAAAGGCAACCTGGATGTGCTGGAGGTGTATCACCTGTGCCTGGCCCTGGGCTTCGAGGGCAAGTTCGGGCTGGCGGAAAAAGACCAACTGCGCTACCTGGCCAACACGTTGGGCCAGGACATTGCACGCTACCGCACCGCACCCAAGGCCCTGTCACCGGACTGGGCCTTGCCCGACCAAGTGTCGCAGATGCTGCGGTACGACATACCTGTGTGGGTCTACCTGGCCCTGATTGCCCTGGTGTGCGTGGGGGTGTACCTCACCCTGGACTGGTTGCTGGGCCGCGACGTAGCGGCGCTTTCCGAACACATCAGCCAGCTGTTCAGCGCCTGAGTGGCCAGGTAACGAGTCCAGGACGACATGAAAAGACTTCTCCGCGCATTGAAAAGCTTCTGGTTCCTTATTCCAGTGCTATGGCTGGCAAGCCTGCTGGTCTGCGGCCTGCTGGCACCCCGCCTGCCGTGGTGGCGCCACCATGTGCTGGAAGCCATGGCCATTGTGACCGCGTTCTTCGTGCTGCTGATCGTACTGCGCCAATACCGGCGCATTCGCATCGAGCACAACCTTGAGCACCTGGTTCAGATCGAAGTGGACCGCTCGCTCGCTCCCCACACCGAGTTGCGGGACCAGCAAGTGCTGCGCGACCGGCTCAAGCACGCCATTGCTCTGTTGCGGGCCGACCGCTCCGCAGGCGGGGGTGGCGCCTCGGCCCTGCATGACCTGCCTTGGTACCTGGTGATCGGGCTGTCTGCCGCGGGCAAAACCTCATTGCTTACCCGCTCTGGCCTGTCGGCCAGCATTGCCAGCCGCTACAACGAACACGACAGCGGCACCCAGCATTGCGACTGGTACTTCAGCCCGGAGGCCGTGCTGATCGACACCGCTGGCCGCTATGTGCAGGACGACCCGTCTGCCAACGAATTTGCCGCCTTCCTTCAGCTGTTGGCCAAGCAGCGCAAGAAAGCCGCCGTAAATGGTTTGGTGCTGGTCGCCAGCCTGCCGGAACTGCTGGCGGCCACCCTGTCGGAACGGGCAGAGATGGCGGCGCAGCTGGTGGCGCGCATCGAGCAGTACACCCGTGCCCTGAATGCCCTGCCCCCGATCTACCTGATGCTGAGCAAGACCGACCAGTTGCCAGGCTTCCAGGAAACCTTCGACAGCCTGGACCTGCACGGGCGCCAGCAGCCGCTGGGCATGACCTTCGCCCTCTCGGAGTTCCAGGCCCACGGCCTGCGAGCCGTGCTAGACCGCAAATTCGCCAACCTGCACGCGGGCATCCAGCACCATGTGGACGCCCACATGGCAGCGCTGGGCGCCGGTGCCAGCAGCGCCCTGCTGAACTTCCCCAACTACTTTGCCGAGCTGGCAGGTGTGCTGGAGCAGTTCCTGGGGCACTTCGTACAGCCGGGCCACGGGCACAACCCGCTATTGCTGCGGGGCCTGTATTTCACCAGTGCGCTGCAGACCGACCAGCAACTGAGCCGGGTGTACGAAGACGACCTGGCAGAGTCCTTCGCCTTGAAGCCTGCGGCTGTGCCAACGCAAACCCAGGACGAGGCGGTTGCCCGTAAGGTGGGAGACCGCAGCTACTTCATTACCGACACGTTCCGGCAGGTGATTTTTCCCGACCGTGACCTGGCCCTGCACCAAGCCCGCACCGCACACAGCCGTGCACTGGCACCCGCCCTTATCGGCGCCGGCGCGCTGGCAGGGCTGGCCGTACTGGGCTGGCAGGCGCTGGCCTTCCAGAACAACCGGGACTGGATCGCCTCGGTACAGCACCGGGTGCACGGCCTGGTGGATGCGCCGGACCGCACCGAACGCCTGGCCTCGGGCGAAGGCCTGGAACTGCTGCGCACCGAGCTGTTGGCCATCGAGAAGTACCGCGCCAAGGGTGTGCCGTTCCGCCTGGGTGCCGGGCTGTACCGTGGGGATGACCTCTATGCCTTGGTCCAGCCGGCTTACCTCCAGCAATTGCAGACCCAGGCCTTGTCGCCTGTAGCCCTCAAACTGCAGTTGCGCCTGCGGGCGTTCAACGAGTTCGCCGACGCGGTGAACCCCCAGGAGGCGTTCGCGCCCGCCAACACCAAGCCGGCGGGCAAGCCCTCGGCACGTCAGGCGTACGTGGACGGCGCGGTCAAAGCGTTGAAGCCTTCCGGCACCCCTAGCCTGGGTAGCTTGCCTCGCAGCCTCGGCAGTGCGAGCAACAGCGCCAAAGGCCTGGCCAGGCAAGGCGTGTCCCAGGCCCGTCAGGCAGCCCTTGACGGTGTACGCAACCCCGCCACGGCAGGCGACGCCGCAGAGCTGTCCGCGACTACCGGCGGGCTGTCGCTGTCCGAGGAGATGCTGGGGCGCCTGGATGAGCAACAAGTGGCGTCCATTATCGAAGCGTACAACACACTCAAGTTGTACCTGATGCTGACCCAACCCAGCAGCCACCCGGACCCTGAATTCATCAGCGCTGCCCTCCCCTTGGCCTGGGCCGAGACCGTGGGCGATCAAACCCCTGCCACAGAAGACACCCTCCGAGGGAACACGGCCCTGTATGTTCAGTTGGTCAGTAACGGCCAGGCCCCCACGCTGCCCCGTAACGAACCTTTGATAGAGGCTACGCGCAAAAGCCTGAAAGGGTTCATGATCTCCAGCTCACTGGTGGACCGTGAATACCTGCGCCTGCAACTGGAAGCCAGCCGGCAATTCCCGGCCATCGGCCTCAATGACCTGGTGCCCCCACCGGGCCGGGACCTGCTCTACGGCGGGGAAGCCGTGCCGGCCCTGTACACGCGCCAGGGGTGGGACGCTTTCGTCAAACCTGAACTGATCAAGCTGGTGTCCACCAACCTGCGCAATGAATCGGACTGGGTACTCGATGGCGAAGGGGGCGACAGCCTGGTGCAAAAGGCTAATTTCGTTCGCGAGTTCATGGGGCGCTACAAGCGCGACTACGCACAGGCCTGGTACACGCTGCTCAAGGCCGTGGGCGTACGCCACTTCACCGATTTGGGCAATGCTACCCAGCAACTGTCCTTGCTCAGCGACGTGGTGAACTCCCCGGTAAAGGCGCTGCTGTCGGCCGTGAACGAAAACACCCAATGGGATGTACCGGCCCCACGCCAGCCGGCGCCTGCCGGCAAGCTTCCAGACGACTCCTTCTGGGCTCAGGTAACCGGCCTTTTCGACAACGCCCCCAAGGCCGCCAATGCCTTGGCCTCGCCCCTGCCCCAGGTGGATGACGGCACGCTCGCCAAACGCTTCGAACCCGTATCGCGGCTGTTCGCGGCCCAGAACGCCGAGGGCGCCGACAGTACCGTGATGGACCGCTACCTGGCGGCGCTGCGCAAGTTGAAAGTGCGCATGAACAATATTCAGCGCTCCCAGGATGTGGGTAAAAGCAGTAAACAGCTGATCAGCGAAACCCTCGAAGGCCAGCCCAGCGAAGTCACCAACGCCCGCAACTATGTGGAAACCACGGTGGATACCAGCCAGGGTGGGCTATCAGCCTCCCTGCAAGGGTTGTTCAGCCTGCCCATACAATTCGCGTGGGAAACCCTGCGCGACCCCGCAGGCCAGCAGATCGCCAAAGCATGGGCCCAGCAGATCGCCAAGCCCTGGGAACAGGTGATGGCGCACCGGTACCCTATCGCACCGGGTAGCCGCAACGAGGCCTCGGTCAAGGACCTGCAACGCTTCGTGGACCCGGAATCGGGCCTGCTTCCCGCGTTCAAGCGCAATGAAATCGGCAATCTGTCGGGCGGTGAAGGCCTGGGCATGGGCAGCAGTTCCCGGCAGGCGCCGCTGGTCAACCCGTCCATGGTCAACAGCATCGACAAGGCCAGCTCGGTGGGCCAAGTGATTGCCAGCCTGTCCGACAAGGACAATGGTTTCGAGATCATGCTGGAGCCCTCCGGCAGTTTCACGGACCTTATTTTCACCCTGGACGGGCAGGCCCAGCACTACCGCAACGGCAAGACCAGCTGGAGCCGCTTCTCCTGGCCAGGCACCACCACCGCGCCCGGCGCTCGCCTGGACGTGATCACCTTGGCAGGCGAGCGCGTGACGGTGTTTGACTACCCCGGCCGGTGGGGCCTGTTGCGCATGAACGACAGCGCCCGCGTAGAAGACCTGGACGGCATTCAGCAGCGCTTCAGCTGGAACACCGCCAATGGGCCGGTGAGCCTGACCGTTCGCAACTATGGGGGTGTGAAGCTCACCGACCTGGCCAATGTAAAGGCGCTGAGCGCACTTAATTCACCAAGCGCGCCTGCCTCACCCCAGGGGCGTGACAAGTGAAGCGCCTGTGCCTGCCCCGTGGGTGCGGCCTATGATCGGCTGCTTTGGCAAGATACCGGCCAGTTCGGACTTCGTGAGCTTTCATGGCTCAACGGCCGAAGCCTGTGAATTTGACAGCTGGTTGCAAACGGCCCTGGCGGGCTTGCAGCACCACGAACACTGGAAAACCGTGTTCGACCAGCTGCCGGTATGCTTTTTTGCCTATCGGGCGCGGTCAGGCATCACCCTGCTCGGCGGCTTGATCAGCTCCCGGGATGCCAGCGCCCGGCGCTACCCGTTCTTTATCTTCCAGGCCGTGAAGCCCAAGAACGCCGCAGCGTTCATCAACCCCTTCACCTTGGGCGAGCTGTTCAGTGCGCGCATCAAACCCCTGCTGCACTTGGCCCTACAGGGTGAGCCACAGGCTGTGCTGTTCAAACGGATAGAAGCGCTGCGCCCCTTGCAAAGCCAGGACTTCGCCTTGTTTGACCAGGTGCACGAAAAATTCCTGTGGAACTTCACCCTTACGGACATCAGCACCGCCCTGAACAGCGCCGCCCCCGTACGCGCCACCGAGGTGATGCTGGCGCGCCTACAGGCCACCCTCCATGCGCGTTCCCAGGCCGAAGCTCCGGTGGCCTGCCTGCCCTTGCCGGCTGAGCGGGGCCTGAAAAACCCGACTGCCGACCTGTGGGTGGACTGGCTGTCCCGGCTCGATGCGCACCAGCAGGCGCCTGCGGTAAGCGTGCTGGCAGACGACTTCATGCACCCGCGGCTCTACTGCTTTGGCTCCAGGGCAGCCACTGGGCTGTACCAGGCCCTGGCCCAGGCGGAGACACCCGAACAGCGTGCGCCCTTTACGGCGCCCGATACGGCGCCCGCTACGGCGCCTACGGCGGTCGGGCGCCAGTTGGCCGAGGCCATCGACCCGGACCGCCCTCTATTTAACGTTATGCACCAATTTGCTGGCGCGCTGGATGTGAAGCCCGTATGAACACGATCAAGTATTACTGCCTGCGCTACCAACCCTACTTGCTGGGGCTGTGTTTCTTCCTCTGCATGTTCCTGGTGTGGGGCGCTGGCGCCGCGCTGGGCTTCAGCTCGTTGAACAGCCTGCTGGCCGGTATCGGTGTGTTCATCGTGCTCTCGGCCGGCTATGTGCTGCTGCTCTACCGAGGTGTGTCTCGCCACCCTAACCTAGAGCACCTGCTGCGTGAGGATGCGGACCAGGCCGTGCTCAATGCCAGCCCTGCAGACCGTGAAGAAGTGAGCCTACTGCGCGAGCGTTTGCTGCAGAGCATCGAACGCCTGCACGCCAACAAGCCCCGTACAGGTAACAAGCAGGATGCCCTGTACGCCCTGCCCTGGTACCTGGTGGTGGGCCAGCCGGCTGCTGGCAAAAGTACGATGCTGTACCAGTCTGGCCTGAACTTCCCCTATGCCGAACGAGAAGGCGTGCGGGTCGCTGGGCTGGGCGGCACCCGCAACTGCGACTGGTTCTTCAGTTCAGAGGCCGTGCTGCTGGACACGGCCGGGCGCTACATGGACAGCCCTGAAGAGGCCGGAAAATGGCGCGCATTTCTGCAGTTGCTGCGCCAGCATCGTCAGCGCCGCCCTTTGAATGGTCTCATTGTCACCGTGAGCATCCATGACCTGATGCAGGGGTCGTGGGAGGAACAGGAGCGCCTCGCCAAGCGCCTGCGCGAGCGTATCCAGGAAACCCATGCCCTGCTGGACGTTCGCCTGCCGGTGTACCTGGTATTTACCAAGTGCGACCTGGTCCCTGGCTTCAGCGGGTTCTACCGCCACCTGGATGACGCAGGCCGTGGTGAGGTGATGGGCAAGACCTTTGCCCATGCCGACTACGCACGGGCAGATTGGGGGCAGCGGTTCGACAGCGCCATGGATGAGCTGGTGCGGTACTGGCAGGCGGTGGCCGAACAGAAACTGGTCAACCAGGACATTCAGATCACCCGGCAGGACGCGACCGTTTACCGTTTCCCTCTGGAGCTGGCCGCACTCAAGCCCCGGTTGAGCCAGTTCGTGCAGGCGCTGCTGCAAGCCAACCCCTACCAAAGCGCCGAGCTGCTGCGTGGGTTCTACTTCACGAGTGCGCTGGATGCCGACGCTCCCGACACCGGCGAATACACCCGCCAGGTTCGGCAGCGTTTTGGCCTGCACACCGAGCAGGCCGCCGTGACCCCCAACCCCCTGGCGCAACCGCTGTTCATTAACAGCCTGTTCCGCAAGGTCATCATTCCCGACCAGCACCTGGTGGCGTTGTACACCAGTAACCGCCGCGAACACCGGCGCAAGGCGCTGTGGGTGGGGTCGGCCATGGTCATTGCTCTGATGGTGTGCAGCCTGTGGGGCTGGTCGTATTGGAACAACAAGGCCGAGCTGGACAGCCTGGCAAGTGAGCTGGCGGCGGCAGAGGCGCTGGATGCGGCCCAGCCTGACCATTACACCCCTTGGCATACCCTGGACCGGCTTCGCCTGCAGGCCAGCGACTATTACCAGCGCCATCACCAGCAGGGGGTACCGCTGCGCCTGCGCCTGGGCCTGTACCAGGGCTACAACGTAGAACCTGCCGTACGCGAGCGCTACTTCAGCCGGCTGGAGACGGTGATGCTCAAGCCCACGGCGGACAACCTCACACGCTCGCTGTACCTGCTGACGACTATCAAGGTGTACCAGCGCAACGCCAAAACCCTCACACCGGTAACGGGCGTGGACAGCGTGGAGCCCCGTGCGCTACCGGCAGACAACCGTGCGCAATCCATTGCCGACTTTGGCAAGGCCACGCTCACCACGTACCTGATGCTGTCGCGGGCGCAGCGGGAAACCGCCGACCCTGCCGTGCTCAAGGCCCGGATGCCGGATTACTGGTACCCCGCCATCGCCGAGAAAACCGGCCGTGCCATGAACTCGGGTGACACCACGCCAGCCGAGGGTAGCGACTATGAACTGGCCAGCCGCCAGATCACCTTCTACAGCGACCAGATCCATGAGCCCGACGTGCCCCACATCCTGGAGAACGCGTTCCTGGCCTCCAGCTCGCGCAACTACATCGACAGCCTGCTCTCCCAGTCACTGCGGTCCATCGAAACCATCACGCTGGAGTCCGACACCCTGTTCGCCTTTGGCCGCGCCGATTTCCAGAGCCTTAAAACCGAGGGCCAGGGCCAGCTCAGTGCCATCGCGGGCAAGCTGCTTAGCACCCCGAACATCGGCCGCATCATCATCGGCGGCCATGCAGACCAGTTGGGGGACCGCCAAGGCAACCTTCAGGTGTCCCAGCAGCGTGCGCAAACCATCAAGACCTACCTGATCGGCAAGGGCGTGCCCGCTGCCCTGATCGAAGCGGTGGGTGAAGGCAGCGAGAAACCTTTGGTCAAGTGCGATATGCAGCTCCCCAAGGCCCAATTGATTCAGTGCCTGGAGCCCAACCGCAGGGTGGAAATCGAGGTGCGCGCGCTCAACTGACATTCAGGTTCAAGAACACTGAAGCCTTGGCGCCTGAACAGGCGCCAGGGCCTCTAGGCCCGCTGGAGGCTCAGCGAGGTCAATCAACGGGCCGCTACTGTGCCCGCCATGCAAGAAAGGAGAAGTGACAAATGGCATTTGATGCATATATCCAGATCGAAGACATCCCAGGTGAAGCGCTGGACGCAAATCACAAGGACTGGATTGAAATACTGGGTTTTGAATTTCAGGGCACCCAGGCCACGTCTGCTACGGCCAGCTCTGCAGGTGGCGCGTCTTCCGAGCGCGTAGCGCTGAGCGACTTCAGCATTCGCAAAAGGGTCGACAAGGCCTCCGCCAAACTGTTCGAGGCCTGCTGCAAAGGTACGCACATTCCAAAGATCCAGCTGAACGTCAACCGTGCTGGCGGTGACAAGGTAACGTACCTGACCTATAACCTGGAAGAAGTGGTGGTGTCCTTGGTGAAAGCACAGGCCGGCAGTTACCTGACCGGTGAAAACGAAGCCATGGGAGACTTGCCTACCGAGGAGATCCGCTTCAACTATGCGCGTATCAAGACCACCTACACCCAGCAGAGCCGTGCCGACGGCCAGGGTGGCGGTAATGTAACCGGCGGCTGGGACCGCACGGCGAACAAGCCTTTCGCCTGATCAGGTAACACGGGTGGGCCATTGCATTCGGCAATGGCCTGCTACCGACACCCTGCCAGCACCTTCGGCAGGGTGTTTTTCCCTCGCTTGCAGAGTGCCCTATGGCTGAATTTCTCGACGACCTTTCCCTTACCGACCTTGTTGCCCCCATCAACGGTGGGAGCGGCGAGGACCTGAGCTTTTCCCTGCTGTTCGATCAGATCAAAGAGGCGCGCCGAGCCGACGCTGATTACCTTACTCAGGGCGACTGGCAAACCGACCTGAAGCGTTCGGATTGGGACCTCACCATTACCCTCGCCGCCCAGGGCCTGGCCCATGACAGCAAAGACCTGATGCTGGTCGGCTGGCTATGCGAAGGGCTTGCGCAGAAACACCATTTCACCGGCATTACCTTCGGCCTGACCGTGGCTGAACGCGTAGTGGCCACATTCTGGGACGGCCTTTACCCAGGGCTGGAAGAAGGCCTGGAAGAACGCGCCGCCCGCTTGACCTGGCTAAGCACAACATTGGCCGCCGTGGTGGGCGCGCTGCCCATTACCCAGGGTGATGCCTTCGGCCTGATGCACTACGACGAGTCCCGCCAGATGGAAAACCTGGCGCTGCAAAACCCCCAGGCCATGACGGCCGCCCTGAATGAAGGGAAGATCAACGCTGAGCGGTTCCAGCGGTCGGTGGTGCTGACCGACAACGACCACTTGCTGACCAAGGCTGCGCAGGTCAACGACAGCCTCCAGGCCTGCCAGAAGTTGCAAGCCACAGTTAACCGGTTGTTTACCGCTGAAGCCCCTGGCTTTGCCGGGTTGGCCGGGGTACTGGAACGTGTAGCGCAGTTGGTAGAGAAACTGCTGAAGGACCGCGGCGTGGCCCTTGACGTACCGGCTGACGAGCCCCTTTCCGCTTCCCCGACTACGGATGCAGGAACCACCGCTCAGAACGCTGACACCGTGGTGGCTACCAGGGACACGGCCCCTGCCCCCCTGCGCACCACGCCGCTGACCCGCGACGAGGCCTTTACGATGCTGGCCAGCATTGCCCAATTCTTCAAGCACACCGAACCCCAAAGCCCGGTGCCCTACCTGATAGAACGGGCTATCAAATGGGGCAACATGCCGCTGGAAGGCTGGCTGAGTGACGTGATCAAGGACAGTAATGTGGTGGACAGCATAAGGGACGTACTGGGCACCAAAACGCCGAAGGCTTGAGGCCCAGGCGCTGGTGAGGGCGAAAGCCGCGATAGGCAATCCGGGCCGTTCAATCGACCCGTTTGGCCTGGCGCGAGATCATCACATCCCCTACACAGGGCCACCGAGGCGAGTGTAGATCGGAGGCGTCGTGTACCGACATGCCTAACTCAACCTCCGTATCCCCTATTTCCCATACCCAGCCCAATAATTGTTTGGAAGCGCCTTCCGGGGAACACAACGGCATGTTCTTGAGCGGCGGTCGGCCTTTATTTTCTTCGATACGGGCTCGGACAGTGAGGCTTTCGGACTCTTCATCGAACTCGCCTACCTGAGTGATCACGACCCGAAGCGGCTCGCTGCGCAATAACCGCCTCAATGCCACAGGAAACGCCTCTAGAGGGGGCACCGGCTGGTTTTCAACATCTTTGGGTATCCAATGGTCGAACGCCACTTTGCGCATGGGGTATTCGGGATCTTCGACGGAACCGTCCCAATCCAGTGCGCTAGCGACACCTTCAAGGTCTTCATCGCGAATTAGCATGGCCGCATCCCCAGGCACCCAATAAAATTGCTGGTCGGGGGCGACTTCGCGGTCCACAAGAGCATCTTTCTCAAGGTCTAGCGTCACGCGAGTATCACCGTCGTCGGTCAGTTGCTGCCACCAAGTCCCTTCGTAAAAGCGCGGAGGATTGGACTTCATATCGAGGGGATGAGTGGTCCAGAATAAAAGCTGGCACCGGTGATCTGGCATCAACACAAGCAAGTGATAGCAGCAGATACACGCGCTCAGGTAAAAACCCGGCAGGGTACTACCGGACAATGCACCGATTACTTCAGACGCCGCCTGAAACTGGATGTTGAAGGGTTCAGGCAGCGCCTCTGACAGTACGCCAGGAGAAGGGTAATCAAAATTGGACGCGGTTTGCGCTATTTCAAACTGCGTTTCAAACACGCTCAACGCTTCTTCACGCCCGTAGAGCGTGACCACATCTTTCAGGGTCTGGTCCAAGGTGTATATCTGGCCAGGTTCCAGCTGCCCTGCTCGCGCCTTTGCACGCTCCAGGTCCTCGGGCGGAATGAGTTCGTCCAGCCAGTAAGCCTCAGTGAGCGCTGTGTTGAAGAATTCCACAAAGTTTTCAGCCACCACCCATACATCACGCTCGAAAATATCAATCGCTGACACGGTTTCTTCGCCTGTGTCATCCTGGCGGTAATACAGCAAGATACCCAGTGGCGTCATCAGAAAGGGAATGCGCTGCACGCCATCGTCCGAGTTGGAAAGCCATTTGTTCAACACAGGCTCCCAGGGCGCAGGGTCTACCAGCCAAAGGCGCAATTCGCCATAGTAACCAAGGCCATGGGTTTGCCAGAGTTCAACCAAGGCCTGAGGTACCAGCGACGCGTAGCGCTCAAACCACTCAGCGCCCGGCCGAATGTTACTTGGATGAGATGGATGCGCCTGGGCAAACATACTTAGCTGAACAGGTTTGTACATAATTGGACTCTTTTAAAACAGATGAGGTATTGAGCGCTGGGGGCTGCTAAAGGGCCATTGATCCCATCGATCTTGCCCGGAATATATCAAGGCAAGATCCCTTTGGGCATACGTTGATTAATTTCCATATTTCAGCCATGTGCATGTAGAGGTATACCCTGCCACTCATCCTGCCCAGTAGGCCTATGTCGCTAACATTAAATATCTGCAAAGCTGTACGGCTCAAGTTCTGCCAGTTGCGATAGCAACATCAAATGCTCCACTGCTTTTACTTTTTGTAAATGATCAAATGTATCCGACCCGCCAAGCATTAACGCAGGCACGAAACCGTACATCTCATCAGGCTTCAAGACACCAAGCTTTTTTTTAGCCCGGTTGAACATGCCTTCAAAATCATTCCCTTCCTTATCAAAGGATAAGATAAAGTTCTGCACCGCCTTATCCATCTCTTCGCCGGAATTTCCAAACTCAATAATGGAACTTCTTGAAAACACACTGGTTATATCAAGGGACGGCCCTGTTTTTTCACCCCAAAAATACAAGTCGCCGAAGGCCCCACGTGCGAGCAGATGATAGGTGTCACGCGTTTCGAGCTTTGTCCCTTCAATCCAGGATGCAACCACTCCTTCATAATCGCGCGGATTGACAAACCATAAAAGGCCGTCACCGTACCCACTCCAACCGTGTTCCGCCCAGTATCCCAGCAAGCGCTTGGGAAGTTTGCCTCTGTAGTGCTCAAGGCTTTCTGCCGGTACTACCTGGTGGTGTGTCGGCTGGCCGAGTTTCTCAATGAAAACAGCGAAAGCTTCGTCCATTTGGCACCTTTTATAAAAAATGTGAATCTATACCGCCTTGAAGATCCGGAAAATTATAGGGTTCTAGCTCCGCAAGCTGCGAAAGTATCATCAGGTGTTCAACTGCCTTCACCTTTTCAAGGTTATCAAATTTTTCTGACCCGCCAAGCATAAGCGCAGGAACAAACCCATACATTTCGTCATGCTTTAAAGCACCAAATTTTTCTCTAGCCCGCCTGAACATATTCTCAAAATCGTTATCTTCCACCTCCTGAGATAACAAAAATACTTCTGCCTCCTCATCCATTTGCTCATCAGCAATCCCAGGATCATCGATATCGTATCGGGCATATACACTCACTATGGTGACACATGCGCCTGTTTTCTCTCCCCACAGGTACAAATCGCCAAACGCACTACGAGCAATAAGGTGGTAGGTATCACTGGCCTCAAGCTCTGTGCCTTCTAGCCACGACTGCACTACTGGTTCGTAATCTTGCGGATTCACGATCCAAAATAGCCCGTTACCGAACCCGCACCACCCATGCTTTGCCCAATACTCCAGCCAACGGTTAGGGAGCTTGCCTTTATAGTGCTCAATACTGGACCCTGGAACCTTCACAGGGTCAGTGATGCCACCGAATCGTTCCAGGAATATATCAAAAGCGTCATCCATTCAGGTGCACTCCCCAAACAATCGTGAAACCTTATCCATGATGGCGCGCAAATAGAATTTTCAACTATAGACAACCTTAAAGAATCTATTTTATCTACGCTTAAAGATCCGAAAAACTGTAGGGCTCAAGCTCGGAAAGTTGCGATAGCAGCATGAGATGCTCGACCGACTTTAGCTTCTCCAAATGATCAAGCGTATCTGGGCCACCAAGCATTAGAGCAGGAACAAACCCGTACATTTCATCATGCTTCAGAGCACCTAATTTTCTCTTCGCACGTTTAAACATATTACCCAGATCGTTATATTCCAACTCATTAGCTAGTAAGAAACTTTGTAATTTCCTATCCATATCCTCACCATCGCCACCCAAGTCATGTATAACGCACTTGGAGAAGACACTTTCGATCTTGATAGAAGGCCCCGTTTTTTCTCCCCAGAGATAGAGAACACCAAAAGCACCTCTAGCTATTAAATGATAAGAATCACGATGCTCAAACACTGTTCCTTCAAGCCAGGATGCTACTACCCCTTCATATTCTTCTGGATTCACAATCCAAAAAATACCTTCTCCATAGCCACACCAACCATGCTCCGCCCAATAGGTGAGCAACTGATTTGGCAGTTTTCCTTTGTACCGCTCAATGCTTTCTGCCGGCACGACCTGGTGATTTATAGGCTGACCAAACACCTCGATAAAACTAGAAAAAACTTCGTCCATTGCAGACCTCAAATAAAAAGTCGAAATCTATAAAAACCCTAAACATCCGGAAAATTATAGGGTTCTAGCTCCGCAAGCTGTGACAGTATCATCAGGTGTTCCGCTGCTTTGACTTTTTTCAAATTATCAAATGCATCCGATCCTCCTAGCATAATCGCAGGAACGAAGCCATACATTTCATCATGCGCCAGCGTTCCAAGTTTCTTCCTTGCACGACTGAACATATTACCGAAGTCGCTGAACTCTGGATCATGGGATAATAAAAAATTTTGCACTTCTTTAGTCATTGTTTCGTCACTTAACTCAAGCTCCTGAACATCATACCGCGAGTATGAGCTGACTATGCTGACAGAAGGCCCTGTTTTTTCCCCCCAAAGATACAAGCTGCCGAAGGCGCTACGTGCCACGAGGTGGTACGTATCACGATGCTCTAACTCTGTACCCTGGATCCAGGAGGCTACTACACCCTCATAGTCTTGAGGATTAACTATCCAAAAGAGTCCGTTGCCGTAGCCACACCAGCCATGCTCACGCCAATACTCAAGCCAGAGATTTGGTAGCTTTCCTTTGTAGCGTTCAACGATAGATAATGGCACTTCAATCCGATCGGTGACACCACCAAACTTCTCTACAAACCTAGCAAAAACCTTGTCCATAGCGCTCCCTTTAGCTCTTCAACATTTACTTAATTGTACATTCATCAAAGTCGAAGCTCTCATTTTTTCTGGCACGGCTTCTGCTGCTTTTTTTATTTCTTGAATTTTAGTTCTCCATTGAGCACCAATGCTTGAATTAATCCGACGATCACCGAACCCTCCAATAATATCATTGCCGCCTGCGCTTAAATCGGGATTATGTAAGCCCGCAAGATTTGACATTATCTCTTTTGCTTTTTCCGTCGCTGCTACCTCCGCCTGACCAGGATCCATTTCTTTTGAAAATTCCTGCTGGAAGCGTTGTTTCAATCTCCGGCTAAAAACTGCTCTTGCTTCTTTTGCAGCCGAACTACTGCGCTTCACTGGATTAGCAATATTCCTCAAATACTCTTCAACCGTAAGCTGGTTCAGCCCCGCCTGTTGGCCCTCTAATTGCTCACCGAACTCTTCCCACTTCGATGAAGGCAACCTACCTGCCTCAAAACAATGCACCTCATGCAACGGCATCGCATTCGCCCTACCCTTGAGCGCCTCTTTTTCCTTATCCGCCGCATGCTTGGGCCGTGGCTCTGGCGTTTCCGGCGACACCACGCTGCGGCGGGGTTCGGGGGCTTTGAGGTCGGGGTGTTGCTTCAGGGCGTCTTCGTGCTTGACCATCCATTGCCCAAGGGAGGCGCCCCGCTCGCTGCGGCGCATGTCACTGGCTAGCGCCTGAGCGGTGCCGCGGCCTCGGGTGAAGTAGGCCACCATGGCACCGAGCAGTAGCACCACCACCGCTTCATGGGACTGGGCGATGTCCACCGCGCCCTGCTGGGCGGCCATTTCGTCGTTGGAGAAGGAGCCCAGCGGGTTGCCGTTGCGCTCCTGGGGGCCTTGCCAGGCGATGCGAGCGCCCCTCAGGTAGCCCATCACAATGGGCTTGAGTTCGTCGGTGAAGAACTCGGCCAATGACCCCAGCCCAAGAATGCCCAGCAGCCAGGTGCCGGCTTGTACGCCCAGCAGTGCCCCGGCCAGGGCACCGGGCGCTGCGCCTACGCCCGCGGCCATAAACCCCAGCCCTCCACCCACAGTGGCCCCAGTGAGCGCACTGCCCACGACGATCATCGCCATGTCGGTGACCACGCCCATGAGGTCTGCCAGGATGCTGCGAATATCCAGGTCACTGAAGCGCTTGAGCAGGCTGGCACCGGCTTGCTGCTCGGCCAGGTCACAGGCGCGCCGTACACATTGGATACGGCGGTTTATCAAGCCCAGGCTTGGCATGGACAGCATGCTTAGGGCGCTGATGGGGCTGGTGCTGCCACTGCGTTCGCTCATGGCCCGCTGGCCGAACAGGCGTTCGGCATAGGCCTGGATATCCAGCCAGCTAGGTCGGGGATTCCATAAAGGCATTCATCGCTCCTGCGGTGAGGGAAGCGGGAAAACTAACCGCTGAGCTGCCACCTGTCAAAAGCGGATCCGAACCCGGCAGCCCCGCTTCCGATGCTCTGAACGTCAATATCAAGGTTTATGGGTCATGGCGCGCAGGGTGCCATCGGCTTTCATGGCGGCGATGGCCCGGTTGAAGCCTTGCACGATTTTCTCGTGGTCCGGGTTCTTCAGGCTGACCAGAATGTGCAAATCCGGCTCTGCCAAGGGCACGGGCATGGGTTCTACCTGGTACTGCAAGGGCACGGCCTGCTGCCCTAATACGTAGCGCCCCACCCGCTCGTCTTCAACGGCCAGGTCCACGCGACCAGCCACCAGCATTTCCAGGCCCATGGCAAAGTTTCGCACCGGCACCTTGTGGAGGTGCTCATCCTGGGTGAAGGCTGGGCTGTAGGCGTAACCCCGGCTCACGGCAATGGAGTAGTCCTGCAGCGCCGCCAGGTCACGATCGAAATGAATATCGGCCCCGCGCTTGCGCCAGAACAGGATGCGGTTGAGCAGGTAGCCATCGGAGTACTGGCCGATCTGGGTACGGGCCGGGTCGTACCATACGGTCACCAGCACGTCATAGCGCCCGTCACCCAGGCCCTGGATGGCCCGTGCCCAGGGGACCTGCTGGAACTCGCTGGCGAAGCCGGCACGCGCCAGGGCAGCCGTGACGATGGCGGTGGCGATGCCGCTGTCTGGTAGCAGTGAGTCTACGTACGGCGGCCAGCGGTCTGCCGCCAGGCGCAGTGTGGTGGCACCACTGCCGGGTGCTATCGCCAGTATCACCAATAGGCTTACGCCCCGTAATAAACCTTGCATGCACTCCCTCGCCTACCTTGGCCAGCCAATCGCCGAAAACGCCCCTGCCGACGATAGGCTTCACCGCGTGCCCTGACCAGCCCTTGGGGAAGAAATAGTGCCCAATGGCAGTGCTGGCGATCACACATCGCACCACGCGTGCACCACGTTTGCTTTCCGGCGCCAGGGTGGGTTCAATGGGGCCAGCGCAATTTATATGGATCCCCAGGGGGGTTTAACCCCCTTGGGGTCGCTCTAAAGGAACCCACTATGACCGCACGAGCCGTAATCAACGCCTCCATCAGCCCTAAGGGCAGCCTGGAAACCCTGTCACAGCGTGAAGTGCATCAACTGAGCGAAGCCGGGTCCGGTAGCATCTATACGCTGTTCCGGCAATGCGCCCTGGCCATTCTCAATACTGGCGCCCACGTGGACAACGCCAAGACGATTCTGGATGCCTACAAAGACTTCGAAGTCCGCATCCACCAGCAAGACCGTGGGGTGCGCCTTGAGCTGCTCAATGCACCGGCCGATGCCTTCGTGGATGGCGAAATGCTCGCCAGCACCCGGGAAATGCTGTTCAGCGCCCTGCGCGACATCGTGTACACCAAGAGCGAGCTGGACAGCCAGCGCATCGACCTAAGCAACTCCGTAGGCATCACGGACTACGTGTTCCACCTGCTGCGCAACGCCCGCACCTTGCGGGCCGGTGTGGAGCCGAAAATGGTGGTGTGCTGGGGTGGCCACTCCATCAATACCGATGAATACAAGTACACCAAGAAGGTGGGCCACGAGCTGGGCCTGCGCAAGCTGGACGTGTGCACCGGCTGCGGCCCGGGTGTGATGAAGGGCCCCATGAAGGGGGCGACCATTGCCCACGCCAAGCAACGGCTTACCGGTGGGCGCTACCTGGGCTTGACCGAACCGGGCATCATCGCCGCCGAAGCGCCCAACCCCATCGTCAATGAGCTGGTGATTCTGCCGGACATCGAAAAGCGCCTGGAAGCCTTTGTGCGCGTCGGCCACGGTATTATCGTGTTTCCCGGTGGCGCTGGCACCGCCGAAGAGCTGCTGTACCTGCTGGGCATTCTCATGCACCCGGACAACCGCGAGCTGCCCTTCCCACTGCTGCTCACCGGCCCACAGAGTGCGGCGCCCTATTTCGAGCAATTGCATGCCTTTATCGGTGCCACGCTGGGGGCACAAGCCCAGGCGCTGTACAGCATTGTGATCGACGACCCTGCCGAAGTGGCCCGGCAGATGGCCCAAGGCCTGAAGGCGGTGAAGCTGTTCCGCCGCGAGCGCAACGACGCGTTCCACTTCAACTGGCTACTGCGGATCGAGGAAAGCTTCCAGCGGCCCTTCGAGCCTACCCATGAGAACATGGCAGCCCTGGAACTGAACCGGAACATCCCGCCCCATCACCTGGCCGCCAACCTGCGCCGTGCGTTTTCGGGGATCGTGGCCGGCAACGTGAAGGCGCAAGGCATCCGCCTGATCGAGGCACATGGGCCTTACGAAATCCATGGGGACCCGTCCATCCTGCAGCCCCTGGACCAACTGCTGCGCGCTTTCGTGGCACAGCACCGGATGAAATTGCCGGGCGGCGAGGCTTACGTGCCTTGCTACCGCGTGGTGCAATAACCCTTGCCTTTGGCGCCTTGTTCATTCAAGGCGCCTCCTGACTTTCGGAATACCCCCATGATTTCAATACGGCCTATGCGGCCTGAGGATTTCCCTGCGTTCTGGCCCACTTTCCAGGCGGTGATCCAGGCCCAGGAGACCTACGCCTACGACCCGTCACTGACCCAAGCCCAGGCCCACGCACTGTGGCTGGACTACCCCCTGCACACCCTGGTGGCCGAGGAAAACGGGGTATTGCTGGGCAGTTATTACCTCAAGGCGAACGCGGCAGGCCCCGGCAGCCACGTGTGCAACTGCGGCTACATGGTGACCGAGGCGGCGCGTGGGCGTGGGGTGGCGCGGCTGATGTGCGAGCACTCCCAGCGCCTGGCTCGCGATAGCGGGTTTCTGGCCATGCAGTTCAATTCAGTGGTGGCGGTCAATGAAGTGGCCGTAGGCCTTTGGAAAAAACTGGGGTTCGAGGAAGTGGGCCGGTTGCCCAAAGCCTTCCGGCACGCTCGCCAGGGCCTGGTGGATTGCCTGGTGATGTACAAATGGCTGGAAGCCGAACCCCGCGTACCCCTGATCGGCCGCAAGAACATCGAGTCGGTTGTCTCGCGCCCGCGCCGCCCTTAACCCTACCCTTTCCGTGCGTCGGCACCCTATGCCGGTGCGCTTTAGTTTACCCAGCGTTTGCCGATGTGTAGGGCCATCGGCAGGCGGTGCCTGTGCGTTCTCTTCCGCGTACGAAAAGGGTAAACCAACATGGGCTTCATTAATAACGCCAAGCTGGCCACCAAGTTGCTCACGGCCTTCCTGCTGTGTGCGCTGCTGACGCTGGCCATCGGGATCATCGGGGGCCGCGGTATTGGCGAGGTAAGCGACAACCTGGACAGCGTGTTTTCCAACAACGTGGTCTCCATCCTGAACGTCACCAAAGTACGTAGCAACCTGATTGCGCAGAACCGCGATCTGTACCGTTATGTCTCCCTGGTGGCGGCCAACGCAAGCCCGGAAGCGCGGCGCGAGCTGATTACCTCCATGAACACCAGCCGGGATGACGCCTGGAAGGCGTTTATGACCTACCGTGCCACGCCTCTGGCAGACGATGAGCGCGCGGCGGGTGATGCGCTGCAGCAGACCGACTGGCCGGCCTTCCAGGCGTTGGTGGACAAAGCCGTCACTGTGATCGACTCCGGCGACATTGATGCTGCACGTACCGTCCTCAACGGGCCGCTGCTGGACAGCTACCGCCGTGTGCTGGGTGAAGTCACCACCATCACGGATTCGAACACACGTCAGATCGATGAGGCCGCCAAGGACTCCCGGAAAACCTCTTCGCAAGCGACCTACCTGCTGCTGGGCGGCATTGTTGTAGCCTTTGTGCTGGCCATTCTGCTGGGCCTTGTAATTACCCGCTCTATCGCTCGGCCTATCGCAGTAGCGGTGACGACAGCCCGGCGCGTGGCGGACGGCGACCTTACCGTCCCTATCCAGGCGGACCGCAAGGACGAAATCGGCATGCTGCTCACAGCCTTGGGCGGTATGCAGACCAACCTGAAAACCACCATCGAAGAAATCGCTCGGGCCTCCGACCAGTTGGCGTCAGCGGCAGAAGAGCTGAGCGCCGTCACTGACGAAAGCACCCGTGGCCTCACCCGCCAGAACGACGAAATCCAGCAAGCGGCAACCGCCGTTACCGAGATGACCAGCGCGGTGGAAGAAGTGGCGCGCAACGCCGTGTCTACCTCCGAAGCCTCGCGCAGCACCAGTGAAGCTGCCGAAACAGGCCGCAATCAGGTTCAGCAGGCCGTAGGTGCCATCAACGGCATGGCGCGCGAACTCAATGGCTCCACCGCCACCGTACAGACCCTGGCCGACCAGGTACGCAATATCGGCAACGTGGTGGACGTGATTCGCGGCATTGCCGAGCAGACTAACCTGCTGGCGCTCAACGCCGCCATTGAAGCTGCGCGCGCTGGCGAACAGGGCCGCGGCTTTGCGGTGGTCGCTGACGAAGTACGGGCACTGGCGGCCCGCACCCAAACCTCGACAGGTGAAATCGAAACCATGATCGCCACGGTACAGGCCACGGCGGATAAAGCCGTGCACGCCATGGGCAACAGCCAGTCGCTGGCACAGAACACCCAGCAACTGGCCGAAGCGGCGGACCAAGCCTTGGAACATATCACCGTAGCGGTGGCTGGCATTAACGAGCGTAACCTGGTGATCGCCAGCGCCGCTGAAGAGCAGGCTCAGGTGGCCCGCGAGGTGGACCGCAACCTGGTGAACATCCAGGACCTGTCCAGCCAGACCGCCGCTGGCGCCAACCAGACCAACGCCTCCAGCCAGGACCTCTCCCGGCTGGCGGTGTCGTTCACCCAAATGGTGGCAAGGTTCAAGGTGTAGTCAGGCCCTGTTGGACCGGGCGCAGCCCGGGAACCGCTCAGCGCCGAGGCTTCAGAAGTCCAGCGTCAGCCCCAGGTTCACCCCTTGCTGCACGTTGCCATCGCTGCCCCGCCAGTTGTAGGCACCGCTAACGGCCAGCCCCGGCGCCAACTGGTGGTGCAGGCCCAGGCTGGCACGGTTCAGGTCACGCTCGGGGCTGTACCCTTGCAGGGTAAAGCTGTTGGCGGGCAGGCTGCGCAGCGCCAAGGTCAGCTGTTGCGCATCGTCATTGAACTCGCGTTCATGGGCCACCTCCCCGAACAAGGTGGTGGCACTGGACAAGGTGCGGCTGGCTTTCAGCCCCGCCCCCAGGCGCTTGGAGTCCCGGCGTTGGTCGTCGATGTCCAGCGCGGTGGCGCGGTCTGACCGTTCCGAGTACCCGTCCACTTTCACGCTGGCGTAGTCCGCGCTCAGGAAGGGAGACACCTGCCAGGGGCTGCCCGGCTGCATCAATTGAATACCGAGCCGTCCACTTATGGCCCAGAGGTCGCCTTGGCTATCGCCTTTTTCCGACCGTTTGCTTACGCCCAGGTCGAACGTGCGCTTGAGGTTGTCGTAATCCAGGCTACCCGCCGTGGCGGCCAGGTCTGCCCACCACCGGCCTTGCTGGTACTGCGCGAAGGCGGTGCCCAGGTAGCTGTCCAGGCTGTAGTCCGAATCCGCCACGCCAGCTTCCATCTGCTGGCGGTAGTACCCCCCGGCCACGCCCACGCGCCAAGACTCGCTCAGCCGGTAGCTGCCGCCCACCGTCAGTGCATAGCCGTGGCCATCCCCCTTGGCGCCGCCGTGCTGGTCATCGAAGGAAACCTGCTGCCCACCGGTATCAAGCATGGCCTGCCACTGGCCCACCGGCTGCCAGGCCTGCTGCCATTGGTTGCGCAGGGCGTCCTGGTGGCTGCGCAGGCTGCCGTGGGCCATTTCTGGCAACAGGGTCAGCTCCCAAGGCGCAGACAGAATGGAATAGCCATAGTCGGCAATCAGCCTCTGGCCGGTGGTGGTGGGGTGCACCTTGTCATTGAACAGCAATTTGCTGGCATCGGGGTTGGTGCCGTTCTGGCCGTATTTCGCGCTTTCCTTGCACTGGTCGCCATTGAAGCAGGCAGCTACCAAGTTCACATCGGTCGCCAGGCCATAACGGGCGGGGTCGGCTACCACTTCCGAAAGCAGTTGGGGCACATTGAGGGGAATGATCTGGGCGTCGATCTGGGCCAGCTGGGCGACAAGCGCCTGGTTGAACACCTTGGACAGGGCTGAAACCCCCGCCTGCCGAGGGTCGCCATCGAAGAACGGCGTAAGGCCCAGGTCTGGGAGCAGCCATACCATCATGTATTTTGCGCCGGCCTGCTGAAGGGCTGCCGCACTGCTGGCCAACTGGCCTGCCGCCACGACCGCCGTAGCCGGTGACGTGACCTGCTGCTGCAGGAAATCGTTACCACCCCCGGTGATGTAGTACAAGGCCTTGGGGTCGGCGCGGTTGCCGTTGGCCAGGTATCCCGGGCGGGTGCGCAGCGTGAGCCCGAAGGCTTCCACGGTGGACTGGCCGGTGATGGAGTCCAGAATCTGGTCTGTGCGGTAGCCCCCCACCGCCCAGTTGTTGCCGTCTGGCAGGCCGATCGCCGCATTGATCACTGAGGTAGAGGCACCTAGGTCCAGAGAATCGATGCCCAACCGGTTACCTAATAACGTGGGTGACACCGCGCCATAAATTCCGCCATCTCGGTTGGTAGCGCGCAAGCTGGCACCCTGGGGCCCGGCCAGGTCCGGGAACTGCCCGGCATCGCTGAGGCTGTCACCGAACACGATCATGGTGGAGTAAGGCGAAGGATTGGCCGAGGCAGGCAAGGCTGCCATGCCCAACGCGAAGGCAATGGCTGAGGCCAGTAGGGTCTTTTTATTCATGCAGGTATCGTCCTTGTAGTGTTGTTGATACGGATGAGGACGATAGTACTAATTGCCCGGCATTTACACCCTGCCGGGGTCAATAAACAGCATTTTGTATCCAATTGAATAGATTGGACTTATTGGAACGGCCAGGCCTGGATAGGCAGGTACTGACCCTTCCTGGATTCGAACAGTGTGAAGTGCGTGGCTGTCAGCCAGAACTCAGGCGGCTCGATGGTCTCGGGCGCCTGGTTGCGAAAATCCCGCGTCAGGGTCAGGTGGGGGCGATAGCCCTGCAGTTCGGGCAACAAGCCCAGCGGCTGCATGGCCTGCTGCAGGTCGTAGGCCAGGCGCGGCAGCGCAGCGGGAGGCTGGTCGGCAGTCAGGGCTAGCACCGATGAGCGATGCCAGGCTTCCAGTGTGTCCAGCACCACCCTGAGTGACCCGCCGGGCCGCTTCACTACGTTGGCTGCTGCCATCACGGAAGGCAGCAACTCAAGGCCTACGTCACCCAGAAACAGCAACGTGATGTGGAAGTTGGCTGTGGGTACTCGCCGCGCAGTGCCCAGGTTCAGGCTGTTGCGCCAGCGAGCGATGGCCTTGGCCTGGGGACCTGAGCAAGCAATGGCAAAGAACAGCCGTTTGAAGGGCTGCCCCGGTGGCCGTGCGTACAGGCTCATCAAACGGCCTGGTTAATGGGCACTGTTAAGCGTCCATGTCGAAGGTTTGGGGGTCCGGGCCCAGGCGCTGGTTGTCTTCCAGGCGTGCGATCTGCTCCCGGTCCTGGGCGTCCAGCTCGAACTCCAGCACGTCGAAGTTGGCGGCGATACGCTCCGGCGTTACAGATTTGGGGATCACGATCACGCCGTTATCCAAATGCCAGCGCAGTGTGACCTGTGCCGCCGTCTTGCCGTATTTGGCCGCAATGGCTTGCAACACCGGGTCGTCAGCCACTTTGCCCTGGGCCAGCGGGCTCCAGGCTTCGGTATGAATGCCCAGCTTCTCATGCACCGCGCGCAGGTCGGCTCGCTGGAAGTACGGGTGCATCTCGACCTGGTTCACGGACGGGGTAACGCCTGTTTCTTCGATCAACCGCTGCAAATGGTCAGGGTTGAAGTTGGATACACCAATGGACAATGCACGCCCTTCGTCACGCAAGGCGATCAGGGTTTTCCAGGTGTCCAGGTAGGCATCCTTCTGCGGCAACGGCCAGTGGATCAGCAGCAGGTCTACATAGTCCAGCTTAAGCCGGTCAAGGCTGCGTAGCGCGGCTTCACGGGAAGGCTGGGCACCTTGGTCAGCGTTCCACACCTTAGTGGTCACGAAGTAGGATTCGCGTGGCAGGCCGGCATCTTCGAGGCCCTGGCCTACGCCGGTTTCGTTGTTGTAGATAGACGCCGTGTCGATGGCGCGGTAGCCGGTTTCAAAGGCGGTGCGCACGGCCTGACGTGCCTGCTCGTCGCTGGCTTTCCACACGCCCAGCCCCAGTTGAGGCATCATTTTGTCGTCATTGAGGGTGACGTAAGGGACGGACTTGCTCATAGCGGCTCCTTCAGGAAAATAAACAGGCACTGGGTTAACGACAGCGCTAACCCCGCCTGGGTTCGAACATTCACGGCCAGCCCCTAGGTTGCGAAACCATGGTTTTGACACCACACTCAGCCTTTCAGTAGTTCGGTGTGCCGCCTATGACCCCGCTGCCTTTCGACGAAAGCACCTTGAAAATTCGCAAGATGTTCCCAACGCCACTGGTAAGTTGCAGGCTCCCGGAAGCCGAAGCATTGAACGCGCGATTGATGGCAGCCATCTTCGCCGAAGAAGCGCGGTCCCGTGGCGTGCAGCACAGCAACCAAGGGGGTTGGCAATCGGACGCCGACTTTGCCACCTGGTCGGGCGAGGCCGGCGCCCAGCTGCTCGCCTTTGCCCAAGACATGGCTCGCAGCCTCACGGCGGTGCACACCCAGGACAACGCGTTGGTGCATGCCACCTTCGACTGGCACTTCAACGCCTGGGCCAACATCAACCGTGCGGGGGACAGCAACGGGGTGCACGGCCATGCAGGTGCGTTCTGGTCTGCTGTGTACTGGGTAGACAATGGCGGGCGTGCCGAGGATCCCACGATCGGGGGCGACCTGGAGTTCCTGGACCCACGGGGCCTGGTGGCGTCGGCCTACCGGCCTGAACTGCGCATGCGCATCGAAGAATGCGTGGCGGCCGGGTGCGCTACCACCGAAGCAGCCAGCAGTGGCACGCTGATCATGTTCCCCTCCTGGCTGTTGCACAGTGTTCGGCCCTTCAAAGGCACGCGGCCACGGGTGTCCATCGCGTTTAATTTCGGCCTTTAACCCCTCTCATATCCTCCCTTCTACCCTCCTGAACGCTGCCTTTTCTACAAGGCAGCAAGGTCGCCTGCGCGAGCGGCAGTGAACCATTCAAAAATGTGAAAAAAAGTTCAAAATTTTGATAACAGTTTGCAATCACTGCTGATAGCATTTCCCGCCTGATATTCATTCCTATTGCCACGGAACGGCGCTCCCCTGACCTGACTTGCTCCAGGAACACTTCCGATGGCCGTTCGTTTCCCGTCCCGCCCCACCCTGCTCGCGCTGTGCTGTGCCCTGAGCGTTACCGCTCAAGCGGCTGACAACAGCGTTGACCTGGGCACCATTGCCGTCACCGCGCAGCAATCCGAACAAAAAGATGCCCTGCCCCCGGAACTCCCTGGCGGCCAGGTGGCACGCGGGGGCCAATTTGGCCTGCTGGGCAACAAGGACATCATGGACGTGCCGTTCACCATGACCAGCTATACCGCCAAGCTGATCGAAGACCAGCAGGCCGAGGACGTGGGCGATGTGCTGATGAACGACGCGTCGGTACGGCAGGCGTATGGCTATGGCAACAACGCGCAGCTGTTTGTGATTCGCGGGCTCACCCTGAACGCGGACGATATTTCCTATAATGGCCTGTACGGCGTATTGCCACGGCAAATCCTGTCCACAGACGCGTTGGAGCGTGTGGAGTTGTTCAAAGGCCCCAACTCATTCCTCAATGGCGTATCGCCCACAGGTTCGGGCCTGGGCGGTGCAGTCAACCTGGTGTCCAAGCGCGCCGGTGATACCCCTGTGCGTCGCTACACCCAGGATATTTCCACAGACGGCCGCGTGGGCGAACACCTGGACCTGGGCCAGCGCTTTGGCGAGGACAACCGCTTTGGCGCCCGTGTGAACCTCAGCCAGCGTGAGGGCGAAACGGCCGTCGACGATCAGGATCAGCGCAGCAAGCTGTTCGTGGCAGGGCTGGACTACCGCGGTGACCGCTTCCGGGTATCCACGGATTTCGGATACCAGAAGCAGCGGATCAACCACACCCGCAACTCGGTGCAATTGGATAGTGGCTTGACCGGTATCCCCCACGCGCCCGATGCCAGCAAGAACTATGGCCAGGATTGGAGCTATACGGAAACCGAGGACACCTTTGCCATGCTGCGGGGGGAGTATGACCTCAATGAGACCTGGACGGCTTACGTAGCCGGTGGCGGGAAGCACACGCGGGAGACGGGGTTCTATGGCACCCCCGTGCTGACCAATGCCGCAAGCGGCGCGGCCACCATTGGGGGGTCGAACATCAACCATGATGAAGACAACCTCAGCCTGATGGCGGGGCTCAATGGCACCTTCCAGACAGGGCCGGTCAGCCATCAGGTTGCCATTGGCGCGGCGGATATCTGGACACGCCAGGAAAATGCCTTCGCGTTCTACAACGGTAACGGTGGCGCCACTAATCTGTATCACCCTGTGGCACTGGCAAAACCTACCAATGCCTGGTTCACCGGTGGGGACCTGGGAGACCTGTCGGTCACGGGCAGAACCAACAACCGCAGTATTGCCTTCTCCGATACCCTTGGGTTCTTCGATGACACCCTGCTGGTTACAGCAGGTGTGCGTCGCCAGGAAATGGTGGTCAAAGGGTATTCCTACGAAGGCGGAAGCTCACCAGACTATACCGGTGACCGGAACGCCACCTATGACAAAGCCATCACCACGCCAGTGTACGGTGTGGTGTACAAACCCTGGGAGCGCGTGTCCTTCTACGCCAACCGTATCGAAGGCCTGGCACAAGGCCCTAGCGCACCTAGCACAGCCCTCAATTTCGGCGAAGTGTTCTCACCCGGCCGTACCAAGCAGCTGGAAGCCGGCGTGAAATTCGATGGGGAAACCTACGGGGCCACCCTGGGTGTATTCCGCATCGAGAAACCCACCGATGGCTACCTGGATGGCTTGGTGTATGTGGTCAAGGGTGACCAGGTTAACAAAGGTATCGAGCTGAACCTGTTCGGCGAACCTGTGGAAGGCCTGCGCCTGATGGCGGGCGCCACGCGGGTGTTCACCGAGATGCAGGATACGGGGGATGACACCACCGAAGGCAACAAGGCCGTAGGGGTGCCGACCTTCACCCTGAACGCCAGCGTTGACTGGGACGTGCCTGGCCTTGAAGGCGTGGCATTGAACGCACGCATGCTGCGCACGGGCGGGCAATACGCCAATGCGACCAATACCCTGACGCTCCCCACCTGGAACCGCTTCGATGCCGGCGCCCGTTACAAATTCCGGGTGAGCCAGAAGGACATCACCCTGCGTGTGAACGTGGAGAACATCACTGATAAAAACTACTGGGCGTCGGCTTACGGCGGTTACCTGACCCAGGGCGAACCGCGGTTGGTAAAGCTCTCCGGCACGGTGGATTTCTGATCTACCGCTGGGCCTGATCTACCGCAGCCGTCAGACACCATCAACCCACCTTGCGCAGCGGAATATACGAGGAATTCTGCTGTTCAAGGGCGGCCTGGATCAGCGCGCCGGTCTCCTCCAGGCGTGCGATCAGGGCCTCATCCGGGGCCAGCAGCGACCAAGGCTGCATACCCGCCGACGCCGCCAAGCCCAGTGCTTCTACCCGTTGAGCCGCTTGGGCGAAATGACCCATATCCGGCAGGAACGCCGCAAAGCCTTCCCCCTTCACCGCCATGGCATGAATACCCAGCACCTTGCAGATCGCGGCCTTGGCCGCGATGTCATCCCGGTCGGCCTGGCGGGAACGTTCGATCAGCTGTTCCAGCTCGGTGGCTACGGGCTTGCCGCCATGGATCAACACAGGCCCTTGCTCCCAAGCCTGGGGCGGGCAATCCTTGTTTTCAGCACGCAGGGGAATGTGCGGGTTGATCTCAGCGGGGTAGATACGGCACACCAGCGGCCGACGGTCGTAGATACGGCACATCTGGTTTTCGTCCAGGTTGCGGCAGGGCCCCACGTTAAAGGCCGCGAACGTAACGGCCACATGGGCATGGGTGCTGCCGCAAGGTACGCGCAACGAACGCCGCTGGGCGTGTTGCAAGGCCGGGTCCAACGCCAGGCGCTCGTCTTCCAGAAAGCCTTCCGTCAGCACAATCACCTGCCCCCCATCCGCAGCCCATTGCACGGCTTCGCTCAGGGTGAGCGGAACATGATGGTCATTACAGCACTTGCCACAACCCACACAGGAAAACCGCATGCGCTACCTCGGCCGATGGGCCCACCGCTGGGAAATTGGCGAGTGGGCGAGACAGGAAAGGTAGGAGCAGGATGTGTGCCATTCGACATAGCCTAGATACAGATTACTGACAAACAGTGGCCTATTGATTCATTGGCGCTTTCCGACGACCGTGGGCGTCAACGTAGACCTCATAACTGTCAACCGAATCACGTGATGTCAGGGTGGAAATGTCGTCTAGGGTAGGCCCGAGTTTCTTAGGGGGACTACCACTAGGAGATAACTGGGGAGAATTAAGCGCTCGCAAAGAGCGTGCACGCGACTCAGGACCAAAGGAGCGGATGATAGCTATTTGTTTGCCGCGGTTGATAGCTCCGTCGGTGACCACTGAAGGCAAGCTCATTGTTCTCTTCAATGGCCGAGCCTTCTTTAACTGCTTCAAAAGAAGCTTCACAAGTCCGCTCTCTAAGGACATCCGCCCTTCAGCGTCCTCTCGGTTCACAGGGTCCGCCAGACAATAGGCATAACTGTTCATCCCACCGGCGCCAAAGGGGCTAAGAGCATCTGGCTGCCCAAAGCGCAATAGTTCAGGCCAGTACCCACGGTGCCCATTGCCCAGTAGCAACATGCCCGCCGGTTCATGAAGTAGCCCGAGATACCCGATTGAGCCAGCGCTTGCTGAACTGTAGCCAAACGCCGTATGCGATAGGGAGCAACTGGGCGGCAGACGTTTTGATATAGAACGCTGGAGATCGGTAGCCAGTAAATTTCCAAACATACATTGCATAGTTTCGTCCAGGCCATTTCTAAGCCCCGATGGTCGTTTATCGCCACAGGTGCTGCCTAGCTGGCAAATGATGAGGTTTTTCCAAAACGGCAATTCACATAGCCGCACGGCGCAGGCGGGTTGCTTCAGAAGCGGGCTAGATCGCCCTACCTCACGTCGGAAAACGAGTGCCATACCTGTGCCATCTCCGCTTCGCCTGTGTCTATCCCACAGCCTACAAGGAGGAACCGCCTGCCATGGACAACCCATTGACCGCGCTGGACTCGTCGTCCCGCGACCGCACCATCGCTATCAACTCGTACACCACCGTACTGCGCCATCCCAAAGTGCCCTATCCGCTGTTCGCCGATTACTGGCGCGACGTGCATGGCCCGCTGTGCTCACGAATTCCGGGGTTGGGCTGGTATGTGCAATATCACTTCGCCCGCGAGCATGATGCGCACCTGTGGCCCCAGGTGGAGGGCATTGCGCCCTTGCCAGGGTACGTACTCGATGGTGCGGTGGAAATCGGCTTCGGCGGTGCCGCGGACCAGCAGCGTTTCAAAGCCGCCAGCTCGTTGCTATTCACAGACGAACAGAATGTGTTTGAAGAAACCCTGTGCTACGACCTGCCCCAGGGCTCCACTACCTATGTGGACTACCTGGCAGACCCCTGCCCGAACGACACCTACCCCTTGGACCGAGTACATGTGCATTTCCATGGGGAGGCGGGCGAGAGCGATGCTTTCCACGCGTTCCTGAGCGAGCAGCTGGCACCCACCATCGCGGGTGACCCCGCCATTATCAAGCTGCGCCTGCACCTGCCCTCTCCGTATGACAACGCCCGCCCCAGCCCACCGGCGCCGGGTGTGAAGCATGAAGCCCCTGCGGCACGGCTGCACCTGGCCATGCTGGAACTGGTGTTCGAGTCCGCGTTGGCACGGCGGCAGTTTTTCAATTCGGCGGCGTTTCGCCAGGCCACCCAAGGGTTGGCCAAGCATGCGCGCTACGTCACGCCCTTCTCTGTCAGCGGTGTCTTTACCTATGTACGAAACGGTGAACTGACCCTTGCCGGCCGGCGCGGGAGCCGTTCTGCTCAGTTGATCTACCAGTTAGGGGCCATCAACCAGATCGCCCCCGAGGTGCTGGAGTTGTTTTGACGCCTTTGGCCTACAGCAGCAGCAATAACGAGGCCCCATACACGATAGCGCCCACCAGGAAGGTGGCAAAGGTAAAGCCCAGTACGCGCTGCACGCCTACGCCGGCCATGGCAACGACCGGCGCTGCCCAAAAGGGCTGCAGCATGTTGGACACCTGCTCACCCATGGCCACTGCCATGGTGGTGCCCGGCAGGGACGCGTGCAAGGTCACCGCTGCGGGAATCACGAACGGCCCTTGCACTGCCCAGTGGCCACCGCCGCTGGGGATGAGGAAAGTCACCACCAACGAGCAGACATAGCTCCAGAACGGCAACGTGTGCGCGTTGGAAATCGCCACAAAGGCATGGGCGATCACACCTGGCAACCCCGTCGCCTCCATGATGCCCATCAACCCGCCGTACAAAGGGTACTGAAGCATCATGGAGCCGCTTTGACGGGCTGCATTCTTGACCGCATTGGCGTAGGCCAGAGGGTAGCGGTGCAGCACGATACCTGCGGTGAACATCACCAGAATCACGGCATTGACGCCTGCGAACGGCACCTGCCCCAAGTAGGCGAACACCATCACCAGCAACCCGACAGCGCCCATCATGGCGCTGCCTAGCCATGAATACTCCAACCGTTGCGCGAACGTCCAAGGCCCTTGCGGAACGCTATCCAGGACGGGATCTGGGTGTTTGGCAATGTCCAATGCGATCACGCTGTCCCCACGGGGGCGAAGCACGGCCAGCACCACAGGGATCACCAGCACCATCACCAGGTTGGGCACCAGGTTGAATGGCGCAAACACCATCTCGCCCAGGCTTAATACCTGGCCTGTCACCTTCTCCACCACGTTCATGGGGCTACCGGCCGTGCTCTGGGCCAGCACAATGGAGCTGGACAACCCGCCGGCCCACACTACCCACCCAGAAAAGCCGGCGGCTACGATCCAGGCGAAATCCACGTGCATGCGCTTGGCGATTTCACGGGCCAGTAGCGCACTCATCACCAGCCCAAACCCCCGATTGAAAAAGGACGTGACCGCTACGCTCACGAAAATCAGCGCCCCGGCCTGGGCCGGGGTGCGCGCCAGGCGGATCAGCCGAGTAAACAGCCGCTGGATGACCGGTGCGTGGGCCAGCGCGTGTCCCAATACCAGCACAAGGGTGATTTGCAGTGCAAAGGTGAAGATGGAGAAGAAGCCTTTGTACCACCCTGACACGATGTTAGCCGCAGACGCCTGTGGCCCCCAGATGGCAGCGCCAACAGCAATCAGGAAGGTAAGAAACACGGCCAGCACAAAGGGGTCGGGAATGGTGCGCTCGAACACCCGAATGGTAGTGTCGGTCAAGCGGGTGCGCAGGCTGCGGGGAGCTGTCGCATGGGAGGTCATTGTGGCGCCCTCCCTAGCAAACGGCGCAGCGTAAGGTAAAACGCCAAGAGCGTTGTCATGGTGGGCATCCTGTTGTGATTGTTATGGACGGTGCTACTGGGTTAGCGCGTTTCTGGAGCGGCGCTCGCTACTGCAGCGCGCCGCTGGCTCGCAACTGGCTGATCTGCACAGGGCTGAAGCCGTGCGCGAGTAATACCTGGTCGGAGTTCTGCCCCAGGGTGGGCGCTGCGAACGGTGCAGAACCTGGCGTGCGGCCAAAGCGGATTGGCCCGGCAAAGCCCCGGTAATGCCCTACCTGTGGATGGTGGTAGTCCGCGATCAACGCTTCGGCCTGGCATTGCGGGTGGTCGAACATGGCGTCAACTGGGCGAGCAGCCGCGCACGGTACATCGTCACCAAAGGCTGTTTCCCATTCCAACGCGGTGCGGGCCTGCAAGGCCGCATGCAAGCGCGGCACGATTTCGGCGTGGTGCTGGGCACGCTTACGTACGCTGTCATAGCGCTCATTGAGCAAGGCCTGCAACCCCGTGTGCTCGCACAGCGCCTGCCAGAAGCGCGGGGTGTTGGCGGACAGGTACAGGTGGCCTTCGCGGGTGGGATGAATGCCTGTGATCCCTCCCGAACGCATGTCGCGGTCCACGTCCGCCGGTTCGCCTTCGGCCCACACCAAACGGGCAGACTGCATCGCCAGGGCGCTGCGTAGCAAGGACACGCCTACGTACTGCCCTTCACCGGTAGTTTCTCGTTCGAACAAAGCCGATGCCACGCTGCCTGCCACCAAGGCGGCCGCGTAATAATCCACCACCGAGCCGTACAACACCTCGGGTGGCCCACCCGGTTTGGCCTGTGCGGCGCACATGCCGGTCAGGGTCTGTAGCACCTGGTCGTAGCCAGCCTTGTCTTTCAGCGGCCCGGTTTCGCCATAGCCGGTCACTGCGCAGTAGATCAGCCGGGGGTTAAGGGCTTTGAGCTGCTCGTAGCCAATGCCAAGCCGGCCAGGCACATTCGGCCGGAAGTTATGCACCAGCACATCGGCATCACACACCAGCCTGTACAAGGCCTGAAGGCCTTCAGGCCGCTTGAGATCCAGCACCATGCCCAGCTTGCTACGGTTCACCCCCAGAAACGCACGGCCTTCGGCAGCCAAAGTAGAGGGGTATTTACGCAGGTTATCACCGGCAGGCGGCTCGACCTTGATGACCTCGGCCCCCTGGTCAGCCAGTAAAGCGCACCCATAAGGCCCTGCGATATACGCGCTCAGGTCCAGTACCCGTACACCGGTCAGCGGCCCGCGCGGCCCTTCGGGAAACAGACGGGCCGAGGGAGTTTGGGGCTCATTCATGAAAGGTCTCCACAGGCTTTCTTGTTGGAACGGGTCGACCCGCTGAGGCGCGTCACCCGTTATGGAGGCCAGTCTGCGTGGAGGCAAAGCGGATTAAAAATAGTTTTCAATGGGTTCAGAGTGAAATAAAAACGAAGTCTCACTCGTCGAGGTTGGTGGCATATAGCACGTCGCAAAACACATTGATCAGTTTGATCTTGGCCGAGTTACGCTTCCACAGCAGGCCAATGGGCCGATGCAGGCCTGCGCCCGGTAGCGCCAGTTGCGCCATGGCGCCCAAGTCGACGTGCAGGGGGTGCCAGCGTGGCACCATGGACACACCCAACCCACCCGCCACCATGGCAGCGATGGCATCCAGAGAGTCGATCTCGAACCGCTCTTTTGGCGCGATCCCTTCTTCCAGCAAATACCGATCCGCCAGCAGGCCGCCCCAGGAACGGCGGTGGTAGCGAATGAACGGCTCGGTGGCCAGTACCTGATGGGCTTGGTGCCCGGCCAGGCGGGCGGGCACCAGCACCATGAACGGCTCGTTCTGCAAGGGCCGCCAGGTGAATTCCTTGGGCACCTCGAATGCGGGGCGCACCATCAACCCCACGTCAATGTCCCCGTCGATAACCTTTCGGTACAGCTCGGTGGACACCGCCGGCTCCAAGTGGGTATGCAGGTGCTTGTAACGGTCAATCAGGGTCGACAGCACCCGTGGCACCACATACGCCAAGGCTGTGGAAATACAGCCGACCCGCAGGTCCCCGGCGATCACATCCAAGGCCGCAATGGCACTCAGTTCCTGGGTTCTGCGGACCAGTTCAGTGGCAGGGCCGATCAACGCCAGGCCCGCCGCAGTGGCCTGCATGTTACGGCCGGCGCGGGTCAGCAAGGGCGTGCCGATTTCGTGCTCAAGGGCTTTGATGCGCTGGGCCACTGCCGTAGGCGTGAGGTTGAGTGCGCGGGCGGCAGCAGCGGTTGAACCCAGCCGAGCCACGTGAAGAAAACTGTCAAGGTAGCGGGTGTCCACAGTGAACCCTTTTTGGACTTTGAACGAAGTAATACGCACTTTAGTTATGTTCCTGCGGTTTGCACTATAGGGCCTGCCGATCAGCCGGCGCAGCAGCGTCACAACAAGCACCCCACAACAAGAACCGAGGACCGACCATGCGCAGCAAACTATTCGTGCCCGCGTCCCGCCCGGAGCTCTTTGCCAAAGCCGTGGCCTCCCAGGCCGATGCCGTCAGCTTTGATTTGGAAGATGCCGTGGCACCCAGTGCCAAGGACAGCGCGCGCGATCAGCTTGCCGCGTTTCTCACCACGTTGGCACCCAGTGTGGTGCCCGATACGGCGCCCGGTACGGCGCCCGGTACTAAAACGCTGGTCGTTCGTGTGAACGACCTGGCGTCCCCTTATTTCCACAAGGACCTGGCTGCCGTGGTCGGCACGGGCATACACCAGGTGAACCTGCCAAAGGTCGAGTCGCCCGAACAGGTTCATGCCCTGGCCCACCAATTAGAGGTGTTGGAAGCGCAGCACGGGGTGACCCTACCCTTGGGCATTCTGGTCACCATCGAGTCCCCACTAGGGTTGCGTAATGCTGCCGCTATCGCAGCGGCCAGCCCCCGTATCACTGGCTTGCAACTAGGGCTGGCCGACTTGCTGGAGCCGCTGGGCATCGACCGCACCAATGCGTGGACCCTTCACCACCTGCGCCTCACCTTGCGGTTGGCGGCCGGGGAAGCCGGGGTTACCGCCTATGACTCCGCCTTTGCCCGCGTAGACGCCCCACACGCGTTTCTGGAAGAAGCCCAGGCGGCGCGGCAACTGGGCTACGCGGGCAAGTCCTGTATTCATCCTTCCCAGATCGACCTGGCAAACCAGGCCTTCGCTCCAGACGCCCAGCAGATCGCTCGGGCATTACGGGTGGTGGCCGCTGCCCAGGCGGCTGAGGCCTCGGGCACCGGTGCTTACCTGGTGGATGGCCAGATGGTCGACGCCCCCTTTGTTCGCAGCGCCCAGGCCACGCTGGCACAGGCACGACACACCGGGCTGCTGCCAGCAACCTGACGAGCGCCTACGTTCCCGGCCACCCTGCCACTGGGGAGCCCTTACCGTCTTCATCATCACAACAATAAGAGGTGGTTATGCGCAACGCCGCGCCCTTCCCCACACCCACATCCCCTTCACCGGCTGCCCCAGCGGCCTTATGGCTGAGCGTACGCATCAGCTTTATACCCTTGATCATTTATATCCCGCTGGCCTTGCTGATTGCGAGCCTGATGCTGACCGGGCAACTGAAAGCCGACCTACCGACCATGGTGGCAGTCATCGGCATGGGCGGCGCTACCTGTGCCGAAATCGGCAAACGCCTTCCGCTGCTGGGCAGCATGGGTGGCGCCGCAATCGTGTCGGCGTTCCTGCCCTCCTACCTGGTCAGCCTGGGTTGGGTACATGCCGACCTAGTGAAAACGGTGACTGATTTCACTAAGGCCAGTAATTTCATCTACCTGTTCGTATCTGCCGTGGTAGTGGGCAGTATCTTCACCATGGACCGCGACCTGATCATTAAAGGGTTCGCCAAAATCTTCCTGCCGCTGGCGGTGGGCTCAGCTCTGGCACTGGCAGCAGGTGCGGCGGTTGGGGTGGCCTGTGGCATGCCCCTGCGGCAAGTGCTGTTCTTTGTCATCATTCCAGTGATGGGTGGCGGCCTGGGAGAGGGCGCCATTCCACTGTCTGTGGGCTACGGGGAGATCATGGGCGTGGAGTCGGGGCGCATTCTGGCGCAGCTGCTGCCGGTGATTCTGCTAGGCAACCTCTGCGCCATCCTGTTCTGCGGTTTGCTGGACCTGATCGGCAAACGCTACCCGCAGCTGACGGGCAATGGCCGTTTGCAACCCAGTGACACCACAAAGCCCAACCAGCCCTCTCCTGCCGCAGCCGCTGCACCGGACACCGGCGAGGTGATCAACAATGTGATCGCCGCAGGTATGTGCGCCATGGCGCTCTACCTGGCCGGCGTGCTGATGCATGCCCTGTTTGGCCTGCCTGGCCCCGTGTGTATGCTGCTCCTGGCCGTGGCGCTGAAGCTGGCCAATGCCATTCCCGCACGCCTGGAAAGCGGCGCCCGCACCCTGTTCACGTTCTTCACCACAGCGGTGACCTACCCGTTGCTGTTTGCCAACTCCATCGCCGTGACCCACTGGCATGAATTGAGCTCGGCATTCCATGTGGGCAACCTGCTGACCATTATTACTACGGTGGGCGTACTGGTGCTGACGGGCTGCGTAATGGCCCGCAAGCTGGGGATGTACCCAGTTGAAGTCGGGATCGTGAACAGTTGCCACAGCGGCCTGGGCGGCACGGGGGACATTGCCATCCTGACAGCGGCCAACCGTATGCAACTGCTGCCCTTCGCACAGATTTCCACACGCATCGGGGGCGCCATCACGGTGATGCTAGCGTTGCTGTTGTTCTCTCAATTGCCACCGGCCTGACGGGGAGCCTGCCCATGACCATTTCCCGTGCGCCCCATTCCACCCGTACCGAGCGCCCTGTACCGCCGTTGCCGCCCAATGCCTGTGACGCGCACTTGCATATTCTCGACAGCCGGTTCCCGGCGGCCAACCCTGACGCGGTTACACCACAGGGCATGACCTGGGCCGACTACGGGCACGTTCAGCGGCACCTGGGCTGCCAACGTGCTGTCATTGTGCAGGCCAAGCATTACGGCTTTGACAACCGTTGCCTGTTGGATGCCTTGGCACGTAGCCAGGGCCAGGCCCGAGGCGTGGCCGTGGTAGCCAGTGATGTGAGCGAAGCCGCGCTGCAGCAGCTTCACCACGGTGGTGTTCGGGGGGTACGGTTCAGTGTGTGGAACAGCCACAACGCCATTGCCAGCTGGGACACTCTGGCGCCGCTGGCAGAGCGCATCGCCCGCCTGGGCTGGCATGTGCAGTTGCATGCCACGGCCGACCAACTGGTCACGCACGCTGCTTTGATAGAAGGGCTGCCTACCCCTGTGGTGATCGACCACATGGGCCGCCTGCCACCTGATCAGGGCCTGGCCCACCCCGCTGTACCGCTGTTGCGCCGCTGGCTGGCGCAGGGCACCACCTGGATCAAGCTGTCCGGCGCCTACCTGAACAGCACCCACGGCGGCCCCGACTACCCCCCAACGCTGCTCACCGCACAGCAGCTGGTGCACTGGGCACCTGAGCGGCTGTTCTGGGGCAGCGACTGGCCCCACGTCACCGAACACCACAAGCCTGACGATGCCCACCTGGTCAACCTGCTAGGCGCTTGGGCAGGCGACCACTGGCAGGCGATTCTGGTGGACAACCCCGGGCGGTTCTACGGCTTCGATGATTGAGTGCCACCTCCCTCCCTATAGACTTCGAGCGTGCCTATGCCCTACTTGATCAACCGACGGCAGCTGCTAGGCGGCCTGAGCAGCCTGGCACTGATGCCAGCCTTGGCCTGGGCCGATGACAGGAAGCCCACCCCAACGGGGGACACGGCCCCCTCCCTGGCACAACAACTGGCCCGGTACACCACTTCGCTTACCTACAACGACCTGCCCCCAGCCATCGTCGAACGGGTCAAGGCCCAGGTGATCGATGCCATGGGCTGCGCCATCGCTGCCCTGAAGGCGCCAGACGTGCTGAAAGTACGCCAAGTTGCTCAGGCCTTGAGCGAGGGTGTGTCCACACTGGTCGGCACTGACCGCAAAACCAGCATGGACCTGGCCTCGTTTGCCAACGGTGCAGCTGTACGCTATTTCGACCTGAACGATACCTACGCTGGTAAGGAAGTCGGGCACCCCAGTGACAACATCACCCCTTGCCTGGCGGTGGCAGAAGCGCAGCACTGCTCGGGCCAGGCCCTGATCCTGGCCATTGCCCTGGCGTATGAACTCGATTGCCGCCTGCTCGACGCCGTGCAGATCAGCACGCGAGGCTGGGACCACCCCAATTACAGCCTGCCCGCAGCGGCCCTGGCGGCAGGTAAATTGATGAAGCTGTCGCCCGAACAGCTGGAACAAGCGGTTAATCTCTCGCTGGCGGGGCACCTGGCCGTGAATCAGACGCGCCTGCAGGTGCTGTCCAACTGGAAGGGCCTGGCGGATGCGGAAGCGGGCCGCAATGCCATTTTCGCGGCCCAATTGGCTAAAGCAGGGCTGACGGGCCCTGCCCCGGCCTTTGAAGGAAACGCCGGGTTCTTCAAGCAGGTATCTGGGCCTTTCATGCTGGACACGCGCCAGTTCGGTGGGCAGGGCGGCACCTTCAAGATCGCCGAGTGCCAGGTCAAGCCCTTCCCGGCTCAGGCCTTGTTGCAAACGGCGATTGCTGCCGCCATCAAGGTTGGCAAGGCTGTACCCAATACCGAGCAGGTGGCCTCCATCCTGATCGCCACGTCCCACGCCGGGCTGCAGTACTCGGCCGAGTCCCCCGAAAAATTCGCGCCTACCACACGGGAAACGGCGGACCACAGCCTGCCCTACAGCGTAGTTCGGGCCATGCTGGATCAAGGAATAACCCACGCCAGCTATGCCGATAGCGCACTGAAGGATCCGCGCCTAGTGGCGCTGCTGAAAAGGGTAAAGGTGGAGGAAGATGAAACGCTGACCCGCTTGTCGCCACAGCGGCTGCCCAACCGAGTCACGGTTACGTTGAAAGACGGTCGCGTGATCACCGAACAGGTGAATGACTTGCCAGGGTTTGGTGGAAAGCCCCTAGACCGGCAAGGTACCGAAGAAAAATTCCTTCGCATCACTCAGGGCCTGTGGCCTGAGCAGCAGGCCCGGGCGTTCCTGGACGTAGCGTGGGCGCTGGACCAGCAGCAGGATTTGGGCGAGTTGTTGCGGCGCCTGAGGCTTTCTTAACCGCTTGTTGAGCGCAATGAGCGCAATAAAAAAGGCGAACCCGTTAAGGTTCGCCTTCTTTAACAGCTTCAAGGGCGTTCAGTGACCCTTGAAGCAAATATGGCGCAGCGGACGGGACTCGAACCCGCGACCCCCGGCGTGACAGGCCGGTATTCTAACCGACTGAACTACCGCTGCGCGATACACTGAGCGAGTGGTGGGTGATGACGGGATCGAACCGCCGACCCTCTGCTTGTAAGGCAGATGCTCTCCCGGCTGAGCTAATCACCCTCTGTCTCTCGGTGTGGGGCGCATTCTACGGACGGCTTTCCCTACTGGCAAGCGTTTTCTTAAAAAAATTTTTCAAGGGTTCCAAAGACTTAGACTGCCCTTGGCCTGACCGCCAACACAGAGAATAATGCGCGCCTTGTGCATTAACAGAGACACCTGCTCATGTGGTTCAAAAACCTGCTTGTCTACCGCCTTACCCAGGATGTGCCGTTCGACGCCGAGGTGCTGGAAGCCGCACTGGCCAGCAAGCCGGCGCGCGCCTGCGCCAGCCAGGAACTGGCGACCTATGGGTTTGTGGCGCCCTTTGGCAAAGGTGAAGATGCCCCCCTGGTGCATGCCAGCCAGGATTTCCTCCTGGTAGCTGCCCGCAAGGAAGAGCGCATTCTGCCCGGCAGCGTGGTACGCGATGCCGTTCAGGAAAAGATCGAGGAGATCGAGGCCGAGCAAATGCGCAAGGTCTATAAAAAGGAGCGGGACCAGATCAAGGACGAGATCATCCAGGCCTTCCTGCCACGCGCCTTTATCCGCCGCTCCAGCACCTTTGCGGCCATCGCGCCCAAGCAGGGCCTGATTCTGGTGAACTCGGCCAGCGCCAAGCGCGCCGAAGACCTGCTTTCTACCCTGCGCGAAGTGATGGGCTCGCTGCCGGTTCGCCCGCTGTCTGTGAAAATCGCCCCTTCCGCGACCATGACCGAGTGGGTCAAAGGCCAGCAGGCCGCCCAGGACTTCTTCGTGCTGGATGAATGCGAACTGCGCGACACTGCCGAAGACGGTGGCATCGTGCGTTGCAAGCGCCAGGACCTCACTGCCGATGAAATCCAGCTGCACCTGAACACCGGCAAGCAGGTCACGCAACTGGCCCTGGCCTGGCAGGACAAGCTGTCCTTCGTGCTGGACGACAAGATGGTGGTCAAGCGCCTGAAGTTCGAAGAGCTGCTACAGGACCAGGCCGAGGAAGACGGGGGCGAAGAGGCCCTGGGCCAGTTGGACGCCAGCTTTACCCTGATGATGCTCACCTTTGGCGAATTCCTGCCGGCACTGTTCGAAGCCCTGGGCGGCGAAGACATGCCACAAGGCATCTGACCACTACTCTAATAAGGAACGCACCATGCGCGCTCTGGCCACCCTCAGCCGCTTCGTAGGAAATACCTTTGCCCTGTGGGTGCTGGTGTTTGCCCTGCTGGCCTTCCTGCAACCCCAGTGGTTCATCAGCTTGAAGGTGGCCATCGTGCCCTTGCTGGGGCTGGTGATGTTCGGCATGGGGCTTACCCTCAAGCTGGACGATTTCGCCGAGGTGTTTCGCCACCCCTGGCGAGTCGGCCTGGGCGTGGTGGCGCATTTCGTGATCATGCCGGGCGTGGCCTGGGTGCTCTGCCAGCTGTTTCACCTGCCACCGGAAATCGCGGTGGGTGTGATTCTGGTGGGCTGCTGCCCTAGCGGCACCTCTTCCAACGTGATGACCTGGCTGGCCAAGGGCGACCTGGCGCTGTCCGTGGCCATTGCGGCGGTCACTACCCTCCTCGCTCCGCTGCTCACGCCCACGCTTATCTGGCTGCTGGCGTCGGCCTGGATGCCCGTCAGTTTCTGGGACATGTTCTGGTCCATCCTGCAGCTGGTGATGCTGCCCATCGTGCTGGGTGTGGTTGCCCAGCGGCTGTTGGGCAAAGCGGTAGCCGTGGCGGTGGAAGTACTGCCGCTGGTGTCAGTGGTCAGCATTGTGATGATCGTGTGCGCGGTGGTAGCTGCCAGCCAGGCAAAAATCGCCGAATCCGGGCTGCTGATCATGGCGGTGGTGATGCTGCACAATGGCTTTGGTTACCTGCTCGGCTATTTCACCGGCCGGCTGTGCGGGCTGCCCCTGGCCCAGCGCAAGTCGTTGGCGCTGGAAGTGGGCATGCAGAACTCGGGGCTAGGCGCTGCACTGGCCGCCGCTCATATTTCCCCTATCGCCGCAGTGCCCAGCGCGCTGTTCAGCGTCTGGCACAACATCTCCGGGGCGCTGCTTTCTACCTATTTCAGGCGGATGAAGGAATAGGGTGCCCCCTGTGGGCGCTGACAGAGCCTGCGAACTGACTTTAAACCCTAGTTCATTCGCTGGCTGTCGCCAGCTCCCACAGGGTTTGTGCCGTTGGGGGAACCACCTCATCCTACTGATCCTTGTCATGTCGTGCCCCTTGCCCCTGCCTTAATATCGGGGTACGTCGGCTTGAGAAAACAATAATGAGTAGCGACAACGCCACCTTGATCATCAAAAACCTGACCTTGCGCCTGCCAGACGGCAGGCCGCTGTTTCTAGGGCTTAACGCGACGTTCTCTAGGCAGTTCACCGGCATTGTCGGGCCCAACGGCAGCGGCAAATCGATGCTGGCGCAGATCATGGCCGGGCGCTTGGCGGCGAGTGAAGGCAGTGTGCAATGCACCGGCACGGTCGGTTATCTGCCGCAATGGCTCGGGCCCATCAGCGGCACCGTTGCAGACCTGCTAGGCGTACGGGATGTTTTGCAGGCCTTGGCTGCGGTTGAAGCAGGCGCCTGCGACCCTGCACTGTTCGACCTGATCAACGACCGCTGGAGCCTGCCGGGCGATATCCAGGCCTGCCTCACGCGCCTCGGTCTAGCTCATCTTCCCCTTGATCGCCCCAGCGAAGCCTTGAGTGGAGGCGAGACGGTGCGCCTGATGCTCGCCGGCCTACAGCTTGGCGGCGCGCGGGTATTGATACTCGACGAGCCCACCAATCACCTGGATCGCCAGGCGCGCGAGCAGTTGAGCACAGCGCTGTGCCACGGTAAGGAAACCCGGATTGTCATCTCCCACGACCGGGCGCTGCTGGAACACGCGGATCGCATTCTTGAGCTTCGCGGCGACGCGCTGGTTCACTACAGTGGTGGCTATAGCCACTATCGAGCGCAACGCCAGGCCGAGCAAGACAACGCTCAGGCCGCACTGGTCAGGGCGCGGGCAGCACGGGACAGCGTCGAGCAGCGGATCACCCTGGCCCGTCAGCGCGAGGTGCAAAGTGCCAGCCATGGCCGCAAGGTGGCGCGTGCTACCGGTACACCCGCCATCGTCGCCAATGCGCGGGCAGAGCGCGCCGAACAACACAGCGGCCATCAGCGCATCCAGCAGGGGCGCCTGAGTGAGATGGCGCGAGAGCGACTTGACCAGGCCAGGGCGGAGGTGGAGCCGGTACGCCCAAGCCACCTGATCGCCCCGCCCGGCCTCATCGCTAATGCCACACAGGTGGTTACGCTCGAACACTGCGAACTCCCCTACGGCCCGCCCGACAACCGCTTTATTGATCTCACCCTGCACGGCCCGGTGCGGGTTGGCGTGATCGGGCCAAACGGCTGCGGAAAATCCACGTTACTGAAGGTGATGGCTGGGCAACTGGCGCCCGCCAGCGGCGTCGCTCGGCCTGTCTTGCGCACTCACCTGATCGACCAACATGCTCAAACCTTCGATCCCGAGCACAGTATCGAGCAGGTGCTGCGCCATGAGCTGGGCACCGCCGAAGAAGGCCGTTTTCGTCAAGCCTTCGCCAACGCCGGGCTCGACGCTCGGCAGATGGCTACGCCCTTCGGGCGGCTTAGCGGTGGCGAACGCCTGCGCGCCTCACTCGCCTGGCTGGCGGGCGGCCCAGAACAGACACAGCTGTTGCTGCTCGACGAAGTAAACAACCACCTCGATATCGCTGCCCTGGAAGCGGTTGAGCAATTGCTTGGCCAGTTCAAGGGCGCGCTGATTGTGAGTGCTCACGACCCTGCTTTTCGTATATGCCCAAGGTCTTCTGTAAAATCAAGGCTATCAAACTCCGTACCTCTTGTAGAGATGATATATTCGCCGGTCTGGAGATTTTGGAAAACTATCCCTTGAAAACCTGATTCAGTTATATCAGGTGACACTGCCACAACCCTGTAACTATTAGCAAAATCTTTTGCCTTTTCTGATGCAAAACCAACCTCAGTCAAAGCTTCAATATAGTCTAAAGACCCCACACCCATTGCAGCATTTAAATTTCCATATGCAGCATCCGCCAATTCTGAGTAAGCTGTCAGCTCATTATAACTCACTATTTTCTCTCCACTTTATGATTAATTGCAGCAGTAACCAAATTACCATTAAGATCAGCCTTGTCGCTAGGGCCTCTACATGACTTATTGCTATTGTTGAGAAATATCCTAGCTCTTATTATGCGAAGCAGGTAGCCGCCTTGAGTCCACGCAATCGCTTCCCGCGCTATAATATTGTATTCATTACGATCTACAATATTAACTTCGAAAATTGAACTTTTATACCCCCAATTTCTGGTATGACTTTCTACCTCTATGGCACTTTGAGGGCTTTCAATTTTCTCAAAGCCATTAGAACCATACTTGAAATAACCATCTTTTTTATTACCGATTTCTACGTAGGAATATCCATCATCAACATATGACTTTGCCTGTTTTTCACTCCAGTCAGGCGCATAAAAACCCTGATCATCAAGGCGCTTTATAATTTCAGAACCTGTTTTTGTACAAGCTATGTTGAAGCTCAGCATAGCCAATGTATCGTCACCTATAATTATTAAAAATAAAATCAAAAGGATTATTTTAGCCCTCCCCCTTACTTCGAGTTTTTCAATGAAGAGCCATTTTAATCCACAGGCTATAAAGCAAAAAACAATAAGCAGCAACATTATATCCATTTTACACCCACTTAAATTTCAAAACGACGTAGAGATATAGGAACTATTTCAATCAAGAGCCTAGCTTAAAAATTAACACCTATAGAAAACAGCATCAGCCATCGTCATTGAGAACCGAAAAAATGACGCCTATCCATTTTTTCACCCCATTTTCCAAAGAGTAACTACAAGCAGTTTTTCTTGCTTCGATCTTGGTCGAATCATTTTCTTTGGACTTTATAAGCGCTTTAGAGACTGCTCTTCCAATTGAATTTTTATCAAAAAAATCTACTAAACTGCCATTCTTATTATTTTGAATAACCTCTGCTACTGGCGGTGTATTCGAACCTATTATATGGCAACCTGCCGACATCGCTTCAAGCGCTGACCAGGAAAGAACGAAGGGATACGTGAGGTATACATGCGCACTTGAAACTTGAAGTATTCGTCGATAATTGGCAGTTGGAACCTTTCCAAGAAAGTGTACATTTGCAGTGTTTATTGACTTTTCAGATAGCAGCTTTTCCTTCCAGCTAGCATATCCGCTAGGCTTTCGCCCATAGCTCACGCCATCCCCACCCACAATTATTATCTTAGCCTTCGGGGCTATTTCTTGAATCGTAGGTATCGCTCTCATAAAGCTATGAAACCCTCTATAAGGCTCCAGGTTTCTGGCGACGTACGTTACTATTGGTTGCCCTGCCCGTATAACTTCCTTCGTGGGCAGCTCATAACTGGCTTCTGGATCTGGACGAATATTTTCAGTATCTACCCCTTCGTGAATAACCCTTATCTTCTCTCGATACGCTTCAGGATGCACACTTAGTTGCCACTGAGTAGGAGTTACTCCAGCGTCGCACTGTTCCAAGTTCAGGAGATGAAGCGCATTCGCACTTCTGGCTCGTGCTTTATCATCGGCTTTTGTAGGAAACTCAGGGTCGAACCCAATATCAGCTCCATTCGTTTGATAATAGTATTCGCAAAAATGTATCAATGGCACCGAAGGATATAGATCCTTGATAAATAGGGTCTCACCCCAACCAGGATGTGCTACTACCACATCTGGTACGTAGCCGAGACCTTTCATACGCCTTAAAATCCTAAAAACCTCTTGCCCATGGAGAACTGCTTCTTCGTAGGTTTTAAGGTAAGGGTGTGAATTGCCATTAACGCTACGCCGTGGCTTATAGCGTTTCAAGTTCACTCCAGGCATGCCCGGTGCTGTGTCTCGTCCTATTGCAGTGACTTGCCATCCCAGATCATTCGTAGCATGCCTAGCTAAATGCAAAAACTGCCCAGGAAAGTTTTGATGTATGATCAGCAACTTCATGAATACCCCTGCCAACTGTGTAAAACCGGGCTTTATCGTTCGCCTAGGCTTTCAGAAAAGTGCTGCTCAAGCGGACTCAGGAAATAATCAATAATCCGTCTCTCATCCGTTTTAACCTCCACCGTCACCGCCATCCCCGGGCTTAGCGCCATGGCCTCTGCCCCACCGGACAAATGATTCGCATCCAACTTGACTTTCGCACTGTAGATAAGCCCTCGCTTCTCATCTTCGATGGCGTCATTGGACACACTCTCAACTTTCCCTGTCGCGGTGCCATACTTAGTGAACGTAAATGTTTCAACTTTTACGGTAACGCTTTGCCCCGGGTGTACAAACCCAATGTCTTTGTTCTCAAGCATCGCTTCAACTTCAATAGGCTGGTTTTCTGGAACCAGGGTAAGCAGCGGTTGCGCGGGCGTGACTACGCCACCCACGGTGTGGGCGTTCAGCTGCTGTACTGTGCCGTCAACGGGTGCTTTAAGCGTCGTGAGCAGGTCTTGGTATCGAGCTTTGGCCAAGTCCTGATCCAGTGCATTCACCTTTTGCTCCGATTGCTGCAACAGGTCCAGCATGGCCCGCCGGGTTTGCGCGACGATACCGTCCACACGGCGTTCTGCTTCTTGTTTGGCAGCGGAAGATTGAAGCAGGCTGGCTTGCTGAACACTCAACTGCCGCTCTAGCTCTAGCCGTGCTTGCTCCTTTTCCAAATAGGCATGCCGGGCGATGTATTGCTTTTCCAGCAGGTGCTGGTAGTCCTCGGCTAATTTAGCCGCAATAGGAAGGCTTTTTTGCAGCCCTGCTACCTGAGCACGGGCAGACTGAATATCCGCCTGGCGTTGCTGAACTTCGGCGGCAGCGGTGTCCAGGCTGCTGCGGTATTCAAGGTACTGGCCTTGAACCCAGCGTTCAGCAGCCAGCACTTGAGCAGGTTCAGCACCTTTGATCATGCCAGCCAAAGCCTTTGGCGGTTGTTTTCCATGGATGGCTTCCAGCATCGCAGCCGCCCGTGCTTTATCGATACGGGCAGCCATAAGCTCACTGGTTACCCGCCCAACGTCGGCTTCGGCTGCTGTAGCGTCCAGCTCAAGCAACACGTCCCCAGTTTTTACGTGCTGGCCGTCAACCACGTGAATGGCTTTGACGACAGCAGTCTCGCTAGATTGAATCACTTTGCTTTTGCCGCTGGGAATAACCTTCCCGCTGGCCGTAGCCACAATGTCTATTTTGCCTAAGCAGGCCCAGACCAAGACCAGGGTCGCGAACAGTACGATGCTCCATAACATCACGCGCGGAGCTGGGTGCGTGGGCTTTTCCTGTAGCTCCAGCGCGGCTGGTAAAAATTGAAGCTCATGCGCTACCCGAGCTGGCGCCTGCATGGCATGCCTGTGCTTCCACGATTGCTTCCACGCGCGCCTATAGCGTTGAGCCAAGCCGTTTTTTTCAGGTTCAGACATGGCTCCCTCCCTGTTGCAGGCGATGCAGCCGTGAGTAATGCCCGGCCTGGTGGGTCAATAACTCGGCGTGATTACCTTGTTCTACGATCTGGCCCCGGTCTACAACGATGATCCGGTCCGCGTCCCTTACGGCTGAAAGCCTGTGAGCGATGATGATCACCGTGCGCCCTTTGCAGATTGATTTCATGTTCTGCTGGACGATGCGTTCTGACTCATAATCCAGCGCACTGGTCGCTTCATCAAAGATCAGCACACGTGGGTTACCCATCAGTGCCCGTGCGATGGCGATGCGTTGCCGCTGCCCGCCAGACAATGAGGCGCCATGCTCACCTACAACGGTGTCATAGGCTTCTGGCAGTTCCATGATGAAGTCATGTGCGCCGGCCAAGGTGGCCACCCGGATAACGGCGTCCATGGGTGCGCCGGGGTCTACCAAAGCAATATTCTCTCGAATGCTTCGGTTGAAGAGCATGTTGTCCTGTAGCACTACGCCAATCTGGCGCCGTAGCGACGAGACGTCGGCCAATGCCAGGTCCATGCCATCCACCAGCACGCGCCCGCGTTCCGGCACATGGAGCCTTTGCAACAGCCGGGTCAATGTACTTTTGCCGGAGCCTGAGCGGCCGACGACTCCGATAACTTCACCAGCTTCGATGGTGAGGCTGATGCCACGGAGAATTTCGGAGCCGTCCGGCCGGTACCGGAAATGTACCTGGTCAAACTCAAGTCGGCCTTTGATGGGTGGTAGCGTGCTTTTGTTGGTTTGGCTCAGTTCGTTCTTCGTATTGAGAATATCGCCTAGCCTTTGTACGGATACGCCAGTTTGCTGGAAGTTGGTCCATAGCTGAGCCAGGCGCATGATGGGCTGTGCTACACGGCCGGCCAGCATATTGAACGCTATCAGTTGGCCGACTGACAGGTGGCCGTCTATCACCAGCTTTGCGCCAAACCATAATGTGGCGACCGTCACCAGCTTGCCTACCAGCGCGACACTTTCATTGGCGACAGTGGACAGCGTTTGGCTTTTGAAGCCTGCGGCCACGTAACCCGCCAGTTGGTTGTCCCACTTCCTGATGGCTTGGGGCTCTACCGCCATGGCCTTCACTGTATCGATACCGTTTACGGTCTCCACAAGAAAAGCCTGGTTCTCTGCACCTCGTGCAAAGCTTTCATTCAGCCGTGCCCGCATGAGCGGGGTAATAAAAAGTGAGACAGCAAGGTAGAGCGGAAGGGATAGCACAACGATAAGCGTGAGCCAGCCACTGTAGTAAAACATCACCGCGATAAACACAACGGAGAACAATACGTCCAGTACCAGGGTGATCGCGTTGCCTGTCAGAAAGCTTCGGATGTTCTCCAGTTCACGCATCCGCGCTACGGAGTCCCCCACTCGCCGCGCCTGAAAGTACGCCATGGGAAGCGTAATCAGATGACGGAACAAACGTGAACCTAGCTCGACATCGATACGGCTGGCGGTGTGAGAAAAGATGTAGCTGCGTAAGCCAGATAAACCGGATTCGAAGAGCATTACCCCCGCGAGCCCGACTGCAATGACATCCAGAGTCGTCAGCCCATGGTGTACCAGTACCTTGTCCATCACGACCTGGAAGAAAAGCGGTGTGACCAGGGAAAACAGTTGGAGGATGAATGAAGCCAGCAGCACCTCACCCAGTAGTTTTCGGTATTTCACAATCGCTGGGATAAACCAGGTGAAGTCAAAACGGGACGCTTCCGCACCATTGGGCATCTGCGTTTTCACCAGAATAAGTGCGCCGCTCCAGCGTTCATTCAGTTGCTCTAAAGTAATGACCTCGGGCCGCTGTGAGCGTGGGTCATGGATCAGCGCTTTACCTTGATCCAGCTTGGCGAGCACAAAGTAATCGCCGTTCACATGGCACGCGATTGCAGGCAATGGGGTGCGATCTAGCCGGTGTACCGAGGTGTGAGCGGCTTTAGCTTTTAGCCCTATTTTTTTGGCGGCTAGTAGTAAAGAGGTTTGCGGCAGTGGCCCGTCCGAACTACCAAACTCATGAAGAATTTGATCTGGCGAAATGGGACGCTGGTTCACACGTGCCAGCATCACTAGGCAGGCTAGGCCAGTGTCCAATGTAGGAGGGGCTTCTTGAGGTACTACAGGTTCAAGCATTCTGGCTCCTGGCGGTACAGCGGGGCACCGCGCCCTAAACGTGTTACGTTGCAGAACGCTCAACGGGGCGCATGAGTAGCAACCTTGGAAAGCTGCAGTGATCCGGGGGGAAGAAAGTCGCGGTCAGGGTCATAGCTGGGCAGCAAATACCTTGCCAGCGCTTGAAGATCAGTTGGGGACAGGCTACCAGCGGCCTGTTTGAGCTTGAGCGTGTCGATGATGTAGTCGTAGCGCGCATTGTTATAGTCGCGTACGGCGGCATAGAGCTGACGCTGCGCGTTGAGTACGTCAGCGATGTTCCGTGATCCTAGGTCTACGCCTACCTGGTTCGCCTCGACGGATTTAAGGCCAGAAAAAATGCTCTGTCGGCGGGCAAATATCTGCTCGATGTCCGCACTGATGCCACGCAAGGCATTGCGTGTGTTAAGCACCACTTCACGGCGCTTGTCTTCTTGTTCATCCTGGCTCTGGTACAAACGCTCGGTGGACTCGCGGACCTGCGAGCGCGTCATGCCGCCGCTGTACAAGGGAATATTGAGTTCCACACTTACGCTGCTCTGGGCAACACTGCCGCCGTAGCCGTTGGTACCGAAGTCGGTGGGGTTGTTGTACCCGAAACTGTCGTTGTCTCCTTTGCGGTACGAGGCTACGACATCCACCGTGGGCGCATACCCTGCCTTTCGCTGGGCGATTGTTTGCTCGGCAGCATTCACTGCTCTGGCGCTCGCGAGCAACTGAAGATTTTGCCCCACCGCTTTCTCAACCCAGTCGTTTGGGTTGGCAGGGACTGGAGGTTGGGTCGGCAGCTCATGCCCAATGGCGGCAATGGACTCATAGTCTATGTGGGTAAGCCGCGACAATGCCTCAAAAGCATCGTCTACTTTGCGTTGAGCCAGTTGGCGGTTGGCTTGAGCATTATCGAACGCGGCTTGTGCGTCATAAACATCAGTGATGCTTGACGCCCCGTCATCCAGCTTGCCCTGGGCCTGGTCACGTTGGCGGAGCAGTGCGGCCTCTTCTGCTTTCGCCGCGGAGAGCGAGTCAAGGGCACGCAACGTCTCAAAGTAGGCCTGGGCCGAGGACAGAATCAATGTTTGTTCTTTGGCTGCAAGCTCAAGCTCGGCTTGATCGACAGAGGCCTGCGCAGCCTTGAGTTGATACCACCGGTCTGCGTGGAACAGTGGTTGGCTCAAATTGGCCTGAAAAGTACTACCGCTGCGCTCACGTGTAAGCGAAGGGCGATCGCGATCAAGCCGCGTGAGTTCAGTTTTAGTGCCCGCGCTGAGCGTTGGCAACAGCCCTGACATAGCCTGTGGAATGGCTTCAACCTGCCCTTTGAATGCGTGACGGGCGGCGGAAATCTGAGGGTCGCTTTGCACTGCGGCCTGATACACGCCGAGCAAATCAGCCCTGTGGCCTGGCTCAGCCCTGGGAACTGCAAAGGCCGCTTCGGGCAAACTCGCCACGCACACGACAACCATAACGCTAATGTGCACAGGGTTTAGCATTTCCAATCCTTTGCGGAGTTCCAAATATGGCGCTGTGCGCTGGAGACGGGATGGCCTCCGGGATACTTTCGGCATAAAAAGTTTGAACTTAAATATATTTACATCGAGAAAAATTTGGCGAACCAAATTATTGACCACTCCCTAAATTGGATTTTCTAGGGGGTGGTCCTGTCTGTCATTGCTTCAGGCTCAGGGTCAAAGAGGCCTGTTGTTTATTCGCTGACTACCATCAGCTCCCACAAAAGCAACACCCCCACCCCTACTGCGCTTCCCCTCTCAACCCCTGCACCTTTTCCCGCAGTTGCCGTGGCGTGCACTGCCCAGCACCCAGGGCCGGGCCGGCCACCACGGCGACCCGTGACCAGAACCGGCGGAAGAAGCCTTTGTGGGGGGCGCGGCTGAAGAAGCTGCCCCACAGGCCTTTCAGGGCCATGGGGATCACCGGTACGGCCGTTTGGGCAAGAATGGTGGTGGTGCCGCTTTTGAACGTGTCAACTTCGCCAGTGGTGGTCAACTTGCCTTCGGGGAAGACGCATACCAGTTCGCCTTCGGCCAGGTAGCCAGCAATGTCCCTGAATGCTCGTTCGTAGATTTGCAGGTCTTCGGAGCGGCCAGCGATGGGGATGGCGCCTACGGTGCGGAAGAAGAAGTTGAGCACCGGCAGGTTGTAGATGCGGTAATACATCACGAACCGCACCGGCCGCCGTACGGCACCGGCAATCAGCAGTGCGTCCACGAAGGACACGTGGTTGCACACCAGCAACGCGGCGCCTTCGTCGGGAATGTGGTCCAGGCCTTCGTGGCGTACCCGGTACATTGAATGGCTGAGCAGCCATATCAGGAAGCGGACGCTGAATTCGGGAACGATCTTGAAGATATAGGCGTTCACCGCGATGTTCATGAGCGACACCACCAGGAACAGCTGGGGAATGCTCAAGCCCGCCCCGCTCAGCAGCCCCACTGCCACAACGGCTGACACCACCATAAACAGCGCGTTGAGAATGTTGTTGGCCGCGATCACTTGAGCGCGCTGGTGCTCAGGGGTGCGCGCCTGGATCAACGCATACAGCGGCACAATATAGAAGCCACCGAACACGCCCAGGCCCAGAATGTCCACCAGCACCGGCCACACCGGGCCTATGCCCAGCAACTGCAGCCAGGTATACCCGGCACCCGCTTCCGGCGCCGGCACATTTCCTGAATGCCACCACCACAGCAGGCCAAACAGGGTGAGCCCGAACGAGCCAAAGGGCACCAGGCCGATTTCTACCTGACGGCCCGACAAGCGCTCGCACAGCACAGAGCCCAAGGCGATGCCCACGGAAAACACGGTAAGCACCAAGGTGACGGCGGTTTCATCCCCGTGCAGCCACGCCTTGGCATAGGTGGGTATCTGCGTGAGGTAGATCGCCCCTACAAACCAGAACCACGAGTTGCCCAGTAATGAGCGGGACACGGCTGGTGTCTGCCCCAGCCCTAGCCGCAAGGTGCGCCAGGTTTGCACCGGCACGTTCCAGCTGATGGCCATGCCGGGCGCCGACGCCGGGGCGGCGGGGATCGCGCGGCTGGCCACATACCCCAGCGCGGCCACAATCACGATGGCCACGGCCACCCCCGGCGCGTATACCTGCTGGGCCATCAGCATACCGGCGGTAATGGTCCCGCCCAGGATGGCCAGGAAGGTGCCCATCTCCACCAGGCCGTTGCCACCTAGCAACTCACGGGGGTTGAGGGCCTGGGGCAGCAGGGAATATTTAACCGGCCCGAACAGCGCCGAGTGGGTGCCCATGGCAAACAGGGCCACCAGCAGCACGGGCAACTGGCTGTAGAAGAAGCCGACCGCACCCACGCCCATGATCAGGATTTCCGCCAGCTTGATGGCCCGGATCAGCCGATCCTTGGCAAAGCGCTCGCCTATCTGCCCTGCCAGTGCCGAAAACAGAAAGAACGGCAGAATGAACAGCAACGCGCACAGGTTGATCCAGAACGTGCGGTCCCCTTCCATGCTCAGTTTGTAGAGAATGGCCAGAATCAGCGATTGCTTGAACACGTTGTCATTGAACGCACCCAACGCCTGGGTGATGAAAAACGGCAAAAAGCGCCGGGTGCGCAGCAGCTGCAACTGTGAACTCATCGTCCTTGGCCCTTGTGGTCGACTGGCGGTGAGGAATTGGAACGCCCCTGGGAGAAAAAAGCCACACCGTTGCCGAGGATAGACCATGGTCTTGCCTGACTAACCGCCAGCGCCGTGCCAGACTGCTTGCCCTGCTCGTCTGTTCCTGTGCCGGAGCCTCAATGTCGCTTTCCAGTGGGCTGATTGCCGCCGTTGCCCTGGCCTATATGGCCGTGATGTTTGCCATTGCCTATTGGGGGGACCGCCGCCAGACCTCCCTGCCCCCGCGCCTACGGGCCTGGGTGTACAGCCTGTCCCTGGCGGTGTACTGCACCAGTTGGACTTTCTTCGGTGCCGTGGGCCAAGCGGCCGAACAGCTGTGGGCCTTTCTGCCGATCTACCTGGGCCCGGCCGTGCTGTTGCTGGCCGCGCCTCGCGTGCTGCAGAAGATGGTGCTGATCAGCAAGCAGGAAAACATCACGTCTATCGCCGACTTCATTGCGGCACGCTATGGCAAGTCCCAGGCCTTGGCTATTGTGGTGGCGCTGATCTGCCTGATCGGGATGCTCCCCTACATTGCATTGCAGCTTAAAGGCATCGTGCTAGGGGTGAACCTGTTGATTGGTGCCAGCGCGGATGCCACCGGGGGGCGTGCCCAGGACACCGCCATGGTGGTGTCGCTGGTGCTGGCACTGTTTACCATCGTGTTCGGCACCCGCAGCCTGGACGTGACAGAACACCACCGGGGCATGGTGCTGGCCATCGCTTTCGAGGCGTTGGTGAAGCTGTTCGCCTTTCTGGCCGTGGGCGCCTTTATCACCTACCACCTGTATGACGGTTTCGGTGACCTGCTCACCCGGGCCAGGCAGGCCCCGGCCCTGGATAGCTACTGGAGCGAAACCATCAACTGGCCGTCCATGGTGGTGCAGACCGGGGTCGCGATGATGGCCATGATCTGCCTGCCGCGGCAATTCCAGGTCACCGTGGTAGAGAACATCCAGCCACGGGACCTGCGCCTGGCCCGCTGGGTGTTTCCCGGCTACCTGTTGCTGGCGGCGCTCTTCGTGGTGCCCATTGCCCTGGCCGGCCAGATGCTGCTGCCCGGCACCGTCTTACGCGATTCCTTTGTCATTAGCCTGCCCCTGGCCGAAGCCCACCCCTCCCTGGCGTTGCTGGCCTTTCTGGGCGGTGCCTCGGCAGCCACCGGCATGGTGATCGTAGAAAGCGTGGCGTTGTCGACCATGGTGTCCAACGACATTCTGCTGCCCTGGTTGCTGCGACGGCAGCGCACCGAGCGGCCGTTCGAAGCCTTCCGCCACTGGATGCTGTCGGTACGCCGGGTGAGCATTCTGGTGATCCTGCTGTTGGCCTATGTGAGCTACCGGCTGCTGGGCTCAAACGCCAGCCTGGCCACCATCGGGCAAATCGCCTTTGCCGCCGTGGCCCAGCTCACGCCTGCCATGGTGGGCGCGCTCTACTGGAAACAGGCCAACCGTCGTGGTGTGTTTGCTGGCCTGGCGGCAGGTAGCTTCCTGTGGTTCTACGCGCTGGTGCTGCCCATCGCCGCCCACAGCCTGGGGTGGTCGCTGGAGGTGTTTCCCGCTTTGAGCTGGCTGCATGGCAATCCACTGCATCTACCCATTTCACCTCTTACCCAAGGGGTGGTGCTGTCACTGGCAGGCAACTTCATCCTGTTCGTGTGGGTGTCGGTCCTGTCCCGCACACGGGTGTCCGAGCACTGGCAGGCCGGGCGCTTCGTTGGCCATCAGCAGGACCTAAGGCCCAACGCCAAGGGCCTGCTGGCGGTTCAGCTCGATGACCTGCTCAAGCTGGCCAGCCGGTTCGTGGGCGAGGACCGCGCGCAGCAGAGCTTCAGCCACTTTGCCTACCGCCAAGGCAAAGGGTTCAACCCCACCCAGACCGCCGACCCTGAGTGGATTGCCCACACCGAGCGGTTGCTGGCCGGCACCCTGGGCACCTCCTCCAGCCGTGCAGTGGTAAAAGCGGCTATTGAAGGCCGGGACATGCAGCTCGAAGACGTGGTGCGGATTGCCGATGAAGCCTCCGAAGTACTTCAGTTCAACCGCGCCCTGCTGCAAGGCGCCATCGAAAACATCACCCAGGGTATCAGCGTGGTGGACCAGCACCTGCGGCTGGTGGCCTGGAACCGTCGCTACCTGGAGCTGTTCAACTACCCCGAGGACCTGATTGCCGTAGGCCGCCCCATTGCTGACATCATTCGGTTCAATGCCGAACGAGGCTTCTGCGGGCCAGGTGAGGCCGAGGTCCACGTGGCGCGCCGCCTGCACCACATGCGCCAGGGGCGCGCCCACACTTCCGAGCGCGTGTTTCCCACGGGCCAGGTGATCGAACTGATCGGCAACCCCATGCCCGGCGGTGGGTTTGTAATGAGCTTCACAGACATCACGGCGTACCGTGAGGCTGAGCGAGGGCTCAAGGACGCCAACGAACGCTTGGAGCTGCGCGTAGCCGAACGCACCGGCGAGCTGTCCGCCCTTAATCACGCCCTCACCGCCGCCAAAGCCCATGCAGAAACCGCCAACACCTCCAAAAGCCGCTTTCTGGCGGCCGTAGGCCATGACCTGATGCAACCCATGAACGCTGCCCGGTTGTTCTGTGCGGCATTGGGGCACCACAGCGAGGACCTGCCCGCTGAGGCCGCCACGCTGGTCCGGCACATGGACAGCGCCCTGCGCTCAGCCGAGGACCTGATCAGCGACCTGCTGGACATCTCACGCCTGGAAAACGGCCGGGTGACCCTTGACCGCCAACCGTTTGCCCTTGACGAGTTATATGGCGCACTGGGTACGGAGTTTGCTGCACTGGCCCAGGAGCAAGGCCTGGATTTCCGGGTACGCGCCAGCCACCTGCGCATAGACAGCGACATCAAGTTGCTAAGGCGGGTGCTCCAGAACTTCCTCACCAATGCGTTTCGCTACGCCAAGGGGCCAGTGCTGCTGGGTGTGCGACGCAAGGGGGCGCAGCTTCGTTTGGAAGTCTGGGACAAAGGCCCTGGCATCGCCCCAGACAAGCTGGGCATTATTTTCGAGGAATTCAAACGCCTGGACAGCCACCAGACCCGCGCCGAAAAAGGCCTGGGCCTTGGGTTGGCGATTGCCGACGGGCTGTGCCGATTACTAGGCCACCCGTTGAATGTCCGCTCGTGGCCGGGACAGGGCAGCGTGTTCAGCGTCACAGTGCCACTGGCCAACGCGGCAGTCGCTCAAGCGGCGGCCAAACCCGTAGGGGCGTCCCCGCTGAGTGGGTTGCGGGTGCTGTGCGTGGACAACGAGGCCAGCATTCTGGCAGGCATGGCCAGCTTGCTGAGCCGTTGGGGGTGCACGGTATGGACAGCGGCCGACCGCGGCGAGTGCCAGCGTTTGCTAGCTGAAGGCGTGAGGCCCAACCTGGCCTTGGTGGATTACCACTTGGACGGGGGCGACACCGGGCCTGCACTGGCCGCGTGGCTACGCACCCAAGTCGGCGGCCCGATCCCAGGCATTGTCATCAGCGCCGACGGCCGACAGGAGACTATCGCCCATGTGCATGCAGCAGGCCTGGACTACCTGCCCAAGCCGCTGAAACCTGCGGCCCTTCGGGCTTTACTGAATCGGTACCTGAGCAGCCGACACCTGACGGGGGCCTGAGTCGGCCTCCACGGGGCCGGTAGCGGCCTCGTCTACATTACTGAACGCACGGTCGAGCAAGTCGCCCGGCAGGCTCTTGCTGGCCCTGGCGCCCAGTAGCTTAAGCTGTTCACTGCGGCTCACCAGGTTACCGCGCCCATCGGTGAGTTTGTTGCGCGCGCTGGCATAGGCTTTATCCAGCTGCTGCAAGCGGTTACCCACTTCGTCCAGGTCTTGGATAAACAGCACGAACTTGTCGTACAGCCACCCGGCGCGTTCAGCGATTTCCCGCGCGTTCTGGCTCTGGCGCTCCTGCTTCCACAGGCTGTCTACCACCTTTAGGGTGGCCAGCAAGGTGGTAGGGCTGACCACTATGATCTGCTTGTCGAAAGCTTCCTGGAACAGGCCAGGGTCGTATTGAAGGGCCGCCGAAAACGCCGCTTCGATCGGCACGAACAGCAATACGAAGTCCAGGCTGTGAAGCCCTTCCAGGCGGCTGTAGTCCTTGCCGGAAAGCCCCTTGATATGGGAGCGCAGGCTTTGCACGTGCTGTTTGAGGGCCGCCTGGGCCACGTCGGTTTCGGCCGCGCCTATATACTGCTGCCACGCCGTGAGGCTCACCTTGGCGTCTACCACCACCTGCTTGTCGCCAGGCAGCGTGACCAGCACGTCCGGCTGGAATCGTTCACCGTCGGCGCTCTTGAGGTTGACCTGGGTGCGGTATTCACGCCCTTTCTGCAGCCCGGCGTGTTCAAGTACCCGCTCAAGCACCAGTTCGCCCCAGTTGCCCTGGGTTTTCTGGCCCTTGAGGGCCTGAGTGAGGTTAGTGGCCTCGTCACTGAGCTTAAGGTTGAGCTGTTGCAGGCGCTCCAGTTCCTTGCCCAGTGAAAACCGCTCACGCGCCTCATTGCTGTAACTGTCTTCAACACGCTTTTCGAACGCCTGAATGCGATCTCGCAGCGGATCGAGCAATTGGCCGAGTCGCTGCTGGCTATTCTCGGCGAAGCGTTGCTCACGCTCTTCGAAAATCTTGCCAGCCAGCTCTGCGAACTGTGCCCGTAATTCGTCACGGGCGTTTTGCATGTCCTGCAACCGCTGGGCGTGCCCCTCCTGCTGTTCGCGTAATTCAGCGTTCAGCCCCGCACAGCGAGCCTCCAGCTGGCGAAGCTCGGCTTCGCGTTGAGCGCGCTCGTGGGCCCAGGCGTGGGCCGCATCGCGGCTATTGTCCACCTCCATGCGCAGCAGCTCCAGCTCCCGAGCCGCCGCCGACAGGTCTGCCCTGGCTGCGCTTTGCTGCTGAACCAAGGCGGCCACCTCCCTACCCTCGGCCTCCAACCGCTGTTCCAGCACCTGCTCGCTGGCCTGAACAGCTCGCAGCCGCTCCTCCAGCACGGGTATGTCGCTACGGCTAGCGGTCGCCAGCCGGTAAAAATGCCAAGCCAGGCCCAGGCCAGGCAGTGCGCCTAGCAAAGCAGTTAACAATAAGCGTAACGCGTCATCAGGCATCGTGGTTTCCGGTCAGCAGGCTCGCCTGCCAGCAAGCATTGGCGTTTGTCACAGCAGGCATTATGCCGAAAAAATTGGACAACGTTCCTTGACACCAGCGGGTTTGTACAACCTGTGAACAAGGGCAATTCTCAAGAAGGGCGGACTAGAGCAATTTCTGCTCACAATCCACAGAAGCTGTGGATAACTCAGTGGACAACGCCTCTACGACGTCCGCAAACCCCTATGCCACGGGGCCTGTAGACAAACTGTCCATTTTTTCACCAGCTCTAAAAACTGTTTTTTTTCATTGACTTAAAAAATAATGCTGCAGTATGACTGTCGTCAGGAATACCACGGCAGGAATATGACAATTCAGGTACGCGGTGTGCACAACCCTTCGGCACGATGCAAGCATTTCCGTTATACAAAGCAAAACCTGTGGCTGCCGTTCGTCGCGTGTGCACAATAGCGCTTGCCGACGTTGTAATGAACCTGTACCTTCGCCGGCAGTTTGTACATAAGCTGAAAGCAATTTCGGCCGCTCAAGTCCTTCCAGCCTTTCCGCAGACCCCTCAGGGTTGTGCATCCGCTCCGGACCCTATTCGGCCTTCAGGCCAGCGCAACGCGTCCTTCATCGTCACGCCTCGCTGTCTCGCTTCCCACAGGTATAGCCTCTGCCCTTCGTCACCTGGGGTATCAGGTTGCCTCTCGTCTTGCGTACCGACCGCCCGCCTGAGCCACATTCACATTGGCGTCACAGGCGCGCTGTACTGTTCCGGCAGGTCTCCCGCTAAAGATCATGCGGGCCGGAACAAATCCAATGCCGCACGGCTCTGATCCGTGTCAATCGCAGGAACATAATAAATGAACGTTAACACCCAGGCTGAAACCGCTATCCATACCCTGTCCCAAGCCTTTGCACCGCTGCGCTGCGTTATTGTAGCCACACGCAACAACAGCTTCAGTTTCTCTATCGTCAATGAACATGGCGTGGCTCGTCACACCGAGCGCCTTTACTCGGAACAGTATGCCGCCCCTGCCCCGCTGCAGGCCGTGATCAACCGTGCTCGCCAGTCCCTGGCGGCGTAAACGCACACGGCACCCCGTAGCACCTACGCTCAGTAACACCTTTAGCAACGCCCTCGCTTTACTCGCGCCCAGGTATCAACGCCAACACCCGTTTCACGGTGTGCGTTGAACCAGCGGCACGGCAGGTCAGCCCGCCAGTACCCACTCTCCTCCCCCGGCCTCCTACGCTTTTCTGCGTTGTTACAAATATTTTGGAGCGCTGACATCTTAATTTTCAAGTAACTGTGCCCGAGGCGGCGTCACAGCTTTATCGCCGCGTACCATCTGCGCGTCATCAGTGCTCACCTGTCAAAAAAATTACAGGCTTCAAAAGCCCCGCGCCAGGGCTATTTGTTCGGTCCAGACGATGCCGATTAGGATAGGCCTGTCAATTTTTTGTTGTCAAAGCGTTCTAAACGAACCGATCTTGCCAGAAAAATGCCCTTGCAATGGCGCTGATAAAGTCAGATTGTCCTACAAGATCGCTCTATTCTGCAGGATACGGGCTATAGCGCCGCTCCCGATTTATTGGTAATTTGCGCCGATGATCACCCACGGAGTAACAACAACAATGAAAAAAGTCATGATCAGATCAAGCCTTGGCCTCGCAGTCACGCTTGCCTCCACTCAGCTCCTTGCCTCCGGTTTTGCCATCAACGAACAAAGCGTAAGCGGCATGGGTGTAGGCTTTGCGGGCCGTTCCTCGTCGGCTGAGGATGCCAGTACGGTCGCCGGCAACCCGGCAGGTATGGCACGGCTCAAGCGCGAGCAGTTCACGGTCGGCGCTGCCGGTATCTATGCTGACACGGACATCAATCACTCCAAGTCCACCCTGGGCGGTAGCAGCAAGGGGGACATGGTGCCCTTGGTCGGCGTGCCCATGGGCTATTACGTCAAGCCGCTGAATGACCAATGGGCCGTCGGTTTTGGTGTCTATGTGCCCTTCGGCCTAGCCACTGACTACGAAAGTGGCTTTGCTGGCCGGTACTGGGCAGACAGGAGCGAAGTAAAGGTCATCACCTTTCAACCCACTGTCAGCTATGCCTTCAATGACAAGGTATCGATCGGTATCGGCCCTACCTTCAACCGTATAGAAGGTGAACTGACTTCGCGCACCATCAACGCGGCCAACCCGATCTCCGGTGGCGATGGGCAGGTGAAGATCAAGGGCGACGATACGGCTGTGGGGTTCAACGCTGGTATCTTGATCCAGGCCACCGACAGCACTCGCCTGGGCCTGACCTACCACTCGAAAGTAGATTACCACCTAGATGGCAATACCAAAGTGCGCAACCTGCGCCCTAGGGCTGCGCTGCCTGCCTTCAACTTCAAGTCCGACGCGTCGCTGGACCTGACCACGCCCGAATCGGTGGACCTCTCCTTCACCCATGAGCTGAACGACCGCTGGACAATCTACGGTGGCAGCACCTGGACTCGCTGGAGCCGGCTGGAAAACATCACCGTGGAAAACTCGGGTAACCGTACCGCAACCGCACTGGGGTTGGGCACTATTACCGAAGAGCAGAACTGGCACGACACCTGGGCCCATGCCATTGGCGCAGCGTACAAGTTGAACAAGCAATGGACCCTGCGCACCGGGTTTAGCGTGGACCAAACCCCCACTAACAATACGGACCGCTCGCCACGGATTCCTACCGGTGACCGCCGCATCTTCAGCCTGGGTGCCGGCTACAGCCCCACCGACAACCTCACGCTGGACTTCGCCTATTCCTACCTCAAGGAAGAGAGCGTGGACGTGAACCTGGCCAGCGCGACCAAAGGCGCCTACAGCTCCACATACCACAACAGCGCACATGGGTTCGGTAGCTCGTTGACCTACAAGTTCTAAGCCATGTAGCCCCCTATGAAAGCCGCCCGATGAGGCGGCTTTTTTGTAGGTGGTTCACTACAGCGCACGCTGCAAACCCGCTAGTTACCCAACTGCAACCAGAGGGAAAACACGCCCAATATCGACCACACACCTGTGAAAATCCAAGGGGTGCGCATGGAAAACAGCAGCGACTTGCGAAAAGCGGTTTCATGGCCTTCGTGCTTGCTAAACAGCGGTGAGTCGTCATAGGCAGCGCCCCACGCCGGCTCGGAACGTAGCAGCTGGTATTGCTTGAAATGCCAGTGGGCGATGATGTCATAGGCGGCCCGGATGCCCGGCCAGGCATGTACCGAACTCACAATCCCTAGCACTGCCAGCAGTGCTGGCACTACCAGGGTGAAAATGTGCCCCCAGGCCGGGTTGAGGTTGGCCATGGATGACGCATAGGCAATTACCAGGAAGGATTGTGCTGATAAGTAGGCGTTGGTGCGGTTGGATAACAGCGAGGTTTCGTACTGGATTTCGTTGCGGTAGAAATCCAGGCGTGCTTTGGGCGAGCCGAACATAGCGGTTTCGCTGCTCTGCTGGGCGCGGTCAGCGTCAGGCAGTTGAGTGATGATCTTGCTCATGTGTCTCCAGCGGTGTGGCTGGCCTGAAGCCAGCGCCACCGGCCTAACCTTTCATACCCAGTTTCTTGCGCATGGCAGCGGTCAGCGTTTGCCGTACTGCCCCATAACCTGCCCAAGGGTCATTGTCCTGCATCTGCTCAAGGCGCTCATGGATGTTATGAATGTTCCAGCGGTCAGCCCCCTTGAGTTCGGCCACCTCTTCACGTGCTATGGGCACAGAGACCGGCAGCCCTTCTCGAGTACGTGCAGCGAATGCACACACCGTGGTAGCACCTTGGCCATTTCGCAAATAATCCACGAATACCTTGCCCACCCGATTTTTCGGGCCAGCAATGGCTGAGAACCGATCAGGCAACAAGGCTGCCAAGTGGTTCACAATGGCCTGCGAAAACGCTTTTACATTGTCCCAGCCATCTTTGGGTTTAAGGGGCATCACAATATGAATGCCCTTCCCTCCACTGGTCTTGAGGAAGCTCTTGAGCCCTAGCTCATCCAGTACGGCCAAGGTGAGCTGTGTGGCTTCTGCTATGGCCTTCCAGGGAAGCGCAGGGTCCGGGTCCAGGTCTAGTACAAACCGATCAGGGTGTTCGGCATTTTTGCTGGTCGCATTCCACGTATGAAACTCCACCGTGTTCATTTGCACCGCACCGATTAGCGCTTGTGGCGTGTCCACAATCATCACGGGCTGCCCCGAAAAGGCCGAGTCAAGTGTGACAATACCTGGGATATTCAGCCGCTCAGCATGTTTCTGGAAGAACAATTCCCCCTCCACGCCTTCCGGTGCCCGCACCAAGGCCACGGGCCGCTGTTTGAGGTGAGGTAATAGCCAGGGCGCTACTTGGGCGTAATACTGGGCCAGCTGCATCTTGGTGGTGCCTGAGGTCGCGTCTATCACCCTGTCCGGGTGCGTGATCCTTACCTCGTCGGCAGGCTTGTCCCTTTTTCTCGCTGACGTCTTAGCGGGTGGCTTGGTCGACGCCTTGGGCGTTGGGCGAGCTTTCTTTTCGGGCACGGCATCTGGCTTCAAGGTACTGGCCTCCATAACCGTTTCTTGGGTGATCGATGCAGCAGGCTTGTCTTGACGAAGCCCATGAAACACCGCATGGCGTACCAGGCCTTCGTGGGTCATTTCCGCATAGGCCACCTCCGCCAGAAGAGCGGGCTCTACCCAATGTACACCACGCGCCTGGGCGCCTTTGGGCGGGTTGGCGACAGTAGGCTTTTTCACCTGCCTAGGTTCCAGCTCGGCCATCAAGCTGCGCAATGTGCTTTCATTGAAACCGGTCCCTACCCTGCCCGCGTAGTTCAGCTGGCCGCTGTCGGCATCATGCAGGCCCAGCAACAACGCGCCCAAGCCGCTACGGGCGCCCTGGGGGTCGGTATACCCCACCACCACGAACTCCTGACGGTTTTTGCACTTGAGCTTGATCCAGTCCTTGCTGCGCCGGTTCACGTAAGTACTACCCAGGCGCTTGCCAATCAAGCCTTCCATCTTCATGGAGCACGCTGTCTCAAGCAGGGCCGGGGCGGACGCTTCAAGGCTGGCGGAGTAACGCAGGCCCTCGTCCTTGTTCTGTGCCAGGACGGTTTCCAGCGCAGCGCGACGCTGTTCGAGTGGCACCTGGGACAGGTCCATGCCATTGAGGTACACCAAGTCAAAGAGATGAAACACGATGCGTTCGGCGTTCTGCGCCTCAAAGGCATTTTGTAGCAACTGAAAGCGCGGAACGCCGTCTTCATCCATCACCACCACTTCGCCATCCAGCCAGGCGGACTCCAGCCCCAGGGCTGCAATGGCACGCGCTTGACGGGGCATCTTGGCTGTCCAGTCATGGCCATTCCGGGTCAATAATTGCACTTGTCCCTGGTCAACACGCGCCAGAATACGGTACCCATCGAACTTGATTTCGTAGCTCCACTCGCCCTCTGGAGCCGCTTCCACCAAGGTCGCCAGCTCGGGCTGCAATGCCTCGGGCAAGGGAGCAGCTGTAGCACCTTTGAGGGTGACGCTTTTGCCCTTGGCTCCCGCCTTAGGCTTGGCCACGGCTTTGGGTTTTACCGCCGGCTTAGCCGGGGCGGCCACCTTGGCTTTGGCCGCCTTACCCCGCACTTTCGGCACCAGGGTGCGGTCACTGAGTACACTGTCAGGGCAAGCTTCCAGCACGTTGTATTCGTCATGGTCACGGGCGGCGTCGTCCCGGGACTTGATCAGAAACCATTGGGCCTTGGTGCCACTCATGTGTGTGCGCACCAGGTTCCAGACACCGCTGAGCTTCTCACCTTGCAAACGAAATTTCAGGCGGCCTTTTTCCAGGGCTTTCTGCGGAGCCTCTTCGGGTTCCCACACCCCACGATCCCACACGATCACGTCGCCAGCCCCGTAGTGCCCTTCAGGGATATGCCCTTCGAAACTGGCGTAATCGAGGGGATGGTCTTCAACCTGAATGGCCAGCCGGCGGTCGCGGGGGTCTAGTGATGGGCCTTTGGGAACAGCCCAGCTTTTAAGTGTGCCGTCCAGTTCCAGGCGAAAATCGTAGTGAAGGTGGCTGGCATCGTGTTTCTGGATGCAGAACTGCAAGGCCTGGGCTGCCTCCTTGGCCCCATGGGCCTTTGAAGCGCCAGAAGGCTCAGGCGTGGCCTGGAAATCGCGCTTGCGGTTGTACTCCTGCAGGGCGTCGCTCATGTCATGGCTTCCTTCGATCACCTACGGTTGTGAAACAGCGGCGACGAAGGAGTTCCCCCGGCCGGCGTCCGGTGGCCGGCGCCCGGCGACCAGCAACCGTACCGACAAGCTGAAACAGTTGAACGCTAGCGCCACGGCGCGGACCAACCTGAACACCTGATCGAATGACCGTGCCAACGCCCGCAGAGGCGCGCCCTGATGGAGAACCCCCATGCCGAAAAAGCCTCTGCCCCCGCAAGAGGGCAACGCCGGGCACTTGCCCTTTTCCCGCCGTACCTTGCTGCAAGCCATGGGCGTGAGCGGCACTGCCGCTGCGCTGGGTGGTGGCCTGGTAGCCGCTGCACAGGCGGCAGGTACTGTGGCGCCGGCCACCAGCGAGCCGGGCGAGCAATCCCTTACGCTCAAGGTCAACGGCCAGCCCCACACATTACAGGTCGACCCGCGCACCAGCCTGCTAGATGCCCTTAGAGACAGATTACAGCTCACAGGTACTAAAAAGGGCTGCGACCACGGCCAGTGTGGGGCGTGTACGGTTCATGTAAACGGGCGCCGAGTAAACAGCTGCATGAGCCTGGCATTGATGCATGAAGGTGATGACATCACCACTATCGAAGGGCTCGGTACACCGGACCAGTTGCATCCCATGCAGCTGGCCTTTGTGGAGCAGGACGCTTACCAGTGCGGCTACTGCACCAGTGGGCAGATCATGTCTGCTGTTGCCCTCGCCAACGAACCCTACGGTGACTCGGCTGGTGAGATCAAGGAAGCCATGAGCGGCAATATCTGCCGCTGCGGTGCGTATTCCCACATCCTTGCCGCCATCGAACAGACGCGCAAAGCCTGAGGCCGACACTATGCAGAATTTTACCTTTACCCGCGCTGGCAGCGCGGAACAGGCTGTTCGCTTGGCTGCGGCCTCACCTACCGCCCAGCAAGGCGCTCAAGTGCGCTTTATTGCCGGCGGCACTACCCTTACTGACCTGATGAAGCTGGGTGTCGAGCATCCTAGCCAGGTGGTGGACATCAACCGCTTGCCACTGATGGATGTCACCGACACAGCAGAAGGTGGCTTGCGCATCGGCGCACTGGTACGCAACAGCGACCTGGCCTGGCACCCACGGGTCACCAGCGAGTACCCGGTGCTGTCTCAGGCTTTACTGTCCGGTGCCTCGGCCCAGTTGCGCAACATGGCGACCACCGGCGGCAACTTGCTTCAGCGCACGCGGTGCATGTACTTCCGCGACAACCTCAGCGCCTGCAACAAGCGTGAGCCCGGCAGCGGCTGTGCAGCCATCGGAGGCGCCAACCGCAACCTGGCTGTGTTCGGCACCAGTGACCATTGCATCGCCAGTAACCCCTCGGACATGAACGTGGCGCTCACTACGCTACAGGCGCAGATCCACATTCAGGGCAGCACGGGTGAGCGCACAGTGCCCATCAGCGATTTCTTCTTGCTGCCCGGCAATACGCCCCACGTGGAAACCGTTTTGAACCCCGGCGACCTGATTACCGCCGTGACCCTTCCCGCGCCGGTCAAAAACGCGCATTCGGCTTACATGAAGCTACGGGATCGGGCCTCTTACGAGTTTGCCCTGGCCTCGGCGGCCATTGTGCTGAAGATAGAGGGCGGGCGCGTGGCCGACGCGCGCATTAGCCTGGGCGGTGTAGGCACCAAGCCCTGGCGCGCTACGGCAGCGGAGCAGGTGCTGATAGGCCGCCCTGCAACAGCCGCCAGTTGGCAATTGGCCGCCGAAGCCGCCGTGCGCGATGCCAAGCCTCAAAGTGAAAACGGCTTCAAGGTCGAACTGGCCAAGCGCTGCGTTGCGCACTGCTTAACCACCGTAGCGCTGACGGCGCAAACCGCATGAGCGAGGGCACCTCCATGGCACAGACATCCGACCGTTTCATCGGCCAGGGCCTGCCACGTATCGACGGCCCCAAGAAGGTCAGCGGCGTAGCAAAATACACCTCCGACCACCACTTTCCTGGGCTGGTGTACGCCGTGCCTGTCACGGCCAGCATTGCCAAAGGCCGCTTGACCGGGTTGAACACCCAGGCTGCTGAAGCTTCGCCTGGAGTGCTGGCTGTGTATCACCAGGGCAATCTAGCCGGCAAGATGTTCCGGCGTCAGCCCAATAAAGGCAAGAATGACGAGGCCCGCCCGCCGCTCTCGGACGACAAAATCACCTATTACGGGCAGTACATTGCCCTAGTGGTTGCCCGTACTTATGAGCAGGCACTGGCGGGTGCAGCGGCAGTGAAGGCTACCTATGCGGCAGAACCGGTGGATGTGAGCACCCGTCTCAGCCCGGAAGCCCCTGAAAAAGTGGACACCGAGCGCGGCGATGTAGACGCTGCCTTCGCTGCTGCCCCTGTAAAGGTGGACTACACCTATACCACTCCGCCTCAGACCCACAACCCTATTGAATTGCACGCCAGCGTGGCCGTGTGGGACGGCCAAGGCTTTACCCTGTACGAAACGTCCCAAGCCATCATGAACCACCAGTTGGTGATGGCGCAGATGCTAGGCGTGGGTCCGCAGCAAGTACGGGTGATCACTGAATACCTAGGCTCGGGCTTTGGCGGCAAGCTCTGGCCCTGGACCCATTCCCTGCTGGCCGCTGCGGCTGCGCGAGAGCTGGGCAAGCCGGTAAAGCTGGTGGTCGACCGGCGCATGATGTTCCAAACCGTAGGCCACCGTGCCAACACTCAGCAACGGCTCCGCCTGGGTGCCAGCGCTGACGGTAAGCTGAACTGCCTGCGCCACGACTACCTGTTCCACAATGCGCGGCTGGACAGCTACAAAGAAAACTGTGGTGAAGCCACTGGCTTCCTGTACAGCACGCCCAACCTCAAAGCGGCGTGGTCTGTGGCCAAGCGAGACGTAGCACCGCCAACCTCCATGCGTGGCCCTGGCGCAGTACCTGGCCTGTATGCCCTGGAATCGGCCATGAACGAGCTGGCCATCGCTTTGAAGATGGACCCTGTGCAATTGCGCCTGGCCAACCAGCCCGATCACGATGAAAGCACGGGCCAGCCCTTCTCGTCTCGCCACTTGGTGGAGTGCCTGACCACGGGTGCAGAGCGCTTTGGCTGGAAATCCCGTGATCCTCAGCCGGGCAGCATGCGCAACGGTGCTGGCGAAGTGATTGGCTGGGGCATGGCCGCCTGCTCGTGGATGGCCAAGGCGCTCCCCGCCAAGGCCACTGTACAACTAGGTACCGATGGGCGCGCCAAAGTATTCTGTGGCACCCAGGATATCGGCACAGGCACCTACACGGTGATTGCGCAGATGGTCGCTGACCTTATCGGCCTGGACCTCAAGTACATCGATGTCATGATCGGCGACACCCGCCTGCCCCCTGGGCCGATGTCTGGCGGCTCCATGGCCACGGGCTCGCTGGTGCCTGCCATTCAACAGGCCACCCGTGAAGCCATGGATGAAGCCATTGAGGCGGCATTGCGCGGCCACCCTGCCTTTGAAGGCAAGGCCAAGGAAGACCTGGTATTTGCCGACATGAAGGTCTCTGTCAAAGACGGTTCAGGTGAAGCTGTGGCCTTGCCTACGGTGCTGAAAGCGGCAGGTATGGACCATGTGAGCGGTGATGGCGAGGGCAAGGGTAGCGAAGAAGCAGCCAAGAAAGTGTCTTTGCATTCCTATGGCGCGCACTTTGTGGAGGTGGTATGGCAACCCGAAATCGCTCGGTTGAAGGTGAACCGGATCGTGACAGTGATAGACGCCGGGACCATTCTCAATACCCGCACCGGCCGTAACCAGATCGAAGGCGCGCTGATGATGGGCGTGGGCATGGCACTCTTCGAGGCCACTGAGTATGACCATCGCAATGGCGCCCCGGTGAACGCGAACTTGGCCGATTACATCGTCACCACCCATGCCGATGCCCCTGAGGTGGATATTACCTTCCTGGACTATCCCGACTACGCCCTCAACCCACTTGGCGCGCGGGGTATCGGAGAAATAGGGCTGGCAGGTGTAGCAGCGGCCATTACCGATGCCGTGTATCACGCCACCGGTGTTCGAGTGAGGGATTTGCCCGTACGGATCGAAGACCTGCTCGGCACCCCTCAGGTCAGAGCCTGACCAGGGCTACGCCCTACCCTTGTTGGACCGGTCGCAGCCAACGGCGTAGACCGGGAATTTGGCGCATTGCATCCCTGGCCAAGTTCGCAGGATGCTCCTGCTCCCATAGGGGGGTGCTGAAGCAAACGCCAACTTGGCCCTAGCCTACGCAGGGCACGCCGCACCCTGTTGGACCGGTCGCAGCCGACGGCGTAGACCCGGAACTTGGCGCACGCTAGGTATGTGCCCAAGTTCGCAGGATGCTCCTGCTCCCACAGGAGGGTGTGCTTAGGCAAACACCAGCCCAACCCCCAACCCACGCAGGGCGTCCCAATAGGCCGGGTAGGTCTTGCCTACGCAGGCAGGGTCCTGAATGCGGATGCCGGCCACTTTCAACCCGGCCAGGGCAAAGCACATGGCCATACGGTGGTCGGAATGGGTGTCGATCACCGCATCCGTCACTGTACCGGCCAGGGAAGGATCAGCTGCCACAAGCAAGTCGTCACCCTCCACCGTCGCCAAGCCAGGGCGAATGGCATTGAGGCCATCGTGAAGCGCCTGTACCCGGTCGCATTCCTTCACACGCAAGTTGGCCAACTGGGTGAACCGCACGGGTGTCGTGTTGAACGCCGCCAGTACGGCCAGGGTGGGAATGGCATCCTGCATCTGCGAGCCATCGATCACCGCGTCCATATGGGGGAAGCGGGCAATATGTGCCTGGGCTTCGGCGTCTGGCTGGGTAAAGGCGTCGTTGGCCACCCCCAAGTCGATACGCCCCTCGGTCAGCGCCTCGGCGGCCCACAGGTAAGTGGCGGCGGAGGCATCAGGCTCGATCAGGTAGTCCGTGGCGGTATAACCGGTGGCAGCAACGCGCCAGATACTGTCATCCAGCACCTGCACCTTTGCTCCGAAGGCCTTCATGCAAGCCAGGGTAAGGTCCACATAGCCACGGGCACCGATGTCCTTCCCGGTCAGCGCCACCTCAACGCCCGCCTCTCCCAATGCCGCCAGCATCAGCAGTGCCGACACATACTGGCTGGACAGCCCACCGTCAATTTCAAGCCTGCCCACACGCAGCGCACCCTGGCCGTGCACGGTGACCGGCGGGCAGCCTGTGGGGCTGGTAGCCTCCACACCTGCGGTGCACAGGGCTTCAAGCAGTGGGCCTATGGGGCGCTTCTGCATATACGCATCCCCGTCGAGCACCACCTCACCCTGCACAGTAGCCACAGCAGCCGTCAGGAACCGCACAGCCGTGCCGGCATTCCCCAGGAACAAAGGCCCCGTGGGCGGTTGAAGCTTGCCACTGCCGGTAACTACGAAAGTGGTCGCGTCGGGTTCTTCAATGGTCACGCCCATCTGCCGCAGCGCTTCGGACATGTGCCGGGTGTCATCACTTTTCAAGGCACCACTCAGGCGGCTGGTGCCCTTGGCCAAAGCAGCCAGCAGCAATGCCCGATTGGTGATGGACTTGGACCCTGGAGGTGCCACCCGCCCTTGCAAGGGAATGCCAGGCGGGACGACAGTGACAGTGGGCAGGCTCATGGGCTTCTCCAGAGGGCAATGGGGAAAAGCGCCGATGATGCCACAAAGCGCCTGCTCTAGGCATTACGCCTGGGCAGGGCGCCCGTTGCGCAGAGCCCATAGCCGAGGCCCGAACACGTTGACCAACAACCCCACCATGACCAGCGCCCCGCCCACCCATTGCAACGTGCCCAGGCGTTCCCCTAGCAGCAAGGCCGACGAGCTTAACCCGATCACTGGCACTAACAGGGAAAACGGCGCCACTTTGCCGGTGGGGTAGCGTGACAGCAGGGTACTCCACAGGCCATAGCCCAGCATGGTGGCAATGAATGCCAGGTAGGCCAGGCTCAGGATGGAGCTAAGGTGAATATTCATCAGGGACGTGACTATCAGCTGCTGCCCCTCCAGCCACCAGGACAACGCTAGGAAGGGTAATGGCGGGATCAGTGCGCCCCACACCACCAGGCCCACCAGGTTCACGTTACCAAAACGTCGGGTGATGATATTGCCCATGGCCCACATGGACGCTGCGCACAGGGTCAGCAGCACGGCCAGCAGCGGTGTAGGGTGTGCCCCCTCGAACCCGATCAGTGCCAGGCCCCCTGCCGCTACCAGCAGCCCCAGTACGCTGGCCGGCCGCAGCCGCTCCTTGAGGAACACCGCCGCAAAAATCATGGTAAAGAAGGCTTGGCTTTGCAGTACCAACGACGCCAGGCCCGGCGGCATGCCATTGCCCATGGCTTCGAACAGAAAGGCGAATTGGCCCAGGGAAATGGTCGCCCCGTATGCGATCAGCCAGCGCCAGGGCAGGTTCGGGCGCTTGATGAACAACACCGCCGGGAAGGCGACCAAGGCAAAACGAAGGGCGCCTAGCAACATGGGTGGCAGGCCGTCGAGGCCGACCTTGATGACAACAAAGTTCAGGCCCCAGGCCACGATTACGACGAGTGCCAGTAATAAATCCTTGGGTGACATGCTTGCTCCTGATTTGAGGTCGGGCACTTTGGTCAGCGGAAAGAAACCTTGGCGGCATGGCTGGGTCGATTGCTTCAAGCGAGCAAACGCCGTACATGCGCCGGGAGATGCTTCCCCTGCAGGATGGTACGTGCAACGCCCTCACACCGCCAACCACCGCTTGGTTTTCTGTTTCCGGAGCCTACGCCATGACAGCCCCTACCTTGAACACTACGGCCGCCATAGCCCCGGCGCCCGGGGTTCATGTGATCACTCTGGTTCACGGCCGCCGGGCCCACCTGGATAACCTGTTGACCGGGCTGGAGCATTCGACCCTGCTGCCACAGAGCGTGTGGGTGATCCACATGAACGAGCCGGTAGCGGGCCTGCACAGCGACCGCTTCCCTATCCATGAGCTCAGCCTTGAAGACACCACCGGCCTACCGCTGGCCCGGGCACGAAATGCGGTAATCGGGCTACCCGCCAGTGGCCCTTGGGTGTTTATCGACGTGGACTGCATTCCCTCCGAACACATGCTGGAGTACTACCAGGCGGCGCTGACCGCCCACCCCCACGACCTGCACCTGGGTGCCGTGCGCTACTTGCCTGAAGGTGCCAACGCGCCCGGCTGGACCGAAGCCAGCCTGCAAGCCCAGAGCGTTGCCCACCCGCTGAGTGTGTACCGGGGTGAGCCAGGGGATGAAATGGAGCATGCACTGTTCTGGTCGTTGAACTTCGCCTGCACCCGGGCGGTGTTTGAACGCATCGGTGGGTTTGACGAGGGCTACACAGGCTACGGGGCTGAAGACACGGACTTCGCCTTCCGCGCCCAGGATCGCAAGGTTGCCCTGCGTGTGGCTGAGGCGATGGCTTTTCACCAGTACCACCCCACCTACAGCCCGCCCTTGAACCACTTCCACGACATCATCAGCAATGCCCGCCGCTTTCATCAGCGGTGGAGTGTGTGGCCCATGGAGGGCTGGCTACGCAGCTTTGCCGAGCGGGGCCTGGTGCATTGGGAAGGCACCACGCTGGATGTGCTCAGAACCCCGGAACAAGAGGAAGTTGAGGCCTGCTTTAACACGGCGCGCCAAGGCTTTTGACAAGGGCCTGCGCCTGTTCCTGAATGATCGCTGCTGCCCGTGCACTGGCGGCAACGTCTGCCCACTGGCGCCACCGGTTGCCGTCCAAGGCAAACGCTTGATCCAGTACGGCGGGCCAGCGTTCAGGTGCAGGCCAAGCGTCCAGGCCGATGGCTACCCCTAGCTCATTCAAACGCCGGGCCTGATGCAGCTGCTCATCGAAGGGCCGGTCCTCCGCCACTGCCACAAACCGGCACCCCAGGGAGGCCGCCTCAGACACCAGGCTGTCACTGGCACTGCCCAGTACCACGCCTGCGTGGCGTAGCTCATCCAGAGGGTTCTCCAGGTGCCCCAGGGGCACCAGGTTGGGCGGCCCGTCTGCCAGCAACGCCGCGTCCACACCTGCAACCCTTAACTCGAACGCCGGGCAGGCCAGCGCCGCGGCCTTGAGCAATGTAGGTGTCAGCCCATTGCCCCCGCGCCCACAGATCACCAGCACACGGCCAGGCTGGGGCTCGGCGGGGCTCTGCTCGGCAAAGCGCGACAGCCAGCCGCTGTAATAGGTTTTGGCGCGCCAAGCCTCAGGCAGTCGCGGGTCTTCCATCTCCTTCGGATAAGGCGCAAGCAACGCAGTAGCACTTTCATAGGCCAACCGGTGGGCCGCGTCGTCACGCTCGCCCTGCTGACGCAGGTAAATCACGGGCACCGAGCACAACCGAGCGAATACAGCCACTTCGACGGACACATCCACCACCATCAAGCAGGGCCAATGGGTGCTGAACCACTGCGCCATTATGGCCATGCGTTCGCGCAACCCCTGTACGCCCAAGGGTGCGTAGTGCAGGCATGACAGTTCACCCTCCTCGGCACCCTCCGCCGTATCCATCGGCAAAGGCAACGTCTGTATATGGGAAGCAAAGGGCCCTGCAGGCAATTGACTGCCCATCAGGGTAACGGGATACCCCATTTGAGCCGCAATGGTTGCTGCCCGCACCCCATGCCCAGCGCCGTGATGATGCACGTAATAGGCGATATGCACGTCACCCATGGCTGGCTGCCACCTTCGTCAACAATTGCTCGTAGCGGCTGAGCATCAAGCCGTAACCCCAATTACGTTCGGCCTGTTCGCGGCAAGCTTGGCGCGACTTGCCCGCGGCGCTCATCATGGCCTTGGCCAGGGCCGCTGTGTCGTTGGCAGGCACGACCACGCCCGTGTCTTCAGTCACCAGGTCTGCAATAGCGCCTCGGTCGAAGGCCGCTACCGGCGTACCACAGGCCAGTGCCTCAGCCACCACCAGCCCAAACGGCTCATCCCAACAAGGTGTTACCAGCGCCACTTTGGCATGGGCCAGGGCTTTGGCCAGCTTGTCCCGGGACAGATGCCCCAAGTGATGCACCTGGGGGCCCAGCAAGGGTTCGATATGGCTGCGGAAGTATTCATCGTCCGCCATGTTGCCGGCCAGGTGTATTTCCATGCCCGCCAACCGCGCGGCCTCGATAGCCAGGTGCGCGCCCTTTTCAGGCACCAGCCGGCCAAACCAAAGTGCGTGGTCCCCGGTAGGCTCCGTACTCGGTGCCCAGCCGTCCAGGTCAATGCCATTGGGGATAACGGCGCAGTCGGGCAGCAGGTGTCGCCAGCTCCGCGCATTGGCAGCCGACACCGTACAGAAGTGGCCGGCCGCGCGGCCATTGCCATAGGCATTGATCAACTCAAAGAACGGTGGCGTATGCAGCACCGTCAGCATGGGTGTACGCAGCAGGCTGGTCATCGTAGCCGGCACATAATGCAAGGCGTTGTTGAAGATCACATCGAAACCCATGGCATCGATGCGTTGCATAAGCCCCAAGTAGGCGTGGTGCTCTGCCATGTAGCCTTCGCTCAGGCTGATGGGTTTGCACTGGTACTCAATAATGGGCACCACGTTCAGCGCTTCTGCGCTGCCATCACGTGCGAACAGCGTCACGTCGTGCCCGCGTGCGCGTAGGCCCAGCACGATATCGTGGGTAAACGCTTCCAGCCCCCCTGCAAAGGGTTGGCGAATAGGAAACTGGATATGGGCGATCACACCAATGCGTAACGGGCGCACAGGTGGCAGGCTAGCAGTACTGGCAGAATGTTCAGGCTCAGGCATCGAGGGTCATCCAGTGACAAAGAAAACCCCGGCGCTTGGGTTGTTCACTTCCAGGCCGGGGCGATACGCGGGGGTTAGACCACTGTTAGCTTATGCGAGCACACCACTGCCTGTAACAGGCTCAGGGATCACGACGTCTGGCGTACCGGGGGTAAGGATCACCTTGCGGCAATCTTCTTCCTTCTTGTCGAAAATCTTGTACCCCTCGGCAGCCTGCTCCAAGGACAACCGGTGGGTAACAATGGCCTCTGGGGCCAGTTTTCCTTGCTCAATATAGCCCAGCAGCTCGGGCAAGTATTTCTGCACATGGGTCTGGCCCATGCGGAAGGTGAGGCCTTTGTCGAAGGCGTCGCCAAACAGGAAGCCGTGGATAGGCCCGGCGTACACGCCCGGCACGCTGACAACACCCCCACGGCGAACGGCCGCGATGCACTGGCGCAAGGCCTTGCCGCTGCTGCCTTCCAACTTGAGGTTGGTCAGGATGGTTTCAGTGGTGCTGCCTTTGGCCTCAAAGCCTACTGCGTCAATGACACCATCGACGCCACGGTTCCCCGGGGTCTGTTCCAGAATGGTCTCGGCAGGGTCATCATTTTCATCAAAGTTGATGGGAATTACGCCGTAGGTCTGTTGGGCATAGGCCAGACGGTAGGCATGGTGGTCGACCATAAAGATCTTTTCCGCGCCTAGCATTTTTGCGCAAGCAGCCGCCAACAGGCCTACTGGCCCAGCACCGTAGATTGCCACGCTCGAGCCTTGGCCAATGCCTGCATTGGTGACCGCCTGCCAGGCCGTAGGGAGAATGTCACTAAGGAACAGTACTTTCTCATCGGCCAAGGTGCTGGGTACCTTGAACGGCCCGGTATTGGCCTTGGGCACCCGCACGTACTCGGCCTGGCCGCCAGGAATGCCGCCATAGAGGTGGCTGAAACCGAACAAAGCAGCGCCTGGGGGAACAATCTTCTTGTTCACAATCGCGCCGCGGCCCGTGTTAGTGGTTTCACAGGCAGCGAACAGGTCATGGTTGCAGAAGAAGCAGGTACCGCAGGCAATTACGAATGGCACTACGACCCGGTCACCCTTCTGCACAGAGGTCACCGCTGAGCCGGCTTCTACCACAATGCCCATGAATTCATGGCCGAAGATGTCACCGTGCTCGGTTTTCGGAATCTTGCCCCGGTACAAGTGAAGGTCTGAGCCGCAAATGGCAGTGGCCGTAACCTGCAGAATAATGTCTTCAGGGTCCTGAATCACCGGATCTGGAACAGTATCGACTTTTACGCTGTGGGCGCCGTGATAGGTAAGTGCACGCATGATAATGACCTCAGAGTGGTTCCTAATGCTGAGCGAGGCGCCAGGGCAATGGTTCATAAATCGAAAGCAATGGCGGATGAGTGGCACTCAGGCATTTTGGGTCGAACCAAGCAAGGGCCGTGCACTCGAACCCTTGCCTGCCCTGCGTTGCGCTAGGGCGTGTTTTTTTGCCAAGCCTGGAGACGTTGATGAACAACCAAGAGACCCAAGATCACCCCGAGGCCCTGGTAACCGATACCCAAGGCAAGCCGGTCGATGTGGTAAAGCGTGATATCACGCAACCTGAAAACACGGATACCGATGATGTGGACAAAGTGATCACGCCCACCTCCATCAAGCGCATGGAACAGGACGCTGAAACGTTGGAGCGCAAGAATGCTGAAGTAGAGCGCCAGCTGGGTAAGTAATCGGTTTATCACATAACGATTCGCCCACTGCGTAGGCTTCTACACGCGTGTCGTCGGCACAATACATGTAGGAGCCTACGCAGTGGGCGAATCCGTTTCACCCTCGCTAACTCGCGTTATCCCCCTCTGACGACACCGACACCGCCGATTTAGGCTCATGAATAGGGCACCCTCGGTGCTGCCCTCTGAAACCTGCTGAATGTTCATAGGCAGGCTTGCGAACCCGCATGACACCACCCAGTGGGCGGTGTGCCGCCAAGCCGTGCCATGGGCTGAAAGACAAGCCCTCATCTAGTTGTTTTACCCGCTCAGGTGTCCAGGAGGGCTGTTGCGGCACCCGTACGGTGGCGACTGTAATGTAAGGGCTTTCGTCCTCGGGCCATTCCACCGAAGCGTCCTCGATGGGCATCCTGTCAATAGACGTTGCCAGCTGCACGCGTACCTCCCATATGCCTTCATGGGCTGCGAAAAACGTGCCTACTGCTTCACGCAGGCCATCTGGCTTGCCGTCTAGGTCGACAGGCTGATCAGTCAGTGCGGTAAGGCTGGGCGACACCGGCGCTACGCTAAGTTTGGCGTAGTAAGCGCCATACAGAAACGGCACCACCGTATAAAAGGTTTCACCTAAAGGGTGCGTGAGAGGATGGCCACCCAGGCTTTTGAGCGTACCACTCTCCCCGCCCATGGCTTCCAGCGTGGTCTCTATTCCACGCAGGGCAGCCGATAGCGCCCTCTTGAGGGCGGCAGCTTTATCAGTGGTCTTGGCCAGTAACTTGAGGGTTTTCAGGAATGCCTTGGGCGTGGCTGCCGTAAACGCCTTGGCGTTCTGCATCACAAAGTCTTGTGTGGTATCACCTTCGCTGCCCGGCAAACGTTCGCCGTGCACCCCAATGACCTTCAGTGCCATGCCCCGTGGGGTAGAGACCTTGTCGTCAAGGATATCGCCTGGGTTGGTGGAGATGCGCAGCACCGCAGGGTAGGTGCCAGGCGTAGCAAACATGCCCTGTGCCAGCGCAGCGGGCAGGCCTTCGGCCACGGTCAGGGTGCCTGTGAGCAAGCCGTGGGCCTTGGCATGCACACTGCGCACCGCCTGCCCGTAATCGGCAGCGGTGGTTGCCAGAATGCTATGCATGGTGGCGACCAGGGCTTCGCTGGTTTGGGCTTCATCGTCAGGTACCTGCTCGAACGCAGGGTCGAAGGGTAGCGGCGAAACAGCAAGCGGGGCTGCGGTCATGGTGAATGCGCTCTGATGGCTGATAACGGGTGCGCGCCCTGTCGGGTACGGCCGACCCGTTTGGGCAGACGCACCCTCTATCGACACCGCCAGTGCCTATGGTGTTCAGCAACCTCTGCCCTGAATCCTTGCCGTTCAGCTCAACCGAAATTGAGCAATCTGCTGCTGCAGTTGCCCGCTCAGCGCTGCCATTCCGGCACTGGAATGCGCCGTATCATCACTGGCTCGGGACGTTTGCTCCGCGATGTCACGCACGCTCAAAATGCTGCGGTTGATCTCTTCGGCAACTGAGGTCTGTTCCTCAGCAGCCGTTGCGATTTGCAGGTTCATTTGCTGAATGCTGGAGACTGCTGAGGTAATGCGCTTCAAGGCGGCGCCGGCGTCATTACCTAAGGCCAATGTGTTCGCGGTCAAGTCCCGGCTGCTGCTGGTCAAGGTGGTGACATTGTCCACGCCTCCTTTCAATTTTTTGATCAGGGTTTCAATTTCGGTGGTGGACTGCTGGGTCCGCTTGGCCAGGCCGCGCACTTCGTCGGCCACTACGGCAAAGCCCCGCCCCGCCTCACCGGCACGGGCGGCTTCAATGGCGGCATTGAGGGCCAGCAGGTTGGTCTGCTCGGCCACGGCCTTGATCACGTCCAGTACGCTGCCAATGTGATCACTTTCCTGCTGCAGTTGCTGTACCGCTTCAGAGGCCAAGGCCATTTGCCCCACCAGCCGGTCCATTTCGCTCACAGCCTGGTTAACCTTGCGGTCGCCTTCCTGAGCTTCCCTATCAGCAGCTTCTGCCGCTGAGGAGGCCTGGGCCGCATTGGCGGCGACTTCCTGTACGGTGGCAGCCATCTGATTCATGGCCGTGGCCACCTGGTCGGTTTCAGTACGTTGCTGGGAGATACCCGCCTTGCCTACGTCGGTGATCTGCAACAGCTGCCGAGACACATCATTGATCTGCTCCGCACCTGCACCGATGTGGCCGATCAGGCCGCGCAGGCTCTTCACCATGGCCTGGGTGCTGCGTTGCAGCTGGCCGAGCTCATCGGCGCGGTCGGTGGCCACGTCTTCACTGAGGTCGCCTTTGGCGATTCGATTGGCCGCCCTCACCACGGCGTTAAGCGGCGAGACGATCTGCCGGGTGATCAACCACGCCGCTAGCACCGCAATCACCAGCGCGACGCCCAGGCCGATAAACAGCTGCGCCTTGGCGCTGCCTTCGTCCTGATCACGGATGGCCTTCTGGCTTTCCTGAATGCGATGGCTGGCCTCGCGCATGGCAGCGCCCTGTTGGGACATGTCACGGGCAGCGGTTTGGCTAGCGACAATGCCTTGAGTAAAGGCTGTAAAGGCGGCGCGGTATTGCCCTAGGAAGTTGTCGGCCGCGATCAGCGCGTCGCGTTGGTCCACGGGCGTATCAGCGATCAGCTGTTTGAGGTCAGTGCCCACCTTGTTCAGGGCTTCATTCGCGGCGGCAAGCGACTTGTCGCTTTGCTCGAAAATATAGCCGCGCACCAGGTACCGGATATGAAGCAGTTGCTGATAGGTTTTGCTTAACCGCTGTACCTGTTCAACCTGCTGGGTGCCAGGCGTGCCTAAGGCCACCTTGAACAGCGCTTCTTGAAGGGTATCGAACGCCTTGAACGCATTATTGCCGTTGGTGACCAAGGTGGCGCGAGCACTGTCCCGGCTGGCCTGGGCTGCGACCAGTTGGTTGAGGGCTTTTTCGTAGCGCTGGGTGGCGGCCTGCATCTGCGTCAACTCGGGGCGCTGGCGCTCGGGCAAGGCGCCAAGTGCATCGGCGATCTTCCCGTTCAGCTCCACAATGTAATGTTCAAGCCATTGCGCATCGGCTTTCTCGCCTTGGGCAATGAAACGCTCGCGGACCATTCCAGCTTCAAGCAAGGAGCGCTCGATCTGGCTCACGCTCTGAAGGTCGTCGGCACTGGCGATCATCCGGTCGGTACTCTTGAGCCCAATGGCGGTCGTGATCACTGTCAGCACCAAAACAATCCCAAACCCCACTGCCAGTTTCCTACTGACAGACAGGTTGGCAAACATGCCCTGTATCGCATTCATTATTTTTATCCCTGAACCGGAAAGAGTCGCCCCGCATAAGGCACCACTTCAGCCATCGTGTGCGCAGTGGGCAGCCACGTTAACGGCCTGGCGGGAAAAAAGATGAGGGGGTATGGATCCTATGCAGATAGACGGTTTGAAAACGCTGACACGGCCTTAAGGCAACTTCACAGCCAATTCCGGGCCCTATAAAGGTGCACGCGCGTCTGTAGCGCGCCACGCTCCACGTTTTCAACCTACGCCTAAGGGATACACAATGGCCTCGACTTACAACACCACGACCGACACCCATACCGTCCGCTCCAGCCCGGGCAGTGTCGTGGTCGACGTGAATGCGCTCACGGATACCGCCCGGAGCATGACGCTGCTGCCGGATGGCAAAATGCTGCTGGCCGGCTTTAGCCAGCATAATTATGTGGGTTATTCGGGCGCCCCTGGGGATGAGTCCTATGGCACTCGCTCGGACCGTACCGTAGTGCGCCTGAATGCCGATGGCAGCCTGGACACCACCTTCGGCAACAGTGGCATTGCAGTACTACCCGCCAACCTGGACCGCGAAGACGCCACCTTCATCATGGCTGCGCAGGCCGATGGCAAGGTGCTATTTGCCGACCACACCGCCGCAGGCTACACGGTGCAGCGTTTCAACCTGGACGGCAGCCTGGACAGCAGCTTCGGCACCAACGGCGCCTTGGTGTTAAAGCTGGATTACTACCCAGAGGGCACGGCCCTGGACGTCAACCCGGACGGCACTTTCTATATCAGCACGCGAGGTGAACACGAGACGGAGCTGTACAAAAGCAGTGAAGACGGCCAACTCGTAGACAGTTTTGGTGACCACGGCCGCCAGGCGTTGTCCCCTACCGGGGACTATGAAAACGGCAACATCACCACGGCTGTGCAAGCCGATGGCAGTGTGGTGATCGGCAGCTGGCTGTATGTAGGCGGCTATGACGTGCCAGGCAGCACTATTTCTGTACCTGGCGACCCTGTGTACAGCCTCCAGCGCCTCAAACCAGATGGTACGGTGGACACTCGCTTCGCAGACAACGGTACGCTGCAGTTCAACCCCGCCCTGGGCCTGAATTACTACTCGGACGTTGCCGTTCAGGCCGATGGCAAGATCATTGTGGTAGGTGAAGGCACCAATCATGCAGGGACCATTCTGCGGCTCAATACCGATGGCTCGTTCGATACCACCTTCGGGAACAACGGCATCACCACGTTCGCCCCGATCCCCGAGGCGACGGGTTACGCACATTCGAACGGTGCCAGCGCCGTTAGCGTGCAGCCTGATGGCAAAATCGTAGTCACCGGCACCAGTTCCTTGAACGTGAACGGAGCCTTCAGCGCCGTTCGCCTGAACGCCGACGGCTCACTGGACACTACCTTTGGCAGCCAGGACGGCACTGCCCACCTGGACGGTTCAAATGGGCAAAATACGCTGCTGGGCCTGAACACCGCTGAAGTCATCCACGGCCTGGCCGGCGATGACCTCCTTCAAGGCAATGGTGGCCGCGATGTGCTGGCTGGCGGGGCTGGCGCGGACATCTTCCGCTATGCCCAAGTCAGCGACAGCTTTCGCACTGCAACCCAAAACAGCAGCGACCGTATTGTGGACTTTGACCCCTCCCAGGACCGCATCGACCTGACCAAGCTAGGCTTCACTGGCATTGGCGATGGCCACAACGGCACCCTGGCGGTGGTGGAAAACGCCGAAGGCACCCGTACCTACCTCAAAAGCTACGACGCCAACGGCGACGGGCAGCGCTTCGAACTGGCGCTTGACGGTGACCTGGCGGCCCGCTTGACCAGCACCCAGTTGGTGTTCAGCACCCCTACCGTGTACGGCACCGACAAGGGTGACGTGATCACGGGCAGCGCTTTCTCGGAGGTCATCCGTGGCCTGGGCGGCAATGACACCATCAACGGCGGATTGGGCTCCGATGTGATCATCGGTGGCGCGGGTGCAGACCGGCTGAATGGCGGTGACGACTTGTCTGTACAGCTGTTCAACGGCAAGCACGAAAACGATGACACCTTCCTCTACACCGCAGCGAGCGACAGCTACCGGACCGACACCAAGAGCATGGTGGACCTGATCATCGACTTCGCCGACTACAGCGACAAGATCAACGTGTCCGCCTTGGGCTACACCGGCTTTGGCGATGGCACCGATCACACACTCAAGGTGGTGTACAACCAGGCCCTGGACCGTACCTACCTTAAGGACATGGACGCCGACGCCCAAGGCCATCGGTTCGAAATCGCCATGACCGGTGACTGGTCGCAGGAACTGGACAACAGCAACATGGTGTTCGCCCCCGCTCATGAAGAGGTGAAACTGGTGGGCGTGGCTGCCGACACTTCCCACGACGGAACCGTTGGCTAGGCCGTTTAAAACCTGGGGGGTAGCGCAACGCTGCCCCCCTTCCCACACGTTACCCCCCTTCTCTTAGTGCCGTTCAAAGACAGACGGCTACCGGTTTTCTCAAATCGTGATCCAACCGGGCCAACTTGAACTACTGTTGTATCCGCCCCCATACAAAAGCCAGGATGCGCGGTTGGGCGGGGGCACATGCACCCTGGGATCAGCTCGCATCTACAGGAGTTTCTATGACCACTGTCTACTTCAATGTTCGTGATTATGGCGCCGTCGGTGATGGCGTCACCGACGATACCGCCGCCATTCAGGCCGCCATCAATGCCGCCGGCACCGCTATTGGATCGGCTGACGAACTCATCAATGCCCAGGTTTACCTGCCTGAAGGAACCTACATCGTCAGCCCCCAGCCGGCCCGAAATGTCTGCGTGTGGCTTGGGAGCGATATCATCCTTAAGGGTGATGGGGCCGGCGCGACCAGCCTCAAGCTGGCTGACGGCTCGGAACGGGCCATTTCGGGTATCGTGCAAACCGGTGGTGAAACACTGCGTGCCGGTTTGCAGGACCTCACCATTGACGGCAACAGCGCACACACTAGCGGCCGTGTGGATGGCTTTACCACGGGCGGCGAAACCTACCGGGACAACCCGGACACAAACATTACCCTTAGCGGCGTAACCCTGGCTAATTGCAGCGGGAACGGGCTCAACGTACAAGAGAATACGTATGGCCTGAACGTGACCGATTGTGTGGCCAGAGGAAACGGCCTGGATGGGTTCCATGCTAACTTGGTGGGCGTGTTCAACCCGTACGTAGACGCTGGCGGCTTCCATGACAACCTCAGCGAGAACAACGGCCGCAACGGTTTTACCGTGGTGTTGGACAACTACCAGACAAACCTGGCCGATAACGACGCCGTGAACAATGGTGACCGCGGTATTCTCGTCCAAGGCGCAGAGGGCGAAGAAACCGATGACGAGGTGCAGATCACCGGTGGCGAGGTGTATGGCAACGCAAACGAAGGCGTGGCGCTCAAACTGCTCGAGTCCAGCAGCGTAAACAACGTTACCGTGCATGATAACGGCGGCGCTGGCATAGGCCTGATTAGTAGTTCAGGTACCAATGTTGCCAACAATACCCTCTACAATGATGCCGTAACCCACGGCAACGCGGAGGTGACCATACAAGCCTCCGAAGACACGGACGTTACCGCTACAGACTCCACCTACGGCAACAAGGTGCACAACAACACCATCACGGGTGGCAACGCCAGCTACGCCGTGGCCGAGAGCAACGAATCCGAGTTGGGCTACACCACTGTGTCCGACAACGATTTCCGCGGCCTCAACGACCCCGCCACGTTGTTTTATGCCTCTGACAGCAGCGCCTTCAATAACCATTACAGCTTGGTGGCCACAGGCACGGCCGGCAATGACAGGCTCACCGCAACGGATGGGGCAGACACCCTGCTCTATGGCAATGCGGGCACCGACCGCCTGGTCGGCGGCGCCGGTGCTGACCTTCTTGATGGCGGTGCAGGCATTGACCGCCTGACCGGTGGTGCCGGGGCCGACACCTTTCGGTTCGTTCATACCGGCGATAGCGTGCGCGGCGCCAGCGACCTGATCACGGACTTCATGCCCGGCGAGGACCGGCTCGACATGACCAGCCTAGGCCTTTCCGGCCTGGGCGATGGCCATGACGGCACCTTGCGCGCTATCTACAACGCCAGCCTGGACCGTACCTACCTGCAAAGCCTCGATGCCGACAGCGATGGGCAGTACTTCCAACTGGCCCTGGCGGGGAATTACCTGAACCGCCTACAGGCCAGTGACTTTGAAACCTTTGTGCAAGGCACCCGTGGCAGTGACACCCTGGTTGGCACCGATGCCAGCGAAACACTGGCTGGCCTGGCTGGCGCCGATACCCTCAATGGCGGCAGCGGCAACGACTACCTGATTGGGGGTGCTGGTGCTGACACCCTGAATGGCGGCAGCGGCAACGACACGCTGCTGGGCGGCAACGGCAACGACCGGCTCAATGGCGGCTCCGGCGATGACAGGCTTGTGGGCGGCGCGGGGGCAGACAGGCTCAGTGGCGGATCAGGCGCAGACACGTTCTACTTTGGCAGCAGCACTGACAGCGTGCATGGCGCCAGCGACCTGATCACCGACTTCTCGGCTGAGCGGGACCTGATCGATGTGGCGGCGCTGGGCTATACCGGCCTGGGCAATGGCACAGGCACCACCCTCAAGGTGGTGTACAACCAGGCGCTGGACCGGACCTACCTCAAGGACGTAGACGCCGACGCCCAAGGCCACCGCTTCGAAATTGCACTCAACGGTAACTGGTCGGACAAGCTGGACAACAGCAACATCGTGTTTGCGGCAAGCGACAGTGAGGTGACGCTGGTGGGTGTTGCGGCCGACACCTTACACCATGGGGCGGCGGGCTAGCCTTTGAAACGAACTAGGCCCATGGCATAGGCAAAGGGACCTGGCCGGGCGCCTGACTTACAGCAGGTTCCCGGCCTCCCCCTTCGGCTTCGACCAGTCCTCATCAAGCCGTACACAACACGCTGTGTACGGTAAGCCCCTCCTGAAATGCGCCCTGCCGGCAAAATGACAAGCGGCCGCCTAACAAATGTTAGGTAGACACTTGACTGCACGCCGATCAGCACCTATGGTTTATCTACCTAACGGTTGTTAGGCAGGATTTTTTCCTTTCTCCAGGACAGCCCCCATGACCTCCAACTTACAGCTGTTTACCTCGCCTTCTGCTTTTCCCAACCCTCAGCGGCTCCGCCTGTTCATGCATGAAAAAGGTATTGCCGATCAGTTTGATGAAACGGTCTATGACATGACGCCTGGTGGCGAGCAGCGCGGCTGGCGTCACTTGAACATGAACCCATGGGGTGAAACCCCTACCCTGCAGTTGGCGGACGGCAGCTTCATTTCTGAAACGCCGGCTATTGCTCGTTTTCTCGACCAGTCCTACCCAGGCCGCAAGATCATGGGAGAAAGTGCTCTGGAGCAGGGCCTGGACACCATGTGGGATAACCGCATTTGGGTGCATATCCTCTATCGGATCGTCACGGCGTTTCATGTGCTGCATACGGGGCTTGGCTTTAAGCTGGAGCTGACGAAGAACGAGGCTTGGGGTGAGCATTGCCGCAAGGAGGCCTTGATGCATGCAGCCTTGGTCAACCGTCATCTGGCAGACGGCCGTGAATGGCTGCTGGGTGGGGCTGAGCCCACGTTTGCAGATATCACGCTGGCCACCGCGATTGCCTTTTCCAAGTTCCCAGTCAATGCCACGCCACTGGACGAGCGTTTCGAGCATTTGGATGCCTACTGGCAGCGCTGGAAGAAGCGCCCAAGCTTCCAGGCAGCGTATGCGGACCGTAGCAGCGGCCTGCCAGAACTGGATGAGCCAGCGGCCTGATTTCTCCAAACCGGTATCAACATCAAGGCTGCCATCGGTAGGCGGCCTTTGCCCATGTTTGGCGGGAGGGCAAATCAAGCGAAGCAGGGTGTGTTTGAGGCGTGTTGGTCAAGTAAGTGGGTAGCAGTTACCGGCTGCGCCTTCAACTGAAATAGGCGGTACTGGCGTCTTCTGCTTTAAGATAGCCCTGATTTTCCAAAACCGCGTCTGACGCATCAAAGGCATGACAATGAGCACCAACGCCCGCGAGGCCATACTCCTGGCTGCCCGAAACATCGCCCAGTCACAGGGTTACAATGGCTTGAATTTCCGCGACCTGGCGCAGGCAGTTGGCATCAAGGCTGCCAGCATCTACTACCATTTCCCTAGCAAGGCTGATTTGGGCACCGCTGTTGCAAAGCGCTATTGGCAGGACGGTGCTGCAGCCCTGCAGGCGCTCTCTGAGCAAACGCCAGGCCCCCTCGAAGCCCTGCACCGCTTCCCCGAAATCTTCCGGCGTTCGCTTGAAGCGGATAACCGGCTTTGCCTCGGCAGTTTCGTAGGTGCTGAAACCGATAACCTCCCCCCGGCGATGGTTGAGGAGATTCAAACTTTCGCCCAGGTCAATATCGCCTGGCTCAGCCAACTTCTTGTAGCCGCACACTGCTGCGACGCAGCGGATAGCGACGAACGCGCCCGCGCCATCTTTTCTGCAGTGGCCGGTGCTCAGCTCATCGCCAGGAGCCGTTCAGACATTGCGCTGTTTGATAGCCTGATTCAGGCCTACCGCTTGTATGGGCCGCTACCAGCCCAGCAATTACTCTGAGTGAGAAGCTGTTTGCACAGTTTCGGTCGTTAAAACAGGCTTGGGAGCAGCAGGGCGTACTCAGAACGTTAGCTCGTAGCCGACGGTTCCCCAATAGGTCGGGGCCTCGCCTCCGGTGGTGGCGTTCAACATGAGGCTTGCGACACCTGCACCCAGTTTCACCTCGGCGCCAGTCCCTGCACGCAGCCAGTGTGCAGCGTAATCCGTGCCTGGGAGGTCAAACGCCCTCCCTCCGGCACCCAGCAGCCTACCTTTCACAGCGGGGCCACGGGACTCGTAACGCTTGGCCGTCTCTACTCTGCCCAGCAACGTGAGCCTTGGGTTAACCGAATGTACAGCGTCCAGCCCTGCGCGGGAGGTGTTGGTACGGCTGTTATTGCCTTCCCAAGCTACAGGAAACCCTCCACCTGACTCAGTGTAGTGATCGAGCGCCGTATGCAAATACGTATGGCTTACGTAAGGCGTGAAACGCGTAGCACCCACCTCGAAGGCGTCAAGCCAGTCCATACGAACCCGGCTGCCCCAGCTTGTGGTGTTAGCATCACCAGACGAAGTGTTTTGAACACCGGCATTACGGTAGCCGCGGTCAATGTCGCTGGTACCGTGGTTATACAAACCGCTTAACGTCAAGTACAGAGAAGTGTCCGGCAGGCGCGCAATCATCTCTGGCAGTGCATACACCCCACGGACCTTAACGTCGCTGCCATTGCTGCCTTTCTGCTGGCTCCCGGTCAAGCCAAAGGCCATATTGAATTGAAGGCCATCGGTGACACCCACGCCATATCCAATTTCGCCGACTCCCGCGTCACCCTCGTAGGCATTATGCGAATGACGGCCTATATCCCCTGACACCCAAGCACGCTGCTTCCCAGCTTCCAGGCGGTGCCGCATGGGGTCTCCGTGCAGGCCGTTGAGTGTCAGGTCGGCATCTTTTGCGGCCATGGTCGAAGCCTGCACGCGCACCTGTGCAATACCCGCCATGAAGTCGCTCATATCAATCAGCCCACCGCCGGTGGCGGGAGCAGTGGTTGGCAACGGGTCGACAGGGCTCTTCACCCCACCTGCAGACGGGGCGAGTTCAGGCGTTTGTACACTGGGCACAGGCGTCGACACAGGCGCAGGTTCCAGGGCAGGCTGGGGCACGCTTACCGGCTCTGATACGGGCGTTGTAACAGCGGGAGTGGTAGGCGTTGTGGCTATTGGTACAGGTGATGGCGTTATCGGGGTTGGGGTTGGCGCTGGGGTTGGCGTTGGGGTGGTCGGTACCGTGGTAATGGGTGTAGGTGTAGTAGGGAGAGGTGTAACCGGTGTACTGGTTACCGGATCAGTGGCAGCCGGAGTAACCACACGGGCCAGATAATTATGCCCGTTACTGAGCTGCCCAATCACAACATTGCCGTCGTCACTGACCGCAGTAGCCTTCACGGCCCTGGCATTATCCATGTTCACCGCAAAGCCATTGTCACTGAGCCAAGCCTCCAACGTGCGCATCCCTTTAGCCGTGTTCCAATAAAACGCTTGGTGTTCGTTGGCCGCATTCAAGCCATCGCCTACCACGATCGCTCCGCTGGGGCTCATATCACGGGCATACACGGCCGTGCCGCCCAAGGTGCCCAAGTCAGTAAGCGTTCCATCCTCCCAACGAAATGCACGGGTATTGAGGTTATCGGCCAATATGGAACGGCCCACTACCACGCGGCCGTCAGCGCTGACGAACTGCGCCACCGAGTAATGTCCTCCCAGGGTGCCAAGGTCGGCCATTGTTCCGCCGGACCAGCGGAAGGCGTGCCCAAAGCCGTTATCGGCCAGCAATGAGGTGCCCACTACCACCGTGCCGTCAGCGTTCACGCCCACGCTTTGTGAGTAATCGCCGCCCAACGTACCTAAGTCCAGCAAGGTATTATTCTTCCAGAGGAAGGCGTGCTGATTGCCTGAGGCGATAGTGGAATCCCCTGCTACGGCCTGGCCGTCGGCACTCACTGCCCGCGCATAGGCATTCTGGCCACCCAGCGTACCGAGTGCTTGCAGGTAACCGTTCTGCCATCGGAACGCAAGGGTTTGGCTATCCGTGGCGACAGTGGAATAGCCCACCACCACCGTACCATCGGCACTGACCCCTTGCGCATAAGAGGTGGTACCGCCCAGGGTACCCAAGTCCTCGATAGCGCCGTGCTCCCAACGGAAGGCGCGGGTTGCACCACCCACGCTCTGCTGATAACTACCCACCACCACCTTGCCGTCGTCACTCAGGCCATGGGCCTGGGCTGTAGCGACATCTGTTAGCGTATCGAAGGTACCGGCCCGCCATGTGGCGACGTGAGCAACCCCCTGCTCGTCAACCCGGCTGCCTGCAGCGGTGGCACCGTCTGCGCTAAGATAAGCCGGTATGAAATCAGAACCGGTTGAGGCGGAGAAATCCACTACATCAGCGGCCCGGGCTAGGTGGGCATAACCACTGACTATCGCCACACACATGACAATTTCCAGCGATACCCGTGCGCCAGTGGTTGTACGTGTTGTGAGCCGTCGGGCATACGGAGGCATAGCGGTGCTCCACGCTGGATAAGAGTGAGGTAAAGCGTTCAGCAACTTATCGGCGAGGTAAAAGCAAGCTTTAGACAGGCTGATGTGCTCTAGGGCTAGGCTTACGTAAACAACCAGCCCATAAAACGCCTTGGCAAGTTCATGGGCTGCAGGTAGCCGAAAAACGCCCTGGTTGGCGATTGAAGGTGCACAAGTTGATGATCAAAAAGAAAAAAGTCAGCGCCCGAATGATTATGTACGCAGGTGCTAGTTAAAATGGCTTTGATCGATTTCCTATACAGCTGATGAGCCCGACCTATTATGGAAGACCACAATGTTGCCCTTCAGGCCTGGACCATCACCCAGGAACACCTCGCCACCGCAACGCCATGGGAATGGCACGTCTATGCCGATGGCTCGAATTACAGCGACAACCAGCAGGGCTTGAAGTGGTTACTGGATCAACCTTCGCTGGAGCTGGCAACCGCGCTTATGATCTATTGGAACCTGGGAGCAGCCTGGTATGTTGCCTATGAGACCGTACAGCAGGCAGACGACCCGGAGACCTTTGAGCTACTGCGTCTCATTGAAGACCGGGTCAAGCGCGACTTCTATCAGGGCCGTAGCCTATGGTTCGACCCAATGCAATCGGAAAGCGCGAGGCCCGACGACTATCCCAACCAGCCTGTCAATCGTCCTACTCCTCCTCATATGCTCCAAGTAGTGGACGGTACTGAATACTACGACAGGGATCTGGTACAAGATGAATACGAAGAAGGCTTGCCGCCTGCCGTCGCTCAGCGGATCTATGATCTATTTGATTAACGGTTTTGGCCTACTTCGGCAGCGGTGGTTGTCGAATAGGAGAAATAGAACGACCGTCGCCCTAGCTGGCCTGCTATCAGGCTGCATTAGTAGATGAGAAGTGCGTAATGCCACACGTTTGCACTAGCCACCGGCTCCAGCACCGTTCAAAACGTGAAGGGGTCCTCAAGCGTTGCCCACCCTTGGGGGCCAAGCATCCTTTCCTCGTCTGTGAGCAGGCAGGCGTCCAGCATTCGAGTGAGTTCACCCTGGTTCATGCCCATGCCAATGAGCACCAGTTCCTGGCGGGCATCACCTACGTCGTCGTGCCATAGGCTTCGAATGGCCGCTAGCTCCTGTGGGTCCTCCGGCCACTGCTCGGTGGGTACAGCCACCCACCAATGGCCTGCGGCTTCGTGCCGGCAGATGGCCCCGGCCTGGGACCAGCCACACGCGAGCGCCGGTCGGCTGGCCAGCCAGAAGTAGCCCTTGGAGCGCACCACACCTGGCCATTCCCCCGTGATGGCGGCATAAAAGCGGGCCGGATGAAAAGGCCGACGCGCTCGGTAGACAAAGCTGCTGATGCCATAGGCTTCGGTTTCCGGCACATGCGTACCGCGCAGCTCCTGCAGCCAGCCAGGGGCGCTGGCCGCTTCATCGAAATCGAACAAGCCAGTGTCCAGCACTTTGGCCAGCGCGACTTGGCCGAACTCGGCCGCCTCGATACGCGCACGTGGGTTAAGCCCTTTGAGGATGCCGTAGAGCTGGTCACGCTGCGGGGCACTGACCAGGTCGAGCTTGTTCAGGACGATCACGTCACAGAACTCCACTTGCTCGATCAGCAGGTCTACCACGGTGCGCGTGTCGTCTTCACCCATGGATTGGCCACGTTCAGCGATGCTGTCCTCGCTGCTGTAGTCGCGCAGGAAGTTGTAGGCGTCCACCACCGTAACCAGAGTATCCAAGCGCGCTACGTCTGATAGGGACGCTCCTTGTTCATCGGTGAAGGTAAAGGTTTCAGCAACGGGCAGCGGTTCGGAAATGCCCGTGGATTCGATCACCAACTGGTCGAACTTGCCGGCCTTGGCCAGGCGGCCCACTTCTTCCAGCAGGTCTTCACGCAAGGTGCAGCAAATGCAGCCGTTGCTCATTTCCACCAGTTTCTCATCGGTTCGCGACAGGCCCGCGCCCCCGTTTCGAACCAGCGCTGCATCAATGTTTACCTCCGACATGTCATTGACAATGACAGCGACTCGCCGCCCCTCGCGGTTATTGAGGATGTGGTTGAGCAGCGTGGTTTTCCCAGCGCCCAGGAAGCCGGATAAAACCGTTACGGGCAGGCGATTGAAAGCGTTCAGGGAAAGGGATGGCGAGAGAGTCATAAGTGCAGGGCTCACGGCTAAGGTTCAGTCTTGCATTAAAACGTTATACTATAACAATTACAACAGGCATACTCACTGGGTTCTAGGGGACCACTGATTCAGCCCTTTAGGCTGTGGTACGTTGTGGCATTCGCCGCTCAGGCGCCCTGCAAGCACAAAGGCGTGCAGGGGGCTGACCCAAGCAGTTGACATTAACAGGAGGTCGACCAGTGATACGTAGCGTGTGGCCAGCGGCGTTATCGCTTTTGTTCATGTTGCCTGGCAGTGCCCCGGCGCAGGTTCAACTGGATGCCTACAGCACGGCGCTGATTACACAGGCGGTGGCTGACCAGAAGGCACGCATGGCGGACCCAGAGCGCAGGGCGGAGCGCATTACCTCGCCGTTCCTGGGTACGCCTTACGAAGCGAATCGACTCCAGGGTTCGTACACCACACCCGAGCAACTGGTCATTGACCTTGAGCGGCTGGACTGCTTCACCTTCCTGGACTATGTGGAGGCGCTACGGAAAACAAGCCATGCGTCAGCCTTTCAGCAGAACCTGATACTCACGCGTTATGCCCAAGGCATCGTCAGCTACCCCAACCGCCGGCACTTCTTCACCGACTGGGCCGCGGCGCTGCCACGCAACGCGGTAGACATCACGCCCGAGCTGAGTTTGGATAGCCGTACCGTCACTAAAACGCTGAATGCAGGCAAACAGGGTGTGCCGCTCATTCCCGGTCTAGCCGTGGTGGCGCGTGACGTGCATTTCATCCCGGCCAGCCGCGTGGGCCCGGCGCTCATCAGCAAGCTGCGCCCCGGTGACTACGTCGGCATCTACAGCCCTGCCCCAGGCCTGGATGTCACGCATGTGGGTGTGTTTCTGAACACGGAACAGGGCCCGGTGCTGCGCAATGCGTCGTCGCGACCCAGCCAGCACAAAGTGATCGATTCACCCTTTCTCGAATACGTGAGCAAAACGCCTGGCATTGTCGTGCTCAGGCCCATCGCGCCCTGATGGTGCCTGCCGCGCCAGTGTTCCAGGCGAAGCAGGCGCGCTCGATCGAAGCCAGCCTTAGGCCGCGCTGCCTTTCAACTCGGCGGCGATTTTCATCACGCTGTCGGCGTACTGGCTCGCGTGAATAGGTCGGTTGTAGTCATCTAACCCAGCTACCCCAGCCTGTTTCCAGTTGGGCCCGCCGTTATAGGCCGCCAGCTTATCCTGGTCACTGCCTTTCAAGCGGCTCATGATCACGGCGGCCATTTCTACTTGGTCCGCCTGGCTGGCATGGTTGTACTCATGCCCTGCCTGCTCACGAAATGCTTGAGCATTGTCCGCACGGGTACCTTCCTGCACCTGCATCACACCATCCTTGCCACTGTCTCCGCTCAAGTCAGCACCAAACTGGCTCTCCTGCTTGGCCTGTGCGGCCAATATGTAAGGATCAACTCCGTGCTTGTTTCCCGCGGCTACACAGTCCTGCCATAAATCCTGGGGCATGCCCTGGGGCGCGTTGCCGGCACTGGCAGTGGAATCTACGCCACCGGTACTGCCGGTGCTGCCCGCTTGGCCTACTGGCTCACCACCCCCATTGCCGCCACCCGCAGGGGCACCACTGGGCTCGGCACTTGAAGGTGCTTGTGGGGCTACGACTTGTTTATTGGACAACGGGCCTATCGCGCCATTGCCAGAGGAGGATTTATCACCCTTGCCTTTGTTGCCATCCGTGTTGCCCATCATCTGGTTGAGCATGTCGATCAGCTTTTGCAGCAACGACATGATCTCGGCCTGGAGCCCACCGCCCGCCGCCTCCTGGCCACCCTGTGTATCGGACGTGGGGTTAGCCTGCAGCGCACGCTTTTCACTGGGCGAGGAAAAGTCCACCTCTTTGTTGCCCAGGGCACCAAAGGAGAGGCCCTGCCCAGTACCCTGTTGCCCTGCCCCTTGGGAGAAAGGCTTTTCGGACAATGAAGGGTCTGGCTGTAGAAGAAAACTCGTAGGGTTGGGGTTAAGGCTATTGATAGGTAGGTTCATGGCAGTTTCCGGTCACCGCGCTGTAGGCCAACCCCTGGGTGGTAGCAGGTGGCTTCCGGTTCCCTGGCAGACATCCCCTTGCACCTACACTGCCCTTCGAAGTTACGCTTCGTACGAAATCGCGAACTTGGCCTGTTGATTATCGGGAACCTACCCTGCAGCAGGTTCCCGGCCTCCGCCTTCGGCTGCGACCGGTCCCACAGCATGGACTGAGCTCGCCGATCAGGCTCATGGCGGGTTGCGGCCCTTTGCTTACAACCTGGGCGGCCCAAGCAAGCGCCCTGTGCAACTAAACCGCCTTTGCCCCCAGCAACCGCACGCCCAACCCTACAAACAAAGCACCCGTCACCCGCTTGAACCACAGGCTCCAGCGGCTAGCGCGCAGTGTGCCGTTCAAACGGTAGGCGCTGTAGCAATACACCGAATGCACCAGCATTACCGTGGCCGCAATGGTGAGGTACATGACCGCGAACTGCGCCCACAGTGGCCGATCGTGCGCTACAAACTGTGGGAGAAAGGCGCAGAAGAAGATGAGGGTTTTAGGGTTGGTCGCAGATACGAAAAACGCCTGTGCAGCGATCCGCCAGCGGGCGGCTGGCAAGGTGTGCCCTGCAGGCGTTGCAGGCAAGGCTGGGCGCTCACGGGCTAACACTTGCCGTACCCCCAGGTAGATCAAGTAGCCTGCGCCTAACACTTTCAACGCCAGAAATGCCATGGGCAGGGCCAGCAGCAGCGCCCCTACCCCCGCGGCCACGGCGCTGACCACCAGCAATTGCGCAGCAAGGTTGCCCATGAACGAGGCGCCCATGCCGGCGGGCCCATGCCGAAGCGTGTTCCTTACAACCAACAACACGTTGGGCCCAGGCGTGAGGGTAGTCGCCAGATAGGCCAGAGCAAACGTGAACCACAGGTGAAGTGCCATAAAACGCTCCTTGTCAACGCAATGGGTAAACCCGCCCTTCAGTTACTCGCCCACTCCACCACATTCACCTCTTTGCCCACGTAGATACGCATCAGGTCCTTGCCTAGCAGAATATGCCCCTCAGGCCAGGCCTTCTGGGCACGGGCGACCAAGGCCTCGTCGGCGTTGGTTTCGTCCTGCGGGCCGGGGCGGGAGATGTGGGAGAACACGGCCAGCTTGGGCTGTGCCTTGGCAAACACCTCACCTGCCTGCTCGGGTGACGTGTGGTGCGCAACGCTAGGCTTGGCCCAGTCTTCGGTCAGGTGGTGCGTGGACACTGCGCCCACCTCGTGCACCAATACATCGGCACCCTTGGCGTTCTCGCTCACCTTTGGGTCATAACGGGTATCGCCCGACAGGGCCACCGTATGCCCGTTGTACTGCACCTTGTACCCATAGCTGGGCTTGACGAATTCCCCGTGGTTGACCTCGAACGCCGTCACCTTCACGCCTTTATGCTCATACACCACACCGGCATGGTGGAAGGTATGGGCCGTAATATGCTCGGCGTCAGCCTTTACACCGTTTTCATCGTGGCGGATGCGCAAGTCAGCGGTGAACATCATCTCCATGCCTTCCACCACGTTGTCCAGGCCAGGCGGGCCGTAGAGTTCGAAGGGCGTCGCGCGGCGGTTCTGCACGGTAGGGAGAAAGCCGGTGGCCCACAGGTCGGGCAGCCCGTTGATATGGTCCGAGCGATACTGCGTAATGAACGTGGCGGTCACCTTGCCCAAGGGGATGCCTAACTGAGCCAAGCGGATGGTATTGCCACGGCCTGCATCGAACACCAGGTTCAAGCCATTGGCCTGCACCAGCGTAGAGTAGCCAAAGCGGTTAGGGTCCAACGTGGGCGAGCCGGTGCCCAGCAAGGTGACCACTAGGCTGGCCTCCTTGGCCAAGGCCTCGGTAGTGGCCGGGGTGTCAGCGTGTGCAACGGTACCGGCCAGCAGCGCGGTGATTAAACAGGCAACCTGCGAGAGGTGTTTCATGGCGAATGGCGCGTCCCTTCAGAATGATCAGGCCTATGGGCGACAGCACGCTACCGCCCCACTCTTGAACACAAAAGTATAATTTTCTTCGCCCAGCCGCTGATTTATTTATCCACGCACCGCCGTGTCAGTTTCCACGGCTGGCGCGCATGAAGTCCGCCCACTTGCGCACCAGGTAATTGTGTTCGTCCATTACCGCATTCCATACGCCAATATGCCCCATACGCTGGGCATAGGTGCCACCTTCCCGTACTTCGCCCGGCTCGATCAGCGGTTGGCCATCGCTGCCAGGCAGTGCCTGGGCAGCGGGCTTGCCGTCATACCAGTAATCCCATTCGGCGGGTGTGAGGTGGTCCCGTGCACGGGGCGGGTTGGAAATATAGAAACCTTGCCGCGCCATCACCGCACCCGGCCAACCGGCCAGCCACCAGTTGAGGTAGGCGTAGGCGGCATCCTTGGCCCGCCCTTCCAGGCAGCGGGACAGTGACAGGCCGCCAAACCAGGCCCGGTACCCTTCCTGGGGAACGGCCAGGCGGTAGTGCAAGCCTGCCCGGTGCAGTTGCATCAAGGTGGGTGACCACAGGCTCTGGATATGAATATTCGGCCCCAGCATCAGCTCCCCCGCCTCCCGGTCATCCGACCAGAAGGCCGCGAAGTGCCCTTGGCGCTGACGCGCGATCAAGCAGCGGGCCAAGGTGTCGATTTCTTCCAGGCGCAGGTTGCCCAGGTTGTGGAACTGCGCCAGCCCACTGGCCTGTACTGCCAGGGCGGCATCCAGCGCGCCAATGGCTGCATCGCTTTGCAGGGCGGCATGGCCACACCACCCTTTGGCCAGCAGCCAGGCCCAGCTTTGCGGCTGGTTCGCCAGGGCCGCCGGCAGGTGCTCGGGCCGGTACGCAAAGCTGTCGGCGTTATGGGTCAGGGGCAGCATGCTGATGAAGTCGCTACGGCGGCTGCCCAGGCTGCCATCGTGCTGCACATACAGGCGGTCGCACGGCAGGCTGCCTTGTGCCAGGCGATCATCAGGGCGCAGGCGACCCAGCTTGGGCAGGTCGTTGATCTCGTCCCACAGCGCTACCCGGCGGGTGTCGATAGGCTGAATAGCCCGGGCGGGCCACACGAAATCCACGTTGTGAAACCATTGGTCGTAGAGGTCGTAGCTCTGTGGCTGCATTACGGCAATGCGCTGGGCCGCCTGCATGTCGTGGATCTGGTACTCCAGCCGAATCCCCAACTCCTCTTCGGCACGTTGCCGAATGGGCTCCAGCAACGTGACAGACGTGCCCAGTACCCGCAGCGTGATGGGTTCACTCATGCCGCGTGCCCGATGTCACCCAAAAAGGCGCGGAAGGAGCGACGCAATTGCGCCGTATCCAGGTCTCGCACAATAAAGACCAGCCTCGATTGCCGCTTGCCCTCGGGCCAGGCACGCAGGTGAACCGGGGCATGCAGGCAATGCTGCACGCCGTGGATAACGATCGGCTGGGGAGAATCAATCACGTCGAGCAGGCCCTTGACCCGGAGAATGCGTTCGCCATGGCATCTTAGCAGCATCGACAGCCACACCCCAAAGGCCACCCAGTCCAGGGGCTGGTCGAAGGCCAGGCAGCACACCTCGGCGTTGCCATGACGGCTGGCATTTACTGACGAAAACAGCTGCCAGCCCGCGACTTCCCGTTCCGGGTGGGCGCCGCGCAGGCCCTCCCCCAACAGCAGCGCATCGCCGGCGGTGATGTCTTGAACCAAGGCCTGACTGGCAGAAGGGTTAAGCGCGTGAAGCTGTTCTTGCACCTGGTTGAGAACCGCCTCTGGCACCCGGTCCGCTTTGCTCAGCAGCAAGCGGTCCGCCGCCGTGACCTGCCCCAGCCATTCCGGGTGCAGCCGCTGCTGCAACTCGGCCTGCTCAGCGTCTACCACCGTCACCAACAGGCCTAGGTGATAACGGCCTCGCAACTGGGTGTCACGCAGCAACGTGGCCAGAATGGGCGCCGGGTCTGCCAGGCCGGTGGTTTCCAACAGCACCCGCTTGAAGGCTGGCACCTCGCCGCGTTCGCGGCGGGCGTAGAGGTCCAGCAGGGCCTGGCGCAGGTCACCATTAACGGTGCAGCACACGCAGCCCCCGGGTAGCAGCACCGTGCCCGGCGCCACCTCCTGTACCAGCAGGTGGTCGATGCCTACGTCCCCGAACTCATTGATCAGCAGCGCACTGTCGCCCAGGGTTTCGCCGGCCAGCAAGCGGTTGAGCAACGTAGTTTTACCACTGCCCAGGAACCCTGTGATCACGCTGATCGGCAGGCTCATGGCCGAGCTTCCAAGGCATCCAGAATACGCGGGTCGAGAGGGTCCAACGGGCGGGCGATCAGCGCTTCAGCCTGCTGCCAGAGTTCGTCCAGCCCAGTGGCCAGCGCCTGGCGACCTGTGGCGCCCTGGAGCAGGTAAGACGCGCCTTGCACGTCGCTGATAGTCAGCCGAAACGGCGCTACCACCCGGTTGATGGCCGCGATCCGCCGCAGCCGCTCCCGCCGCCGCGGCAGGCTGTTACCCAAGGGGTCGCTCCAATGGCCGTCTTCACCGATCAAGCCGCATAACCCACACATGTTTCACCCCTCCCCTTACGGCATCACATCGCCTGAATTTGGCCCCAGCGTCTGGCCCACGAACAGGTTACCGCCAGGCTCAGAGGCCAGCAGCACCGCCACGGGGGCCACCTCATCGGCGCGGCCAAAGCGGCCCAGGGGCAGCTCCTTGGCCTTGGCGGTTTTCCAGGCCTGGCTGATGCCGTCCACCAACGCCGTTTCAATAGGGCCTGGGGCGATGGCGTTGACCAATACGTTGTGGGCGCTGACTTCCAGCGCCAGGGATTTGGTGAAGCCGATGACCCCAGCCTTGGCCGCCGCGTAATGGCACAGCTCGGCGCCGCCTTTGATCCCTAGCTGGGAGGCCACGTTGATGATCCGGCCCCAACGCTGGGCCAGCATGTGGGGCAGCGCCCGCTGGCTGGCGATAAACACGCTGGTAAGGTCGACCCGTAGCATGTCGTCCCACATCTGCTGGGTAAGGTCTATACAGGGTGCCTGGGTCAGCATGCCGGCGTTGTTCACCAGAATGTCGATACCGCCGAAGGCCTGCACGCAGGCATCCACACCTGCCTGGGCGCCTTCGCGGGTGCCTACATCCGCCACCGACTCCACCACCTGTGCGCCTAGGTCTCGACACTGGGTGGAAACCGCCGAGAGCTGTGCGGCGTTGCGGTCACATAGCACTAAGTGGGCACCGGCCCGGGCATAGGCGTGGGCAATGGCGGCACCGATACCACTGGCGGCGCCGGTAATCACGGCGCGGCGTTCGTGCAAGGGGTTCATGGGGCCTCCTTATTCTGGCCAGCGGACAGTCAAACCACCGTCCACGATAATGCTCTGGCCGGTGATATAGCTGGCCAGGTCGCTGGTGAGAAAACGCACCAGCTCGGCCACTTCACTGGCCTTGCCCACCCGGCCCAAAGGGATGGCCCTTGCAGCCTGGGCCAGCCCTTCAGGCCCTAGGGAATTCTTGGCGTCCAGCGATTGCGGGGTTTCGATCAGGCCGGGAATCACCGCGTTGCAGCGGATGCCCTGGCTGGCCAGCTCCACGGCCAGCGAGCGGCACAGGCCAGGCACGCCCGCCTTGGCGGCCGCGTAGTGGCTGTGGTCCTGCCAGCCATACACGCCCCCGGCAATGGAGGAAATGGCCACCAGTGCCCCGCTTCCGTTCATGTGGCGCACGGCACTGCGGAAAGTGCGCATCACCCCGGTAAGGTCCACGTCCAGCATGGCGTGCCAGGCCTCGTCGGTCATTTCCAGCAAGGGCGCACGGCGCAGCAGGCCGGCGTTGGCGACGGCGTAATCCAGCCGGCCAAAGCGCTCCACTGCCGCAGCGGCCAGTGCATCCAGGGAGGCGCCATCAGTCACGTCCGCCGGTAGCAGCAGGCATTGCCCACCGGCGGCTTCCACCTGCTGGCGGGTGTCGTCAGGGTTGTGGGGGTCGCCAGGGAAATAGCCGCCAGCCACATGAATGCCGTGCCGTGCGTAGGCCACGGCCAAGGCCTGGCCGATGCCGCTGGCGGCCCCGGTGATCAAGGCTACAGGTTGGGCAGAAGTCATCAATGGTCTCCAATCATTTGATATGGGTAGGGTCCACATGGCGTGCGGCCCACATCACTACGCCAGACAGAAAGCACGGCAAGGCGCCGAACCACAGGGCCGCACTGTGCCAATCGCCCCCGGCGGACAGCACCCCGGTAATGCCCAGGCCAGCCAGGATCGCACCCACCGGGCCCATGGCATGCACGATGGCGCCCCCTGTGGCGCGAATGCTGGTGGGGAAGCTTTCGCCCATGAAAAACAACATGGCCGAATAGGGGCCGGTGAGGAAGAACAGCCCCAGGCTGTAGAGGGCCACCACAATGCCTAGTTGGCTGGGCGCCTGGACCATGGCGAAGAAGCTCAGCCCGCCCAGCATCCAGCCGATGGCCACGGTGTTGCGCCGGCCAATGCGGTCCCCCAGCCAGCCGTGGAACAGGTAGCCGATAAAGCCCACCAGGTTGGACAGCACCAGAATCCACAGGGAATTCTCGAACGACAGACCATGCACGCTTACGATCACCGACGTACCCAGCACGCTGAACACTTGGATCGCCGACCAGTTCAGCAGAATCGCCAGGCTCAGTACCAGGGTCGGGCGCAGGGCCGCGCCGCGGAAGGCTGCCGCTACGCCCGCCTTGGCGTGGTCGTCGTAGTCCACGCTGTGGGCCTGGGCCAGGGCACGGGCTTGGGCGTCCTGCCCGCTTTTGCGCAACGCACCGATACGCTGGTGCACTTGGAACTGCGGGCTTTCCTTGAGCTTGCGCGCCAGTACTGCAATCACGAACGCGGGCACGGCGGCAAACACGAAACACCCTTGCCAGCCAATGTGAGGCAGCAGCAAGGCGGTAAGGCCTGCCGCGATCAGCGCGCCCACCGGCCAACCGCTTTGCACCAGGCTGTAGATAAAACCACGGCGTTTGACCAGGCGGGGGTCCTCGGACGCCGCATAAATCTCGGTGAGGTAGGTGGCATTCACCCCTTCCTCCGCATACCCCAGGCCTGCCACCGAGCGCACGCCGATCAACGCACCCTTGCCCATGCCGGCGCACACCGCGGTCAACGCCGAGCACAGGGCCGCGCCGCCGATGGTGAACATGATGCCGCCACGGCGGCCGATACGGTCGACCAGTGGCCCGATGGCAAACGCCACCACAGCGCCGCCCACGGCCACCCAGGTGGCGATTTCTGCTTGTTCAGCCTGGCTCCAGCTGAAATGCCCACCCATCACCGGCAGCAGCGTTCCGAACAGGATGAAGTCGTATACGGCAAATACCCAAGCAAAGAACGCGATCCAAGTGGCGTATACCACGTCTTTGGTCGCCAGGGGCACCGGCGCCCAATCAGTAGGGGTTGGTGTGTGCAGCGGCGTGCGCAGCGGCATTGCGGTTGGCGTCGTCATGGCGGTGGTCTCGCAGGTAAGGGATCAGCGTTGCCGTGGCTGGCGGGCGATGAAGTCGTCGGCGATCTCATCCATGGTCACAAACCGCACCCCTTCATGGCTGCGGATGTACTCGATCAACCGCTCCAGCATCAGCAGCACCTGCGGGCGGCCGGAGACGTCGGGGTGAATGGTGATGGGGAACACGGCGTAGTCCATTTCCCGGTACACCCAGTCGAACTGGTCCCGCCACATCACCTCGATGTCCCGTGGGTTGACGAAGCCGTGGCTGTTAGGGGCCTTCTTGATGAACATCATCGGTGGCAGGTCATCCAGGTACCAGTTGGCCGGAATCTCCACCAGGTCGGTTTCCTGGCCACGCACCAAGGGCTTCATCCAGGTATCGGGGTGGGCGCTGTAGTCGATCTTGGTCCAGCTGTCCTTCACCCGAACGTAATACGGGGTGAAATCGTTGTGCATCAGGCTGTGGTCGTACTTGATGCCTTTTTTGAGCAGCAGCTCATTGGTCACGTTGCTGAATTCCCACCAGGGCGCCACATAGCCGGTGGGGCGTTTCCCGGCCAGCTGGGTGATCAGCTCGATGGCTTTGTCCAGCACCACCTCCTCCTGCTCCGGCGTCATGGCAATAGGGTTTTCGTGGCTGTAGCCGTGAATGCCAATCTCGTGGCCTGCCTCTGCTACAGCCTTCATCTGCGCGGGGAAGGTTTCGGCCGAATGCCCTGGGATGAACCAGGTGGTGCGCAGTTGGTATTTGTCGAACAGCTTGAGCAAGCGTGGCGACCCTACCTCCCCCGCGAACAGCCCGCGGGAGATATCGTCGGGTGAATCCTCCCCGCCATAAGAGCCTAGCCAGCCTGCTACGGCATCCACATCCACGCCGATGGACACCAGAATTTCTTTAGCCATTGTGTTGCTCCTCCAGGTTGTCAGGGATCAGGCGCTGCGCACCAAGGCCTCAATGGCCAGCGCAGCCCGTAACAGATAACAGTCGTTTCCACTGGGCGCAGAGAGCAGCACACTGGTGGCCAGCCCCTCGGCATCTGTGCCGCTGGGCAAGGCAATGCCGGGCATGTCCAACAAGCTGCCGGGCATGGTCAGGCGCAGGGTGGCCAAGTTAGTGCGTGCAAACAGGTCCGGGTCTGCCTCCAGCGGCTTGAGCAAGGGCGCCACGTGGGCCACGGTAGGGGTGATCAGCAGTGCACCGTCCAATTGTTCAGCGAGCTGCTGGCGCAGGTCGTCGGCGGCCTGGTACAGCGCCACTTGAGTGCTGGCCGGAAAGGCGCGGGCGGCTTCCAGCCGCGTGCGTACACGGGGGTCCAGCTGTTCGGCCAGCGGGCTGTCCAGCAGCGGCTGGTGCAGGGCGAAGGCCTCTGCACTGCCCAGCCAGCCACGGGCTTCAATCAGGCTCAAGGCGGTGGCGAACGCCGGCACAGGGCGTTCTTCGATCACCGCACCGGCCTGCGCCAGGCGCTCTACCGCCGCCAGCAGGTTAGTGCGCACGGCGTGCTGAATACGGGTATCAGCCATCAGTTGCGGGTCCAGCCGCAGGCGCAAGCCGGCCAGGGGCAGCGGCCGGGAAACGGCGCCCCCGCCTAATAGCTGGTCCACGCACACCACATCACGCACACTGCGGGCTATAGGGCCCAGTGCATCGAGGGAGCGCGCCAAGGGGAACACCCCACTGAACGCGTAACGGCGGCGACTGCTGCGATAGCCCACCAGCCCATTGAGGGCTGCAGGAATACGAATGGAGCCGGCGGTGTCCGTCCCCATGGCCAGCGGTACTACCCCTGCCGCCACTGCGATGGCAGACCCTGAAGATGAACCACCAGGCACCCGCGCCTCTGCGTAGGCCGGGTTAGTGGGCGTGCCAAAATGAGGGTTGAGGCCAAGCCCTGAATACGCCAGTTCGCTGAGGTTGGTTTTGCCAAGGCTGACCAGCCCGGCCTTAGCCAGGGCATTGACCAAAGTTGCATCCTGGGTAGCGGCCGTACGATAGCGATAGGCCTGAGCACCTGCCGTGGTGACAGTGCCGGCCAGATCGAACAGGTCCTTCCAGGCCATAGGCACACCGTCCAGGGGAGACACCGGCTCACCAGCTTCCCAGCGCGCCTTGGACGCTTCCGCTTCACGCCATGCACGGGCTGGAGTCAGTGTGATGAACGCGGCAGGCACCGTGTCGGCCTGGGCCAATGCCGCTTCCAAGGCACGCACGGGGTCATCTGTACCCGCTTGAAAGGCTGCGGCAAAGGCCTGTGCATCCTCGAACATGGCCACTCCTTAAAACGTATTCATTATAAATATGTACGTTTTATTCATAGCAGCGTTCGTGCCAATCACACAGAACCATTATCCAATGCCAGTTAAAGGTGAACTATGCCTGTCCTAGAGCGCCGCGCTTGTTAGGATCCACTAATGTACTATTTTGTAAATGATCCATTATTGGGCATTCCTGTAACACGTGCACTGCCAGGTATCACTGGGGTGTTACGGCCACCCCGCTGCTGAGCGCCGCAGGCTATGAGAGAATCAACCGCTGCCGCACTCTGGACCGAGCCCATGCCCACTGCTGTCCCCCAAGACCGTTCCGCGTCACGCTACGAAATGATCCGCGACACCTTGCGCAGTGCGATCCTCAAAGGCGTCGCAGTGCCGGGCCTGGTGCTGGTAGAAGCGCCCTTGGCACAGTTGTTTGGCACCAGCCGGGTGCCTGTACGGCAGGCCCTTGCCCTGTTGCACGAGGAGGGGTTGATTCAGCGGTTTGAAGGCCGAGGCTACGTGATCGGCGGCCCAGGGCAAGACGCAACGCCCTGCCGCCTGCCCCTGAGCCGAGCGTTACTGGGCCTGGAGCCCTTGCAGCACTTGATCGATACCCGCGCGTTGGGCGAGCGGGTCTACGATACGTTGGCCAGGGCCGTCACCCATGTGATGGTGTTCGGGCATTACCGTATCGATGAGCAGCAGGCAGCCGAAACCCTTCACGTGAGCCGCAGTGTGGTCCGCGAAGCCCTGATGCGGCTGCGTGACCGTGGCCTGGTGGAAAAGGAGCCCTACGCGCACTGGCTGGCGGGTCCGCTGACGGCCCATGCCATCACCGAAGACTACGAATTGCGCGGGCTGCTGGAGCCCGATGCCCTGCGCCAGCGCGCCGGTGCCGTGCCACGCAACGAGCTGCAAGCCATGCTCACGCGCATCACCACGGCACAGCAGGCCGGTGCAGAGGTGACACGGGCGGCCATCGAGCACATCGAGCAGGACCTGCACGTGACATGCCTGGCCGGCCTGCCCAATGCGCGCATGGCCGCCATCATTGGCCAGTGCCAAATCCCCATGAGTATCGGCCGCGTACTGCACGAGGCGCTTCACACCAGCATGGATGACGCCATGCTGAACGAGCACCGGCTGGTGTTTGAATCGCTGCTACACGGGACCGTGGAATCGGCCGCACTCAGCCTGCGCGAACACCTGCTGCGCGCGCGGGAACGCACGCTGCAACGTCTCAAAGTGTTGTCTGTGCTGCCTGAACCGGCATTACCCCTCTACATGGAACGGCTGGCATAACTATTTTAGCGTACGTTGCTCAAGGCGCTGGCTTACCAATGCACAGATGTCGCTTAGCGACCAGGGCTTGGCTACAAAGGTAGCATTGGGCGGAAGATCAACTGTCTGCCGGAGGCTGAAGCCACTGGTAACGATCACTTGCAACTCCGGGCGATGATGGTAGGCCCAGGCGGCCAGCTCCCACCCAGAGGTACGGCCCGGTGTCACCACGTCGGTGATCAATAGGTCTAGCTCCGCGTGGGCCATCATGGCGTCAACGCCCTCATCTGCCGTTCGGGCGGTGTGGACTACGGCGCCCATGTCCGCAATCACTTCAGCCAACAACTCCCGAAGGATCATGTCGTCTTCTACAATGAGGATAACGGGCGATTCTAAGGGTGGTGTAAAGTCTGGGTGCCCCATGAGTACACAAGTCTCGTCATCAGGTCATCCTACGACAACGCGCATGCGCCATCCTTCCCACCTATTCGACGAAATAGCAGACTTGTACAGCTTCAGCCTGCTTTTCAGGTCAGCCTGGGCGCTTGGTACAAGCCCTGGAGCCGTCTACAAAAAGCTTTTCAGGAGCCGAAATCTGTAGCGTCCATCAAGCGGCCGTCCACCAAGGGGAGCTTCTTCAACAGTGCATGTGAGCCTTTGCGCTGAAGCTCGTTGATGGCATGCAGGATAATCACTTGAAACAAATCCCTGTTCTGGTATTGCCACGGTTCGATGTCCCTTACAGCCGTGGCGTTGATGGCCGGGTCCGTCAGCACCACATGCATCACTCTTTCTCTGAACTCTACGGCTGTGTCCAGTGGAGGGTTAAGTGTGGCCAAGGCCTTTTTAAAGTCTTCCATTCTCAAACCTCGTCTGCAGGGCACGGGGCTGCCCAACCTTGTCATTGCAGAGGTTGAGTACCCTTCATGAGCAGTTGACAACGGGAAGTCAGGAGGGATCCGTTTGTAAGCAAGCCGTTACTGACCTGGACCCGAAGGCCAGGATCAGGACCCTCGGTACGTGCTGAACCCGTACGGGCTCAACAGCAACGGAATATGGTAGTGCTGGGTGGTCTGGGTCACATCGAATACCACAGGAATTTCCGGGAAAAAGCTGTCACGGCCTTGGTGGCGATAATAATCCCCGGTCTTGAACACCACCCGGTATTCCCCTTTCAGAAAGGGGACGCCTTTGGGAAACAGCTCGGAAATTCGCCCCTGCTCGTTGGTGACGCCCTGGCCAAGCGGCTTCCAGCGCTCACCCACCTGCTGCTCCAGGGTAACCTGCACGCCTGCCGAAGGCACGCCGGTTTCCAGGTTCAGCACATGGACGCTCAGGGGGTTGGTGTTCGGGTTAGAGGTGGGCTCGGCCAGGGCCAAGGTGGACACGCTGGCAAGGCCAAGGGCCAGAATCCATTTAGATCGTTTCATAAGTACTTCCTTCAAGGGTGAGTGAGAAGGCCAACTTTGGCCACGGCGTCCAGTGCGCATTGTTCGTCTTGCCGTGCGCCACCTGCGCCCGCCACGCCCAAGGCGCCGACCAGCGCGTCGCCTTGGTACAACGGCACGCCGCCGCCCAGGAGCAACAATTCAGGCACGGTGGCCAGGTTGGCCGCGTCGGGATTCTGGTGGGCCATGTCGGCCAGTTGCCGGGTAGGCGTTTTCGTGGATAAGGCGGTGTAGGCCTTGCGCCGTGCAGCATCGGCGTTGTGGGGGCCGGTACCATTGCTACGCTGGATCAACAGCGGGTTGCCGCCTAGGTCCAGTGCTGCAAATGCTGCCTTGCAGGGGGCGGCGTCCACCAACTGCCGGGCAGTGGGCAGGTCCAGCTCGGGATGCTGCGGCAGGGCGGCGTGCGCCTGGCAGGCAACCAGCAACAGCAAGGCGGTACACAATGGCTTGACGGTCATAAGGGCTCCTTGGTTGACGGAGCACACCCTACTCCACGGCCCCGCTCACCTTGGCGTCGCAGGCATTACAACTTTGTAATGGGCAATGAGGCCTGGGAGGCTTAGCCTGTGCGCAGTCACTCTGGAGCGAACCATGCGCGTGCTATTGGTGGAAGACGAGGCCAAGACCGCAGGGTTTCTGGCCAAAGGGCTGAGGGAAGCGGGCTATACCGTAGACGTGGCCCTGGACGGGCTCGACGGGCGGCATTGCCTGGAAGAGGAGGCCTACGACCTGTTCATTCTGGACGTAATGCTGCCTGGGCTCGATGGCTGGCAACTGGTCAAGCTCATTCGCCAGCGGGCCGATACACCGGTGTTGTTCCTGACCGCACGGGATTCGGTTCAGGACCGGGTCAAAGGCCTGGAGCTGGGCGCGGACGACTACCTGGTCAAGCCCTTCGCCTTCGCCGAACTGCTGGCCCGTGTGCGCACGCTATTGCGTCGGGGCCCGCCCCGGGAGCTGGAGCACTACCGCATCGCAGACCTGGAACTGGACGTGCTCAGCCGGCGGGTCACCCGCGCCGGGCAACGCATCGTGCTCACCAACAAAGAGTTCGCCCTGCTGCACCTGCTTGCCAGCCGGCGCGGCGAAGTGCTGCCGCGCACGCTGATCGCCTCCCACGTGTGGAACCTGAATTTCGACAGCGACACCAACATGGTGGACGTCGCCGTGCGCCGGCTGCGTGCCAAGCTGGACGACCCGTTCATGCCTCGGTTGATCCACACCGTGCGTGGGGTGGGGTATCAATTGGAAGCCCCCGATGCCTGACCGCTCGCGTTCGCCTTCACTGACATGGCGCGCTGCCCTAGCCTTCGCGGCCACCTGTGGCATCGTGCTGGGTGCCACGGCGCTGTTCCTGTACCGCAGCCTTGAAGCTGAGGTTGCCTACCGTGACGATATCGCCTTGATGGGCCGGCTGGAACAGGTGCGGGCGCTGTTGCAGGACAGCGACAGCCTCAGTGCCCTGCAACAACGCCCTCGCCTGTACCAGAACATGCTGGGCAATCAGGAAAGCCTGCTGATGGTCGGTCGCACGCAAGTGGCTGACGTGATCGCCATCAATCCGCACAATGACACCTTGCCCACGTTAAGCGCTTTGCCATTGGGCACCGCCCCTCGGCGCGAGGACGTGGTGCTGTGGGCACCTGATGGTGCACTACCCCTGCTGTTACTGGCGGGCCGCGCACAGGGGCGGCAAGGTGAAGCCCTTTACGTCACCGTCGGCAAGCGCCTGGACGAACGCACTGCCATGCTGGCCAGCTACCGCCTACGTGTGTACCTGGCCGTCAGCCTCGGCACGGTACTGGCCTTTCTGCTCGGGCTATTGTTGCTGCGTAGGGCCTTGAAGCCCCTTGAGCAGATGGCAGCCAGCGTGGCCCGGATCACGTTGAGCAGCCTCGATCAACGCCTGGACCTCCACCCCATGCCTCGGGAACTGCACCTGCCGGTGCAGGCACTCAACGGCATGCTGGACCGGCTGGAAAGCAGCGTCGCGCGGCTCTCCCAGTTTTCTGCCGACCTGGCCCATGAGATGCGCACCCCCTTGCATACCTTGCTGGCCAGCAACGGGCAGGCCCTAAGCCAGGCGCGGACGCTACCCGACTATCAAGAACTGTTGGCGTCCAACGTGGAGGAATTCGAACGGCTGAACCGCATGGTGACCAACCTGCTGTTTCTGGCACGTGCCGACCATGGCGACTGCCCGCTGGCCTGGGCACCCATCGACCTGGCCACGTTAGGCGAGGAGCTGTGTGGCTACTTCGAGATCCTGGCCGAGGACCGCGGGCTGGCCCTGCATCACCAGTTGAGCGGCACCGTGCACGCCGACCAGGCCTTGCTGCAGCGCGCGTTAGCCAACCTGCTGGCCAATGCCGTACGCCACGGGTCGCCAGGCTCCCGCGTGGCGTTGCGCCAGCGGTTATTGCCGGGCGCATTGGCACTTGAGGTGGTCAACCAAGGGGAAACGATCGCCGAACACCACCTGCCGCAGCTGTTCGAGCGCTTCTACCGCGTAGACGCGCACCGCACCGACCCCGGCGACTCTGGTGGGCTGGGGCTGGCCATCATTTGGTCCATCATGCAGATGCACGGCGGCACTGTGCAGGTCGCCAGTGCGGAGGGGCAGACAGTGTTTTCGTTGGTGTTCAGGGAGCCTGGGCGGGCTGGCGCTAATGCTTGATCAGCCGGGAATCCAGCGAGGACTCATCGGAGAATCAAAATACAAAACCCTCTGCAAGTTGCACCAGCGCTTCCTCTACCTGGCGGGTTCCCTGAATGGTTGACAACATTGCCACCGGGGTCTTGCCTGCAAAGCGCTCTTTGGGTTTGGTCAGCCAGCGATGCGCTTTGCCGCTATCGCCAAGCAGCGCTTCTGTTAGCGCAGCAATGTGCGCCGATCGAAACAGCCGATCGCTTTCGTCCACCGTGAGAGCTTGGCCTCGACTCAAGCGATTCTCAAGCATTTCCAGTGGAATGATGTGATCACGCTCAAAAGGGCTGATGACGCCCTCATCAGCCATAGCCTTCAGCCGCACAGCTAGAAACCCCACCTCGATCAATTCGTGGATACGTTGGTCCGACGCATCGATGGGGATTTGAAGCAGCGTATAAAGCCGGCTGCGGTAAGCTCGATAGGCCGGCGCCCGAAGAACTTCGGCATACATGGCAACAACTCCTTTGAGCATTTACCGGATATTTTCCGGCACCTGCCGCCGTTTGCACAGTGCTCTATGGTTGTCTGCTGGCCAGGTACGATCACGTGTGCCCTCTCAGGCTACTACGCTGTGTACGAAATGTTTTGACGCGAAGGTCAGGCCGGGCCGCGTAGGCCGGCCGCGCAGGCGAGGAGGCAGGCTGGCCTATTTTCAACGCAGCATCACCGAGTGTCAGGACTTTTCGTTCATGGCCTACAGGCTAATCTGCGCCTGGCAAGCCAGCAGCGCCTGCTTGTTCGCCGTTTCATGGGCGCGGATGCGTGAGGCGGGGCCTACCAGGCTCAAGCCGTACATACCCTGGGTCGTCGCCAGGCCTACGGCCATGGCGCCTACGCCCGGTATGTGCTCCTCGTAGTCGCATGAGAACCCGGTGGCGCGTATCTCTTTGAGTTGCTCGATCAAGGCGTCCAGGCCCAGGGTGTTGGGCGTAAGCGGGCGCATGTTGCCCTCCAGCAGCTCCCGCACGCTACGTTCAGGCATTTGCGCGAGAATCACCTTCCCGCAGGACGTGGCATAGATGCTCAGCAGGCTGTTCACCCCAGGGGCTACCCTTAGGGTCTGGCTCGACACCACGCAGTGCAGGATCATCATGTCCAGCCCACTGGCGTGTGCCAGTACCACCGTTTCCCCAGTGCGTTGTGATAAGGCTTCGAGGTGCGGCCTAGCCTTGGCCGTCAGGTCGAAGTGGCTGCGCGCCGCCAATCGCATCAAGGCCGGCCCTAATCGCACCCCGACGCCCCCACGGGTTTCCACCAGTTGCTCCACTGCCAACGCGTCCACCAGCCGCTGAACGGTAGAACGGGGCAACTCGATACGCTTGGCAATCACGCCAAGGCTCAGCCCGAGAGGCTCGGTTTCAAGGCAACGGAGAATCGCCGCTGCGCGAGAGATGATTTGAATCCCGCCCCGTTCGGTGTCTGGAAGTGACATGCGCGTTGCTCCTTGTATTGCTGGCCGGTACACTGTACCGAAATTTCCTACACGAAGCTTTCTCTTTTCTGAACATTTCCCTCCCTCAAGGCCATTCGTGAGCGCACCTACAACCCCACCACCGCCCTCTCCAGCCCCCTTTACTGGGCGGTTGGCGCTTGGCTTGGTAGGCGTGCTACTGGCAGCGTTAACCTCAGGCATCAATGACCGGGTGACCGACATTGCGCTGGCCGACCTGCTTGGGGCGTTCGGCCTGGGCCATGACGAAGGCACCTGGTTCAGTTCGGTATATGCCGCGGCCGAAGTGTCGGCCATGCTGCTAGCGCCATGGTTTGCGGTCACGTTTTCGCTGCGCCGGTTTGCCGTGGTGGCCACGGTGGCGTTTGGTGTGCTGGGGGTATTGGCTCCCTTGGCGCCCAACTTTTCCACCCTGCTGGTGCTGCGCGTGCTTCAGGGCCTGGCCGGGGGCGCGTTGCCGCCACTGCTGATGACGGCCGCCCTGCGCTTCCTGCCCTGGCATATCAAGCTGTATGGGCTGTCTGCCTATGCCCTCACCGCCACGTTCGGTCCCAACCTGGCCCTGCCCTTGGCGGCCCTCTGGACCGAAAACGCCGACTGGCGCCTGCTGATGTGGCAGATCATTCCCCCCTGCCTGCTGGGCGGCGCCCTGATTGCCTACGGCCTACCCCAGGACCCCCTTCGCCTTGAGCGCCTGCGCCAGTTCGATTGGCGTGGGGCACTGCTGGGTGCCGGGGGGTTGACCTTGCTGATCATTGGGCTTACCCAAGGTGAGCGACATGACTGGTTCAACGCCCCGCTGATCACCTATACCCTGCTGGGCGCAGCGGTCTGCCTGCCTTTGTTCGTGCTCAACGAGTGGTTCCACCCCCTCCCCTTGTTCAAGCTGCAACTGCTGGGCCGGCGCAACTTCGCGTTTGGCATCTGCACCCTGGTGCTATTTATGTTTCTGGGCCTGGCCGGCAGTGCCATTCCCTCGGCGTACCTGGCCGGCGTACAAGGTTACCGGCCCCTGCAGACCATGCCGCTGGCCCTGACCATTGCCTTGCCCCAGTTGGTGATTGCGCCGTTGGTGGCTTTCGTGATCAACCGTAACTGGGTAGACGCCCGCTACGTGATAGGCCTGGGGCTAGTGCTGCTAAGCACCGCCACTTTGCTGGCCTCCCAGGTGACCAGTGAATGGATACGGGATGATTTCTATCCGCTGCAAGTGCTGCATACGTTCGGGCAACCCATGGTGGTGGTCCCCTTGCTGATGCTGGCCACAGGGGTGATTCATCCCTTGGAAGGCCCCTTTGCGTCTGCGATGGTCAACAGCCTACGCGGGCTGGCCTCGGTGGTGGCCGGGGTAGTACTGGAAAACTTCATCACGCACCGCGAACACTTGCATGCCAATACCCTGCTGGACCAGGCCGCCCAACGCCTGCCGTCACTGCCGCCCGGGCAGGCGCTCAATATCGCTGAGCGTGTGCGCCAGCAGGCGTTCACCCTTACCTTTGCTGACGCCTGGCTGGCCGTAATCGCGGTCGCCATGGCAATGGTGGTGATTCTGGTCATCCTCCCCGTGCGTGCCTACCCACCACAACCTCCGGTACCGACATGAAACACAGAACCGCTATTTCCCTGGCCGTATTGGCAGTGATCGCCTGCGTGGCCTATGCCGGCTGGCGGCTGACCGCTACCGCCTCGGTTGAACGGACCGACGACGCCTATATCCGCGCCGACTCGGTGCTGATTGCCCCTCGCCTGCCGGGCCAGATCGTTGAAGTGGCTGTAGACGATAACCAGAACGTGAAGGCGGGTCAGTTGCTGGCGCGGCTGGACGACAGCGAATACCTGGCCGCTCAGGCAGCGGCCCGGGCCAATGTGGCTGGCGCCGAAGCCGAGCTTAAACACCTGCAAGCCGGTATCGCCCGGCAAGTGGCCGTCATCAATCAGGCCGGGGCCACGGTGCGGGCCGCCGACGCCTCGCTCAATTATGCCCAGGCCAATGCCCGGCGCTATCTGAACCTGTCCAACAGCGGTGCCGGTACGCAGCAGGAGCGTCAGCGCTCAGAGGCGGACCTGCTGGGCGCCCAGGCAGCCCGTGATCGCGATGCTGCCGCGCAAGTGGCAGCGGCGCGCAGCCTGGATGTGCTCAAGGCACAGCTGGAGGTGGCCCAGGCCACGCTGGACAAGGCCCGAGCGGACCTGCGCCAGGCGGACCTGAACCTGTCATGGACGCGCCTGGTAGCCCCGGTCGACGGGCTGATCGGCCAGCGTTCGGCGCGCGTGGGTGCGTACGTGCCCCTAGGTACGCCGCTGATGGCTGTTGTGCCCACGGACCTGTATGTGATCGCCAATTTCCGTGAAACCCAACTGGCCCACATGCGTGCAAACCAACCTGTGAGCCTTCGGGTGGACAGCCACCCAGACCAGCCCTTGCGGGGCCACCTGGAGAGCCTGGCCCCGGCGACCGGGCTGAGTTTTTCCGCCATTGTGCCGGACAATGCCACCGGCAACTTCACCAAGGTGGTGCAGCGTATTCCCGTGAAAATCCGCTTTGACGAGACACCGGACGCTCTGCAGCGGCTGCGCGTGGGCATGTCGGTGGTGGTGGACGTGGACATTAGCGAGGGTGGCCAATGAGACGCTGGGCGTGGGCCGTGGGCGTGGTGCTACTCACAGGCTGCACGGTCGGGCCGCGTTTCGAGCCGCCTCAAGCGGCGCTGCCCTCGCAGTGGCGTGCGGACCAGGGCCACGGCAACTTCGACACCCACGGGTGGACACAACTGGGCGACCCGCAGCTTGACCGGTTGGTAGAACAGGTCGCAGCCAGCAACCTGGACCTGCAGCTGGCGGCCAACCGCTTGGCGCAGAGCCGCCTGGTGCGCACCATCAGCGCCGGCGACCGCCTGCCAACCCTGTCCGGGCAAGCCAGCTACAGCCGGGAGCGCAACAGTGGCGAAGGCCTGAACGACCCCTCCGGCCGGGCTGGGCAGGCCCCGTTCGAACTCTGGACACTGGCCGCAGACGCCAGTTGGGAAGTGGACCTGTGGGGCCGCGTGCGCCGGCAGATTGAAGCCGCCGACGCTCAGGTCGAGGTGAGCCAGGCCGAGCGTAATGGCCTGCTGCTGAGCCTGACGGCCGAGACCGCCAGTGATTATCTGCAACTGCGCGGCGTGCAAGCGCAACTGGCGGTCACACGCCAGAACCTGGACATCGCCCAGCGCAGCCAAGCCCTTACCCAGAGCCGCTTTGACAATGGCGTGACCACTCAGCTGGATGTGGCCAACGCCGCCGCACAGGTTGCAACCATTTCTGCACGGCTGCCGGTGCTAAGCGCGCAACAGGCACGCTTGATCAATGCCTTGAGCGCCCTGCTGGGGCAACCCCCCCGAACGCTTCAGGCTCAACTGATCGAGCCAAAGCCTTTGCCCGCGCCCGACGAGGCCATTGCCTTGGGCATGCCATCGGAACTGGCCCGCCGCAGGCCGGATATTCAGCGTAGCGAAGCCGCACTCCACCGCGCGGTTGCCGCCACCGGTGCCGCACAGGCTGATTTCTATCCGCGCCTGACCCTGGGGGCCAGCGTGGGTACGCAGGCGCTAGGCAGCTCTGACCTGGGCGACTGGGGCGCACGCGACTGGTCCTATGGCCCTAGCCTGTACCTGCCGATTTTTCAGGGTGGACGCCTGACCGGCACGTTGGCATTGCGCGAACAGGAGCAACAGGCAGCCGCCATCGACTACCGCCGCACGGTGCTGGCCGCCTGGCATGAAGTGGACAATGCCTTGATCGACGCTGCCGCCGAGCGCCAGCACCAGCAGGCCTTGGCACAAGCGGTAAGCCAGAATGAACGTGGCTTGGCGGTGGCCCGCCAGCGTTATCAGGAAGGGGCCATCGATTTCCTGAATGTGCTTAATGTGCAGCGCGCTTTGCTAGAGACCCAAAGCGCGCAAGTGTCCAGTGCCACTCAACGGTTGTTGAATCAGGTTCAGCTGTACAAGGCCTTGGGGGGCGGGTGGCCGAGCAATGCGAGCATGGGCACGTTGCCTTGACACATTTGTTAACGTACCGTCCGTCGGCCTTAAGGCACCTCGCCCTTAGTACCGCGCCCAAGTAAAGGTAATCCCCACCCTGCGGAGATTGACCATGAACATGAAAACATTGGCTGGCCTGGCACTGGCCGGCCTGTTGGGCGCTTCTTCTCTTGGCGCTATGGCGGCTGAATCCACCAGCACCACACCGCCTAGCAGCGGCAACCAAACCAACCCCGGTACCACGGGCGGCGGTAACGGCAGCGATGCGGCTGGCATGGGCCAAAGTACGCCTGGCACCCCGGGTACAGGGGCCGGCGGCATGAGCAATGGTACAGGCGGCGGCGGTGCTAGCGATGGCGGCGCGGGCGGCGGCGGTGCCGGTGGTGGTGCAGCTGGCGGCGGCGGTGCCGGCAAGTGACACGTTGCGTGCAGTGAAGACCGGCCCATGTGGCCGGTTTTTCATGCCCGGCGCATCAACCCCCTGTGGCAGATTCCCGGCCTCCGCCTTCGGCCACGGCCAGTCCTACAACACCAGTGCACGGCCTACACCTGTGGGAGCTGGCCATAGCTAGCGAATGAACGGTAGTACAGATTATTGCTCAGCGTCCCACCCTCCCCCCAGGGCAACAATCAGGTTCACGCTGGCCACCAGGCGGCTTTGAAGCAGGCTGAGTACGCTGCGCTCATTGCTCAATGCCGTGGCTTGCACTGTCACCACATCCAAGTAGCCAATCAGCCCTGCGCGGTATTGGTTGGTGGTCATGCGCAGGGAGTCACGCGCGGCAGCCAGTGCCTCATCACGCAAGGTCGCCTCATTGTCATACACCTTCATCTGGCTGAGGTAATCCTCGACTTCACGCATGCCATCCAGCACGGTCTGTCGGTATTGGGCCACGGTCTGGTCGTAGGCCGCTTCGGTCCGCTCTACCTCTGCCGAACGCTGCCCCCCATCGAACAACGTGAGAGCCAGTTCCGGCCCCACCGACCAGAAGCGGTTGGGTAAGGTGAACCAGTTGGACGAGGTGCTGGAGCTGTAGCCACCGCTCATGCTCAGGGTGAAGTCCGGGTAGTAAGCGGCCTTGGCGACCCCAATCTGTGCATTGGCGGCGATGACAGAACGCTCGGCAGAGGCGATGTCCGGGCGCCTTTCCAGCCATTGTGAAGGTACACCCACCGGCACCTCCGGCAAGGCAGGCACCTGCTTGACCTCAGCCAGGCTAAAGGTGGCCGGGGCCTGCCCCATCAATACAGCAATGGCATTTTCAAGCTGTGCACGCTGCCACTGCAGGTCTACCAGGTCCGCCTCGGTGGTTTTGAGTTGAGTGCGGGCCTGTGCCGTGGCATCGCTGCCCGCCACCCCGGCACGGTATTGGTTCTGCGTCAGCGTGAGGGAGCGCTGGTAGGCGTCCACAGTGGCTTCGAGCAACCGTTTCTGTTCATCCAGCACACGCACCTGCAGGTAGTCCTGCACCAGCTGGGATTGCAGGCTCAGGCGCATGGCGGCCAGGTCAGCCTGGCTGGCACCGGCATTGGCTTTGTCCGCTTCCAGCCCGCGGCGCAGCTTGCCCCATAGGTCGGCTTCCCAGCTCACGCCTAGCTGGGCATTGTAGGTATCGCGGATGCCGCTGCTGGCATTGCTCAGGCTCGACCCACTGCTGCCACTGCCTTGAGCGGCCCGGGTCTTGCCCACGTTCAGCCCCAGGCTGGGGTAGAACGCCCCACGGGCGCTGCGTACCAAGGCCTGTGCCTGGCGGTATTGGGCTTCATATTGGGCCACCGTCTGGTTATTGCGATTCAAGGCATCGACCAGGGCATTGAGTTGAGCATCCTGGTACACCTCCCACCAATTGCCCCGGGCACGCTCGTCCGCCGGGGCGGCTTGGCGCCAGCCCTCGGCCTGCTTGAACTGCGCAGGTGTTGCCAGCGCAGGGCGCTGGTAGTCGGGGCCTACGGCACAACCGGCCAGCCAGGCTGCGCAGCAGGCCAGCGCCAGGCGACGAACGCGAAGGGATACAGGCACGGTCATAGCGGTTTTTCCAAAGCAGCATCGGTACGTACGCCGCGCCAGCGGTTGAACCGGTGGCGCAAGCGGTCGAGGGCAAGGTACACCACAGGCGTGGTGTACAAGGTCAGCACCTGGCTGAGCAACAGCCCGCCGATGATCGCCACACCTAGCGGCCGGCGCATTTCCGCGCCATCGCCGCTGCCCATGAGCAAGGGCAAGGCGCCCAGCACGGCTGCCAGCGTCGTCATCAGGATAGGCCGCAGGCGCAGCAGGCAAGCACGGCGGATGGACTCCAGGGGGGCCAGCTGGGCTTCGCGCTCCAGTTGCAGTGCCAGGTCGATCATCAGAATGGCGTTTTTCTTCACCACCCCTATCAGCAGGAACAACCCCAACAGAGAGATCAGGCTGAATTCGCCACCGGTAAGGTAGATCGCCAGCAACGCGCCCACGCCGGCCGACGGCAAGGTGGACAGGATGGTCAGCGGGTGAATATAGCTTTCGTAGAGAATGCCCAGAATCAGGTACACCCCCACCAAGGCGCCCAGGATCATCCAAGGCTGGCCTTTCTGGGAATCGATAAAGGCGTTGGCATTGCCCCCCGCCTTCACGATCAGTTCGTCCGGTATGCCCAAACCGGCCAGCCCTCGTTCGATGGCCGCCGTAGCGCGGTCCAGGGGTACGTTTTCGGCCAGGTCGAAGGAGATGGACTCGGAGGCAAACTGCCCGTCATGGCTCACACTGTCATTGGCCAAGCTGTTTTCGTAGCGGGCGATGGATGCCAGGGGCACGCGTTTGCCACTGCTGGTGATCACTTGCACCTGGTCCAGGGTAACCGGGTCCTGGGCGTAGCGGGGGTCGATTTCCATCACCACCTGGTATTGGTTCAGGCTATCGTAAATGGTGGAAATCTGCCGTTGGCTATAGGCGTTGTTCAGCACTGTCATCACAGTACTCATGTCCACACCCAGGCGCTTGGCCTGGTCCCGGTCCACCACCAGGGTGACCTGGGCGGTGCCTGCCCCGTCGCGGGCATCGATGGACGTGAGTTCCGGCAACGAACGGAACAGCGTCACGATCTTGGGGAACCAGGTCCGCAGGCTGGCCAGGTCCCCGCTTTGAATCACGTACTGGTACTGGGAGCCAGCGCTGTCTCGGGCACCCCCGAACTGCAGGTCCTGGTCCGCGAACAGCACCAGGCGGCCACCGGCGATCTTTGGCACCTCCCGGCGCAACCGGTCGATCACTTGCTGGGCGGACACCTTGCGTTCAGCCAGGGGCTTGAGCCGCACTAGGATTGTTGCGTTGTTGGTGCCGTTGTTGCCGCCCAGGGTGGCCGCCACGCTTTGCACGGCGGGGTCAGCCAAGATCGCATCGCGGAAGGCGTGCATCTTGGGTTGCATCACCGTGAACGACAGCCCGTCATCGCCCCGGATAAAGCCCATCAACTGGCCAGTGTCCTGTTGCGGCATAAAGGTTTTGGGCACCACCACGTACAACGCCACGTTCAGCACGATGGTGGCCAGCAGTGACAGCAGGGTCAGCACCGGGTGGCGCAGCACCCAACCCAGGGTACGGTCGTAGCCCGCCATCAGCCGCTGGTTGCCGGCTTCGCTCCAGCGCTCCAGCCGGTTCTGCGGGCCGGGCGCCCGCGGCTTTAGCCAGCGTGCGCACAGCATGGGCGTGAGGGTAAGCGAGACCACCAAAGACACCACTACCGCCGCGGCCAACGTGATGGAGAACTCCCGGAACAGGTTGGCCACAATGCCGCCCATGAACAGGATGGACAGAAACACCGCCACCAGGGACAGGTTCATGGCCAGCAGGGTAAACCCGACTTCCTTGGCGCCCAGATAGGCCGCTCGCAGCGGCGCCACGCCTTCATCGATGTGCCGAGAGATGTTCTCCAGCACCACAATGGCGTCATCCACCACCAACCCGGTGGCCAGGATCAACGCCATCAAGGACAGGTTGTTCAGGGAAAAGCCATACAAGTACATCACCGCAAAGGTGCCAATCAGGGACACCGGCACCGCCAGTGTGGGGATCAGCGCCGCGCGGCCATTGGCCAGGAACAGGAACACCACCAGTATCACCAGCACCACGGCAATCAGCAGGGTGCGTTCAGCTTCATGTAGGGTGGCCTTGATCACCGTGGTGCGGTCCATGGCCACGTCCAGTTGCGCGCTGGCGGGCAACAGCGAACGCAACGCAGGCAGGTGGGCCTTGATCGCTTCCACCGTTTCGAGGATGTTGGCGCCGGCCTGGCGGTTGATTACCAGCAACACCGCATCCTGGCGGTTGTAGAAGCCGCTGTTGTAACGGTCTTCCACGCCATCACTGACCTTGGCCACATCTCCCAGGCGCAGGATGGCGCCATCCTGCTGACGAATGATCAACGGGCGGTAGTCGCTGGCCTGCTCCAACTGGTCGTTGGCCTGCACTTGCCATGCCCGCTGCGCGTCTTCCACAAAGCCTTTGGGCTGGCGCACGTTGGCGTTGTCGATGGCGGCACGTACATCGTCCAGGGCGATGCCGTACTGGTTAAGGCGCGCAGGCTCCAGCTCGATACGCACAGCAGGCAGCGAGCTGCCGCCGATCTGCACCTCCCCTACCCCGTTCACCTGCGCCAGGGTCGGCGACAGAATGGTAGACGCCATGTCATACAGCTTGCCCTTGCCCAAGGCCGGCGAGGTCAGCGCCAGCACCATCACCGGCGCCTGGGAAGGGTTGATCTTCTTGTAGGTGGGCATGCTCTTCATGCCGCTGGGCAGCAGGTTGCGCGACGCGTTGATGGCCGCCTGCACATCCCTGGCCGCACCGTTGATGTCCCGCCCCTGCTCGAATTGCAGAATCACCCGCGTAGAGCCCTGGCTGGAACGGCTGTTCATGCTGGTCACCCCGGAAATGGCACCGAACGCCCGCTCCAGGGGGGTTGCCACCGAAGACGCCATCACCTCAGGGCTGGCCCCGGCCAGGTTGGCGCTGACCACAATCACGGGGAAGTCCATTTCCGGCAGCGGTGCCACGGACAGCTGGCTGAAGCTTACGGCCCCCAGCAGGATGATCGCCAGGCTTAGCAGTAGCGTAGCGACCGGGCGCCGAATGAACGGGCTGGACAGGTTCACGCCTGCACCTGCTGGCCCGTGCGCCGGGTGAAGCGACGGCTGGTGCGGTCAAACCACAGGTAGATCACTGGGGTGGTAAACAGGGTGAGCAACTGGCTCACCAGCAAACCGCCCACCATCACCAGGCCCAGGGGTTGCCGCAGCTCAGCGCCCGACCCTGTGGCGAACATCAGGGGAATGGCGCCAAACAGTGCGGCCAGGGTGGTCATCAGGATGGGCCGGAAGCGCAGCAGCGCCGCTTCGTAAATAGCCTGCTCCGGCGCCAGCCCGCGGCCACGCTCGGCCTCTAGCGCGAAGTCGATCATCATGATGGCGTTCTTTTTCACAATACCGATCAGCAAGATGATGCCGATAATGGCGATCATGCCCAGGTCCTTGCCGCTGATTAGCAAGGCCAGCAAGGCACCGACGGCGGCCGAGGGCAAGGTGGACAGAATGGTTATGGGGTGGATGTAGCTCTCGTACAGCACGCCCAGCACGATGTACATGGTGACCACAGCGGCCAGCACCAGCAGCAGCGTGCTGGACAACGAGGCCTGGAAGGCCGCGGCGGCCCCTTGGAATTCGGTCTGCACGCCCAACGGCATGCCAATGTCGCGCTGCACCTGCTCGATCACCTCCACCGCCTTGCCCAGCGCCACGCCGTCGGCCAGGTTGAAGCTAAGGGTGACGGCCGGGAATTGCCCCAAGTGGGAAATGGCCAGTTGCGCCTGGCGCTGCTCAATCCGGGCCAGGCTGGACAGCCGAACCTGCGTGCCTGCTGTTGTGGTAGTGCTGTCTGTAGTGCCATTGGCCGATGAGCCGGTGCCGCTGGCCATCTGGCTATCGGCGCTGGTGCTTGAACCGGTGCTGGCCGACGCCTTGACGTACAGCTGCTCCAGGGCCTCGGGCCCAATACGCCCACCGTCCGCCGACTGCAGCACCACACGGTACTGGTTGGCCTGGGTATAGATGGTGGAAATCTGCCGCTGGCCAAAGGCGTCGTACAGGGCATTGGTGATGTCCGACACCTTCACCCCCAGGCGCATGGCCGCATCCCGGTCGATGTCCAGGTACACCTGCAAGCCCTTGTCCTGCAGGTCGCTGGCCACGTCTCGAAGCTCTGGCCGCTGGTTCAAGGCGTCCACCAGCTTGCCTGTCCAGTCCGCCAGCAGGTCGGCATCCGGTGAGGCCAGGCTGAACTGGTACTGGGTACGGCTGACCCGGTCTTCGATGGTCAGGTCCTGCACCGGCTGCATGAACAGGCGCACGCCTACCAATTGGTCCACTCGGGGTTGCAGCCGCGCAATTACCTGGGCGGCACTGACCTCCCGCTCGCCGTGGGGCTTGAGGTTGATGAGCAGGCGCCCACTGTTGAGGGTAGCGTTGTCGCCGTCCACCCCAATATAGGACGACAGGCTTTGCACGGCCGGGTCCTTCAGGATGATCTCGGCCAAGGCCTGCTGGCGTTCGCCCATGGCCTGGAAGCTGGCGGCCTGGGGCGCCTCGGACACCGCCTGGATAAACCCGGTGTCCTGCACCGGGAAGAAGCCCTTGGGTACGGCCAGGTACAGCACCACCGTAAGCCCCAGGGTGGCGACGGCCACCAGCAGCGTGAGGGGCTGATGCCGCAGCACCCAGGCAAGCCCTGTGGCATACCGGGCCACCAGCCAGTCCAGCCAGGCACCGCTGGCTTTGTAGAACCGGGACTGCTCCCCTTCCGGCGGTTCGCGCTTGAGCATGCGCGCACACATCATGGGCGTGAGCGTGAGGGACACCACCAAGGAAATAAGAATGGCGACCGCCAGCGTGATGGCGAACTCCCGGAACAGCCGGCCCACTACGTCGCCCATGAACAGCAGGGGGATCAGCACGGCGATCAGGGAAAACGTGAGGGACAGCAGCGTGAAGCCGATCTGCCGGGCGCCTTTGATGGCCGCCTGCATGGGCGTCTCGCCTTCTTCGATGTGCCGGGCGATGTTCTCCAACATTACGATGGCGTCATCCACCACAAAACCAGTGGCGATGGTCAGCGCCATCAATGTCAGGTTGTTGACCGAGAACCCCGCCAGGTACATCACGCCGAAGGTGCCGATCAACGACAGTGGCACCGTAATGGAAGGAATGAGGGTGGCGCTGAGCCGGCGCAGGAACAGGAACGTCACCATCACCACCAGGGCAATGGCAAACAGCAGCTCGGTTTGCACGTCGTGCACCGAGGCCCGAATGGTCTGGGTACGGTCGCTGAGTACGGTCACATCCAGGCCAGCGGGCATGCTGGCGGTGAGCGTGGGCAGTACGGCTTTTACCCGGTCCACCACGTCGATCACGTTGGCACCGGGCTGGCGCTGAATGTTCAACAGCACCGCCTGGTTGCGGTTGGCCCAGGCTGCCAGGCGCTCGTTCTCGGCGCCGTCCACAATGTCGGCCACGTCCTGCAGGCGCAGCGGTGCACCATTTTTGTAAGCCAGGATAAGGTCGGCGTACTCCTCGGGGGAGCGCAGCTGGTCGTTGGCATCAAGCATCGAGACCCGGGTAGGGCCGTCGAAGTTACCCTTGGGCTGGTTGACGTTGGACGCGGTAATCAAGGTGCGCACGTCCGCCAGGTTCAACCCGGCCGCGGCCAGTGCCTGAGGGTTGACCTTGATGCGCACCGCATGGCGCTGGCCACCGGCAATGCTCACCATGCCCACGCCGCCGATCTGTGCGATTTTCTGCGCCATGCGCGTGTCCACCAAATCGTTCACCTTGGGTAACGGCAGGGTGCGCGAGCTGATGGCGATGGTGAGCACAGGGGTGTCGGCAGGGTTGACCTTGTTGTACACCGGGGGGGCCGGCAGGTCGTTGGGCAACAGGTTGTTGGCGGCGTTGATGGCAGCTTGCACTTCCTGCTCGGCCACATCCATGTTCAGCGCCAGGCTGAACCGCAGGGTAATCACCGAGGCGCCGCCAGAGCTGGTGGACGCCATTTGGTCCAGGCCTGGCATTTGCCCGAACTGGCGCTCAAGGGGGGCCGTGACCGCGCTGGTCATTACCTGCGGGCTGGCACCGGGGTACAGGGTCATTACCCGAATGGTGGGGTAGTCCACCTGGGGCAGGGCTGAGACAGGCATCAGCCGCCAGCCGATCAGCCCGGCCAGAACAATGGCCAACATGGTCAGCGTGGTAGCGACCGGCCGCAGGATGAACAGGCGGGATATGTTCATGCGCCAGCCTTGGTCGAACCTGTGGTGTCGCCTGGCGTGGTGCCCTGTAGGTGTTCACTGGTGCCAGCAGGCAGTGCACGGTTGTCGTTCACCACCTCCACTTCCCCGCCGTCACGCAAGCGGTCCGTGCCTTCCAGCACAATACGGTCCCCCTGGGCCAAGCCGCTTTCAATCACGGTAGAGGTGCCATCGCTGGCGCCCACCTTCAATTGCCGCACCTTTACGGTTTTTTCGCCGTCCAGCACATACACAAAGGTGCCGTCATTGCCGAACTGGATGGCCGCACTGGGGGCCAGCACCACACCGTGCAAGGTGTCTACCAACAGGCGCACGTTCACAAACTGGTTGGGGAACAGGTGTTCGTCCTTGTTATCGAACCGTGCCTTGAACTTCAGGGTGCCGGTGGCGGTGTCGATCTGGTTGTCCGGGCTGGCCAGTACACCGCTGGCCACCAAGGCACGGTCGGCCCTGTCCCAGGCCTCCACCCGCAACTGCTGCCCCTCACGGTAGTGAGCCAGCACGGCGTCGATCTGGGTTTCCGGCAGGGTGAAGGCAATGCTGATGGGCTGCATCTGCGTCACTACGGCCACGGCGGTGGAGTCGTTGGCCGCCAGCAGGTTACCGGCATCCAGTTGGCGCAACCCTACCCGGCCTGAGATCGGTGCGCGGATATCGGTGAATTGCAGGTTGAGCCGGGCATCCTCAATGGCGGCGGCGTTGGTCTTGACGGTGGCCTGGTACTGGGCCACCAGCGCTTCCTGGGTGTCCAGGGTCTGGCGGGCGATACTGTCCTGGGCGAACAAGTCCCGGTAGCGTTTAAGGTCCAGTTGCGCGTTTTTCAGCTGTGCCTGGTTTTCACCTTGGGTGCCTTCGGCCTGTTGCAAGGCGATGCGATAGCTGCGCGGGTCGATCTGCGCTAGCAGGTCGCCAGCCTTCACGTGCTGGCCTTCCTGGAAGTTGACCTTCACCAACTCGCCCGCCACGCGTGTGCGCACGTTCACCGTGTTAAGGGCCGTCACAGTGCCTAGTGCCTTCAGGTAAACCGGGAAGTCGCCCACGGTCACGGTACCGACACGAACGGGTGTTGCCCCGGCGGCATTCCCGAACCCTGGGCGCATGGGGTTGCCACCGGCGCGGCGGCCAGCCCCTTGCGCGGCAGCCGCCTGCTCACCGGTGGAGGCCGCTTGGCGGTGTTTCCAGTACCAATAGGCCGCGCCGGCTACCAATAGCAGCAACAGCACAACCAGCAGGCGCTTGATCAGGGGGGAACGTGGGTGCAGCGGACGATCGACCATGGTACGGCTCAGCTTTCCTTCAGGACGCTGAACGATAAGCACTTGGGCGTGATTCGCAAAGCGCATTTACCGGTCTTTTACGTATCGGCCACCTGACAGGGCCGATACGTATCGACAATGTGCCGCACACTGCGCGGCAGAGAGGCCGCGCAGCTGAGGGTGATTACTTCAGAACAGCCAATGCCGCCTCGTAGTTCGGCTCTTGGCCGATCTCCGGAACCAGCTCGCTGTACAGCACTTTATCCTGCTCATCCAGTACTACCACGGCACGGGCCGTCAGGCCTTTCAATGGGCCTTCGGCAATGGCCACGCCGTAGGCCTGAATGAACTCGGCACCGCGCAGGGTGGACAGGTTGACTACGTTTTCCAGCCCTTCGGCGCCGCAGAAGCGCTTCTGAGCGAACGGCAGGTCGGCCGAGATGCACAGCACGGCGGTGTTGTTCAGCTCACCGGCCTGCTTGTTGAACGTACGTACCGAGGTGGCGCAGGTGGGCGTGTCCACACTGGGGAAAATGTTCAGCACTTTGCGCTTGCCGGCAAAGGCACTCAGGGACGTATCGCTGAGGTCGCCGGCCACCAGCGAGAACGCAGGCGCCTGGCTGCCAGGCTGAGGAAGCTGGCCGTCAACACGGACCGGGTTGCCCTTGAGGGTGACTTGAGCCATGAAAGGGTTCCTTTAGGTGAGGGTGGGTGAAAACGGCGAGTTAACCATGAATGGGCGGTAATCACCATGAACAGCCGTTGGAGAATTACGAGCGTCTCTGGGGCGCGCATGAATAAAAATAGAATAAATATGTTCTTTTTTATTCTTTATTACGCTTTTCGTGTTTCTTCCATGATGGCGTCTGTTTTCCAGGCAGGCCCGACATGGATTTCGATTCCTCTCCAACGCAGCAGCTCATGGGCAAACTGTTTGCTCAGAACTACGAGTGGCTGTGCGGCCGCCTTCGTAGCCGCCTCAATTGCCGGCACAGCGCCGAGGACATCGCCTCGGAAACCTTCGTCCGCCTGCTGGGCCTGCCCGACCCCCATGTGATTCGCGAACCGCGCGCCTTGTTGACCACGATTGCCAGGCGGCTGCTTCAGGAAAGCTGGCGGCGGCGTGACTTGGAGCGCGCGTACCTTCAGTTGATGAGCGAAATGCCCCGGCACGTTCAGCCTTCGCCGGAAGAAATCCATGTGTTCGTGGACAGCCTGCTGTATTTGGACCGCTTGCTCGACACCCTGCCCGGCCAAGGCAAAGCAGCGTTTATACATAGCCAGCTTGGTGGCCTTTCCTATGCTGAAATTGCCACTCGCCTGGGTATTTCCACAAGCCGGGTACAGCAGTACATGACCCAGGCTTTCAAACTGTGCTACCAGGCGGTGGACGCATGAGCAGCCCGGCCATCGACCGTGTGCTCGACGAAGCCGCCGAGTGGATGGCACGCCTGCGGTCGGGCGATATCAGCGAGGCAGAGCGCTGTGCGTTCGAGACCTGGCATGACGCACACCCCCTCCATCAGCAGGTGTTTGCGCGCATGGCCGAAGGAGTTGCCCACGCCAAGCCGTTAACCCTGCCGCCGATGCACCCTGAGCACGTGATCGCGGCACTGCAAGCACCCTCCAGCCGGCGGCGCTTTGTGCAAAGTGGTATGGCCGGTTTGACGCTGCTTGGCGCTTCGGCCCTTGGGCTACGGTTTTCAAGCGGGCCATTGTGGCCGTCGAAAGACTTGCAGACAGCGACGGCAGAACGGCGGACATTCGAGATACCCGGCGGCGGCCGGATGACCCTAAACGCGCGTACGCACCTTAGCGTTACCGAAGCCACGACCCTGCGCCTCTGGCACCTGCACACGGGTAGCTTGCAATTGGAGTGTGCTGGATTACCTACGTCTGTAGAAACGCCGCTGTGCCGGTTCGACGCTGAACCCGGAGCCCGCGCACTCATCGAGCGCCACGGCGCAGGCCAGGTGAACATGACGGTAGTGGCGGGTCGGGTGGAGTTGATCACGCCAGCCAGCGACAGGCTGAGTGTGGACACAGGGCAAAGCGTACAGGTAGCGCCTGCCCTCGCCCCGGTACTGGGCTTAGCGGTGCCCGAGGCTGGCGCATGGCTCCATGGCTTGGTCGAAGCCCGCAACCAGCCCCTTGGCGAGCTCGTTGATGCATTGCGTGCTTACCGCACGGGCATTATCCGTATTTCCCGAGCTGCCTCGGGCTTGCACATCAGTGGGCGGTTCCCGCTGAACGATACCGCCAAGTCATTGCGCCTGATCGCAGCGAGCCTGCCTGTGAAAATGACTCAGTATGGAGCGCTGTGGACCCGCATCGAACTGGTCACGAATGCATAAGCTCAGTACAAAACGATCCAAGGGATGTGTGCAGGTTCTCGCGCCTGGTTGCTCATTAGGAGGACATTTCCTTCACAGAACACCCACCATGCCCAACCTGATCCACGCGTCATTTCGCCATTCCTGTCTATCCCTCGCTGTCGCCCTCGGCAGTTGCCTCGCCCTGCCCTGCCCCGGCTACGCCGCCAGTGCAGCGGAGCAGTTGGAAGATTACTCGATACCCTCAGGTGATCTCGGCCAGACCTTGCTAGAGATCTCACGCCGCAGCGGCGTGCCGATTTCCTTCGACGCCCAGCGCGTGGAAGGGCAGCAAGCCCCAGCGCTGCAGGGGCGCTTGAGCAGCGATCAAGCCCTGGACCGCGCTCTGGAAGGCAGCGGCCTGGCACACACCCGCACGGCTGATGGCATCGTCGTTTCACCGCCGCCGGTAGCGGCTGCCAATGCAAAAGGCAACGCCGACGACACACACCTGGAACAGATTATCGTCACTGGCACAAGGGCCCATGAGCGTACGGCCAGCGCCTCCCTGTCGCCCATCGACATCATTTCCGGCGAAAACCTCAGTGCCAGTGGCTCGGAGGAACTAGGCGCGGTGCTGGCACGGCTGATCCCGTCGATCAATTTTCCTCGCCCCAGCCTGGTGGACGGCGCTGAACTGGCCCGGCCCGCACAACTGCGCGGATTGTCACCGGACCAAGTACTGGTATTGGTCAACGGCAAGCGCCGACATACCGGTGCCTTCGTTAACCTTGGTGGGGCCACAGGCCGGGGTTCTGCGCCCGTGGACCTGAACGCCATTCCCCTGTCGGCCGTGGACCACATTGAGGTGCTGCGCGACGGCGCCTCGGCGCGCTATGGCTCCGATGCCATCGCCGGTGTCATCAACGTCATACTCAAGCATGACGCCAGTGGCGGCTCGGTTAGCACGCGCTACGGCCAGTACAACAAGGGCGACGGCATCCAGCGCCAGGTCGCCGCCAACGCTGGCACGGCACTGGGCGACAGAGGCTGGTTCAACCTGTCGGCCGAATCCAGCGATAACGATTACACAGACCGGGCCGGTACTGACCTGCGCTCGGCGAGCAGGGGTTCGACCACGTATGGCGAGCAGGTATTCCGTCAAGGCGAGCCGGCCAATGACAACCTCAAGCTGTTCCTTAATAGCCAACTGGAGCTGAACGACCAAGCCCAGCTCTACACCTTCGGTGGCTATCGAAAAACCCACGGGGAGACCGCCGGGTTCTACCGCGCCAGCAACAATTCCGGCAACGTTGCGAGCATTTATCCTAACGGTTTCCTGCCGTTGATCGACGGCACCCTGGAGGACTCGTCGCTGACGGCTGGCGTTCGTGGAGACTTGGGCAACCAGTGGCGCTACGATCTGTCGGCCGGCTACGGCCGCAACGACTACACCATCGGCACCCGCTCCCTCAACGCTGCGCTGTTCGCCGACACCGGCAGCACGCCGTTGCATTTCAACAACGGCAAGCTGACCAGCGACCAGCAACAGGTGAGCCTGGACATTTCGCGAGACTTCGACATCCGTGGCCTGGAGGCACCGTTGTCGGTCGCATTCGGTGCCGAATACCTCAACCAAGGCTACGAAATCAAAGCCGGCGACTGGCAGTCCTACTACCGCAGTGGTAGCCAGGGGTACGCGGGCTTCCGTGACGCCGATTCGGGAAATTGGAGCCGCCACAGCTTCGCGCAGTACCTGGACCTGGAGACCAACCTGACCGACAAGTTTGCGGTCTCTGCCGCCGCGCGCCACGAAGATTACAGCGACTTCGGCGCCAACATGAGTAGCTCGCTCGCCGGGCGCTACGATTTCACACCCAAGGTTGCGCTTCGCGGCAGTATCTCCAGTGGGTTCCGGGCGCCCTCGCTGGCGCAGCAGCACTTCGCGTCCACCTCCTCCCAATTGATCGATGGGGTGATTCAGGAGGCAGGCATCTTTCCGGTAGACGCCCAGGTGCCGCAACTGCTGGGGGCCGAGGATTTGAAGGCCGAAAAATCGCGCAACTATAGCCTGGGGCTGGTGCTGCGCCCGGTGGACAACCTGCAGGTGACGGCGGACGTCTACCGCATCGACATCCGTGACCGCATCACGTTGTCGTCCAACCTGCGCCTTAACCAGAATGCACTGGACTATCTTCAAGGCCAGGGCGCTGGCGACACCAACTACACCAGCCTGCGCTACTTCACCAACGGTGCCGACACCCGCACCACCGGTGTCGACCTGGTAGCGACCTACCTCTACCGCTTCGACAACGGCGTGCGCTGGACCACCACCGCCGGCTACAACTACAACCACACCAAGGTCACCGACACCAAGCAAGACCCGGCCATTCTCGCGCAGCTCGGGCTGGCCACCACGTCTTTGCTGGAACGGCGCGAACGCCTTGGCCTGCTGGGCGATACCACGCCGGAGCACAAGCTCACCCTGGGCAACGACTTCACCCTTAACAACTGGACTCTGCACAGCAACCTGGTGCGTTACGGCACCTACACCAGCTACCAGAACGACACCAGCCTTCCAGACCAGAGCTTCTCTGCCGCCTGGTTGCTGGACCTGGCCGTGGACTACAGCTTCAACAACTGGCTGTTTACCGTGGGCGGGGACAACGTCACCAACCAGGTGCCGGAAAAAATTGACTTCGCCAATAGCTCAGGGGGCAACCTGAAATATTCGACCTTTTCCCCTTACGGCTACAGTGGCGCGTTCTACTACGCCAAGTTGACCTATGCCTGGTGACACTGTGTTCAACAGTGGAGGTGCCGGATGAGCGCGTGCGCACCATCGCTTGAGGCGGTGCGTGCGCAAGCGGGCCAGGGCCCCTTCTGGCTGTTTGCCTACGGCTCGCTCATCTGGCGCCCGGAATGCCCTGCGCTGGAAGTGCAACGCGCGCGCGTACACGGCTACCACCGAGGTTTGTACCTCTGGTCGCACTTCCACCGCGGTACGCCGGAACGCCCCGGCCTGGTATTTGGCCTGGACAAGGGGGGTTCGTGTAATGGGTTTGTTCAACGCCTGCCGGAGCACAACCTGGATAGTCACTTGGAGGCGTTATGGCAAAGAGAGATGGTGATTCCAGCCTATCGTCCCAAGTGGGTGAACTGTCGGCTCGAAGATGGGCGCCAGGTTCGGGCACTGGTATTTACCTTACACCGCCAGCACCCGGCCTACGTAGGCACTCTACCCGACCCCGTACTGTTCGACATTCTGGTTAACGCACGGGGCGTCGCGGGCAGTACGCGTGATTATGTGGAAAACACCGCCCGGGTGCTGCGCTCGCACCATATGCCTGACCGTAACCTGGAGGCCGCCCTGTCACGCCTGCGCCGCGCACAGAGTGCGCTTAAAGGCTGATACCGGGTTCTGCCTGTTTACTTCAGATACTTCGTTTTGCGGGGGTGTTGGATGACGCCTGCATGCAACTAAAGCAGTCATAGCTTAGAACTTTTTGGCAGGACCTTATTAAGTTAATTCACTGCAAATAACTTACACATAAAGTGCATATACAAAGACCTAAAAATCATTATCGAACCCCCTCCAAAGTTGAATAGCATCTGTTCTAACCGCTTAACTAATGGAAGGCCAGGATGCCCATTCAGTCTCGTATTAATCTGGCCCAGCCGGCCAGATTGCAGACGATCCCGGAGGAGGACACGCCGCAGGCGTTACACGCGCCTAGTACGCCGGCCAGTGCTCAGGCCAACCCTGCTGCGCCCCACCAAAACCCGCCACCGCCGGGCACTGCCGTCGACCGGTTGCGCCAACGGATGGTGCGGTGGTCCGCCAGCGGCCGGCCACTGACCTTCACCTACGGCATCCCCGGTACTGGCCGAAGTATCGCCCGTGCGCTGCGCCCCGGCTTGCCCGAGTACCCCGCGCCCGCCACTGACGCCCCAGCCCTTGGCGACCTGCTCGATGAGATCGACGCCTTCAGGGCCACCGTCGATGTGTGGGTAAAAGGGCTGGACGAGGCCGCTGGCGAGGTGTGGCAACGGCCTGCACCCTCGCCGCTGCGGCGCCTGGCGACACGCGCTGTCCCTTGGCTGGCGCCCGACAGCGTACAGGCGATCACCCAGTATTCGCGCCCAGACGACCCCCGCAGTATCAAACGTCGGGGCGCGCCGATGGCCGCGGGCTCAGCCAAACCTTGGGATCAGGCCCTCGCCACCTTGTGCCAACAGGCGCAGCGCCAACGCCACATTCTGGACCGTGCGGTCGAAGACCTGGACACTGCCATGGAGGCGGTCGAAGCGGCTGACCGCCCAGCGGTGGGTGACGGTCGCGCACGGGCCGGGCAGCAGGCCGTACGGACGGCAGCCCAGCTGCGCCTGGAACAGGCTCAAGGCGAACTGGCCATAGCCCGCGAAGGCATGCAAACCCTGCTGCTCGATAGCCGCCTGCAAGGGGTGCGTACGCAGCGGCTGGACGCCGAGGGCGACCATCAGTTGAACGCCTTTCGGCTCAGCCGCATCGACGACCTGCGCGCGCGTGGCGAAGCGCTCAAGGACACGCTAGGCAACCGCCACGCCCAGCTCAGCTTCGATCTTGCACTCAAGGGCGAGCAGACCCGCTTGGCGCTGGACGCCGACCGCGCACTGAAACAGGCTGAGATAGCGGAGGCCCAGGCCCATTACAGGCTGCAACAGCTGCGCGACACCACGGCGCCCGGGGCCCCCGCATTGGCCGCAGCCCAGCTGCAGGTAGGCGAGGCCGCGCGCCATACGCAACAACTGACTGCCGCGTTTGAACAGGCTGTGACGGCGCTCGCGGCGCTTAATACGGATATGAGCGAAGTGCTCGGGCGCCTCAACCAAACGGACCGCCAGCAGGCCAAGGCCGCCGCGGCCCAAGCGCCGTTGGACGCGGCCGAGGCGCGCCTGCAGTCGCAGCCAGCGGCGACATTCGATCGTGAAGCAAGCCAACAGGCCATGGCAGACACCGACCGCCTGTTCGCCGATTATGCCCGGGAAGTCATCACGCCGTTCCCCCAGCCCCTCGAACCGCGCCTGGCGGCTGCCCTGGCGGGGTTGGCCAGCCAGCGCAACGAGGCCGCCAGCGTGCCGCCGATTCCCGAGGTGCTGTTGAACACGGTGATTACCCACGCGTTGTATGCCGTCACCGGGGACGCTAGCCGGGCCGCCCAGGCTCTCGAAGCGATCGGGCGCCAGCCCCTGGCCCACTGGCTTGATGCGGGCACGGGTGGGACGGACAGCGCCTCGCCGGCTGTGCAGGAAAGCGTTCGTGCATTGATCCGCACGCTGGCTCCCCTGCCCCGCGGCATGGACATCCTGCACCTGCTGTCCAGCGACCGTGCAACCCCTGTTGACCCTCAACGTAGCCAAGCGTTGCTGGTGTTCTGGAGCGCTGACCAGGCGCGCCTGGACCAGCGACAAGCCGGTCGCCCTCTGTCGGCTGTGGAGCAAAGGGTAGACACCTGGCTGGGCCGAGCACAGGCGGTCGCGCGCGTGCGGTTGCGCGCAGACGATGCGCCCCCCGTGGCCGACGTCGACGTGGCGGCGTTCCATGCCGTGGCAAACGGCTACGTAAGTAACGCGCCAGGCAGTGCCTACGACCAGCATGACCAGCGCCTGCGCAAGGCCAGCGTGCAATGGCTGGCGCGGGCCATGGCCGACCGCGCGGCCGACGCCCCGAAAGATGGGTCACGGCTACGCAAACTGGTTCCCTCATTAGGTAAAACACCGTTCAAGGCGCGCACCCTTGCACGCGGCCAGGCCGTGGGCGAAAGCATGGGGATGACAACCGCGCGTAAGGCCGTTGATGAAGCGATCGACAGCCGTGTAAGCGACCTGCGCCGCCTGGCCGAGGCCGCACGTGGTACTGTCCCGGCCGAAGCCGACGCGGTCGAAGCGATCATCGCCTACCTCACGGCGCTCAAGGCGAAGGGCGCGACCTTATCCGAAACCCGTTTCGGCCCCAAAGCCGCCGCCAAGATTGCCCGCCACCTGGGCGCCTCGCAGCATGAGCGCCGGCTCACCCACCGTGCCCGAGGGCACGAGGCGCGTGGCACGCTGATCAAGGCGCAGCGCGAGCCCGCCCTGCCCGAGCCCTATGCGACCCTGTGCGGCAGCGAGGCGTGCGTATTTGAAATACTCGAACGGATCGATGACCACCTGCGCACGGCGGTAGGGCCCGAGGCGCCGGCACGCACACCGGACCCCGATAGCCTTGAGCAGGCCGCAGCGCTGCTGAAACGCGACTACCTGGGCAGTAAGGATGACATCGTGGCGTTCTTCAAGCCGCTGATCCTCAACTGCCAGTTACGCCATCGGCTGCGCTTGGCCGGGGGCGGCACCCTGGGCGGAGGCATACCCTCGTTGCCCTACAGTGTGCTCTCCCCGCTGGTATCGCCCATCTTCTCGGCAGAGCTGTCACGCACCGACGAAGCCTTCGTGCAACTGTTCATGCCGATCCTGGGCATGGAACTCACCGTCGGCCGCACCCGCACCCACGCCGCTGAGGCCACCTTGGGTGCGGCGTCGGGGGTGGCACTGGCACCCGGAGTGGCTGCCCAGGGCACGCTCAGCGGGCGCCTGGCCGGGCAACAGGCGACCACCGATGGCACGCTGATGCGGTTTTTCCGCACCCGCCACAAAGACGACGAAATGCGCCAGAACATGCTCAATGCGTTCGACAGCCTGGTGCGTTGGGACCAGATTGCGCCAACCCACGGCAGGGCATTCGCCGGCCCCATGGAAGCGATCCTGGCGCGCAACCCCGCAGTGTCTATCAGCGGGCTGAGCAGCACGGTGAGCACCCGCACACTGGGCGGGCGTGCGGGTGCGCGGCTCGGCGCGGGTTTAGATGACGGCGGTGGGGTGGGCCAATCGCTGGGCTTTGAACCCTCGCTATACGCAGAAGCCGAGCGGGTTCGCGACCAGCGCCAGGAACAGCACGGCCGTGTGCGTGTGCAAGGCCAGCGCGGCGACACAGCCCAGCAGCGCGCCGGCGTTACCGTCGCCCTCAATGCCCAGCCCCTCAGCAATCAGCCCCAGGCCAGCGGCACACCTGCCGGGCCTACCCGCCAAGGCCTGGGCCTGCAGTTGGGGGCCAACCGAGAATTAGCCTGGGCGCTGGAACGCCACGAGATTTCGCCGTTTCTGCTCCCCGGCAACAAGCAAGATGGCGACCTCGACCGTCACTACACCTCGGTCAAGGACATGCAGGCGGAGATCCGCAGCAACCGCGACCTATGGCTGATGCGTTGCCTCGAAACCCTTGAGCCAGATACGAACGGCAACAAGGACACCCCAGCCAACCGGGAGCGTGCCGACGCCCTGCTGCGCACCTTCGAAGACACCATCGCCACCTTGGCCAAGCACAACCGCTACTGCCAGTACAACGTCAACTACTCCATGAAGGGCGCTGTGGGCGCCACGCTTGACGGCTACCGGGCACTGTCCGCGCTGGCCATGCGACGCGGCGACCACCGTGCTGCCGAACAAGCTCAAGCAGCCATCGATCGCACACTGTTAATGAAGGGCACCTGGCGCCCGTTGATGCTGATTGTCCGCGAGCGGGCCCGCGACAGTAGCCAACGCGGCTGGCGAGGGCCACTGCGCTGGCAGCGAGTGGCGACGGTAGAGGGGCAGCGCACGGCGGCGCAGTTTCCGCCGCCGTGAGAGGCGAAGTGAGGAACGTTAGTTGCCTGGCAGGTCATGCACCTCAAACACATGTGGCGATCGAGAAATTACTGACATTTATCCATGGCCTGCATTGAACTTAACGCTTCGTTTGCGGGCAAAGGCTGTTTGAGCAGTAGCGCGCGAGTTTCCTGGCCACTCGCATGCAGTGCAGTCGCTCGCGGCCGTCCTTCTTAGCTCAAAGAGCCCTGCCATGCCCAATGCGAACGACATCCAGCAGATCAACCGCCCTGCCTACACCACCCTCATCGGCACCGACGGTGACGACAGCATCACCGGCACTGCCAAGCGCGACGTTCTGATCGGCGGGGCCGGTGACGACACCCTCACCGGTGTGGCCGGCTCCGACACGTTTATCGGTGGCGCCGGCGCCGACACGCTGATTTCGCATTCCCCCCAATACGCCTCTTCTCTCAACCAGTTCGTTTTCACCGCGCTGTCCGACAGCTACTACGACGCCTCAGGCTCGCATTCGGACCTTATTGTCGACTTCGACGACGAACGTGATGTGCTCGACCTTACTGCCCTGGGCCTGGAACGCGTAGGCGACGGCCGCAACGGTGACTTGGCGGTGCGTTACGACGCAGGGGAAGATGTGACCTATGTATATTCCCTGGACAAGGACGCCAGTGGTAACGCATTCGAAGTGCGCCTGGCAGGCGATCACTCGGGGCTAAACACCGCTAACTTTGCGCTCACCTACAACATGGTGCCGGGTGAAGACTTCCCCTACGGCCGCAGCGAAAAGGAATGGCATGTCACTGGCACCGATGGGGATGACTACATCAGAGCCCCGAAATACAGCAGCGTACTCGACGGCGGCGCCGGCGCAGACACCTTCGCCGTGGGCAACGCGCGCACCACCGTGCAGTTCGACCAAGTCACCGACAGCTTCGTCAATGATGCTGCCGGCACGTCCAGCTTCGATAATGTGTATCTCTTCAAAGTGGGCACCGACCTGCTGGATGTCTCCCGCCTGGGCTATACCGGGCTGGGCGATGGTTATAACGGCACCCTGAACTACAGCTTCGACAAGGCGCTGGATCGAGTGGTGGTGCAGTCGTTCGAAACCGATGCGCAGGGCAACCGCTTCATGCTGCATTTGACCACTGCTGACCGCTATGGCGTGGACGGCCTGCTGGATGTCGACCGTTTCATCTTCGCCGGCAATGAAACCGTAGATCGCACCACTGCTACCCTCACGGGCAACAACTATCACGATAATTTCGTCGCCGGCGCCGAAGGCGGGGTATTCATCGGCAACGGCTTTGGCGACTACCTCAAGGGCGGCGCGGGAGCAGATACCTTCCGCTACCTGGACAAGAGCGATAGCCAGCGGGGTAACAGTGACCTGATCGTCAACTTCGATACCCAACAAGACAAGGTCGATGTATCGGCGCTGGGGTATACCGGGCTGGGTGACGGCACCGATGGCACCTTGAAACTGGTGTATGACCAGGGCAACGGCCGTACTTACCTGAAGGATTTCGATGCCGATGCGCAGGGTGATCGCTTCGAGATCGGGTTCCAGGGAAATTTCGCGAAGACCTTCAGCGCGGATAATTTGGTTGTTGCCACTGCGCCGACCGTGGCGGAAGCGCACCAGGCTGTGGAGTTAATAGGTGTGCCAGCGGACCATGTGACCGGCGCGGCTTGAGGTAGATCGTCGCGCCGCGCGGCGGGCCGCTCTCTTACCAACGAAATGGTGCTAGGCCGTAGGTGTGGTTTAGTGCCGGGTTGTAGGAGAGTGGCGTGGGGCGCGATGTGCTTATCCGACGGGTTGTAAAACAGGTGAGTTGGAATGGTGGATGGGGGTGTGCGTGTCGGCTTTTACTAACCGCAATGCCTTTTGGTTAGCTAGTTGCACAGAATGTGGACCATATTGATTCGGTGAGGACAATCCCCGGCACGAATGAGTGCCCTGGAGGAAAGGCATTCGGCTCAGAGTCGACGCTTGGCAGGGAGCGATAGCTTGGGATTATCCATGATTGCCCATGCGTCTTTTCACCCTGTAACAGTCATTTCAAAGGGCAGCTATGGGTCCAGGCTGGGTAAAAAGGCTAACCAGAAAATAAGGTACGCGTCCCTATCAAAATATGCGGCTAAGTGAAGGGTGAGCAGCTCCAGACTTCGCATAGGGGTGCGGTTTAAGGCCGGTCTTCGACTATTTCCGCATCCAAAACGTTTTCACACAGCTTGGATCGATTGTGGTCAGTCGCAACCGACCCCAAGTGGGCGCTTGGCCGTCTACGAAACCGAGAACGATTCCTCTCCAGCAGGCCCTGTTGCTTTTACAGCATCTGATCAACTGAGAATGATGAGAAATAAAAAGACAACTTTCCACCCTCAAGATCACTAAACTTATAGTGCGCCCTATCAAATCCAGAGTCTACGCTGATAACATTCATATGCATAATCTGAGTTAACCCCCCGCCAAAATCACGAGACGCTAACTGGCTGATATCCATAAACCTGACATCCAAAACATCAGAGCCTAGATTTTCAGAATCTGAAACGGATAGAGATAAATCATAACTCATTCTACCAGAATTCAACTGAACACTCATCGCATGCAAGCAGTTGCGAGAAACAAGCAACTCATTCAAATCCGAGATACTAATCATTTGATCCTAACCCCTTTACCTTCGTGGCCATAGTGTGGACTATATTAATAGATAGGCGCGTGGGGAGGCGAAACAATATTTATTTGGCTTTTCTTGGTCCTAGTCTACACGTCTACGATTAGTATGGTCCGCTCATCCATCACTTGCACCCCACCGACTGCTTGACTCAGGTGGCTAGACCGCGAGCTCTGGAAATCCGTATGCATGAAAATCTACGGCTACGTCTTTACGATAATTCAGATCAATTCGAAAGCGTTCAAATCTATCCCGAGCTAATCGTAGTCTAGAATTGCTGCGCTCATACTAGGTGCCGTTTGACCGAAATTGGACCGTGGAGAAGGTCTGCTTTGGGTCGGTTTTTGCCTGTCGCCACCGGCCGCAACCGACCCAATGCTGCCACTCGCCCTCACCATTTTTCAGGTCGACTAGAGCTACCTTTTCTGGGTTGTGGGACGGAACGAATGGCCAGTATCTCTACTATGTTAGATCGTCCATTCTGTCATGGCATACTGTATTAATACTCAGAGAGTCGTTTAAATTATGGATATGGATGGTTTCGCGCAGTGCCTCAGCTACATTCAAGCTACTACGGTGAAAAGCTGGGTGGACAAATTTTTGCCGTTGATGGGTACGGTTTTAGGTGCTGGTTTAGCCTTTAGTTTAAATTACTACTCAACGGCTCGAAAAGAGGCCAGGGCAAAAATTGCGAAGAAGGAGTGCTGCGAAGAAGATATTCATGAGCTTATGCACATATGTAAACAAGCGCTCATAAACCTCCTCGAAATCTGCGAACCGATAGCCACGAAAACTCGTCCCATAGGACATAACTTACCATCCACAGTGAGTTTGCCGTTATTGGATAAGTATTATCCTGAAATAGCACATTCATTTAGCGTCGATCAACGGTATTGGACTAAGTTGGTATTTCGATATGTGCACGACGTAAATAAATATCTCGATATAATTACAAATTATGAATCAGAAACCTCGCTGTTTAGAATTTCATTGCTAATTATTAATTTAGAGTCAATTTTACTTGAAGCATACAAGCGTTGCTATTGCATATTAAGTAATAAGAAATTCGAGTTTTCAGATCACGATGAGGCCCTTGCCGAGCTTGGTGGGACCCGTGAACAGATAGATTCGCTGAATATCCTGAAATCAAACGCCGAGAAAGAAAATACGATTTTAAGGCTCCCAAATGATTAGCATGAAAAAAAACTGACTCTCATCACGCAAAGGCTCGTATTTCTTCGAACACCACATCAGGGGCCGCTTCTGGCCGATTTCTGCCCTCCGTGAAGGGCAGCAATGGTCGATAGTGGCTTTCCCAATGCGACTGCCCAGGCCTGGAGTGGCTTTCGATGGCTGGCAAAGCATTGTTCACGGAAAATGAAGCAGGCATAAAAAAGCCCGCCAAGCGAACCGGGCGGGCTTTGGTAAGCAAGCTGAACTTGGCAGCCTACGGCTGAAAATTGGTCCGGGCCCACTTCAGATCTGAGTTACCTGGGCTAAACATCGCTGTGCCCCCGCGCTTGACACCGGAACTCTCCAGACGCTTTTAGCCACCCACTGGCATTCGGGCTGTCTCTCTCGGCCTATCATCTGTAGGCATAGGTTAATCAGCAATGAATCCCACCCAAACAGGCCGTCTGGTATCACCTCACACCGTGTTGCCCTCCACAGGGGAACACTTAAGGCCACAGACCCCGCAAATAGGTACGTCAGTTTCCTCCTCAGTCGCTGCCTTACCTGCTTCTGTACAGATTGGTAACCTCACCCTCCACGTCGGGCATGTCATGACAGCCCTCTCTGACAGCGAAGCCCAAGTCCTCCATTGGGCACTCCACTCCGAAACGCCCAAAGAGCCACTGGCACCCTCACCCAATGAGGTTGGCTTTTTTCCTTACGCCGTTGGGGCAAAGGATTATTTTGCATCCCTACATTTGCCAGCCCGGCTCAACGTCCCTGAGCAGCTGATGGTTATCTGTGAGCTTGATTCAGCCTCTGCTTTGAAGCAAATACGCATTAGCGATAGGGAGAACACCCGTGTCTATTGTAAGGCCCATTTCGAACCCCCTCATTGGGCAACACAGGCACCCGCTTCGGAAAAGGCGGCTTCGTCCATGGCTGCTCAACCCTCTTCACGGACCCACTTATCTGTTTTATCAAACAGCGACTCAATGAAAGAATCGATACAACGACATAATCCTCAGGATAAGGAGCTATGGCAGCGTTCAGGTGCCTCGGTCAGTACAGAGCCCAGGGTCTTTTCCCACGGCGGCTCGGCCGGCGCCTCGACAGATTTTCCCAGGTCTAGCCGGAACCTGCGCACTCTTGCGCCACGCAGCACACCCAACCAAGCACCTTCTCTATCCTCTAGGTCGGGGGCGAGGTCCGAAAGCCAGCGGCCAAAACGGCAAAAAGCCACGGATGCTCAGATCGACGCGCTTCTGTACGATGACGGCGAGACGTTCAGAACTAATAAGGAAATTGGCCGCCTTCTACGAACCGCCGGATTCAGCGCAGGTGACAACCGCATCCAAGGCCGGCTGCAGGCTCTCGCGGGGCTACGGCAACTTCCCGGCGCCACTGACGAGAAGATCAGGGAGTATTTACACGATCCAGAAGACGGCTCGTTGAGAACTCAGCAGGAAGTCATCAGCGCCATGCGCGAAGACGGATGGGGGGCAAAAACCCACCGCATCGTTGCCCAAATGCAAGCTGCCGGGGCGCCACGGCATCTGACAAGCGCCACGGATGAGCAGATCCAGGCGCGCCTGTATAAGGACAATGATGATAACGACGGTCGTTCATTGAGAACTTGTGATGAAATCGCCAATGCTCTAAATGAAGATGGATTAGGGGCAAGGAACGCCCGCATCCAGGCCCAGCTACGGGCTGCGCGTGGACAGCAATAGTCTGGATGGCCTGCTGAAGTGAGGGCACTGTCCTGGCCGCTCGACGCCACGCCATAGTCCGTTCAAGCCGGTCCGCAGCTTTCAAACCTCGACCGCTGAAAAACCTGTTCACGGCAAATGACTGCTGGGCAGGTCTGTTGGAGGCTGGCGGTCTGCGTGACATCGAAGTGGAGTCGGTGAGCAAAATGCTGGCCTGCGGTACCTCAATCCTGGGCGTGAAACAGTACACCTGCGCCAATGACCGCTGTCCCCACGTCAAATACCTGTGCAACACCTGTCATTGTCGGGCCTGTCCATCGTGCGGCAAAAAGGCCACCGATCAGTGGATCGCCGTTCAACACAACCGCTTGCCTGATTGCGCCTGGTACCACCTGGTGTTCACGCTGCCCGACACGCTGTGGCTGGTGTTCTTTCATAACCGTGGCCTACTCGATGCGCTGTGCCGCCTGGCCGCTGATAACCTGCTGTATGCGGGAAAACGGCGGGGTCTGCGCATTGGGCTGTTTGGAGCGATCCATACCTACGGTCGACGGCTCAACTGGCACCCTCATGTACACCTGTCGGCCACTGCTGGTGGCCTGGATGAGCAGGACGTCTGGAAAAATATCGCGTTTCACGAAAAGGCAATGCGTCGTCGTTGGATGTGGAATGTGCGCAATCATCTGTTGGAGCATTGGGGTCAGATCACAATGCCGCCGGAGCTGACGCATATCACCTGTGAAATTGACTGGCGAAACCTGGTGTTCACAGCAGGCGGTCAGCACTGGCACATTTATCTGTCGAAGAAGACAGAAAACGGCAGAAAAACGGTGAATTACCTGGGCCGCTACCTGGGGTCGCTTCAGAAAACGGAAAATAAAGCACGTTAAGCCGATTGCAGTACGCATCCAGGTGAGCGCATGGTCCGCTCCTCAATGATCGAGCGCATGAATCAAAAGAACGGGTCAAGTCCCTTTGGGTATTGCCAGCGACTGGTATTCCCTATCAAGAACAATCGCTGGTATCGAAAATTAAGATGGCAGGGTGAGACCCTGCCATCTTTTAGCGCTTAAGCTGTAGCTGAGTAATCTATACGTTTTCGTGGCCCCAACTAGCCGAATAGCCCAAGCTATTTTCGCGCCGGAAATTTTCAAGCTTCATCATGAGGTCTGAAAAGGCATATTCTTGACCCGGCTGCTCATCATCTTTCTCAACCAAAATTTCCATGGCTGAGCGTATGCTTTTTTCGTATGTTTCTGAAGAAACAGGGTTGTTGCCAAAGGAGGCTGGTTTAGCTTTTTCCTGCTGAACCTGTTTTATTGTGTCATTCACCAGTACACCGCATAGCATCAATTGCTTACCTTGCGGCTCGCTGTTGATATATTGCCTTGCAATATTAAATCCCATCTTGCTAAGAAGATTTTCCGAGTAATCAGCGGCCGAGCTAAATCGGCTTAACTTGATCCATGAGCTGATAGAATCAGGACTGCCCTCTTTTCCGCTCTGCTCGGTAATAGAAGGTAAGTGTACGTTTTCTAAGTCTTTTTTGGCAGGGCCACTTTGAGTTGGCCGGGCAGCAGTCCTCAATAATTCTTCAGGTAAGCCGAGAGGTAACGGCCGCTCCCTGGCAATAGCGGCGGGTATGTTTCGAGATCCTGCTTTATCTAGCAAGGTAGCAGCTTTAGTCCGAGCGGATTTGAGCAAACGGCTTTTGATAGCATCTTCAAATGCTGCAGGAGAATAATTCCTAAGCACTTTAACGCTGGTGCGGGCGCTTGCATTTTCTTTAGGTTGATCCTCCTCAATACTAGGACCCGCGAAAGGTCCGGTTGTGTATTTGTTGACTCGAGAGGCATCCACATTTATCTCCTTTTAAATTCTATAAAATATCTTGAAGCGCCCCTAGGTGGTCATAAGACTGTAATAAGTTCCAATCTTGGATCCGTATATTATAAATTACAGCTGTTCAGAAAAGCGGACATTAATATAATTAGATAGCTAAGTAAGTTATCTACCTTACTATCATTATTAAATATGCCAATTTGGGCTATACCCTAATCGGACGTCAGGAATATGATTTATGCTGTGTCAGTATAGGGTCGTTTATCGTATTTATTGGCATTCGTCGCTTAAGGTAATAGACTCTAACCTGACATTTTATCCTTGGACTTATCTTGTACGGTCAACGCATTGGCTACGTTCGCGTCAGCAGCCTTGAACAAAATCCCGAACGGCAATTGGAAGGGGTTCAGGTAACGAGAGTGTTCACCGACAGGGCGTCCGGCAAGGACATAAATCGTCCTGAATTGGAACGATTGCTTGCTTTTATACGTGAAGGCGACACCCTGGTGGTCCATAGCATGGATCGACTCGCGCGTAACCTGGATGACTTGCGCCGCATTGTGCAGGGCTTGACCAAGCGCGGGGTGCGCATCGAATTCCTCAAGGAAAGTCTGGCTTTTACTGGGGAGGACTCGCCGATGGCAAATCTGATGCTATCGGTAATGGGGGCCTTTGCAGAGTTCGAGCGTGCTTTGATTCGTGAACGGCAGCGTGAAGGGATCGCGCTTGCACGGCAGAGAGGCGTCTACCGTGGCCGCAAAAAGTCATTGAACGATGAGCAGATTGCTGAGCTAAAACAGCGTGTTTTGGGAGGTGAACGGAAAACGCTGATTGCCAAGGATTTTGGCATCAGTCGTGAAACCTTGTATCAATACTTGCGCGAGTCCTGAGTATGCCGCGTCGCTCCATTTTTTCCGGCGCCGAGCGCGCAAGCCTGCTGGCGATGCCAGACACCAAGGACGAGTTGATTCAGCATTACACATTCAGCGAAACAGACCTCTCCATCATTAGGCAACGGCGCGGCGCAGCCAACCGGCTGGGCTTCGCGGTGCAACTCTGTTACCTGCGCTTTCCTGGCATCATCCTTGGCATTGATGAACTGCCGTTTCCACCTTTGCTGAAACTGATCGCCAATCAGCTCAAAGTCAACGTTGAATGCTGGAGCGAATACGGGCAACGGGAGCAGACCCGTCGTGAGCATTTGGTTGAGCTGCAGACGGTGTTCGGCTTCCAGCCGTTCACCATGAGCCACTACCGAAAAGCAGTTCACACGCTTACTGAGCAAGCCATGCAAACCGACAAGGGCATTGTACTGGCCAACGCTTTGATCGAGCATTTGCGGCGGCAGTCAATCATTTTGCCTGTGTTAAGCACCGTAGGGCGGGCTATTTCAGAAGCCATTACCCGCGCTAACAGGCGCATCTACGACGTATTGACCCAACCGCTGTCTGCTATGCATCGGCGGCGCCTCGATGGTCTTCTCGAGCGCCGAGACAACGGCCAGATGACCTGGCTGGGCTGGTTGCGCTTGCCCCCCGTCAAGCCCAATTCTAGGCATATGCTGGAGCACATCGAACGACTGAAGGTGTGGCAGGCACTCGAACTGCCTCCCGGTATCGAGCGTCTAGTCCACCAGAACCGACTACTCAAGATCGCCCGTGAGGGTGGTCAAATGACGCCTGCCAACCTGGCCAAGTTCGAGGCCCAGCGTCGCTACGCCACCTTGGTGGCGCTTGCGGTCGAGGGCATGGCCACCGTCACCGATGAAATCATCGACCTGCATGATCGCATCCTGGGCAAGCTGTTCAACGCGGCCAAGAACAAGCACCAGCAGCAGTTCCAGGCGTCTGGCACAGCCATCAACGCCAAAGTGCGGCTGTTCGGCCGCATTGGCCAGGCTTTGATCGAAGCCAAGCAATCGGGCCGCGATCCGTTCGCGGCCATTGAGGGCGTCATGTCCTGGGATGCTTTCGCCGCGAGCGTCAGCGAGGCGCAGAAGCTTGCGCAACCCGAAAGCTTCGATTTCTTGCACCGGATAGCTGAGAGTTACGCCACAGTGCGTCGTTATGCGCCGGAATTGCTCGCCATTCTGAAACTGCGGACCGCGCCCGCCGGCAAGAAAGTGTTTGATGCCGTCGAGGTGTTACGCGGCATGAACAGCGACAACGCCCGTAAAGTGCCCCCTGACGCGCCAACTGACTTCATCAAGCCACGCTGGCAGAAGCTGGTGATGACCGACGACGGCATTGACCGACGCTACTACGAATTGTGCGCACTGTCGGAGTTGAAGAACTCGCTACGCTCGGGCGACATCTGGGTCCAGAGCTCGCGTCAATTCAAGGACTTTGAGGACTACCTGGTGCCGCCCGAGAAGTTCGCTAGTCTCAAGCAGGCCAGCGAATTGTCGTTGCCCGTCGAGGCTGACTGCGACCGCTACCTGCATGATCGTCTGACACTGCTGGAGACTCGGCTCGCCACCGTCAACCGCATGGCACTGGGCAACCTGTTGCCAGACGCTATTCTCACGGAGTCGGGTTTGAGGATCACCCCGCTCGATGTGGCTGTCCCTGATGCCGCGCAGGTGTTGATTGACCAAACCGCGATGAGCCTACCGCACGTCAAGATCACTGAATTGCTTTTGGAAGTGGACGGGTGGACGAATTTCACCCGTCACTTCGCGCATTTGAAATCAGGCGATCCCGTCAAGGACAAAAACTTGCTGTTAACCACGATCCTGGCCGACGCGATCAACCTGGGTCTGACCAAGATGGCAGAGTCCTGCCCTGGCACCACCTACGCCAAGCTGGCATGGCTACAGGCTTGGCACATCCGCGATGAAACCTATGGGGCGGCGCTGGCCGAGCTGGTCAATGCTCAATTTCAGCATCCCTTTGCCGAGCACTGGGGCGACGGCAGCACGTCATCATCGGATGGCCAGAATTTCCGCACCGGCAGCAAGGCCGAAAGCACGGGCCACATCAACCCGAAATACGGCAGCAGTCCAGGCCGGACGTTCTACACCCACATCTCCGACCAGTACGCACCTTTCCACGCCAAGGTCGTCAACGTCGGCGTGCGCGACTCGACCTACGTACTCGACGGCTTGCTGTACCACGAATCCGACCTGCGCATCGAGGAACACTACACTGACACGGCGGGCTTCACCGATCATGTCTTTGCCCTGATGCACCTGCTGGGCTTCCGCTTCGCGCCGCGCATTCGTGACCTGAGTGACACCAAGCTTTACATCCCCAAGAGCAATGCCGCCTATGACGGGCTGAAATCAATGCTCGGTGGCACGCTCAATATCAAGCATGTCCGCGCCCATTGGGACGAGATCCTGCGGCTGGCCACTTCGATCAAGCAAGGCACGGTGACGGCCTCACTGATGCTCAGAAAACTGGGCAGTTACCCTCGCCAAAACGGCCTGGCCGTCGCCCTGCGCGAGCTGGGCCGCATCGAACGCACATTGTTCATCCTGGACTGGCTGCAAAACGTCGAGCTACGGCGTCGCGTGCATGCCGGGCTCAACAAGGGTGAAGCGCGCAACGCATTGGCCAGGGCCGTGTTCTTCAACCGGCTGGGTGAAATCCGCGATCGCAGCTTCGAGCAGCAGCGTTATCGGGCCAGCGGCCTTAACTTGGTGACGGCCGCAATCGTGCTGTGGAACACGGTTTATCTGGAACGTGCCGCCAGTGCCTTGCGTGACCACGGCAAAGTCTCAGATACAGCGCTGCTGCGGCATCTGTCACCCCTGGGCTGGGAACACATCAATCTGACCGGCGATTACCTCTGGCGCAGCAACGGCAAGCTCGGCACGGGCAAATTTAGGCCGTTGCGGCCGCTGTCATCAGCTTAACGTGCTTTATTTTCCGTTTTCTGAAGCGACCCCAATATGAGGTCGTGTTCATAAAAGCGCTCCTACGGGCCCACTCCTTAATATGCTGGGAGGTTTCAATCAGTCGGCTTAGGCGTAGGACCAGACGGAAGAGGCCCCAGCTCCACTTCTGCGCCGTGCGCGCGCATGCAGTCCACTATTCGGCCTAACTCCTCATCAGAAAGCGTGAGCAACGCAGCCATGTAAAAGTGCATTTGCAGGCTCAATTCGCGAGCCGCGACTCCGCCCGTGTACTTGCGCCATTGAGCGCCCTGGGCGAGCCCTGCGAGGTCTGCCATCTGCGTACTGGTGAAATTGAGCTCATCCTTTAGATGCGCCAGATCACCCGTTGAAGGCGGATCGTAATGTCGAATTCGTTTCATGACAGAAACTTGAAGGAAAGCCAGAATACGCCGAGCGCGAATGCTGCGCCCAGACTGGCAGATACCAGCATATTCCGGGTTTCGTGGCGAGGGCCGTTTTGAACCTCATTGCGCAGCTGTGCAAGATCTTCTTTGATCTGCTTAATGACTTGATCGTGGCTCATGATCTTCCTATTCGGGAATACAGGGTCGTGCCGTTGCAGCCCCTGTGCTAACTGTCTCGCTAACCCCTCTGAATCTCAAGGTCTGCCAGAGCTTAAAGATGAAGAAGGCGACTGTGAGTTCAAGGCTCGGGCCGGTACACTGGCTCTGAGCATCGCTGCGGCGTTGCACGGTGGCCTTAACACCTCAGCAGACCAGTACGTAATTGATTGGCATAGCTCCCCTCCGCACGTTAAAGGGGTGAGATTCCGGCTATGGTTCAGCGCCCACGTCTTGGGAAGGGACCTTTTACTGGTCTGAGGTTATTGTAATGAACATCGCTATCTGGAGCTGCGTAAGGATTTTTACCGTTTCCCGAATACTTCGCCATTAGAAATCCTTGCTTTGAATCTGTTCAACACATCATTGATGTCACCTTCCCCGCGTGCAAAGCGCTGAAGATCAAGAACGACCTTCGTATCGGGTTCAAGGCCTTCCAGGTGCTGATTTGCGAGAGCGTTAGCGACTGCTGCTTGCCGGGCCTTCAGGTTGATATCAATAGACATGGAGTCTCTCCGATGGTGCGCAAGGATATGGGCTGCTATGAAATAGATGCTCGCGCGGCTTAAGAATTGTACGGAAGCCCGCGAGATCAAGCTGTATTGGCGCTCATCCGCGCATATGTTCAGCACCAGGCCGTACGAACTCGGCTAGGTCAATTTCACCATTAATGAAACGCTCTGCATGGGCCTCGTCCTCAGCGCTGAGGACGAAACCCGACAGCCCAACCGAAGCCCGCGCATAATCGGCAGCCTCTTTGCGACGTTGACGCTCTTCGTCGCTGATGGGGAATTTTTTTGGTTCATCAGCCATTCTTGTCACTCCTGTCACTCGTTACAGCGTCTAAAAATCATTTTTTCCTGATTTAGAGACGCCAAAGGTGATGGTAAACACCTACTAATTATACACTCTCGGCCTTAGATGTGCTGACGCGGTTGCCGCCACAGTGGGCAATTGAGATCGCTGACTTGTTGCCGAATAAGTGGGTAAATAGCCTGGGCTAATCCTAAAGCTGTTTTTCCATAACGATGGTGCGTTCAGCTCCATGAAACTCATCGCGGATTTTCTGATAACCCAACGCGGCATAGAACTTTTCAGCTGTAATCGACGCTGGCACGCGCACAACTCCAATGCCAGCGAGGGCTGCGCTTCCGTGAATGACATCCATCAAATGCCGACCGATACCTCCCTTTTGGTGAGCTGGATCAACGAAAACACTCCTGACTACGTCACGGTCGAGTGCAGCAGTACCGATGATATTTTCGCCTAGCAAGGCTACGAAAACCCTGCGTTTAGCGAGTTGTGCGATGACGGTTTCAGGGGCAAAGCTTCGTTCGACCTGAGCGATCACATCAGGCGGGTAGTCCTGTGAATTTGACTCACGCAGGGCGGCTAGAACTACACGGCTAATCGCTGCTGCATCTTTGTTCGTGGCGGGGCGAACGTGACATTCCATGCTGAGACCTCAATCCTGAAGGATCACAGCCTAGCCCATCGCAATGTGTCTTCCCCGGACGCTTACCTCGTGTCCGCGTGATCGACCTTATTATTTTTACCACGCCAGTACATCCAAACGTTCGGTGATCCGCCATCCTCCCCCGGAAAAATTTCGACGTGAGCCTCATCGACGCCTGGTGATACCGGTTTAGATAAAAGAGTACTGATATGGGCGATAGCGTGCTTGGAAAGACCTTCAAGCTTGCGCTGATACACCGCTTGAAATTGTGCTTGAGTCAAGCCATACGGAACCATCTGCTGTGCCTAAAAATTTAGTTTATCGGTCGGTCAACAAGGATCGCTTTTGGCCAATTCCAGCCGGATGCCGAAGGGCCGCTAAGGGTCGATTGCTGCCGGTGGCGACAGGCCGCAATCGACCCATTGCGGCCATTCCCTGTAGCGACCAGAATCGAGGAACGTCGGTGAGGAGGTAAGGTATGGCGGCGATTGAAGTATCAGAAAAAGCCGACTGGAAGCTTTTCGAGGAAGTGGCTCACGTTCTTGAGCAAGGATTGGGCGGTTGCTGGAAAAAGAAGCTGGATGGCCTAGACTAGCGCTACTGGGATCTACTGGTGAATGAACACATACTTACTCTGCACCTTGAGCATTATCTGGGCATTTCAGTGGTCGTCCCCGACGGCGCAGATGATGCCGCTCAAAGAGTATTTGCGCTGCTCAAACAGGCTTATTGGGGTAAGCCTGCAACAGAAAATCCCGACTGATCTAGACGGCAGCTATGGGTCCAGAGTGTGTAAAAACGCATATGGCCGCGGTGACGGTTACGCATCCGGTTCGAAGACACCTGCATCTACGAGCATCTCAACTAATGCCTCTGGCCATACCGTTTCTCCAGTAGACCTCAGCTCGGGAGCGGACCACCAGTGATGATTTGCCATGACCACCAGCCTTGTTTTGGCTGGTTTGCATCCTGATTGACTATCAGTCAAGGGTTGGTAGCAGCCGGTGTGGCCGGCCGCTCCCGGCTCTAAGATGTCGGCCAGTATCAGCACAAATAGCCCATTCTCAGGCCCTCATAAAGCGCAGCTAAAAGCAGACGTTGGAAAGGTTGGTTAAACCTTTAGTGACGTTACATGCTGAAAGCGCAAGCTTGCAGCGTTGTTCAGGGATGCTGCGCAATAGCAAGCGCTGAACCGCGACACCGTGGCCTAGTCTTAGCAGGCTGCAGTTTATTATCCGCCCAGTATGTAGTCGCGCGGACCCTACTTCATTTTTCAAGGAGTTCACGTGGCTACTGTTTTCAATGTGCTCGATTTCGGCGCGAAGGGCGACGGCGTTACTGACGATACCAAGGCCATTCAGAAAGCCATCGATGCCGCCTTCAAGGCCGGTGGCGGCGAGGTGTTCCTGCCAGAAGGTACGTATATCCTGAGTGGCCCCAACAGTGACGGCGGCTGCCTGACGCTTAAAAGCAAAGTAATGCTCAACGGGGAGCGGTTGGGGGAAACCACTCTCAAGCTTGCAGACGATTTGAGTAGTGATATCGACGGGTTGATCCATACATCGGCAAAGGCCAATACCGTCGATGCCAAGATCAGCAACCTGACGCTGGATGGCAACAAGGCCAATACCAGCGGTACGGTGGATGGCATCGTTACCGGCAGCGAGGCGGGCGGTACCGCTCACACTACCGGGTTAGTCGTGGCGGGGGTCGAGCTGCGTAACTTCAGCGGCGATGGGCTGCGTGCGCAAGGCCTTACGGATGGCGCGCAAGTCAGCGATAGCCTGGCTCATGACAATGACGGGGATGGCTTTGCCACAGAATTCCAGACGCGGGCCGTTCGGGCCGACTCCATGGCTTTCACCGATAACCAGGCCTACCGCAACGGGGGCGACGGTTTCGATGTCGTAGCCGCTTCTGGCGTGCGGAACACCGGATACTTCCTCAATAACCAGGCGCACGACAATACAGGCAACGGCTTCGTACTTACCGGAGTAGAGCGCCCCGCTGGCACTGACATGTACCAACAGTTCGGCATCGTCGGTGGCGAGTACTACAACAACGGTGGTGCAGGCATCGAGATACGCGGTTATCGGAGCGGCACCGTCAGCAATACCGATGTGTATGGCAATGGCGCCGAGGGCATCGCGGTGCTGGGTACTTTCGGTCAGATAATGAATCACAACTATGTGCACAACAACGCCCAGGCTAGCCCGGCGGCGGAAATCCGCATCGGCGAATACGCCAACGCCCAGGGGGGCACGACTGCGAGTGACCCTAAGCTCAACCTGATTGACAACATCATCGTCGGTGGCCGGAACACTACCTACGGCCTGGACGACAGCCACGCCAAGCCTAGCGACGAGTACCGTATCGTATACGGCAACCAGATCACCAATGCTCAGCTCGGCCTGGTGACCAGCAGTGCCAGCTATACAAACACTTATGACTTCATCAACGGGCCGGCTTATACCCTCATCGGTAGCGACAAGGGTGATCGGATCATGGGTACGGGGGCAGAAGAATCGGTGTTTGGCGGCCGTGGTCGGGATGTGATCGACGGCGCGGCGGGCGACGACAGGCTTGAAGGGGGCCAGGCTGCGGATCGGCTCAGCGGCGGTGCTGGAGACGATGTGTTCGTTTACAGTCGTCGACAGGACAGCTACGCCAGCGACGCAGGCGACACCCACGACCGCATCCTGGATTTCGACACCGCCCATGACCAGCTGGACCTCGCCACCTTGCGTATCACCGGCCTGTGCGATGGCCACAAAGGGTCCTTGCTCCTGGGCTATAACGTTGATAACGACACCACCTACCTGCAGAGCCTGGATTCAGACGCCGACGGTTATCGTTTCAAGCTTGCCCTGAGTGGCGACTATCGCACGAGCCTGACCGATGCGAATTTCTTTGGCCGACAGGCCGGCACAGCCAACGCAGACATCATTGAGGCCTCTCGGGACGGCGGCGCGCTGCTGGTGGGGCTGGGCGGCAACGATACCCTCAGCGGTGGCGTCGGCAACGACCGCCTGGAAGGCGATGCCGGGTTGGATCGCCTTAGTGGCGGCGCCGGCGCTGATACCTTTGTCTACAAGGCCCTGAATGATAGCTACGTCAACGACGCTGCCGGCATCAAACAGCAGGATGTACTCTTGGATGCGGCCCAACGCGAAGGTGACCTTATAGACGTGTCGGCCCTGGGCTTCACTGGGCTGGGCGACGGCCACGGCACCACCCTGCTGGAGAGCTATAACTACACCACCCATATGACTACCATCGAGTCACTGGACGCCAATGCCGCTGGCGATCGTTTCTCGCTGACGACCATGGGTATTCCCTTCAGCACTTTCTTTGGCGGTGGCTCACTCAACGATGCCTTTATCTTCGCGCCCTCCATGCCTGACCCTGATGGCCTGAATTACGTCGAATATGGCCAACTGGTCGGCCAACGCCTGGTGGGCGATGACGGCTATGACGTGCTTAGTGGTGAAGCTGGCGACGACGTACTGATCGGTAACGGCGCCGCCGATGTGCTCGACGGAGGCTCCGGTGCCGACACCTTCGTCTATAACAGGGTTAGCGACAGCTACAACGGCGCGGCGGACATTATCTACGACCTACTTGTATCGGTGGACCGCATTGACGTTTCTGCCCTAGGCTTTACCAGCTTGGGGGATGGAAACGGCACTACCCTCCAGGTCAGTTACAACGCTAGCAAAGATAGAACTGTACTGACATCCAATGAGGCTGATAGCGAAGGTCACCGCTTCCAAGTTCAGTTGCAGGGTGACTACAGACAAACCCTCAGCGCAGACAATTTCATCTTCACTTCCGACAGCACTGAGCTGCATTTGCTGGGGGCGGGCCAAACCGAACATTCCTAAGGGACCGCACCAAGCCGTGAACTAAAGCCAAGGGGTATCGGCCTTAAGCGGCTTGACTATGTATTAGCGTCTAAGGCCTAGGTCGCTTCGAGGGATGAAGGTAGCTAAGCGCTTTGGCGGTTAGCTGCGCTTTGCGAAGGTCCGCTATGGGTCGGTAGCGGCCTATCACCAGCAGCAGCTACCGACCCAAAGCGGCCGGTCAGTGCCGGCACAAACTGGCTGCTCGCTGCAATCTATAAAGGACAGTCACAAGCAACGTTGTAAGGCTGCTTAAGCCTTTCACGATGTTACATGCTGAAAGCGCGGGCCTGCAGCGTCGCGCAGGGATACGCCATAATAGCGAGTGGTGAACTGGCGCGCCTATGCTAAGTCCTAAAAGCTTGTCATTTATCATCCGCTCAGTATGTGGTCGCGCGGCCCCCGCTTCATTTACCAAGGAGTTCACGTGGCTACTTTTTTCAATGTGCTCGACTTCGGCGCCAGGGGCGACGGCGTTACCGATGACACCCAGGCGATCCAGAAGGCCATCGACGCCGCTTATAAAGCCGGCGGCGGCGAGGTGTTCTTGCCGCAGGGGACCTACATCCTCACTGGCCCCAACAGCGACGGCGGCTGTCTCACGCTCAAAAGCAAGGTCACCCTCAATGGGGAGCGGTTGGGAGAAACCACCCTTAAGCTCGCGGATGGCTCGAGCGGTGACATCGACGGGTTGATCCATACTTCGGCCAAGGTCAACACCACCGATGCCAAGATCAGCAACCTGACGCTCGATGGCAACAAGGCCAATACCAGCGGGACGGTGGATGGCATCGTCACCGGTAGCGAGGCCGGTGGTACCGCTCATACCAGCGGCTTGCTCGTGACGGGCGTCGAGTTGCGAAACTTCAGCGGCGACGGCCTGCGCGCTCAGGCGCTCACAGACTACGCGCAGGTGACCGATAGCCTGGCCCATGACAATAACGGCGACGGCTTCACCACGCAATTCCAGACCCAGGCCGTTCGGGCCGACTCGATGGCCATTACCGATAGCCAGGCCTACCACAACGGTGGCGACGGCTTCGATATGGTAGTCGCTTCCGGTGCGTCGAACTCCGGGGCCTTCAGCAATAACCAGTCTCACGACAATAAGGGCAACGGCTTCGTGCTTACTGGGGTAGAGCGTCCCGCTCACACTGACATGTACCAACAGTTCGGGATCGTCGGCGGCCAGTATTACAATAATGGCGGGGCCGGCATCGAGATTCGCGGGTGGGAGGACGGTACCCTGAGCAATGTGGATGTGCATGGCAATGGCGCCGAAGGCATCGCGGTACTTGGCACCTTCCGGCAGGGGCTGTATCAAAACTATGTACACGACAACGCCCAAGCCGGCCCGGCGGCGGAAATCCGCATCGGCGAATACACCAATGCCCAGGGCGTTACAACTGGAAGCGACCCTAGCCTCAATCTGATCGACAACACCATTGTCGGTGGCGACAACGCAACCTATGGGCTGGATGATAGCCACGCTCAACCTGCTGACTATTACCGCAACGTGTACGGCAACCAGATCAGCCATGCCCAGCTGGGCCTGGTGGTCAGCGGTGCTGACTACACGCACATCTATGGCTCTGTGGGTGGCCCGGCCTATACGTTGATAGGTAGCGACAAGGCCGACCGCATCCTTGGCACTGGGGCCGGGGAAGCCTTGGTCGGCGGACGCGGCCGGGATCAGCTCGATGGCGCGGCGGGCGATGACAGGCTTGAAGGGGGCCAGGCCGCGGACCGGCTCAGCGGTGGTGCCGGGAACGATGTGTTCGTCTACAGCCGCCGGCAGGGTAGCTACGCCAGCGACGCGGGCAACACCCATGACCGCATCCTGGACTTCGATACCGCCCATGACCAATTGGACCTTGCCGCTTTGCGTATCACAGGCCTGGGAAATGGTTACCAGGGCACCTTGCTGCTCGGCTATAACAGCGACAACGACACCACCTACCTGCAGAGCCTTGATGCGGATGCCGACGGCTATCGCTTCAAGCTGGCCTTGAACGGTGACTACCGAACAAGCCTGACCGACGCGAACTTCTTTGGCCGCGAGGTCGGTACCCCAGAGGCGGACATCATCGATGCCTACCCTCGCGGAGCATTGCTTGTGGGGCTAGGTGGCAATGACACGCTAAGGGGTGGCGCCAGCGACGATCGCCTGGAAGGGGACGCTGGAGCGGATCGCCTAAGCGGCGGTGCCGGCGCCGATACCTTCGTCTACAAGACCCTGGCCGATAGCTACGTCAACGATGCCGCGGGCATCAGGCAGCAGGATCTTCTTCTAGACGCTTATCAGGGCGAAGGTGACCGTATCGACGTGTCGGCCCTGGGCTTCACCGGGCTGGGCGACGGTCATGGCACCACTCTGCTGAAAAGCTACGACAAGGCAACGGGCTTGACCACCATCGAGTCACTGGACGCCAATGCCGCCGGCGACCGTTTCTCGCTGACGACCCTGGGTGTTCCTTTCATCGGCTCCATTGGTGGTTCGTCCAACGATGCCTTTATCTTCGCACCCTCCGTGCCTGACCCTGACAACCCGGTCGATGTCACCTATGACTGGCAAGTGGGCCAACGCCTGACAGGAGACGATGGCTTCGACAACATCACGGGCGAGGCGGGAAATGACGTGCTGATCGGCAACGGTAGCGCCGACTCGCTCTCGGGGGGATCCGGCGCTGATATCTTCGTTTACAACAGCGTCAGCGACAGCTACCAGGGGGCGTCGGACATCATTACCGACCTGCTGGTGTCGGTGGACCGCATCGATGTATCCGCCTTGGGCTTCACTGGCCTTGGAGATGGAAACGACAACACCCTCAAGGTCAGTTACAACTCATCCAATCATCGAACCGTCCTGACGTCCAACGAGGCCGATAGCGAAGGCCATCACTTCCAGGTGCAGTTGAAGGGTGATTACCAACAAACCCTCAGCACAGGCAATTTCATTTTCGCTTCTGATAGCACCGAGCTACATCTGCTAGGGGGGGGCCAAGCGGAGCCTTCCTGAGCGGCCTCCCCGGGCCGCAATTTAAAGCCAACGCATCGGCCTTTAGCTTGCGGCTTGGGTCCTTTTCGTGTCCAAGACCTAGGTCGATGCGCGAGGGATATAGATGACAGATTGCTTCGACTGTGGAATGCGCTCTGCAAATGGCCGCTTCGAGTCGATTGCTGCCGGTGGCGACAGGCTGCAATCGACCCAAAGCGGACTTCGAAAGCCAACGCGAGCAAGAAACTGAAACGGGGCCATAAAGGCCCCGTTTGAGAATGCCAGCTACGCCTAGATACGTGACTAGCGGCCGCTACCCTGCAAGGTGTTGCTGCTCCACATCCTGTGCCACCCCGACCAACGTCACCTGCGGCTGGGCGAACACCACCTCTCCCTTGTCGAGGTCGTCGAGCCAATAACCAGTGAGTGCGATCTCGAACCTATGACCCTGAGCATCGGCGTTCAGGTCCTTGAGGTAGGTGCGATCGTTCTGGCGGTCATAGGCGAGTTTCAAAGTGCCGTGGGTACCGTCCCCAAAGCCGGTGTAGCCCAGCGCCGAGATGTCGATACTGTCCTGGCGTTGCTCGAATCTATCGATCAGGTCCACGAAGCTCTGATTGGCGGTGCGGTAGCTGTCGTCAGTGGACGTATAGCGGAAGACGTCCTTGCCTTCGCCGCCGGTAAGCCAGTCCGCACCGCTGCCGCCGATCAGCACGTCATTGCCGGCGCCGCCGTCGATACGGTCGTTACTCGCACCGCCAACAAGAATCTCCGCCAGCGCGCTGCCCCTCAGCACATCACGCCCCGCTGTGCCTTCGATAGTCGGCGGCGTAAACACCAGGTTGCTCGTGTTCAACTGCTCCACCAGGTTGCCGTCCAGGGCCAGTTCGAAACGGTGGCCAGAAGCATCCGCCTCGAAGCTTTTGAGGTAGGTGCGGGTGCCCTCGACGTTCGCTTGAATGGCCAAGGTCCCGTGACGGCCATCCCCAATGCCGGTGAAGCCCAGGCCGATCAGATCGATGCGGTCTTGGGTGGCATCGAAGTCCTGAATCAGGTCGCTGGCGTTCTGGGTCGCGGTACGGTAGCTGTCGTTCACCTGAGTAAAGCGGAAGATGTCCGCGCCGGCCCCGCCCAGCAATATGTCGCGGCCACCATTGCCTTGCAGCACGTCATCGCCAGCCTGGCCGTGGATGATCTCGGCGCTGCCCGTGCCTAACAAATTATCGTTGCCAGCATAGCCGTCCAAGTGAGCCTTGCCGTCCTGGCTGCCGAAGGTGGTGTCTATGCTGCCATCGGCGTTGAGGCGGATAATGCTGGCGCCGGTAACGCCTCTATCGGTGCTTTGCCCGGCCACCAGGATTTTCCCATCCGCTTGCACCGTGACCGCAGTCGCGGTATTGGAACCGTTGGGCAATACCGAGAACCCGGCGATGCCGTGGTTGCCGAAGCTCTCGTCGAAAGACCCGTCGGCATTAAGGCGAATGATGTTTGGCACGTGAAAGTTGGAGCTGTCCCCGACAACCAGGATCTTGCCGTCGGCCTGCACCGTCACGGCTGAGAAGTAGTTCAGGCCCAGGGCTTTGTCGAAATGCAACACGCCGTTGTCGCCGAACCGGGTATCCACACTGCCATCGGCCTTGAAGCGTTCCAGGCTGTACAGCGGATCGCCGGCGATAGTCACTCCGCTATCAGGGTTGGTGTAGCCCCCTACATAGAGGGTGCTGCCCAGCAACACCCCGCCATCGGGCAGTACATGGCTGCTGACATCGCCGCTGTAGTATGTTTCCGAGGAGCTGATGCTCAGCTCGCCGTGATTTCCAAAGCCATCGATCAGCGTTCCGCTTGCGCTGACCTTGGTCACGGTGGCTTGGGTCTCGCTGCGGGCCGTGAGGTAGAAGGTGCCATCGGCATTGATGGTCAACCCGTAACCGTCATACACATGGGGCACGTCCAAGGTCAATACGCCGCCCTGGCCGAAGCGGGTATCCAGGCTGCCGTCGCCGTTGTAACGCTCCACCGTCAAGCCATCCCTACTGCTGTAGGCTGAAAGCACCTTGCCGTCGGCTTGTACGGCCACCCTAGCTTCAGGGCCATAATCCGAGTCATAGGGCACCTTATCGCCGTTTGCGGGGTCGAAAATATCGACGCCACCTGTGCCGTAATGGGTATCCAGGGTGCCATCGGCGTTCAGCCGGATGACCGAATGTTCCAACGCGATGGAATACGGATACTCCCCAGGGCCACCGACATAACCCTCGTCGACGTAGCTGCTATAACCCCCCACCAATACCTTGCCGTCGGCTTGAATATTAAGACTTTCATTAGGGGCGCCAATGCCGCTCAGCTGGATCATTATGCTGCCGGGGGCTGTGCGCGTGATTGGGGTCGTCACGGTGTTGCTTGGAGAGGTTGCCACGATCGAATCCTTTAAAAGTGCTGTGGGAGCTTCCACTGTAGCTTACGTGCGGCCGCTTTACGGTCGCAGTCCACATAAGCGCAACGGTATCCGAGCAACAGTCAGCTTTTTCGGATGACCTGCATCACCACTGCACTCAGCAGCTCTAGAAAGCGGCTTTCAAGCGCCTCCCCGCGTACCGGATTCTTTCGTGTGGTACCCACGTGGCGGGAAGTCTCGAAACAATGGCGGCAATCACAAACCTTTTAACTTGTAAAAATGAGTACGGCTGCTAAATGGTCGCGGGGTGGGTAAAGTAATCGTCTAACGCTAAAGCCCTATCTGCTGCACTGATAAATCACGTGAGGGCATGATTCCAATAGTCATGTGTGGTGGATGACCGCTTTGGGTCGATAGCGGCTCTCTAAATCTGAATCTTCACCTAGCTGGCATCCCTTGGCTTGCGACAGCAAATCCCCAGTAGGTGTGCCAGCACCGCCGCTTTCGAGCTATCGCCTGCGCAGGGCGCCTAAGAAGGCGAGTTTGTCTACCCCTTGAAGCCATTGTTCAAGCACTGGAAGCCTCGAAGCGTCAGTTTCGTTCCAACGGTTACTGGCGCTTTTCAAAGCGCTGATCGACGGGCAAATTAAAACCATAGGCGAAGAGGTGTTCTCAAAGAATCACCAACCCGCCCTGCGGCCGTTGTAGCAGCCAGCGAAGCTGGCACGTACGGTATTACAAGCTACTTTAGCGGTAGCTTGTAAATCGTATTTGCGCGCTACGCTCGCTCCCACACAAGCGCCGAACCTGTGATCAATTTCCCTTAACCCTGCAACTGCTCCTGGTTAACATCGGCCACCCCCACCAGGGTTACTTCGGCGGTAACGGGGGCGAAGATCATGTTGCTTCTGTCCAGCTCATCCTCCCAATCACCCGTTAGGGCAATCTCGAACCTGTGGCCTAGGGCGTCCGCCTCCAGATCCTTGATGTAGGTGCGGTCTGCGAGGTAGTTGTAGACCACTTTGAGCGTATGCCCAGTGCCGTCGCCGAACCCGGTATAACCCAAGGCCGACACGTCGATCTTGTCGCTACGGTCGGCGAAGTCGACGATCAAATCTGCAAAGCTCTTGCTATCGGTGCGGTAGCTGTCACCAACCGAGGTGTAGAGGAAGGTGTCTGCGTTTTGGTAGGTAGGGTCGTAAAGGTTAGCCTGTGCAGGGTCGCCACCGTTTAACCGATCCGCGCCTGCGCCACCCCAGATGATGTCTGCGCCAATGCCGCCGTTGATATCGTCATTCCCATCCCCGCCATGGATAATCTCCGATAATGCGCCGCCGATGATGACATCTCTGCCTGAGGTGCCCTCTACGGTAGGCGGGGTAAACACCAGGTTGGTGTTATTCAACTGGCTGACCAAGTCGCCATCAAAGGCTAGCTCGAAGCGATGCCCTGCCGCATCAGCGTCAAAACTCTTGAGGTAGGTACGGGTGCCGTCTGCGTTGGCTTGCACCGCCAGGGTGCCCTTGTGGCCGTCACCGATACCGTTGAAGCCCAAGCTGATCAGGTCGACACGGTCCTGGGACGGGTCGAAGTCTAGAATACGGTCGCTGTTGGTTTCAGTTTTGGTACGGTAGCTGTCGCTGATCTGTGTGAAACGGAAGATATCTGCACCTTCGCCACCGAGCAGTACATCACGGCCGCCATTGCCTTGCAGCAGGTCCGCGCCTGCATGGCCATGGATGATCTCGGCAAAATCCCCGCCTCGTAAGAAGTCCTGATTATTAGAACCGTCTACATGCTGCTGGCCATCCTGGCTGCCAAAGCTGCTATCCAGGCTGCCGTCTGGGTTCAGGCGGATGATGCCGAAATCCGAATTGCTGGTGTATAGCGAACTGGAGCCGACGACCAGAATCTTGCCGTCGGGCTGTACGAGAACAGAACTGGGGTGATTGGAACCATCGGGGGTAACGTCGAAGGCCACCACGCCGCCTGTGCCGAAGCTGGTATCCATAGACCCATCGGCGTTCAATCGCAGGATGTTGGCTGTGTGGCTTCTATGACTGTCGCCCACGAGAAGGATCTTTCCGTCAGGCTGCACGGTAAGTTCCGAGTGGTAATCGTCCACCAGGGCCTTGTCGATATACACCACACCCTTGTCACCAAAGCGAGTATCGGGAGTGCCGTCCGCTGTAAGGCGCTCGATGGCATACGGTGGGTCTACCAACCCACTGACAGGGTTGCCATTAGTGTCTACAAGCTTCTCGTAGAGCCAACTGCCCAATACCACGCTGCCGTCAGCCTGTAGGCTGGTGGAAATATTGCCGTTAACGTAATCCTCACCCTTAGGGTGGAGCGTGAGCTGCCCGCCTTCACCAAAAGCCTTGATCAGGTTGCCGCTACTGTCGAGCTTGGTCACGGTGGCTTCGGCTTCTCCACGCAGGCTCAGGTAGAGGGTGCCATCGGGATTGGCCCTCAGGGACACACCATCATCGTAGTTGGTTGGCCTATCGACAGTGGTTACGCCTGCCTGGCCAAAGGTTGTGTCCAGGCTGCCATCCGTATTGAATCGCTGTACCGTTATGCCTCCACGCCCAGACTGAGCAGACACCACCTTGCCATCGGCTTGTATGACCATTACCAGGTCGGTATCGGATTCACTGTCGACACGCGCTGGTACCAGGTCAACCCCACCATGGCTGAAGCTGGTATCCAAGCTGCCATCGGCGTTAAGGCGAACCAGCGAATAGTCACCACGGCTGGCACGGCTTTCATCACCCGGGGAGCCTGAATACCCCGCGATGGGGTAGTAGCTGTAGCCCCCGACAAGAATTTTACCGTCAGGCAGTAGGGTAACGGTTGCAGCGCCGTCACTGTCTCCGGTGAGGTCCAACAGCACGCTACCTGGGCCGGTCCTGATGGTATGAATGTTTGCTACTTTATCGATGAGTGTTGTCATGAATCAGTCCTTGGATGGGAGGTGAGAGTGTAGTGGTCAACCGATCCCGAACACTGAGTTAAGCTTTTCCTCACCTACGTGCGTCGACGAATGTCACCTATTCCCCATCCCCACAAAAACCCGCCTGAACCCCTCCCCCATAAACACGGTCTATCACCCTATCGTTAGAAGCAATTAGACGGCCCCTGCCTTAGCGCTTAACGTGTCTGCGTCAAGGGTCATGGTGTCGCAGCCATGCCCAATATGCCCTCACATGCTCGCCGCAGCAGGATGCTCATCGGTAACCGCCACGTCAAACCTGGCCTGTCAATGCTTGAGCCTTCCATGTCTCTTAATACTCCACAGCAAATTGCCGCCCTGGCTGTCGAAGCCGGTGCGAAGAAAGCCCACTTGCCTGCAACCACCGTGATGGTATTGGGCTTCCTCGCTGGGGCGTTCATTGCCCTGGGCTTTTTGCTCGATATCCACGTCAGCACCATGATCCCTGCGCCCTGGGCTTCCTTTGGCAACCTGCTGGGCGCCGCTGTGTTCCCCTTGGGGCTGATTCTGGTGATCCTGGCGGGGGGTGAGTTGCTGACCGGCAACATGATGACGTTGCCCATGGCCTTGTTCTCAGGGCGTATTGGCGTAACGGCGCTGCTGCGTAACTGGGTCTTGGTCACCCTGGCCAACCTGCTGGGGGCGTTGTTCATTGCCTATGCGTTCGGCCATATCATTGGCCTGACCGAAGGTCCTTATCTGGCTAAAACCCTGGCCATCGCCAATGCCAAGGCCGCCGCCAATTTCGAGCAGGCCTTTATTTCCGGCATCGGCTGTAATTGGCTGGTGTGCTTGGCCGTATGGCTGGCATTTGCCAGCCGTGACGTGGCAGGCAAGGTCCTGGCCATCTGGTTCCCGGTCATGGCGTTCGTGGCCATCGGCTTCCAGCACGTGGTTGCCAACATGTTCATTCTGCCAGCGGCCATTTTTGCCGGTGCCATGGAGTGGTCGGCCTTTTTCGCCAATATGGTCCCTGTATGGTTAGGTAACGCCGTCGGGGGTGCTGTCTTTGTGGGCCTGGCGTATTCTGTGTCCTATTCCGGCCGTGCCAGCCAATCCCTGGCCCAGCCCGACCCCACCACCAGCGAGGCCTAGATGGCACAGCGGGTTCTTACCGATAGTTATGCAAGAAAGGTCGACTACCTGCGGATGTCGGTCACGGACCGCTGTGACTTCCGCTGTGTGTATTGCATGGCCGAGGACATGGAGTTTCTGCCGCGGGCACGCATCCTCAGCCTGGAAGAGCTGCACGAGATGGCCCGCGCCTTTGTGGCCTTGGGCACTCGCAAGATCCGCCTGACCGGCGGCGAGCCCTTGGTGCGGGCCGGTATTGTGGAGCTGTGTGCGAAGATCGCCGCCCTCCCCGGCCTGCAGGAATTGTGCATGACCAGTAACGGCTCCCAGCTGGGCCGCCTGGCCGGCCCGCTTCGCGATGCAGGGCTGAGCCGCCTGAACATCAGCCTGGACAGCTTGGACCCCGCCCGCTTTCGGGAACTGACCCGCACCGGTGACCTCAACCAAGTCATCGCTGGCATCGACGCGGCCACCGCTGTGGGCTTTACCCATACCAAACTCAATTGCGTGGTGATGAAAGGCCGCAACGATGACGAAATCGCGGACTTGGTCCAGTTCGCCATCGACCGCGGGCTGGACATCAGCTTCATCGAAGAAATGCCCCTCGGCGTTATTACCGAGCACAGCCGTGCCGAAGCTTTCTTCTCCAGCGAGCAGGTGCGCGAGCGCATCGCCGAGCGCTTTACCCTGGTGCCTGCCACCGACACCACCCATGGCCCCTCACGTTACTGGCGCGTCGCCGGCGCGCCGGGCAGCCGAATCGGCTTTATCTCGCCCCATAGCCATAACTTCTGTGCCACCTGCAACCGGGTCCGGCTCACGGTAGAAGGCCGCCTGCTGCTGTGCCTGGGCAATGAGCATTCCATGGACCTCAAGTCCGTGTTGCGGGCCAACCCCGGCCAGCCCGAGAAGCTGGAGCGGGCCATTATCGAGGCCATGGCGCTCAAACCGCTCAAGCACGACTTCCGCCTGGACGACGACGTTCAGGTGGTGCGGTTCATGAACATGACGGGCGGCTAGAGGCCTGCGCGGGGCTGTTTGCCCAGTGCCATACCTTTTACCGCGCGGGTGCATTAAAATGCTGGCCCTCGACACCCGCCTGGGTGCCTCGCTTCCCCGTCAGGAAACCCGCCGATGGAACACCGTGACGCGCTCATCGCGCTGCGCACTTTTCTTTCTACCCAGATTCTGGGCCAGGACAAGCTGATCGACCGGCTGCTGATCGTGCTGCTGGCTGACGGGCACATGCTGGTCGAAGGCGCCCCGGGGCTGGCCAAAACCAAAGCCATCAAGGAGCTGGCAGAGGGGGTAGAGGCGCAGTTTCACCGCATCCAATTCACTCCAGACCTGCTGCCAGCGGACATCACCGGCACTGAAATCTACCGGCCTGAAACCGGCAGCTTCGTGTTTCAGCAGGGGCCGATATTCCACAACTTGGTGCTGGCAGACGAAATCAACCGCGCGCCCGCCAAGGTGCAGTCGGCGTTACTTGAGGCCATGGCCGAGCGCCAGGTGAGCGTAGGGCGCAGCACCTACGAACTGTCCCCCCTGTTTCTGGTGATGGCCACGCAGAACCCCATCGAACAGGAAGGCACCTACCCGCTGCCCGAGGCCCAGTTGGACCGGTTCCTGATGCACGTGAAAATCGGCTTCCCCGATGCCTCCGTGGAGCGCAAGATCCTTCAACAGGCACGTGGCGAAGCGCTTAACGGGGAAACCAAGCCGGAACGGCGGGTCAGCCAGCAAGCCATTTTCGCCGCCCGCAAGGACATCCTTGGCCTGTATATGGCCGACGCGGTGGAGGAGTACCTGGTGCAGTTGGTGATGGCCACGCGTACCCCGGCCAAATACGACGCCGAGCTGGCGGAGTGGATTAGCTACGGGGCCAGCCCCCGTGGCTCCATTTCCCTGGACCGCTGTGCCCGGGCCCATGCCTGGCTGGCTGGGCGTGATTTCGTCAGCCCTGAAGACCTGCAGGCCGTCGTGTTCGACGTGCTGCGCCACCGCATCATCCTGTCCTTTGAAGCCGAGGCGGCAGGCGTGGACCAGGACCGGGTGATCCAGCGCATTCTCGACGTGGTCGCGGTGGCCTGACCCAGCGACCATGAACAGCCACTCCCGTGCTATGCCCAGCATCACCGTGACCCTCGCCCAGTTGATCGAGATGCGCCACCGTGTGCGTGAAGTGCACCTGTTTTCGGGGCCTGGCCAGCGCAGCCCGTTGATCGGCCTGCACCATTCCAAGCTGCGCGGCCGGGGTGTGGATTTCGACCAGGTGCGGGTGTACCAGGCCGGTGACGACGTGCGCAACATCGATTGGCGCGTGACTGCACGCACCCAGGAACCCCATACCAAACTGTTTCACGAAGAACGCGAGCGGCCCATTTTCATTCTGGTGGAACAGAGCCGGCAACTGTTCTTCGGCTCAGCCACCACGTTCAAGTCCACGATGGCCGCCCAGGTGGCGGCATTGTTCGGTTGGGCCACCCTAGAGCACAACGACCGTGTAGGCGGCCTGGTGTTCGGGGACCTGGAGCACTATGAGATAAAGCCCCGGCGCAGCAAGCAGAGCCTGCTGCAATTGCTGAACCGCCTGGTGAGGGTAAACGGCGCACTCAGCACCGACAGTGCGCCAGCCGCTGACCCGCTGGGCAGCGCGCTGCGCCGTGCCCGTGAAGTACTACGCCCTGGCAGCCTGGCCATTGTGATTTGTGACGAGCGAGCGTTGAGCGATGCGGCTGAACAGCAGCTCCGGCTGCTGGCCCGGCACTGTGACCTGCTGTTGCTGCCCATCAGCGACCCGTTGGACCACGCACTGCCCGCAGCCGGCCTATTGCGCTTCGGGCTGGGCGAGGCGGAGCTGGACATCGATACCGGAGATGCCGAACTTCGCCGTGGCTATCAGGCCCTGGCGCACGCACGCCAAGCCCGCTGGGAGCGCCTAGGCCAGAAGCTGGGTGTGCTGGTGTTGCCGTTGAGCACGCGCAGCGACGCCGTGGATCAGCTGCGCGAATACACCAGCGCTCGCCCTCGCCTCGCCCCTGCCCCCATGAGCGTTACGCCATGAACCCGCTCAGCCGGCTTCATCCGCTGATAGAGCCCTCACCCATTGGCGTTTGGCCGCTGGCGCCTGGCTGGTGGCTGCTAGCGCTGTTGCTGCTGGTCATGGCGGGGGCCGTATGGCGTTGGTGTCGAACGCCCGCCGCGGCGCCGGTCGAAACCGAAGTGCCTGCACCCGCAGCCGACAACAGTGTGGACCCGATCCGTGCCGAAGCACTGGCTGAACTGGCTCAAATGCCCCGGCCCTACGATGGCGCACCGGCGGGCGCTTGGCTGCAGCAACTTAATGCGTTGCTAAAGCGACTGTGCCGCAACCATTATCCGGGGGCCAACAGCCATACCCTCAACGGCCGAAAATGGCTGGCGTTTCTGGACAACCGTTGCCCGGCGGCGGGCCTTACCCGTTGGATGATCCTGGTGGAAGGTGTGTACCGCCCCGAGTGCAAGCTGGACGACAAGGCCATCAACGGCTTGTACCAGTCGGTGGACACCTGGATTCGCAAGCATGCTTGAGTTCGCCTGGCCCTGGATCGCCTTGCTGCTGCCGCTGCCCTGGCTCCTGCGCTTGGCCTTGCCCCCGGCCAGCACCGGTGAACAGGTGCTGCAGGTGGGCTTTCTGGACGAACTGGCCCGCCTCAGCCAGCGCCAGGCGTACCGCCGCCTGCCTCGGTGGCGCCAGCAGTTGCCTTATGCACTGGTATGGCTGTTGCTGTTGACGGCGGCGGCCCGCCCGCAATGGCTAGGCGCCCCACTCCCCTTGCCCGCCAGTGGCCGTGACCTGCTGGTGGCCGTGGATGTGTCGGGGTCCATGGATTACCCCGACATGCAGTGGCAAGGCGACCAGGTGAGCCGGCTGGCGCTGGTCAAGCATTTGCTAGGTGATTTTCTCGAAGCCCGTGAAGGGGACCGGGTGGGCCTGATCCTGTTTGGCAGCCGGGCCTATGTGCAGGCACCCCTGACCTTCGACCGGCACACCGTGCACGCCTGGCTGGACGACGCCCAAGTCGGGATCGCCGGCCAGACCACCGCGATCGGCGATGCCATTGGCCTGGCGGTCAAACGGTTGCGCCTGCGCCCGGCTGACAGCCGCGTGCTGGTACTGGTCACCGACGGGGCCAACAATGGTGGCCATATCCAGCCTCTGGTAGCCGCGCGCCTGGCGGCTCGCGAGCAGGTGCGCATTCACACCATCGGTATCGGCGCCGACCCTGGTGCCGCGCCACCAGAGGGCGCCTTGGGCATCAACCGTGGCGACGACCTGGACGAAGCTGCGCTGCAAACCATCGCCAGTGCCACGGCCGGTGAATACTTTCGTGCCAAGGATGGAAAGGACCTGCAAGGCATCAATGACGCACTTGACCGGCTGGAACCGGTCAGCCAGGCGCCCACCCGCATTCGCCCGGTGCAGCCGTTGTACCACTGGCCGCTGGCCGGCGCAGTGACACTGGTGGCGCTAATGGTCTGCCAACGCCTGTTGCCACTGCTGTGGCGGCTGGCCTGGCTACGAGCACTGAGTAAGCAGGCCACGCGCTGGCGTGAGCGCCTGGCCCGTGGAGGGCGGCACCCATGATGGAGCTATGGCCCCATTGGTCGCGGCCTGTCTGGTTTGCTGCCTGGCCTGTGCTGGCCTGGCTGTGCTGGGCCTTATGGCTACGCCGCCGACGCAGTGGCCGTTGGCAGGCGCTGCTGCCCCGCCCGTTTCATGGCACTCTCCTGCGCGGTAGCCAGCACGCGCGCTTCGAACGGGGGCCGCGCATTCTGTTGGGGCTGGGTGCACTGCTGGCGGGCTTGGCACTGGCAGGGCCGGGCTGGGAAAAAGTGCAGCAGGCCGGCCAGCGGCCCGTTGACCCGCTGGTCATCATGCTGCCGCTCACGCCGGACATGCTGGCCAAGGATGCCTCGCCCGACCGCCTAGGCCAGGCCCGGCGCAAAATCATTGACCTGCTAGAGCGCCGTGCAGACGCCCAAACCGCCATTGTGGTGTATGCCGGTAGCGCCCATACGTTGGTGCCACTGTCTGATGACATGGCCACCAGCAGCAACCTGCTCCAGGCGCTGAAACCGTCGCTGATGCCGGTGCCGGGCCAGCGTGCGGACCTTGCCGTGGCCCAGGCGCTGGACCTTCTTGCACAGGCGGGCCAAGGCGCCGGCCGGTTGCTGCTGCTGGCATCGAGCGTCACCGACAGCGAGCAGCAGGCCATTGACCGATTGCTGGCACACCGAGCCCCCCCGTTGCTGGTGCTAGGCCTGGGCACTGCCGAGGGTGCCCCCGTCACCCGTGAAGACGGCGAGCTGCTCAAAGGCGCCGATGGCAGCATTGCCCTACCACGCTTGGAGGCCGACCGCCTTGCTGCCTTGGCCAGCCGCCACCAGGGCCGTTATGAAACCGCACGGCTGGACAACCACGACCTGCGCGCGCTCGGCTTGTTCGAAACGCCTCGGGCACTGCCTGCCGCGGATGAACTGTCCAGCCACCCGCTGGATCGCTGGGCCGATCAGGGCTACTGGCTGGTGCTACCCCTGCTGATCGTGGCGGCGCTGGCCGGCCGCCGTGGCTGGTTGCTATGCCTGCCCCTACTGCTGGCTCTGGGCAGCGTGCCTACGCCGGCCCACGCCTTTGGCCTGGCCGACCTGTGGTGGCGGCCGGACCAGCAAGGCCAACGCCTGCTCACAATGGGTCAACCTGCGGCAGCCGCCTTGCGCTTCCGCGAAGCCCGCTGGCAAGGTGTAGCCCTCTACCAGGCTGGGCAGTACGCCGAAGCCGCAAAACGCTTTGCCCAAGGCGATACGGCCATCGATCATTACAACCGCGGCAACGCGCTGGCCATGGCCGGTGAGCTGGAGGCCGCCATTCAGGCCTATGAACAAGCCCTCGACCGCCAGCCCTCCTTGAAGGTGGCCGCCGACAACCAGGCGGTAGTCAAGGCCCTGCTGGACAAACGCAAAGCACAGGCCACCCCCGCGCAAGACGCCCAGCGCACTAGCGACGAGTCACCGCCTGTAGCCGCACCGCCAGGTCAACCGGGCAACACAGCCCCCAACGAGGCGACGCAGCCCCAACCCTCTGCGGGGCAGCCACGTGACGGTGCGAGCCAGGCCAGTGGCGCCAGTGAAGGCGACCCTACCCTTGCCCGGGCCAACGCTGCGGAGGGTGACTACCCAGACAGTGAGGCTCAGGAATCCCTCGAACAGTGGCTGCGGCAGATCCCGGATGACCCCTCCGAACTGCTGCGCCGCAAATTCTGGTACGAACAGCAACAACGGCAGGAACAACACCCATGAGTCGGCTGTGCGCCTTTTTATTCTGCGTCTTGATCGCGCTGTCGCCCTTGGCAGCCAGCGCCAGTACGCTATTGGCCAGTGTCGATCGCACCCGCCTGGCCGTCGGCGAGTCCTTCGAGCTGACGTTGTCCACTGCTGACGTGACCCTGTTTGGCCGGCCGGACACCACACCGCTGCAGGCCCAATTCGAGGTCGGTGCCGTGCGCCAGGTTAACGAGGTGGCCAGCCTGGCCGATGACCACGGGCCCAGCACTCGCTGGATCATTACTCTGGTGGCACGGCAGAGCGGCACCCTTACCTTGCCCGCCCTCTCCGTAGGCGAGCTGCGTAGCCAGCCTGTGGTACTGCAAGTATTGGATGCCGATACGCCGGCCAGGCCCACCACCGCACCAGTTTTCATCGAGGCCACGTTGGACCAGGACCAGGCCTACGTGCAGGCCCAAGTCATTCTTACCCTGCGGGTCTACCATTCGGTGCCGCTGTACGACGACAGCACGTTCGCCCCACCTGACCTGCCCGATGCACGGGTGCAACTGCTGGGGGGCCGCCGTACCTATGAAAAAGTAATCAATGGGGTGCGCCATGGTGTCCTGGAGACCCGCTATGCCCTGTACCCGCAGCGCAGCGGTACCTTGACGATCCCGGCACTGTTGTTCACCGCCACACCCGTGGAAAACAGTGACGGCGGATCGCCCAGGGCCGGCGCTACGCTACGGGTTCGCTCGGCGCAGATCACCTTGCGGGTGTTGGCCAAGCCAGCCCTTTACCCTGCCGATGCCACCTGGCTGCCTGCACGCAGCCTCAGCCTGCAGGAAAGCTGGAACCCGGCGCCAGAAGACGCCCGCGTCGGGGACTCATTGACCCGTACCCTCACCGTCAAGGCCGAAGGCCTGTCCAGCGCACAGTTGCCACCGTTGCCCAGCACCGAGCTGACCGGCCTGCGTCGCTACCCTGATCAACCCCAGCTCAGCGACCAGCCTTCCGAACGTGGCCTGCTGGGCAGCCGCCAGGAGCGCGAAGCACTGGTGCCGGTACGGGCCGGCGTGCAGGAACTGCCGAGCGTGGAGGTGGTGTGGTGGAACACCCGCGAAGACCATTTGGAACGCACCAGTTTGCCCGCGCGTACGCTGAACGTGACTGAACGGGTGCAAGCGCCGAGTACACCGGCCAGCCCGACAGTGGCCCCGCCCGCCCCACAAGTGCTATGGCCGTGGCAACTGGCAACCGCCGTGCTGCTGTGCACCAGCGTGCTGGGGCTAGGCCTGTGGTGGCGAGCGCGCTCACGCCCTGCCGTGGCTCGGCTGGCCGCCCTCGGCCCTAGCCCCCGCAGCCTGCTGGATGATTTGAAACGCGCCTGCCTGGACAACAACCCTCAAGCGTCCAGGCAGGCGCTGGATGCCTGGGCGCGCCAGCAGCCGCAAACCCTGGCCGAACTGGCCGAGCACTACCCGCTGTTGTCCGAGGCGCTGGATGGCCTCAACGGCGCGCTTTATAGCGAAGCGGGCCGTTACTGGCAGGGCGAGCGCCTATGGCTGGCGGTCAGCGGCATTCCTGCCAACGGCCGGCATCACCCCGAAGCGGAGGACAACCTGCCTCCGCTGTACCCTAGATGAGAGCGAGGCCTTCCATGCGCTTATTGCACACCTCGGACTGGCACCTGGGGCAAAGCCTTCATGGCCAAGACCGTGACTTCGAACACCAGGCCTTTCTAAACTGGCTGCTGGCCCGTCTCGTTGCGCTGGCGCCCGATGCCTTGCTGATCGCCGGGGACATTTTCGACACGGTGAACCCGCCGCTCAAAGCCCAGGAGCGGCTCTACGATTTCATCGTCAGTGCCCATGAAGCCCTGCCCTCGCTGACCCTGGTAATGATTGCCGGCAACCACGACTCCGGTTCCCGTATCGAACTGCCTGCCCCCCTGATGCGCCGCCTGCGCACCCATGCGCTCGGGCGCGTGCTGTGGTTGAACGACGGCGAGCTGGACTGCGACCGCCTGCTTATCCCCTTGAGCGATGCCACCGGTGCGACCGCGGCCTGGTGCCTGGCACTGCCCTTCCTGCGCCCAGCCGAAGTGACCGGCCTGCACCTGGGCGAGGACTACCTTGGCGGAATCGCGCAGGTTCACCAACGGCTGATTGCCGCGGCCAATGCACGCCGCCAACCCGGCCAGCCCCTGATTGCCATCAGCCATGCCCACATGGCCGGTGGCACGGTGTCCCTGGAGTCCGAGCGCAGCCTGGTCATTGGCACCGCCGAGGCGCTGCCGGCCAGCCTGTTCGACGACAGCGTGGGCTACGTTGCCCTAGGCCACCTGCACAAGCCGCAACAGGTCAATGGCGAGCAGCGCCTGCGCTACAGCGGCTCGCCCATACCCTTGTCCTTCTCGGAGGTGGACTACCCCCACCAGGTGTTGCAAGTGGACTTCAACGGCGACCGCTTGGAACAGGTGGTCCCGCACCGGGTGCCCCGCGCCGTGGACCTGCTGCGCGTTGGGCCTGCCTCCCTGGACCATGTGCTGGCAACCCTCGACGCCTTGCCTGTGCCGGACCTGCTGGCCAGCGTGGTCCAGCATCCCTGGCTTGAAGTGAGGGTACAGCTGGACGCGCCACAGCCAGACCTGCGTGCTCGGGTCGAAGCGGCACTGGAGGGCAAGGCCGCTCGCCTGGTGCGTATTGCCGTGGATTATCAAGGCAGTGGCCGTCGCGAGGGCGACGTGGCCCTGGAGCAGCTTGAACAGCTCACACCGGAGCAAGTGTTCAGTCGAGCCTGGGAAGAGCAGTACGGCAGCGCCGTGGATGAGCCTACCCTGGCAGACTTTCTCCTGCTGCTTCAGGAAGAACAGTTGGAGCAGCAGCCGTGAAGATTCTTGCGATTCGCCTGAAAAACCTCGCCTCTCTGGCCGGCCCGGTGGAGCTGGACTTTACCGCTGAACCCTTGGCCAGTGCTGGGCTTTTCGCAATCACAGGCCCTACGGGCGCTGGCAAAAGCACGTTGCTCGATGCCCTGTGCCTGGCCTTGTTTGGCGCTGTACCCCGGCTGGGCCACACAAGCAGTAGCAGCAAAGTGCCGGACGTCGACGGCGAGATCAGCACCGGTGACCCGCGTAACCTGTTGCGCCGAGGCGCCGGGGCCGGTTATGCCGAGGTGGACTTTCTTGGGGTGGACGGCGTGCGCTATCGGGCACGATGGGAAGCCAACCGTGCCCGTGAAAAGGCCAATGGCAAGCTTCAGGGCAGCCGGCAGAGCCTGCGAGACCTGAACACCCAACAATTGCTCACCACCCAGAAAAACGAATACCGCCCCCTGCTCGAAGCCTGCCTTGGCTTGAACTTTGAACAGTTCACCCGTGCCGTGATGCTGGCACAAAGTGAATTCAGTGCCTTTCTCAAGTCCGATGACAATGAGCGCAGCGAACTGCTGGAGAAGCTGACCGATACGGCGCTGTACAGCCGCCTGGGCCGGCGCGCCTATGACAAGGCACGCACGGCCCGCCAGCAGCTGGACGCCTTGCAGGCACAGGAAGGTGCATTCGCCGCCTTGAGCGAGGACGAGCGGCAAGCGTTGGAGGGCCGCCTGAACCAGGCGCGGGAGGCACTGCTCACCGCCCAGGCCCACCGCAAGGCCTTGGACGTCCAGCACCAGCACCACCTGGCAGGCACACGCCTGGCGGCCGAGCTGACCGCAGCCACGGAGGCGCTGGCTCAGGCTGAAGCGGGCTGGCAACAGCTGGCCAACGAACGCGAGGACCTTACCCACCTTCAGGCCCTTGCCCCCCAAAGGGCGCTGCTGGAACGCCATGCCCGGCTGGCAGGCCAAGTGCAGCAGCTTGAGCAGGCTACCACTGCCGCCAACGCGCGTGTGATTGCGCTCCAGGAAGCCAGTGTTCATAGCCAGCAGGCCTTGCAAGCCGCCGATCAGGCCTTGCAAACGGCCCTTGACCAACAAACCGAAGCTGGGCCAGCCTTGCGTGAGGCGTTCGAGCAGCAGGCAGCGCTTCACCACGTAGAGCAGGACCTGGCGCCGCAGCAGGCCCGAGAGGCCCAGCTCAACGCCGAGCACGGGCAGGCCGAACAGGCTCAGGCCGCCCTTGAGAACGCTCATGCCCGTGGTGCGGCGGCCCTTGAATCGCTGGGCGCTCAGTTGGGTGCGAGCACGGCGCTGGCGCAACTGGCCGAGGCCTGGCAGGCCTACCAGCCTCGGCTGCACCGGGCGGTACAGGTCGCGGCTGAGGTGCGGCAGTTGCACACGCAGTTACCGGCCCTGAACAAAGCGTCTGAGTCCGCTCACCAGCGGCACAGCGCTGCCCAGGCCACACTGGACGAGATTATGAGGCGGTTGGGCAACCCATCGGACCTGGGCGAGCGGCTGCGCCTGCTCAACACACTGCTCAAGGACAACCGTACAGGGCTGGACGACCTGAGTACGCTGGAAGGCCAGTGGCGTCGCTGTGCCGAGAGTGACACGCGTTTGGCCGACATGCGGCTTCAACAGCAACGCCTGGCCGAACAACGTGAACGGTTGACTCAGGAAGGCCAAGCGGTGAAAACCGAGCATGCCGCCGCCAGCCAGGCACTGGACGTCACCACACAGTTGCTCGAACGCCAGCACCTGGCCCGCCTGCGTGCCGGGCTGGTGCCAAACGAGCCCTGCCCTGTGTGCGGCAGTGCCGAACACCCTGGCCAAGCCGGCGAAACCAGCACGGTGCTGGAGACCCTGGAGGCCCAGGACCTGGCCGACAGGCAGGCAGCCCAAGACAAGGTACAGGCACTGGCCAGTCGGCTGGCCGAACTTCGAGCTGAAGTCCGGGGGCTGATGGAGCAGCAGAAAACCACGGCAGAGCAGCACCAGCGTGTCAGCGCTGAGCAGGCCGCCGACCTTGAGGCGTTGCAACAGCTGCCACGGCAAGAGGCGTTACTGGCTGTCGATGCGCCGAAACGCCAGGCCTGGTTGAAGGAAGCCAGTACCCGCCTGCGCACGCAGATTGCTACTGATGAGGAACAGCTCAACCAGCTCATTACGGCCCAGGGCGAGGCCACCGGCCACCAGAACCAGGTGCAGGCGGCCCAGCAAGCCGCCAAGGATGCCGCAAGTGCCGCACAGGCGCACTTTGAGCAACTGCAGCGGGAGCAGCAGCGCTTTGACGAAGAGCTAGAGGCCTTCGCCGAATTGCTGCCTGCCCCTGTGCTAGAGGCGCTGCGGGACCATCCAGCCCAGGCCCTGGCCGAGCTGGAGGCCGCCGTAGGTGAACGACTCGGCCTTTTGGACCAACAACACACCCACACCCTGGCCCATACGCAACGCCAACAACAGCACGTATTGGCGACAGCACAGTCGCTCAGCCTGGCCGAGCAGTTGGCAACCGTGCGAGCCGGCCTGGAAAGCCAGTTGAAACGACGCGCGGAGCTGCGTGCCAAGTTGGCCGAGCGCTTGGGACCGCACGCCACCGCCGACGCCTGGCAGGCCAGCCTGGAACAAGCGGTCGTAGGGGCTCGCTTGGGCCAGTCCCAGGCCGCTCAGGCGGTGCAACACAGCAGCCATGACGCCTTGGCGGCCCAAGGACAGGCGCAGGCGCTACGCGATCAGCATGCCAGCGCCCAGCAAGAGCATGCCGAGTTGACCACCCAATTGGCCCGGTGGCGAGAGACCTGCCCTGCACTGGATGACACCCGCCTGGCGCGCCTGCTGGCCATCGCCCCAGAGGCTGAAGACCAGCTGCGAAACCGCCTTCAGTCGGCGCAGACGGCATTGGAACATGCCAGTGTGCTGCAGGCCGAGCGGGCGCAGCGTGTGCAGGCGCATGCCGAGCAGAGCAACCCAGAGGGGCTGGAGCCCGAAGCATTGAGCCAGGCGTTGGATGCTGCGGAAACAGACTGTACCGAGCGAGAACACGCCGTAGCCGAACTGCGTGCCGCGCAGTTGGAAGATGATCGGCGTCGGCAGGCCAGGGAGGCGCTGGCCACGCAGGTCGAGGCGGCCCAGGCTGAGCATCGCCGTTGGGGGCGGCTGTCGGCCTTGATCGGCTCGGCGGAGGGTGACCGGCTACGTAAAATCGCCCAGGCGTATAACCTGGACCTGCTGATTCGCCATGCCAATGCCCAACTGCTGCAATTGGTACGGCGCTACCGGCTCAAACGCGGTGGCAGTGCCTTAGGGCTGCTGGTAGTGGATACGGAAATGGCGGACGAAGTGCGCTCGGTGCATTCGCTCAGCGGCGGGGAGACCTTCCTGGTGTCATTGGCCTTGGCCCTGGGCCTGGCCTCCATGGCCTCGGACAACCTTCGCATCGAGTCACTGTTCATTGACGAAGGCTTTGGCAGCCTGGACCCGGAGTCACTGCAACTGGCCATGGACGCCCTGGACAACCTGCAAGCCCAAGGCCGGAAAGTGGCGGTCATTTCCCACGTCCAGGAGATGCACGAGCGCATCCCCGTGCAGATCCAGGTGCGCCGACAGGGCAACGGGTTGAGCGAGGTGACGGTCGTACCGTAGCGAGTGTGACCAGTTACCGGGTTTCGCCTCTGGCTACACCCAGTCCCACAGGGATGAGCTGCTCCCCAGGGTTGGACACCTATCCAACCTTGGGAGGCTCCATGGGTAAGTACAGCCAAACCCTGTGGGAGCTGGCGCAAGCCTGCGAACCTGTTCATGGAACCGGCGGCATCACCGCGTGGGCAGCAGGAATTTCAGGTCCGACGGTGAGTCCTGCGTGTAGTGCTGCACGGTACGGGTCAGCATGCCGCTTTTCGCATCCCGCTCCATCACTACAATCTCGTTGCTCTTCTGGTTAGCGATCAACACGAACCGCCCGGTAGGGTCCAGGGTGAACTCCCGGGGATGGTCACCTTCAATGGAGCGGCGTTGTACCACTTTCAGACCGCCCTCACGGTCCACGGCGTATACCACCAGCTCATTGACGGCGCCTCGGTTGGCCACGTACAGGAACTTGCCGTCTGGGGACAGGTGCAGCCCACCACCGGCGCCCTGGGCAGGTTGCTGACCCGGTACCAGGTCCTGGAGTTGAGTGCGTACCAGGTTACCTGCACGCCATTGGAAGCTGGCGACCTGGGCAGGCATTTCCAAGGTAAGCCACGCGTGCCCGCCCTTGGCGTCGAACTGAAGATGGCGAGGCCCCCCACCGGGTGGCAGGGACACCGAGGCCGGGCTGGCCGGGTTCAGCGGTGCCTTGGCGTTGTTCTGGTAGCGGTAGATAAAAATCTTGTCGGCGCCCAGGTCGTTGGCATACACATACCCCCGGTTGCTGACCACCGAGTGCACATGGCCGCCCGCCTGGCGCTCAGGGTTGACCTTGCTGGGCGCATTGCGGAACTGCTGCACCACTTCACCCAGGGTGCCATCTTCGTTGACCGGCAACACCGTCAGGCTGCCGCCTGGGTCCGGCGCAACGGCATAGTTGGACACGAACAGAAAGTGCTCATCCTCGCTCAGGCTGGCATGGGTCGGTTCGTCGCCCTTGCTTTCCACCTGGTTCACGGGGGTCACTTCATGGGTGGCCGGGTCAATGCGGTAGCTGCTCACCCGCCCGATGGGGTCTTTGGCGCCTGGGCCGTTTTCGTTGGAGACGAACAGGCGGGTCTGGGCCTTGTTAAGGGTGAGCCAAGAGGGGTTATCCGCCTTGATGACCTGTACAGGGTCGCGGGCGATCTGGCCGGTCTGGCTGTCGAAACGCAGGCGATACAGGCCTTGGCTGGCACCTTGTGTATAGGTCCCGACCAGCAGGTCGTAGGTGGTGGCATTGGCAAGGGTGGCGCCTAAGGTCGCGGCGCCGGCAAGGGTAAGCGTCATCAGTACTCGCAGCATGTTGAATCCTCAGTGGAAGACCATGCCCACGCGCAAAAGTTGATCTCCAGACAGCCTGTAAATCTTATTCTTGGTCGTCATCTTCTTCGGCAGAAAAGGCGTCCAGCAAGCGTAGCCGGTGCTCAGTATCGAGTCCGTCGATTTTCCACTGGTCGCCTTCCGTAACGAAGTTTGCGCAGGCAACCGCTTCGAGGCTGAAATGCCAGCGCCGTTCCGTCCGCCCATCCATACAGACAATGGTCAGGCCATCGTCGGCTAACGCAAAGTCGAAGGCGTAGAGCTCATCAATGATGATCATGTCGGCACATTCAAGCGCCTGGGCAAGGGTTTGGGTCTGGGTCATGGTGGGGCTCTACAAGGGTAAAGGTAGCTAGTTTACCCTTGCGATCCCTAAGGCGTTACAGCACGCGCACATCCCCTGGCTGGAACACCGCCTCGGCAGGGGCGATTCCGTTGCGCAAGGGTTCACCGAAGGCTTCCAGGCTGATCTCGAACGTATCCCCTGGGCAGGCCTTGACCCCATCGGCGAAGGACAACGTGGCCGTGCCGAAGAAGTGTACGTGCACATCGCCGGGGCGCAGGAATTGCGCGTACTTGAAGTGGTGGTATTCCAGGTTTTCAAAACTGTGGCACATGTTGGCGGCGCCACTGAGAAACTCCTTTTCCCACAATACTTCGCCGTTGCGGTGAATGCGGCTGGCGCCGGCCAGGTGGTCCGGCAGCGTGCCGACGCGCAGTTCCGGCCCGAAAGCACAGGCACGCAGTTTCGAGTGGGCCAGGTAAAGGTAGTTTTTGCGCTCCATCACATGGTCCGAGAACTCGTTACCCAGGGCATACCCCAGGCGATACGGGCGGTGGTCCGGCCCGATCACATACAGCCCGGCCAGCTCTGGCTCTTCACCGGCGTCTTCGGCAAACGGTGGCAGTGGGAAAGCGCCCCCTGGGCGCACCAGAATGCTGCCATCGCCTTTGTAGAACCACTCCGGCTGCACGCCCGCCTCGCCCGCAGCAGGTTTGCCGCCTTCCAGGCCCCACTTGAATATCTTCATGCTGTCGGTGACAGCCGTTTCGTCATGGGCCTGCTGGTGCATCTTGTCCCGGGTGGCGGCGCTGCCCAGGTGGGTCAGGCCAGTGCCTGTTACCAGCACGTGGGCGGTGTCGGGGTGGTCCAAGGGGGACAGAATACGTCCCTCATCCAGCAACTGCCGGTAGCTCAGGCGTTCGCCACGGGGGCAGCGTTCAGCCGCTTCGGCCAAGCTGTGGCCCTGCTCGATGGCACGCAACGCCAGCTCGCGGGTGGAGGTCACCTCGCCGAGCACCTGTACCTGTTCCCCCTCCACCAGGCCTACATGGCGAGTGCCGGCGGCGGTTTGTAATTGTACTAAACGCATAATGGTCTCTCTCTGGCAGGTTCAGGTACGGGCGCTGGCGGCGAAGTTTTCAGCAGGCAGCACATGGCGCCGTTCCAGCACGCGGTACACGATAAAAGTGAGCACCAGGCCGAACAGCATCACGCCGGTGAGGAAATACAGCCCGCTGGCCAACTGGCCGGTGGCCTCTTTCAAAGCCCCTACTACGAAGGGGCCCAAGTAACCGCCCAGGTTGCCCACCGAATTGATCAGGGCAATACCGGCGGCAGCGCTGGCACCGGCAAAGAAGCGGCCTGGCAAGGTCCAGAACACCGCCGTACAGGAGAACAGCGCGAAGGCCACCAGGCAGAGTGCGACCAGTTGCAAAGCGGGCGCCGCAAACCAGGCGGCACCGAACAGGCCGGCAGCCCCCAACACGTACAGCACAGCCAGGTGCCCATAGCGGTCATTGAGGCGGTCCGATCTACGCGGGATCACCAACAGCCCAATGATGCCGAACACATAAGGAACGGCGGAGACAAAGCCGGTGGTCAGGTCGCTGCCGCCAAACTGCTTGATCAGGGTAGGCAGCCACAGGCCTAGCCCGTAGATGCTCAGGGTAACCGGCAGGTAAAACAGTGCCAGCAGCAGCACACGAAAATCCTTCAGCGCGTGCAGCGGGTTGCCGTGGCGGGTCTGGCCATAGGCTTGCAGGTCTCTTTCCAGCTCACCCGTCAACCAGGCTTTTTCAGCCTCGGTCATCCAGGTGACTTGGCGCGGCCCGTCCGGCAACCAGCGCAGCACCGGCCAGGTCAGCAAGATGGCGGGCGTACCGATCACGATGAACAACCACTGCCAGCCATGCAGCCCCAACACCCCTTCCATGCCCAGCAGGCCGCCAGACACCGGCCCGGTGATCATCATGGCAATGGGCTGGGACAGGATGAACAGGCCCAGGATTTTTCCGCGGTGGCGCACCGGAAACCATTGGGTGATGTAGTACAGAACGCCAGGGAAAAAGCCCGCTTCGGCGGCCCCTAGCAGAAAGCGCATCACGTAGAAGCTATGAGGCCCCTGCACGAAGGCCATGCCAATGGTAATGGCGCCCCAGGTGATCATGATGCGGGCGAACCAGCGCCGTGCGCCGAAGCGTTCGAGCATCAGGTTGCTGGGGATCTCCAGCAGGAAGTAACCCACGAAGAACAGCCCGGCGCCCAGGCCGTAGGCGGCATCGCCGATGCCCACGTCCCCACCCATGTGCAGCTTGGCGAAGCCCACGGCCGAGCGGTCCACGTAGGCCACCAGGTAAAGCAGTACAAGGAAGGGCACCAGCTTGAAAGTGATGCGGCGTATAAGCCCGAGTTCCTGGCTCATGGCGGGTGTTCTCCAGGTCTGTTGTTTTTATGGAACCTGTCTGGAATGCGGCATGGCGGCGGTTATCCCGGCACCTGCACTCAGCGTTGTTGAGCGGACTATATAGTAATACTATTTAAGCAACAAGGCCTTCCCATGCACGCCAATACCGCCTATTTTAATGGCATGCGGCACCATTAGTCTTACAATAAGAGAGCCTGACATGTCTGACAAAAAACCCACCCTGCGCTCGGCCCAATGGTTCGGCACCAACGACAAAAACGGCTTCATGTACCGCAGCTGGATGAAGAACCAAGGCATTGCCGATCACCAGTTCCATGGCAAACCGATTATCGGCATCTGCAACACCTGGTCCGAACTTACGCCCTGCAACGCCCATTTCCGTCAGATCGCTGAGCACGTCAAACGGGGTGTGCTGGAGGCCGGTGGCTTCCCGGTGGAATTCCCGGTGTTCTCCAACGGTGAGTCCAACCTGCGCCCCACCGCCATGCTGACCCGCAACCTGGCGAGCATGGATGTGGAAGAAGCCATTCGCGGTAACCCCGTCGATGGTGTGGTATTGCTGACCGGCTGCGACAAGACTACCCCCGCCCTGCTGATGGGCGCCGCCAGCTGCGACGTGCCGGCCATTGTGGTCACCGGTGGCCCTATGCTCAACGGTAAGCACCATGGCCGTGACATCGGTGCCGGCACCATCGTGTGGCAAATGCACGAAGCCTATAAGGGTGGCCTGATTGGCCTGGACGAATTCCTGTCCGCTGAAGCCGGCATGTCCCGCTCGGCGGGCACCTGCAACACCATGGGCACAGCCTCCACCATGGCCTGCATGGCAGAATCCCTGGGCGTGTCCCTGCCCCACAACGCAGCCATTCCGGCAGTGGACTCACGCCGTTATGTACTGGCCCACATGTCCGGCATGCGCGCGGTGGAGATGGTGAAGGAGGACCTGCGCCTGTCCAAGGTGCTCACCCGTGAAGCGTTCGAAAACGCCATCCGCGTGAACGCGGCCATCGGCGGCTCTACCAACGCTGTGATTCACCTCAAGGCCATTGCCGGGCGCATCGGCGTAGACCTTGAACTGGACGACTGGACCCGGGTCGGCCGTGGCACCCCGACGCTGGTGGACCTGCAACCGTCCGGTCGCTTCCTGATGGAAGAGTTTTATTACGCAGGCGGCCTGCCCGCCGTGCTCCGCCGCCTGGGCGAGAACAACCTGCTGCCCCACCCCAATGCCCTGACCGTGAACGGCCAAAGCCTGTGGGACAACGTGAAAGCCTCCCCTATCTACGGTGACGACCAGGTGATCCGTGCTATCGACAACCCACTGGTCGCCGACGGCGGCATCTGTGTGCTGCGTGGCAACCTGGCGCCCAATGGCGCGGTACTCAAGCCTTCTGCTGCGACACCTGCGCTGATGCGGCACCGAGGCCGGGCCGTGGTGTTCGAAAACTTCGAGGAATACAAGGCGCGCATCAACGACCCAGAGCTAGACGTGGATGCCGACTCCATTCTGGTGATGAAAAACTGCGGCCCCAAGGGTTACCCCGGCATGGCCGAAGTCGGCAACATGGGGCTGCCGGCCAAGCTGCTGGCCCAGGGCGTAACCGACATGGTGCGTATTTCCGATGCCCGCATGAGTGGCACCGCTTACGGCACGGTGGTGTTGCACGTGGCGCCTGAAGCCGCCGCCGGGGGGCCATTGGCCGCGGTGCAGGAAGGCGATTTCATTGAACTGGACTGTGCTATCGGCCGGCTGCATCTGGACATCAGCGACGCCGAGCTTAACGCCCGCCTGGCCGACCGCCAGCCGCCAGTGAGCAACCTGATTCCGGGTGGGTATCGCCAGTTGTACGTGCAGCACGTGATGCAGGCCGACCAAGGGTGTGATTTTGACTTCTTGGTGGGGTGCAGAGGGGCTGAGGTGCCGCGGCATTCGCATTGATAAGCAAGGGTTGCCGGGGCCGCCTGTGCCCCGGCAGAGGATGATAGAAACCGGCCGCCCTAACCCACTTTGAACGCATAGTTTTTGCGAATGTGTTGATTGATGTAAGTGGTAAGCCCGCTCCCTTGCTTGGCCAGGCGCTGCATCTCCTGCACTGCCGCTACGCCGGGCCGGGTGGCGTCGTACACATACAGTGTAGGCCGGTCGCGGAAACGGACGGTGATGCTGTCACCATCGATCCGGTACGCCACCGCGCCGCTGCTGCCATCAGGGCCACCGTAGGGGAGCATGGTGTTGGTGGGGTGAGGGTTGTTGTGTGGGATGGGATTTGGTTCAACAAGCCAACGTGTGCCTAATTCGGCGTCATTGATAGCTTGATCGACTTTTTCTAGCCACTTTGAAAAATCCTCGGGCTCTTCCTCCTTTGTAAATTGTCTCCGTTTGGAAAGGTAGCCTTCCTCCCAAGCTTTGCGTGTGATGCTTGGCATGCCCATGATATATTCGCTTGTCTTTTTCAAACCGTCGCCACGGTTTGACCACATTGCCAATTCCGCGATAAATCCAAGGTTCGGGTTTTCTCTGTTTAGCTCACCTGGCCCCTCTGGGTTCATCTCTGCAGCCTTCAGCACTCGCTCTACTTCAACCATCACCTCATTGAGCCGCTCTTCATCTGCTCGATCGACCAACGTGTGATGCCGCGTGAGTGCCGCGTTGACAAGTTTTTTACGCGCTGTATTTTTCTGAATCCTATGGGGATGGTTAAGGGCGTCATTGTACAGCGCGTCTGCCTTGGCCTTAGTCAAATGGCCTGCCGCCACATCAGCATCAAGAATTTTTCTAAAGTAAGTTTGCGCTCTCAGGTTTTTTTTCTCAAGCGGGTATCGTGTTGGAAGCCTCCAAACGACAAGCCGCTGTTTCCGGTTGAAAAGCTTGCTTTATAGGGGTCACCTTGTCCTATTTCCCCACTTCTAACTGCCAAGCGCACGTATTCCTTTATGAGGCTATATCTAGAAGTGTTCTCAATGCCGGCTGATTGCTTTCCAATCACATCACTCATACCTAAGTCTCCTGACAGATAAACAGACAGTTTGCATGTCCTGCTCAGGTTGGACGTTCAACCTTTGACTCAACAGCCTGAATTGCTTCCTCTATACTTTAATTTCAAACCAACCAAATTGGACGCAGGGCAGAATTTTACAGTGAACAACCTCCAGGGCCTCACGATCTTCAACTAGGAGCCATCATTAGCCTGCATCAGATGTTATAGAAACATTTTGACATTAATGAAAAGCTTTCGCCATGCCCTCCCGAGCCAATACCCCTAACCTGAGCCTCATATACATATAATGTCGAAAAATGGCTGACTGAAAGGCTTCAAGCCGATACAGGTGAGTGATTAAATACCTACTACCTCAAGCACGGAGCGCTTATGAAAGCTTTGTTCTATCTAGCCACAGCAACCGTCCCCCTTCTGGCAGAAGCTAATAGCAGCGAAAACATCCCTTTCCATCGACAGCACGGTTATAGCGTCGAAACACTCACAGGCCAAAAGGCATACCGAGCGTTTACCAAACTTAAATCTATGGAGCTATTTCAGCAAATGCGTGGCTCCGATGTAAAATGCAAAACAATTTATCATGTATTGGATTCCGCCGGAGAAAGCGTAGGCTACGGTGCAACCTGCACATCCCACCTTAAAGACCGAAAGCATTTCTTTTGCTGGAGCGCTTCTGGAAAGCACTTTGGCTATGCGTCAGAAGGTTACAACGCAGGTCTTGACTGGATCGCTGATAGCGTTCTTCACAGCTGTGGCGGAAGATTAGTCACAGGAACGGACAGCCGCAAAATAAAAACTGAACCTCATCCTACTTCTCAAGACTGGAAATGGAAATTAGAGCTGCTAGGGTGGGTGAAGCGCCGCCCAGTGCTTACGATGCTGAAAAGCGACATCACAAAATATGGTTTCAAAGTGCCTCTTTTTTATTGCAGGAAAACGTTCTACATCAGCAGGGGATGGAATGATAACACCCACTATGCAACCATCTGCGAAATCGATGAAAAGGGTAAAAGCGCAATTTTCTGCTACGACAATATAGTAGGTAATTTCGCAGTGCTCACTCGCTACTACGATAACCCCGAGTGGATCGAAAACACTATTTACAGACACTGCTGGGCATGGCGTGATTCACGCATTTTTTTCTGACAGGTTGATTTGCGCTTAGTCTTTAGCTCATTACGTTATGTAGGCTTTCTGGGAAAGGAATACGTTAGTCACTGCTGTCCTGTATTTATGGCTTTGCTGCTGACGAATGAAGACAGGAGGAATGGTGTTCTGGCCTGTTGGGCTATCGCTGTGCAAGGTACCTACTGTAAAGGTTGTATGGCATAACCCAGTGTAGGCTAGCTGCCGCTTACGCTATCATGCCCCTTCCCGCCCTCGCAGGTATCGCCCTCCCCCATGGATTACCGCAAACCCTCCGAACGCAAAAGCATGCACGCCCGTATCGTCCAGGAACTGGGCATGCACATTGTGTCCGGCCGCTTCCCGCCGGACCAGAAACTGCCGCCCGAAGCGTCGCTGTGTGAGGAGTACGCTGTCAGCCGGCCGGTGCTGAGGGAGGCCACGCGTGTGCTGGTGGCCAAAGGGTTGGTGTATTCGCGGCCTCGTGTGGGTACGGTGGTGAAGGCACGCCGGGAATGGCATTTGCTGGACCCGGACGTGCTCCATTGGGTGATGCACACCACGCCCCAAAACGAGTTTTTTGCTTTGTTGACCAGCGTGCGGGCCATCATCGAGCCCGCGGCGGCGGCCTTGGCGGCGCAGCAGGCCACTGCCGAAGATGTGGCTTTAATTGGGGAGGCTTACCAGCGCATGGAAGCCGCGCAATCCCCGGAGGCGTTGTTGCAGCCGGACCTGGACTTTCACAGCCGTATTGCCGATGCCACCCACAACGATTTGCTGGCCCATTTGTGCAACATGCTCACCCTGGCCTTGCGGGAGGCTTTGAAGCATTCCAACCAGCGGCCCAACCTTCAGGAATTCGCCATGCCGCGGCACAAGGCGATTTTGACCGCGATAGAGAACCGTGACCCGCTGGCAGCGCAGCATGCCGCGCTGGTGCAGCTGGACGACGCACGCAATGCCTTGAATGTGGTGTTGGGGAAGCAGTTGGGACTATAAGGCGGGTATCGAGCGGTGAACGGTGTGTAGCCTGTTCCCGGGCCGGGCCTGGTCCTGCAAGAGATGAGCATAGCCTGGGAACAGTATGTACACGGTTCCCGGGCTACGCCCGGTCCAACAGGAACAATGCTACGCCAGGCTTTTGCTTACCACTTCGAACACATCGCTGGACAGTGAACCACTGGCCTTGATGCGCTCCAACTCACCTTTCATCAGCGCTTGCCGCGCCTCGCCAAACTTGCGCCAGCGAGTGAGTGGCGTGAGCTGGCGGGAGGCGATCTGCGGGTTGAGCGCGTTGAGCTCAATCACCAGGTCAGCCAGGAAGCGGTAACCACTGCCATCCAGCGCGTGGAAGTTGATGTGGTTTTGCCCAGCAAAAGCACCGATCAACGCACGTACCTTGTTGGGGTTGCGTACGCTGAACGCCGGGTGCTGCATCAACGCCTTCACACGCTCAAGGCCACCTGGCAGCGGGCTGCCGGCCTGCACGCTGAACCACTGGTCCATGACCAGCGGGTTGTCTTTGAAGTGCTCGGCAAAGGCTTCAAGGGCCTTGGCGCGCTCGGCTTCGAAGGGCGAGTTTACCAATACCGCCAAGGCGGCCAGCCGCTCGGTCATGTTGTCGCAGTGTTCATACTGCTCCAGGGTGGCCTGGAGCACTGCGTCGTGGCCGCTGAGCATCAGGTACGACAAGGCAATGTTCTGCAGGCTACGGCGGGCGAAGTGCTCGGCGCTGGCCTCGTAGGGCGTGGCACGGGACGCCTCGCGATTGGCGGTGTAGCGTGCCAGCAGCGCGTCGAACAGCTCATCAGCAATGCGCTGGCGGGTGAAATCGCGGGCGGCATGGATGGCCTCCACATCCGCCACCTCGCTCAGCTCCATCAGGTAGGCTTCCCCTGGCAGAGACAGCATTTCGGCGACCATGGCCTGGTCTAGGCTGTCGTCTTCCAGCAACGTACCAAAGGCTGTGATCAGGCGTGTGTCCACGTTTAACGGCTGCCCCGCCTGGTGCTGGCCGATCAGCTCCTGCAACACCTGCACCGACAGTTGCTGCCCGGCATCCCAGCGGTTGAAGCCGTCGCTGTCGTGCTGCATCAGGAACATCAGCTGGTCGCGGTTATAGGGGAAACTCAGCTTCACCGGCGCACTGAAGCCCCTGAGGAGCGAGGGCAGCGGTTTGGCCTTCACGCCGGTGAACGTGAAGGTCTGCTCGGCTTCGGTTACGGACAGCACCCGGCTGGTGGCGCCTGGCTCGGCTTCACCATGCAACTGCAGAGGAATGTCCTGCCCTTCGGCGTTCAGTAGGCCCAACTCGACCGGAATCACGAACGGCAGTTTTTCAGCGCTTTCCGGCGTGGGCGGGCAGCTCTGGCGGAAGGTCAGGCTGTAGGTGCCTTCGGCTTCGCTGAATGCTTCGGTCACCGCCAACCGTGGCGTGCCGGCTTGGCTGTACCAGCGCTCGAACTGGGCAAGGTCCACGCCGTTGGCGTCCTCCATGGCCTTGACGAAGTCGTCGCAAGTCACGGCCTGGCCGTCATGGCGCTCGAAGAACAGGTCGCTGCCTTTACGGAAGCCCTCGGCGCCCAGCAAGGTGCGGATCATGCCCACCACTTCCGAGCCCTTCTCGTACACGGTCAGGGTGTAGAAGTTGGAAATTTCCATGAAGCTGGCCGGGCGTACTGGGTGGGCCATGGGGCCGCCGTCTTCGGCAAACTGGTGCGTGCGCAGGTAGGCCACGTCCTCGATGCGCTTGACCGTGGCAGAGTTCATGTCTGCCGAGAAGCCCGCGTCCCGGTACACGGTGAAGCCTTCCTTGAGGGACAACTGGAACCAGTCGCGGCAGGTCACGCGGTTGCCGGTCCAGTTGTGGAAGTACTCGTGAGCTACCACGGCTTCCACCCGCTGGTGGGCCGCATCGGTTGCGGTCTCGGCCTTGGCCAGCACACAGCTGGAGTTGAAGATGTTCAGGCCCTTGTTTTCCATGGCGCCCATGTTGAAGTCGTTCACAGCCACGATCATGAAGATGTCCAGGTCGTATTCGCGGCCGTACACCTCCTCATCCCACTTCATGGACTTCTTGAGGCTGTTCATGGCGTGCTGGCACTTGTCGATGTTCTCAGGCTCGACGTAGATGCGCAGGGTTACATCCTTGCCGGAGGCACGGGTGAAGGTATCTTCGATGCACCACAGGTCCCCTGCTACCAGCGCGAACAGGTAGGCGGGCTTTTTGAACGGGTCTTCCCAGGTGGCCCAGTGGCGGCCGTCTTCATCCTCGCCGCTGGCGATGGGGTTGCCGTTGGACAGCAGGATCGGGTACTGCTGCTTGTCCGCACTCAGGCTGGTGGTGAACCGGCTCATCACGTCCGGGCGGTCCAGGTACCAGGTGATCTTGCGGAAGCCTTCGGCTTCACACTGGGTGCAGAACATTTTGCCGGACTTGTACAAACCTTCCAGCGCCGTGTTGGTTTCCGGATGAATGCGTGCGCTGGTGTCCAGCACAAAGCTCGCGGCGCCAGGCTGCACGGTAAGGTGGGCCTCGGTGAGCTGGTATTCACTAGTGCTCAACTCAGCATCATCAAGCTTGATCGACAGCAGTTCCAGCTCCTGGCCGTCCAGCACCAAGGGCGGCAAGCCGGTGCCCGCATCCGGGTTGCGCCGCATCACCAACTGGGCATGCACCAAGGTATGGTCATCATGCAACTCGAAGGTGAGGTGGGTTTCGTCGATCAGGTAGTCGGGGGCCTTGTAGTCTTTGAGGTAGATCGTCTTTGGCTGTTCGGTGCGCATGCCCTTGTCCTTCTACTGGTGCACGGCGAGCTGGTAGGCCGTGTATTTGCGAATGTTGATCACGCCGGTGTCGAATATCAGGTATTGACCCTTGATCCCCATGAGGGTGCCTTCGACACGGGGGGTCTTGTCCAGGTTGAAGCTGGTGATCTTGGCAGGGTAGGCCTCCACGGGGTAGCGGATGGTGACCACCTCGGCCTGGGGGAGTGGCTGAATGGCTTGGATGCCGAAACGCTCCTGCAACAGGGTAATACCGGCACCGCAACTGTCGAACAGTTGCTCGCGCACCGCGTGCAGGTCCACTTCAGCAGCGTCCCCTTTGAGCAGGGCGCGCCAGTTGGTACGGTCGGCGACCTGGGAGCGGAAGAGGTCTTCGGCCAGCCCCGATTGCTGGCGCGTGGCAACCCGCAGGATCGGCAGCGCCTGGCTGGCACCTTGGTCCAGCCAACGGGTTGGCAACTGTGTGGCGCGGGTGATGCCCACTTTCAAGCCCGAGCTGTTGGCCAGGTACACGATATGGTCGGTCATGCAGAACTGCTCGCCCCAACTGGGTTCGCGGCAGGTGCCATGTTCGTAGTGGCAGCGCTCGGGGCTCATGATGCACAGGTCACAGGCGGCCAGCTTGAGCATGCAGGGGTAGCAATAGCCCTGGCTGTAGCTGGTCTTGGTGCGTTTGCCACAGTTCACGCAATGGATCGCGCCCAGGTACTCCAGCGTCAGCCGCTGGCCGATCAGGGGGTTGAGCGGCACCCGTGCCTCGCCCAGGCGCAGGTCGTACAGCGCCTGGTGGTTATCCAGCCGGATGGCCATTTTGCTGACTGCACCGCGCCCCAGCTCTTTGGAAGTGGCGTCGGTCAATGGATAGCATCCGACTTGAACAGGATGTTGGCCACGGGCGCCGCCTTGGAGCTGCATTCCTGCGGGCCCATGTAACCGGTGCGCTGCTCCTCCGGCAGGTTCTGCAGCTCCCAGGCGATCACGGCCTGCAAGGACAGCTCCTTCTGTTCCTGGGTCAGCTTGCGACCATCGGACCATTTGCCGATTTCCACGGCCAGCTTCAGGCTTTCGTAGATGTCTGGGGTGATGTTTTCGATCATTTCAGCGAAGTTGTTCATCGCGAGTCCATACCGTTCAAGTGTCAGGCCATTTTACGGCGTGCCAGGGCGCCACCCAATAGCCCTGTTATACACCCCACCACAAAACCGCCCAAATGCGCACCGTTGGCGATCTCACCAAAGCCCAGCACGCTGGCAGCGCCCACCAGGCACAGGCCCAGCCAGGCCAGCATCATGATCAGCACGCCTTTGGGCATCCGGTACAGCGGCGAAGGCGCCAGCCAGTTGAACAGCCATACGTGCCCCAGCAGGGCATAGAGCACACCCGACAGCCCGCCAAACAGGGCCGGCCCGCTCCACAGGTACTGTGCCAGGTTGGACACCGCCCCAAACAGCACGGTGAGCCCGGCCAGCTCTAGGGACCCCTGGCGCCACTCGATACGCCGGCCCAGCTCCCAGAACCACAGCCCGTTCATGGTCAGGTGAAGAATGCCGAAGTGGATGAAGATGGGGGTTACCAGCCGCCACCACTGCCCCGCCTCCAGGGTCGCCACCCACGGCATGAACCAGGCGTAGTCGCCTTGCTGATGGAAGTCCACGAAGGTCAGCCAGTGCAGAGGGGCCAGGTTGTCGCCCAGCAGGCTGATGCCGGCTACCACCAGGCAGATCACCAGCACGGCCGTGGTGACAGGGCTGGCGCGCAACTGGCGCCAGATCCCTTGGCTACGGCCTGGGCCGGGCAAGGCGTGTTGAGGTTGGGCTGGCGCGGTGTCACCTTCGGGGTAGCGCTCGTAGAGTTCGCGCACCTGCCCGGCCAACTGTTCAGTGGGCACCCAGACGGCCTGATCCGGGCCTTCCTCGGTCACCCGATAAGGCACCTGAAGGCGCCGGAGCAGGCGTACAAAGCCACTGAGGTCGTGGGAAACAGGCAGGCGCAGGGCGAGGATAGGCTTCACGGTGTGTGCTCCGGGCGGCGAACATCCACCCATACAAACTTGGCAGGGTCGATCAGGGTTTCGTCGTCCAGGCGGTAGGCTACCAGCTTGCCGTAGAGCACGGCGCTGTAGTCCAGGCAGGCCAGGTTGGGGCGGATCGGCGCCGGGCGGCCGCTGCGCCAGTAATGCCCTACGAACAGTAGCGGCTCGTCGGTGCCGTAGCGCAGCAAGGCCTGCTTGTCGGTAACGCTCAGTGGCGTACGGGCCACGGTGTCTGGCAGCGCGTCGGGCTGGAACACCACATCCCCATAGGTTTGCGGGTCATCTTCCCAGAACTTGGTGCGAAAGAACGCCCGGGTGAGGCCATCGCCACCGGTAATGGCCATGCCTTCGGGCAGGCGCATATCCGTGCCGCGCAGCAGTCGGTCGAACACCCTGGCCGCGAAACTGTTGGGTACGCTGGCCGCCTGCACGAAATGCGCGTCTACGCGGCCGTCAGCAAAGCTGTGGCGCAGTTGGCTGATGAGGGGGTTGTCCCAGCACGCATGTACCAGGCGGAAACGCCCGGCGTCCACAAACAGGGGCAGCTCATAGAACCATTGTGTGAAGTCGTTCCAGTCCTCGGGGTGCTGGGCAAACTGTTCCAGCGTGGCCTGCATCAGCCGTTCGTGGCGAGCCGTGTGCTCGCGCACGAAGGTTTTCCCTGTGCCTGGCAAGGCGGGCGTGGCCCAGCCCAAGGCGTTGAACTCATGGTTGCCCATCAGGCACCAGGCCTGGCCGGCCTGCACCATGTCATGGACGATGTAGAGGGCTTCACGAATGCGCGGGCCACGGTCAATGATGTCGCCCAAAAAGACCGCCTGACGCTGGGCATGGCGCCACACACCGCCTTGGCGCCGATAGCCCAGCACGTCGAGCAGGTGCTCAAGCGTGTGCGCGCAGCCATGTATGTCGCCAATCAGGTCATACCTTCTGGAAGGGTCCAGCATCACTCGCCTCCGCCGCCGAGCTTGCTGCCCCAGCCCAGCTTGGTACGGCACACCTCGTAGTAGTTGTGGTCCAGTGGGTGAATGAGCCGCAGCTTCTGGGGTTTCTTTTTCACCGTCACCGTGTCACCAGGGGCACAGGTGAAGTGGTTCTGGCCGTCGCAGGACACCTGGGGGTAGATGGTCATGTCTTTGGCCACCACAATCTTCAATTCGCTGTTGCCATCCACCACGATGGGGCGGCCAGACAGCGTGTGCGGGTACATGGGCACAATCACAATGGCGTCCAGCTTGGGGTGCATGATCGGCCCGCCTGCAGACAGGGCATAGGCCGTGGAGCCAGTGGGTGTGGCCACAATCAAGCCGTCGGCCTTCTGGCTGCACACGAACTGGCCGTCAATGTAGATCTCGAACTCGATCATGCGGGTGGATTTGCCAGGGTGCAGCACTACGTCGTTCAGCGCATCCCCCTGGCCGATGGCTTCACCGTGCCGTCGCACTTCGGCTTCCAGCAGGAAGCGGCTCTCCACCAGGTAATGGCCGTTCAGCACCTCGGCCACTTTCACTTCAAGCTCGTCGGGGCGGATGTCAGTGAGAAAGCCCAGGCTGCCGCGGTTCACCCCAAGCACCGGCGTGTGGTGACGCGCGAGCGCACGGGCCGCGCCCAGCAGGCTGCCATCACCCCCGACCACGATCACAAGGTCACACACCTCGCCCAACAGCTTGCGGGTGGAGGTTTGCAGGCTGTGCCCTGGTAGCACTTCGGCGATAGTGTCCTCGAGAATCACGTGCAAGTGCCGTTCCACCAGGAATTTCTTCAGCCGGCGAATGGTGTCCAGCACCTGGGTGCTGCCAAGGCGGCCGATGATACCGATATTGCGAAACTGCTCCATGGGGCTCCCGAGGCTCAAGGTAAGGCGAAGCGGTAATTATGGGCCAAAGCGCCAGCCCAGACAAAAGCCGTGGCCCGGCCCTTTACGTTCAACAACAGCGCGCTATGCTGCGTGGATGAATCCATTCGCCTCCCTGGCTCACCTTCCCCGCCTGTTGCGCCGTCCCGCTGTGCGAGACCTGGCCTGGGTTGTCACGTCTCCGGCCATGCTCAGCCAGGCACCCTGGGCGCAACGCCACCCGCTCAAAGGCAGCGACTGGGCCGATGACCCTGAACGGCTGGTTCGTTGGCTTCGCCTGCTGGACCAAGACGACGCTTCTTTGAGTGACTGGCTGGCTGTGAGTTCGAGCCACAGGCTGGGGCTCTACTATGAGCGGCTGTGGCAGTTCGCACTGCGTGAAGCGCCAGGCGTGGAGCTGCTGGCCGCTAACCTGCCCATCCGCGATAACGGGCATACCTTGGGGGAGATGGATGCCGTACTGCGGGACAGGGACGGCGTTCATCACCTTGAGCTGGCGGTTAAGTTCTACCTGGGCAGGGACGATGCGTCTGGCGAGGACACCTGCGATTGGCTGGGGCCTGGGCGCGACGACCGCCTGGACCGGAAACTACTGCACTTAAGCGGCCACCAGTTGCCCATGGCCAACTCACCTGCGGCCCGCCAGCGGCTGTCGGCACTGGGCATCGCGCCTCCACAGCCCTGGCTGTGGCTGGGCGGCTATCTGTTCTACCCTTGGCATGCCCACGGAGAAGCGCCTGCTGGCGCCCACCCGGACCATTTACGGGGCGATTGGGTACACCGCTGCCAGTGGCCAGCCTTGGCCGCCAACGCCCAGGGGTATTGGCAGCCTTTGCCGCGTGCCCAGTGGCTGGCGCCAGCGCGAATGCTGACCAGCGAGCTGTGGGACACCTTCACCTTCCACCATTGGCTGGATGATTTGCCCTCGGATGCGCCCGCGCAACTGGTGGTCAGGATGGTACCGGAGGGTGAATTTGCTCATGAGGCCCAACGGCTGTTCCTGGTCAATGATGACTGGCCAGGGTGAGCCCGAAGCACGGTAGGGTTAGTGCTCCCGTGCCCTGCCTGGCCCTGCAGCCATGTAACAGGCGATGCCTACCAGCCCCATCAACACGCTATACCCCACCAGCACCCAAGGGCTGGTGGGCATAAGCATAAGCAGCCCTAACGGTGTGAGGCTGGCCCACAGGGCATAGGCCAGGTTATAGGTCAGGGAAATGCCGGACACCCTCACCTCTGGGGGAAACAGGCCGACCATCACAGCGGGCACTACGCCCACCACGCCGCTGCACATACCTGCAAAGGCGTAAGCCAGCCCTGTCACGCCCAAGTTGAATATCAAGTTGGCATACAACGCAAAGGTGCCTAAAGGCAGCAGCAGGCTGTACACCAACAGGGCGCGCCAAGGGCCGATACGGTCCACCAGCAGGCCGGCCAGTACGCAGCCGACATTCAGGAACACAATGCCAATGCTGCTCAACGCAAAGGTATCTGCCGCTGCCAGGCCAAAGTAACGCTGCATGACGGTTGGGGTGAGCACCACCAGCACCACAACGGCCGTGGTTAGCACACAGGTCAAGGTGACCGCTGGCAACAGGCTGGCGCGATGGGCGCTCAACACCTGCTTGAGCGGCAAGGGGGTGCTAGCAAGCCGGCGTTCACGCATGGCCAGGAATACGGGCGTTTCGCTCAGCAGCCTGCGCAGCCACACCCCTAATACGCCAAACACACCGCCCAGCAAAAAAGGCAATCGCCAGCCGTAATCCAGCATTTGCTCAGGGCTCAGGCTGCGCGCCAGTACCGTAGCAATCAACGCACCTAGCAAATAGCCGAAGGTCAGCCCCGCTTGCAAAAAGCCCAACGCGTAACCGCGCCGATGAGCGGGCACGTGCTCGGCCACGAACACCCAGGCACTGGGCACTTCACCGCCCACCGCCGCGCCTTGGAGCACCCGCAGCGCCAACAGGGTAACGGGGGCCCAGTAACCTATGGTGGCGTAGGTGGGCATGGCCCCTATGACTAGGCACGGCAAGGCCATCATCAGGATGCTCAGGCTGAACATGCGCTTGCGGCCTAATCGGTCGGCGTAGTGCGCCATCACTAGCCCACCCAGCGGCCGGGCTAGGTAACCGGTCGCGAAGATGCCAAAACTCTGCATCAACCTAAGCCATTCCGGCATGTCGGGCGGGAAAAACAATTTGGACAGCGTGAGCGCGAAGAACACGAAAATGATGAAGTCGTAGATCTCCAGCGCCCCGCCGAGGGCCGCCAGGGCAAGAGTTTTATGGTCCGCCCGTGACAGGGGCGCCGTTGAGCGATGGGCAGGGGCAATAGCCATACAGTTCTCGTACCGTGCCACTTCCCTGTGGACGTTGTCTTTGAGCGCAAGGCGCCGTGAGGCGCGCAGCATAACCGGCTGGCCCCGGATTGCCGACTGTGGGTAGGGATTTTAGCATTGGCGCAGCGGGCGAACCGGGACGGCCTCTACAACCTGTTCCCGGCTTTCGCCTTCGGCTACAACCGGTCCCACACTGTGGACTGCCCCTTAAAGTTGGACAGTTTATGGTGTTGCCTGGTGGGCTGTTGGTTCAGGCCTCGGCCTTGAACCGCCGGCAGGCCTCGCCGAAGGCTTCGAACAGCTTGACGGAGACGGGGTTATCGCTTGCCTGCCATTCCGGGTGCCATTGCACCCCCACCAGAAAGGGTGAAAGGGAGGGGGCATGGAACGCTTCGATCACACCGTCAGGCGCGATACCCAGCACTTCCAGGCCAGGGGCCAGTTGGTCGATGCCCTGGCCATGGAGCGAGTTTACGCGAATGTCGCGACGGCCCAGGGTGTCAGCCAGCCAACTGCCTGCAGTCACGTCCACGCCATGGCTATCACCGTATTGAACAGCAACAGGCGCCTCGGGGTCTTCCCGGTGGTCCTGCTTCCCAGGCACGGCATAAAGCTTTTGATGAATGTTTCCGCCCAAGGCCACGTTCACTTCCTGCATGCCCCGGCAAATGGCAAAGACCGGTAACCCGCGATCCAGTGCTGCGCGAATCAAAGGAATATCGAAATGGTCGCGGTCCGGGTCCTGTGTTTTCTCCGGGGTTTTATTCTCCTGCCCATACAGTGCAGGATCGATATTAGAGCCGGCACCGGTCAGGTAAACGCCATCGGCCATATCCAGGTAGGCATCGAGGTCCTCAATGCCGCAGCACGTAGGGACCAGCACAGGCACACAGCCTGAGATGTCCACCAGGGGCGTGATGTATTTGTGCGTCATTACTTGATAGAGGTGACCCTTACGTTCTTGCACGCCCATAGTCATGAGGACGACCGGTTTGGCCCGGTTTTTTGTCGTTACGCTGTTCACGAAGCACCGCCGAGGCTGGTCAGTTGTAAAACATATCAATCACCCGGCGCTATGCAAGGCCGGATTATTCCTCAAAGTGCTATAAACCAGACATGAATGTCAAACATAATGGACGACACTCCTCGAAGAGGGCAAGGCGCCTGCGTCGTTAGCCCAGCGCCTCATAGGGTCGCCCATGCCCTGCTTCGAGCGGCAGACGCAGGTCCACTTGCAGGCCATCGGGTAACGCCTTGAACGCCAACTGACCTTGGCAACGTTCAACGATGGCATTAACGATAGCCAGCCCCAAGCCGCAGCCCTGGCTCGTTTCGGAACGCCAGAAGCGCTCGGTGACATGGCCCAGCGCCCCTTCGGCCAGGCCTGGCCCATGGTCACGGATGCGAAACAACGCGTGCTGGCCGTCCTGGTGCACGCGCAACTGTACCCCCAGGTCGCTGGCACCGTGATGCAGGGCGTTGTCCAGCAGGTTACGCAGTGCGGCCACCGCCAGCGTCAGCGGAACGCCCAATGGCGCTTCGGCAGCGCCCTCCTCCAGTTCGGTCTCGATCCGCCGAGGGTCACCGCCTGCCATATCGTTGAGAGCCAGGCGGGTCACCTCGGCCACCGCACAGCCGTTGTGCGCTTCAAACGCCAAGCGCCCTTCCACCCGTGCCAGCAGCAGCAACTGTTCAAGGGTGTGGTGCAGGCGGTCAGCCCCGGCCTCAGCATTGGCCAGCGCCAGGTCATGGGCAGCCCCTTGGGTCATGCTGGCCACCTGCAAGTGGGTTTTGATGGCAGTCAGAGGGCTGCGCAACTCGTGGGCGGCGTCGTCAGTGAGCCGGCGCTCGCGCTCAATGGCCTGGCCCATGCGCTGAAGCAATTGGTTCTGGGTGTGCACCAGTGGGCGCAGTTCCGAGGGCAACGGTGTGATCACCAGCGGCTCCAAGGCCTCGGGGTTGCGCTGGGTCAGGGCATCCCGTATACGGTTGAGTGGCGCCAGCCCCTGGCCTACGCCCAGCCACAACACACCCAGGCTGCCAAGCAAGGCCATCATTACGGGCAGCGACGCTGCTAGCAGCACCGCACCATTGAGTGCTTCACGCTCCTGGTGGCGGTCTGCGGTGGTAATGCGCACATCGCCATGGCGCAAGGTAAAGCTGCGCCATTGCTCCCCATCGATCACCTGGTCCTGGAAACCACTCCCGTCCTCACCCAGGTTCGCCTCGATGCCCTGGTGGCTGGCGGCCAGGATTTCGCCGCGCAGCGAGCTCACTTTGCAGGCCATGCCATCGGGAATACTGGCCTGGTCGGCGCTGATGCGGGCGCCGTCATGGCCGATAAGGGGCTGCGGCAACTGCTGAACCAGGCCGGCCACCATTCGGGCCGACGCCACTAGGCGCTGGTCGAGGGAAAACATCATCTGCCCACGCAGGTCACGGAACATCCAGGCCGCGGCCAGGGCCCAGATCACCACAAAGGCCGCGCCCAGGATAAGGATCAACCGCAGGCGCAAGCTCATGAACGGGCCTCGCCGGTGCTGGCCGGCCCAAGGCGATAGCCTAACCCGCGTACCGTCTCCACGATGCTGTTGCCCAGCTTGCGGCGCAGGTAGTGGATGTGCACGTTAAGGGCATTGCTTTCCACTTCATCGCCAAACCCATACACGCTGTCCTTGAGCTGCTCGGCGCTAAGCACCCGGCCTTTGTGCTGCAGCAACGCGTGCAGCAGCGCCTGTTCGCGGCGGGACAGGTCAACCGCTTCGCCATTGAGCCAGGTTTCACGGGTGCTGGGGTCATGGCACAGGCTGCCATGCTCGATACGGTTCACGGTACGGCCGGCTGTACGCCGCACCAGGGTGTGCAAGCGGGCACTGAGTTCACGCAGGTCGAAGGGCTTGATCAGGTAATCGTCGGCGCCGGCCTCCAGCCCGGCAACGCGGTCGGTCACGGCGTCGCGGGCGGTCAGCACCAGCACCGGCAGGTCGCGCCCCTGCTGACGCAAGCGCCGGAGCAGCTTGAGCCCGTCTTCATCGGGCAGCCCTAGGTCCAGGACCATCACGTCGAACCCTGCCGCCTTGAGCAAGGCGTCTGCGGCACGCGCGGTGCCCACGTGGTCCACCACGGCCCCTTGGGCCACCAGGCCAGCCGTGATACCACTGGCGATCAGCTCATTGTCTTCACATAGCAATACGTGCATAACGCAACCCTTCTTCCAGGCCACTAGGTTAGCGTCGTGTCATTAACCCTGCATTAGCGACGTCGCCGGCGGCTTAACTCCCCATTAACGTCACCGGTTCAGGCTGCCTGCACACCCTTGATGGAAGCTGTCATGTTAAGTATCTCCCTGGGGCCTTTTGCGCTCTCTATTTCTCACCTTGTACTGCTGACCGCCGTGGCGGCGGCCATGGGCGTGGCGTGGCGGTGTACACCGGCGGTGGAATCCACCATCTTCTGGCTGTTCGCGCTGGCGGTGGCGGCAGCACGCCTGGGTTTCGTGTTGCAGTACTGGCCCCAGTACACCGCAGCGCCCTGGCAGATGATCGACCTTCGCGATGGCGGGTTCATGCCATGGGCGGGCCTGGGTGTAGCGTTGGCGGTTGCCCTGTGGCAGGGTTGGCGCAAACCGGCAGAGCGTCGCGCACTGCGCTGGGGCGTCGCGACCGGCTTGGCCGTCTGGCTGGCTGGTACCGCACTGATCCAGTGGCAGCAGCAAAACGCGGATGTACCCACCCAGCCCGTGACTGACACTCAGGGCATGCCCGTGAGCTTGACCCAGTACATGGGGCAACCACTGGTGGTTAACCTCTGGGCCACCTGGTGCCCACCCTGCCGCCGGGAAATGCCGGCCTTGGTAGCGGCGCAAAAGGCCCGGCCAGACGTACGCTTCGTTTACCTGAACCAGGGGGAAACGCCGGGTACAACGGCAAGTTTCCTAGGTGCGGCAGGGGTAAACCCGGCAAACGTGCTGTATGACGTTCAGGGGCACGTGGCTCGCCAGGTGGGTGCCATGGCCTACCCCACCACCTTGTTCTATGGCAGGGACGGCCGCCTGCTGGGCAACCATCTGGGCGAACTGTCGCCTGCCACGCTTGAGCATGCCCTTAAGGTGTTTGACCCGGCCGACTGATCAATGCCCTCCTGACGCCGGGCCGGCCTTGGCGGTGAACGGCGGCTTGGCCAGGCACACCAGCAGGATCAGCGCAGCGAAAATCCAGCCCAGCATCGTGAAATAGTCCACGGTGGACAGCATGTAGGCCTGGGCATTGACCATCTGCTCCAGCTGCGCATAGCTTTTCTGGGTCGCCCCGCCCAGTTGCTGCAAGGCCTGCTGGGTAGTCGGGTCCAGGGTGCTGATGTTTTCACTCAGGTAGGCATGGTGCTGGATGGCCCGGCGGCTCCAGATCCACGTGGTGAGGGAGGCCGCGAAGCTACCGCCTAAGGTACGCAGAAAGGTCGCCAAGCCGGAGCCGTCGGCGATCTGCTTGGGTGGCAGGTCCGACAGCAGAATGCTTAAGGTGGGCATGAAGAACAGCGCCACGCCAATGCCCATGAACAGTTGCACCAAGGCAATGTGCTCGAAGTCCACTTCCGTGTTGAACCCGGCCCGCATGAAACAACTCAGCCCGATGGCGGTGAACGCCAGGCCGGCCAACACGCGCAGGTCGAACTTGTGAGCATACTTGCCCACGAACGGTGACATGAGTACCGGCAGAATCCCCAGTGGCGCTACAGCGAACCCGGCCCAGGTGGCGGTATAGCCCAATTGCGTCTGCAACCACTGCGGCAGAATCAGGTTGATCCCGAAGAAGCCGGAATACCCCCCTACCAGCACGGCGGTACCTACACGGAAGTTGCGGAAGGCAAACAGCTTCAGGTTGACCACAGGGTGCTCGTCGGTCAGCTCCCAGATCACGAAGATGGACAGCGCAATAGCGGAAATCACGCTGCCGATGATGATGAACTGTGACTCGAACCAGTCCAGGTCGTTGCCTTTGTCCAGCACCACCTGCAGCGCCCCTACACCGATGATCAAGGTGATCAGGCCCACATAGTCCATCGGTTGCCGGCTGGTATGCACGGGGCGCTTGGCCAATTGCTGGCGTACCACGGCGGCGGCGAACAGGCCCACGGGAATGTTGATGAAAAAGATCCAGGGCCAGCTGTAGCTGTCGGTGATCCAGCCGCCGAGAATGGGCCCGGCAATGGGCGCCACCACCGTGACCATGGCCAGCAAGGCCAGCGCCATCCCCCGTTTGGCGGGGGGGTATACGGCAATCAGCAAGGTTTGCGTCATCGGGTAGGGTGGCCCCGCCACCATACCCTGCAGTACCCGGAAGCCCACCAGCTCAGGCATGGACGTGGAAATGCCACACAGGAAGGACGCCAGCACAAACAGCAAGGTGGCCCAGATAAACAGCTTCACCTCCCCGAACCGGCGGCTCAGCCAGCCGGTCAACGGCAGGGCTACTGCGTTGCTCACGGCAAACGAAGTAATCACCCAGGTGCCTTGTTCCGCACTCACGCCCAGGTTGCCGGAAATGGTCGGCAGGGCCACGTTGGCGATGGTGGTATCCAGCACCTGCATGAAGGTGGCCAGGGACAGCCCGATGGTGCTCAACACCAGGCTGGGTGGCGTGAAGGAGGCGTTAGCACTCATCGTTGGGCTGTCTTGCCAGAGGCGCTGTTCTCACGAATAAGCCGGGCGATCAGCGCGTCTGCCTCGCTCAACTGCTGCTCATACACGGTGGTCGCAAACGTGCTCTGCGTGTTGGGCTGCTGGGTAAGCACCGGGCCGCTCTGGTCGTGCAGGTCCACCGTGGCTACCGTCGACAGGCCAATACGCAGCGGGTGGTCCTGCAAGGGTTTGGGGTCCAGCTTGATGCGTACGGGTACGCGCTGCACGATCTTGATCCAGTTGCCCGTGGCGTTCTGCGCGGGCAACAGGGAGAACGCACTGCCCGTGCCCGCCCCAATGCTTTGAACCGTACCGGTGTAGCTCACGTCATCGCCATACAGGTCAGATTCGATGGTCACCGGCTGGCCGATACGCATGTCGTGGAGCTGGGTTTCCTTGAAGTTGGCGTCGATCCATACCTGGTTCAGCGGAATCACGGCCATGGTGGGCGTGCCGGGTGTAATGCGCTGGCCCAATTGAACCGTACGCTTGGCCACGTAACCGGTCACCGGTGCCACCAAGGTGGTACGGCCTTGTGCGAGGTAGGCATCGCGCAACTGAGCGGCAGCGGCCTGCACATCCGGGTGGGAGGCAATCACGGTGTCATCGACCAACGCGACGGTCCCCGCCAATTGCTGCTGAGCCGTGCCCAGCGCAGCTTGAGCCGACGCCAGGTCATCGCGAGCATGGGACAGTTCTTCCTGGGAAATCGCGCCGCTGGCGGCCAGGGTCTTGCGACGGTTGTAGTTTTCCTGGGCCTTTTGCAGCTCTACTCGCCGGGCATTGGCCTGGGCGCGCTGGCTGTCTACGTTGCTGAACAGGCCGCGCACCTGGCGTACGGTCTTGGCGAGGTTGGCCTGGGCATTGTCCAGGGCCACGCGTGCATCGGCCGGGTCGAAGCTGATCAGCGTCTGCCCTTCACGCACCAGGTCGCCATCGTCAGCGCCGATGCTGATCACGGTCCCAGTGATCAGTGGAGTGATTTCAACCACGTTGCCATTGACGTAGGCATCGTCGGTTTCTTCATAAAAGCGCCCATGCAGCTCGTGCCAGGCGAACACCGCCACACCGACGATGACCACGATAAGCAGCAGCAACAGCAGCATCAACTTGCGTTTACGCGGGTTGCCTTTGGGTTGGGCGTTGTCAGCTTTATCAGCGTTTTCGCCCTTGTTGTCCTGGGCTTGGGGAGTGGCAGTGGCCATGGGAGGTACCTTGATTATTCGTGTGGGGCCTGGGCGCTGGCCAGGGTTTCACCCTGATAGCCGCCACCCAGGGCCTGCATGAGTTGAATCGAAACGTCGATACGCTGCGCGTTGAGGCTGGCCAGCTGCTGTTGCGCGCCTAGGAGCTGCTGCTCGATGGTCAGCACGTCCAAGTAGTTGCCGATGCCCGAGCCATAGCGGTCGGTTACGGTGGTATAGGACGCGTGCGCCACATCCACAGCATGCTGCTTGGCCTCTACCTGGCGGCCCAGCGCTTCCAGGCGGTTGATGGCATCGGCCACCTCCCCTAGTGCACCCACCAGTGATTTGTTGTACTGGGCCACGGCCAGCTCGTAATCGGCATCACTGGCTGCTAGCCCTGCCCGCAGGCGACCGCCGTCGAAAATGGGTAGCGACACGGCCGGTGCGATGTTGAAGAAGCGGCTGGTACGGCCGAACAGCGCGTCGCCGAGAATGGACTGGGTCCCGGCCGCAGCGGTGAGGTTCAGGTTGGGATAGAACCGGGTTTTGCTGGCCTCGATATTCCGGCTCGCGGCTTCTACCCGCCAGCGGGCCGCTACAAGGTCTGGCCGTCGGCCCAGCAGGTCCGCAGGCAACAGCGATGGCACAGCTACGGCGGCGGGCTTGAGTATTTGGGGGCGAGCGATGTCATGGCCGCGATCAGGGCCTTTGCCCATGAGCACCGCCAAGGCGATGCGGGCACTGCGCAGTTCCTTGTCGGCGTTTACCGCTTGCTCTTGGGCGCTGGCTTCCAGGCTTTCGGTCTGCTGAAGCTGGTACTGGCTGTCGATGCCGGCCGCCAGCCGTTGGCGCCCCAGCGTGAGCATCTGTTGCGTGCGCTTGAGGTCTTCCTGGGCAATGTCCGCTGCGATAAAGGCGTGGCCCAGGTCGCTGTAGGCGCGTGCCACGTCCACCGCCAGCGTGAGGCGCGCCGCCTGGCGGTCCACTTCCGCTGCCCGGGCCTGGCCCACGGCCGCTTCCCAGGCCGCACGCTCACCGCCCCACAGGTCGAAGCTGTAATCGAACGTGACTTCAGCCGTGCGCAAGGTGGAATAGCGGTCCCCTTGCAGCAACGGGTCTTGCACACGTGAAAAGCGCGAACGCTGCACAGCGGCATCGGCACCGATATAGGCACTGCGGTCGGCATCGGCGGCATCGGCCGAGGCTGTAGCCTGGCGCGCGCGGGCGGCGGTCACTTGCAGGCTAGGGTTATCCTGCAGGGCCTGTTCGATGAGCGCATCAAGCTGCGGGTCGCCTAGGCCATTCCACCACGTGGCTGAGGGCCAGGCGGCTGGGCTTACAGTAGCAGGGGCCAGGCTTGCTGCCGTGTTCAGGCTACCGGGCTCTACCAGTGTGGCATCGGGCTTGAGGCCGTGGTCATTGGCGCAGGCGGCCAGGATCACGGCAAGGGCAAGGGGTAGCAGTTTCAAGGGAGTACGGTGGGTTTTCATTTTTTGCCCATACGCCAGCAGGCCACAGGGTCGCCGGCATCGATCAGGATTTTTTTAAGCAGGCGTTCAAGTTCTTTCAGTTCGGCGGCATCCAGCGCACCCGCCAGACGGTTCATGGCCTGGGCGCCGATGTGAGGCAGGCGCGCGGCCAGGGCCTGGCCTTCCGGGGTGAGGGCAATGCGGATCTGCCGCCGGTCTTCGGCGCTGCGTGAGCGCTGGATCAATTGCTTGCTTTCGAGCCGGTCCAGCATGCGAGTCATCGAGCCACTGTCCAGAGACAGATGACGACACAGGTCGCCCGGCGAGTCCAAGCCCCACTCGGCCACGATAATCAGTACCTTGAACTGCGCGGACGTGACGCCGTACACCTCAAGGTGTTGGTCCAGGAAGCGGTCCTTCAAGCTGTTGGTACGGCCCAGGAGCAAGCCGATCTGGCTTTCGTGGAAGTTTTCAGGTGTGAAGTGGGTCATGGCGCGCAGCGAGATCACTGCCCAGGCAAGGAATGTTTCGAAATATTACTGCTTAGGCAGTTAATGTCAAGGCAGGGACTTGGCCAGTGGTCTGCCCGGCCCGTTCGCCCGCTTTGCGGGCTCCCACAAGGGGACAGTCCAACTTGTGGGACCTGGCGCAGCCAGGGAATTGTTCAAATAGATTGCTAGGCTGTTAGGCCGGTACGCCACTGTGAAAGCGAAATTCCTCATCAGGGGTTTCGATCAAGGCCACTTCAGCTTCACGTACCTTCACAATCGTTTTAGCGATGTCTGCCGCATCGCCGTATTGGTAGGCCAGTTTCAAATAGCCTTGGAAGTGCCGCGCCTCGCTCTTCAGCAGGCCGTTGTAGAAACCACCTAGGTCGGTATCCAGGTGCGGGGCCACGGCGCCGAACCGCTCGCAGCTGCGCGCTTCAATAAAGGCGCCCACCACCAAAGTATCCACCAGCTTCACAGGCTCATGGGCCCGCACCAGCTTACGCAGGCCTGAGGCATAGCGGCCTGCATTAAGCGGGCGCAAGGGCACGCCACGTTTTTTCATCCAGCGCAGCACCTGTTCGTGGTGCACCAGTTCTTCCCGTGCCAGCCGGGACATGAAGTGGATCAGGTCGATATGGGCGTTGTACTTGGCCATCAGGCTCAAGGCCGTGGAGGCAGCCTTGAACTCGCAGTTCTTGTGGTCAATCAGCAGGGTTTCCTGGTTGCCCAGGGCAGCATCGACCCAGGCCTGGGGCGTAGGGCAGCCTAGGAAGTCGTGAATGTCAGGCAGCATGCGCCGTCTCGTATGGTGTGAAAACGGCGCAGTATACGCGGTGTCATCGGGCCTTACCGGTGTAACACAAACACCCCAGCGAAACGCGCCGCATCGGCTGCCCCGCCCTCCCCTCTGACCACGCTGCTCACGTTGATTCGCGCTTTGCCACGGCGGGCGAAGGTTTGCGCGAACCTAGCCCAGGCCTCTTCGGTCACCGGGTGGCAGATCCCTAGCCCGTCACCACTTACCGGCAAGGGGTACTCGATACTGCCACCCTGGATCACGATATGGCCGTCCATGCTGTGCGCTTGGGTATTCACGTACAGCCACGACCAAGCGGCCAATACGGCCAGGCTGTACACGCTGCCGCCGAACAAGGTGCCTTTATGGTTATGGTTGGGCGCCAGGGGCGCGTGCAGGGTCAGTACGTTGGCGTCTACGCTACGCACGGTCACACCCATGGCCACGCTCAGGGGGATGTCCTGGTGCAGCCGGTGCTCAAGTGCCTCCACCTGGGCAGCCGTAAACGTGATGTCGGAGCGCTGGTTCATAGCCCCTCCCTCAGAAACGCCGGTGCGATGTAGCGCTCGTAGTGGGCTTCGGACAGCAGGAAAAATTCCCGGTCGATGGCGTCCCGCAGGGCGGGCAGCTCCCAGGTACGAAATTCAGGCAGCAGCGCCAGGCCATAAGCGTCCAGCTGGATGATCATGCGTGCGCCACGGGCGATGAGTTGATACGCCCAGCAGTACTCCGACTGCCTGGGCTGGAAGCGGATCTTGCGTTGCTCCAGTTGAAGGCGCAGCCGGGCCGGGTCGAACACCTCCACCTTGCCTTCCATCACCTGAACCAGCAGTTGCTCCAACCGTAGCCAGACCACGCGCTTCTGCTCATCGGTGTAGCCATTCCAGTCAATCACCTCATGGTGAAAGCGCTTGCAACCTCGGCACACCAGGTCCCCGTAGACCGTAGAGCACAGGCCCACACAGGGCGTTTTGATGGTGGTTTCAGGCATGTTCACAGGTGTGTCGACAAGGCAGCAGGCCGCCTATCTTAGCCCTTAGTCGTAGTGGTTTCACCCTTAATGGCTCAACGGGCAACTTACCTTCGCGGCATTTATGCCGTAGAATCAGCCGGCCTGCTTGAAGGCACCAATGTCCATTGGAAGCTGTTTTCAAAGCGTCACGAGTACAGTCCATCCGTCAGAATGCAATGGCACGGCCCCAGCCTCCGTGCCAGCCCTCATCAGCTGAGCATTCTGCCGGCGTAAAACTTTGAAAACAGCTTCTGCCTGGCACTCATCGCTACCCCGGCCAGCCGGCTTCCATAGCCGTGCGGCCCCGGTGTGCGAGAGCGCCGCTGGACGAGCGTCCCCACGCGGGACCACTGATGAGGGTAATAACTGTGCTTGAAGCCTATCGCAAACACTCCGAAGAGCGTGCCGCCCAGGGTATCGTGCCCCAGCCGCTGAACGCCGAACAAACCGCCGGCCTGGTCGAGCTGCTGAAGAACCCGCCTGCTGGTGAAGAAGCTTTCCTGGTAGACCTGATCACCAACCGCGTTCCCCCAGGGGTAGACGAAGCCGCCTATGTGAAGGCCGGCTTTCTGTCCGCGTTGGCCAAGGGCGAAGCCACCTCGCCCCTGATCGACAAGAAGCGCGCTACCGAACTGCTGGGCACCATGCAGGGCGGCTACAACATCCATACTCTGGTTGAACTGCTCGACAGCACCGAGCTGGCCAGCGTGGCCGCCGAACAGCTCAAGCACACGTTGCTGATGTTCGACGCCTTCCACGACGTGGCCGAAAAAGCCAAGAACGGCAATGCCCACGCCAAGGCCGTGTTGGAATCCTGGGCAGCCGGTGAGTGGTTCACCAAGCGCCCGGCTATCGCCGACAAATACACCCTGACCGTGTTCAAGGTGCCTGGCGAGACCAACACCGACGACCTGTCCCCTGCCCCAGACGCCTGGTCGCGCCCAGACATCCCGCTGCACGCCCTGGCCATGCTGAAAATGGCCCGCGACGGCATCGTGCCTGAGCAGCAAGGCGCCATTGGCCCACTCAAGCAGATCGAAGAAGTGAAAGCCAAGGGCTTCCCCGTGGCCTACGTCGGTGACGTGGTCGGTACGGGTTCCTCCCGTAAATCGGCGACCAACTCGGTACTGTGGTTCTTCGGTGACGACATTCCTTACGTACCGAACAAGCGCGCCGGTGGCTTCTGCTTCGGCACCAAGATCGCCCCTATCTTCTACAACACCATGGAAGACGCCGGCGCCCTGCCCATCGAGTTCGACGTGTCGAACCTGGAAATGGGCGACGTGATCGACGTGTACCCCCACGCCGGCAAGGTGTGCAAGCACGGCACCGATGAGGTGATCACCACCTTTGAGCTCAAAACCCCCGTGCTGTTGGACGAGGTCCGCGCCGGCGGCCGTATCCCACTGATCGTGGGCCGTGGCCTGACCGACAAGGCCCGCGCCGAGCTGAACCTGGGCAGCACCGACCTGTTCAAGCTGCCGGAAGCCCCGGTCGATACTGGCAAGGGCTACACCCTGGCGCAGAAAATGGTGGGCAAGGCCTGTGGCCTTGAAGCTGGCAAGGGCGTTCGCCCAGGTACCTACTGCGAACCGAAGATGACCACCGTGGGGTCCCAGGACACCACCGGCCCGATGACCCGCGACGAGCTGAAAGACCTGGCATGCCTGGGCTTCTCGGCCGACCTGGTGATGCAGTCCTTCTGCCACACCGCCGCGTACCCCAAGCCTATCGACGTGACCACCCACCACACCCTGCCAGATTTCATCCGCACCCGTGGTGGCGTGTCCCTTCGCCCAGGCGACGGCATTATTCACAGCTGGCTGAACCGCATGCTGCTGCCGGACACCGTAGGCACCGGTGGCGATTCCCACACCCGCTTCCCCATGGGCATCTCGTTCCCGGCCGGCTCCGGCCTAGTAGCTTTCGCGGCGGCCACGGGTGTAATGCCGCTGGACATGCCTGAATCGGTACTGGTGCGCTTCAAAGGCAAGATGCAGCCTGGCATTACCCTACGCGACCTGGTTCACGCTATTCCGTACTACGCCATCCAGAAAGGGCTGCTCACCGTTGAGAAGAAGGGCAAGAAAAACGCCTTCTCTGGTCGCATCCTGGAAATCGAAGGCCTGGACGAGCTGACGGTCGAGCAAGCGTTCGAGCTGTCCGACGCCTCGGCTGAGCGCTCTGCCGCTGGCTGCACCATCAAGCTGCCGGAAAAGGCCATCGCCGAGTACCTGCAGTCCAACATCACCCTGCTGCGCTGGATGATCAGCGAAGGCTACGGCGATGCGCGCACCCTGGAACGCCGTGCCCAAGCCATGGAAGCCTGGATTGCCAACCCGGAGCTGATGGCCGCAGACGCGGACGCCGAATACGCCGAAGTGATCGAGATCGACCTGTCCGAAGTGAAAGAGCCTGTGCTCTGCGCACCGAACGACCCGGACGATGCCCGCCTGCTGTCCACGGTGGCTGGCGAGAAAATCGATGAAGTGTTCATCGGTTCGTGCATGACCAACATCGGCCACTTCCGCGCTGCGGGCAAGCTGCTGGACAAGGTCAAAGGCGCCATCCCAACTCGCCTATGGCTCTCCCCACCGACGAAGATGGATGCCCACCAGCTGACCGAGGAAGGCTACTACGGCATCTACGGCAAAGCCGGCGCACGTATGGAAATGCCAGGGTGCTCGCTGTGCATGGGTAACCAGGCACGGGTAGCGGCTAACGCTACCGTTGTGTCCACGTCTACTCGTAACTTCCCCAACCGCCTGGGTGACGGTGCCAATGTGTACCTAGCCTCTGCAGAATTGGCTGCTGTGGCATCGATTATCGGCAAACTGCCGAGTGTCGAGGAGTACATGGCCTATGCGCAAAACATCGACAGCATGGCAGCCGATGTGTACCGCTACCTGAGCTTCGACCAGATCGCCGATTTCCGCGACGCTGCGGAAAACGCCAAGATCCCGGTTGGACAGGTGTAAACAGCACGCTGCTTGCTGAAAGCACTACCCGCTTAGGGTGAGTACCCCCGGTTGCTGGACACCTGTTCAGCACCGGGGGTTTTTATTGAGTGCGTTTTATGGGCCTACGCGGCCCTGACCTACGCGGCCCGGACCAATCAGCATAAAACGTATTGCAGGGATATAGTCGTGCGATTAGTTTTGGGGTGAGCGCCTATGGGATACTGCCCAGACAGCCCAAGAAATTGGTTTAGTGTCGCAAAACCTGATGTAGATTGCGCTTTTGCGGGCGCTCAACTAAAAACGGATGCTCCGTAGTGAGGCCCGCCCTGCGTGATCCATTGCAACAAGTTTATTAATGTATGGCCCCCTGAAACCTTCAGCACGCAGCCCCTCCGCCTCCCTTAACACATATTCCTGCTGCTCTGTACTGCGAGTAGCCAGCTCATTTAGGTCCTTGCCTATCGTGTAGCCTAACTTAGTTAGTACTGGGAGATTGTCCAACACAAACCTTTGCTGGTTTGGCGTCAGCCCTTGCAGTGCAGCAATGCCCATCTTCGAAACGCTGAAGTTTCGCTGCGCGAGTGAAAGGTCCATTACCTCGCCCTCAGGAAGCTTGAGTTGCTTTGAAACACCACGTTCTCTCTCAAGGTCTCCAAGGGCGGTTTCTCCTGCCTTTCTTAAAGAACGGTCCGTCTGCATTAATGCGCCACTTATACCTTGCCTGTGTTCCGCTTGTGATTGGGTATGTTTAAAGAGCTCGATTTTTAACTCTTGAGGCAGGCGCTCAAAGGGACGATCGAACGCCAATTTAAGGGCAAATCCGCCTTCGGTGTTTTGTTTTGGATCGGAGAGGCAGGTAGCGTCGAGCTGTATCAACTGCCCATCAGGCTTGCATCTTTCGCTTACGCTATAGCTATGAGCGGGCTCGCCGGATGCGCCCTGCTTAACCGCTTTAAAGTCAAGTTGGGTTTCACCGGAAGGCAACTGGGAGGCCTTGACCTCGCCGTCTGGTTTTAACAGGGCGATCAACAGTGCCTTTTGCTCAGCGCCTAGAGGCTTGAAAGAGCCTATTCGCACATTGTGCTCACCGTGCTGTACGTTCTTAGGCACATGCTCCTGCTCGCTGTGACTCGGCAGGGGCGGGGTTGTCGAGGAGGTGACCTCCGATGAGGTAGCTTCCGGCGAGGGCGTTTGAGCAGCGAGGTGTAAGGCAGAAAGAGAGGTAAGCGCGGAGTTTATGGCTGGCATAGACGAAGGCTCTGGCTGGTGACTGATGCCCCTGAGTAGCCTAACTACGAATATGGGTTCCATTTTGAGAGTTAGGCCATCCATCTACAAAAGGCTTCACCTGCTCCTTTCGATACCCATGCAAAAGCCTGCACCCATTCTTGGATGGACATAGGGGCCAGCAAGGCTGGCAAACGAAATACGCCAACACCCAATGGATCCAGCAGCAGGCGCGACCGCTCTACCCCAGCCGTTATATTAAGTTTTCATGAACCTTGCTACCTCCAGCGGAACGCCACCCAGGGCATCGCCACATACAGGCACCTGATGTGGCAACCTGGAATTTGAAAATGCCCTCTGCTCCCTTCTGCTTGCTGATCGACCAGCTTTGCCAGCTAAGCCGTCTTCCTGATGCCAAGGCGCTGTATGAGCGTACGGCGCTGAATATCGATGGGGTAGATATCAGCCTAGTTGAGCGCCAAGGGGCTGCCAGTGAAATCATTATCCACTGTGATCTTGGCGCCCTGCCCACCCGCCGACGTGACGAGGTGTTGTGCAGGCTGCTGGAAATCAATTTCAACCTGTTCACCGGTTCGGCCAGCCCTGCGTGCACGGTGAACCCTCAAACAGGCCGCGCCACCCTTGCAGCGGTTGCCCCTTTGCCAGGGCTTGGCGCCATAGGGTTGCTGGAACTGCTGGGACAATTGGCCGATATGGCCAACACATGGCGCCAGGGGTATTTTCTTGAGGGCACGCCTGCGCGCGCTAACCTGCAGCGGGGGGTGGCGCGATGAATTTTTCGCCACTGAGTGCATTGCGGGGGGTGCTATACCCCAACGGCCTGCTGGCTGACGTGGAGCGCGCTCAGCCCGTTGAAACGAGCGCTGCAGGCCGTGCCGCGCCTCGCCAGATCAGCCATAGCACCGATGCACCCTTGAATGCCCAACAGTTGCAGCAACTGGCTCAACCTTCGTCCATGGCAGCGCAGGAAACACATGCACTGCCAGCATTGGCGCCGCTGCGGCATGCTGCCCAAGCGCTTGCTGCACAGGCCAATCATCTGCCACCCAGCGAAGTGGCAAAGCGGCGCATGGCGCTGGAAGGCGCCTTGCTCCTGGCCCATCCGGGGCTGGACTTTTATAGCGCTGGAGACCTGCTCGACCGGGGGCAAGCCTCACCCCTGGCGCCGCGGGTACCGGGGGTAGAGGTGACTGCGCTCATGCAGCACATCGGCGGCCTGTTCAGTGACCCCCAGCACGCCAGCCTAGCGCATGATCAGGTATGTGCAGCCCTGGACGAAGGCCTGGAGCGCATGGCCATGCATCTGGAAGGGCACGAGGCTTTTTTCCACCAAGCGCTTCAAAGCCCGTTGACCGACACTCAACGCACCCAGATCAACGCCGGGCACCGGGCTTTCATCGATACCGCCACCACGTGGCAACACAGTGTAGGGCAACTGCTGGAAACCACGCGTACGCTAGTTGATGAGCGCCTTGAGGCTGCACAAAGTGTACTTAAGCCGCTGCAAGCGCAGGCGCCTAAAAACCATGAGCAAGCCCAGCATGTCGCAGTAGCTGAACAGAATGTGCAAGCCTGGCAGGCACTGCACGATCATTTCACGCAAGTGTCGGATGGCACCAATCCCATTGATAAGGCTACCAAACGCGTGCAACTGGACGACCATGTTGCCGCCTTGCATGCCTTGCGCAAAGGCTGGTTCACCCAGCTGGCCACCAGTACGGCGGAGGGCATTGCGCAAGGCATCGCCTCCGCGTTGCTGTTCGTTATGGCGCGTGCCTACGTAGACCCTCGGCTGACAGTGCTCAGCTTGGTGACCCAGTCCTTGGCCAACGGCGCCGCCATGGGTGCTGTGCACGAGGGGCTAGATAGCATTGTCAAGCCCGCTGCACGCGAAGCGCTCGCTAGCCTGGGATTAAGGGAGAGTACAGAGGTACCGGTAGACAGCCTGATTCATGACGCCTCACGCGCCACGTTGGTGAATGGGCGCTATCACGAGCGCACCGACACTGAAATGGCTGCAGAACAGGCCGTGGTGGAACAGGCTCGTACGGAGTTTCTCAACAGCCAGAACGACTTCAAGACAGGCACCCTGAGAGGCGATGCGCTTACCTACCTCAACCAACCCTTGGCCCAGATGGTTCGCCAACTGGTGAGTGTTACCTCAGACCAGAATACAGGCAGTGTGCCGGCGCGTGCAGCGACCTCGTTTGCAGGCGGGGTGGGCATGGCGTTTACCCAAGCCCTGGGCAAGCTAAACACAACCTACAGGCACGATGGCCGCGATCTGCCGACCCACGTGCCCAAGGCCGCCCCTGAAGACAGCCTGTACGAACGGCTCGGAAAGGTTGTAAGCAAAGCGTTGCCCACTGTAGACCCGAGGCGTAGTGAAGCGCGGGAAAGCTATGCGAGCAAAATATGGAGTGCTGCCGAAGGGATGCTCGGCTACAACGCCATCGGCAGAGCTATGGGTTCGCTGGATACCGCTACACGCTCAGGCGCTGCAGGTTCCGTAGTGCTTGCCGACCTTCAAGCCATAGCGCTACTGCTGCCGTTCTATGCCAACCGGCAATCGGGGAGCGAGGCCAAGGCGGACGGCACTGACCGTGTGAGCAGCGCAGTCGCCAACATGGTACAGCCTGATCGGGACACCTTGGCACACGGTACTCAGCCAGACACCGTTATGCGGGGTGTAGAAAACGGCTATAACCGTATACGGGGGCTCACGCAAGTGGCTCCACAACTCGCCACGATGCTGACTGAAGCCGCCGTAGGCACTACCGTTCGCCTCGGGGGCGCGCTAGGTAATACGGTGCGCCGCCGTGATAACGCCACGGTGGCGCCACAGCCGCCTGCCCCGATAGCTGCCAATCCGCCCCAACTAAGCCTGGGGGACCTGTCCACGCCTGTAAGCCTGGATGTTGCACTTTCAAATGTGGGAAGCCACCCGGGTGTTCCTGCCCAACCAGCAGCCCAGGGCACTGCAAGTGATCAGAACAGCCCGCCTGGCGGCCCCTCTACCGTCGCTGGTACAGCGTCCTGAAGTACTGCTCTACCTGATCTTCAGCCCAGCGCTGCTTCCATAAAGCCCCCCGCCCAAGGGGTGCCTGGGGCACCGCTGATGTTGTAATAAAAGCGGGTTCCGGATTCTTTTATAAAGTCGAACTGGAAAGTCGCCCCAGCCTAGGGCTGTTCGCATTGAATAAGCCAACCTTCCATTTCACTCGGCGCATTGGTTGTAAACCCTACCGGAAACTACGTGTCGGCCTGAGCGCTGTGTAGTGTGGCAATAAACGACCGTCCACTGATATCAGCCATGCTGGCGTCCTTCTTGACAGATTAAGGAGGCATGCGCGGTGCGCACGCCTGCAGCATAAGCAGACGCAAGAGTGACGCGCAGAGGGAATGGCTCCCTGCCAGGCCGCCCTATGCAGGGCGGCCTGGCAGGGGCAACTTACGCCACGTTGTGAGAAACCGCCGGGCTCAAAGCCAAATCGGCCAGCTCCCGGTTGGCCACGGCATACATGGCATAGTCCGTGGTAGTGGCAGCACGAAGGTCGTCCAGCATGCCACGCCAGCGCTCTACATGAGCCCGGTGCTGTTCCAGCCATAGCGCAACCCGCGCATCCACGTCATCCGGTGCCTCCTGAAGCTGAAGCACAGAAATGGTGATAGCCCGCTGTTGCAGGTCCAGGTCATCCCTGAAGGCTTCACGTGCCAGAGCCTGCCAATTGCTTTGCACCGGCAGGCTGCTGATCTGCTGCAAGTACCAGTTCAGGTCCAGTGCGCTGCCGCTGGCGAAGAAGGCTTTGGCCACATTGGCGGCGCTCTGCCCTGTCACGTCAGACGCCTCAATGATCGGCAACAGGTTGTAGAGGTAGGTCGTGCCTGCAACCATCCGTGCCAGCAGCTCAGGCACTCCCGCTTCTACATAGGCTTGGTACCGGCCCTCCCAGGCACTTTGTGTAGGGCCCTGCAAAAGCTCGTTAAGCTTGAGCCCCAGTGCCGTGATGTGCGGCCCAAAGTGGGCAACGTCACGGCCAGCGTCCTGGTCGTTGCGCCGGTTGCGCAGGAACCAGCGTGTGGCCCGGCGGCCCAGGCGCATCAGCTCTTCCATAAGGCTCAACTGAAGCTCGGCAGGCACCAGGTAATCCAGGGCTTCGATCTGGCGGAACCAGTGAGGCAGGTGGAAGATGTCCCGTACCACCACATACGCACCGGCCACCGCTGCGGCGCTCATGCCAGTGGACTCCTTCAGGCGCTGCACGAAGGTGATGCCCATGTGGTTCACCAGGTCGTTGGCGATCTGGGTGCTCACGATTTCGCGCTTGAGGCGATGACGGCGCATGGCCGTACCATACTTGGCCACCAGGCTCGGGGGAAACGCGGTTTCCATGTCTCGGGTGAGGTAATCGTCATCCGGTACGTTGGAGTTGAGCAGCGTCTCCTTCAGGTCGATCTTGCTGTAGGAAATCAGCACACACAGCTCGGCACGTGTGAGGCCGCGACCTGTGCTTGCACGCTCGGCCAGTTGCTCCTCGTTGGGCAGGAACTCAATGGCACGGTCCAGCTTGCCACGGCTTTCCAGGTCCCCAATCAACCGCTTGTACTCGGCAAGGCGGTCATTGGCACGGCGGGCCGCGATAGACAACGCCTGGGTCTGCTTGTAGTTGTTACCCAGCACCAGGTTGGCTACTTCATCGGTCATGCTGCCCAGCAGCTCGTTGCGCTGCTTCTCGGTGAGGTCACCGGCGGCCACAGCCTCGTTGAGCAAAATCTTGATGTTCACTTCGTGATCGGAGCAATCCACGCCACCAGCGTTGTCGATGAAGTCCGTGTTGGTGGCGCCGCCGTGCAAGCCGTACTCCACGCGACCCAGCTGAGTCATGCCCAGGTTGCCGCCCTCGCCCACGACCTTGCAGCGCAGTTCATCGCCATTTACACGCAAGGCGTCGTTGGCCTTGTCGCCCACGTCGGCATGGCTTTCTTCACTGGACTTCACGTAGGTGCCGATACCGCCGTTCCAGAGCAGGTCCACAGGCGCTTTGAGGAGCGCATGAAGCAGCTCGGTAGGCGTCAGGCGATCAGCCTGGATATCGAACCGTGCTTTCATTTGCGGGCTGATGGCGATGCTTTTGGCGCTGCGCTGGAAGATACCGCCGCCGGCGGAAATCAGCGACGCATCGTAATCGCTCCAGGCCGAGCGCGGCAGGTTGAACAGGCGCTGACGCTCCGCAAAACTGAGCGCGGCATCGGGGTTGGGATCGATGAAGATATGCAGGTGGTTGAAGGCAGCCACCAGTTGCAGCGTGTCCGACATCAGCAAGCCGTTGCCGAATACGTCACCGGCCATGTCGCCTACGCCGATCACGGTGATGTTGTCTTTCTGCACGTCAATGCCGCGCTCGCGGAAGTGACGCTGTACCCCTACCCAGGCACCACGTGCGGTAATCCCCATGCCTTTGTGGTCGTAACCGGCCGAGCCGCCCGAGGCGAAGGCATCGCCCAGCCAGAAGCCATAGCTGGTCGCAATGCCGTTGGCGATGTCCGAGAAGGTTGCCGTGCCCTTGTCGGCGGCCACCACCAGGTAGGGATCGTCGCCGTCGTGGCGCACCACGCTGGACGGTGGTACGACTTCGCCTTCCTTAAGGTTGTCCGTGATGTCGAGCAAGCCGGAAATGAAGAGGCGGTAGCAGGCGATGGCCTCGTTCTGTACCTCGTCACGGGTACCACCCACGGGCAGGCGGCGCGGAATGAAACCGCCCTTGGCACCCAGGGGCACAATCACTGAGTTCTTCACCTGCTGCGCCTTCACCAGGCCCAGCACTTCGGTCCGGTAGTCTTCTTCGCGGTCCGACCAGCGCAGGCCACCACGTGCCACGTTGCCAAAGCGCAAGTGCACGCCTTCTACACGGGGGCAGTACACAAAGATCTCGAACTTGGGCACCGGCCGCGGCAGCTCCGGAATCAGTGAGGGGTTGAACTTGAAGCTGAAGTAAGGCTTGGGTTGCCCATCGGCACCCGGCTGGTAGAAGTTGGTGCGCTGGGTGGCCTTGATCAGGTCCAGGTAGCGCCGCAGGATGCGGTCCTCGTTCAACACCTGAACATCATCCAGCGCCGTAAGAATGGCCTGCTCCAGGCGTTGCTGCTTGTCGTCCAGGTCATCGCCGGTCAGCTTTCGCGCCAGGTAGAAGCGGGTCTTGAACAGCCGCGTCAGTTCGCGTGCGATGTCTGTGTGGTTGTTCAGTGCCGCCGCGATATAGCCCAGGTCGAAGCCCAGGCGGATTTGCTTGAGGTAGCGTGCGTAGGCCCGCAGCAACGCCACGTCACGCCACGGCAGGCCAGCGGTCAGTACCAGGCGGTTGAAGGCATCGTTCTCGGCATCGCCGTTGACGATATGCACGAAGGCATCCTGCAAGGTGTCATTGAGTTGCTGCAGGTCCAGCTTCAAGCCTTCAGCGTAGGTGAAGGCAAAATCATGAATCCAGAATTCGCGGCCATTGCGGTTGCGCAAGCGATAGGGGAATTCGCCCAGCACGCGCAGGCCCAGGTTTTCCAGAATGGGCAACACGTCCGACAGTGCCAGAGGCACATCGGCATGGTACAGCTTGCAGTGCAGCTGGCGCTCACCGCCCTGGGCCAATGGTTGGTAGAAGCTCATCACCAAGGGCCGCGTATCGCTCAGGGCCTGTAGGTGCTGCATGTCCACCACAGCCGAGTGCGCAGCAAACCGCTCGCGGTAGCCCGCAGGGAAGCCTTTGGGGAATTCGGCGAGCAGGTTGGTGCCTTGAGCTTCGCCGAAGTTCTCAATGGTCATGGCGTGGTAATCGTCCTGCCAGGAACGGCAGGCCTGTACCACTTCACGCTCCAGTTGCTGGGGGTCGATGTCCTGGCGGTTGGCCGGGTCTACCCGAAGAATCAGCTGCACGCGTGCCAGTACCGACTCGGAGAAGAAGGTCCAGAACTCGCAGTCGCTGGCCTTGAGGCGGTCCATCAGAACCTGCTGGATCTTCTGCCGCACTTCCGTGGAGTAGACGTCCCGCGGTACGTAGGCCAGGCAGTAGCAGAACCGACCGTACGGGTCATTGCGCAGGAACACGCGAATCTTGGCCCGTTCCTGAATCTGCACGATGGACATGACCGTGCTGAACAGCTCGTCCACAGGCGTCTGGAACAGGTCGTCACGGGGCAGCACTTCGATCACCTGGGCCAGCTCCTTGCCCAGGTGGGCGCCCATGTCGAAGCCCGAGCGGCGCTCGATCTCGGCCACCTTGCTACGTACGTAGGGGATCTGGTGCACGACGGTGCCATACACCGCCGAGGTGTACAGGCCCATGAAGCGGCATTCCTTGGTCACGCGGCCTTCGGCGTCGATCTGCCGGATGGACACATAGTCAGGGTAGGCCGGGCGATGCACACGGCTGGGCTGGGCAGCCTTGGCGAATGACAGCAACACCGGCTCGCGCAGGTATTTGAGGGCAAAGTCCTCGATACGCAGGTCTTCGGCGGTGAGCCCGGCGCGCAGCAGCCGCGGCAAGCCCAGGAAGGACTGCTCGTCATACACCAGGTGACCGCCTTGGGCGTCCTCGTGTACCTCGAACTCTTCATAGCCCAGGAAGGTGAAGTGGTTGTCCACCAGCCATTCCAGGAACACCTTCACTTCGGCCTTTTCAGCGCCGTCGACCGGCCACGGGCTGTTGTCCACCAGCGCCAGCATGTCGTGGAGCTTGGCTTTCATGGGGTCGAAGTCCGCCACCGTGGCGCGTACCTCCCCCAGCACTTCAAGCAGCGCGCTGGACAACCCAGCCAGGCCGGAAGCTGTAGCACAGCGGTCGATCTCCAGGTACATCAGCGATTCCTGGGCTACGCCGTCACCACGGGTGTTTTTCGGCAACACCTCTAGCAGCTCGCCGGCAGGGCCGCGGCGTACGCTTAGCACAGCGGTCTGCAGGGTGTGGATACTGTAGCCGCGGCGGTTGAGCTCGGTGCGAACCGAATCCACCAGGAACGGGAGGTCTTCGTGCAGCACCTCTACCACACTGTGGGTGGACTGCCAGCCGTGGCGTTCGTAGTCCGGGTTGTACACCCGCACCTCGGGCTGCTGAGGTTTGAAACGCTGCATCAGGCGCCAGGCCGACAGCGTGCAGCCGGCCAGGTCGGACAGCCGACGCTGTGTCAGTTCATCCAGGGAAATGATGCCAAAGAACTGGTCGGCGAACAGGGCTACTTGTGGCAGGGCATGTTCGTCAACGTGCTGGGCCAGTACCGCCTGCAGTTGATGCTGGAAGTCGGCTTTGCTGGCCGCAGTGAAAAACGCCATCTGTGATACTCCGCTTGGGCTTTGTATTTGGTGGAAGCGTAGCCTGTATCCTCTGCCTGGCCGGGCCTGCGGGCAACCGGGAACCCCTGGGCAGAGCGTTATGAAGCCTTTGGGCTATGACAAGGGCAAATTGTTCAACCCCTGCCGCCAGTGTCATCAACGCCTTAGCTTAGCGACAGTCAACCTGTGACATCTTGCCACAGGGCGACATATTCGGTCAGCCCCGGGTTGCACCAAGCGCAACCTCTAACAGCAGCGAATGGCTGGGCCGGGGCCCGCTGCGAAAAACCATGCGGCGTGCCACAATGCGCCATCCCTTTTCGAGACCACACCATGCACATGAAAGCCGCGCTGTTAATGGGCAACCCTTGTGATGAAGAAGAAGACAACCTGGCCCTGTTCTGCTGCCAGGGCACCGAAGGCGAAATGCTGCTGCTGTCCCGAGCGCCGGGGGAGGACGATGTGGAGCTGGTATGGGATGAGCAGGCTGTCGCGGTACGGGACTTTCGGGTGACCTTGAACGCTAGCCGGCTATGGGTAGACCTGCCTGCGGATACCGAGGCGCCCTTCTCCGCCGTTCGCCTAAGCGCAGACCTGACCGACGCGCTGGTAGACCTGGAAGACGTTCAGGCGGCCTTGCAAGTCATTCTTCAAGGCACCGGCACTTTGGTCATGGAGTAACGCCCCTATGCTGTTCGACGCCCACTGCCATATCATCGACCCGCGCTTTCCCTTGGTGCCCAACCAAGGCTACCTGCCGCCAGCATTCGACGTCGGCGCCTACCTCGCCCAGGCTACGCCCCTGGGAGTGACCGGCGGCGCCGTGGTGTCGGGGTCCTTCCAGGCGTTTGACCAGGCCTACCTGATCGACGCGTTGAAACGCCTGGGCAAGGGGTTCGTGGGCGTGACTCAGGTCGAGGCGACTGTCACAGACCAGGCACTGGCCGACCTGCATGCCCATGGCATACGGGCCCTGCGGTTCAACCTGCGCCGCGGTGGCTCCGAGCCGCTGGACCAGCTGGAACGCATGGCCCAGAGGGTGCACAGTTTGTTTGGCTGGCACGTGGAATTGTATGTGGACAGTCGCGATCTGCCAGACTTGATGCCCCGACTGCTTCGCCTGCCAGCGGTCAGCATCGACCACCTGGGATTGAGCGGTGAGGGTTTGCCTGCTTTGCTACGGTTGGTGGAGCAAGGGGTTCGGGTGAAGGCCTGTGGTTTTGGCAGAGTCGATTTCGCCATAGGCCCCGCCTTGCAGCAACTGGATGCAGCCAACCCCCAGGCGCTGATGTTTGGCAGCGACCTGCCATCCACCCGAGCGCCCAGGCCTTTCCAGGCGGCTGATATCACCTTGATCAAGGACGCGCTGGGCGAGGCACGCGCACAGGCCGTGCTGTGGCAAAACGCCCAAGCGTTCTACCGTTGTGGCCACCTGTAGCCTTTGCATCCTTTGGCCGCTTAAACGGCCAGGCCTATCAACAGCACCACTTCCAGGCATTCCACCAGCGCGCCGGCGGTATCGCCTGTGGTACCGCCAAGGCGACGCATCAGCCACCAACGCAGGCCAGCAAAAGTGGCAATTCCAATCAGCATCACCGCGCCAAGGGCCATGAACCCGGCCAGCAAGCAGGCCCCCACTACCCACCACCCTGCCGAGCGCGGCACATGGGTGGCCAGGGTTTCTCCCAGCCCGCCAGGCCGCACGTAAGGGGTGGTGAGAAACAGCACCAGCAGCGCGGCCCTGGCCAACACCGGCACCCACAGCCAGGCATGCCCAGCGGGCGCTACTGTGACCAAAGCGGTGAATTTCAGTAGCAGGAGCACTATCAGGGCCACGACCGCCATGGGGCCGCTGCGCGGATCCTTCATGATAGCCAGGGTGCGCCTGCGATCCCCATAGCCCCCGACCCAGGCATCCGCTGTGTCGGCGAAACCGTCCAGGTGCAGGCCTCCAGTAAGGGCTACCCAGGCCGCCAGCAATAGCGCCCCATGAAGCAGTGCCGGTGCCCCAGCCAGCCCCCGGTCCAGCACAGCCAGCAGGGTAGCGAACAACACCCCTACCGCGGGATAGAACAGCAGCGAGCGCCCGTTCTCAGCTGCTGTGGGGATACGCTTGAGCCGCACGGGCAAGCTGCTGAGAAACTGCAAAGCGATCCACCAAGGCAGGATCATAAGGCGCTCCACTGGCCGGCGTCGCTGAGGGCCACAGGGTGCAACTCGCCATGCCCCACAACCACCTGCAACAGCTCGCCAGGTGGCAACCCGCGGGCCTGGGCCAGCAGCACTCGCATCACACCAGCATGGCTGATCACCAGTAGCCGCTGGCCTGTGTAGTTGGCCTGCAGCAGGCCGACAGCGCCGTTGATCCGTGCGCAGAACGCTGCCAGCGGCTCACCACCGGGCGGGGTGAAGCTGAACGGGTCCTCCCAGAACCGGCCAAGGGCGTCGGCCTGGTCTACCATCAGCTCAGCGGCTGAAAGGCCTTCCCACGCGCCAAAATGCAATTCACGTAGGTCTGGCACGATCAGCAGCGGCAGTGATAGACGATCAGCCAGCACCGCTGCAAAGGCGGCACACCGTTGCAAGGGTGAGGTGACGATGGCATCCCAAGGCCCCTGCCCCGTGACAGCGGTTTCCAGAGCTGCCCAGCCTGCTGGTGTCAGCGCGTCGTCCAGGCTGCCGCGAAAGCCACCGCCGCGCTCGGTTTCACCGTGACGCAGCAGGTCCAGGCGCAGGCTCATTGGGCGCGGTCCGCCACGGCTGCTTCGGCAAAGGTGGCCATACCGTTGTGCAGTTCACAGGCTAGCCTCATCAGTGGCACCGCCAAAGCCGCGCCACTGCCTTCACCCAGCCTCAAGCCCAATGCAAGCAATGGTTGTGCGTTCAACGCCTCCAGCAAACGGGCATGCCCTGGCTCTGCGCTTTGGTGAGCGAAGAATAACCACGGCAGGCAGCCGGGGTTCAAGCGTACGGCCAGCAACGCGGCGACCGAGCAGATGAACCCATCGACCAGGGACGGCACCCCGGCCTGGGCGGCACCCAGGTAACTGCCCACCAGGCCTGCGATTTCAAACCCCCCGAAACAGGCCAGCGCCGCGAGCGGCGCCTGAAGCTGCGGGGCGTGAGCCTCAAGTGCCGCCTCGATCACATTCGCCTTATGGGCGACACCTTGAGGGTCCAGCCCGGTACCGGGGCCGACCAGCTCGGCAGGGGCACAGCCCAGCAGCCAGCACCCTAACGCAGAGGCTGCTGTGGTGTTGCCGATGCCCATTTCCCCACCGATGAACAACTGTGCCCCAGCAGCGGCAGCAGCCTGGGCCGTTTCCCGCCCCACGTGCAGCGCCTGCTCGCACTGTTCCGGCGTCATGGCGGGCTCATGGGCAAAGTTACGGGTTCCTGCACCCAGCCGCACCTGGCGAACGCCGGGCAGGTCCAGCGGTACGACCGTGCCCAGGTCCACCACCGCCATCTGTGCGCCCAGGCTCTTGGCTAGCACACTGATAGCGGCGCCCCCATTGATAAAGTTGCGCAGCATCTGGCCTGTCACGGCCTGCGGGTAGGGTGAGACCCCTTCAGCCACGATACCGTGGTCCCCAGCGAACAGGCCGATGTGCACATTGGCGACCTTGGGCGAAGGCGTGCCCTGTAGCGCTGCGAGCCGAACCGCAATGGCTTCGAGCTGGCCCAGGGAGCCCGCAGGCTTGGTCAACTGACGCTGACGCTCCTGTGCAACAGCCGTGAACTGGGTATGTGCTTGCGCACAGGGCGCTAGCCACCAGGCCGTGGTCATGGGGTAGGTCCTTTCAAGGTCAGAGGAAGGCCAGCCACGGTAAGCACCACGTGCTGGCAACGTTCAGCAATAGCCTGGTGGAGCAGCCCGGCTTCATCCACGTAGCGGCGCGTCAGCTCCCCCATGGGAACGATGCCCAGGCCGGTTTCATTGCTCACCAGAATGATCTCGCCAGGCAACTGGTCCAACGCGACCAGCAGGGCGTTTCGCTCCGTAGCCAAGCGTTCGGGGCTGTCCAGCATCAGTAGGTTAGTGAGCCACAGCGTGAGGCAGTCCACCAGCACGCACACGTTTGGGCCGGCATGGGCACTCAATACACTGGCCAACGCCAGGGGCTCCTCGACCAGCGCCCATTCCGCCGGGCGCCTGGCCTGATGCAGGCGCACGCGGGCGTCCAGCTCAGCGTCCCGTGGCTCGCTGGTGGCGATGTAGGTCACTGGCAAGCCGCTGGCCAGCGCAAGGCTTTCCGCCAGCTTGCTTTTGCCAGACCGCGCGCCCCCCAGAATCAATCGGCGCATGTCACATTGCCCCCTGGCACAAGGCGCGCAGCCGTGGTGTGTCCAGGTGCTGCTCCACCAAGTCGGCCAGGCGCTCGATATCTCGCTCACGCAGGCCGTGATAGTCCAGCTCGTTCGCCCCTTGTAGCCCCGCCCAGTGCAGCAGGGCCGCGCAGGCAGGCGCCGACTCGAACAGGCCATGCACATAGGTGCCCATCACTTGGCCGTCCGCGCTGATAGCACCGTCGTCTCGACCATCGGCCAGGCGTAGCGCCGGGCGGCACAGGTCTGGCCCCTGGCTGACGCCCGCATGAATCTCATACCCCTGCACCGGCACCGCGTTGGTCGATAGCCAGCCACTGACGTTGCGCAGTTGTTTGTCTGCCGCCAAGGTAGTCTCCAGGGCCAGCCAGCCCAGCCCTTCGCTTACTCCCGCAGGGCCCTCCAGGCCCAGGGGGTCGGCGATGCGTTGGCCCAGCATCTGCAAGCCGCCGCAGATTCCCAGCACCTTGCCGCCATAGCGCAAGTGCCGGGAAATGGCCGTGTCCCAGCCGCCCTTTCGCAGCCGTGCCAAGTCGGCGCGCACGCTTTTGGAACCGGGCAGGATGATCAGGTCGGCCGGTGGAATCGGCTCGCCCGGCCGCACAAAGGTGAGCGCGACCTGAGGATGAAGGCGCAACGGGTCGAAGTCGGTGTGGTTGCTGATGCGCGGCAGTACGGGCACCACTACACGCAGCAATTGGCCCTGCTTGGCCGGTTGGCGGCTGTCGACTGCGTCCTCGGCTTCCAGGTGGAAGTCTGTGAGGTAGGGCAACACCCCCAGCACGGGCTTTCCCGTATGGGCTTCAAGCCAGTCCAGCCCAGGCTGGAGCAACGCAAGGTCGCCCCGGAAGCGGTTGATCACGAAGCCCTGTACCCGCACTTGCTCAGTCGCCGAAAGCAGTTCAAGGGTGCCCACCAGGTGAGCGAACACGCCCCCTCGGTTGATGTCTGCTACCAGGATCACCGGGCAATCCACGGCTTCAGCAAAGCCCATGTTGGCGATATCGCCCTCGCGCAGGTTGATCTCAGCAGGCGAGCCCGCCCCCTCCACCACCACCACGTCATAGGCCGTGCTCAGGCGTTCGTGGGATTCAAGCACGGCCTGCATGGCCGTGGCCTTGTAGCCGTGGTAGCGCAAGGCATTCATATTGCCCACCGCCTTGCCATGGATGATCACTTGAGCCCCAGTGTCACTGTTGGGCTTGAGCAGCACCGGGTTCATGTCGGTATGTGCCGCTAGCCCACACGCTTGGGCCTGCACAGCCTGGGCACGGCCAATCTCGCCGCCATCAGCCGTCACAGCACTGTTGAGGGCCATGTTTTGCGGCTTGAAGGGCACCACTGTTTTGCCTTCACGGCGCAGCCAACGGCACAGCGCCGTCACCAAGGTGCTCTTGCCTGCGTCGGAGGTGGTGCCTTGTACCATCAGGGTCGGCATCAGGCCTCCTTGCTAAATGAGGCCAGGCCTTCGCCAAGCCGTTGCCAATGGGCTTCGTTGCTGGGCAGGCCAAAACGAAGGCTGCGGTTGTGAAGAAACAGCCGCACCAGAATGCCTAGCCTGGCCAAATGCAGGTAAAGGGCTTCGGCACGCTCGACCAGCACCCATTGAAACAGCGCGCACCCCCCTTCAGGCACCAGGCCATGTTCGGCCAGCAGCGCCACGAGGCGATCGGCTGCCTGGGTGCAGCGAGCTATCTGCTGGCGATGCCCTGCCTCGTCCAGCAGGCACGCACGCCCTAGGGTGCGGGTAGGGCCGCTAACGGCCCAGGGGCCCAGATGGTCCACCAGGCCTGCCAGCAAGCGTGGCTCGGCCAGGGCAAAGCCGAGTCGTACACCGGCCAGGCCGAAGAACTTGCCAAAGGATCGCAGCACCACCAGCCCAGGAAGGTGAGCGTCCGCCGCCAGGCTATGCTGGGGCGTCATATCCATGAACGCCTCGTCTACCACGAGCCATCCGCCCCGTGCGGCCAGGCGCGCATGCCAAGCCAGCAGGCAGCTGCGGTCCAGCAAGCGGCCCGTAGGGTTGTTAGGGTTCACGACCACCAGTACATCGAGGCGGTCTAGGTAATCATCGGCTTCGCTGTCAGCGATTTCGCGTACCACATGCCCGCCCTTGCGCCACGCTTCGGCATGCTCGGCGTAACAGGGCGCCAGCACGCCTACCTTGCCAATGCGGCGAAGGCGGGGCAGTACCTGAATGGCCGCCTGGGAACCGGCCACCGGCAATACCTGACGCGCACCGTAGTACCGGCAGGCAGCGGCTTCCAGGCCGTCATCGGGTTCGGGAAGGCGTGCCCAGGCCTGTGCCGGAATCGCAGGCACAGGCCAGGCCCAGGGCGCGATGCCCGTAGACACATCCACCCATTCGTCCTCGTCACGCCCGAACGCCTGTGCAGCAGCACGTAGCCGCCCACCATGCTCAAGCATAGAACTGCCCCCATACACAGATAATCAGCAGCCAGAGCCAAACCCCGCGCTGCACCAATGCCCAGGCGTTTTCAATGGCCGAGGCGTCGGCGGCCGGGCCTTCACCCAATACCGGCCGGTGATGGACCTCCCCGTGATACATGGCTGGCCCACCCAGCTCTACCCCCAAGGCCCCGGCGCCAGCGGCCATGACAGGGCCTGCATTGGGGCTGTCCCAGAGCCGCCCCTGCTGGCGCCAGCACCGCCAGGCCAGGCCTGTTTTGCCAAGCACCGCATAGGTAAGCGCTACCAACCTGGCAGGCAGCAGGTTGAGCAGGTCGTCGATACGTGCGGCGGCCCAGCCAAAACGTTCGAAACGTTCGTTGCGGTACCCCCACATGGCGTCCAAGGTGTTGGCCAGCCGGTACATCACCACACCGGGCACACCCCCCACCACGAACCAGAACAAGGCGGCAAATACGGCATCGCTACCGTTTTCCAGTGCCGACTCTGTGGCTGCTTTGGCCACACCCGTTCCATCCAAGGCTTCGGTATGCCGGCTGACCAGGCGGCCTACCCGTTCGCGTGCGCGTACCAGGTCCCCGGCGCGCAAGGCCCGTGCTACCGGCAACAGGTGCTCGCCCAGGCTGCGCAGGCCCAACGCCCAATACAGCACCAGCACCTCAACCACACCGCCTATCAAGGGCAGCCACGACAACACGGTCAACACCAGCACAGGGGGTACCACAGCCATCAGCCACGCAGTCACGCCATGGCTGCGCCAGCCGTGGCCTGCGAAGTTGAACCGCTGCTCAAGCCGTTTCGCCAGGTTGCCAAAGCCTACCAAGGGGTGCCACCGACGAGGTTCACCCAGCAAGGCGTCCAGGGCGACCCCTGCGACACAGGTCAAAGCCAGCATCACAACGTTGCCCCCCATGTATCGTTGAACAACAGTTCATCGAGCGGCCGCTCCTGTGTCCAGCCTTCGAGCACCAGCATCGGCTCTGAATAGAACTGGGCCACCGGCCCGAGGCACAGCACCGCCAAGGGCTTGCCGCCGGCGGGTATGTTCAGCAAGGCGCTCAGGCGCTCGGGGTCGAACAGAGACACCCAGCCCATGCCGAGCCCCTCGGCGCGGGCGGCCAGCCACAGGTTCTGCACCGCACAGGACAGCGAAGCAATGTCCATTTCCGGTAGCGTACGGCGCCCGAACACGTGCTGTTCGCGGCCGTCGGCCAAGGCGACCACCAGCAGCTCGGCACACTCACGTACCCCTTGCACTTTGAGAGCCATGAAATCGTCGGCCCGCTCATTCAAGGCCTGGGCCGTGCGCAGGCGCTCTTCTTCCACCAGTTGGTGAATCGCACTGCGAAGGGCCAGGCTGCGGATACGGATAAAGCGCCAGGGCTGCATCAGCCCTACGCTTGGCGCCTGGTGAGCCGCCAGCAGCAGGCGTTGCAATACGTCAGGCGCTACCTCCCCGCCTATGAAATGGCGCATGTCCCGCCGTTCGGCAATGGCGCGGTACACGGCTGCTTTCTCCGCGTCGCTGTAGGCGTGCTCGCTCATGCTGCCACCTCAGCGGGGCGAAGCAACGCCGCGCTGGCGGCAAGGTTGGACGGAAAGTAGAAATGCACATAGGAGGCCGTTAGCCGGCCCACGCGGTAGATCGCCTCGGCACCTCGCCCGCCGTTAGGGCTGCGGCCACGGGTAGTAGGTGCCCAAGGCGATGTGGTCAGGGAATGGTGGTAGGTGTGCCCTCTCAGGCACCCCTCATCCAGCTGCACGTCCTGCAAGGCCAGTGCAGCCAGGCGTTTTTGTAGCACCGCCTCGCCAGGCATCAGCCCAAGAAGGCTGGCGCGTTCGCCTTCCACACTGGTCAGCCCGTCCAGCAGGTACAGCATGCCACCGCATTCGGCCAACAGCGGTTTATCTGCACGATGGTGCCCGCGAATCGCCTCCAGCATCGGGGTATTGGCGGCCAGCTGATGGTGATGCAACTCCGGGTAGCCGCCCGGCAGGTAAAGGCTGTCGCACGGCGGCAGCCCCTCATCAACCAAGGGCGAGAAGAAGACCAGCTCGGCACCCATGGCCCGAAGTGCGTCCAGGTTGGCGTTATAAAGGAAAGCGAAGGCTTGGTCGCGGGCAATGGCAACGCGTACGCCCTGCAACAGCCGCGCCGGGGCCTCAGGCTCAGGGGGGCTGAAACACACAGGGGGTGGCAACGCATCATCGCAGGTGGCCGCCAGCGCCTGAGCTGCGGCATCGAGCCGGCGATCCAGGTCTTCCAGTTCGCTGGCCTGCACCAGGCCCAGGTGCCGGCTGGGCAAGTTGATCGCCTGCTCACGCGGCAAGCCACCGAACCAGCGCAGGCCTTCGGTGAGGCTGTCGCGTAACAGCTGGCTGTGACGTTCGCTGCCCACTCGGTTGGCCAGCACGCCCACGAAGGACAACGCCGGCCGGTAGCGGGCCAAACCCAAGGCCAGCGCACCGAAGGTCTGAGCCATAGCCGTACCGTCGATCACGCCCAGCACGGGCACGCCCAGTTCGATGGCCAGGTCTGCACTGGAGGGAAGGCCGTCGAACAGCCCCATCACCCCTTCGATCAGGATCAGATCTGCCGTTTCTGCCGCCTCCCACAGCAGGCGGCGACTTTGCGCTGCGCCTACCATCCACAGGTCCAGCTGGTACACCGGCGCGTCGCTGGCACGCTCGAGAATCATGGGGTCGAGAAAATCTGGCCCACACTTGAACACGCGTACCTTGCGGCCGCGGTTGCGATGCAGGCGCGCCAGTGCGGCCGTGACCGTGGTTTTACCCTGGCCAGAGGCAGGCGCGGCGATGAGTACTGCAGGACAGTGCCGGGCTGTACTCACCACTCGATACCCTTTTGTGCCTTGATACCTGCCTTAAAGGCGTGTTTGACCACGCCGATTTCGCTGACCGTGTCAGCCGCCTCCAGCAATTCCGGGCGGGCCGTACGGCCTGTAACGATGGCATGTTGCAAGGGTGGGCGCGCCTGAAGGTCCGCTAACACGGCGTTCACATCCAGGTAGCCATGCTTGAGGGCGATATTGAGCTCATCAAGCAGCACGAAATCCACGGCAGGGTCGGCCAGCAAGCCTTTAGCAACTGCCCAGGCGGCCTCAGCGGCGGCAATGTCACGTTGGCGATCCTGGGTCTCCCAGGTAAAGCCTTCCCCCATCACATGAAAGCTGACCTCCTCTGGAAAGCGGCGGAAGAACGCCTCCTCGCCCGTGGAGTTGCGCCCCTTGATGAACTGCACCACCCCGCAGCGCATGCCATGGCCCATGGCGCGGGCCAACATGCCAAAACCGGAGCTGCTTTTACCTTTGCCATTTCCGGTCAGCACCAACAGCAGGCCGCGCTCGTCAGGGGAGGCGGCAATACGGGCGTCCATTACAGCCTTCTTGCGCACCATACGGGCCTGGTGGCGTTCGTCACGCTCGGGAGTGTCGTTCATGTGCTGCCAGGTCCTTCACTGCGGTCACTGGCGGGTGCGCACCGACGCTATGCCTCAGCCCTACGGGGAAGCATGGCGTGGATGCCGCGCTCACCCGCACGGCGATCTGTACTGTAATAAGGCGGGTTGCATCGCTCGCCCGATAAGGTTTCAGGCCGGTCTCCGGGCTTGTGAGGGGGCCGTTATACCCCACCGGCGCGCCTTCCCGGTTATCCCAGTGGCCTGTGCGGCGGTGTTCACTCACTTACCGTTGCGGGGGCAGCGCCGGCCTTGCCCTAGGCTCACCGGCTTCCCTGTTTCACCCTGGCGCGCGAAGGTGGCCGGGGCACCTGAAACAATCGCGCAGGGTAAGGGGTTGGCCCAACAGCGTCAATTAAACATGTTGAACCTCCACCGCCTCGCTGCCTCTACGGTACACAACCCGGCTGCCAGGAAGCACACCATGCACATGTCCCGCCTTGCCTTAACCGTTGTACTTGCCGCCAGCGTGGCGGCGTGCGGCGAAAGCTCGAAACTGCAAGTGGCCGATGGTACAGGCCCTTCACCTAAACTCCCCGAACCCAACAAGACCCTGATCCCCACTGTCAATATTGCCCCGGCCGTGGGTTGGCCCCAGGGCGCCAAGCCCAAGGCTGCGCCCGGCACCCAGGTGAAGGCCTTCGCTGAGGGGCTCAACCACCCCCGCTGGCTGTACGTATTGCCCAATGGCGATGTGTTGGTAGCAGAAACCAACGCGCCACCCAAACCCGACGACACCAAAGGGATTCGAGGGTGGGTGATGGAGAAAGTCATGGGGCGTGCCGGGGCGGCCGTGCCCAGCCCGAACCGCATCGTGCTATTGCGCGACAAGGATGGCGACGGCGCAGCGGAAACCCATGAAGTGTTCCTGCAAAACCTCAATTCGCCTTTCGGCATGGCGTTGGTGGGCCAGAACCTGTACGTAGCAGACACGGACAAGATTCTGCGCTTCAACTACACCCCAGGCGCCACTCACCTGGACAGCGACGCCCAGACCGTCACCGACCTGCCCGCCGGCACGATCAACCATCACTGGACCAAGAACATCATTGCCAGCCGCGATGGCAAGAAGCTGTACGCGACCGTGGGTTCCAACAGCAACGTGGCCGAGAATGGCCTGGACAATGAGCAAGGCCGCGCCGCCATTTGGGAAGTGGACCTTGCCACTGGGCAAAAGCGCCTGTTTGCCAGCGGCTTGCGCAACCCCAATGGCCTCGCCTGGGAGCCCACGTCTGGCAAGCTTTGGACAGCCGTAAATGAACGGGACGAGATCGGCAGCGACCTGGTGCCGGACTACATCACCTCTGTAAAGGACGGCGCGTTCTACGGCTGGCCGTTCAGTTACTACGGCCAGCACGTGGATGTGCGTGTCGAACCTGGAAACCCGGACATGGTGCAAAAAGCGATTGCGCCTGATTTTGCGGTAGGGCCCCATACCGCCTCCCTGGGTTTAGCCTTCGCCCAGCCCGGCCAACTGCCGGCACCTTTTGATAAGGGCGCGTTCATTGGCCAGCATGGCTCTTGGAACCGCAAGCCACATAGCGGCTACAAGGTGTTGTTCGTCCCCTTTGCCGACGGCATGCCAAGCGGCCAGCCCGTGGACCTGCTAACGGGCTTTCTCAATGACAAGGAAGAAGCCATGGGCCGCCCGGTCGGTGTAGTCGGCGACAACAAAGGCGGATTGCTGGTCGCCGACGACGTAGGCAACAAGGTATGGCGTGTGACCCGGTAATAGCGGCCAGGCCCAGCCAGGGCCGTTATGGCAGTGCTGTTTGTGCCAAGCGCTCTGGCTGGATCACCCGCTTGGCAGCCAGGTAGGCTTTCTGCCAATACGGTTTGTTCAGGTATTCCAGGCGTACCGTACCACCGGTGCGCGGTGCGTGAACGAACCGCCCTTCCCCCACGTAGATACCGGCATGGCTCACCTGCCCATTGCGTTGCGTCGAGAAAAATACCAGGTCGCCGGAACGCAGGGCGTTGCGGTCGATGGTGGGCGAATGCATGGCAATCAGGTCACGGGTGGTGCGTGGCAACGCGATGCCTGCCGCGTCGTGGTACACAAACCCGATCAGGCCACTGCAGTCGAAGCCAGCGGCAGGCGTGTTGCCTCCCCAGCGGTACGGCGTACCTACCAAGCCAATGGCTCGAAACAATACGTCGTCAGCCTTTACCGAGGAGTAATCCGTTGGGTCAACCATCAGCGGGCGAGGTGCAACGGCCACCGGCTTGGGAGGCGGAGGTGGTGAACTCGCGCAGGCGGCCAGCAGCAAGAGCGGCGCCAACGCCAATAGGCGCAAAGAGGTGAAAGCCATGAGAAGGGATTCCGAGTTCGACTGCCGGTGAAGAGTAGCGCTTAACTCGCTGAATTCAAAAAAAAAGAGTAGCGAAAGCGTGACCGCTCGTCGCTACTCTTTTAACCCCGCCATGCGGGGCCGAACACACCGCTGCGCTTAGCGGCGCGCAACCTCGGTGGTGGGCGCCATCGCCAGCACACGCTTGGCTTCGATATAGGTTTTGCTCCAGTAGCTGTCACCCAGGTTATCCACGCGAACGCCGCCGCTGCGGCGTGAGCTGGAGTGGATGAACTGGTCATCGCCCAAGTAGATACCGGCATGGCTTACGCGACCACGGCGGCCTGTTGTGCCGAAAAACAGTACATCGCCTGGCTTGAGCTTGTTACGCGCGACCAGGGGCGCCTGAACGTTGATCATTTCGCGACTTGAGCGGGGCAAGGTCATGCCAGCTTCTTCGCGGAAGAGGAAATTGATGAAGCCCGTGCAGTCGAAACCGCTTTCAGTGGTGCCGCCAAAGCGGTAGCGCGTACCGATCAGGGACTTTCCACGTTCCAGGATGCTGTCTGCCAGTACCGGCAGGCGGTAGGGCGCAGTGCTGGAGAAAGCAGGCATGTCATCCCGGTCTGCCGTGAGGTCGTCGCTATCGAACGGAGAGACCTTGCCGGAGGGAATGGACGTATGGGGCTGCGGGAGGGGTGCACGTACGGCAGTAACCGGGGTGGACACCTGCTGTTGCGAAACCGGAGATTGGGCTGCGCAGCCGTACAACAGGGTAACAAGTGCAAGAGGCACGAGGGGTGCTAAGCGCTTCAGCATGGGCACGACCGTGTCGATAAATTAATGAAGGTGCGAATATGCCTACTATCGGCACCATTTGCAAATTTTATAGAACGATTTGTGACTTATGGTGCCTTGCCTGACGTCTGGCAGCGAAACACGCAGTACGACAGGCGGTCAGCGCCTACAAAGCATTTGCAAGCCATTGATAAACATGAAGAATTCAGAGGCGAACGACGGGCTTACGCTGCTTACAGGTAGGCAGGAACACGATTGGCGCCTGTTGCCTTATCCCTTGGTGCCCGGTGCCTATAAAGAAAAGCTATAGCAAGGGTATCAAGGGCCCGCGACAGGCCTTTGGCGGCACAAAGCTGACGGATTATATAGCAGTGTTTATGAAAGCAAAAGCCCTGCCATGTGCAGGGCTATCTGATGGCCAGCGCCGAACGGCCCTACCAGCCTAGTGTTTCTTTCAGAAAAGGAATGGTGAGCTTGCGCTGGGCCTGCAATGACGCCTGATCCAGGCGCTCCAGCAGGTCGAACAAGGCACTCATGCTGCGGCTGCCGCGAGTAAGAATGAAGTGTCCTACTTCATCAGTAAGGTGCAGGCCCCGCCGAGATGCCCTCAACTGGAGCGCGCGCAGCTTGTCCTCGTCTGACAGCGGCCGCATTTGGAACACCAGCGCCAGTGTGAGCCGAGACTTGAGGTCTGCCAGCTTCACCGGTAATTCTCGAGGGGAATGAGAGGCCGCAATCAGCAGGCGACGGCCGCTGTCACGCAGGCGATTGAACAGGTGGAACAGCGCTTCCTCCCAGTCTGGCTTGCCGGCAATGACCTGAAGGTCATCCAGGCACACCAGCTCGTACTGGGCCAGGTAATCAAGAATGCCTATGCCCCGGTCCAGCAGTTGAGCCAATGGCAGGTAAACCGCCGGTTGCCCTTGCTGCTCCATTCGCAGGCAGGCGGCCTGCATCAGGTGGGTACGCCCAACACCCTGCTTGCCCCATAGGTAGATAAGGCTTTCGGTCCACCCCGCCTCTGCATCGCACAGCCGCTCGACATAGCCGAGCGCCGCAGCATTGGCACCGGGATAATAATTCACAAAGGTGGCGTCGTCGCGCAGGCGCACACCCAGCGGGAGTTGGATCGGCTCTTTCATGCGGCCCGGGGTAACGCCTCAGTTCAAAGGGGGGAAATTCTAGCGGCTTGGCTGGAAGCTGCAAGCACGATGCACATCAAGTGAACACACCTGCAGCCTGTGAAGCCCTAAAGCTGAGGATCCTCGCCGCCACCGTAGAGCTCAGACTGCTTGTACAGCGCATGCATGTGGCGGATAAGCACCATGATCACAGCCGCCACCGGCAGCGCAAGCAATACGCCGGTAAAGCCGAACAGTTCACCGCCCGCCAGAATGGCAAAAATCACGGCCACGGGATGCAGGCCAATGCGATCGCCCACCAGCAGAGGGGTAAGCACCATCCCTTCCAAGGCCTGCCCAATGGCGAACACTGCACCAATGGCGATCAGGTGCCAGCCATCGAGGCCGAACTGGAACAGCCCCGCTGCCATGGCCGCACTGATACCCGTAATGAACCCCATGTAAGGCACGATAGAGGCCAACCCGGCGATCACCCCCACCAACAGGCCCAACTCCAAGCCCGTGAGCATCAAGCCGACTGAGTAGATAACGCCTAGGGCGACCATCACCATCAATTGCCCGCGCACAAAGGCGCCGAGCACTTCATGGCACTCGTGAGCAAGCGCAACGATCCGAGCTTCGCGGTGACGCGGCAGCAGGCCACGGATCTTGGCCATCATCACATCCCAGTCGCGCAGCAGGTAGAACCCTACCACCGGGATTAGCACCAGATTGGCGAGCCAGCCGATCAACGCCAGGCCGGACGCCGTGGCACGTGCCAGCACCAACCCTACGATATCGGTGGTCTGGCCCATGTGCGCCGAAACGGCGTCCTTTATCTTGTCAAACTTCCAGAACCCGTCCGCCAACCCTAGCCGATGCTGAACCCAAGGCAGGGCGGTGTTTTGCAGCCAGTCCAGAAACTGCGGGGTCAGCTCATACAGCCGTACCAACTGCTTGGCCAGCATCGGGATCACCACCACCAGCGCAATCATCACAATCAAGGTAAACAGTACGAATACGATCACCACTGATAGTGTGCGGGACAGCTTGAGCCGCTCCAGCCGGTCCACCAAGGGGTCACCCAGGTAAGCGATCAGCATGCCCACCAGAAACGGTGAAAGAATGGCGTGAAGCTCAAACACAAACGCGCATAGCACTACGGCCATGCCCAACCAGAACCAGTTTTTCTTGTCAGTCATCGTCAGGCCTACCAGTGGAAGCGCAAAGGTTCAGGGCCTGTTGCCGGCGCAGCAGCGGGCGCTTGGCCGCCAGTGACTGGGGAAGCCGGCTCGGGGGATGGGGCCGGGACCGGGGCGGCACCAGTAACTTCCTGCACGTGCGCCAAGGCCAATTGTGCCCTGACCTGCTCGGAGCTTGCACTGACCTGATAAAGCACCTTGTCGCCGGTTACCGAACGCAGACGCCCGCCCAGGCTGTCCAGCACCCTGCCCAGTTCAGCGTAATGATCCAGCGTCATGCCTTGAACCTCCACCGTCAGCTCACCGCTTGCGCCTGGCTTGACCACATAACGCGGGGCCAGCTTCTGCGCCACCGCCAGCATCACGGCATCGGCCAGGGCGCCTTGGTCGGCGGCCTGCACCGTACCCTGCTCGCGCTGGCTACCCAGCCAAAGGCGCCATTTGGCCTGCCATTTATCCCCATCCGCGATGGCATGCACGGCCAGCAAGGCATCGGCGCCATAGCGCTGCGACACCGCCTGCAAAGGTGCAGGGTCGGTGCCTTCAAGGTTTTTGGCCGTGGCAGCCAATTGCTCTTCCAGGTCGGCCATGGGCAGTTTCACCGGTAGGCCGCGATGGCTGGCCGCCTGGCGCAGGGGGGCCGCGCTTGGCTGAGCGTCACCTGCCAGGGTAGCGCCCGTAACGTTATCGGCAAGCCACCACACCAGCAAGGACGGCCGGTTTGCCCCCCAGGCCGGCAGGCCCGCCTGGTGCAGCGCTTTGTCGGTACTCACTGGGTCAAAGTCCACTTGCAGGCGTTGGGGTGTGCCGCCCTGGTAGCCGAACTGGCTGATGATCTGCTGAGGGTTTTTGCGTACGGCAGCCAGGCCAGGGCCGGCATAGGCTTTTGCATCCCCGGTCAGGCGCAGCACCAGCGTCTCCAACGCGCGCTGGGTCGCCTGGTCTCGCTCCTCGGGGGCCTGGCTGGCAACCGGTTCGCTGACCTGATAGAGGTTGGTCACTGTTTCGCCCCAGGCCACCGTGAACGGCAGGCTAAGCAGTGAAGCAAGCATAAAAGGGCGCAGGCGCATGAGCAGGTTTCCAAAGGCAGGGGTACTGAAGTGAATGGGACACACTTTCCCGTAAAACATTCGCCCTGCCAACTGCCATGGAAGGCGGCGAGGCGTGCCCGCCCCGTGTTCTGGCTTGAACGGGACAAGCCTGATAAAATCGCGCGCCTTCGCAGACCCTTGTGGTCGTTTCCTGTATCGCCCCTTTTCAAAGGCCTGGATCATGAGCAAGCAACCCTCCCTGAGCTACAAGGACGCCGGTGTAGACATCGACGCTGGTGAAGCGCTGGTCGAACGCATCAAGGGCGTGGCCAAGCGCACTGCGCGGCCTGAAGTGATGGGCGGCCTGGGTGGCTTCGGTGCACTGTGCGAGATTCCGGCTGGCTACAAGCAGCCCGTGCTGGTGTCTGGCACTGACGGCGTAGGCACCAAGCTTCGCCTGGCGCTGAACCTCAACCAGCATGACAGCATCGGTATCGACCTGGTGGCCATGTGCGTGAACGACCTGGTGGTCTGCGGCGCCGAGCCGCTCTTCTTCCTGGACTACTACGCCACTGGCAAGCTGAACGTAGACGTGGCCGCCACTGTGGTAACTGGCATCGGCGAAGGTTGCACACAGGCAGGCTGCTCCCTTGTAGGCGGTGAAACCGCAGAAATGCCTGGCATGTACGAAGGCGAAGACTACGACCTGGCCGGCTTCTGCGTGGGCGTGGTAGAAAAAGCGGACATCATCGATGGTTCCAAGGTGGCTGCCGGTGACGCACTCATTGCCCTGCCCTCTTCCGGGCCGCACTCCAATGGCTATTCACTGATCCGCAAGATCATCGACGTGTCCGGTGCCGACATCGCTACCGAGCAATTGAACGGCAAGCCACTGGCCAGCCTGTTGATGGCGCCCACGCGCATCTATGTGAAACCCCTGCTCAAGCTGATCGCCGACACGGGTGCGGTGAAGGCCATGGCCCACATCACCGGTGGCGGGCTGCTGGACAACATCCCTCGCGTGTTGCCTGCCGGCGCCCAGGCGGTGATCGACGTGGCCAGCTGGCAGCGCCCCGCCGTCTTCGACTGGCTGCAACAGCAAGGCAATGTGGACGAACACGAAATGCACCGGGTGCTGAACTGCGGTGTAGGCATGGTGATCTGTGTTGGCCAGGCAGATGTTGAGCGCACCCTGGCCGTGCTTGCCGCCGAAGGTGAGCAGCCCTGGGTGATCGGCGAAATCACTCAGGCCGCCGAGGGGGCTGCTCAGGTCGAGCTGAAAAACCTCAAGGCCCACTGATGCCCCGGCCTTGCAACCTGGTGGTCTTGTTGTCCGGCTCGGGCAGCAACCTTCAAGCCATGATCGATAGCTTCACGCAACCGGGTTCGCCTGTCTGCATCCGCGCCGTCATTTCCAACCGGGCTGATGCCTATGGCCTGGAGCGCGCACGAGCAGCCGGTATCGAAACCCGGGTGCTGGTACACACCGGCTTTGATGGCCGCGAAGCATTCGATCAAGCCCTCATGGCCTTGGTCGATGACTTCGAACCGGATGTTGTAGCGCTGGCAGGCTTCATGCGCATCCTCAGCCCGGCCTTCGTGCGCCACTACCATAGCCGCCTGCTCAACATTCACCCTTCCCTGTTGCCACGCTACAAAGGGCTGCATACCCACCAGCGTGCGCTGGAGGCAGGGGACGCCGAGCATGGCTGCAGCGTACACTTTGTGACCGAGGAACTCGATGGGGGCCCCTTGGTCGTACAGGCTGCCGTCGCGGTGGCTAGTGACGACACACCCGACACCCTGGCTCGGCGCGTACATGCCAAGGAACACCAGATCTACCCCTTGGCGGTGCGCTGGTTCGCCGAAGGCAGGCTACGCCTTGGCCCCCATGGTGTAGTGTTTGATGGCAAACCCCTGGCCGCCACTGGCCACTTGATTCGCCCTTAGGAGACCCTATGCGTCGCGCCCTATTGTTCGCCTTGGCTCTGTTCGCGCTTCCCAGCGTACAGGCTGCAGACCTCAAGCCCTTCTCTGCCAGCTACACCGCAGACTGGAAGCAACTGCCTATGAGCGGCACCGCCGAGCGTAGCCTTACAGCCAACCCGGATGGCACCTGGACCCTGGCGTTCAAAGCCTCGATGATGATCGCGAGCCTTAGCGAAATCAGTGTGGTTCGCCTGGACAAAGACACGCTTCTGCCACAGTCGTACACCTTCGAGCGTGGCGGCCTGGGCAAGGCCAAGAAGGTGGACCTGGATTTCGACTGGTCTGCCAAGAAAATTACCGGCACCGACCGGGGTGACCCTGTTACCCTGCCCTTGAATCGCGGTGTGCTGGACAAATCCACCTACCAGCTCGCGTTGCAGCATGACGTGGCGGCTGGCAAGAAGAGCATGAGCTACCAGGTGGTTGATGGTGACGAGGTCGATACCTACGACTTCCGCGTGCTGGGTGAAGAAAAGGTTGCTACCAAGGCGGGCTCCATCGATGCCATCAAGGTAGAGCGTGTACGCGACCCCACCCAGAGCAAACGCGTGACCGTGCTGTGGTTCGCCAAGGCCTGGGACTACCTGCTGGTGCAGTTGCAGCAAATTGAAACTGATGGCAAGGAATACACCATCATGCTTCAAGATGGCACCGTGAATGGCAAGCCTGTTCAAGGCAGCTAAGCCGCCTCAATGTGTGGTCAAACGCCGTTTGGCCACACGATCCCCCTCCCTAAATTTTTCTTCACGCAGCTTCATGAAGTGCGACATTCTGCCGCAGCCCTTGCGGCCCGTGCCTTCCAGCGATTGGCGTGATAAATGAAAAACTCCGTTGCGCCTGCAGCACATTCCTTTGGCCCGCTAACCGTCCTATAAAAGAGGCACGTACTGGTTACGGCAACCCAGAGGAGTGTCAGCATGACTGTAAAAGTAAGCGAACGCGACGATGCCCACATGTCCCATGAAGGCCTCGCCGCCGGGGTGCGCATTTGGGATGTTTATCAGCAGGACCTGCTGGTAGGCATGTTCCATAACGAAAACGATGCTGTGGCTTACCAGCAAGAGTTGCAGGCAGATGAGGCACAGAGGGCAGAAGCGCTGAGGTCTTAAATGGCTCAGCGCTGCTTGCTGTGGAACCGGGCAAAGCCCGAAGGCGTAGCCCGGGAACAGGCCGCTGCAGTGTGGCGGCTACCTTGGTTCGTCCGCTACGCGAACTCCCACAGAGCTCGGCTTAGCGCTGCTTGCTGTGGGACCGGGTGTAGCCGAAGGCGAAGACCGGGAACAGGCCGCTGCAGTGTGGCGGCTACCTTGGTTCGTCCGCTACGCGAACTCCCACAGAGCTCGGCTTAGCGCTGCTTGCTGTGGAACCGGGCAAAGCCCGAAGGCGTAGCCCGGGAACAGGCCGCTGCAGTGTGGCGGCTACCTTGGTTCGTCCGCTACGCGAACTCCCACAGAGCTCGGCTTAGCGCTGCTTGCTGTAGAACCGGGCAAAGCCCGAAGGCGTAGCCCGGGAACAGGCCGCTGCAGTGTGGCGGCTACCTTGGTTCGTCCGCTACGCGAACTCCCACAGAGCTCGGCTTGGCGCTGGCTGCTGTGGGACCGGGTGTAGCCGAAGGCGAAGACCGGGAACAGGCCGCTGCAGTGTGGCGGCTACCTTGGTTCGTCCGCTACGCGAACTCCCACAGAGCTCGGCTTAGCGCTGCTTGCTGTGGGACCGGGTGTAGCCGAAGGCGAAGACCGGGAACAGGCCGCTGCAGTGTGGCGGCTACCTTGGTTCGTCCGCTACGCGAACTCCCACAGAGCTCGTCTTAGCGCTGCTTGCTGTGGGACCGGGTGTAGCCGAAGGCGAAGACCGGGAACCAGCCGCCGAAGCCTGCTCGGCCTGTTACCACATCAAGTCATCAGGAATCTTGTAGGCGGCGTAAGGATCTTCGCCTTCAGGTTCCTCGGTGGGCACGCTGAGCAGTACAATGCGGCGTGGCTCGCGCTCCTGCACCTTGAGCGCAGCTTCACGCGGAATCACCTCATACCCTCCCCCATGATGGACAATGGCCAGGCTGCCATTGGACAACTTGCTGCGCATCAGGCTATTGACCGAGATGCGCTTGACCTTCTTGTCGTCCGCAAAGTTGTAGTAGTCCTCAGTGGTCAGCTTGGGGAGCCGCGTGGCTTCGATAAGCTGCTTCACCTGTGCCGAGCGCGCCTTGGCTTCTGCCTTTTCCTGCTGCTGACGGTTCAGCTCCTGGTCCTTGCGCTGCTTCTCTGCTGCTGCCTCACGGGCCTGGCGCTGCTGTGTATCGTCAGCCTCTGCCTGGCCTTTCTTGACCAGGCGCTGCTGCTTCTGCTGGTCCTTGGTGACCTGCTTCACTTGTTTCTGATTGACCAAGCCTGCTTTGAGCAGCTGGTCACGAAGGGAAAGGCTCATGTGTTCACTCACTCTTGCTCAGCCGCAACCAAGCGGTTTTCGTTCCTGACGTTTCGCTTCGCCCCAAAGCGCATCGAGCGCCTCAAGGTCGCAATCTTCAATGACTTTCCCCTGTGCGCGCAACTCTGCTTCGATAAACCTGAACCGCCGTTCGAACTTGGCATTGGCCGCCCGCAGGGATTGCTCTGGGTCCAGCTTAAGCTTGCGTGCAAGGTTAGCCACCGTAAACAGCAGGTCGCCCACTTCCTCGGCCAAGGCCACGTTGTCAGTCCCGGCCATGGCTTCGAGCACCTCGTCCAGCTCCTCACGTACCTTGTCCACTACAGGCAGCGCCGAAGGCCAGTCGAACCCGACGGTGCCGGCACGCTTCTGCAACTTCACGGCACGGCTCAACGCGGGAAGCGTTCCGGGCACATCGTCAAGCAACGACAACTGCTCAGGCACAGAGGCTTTTTCGGCACGCTCCTGGGCCTTGATGGCTTCCCAGCGATGCTTGACCTGCGCTTCGCTCAAACGAGGCGCGTCCAAAGGCGCATACAGTTGCGCGGTGGGAAACACATGGGGGTGGCGCCGGACCAGTTTGCGTGTAATGCCATCCACTACATCGGCAAACACAAAGCGCCCCTCCTCCTTGGCCAACTGGGCGTAATACACGACCTGGAACAGCAGGTCCCCCAGTTCGCCCGGCAAGCTATCGAAGTCTGCACGCTCGATGGCATCGGCTACTTCATAGGCCTCCTCCAGGGTGTAAGGCACTACGGAAGCATAGGTTTGCCTGAGGTCCCAAGGGCAACCGTGCTGCGGGTCACGCAGCCGGGCCATCAGGTACAGCAGGTCCTCCAGGGTATAGCGAGCGACAGGCTGGCTCATGGTGTACGGTTACGCCGGGTTTCGATGATGTTGGGCAACTGGGAAATGCGCCCCAACAAACGACCCAGCGCATCCAGGCCTGGAATTTCGATAGTCAGCGACATTTGCGCCGTGTTGTCTTCCTTGTTCGACCGCGTATTGACGGCCAGCACGTTGATACGCTCGTTTAGCAGTACCTGGGACACATCCCTGAGCAAGCCAGACCGGTCATAGGCGCGGATGATGATGTCCACCGGGTAGGTAAGGACCGGAATCGGCCCCCAGCTGACCTGAATGATACGCTCAGGCTCCTTGGCGCCCAGTTGCAGGACCGAGGCGCAGTCCTGGCGGTGGATGCTCACGCCCCGGCCCTGGGTGATATAGCCCACGATGGCATCGCCCGGCAACGGCTGGCAGCAGCCCGCCATTTGCGTAAGCAGGTTACCCACGCCTTGGATCTGGATATCGCCACGTTTGCCGGGTTTGTTGCCTGTGGGCTTGCGGGTGATGAAGTCGAAGACTTCGGTATGGCCACGCTCAGGCTCTGCCAGCTGCTGTGCAGCGTTTACCAGGGGTGCAAGGCGCAGGTCGCCAGCCCCCAGCGAGGCGAACATGTCTTCGGCAGTTTTGACGTTGGTTTTTTCGGCCAACCGCTCGAAATCCACCTGCGGCAAGCCCAGCCGTGTGAGCTCTCGTTCCAGCAGTGTGCGGCCGGCGGCCACGTTCTGGTCCCGCGCCTGAAGCTTGAACCAGTGCACGATTTTCGCCCGTGCACGGGACGTGGTCACATAGCCCAGGTTGGAGTTCAGCCAATCCCGGCTGGGGTTGCCGTGCTTGCTGGTGATGATCTCCACCTGCTCGCCGGTTTGCAGGCTGTAGTTCAACGGCACAATACGGCCGTTGATTTTGGCACCACGGCAGTTATGGCCGATTTCGGTATGGACGCGGTAGGCGAAGTCCAGCGGCGTGGCGCCTTTGGGCAAGTCGATGGCGTGGCCGTCTGGGGTGAACACGTAGACCCGGTCCGGCTCGATATCAACCCGCAGTTGCTCTGCCAGACCGCCGATGTCTCCCAGCTCTTCGTGCCATTCCAGCACCTGCCTCAGCCAGGAAATCTTTTCCTCGTAATGATTGGAGCTTGGCTTGACGTCCGTGCCCTTGTACCGCCAGTGCGCGCACACGCCCAGCTCTGCTTCTTCGTGCATGGCGTGGGTACGGATCTGGACCTCAAGCACCTTCCCCTCTGGGCCGATCACGGCCGTGTGCAACGAGCGGTAGCCGTTTTCCTTGGGGTTGGCGATATAGTCGTCGAACTCTTTGGGAATGTGCCGCCATAAGGTGTGGACGATACCCAGCGCGGTGTAGCAGTCGCGCACCTCCGGCACGAGCACGCGCACTGCGCGCACGTCGTAGATCTGGCTGAACTGCAGCCCTTTGCGCTGCATTTTCCGCCAGATGGAATAGATATGCTTGGCTCGCCCACTGATGTCAGCCTTGACGCCGGTGTCTGCCAATTCCTGGTGCAGCTGGCTCATCACGTCCGAAATGAAACGTTCGCGGTCCAGCCGGCGCTCATGCAACAGCTTGGCAATCTGTTTGTACTGGTCGGGCTCCAGGTAGCGGAAGGAAATGTCCTCCAGCTCCCATTTGATATGGCCGATACCCAGGCGGTGGGCCAGCGGTGCATAGATATCGAACACTTCCCGGGCCACGCGTTGGCGTTTTTCCTCCGTAGCGTTTTTCACGGCCCGTATGGCGCAGGTGCGTTCGGCCAGCTTGATGAGGGCTACTCGCACGTCGTCGACCATGGCCACCAGCATTTTACGCAGGTTTTCCACCTGCACCTGGCTGCCTAGCACCAGTGACTGGCGCGGCGTGAGGCTGGCACTGATGGCCGCCATGCGCAGCACCCCGTCGATCAGCTTGGCTACCACCGGGCCGAAGCGTTGGGCCACGTCCGCCAGTGCTACCTTGCCTTCTCGAACGGCCCGGTAGATGACCGCTGCTACCAGGGAATCCTGGTCCAGCTTGAGGTCTGCGAGAATTTCGGCAATTTCCAGCCCTGCCTGGAAACTGGACGTACCGTCTGCCCACGAATGCTTGGCTGTTTTCTCGGGCACGTCCAGATCGCGGGCGAACTGGCACGCCTGCTTCAACGCTTCCCGGTCCAGCGCCAGGTCGACGCTGACGATGTGATCGAGCCACGCATCGAGGTTGATGCTGCCGTCGTTGTTAACCGGCTGCTGTGCTCTCACCTGTACCATGCTGCTTACCTTCCCTAGGGCACACGCCACGCGTGCCCGTATTCACTGGCCGCAGCCTTCGCAGGGCGAAGGCCACCAGTCATATAGCCTGGCCATCCTGGGCCTTTTCAAATAACGCCATCGCCTCGACATGGGAGGTTTGCGGAAACATGTCGAGCACGCCAGCACGTGTCAATCGGTAACCTTGCTTGTGCAGTTCGAGCGTATCGCGTGCCAGCGTCGCTGGGTTGCACGATACATAGATAATGCGACGAGCACCCAGCGAGGATATATGGCGAACTGTTTCAAACGCGCCATCGCGAGGCGGATCCAATAATACCGCAGAAAAACCCTTCTCTGCCCAACTGGCCGCCTGCATCGGCTCAGACAGGTCCGCCTGGTGAAAGGTCGCATTGCCCTGCCCATTGCGCCGGGCATTGCCTGCTGCGCGCTCAACCATGCCTGCAACGCCTTCTACCCCGACCACTGCCCCTGCCTTGCGAGCAAGGGGCAACGAGAAGTTGCCCAAGCCACAGAACAGGTCCAGCACCCTATCGTCGGGCTGTGGCGCGAGCCAGGCTAGCGCCTGAGCCACCATGGCGTCGTTGACGGCTTCATTGACCTGAACGAAATCCCCAGGCCGGTAGGCCAGGTGCAGCTGCCAGGCTGACAAGGTATACCCCAGCTCGGCGTCGGAGGTATCTGCCATAGGCGCGCCTGCACCCTGCCACCACAGCTGGGCATCGTGCTGCTTGCAGAAGGCACGCAGGTGGGCCTGGTCCGCATCGCCCAGAGGCGCAGTATGGCGAACCAGAACAGCGGAGGCAGTACCGTGGAACAATTCAACGTGGCCAATGGCTTGCGGGGTATTCAATGCGCGGAGGGCTCCAGGTAACGCCTGGAAAATCTGCTGCAAAGGTTGTACCAGCACCATGCACTGCCCGATGGCCACGATCTGTTGGCTAGCCGCTGCGCGAAAGCCTACGTCCAGCCGCTGCTGTTTAGGGTCCCAGCGCACCGCTACGCGTGCTCGTCGGCGATAGCCAAATTCCGGGCTTACCAGTGGCGGCGCCCAAGCCTCTGGGGCGACGCCCGCTACTTTTATCAATTGCTCGGCCAATTGCCGATGCTTGAGGGCCAACTGATCCTCATGGCTGAGGTGCTGTACCGTACACCCGCCACAGCGCTCCACATACGGGCATGGGGGTTCGCGGCGCTGGGCCGAGGCAACGATCACCCGTTCGGTGCGTGCTTCCACCACCTTGCCGTGGGCAGCAAGCACGCGCACATCTACCTGCTCGCCCGCCAAGGCGCCTTGTACAAACCAAGTACGCCCCTCATTGAAGGCGATCCCGCAGCCATCGGCGGCAAGGCGTTCGATACTCAGGCGCTGCTTCTTGCCCGCGGGCATGACCGGTTTACGTTGCCCGCCACTGGGCTGAAAGCGCAGCCCACCGTCCTTGCGGGCCATCAGTTGGGCGCATCGAACAGGCCGCTGGACAGGTAGCGGTCGCCGCGGTCGCAAACGATGGCCACGATCACCGCATGCTCCAGCTCCTGGCTCAAGCGCAACATCGCTGCCACTGCACCACCGGAAGACACGCCACAGAAAATGCCCTCTTCCCGCGCAAGCCGGCGCATGGTGTCTTCGGCTTCGGCCTGGGCCATATCGATGATGCGGTCTACGCGCTCGGCCTGGTAGATCCTGGGCAAGTACTCTTCCGGCCAGCGGCGGATACCGGGGATAGCTGCGCCTTCCATGGGCTGAAGGCCGATGATTTGCACCGCCGGGTTCTGTTCCTTGAGGTAACGCGAGGTGCCCATGATGGTACCGGTCGTACCCATGGAGCTGACGAAATGGGTGATGCTGCCGCTGGTCTGCTGCCATAGCTCAGGGCCGGTACTATGGTAATGCGCCTCCGGGTTATCGGTATTGGCGAACTGGTCCAGCAGCTTGCCCCGACCTTCGGCCTGCATGCGCTCGGCCAGGTCTCGGGCGCCTTCCATCCCTTCTTCACGGGTAACCAGTATCAGTTCCGCACCGTAGGCTGCCATGGCCGCCTTACGTTCAGCCGTAGAGTTGTCCGGCATGATCAGGATCAGCCGGTAGCCCCTGATGGCCGCCACCATGGCCAAGGCAATGCCCGTATTGCCGGACGTGGCCTCGATCAGCACGTCGCCGGGCACGATTTGCCCGCGAAGCTCGGCACGGGTGATCATCGACAGCGCCGCACGGTCCTTGACCGACCCGGCAGGGTTATTGCCCTCAAGCTTTACCAACAAGGTATTAGTGGTCGCCCCGCCCAGGCGCTGCAGGCGAACCAGCGGGGTGTTGCCGACGCAATCGGCGATGGTGGGGTAATGCACGCTCATGGGCTTTTTCGTCATCCGGACAGCGGGGGGCGCTATGATACGCGCATTCAGCGCCAGCCCATATCACGCAAATGCAGGTGCTTATTCCTCAATAGCATAAAGCCGCTTGGGTACAGCGGCCCTACCTGGATAATCAGCCCGCGAAACGCTGCAGGGCTTCGATGTGCGCGGCTCTGGCTGTTTCTGCCAACGTGGCTCGCAGCTGCAAGCGGTCACCCGGAGACGCCTGGGCCAACCGTGCACACGCCAAAGGTGTCAGGGCACCTAGCCGGGGATAGCCGCCAATGGTCTGCCGGTCATTGCCCAGCACAATCGGCTGGCCGTCCGGTGGTACCTGAATGCCGCCTAGAGGTATGCCTTCGGACACCAACCCCGGCCCTCTGTACCGCAATGGTGGCCCTAGCAAGCGAACACCCATGCGGTCAGCGCGGCTGTCGACCGTCCATTCACTGTTGAACGCATCGAACAGGCTCTGGCCTGAAAAATCCGCCGCCTGGGCACCCAACACCACCTCCAGAGGCTGGCGCAGAGTAAGGTCGGGGATACGTGCCACGGCTATCTCCCGGCCGCAGCCGCCTGGCCCTGCGCAGGTCAGGCTGTCCCCGGCAGCCAGCGCCCTCCCGGTGCCTTGCAGCCCACCCAAGCCGTCTCTGGCGACTGTAGACAGGCTGCCGAGCGCTGCCATGCCGCTGAAGCCACCTGGCGCTGCAAGGTAGGCACGCACCCCTTGAACCGGTGCCGTGAACACCAAGCGCTGCCCTGCCCGCAGGTTAAAACTACGCCATGGGAGAAGGGCCGCCCCGTCTAGCGCGGCCTGCAGGTCTGCGCCGGCCAGGGCCAGGCAGGTGTCCTGCTGGGCCACCACCTCGAACCCACCCAAGGTGATCTCGATAACTGCTGCGCCTACGGCATTCCCCAGCAGCCAGTTGGCCCAACCCATGGAGAGCCAGTCGGCGGCGCCGCCTTGAGTGATCCCCAGGTGCCGTACACCGAAGCGACCGGTGTCCTGCAATTGGCACAAAGCGTGGCTTTTTTCAACGCTCAACAGGCTCATGCGGCCTCTCCCAAGGGCGTGGTATCTCCCCCCATCTCTATAAAACGGTGGCGCGTGATGGCTTCGAACTGGACGCTGTCGCCGGGCTGGAACAGGCTCACCCCTTCGCAGAACAGTGCCACCGGCGTACGCCCCAGGATATTCCAGCCACCTGGCGAAGTGCTGGGGTAGATTGCGGTTTGCCGCTCGCCGATGCCCACGCTGCCAGCGGCCACCCGTTGCCTTGGGGTGATGAGCCGAGGCGCTGCCAGCGCCGGCTCTACCAACCCCATGAAGGCAAAGCCAGGCGTGAAGCCCAATGCAAATACACGGTAAGGCTTGGCACAGTGGCGGCGGACCACCTCCTCCACTGCCAGGCCGCTGAGGTCGGCCAGGCGCGACAGGTCGGGCCCTACCGAAGGGTCGTACCATACCGGCACGCGGTGTTCCCGCCCGCCCGCCAGCTCGGCAGGCATGAGCCCTTGCAGGGCAGTCATCACGTGTTGCCGTGCTGCCTCAGGCGTCATCGCCAGGATGTCGTACTGCACCATAACCGTGGTGTAAGACGGCACTACCTCCACCAGTGCCTCACCGAACGTGTGCCGCAGCCGCTCGGCCAAGGCTAGCAGCCACCCCACGTTGCCCTCGTCGATATGGGTGAACAGGCGCACCATCAAGGCGTCCAGCGCCACCGTTTCGAGGCTGCCGTGCTGCCCCTGGCCAAAGGCGAAGCGCTGGCCACTCATGCCCGCTGTGCTCGCAACGCTTCCCGGATGCGCCGCACCGCCGCCACAGAGGCCGGGTTATCGCCGTGCACGCACAGGGTGTCGGTATGCAGCTGCAGTGTGCTGCCATCCCGAGCTGTCAGTGGTTCGCCCCGTGCCAGGGCCAGGGCCTGGGCTACGATGGTATCGGCCTGCTCATGCACCGCCCCAGGCAGGCGCCGGGACACCAGTTGGCCAGTGCCTTCATAGGCCCGGTCAGCAAAGCTTTCGAACCACAGCGTTACCCCTTGTTCGCTGGCGAGCGCCTGCTGGGCGCTATTGTCGGCAGTGGCCAGCAGTACCAGCGGGACCTTGTAGGCTGCCACCGCCTTCAACACCGAGGCCAGTAGCGTGGGGTTGACCATCATGTCGTTGTACAACGCGCCGTGAGGTTTCACGTACTCCACACGGGTGCCATGCAGGGCACAGAACGCTTGCAGGGCACCGATCTGGTAATGCAGCAGGCTTTCGATTTCCTCACCGGAACAGGCCATGGAACGGCGGCCAAAGCCAACCAGGTCCGGGTAGGCCGGGTGGGCACCGATGCGTACGCCATGCCGGGCGGCCAGCGCCACGGTGCGCCCCATGGTCACCGGGTCGCCCGCGTGATACCCGCAGGCGATGTTGGCGCAGTCGATCAGCGGCATCACCTCCTCGTCCAGCCCCATGTGCCACGCACCATAGCTTTCGCCGATATCACAGTTCAGAAGCATCACCGGTGACTCCAGTTCAAGGAATACTGCACGGTAGAAGGCCGGGTTCCTCGGGGTCAACCCAGAAAAACCAGGCCGGGGGTGATAACAATCGTTTAAGTGGACTGCGCGGGGGGCTCGGCGATGAGCCGTTGCGCCAGTAGCACCACCTGTTCGGACAGCGCCATGCCAGGCCCGGTGCGCCAGGAGGCCACGATGTCCATGGCAGGGGGCGACTCGATGCCGTCAAGGGCGCGCAGGGTCCCTGCTTGCAGTTCCGCTGCCACCAGGGGCAGCGGCAGCAGGCCAATACCGAAGCCGTCGCGCACTAGCCGGATAATGGCCGAGGCGGAGTTCACGCAGTTGACCCGCGGCGCCGCCAGGTCGGCGCCGTGCAACAGGTTAAGCACGTCCTGGTGGGGCCGGGAATTACGGGAAAACGTCACAATGCGCTCGCAGGCCAACTCATGCAGTGCGGTGTAGGGCCGGTTTTGCCCCGAATCGCAGGCCACCACCCACTTCATGTCATAGCGGTCCAGTAGCGCATTGCGCACGGTGTCAGCGCGCACCATGTCGGTCTGGAAAATGATGTCCTGATAGCCTTTTTCCAACTGTTCGCACAGGTTACGCGCAGTGTCAGCCGTGATCTCCACCTCTACATTGGGCCAGGCGGCGTTGATGCGCGCCACCAACGGGCTGAGCCAGGTATGGATCACGGTGTCCATGGCTCCGATGCGCAGGTGCCCGCGCCCCAGGCCAGGGTCTTTGAGCGCGGCCTTGAGCGCATGGAGCGTATCCACCATACGTTCGGCGTAGTCCAGCACCCGCTGGCCTTCGGGGGTCAAGGTCACGCCCCGGGGGTCACGCACGAACAGGCGGCTGTCCAGCTCTTCCTCCAGCGCGGCGATTCGGCTGGAGATGGAGGCTTGGGTGGTGCACAGCTTTTCAGCCGTCAGGCGAAAGCTCTTGAGGCGCGCTACCCATACGAAGGTTTCAAGAAATCGGATGTTCATGCAGGCGGGGCCCTCCAGGTGCGAGCGAGTATTTACGGAAAAGCCCGGGCGAGGCGATCAAGAAAAAGCTATCAGGGGGCACCGGATTTTATCGCTGGACGCCAGTCGCGGCGCCTTCCAACAATCGAGCCATAACAACAGTGTGTGCAACAACAATAAAAACCTGAAGCCTCTGCCGCCACTTAAAGGCACCCTACATGAACGAAACCCTCAACCTCTGGCCGCTGGCGGGCGTTGCTGTCATCGTCCTCGGCTTCATCCTGCGGTTCAACCCGATGCTGGTCGTAGCCATAGCTGCGGTAATCACCGGCCTGGCCGCGCATTTTCCGCTGGAACACTTGCTGGCAACGATTGGTACCGGCTTCATCAAGACGCGAACGCTACCTTTGATCATTCTGTTGCCCCTGGCTGTGATCGGGTTGTTGGAACGCCACGGCCTGCGCCGCCATGCACAGCACTGGATCGGCCGCTTCCGGCAGGCGACGGCAGGGCGCCTGTTGATTGGCTACCTGTTCGTACGTGAAATCACTGCGGCCTTGGGGCTCACCAGCCTGGGCGGGCACCCGCAGATGGTGCGGCCGTTGCTGGCCCCCATGGCCGAAGGCGCCGCTACCCGCCGCCATGGCCCCTTGCCTGCAGCGGTGCGGCACCGCCTGCTCGCCTTCTGCGCGGCGACCGACAACATCGGCCTGTTCTTTGGGGAAGATATATTCGTGGCATTCGGTGCCATTGCCCTGATGCATACCTTCCTGCTGGGCGTGGGTATCGACGTGGACCCGCTGCACATCGCGGTGTGGGGTATTCCTACAGCCCTGAGCGTATTTGTGATTCATGGCCTGCGGCTGTACCGGCTCGACCATTATCTGGCACGGCATACCCCCGCCACGCCTGCGCCTGAGGTTGAACGCCCATGATCCTGTCCCTTCAATACCTGTACTGGCTGGCTGGGGTGATCCTGGCGATTACCTGCGTGATGACGCTGACTGACAGCGCCCACCCCCGGCGCTGGCGCAGCGGTCTGTTCTGGGGGCTGTTCGCAGTCGCCTTTCTGGTAGGTGAGCGCTTGCCGCCGGTGGCGGTTGGGGTCGGGGTGCTGGTGATGGCAGTGTTGGCCGGATGCGGCGGCGTGGCGGTAGGCAGCTACACACCGCTGGCCGACAAGGCCCAGCAGGCCGTTGCTTCACGCCTGGGGAACCGGCTATTCATTCCCGCGCTGGCCATTCCCATCCTCACGGTGGCCCTGGCGCTGGGATTGAAAAACATCAAAGTGGGCGACCTTTTTCTGCTGGACCCCGCCAACGCCACCTTTGTAGCGCTGGGCATTGCCAGCCTGATTGCCCTCGCCCTCGCCTGCTGGCTGACCCAGGACACGCCGGTGCAGGCCCTGCGCGAATCCAGGCGCCTTACCGAAGCGCTGGGCTGGGCCTTGGTACTGCCTCAGATGCTGGCCATGTTGGGCTTGATGTTCACAGACGCGGGCGTGGGCAAAGCGGTGGCCTACATGGCCAGTACCTACATCAACATGGATTACCGGCTGGTGGCGGTGCTGGTCTACGTGCTGGGTATGGCGCTGTTTACCATGGTCATGGGCAATGGCTTTGCGGCTTTCCCAGTAATGACGGGGGGTGTGGGCGTTCCGATCCTGATAGGGGTATACGACGCCAACCCGGCAGTGGTTGCCGCCATCGGCATGTTCTCAGGCTACTGCGGCACCTTGATGACGCCCATGGCGGCCAACTACAACCTAGTGCCGGCTGCACTGCTGGAACTGCCAGATCGCTATGCCGTGATCCGGGCGCAAGTGCCTACGGCAGTGGCGATGCTGGTGGTCAATAGTCTGCTGCTGTATGGGCTGATGTAAGGCCGCTCACCGCCTACCTGGGCATTCCACCGGTTGTACCCTTCACGGCAGGTGCACCACCGCCCTCGGCAAGGTATGGTTTGCTCAAACCCTGGGGTACCCCGGCAACTGAGGTGTGGGCGTGTTAAGGAAAGTAGGAATAAAAGGCCGGGTCATCCTGTTGACCATGCTTCCGGCCAGCCTGCTGGCAGTATTGCTGGGTGGGTACTTCACCTGGGTACAGCAGGCCGAGCTTCGTAGCCAACTGATCAGCCGCGGAAATTTGCTGGCCGAGCAACTGGCGCCGCTGGTGGCGCCGGCATTGGCCAACCGTGACGCCGACCGGCTTGAGCGTGTAGCGGCACAAGCGCTGGAGCAGGCCGACGTGCGCAGCGTCGCGTTCCTGGACGCCGACCGCGGGGCGTTGGCCCATGCAGGCCCCAGCATGCTCAACCCTATTCCCGACAGCACTGGGCACCGCCTTGCACAGCGCAGCGGCAGTGACGCCACGCGGTACTTGCAACCGGTGTTTGGCCATGACCGGGACCTGGCAGGTACTCAGGTGCCTGGGGAATCGGAACGTTTGCTGGGCTGGGTGGAAATCGAACTTTCGCACACCAATACCCTGCTGCGTGGCTATCGCATGCTGTTCGCCAGCCTGCTGTTGATCGCCGCCGGCCTGGTCACTACCCTGCTACTGGCGCTTCAACTGGGCCGCGGCATCAGTGCACCGCTGGGCCAGATAAAAGTAGCGGTGGCGCGCATCAAGGAAGGCCGCCTCGACTACCGTCTGCCTACTCTAGGGAACCATGAACTGGACGAGCTGGCCGCCGGCATCAACCGCATGGCGCAATCGCTGGAGGAAGCGCACGAGGAATTGCAGCACAGTATCGACCAGGCCACCGAAGACGTTCGGCAGAACCTGGAAACCATCGAGATCCAGAACATCGAACTAGACCTGGCTCGCAAGGAAGCGTTAGAGGCCAGCCGTATCAAGTCCGAATTCCTGGCCAACATGAGCCACGAAATCCGTACCCCCCTCAACGGCATTCTTGGCTTTACCCACCTGCTGCAGAAAAGCGAGCTCACGCCCCGCCAGCTGGATTACCTGAACACCATTGAAAAATCGGCGGACAACCTGCTGGCGATCATCAATGAAATTCTCGATTTTTCCAAGATCGAGGCCGGCAAGCTGGTACTGGACAGCATTCCGTTCAACCTGCGGGATGTGTTGCAGGACACCCTGACCATTCTGGCGCCCGCTGCCCATGCCAAGCAGCTGGAGCTGTTAAGCCTGGTGTATCGCGATACCCCGGTGTCCCTGGTGGGCGACCCGCTGCGGCTCAAGCAGATCCTGACCAACCTGGTGAGCAACGCTATCAAGTTCACGCGCGAAGGCACCATCATTGCCCGTGCCATGCTTGAAGACGATGACGAAGACGACGGTACCGCCCAGTTACGCATCAGCGTGCAGGACACCGGCATCGGCCTGTCCAATGACGATGTACGCGCACTGTTCCAGGCCTTCAGCCAGGCGGACAACTCCCTGTCGCGGCAGCCGGGTGGCACAGGGCTCGGCCTGGTGATTTCCAAGCGGCTGGTTGAGCAGATGGGCGGCGAAATCGGCGTTGACAGCACGCCTGGCGAGGGCAGTACGTTCTGGATCAGCCTCAGCCTGCCCCGTGCACGGGAGGACGTCGAAGACCTGCCCTCTCCTGCTCTGCAAGGCCGCCAGGTGGCCGTGCTGGAGCCACACGACCTGGCGCGCCAGGCCCTTGAACACCAACTGCAGGACCTGGGCCTGCAGGTGACCGCCTTCAGCACCTTAGAGCGCCTGGCCGAGGCCGTTGATGCCGCACGCCTGGGCGGGCAGCCCATCGAGCTGGCCGTCATGGGCGTTACCAGCCAGCAGCAGCCGCCAGAACGCTTGCGTCCGCGCCTGCGGGAATTGGAGCAACGGGGCTGTCAGGCGCTGGTACTATGCCCGACTATCGATCAAGCGGCGTTCCACCTTGTGGTACCCAACCCGCACAGCCAGCTGCAGGCCAAACCTGCCTGTAACCGGACCCTGCGCCGGGTGCTTACAGACCTGATCAGCCCTGCCCGCCCCCAGCCACTGCCAGACACCGCCGCCTCGCCGGATCGCCCACCGCGCATTCTGTGCGTGGACGATAATCCAGCCAACCTGCTATTGGTGCAAACGCTGCTTGAGGACATGGGTGCCTTGGTGCAGGCCGTCGACAGCGGCCAGGCAGCCCTGGACGCCATACAGCAACGGTCGCTTGACCTGGTACTGATGGATGTACAGATGCCTGGAATGGATGGGCGCGAAACTACCGAACGCATTCGAAGCTGGGAGGCCGGCCGGCCGGGCCAACCCTTGCCTATCGTGGCACTGACCGCCCATGCCATGGCCAACGAAAAACGCGCCTTGCTGCACAGTGGCATGGACGATTACCTGACCAAGCCTATCAGCGAGCGGCAGCTGTCCCAGGTGGTGCTCAAGTGGACAGGGCTGTCTCTATGCGGCCAGCCTGCCGAGCGCCTCGGCGAGTGGGCCACCAGCCAGAGCAACCAGCAAGTGCTGGATCACCAGGAAGGGCTGCGCCTGGCCGCTGGCAAAGAAGACCTGGCCGCAGACATGCTAGCCATGCTGCTGGCCGGCCTGGACGAAGACCGGCAGGCCATCCAGGCCGCCCGCGAGACCCATGACCACCTTGCTTTGCTTGAACGTGTACACCGCCTGCATGGGGCCACGCGCTACTGCGGCGTTCCACAGCTAAGGGCGGCCTGCCAGCACAGTGAAACCCTCTTGAAACAGGAAGACGCGGCAGCCGAAGCCGCCCTTGATGAACTGGACCAGGCCATTGTGCGGCTGGCCGAACAGGCGCGCATCAGCGCCTAACGGGTACCGAAGTACAAGGTGGCTGCCCGTGCTACCATGCTTGCCCTTTTTCGGAGGCCCTATGGTCGAACACGATTTTCGCTACAGCCTGCTTACCCCACAGCACACATTGATCGAGTGCCGCGCACTCACGCCAGGCCGCTATCAGGTAACAGGCAACGGCGGCGCCATTCGCCCCGAGGATGTGTTATTGGTCACGCTCAAGGGCAGCAAAACCCTCAGCATGCGGCTGACCGTGGACAAGGTCCGCCACCTGCTGGCCCCTCCTGGCCAGTGGACCGCCGTTGCCCGTGGGCCGGTGTTCAAGGAACTGGCCATCCACACCTGGGACGTAAACTGCGACGGCTGTGGCAAAACCATGAGCGTAGAGTTCGCCGTAGACGGCAGCTTAGGCGAAGCGGCGCTGGCACCTGCGGCGGCAGCGCGTGTGGCCGAACTGGGGTGGCGCGTGGACAACGGCAAGCATTATTGCCCGGCCTGCTGACCCGCCAGCGTTGCCAATTGCAGCCGGAGGCCGGCCGCCGTCTGCTCACCCAGCAAGGTAGCCCGCACCTGGCGCGCGGGGTCCAGTATGAAGGTGACCGGTAGCCCTTGCGCCGCCGGCAGATGCAATGCCTGGGCAGGGTCCTGTGCCAGCACGCGGTAGGCGATACCCATGCGCTGAGCGGCTTTGAGCAGGTCCTGGCCCTGCAGCTGGTCGAAATTCACGCCCAGCACCTGCACCTTTTCCTGTGCCGTTGGTGAGGCCAAGGCATTGAGCTGTGGAATCTCTCGCCGGCACGGCCCGCACCATTCGGCCCAGTAGTTGATCACCAACCATTGCCCCTCAAGGCTGGCGCGGGTGACCTCCGTGCCCTGCTGGTCCGGGCCCAGGCCCTGGTCACAACCGGCCAGGCAAAGCATGGCCAGCCCTGCCCACACTATGATCTTGCACACCCCTGCCATGGCGGGCCTCGTTATCTGGAATCAGCGCGGTAGAATACCCGCCACTCGACAGCCAGGCGACCCTTCCATGAGCGACCTCACCCTGTACCACAACCCCCGCTGTTCCAAATCCCGTGCGGCGCTTGAGTTACTGCATGCCCGGGGCCTGGAACCTGCGGTGGTGCATTACCTGGAGGCCCCGCCCAGTGCCGACACCCTCAAGGGCTTGCTGCAACGCCTGGGTATCCAGGCACGGGCGCTACTGCGGACTGGCGAGGACGCCTACAAAACCCTGAACCTCGCCAACCCGGCCCTGTCCGAGGAAACGCTGATAGACGCCATGGTCAGCCATCCCAAGCTGATCGAACGGCCTATTCTGGTTCGAGGTGAAAGGGCGGTGATCGGGCGCCCTGTAGACAATTTGCTGGAGCTGCTGTGATGACAACCCCTTACGTGCTGGTGCTGTATTACAGCCGCCATGGCGCCACCCGAGAGATGGCGTTGCAGGTGGCGCGCGGCGTTGAGCGTGCCGGCCTGGAAGCCCGGATTCGCACCGTGCCAGCCGTGTCGGCGGATTGCGAAGCCACGGCCCCTTCCGTGCCTGAGCAGGGTGCCGCCTATGCCACCCTGGATGACCTGGCCCAGTGCGCTGGCCTGGTGATGGGTAGCCCTACGCGCTACGGCAACATGGCGGCCGCCCTCAAGTATTTCCTGGACGGCACCAATAGCCTATGGCTCAGCGGAGCCCTGTCTGGCAAGCCGGCAGCAGTATTTACCTCCACCGCCAGTTTGCACGGTGGCCAGGAAACCACTCTGCTGTCCATGATGCTACCGTTGCTGCACCATGGCATGCTGATTGCGGGGCTTCCGTACAGCGAGTCGGCCCTGCTGGAAACCAAAGGCGGCGGCACGCCCTATGGCGCCAGCCACCACGCAGGTACAGACGGCAAACGGCCGCTGGATGAACATGAAACGGCGTTGTGCCGTGCGCTAGGCCTGCGCGTGGCCGAAGCTGCGCAACGGCTGGCGCTGCCACTGAGGGAGCGCGCCTGAATGCGGGACTACCAGTGGCTCTATGAACACTGCCTGAATCGCTTCGGCTCCGTGCAGGCCCTGGAAGCACGGCTGCCTCAGCCTCGCCCCGACGACCAGCTGCGGGCCATGACCGATGACCGCTACCTGTCGCTGTTGGCACTGCGGGTGTTTCGGGCAGGCCTGAAGCACAGCCTGGTAGACGCCAAATGGCCTGCATTCGAGGCCGTATTTTTCGGCTTTGTGCCGGAAAAGGTGGTGCTGATGGGGGGCGACCACCTGGAACGGCTGATGCAGGACACTCGCATCATTCGCCACTTGGGCAAATTGCGCAGCGTGCTGATCAACGCACAGATGATCCTGGATGTGGGGCATACCCATGAAAGCTTCGGGGCATTTATCAGCCAATGGCCGGTCGACGACATCACCGGCCTGTGGCGCTACCTGGTGCGCAACGGCAACCAGTTGGGTGGGCTCTCAGCGCCACGCTTCCTGCGCATGGCGGGCAAGGATACATTTATTCCCTCTCAGGACGTGGTGGCAGCCCTCAATGCCCAGGGCATCGTGGACCGTGCCCCTACCAGCCAGCGGGACTTGGCCGCTGTGCAGAATGCATTCAACACCTGGCGCGAACAGAGTGGCCGGCCTCTGTGCCAGTTGTCGATGATGCTGGCACATACGGCGAACCATTAAGTTACAGATTCATAAGGTCCACAAATCGCGGTGTGGCGGCTTCATCGATACGCAGATCGGTGAAGTTGAACAGGTCCCGGTCCGCCAACTGCGACGGCACGACATTCTGCAGGCCCCGGAAGATGCTTTCGGTACGGCCAGGGTGCTTGCGCTCCCACTCCACCAACATGTCCTTGACCACCTGGCGCTGCAGGTTCTCCTGAGAACCACACAGGTTGCATGGGATGATGGGGAACTGCTTGAGGTCCGAATACGCCTGGATGTCCTTCTCGGCGCAATAGGCCAGTGGCCGGATGACCACGTTTCGGCCGTCATCAGCCAGCAGCTTGGGCGGCATGGCCTTCATGGCACCGTTGAAGAACATGTTCAGAAAGAACGTTTCCACGATATCGTCGCGGTGGTGCCCTAGGGCCATCTTGGTTGCGCCAATTTCATCGGCAAAGGTGTACAAAGTGCCCCGGCGCAGCCGCGAGCACAGCGAACATGTAGTCTTGCCTTCCGGAATCAAGGCCTTGACCACCGAGTAGGTGTCTTTTTCCAGAATGTGGTACTCGACGCCCACTTGCTTGAGGTAGGCCGGCAACACATGCTCCGGAAAACCGGGCTGCTTCTGGTCCATGTTCACCGCCACCAGGTCGAACTTGATGGGGGCTACCTTCTGCAGGTGGAGCAGCACGTCCAGCATGGTGTAGCTGTCCTTGCCGCCGGACAGGCATACCATGACCTTGTCACCCTCTTCGATCATATTGAAATCGGCAACCGCCTCCCCTGCCAGGCGGCGAAGGCGTTTTTGCAGTTTGTTTTGATTGACCGAAAGGGTGCCCATGGTGGAGAGATCCTGATACGTGCCGACAGCGGAATACGAAGGCGCGCATTCTACCTGTAAATGCGTGGCGAGCGTAGGCAAGGCTGACCATCTGCGAGCGCCGAGCCGCCATGGCCTGTTACGCCCGGCTCAGCCGCCCATACCCCCCTACCGCCAGCATCACAATGACTGCCCCAAGCCATGTGACCGTGGACAGGGTATTGCCAAAGGCCAAGTAGTCGAAGGCCACCGTGAAGACAGGCACCAGGTAGAAAAGAACCGCCACCTGGCTGGCAGACTTCCTCGACAACAGATAGAACAGAAGCAGCACGGCGCAGACCGACACAACCACGATCATCCACCCGGCGGCCAGCACGAAGGGCACGGTCACCTCAAGGTGAAGGGGTGTGAAGGGCAAGCCAAGCGTAAACAACAGAGCCGCCAGTAGTGTCTGGTAGAGTGCGGATACCACAGGATCCATCGTCGAAGCCTTTTGCATCACGGCGCCAGTGCTGATGGACAGCACAGCGACCACGCCGAAGACAAGGCCAAGCCCGGTGACGGCCCCCACCTCGCGGGCGCCCGCCACCGCGATAACCAGGCCGATCAAACCAGCCACCAGGCAACATACGCCACGCCACGGCAGGCGCTCACGCGCAATGAGCGGCGTAAGCACAGGCTGCAGGCCCAGAACAATCGCCAACATGCCGGGCGTGAGCTGGTAGTGCAGCGCTAGCACGTACGCCGTTTGATAAACGAGCTGCATCAACAGGCCAATGGTGAGCACACTCAGCAATTGCCGGGGGGCAAGCTGCACCTTGCGCCAAAAGCCTGCCTTGCGGAAAAGCCCGATGCACACCAGCAATAGCAAGGCCGCCGCGCCCACCGATCGAACGGCCAGGAATACGGAAACGGACGCATATTGCAGCCCCAACGCTGCAAATACAGCGCCACTGCTCCACATCAAGAGAAATAGAAAAGGCGATACGCGGTCCAGGGTCATGGCAAAGCTCCAGCCTATACGGGCCAATCATTCAAGACATAACGTTGACCCACCTCGCGAGCTTCGATCAGGTACCGGCGCAACGTACGTGCTTTATCCACAACAACAGTGTCGCCTGCCATTTCTGCAGCGGCCATCAACCAGTCGTAGCAGGCTGATACCGGTACGTCATAGATGAAGTGGTATTTGGACAGGAGGAAGACCACGTCCTTGAACGTGTGCCGGTTTAGTAACCGGGCGGCGGCCGACAGCAAGCCCTCCAGTGCAGCCTGATCGAGCGGCATTCTATTAACATGCCAGGCCTGCCGTGGAGGAATGAGTTCGTGCGGCCGCGTAAAGATAGTCGGTGCCTCTACGGGTTGGTCGAACACATAATCCAGGCATAGAAACAGGCGGCTGCTTGTTCCAAAGTTCACAGCTGAATGAGTGATCCCGGCATCCAGAAACCACACTTCTCCAGCCTTCATCTGAAAAACGCCCGACTCATCGGAATGAAAAGCCTGATTGTTGTTTTCAAGTGCAATGAACACGCGATAGTAATGCCTGCCTTGTTCCAGCTCTACAAAGTCTCGGTGTGGAACTACCATACCGTCTACCAGATTTCTGGCGCGGACCATGCGCAAGTGCTCGAACGTGAAATGACACAACAGGTGCTGGATAGCCGGGCAACGCGCAGCATGTTCAGTGGGCAGGCAGGTGTTGGCGTTTCGATACTGACTGTCCCCTGCACGCCCACTGTCGTTATATATCGAAACATTTTTCCAGTAGCCTTGACCGAACTCATCGTATACTTCCGGCACTTTATGCACTGAATTGAGGTACCCCAGATCAGCCTCGATACCAAACTCGGCCAAGTTAATTACACCTAGTATTTTTGATGCCATTAAATGCGCTCCTGAAGAAAGAGGCGCAACAGTACCGAATCCGTTGACGAAAGGATCGCGCATATTCATCATACACGCCATCTTGAATCGTGATAAAGGAAGACCGACTCTTGACTCTGGACATGAACCAACTTCGCGCCTTTGTAACAGTTGCCGAAGCAAGAAGCTTTTCGAAGGCATCTCAACGGCTGCATCGCGTGCAGTCCGCTGTTAGCCAACAAGTGCAAAAACTGGAGCGCCAACTGGGCGCAGAGGTATTTTTGAGAGAAAAAAGTGGACTAGTGCTGACCGTTCAGGGAGAGCGCCTACTGAACTACGCGTTGAACATTCTGGCCCTTAACGACCAAGCGGTTAATGCGTTGACAGGCGACGCCCACAAGGGCCTGGTTCGCATCGGCACCTCCGACACCTACGCCCATCGGTTCTTCCCGGGCATTCTGCGCACCTGTGCGCACCGTTTTCCCGACATCGAAGTCGAGGTTAACTGCGGTTACAGCAGTGCCATCTGGCAGCAATATGAAGCTGGGCTGCTGGATATCGTATTAACTCAGGGTTGCCCTGGCAGCATTGCCTCGGAGTTACTGCACGCCGAGCCTCTAAGCTGGATATGTGCTCGCGGCAGCCATGCCGCCACCCTAGACCCGCTGCCACTGGCACTGTTCACTCAAGGGTGCGGGGACAGGGACATTGTATTGGCCGCGTTGAACCGTGCAGGCATCCGTTACCGGATCGCCTACCACAGCACCAGTTATGCCGGTATCGTAAGCGCCGTGGCCTCAGGGGGCTGTGTATCAGCGGTGTCATCGCTTGTTGCAGGTGAGGCGTTCGAACTGCTCGGGCCAGCCGACGGGCTGCCTGCACTGGGAAACCTGGATATTTCCCTGGCCTGTCACCGAGCCTGCTTCGGTACGCCGGCACACACGCTGGCCGAGGTCATAAGGCGTTATTTCCAGGCCCTGCCCTAGGGTGGAGGCTGTGATATACTTGACTTCCTCCCCGCCCTAAAGAGCGGGGATTCCTTCTGCAAGCGCCTGAAGCCCCAGGCGGGCGATGTTCCGGGCAGCATTGACGTCACGGTCATGGACCGTTCCGCAATCGCTGCACGTCCACTGCCTTATTCCAAGTCCGACCCTACCTTTCGGACTGCTGGGCGAAACAACACCACAGCACGAGCACGTTTGGGTTGAAAACGCTTCGTTGACCTCTGCGAACACGACTCCACGCCTGATGGCCTTGTACCGGAGTTGTGTTTGGAACGTCGTCCACGCAGCATCGAGCACGGACTTGGCCATGGTCGTTTTTGCCAGCGCTTTTGCGTTCACATTGCCAACGAAAATTGCAGCATGTTTCTTCACCAGCTCAGACGTCTCCTGGTGGAGAGCATCTTTACGCTGATTGGCGATACGGGCATGGATAGCCTTGATACGCTTCTTTTTGCCGGCTCGCTGTGCAATACCCAGCGCTGCTTCAGACGCGCGATACCAACGCTTTGGTTCGAATTTCTCACCGTTGCAATACGTTGCCAGTGTTTTCAGACCCAGGTCGATACCGACGACAGATGAGGGGCTGGCTGCCGGTTTTTTTTCGACCTGCATTTTGACAGCCACATTGAGATACCAGCGGCCACGCGAATCCTCATTGAAACTACCTGCTCTCAATTCGTACTTGGAGAGGCCATAGGAGTCCCACAGCCCAACATGTATGCCTTTGAATCGAACCTGGCCATTCCGGAAAGTCAGTGCCCCAGCCTTGAAAGGTACCCAGCCCAATGAGTATTTGGAGGACTTGCGGTCACTGACGCGCCAGTTCAGGCGTTGCCGCTTGAACTGCCTGAGCCGGGTAGCGAATTCCTCACACACCTGCTGCTGCGTGGTAGAACCTATAGACACCCCTTCGCACTTGCTGAATCCGTTTGTGAGTTTTTGCAGGTCGAAACCTGACAGCCACACTTTCGGACGGTTGCAGTAACGCTTCAGGCTGCGAAACTGTGTTTCGTTGCAGAAATTCCAGACCTGATTGACGTCGCGAGCCATCGCAAGCATTGCCTTGGCATGCTTGTCCCTGATTCTCAACTTCAATGTCTTGGTGATTTCCATGGCAGCATTATACAATTGGTCATTGAAATCACTCAAGAGGCTATCATGGCTAGGCCGCGTAAGCTTGATGGAGATATTCGGCATGGTCGCCATTGCGTATTTGCGCTTCATGCTCACTTGGTCTTTGTTACCAAGTTTCGACGCAATGTGTTTCAGAAAGAACATCTGGATGCGATGCAGCCGGTACTGGCAAGCGTCTGCCAGGATTTTGAGGCCGAACTGCTGGAGTTCAATGGTGAGCATGACCACGTTCACCTACTAGTCACCTACCCGCCGAAAGTGGCACTGTCTAATCTTGTCGCGTCCTTGAAAGGTGTGTCCTCACGGAGACTGCGACAACAGTTTGGAGACTTCCACCCTTGGCTCAAGCGTCGAGGCGTGCTGTGGTCACCGTCCTACTTTGCATCGTCATGTGGAGGAGCGCCGATGGAAATCCTGCGCCAATATATTGAGGATCAGCGAACGCCTGATTAGGACGCCTACGGCGTCCATGCTCTTGACCCCGAACTGAACTTCGGGGCTTTCCGCACTTCCGGTAACCCCTGGCGGGGACTTGCTGAGAACAGTGACCAATGGCTCAGCCATCCGAAGCCCTACAAGGCATAATCGCGCCTTGCGGAGCCATTATTTATGCCAGACACCCTTCTTAGCCGGGTTGAGGCCTGCTACGTGCAGGCCGAAACCTTTTTCAAGCGCCCGTTCAAGCGCCCGGTCGTTAGCCTCGAATTAAGGGGGCAGAAAGCCGGCGTTGCGCATTTGCACGAGAACAAACTGCGCTTCAACCACGAGCTGTACCAGCGCAATACCGAAGATTTCCTGCAGCAGACCGTGCCCCACGAAGTGGCTCACCTGGTTGCCCACCATGTGTTCGGAGACCGTATCGCTCCCCATGGTCAGGAGTGGCAGCTCATCATGCGCGGCGTTTATGAACTGCCGCCACAGCGCTGCCATAGCTATGAGGTCAAGCGCCGCCAAGTACTGCGCTACCTGTATCGGTGCCCTTGCCCAAGCAGTGAGTTTGCCTTTACCCCGCAACGCCATAGCCTGGTACGCAAGGGCCGCCGTTACCTATGCCGACAATGTCGTCACACGTTGGTGTTCAGCGGGCAAACACGGGTGGAATGAAAAAGCCCGGGCACAGGCCCGGGCTTCGCTCCGCATGCAGGCAGCGGTTACAACCGGCTGCCTTCGGCAACTTTCAGGTCGTCTTCGGGCTTGTTCAATTCCAGCGGGGTACCGCCAGAGGCTAGCTCACGTTGCAGCGTACCTTCGTCCAACTGGCCTACCCATTTGGCAACCACTACGGTCGCGACAGCGTTACCCACCAGGTTGGTCAGTGCCCGCGCCTCAGACATGAAGCGGTCGATGCCCAGGATCAACGCCAAGCCAGCGACCGGTAAGTGGCCCACGGCGGACAGGGTGGCAGCCAGTACGATAAACCCGCTACCGGTAACACCTGCTGCCCCTTTGGAAGACAGCAACAGCACCGCCAAGAGGGTGATCTGGTGGGTGATGTCCATATGGGTATCGGTGGCCTGTGCAATAAACACAGCCGCCATGGTCAGGTAGATGGAAGTGCCGTCCAGGTTGAAGGAGTAGCCCGTGGGAATGACAAGGCCGACTACCGACTTCTGTGCACCCAGGCGCTCCATCTTGGCCAGCATGCGCGGCAGGGCTGATTCGGACGAAGACGTACCCAGCACGATCAGCAGTTCTTCACGGATGTAACGCACCAGCTTCAACACACTGAAACCATGAGCGCGGGCGATGGCGCCCAGCACCACTACCACGAACAGTACGCAGGTGATGTAGAAGCACAGCATCAGCTGGCCCAATTGCACCAGTGAACCCACGCCATAGTTGCCGATGGTGAAGGCCATGGCGCCCAAGGCGCCCAGCGGTGCCAGCTTCATGATCATGTTAATGATGTTGAACATCACATGGGCGAAGCGATCAATCAGGTCAACCAGCAGCTTGCCGTAGCTACCCAAGCGATGCAGGGCAAAGCCGAAGATCACCGAGAACATCAGCACCTGAAGGATATCGCCATTGGCAAAGGCGCCGACGATGGTGGTAGGAATCACGTTGAGCAGGAAGCCCACAACGCTTTGGTCAGCACCCTGGGTCACATAGCTAGCGACCTTGGAGGCATCCAGGGTGGCGGGGTCGATGTGCATGCCAGCCCCAGGCTGTACCACGTTGACCACGATCAAACCGATGATCAGGGAAATCGTGGACACGATTTCAAAGTACAGCAACGCATAGCCGCCAGTCTTGCCCACGGCTTTCATGTTCTGCATGCCGGCAATACCGCTCACCACCGTACAGAAGATGATCGGAGCAATGACCATTTTGATCAGTTTGATAAAGCCATCGCCCAGTGGCTTGAGCGCAGTGCCCGTCTGGGGATAGAAGTGGCCAAGCAGCACACCGATGATGATCGCAACGATCACCTGGAAATACAGGGACTTGTAGAGCGGCTGACGGGTCGTCATGGCGGTTTCCTCAAGTGTGACCGGCAGCGTGGGCCGGGCACAGCGACACATGAAGCGGAACCCTCCTCAGTGGAGGGATTTGTTCTGGGTCCTCACCTGCACGGCGGGCCTTGCCTAATGCATCGCAAGGCTCATGCCAACGCAGTACCTGGCGTGCTGGAACCTGTACGCTCAGGCCTTGAGCGTAGCGCGTGCGCAAAGCCCCGAGGAAAAATGGCGGAAAGTCGCCATCACTTTCCATTACCCGGTAGCACCTGGCGGATATCCGCCACTACACCTTGGCAAAGCTGATACGGAACCGTGCCCCACCCAACGGGGAATCTTCGATTGCCAAGCTGCCTTGGTAGCTACGGATGATGTCTTGGGCCATGGCCAGGCCAATGCCCTGCCCTGGGTGCTGCCGGTCCAGCCGCTCGCCGCGCTGCAGAATGCGCCCACGCTGTTCCGGTGCAATGCCGGGGCCATCGTCCTCCAGCAGCAGCTCCAGGCGCTGGCCGATCACGCTCAGGCTTACGCTGATGTCTTCGAGGCACAGCCGCCAGGCGTTTTCCAGCAGGTTTCCGAGCAATTCCATCAACGCCCCTTCTTCGATAGGCAGAAGGCCCGGCGGCGCCAGTACGATATGCAGGTTCACCGGCTTGCCGGGGTACACTTTGCGTAAGCTGGCGGCCAGGCTGTCCAGTACAGGCCGCACCTGAACCTGGCGGCGCACCAGCCCACCATGGCGCACGTTGGCCCGTTGAAGCTGGTAATCGATCTGTTGGCTCATGCGCGCCACTTGCCCCCGTAGGATACTGGCATGCTTGCCCTCCTCCCCTTGCGCAGCACGCCCTGCTAACGTTTCGCCAATGCCTTGCAGCACGCTCAACGGCGTCTTGAGGCTGTGGGCCAGGTCCCCGAGGGAGTCTCGGTAGCGCTGGCGCTGTTCCCCCTCGCTGGCCAGCAAGCGGTTCAGGGAACGAGTAAGCCGCAACAGCTCGCTGGGATGGTGTTCGCTCAACCCCTCCCGCTGTCCGGCTTCGATTTCATCCAGCTCATGGCTCAGGCGCCGTAGCGAGCGCAAGCTCCAGGTCATGCCCGCCCAGAACAGCACCAGCAAGGTGAGCAGCGCCGCGCCGAAGCCCAGGTACAAACGGTCACGCAGGGCACCCAAGGTCCGTTGATAAGGCTCCACCGATTGCATGGCGACGAAACTGAACGCCGCCCTTTGCCCCCCGAGCAACTTCACTTCCACGTCATAGACCCAGTAGGCCTCGCCGTCGCGCGCGGTAAAACGGGAAAAGCGATTACCCTGCCCATCGTATTGCGGGCTGTACTCAGGCAAAGGGGAACCGGGGCTGTGCCACAGCAGCGCGCCTTGACGGTCGAACACATAGCTCAAGGAACGCTCGGCAGGGACTTCGAAACGTTCGTCCGGCATGGGCACGGGCATCTCCAGCTGGCCGTTTTGCAGCCGGGCGGCGGAAATCAGCGTGGTCACTTCCGTGGCCAGGCGCTCCTCTACGGATTCGCGAAGCGCCAGGCTGAAGGCCCCTTGAAGGGCAGGCAGCAAGCCGAGCATGAACAGCACCGCCAGCAGAGCCCCGGCCAGCATTAGCCGAAAGCGTAGGGAACGGATCACCGGCAACGCTCGGTGAACAGGTAGCCCAGGCCCCTTACGGTATCGATGGGTTTGAAGCCGTCGGCCACTTCAAGCTTGCGCCGGATCCGCCCTACCAAGACTTCGATCACGTTGGGGTCGTGTTCCCCATCGTCTGGGTACAATTGCTCCATCAGGCGTTGCTTGGCGACCACTTGTTGATGGTGGCGCATCAGGTATTCAAGAATGCGGTATTCGAACGCTGTGAGCACCAGCGCCTCGTCTTGCAGGGTGGCCTGTTTGCGGTTCAGGTCCAGCGCCAGTGGGCCGGCCACAATGGTGGGCTGGGTGAAACCGCTGGCCCGGCGCAGCAAGGCGCCAAGCCGGGCTTCCACCTCTTCGAACTGGAACGGCTTCACCATGTAGTCGTCAGCACCGGCGGCCAGCCCCTCGACCTTGTCCTGCCAACTGCCCCGGGCCGTGAGGACCAGAATGGGAAACACCCGCCCTTGGGCACGCCACTGGCGAATCAGCTCAAGGCCTGACAGGCCGGGCAAGCCCAGGTCCACGATGGCCAGGTCGAAGGTGGCGTCTGCCGCGTGCTGCAAGGCCGCCCTGGCGTCCGCTACGGCTTCAACAATATGGCCACCTTCGCTCAGGCGGGTATGCAGATGGTGGCGCAACAAGGCCTCGTCTTCGACCAGCAGCAGTTTCATGCCCGTACCCTATGTGCTTCCAGGCTTCAGTGGGCGGCAAGAGTAACCTGCCTTTCCTTGAGCCGCCATCAGAGCGATACGCACACTGGCGGCCGTGAGCCTGTGCCAGCCCCAGGGCTCAGTTCAAGGCGCGGGCCAACCGCTTCACGCCCTCTTCGATCTGCTCCAGGCCCGGGGCTGCGAACGAAAGGCGGAAGCGGGAAGGGTCTGGCCGGTCAGCATAGAAAGCGCGCCCCGGCACGAACATCACATTGTGCGCGATGGCCCGGTCGAACAGGGGCTGGGCATCACTGCCGTCGGCCAGGCGGCCCCACACGAACATCCCCCCGGCGGGTGCTTCTACGTCCAGGCGCCCACTGAGTGCGGCGAGGCCCTGGAGCATCTGCGCACACTTCTGGGCATAGCCCTCGCGCAATACCGGAAGATGGCGTTCAAGAGCACCGCTGGCCAAGTAGTGGGCGGCAATCTGCTGGCTGATGGGGGAGGTACACAGGTCGACCGTCTGCTTGGCGATCACACAGCGCTGCCTGACCGGCACAGGCGCCACCATCCAGCCTACTCGAAGCCCAGGCGCCACGATCTTGGACAGGCTGGACAAGTGCACGACCCGGCCTTCGGCACCTGGGACCTGCCCAGACAATGCCAACAACGACGGCACCGGTTCCCCGGTGAAACGCAGCGCCCCGTAGGGGTCATCTTCCACCAGCAGCACGTTGTGCTTGGCTGCCAGTGCCAGCAGTTCCAGGCGTCGCGCGTGGGGCATGCAGGCGCCGGTAGGGTTGGCAAAATCCGGCACGCAGTAGAGCAGGCGGTAGTGGCCTGGCACTGCCGCCCCTAACAGTTCGCCCAAGGCCTGGGTGTCCAGCCCCTGCGCGTCGCCAGGTACGCTGGTCACAGGGCAACCGGCCAGGCGGAACGCCTGCAGGGCGGCAGGATAGGTTGGGCGCTCTACCAGTACGCCGTCACCGGGGGCTAATAGCACACGAATCAGCAAGTCCAACCCTTGCTGGGAACCGGTGGTGACTACTATGTCATCAGCCGCCACGGCGGTGCCCCGCCGCGCCATCAATGCAGCCAGCTCCAGGCGGAGCGCAGGTGTACCTTCGGTCGCGCCGTATTGCAGGCTGGTGGCAGGCTCACTCATGGCCCTTGCACTGGCATCGGCCAAGCCTTGGGCATCAAACAGCCCAGGCGCCGGATAGCCGCCTGCAAAGGAAATCATGCCGGGCTGCGACAGGTACTTGAACAGCTCGCGAATCGCCGAGCCACTGGGTGCTTCGAACGCCGGATTGAAACGGTACTGCAGCGGCATGGCACTCATCACAGAGCCTCTGATGTGCAAAGGCCCAGTATTCGTGAGGCAGAACCGGCCGGCAAACGAGCAATCCTCATCACGTCATGCCCTGGCGGCATGAAAGAAGGCCTTTGACAAATAACAGCCTCTGGGGATACTGAGGCGTGTTATAGGACAACCGATAACGATAACAACAGGGGCAATCATGACCGCATCCAGCTACACCGCCACCCACTCCCGCCGCCTTCTGCTCACCGGCGCCGCAGGGGGGCTGGGCAAAGTGCTTCGGCACACGCTAAGACCTCACGCCTCCCTGCTGCGCCTGTCCGATATCGTGGCGCCCGAGGCTGCCCAGGCGCATGAAGAGGTCGTGCTGTGCGACCTGGCCGATAAAGCGGCAGTGGACCAGATGGTCAAGGGCGTGGATGCCATTCTTCACTTTGGCGGCGTCTCCGTTGAGCGCCCCTTTGAAGAGATTCTCGGCCCCAACATCGCGGGCACCTATCACATCTACGAAGCCGCTCGGCGGCACGCCGTGAAACGCGTGATCTTTGCCAGCAGCAACCATGTGATCGGTTTCTACAAGCAAACCGAAACCATCGATGCACTGGCCCCGCGGCGCCCCGATGGCTATTACGGCTTGTCCAAGTCCTATGGAGAAGACTTGGCAACGTTCTACTACGACCGCTATGGGATCGAAACCCTCAGCATCCGTATCGGTTCTTCATTCCCAGAGCCACAAAACCGACGCATGCTGTGCACCTGGTTGAGTTACGAAGACCTGACCCAGTTGATCGTCAAAGGCCTGGAGGCCCCGCACCTGGGCCATACCGTTGTATTCGGCATGTCTGATAACCCCCAAGTATGGTGGGACAATCGGTTGGCTGCTCACTTAGGGTACGAACCCCAGGGAAGCTCGGCGCCGTTCGCGGCCAAGGTGGAAGCGCAGCCGCCTGTAGCGGCCGATGACCCAGCAGCGGTGTACCACGGGGGCGCATTCACCGCCCAAGGCCCGTTTGAAACCGATTGACCACGTGACCAGGGTGCTCCGAGCACCCTGCACACGATCTATAGCCTTCAAGGCCTGAACACAGCCCTCAGGCATTGGTCGCCTTTTTCCTTGAACAACGCATAGCCTTGGGCGCTGTCCTCCAGGTCCATGGGGTGTGTGAGCATCCAGGACGGGTCCAACCGGCCCTCTTGAATGTGTGTGAACAGCTGGTTCGCATAGCGCTGCCCCGGCTGCTGCCCTGAGCGCAGGGTCAGGGCCTTGTTCATCACAGCCCCCATGGGGAATTTGTCCATCAGCCCCCCGTACACGCCAACCACGCTGACGGTACCTCCTTTGCGACAGGCCCGTATGGCTTGGCGCAGCACCGTGCCGCGCTCGGTGTGCAGCCGCATCAACTGCTTGGCCTTGTCATACGCATAGTCGATTTCGGTGCCGTGGGCTTCCATGCCAACGCAGTCGATGCACCGATCGGGGCCACGGCCCCCTGTAAGCTCCAGCAGGGCCTGGTGAATATTGGTGGTTTCGTAATCAAGGGTAATAGCACCCCCTTTACTTTCAGCCAGGGCTAGGCGGTCGGCCAACCGGTCAATGGCAATGACGCGCTCGGCACCAAGCAGGTAGGCGCTGGCAATCGCCATCTGCCCCACCGCACCGCAGCCCCATACCGCAACCGTGTCACCGGGCTGTATGCCAGCATTGTCGGCGGCGAAGTAGCCTGTGGGCGCCGCATCGGAAACGAACACCGCCTGTTCATCGGTGACCCCGTCGGGCACTTTGAACAGGTTGGTGTCCGCATAGGGCACACGGATGTAGGTTGCATGGCTGCCCGCATACCCGCCAAAGGCATGGCTGTAGCCAATGATCCCGCCGCAGGGCTGACCATAGGCTGTTTCAGTCACGCAGGGGTTAGGGTTGGAGTTGTCGCAGCAGGAAAAATCCTGACGCACACAATGTTCGCACTCACCGCAGCCAATGATAGACACCGTGATGACACGGTCGCCCTTCACGACGGTTTTTACGTGAGCGCCTACCTCCACCACTTCCCCGAGAAACTCATGGCCTAGAATGTCACCGGGGTGCATGGTAGGTACGTAGCCGCCCAGCAGGTGCAGGTCCGAGCCACACACCGAGGACAGCGCCACCTTGATGATCACGTCTCGTGGGTTGAGCAGTACCGGGTCCGGGACGGTGTCCACCTGCAGTGAGTTAGGGCCTTGCCATGTGAGCGCGCGCATCAGCGTTGGTCTCCATCAGGTTCGTTCGTTGCAGAGCAGTCCGCGTCGGTGCTGTGATCGGCATGAATGAACAGAAAGTCTCGTGCACCGTGCCGTGGCCGGTTGGTCGCCAGTTCACCGGTTTCGATCTGCTGCTTGAGCGCGCGCAGCAGGTACAGCAACGCTTTGTGGCTAAACCGGCTGATAAGGGACGCGACCGCATACCCCGCAGGCCCACGGGGCGGCTGGGTCGCCACTACCAGGCGAATTTCAGTGCCGCGGCCATTGGGTGCCTCGGTAAAGCGGGCGTCTGCCTCATGCTGCCACACGCCGTCACCCGACGTATTCCAACGCAAGGCGCGGCCCTGTTGTGGCTCGCTCTGGACCAGCGTCCAGCGGTAGCTGCGCTCGCGAGGCCCGCGCAATGTCCATTGATAGCGGTCGTCACCGGTTTGCTCAATGGCGTCCACCCAAGGAATCAGCGGGCCGATATTGGCCGGGTTACGGCACCACGCGACGACCTCATCCACGGGCCTGTTGACGGTGATACTACGGCTGATGACCTTGCTGCTGGGCCACCCCGTTTCGGCTTCCCATTCTTGTTCCATAGGGGTATGGGCCAAGGTGGCTTTCAATGCGCAGCGGCCTCGGTAACCACGCCAAACCGACCAGCCGGCGAGCAGTACCTGAGCAGCGCCAGCCACGCCACGGGTGCGCAGGCCATTGAGCAACAGCAGGCTACCCCCTGCCAGGCATAGCGCCCGTTCTGGTGGGCTGAGGGTATCGGCACCCTCAGGTGCCTTGATTGAAGCCAGTGAGGGGCGAGGCATCATTAGCGCTTCCTTTTTGTAGGGGCTTTCAAAGGAGAGGGGCCAAGTGGCCAGGCGTTCAATCCCATCGGTAGCTTCCTGACCAAATCCTGAAGGCGCTAATACACAAACCCGCTAAACATTTGTGCTGCACGCAGGGTCTCACGCTAGCGATTAGCCAGTTGGATGGAGTACCGGAACGTGAATATCGTCTGCTTGGGGTGGGGCTCGTTGATCTGGAAGCCCGAAGCATTGCCCGTGGACGGGCCATGGTTCGAAGACGGCCCGGCACTGCCCATCGAGTTTTCCCGTGTGGGTGACGGTGGAGAACTTTCGACCGCCTTATGCATCAATGCCGAGCCGGTGCCTGTACTGTGGGCCAGGTTGGCCACGGCCTCCCTGGCGCAGGCCTGCCAGGCACTCAAAGAGCGTGAGGCCATACCCGCTGCCCGGGACACCGGCATTGGTTGCCTACTGGTAGACGCGCAGGCCGCGGGATACGTAGGTGAGTGGGCCAAGGCGCGGGGGATCGAGGCGGTGATCTGGACCAACCTGCCACCGCGCATTCACGACGTAGAGGGCCAGGTGCCCACGTGCAGCGAAGCCCTGCGGTACCTCACGTCACTTCCCGCAGATACACAAGGCCATGCCCGCACCTATATTCAAAACGTTCCCGCCCAAATTGACACGCCCTACCGGCGCGCTTTCGCGCAAACACTGGGCTGGACCTGACCTTGAGGATAACGCTGTTATGAAAGCCATGATCGTTCGCGCCCCTGGCGGCCTGGATCAATTAGCGCTGGTGGACCTCCCAGACCCCGGCGCACCTGGGCCTGGTGAAATCCGTGTTGCCATACACGCTACGTCGCTCAATTTCCACGATTTGCTGGTGGCCAACGGAAGCATTCCGGCAGCCGATAAACGTATCCCCATGGCGGACGGTGCTGGCGTTGTTGAAGCCGTAGGCACTGGCGTTACGGAATTCGCACCGGGGGATTCGGTGGTGTCCACGTTTTTCCCCCATTGGCCGGCAGGCCCTGCGTTTTCGGGCGTGGGCAACTTTGATGCCACGCCTGGGGATGGCGCAGATGGGTTTGCGGCCGAGTATGTGGTGCGGCCTGCCAGTGCCTTTACCCTGGCACCGAGGGGGTGGACCCATGCCGAAGCCGCCACCATCACCACGGCCGGCCTTACGGCATGGCGCGCGTTAGTGGGCGATGGGCTGCTCAAGGCGGGTGATACCGTGCTTACCCTAGGTACGGGGGGCGTCTCCATCGCTGCCGTGCAGATTGCCAAAGCCATGGGCGCCAAGGTGATCGTCACGTCCTCCTCGGACGAGAAGCTGGCGCGGGCCATGGCCCTGGGTGCAGACCACGGCATCAATTACCGGGAGCAGGCGGACTGGGGCAAGGTCGCTACCGAGCTTACCGGTGGCAAGGGGGTAGACCATGTGGTTGAGCTCGGCGGCCCTGGCACGCTGGCCCAGTCCATCGCTGCGGTACGTGTGGGCGGGCATATTTCGTTGATCGGTGTGCTGACCGGCCGCCAGGGTGATGTACCTACCGCCCTGTTGATGGCCAAGCAGGCCCGCCTGCAAGGCCTGATCGTAGGCAACCGGCAACAGCAGCAGGACTATGTGGCGGCACTGGAGCACACCGGCCTGCGCCCGGTGCTGGACCGTAGCTTTGCCTTGGAAGACTTGGCCGAGGCCTTCCGCTTCCAGGAAAGCGGCAGCCACTTCGGCAAAGTAGTAGTCGAGTGGTAACACAGGCTCTCTGAGCCTGAGCGGACAGGCCCACACAGGGCTTTCAGCGAGTGTGGGGGTTGGCTATAGTCCCCCGCACCTGTCCCGCTGCCTTTCAAGGATCGATCTGTGAAGAAACTGCTCGCTGCCTCAGTGCTGGGTGCCGTCACCCTGTTTGCCGTCGGTGCCCACGCGGCACCTACCCTGCTGAACGTGTCGTATGACGTGATGCGGGATTTCTACAAGGACTACAACACCGCCTTCCAGAAGCACTGGCAAGCCGAGCACCCCGAGGGCGTCACGGTACAGATGTCATTCGGCGGTTCCAGCAAGCAGGCACGTTCGGTGATCGATGGCCTGCCGGCGGACGTGATTACCATGAACATGGCCACCGACATCAACGCCCTGGCCGACAACGGCCAGTTGGTACCGGATAACTGGGTCACCTTACTCCCCAACCACAGTGCCCCGTTCACCTCGGCCACGGTCTTTATCGTGCGCAAGGGCAATCCGAAACACCTCAAAGACTGGCCCGACCTGCTCCAAAGCGGCGTGCAGGTGATCGTGCCCAACCCTAAAACGTCCGGAAATGGCCGCTATACCTACCTGTCCGCCTGGGCCTACGTGCTCAAGAACGGCGGGGACGACGCCAAAGCCAAAGCCTTCGTGGGGCAGTTGTTCAAGCAGGCCCCTGTGCTGGACACCGGCGGCCGTGCCGCTACTACCACCTTCATGACCAACCAGATTGGCGACGTGCTGGTGACGTTCGAGAACGAAGCGGAAATGATCGCGCGGGAGTTCGGCCGCGACCAGTTCGAGGTGGTGTACCCCAGCGTGTCCGCTGAGGCCGAACCGCCCGTAGCGGTGGTTGAAAAAGTGGTGGAGAAGAAAGGCACACGCACCCTGGCTGAGGATTACCTCAAGTACCTGTGGTCCCCGGAGGGTCAGGACATTGCTGCCGCGAACTACCTACGCCCCCGTGACCCCGCCGTGCTGGCCAAGTACGCGGACCGCTTCCCGAAGGTGGACTTCATGTCGGTAGAGAAGACCTTCGGGGACTGGCGCACGGTGCAGAAAACCCACTTTGCCGACGGCGGCGTGTTCGATCAGCTCTACCAGCAGTGAGTACATGCCGCTATACCACGGCGCTGCACCCACAATAAGTAGTGGCCAATTGTCATCGACCCCTTGATCTTCCCTACCGCCACAGGTAGTTTGTACCGCCTCTCATACGCATATTCCTACCGCAGGGCCCTTTCTCGAAAAGGCCCTGCGGTAGCGCGCCTGCTTGCCTGACTTTCCTTCACTTTGCGGCCCCATGTGGGGAACACCACCATGACCACGACTCACACTCCCGCTGTGCCTTATCGGCCAGAGGTCGACGGGCTGCGCGCCCTCGCCATCCTGCCCGTGGTGCTCTACCACGCGGGCGTCCCCCTGTTTTCGGGTGGTTTCGTTGGCGTTGACATCTTTTTCGTGATCTCCGGCTACCTCATCACGTCCATCCTTCTGGCTGAACTGGCCCGTGGCCAATTTTCGCTGGTGCAATTCTACGAACGCCGCGCGCGGCGGATTCTGCCGGCCCTGACCGTGATGATGCTGGCGTGCTTGCCCATGGCATGGCTATGGCTGGACCCTTTGGACCTTAAAGCCTTCGCCAAAAGCCTGGTAGCCGTGCCGCTGTTCTCGTCCAACGTATTGTTCTGGATGGAAAGCGGCTACTTCGATGGCGAGGCCGACCTTAAACCGCTGATTCATACCTGGACCCTGGGCGTGGAAGAGCAGTACTACGTGCTGATCCCGCTATGGCTGATGCTGACTTGGCGGTTGGGGCTGCGCTTTCGAATCGCCAGCCTGGTGGCGGTAGCCCTCGCCAGCCTGGCCTGGGCTGAATACGGCGCGCAGCAGGCCAGCACGGCGGCCTTCTTTCTGTTGCCTGCTCGCGCCTGGGAGTTGCTGACCGGTTCGTTTGTGGCCCTTTATGCCACGCATCGGCCCCATCATGCCCAGAGCGCAGCCAAGCCTCAGCAACTGTTAGCGGCGACCGGGCTCGGGCTAGTGGCGCTGGCCATTTTCGGCTTTGATAGAAGCACCCCCTTCCCGGGCCTGCATGCGCTGGTGCCTACCGCAGGGGCTGCACTGCTGATCCTGTTCGCTGGCGGCAATACCTGGGTTGGCCGGTTATTAGGCACCCGGCCCTTAGTATTTATCGGGTTGATCAGCTACAGCACCTACCTCTGGCACCAACCCCTGCTGGCTTTTGCCCGGCACCGCAGCCTGGTCCCGCCCTCGCTGGCTGAACTATTGGCGGTGGCAGGCGCCTCGTTGGTGGTGGCCTGGCTGAGCTGGCGCTATGTGGAACAGCCCTTCCGTCAACGGCGGCGCTTTACCCGCCAGCGGGTGTTTGCCTATGGGGCGCTGGCTTCGGCCCTGTTCATGGCCATTGGCTTAGGCGGCTACCTGACCCAAGGCTTCAAGGGGCCTGGCAATGACGATACGCGCCTGGCACAGGGGTTCGAAGACCCCACAGCTCGCGCAGGGTGCGACCGGGACTACCGTGGCGACGGTTGGGGCATTGGCGTGTGCTATTTCGGTGCTCCTCGCCAGGCCGGCACGGCCGAGGTCGCCGTGTTCGGCGACAGCCATTCCGAAGCCCTGCTGCCCGCCTTCGACGCTGCGGGGCGCAGCCTGGGCTTGAGTATTGCCCATCTGGGCGTAGGGGGTTGCCCGCCTCTGCTGGGGGTGGATGTGGCGGTGGGGAACTATGGGCCAGGCGCCTGTACTGACCTGGCGCAGCGACAGTTGGCCTACGTACGTGAGCACGGCATCAAGCGGGTGGTGCTGGTAGCGCGCTGGACGCTGTACACCGATGGCAACTACGGGCAGGCCCGGCTGACCCGGTACTTCCTGGTAACGCCCAAGCAGCAGGCCCTGGACCAGGCGACCTCACGGGCTGTGTTCAGGGCAGCGCTGGAGAAAACGGTGGAGGCCTACCGCGCACTCGGCGCCGAGGTGGACGTGGTAGCCCAAGCGCCGCAGCAGCGGGCCAACCCCAAATACCTGTATTACCGCTTGGCACACACCGCAGCGGCCAACCCGGTTGAACAGCAGCAGGCGGTGCGTGCATTGTCCATTTCAGTGGCCGAGCACCGCCAATTGCAGCAGTACACCCGTGAGGTGTTTGACGCGGACCAGGCCCAAGGCCGGCTGCGGTTGGTGGTGCTGGACAACCGCCTGTGTGATGCCGAGCGGTGCCTGATCGGCGATACCACGTCCTTCTACAAGGACAGCGACCACCTCAATGAACACGGCGCACGCCTGTTCATTGAGGCTATGCAGCAGTTGCTCACGCCCCTGCCGTCACCCGTGGCTACCCGGTGATTACGGATGCTGACGCCCTAGCCCCGGTGGCACACCGCTGCTGTCGGTAGCTTCCCACGGGCCGTTGGGGCTGGTTGCCCACCCCCAGCCGTTGTTCCAGCGGTAGTAGGTGCGCTGGCGGTAGTAGGTGCCCGGCTGGTTATCCAGCACGTACACCCCAAGGCCTTGGTCCCAATGGCTGGGGCCACCCGGCGGCGGTGCGAAGCTGGCCGAGGTGCTCGGCGCTGGGCGAGGCACCTGGGTAGGCGGTGCAGGTGGCGCAGGCGGCGTGACCGGCGGTTGGGCAGCCGGCCCTGCAGGCACAGGCGGCAGTGGCCGTGGCCCCGACTCGCTGGCCGGGCGCTGCGCGGAACAGGCACCCAGCCCCAGCACCAGGGTCAACAACATCAGGCGAGAGGCAAGGGGCTTCAAAGGCATCATGGTCTGGTTTCCGGGCTATCGATGGTGAGCGTATACGTGTCGCCGCTGTGCGTGGCCGCCCCTACCCATTCACCGTGCAGCGGCTGGCCTGCGCGGCTGACGCGTGCCATCACATGGACTTCCCCGAACCCCGAGAGTTTCAGGGCGGGCTGCATGGCATCGGCATCGCTCAATACCAGCGTGGTGGGCAGGTCTGCTACGCGCAGGCGCTTGACGGCCAACGGAACGGGCGGGCCGCCTGCCGCACGCGCGAACACGAACACCGTGTCCTGCGGGCTGACGTGGGTGGCTACCGAGGGCGCCAACGTTACGGTCACGTTCAACCGACGGCCTTGGGCCTGGGCGCCGCCCTCCTCCTCTAACGCATGGCGGGCGCGGTCGATGCCGGCCTGCAAGGTAGCCCGCGTGGGGTCATTGGGCGCCAACCCTGCCTGTAGCCGAGCCCAGTAGGCCGCAGCGGCGGCCCAATGCTTGCCTTCAAACGCAGCGATGCCCAACAACCCTAGGCTCGTGCTCTCGTTCGGGTCACCCTGCAGGGCTTCGTCTACCAGCGCTTGAATATCCGCAGACCATTGCCGGTTGGCTGCAAAGTACAGGGCCTGTGCCCACTGGCCGAGCAAGGCCGGAGGCCGACCGGCCAACTGGGCCGCCTGTGCGAACAGGGGCACCGCTTCGGCAGCCCGGTTCTGGGCCATGTAGGTGCGCGCCAGCAGAAACACGGCGTCTGGCGCGTCCGGCTGCACCTGCACCGTGCGCTCCAGCCGTGACAATGCTTGCTCAGGCGAACGGGCCGGGGTGGCCAACTCACGGGCCAGTTCCAGACGGCCCAGGGCGCCGAAGTGCAGATAAAGGGCAATGGCGGCGGCAGGCACCAGTACCATCACAACGCCCACCAGCCAACGCCCGTTTCCCCTGGCCAGCGGCACCGTCTGTTGACCAGGCACATCGGCCAGCAGCGCCTTGGCCGCTTCCACCTTGGCGGCCTCCCAGGCCTCATCTTCGAGCCGGCCCGCCTCGTGCTCCTCGCGTAAACCGGCCAGCCGCTCCTCGTAGACCTGCACGTTCACCGTGGCGCGGGGTGCCGCTGGCCGACGGCGCGACACCCTCAAAGGCCAACCCAGCAGGGCACCGACGGCCAGCAGCAGGGCCATGGCAACCACCCAGAAATCAGTCATCTTCAGTGCCCTTCAACACATGGGCCAGCCGAGCCTGCTCGGCGTCGGTCAAGGTAACCGCAAGCGGGCTGCGCCGGCGCAACAGGCGGTAGCCGATCACGCCGCCAACCAGCAGGAACACCTCTGGCGCCAGCCACAACAACCAGGTACGCGCCTCGAATGCGGGCCTGTAGCGCACAAACTCGCCATACCGGTTCACCAGGTACGTGATTACCTGCTCATCGCTGTTGCCTTCCACCATCAACCGGTGGATTTCCCGGCGCAGGTCGGCGGCAATGGGCGCGTTGGAATCGGCCAGGTCCTGGTTCTGGCATTTGGGGCAGCGCAGCTCCCGGGTGAGCGCGGCGAAGCGCGCCCGTTGCGCGTCGTTGTCAAACCCATAGGTCTCGATGGCCGCCTGGGCCATGCCCGCCCACATCAGCGCCAGTACCAGCCAGAACGCCCTCATGGTGCCGGCTCACTGACCAGGGCCTGGTAGCGCGGCGCCAGCTCACGCTGCCACACGTGGTCGTCCACGATCCCCACGTGTTTGTAGCGGATCACGCCTTGGGCATCGATCAGGAAGGTTTCAGGCGCGCCATAGACGCCAAGGTCCAGGCCGAGGGTGCCTTGGGGGTCACTCACGTTGACCTGGTAAGGGTTGTGCAGGGTTCGCAGCCACTGAGTGGCCGCCGTGGTGTCGTCCTTGTAGTTGATGCCGTGGATCACCACGCCTTGCCGGGCCAGCCGGGCCAGCGTGGGGTGTTCCTCACGGCAGGCCACGCACCAGGTGCCCCACACGTTAACCAGCGCAGGCCTGCCCAGCAGCGCCTCACGGCCCAGTGGCTGGCCACTGAGCGAGGTGAGGGCAAAGGCCGGGAACGGCTTGCCGATCAGCGCCGAGGGTAGCTCGGCCGTGTCCAGGTACAACCCTCGGTATAGCATTGCGGCCATCCCCACGAACAGGAGCAGCGGAACAGCCAACCAGCGGCGGTTCATGGGTGCACCTCCTCGGTAGCCACAGGCCGCACCCGCTGGCGCAACCGCGCTCTGTAGCGAGGGTCCAGTGCAGCCACTACACCGCCCAGCGCCGTCAGCAGCCCGCCCAGCCAGATCCAGCGCACAAAGGGTTTGACCTGCAGGCGCACGGCCCATGCGCCCTCCGGTAACGGTTCGCCCAGCGCCACATACAGGTCGGCAAACAGGCCAGCGTCGATGCCCGCCTCCGTCATCACCGAACCCTGCGCAGCGTACAGGCGCTTCTCTGGGTGAAGCACGCTTAGGGTATGGCCCTCCCGGCTCACTTCGATAATGGCCCTGTCGCCGGTGTAATTAGGGCCGCGCATGCTCTGCGTGCCTCGGAAGATAAACGTGTAGCCCCCTACCTCGGCACTGTCATTGGGTGCCATGCGCAGGTCCCGGGCGGCGTCCAGCTGAGTAGAAAACACGACACCGATGGCGGCGATGGCCAAGCCCAGGTGCGACACCTGCATGCCCCAGTAACTGCGCCGCAGCGTGCGTAGCCCGGCCATGCCTTGGTGGCGAAGCTTGTCGGCCAGGTCCCGAAGGCCGGCGCCTATCACCCACGTGGCCAAGGCCAGCACAGCCAGCAAAGGCCAGTGCCGGTAGCCGCCCACCAGCCCGCCCAATACAGCGCAGAGCACGGCCGCTGCCAGCACCGGCATCAGCATGCGTCGCAACCAGGCACTGGGTGTGGTTTTCCAGCGCATGAGTACACCCACGCCCAGGGTAGCCAGTAACAGGCCCATCAAGGGCACGAACAGGCTATTGAAGTACGGCGGCCCCACTGACAACCGGTCGCCGGTGAGGGCGTCCAGCAACAAGGGGTACAGGGTGCCTAGCAAAATAGTGGCGGCCGCTACCACCAACAGCAGGTTGTTCACCAATAGCAGGGTTTCTCGAGAGGCCCAACCGAACCGCACGTGGCTGCGGACCACCGGGGCGCGCAACGCAAACAGCACCAGGGCGCCCCCCGTGACCACCAGCAGGAAGGCCAGGATAAACACACCACGGGCAGGGTCCGAGGCAAACGCATGGACCGACGTCAGCACCCCGGAGCGGACCAGGAAGGTGCCCAGCAGGCTCAGTGAAAACGCCGCGATGGCCAGGAGCACCGTCCAGCTTTTGAATACGCCGCGTTGCTCGGTGGCCGCCAGGGAGTGAATCAGCGCGGTACCCACCAGCCAGGGCATGAAGGACGCATTTTCGACCGGGTCCCAGAACCACCAGCCCCCCCAGCCCAGCTCATAGTAGGCCCACCAGGACCCCAAACTGATACCAATGCCCAGAAAGCTCCAGGCCACCAGCGTCCAAGGCCGTGACCAGCGTGCCCATGCCGCGTCCAGTTGGCCGCCCAGGAGCGCGGCGATTGCAAAGGCAAACGCCACTGAAAACCCTACATAGCCCATGTACAGCATGGGCGGATGAACGATCAGGCCGATGTCCTGCAAAAGAGGATTCAGGTCCCGCCCTTGCAGTGGTACTTGCGGCAGAATCCGTGCGAACGGATTGGAAGTGGCCAGCAGGAACAGTAGAAAGCCCGTGCTGATCAACCCCATCACCCCCAGCACCCGTGCCAGCATGGCGGCTGGGAGTTGCCGGGAAAACAGGGAGACGGCCAGGGTCCAGCCGCCTAGGATCAAGGCCCATAGCAGTAGCGAGCCCTCGTGGGCACCCCAGACCGCGCTGAATTTGTAGTACCAGGGCAGTGCCGTATTGGAGTTTTCCGCCACATAGGCCACGGAAAAGTCATCATGCAAAAACCCGTAAGCCAGGCAGCCAAAGGCGAACACCAGGCAGGCGCATTGCCCCCAGGCCGCAGGCCTGGCCACCGCCATCCACAGCGGCACCCCGCGCCACGCACCCAACAGTGGCACTACGGTTTGTGCAACCGCCAGGCACAGCGCCAGGGCTAGGGCCAACTGCCCAACTTCAGGAATCATGGGGTAGCTCCGAGGCGGCCGCTGTCCTTGAGGGCCTTAGTGACTTCCGGGGGCATATACTTCTCATCGTGCTTGGCCAGCACTTCGTCTGCCTGCACGACACCACTGGCATCGATCACGCCCATGGCCACAATGCCCTGCCCTTCACGAAACAGGTCTGGCAGGATGCCCTGGTAATGAATAGTGACCGAGCGGGTGAAGTCTGTGACCACAAAGCGTACGTCCAGGCTGTCGGCACTGCGCACCAGCGAGCCCTTTTCCACCATGCCGCCTGCGCGAATGCGCTGGCCTGAGGGCGCTTCACCACGGGCGATCTGTGTAGGCGTGTAGAACAGGTTGATATTTTGCTGCAACGCGCTGAGCGCCAAGCCAGCCGCCAGGCCAACCCCAAGCAATAGCCCCAGCACGATCATCAGGCGTTTTTTCCGAACCGCGTTCATCGGGCCTTGCTCCGTCGCACCCGACGCGCCTCTTCATCAAGCAGGCGACGACGTGCCCGCAGGGGCACCATCAGGTTCCACAGCAGGACCAGGGCGCAGCACCCGTAGGCCGACCAGACATAAAGCCCATGGTGGCCCATGGCGAGGAAATCCCCCCACGTGGAAAAACTCATGGTGCCCTCCTCACAGGTGTCGCCGTGGCCATTACCGCCTGGGCCCACTGGCTTAGCCCTTCCCGGCGCAGCAGCTCGGTACGCATGCGCAGCAACACCATACACGCAAAGAATAAGTAGAACCCCAGCACGGTGAACGCCAGGGGCAGCCACATTTGCGCAGGCATGGCCGGCTTGGCCGTCAATGTAAAGGTGGCGCCTTGGTGCAGCGTACTCCACCACACCACGGAGTATTTGATGATGGGCACATTGATCACGCCCACGATGGCCAGCACTGCACAGGCTTTGGCGGCGCTGTCGCGATTACCGATGGCCTGGCCAAGGGCAATCAGGCCCGCATACAGGAACAACAGGATGAGCATGGAAGTGAGCCGTGCATCCCATACCCACCAGGCGCCCCAGGTGGGCTTGCCCCAGATCGACCCGGTGGCCAATGCCAACGCCGTCATGGAGGCGCCCACGGGCGCTGCGCATTTCAAGGCGATGTCTGCCAGCTTGATCTTCCACACCAGCGACACCACCCCGGCCACCGCCAGCATCACGTAGCAGGTTTGCGCCAGCAGGGCCGCCGGCACATGAATGTACAGAATGCGCACGCTATCGCCCTGCTGGTAGTCCGGTGGCGCAAAGGCCAGGCCCCACGTAACGCCTACGGCCAGCAGTAGCGCCGACAGGCTACCCAGCCATGGCAACAGGCGCCCGGCAAGCGTGTAGAAGCGCGGCGGTGAGGCCAGCCGGTGTAACCATGCCCAGCTCATACGCTGATCATTTCCCCTAGGTGTTCATTCATTGAGGCTGATCCGCAGGCCAGCGACTACAGCCCATGGGCCGAGCGTAAGCGTCAGTACCGCCAGGCTTGCCAGCCACAGCATAAAACCTGCCACTGGAAGGTCTTCGAGGGCGGCCCGCAGGGCACCGCTGCCCAGGATCAGCACCGGAATATAAAGGGGCAGCACCAGCAGGGCCAGCAGCAACCCGCCACGGCGCACGCCCACGGTCAGGGCTGCGCCTATGGCCCCCAAGAGCGTTAATACCGGCGTGCCCAGGGCCAGCGTGGCCATCAGCGTGGGCACTGTGCGAGCGGGCAAGCCCAGCATCAACCCCAGCACAGGGGCCAGCACACACAGTCCCAGGCCTGTCAGCAGCCAGTACGCCGTGAGCTTCGCCAGCACGGGCACGACCATGCCGTGGCTACCTAGGGCCCACTGTTCCAGGGAACCGTCTTCGAAATCCTCACGGAACAGGCTGTCCAACGACAGCAGCACCGCCAGCACCGCCGCCACCCACACCAGCCCGGGGGCCATTTTGCGCAGCAACGCCGGCTCTGCCCCAACAGCCAAAGGAAACAGCGTGGCCACCACCGCAAAGAACACCAGTGGGTTGGCCACAGCGGCAGGGCGGCGGGCCAGCAACCTGCTTTCCCGGCGCAACAGTTGCACGAAGCTCATGCAACGCCTCCTAGCATCACGGTTCGATAGCCCGGCGGCCGAATCGCCAATTCGTGGTGAGACGTGAACGCCACCACCCCGCCTGCCGCACAATGCTCGGCCAGCCGCTGCTCCAATTGGCTCACCGCTGCCGCATCCAGTGACGTAAAGGGCTCGTCCAGCAACCAGACCGGCGGTGCGTCCAGGTACAGCCGAGCCAATGCTACCCGCCGCTGTTGCCCAGCGGACAGATGCTGGCACATTTGGTGTTCATAGCCCCCCAGGCCCATGGCCTGCAGCGCCTGGTCAATGGCCGCTGCGTTCGAGGGCCTGCCCAAGGCACCCCACCCTGCCAGGTTCTCGTGGGCGGTAAGGCTAGGTTTGATAGCCGGGGCATGGCCCAACCACAACAGCTGGGCAGCCAGCGCCCGCAAGGCCATGGGCAGCGGCTGGCCATTGAACCGTACCTGGCCGGCTGAAGGGGCGGCCAGGCCGCTGAGCAACCGCAGCAGCGAGGTTTTGCCGGCCCCGTTGGGGCCGGTGATCTTCACCAGGTCACCCGGGCGCAGGCTCAGGTCCAGCCCCTCGAACAGCAGTCGCCCATCGCGTTCGCAGGCCAACGCCAGCCCTTCCAGATGAACCGTCACATCACACCCTGTAGGCAAGCCGCCACGGCAGGTTCAAGTCCTCACCTGGGGGGCCGATAGAAATAAGCAACGAAGACCCTGCGGTCGTGGCTAAAGCAGCGCGCGAGTATACACGCAGGCGTACCGCTGGGCATTGAAGGCGCAGCACTTTCAAAGGTTTGCCACACGATGACAAATGAAATCAGCGCCGTCGCCGCTGCCGCCAGCCTGGCTGGGACCGCCCGCCCTGCCACCGGTGCCGGAGAACTGGTCACCCTGCTGCAATCCCTGGAGGGTGTGCTGGAGCCAGGGCAGACCGCCAAGGCCGAGGTACTGTCCATCAAGCAGTTGCCGGCTGATTTTCAACTGCTGCTCAAACTCACCCTGGGCAACGGCCGCCAGACCACGGTGCAGGTGGGGGCGCTGCAACCCCTGGCCATTGGCACGCCGCTGCTGGTTACGCGCATGTTGTCTGAGCAGTTGTCCGTCAGCCTGGCCGGTGCACCGCGGACCGGCCTGACCGAGCTGGACACCCACGCGCTGCCCGTGGGCACTTTGCTGCAAGGCAAGGTGGTCACCTCGTTGCCCGTGGCCACAAGCGACGGCCCGCCCACCTTCCGCGCCATGGTCACGTTGCTCAACAGCGCCTTGGCGGGGCAGACGTTGACCATCGACAGCCCGCAACCGCTGCGGCTGGGCAGTTTGTTGAGCGCGCAGGTGCAAGGCAGCCAGGCCTTGAGCCTGGTGCAGGTGGGGGGCCAGCTAGACGCACTGGCGCTGGCCCAGCAAGTGACCAGCCAGAACACGCGCCAGGCGTCCTTGCAAAGCCTGCTGTCTATGATTCAGTCTGCCCAAGGGCAAGGTTCGCTACCGCCGGCCGTGAGCGCCAGCGCTGCTGCCCTGCTCAACGCGCTGCCCAGTATCACGGACTTGCAAGGCCCCGACCAGGTCGCCAAAGCGTTCAGCAACAGCGGGCTGTTCCTGGAATCTGGCCTGCTAAGCGGCACCCTTGAAGCGCCTGAGACAGACCTCAAAGGCGCCCTGTTACGGCTGGTGGCCCAAGTGCTGCCCCATGTGCCCTCCGCACCCGGTGCGGCGCCCCTCAACCCCGCGACCCTGGCCACCATCGTTCAGGCAGCGCCCGGCTTTTTGCGCAATGCCTTGGGCATTCTGGGCCAGGTAGGCCCTCGCGCCCAGCAAGGCTCTGGTTTCCCCTTGGCCAGCCGTGCCCTGCAAAAAAGCGAGGGTGAGGACGACCTCCATGCCCTGTTAAGGCTGGCGTCTGCGGCCCTGTCCCGTATCCAAAGCCATCAGCTGGCCAGCCTGGAACAAGGCGCGGCCTCGCCCCATGGGCCGCAGCAGCACAGCTGGCAGCTGGAAATCCCCCTGCGTGTGCTCAACGACATCGTGCCGTTGCAGGTGCGGGTGAATGCTCAGGATGAGCCCAACGATCAAGCCCAGGAGCGCGAGCGCGACGCCGAAGGCAACCCTTTGCCCCTGCGCAAACTATGGCGCGTGGACCTGGCCTTCGACCTGCCCGGCCTGGGGCCGCTGCAGGTGCAGGCCCAGCTGTTCAATGCCAACTTATCCAGCCAAGTGTGGGCCGAAACCCCCGCCACGGTGGCCATGGTGCAGCGCGAACTGCCCTGGTTCCGCGAACGCCTCACCGCTGCCGGCCTGGAAGTGGGCGAACTCAACTGCCACAGCGGCCGCCCCCCTCAAGGCCACCGCACACACCTCGAACAACGCTGGGTGGATGAAAACGCATGAGCAACCGCTACCCCCGCCAGGCCATCGCCCTGAGCTACGACGGCACCCAGGCCCCTACCCTGTCCGGCAAAGGCGACGACGATGTGGCCGACGCCATCATCGCCATCGCCAAGGCCCACGAGGTGCCCATCTACGAGAACGCTGAGCTGGTGAAAATGCTGGGGCAGCTGGAACTGGGCGACAGTATTCCGAGGGAGCTGTACCTGACCATTGCTGAGATTATTTCGTTTGCGTGGTATTTGCAGGGGAAGGTGCCGGCGGGGGTGGATATACGGCCGGTGGATCGGGGGGAGCGGGATGTTACACCTGGGGTTGGTGATCGGTGTTGAATAATTTCGCCCTTCAAGACCATAGTGGTTTGAGACCTTGTTTATCCTGACGCTTGGCGGTTATTAGGCTCTGTAAGAAATTAACTGTCGCAAACACCTCAGCGAGCAAGCGAGTGAAACCATCGCTGAAAAGCTTTTGGCCAGCTTGTCGTAGCGTGTACCGATCCGGCGATTTTCCTTCAGCTAACCAAACATCCGCTCAATGATGTTGCGCTGAGCGTATTTGGGCTTGTCGAACAGGCGAGGCAGTCCAGGGTGAGGCTTACACTTCATGGTCCTGAGTGGGATCACTGGCTGCATGCGGTAGCGGTCGCAGTACTGGCGCAGCGCTTCGCAGTCATAGCCTTTGTCTGCAAGCAGCCACTTGCAACGTTTGCGGGGGCGACCGCGCTGAGTTGGCACATGAGCGCCATCAAGCAATGGCTGTGCGTAGTTGATGTCACTGGCATTGCCACCTGAGAGCAGAAAGCGCAACGGTATGCCGTTGGCATCGCAGAGCATGTGGATCTTGGTGGTCAATCCACCTCGGCTACGACCGAGCGCATGATCCTGCGGTTCTTCAGGCCCCCCTTTTTCCCGGCGCCGCTGGCGGCTCGGGTGGCGCGTACTGCTGTAGAGTCAATCATCCACGTCTGCACATCAATCAGCCCCTGTTCGTTGAGCCGTAAATGCAGGCGTTTGAGCACCTGGTCAAAAGTGCCTGAATTTCGCCAATCACGAAAACGTTGATAGACCGTCGACCAAGGACCAAAACGCTCGGGCATATCCCGCCAGGCAGCGCCCGAACAGAGCACCCAGAGGATGCCGTTGAGCATCAGGCGATCGTCAGCCCGAGGTCGCCGGCTGTATCGCGGCGCAGCGAAAAGGTCTTCGATCAACGCCCAGGGTTCGTCTGCAAGTTCGTAGCGTTTCGCCATCGGAGAAGCTCCCCCTTGATGGACGTGAACTCTACTGATTGTGTGCGTAGGTGCTAGTTGAAATGGTATCGATCAATTTCGTACAGAGCCTAGCAAAATGCTAACTTATGGAACTGGCAGATAAGGCGTTAAATGGGCCTATATTTATCTGAGGGGTTTGACCATGAAAAAAATTTTTTCTGATGGAAGAAGATTCTCCCTTATCGAGTCAGATCGCCTGGGCTCCCCTATTCGACGGGCATTTCTGGCATATCTGAATCCGCTTAACTATACAGCATTCGGCTACTGCTCTGAACTGCCTGAAGAAGCAATAGGTTTTACAGGACAAATGAAAGAAATAGAAGGGCATTACCTTTTGGGGAACGGATACAGGCCCTACTTCGCAACGCTTTCAAAATTTGGGAAGCCTGATGAGTTGAGCCCTTTCAGCTCGGGAGGTATTAACGCATATGCTTACTGCGTGGCAGACCCACTAAATAGATTAGACCCCAATGGGCAATCTTCCATTTCTAGCTTTTTAAAAGGGGCGAAAAATCTACTCGGACGAAAATCCTCAAGTAAGCTGGCGGAAAAGTATACCCAGGCAATAAATAAAGCCCAACAGATTGACAGCTATTTTATCGTCAAGAAAATACCGGTGCAACGCACAAATATCGATCAAGCAATCAGATCATATGGAGAAAAATTGAAACTCAAAAAAGAGGTTGAGGGATCACTTGACAAGATAGTATATGACCCCCTCATTAAGGGTTATTGGAATCTAGACAAAGCTCTATATCGACGGGAAGTCTATACACATCAGGCAAACAAGACCTATGCAAAGTTGCACGCTCGAGGGAAGGGGTACTTAGTTGAAAAACTGCCCACTTATGAGCAATCTCAAGACCTCGAGCTTCCGGATTATACTGAACTCTTCAATTTGTAGTGGTCAACAATTCCCGGACACAGAATTGAGTTTTTCTTCCGCAACAGCCGGCGGCACGAAGCCGTTGTGCTGATGCGGCCTTGTCCAGTTATACCGCTGCATGAGATAGCGCCCGATATCTTGCTCGGCCAGCGCTGCCGTCATGTAACCCACCGTCGGTATCCATTCCGTTTTCAAGCTCCGAAACAGCCGCTCCGTGGGCGCGTTGTCATAGCAGTTCCCGCGTCGACTCATGCCTTGAGTTATCCGATAGCGCCACAGCCGCTGACGGAAACTACGGCTGGCATATTGGCTACATTGATCGCTGTGAAATAGCACGCCTTGTGGCCTGCCGCGCGTCTCATAAGCCCTGTCGAGCGCCTTGATCACCAGTTCGGCATCCGGCTTGGCAGACATTGCCCAGCCCACCACCCGGCGGCTATACAAGTCCAGGACGACCGCCAGGTAATTGGCTGAGCCATGAGCGAGCGCAATGACAGCGGATCTGGTCTGCGATGCCTTGCGCCTGGCGCTATGGCGGAGCAAACACCCCTGTGGTGTCATTGTCCATAGCAACTATGGCAGCCAGTATTGCTCGGCCGCCTACCAACACTTGAGCGTCGCCCACCCACTCAGATGCCGCATAAGCACCAAGGGCAACTGCTACGATATTCAGCAGTCGTGCTGAAATACGTGAAGCTGTGTTTGAATATATCGAAATCGACTACAACCGCCAGCGTCGTCACAGCACGCTGGGGCACATCAGCCCGAACGCTTACGAGGCTCGGATGAGTGCTTAAATTCGTGTCCACTGATGCCGGGCAAGATCACAGATAGTGCACATGGGAACCATCTTCCTCCGAATTCATCTGGACCTGCAGATCGACGAAGGCCAAGATGTAATATATGGGCAAGCTGCACGGAAGATTATTCCCTTATGCGAACCTTATTGAAAGTACTATTTTTTCATCATAATCTTGACCACAGTAACTGAAGGGAAAAAGCTTCGCCAGATCCCCAGGTATTGGTCAATAGCCTGATTGGCTACTATTCGACTATACATATTTTCCCTTGCATTGCAAAATTTAAAATTTAAAATTTAAAATTTAAAATTTAAAATTTAAAATTTAAAATTTAAGATGAGAGATGAGAGATGAGAGATGAGAGATGAGAGATGAGAGATGGGAGATGGGAGATGGCTTTTCTATTCCGGGATACTGTCTAATTTTTGGTCAAGATGTAGTCTGTATCTTGACTGCGAAGGAAACTCAACCTTCAGCATGGGTACAGCTTGTTTACGGCTTATGGGCTTGCCGTTTGGAGTGTGATAAATATGGGACGGTCTCGAAGTGGCCGCTTTTTCCATAGCGCGGGGATTTCTTAGTTTTCCAAAAGGCAGGTGATTCGAAGGTATTGCGGGCAAAGGCCCATTGAGTAAAGAGGACGGCGCCCAATCGTTGACGTAACCAGGCCGCTCTCCCATTGCCGCTGCATATTTTCGCATGTCTTTGGAAATTGGTATCCCGTTAGGTGTGGTAGGCCTAGCGCTTGGAATCTTACTATAAACACCTCTTTTCAAGGCAATTCTTGATATTTTTTTGGAACTAAAGACTTGAACCTATTTAAAACCCTGATCGAAAAGTGGCCATTATCATCTCGATTATCTACTGGATCTGCTTTACAGTATGCATATGAGTTCAGACCGCCAAAAGAAAAAGGGCTGAAACTATCTGAAACTGTAAATCGCTGGAGTGATGAACTGTACATCCTATACCCAAATCCAGGCAGGTAATTTCCATGCTCAGGCTCGTTCAATTGCCCAATGAAGCCTATCACTTTTTCGGGGAGCAAAGAGCTATAGCCAAAGGGTGTATAGATCATTTTAAAATTTTTTACTGATTGCAAACGTTTGATAGAGGACTTTAGCGCGCCCGCCCCAATTAGCGAAACCAGCTTATAGCGATCAATGAATTCTTTTATGAGCCAGGAACTCCCTATAGGTTGACCTAGTTAACATAATTTTTGAGAAACATATAAGCTGCCAAACTATTAGGTTTGCTCAAAATCTACTGTCGAAAACGCCCTGGCAAGCAAGCCATCGCTGGAGAGCGTTTGCTCAGCTTGTCGTAGCGTATACCGATCCATCAATTTTTCTTTAGCCACCAGACATTCGCCCAATGATGCTTCACTGAGCATACTTTGGCTCCTTGCATAGCCGAGGCCGTTCGGGAAGGAGGCGGAGCTTGCGCTTTATTGCTCTGAGTTAGGTCACCAGGCGCATGCGAAGGTAGCCGCAGTGAGTCTACATATGAGCGCCGTTGAGCAGTGGCGGTAGGAAGTTAATGTCACTTGCGTTACCGCTTGAAAGCAGAAATGCAACGGGATGGCGTCAGAATCACGGAGCGAGTGAATCTTGGTGGTCCATCCGCTGCGGTTACTAACAAGCGCGTGATCCTACTGTAATTCAGGTTCCTTTTTCCAGGCGCCGCTGGCGGCTGGCTGACGTGTACTCGCGTGGAACCAACCTACGTCGGCACTTCAATCAGACTTTGTTCCTTGAGCCGCACATGCAGGCGTTTGAGCACCTGATCAAACGTGCCTGAGCTGCGCCAGTCGCGAAAGTGTTGATAGACCGTCGGTAGGGGCCAAAACGCTCAAGCGTGTCCTGCCAGGGAGCTCCCGAACAGGGCACCCAAAGAATACCATTGAGCAACAGCCAATCCTTAGTCTAAGGACGCCGACCATCCAGTGGCGCAGAGAAAAGGTTTTTGATCAGCGCCCAAGATTCGTCTGTAAGTACATAGTGTTCACTCATTAGAGAAGCGCCCCTTTTGATAGAAGTGAACTCTACTAATGGTGAGCGTCGGTGCCAGTTGAAATGGGCTCAACCCATCTCTTACATAGCCTAAGCCTGCTGCCCATGCAACTTACTCATCAACTCCGCCTCGGCCTGTGTCAAACCACAAGCCTGGGTAAGTTCATCGATGGTCGCCCCCATGTGCACCAGTTTCGCGGCCTGTTCAAAAGACAGGTTATCAGGGTCCCGTTGTTCCAGTTGCAGCATTTTGTCCGGCAGTGGCGCGACCACGGCGCGCAGTTCGTGCAGCGCCTCGCCCATACGCACTGTGCCGTTCTGGTAATCCTCCAGGCGTTTGGCAAGTTCGCGAATGCGTTGGTCGCGCAGGGCGTCGCCGGCGGCCTGTTCGGCCGCAATGCGTTGCTGGTTGCGGCTGTACGAGAGAAACATCGCTACCGCGCCAACCCAGAGGATGGCCAGCACGATAACGGCGGCTTCGAGTATCAACTCAGAGGTTCTCCAGGTCCGACCATTCTTCTTCGGACATCATCTTGTCCAATTCAACCAGAATGAGCAACTCGCCGTTCTTGTTGCAGACGCCCTGGATAAACTTGGCAGACTCTTCGTTACCCACGTTCGGCGCCGTTTCCACCTCGGACTGGCGCAGGTAGACCACTTCGGCCACGCTGTCCACCAGAATACCCACCACCTGCTTGTCAGCTTCGATGATCACGATACGCGTGTTATCGCTGACGTCGCTGGAAGCCAGGCCGAACCGTTGACGGGTGTCGATGACCGTGACCACGTTGCCGCGCAGGTTAATAATGCCCAGCACATACGCAGGCGCACCCGGCACCGGCGCGATTTCTGTATAACGCAGCACTTCCTGAACCTGCATCACATTGATGCCATAGGTTTCGTTATCCAGGCGGAAGGTGACCCATTGCAGGATCGGATCTTCGGAACCCTTGCCAGACGCTTTACTCATACCCTACCCCTCGCTCCCGCCACTGCGGTCTAGTGTTCACTGCCAAGGCCAACGAGGCCTTGGGATTTATCGTTTACCACCACGGGCGGCTTGCGCCCGGGCCTTTGCATCGGCTGCGGCTTTGGCCCGGGCTTCGGCGTCTTGCCGTTGCACCGCACCGCTGGCAATCATCTCCGCCAGTTGGGCGACGTCTACCAAGGCGCACATATGTTCAATCACGGTGCCCGCCAGCCAAGGGCGCTGCCCGCGCTGGGCGCGCCACTTGATCTGAGACGGGTCCATACGCAGCGAACGGCTTACCGAATGCACCGCCAAGCCCCATTCATAGCCTTGGACCGAGATCACGTACTGCAGGCCTTGCTGGAAATCATCCCGGTAGCGATCCGGCATCACCCAACGGGCCGTGTCCAGTACCTTCAGGTTACCGCCGGGCACTGGCAACAGGCCCAAGAACCATTCGGGCTGTCCGAACAACGGTGTCAGTTCCTGCCCTGCCAGGTTGTAGATAGAACCCAGGCATACCAAGGGTACGGCCAGGGTAAGGCCGGCCACGTCAAATAACAGGCACTCGAACGATTCACCCGCCCACGCAGGCAGGCCCTCGCCTACAGGGGTGACCGGGCCACCGGTTGCCGGTGGCTGCTCACTCACCGGTTCAACGGTAGGCATCGCGGGCGCAGGCGCTGGCAGCGACTCTGGCTCGACCACAGGCGCCAGTGCTTCCTTCAGCACCTGGGGGGCCACTTGAGGCACTAACAACGGCCCTCGCCACGCGGCGGGCTCCTCGAACCTGGCAAGGGTCACACCCTCGGCTGCCGGTCGTACAGGGGCTTGCTGTGGTGCAGGCGCGGGCCGACCAGTACGGGCATCCCGTTGCTGCTCTTCCAGCACCGCGGCCTGGAATTCGTCCAGTGCAGCCGGCTCGGGCTGTACTAGCCTTGCAACGGGCGCAGGCGCTGGGGCAGCGTCTTCGTCTTCCGTGGCTTCCTGTAATAAGCCGTCCAAGTAGGCCTGCAAGGCCTGGCGGGGACGACGAGCAACATCAAGGTCGATGGGGCGGATCATGTCAGGCCACCTGCGTCAGAAGTTGCTGACTCAGCAAATGCTTGAGCAGCGCACGGTACGCCACGACCCCACGGCTTTTAGGGTCGAACCGAGAGGGTGCCGTACCGGCCCGGCTGGCGTCGCGCAAGCGCGTGTCAACCGGAATGTAGCCTTCCCACACGCTGCTCTCCCAACGGTCACGCAGCAGTTTGAGGGTGCCAAGGGAGGCCTGGGTACGGCGGTCAAACAACGTGGGCACAATGCTGTAGGGCAACGGCACCTTTCGAGAACGGTTGATCATCGCCAACGTATTGATCATGCGCTCCAGGCCATTGACCGCCAGGTGCTCGGTTTGCACAGGCACCACCAGCTGCTGGCTGGCGGCCAGGGCATTGACCATCAGCACGCCCAGCAACGGGGGGCTATCGATCAAGGCATAGTCGAAATCCTGCCAGAGCTGAGCCAAGGCCTTGGCGACTACCAGGCCCAGCCCGCTTTGACCAGGAGACTGGCGCTCCAGCGTGGCCAGTGCCGTACTGGAGGGCAACAACGAAATACGTTCATCTTTGGTGGGCAGCAGCAGTTGCCGTGGCAAGCCATCGGGCACGCTGCCCTTGTGCAGAAACAGGTCGAAACAGCTTTGGTCCTGGGCATCTGGGTCATTGCCGAAGTAGCTGGTCAACGAACCGTGAGGGTCCAGGTCCACCACAACGACACGCTTTCCTGCATCGGCCAACAGGCCGGCAAGCGCGACGGTGGTGGTGGTTTTACCCACCCCTCCTTTTTGGTTGGCAACTGCCCAGACTCTCATGTGCACGGTTCCAATAACGGGTTTACAACGCCGGTGACGGGGTTTTGACAACTTGCCCCTGAACAGGCTGTATTGCTGCAGACGGTGCACTTTGTGTGCCAGCCCGCTTGAGGGCTGCATCCGGCTTGGCGTTAGTGGTGCCAGAGCCGGTCAGGCTACGGCGTACCTCCAGGTTGCGAGAGATCACCAGCACAACCCGGCGGTTGCGCGAGCGCCCGTCGGCATCATCGTTGCTGGCCACTGGCTGGTATTCACCGTAGCCTACCGCTGCGAGTCGGCTGGGGTCCACGCCATCCATGGCCAGCATGCGCACAATGCTGGACGCGCGCGCCGAGGACAGTTCCCAATTGGTGGGGTACTGCGCCGTTCGAATGGGCTGGTTATCTGTGAACCCTTCCACGTGAACCGGGTTGGCGAAGGGCTTGAGAATACCCGCCACTTTTTCGACGATGTCGAAGGCGCGATCGCTGGGAATGGCGTCACCGCTGCCAAACAGCAAGCCGGACTTTAGCTCGATCTCAATCCACAGTTCGTTACCACGTACGGTCAGCTGGTTGGTGGCGATCAGGTCACCAAACGCCGTGCGCACATCGTCCGTAATGGTCTTGAACGCATCTGACTCACTGACGGCGGCATCTGGCTCATCGCTTTCGGTGTTCAAGGGTGTGACCGGTTGCGTGGTACGCGGGCGCTCATCGCCGATAGGGATGGGTTTGAGGCTGCGATCCTGATCGTTGAACACGCCGACCAAGGCATCGGAGAGCACCTTGTACTTGCCTTCGTTGACCGAAGAAATGGAGTACATGACCACGAAGAACGCGAACAGCAGCGTAATGAAGTCCGCGTAGGAGACCAGCCAGCGCTCGTGGTTTTCATGTTCTTCTGGCGGTCGACGACGTCGCATCATTGCTCCATGAAGCCTTGCAGCTTGAGTTCGATGGAACGGGGGTTTTCGCCTTCAGCAATCGAGAGAAGCCCTTCAAGGAGCATTTCTCTGTAGCGGGCCTGGCGCTGCGCCTGCGCCTTGAGTTTGTTGGCAACGGGCAGCAACACCAGGTTGGCTGACGCCACACCGTAGATAGTCGCAACGAATGCAACCGCAATGCCACTGCCTAGCTGGGAAGGGTCGGCCAGGTTACCCATCACATGAATCAGCCCCATGACTGCACCGATGATGCCAATGGTGGGCGCATAGCCGCCCATGCACTCGAATACCTTAGCGGCCTGGATATCGCGACCTTCCTGGGTGAAGAAATCCAGTTCAAGAATGCTGCGGATCGCTTCCGGGTCTGCCCCATCGACCAGCAATTGCAGGCCTTTGCGGGCATAACTGTCCACTTCACCGTCAGCCACGCTTTCCAGCCCTAACAGGCCCTCCTTGCGGGCAACCAGGCTCCAGCCTACAACCTTGTCTACACCCCCGGCGATGTCGATACGGGGTGGAAAGAAAATCCATGGGAATATCTGCAAGGCGCGCTTGAATGCACTAATGGGCGTTTGCAGCAATGCCGCCGCCAACGTACCACCCAGCACGATCAGGCCTGCGGGCCCGTTCAACAGGGACGGCAGGTGGCCCCCTTCCAGAAAGTTACCGCCTACGATGGCCACGAACGCCAGAATAATGCCGATAAGGCTCAGTACATCCATTACTGGCACGCCTCCGACAGGTAGCGACCCATGTCATCCAAGCTGTACACCGCATCGGTCAAACCCGCCTTGGCGACGGCCATGGGCATGCCATAGATCACACAACTGGCCTCATCCTGTGCCCACACCTGGCTTCCGCTCTGCTTGAGCAGACGCGCGCCCTCACGACCATCGGCGCCCATGCCAGTCAAAATCACCGCCAGCACCTTGTCGCCGAACGATTTAGCAGCTGAGCCGAAGGTAATGTCCACGCAAGGCTTGTAGTTAAGGCGTTCGTCGCCCGGCAAGATCTTCACCACTCCGCGTGCGTCCACCATCATCTGTTTGCCGCCTGGTGCCAGCAATGCAAGGCCAGGGCGCAACTGATCCCCGTCCTCAGCTTCCTTCACGCGGATACGGCACAGCTTGTCCAGACGTTCCGCGAAGGCCTTGGTGAAGGCAGCGGGCATATGCTGAATCAATACAATAGGTGCTGGAAAACTGGCGGGCAGTTGAGTGAGGACTTTTTGCAGGGCGACTGGCCCTCCGGTGGAGGTGCCAATGGCCAGCAGTTTGTAGGCCTTGCGCTTGGGCGGGCCGCTGTTGGCAGGTGCCGCCTGGCGTGCGGGCGTCGGTGCAGCAGGCGCTGGGCGAACAGGCGCCCGGCTCGGAGCTGGCTCGCGTGCCGCCGGTGCCGGAGCGGCGTAGGTACTGGCGCCCAGGCGCCGGTTGCTGCGGGCGATGGAGCTGACCTTTTCCACGAGCAGTTGCCGGACCTTGTCCGGGTTCTTGGAAATGTCTTCGAAATTCTTGGGCAGGAAATCGACCGCGCCCGCATCCAAGGCATCCAGAGTGACCCGGGCACCCTCATGAGTAAGCGAGGAGAACATCAACACCGGTGTTGGGCACCGCTGCATGATGTGGCGAACGGCCGTGATGCCATCCATCATGGGCATTTCATAGTCCATGGTGATCACATCAGGCTTGAGCGCAACGGCTTGGTCGATGGCTTCACGCCCGTTGCTGGCGGTGCCTACCACCTTGATATTGGCATCTTGGGACAGGATTTCGGTAAGGCGGCGGCGGAAAAACCCCGAGTCGTCCACTACCAGGACTGTGAGTGCCATAGTTACTCCGTGACAGACCACCGGGCCTTGCGGCCCGGCGGCAGCGGTATCAGATACGCCGTGCGGCGTAGCGCTTGAGCATGCTCGGAACGTCCAGGATCAGCGCGATGCGACCGTCACCGGTAATGGTAGCCCCGGACATGCCAGGTGTGCCCTGAAGCATTTTGCCCAGCGGCTTGATGACCACTTCTTCCTGGCCCACCAACTGGTCGACCACAAAGCCGATGCGTTGCGTGCCTACCGAGAGGATCACCACATGGCCCTCGCGCTGTTCGCTGTCCTCGGCGCCAGGTACCAGCCAACGCTTGAGGTAGAACAAGGGCAATGCCTTGTCGCGCACGATCACCACTTCCTGGCCGTCCACCACGTTGGTGCGTGACAGGTCGAGGTGGAAGATCTCGTTCACGCTCACCAGCGGGAAGGCAAAGGCCTGGTTGCCTAGCATTACCATCAGGGTCGGCATGATTGCCAAGGTGAGCGGCACCTTGATGACGATCTTCGAGCCCTGGCCTTTGGCTGAGTAAATGTTGATCGAGCCGTTGAGCTGAGAGATCTTGGTTTTCACCACGTCCATGCCCACACCACGGCCAGAGACGTCGGAGATCTCGGTCTTGGTGGAGAACCCTGGGGCGAAAATCAGGTTGTAGCAGTCGGTCTCGGAAAGGCGCTCGGCCGCATCCTTGTCCATCAACCCCTTCTCAACCGCTTTGGCACGCAGTACGGCCGGGTCCATGCCCTTGCCGTCATCGGAAATGGACAACAGGATGTGATCGCCTTCCTGCTCGGCCGACAGCACCACCTTGCCTGAGCGCGGCTTGCCGGACTCCTCACGCTCGCCTGGCATTTCCACGCCATGGTCGACCGCGTTGCGCACCAAGTGGACCAGTGGGTCGGCCAGGGCCTCAACCAGGTTCTTGTCCAGGTCGGTTTCTTCGCCTACCAGCTCCAGGTTGATTTCTTTCTTGAGCTGACGCGCCAAGTCGCGTACCAAGCGCGGGAAGCGCCCGAACACTTTCTTGATAGGCTGCATGCGGGTTTTCATGACAGCGGTTTGCAGGTCTGCCGTGACCACGTCCAGGTTGGACACGGCCTTGGACATGGCCTCGTCCCCGCTGTTAAGGCCGAGCCGAACCAGGCGGTTACGCACCAGCACCAGCTCGCCCACCATGTTCATGATTTCGTCCAGGCGCGCCGTGTCTACTCGCACCGTGGTCTCAGCTTCAGAGGCAACAGGCTTCTCGCCACTTGGGGCTGGCCGTGCAGCAGGTGCCGGCGCGGCTGCGGGCGCAACAGCGGCTGCGGGCGCACGGGCGGGTTCGGCCTTGGGTGGCACAGGCGCAGGCGCCGCGACTGCAGACGCCCCAGCAGGAGCCTCAGCGCCGTTCTCGGCACTGAACTTGCCCTTGCCATGGAGTTGGTCCAGCAGCGCTTCGAATTCGTTGTCGGTGATCAGGTCCCCGCCCCCGGCCGCTGCGGGTGCAGTGGCAACCACAGGCGGTGCCGTCTGGGCGCCTGGCAGGTTGTCGGCGACGAAGTTGCCTTTGCCATGAAGCTGGTCCAGCAGGGACTCGAACTCGGCGTCGGTGATTTCATCTCCGGCGGCGGGCGCCACCGGCGCAGCTGGGGGCGGCGCGGTCACGTGAGCAGCCGGCTGCCCCTTGCCATGAAGCTGGTCGAGCAGGGATTCGAACTCGGCGTCGGTAATTTCATCGCTCTGTGCAGCACCTGCCGGCTCTTCGTCCAAGCTTTCCAGCAAGGCTTCGAATGGCGTGGCCACTGGCGCTGCCACAGGGGCGGCTGCGGGTGGAGCAGCGGGTGCTGGCGCGGCACCGGCAGGTTCTGCCAAACGTGCCAGGGCTGCCAGCAACTCCGGGGTTGCCGGGGTAAGCGCAGAGCGCTCACGCACTTGGCCGAACATGCTGTTGACCGTATCGAGGGCCTCCAGCACAACGTCCATCAGTTCGGAATCAACGCGGCGCTCACCCTTGCGAAGGATGTCGAACACGTTTTCGGCGATGTGGCAGCACTCGACCAGCTCATTGAGCTGGAGGAAGCCGGCGCCGCCCTTGACAGTGTGAAAACCACGAAAAATCGCATTGAGCAGGTTCGCGTCGTCGGGGCGGCTTTCCAGCTCCACCAACTGTTCGGACAACTGCTCCAGGATCTCGCCGGCCTCTACCAGGAAGTCCTGGAGGATCTCTTCATCGGCGCCGAAGCTCATACGGGTTGCTCCCTCAATTCTGTAAGTGGCATCCGGCCCGGATAGCGCAGTTCAGCGCCTGTTCGATGGTTCCGCCAAGCAGGGTTCAGAAACCCAGGCTGGACAGAAGATCATCCACATCGTCCTGACCGGATACGACGTCTTCACGCTTATCGGCATGAATCTGCGGACCTTCACCCTTGAAGGCATCTTTTTCGGATTTTTTTTCTGCAACCAGGCTGGCAGGGTCGTGCTCGATACCCGCAACACGCTCCACCTGGCTGGCCATGAGTACCAGCTTGAGCAGGTTCGCTTCCACGTCCGTTACCAGGGTGGTCACGCGCTTGATCACCTGGCCGGTAAGGTCCTGATAGTCCTGTGCCAGCAAGATGTCATTCAGGTGCGAAGACAGGGCCGCTGCATCGTTCTCACTGCGTACCAGGAAAGCGTCTACGCGCTTTACCAGGTCTCGGAACGCGTCAGCATCCACTTCACGGCGCATGAAGCGCTGCCAGTCCTCACGCAGTGCATGGGCATCTTCGGCGAAGCTATGCACCACGGGTGTGCTTTGCTCTACCAAGTCCATGGTGCGGTTGGCGGCGTTTTCCGTGAGCCGCACCACGTAGTCCAGCCGCTCGGTGGCATCCGTAATTTGGGACACCTCCTCGGCCTTGGGCGATCGAGGGTCGATCTGGAAATTGACAATGGCGCTGTGCAGCTCACGGGTGAGCTTGCCCACTTCCATGTACAGCCCGCGATCACGGGCTTGGTTGAGTTCGGAAATCAATTGCACCGCGTCGCCGAAGTGACCTTTTTCGAGGCTCTCCACCAACTGACGTGCATGGCTTTTCAGGGTGGACTCGAAGTCCCCCAAAGACGTATTACTGGACTCCATGACGCCCCCTGTGCGGCCTCAGCTGTTGACGCGCTCGAAGATTTTATCGATCTTTTCTTTCAGCACTTGTGCAGTGAAAGGCTTGACCACGTAACCGTTTACCCCGGCCTGGGCTGCCTCGATGATCTGCTCACGCTTGGCCTCGGCCGTCACCATCAACACAGGTAAGTGCTTGAGGCGGTCATCGGCCCGTACAGTGCGCAACAGCTCGATGCCGGTCATGCCAGGCATGTTCCAATCCGTTACCAGAAAGTCGAACGCTCCGCTTTGCAGCATGGGCAGCGCCGTGTTGCCATCGTCGGCTTCGGATGTGTTAGTAAACCCCAGGTCGCGCAACAGGTTCTTGATGATCCGCCTCATCGTCGAGAAATCGTCAACGATCAGGATTTTCATGTTCTTGTCCAAGTAGACCTCCAGCAGTCTCGAACGCGGCCTCTCCGGGCCGCGCGGTTCAATTCGTTAATACCTATACCTTCAGGACTGCTTCAACGTGCTCGCCATTCACCCAGACGGCTGCGCAAACGTGCTGCGCACTGGCTGTGCAACTGGCTTACACGTGACTCGCTGACCCCCAGCACTTCACCGATTTCCTTGAGGTTCAGCTCCTCGTCGTAATAAAGCGACAATACCAGCCGCTCCCGCTCCGGAAGGTTGGCGATGGCATCGGCCAGCGCGCCCTGGAAGCGTTCATCCTCCAGGCCACGGGCCGGTTCGCCACTGCCGCCGGCGCCGTCTTCATGCAAACCTTCGTGTTCGCCGTCCTGCAACAGGTCGTCGAAACTGAACAGGCGGCTACCCAGCGTATCGTTAAGCATCGAGTAATAATCCTCGAGCTTGATGTTGAGTTCGGCAGCAACCTCGTGATCTTTAGCCTCGCGGCCCGTTCTTGCTTCAATTTTTCGAATAGCGTCGGTCACGGTACGGGTATTGCGATGCACCGAGCGAGGCGCCCAGTCACCTTTTCGTACCTCGTCCAGCATGGCGCCGCGAATACGAATACCGGCATAGGTCTCGAAACTCGCCCCTTTGCTGGCATCGTATTTGTTGGCCACTTCAAGCAAGCCGATCATGCCTGCCTGGATCAGGTCTTCTACCTGAACACTGGCTGGCAAACGTGCCAGCAAGTGGTAGGCGATTCGCTTCACCAGCGGGGCGTACCGCTCGATCAGTTCATGCTGCTGCGATTGCCGAGAAGCATTGTTGTACATCCGGTATCCACTGGCGCTCATGAGACAGGCCCCGCACTGGTTTGCTGTACCAAACGTTCGACAAAGAACTCCAGGTGCCCCCGCGGGTTAGCGGGCAGCGGCCAGGTGTCGACTTTCTGAGCGATGGCCTTGAAGGCCAAGGCACATTTCGAGCGCGGGAATGCTTCATACACAGCCCGCTGTTTCTGGACGGCCTTGCGCACGGTTTCGTCATACGGCACCGCACCTACGTATTGGAGTGCCACATCAAGGAAACGGTCAGTGACCTTGGTGAGCTTGGCAAACAGGTTGCGCCCTTCCTGGGGGCTCTGGGCCATATTGGCCAATACCCGGAAGCGGTTCATACCGTAATCACGATTAAGCAACTTGATCAGGGCATACGCATCGGTGATGGACGTGGGCTCGTCGCAGACCACCAACAGCACTTCCTGGGCCGCGCGCACAAAGCTCACCACGGAATCGCCGATGCCTGCGGCCGTATCGATCACCAGCACATCCAGGTTGTCGCCAATTTCGCTAAAGGCCTGGATAAGGCCCGCGTGTTGGGCAGGAGTCAGGTGAACCATGGTCTGGGTACCCGACGCTGCCGGCACTATCCGAATGCCCCCTGGCCCCTGAAGAAGAACATCGCGCAATTCGCAGCGCCCTTCGATCACGTCGGCAAGCGTACGCTTGGGTGTAAGCCCCAACAGAACGTCTACGTTGGCCAGGCCAAGGTCGGCGTCCAGAAGCATGACCCGGCGGCCAAGCTCAGCCAACGCCAGAGAAAGGTTCACTGACACGTTTGTCTTGCCGACGCCACCTTTGCCGCCGGTCACCGCGATCACCTGTACGGGATGCATGCTGCCCATTCGTTCTTTACCTTGTCACTGAGACACTGGCTACACCATGGCACGCTGGCCCTGCAGGCCGATTGACGCTGCTCATGGTGGAGGTCGGTTTCAAGCTGGACAGCGAACCCCGAGGTTCGCTGGCGCGCAACCACTTGCGCATGCATTCATTCATATTCATTCACCTCAGCCCGCGCGCTTGCTGGGGCTGTGGTAGAGGTCAGCGAACATATCGGCCATGGCCTCTTCGCTGGGTTCCTCCTGCATCTGCACGCTGACCGCACGGCTGACCAACTGGTGCTTGCGGGGCAGGTGCACATCGTCTGGTATACGCGGGCCATCGGTCAGGTAAGCCACGGGCAGTTGATGACCAATGGCCAGGCTCAGCACTTCACCCAGGCTTGCCGTTTCATCCAGCTTGGTAAGGATACAACCTGCCAGGCCGCACCGCTTGTAACTGTGGTAAGCCGCAGTCAGTACCTGCTTCTGGCTGGTAGTAGCCAGCACAAGGTAATTGCGTGCGCGAATCCCACGCCCAGCCAAGCTTTCCAGCTGCAACTTGAGGGCCGGGTCACTGGCTTGCAGCCCTGCGGTATCAATCAGCACGACACGCTTGCGTAGTAGCGGCTCCAAGGCTTGCGCCAAGGACTGACCAGGGTCGACCTGAGTAACCGGCACATTGAGAATTCGGCCCAGGGTTTTAAGTTGTTCCTGGGCGCCAATACGAAAACTGTCCATGCTTACCAACGCAATGTTTTGCGCGCCGTATTTAAGCACATATCGGGCAGCGAGCTTGGCTAGCGTAGTGGTTTTGCCCATACCGGCAGGGCCGACCATGGCAATGACCCCGCCCTCTTCGAGCGGCTCCACTTCAGGCGTGGCGATCATGCGAGCTAAGTGGGCCAGCACCAGGCGCCAGGCCTGACGAGGGTCTTCCACGTCGCCAACCTGTTCCAGCAGGTCGCGGGCCAACGGGCCGGACAAACCGATGCGTTGCAATTTGCGCCACAAGGTGGCCTGGTCGGGCCGGCTGCCTTGAAGCTGCGTCCACGCCAATGAACCCAGCTGAACCTCCAGCAATTCACGCAGCCCGGACAGCTCGGAGCGCATGGAATCAAACAGGCGCTGGTCTACAGGCGCAGCCTCAGGCGCTACCGCTGGCGCATGTACACGAGGCGCTTCAGTCAGTGTGGGTTCGATCAGCGGCTCGGCAGCGGTCAAAGGCAGGCCAGCCACCAGCTGGCGGTTGACCACGCCATCGCCGTGGCTACGGGTGTCCAGCTCGGCTTGGGCCGATACAATGCGGGACTGGGTTTTTCGCAGTTCATCTTCCAGTGCCACATTAGGCACACGTGGGGCCAGTGCCGACAGCTTGTAATCCAGGGCTGCGGTCAGTTCTACCCCGCCGGCAATGCGGCGGTTGCCGATGATCGCGGCATCAGCGCCCAGCTCGTCACGCACCAGTTTCATGGCTTGACGCATGTCCGCTGCGAAAAAACGCTTCACTTGCATATCCCGCTACCTCAGCCGTTGGGCCCTACTGTCGCCACGATCGTAACTTGCTTGTTGTCCGGTATTTCCTGGTACGCCAACACGTAAAGGTTAGGCACTGCGAGCCGACCAAAGCGTGAAAGCATGGTGCGGATGGGCCCGGCTACCAGCAGGATGGCAGGCTGGCCCTGCATTTCCTGACGCTGGGAGGCGTCAATCAATGAGCGCTGCAGCCGCTCGGCCATGCTTGGTTCCAGCAAAACGCCTTCTTCCTGACCCATTCCCGCCTTCTGAATACTATTGAGCAATATCTGTTCCAACTTCGGCTCAAGGGTGATCACAGGCAGCTGAGACTCAGTCCCCACAATGCTTTGCACGATTGCGCGAGACAAACCAGCCCTCACAGCACTCACAAGCGCGGCGGTATCTTGACTCCTTACCCCACTGTTAGCGATAGCTTCGGCAATGCTGCGGATGTCCCGCACCGGCACTTGCTCAGCCAACAGCGCCTGCAACACTTTGAGTAAAGCAGACAGGGTAATCAGCCCAGGTACCAGCTCTTCCGCCAGCTTCGGCGAACCTTTGGCCAGCACTTGCAGCAATTGCTGAACCTCTTCATGGCCGATCAGCTCATGGGCATGTTTTTGAAGGATCTGGTTCAAGTGAGTGGCAACCACCGTGCTGGCGTCTACCACGGTGTAGCCCAGGGACTGGGCCTGGCTGCGCGCACTGATCTCTATCCACACCGCTTCCAGGCCGAAGGCTGGGTCACGGGCCTGGATACCGTTCAACGAGCCAAATACTTGGCCTGGGTTGATGGCCAATTCACGGTCCGGATAGATTTCCGCCTCGGCCAGAATCACGCCCATCAACGTTAGCCGATAGGCGCTGGGGGCCAAGTCCAGGTTGTCGCGGATATGAACGGTGGGCATCAGGAAGCCTAGGTCCTGGGACAGCTTCTTGCGTACGCCTTTGATACGGGCCAGTAGCTGCCCGCCTTGGTTGCGGTCTACCAGCGGAATCAAGCGGTAGCCCACTTCCAGGCCAATCATGTCGATAGGCGTAACATCGTCCCAGCCCAGTTCCTTGGTTTCCTGGGAGCGCTGTGGGGACGGCAGCAGTTCCTGCTGGCGCTGGACTTCGGCCGCCGCCGCCACCTTGATCTCGTTCTGCTTTTTCCATAACAGGTAGGCGCCGCCGCCAGCCGCTGCCGCCAGCGACAGGAAAGCGATATGGGGCATGCCCGGCACCATGCCCATCACCGCCATCAGCAAGGCGGACACCCCAAGGGCCTTGGGCGAATTGAACATTTGCCGGCTGATCTGCCGGCCCATGTCCTCGGAACCGGAGGCGCGGGTGACCATGATGGCGGCTGCTGTGGACAGCAACAGCGACGGCAGCTGAGCCACCAGGCCGTCACCAATGGTCAACAGCGCATAGGTGCTGCCAGCGTCCGCGAAGGTCAGGCCGTGTTGGAGAATACCGATGGCCATGCCACCGATGAGGTTGATGAACAGAATGAGCAGGCCCGCCACGGCATCCCCGCGCACGAACTTGCTGGCGCCGTCCATGGAGCCATAGAACTCTGCTTCCTGGGCCACTTCAGCCCGGCGATGTTTGGCCGCTGCCTGGTCGATCAGACCGGCGTTGAGGTCCGCGTCAATGGCCATCTGTTTACCCGGCATGGCATCCAGGGTAAACCGCGCGCTCACTTCGGAAATACGGCCAGCACCCTTGGTGACTACCACGAAGTTGATGATCATCAAGATGGCAAACACCACCGCACCTACTACGTAGTTGCCGCCGATCACCACTTCACCGAACGCCTGGATCACCTTCCCCGCCGCCTGGTGGCCCTCATGGCCATGGAGCAGCACCACGCGAGTAGAGGCCACGTTCAGCGCCAGCCTCAATAGCGTGGCCACCAGCAGAATGGTGGGGAAGGCTGCGAAGTCCAGTGGTCGCATGGCATACACGCACACCAGCAGCACCACGATCGATAGCGCGATGTTGAACGTGAAGAACACGTCCAGCAAAAACGTGGGCACTGGCAGGGTCATCATGGCCAGCATGGTGAGCAATGCCAGCGGCACCCCCAGGTTGCCCTGGCTCAGGCTGCGCGCGCCGCTGATCAATTGAGTCCTGTCCATCGCCATCTTTGATTCCCCACAAACTTTTGACGCTTACGCGCTTTCCAGGGGCCAGTGCAAAAAGCTCTCCAGTTATGGCACTGCCTGCCGAGTAGCGTTCAGTGGGGGAAGAAACAGTTCGTCTGCTAGGGGCATTAATTCGTCAAAAGTACTGCAAGGCCAGCAATGCGCTCAATCTGGCTGCAATGCCGCTAGTACATGGGCAGGATCATTTTGTATCGCACGTAGAAGCGCCCTTGCTGGGCCTTCCGGGTTGCGGCGGCCTTGCTCCCAATTCCGCAGGGTGCCTACGGCAACATCAATGGTTTTGGCGAACGCCGCCTGAGACAGCCCCGTGCTTTTCCTTATGGCCTTGACCTGCAAAGGGTCAAGGTAAAACTCTCGGGAAGGCGAACGCTCTCCTCGGTTGATTTCGTCCATCTGGACCATGCTTTCTTTCAAACGCTCGAACAACTGCTTATCCATGTTCCCAGCCCTGATTCAATTGGCGGAGTTGTCGTTTCTCATCTTCGGTGAGGTCGTCCTTGATCCCCTTACGATAAATCAAGATTAGGCGAATCTGGAATGCGGCAGCGACGCTAAGATAAATCACCCTCACGCCACCTCGCTTACCTTGCCCGGAAACCTTCCAGCGTATCTTTCGCAACCCACCTGTGCCGGGTATCACATCGCCAGCGTTCGGATAGCTGGCTAGATGCTGCTGGAATTGGAGATACTCATCCTCACTTAACAGTTCATTCACATCATGCGTAAAAATGGGTGTTTCAATGAAAATCATACGGCAACCCTGCTACGCCATTGGCGTACAAGCTAAGGCACCCAAGTAATCATAGTCAAGGCTTGTTGTGTTCAATGCCTGACGTTCAAACAGTAGCCACACCTTGGCCCTGCGCCGACGCCTAGGGTTCCCGGTCTCCGCCTTCGGCTACGCCCAGTCCTACACTAGGCAGCGTATGGCTTATCCGCTGGGACCTTAGTCTTCCGGCGGTGCCTCGCCGGTCTCATCGCGCTGCAGGTCGGTCGGGATGGGTACGTTTTTTGGCGCTTCAGGGCGGGGGCCGTTACCGGGGCGGTATTGGCGGATCTGGTACACGTACGCCAGCACCTGGGCCACGGCCAGGTACAGGCCTGACGGGATCTGCTGGTCAATTTCCGTGGAATAGTAGATGGAGCGCGCCAGTGCTGGGGATTCAAGTACCTGCACCTGGTGGGCCACGCCGATCTCGCGAATTTTCAGGGCCAGCATGTCCACACCCTTGGCCAGCAGCATAGGCGCGCCGCCGCTATCGGCGTCGTACTTCAAGGCCACTGCAAAGTGGGTGGGGTTAGTGATGATCACATCCGCCTGGGGGATGTTGGTCATCATCCGCCGCTGGGACATTTCCCGTTGCATCTGCCGGATACGCCCTTTCACTTCAGGCCGCCCTTCGGCATCCTTGTGCTCGTCGCGCACTTCCTGCTTGGTCATCTTGAGCTTTTCCTTGCCTTGATACAGCTGCAAGGGCACGTCGATGGCTGCAATGAGCAACAGCCCCAAGGCCATGTACAAGGCGCTCCACCCCACCACCTGAAGGGAGTGGGCAATGGCCGTTTCCAGAGGCTCGTGGGCAATGGCCAGCAGGTCGGCCTGGTCCCGCTTGAGTACCCATACGGCTACGGCCATGGTGATGCCGAATTTACCTAGTGCCTTCAGCAACTCGGTCAACGCATTCTTGGAGAACATGCGCTTGAGGCCACTGGCCGGGTTCATGCGGCTGAACTTGGGTGCCATCGAACCTGCGGCGAACAACCAGCCGCCCAGGCAGATAGGGCCAATGATCGCCGCCAGCAGCAGCACGGTGAGAATAGGCTGGACGGCCTGCAAGGCCATTTTGCCGGCGCTGAACAGAAACAGCGCCATCTGGTTAGTGTCGGTCAGCACTTCACGGCGCAGGGTAAAACTGTACTTCATGATGGCCATCAGCGCTTCGGCCAAGGCGCCGCCGAACGCTAGAATGCCGCCAACCCCTGCGAGCATCACTACAAAGGTGTTGAGCTCCTTGGACCGGGTGATCTCACCTTTTTCCCTGGAGTCTTTCTTTCGTTTGTCTGTGGGGTCTTCTGTCTTGTCCGCGCCGCTTTCACTCTCAGCCATCGCTCACCTCACTTCAGTCAGCGCACGCAGCCAACGCAGGCTTTCCATGGCCAGCGGCTGGTACTGGTTGAGAATGTCCGCCATGTTGATCCACAGGATGATCATGCCCAGCACCAGGGTCATGGGCATGCCTACGGAAAAGATATTCAGCTGTGGGGCTGCGCGGGTCATGATGCCCAAGGCGACGTTGACCACCAGCAGCGCCGTGACCGCAGGCAGCACCAGCATTAGCGAGGCACCCAGTACCCAGCCTACCCGTGTCACCAGGTCCCAGAACTGGGCCGTGGACAGTGCATGGCCTACCGGCAAGGTGGTGAAGCTGTCCGTGAGTACTTCGAACACCACTAGGTGCCCGTTCATGGTGAGAAACAGCAGGGTGACCAGCATATTGAAGAACTGGCTGACCACCGCCACGTTCACGCCGTTGGTAGGGTCTACCATCGAGGCAAAAGCCATACCCATCTGGATGGCAACAATCTGCCCTGCAATCACAAAGGCCTGGAACAGGAAGTGAATGGACAGGCCCATCAGCGAGCCGACAATGATCTGCTCGGCCACCAGCAGCAAGGCGCTCAGGTCCAAGGCATGGACTTCAGGCATGGCAGGCAGCCCCGGCACGATCACTACTGTAATTGCCAGTGCGAAATACAGCCGAACCCGTGACGACACCGTGTTGCCCCCAAACAGCGGCATGGTCATCAGCAGCGCCATCACCCGAAACAGGGGCAGTATGAACGAGGCGACCCAACTGCCAATCTGGGTGTCGGTAAGTGCCAGCATGCTAGCCGATCAATCCAGGAATGCTGGTATACAAGCCTGTGATGTACTCCATGAACTTCTGCACGATCCACGGGCCCAGCACGATCAGCGTGACCAGCATTACCAACATGCGAGGCAGGAAGCTTAGGGTTTGTTCGTTGATCTGGGTCGCGGCCTGGAACATCGCCACCAGCAGGCCCACCAGCAGGCTGGGCAATACCAGAATGGCCACCATAATGGTGGTCAGCCAAAGGGCTTCGCGGAACAGGTCTGTGGCAACTTCCGGGGTCATGGCCGGCTCCTGTGAATCAAACGCCGCCGAAGCTGCCGGCAAGGGTACCGATGATCAATGACCAGCCGTCTACCAGCACGAACAGCATGATCTTGAAGGGCAATGAAATGATCAGGGGCGACAGCATCATCATCCCCATGGCCATCAATACACTGGCAACCACCAGGTCGATGATCAGAAACGGAATGAAGATCATGAAACCGATCTGGAACGCCGTTTTCAGCTCTGAGGTGACAAACGCCGGAACCAGAATGGTCAGGGGCGCCTGGTCTGCGCTGGGAATATCCGTGCGCCGCGAAAGCCGCATGAACATGTCCAGGTCGCTCTGGCGCGTCTGCCCCAACATAAAGTCCTTGATAGGGACCTCGGCCTTGGCCAGCGCATCCTGGGCACTCATGGTTTCTGCCAGGTAAGGCTGCAAGGCGTCGTTATTCACCCGGTCGAACACTGGCGCCATGATGAACATGGTGAGGAACAGCGCCATGCCCGTGAGCAACTGGTTAGAGGGCGTCTGCTGCAGGCCGAGAGCCTGGCGCAGGATGGAGAACACAATGATGATGCGGGTAAAGCTGGTCATGAGCATCACGAACGCAGGAATGAAGCTCAGTGCCGTCATGATCGCAAGTATCTGCAGGCTGACCGAGTACTCCTGCTGCCCGTTGGCACCAGTGGTCATGGTAATCGCCGGCAGTGACAGCGGGTCGGCCGCCAGTACACAAGGGGCGAACAGCACCCCGCACAGGGGAATGAGCCAGCGCAGGTGACGCATCACTTCTTGTCCTTATTGTCTTTACCCAGCAGTTCCATCAACCGCTGGGCAAACTCAGGTGCCACAGGCTCACCAGGGGCAGGCGCCGCTACAGGGTGGGCGAGCACATGCAGCGGTGTAATACGGCCAGGGGACAGCCCTAGCAGGATCTGCTCTTGACCCACCTGCACCAGGATCAGCCGGTCCCTGGGGCCTAATGCACGGGCGCCCAGTACCTCGATCACTTGGCCACCACCGGGGCGCACCTGTTGCAGGCGCCTGAGCACCCAGGCCAGGCCGAGAATCACCCCTACCACGGCCAGCAGGCCCAGCGCCGTCTGCCCAAGCTGCCCGGCCATGCCTGCACCAGCACTCACCGCAGGTGCAGACGGGGCAGCGGGCGCAACCACCCCCGGCTCTGCCGCCATCGCCATGAGCGGCACGCTTAACATCATTGCCAGCCACGCTCGCATCAGCGCAGCTTCTTGATGCGTTCGGCGGGGCTGATCACATCAGTGAGCCGAATGCCGAATTTTTCGTTCACCACCACCACCTCGCCGTGAGCAACCAGCGTGCCGTTGACCAGCACATCCAGAGGTTCCCCTGCCAAACGGTCCAACTCGATCACCGAACCTTGGTTGAGCTGCAACAGGTTGCGGATGTTGATCTCCGTGGCCCCCACTTCCATGGAAATGGTGACAGGAATATCCAGAATCACATCCAGGTTCGGGCCTTCCATGCCTTGGGATTCGGAGAACTTGGGGGAAGATCCAAACTCTTCCATAGGCAGCCGTGTGCCTGCTGGCTTGGCCGCCGCATCGGCCTGCAGCAAGGCGTCAATATCGGCCTGGCCCCCGTCGCCGGACTCATTCAGGGCCGCCGCCCACTCGTCAGCAAGCGCCTGGTCGTCGGCAGGGGTGTCTTTATCATCAGCCATGGTCTTTCCTCAGTATTCGATGTTTTGATGCGCGTCAGCGGCGTTCGACCGGGGTCGTGATCTGCAGCGACAGGGTGCCCTTGTGGGAGCCCAGGCGCGCCTTGAACGCGGGTACGCCATTGGCGCGCATGATGAGTTCTTCCGGCAGCTCTACAGGGATCACGTCCCCGGGCTGCATGTGCAGAATATCGCGCAGCTTGAGCTGGCGACGGGCAACGGTAGCCGACAGGGGCACAGACACGTCCAGCACGTCCTCGCGCAGCGCCTTGATCCAGCGTTCGTCCTGGTCATCCAGGTCCGATTGGAAGCCGGCGTCGAGCATTTCTCGCATGGGCTCGACCATTGAATAAGGCATGGCCACGTGCAGGTCACCGCCACCGCCGTCCATTTCCACATGGAAGGTAGACACCACCACGGCTTCGCTCGGGCCTACGATATTGGCCATGGCAGGGTTCACTTCGGACTGTATGAACTCGAAGTTCACCTCCATGATTGCGTGCCAGGCTTCCTTGAGGTCAATGAAGCATTGGTCCAGCACCATGCGTACTACCCGAAGCTCGGTAGGGGTGAACTCCCGGCCCTCGATCTTGGCATGGCGCCCGTCACCGCCGAAGAAGTTGTCTACCAGCTTGAACACCAGACGCGCGTCAAGGATGAACAAGGCCGTGCCACGCAAGGGCTTTATCTTGACCAGGTTGAGGCTGGTAGGCACGTAGAGGGAGTGAATGTACTCCCCGAATTTCATCACCTGCACACCGCCCACGGCTACGTCAGCAGACCGGCGCAGCAGGTTGAACATGCTGACACGGGTGTAGCGGGCAAACCGCTCGTTGATCATTTCCAGGGTGGGCATGCGCCCGCGCACAATGCGGTCCTGGGTGGTGAGGTCGTAAGTTTTGACGCTACCCGGTTCGACCAGGGTTTCGGTCTGTACCAGGCCATCATCCACGCCGTGCAGCAGCGCGTCGATCTCGTCCTGTGACAACAGGTCCTGCATGGCCATTAGGGTTCCCTATTGCAATACGAAATTGGTGAACAGCAGTTGGTCCACCACCAGTTTGCCAACCTCTTTCTGCGCCACTTCCTGAACGCTGGCCGTTGCTTTCTGCCGCAGCATCTCGATCCCGATAGGGCTGGCCAGGGTGCCGAAATCCTGACCTGACATCAGCATGACCAAGTTGTTGCGAATGACCGGCAGGTGCTCTTTCAGCGCATCCAGGCCAGCCTGGTCATGGGTCAGCAGCGCGATGCTGACCTGAAGATAGCGCTGTTTTCCGTTCTGGTTCAGGTTCACCACAAAGGCCGGCGACAACGACTCATAGATCGCAACAGGCTTGGCGGACGCAGCCGCAGCCGCATCGGGTGATTTCTCATCCTTGCCAGTCTGGGACTTGTGCATGAAGTACCAGGTTCCGCCTACTGAACCCCCGACTGCCAGCAACAACGCGATCACGATGATCAGGATCAGTTTGAGCTTGCCCTTCTTTTTCTCCGGGGCCGCGCCTGCATCTTCGTCTTTCTTAGCCATGCCAATATTCCGTCGCAATAGAAGGTTACAACTGCTCTGGCCGTTGATTCAGCAAGTGTTATGCCATGTTCAACTGCGTGTTCAAGCGATATACACCGCCCTGTGCGTACACCGGGCGCGCAAGGTGCAGGTCCGTTTCGCCAGAGTACTTGCCATGCCCGCCTTGCAGACCCCCGATATGAACGAACTGCTGGACCTTAGCCACCGATGGTTCATTGACTATCCCGACCTCAGCCGTGCAGCGGAAACCGAAGCGGCCCGTTTGCTACGCCTCCACCAACTGCCTGCACTGGACGTTCACAACGTGTACTGGCACCGGTTTGACAACGCCCAGTCCAGCCACCTCAGCTTTTCCGGCTGGGCCCACAGTGGCCCGCCTGTTGAAAGCCTCACGTTGCCGCAACTGATACTGCGCCGGTTTGCCGCCAGCGACCAGGACGGCTTGGATGACCTGAACATGATGAGCGGGTTCTACACAGTTGGCCCGCATGAAAGCCGCTACGATCATGGCCATGAGGTGTGGCTACTGCCCAGCCGAGTCAGCCAGGATTTCTGGCACGCCAACTTTGCCGACCAGTATCAACGCCAACTGAGCCACTTCTGGACCACCCGGCTGCACGATTTCGTTATTCTGGGGCGTGCCAGCGCATTGGTTGCCGTTGGAAATGCAAAGCGCCTGGGGCTGATTGGCGAGGGCGAGCAAGCCACCCTGCTCAATGCCTTCGCTAATGGGCTAGGCAGCGAATACACCTTGTCTGCTCTCGGCCAGCAACGCCACCCCGCGCCAGGCATTCACCTACACAGGCTTGGGATACGAGATGCCAAAGCACGTGATGTACTTTGGGTGCAAACCCCAAACGGCCAACATTTCCTGTACCTGCCTAACGATGGCCGGTGCCTCTATGCATTCGATACGGCGGGGGCGCTGGAGCAGTGGCTGGCCTACCAAGCCAGCACCGTGGAAGGACAGTCGCGCCTGCTGAGCCACTTCGACCCAAGTGACCCACACGCCAAAGACGCTGTGCTTGCACTAGGCGCAGGTCGACTGTCACCAGGCTGGTTGCGTGGCGATGTATTGCCTGCACACCTCGACCCGTTCGCGTGGCTGGGGGAACAGGCCGCGCTGGAGATGCACCAGCATGCCGATGTAGCCCTCACCACTAACGACAGGTTGCGCAAGGACCTGGCCATTGCCTTTCTATCTACATTGGCACGCTTGGGTGCCAACCTCGCCCCAATCGGATGGCCCATAGCCTTAGGCACCGTGATCAGTGCTACCGTGGCCATGGGCCTGGATATCGATAAGGCTGTCCATGCCCGGTCAGCTGCTGAGCGGGATGCTGCCATTGGCGCAGCGGTCAGTGAAGGGCTGACAGCCCTGTTCACCTTGCCTTTCCTGGCCAGTGGCGAGGTCACAGATTGGCCGTGGGAGATCCAGGAAGAGGAAGCAGCAGAGGCGCTGCCCACTCCCCCTTCCCTACCGGCGTCGCCAGTCTCAGCCACACCACTCAATAGCATCGGTATGGTCGAACAGCTTGACTGGGAGGTGTTGTTTGCAGTGGAAGAAGCCCAGCGGGGGCAGGCGCCTACAAAAATATTGAACCGAGGGCTAACGCCTACACGGCGATTCGAGCGCTTGCCTGCCATGGTTGACAGGCCTGCCCGGCAGGTGTTCGGCAGCGCTGAGGGCGCGCTTGCATATGCCCAGGCCAATATCGATGGGCCTTTTCATCTGATCCGGGTACAGGCGCAAGGCCTGCGGGTTGCGTCGCTGCGTGCCAATCTTCGGCTCAACCGCGCCAATACACTGGCATCCCTTGGGCAACTGGACAGGCCCATTGCTTCAGAAGAGCTTCAGACCCTAGCCGAGGGGGCGTGGCTCGAACATGAATGCCATGTCGCTATGGACGGTTTGACACCTGCGCGCCTGCGCTTGCTTTCACCTATTTCCTCCCAAGCGCCTGATCTACCTACCTCACGGGTTTTGCGTGGCGTACAACAGCAACCCATGAGCGCTGGCCTGTTGACGAGTTGCCTGATAGAAGTTGAAGACGGCCTGCGCGTAGTGCGTTTCGATCCCTTCAGCGACAGCTGGCGGACCTTGGGGGGCACAGCCTTCCGCTACAATGCCGGCACCCGCAAATTTGACCTGTTCGACCCGGCCGCCGCGGCGGAACCCCAGGCACGTGACATTGAAGCGGCTACGGCCGAGCTTGGCATTCCGGCCACCTACCCCTGGGAAATTCCGCCTATACCCACGGAGGGGAAGCTGCCGATTACCCGCGTGGTGCACAGTGTGTGGCTGGGCGGGCGCTTGCCGCGCCGCCTGGCAGACAACCTGATTCAGAGTGCTATCCGCGCTGGGCGGGGCCGACAGCCCTTCGAATATCGGCTGTATGTGCATATAAACGACCCATTCGATCACAGCCTGACCCTGGCAGACTTGGCCAGTGCGCCCTCAAACTTCAAAGTGCAATCACTGGACGCCACCGATTTCTGGTCGGCTTTCCAGCAAAGCCCGTATTACGAGCAGTTCCTGGCGGCCACAGAAGGTTCAGGCATCAACTACGCCAGTGCCACAGATGTGTTGCGCTACCGCTTGCTGAACCACTATGGCGGCGTGTACATGGATGTGGACGACATGATTTATGACAGCACATTAAGCAATGACGGTTTTTCCGATCAGGATTGGACAATTGCCCCGGGTCGCCTGATGCTCAATGACTTGGTCAGCGAGCCCCGGCTGGGCCTGCTGTGCGGGTTCAATAACAGCAACTTTGCCAGCCTGGCGCAGAACCCGCTGCTCGACGCTATTTCCGAAGAAAGCTACACCCGCTTTCTGGCTAACCAGGACTTGTATTTTCAACGACCCTATCAGGGCTCCGACAGCAAAGAGGCGGTGCTGGCCTATGCCCGGCGTATCAATCACGTCACAGGGCCCGGCGTGTTCAACGACGTGATGACCGCCCGGCTGCCGGATGTGCGCCAGTTCCGCGCCATTGCCCGTATCACTACCGAACTCTACATCCCGCCTCGCTACAGGTTTAGCCTGCACCGCGAAATGCGTCGGAGCACTCCGTACTATTGCCCACTGGCGTGGCGTATAAAGATCGGGTCCACAGGCAGCTGGCTGCACACACGTTAAAGCGGTCCTGGGCCCTTCGTGACCTTGTGCGTCAGGCGTAATAATCCACCAGGCTGCTACCAATAACCTGTTGAGTGGCAGCAGCCTCAGCGACAGGTGACACCTGTGAATCGTCTGCCGCACGCTCGCCCTGGGAAGCACGGTTGCCAGCGCCCTGGCTGGCCTGTGCTTGCGCCTGAGCCTGCTGTTGCTGTTGCTGTTGCTGCCGCGACTGGTCGGACACGTTTACGTCCACCTGGGTAAGGCCCTGTTGGGTCAGCATGTCTCGCAGGCGGCCCTGCTGACTTTCCAAGGCATCGCGCACGCCCAAGTGGGCACTATGGAACGTGACTTGAGTGGTCTGGTCCGCTGTGACGTCAATGCGGATGTCCAGGCGGCCCAGCTCCAAGGGATGAAGTTGTATATCAGCGGATTTCAGGTTCTGGCTGGACAAGTACATCACGCGGTTCACCACGCCTTCGCTCCAGCCGCTCTGATGCATGTTCAGCGGCGTGGCCGGTGGCGTTGCAACGGCCGAAGCCGTTTTCCCTGTTACCGCTTGGGTAAGTGAATCCAGCCGGCCATTAAGGTCGGTTACACGGGTGCCGCTACCGTCCCCGCCAGCGCCCTTCACGTCGCCTATGGCCCCTAACCCGTCGCTGTCTTCCGACACCTTGGCACCGTCCGCTGCTTTCTGGTCAAGCAACCCACTCATGGTCTGGGCAAACGCATCGGCGGGGGCTGGGTCGTTCGGCACCGAGGCCGCCGGTGCGTCTGTTTGGGCATGTACTGACGTGGTGCCTTGAGCCTTGGCATTCTGTTCCAGCGCCATTCTTACCATGGGCAGATCGGCCAGCGCGTCGGCATGGGGGTCAAACGTATCAGTGGGTGGTGTAACGGATACCGCGGCACACTGCAGTTGTGCAGGATCTATGAGCGGCGGGGGCATTTGAGCCGGCTCCGCAGCGGGCGGTACGGGTGCAGGCGGTGTGGCAGTGGGGTCCAAGACAGGAAGCGACACGACGGTGCTGTCGGCCACTGTCACCTCAGCCTTTATGTCGTCTGTGGCTTTGACAGGCTCGACCTGGTCATCGTCTACAGCGTCCACAGTCTGTTCGTCGGTATTTGCTTTGCCCTGTTTATCAGCCTGGGCCGTTTTGCCCGCTTTATCTGAACGGTCTGGTTTATTGACAGGCGACGATTTATTGTCGGTCGCAACCGCCGGTTTATCGTCTTTCTGCGAAACAGCGGCCGTTGGCTTTTTGTCGTTCGCTGCCAGGTGCTGGCTTACGCGCGCGGCGCTGCTGACACCGGGCTTCGGCGCCACAGGTACAGACTTGTGTGCCTGAGCATAAGCCTCCGCAAAGCTGGAACCCCCGTCCTTTGTGCTATCAGCTACGTTGGAAAGCGCACTCAATGCGGTGGTTTTGCTAGTGCTGGACGGAGCAGCGGATGGCCCGGTTTGCAGCAGTGGGTTTGAAGCGATAGCCATGACGACGACCCCGCGCGTGGGTAGGTGGACGGTATACATGGCTTAAAGCAAAAGGCGGGCCAGCTTGTGGCTCAACGAGCGTCGGTTGCCAACACAGTGAGAAAGGCAGCGCGAACTTGAATGAATTCGCTATTAATCTGCTCACGCAAGGCACAAACCTCTGCTTGCGGAGCGGCGAGTGGCAGATGTTCCAGTTCGCAGCACAGCCGTGCCAAGCCTGCGGCCCCCATGTTGCTGCTGCTGCCTTTGAAACTGTGGGCGCTGTCGCGCAGGGTTTTGGGGTCTTGCGCTTCCAGCAAGCGCGTAAGGCGCGCCTGGGAGTCTTCAAGGTAGGTGCGTACCAACATCGGGTAATCCTCCCCCATGATGTCGTGCAGTGCAGCCAATACAGCCAGATCCAGATGAGCCAGGGTCACGTCCTCCTCCTTGAACGCGATCGATTATGCCTCAGCCCCCCAGGCAAATTCCACGCGTGCGCTACGCCCGTCGTCGGACCAGCTCACACCATGACTGAGTGCCTTGACCAGCTTCATGCCGCGGCCTGAGTAAGCAACACCTTCGTTTACCCGCGCCAGGGTGCTGGCGACGTCGAAGCCCGCACCACTGTCCTCGACCGTAATCACCAATCGCCCCCCGCTACGCCCCTCAGGTTGTACGGTGAGGCCTACTTTTACATAGCCCTCTTCGAGCTGTCGCAGGCGCTCTTCACGCCATTGATAATATTGAGCAAACCCGGCGGCATCACGTTTGAGGCTTGAGTCCAACGCCAGCACGCCATGCTCAAGGGCATTGGAGTAGAGTTCGGTCAGTACGGTGTAGAGGTCTCCGCTTTGTGCCTTGAGCCCCTGCACTTCCTGCAGCAGTTGCAGCAGGAACGGCAACGGGTTGTAGCGCTTGAGGGTTTGCGCGCGAAACTCGAAGTTTACTGACCAGTCCGTAGGGGTGGGCTGGCCCCGGTCCAGTGCCAGCGCCACGGGCGGCAGGCTGGCGGTGTCCACTACCTTGACCTGCACCATGCTCACGTCGTCGCGGCTTTCACCATGAAACCCTTGCAGCGCTTCGCGAATGTCTTCAAAGAGCCGGTCCCGGTCCTGGTTGCGGTCTAGTACGGCTTCCAGGCGCTCTACACCAAACAAGGTTTCGTCGTGGTTGGTAGTTTCGATCACGCCGTCAGACAACAGGAAAATGCGGTCGCCTTCTTCCACCGAGTAAAACTGTGTGGTGGGTTCAAAGCGCTCTGGCGACAGAATGCCCAGCGGCAGCGCCCGTGAGGGTATGGGGAGGCGTTCCCCGCTCTGGCGCAGAAGGTAACCATCCGGCATACCCCCATTCCACACTTCCACCACCCGCCGGTTCACACTGACGCTGATCAAGGCCGCGCAACAGAACATGTCTGGCGGCAAGATGCGTTTGAGCTTGGCGTTCATTTCTCGAAGGGTTTCGGCCAACCCATAGCCTTTGGCAGTCATCCCATAGAACACATCGGCCAGTGGCATGGCGCCTACGGCGGCTGGCAGCCCGTGACCTGTGAAATCACCTAATAGAATGTGCAGGTCCCCCCCAGGCGCCGACGTGGCTAGCAACAAGTCGCCATTGAACAACGCATAGGGGGATTGCAGGTAACGAATATTGTGAGCGCCCAAGCAGCCTGAGTGGGCCACTTGGTCGAACACAGCTTTGGCAACCCGTTGCTCATTGAGCAAATGCCCATGGTGCCGTGCCAGCTCATCACGCTGCTTGAGCACCGTAGCCTGCAAGCGCCGCATACGCTCCATGGCGTGAATCTTGGCCGCCAGAATGATCTGGTTATACGGCTTGGGCAGAAAGTCGTCGCCCCCTGCCTCCAGGCAGCGAACCAAGGCCTCGTCCTCGGACATGGACGTGAGAAAGATCACCGGCACCAGCGCTTCGCCGGCAAGGGCCTTGATGCGCCGCGCCGCCTCGAAACCGTCCATCACCGGCATCATCACATCCAGCAGCACAATGTGGGGCCGCATCTGCTCGAATACTTTGACAGCTTCTTCGCCGTTGCCCGCCTGGAGCACATGGTGCCCTTGCCGCCGAACAATACTGGACAGCAGCATGCGATCGGTCATGTTGTCGTCGGCAATCAATACCGAAATCGACGGGCTATGGCCAAGCATCAGATATCAAACAACTGGGTGAAGTTTGAGATAGCCAGTATCTTGTGCACGTCCGAGCTAGCGTTTTCCAGCCGGATCTTAGCGTTGTCGCCACCGGCATAGTCACGCAACAGCAACAGCATTCCTAGGGCGGAGCTATCCAGGTAGGTGGTTTTACCCAGGTCGATGACAAACCCGTCCTTGGGGCGTGGCGGCTTTTCGTAGGCATCCCGGAAAGCCTGATGGCAGGCAAAATCGAATCGGCCATCGATATGGATGGTCAACTTCCGTCCATCCTCGGACGGCGATGCAGTAACAGCTGACATAGGTCGGTCCTTCTTTAATGCTAAATGTTCAGAAAGGTATATCAAGCGCCGGCCGAGCCTGTTGTCCCCAGCAAGCAGGCGCCTCAATACGCATCAGACCGCGGCAACCGCTGGGAAAGTTCATCCAGCAAGCGCTGTTCACGTTTGTCTTCCAAGGTTCTGGCTTCAGTCATATAACGCATCACCAACTTGCGCAGCCCTTCCACCCGTGCGTAAGCTTTTTGCCAGGCATCGCGCGCGTTATTGAGGTTGTTCTGGTGCCAGGCCAGGCTTTTACGCTGCTGCGCTACAGCGGTTTCCAGTTGATTGAGAAAGCGCTGGTAGTTCATCAGCCACTGGCCAGAAACCCCTTGAGTACCGTTGGTGATCCATTGCTGCTGATAGCTCATGCGAAACTGTTCGAGCTCCTGCAACTTGGCCTCGGCCAAGCGCACCTGGCCTTGGAAGTGGCCAAGCCGTTGTACAGCCGTACGCTCGGCTTTCTCGGCCATCTCCACCACTGGCGCCAAGCGCGCTGCGCGACTGTTAGCCATGGTTTATTAACCCGGCGCCATGGGGCGGAAGACAGTAGCCAGGCGCTCACTGCTGGCCTTTAGGCTTTCATTGTCATGCAGCCCTTGGCGCAAGTAATGCACCAGTTGAGGGTGCAGGTTGATCGCCAGGTCCGTCTCTCGATCACCGCCAGGCACATAGGCACCCACGCTGATCAGGTCTCGGCTCTGCTGATAGCGAGACCAGAGCTGCTTGAATTGCTGCGCCTGAATCATGTGCTGCGGTGTGACCACTGACGGCATCACCCGGCTGATAGACGCTTCAATATCGATAGCCGGGTAATGGCCTTCTTCGGCAAGGCGCCGGGACAGCACAATATGGCCATCCAGTACCCCCCTCGCAGAGTCCGCAATAGGGTCCTGCTGATCGTCGCCTTCGGACAGCACGGTGTAAAACGCCGTGATAGAACCTCCACCCGCTTCGGCGTTGCCGGCCCGCTCTACCAACTTGGGGAGTTTGGCAAACACCGAAGGTGGGTAACCCTTCGTGGCGGGAGGCTCGCCAATGGCCAAGGCAATTTCGCGCTGGGCCTGGGCATAGCGCGTAAGCGAGTCCATCAGCAGCAGAACATTTTTGCCCTTGTCCCTGAAGTACTCAGCAATGCGAGTGCAGTACATGGCCGCACGCAAGCGCATCAGTGGCGCTTCGTCGGCAGGCGCCGCCACGACCACCGAACGCTTCAGGCCCTCAGGTCCCAGAATATGCTCGATGAACTCCTTAACTTCCCGCCCGCGCTCGCCAATCAGGCCCACCACAATGATTTCCGCCTCCGTGAAACGGGTCATCATGCCGAGCAGTACGCTCTTGCCCACCCCGGTACCGGCGAACAGGCCCAGTCGCTGACCACGCCCTACCGTCAACAAGCCGTTGATGGAGCGAATGCCCACGTCCAGGGGCTGGCTGATAGGGTCACGGTTAAGGGGGTTGATGGTAGGGCCATCCAGCGGCACCCAATCTTCAGCCCGCATACGCCCCTTGCCGTCCAAGGCGCGCCCGGCGCCGTCAAGAATGCGGCCGAGCATGCTCATGCCCATGGGCAACCGGCCGGTATCCGCCAGTGGCACCACGCGTGCACCTGGAGCAATGCCTGCTGCGCTGCCCACGGGCATCAGAAACACCTTGCTGCCTGAAAACCCCATGACCTCCGCTTCTACCTGAGACGCATGGTAGCTGTCGTCATTGATGACCATGCAGCGCGTACCCATGGCGGCGCGCAGCCCCTCTGCTTCCAGGGTAAGGCCCACCATACGGATCAGCCGCCCCTCCACCACCGCCTGGCGCGGCAAATCCACCGCAGGGGCGTAGGTGCTCAGGCGGCTTGCGAAGCTTGTGCGATCAAGTTGCATCGCTGGTCTCCAGCGTCAGGTGCAGGTCAGCCTCAGCCGGGTGCATGCCTTGTTCGTGCAACTGGTCGAACAACAAGGCTAAGGCTTGGGTAATACGGGTTTCCACGGTGCCGTCAATGCGGCTGTGCTCGCTTTCCACACGGCAACCGCCAGGCATCAGTGCGGGGTCTTCCAGGATTTTCCAGTGTTCTTCATGGCGCTCCCGCAGGGCCTTGATCTGCTCGAAATCCTGGGGGTTCACAAAGATGCGGATGTTGTTGGCCCCCATCGGCAGTAGTTTCAGGGCCTCCTGAATCACCCGCTCGATTTGCGTAGACTCGATTTTCAGCTCTCGCTGGATGACCTCTCGTGCAATGTGGCTGACCAGTTCCACCAATGAGCGCTCGATCTGAGTATCCTGCTCGGCGATGGGCGCCATCAGGCTTTGCATCAAGGTCTCAAGCGTCGCCAGGCGTGCTGCAAGTGCAACCTCTGCCTCTTGGCGCACCTTGAGTTGAGTGGCGTGAAAACCATCCCGTTCACCCGCAGAGAAGCCCTCATTGTAGGCCTCCTGACGGATCGCTTCGACTTCTTCGAGCGTGAGGGGCTGAACCTCCTCAAGAGGCACTTCCTCACTTTCTACGAGGCTTTCGGGGTCTGGCTCAGGCTCCGGCACATGCGGGTCGAAACTGGGGAGCCGCCACACATCCACGCCAATCAGGTCCCTGGCACGGATAAGCTCGCTGACAGGTTCTTTGTTCGATTGGCTCATTTACATTTCCCGGCAAAATGATCGCAGCGTGTTAATCCGCGTAAGCGCACAGTAGCATGTGCGCGGTGCGATCCATGAACGCAAGCGGATTTTTACACCTGTCAGAGGCAGGTCGACCGGCATAGCACGGTCGACGGCGCACCCCTACAGGTCAGATCATTTCCTCGCCGCCTTTCCCGCCCAATACAATTTCTCCTGCCTCGGCCATTCGACGTGCAATGGTGAGGATTTCTTTCTGCGCTGTTTCCACATCGCTGACCCGTACCGGGCCTTTGGAATCCAGGTCATCACGCAGCAGTTCGGAAGCACGTTTGGACATGTTCTTGAAAATCTTTTCTTTGATGCCGTCGTCTGCGCCTTTGAGGGCGACCACGAGCACTTCGGAAGACACTTCGCGCAACAGGGCCTGGATGCCACGGTCGTCCACATCCTTGAGGTTGTTGAACACAAACATCAGGTCTTCGATCTGCACCGACAGTTCCGTGTCGATCTCGCGAATCGAATCCATGAGCTGCCCTTCCACCGAGCTGTCGAGGAAGTTCATGATGTCGGCTGCACGCTTGATACCACCCAGCGTAGTACGAGCCGTGGTGGAGTTGCCTGCGAACTGCTTTTCCAGAATGGTATTGAGCTCTTTCAAGGCAGCAGGTTGCACCGTGTTAAGGGACGACACCCTTAACACGATGTCCAAGCGGACCTTGTGGTCGAAGTGCCCGAGCACTTCGCCAGCCTGGTCCGGGTCCAGATAGGCCACTACGATTGCCTGGATCTGCGGGTGCTCATAGCGGATCACGTCGGCAACCGCACGAGGCTCCATCCACTTGAGGCTGTCCAGGCCACTGGTGTTGCCGCCCAGCAGAATACGGTCGATCAGGCCATTGGCCTTGTCTTCGCCGAGTGCGGACGTGAGCATCTTGCGAATATAGCCATCTGAGCCTACGCCCAAGCTGGTCTGGTCGCCCACAGCCGACACAAACTCGGTCATCACTTCTTCAACCTGCTCGCGGTGCACATTGCGCATCTGCGCCATGGCCACGCCCACACGTTGTACCTCTTTAGGGCCCATGTGGCGCAATACCTGCGCGGCATCGTTCTCACCGAGCGACAGGAGCAGGATGGCGGCCTTGTCGACCTTGCTCAGCTTGGGTGCAGTCAGTTGGCTACTCATCTGCGTTGATCCACTCTTTCACGACCTGCGCGACACGGCCCGGGTCTTCGGCCACAAGACTTTTGATTGCATTCAACTGGGCGTCATACCCTTCGGTTGGGCTCGGCAGCATAATGCTGCTTGGCCCACCCAGGCTGACCCGATCATCGGCCAGCTCCCCGCTCATACCTGTGAAGCTGCTGCCGCTGCCAGCCATACCACCGCCGCCACCTAGCCCGCCGTCACCCTCTACCGCCAACTGTTTGGATTTGCTGCCGCCTGTAATGTTGTTGAGCACCGGGCGCAGCACGCCAAACACCAGCAGCAAAATGAAGACAACACCCAAGCCCTGCTTGACCACGTCCCAGAACCAGGGTTGCTGGTAGAACGAGGGCTCCGCAATCACTTCGCCACGGTCAGGGCTGAACGGTGCGTTGATGACCGTTACGCTGTCGCCCCTGCTGGCGTCGAAGCCTACGGCATCCTGAACCAACCGCTGCAAGCGCGACAATTCATCGGCCGTCCACGGCGTATGTGTGATTTCGCCATTGGCTGCTTTGAGTTTTGCCTGGTCATCCACTACCACAGCCACCGACAAGCGGGTCAAACGCCCTTGTTGCTGGCGGGTATGGCTGATGGAACGGTCCAGCTCGAAGTTACGGGTAGACTGCTGACGTTTATCCGCCGGGTAAGGGGCCAGCATGGGCTGCCCAGTGGCCGGGTCCATGATCTGTTGACCGTTGGCATCCAGCAGCGGTTGGCCTGGCTGGATAGCCTGAGGCGCGCCCGCCGCTGCACCCCCACGCGTAGTCTGCGGTGCACTGGCTGGGCTCGGTGGCTGATTGCTCAGAGCGCCTGGTACGCCGCCATTGCTGCTGCCGCTGGACCGCTGCTCGGTAACGGACTGCTCGCTGCGCAGCGCAGGCTGGTCAGGGTTGAACTGTTCAGACGTGGACTCGACGGCACTGAAGTCCACCATGGCCGACACTTCAGCCTTGAACCGATCATTGCCAATCACTGGCTGCAAGATGCTCTGCACACGTTGGGTAAGCATGCTTTCCATACGACGTGTGTAATCGAACTGCTTGCCGGCCATGCTCAGTTCAGAGTTCTCACCCAAGTCGGACAACAACGTGCCCTTCTGGTCCACAACTGTCACACCATTGCGGTCCATTTCAGGCACGCTTGTGGCAACCAAATTCACGATCGCCATCACCTGACCTGGGTCGAGGGTGCGGCCGCCGTACATTTCTACCAGTACCGAGGCCGTTGGCTTGCGTTCGTCGCGAACGAATACCGAGCTTTTCGGGATAGCCAAGTGAACGCGCGCACCTTTTACCCCATTGAGGGCGGAGATGGTCCGTGCCAGTTCACCTTCCAGGCCTTGGCGGTAGCGGGCCGCTTCCATGAACTGGCTGGTGCCAAGCCCATGGTCTTTGTCCAGAATTTCATAGCCCGTATTGCCATCACCCTGCACAACGCCCGCTGAGGCGAGCTTGAGGCGGGCACGGCCGATGTCGTCTGCCTTTACCAGCAAAGCACCTGAATTCGGTTCGACCGTGTAAGGAATGTCTGCTGCCGCCAGGGTGTCAGTGACCTGTTTAGCGTCCATTCCCGACAAACTCGTCAGCAACGGCCGGTAATCCGGTTGCTGCGACCACAGCACCACAGCGAAGCCAATGGCCACGCTCGCGGCCAACCCTACCAGCAGGCCAACTTGCCGCAGCACGGGCATCTTGGAGATATTTTCCAGAAAGGCCATGCCAGGCACGGACTTGCCGCCTGCTGCCATGCCGGCCTTCGCTGGTACATTATCTGTCGTTGCTTCCGCCATGACCTAATCTGCCCTCAAACCGGCATTTGCATGATGTCTTGGTAGGCCTGAACCAGCTTGTTGCGCACCTGGGTCATAGCCTGGAAAGACACGCTTGCTTTCTGGGAAGAAATCATTACATCCGTCAGGTCCACACCGCTTTTGCCGATTTCAAAGGCATTAGCCAATTGACTGGCGGCTTGCTGGGTATCGTTCACCTTACCTACGGCATTGCCCAGCAAGTCAGCGAAGCTGCTGCCAGAGGTCGCCGTCACGGCCTGTGCTGCGGCGACCTTGGACGTGCCCATGGCCTCCATTTGCATGGAACGCATGTCCATCATCAAGCGATTGAATTCAACACCTTGGCTCATGGGCTGCTCTCCGGAACCTGCAAAAAATTGACGCTGAAACCGTCAGTTATTCTAGAGGTAGCAAGAGCGATGCCAACGGGCGTGGCGCACGGCAACTTGATCGACATGAGCCTGATAAATATGTGCAGGTGTGTGTTGTTTGAGCAACCCCCAAGCCAGAGGTTCGTTCAATAGAGGGCAACTGCTGAACGGCAGTTGTTTGGAAGCCGTGCGGGCGTGAGGGTCATTCGCCCGCTGGTGCGGGCTCCTACAGGTGGCACGCCGGAACGTGCCTTGTAGGAGCGGCCGCCAGGCCGCGAACGGAAGCAGGCTACTCGTCCCCCGCCTCATCCCCGTCACGGCGGCTCATGCCGTACTTGCGCATTTTCTCCACCAGCGTGGTGCGGCGAATGCGCAGGCGTTCGGCGGCACGGGCCACAATGCCGTTGGCATCATCAAGCGCCTGCTGAATCAGCCCCTGCTCCAATCCGCCCAAGTAGTCCTTAAGATCCAGGCCTTCAGGCGGCAGCAAGGCGCCGGAGGTGAAGTCCGGCGCATGGCCATTGATCGCTACGCGCTCTTCCAGATCGCTGCGCAGGCTGTCCACGAGCTGCTCGTCTTCGTCGTCCACATAGCGGAATTTCTTCGGCAACTCTGCCACGCCGATTACACCGTAGGGGTGCATGATTGCCATGCGCTCCACCAGGTTGGCCAGCTCGCGTACGTTGCCCGGCCAGGCATGACGGCAAAGCGACATGATGGCAGCCGAGTTAAACCGGATGGAGCCGCGCTTTTCATGTTCCATGCGCGAGATCAGTTCGTTCATCAGCAGTGGAATGTCTTCCACACGCTCGCGCAGCGGTGCCATCTCAATGGGGAAAACATTGAGCCGGTAGTACAGGTCTTCCCTGAAACTGCCGATTTCGATCATGCTTTCCAGGTTTTTGTGGGTGGCTGCAATGATGCGCACGTCGATGCTCTGGGTCTTGTTGCTGCCGACGCGCTCGAAGGTGCGTTCCTGAAGTACCCGCAGCAGCTTTACCTGCATAGGCAACGGCATGTCACCGATTTCGTCCAGGAACAGCGTGCCACCATTAGCCAGTTCGAAACGGCCTGCGCGGCTGGTAATAGCGCCTGTGAACGCACCCTTCTCATGACCGAACAGTTCGCTTTCCAGCAACTCGGCAGGAATGGCACCACAATTCACAGGCACAAACGGCGCATCGCGGCGCTTGGAGTGGTAATGCAGGTTGCGTGCGACCACTTCCTTACCGGTGCCTGACTCGCCAAGGATAAGAACGCTGGCATCCGTATCGGCTACCTGCTGCATCATTTGGCGTACGTGCTGAATGGCACGGCTGGTGCCCACCAGGCTACGGAACAGATTGGGTTCGCGTTGCCGACCGCGGTCACGGGCTTGGTCGTACATTTCCCGATACACCTGGGCACGGTGCAGGGAATCGAGCAGCTTGCTGTAGCTAGGAGGCATTTCCAATGTGGAGAGCACGCGACGCCGTTGGTCGTCGGGCAGGTCCACATGGGAGCTGTCGCCGAGCAGCAACACGGGCAGGAATTCGTCCCAGCCAGCGATCGTTTTCAAAAGCCCCGGCAGGTTGGCGGGCGCATTGAGCGTTCCAACCAGCACGCACAGCACTTCTCGGCTGGCTGCCAGGCCCTCGACAACTCGTTGCCAGTCCCCACTGCCACAGGGAAGGTTGTCTTCACCGAGGAAGCTCAGGATCACCGCCATGTCGCGGCGGCGAGCGCTATCGTCATCAATCAGCAGAATTTTCGTTTCACGCCACATGCAATAGCAACTTCCCTAGTCAATCCAATGCCCGCTACGGCGCCTGTCACAATGACTTGCCACCTCAGGGCGATATCCGTGAGACGCCGGAACCTGATAACCAGGCACTAGTAAAGTCAAAAACACAGGCACAGTCAAATTTATGGCGCATCTAAATTGGAAAAGTTTTCACATCACACCATGAACTTTTTCAAAGGCGCCGCCGCAGGCGCCTTGCTCAGGCGTTACGCAGCAGGCTTCAGGTAAAGAGGTGATACACCTTGCTGGCGGTATGGCCTTGGCGAACCTGCTTGAGTTCTTCCACTACGGCCTGGCGCTCGCCACGGCTGGCATCTACCAATTGATGATACAGCTTCAGCAGTGACTCCAGGCTATGACGCAAAATGGCGGGGTCCACGGTTACGCTGTCTAGCAACCCATCGAGGCAGGCCCGAATCTGCTGGTCCAGTGTGCCGATGGCGGCCCAGTCTTTCACGGCCAACGCTTCGCTAAGGGCCGCACGGGTATACTCGATGCGTTCCAGGGCACTCATGGTCGAGTCCTCGCGATTATTCCTGAGCAACATGGCCAATCGCATCCCAGCCAGCCTTGACAGTGATCATCAGGCGAGCAACCTCGTCGACGATGTTCGGATCGTTCTTGCGGTTAGCCTGAATCAGCTGCTTCATCATGTACGCGTACAGCTGGTCCAGCTTGGCAATGCCTTTCTTGTCTTCAGTCTTCTCGGGATCAAGCCCCTCCCGCAAGCCACCAATGATCTCGATGGCTTTGCCCAGCATCACACCCTTTTCAGCCACCTGGTTGCGAGCCATGGCCCCCTTGGCCTGGGCCAGACGGTCCAACACGCCTTCCATCAACATCTGCACCAGGCGATGTGGGCTGGCCTCGGACGCTTGCGCATGGGAGTTCACTTTCTGGTATTGGCGAAGCGCCTTCATCGGATGCATTGCGGTAAGCCTCTAAGGGTCAGGGCGAAAGTCTGTGGGACCGACAAGTCCCCATGCTCAGTTTATCGACATGAGACCGGCGAACTTTAGTGGATCACCAGAATGAAAAAACCCGGCAACCTGCAACAGTTACCGGGCAAAAGAAACAAATGGACAGGGTTAATCGCTGTTGGACTTGGTCATGGCTTCCAAGGTCTTGAGCACACTGCTACTGGTGGCATTGAGCTGCGCGACCAAGGTGTCCATGGCCGTGTACTTGGCCGTTAGAATGGCCGTGAGCGAGTCGGTTCGGCGGTCCAGGGTGGCCTGCTGGTCATCCAGGTCACTCAGCTTGGCATTGAGGGACTTCTGCCGGGTTTCCAGTACGCCGCCGGTCTGGGTATAGCCGTCAAGAATCCCGCTCATACGGGTGATCAACCCGTCCTTGCCCGTGAACAGGTTGGCCACGTTCCCGTACTGGGTGGTCATTGCCTTGTTCCACTTGGTGTCATCCAGGGACAGCAGGCCAGTGGTGGAGTTGGTGCCCACGCCCAGCTGGGACAGCACACTCAAGGAACCGCTGGTGGTGCTCACGCTCGTTAACGCACCGTGGATCTCCGCCACCAGCTTGCGCACCATAGGGTCACCGGTCAGCGGCCCGCTGGTGGTAGCGGCCGATGTACTGGTGCTGGAAGTAGCCCCCGTAGCGGTCACTTTGGTCTGGTTATTCACCACCGTCATCATGGTGTTGTAGGCGTCCACGAAGGTCTGGACGGATTTTTTCAACGTGTCGCTGTCGGACGCTACCGAAATTGTGGAGCTTCCAGCGCCTGTCAGGGTCAAGCTCAGGCCGCTGACCGCCGAGTTAATGGAATTGCTGCTGCTGGTCATTGCCAGGCCGTCGATGCTGTAGCTGGCATCTATGGGGCGATCGGTGATATAGCCTGCACTGCTGGTATTGGACGGATCAAGCTTGGCCGTACCGTCGATGGTCAGTTCAGAGATACCACTGGTAGAAATGTCCGAGCCGGCGCCGGTGGTGGTCGAGGTCAGCACCAAACGCGAGCCTTTAGCGTCCGTCACGATGTTGGCACTGATGCCGCTAGACGTCAGCGAAGCATTGATGGAGTCCCGCACGGTGCTCAAAGTGGCCCCTGAGCCCACTGTCACTGAATAGCTTTTGTCACCTTGGGTAATCGACAGCGTGCCAGAGCTGATGGCAGTGCTCGTACCACTGGTAAACAGCTGGCTCGATACTTTGGACGCCGTAGCGATCTTATCTACTTTCAGCGCATAGCTGCCGGTAGACGCGGTATTGTCAGAAGTCACCTTGGCTACGCTTTCCAGCGACGACGTCGAGGTAAGGCCCATAAAGGTGTTGGTGTTGTTCAGCGCAGCCGCGGCTGTCTGAAAGGCTGCCAGGGCGCTTTTCAAGCTGCCGATACCGGACAGCGTGGTATTGGTCGCGGATTCGGCTTTGGTGATCTGGGTCTGCTTGGGGCTGGTAGATGCTTTTACCAAGGCGCTGACAATCGCCGAGGTATCGATACCAGAGCCGACACCACTGACGGTAATACCGCCACTGGAGCTGACAGACGTGCTGGATGTAGTCATTCGTGCTCTCCTGTAGGCCTGGCCGCCGACATTCCGGCGGCCTGCCTTTCTTCACCGGAACATTACAAATTCCGTGCCCGACTCAAGCCTGCTCGTCGAACAGCAGGCTGTGGGGATCCTTCAAGCGTTGCGCCATCTTCAGCGCTTCCTCGGACGGCAGCTGGCGAATGACTTCACCGCTAGTGGTCGCCACGATTTTCACAACAACGTCGCCCGTGGTCTCGTCGATAGAGAAATCAAGGTTGCGCTGGTTGGAATCTACAAACGCTTGGATATCCTTCACCGCCTGCTCGACCTGATCACGCTCAACCTTGCCGGTGGCCGCCACATGGCCGCTTGCCTTTTTATCGGCGGCGGTCATTGTGGTATCCCCAGGGGTTGGCGCAGCCGCAGGTTTTGCTATGTCAAGCGTCGGTTTTACTGCACTGACACTCATGTCCATAACCATTACCTCAGGGTTAAAACAACGAAAGGGCACGCATCGCGCACCCCCTCGTCATTGGCCATCAACCGTTATTACTGAAGCAGTTTCAGTACAGACGACGGGATCTGGTTAGCCTGGGACAGGATCGCGGTGGAAGCCTGTTGCAGGGTTTGCTGCTTGGTCAGCTCAGCGGTTTCAGCGGCGAAGTCCACGTCCTGGATGGTAGAGCGAGAAGCCGTGGCGTTTTCGATGATGTTGCTGATGTTGCTGATGGTGCTTTCCAGACGGTTCTGCTTGGCACCCAGGTCGGCACGAGTGTTGTTCACAGAGTTCAGTGCGGCGTCGATGGCAGTAATGGCCGAGTCGATGGCGGTGTGCGCAGCGCTGACGTCCGAACCGGTGATGGCAACCGAGGCTACACCCAGGCCAGAGGCCGAAGCGTCCAGGCTGATGCCCAGGTCGATATGCTGGTCGGAACCGGTCATGGCGCCTACCTGGAACTGCAGGGCGGAAGCGGAACCGTCGAGCAGCTTCATGCCTGTACCGAAGGTGGTAGAGGTAGAGATACGGGTCAGTTCGTCGCTCATCTGGCCGAATTCGGACTGCAGGGCGGAACGGTCAGCCGAGCTGTTGGAGTCGTTGCGGGACTGAACAGCCAGTTCACGCATACGCTGCAGAATGCTGGTGGTTTCCTGGAGCGCGCCTTCAGCGGTCTGGGCGATCGAGGTGGCGTCGTTGGCGTTCTTGGTGGCGACGGTCAGGCCTTTGATCTGGGTGGTCAGGCGGGTAGCGATCTGCAGGCCAGCAGCGTCGTCTTTGGCGCTGTTGATTTTCAGACCCGAGGACAGGCGAGTCATCGAGGTTGCAGTGGCAGACGAAGCCTTGTTCAGGTTGTTCTGAACGGTCAAGGAAGCGATGTTAGTGTTAACGGTCAACGACATGACGAAATCCTCAGGGGGGAGTGATGTACTGGCTTCCGGCCCTGGCTGCGCCGGGTGTGGCCTAGAGAACCTACGTCCTAGTTATCGTCGCCTCTGTAGCTTGCTTGAGGGGCTTTTAAAGATTTTTTTCCAGTTAATTATTTTTTTCATTAAAAACAGCTACTTACGAATGTAAGAGCAGGCTGTTCAATGTTCAAAACTGTGACACTCTTGGCAATACTTCCAACAAGGCCACTAACTCGTACTGCAGATCATCGGCTAACCCTAGCCAGTCGTGAAGTTCCTGGCCGGAGAAAATAGAGACAACCAACGTATGCCAGGCTTGTTGAGTGCTCACAGGCGCTGTGGCAAACAGCAGTGAGGCCTGGTCCAGCAGGTCAACCATCTGCAGGGCCGCCTCCACCTCGCGGCCAAGCCTGAACAGGGTGCCACAGGCCTGAGCCTGCTCTATCAAGTGAGCTCGATCAGCCATGCACCAGGCCCTCGGCGAAGTGGGTGCCTGCAATGCTGGCGCCACTGCGGCTGGTGTTGAAGAACATAACCTGCGGATATTGAGCGATATACCGCTCCAGTTCGGTCAGGTAGCTGCGAAAGTTAAGCTGTGTCGGCACACGGTTTCCATGGCCGTCCAATACCCAGTGCCGGGCTTTGGCAAGGGAAGGCCCAAGGTCCCCATCGTTCCAGCCGGCATGGGTCTTGTTGTTGGGAAACGCAAAGTCTGCGCCAAACAGAGTGACCTGTGCGGCCCCCATCCGTACCGCCAGATCCACCGCCGGGTGAATCACGCTACCGCCACTGTGCAGCTCAGCCTTGGGCAAGTGTTGCCGCAGGCTGTCGTAGACCGGGCTGGCCGAGAGTGCCACCAATCGACGCCCTTGCCACTGTGCCAGCACGCCGCCGGGCACCAGGGGCATGTACACCAACGTGGTGGCTGCTGAACATGCTGCTGGAAGGTGGCGATCCGTGATGCGTTGGTCGATGCTCACCACAATGTCCGCCACAATGCCGTGCTCCAGCAGCGGCTTCCAGGCCGTATCGGCGCAAATCAATAGGGGCCGGTCCACCTGGGTACGGCTCTGGTAAAGGTGGTCAAAATGGTGCTCTAGCGTAGGCCCGGTGGCTATCACGTAGACACTTTTCCCTGCCTGCGTACCAAACAGCTGCGCCACATTGCCATCGTGTGCGACCAGCGCCTGGTTAGCCTCAAGCCGTTCGACCACCTCGGGATCCTGATACTGAAACGGGCGGTTGTTGAAGCTCAGGTGAAGCTCACTTACCAGCCGGTCACGTATTTTCGCGCAAGGGTCACTGGCCAGCACCAGCTCGGAGGGCATGGCCACAAAGGGAAGGCAGATTTCTGCCTCATCTTCGGCCAGAGCCAGCGTCAAACGGGGATCTGACAGCCAGGCGCGGTGATCGGCCACCTGAAGCACCAAGGCAAACACGGCCAAGTTAAGCAGGTGTACCTGTACCGCCTGCCACTGAGGCGAGGCCAACAAGACAATGGGCAGGTGCCCCAGGCCGGGCCCGTAGACATGAGCCACTAAGGCATCGTCAGGCAAGCTGCGGGCCTGCACCTGAGCCTCGGCCACAGGATCATGCCGGCTGGTGAGCTGAATCCCATTTACCCGCAGGGTTTGCACCTGCCCTTGCACCAGTTCGACCTGCAAGTGGCCCAGCGCCTGGTTTTCCAGCCGCTGGGCCAGGGCAGGCCAACGCTGTGCAATAACAGCCAGGTTATGGGGCAACAGATCAGTCATGCACACACTTCCGCGAAGGCCAGTTCAATCGCGGTAAAGGATAGCCGATCCCCAGGAGAGCCCTACACCAAAGCCGCTGATGGCTACGCGTTTCCAAGTGGCGTCGAACAGGTGCTTTTCCAGCAGCAACGGGATACTTGAAGAAACGGTGTTGCCCGTCTCGACCATATCTTTCACGAACTTTTCCGGGCTGGCTTCTTCAAAGCGGCGCGCGACCGCATCCACAATGGCAGCGCTGCCCTGGTGAATGCAATAGGCATCGATATCAGCCGCTGCGAGGCTGGAAGCCTCCAGCAAGGCATGCAGGTGCTGTGGCACTTTGAGCAGCGCAAAGTTGAACACCTGGCGCCCGTTCATGAAAAAGGTACCGTTCTCCACTTTCAGGTGGGGGGCGCCAGCGCCGTCAGTGCCAAACATGGACTTGCCCAGTTGCCAGGTGGCGCCCTCCCCCATCCAGGTGGCTGTAGCAGCATCACCGAACAGCATGGTGGTGTTCCGGTCTTCCGGGTCCACGATCTTGGAGTACGGGTCGGCCGTGACCAGCAGGCCGTTCTTCAAGCCAGCGGCTTCCATAAAGCCTTTGAGGGCATAGATACCGTACACATACCCAGAGCAACCCAGGGAAATATCAAAGGCCGCGATGGCGGTGGGCAGGCCCAGCTTGTCCTGCACAATGGCCGCCGTATGGGGCAAGCCCTCGGCGTCGCCGTTCTGCGTTACCACGATCAAGGCATCAATGGAATCGCGGGACAGCGAGGGGTTATTGGCGAACAAGGCGTTTACCGCTTCCACACACAAGTCAGAGGTTTCCTGCTCCGCGGCCTTGCGTGGCAAAAAGACCGAACCGATCTTGCCGAGAATGAAGTCTTCGTCCTTGCCGAATTTCGCACCTTGTTCGTAGTTGTCCAGGCCGGCAACCGGTACGTAACTCGCTATGCTCTTGATGCCAATCATCCTGGCTTCCCAAAAAATATTCGCTTGAAAAACGCGCTGCCCCCGGACGCAGCGCGTACGGGGCCTGGTCACACCTGGGGGCAGCAGCTAACAGGCAGCCAAGGCGCGCTTGATGCCCAAGATTACAATATTGTGGAGATGCGCAAAATGACCAGCAGGTCACGTGACGGAGATGTAATGTGCACGAACGTCTCATATTCGCCCGTGCAGTACTGCCCTCCACCGCGCTGTTTCAGGCCAGCAGTTTCATCATGGCCAGGGCTCCGAGCAATGCAGGCGGCATCACCAGCAACCCAAGTTTGAGAAAGGCCCACGCGCTCACATGCATGCCCTCCCGGCGCACCGCGATCAGCCATAGCACCGTGGCCAACGAGCCGGTAACGGAGAGGTTGGGCCCTAGGTCTACAGCGATGACGAGCGCCCGGGTCACGTCGTCGGGCAAGGTTGCCAGTTGCCCCACAGACCCTGCGATCAACCCCGCAGGTAGGTTGTTCACCAGGTTGCAGGCAATGGCGACCAGCACACCGGTTACCCACCCGGCGTGAGCTGGAGCCGCCTTGGCCCAGTGCTCCAGCGTGTGAGCCAGTGCGCCGACCACACCGGTTAGGGTTAGGGCCTCCACCAGAACGAACAGGCCTGCCACCAAGGGCAGCACGCCCCACGCAACACCCTTGAACACGGGCCATGGGCTCTGGCGTTGCACGCTGTGCACCAGCGCTACTGTAGCAAGGCCTGCCAGGCAGGTAGGCAAGCCCAGCGGCTTATCCAAGGCTGACACCACCAGTAGAAGCACCGCAGTCACTCCCAGGCCAGCCGCCGTGAGGCGAGCGCCACGGGACAAGGGCGCAAGCGTGTGGACCTCTTCGAGCGGCAGGCGCAGGGCTGTGCGCTGCGTCCAGCGCAGTACTAGGTAGGTGAGGCCGATGGCGACTAGCGACGGCAGGGCGAACTGGGCCAGCCATTGCAGTAGCGGCGGCATATGGGTGCCAAAGATGACCAGGTTGGCCGGGTTGGAAATGGGTAATACAAAACTGGCGGCATTGGCGATAAAGGCGCAGATGAACAGATAGGGCAGCGGCTCTGCCTTGGCCGCCCGCGTGGCCGCATATACTGCTGGGGTTAGCACCACAGCGGTTGCGTCGTTGGACAGGAAGACCGTCACCAGCGTCCCCACCAGGAACACCAGGTCGAACAGCCGCTGGCTTGAGCCACGGGCGTGGCGCGCTGCACAGGTGGCAAGCCAGTCGAACAACCCTTCACGCCGGGCCAGCTCGGCCAGCACCATCATGCCGGTCAGGAACAGGTAAACGTCATTGCCACGGGCTACGGCGCCCAAGGCGGCCTGCACCGGCACCAGCCCGGCCACCACCAGCAGTACGGCCCCACCAAGCGCCCACGCATACTCTGGAACCCGCCATGGCCGGAAAATCACACCTGCCGTGGCCAACGCAGTAATGCACCAGGTAATCAATGTCAGCGGCATGGCAGGCTCAGTGCGAGGTGGTTTTTGAGGTGGACGCCATGGTTTCTGGCAACATCAGCAATAGCCCGAATGCGACAGCGGCAACACCGGCCAGGGTCAGGAAGGCCGCACTGTAACCTGCCGCCTGCACCACGAAACCTGCCAGGCTGTTGCTCAATGCTGCGCCTAGCCCAAAGGCGGTGGTCAGTGCACCAAGGCTCACGTTGAAGCGGCCAGTGCCTTGTGTAAGGTCCTTGACCACCAGCGGGAACAGCGCACCGAACAGACCGGCGCCTACGCCGTCGAGTACTTGCACGCCTACCAACCAGTAAGGGTCGCTGGAAAAGGTGTACAACACGCCACGGATGGGCAGGATGGCAAACCCTGCCAGCAGTAAGGGCTTACGCCCCCAGTGATCAGCGCGAGCCCCCACCAGCAGCGCCGCAGGCACCATAACCAACTGCGCTGCAACGATACAGGCCGAGGTGAGCGGTGTTGCCATGCTCAGGTCGATCTGGGACAGCTTCTGGCTGACCAGCGGCAACATGGCCGCGTTTGCCAGGTGAAACAGTGCGCAGCAGGCGGCGAACAGCAGCAAGGAGCGGTTGCTCAGCAGCGCTCGCCATCCGCTCGCGGTACCCTGGGCTCCACCTTCGGCGGCTTCAAAGCCCCTGGCAGCTTCATGGTCGATGCTGTCTGGCCGGATAAAGCTGACCGCGAACACGCTGCACAGGGCCATCGCTGCCATCAGGTAAAATACCGCCACAGGCCCGAATAGCCACGAAAACACCCCCGCCAGCAGCGCCGCACAGGCATTACCCGCGTGGTTGAAGGTCTCGTTACGGCCGGTACGGCGGGTGAAGGCTTTAGGGCCGGTCAGGCCCAAGGAAATGGCGGCAATGGCAGGTGCAAAGATGGAAGCAGCCGCCGCGCTTACGGCCTGGGTCACTGCCACCAGGGTGAAGCTACTGATGAAAGGCAACACCACGCAACTGGCCGTGACCAGCAGCGCACCCACAATTACCGCCGCACGCTTGGCGGTTATCCGGTCGATCAAGGCCCCAGCCGGGGTTTGCGTAACCAGGGCGGCAAGCCCGGCCAGGGTCATGACCACGCCAATGCTGGCAGGGTCCCACTTGTGCACGGCCAACAGGTAGATGGCCAGGTAAGGCCCTAGCCCATCCCGTACATCCGCCAGAAAAAAGTTAAGTGAATCGAGGGAATAGGCGTTGCGCGAGTCGAGCGGTCTGTCCATGGCGATGGCACACAGTGAGGGCGGCAAATGTCAGTGCGCCATTTACCCACATAAGTTCCGAACCCTGCAGAAAGCTTCAGGATTATCAACACCAGGGCTATGCCATGCACGATACGGTGTAGGACGGGACGCAGCCAAAGGCGGAGGCCGGGAACGCCGAGAGCTGCAGCGCGGTGGCTGTCCAGGTTCGTCCGCTTCGCGAACTCCCACAGGGGCAGTGCCAGTGTTGGTTGCTGTGGGGCCGGGTGTAGCCGAAGGCGGAGACCGGGAACCCCGAGGTCGCTGCGGTGCGGTGGCTGTCCAGGTTCGTCCGCTTCGCGAACTCCCACAGGGGCAGTGCCAGTGTTGGTTGCTGTGGGACCGGGTGTAGCCGAAGGCGGAGACCGGGAACAGACCGCCGCGGTGTGGCGGCTGTCCAGGTTCGTCCGCTTCGCGAACGCCCACAGGGGCAGTGCCAGTGTTGGTTGCTGTGGGACCGGGTGTAGCCGAAGGCGGAGACCGGGAACAGACCGCCGCGGTGTGGCGGCTGTCCAGGTTCGTCCGCTTCGCGAACGCCCACAGGGGCAGTGCCAGTGTTGGTTGCTGTGGGACCGGGTGTAGCCGAAGGCGGAGACCGGGAACCGCGAGGTCGCTGCGGTGCGGTGGCTGTCCAGGTTCGTCCGCTTCGCGAACTCCCACAGGGGGTTATGCCCGCGCTGCGGGGCCTAGTCCACCAGCGGCCAGGCCAGGGGCGTGCCGCGTGCGATGGCTTGGCGCGCCCGGTGGCCCAGCACGGCATCCACGTGCCGAGGCGCAAGGCCTAGCCCTGGGCGAATGGCGCGCACATTCGCTGAGGTGAACAGCTCGCCAGGGGCCATGTCCTGAACCACGTACAGCGAACGGCGAAACACCAGGCTTTTGCGCTCGGCGTCTGTAGGCCCGTAATGCACCTGCCCAAGGGCCTGCCAAGCGCGTTCGGTCTCGGTGACCAGGCTAGCCAGTTCGGCGGGCTCCAGAGAGAAGCTGGCGTCCACCCCGCCCTGTTCACGGCTGAGGGTAAAATGCTTTTCCACCACCGTAGCACCCAAGGCCACGGCGGCCACCGACGCCCCCACACCCATGGTGTGGTCCGACAACCCCACTTCACACCCGAACAGCTCGCGCAAATGTGGCAGCGTACGCAAATGCGTGTTTTGCGGGGTGGCCGGGTAGGTACTGGTGCACTTGAGCAGAATAAGGTCCTGGCACCCGGCCGCACGTGCCGCGTGAACCGACAGCTCAAGCTCGGCCAGGCTGGCCATGCCGGTGGAAATGATCAAGGGCTTGCCCGTAGCGGCAGCACGGCGGATCAGGGGCAAGTCCGTGTTTTCAAAGCTGGCGATCTTATAAGCAGGCACGTCCAGGGTTTCGAGAAATTCGATAGCCGTTTCGTCGAAGGGCGAAGAAAATGCCAGCATCCCTCGCGCCCTCGCCCGCTCGAAGATTGGCCCATGCCACGCCCATGGCGTATGGGCCTGCTGGTATAGCGCATACAGGGATGTATCGGCCCAGAGGCTGTCGGGGTCGGCAATATGAAATTCGCCCTGGTCCAGGTCCAGGGTCATGGTGTCCGCCGTGTAGGTTTGCAGCTTGAGTGCATGGGCCCCTGCATCGGCCGCCGCATCGACAAGGGCCAACGCCCGGTCCAGGGACTGGTTATGGTTGCCGCTCATTTCAGCGATCACCAGCGGGGCGCTGCCGGCCCCCACCGTTCTATGGCCAATCCTGATCATCCGCGTGCTCCAGTAGTTGAGTGAATTGACAGGGGTGCTGGCTGAAACCCGAGGTTCTGAACAGGCGCAGCGAGGCGCCGTTATGAGGCAGCACGGCCGCGTCCAGGCGCACTACGTCGGGCCAGTGCTCATGCAACCACCGCTGCCCTGCACGCAGCAGCCAGCGCCCCCAACCCTGCCCCAGGCACGCTTCGAACAGGTACAACGACACTTCGACCCGGCCCGGCTCATCGGGGTGGCGGTCGTAGCGCAGCATGCCAATGGGCTGGCTATTAAAGTGGGCGATCAGCAAGGCCCGGCGGGTGTCCGCCAACGTGGCATGCAACCATGCCTGGTGGGCGGACCACGCCAGGGGCCGGGTATCCGGGGACGCCATGCGGGCAGCCTTGGCATTACGGCCCTCGTACAGCAGGCGGGCGTCCTCGGCCGTGGCCCGGCGCAGCTGCAGCAAAGGGCCGAGCAACGCGGTAGCCACGCGCTGTGCGCCTTGGCCGTCCACGTAGCGACGGGCCCGTTCGGCAAAGCTGTAACGAAGGCAGGCATTGTCGATCAGCACGCCAATGGCCGCCTGCAGGCTGCTTTCGGTAACCGTGGCCGCCTTACCCAGGTACAGGTGCGCACCGTCGCGCGCCAGCGCTTGGGCGTTGAGCACTTGGTTGTCTGCCACGGCTACGCACAGGCTAGGCACGCCGACAGCAGCACGCTCCCAGGTGGTCCCTCCACCGGCGCCGATGAACAGGTCGGCCGCTTGCATCAGCGCCGCCATCCGAGGGCTATGGCTGAGCACCTGCCAGCCAGTATGGCGGGCAGCCAGGGCCTGCAAGGCCGCCCATTGAGGGTGGTCATGGCCGGCCAACAACGTCACCTTCAAGGTGGGCCAGGCGGTCAAGGCCTGCAAGGTTTTGAGGGCCATGTTGGCAACGTCGAACCCCCCAAAGCTGACCAGCACCTGCTCGACCTGGGTCTTTTCAGGTTTGGCAGATGGCGGCTCAAACCCTGGCCGCAACAAGGCGTAACGAGGACCCAGCAGGCGCTCGCAGCGGGTATTTACCTTGCCTTCGTAGGCGGCCTGGGTGGCCGTGAGGTTCTGGTCCAGCAACAGGTCACACTGGTGAGGACGGTCTGCCAGGTCATCGATAACGGCTATCCGCCGGCCCACTGACAAGGCCGCTCGCTCCCACTGGGCGTCCAGTTGGTAATGATCCACCAGCACCCAGTCAAAGGCCTGCCCTTGCAGTTGCGCAAGGTCGTCGCCCTCAGCAGGTAACAGAACAAGCTCGAAGCCCTGGCCCTGGACCATTTCCGGATCGAAGCCTGGCAAGTCGCGGCAGGCAAAGGTGACGGTAGCCCCCCACTCACGCAACACGGCGGCCAAGGTAAGGCAACGGGCCACATGCCCCACGCCCAGGTCCCGAGAGGCGTCGGCGCGCACCAGCACCTTCATGGCTCCACTTCCCCCGCTGCCTTCAAGGCTTGGTACATGAACTCTGCACGGCGCCAGTCCTCCTCGGTATCAATGTCCTGAACCAGGTAACGCGGCAGCCTTACCGGCAGGCTGCAGGGGGAAAACAGCGTGTCTCCGCGCAGCCAGGCGTCGCGCCGCCCCCAGTAGAACTGACCGGCATCCTGAAAGGCCGTAGGCAGGTCCTGTGAGCGGGTATACCGGTGCTGGGGGTAAAGCGCCTCCAAGGCGCCTTCTTCGTTCAGCACCAGCGCCCGCTGCACCGGAAATGAAAAGCTGCACACTGAAAAGGCGTAGCTTTTCCCAGGGTGGGCCTGGAGCAGGCGCAGCCCCTCGTTCAGGTAACGGGGCTGTACCAAAGGAGCCGTGGCATACAGGCAGCAGGCCAACGTGGCATCAGGCAACTCCCGCAGGGCACGGGCGATAACAGGCAAGGTACCCGTGTGGTCATCCGCCAGTGCAGCAGGGCGCTGAAACGGCACCTCGGCTCCTTCCGCCAGGGCCAGCTCAGTCAAGGCGGGATCGTCGGTGCTGACCACAATGCGGTCAAAGCAGCCAGCACGCTGGGCCGCACGGATGGACCACGCCATCATAGGTACGCCATTGAACAAGCGCAGGTTCTTGCCAGGTATTCGCTTGCTACCGCCTCGGGCAGGGATGATGGCTACGGTCGTCACAGCTTGCTTCCCTTATGCCAGTGCCTCGGCCAGTGACCGAACGATGTAGTCCTGATCGGTAGCCGTCAGGCCGGGGTACAACGGCAGGCTCAAGGCTTCATGGTAATAACGCTCGGCCTCGGGAAAGTCACCTGGCCCAAAGCCCAGTTGCCGATAGAAGGGCTGCAGATGTACGGGAATGTAATGAACGTTCACGCCAATGCCGGCTTCGCGCAAGGCGGCAAACACCTCATCTCGACGCCCTGGCACACGTACTACGTACAGGTGCCAGGCGGACTGTGCACCCGGCTGCAGGGTGGGCAACTGCAGCCCCAGGTGCGCCAGCGCATGGTCATAAGCCGCCGCAATTTCACATCGCCGCTCAAGGAAATGGTCCAGGCGCGCCAGTTGAGAAACACCCAGTGCGGCTTGTAGGTCGGTCGCCCGGTAATTGAAACCCAACTCCACCTGCTGGTAATACCAAGGGCCATGGCTGGGTTCGCTCATCATGGCCGGGTCACGGGTCATGCCGTGGCTGCGTAGCCGGCGTAAACGCTCCGCCAGTTCGGTGCGGCGGGTCATTACCATGCCACCTTCGCCGGTGGTGATGATTTTCACCGGGTGGAAGCTGAACACCGTCATGTCAGCGTATTCGCCGCTACCCACGGGCTGGCCGCCGTAGTGCGCGCCTACCGCGTGTGACGCGTCCTCGATCAGCGTGAACCCGTAACGCTGGGCCAGGGTAGCCAGGGCCGCCATGTCGCAGCTCTGGCCCGCAAACGCCACCGCCACCACCACCTTGGGCAAACGCCCTTCACGTTCTGCCAGTGCCAGCTTATGGGCCAGCGCCTCGGCACTGAGGTTCCAGGTGAGGGGGTCGATGTCCACGAAGTCCACCTGGGCGCCGCAATACAGCCCACAGTTGGCAGACGCTAGAAACGTGTTAGGGCTCGTCCATAGCCAGTCACCCGGCCCCAGCCCGGCGGCCAGGCAGGCGATGTGCAGGGCTGCGGTGGCATTGCATACCATCACCCCGTGGTCGGTGCCGCAACGCGAGGCCATGGCGGCTTCAAACCGCTCGATGGCCGGCCCCTGGGTCAGCCAGTCCGAACGCAGCACCTGCACCACGGCCTCGATATCGGTCTCGTCCACGCTTTGCCGCCCGTAAGGAATCATGCCTTGAGACCGTCGTGCAGTTGGGCAATGTGCGGCACATCCAGGAAGTCCGGGTTGGTGTCGGAGCGGTATTCAAAGGCCTCGTCCACCGGCCTGCCCTGCTCACCCAGGCCGTCCAGTGCGAAGTCCAGGTCCATGCTGGTAAACCGCACCGAGGGCTGGATGGTGAAATGATCGGCAAACTCCAGGGTCATGCGGGCATCATCCTGAGGCACCATCAGTTCGTGGAGCTTTTCACCCGGGCGAATGCCGACCAAACGGTGAGGCAGGCCAGGGGCCAGGGCGGTTGCCAGGTCCACGATGCGAATGGACGGGATCTTGGGCACAAAGATTTCGCCCCCGTGCATGCGTGCGAAGCTGTCCAGCACGAATTGCACCCCTTGGTCCAGGGTGATCCAGAAGCGCGTCATGCGGGCATCGGTGACCGGCATGTCCGTGGCCCCTTCAGCCAAGAGCTTGCGGAAAAAGGGCACTACGGAACCGCGTGAGCCTGCTACGTTACCGTAGCGGACTACCGCAAACCGCGTGGCCTGCTCCCCTGCAATGTTGTTGGCCGCCACGAACAGTTTGTCCGACAGCAGTTTGGTCGCCCCATAGAGGTTGATGGGGCTGGCCGCTTTGTCCGTAGACAACGCCACCACCTTGGCCACGTGGTTCTCGATGGCTGCGGCAATCACGTTCTCGGCACCGGTCACGTTGGTGCGGATGCACTCGCCAGGGTTGTATTCAGCCGCGGGCACTTGCTTGAGTGCTGCAGCGTGGATGACGTAATCCACACCCCGCATGGCGGTACGCAAGCGCTCGGCATCGCGCACATCCCCTAGGAAATAGCGCATGCAGGGGGCGTCAAAACTTTGCTGCATTTCGTATTGCTTGAGTTCGTCGCGTGAAAACACCACCACACGGCGCGGTTGATACTGCTCCAGCAGCCGGCGGATGAAGTGGCGACCGAATGAGCCGGTGCCGCCGGTGATAAGCAAGGATTTACCGTCAAACATAAGCGAGGCCTGCTGTTCCATGGCGAGGTTCAAGGGCGGACGGTTTTTTGACCATCACCCTGTTTTCCAGACAGCGGAGCAATATGCAGGCCAACGGCAATGCCTAGACACCTGAAGCGGGCAGGGTTTGGCAGACTATTTGCTGGGTCAGGCCCATTGCCGCCTGCATGTGCGTTTATTGACGCTGTGCCCAGTGCGCGGCGTGCCTTGTGGAGTTTCGCCCCCCATGTCCAAAGTCATTCCGGTCACAAGCCCCCTGCTCCCCCCGCTGGAAGAGTTCATTCCGTACCTGGAGCAAATGTGGGAAAGCCGCCGGCTGACCAACGCAGGCCCCTTTCATGAGCAATTGGAAGAGGCCTTGGCCGAGTACCTGGGGGTTGATCACCTGTGCCTGTTTGCCAATGGCACCCTGGCACTGGTGACGGCGCTACAGGCCTTGCGCATTACCGGCGAAGTAATCACCACGCCCTATTCGTTTGTGGCCACGGCCCACTCCCTGCTGTGGAACGACCTGGCGCCGGTGTTCGTGGACATTGACCCGGTGACCTGCAACCTGGACCCGGCCAGTATCGAAAAAGCCATTACCCCCAAGACCAGCGCCATCCTGCCTGTGCATTGCTACGGCACGCCGTGTGACGTGGAACGTATTCAAGCCATTGCCGATAACTATGGCTTGAAGGTGATCTACGATGCCGCCCATACCTTCGGGGTACGCCAGGATGGCACCAGTGTGCTGCGCCATGGCGACCTGTCCATCCTCAGCTTCCATGCCACCAAGGTGTTCAATACCTTCGAAGGGGGCGCCATCGTGTGCCCGGATGCCAAGACCAAGAAGCGCATCGACTACCTGAAGAACTTCGGCTTTGCCGATGAGGTGACCGTAGTAGCACCGGGTATCAACGGCAAGATGAGCGAGATCAATGCCGCCTTCGGGCTGCTGCAACTCAAGCACATCGACCGGGCGCTGGGCATGCGCCAGCGCATCGACCAGCGCTACCGCGACGCCGTAAGCCGCATCCCTGGCCTTGAACTGTTCCATCATCCCAAGGGCCATGAGCCGAACTATTCATACTTCCCTATTCTGGTGACTGAACAATACGGGCTGGATCGCGATCAGGTGTACACGCTAATGCGTGATCACAACATTCTGGCCCGCCGCTACTTCTACCCCTTGATCTGCGAATTCCCCATGTATCGCGGGCTGCCCTCGGCAGACGTGAGCAAACTGCCGGTGGCCAAGCGTATTTCCTCCCAGATTCTGTGCCTGCCCATCTACCCGGACCTGCCCGACGAGGTGGTAGACACTATCTGCGAGCTGCTGCGCACAGGGGCCCGCTAATGAAGCGGCGTAACGTACTGGTTTTCCCTGCTGGTACGGAAATCGGCTTGGAAATCTACAACGCCTTGCGCGGTTGCAAAGAGACACGTGTATTTGGCGCAGGCCAGGCGGTCAGCAACCCGGCGCAACTGGTGTTCGGCGATTACCACACCCTGCCCAGCATCCATGAAGCCGGCTGGTTGCCTGCGCTGGTTGCCCTCTGTGAACAGCTGGCCATCGATTACATCTACCCCGCCTACGACGATGTGATCGTGGCCCTCCAGGAGACCGCACAGGCACTGCCTTGCGCGGTGATCGCCGCCAGCGCTGAAACCTGCCGCATCACACGCAGCAAGGCCCGAACCTACCAGGCACTGGAGGGCCTTGTCAGAACGCCTCAGGTCTTTACGAACCCTGAACAAGTGACCCAGTACCCAGTGTTTGTGAAGCCGGACCGCGGCCAGGGCAGCCGAGGTGCGACCCGCGTCGATACGCCTGCTGCGCTGGCGGCTGCCTGCGCCGCCGTGGATGAGCCTCTGATCTGCGAATACCTGCCCGGCGAAGAATTCACCGTGGACTGTTTCTCGGACCGTGAGCAGGGGTTGCTGTTTGCCGCCGCTCGCAGGCGGGTGCGCATGCGCAACGGGATTGCCGTCAACAGCGTGAGTGAGCACCTGCCAGGGATCGAAGCCATGGCTGCGCGCATGGGTGCGCAACTGCACATGCGCGGCCCCTGGTTCTTCCAGGTTAAACGCGACCAGCAGGGGGAACTCACGCTGTTAGAGGTTGCCCCGCGCATCGCCGGTTCCATGGCGCTGAACCGTGTGCGCGGCGTGAATTTCCCCTTGCTGGGCCTGTATGAGCATGAACGGTTGCCCCTGGGCCTGCTCACCTATGATGGGCCCGTGGAGATCGACCGGGCCCTGGCCAATCGCTATCGGCATGGCATTCGCTATAGCGTGGCCTACATCGACCTGGACGATACCCTTATCCTGCACGCGCAGGTCAACTTGATGGTGCTGGCTCTGGTGTTCCAGTGCATCAACCAAGGCATTCCCGTGAAGCTGATTACCCGCCACCGGTTCGACGTACAGGCCACGCTGGCCCAATACCGGCTTGCGGGTGTCTTCGATGAAGTGATTCATATCGTGGATGGCCAGCCCAAGTCCGCCTTCATCACTGAGCCAGATGCCATTCTGGTGGATGACAGCTTCGCCGAACGCCGGGACGTGGCGCACCGCTGCAACATTCCGACCTTCGATTGCAGCATGATCGAACTGTTGCTGGAGGGGCCGGCTGCAGGTGTGCGCTAGGTCGAGTGGGCGCGCTGGCAGAGGCGCCCTCCTTCAGCGTTGGGCCAGGTAGTCCCTGGAGAACGCAGCCGCCGTGGCCGGGTGGCCGAAGAAATACCCTTGGCCTTCGGTGCATCCCTTGTCCATCAATTGCTGGGCCTCTGAAGCAGACTCGATACCTTCTGCGATCACGGCATAGCCCAGGCCTTTGCCCAACTGAATGATGGACTTGGCGATCACCGCGTCTGTGCGAGAGGTGGCCATGCTGGCAACGAAGGAGCGATCGATCTTGATCTTGGTGAGGGGGAAGTTCTTCAATACGCTCAACGAGGCAAAGCCAGTGCCGTAGTCGTCGAAGGCCACACCGATGCCCATGTCGTACAGCTGCTTGAGGTTTTCAATGATCTGGCGGTTCTCGTGCAGGCAGATGTTCTCCGTGACTTCCAGCTCAAGGCCTTCGGGTGGCAGACCGCAACTTTCAAGTATGCGGCAGATAAGGGTCACCAGCCGAGAGGACTCCAGCTGTTTGGAGAACAGGTTCACCGCCACACGAAACGACGGCACTACTTTTCGCCACTCGACCGCCTGTGCGCACGCCGTGCGCAGCACCCAATAGGCCACGGTCTCGGCGTGCCGGCTGTTTTCAAGGGTAGCCAGAAAGTGTTCGGGGGGTAACACACCTTGGGTGGGGTGGTTCCAGCGAATCAGCGCTTCTGCCCCCGTAATGGTGCCGTCCCTGAGCAGCACTTGTGGCTGGAAGTAGACTTCAAACTGCCCCTCCTCGGCCGCCACGGACAACTCCAAGCGCATGGTGCGCGCTTCCATGGATTTTTGCCGCAAACTAGGGCTGAAGCGGTGCCAGCGGTTCTTCCCGTCGACCTTAGCCTGATACAAGGCCATGTCGGCATTGCTGATCAGCTCGTCGGTGGTGGCCGCATCGCTCGGGAAGAGCGCCATGCCCACACTGCCGCCCAAGTGGAAGACTTGGCCATCATGGCTGAAAGGCCTTTGCAGCGCCTCAATGACCAGATCGGCACGCTCATCGGCCATGTAGTCTTCACGCACACTGTGAATCAACACCGCAAACTCGTCGCCGCCTAGCCGGCTGACCAGGTCGGTGTCCCTTACACACGCCAGCAGGCGGCTGGCTGCATGTTTCAGGATTTCATCGCCAGCGGGGTGGCCGGAGGTATCGTTCACCTCCTTGAAGTTGTCCAGATCAATCAACAGCAACATCACGGGCCGGCCCTGGGAAACCGACTCTTCCAGCCTGCTTTTCAACATGGCGCGGTTGGGCAAGCCGGTGAGCGTGTCCGTGTGCGCCATCCTGAACAGTGTTTCTTCGGCATACCGCCGCTCGCGGATATCCCTCAATATGGCACCGAACGCCACCTGGCCGTTCTCGAACCACATGGACAGGGACAGCTCGGTCAGGATGACCTCTTCACGCGCGCTCACCGTTTCCAGTTCGATGGTTTTGCCGGCCTGTTTCGGGCTTTGACCATGTGCCACCTTGGCCAGGTTGATCGCATGCAGCCCACGGTATTGCGGGGGCAGCAGGTACTCAATGTTCTTGCCGATAATCTCGGCTTGGCCATAGCCATAGAGCGCTTCGGCAGCCGGGTTCCAGAAGGTGATGACGCCGTTTTGATCCGTGCACAGGATGCTGTCTGGCGAGTTGTTGGCAATGCCTTCGAAGCGACGCTGGCCCACGCGCCGGGCAATCTCCAGCCGATGCATTTCCAAGGCATCCATGGCAATTCTTGCCAGCTCGTGCAAGGTACTGATGTCACGCTCGGAAAACTTGTTGCGTGGGGAATGATCTGCCAGGCAGAGAGTACCGATCGGATAACCACTGGGGCTTCGCAGGGGCATGCCGGCGTAAAACCGTATGCGCGGGCCTTGCAGCGTCAGCGGGTTGTCATGAAAGCGGTGGTCATAGGCCGCGTCCAGAATAACCATCAGCTCGTTCTTGAGTACTGTATGGCTGCAAAAGGAGATGTCGCGAGGTGTACAGGCCACGTCCATGCCGATTTTGGCATGGAAGAACTGAGTGTCTTCGCGTACCAGCGACACGAAGGCCATGGGCACATCGAACAGCTTCGAGGCCAGGGTCACGATGTGATCAAGGGAGGGAAGATCATCAAGGCTCAAGTCATTGTATTCAGCCAGCGCTTGAAGCCGGAACTGTTCATCTAAAGGGTAGCTGGCCTTGATCATGTCTGTTGCCTTGTTCCAGTCTGCACGTGAGGCAAATATGCTCGTTCGACATTAAATGGGCGCTCTGTCCGTTATCGCCCGTAAACGTTTCAATTACACCAAAGCCTGTCGGCAATGGGGTTGAAAACTTTAGGCGTGGCAGGAAAGGCCGGTGCGTGAGGCCCTGCTGGATCAGGGCACACGCTACGCAACTGGGCAACAGCCAGGCAGGCCGTTGCGCAGTCACAGGAGGGTCAAAGGGCGTGGCTATAGAACAACGAGTAGGACTCGATGCCGTCGTTAGGCTCTTTGATACTGGCGTTGGAGTAGTGAATCACGCGCAGGCCAACCTTCTGCGTTTCACCGATCTTCAGACCAGCACCTAGGCGGTCTTCGAAGTTGAACGCAGAGCCGAACTTCTGATCGCCGGCCGTAGTACCGGTGAACAGTGAGACGCCAACACCGGCTTCAATGAAAGGCTTGAGGTTGCCTTGGCCGAACTCGTAAACGAAGACGGGCGCAAAGGAGACCGAATGGCGGCCACCGGCCTCATCACCTGCCTGCCAGTAGGTGTAGCCAAGGTCCCAGTACCCGGTCAGTTTTCCCGTGGAAGATTGCAACCAGGCCTTGTCCCAGTCGAAGCCCAGCGCTATGCGCGCGGTGCCACCACCCTGGCTGGTAGCGCCCAGCGCCCCACTCAGTTGTGCGCCATGGGCGCTTAGAGACAGCAACGACGCAGCAGCAAGGGCAAGTACTTTTTTCATGCTTATAGCCTTAAGGGAGCTAACGGAATGCAGCTCAATAGTGGGTGCCATGGAGCCTATGCCTGGCCTCCCCGCCATGTGCAGCGAAGGGCCGACTTTATCACTAGAATATATATTCTAGTTAGTGAATTCTTGTTCTCGTCTCATCTGTTTAGTCCTGCGCAGTGAGCACAATAGTTGGCAATCGCCCGAGCAGGCGTGGGGTTACAGTACGTAACAATGGTGTGACCCTCTCATACGGTACTTTGCTTTGCTCAAGGGTGGATTTGCGCTATGTTGCCCCAACGCGTTATCGAGGGCCTGCCCAGGCCCAATGGACCCTTGTGAAACCAGAAAATCGTACCCCTACCCAACAGCGCGGCTTCGAGCGCTATACCTCCATCCTAGACGCCTATTCCAGCCTCATCTCCCACACCGGCGATATTCAGGTCACGATGCAAGCCGTAGCACACGCGGCCGGAGCCTCCATTGGCTCGCTTTACCATTTTTTCGAAGGCCGCGAGGCGATGCTGGAAGCATTGGCGCAGCGCCACATCGATCGTATTGGTACAGTGCTGTCGAGCCTGCAATCCATAGAGGACTGCGCCTGGCAGCATTACACGCCCACCGTTGCCATAGAAACGCTCATGGGAGCGCTCTTCGACTATATCTCGCAGCACCGTGACGTTTATATCGTTGCCAAACACTTTCCCTGCCGTGCCGAGTTCTCGGAAGACGGCATCGCAGGGAGCATCACGCAGCTGTATGAAAAAGTATTGCGCCTGCGTTACCCCACCATGAATGAAGACAATGTGGCCTTCCATGCTGAAGTACTTTACAAACTGCCCACAGGCTTGATCGAAGCCTTCAATCTAAAGCCAAACCCACGCCTGCTTCAGGAAGCCAAAGTCGCGTTGGCGGCCTACTTGGGGCAGATTACTGCCTAGGTGGCTTGCGCTGCGGTCAGCAGCACGTACAGCGGGCTCAGTCTTCTTCCTTGATCGTAGCGACATCATCGGCCCGCACTTTCACGTGTTTGCCCGACACATCGTCAAACTCATAAAAACCATCGGCGGTCTTGGTGCGGGGCACGTCCTGGGTGAGGTACTGGGTACCATTCTGCAGCGTAACCACCGTAGGGGTAGAGCAACCCGCCAGCAGTGCACAGGCAGAAAAGGCAGCGGCCAACGCCAGTGTATCGAGCTTCATTGAAAAGTCCTTGATCAAAGATAACGGCTCTGGAGAAGCACGCCTGCATTGCACGCCGATGCACAGGCACACGCTTGCGGCATTTTCTAGAGGATATAGTCTGCTTTTTTTGCCTGCAAGGTGGTGAGGCCAGGGCCACCGCTAAAGCGTGCTGTTTAAAGCAACGCATCGATTGCACTGATGATAACTATCGAATGGGACACCTGCTGGGTAGCCCTGCACGCCTCTTATAATCGCGCCCCTCGTTTGTGATCGCCCCTCTCGCCTGCACAGGCGCCCTCTTTTCAGTTGGAACCCTGCACCATGCCAAGCGCCAGCCAGGCCCCCAACGGCCTTCCCGAACCTGACCAACACAGCGTTAAACAGCAGTGGATGGCCATTCTGTCCGTCGCCGTGGGCGCTTTTGCGTTGGTCACCAGCGAATTCCTTCCAGTGGGCGTGCTCAACGATGTGGCCAGCGACCTGGGCATCAGTGCAGGGCATGCGGGCCTGATGGTGACCCTGCCTGGTATATCGGCCGCCCTTGCAGCTCCTTTGCTGTCGGTAGGGATCGGTGCACTGGACCGCCGCTACTTGCTTATCGGCCTGACACTGCTGATGGTGATCGCCAACCTGCTGGTGGCCTATGCCAGCGATTTCAACCTGCTGTTGTGCGGCCGCGTGCTATTGGGTATCAGCATTGGCGGGTTCTGGGCAACGGCCATTGCGCTCAGTGGCCGGCTGGCACCCAAGGGGGTAGGCGTGGCTCAGGCGACCTCGATCATCATGGTCGGCGTTACCCTGGCCACCGTTCTAGGGGTCCCCGCAGGCACCTGGCTCAGTGGGCTGATGGGCTGGCGCACTACCTTTATGGTCACAGCCGTACTGGGCCTGCCTGTGCTGCTGGCACAACTGTTCCTATTGCCACAGCTCAACCCAGAGAAAGCCATTCGGGTCAGCGACCTTCCGGCCTTGTTTATCAACCCGCTTTCGCGCGTTGGCCTGATTGCGGTACTGCTGATAGGCCTTGCGCACTTCTCCGCGTATACCTACGTGGCACCCTTCTTCAAGCACAGTGCCGGGTTCGATGGCTCAACCATAAGCTCCATGCTGCTGCTCTACGGCATCGCCGGCGTGGCAGGCAACGTGTTCGCAGGCTTTGCCGCCAATCGCAGCGTGCGCCACACCTTGCTGCTGGTAGCGTTGATGATCGGTACCAGCACCGCGCTGTTCCCCCTGCTCGCCACCAGCCTCACCGGTGCCGCCTGCCTGATTGCCTTCTGGGGCTTCGCCTTTGGCGCCTTCCCCGCGTGCGCCAGCATCTGGATGTTTGTGGTGGCGCCCAAGGATGTGGAGCGTGGCATGCCGCTGTTTGTGGCCATGTTTCAAGTAATCATTGCACTGGGCTCGTTTTTTGGCGGGCAGATCGTAGACCAGCTAGGCAGCCCGGTGCTCTTCAGCCTGGCCACGGCGCTGGTGGGTTGCGGCTTTGCCACCGTGCTTGTGCTAGGGCGCAAGGTCAGCAATAGCGGGATGCTCCAGCAGGCTTAAGCGACACGGTAATGGAGCGGCAAGGCGCCGTCTGCCCTGCCGCTCGCCCTGCCGCTCAGGTTCGGGCCCTTACACCGCCACCCCATTCCATGCCGCCACCCACTGCGCGGCCTGTGCCCCGTCCAGCAGCCCGTGTGCCAGCACCTGTGCATGGAGCTGTTGGGCAACAGCCTGGCATTGGGACGCATCGTTTAACCACGCCTGCAGCGCCTGGCTGAAGCCGTCCACGCTGTGGTCCACGATCACCGCAGGCCACTCACTGGGGCGGCTAGCAATGACCGCCGTGGCGCAGGCGCCATGGGCCATCACCTGCTGCTCGGCGGTCGCCAACGTACTGAACCGGTCTGCCACGGCAACCAGCGCAGCATGCAAGCCTAACCCTGCCAACACGGCAGGATAGCGATGTGGCGCGACCGCAGGCTGGAAGGCGCTTACCCAGGGGCGCCAGGCCTCGGGCAATTGACCGTAGACCACCCATGTCACCTGGCCTGCAAAGCGCTCCAGCACCTGGGCCACCAGCGGCACATCCAGCCCGTGAGGGTCATCGCACAACAGGCCGACCCGCAGCGGGCCGCCTTCGGGTTTGGTACACGGCAGGTCACGCCAGCCAGTGGCATCGAGCCGGCTGGGCAGCACCTCGATATGGGGGTGGGCACCGGCCACACGGGCAGCCTGGCTGGGCGTTGCCACTAGCACCTTGTCAAACCCGGCCAAGGTCGCTTGCAGGGCTACCGGTTCCAGCCAGTGGTCTTCTGCCGCCGCCAGGTCGCCGATACGGCAAGGCGCAAGCTGCGATTGTGCAGCATCCAGGCCGAAGTCATTGCCCGGCACCACCGGCAGCACCACCGAACCCGGCACCAGGCGCAACCATTCGCTCACGCCCAGCGCATCCGGCACCAGCCCGCCTTCAAGCAGGCCTGCCGCACGCAAGGCTTCCAGGGGCTGGCCGATACGTGGGTCCGCCTTGCCGCTCTGCCCCACGCCGATCACCACGGGCAGGCCAGCGAAGGCCATGGGGCGCCAGGTGATCTGAGGGTCCAGGTCGAACTCAAAACCAGTGCCGCGCAATGCATGCAGGTAGCTCACGCTGGGGTCGCGGCCCAGTGACGCGCCCCAGTGCGCGTACATAGCCTGCTCATCTGCAGGCGTGTCACCCTGGGGCTGGCGCACCGGCTCGGTCAATGCCACCCAGGCGCGCGGCGTCCACACATTCAGGTAGCCGGCCCAATGCACCTTCAAGCACAGGTCTGCATCGGCCCAGCGGTGGACAAAGCGCGTTTCATCGAAACCGCCCACCTGCCGGAAGATGGCGCGTGACATGGCCAGGCAGGTGCGCGACAGCACGGTCACGTTACGCTGAACCTGCACATAGTCGACCGGCCCGTCCTGGCGGGTGAGCAGCGCGGTATCGGCGGGCCCTTCCAGGCCCAGGCGTACACCGGCGTCCTGCAAGCGCTCCCCACGCTCCACTCGACGCGCGCCCACGGCACCCACCTCCGGGCGCATAGCCTGGTCAATCAGCAGCGCCAGCCATTGCTCGTCGGCCACCACGCAGGCGGCATCCAGGAAGACAATGTAATCGGTGTCAGTGGCCTCCACCGCGCCATTAAGCGCGATGTTCAGCCCTAACGGCGCCACGCTGCGCATGGCCAGCACCTTGCCTTCGGATTCCTGTGCAACGGCGCTCATCCACAGCTGCACGGAGGCATCGGTGTGTTCGGTTTCCACCAGCATCAGCTGGAAGCTGGGGTAGCGGGTCAACATCAGCACAGTGGCCACGCACCGCTTAAGGTGTTCAAGGCTGCCTTGTGCGGCCACCAGTACGGTCACCGTAGGCGTGGCAGCACTGTAGTCAATCAAGTAGTGGCGCGGCGTGCTTTCGGTAACGCGGGCCTGGTCGTAGCCACGGCGTTGCACATGGTGCAGCAGCGCCAGGCGCTCGTCTTCACAGCGCGCCAGGGTTTTTGCCTGGCAGGTCACCAAGGGTTCGCTGATATGGCCGAAGCCCAGTTGCCCAGCCTCGATCAGCCGCAGGATCATGTCCAGCTCGATGGCGCCTGGCAGGGTATCGTCAAAACCATCCATGCCCAGCAGCGCGTCACGCTGGAAAAACCAGTGCCTGCCCATGGCCAGGGGCATGCTCAACAACTGGTCCAGGTTGAAATTTCCTCGCAGCAGTGGCCACTGCCCGCCTACCCCGTCGGTGTAGGTTTGATCACAGAAAATGGCCGGGCAGGCCGGCTTGTTCATCAGCTCCAGCAGGGTAACGCTCAGGGCATCGGCATTCAGGTGGGTACCGGCCTCTAGCATGAAGAGCCAGTCGAACGCTGTTTCCGAGATCAACTGGTTGAGGTGGCGGGTGAACTGGCCGCTATCGCTGCTGACCCAGTACAGCCGCTCCTCGACCTGCCCGGTGCCCATCTGGGGACGGCTGGACACTACCACCACCGTGGTATTGGCCAGTAAAGGCGCCTGGCGATCCAGGCTGTGCAACGTGCGCAACACACCCTGCTCATCGTTATCCAAGTCCTTGACCACCAGCAGTACCGCAGGGCCACCCCCCTGGGCAACCACGTGGGTGTCTATCCTGGCTTGGCGCAATGGCCCCAATCGCCGCGCCCCTAGCCAGCGCTTGAAGTCGGGCTGGGCGAAACCGGGCAATACTTCATGCAACCAGGCACTCAGGTCGCGGAGTTCGGCTTCTGTGCCCAGGCCCGCCTGGCTGGTGGCCAGCGGCGCGATGAGTACACGCGCGTTATCTGGCTGCGCACGCACCCAGCCCAACTGCTTGATCAGTTGGCGGAACAACGCATGGAAGGCCTTGGGGCCGGAATGATCGTCTCGCCCACCCTGGCTGAACTGATGCCTGGACACGCGAAAGGCCGACAGGGTTTCGTCCAGCATGGCGAGGTCGCCCTGGCGCAACAGCTTAACGTAGATCGCCAGGTCGCCCAGCCAGTCAATGTGCTGGCCGTCCAGGCTGAAAATACCGTTACCAAAGGCCAACAGATCGGCCCGGCGACACATCAGGGCAGAAGGCTCGCCAATGATGTTCCACGGGTACTCGCCCAGAAACGAGGTCATTTCCGGCCCGCTGATACGGGTGCTTTCCAGGAACGGAAACCGAGTGGCGTAGGTATCTGGCAAGGCATCGCCCGCTTCATCGACCAGCCGGCGCCGGGCAGTCACCAGCGCCAGGCCCGTGCAGGCCTCGAAGGTCTCCACTTGCCGGCGCACGCAGATGGGCTCCAGCAGGTCATCGTCATACAGGAACTTGATGTAGGTGCCCTGTGCCCGCGCCACCCCCTGGGTGACGTTCATCGCTTCGCCCAGCTGAACCTCGTTGCGCTGGTAATGAATGGGCCAGGGGCTAGAGGGCCGCAGGCGCTCGACAATGTCCTGGATGGCGGTAGTTGGGCAGTCGTCACCGATCACGATTTCGATCGCCGGGTAGTCCTGGGCCAAGGCACTCTGGAGGGCCGCCTCAAAAAACGCGGCCTTGTAGGCGGGTATGACAATGCTGACCAGTGGCGACGGTCCCATGGGAGCTCCTGCAAATCCGGATAATGGAAACAACCAAAAGCCTGGCGTGCCCTACTGGCCCGTCCAGGCCTCCAGCCAGCGGTGAAGCGCTGGCCCATGCAGCATGAAGTTTTGGTGAATGGCCGCTCGCAGGGCCAGCCCTTGGGCGGCGCTGGCAACCGGGTCGGCCAGGTGTGAACGAATGGCGGCAATCCATTCTTCGGTGGTGTTGCTGCTCACCAACGTCACCGGCAGGCTGCCGCGGTAACTGCGGGTTTCGGTGCACACCACCGGGAACCCGCACGCCCCGTACTCCAGCAGGCGCAGGTTGCTCTTGCAGTCATTGAAAATATGCTGCTCAAGGGGCGCGACGGCCAAGTCGAAGTCCAGGCTGGCAAGCTTGGCCGGGTACAGTTCCAACGGCACAGGCGGGTGGTATTCGTGAATGTAGGGCCGCAGCTCGTCCGGGCACATGCCGAAGAACACCCAATCCACTTCAGTGGCCAGGGCCTTGACCACGTCCTTGATCAGCAGCAGGTCCCCGGTATGGCTGGTACCGCCGCCCCAGCCTACACGCGGTTTCTTGCCAGCGCGGTGGCGACCTTGCAGGTGAGCCCAGCGCTCGGGCGGTAACATGTTAGGAACCACCCGAATATCCTGGCTCATATCGCCCATCACCTCGGCCAGGGTCTGGGTCGAGACCACGAGCCGGTCGCACATCCCGATGCCGCGGCGTAGCGAGTCCTTGATTTCCTTGGCCACAAAGCGTTTGTGTTCGTTGGCGCCCGGCACATCCAGCAGGTAGTCGTCGATCTCGAACACGCGGTACGCCGAGGAGAACTGCTTGAAGGTAGTGATACCTTCTATGGCACGGGCGCTGAAGCGGCCCTGGAAAATCACGGCGTCAGGTTTGAACCGGCCTATTTCCGTCACGGAGGGCGCGCCATGGTAGATCAGGCCTGTTACCAGCTGCGCCCGCTCCAGCTCCTGGAACGGCTTGATCAGGCGGTAATGGCCCACCGCACCGGGGTTGATGGACAGCCCCAGAAGGTGGGGCCGCAAGCGCTGCTCGAATGGTTGCCAGGCCCCCTGTACACCTGCATCCAGCCCATAGCTGACGCTGTTAAGTGTCTGGTTGGGGTTGTAGGCGGGGTCTGCCAGCAGGCGCGGCAGCCAGCGTTGGCAAGCCTGGACGGCAGCGTCTTCGTAGCCAGGGCGTAGCTGAGGGATGTTCTCCAACGAGGCGCGATAGCCCACTATAGCCTCAGGGGTCCAAGCCACCAGCGAACCGGCATCCGCCGCACGCAGGCAGAAATCCACGTCGGCACAGTGCTCGCCAAACAGGCCGGTGGCCAGGCCACCCAGGCTGTCGAACAGGCTGCGGCGAACCATCATGCAGTTCAGGCTCACGGCACTGAAGTTCTGTGGCACCACCAGGCGTTGCAGGTAGCCGCGGGCCGTGGCGGACTCGCCAACAAAGGGCGAGCCGGCGATGCCACGCATGCCGAGTATCAGCCCGGCGTGCTCCACTCGACCATCCGCGCCCACCAGCTTGGCCCCGGTCACGCCAATTTCCGGTCGCTGTGCAATGGCCAGCATCTCGCCCAACCAGCGGTCCTCAAGGGCCTGGCAGTCCGCGCTCAGCAGTAGCACGTACTCCCCTCTCGCGTGCTCGGCCAGGGCATTGAAGCGTTCACCTTTCACACCACCCGCCGCGTGCTCCAGTACGCGAATGCGCCCTTGACCGATGTCGACCAAGGCCTGCAACCAGGCCCGGCTGCTGGCAGACTCGTTGGCCGTGGTGCCAATCAGAATTTCGTAATGGCTGTAATGGGTCTTGGCCAGCAGGCTGTCCAGGCAGGTTTGCAATTGCGTGGGGTTATCCAGGCTCAACAGCAGGATCGAGACCAGCGGCCGCTGCTCATGCAGGTAGTTCACGCGCAGAAAGCCGCCCACTTCGGCAGGTCGCCATTCGTAGGCCTGGCCCAGCCGGGCCAGGTGGTTGGCCACCATGGCCGTATGGCCTTGCACTACGCTGCTCTCGCTCAACCAGCCGGCATAAGGCAGTTGGGCATGCAGCAGCACTTCGGGAATGTGGTGCACGGCGGCCAAGCCAAAGTGTTCGGCCATGCGCAAGGCCAGGTCCGCGGCAGCCGTTTCCCCAGCTGAAGGGTCCAGCCCACCCACCTCGGCAAACCCCTGTCGGGAAAAGGCCACAGCCCGGCCTACGTAAGGGTAGGCGCGCAGCAGGTCCAGGTTGAAGTCGGGTTTGAACACAGGCTCTGGCGTGGCACGGTCGAGGCGGTCTTCGTCGGTGTAGCAGGCCTGAATGGCCTCGCGGGTAACGATGCGCTCAGCCAGCAGCAGCAATGCATGGGGCACAAGGGTGTCACCGGCTTCCAGCAGGTAGAACCAGTCAAAACCCTCCAGCTGCACCAGCAATTCGTTCAGCTGTACCGGCCAATCCTGGTGCAAGGGCGCGAACAGGTGCTCGCCCTGCATCTCCAAAGCTTGCTGTGTGCTGGACAATACCAGGCACCCGCACGCCCCATAGCGCTGGGCCGCCAGGCTGTCCAGGGTCGCCTGCACCCCGGTGTCGCCTTCACGCGCCAGGATCACCGGCAGGATCTGCGGCTTGTGGGCCCAGCCGTTCACTCGCTCCTCGACCAGTGCCTGACCCGCCTCCGAAAACGTTCGTTGGGCCAGCCACTCCTGGTACATGTGGGCAAAGCTGGTGGCATTGGCACCAATGTGTTCGGCCTGGGTCATCTTCTGCACCTGCAACAGGCGCATCATGGGTAGCTCGGCATACGGGCGCTTAGCCTCGGGAACAGGCGGCAGGGCCAGGTCCGCAATGCGTACAGACCCTGGCCATGGCGAACGCTCTCCGCCCAGCTGGCTGATGAGCTGGGCAATCACGGCATGCTCCAGCACCTGGCGTTTCTCCACGTCCAGGCCGCGGTACCGGGCGGGCTCCAGGCGCTCGGCGCACAGCTGCTGGTTGATGACCGCCAGGTGGCCGTGGCGCAGAATACTGATATACAACGCCAGGTCGAACGCCACTATCAGCTCGCTGTCGGGACTCGCGAGCATGGGGACTACACGCTTGAGGTACTCTCGCCGCAGCAGTGTTGTGCTAAGGCTGCCAATGAAATTGAGGGACCAGTCCTGGAAAAACGACAGCAGGTCCCCGCCTTTAAGCAAGGCATCGCCCGCCAGCAGGGATTGGTTTTCCACCCGGATCGGCAACATTACCCCATCCGGGTCTGCGAACCAGCGCAAGGCCGCGCAGATTCCGGCCTCCGGGTAGGCCTGCAGTACCTGGGCCTGGCGCGCCACCAATGACGGCAACAGCCAATCGTCCCCATGCAGAAACTTGACATAGGTGCCCTTCGCCTTGCCCAACGCCCATTCCACGTTCGCCGGGTAGGCCAGCTTCGTAGCATGAACCTGCACGCGCAAAGGGACGGTGGTACGGCCTTTGGCCTCTTCTACCAGGCGAGCCACTTCAGGGTCGCCCGAGCTGTCACTGACAATGATTTCCAGCGCAGGGTAGTTTTGCCCAAGGGCGCTATGAAGGGCACGGTAGAAATGGGTCGCACTGCTGACCAGGATGGCGATGGTGACCAGGGGTGTCGATTTCATGAGGAACTCGCCTGATGGCCACTGAAAACTGCGCGCGGCCAGAAAAATGACGGCATCGATGCCATTGGTCGCTTGTTGCAAAAGTGGTGCCGGTTAGGTGACGGAAAAACCGCCCCCATAAGAAAGCCGCCAGACCACGCCTGTTGAAACACAGGGCGATACTGGCGGCTCGGTAACGCGCATTAGGCCCCACACCAACAGGGCCACAGCGCAGCGAAGGTTACAACCGGTCGAACAGGTTCAGCTGCGAGATCTTGGCGAAGGACAGTTGGGCGGCCTGCAACATGGTCTGCTGCAAGGTCAACTGCGTGGTCGCTTCGGCCAGGTCGGTATCGCCGATCTGGGACTGGGTGGTGGCGTTGGCCGTGTGCAGGCTGGTGATCTGATCGCTCTGGATTTGCAGGGCGTTTTCCCGCGCACCAATGGAGCCACGCGTCACGTCCACACGGTTAGTGGCCGATTGCAGGTTGCCTACCGCAGACTCCAGCGAATTGCGCAGCTTGAGTTGCGCTGCCGGGTCGTTAGCGGTTGGCGTATTCAGGGCCACTTGCAGCTGGTTCAGCGTGTCCAGCACGTTCTGGGTGCTGTGGGTATTGGCACTGACCGTGAACTGGTCGCTGGTAGCTGGCGTGCCACTGATGTTGAAGGTCACGCCAGCGGTGGTCAGCGAACCGCTGCCGTCGTAGGCGCCGGTGGTAATGGGCTTGCTGCTATCGGTCACCGGCTGCGCGAACACCTGGTAGCTAGTGGCACTCGTGAACTTGATCAGCGCACCGTTGGTAGGGAAACCTGCCGTGTAGGTGGCAGCGTTCGTTACCGAACCGGCGGTCATCTGCGCCGTGGAGGTATTACCCGCCAGGCGGTTGGCCGTAATGGTGTCAGGCGTTGTCTTGAGGCTGAACGTACGGCCGGCCAGCACGGTGTCCGCGCTTTCAGTCTTGGCCACGTTGGTGTTCACCATGAAGTTCACGCCATACAGGCTGATGGTGTCACCGCCTTCCTTCGCAGAATTGTACGTACCCTTCCCGCCCGACTGCGCCGTGACGTCGTTGCCACTGGCATCCGTCAGCTTGTACTGGGTACCGCTGGTGAAGGTGAGCGAATAGGGTTCACCTTTGGCAAATTGAGTGTTGTAGCTGGTCAGCGAGGTCATTTGACCGGCCGATACCGTCAGTTTGCCATCCACGGTGGCAGGTGACACCTGAGTGGTCTGGGTACGGCTGGTATTGGTGGCCAGATCGAAGATGCTGAACCCCGAATCATTGGTCGCCACCGACAGGTTGTCAGACACCTGAAGGCTGAGCTGGGTCTCGTCGCCCTGGTAGGTGTAGCTGCCATCGCTGTTGAGCGAATACGGCTGCGTGGAAGTCTTGGACCCTGAGAACAGGTACTGGCCGTTGGAATCCTTGGTGTTGAGCAAGCCAAAGACGGTGTCCTTGATCTGGCCGATCTCACTGGCGATGGACGCACGGTCGTCGTCAGTCTGGGCACCGTTGCCGCCCTGGATCGCCAGTTCGTTGGCCCGCTGCAAAGCGGTGGTAATGTTGGCCAGCACACTTTCTTCAGACGACAGCGAGTTGGTAGCGCTGGTGATGTTGCCCTTGTACTGGTCCAGCACCGCGCTCTGCTGGCGAAGTTGCAGCAGCTTGGCCGCGCCCACTGGATCGTCCGCAGCCGTCTGGATACGTTGGCCGGAACTGATCTGGTTCTGCGTCTTGGCCGTGTCGGCAAAGTTCTTGGTGTAGGTGGCAGAGCTGTTGGCGAAGTACTGGCCAGTGGAAATACGCATGTCGTCCGCTCCCTTACAAGGCGTTGAGCAGGGTGGAGAAAACTTCCTGCGCAGTCTTGATGATCTGCGAGGACGCCGTGTAGTACTGCTGAAACTTGACCAGGTCCGCGGCTTCTTCGTCCAGGTTCACACCCGCCACCGAGTCCCGGCTGGAGGTGGCGGACTTGAGCACCGATGCGGTTGCCGTTGCATCACTGCTGGCCTGCGCGGCCTTGGCACCGACGTCTTCAACCAGCTTGGCGTAAGCGCCGGTCATGCTCACTCCGCCACCCGACTGGGTACCTACCGTCTTGGCATTCTGCAGGTTCAGTATGGCGGTGGCGTTGCGGTTGTCGGAGGCGCCATTGCTGTTGAAAGCAACGGTGTAACTGTCCTTGGCAGCCGGTGAGCCGCTGATGTTCATCTGGAAGCTGGCGGTCATGGCTTTGCCGTCAGCATCGAGCATGGCGGCGCCACTGTCGTCCAGCAAAGGAACAGCAACGTTCAGCGTGTTGGTCTGGTTGGGCACAATGGTGCCGCTGCCGATGCCCACGCCGCTAGCGTTGTACACCGTGTAGCCCTGGCTGCCATTGCTTGCGGCGTCGAACACCAGCTTCACAGGCAGGCCGTTCTGCAAGCCAGTCTGGGTCTTGGCCAGGCCCGTGCTGTCGTACACATCCAGCCGCGTGGTCAGCGTAGGCTGGGTCACGCTACCGGTACCGCTGTTGCCCGAACCACTGGTGGTGGCCAGCGGGGCTGCAAAGGCCAATTTGGATACGTCGGTCAACGTGGTGCTGATCTGGCCAGCGCCGTTACGCGTCGGGGTGATCGTGAAGCTATCGCCTTTGGTCAGGGCATTGCCTTTGAGCGCCAGGGTAAAGCCGTCGAAACTAGGTGCCGGGTCCTCATCCAACGTATGGCTACCCATGGAGGTGCCATCCGAACGGGTCACGGTGTACGTGTTGCTGTCAGAGAACTTCACACCGTAGTTATAGGCTGTGAGCTTGCTGGTATCGGTAATGGTGACATTCAGGTTGCCCGAGCCGTCGCTGTTCCTGGACGACGCCTGGCTACGGCCGGCAATGGCCGTGTCGGTGTTGATGCTGGAGAACAGGCTGGAGCCGAAGTTGCCATTGGCGTCCACGCCCTGCCCCAACTGGGTATTGACGGCGTCGCTGACCACTATGGCCAGGCGGCCGATTTCATTCTGGGCCGGTTGCAGCACATCGTTGCGATACCGCAGCAGGCCGCCGATCTGGCCGCCGCTGGCTACCGTGGTCACGTCGGTGCTGTAGCTGGCGTAGTTCACGGTCAAGCCATAGGCCGTGGGGTCGGCGACTGTGGGTTGAGCGGTCAGGGTATTGGCCGACGTACCTGACACCAACGCCTGGCCCGTACCCATGTACACGTCGTACTGACCGTCGCGCTGCTGTACGGTCACGCCTACAAGCTGGTTGAGCTGGCGTACGGCTTCGTCCCGGGAATCCAGCAGGCTGGTGGGGCTACCGGTGCCGCTGGCAGACACGATCTGCTGGTTCAGCGCCGCAATGGATTTGCTCAGCGTGTTCACCTGCCCCGACAGGGACGTGAGCTGGCTGTTCACGTCAGACATGGACGTGTTCATTTGCGTGGCGATGGTGTTGAAACGGTTGGTCAGGGTCGAAGCTGCAGTAGCCAGCAACTGGCGCGACGCCGTATCGCTAGGGGCCGCAGCGGCGGTCTGCAGCGAGGTAAAGAAGTCAGACAGCACCGACGTCACGCCGGTAGCCTTGTCCGACAAAAGCGAATCCAGGGTCGCGGCATTGGTAGACAGGGTGCTGGCTTCCGAATCCAGGGCGGTACTGCTTGATACCTGATTCTGCAGGTAGGAGCTGTAGATCCGACGCACTTCGGCCAGGGTGGTACCACTGCCCACGTAGCCTGCACCGCCAATGCTTTGCAGCGCGCCCGCCTGGGACACCGTGGACTGGCGCGAATAACCGGCCGTGTTCACGTTGGAGATGTTGTTACTGGTGGTGGTCAGTGCCGCCTGGCTGGTAGACAGCCCCGACAAGCCGATATTGATCAGATTCGCCATGGTTCAAGCCTTACAAAGTCGTGGATGAGCCGCTTGACGCGAAGTTCTCATAGCCCTGGAGCTGCTTGGCAATGGAGGCGATCTTGCTCGCGTAATGCGGGTCGGTCGCGTATCCGGCCTTCTGCAACTCTTTAACAAACTGTTCCGGGTTATCGGCCGACTTCACAACATCTTGATAGCGATCGTTGTTCTGCAGCAGATTGACCAGATCATGGAAGCTGTCGGCGAAAGAGTCATAGGCGCGGAACTGCGCCGATTCCTTGACTACCTTGCCACCTTCGTATTCGGCGGTAACCGCGCGCGTGGTATCGCCCTTCCAGCTGGAACCTGCCTTGATGTTGAACAGGTTGTGGGAGCTGCTGCCGTCGCCGTCACGCAGTACCGATTTACCCCAACCGGTTTCAAGCGCCGCTTGGGCCACCAATACTTTAGGGTCCACGCCAATGCGCGCGGCGGCTTCCTGGGCCATGGGCAACATGGTGTTGATAAAGTCGTCGTGGGAGGCGAACGCCGCCTTGCCCGGTGCCAATGGCACCTGTGCCAGCGTGCGGGTGCCAGTGTCGGCAGCCTTGGGCGCGGTGGCGTAATCCTTGGTCCAGTCGCCGTAGGCGCCTGCAGTCTCGGAAGCAACTGGGCTGTCCGCCGTGCTGGCGTTGGCATTGGCCACTGCCGTGGCGATGCTGCTAGGCGCAGTGGCGGGTACGTTGATACGGTTGTTCAGGTTCTGCGGGTGCAGCAGGTTCGCATGGGGCGCGTCGCCACGAACCAGCGTGTTGCGCGTGGTCGCTTCGGTCTCGCCCGGCACGATGCCCGCCAGCAGGCGGTCCACCGACTTGCTGGGCAAGGCCAGGCGACGCTGGTTAAGCATCGCCATGTCGTTGTGCGCTGACGCTGCAGCCGAATGGGCTTCGGCAGAGCCGTTGCGTACAGCGCCCATGGCGTGGGTGCTGCTGTCCGGGCGGGCGAAGGGGTTGGCGCCGGTATGGGAGGCATCCTTGGTCTTGGACAGCTGACGCATAAGCACGTCTTGCAGGCCGATGCCGTTGCCCGTATGGGACAGGCTGACCGACAACTGCTGGTCATACATGTCCTGGTACTGCTTCACGGCTTCGGTGTTCATGGGGTTGTCTTTGGCCAGCACATCGTTGGCCGAGCGCATGGATTTGAGCATCTGGCCCACGAATACCGATTCGAATTCCTGGGCCACCTTGCGCAGGTTGGCGTCGCTGTCGCGATCGCCCACCTTGAGCGAACTCAACCGGTTCAGGTCGGTATAGGCGCCGGAGTCTTTACCGGACGAAACACCCCCAGACGGCATGTCCATGCTGATTACCCTCAGATTACGATCAGGTCGGCTTGCAAGGCACCGGCCTGCTTCAAGGCTTCGAGAATAGCCATCAGGTCACTGGGCGCAGCGCCAACCTGGTTGACAGCGCGCACGATCTCATCAAGCGTGGTTCCGGGGCCGAACTTGAACATGGGCTTGGCCTCCTGTTCAGCGTTCACCTTCGAGCGTGGCACTACAGCGGTCTGGCCATTGGACAACGGTCCGGGCTGGCTGACGATCGGGTCTTCGGTGATCGTCACTGTCAAACTGCCGTGAGTCACTGCCGCTGGCGTAACCTTGACGTTCTGCCCGATCACGATAGTGCCGGTGCGAGAGTTGATAATGACCTTGGCCATGGCCTGGCCGGGGTCTACTTCAAGGTTTTCCAGTATCGACAGGTAGTCCACACGCTGGTTGGGATCAAGCGGCGCGGTCACCCGAACCGATCCCCCGTCCACTGCACTTGCAACTCCCGCGCCAAGTAATTCGTTGACCTTGTCCACAATGTGCTTGGCGGTGGTGAAGTCCGGCCGATTCAGGTTCAGGGTCAGGAAATTGCCTTGGTCGAAGCCACTGGGCACTGAACGCTCTACCGTTGCGCCGCCAGGAATCCGACCTGCCGAAGGCACGTTGACGGTGATTTTCGAGCCGTCCTTGCCTTCAGCGTCAAAACCACCCACGACCAGGTTGCCCTGGGCGATGGCGTACACGTTGCCGTCGATCCCCTTAAGGGGCGTCATCAGTAGGCTGCCACCGCGCAGGCTCTTGGAGTTACCGATGGACGACACGGTGATGTCAATGGTTTGCCCCGGCTTGGAGAAAGGCGGCAAGTCGGCATGGATCGCCACGGCCGCCACGTTCTTAAGCTGGGCAGAGCTGGTGCCGGCAGGTACTTTGATACCGAACTGGGCCAGCATGTTGTTGAACGTCTGCAGGGTGAACGGCGTTTGGGTGGTCTGGTCGCCGCTGCCGCTCAGGCCTACGACCAAACCGTAGCCGATCAGCTGGTTGCTACGTACGCCCTGAATGCTGGCGATGTCCTTGAGGCGTTCGGCGTGGGCACCGAGCGCGGTCAAGCACAACAGGGATGCCGCCACCAACTGCTTGAAATTCAACATGGTCATGCACACTCAGAAGGGGAAGTACGGGCTGGCGAAGAACCGATCCAACCACCCAGGCTGGCTGGCCTCTGCAAAGGAGCCGGTGCCGGAGTAGGTGATGCGCGCATCGGCCACACGGGTCGACGACACGGTATTGTCGGTTGCGATGTCATCTGCACGAATCAGGCCAGCAATACGTACCAGTTCCTGCCCGGTGTTGAGGGTGAGCCACTTCTCGCCACGGACCGAAATGATCCCGTTGGGCAACACATCGGCCACGGTCACGGTGATCGAACCGGTAAGGCTATTACCCTGGGCCGCCTTGGCGTCGCCGTTGGTGGTACGGTCCCCGCTGTAGCCGGCATCCAGGCCCAGGTCAGCACCACCCAAGGGGTTGTTGGTGGTGCCGCTCCCGCCAAACAGCGAGGTCAGGCCGATCTTGTTGCTGCTGCTCTTGGTCACCTTGGAGTTGGCGCTTTTGCTCGCCGACGTTCTCTCAGCCAAGGTGATGGTGATGATGTCGCCCACCCGGAACGCCTTGCGGTCGGTGTACAGGTTCTGGTCAAAGCCGGCCTGGTAGATCGAGCCGTTGTTGGACGCGGCTGGCAGCGGCGTACGCGGCAGCACAGGGGCGTAGTACGGGTCGTTCGCCTTGGGGGGCGGTGACATGCAGCCACTCAATGCGGCAGCACCGGCCAACAACAACACAGCAGACAGACGATTCATGACTCCAACCTCACGGTGTAACTGATCCTTCAGGCGTTTGAGCAAGCGTTTAGGAATGCGGCGATTACAGGTTCTGGGTGACGTACTGCAGCATCTGGTCTGCGGTGGAGATCACTTTGGAGTTCATTTCGTAGGCACGCTGGGTGGTAATCATGTTTACCAACTCTTCCACCGTGCTGACGTTGGAGTTTTCCAGGGTGTTCTGCAGTACGGTGCCAAAGCCGTTCAAACCTGGGGTACCCACGTTGGGCGCGCCGCTGGCTGCGGTTTCCAGGTACAGGTTGCCGCCGATGGATTGCAGGCCGGCCGGGTTGATGAAGTCGGCGGTTTGTACGTTGCCGATCACCTGAGCGGTGGCGCTGCCAGTGGTGGTGATGGACACCGTACCGTCAGTACCTACGGTGAAGGTCTGGGCTTCGGCAGGCACCGTAATGGCCGGCTGCAAGGCCAAACCGTTGGCGGTGACGATCTGGCCGTCCGAGTTCAGGTGGAACGTACCGTCACGGGTGTAGGAAATGGTGCCATCGGGCTGCATGACCTGGAAGAAACCACGGCCGTTTACAGCCATGTCCAGAGGCTGGTCGGTGGTTTGCAGGCTACCAGCGGTAAAGTTTTTCTGGGTGCCCACAATGCGCACACCGGTACCTACCTGCAGGCCTGACGGCAGTTCGCTGTCCTGGGTGGACTGGGCACCCGGCTGGCGTTTTACCTGGTAGAGCAGGTCCTGGAACTCGGCGCGGTCTTTCTTGAAACCGGTGGTGGACACGTTCGCGAGGTTGTTGGAGATGGTGGTCAGGTTGGTGTCCTGGGCAGCCAGGCCGGTCTTGCTGACATAGAGTGCTGGAAGCATGGGGTGTTCTCCTTCGGGCGGTGGCTAGGCCTGCGCCGGTGTGTCAAAAAAGGCAGCGTCAAGAAAGGTGTGGGTTACGACTAGCTTTGCAGGACCCGTGCCATTGCTTCATCGTCTTCCTTGGCAGTCGTCATCATTTTGATGTGCATCTCAAACTGCTTGGAAAGGGCCATCACCTGGGTCATCTCTTCAACCGCGTTCACGTTGCTGCCTTGCAGGAAGCCGGAGGTCATCTGTACCTGGCCATCCATGTCGGCCGGCTGGCCGCTTTTGGTATGGATCAAGCCGTCGGTGCCTTTGGTAAGGTCCGCAGCTTTAGGGTTCACGGTCTTGATACGGTCAACCACGGCCATCACCGAGGGCGCCTGGCCCAGGGAACGAATGCTGATGGTGCCGTCCTGGCCAACGTCGATCTGCTCCTCTGGCGGCACGGCAATCGGGCCGCCATTGCCCATCACGGCCATGCCGGTGCTGGTACGCAACACGCCCAAGGCATCCACGTTCAGGCTGGCACTCTTGGTGTAGGCTTCGGAACCGTCTGGGGCTTGCACGGCAATCCACCCTTCCCCGCCAATGGCTACGTCCAGGTCGCGACCGGTAGCGATCATCGGGCCGCCGCTCAGGTCAGTGGCCGGGCGCTCGGTCATGGCGTAGGCGCGCGAAGGCAAGGTGTCGCCGAACACCGGCATGGAGCGGGCTTGCTCCAGGTCCTTCTGGAAACCATTGGTGGACACGTTGGCCAGGTTGTTAGCGTGGGCCTTCTGCGCGAGGGCGTTCTGGCTGGCGCCGGACATGGCGACGTAAAGCATTTTATCCATGGTCGTCTCCTTGGCGGCAAAGGCCGCTGAGTAGCTGTGTACCAGAGATATAGCAATAGGCGGGCCAAGTTCTAAAAAAAGCCTTAGAAGGCTCTATTCAGGCACTTTCAGAGGTTCGACAGAATAATGGCGGAATAAAAATGGCGGGATCTCGACGGTGCCTGCTGTCGCTAACAGGCCGGCGACGTAGATTTACTGACAGCGAAACGGCGCCGCATGTGTTGGAGCTGGCGAAGTCGGCGAACCGGTTTGACGCTATTCCCGGGCTGTGCCCGGTCCTACAGGCGCTGCAAAAAGTGTGGGAGCTGGCGAAGCCTGCGAACGGGTTTACGCTATTCCCGGGCTGTGCCCGGTCCAACAAGAACCGCGCAGAGCTTTATCATGCCGCCCTACGGTCGGCACCCGGCGTTGTGGAACGGACCGGCAAACCGCTGGAAGGCTTCGCCTGGATTGTGCTGCAGGCAGACAAACTGCCCTGTGGCCAAGCTTTGGTATGTGAACCACGCTGCAGGCGCCGCCTCGGCAAGCCCACTGGTTAGGGTAAGAAACATCATGAACAGGTGAAGGCAGGTTTTCATGGCAACTCCAGACCAGGGGCGGCGGTGTTGCACGCCGCCCCCGTTGCATCAGGTCATTTGAATGATCGTCTGCATGATGGTGCTTTCGGTGGAGATGGTCTTGGCGTTCGCCTGGTAGTTGCTTTGCGCCTTGATCAGGTTTACCAGTTCGCTGGTCAGGTCCACGTTGGAGTCTTCCAGCGAGCCCGCTGTCAGGTTGCCCATGGTGCCTGTGCTCGGTGCGCCTACGATAGGCACGCCCGAAGCGGACGACTCGCGCCAGCCGGTAGCACCGTTGGGCGTCAGGCCTTGCACGTTAGCGAAGTTGGCCAGGGCCACCTGGCCGATGTTCTTGGACTGGCCATTGCTGTACGTACCGAAAATGTTACCGCTGTCGTCGATAGACAGGGACGACAGGCTGCCGGTGGCGTAGCCGTCCTGGGATTTGGCTGTAACAGCTGACGTCGTGTTGTAGGACGAGGTCTGGGTCATGTCCAGCGTTACGCCGCCAGTGGCTGCCACAGAACCGTTGCTCGCCATCACGCCAGCAGCGTTCTTGGCCGCAGGCACCCAGTTGGTCAGCGTGAACTTGCCGGTAGCATCTACCGTCATGTCGCTGCTGGTGGTACTTGCCAGGCTGCCATCAGAGTTGAACGTCATTTTGGCCGAAATAGGCGTAGTAGAGGCCGGGTTCGATGGGTTTACACCGTCGATATTGGCGTACATGGTCCAGGCGTTAGTGTCGTCCTTGGCAAAGTACTGAGTCATGGTGTGGGAGTTACCCTGACTGTCGTAGATGTCTGTGCTGAAGGTGTAGTTGTAGCTATTGGTGTCGCTGGCATCGAACGGCGTCACGGAAGGCACGCTGTTGCTGGAGTTCAGGTTCATGGTCTCGGTCACCGTGTCGGTGGCCTTGGGCGCCAGGGCAGAGGTGTCTACCTTGAGGGTGGTCAGCACGCCGTCAATCACCTGGCCATTGGAGTCGGTGCCATAGCCCATCAGCTTGTTCTGGCTGGCGTCAACGATGTTGCCATCCTTGTCGGTGCCGAAGGCGCCGGCGCGGGTGTAGACCTTGCTGCCGTTGTCGCTGACAACGAAGAAGCCATTGCCGTTGATGGCCATGTCCAGGCTGGCACCGGTGCTGCTGATGGTGCCTTGAGTGAACTGCTGGGAAATTGCAGCCGTGGTCACACCGGAACCCACGCCATTCTTGGAGCTGCCAAGGAACAGCGAGTTGGCGTACACGTCACCGAATTCGGCACGCGACTTCTTGAAGCCCGTGGTAGCCACGTTGGCAATGTTGTTGCCAGTAACGTTGAGGGCGGTGTTGGCTGCGTTGAGACCGCTAAGGCCGGTATTGAACGACATAGTGCTGACTCCAGTGCCGATAAGCCGGCTTACGATCCGATGGTTTTGACGTTGGCCAGCGATACGCTGGAGCCGTCCGACAGTTTGAGTTTCATGTCACCTGAGGTACTGCCGACCGTCACACTTGTGACGGTTGCCGGCAGGTACGTAGTCTGTGCAACTTCTTTGCCATCCACTGTGGCACTGGCGACAAATTTATAGGTGCCAGACGTAAGCGCCGTACCGTCGTTGCTCTTGCCGTCCCAAGTGAAACCGACGGTGCCTGCAGCCTGGCTGCCCAGATCGATGTTCTTCACCAGGTTGCCGTTGGCGTCATACACCTTCACAGTGGCGTCAGTGGTAGACGACGCCAAGTCAAACTGGCCGGACATCCCAGTGCTGGTATTCACGGTGGCCGTGCTGTTCTGGGCCAGTACCGAATGCCCCACCAGTGCCGAGGCTTGCAGTGACTGGGTAGAGGTGTAGTTGGTGGCGAGCCCGGACACCGTATCGTTCAGGTTGTTGATGCCTTCCACGCTACTGAACTGAGCCAACTGGGCGACGAATTCAGAGTTGTCCTGAGGGTCCAGCGGGTTCTGGTTCTTCATCTGGGTCACGAGCAACTGCAGGAACGTGTCCTTGCCCATGGTCTGGGTGCCGGTCTTGGACGTCGTGGACGTGTCGGCCTTGGTCTTGTCAGTGCCGGTAACTGCGTACTGCGAGAGTATCGAAGCGCTGGCGGCGTCAGAGGTAGTCGTCATGGTTTTTCCCTTACTGACCCAGCGTCAGTACTTTCTGCATCATGGTTTTTGCGGTGTTCATGATGTCGGCATTGGTCTGGAAAGACCGGCTTGCAGAAATCATGTCGGCCATTTCTTCAACAACGTTCACGTTGGGGTAGTACACATACCCGTCCTTGTTCGCCGCCGGGTTGTTCGGTTCGTAGCGGGGCTCCAGGTTGCTCTGGTCTTCAACGATGCCGGACACCTGAACGCCCTGCCCGCCATTGGCCTGGTCGTCGAACAGCGAGCTGCTGCCGCTGGTGCCGCCGGCCTGGTCGGCCAATACGGTGGCAAACACGGGATGGCGCGCACGGTAGGTCTGGTCGATGCTGGACGAGACGGTTTCGGCGTTGGCGATGTTGCTGGCGGTGGTGTTGAGGCGAGTGGTCTGAGCACTCATGCCGGTACCGGCAATGTTGAATACGCTGGAAAGCGACATGGGTTACTCCCCCTTGATGGCCGTGACCAGGCCACGGAATTTGTTGTTGAGCAGCGTGAAGCTGGCCTGGAAATCCACAGAGTTCTTGGCGTAGTTGGCTTGCTCGATCTGTGCGTCTACCGTGTTCTGGTCCAGCGATGGCTGGGTGGGTACGCGGTATTGCATGGTCCCGTCTTCGTCGCTCAACCCCTGGGCATCGATGTGCATGCTGTTGGTACGCTCAAGGCCAAAACTGCCGTGCTGAGCTTTGTCCGCCTGTGCAGCTAGCACAGACGAAAAATCTACGTCCCGTGCCTTGTAGTTAGGGGTGTCGGCGTTGGCCAGGTTGTTAGCCAATACTTCGGCACGCTGGGCGCGGAAGTTAAGCGCCTGCTCGTGTATGCCGAGTGCCTTGTCGAAACTGATGCCCATGATCGGTACCTCTGCGACGAAACTGTGTGTGCTGCAAGAGATATAGCAACTGCCGTGCCAAGTTTGTAAGCCCTTGTTTTAACTGGGCCTATGGCCCGAGGTAAAAATCTGTCGTCAGAAAATCGACTAGTTTTTTACGATGGCAAGCGGCAAACCCGCAACAGTGGCGCCAGAAAAAAATGTTTGGCAGAAAAGGGTGTGCAAAAGCTCGGCCAAGAGTGAGGCCGCTTGCCGCCGAAGGCAGAAGCCGGAAGCTTGCTTATGAGGGTGGCGGGGCATTCACAGAAAGCGCCCGCTCCCATAGAGGCTCCGCGGCAGGGAGCCTCTAATGTAGGAGGGTCAGATTGCCTGGTAGATGATGCCAGGGCTGCATTGGACCATCTTGTACTTCTCTGGCAGGCCATTAAGGGCCTCGGAGGCACCCAGGAACAGGTAGCCGCCCGGCTTTAGGGTGCTGTGGATACGGGACAGAATGTCCTTCTTCACTTCGGCCGAGAAGTAGATCAACACGTTGCGGCAGAACACCACATCGAACTTGCCCAGCGAAACGTAGCTTTCAAGCAAGTTGATAGGCCTGAAATCAATGCGGCTGCGAATAGGCGCCTTGACCGCCCACCGGTTGCCCGGTTTCACGTCAAAATAGCGTTGCAGGCGCTCCTGGGACAGGCCGCGACCGATGGCCAGGCTGTCGTACTCGCCGCTTTTGCAATTGAGCAGCATGGAAGGCGACAGGTCAGTGGCGGTGATCTGCACGCCGCCTTTGAGTGCCCCTGGGTTGGCCTGGGTGAACTCCTCGATCGTCATCGACAGCGAATATGGCTCTTGCCCAGACGAGCAGGCTGCCGACCAGATACGCAAGCGCTGGCCAGGGCTGGCCTTGATCATTTCAGGCAGCACCTTGTTCTTCATCACGTCGAAGGGGTAGGTGTCCCGAAACCACAAGGTCTCGTTGGTGGTCATGGCATCCACTACTTGCTCGCGCAGCCCGCCCCTGGGTTGAGTCTGAATGCGTTGCACCAGTTCGCCCAGGGTCTTGATACCTTGCTGTTCCATGAGCTTGTTGAGGCGGCTGGACACCAGGTATTGCTTGTTCTCGCCCAGCACAATGCCACAGGCCTTTTCCAGGAAGCCCCGGAACTGCTCAAAATCCAAATTTGCCGTAGCCAATGTCGCCGCCTCTGAAATTGTTCAATCTGCACCGTGCCGAAGCCCGGTCACCCTTTTGCATTGATGCGTTCGACCACGCGCGAGGCGAGATCGTCCGGCCGGAATTTGGCCAGGAAGTCATCGGCGCCCACTTTCTTCACCATCGCCTGGTTGAATACGCCGGACAGCGACGTGTGCAACACAATATGGAGCTTCTGCATGCGGGGGTCGCTGCGGATTTCGGCCGTCAGCGTATAGCCGTCCATTTCCGGCATTTCGATGTCGGAAATCAGCATCAGAAATTCTTCGTGCGGGTCCTTCCCTTCAGCCACCATGGCCTGGAGGTACTCCAGTGCCTGGCGCCCGTCATTAAGGGCGACCACCTCCACTCCGACCGTTTCCAGGCAACGGCTCACCTGCTTACGGGCCACTGAAGAGTCATCCACGGTCATCACACGCAGCGATACTGCTTTCTTGTGCACTTCTTCATTGACCACACCGCTACTGATCGCTTCGGACACTGGCGATACTTCGGCCAGAATCTTCTCCACGTCGATGATTTCCACCAACTGGTTGTCCACGCGTGCGACCGCTGTAAGGTAATGGTCACGGCCTGTGCCCTTGGGTGGCGGCTGTATGGCCTCCCAATTCATGTTCACGATGCGCTCGACCGAATGCACCAGGAAGCCCTGAATCTTGGTGTTGTATTCAGTGATGATCACAAAGGGGTCTTGTACCGCTTCCAGCGAGCGAGAGCCCGTAGCCATGGACAGGTCCAGGATCGGAATAGTCGCGCCACGAATATTGGCCACCCCACGCACCACCGGGTTGGACTTGGGCATCAACGTCAACTTGGGGCACTGCAGCACTTCGCGAACCTTAAAGACGTTAATGCCGTACAACTGCTTGCCGTTCAAACGGAACAACAACAGTTCAAGGCGGTTCTGCCCTACCAGTTGCGTGCGCTGGTTTACTGAGTCCATCACACCAGCCATATCAAACCTCCACCTTGTACTGTCGGCTCCTCGGCGTTTCGTTCAAGCCAGGCAAGCGCGCATTTTTGGCACGTCGCTTGCTCAAGCATAGCCATGAACGAGAAAACGCCATATTCACGACATCTGATTGCGACCCTGTACGGGTTGTTCGCCACCTTGTGTCTGTTAGCATCCGGGCGGCTGCTTGCCGACGACATCACAGCGCCCGAACAGCTTATCGGTGTGACACAAGGGTTTCTTGAGTTCACCGTGGAAGATTATTTAGCGACCAGCCAGACCGAAGGCCGTTATGAGATCGAAGTGGCGAACCTGGACCCCCGCCTGCGCATGCCCCAATGCGACCGGGAACTGACAGCCAAGCTCGAAACCCCTGCCATTCCGCTGGGCCGCGTGACGGTACGGGTACGCTGTGAGGGCGGCTCTCCCTGGACCATCTTCGTACCCGCTAGCGTCAAGCTTTATAGAGAGGTGGTGGTGGCCACACGCCCACTGAAGCGCGACACGGTGATTGCTGACGGCGATGTGGCCCTGCGGGAACGCGATGTCGGCCAGTTGAACCAAGGCTTTTTACCTAGCTTGGACCAAGCCATCGGCCAGCGGGTCGTCCGACCGACGGCCATGGACCAGGTGCTGGCCCCGGTGCAGGTGGAACAACCGGAGGTGATCCGCAAGGGGGACCAAGTGGTCATCACTGCACGCGCCGGCACCCTGGCTGTGAAAATGCCGGGCGAAGCATTGAGCAATGGCGGGATGAATGAGCAGATCCGCATCCGCAACCTGAACTCCCAACGCGTGATCAAGGCGCGCGTGACCGGGCCTGGACAGGTAGAGGCTGACATGTGACGCAAGGCCGAGCTAGCGGCCGGCCCCCGATTTTTCTACACTTGGCGCATGAACCTTGCCGTTGGGTTACTTTCGAAAAAAGGCCCTAAAGTTTTCCTATTCATGGTCGAAAACAAGGCAAGCGTCTTAATACCAAGGGGATTTATCATGGTTATCGATTTCCGGAGCGTCACAGGCTCCACTCAAGTCTCTAGCACTGCTCGCACGTCCGGCAGCAAGGCTGTAGGGGCTGTGGACGACGTCAAAAGCGTCCAGGGAACCAGCCAGGCAGGCGAATCCGTGCAGCTGAGCGATGTGGCACAGCATATGAAGAAAGTGACGGAAAGCCTGGGCACCGATGCACCCGTCAATGCCAGCCGCATTGCCGAGCTCAAGCAGAAAATCGCCGATGGCAGCTATCAGGTCGACAGCAAGCGCGTTGCCAGCAAGATGTTGTCCTTCGAGTCCTGAGACCCAATCCGGCTCACGCTTTGATACCCGAGATCCGCCATGCACGACACCACCTTGCTGCAGTTGATTGAAGATGACATCGCGCCGGCTGAACAGCTTCAAGCGCTGCTGCGCGAGGAGTACACGGCACTGCGCGGGCGGGACATGCAGTTGCTGGAAAATATCCTGGCACACAAGCAGTCCTTGATTGTGCAACTGGGCCAGCATGGCCGTCGCCGTAGCGAACTGCTGGCCTCTTTAGGCCTACCGCCGGATGCTGAAGGGTTGGCGCAGCTGGCAGAGACGTCGGTGTTGGGCAAGGTGCTGGTGGAGCGAGGCGAACACCTGGCGTCGATCCTGGCTGAATGCCAGGCAATCAACGAGCAGAACGGGCGCGCCATCCAGATGCAGCAGTTCGTGACCGCCAACCAGCTCAAGATTCTCAGCGGTGGCGAAACACCCTCCCTGTATACCGCCCGGGGTGCTACCGCCCGCCTTGCAACCGTGCGAGCCTTCAGCCAGGCATAGCGTCTGGTGACCCAGGCGCTGAATCGGTATACCTTGCCGTACGGCTGCCTGTTCCTTACTGCCTGGAGACCCGACTACTGTGTTCAATGCTTCGAGCGCAGATGATGCGCCGCAACCGCCCAAGGTGCTCACCACGCCACTGGAAATCCTGGCCAACCTCAAAGCGTTGATGGAGGGTCACGACCCTTTGATCGTGACCTTTACGGAGCATCAGCAGCGTTTCCAGAGCTATGTGGTAGAAGTGGACCGGGACAGCGGTACGTTAGCCCTCGATGAGCTGATCCCCCGCGATGGGGAACGTTTTCTGGCCAGTGGTGAGCCTTTCAAGGTGGAAGGGTTTCATGACGGCGTACGCATCGCCTGGGAGTCCGCTGGTATTTTCCAGGTGGTCGATAATAACCATGGCCGTTGTTATTGCGGGCCACTCCCCTCTCAGGTGGTCTATCACCAGCGGCGAAATGCCTTCCGTGCAGCGCTCAAACTGTCTCAACTGGTGGATATCGAGGTTGACGGCAGCAAGGCCCCTCAAGGGGTTCGGGGCAAGTTGCTCGACGTGTCTGCAACGGGGTGCAAGTTGCGCTTCGAGGGCAATGTCACCCAGCGGCTTCAGCTAGGCCAGGTGTACGAACGCTTCGCCGTCGCCCTGCCCTTTGGCGCCATCACTACCGCTGTGGAATTGCGTTACCTGCATTTTGAAGAGCGCCTGGATACAACGTTCGCTGGCGTGCGCTTCCATAACATGAGCGGGCTGGAGCAGCGCAATGTGGAGCGCTTCGTCAATCAGCTTCAGCGTGATGCGCGGCAATTCGACCGGGACGAATTCTAGGTACCGCGCGGCGCTGAGATGTGAGCTGCTTGCTGCGAGGGACCGCGCATAGCTCGGGAACCTGCTGCCTACGCCTACTCAATCCTTCATCTGATCATCCACAACCTGCTCATCCACCCGCGGGTCCAGCGCTGCCACCAGCGGTGAGCTGGTCATGTTGTCGGGCATGGGGATGTGATGCAGCGGTGCATCCTGCACCTGGTGCAGGTTGGTCACCGCGTTGGGCCGTACGCGCAGTACCAGTACCAATGCGAAGAAGGAAAAGAACAGGTACAGCGACTCGCTGCCAAAGAGCTTCATCAACACGCCGGCAGCCAATGGCCCGATACTCGCCCCCACGCCATAGGTAGCCAGCAGCATGGCCGTCAGCGACACACGGCGCTCGCCCTCTACGTGGTCATTGGCAAAGGCAACGGCCAATGGATACAAGCAGAATTGCAGCAGCGATACTACGAAGCCACCAAAAAAGAGTGCCTCCATGGGCAGGGTCACCAGCCGCGGTGCCAGGGCCATGACCAGTGCCAGCACGCATAGGGTGGTCGCAATGATACGAATGAGCTTACAGCGGTCATAACGGTCCGACAGCCAGCCCAACGGCCACTGCACCACCAGCCCGGCGAACACACAGCAGCCCATGAACAAGCCGACGGCTTCCGTGCTCAAGCCCTGCCCGGCCGCGTATAAAGGTGCCAGGCCATAGAAGGAGCCGATGATAAGGCCAGCCCCTAGCACGGTGGTAAGCGACTGCGGCACGCGCTTGATGAAAAAGCGCGGGTCCAAGGGCACCGAATGCAACGCTGCGGGGTGGATGCGCCGGGTAAGGGCCACAGGCACCAGGCACACGGCGAAGCACAGCGCGACCATCATGACCAGCTCCAGCCCCAGCTGTGGGTGCCAGACCAGTATCAACTGGCCCAGTACCAGGCCCAGGTAGGACGCAATCATGTAGCCGCTGAACACCAGCCCGCGCTGCTTTGCCTCAGCCTGCTCGTTGAGCCAGCTCTCGATCACCATGTATTGGCACATCATGCCCATGCCCACGATTAAACGCAGGAATACCCAGGCAGGGAGGTACTGCGTGAGGCCATGCCCCAGTACTGCAGCCGTCACGATACCGGCACAGGCGGTATAGGCCCGGATGTGGCCCACACGGGCGATCAGCCGGTGACCAACCTTTCCACCTAGCACCAATCCGAAATAGTACGCGGCCATGAGTGCACCAACCCAGAGGCCGTCCACCTTGTCCGCGGCCAGGTGTAGCGCAAGGTAAGTACTCAGCAATCCAGAGCCGATCAACATCATCAGCGCCGCGAAGTACAGGCCTCGAAAGTTTTTCCAGATCTGACGCATTGACCCTTGCAACTCCTGAAACAGATAAAGCGAAGCCTACCAACAGCCTTGGCCGGTCACGCCTGGGCGGCGAGAATACGTCGCTCCCAAGGGGTGATTTCATTCATGAAACTGATGAGTTCCAAGGTCTTGGTCGCGATGTAGCCTTCGATGAACGTCGCCCCGAACAGTTCCACTGCCAGCGCGCTCTGCTTCAGTCGCTTCAATGCGCTATCCAAGGTACAGGCCAGCGCTAGGTGTTCAGGTACCTGGAACTCGCCTTGAACCGCAGGCATAGGTTCCAGCTCATGCTCGATACCATGCAGGCCTGCGGCCAGGCTGGCCGCGATGGCGAGGTACGGGTTGGCATCAGCGCCTGGCAAACGGTTTTCCACACGCCGGGCTGCCGGTGCGCTGGCAGGAATACGCAAGCCAGCCGCACGGTTATCCTCGGACCAACAGGCGTTGTTAGGCGACGCGTAGGGGTGAAACAGCCGTTGGTAGGCATTGACGTTGGGGGCAAACAAGGCAGTAAGGTCGGCCAGTGCTGCTTGCTGGCCGCCAATGAAATGTCGGAACGTTGCTGTAGGCTGGCCCGCGTCATCGCTGAAGGCGTTGCGCCCTGTGTGGGTGTGAACCACGCTCTGGTGAATGTGCATGGAGCTGCCAGGCACATGAGCCAGAGGCTTGGCCATGCACACCGCGATCAGCCCGTGCTTGAGCGCCACTTCCTTGAGCAGGTGCTTGAACAGGAAGGTCTGGTCTGCCAACAGCAGGGGGTCGCCGTGCAACAGGTTGATCTCGAACTGGCTAACGCCCATCTCGTGCATAAAGGTGTCACGTGGCAGGCCGAGGGCGTCCATGCAGCGGTAGACCTCGTGCCAAAAGGGCCTCAACCCATTGTTCGAAGACACACTGAACGCTGAATGCCCGTCCTCCCGTCGCCCATCCAGCCCAACCGGCGGCACGAACGGTTGGGCGGGGTCCGGGTTGGGTGCGAATACATAGAACTCCAGCTCGGTGGCCACGACCGGCGCCAGCCCTTTGTCCGTATAGCGGCTGATCACGCGCTTGAGCTGGGCACGCGTGGACAGCGGTGAACCGCCCCCCTCTAGCTCTTGAGCATCACAGATGACCAAGGCCCGGGGCTGATCGCTCCACGGCAGGCGATACACGTGTGCCGGATCGGGGACCAAAGCCAGGTCGCCATCATCGCTGCCGTAGAAGCGCGCGGGCGGGTACCCGCCCATGATGCATTGCAGCAGCACGCCGCGGGCCAACTGCAAGCGGCGCCCCTCGGCAAAACCAGCAGCCGTCATCACCTTGCCACGCGGCACGCCATTGAGGTCTGGCGTGACGCACTCGATTTCATCCACGCCCGCTAGGGTGTCCTTGGCCAGCATCACGCACTCCTTGTAAGGTCGGGCGTTCAAAGCTCGCATCAGGCGTTAAAAATATCAAGCGCTGCACACCTGCGTTACAGCTGGCCTGCGAGGAAGGCCAGTAACGCGTGGTTGAACGTGCCGGGGTCGGTGATGTTATGGGCATGCCCCCCGTGAGCCACCGAATGCGCAACGCTGCCTTTGATCCCTTGCAGCAGATGCTGGGAACAGGTGGCAGGCACCAGCACATCATCCAGCGCAGCGGACACCAGAACCGGCACGGAAATGGCCCCCAGCCGGTCACTTACATCAAAGCGCCGCAGGGCACCAATGCGGGCTTTCATGGTGTCGGCGCCGGGAAAATGATCAAACGCGTGGTCCACTTCAGCCTGAACCCGTTGCGCGTGCTCGGCGGCCCAACTGGCGGGGTAGAGAAAAATCGGCTGGGCCTCCACATAGGCCCTGGGGCCGACATGGTCGAGCAGGGCCAGCCGTGCGTCAAAACACCGTGCCGAATGAGGGTTAGGGGCCGCCCAGGCGTTGATCAGTACAAGGCTGTTGACCCGCGCTGGCGCCTCCAGGGCCAACTGCAGCCCCACCAGCCCGCCCAAGGCGTGGCCTACCAGGTGACACCGCGCGATACCTAGCTCGTCCAGCACATGCTCCACGTCCTGTGCCATGTGCTTGATCTGGTAGTCGGGCGGCAGCGCTTGAAGGCTACGCCCTGTTCCGCGCTGGTCGTAGCAGATTACGCGGTAGCCGGCGCTCACCAAGGCCGGCACCTGTGCTGCCCAGTAACCGGCGGCGCCGCCCAGGCCCGAGGACAGCAGTACTGCCTCAGCAGCCGGGTCTCCGTGCACTTCGGTGTACAAGCGGCCTGTCATACTGGTTTACCGATATGGGCAACACTGGCAATTTCCACCAGGGCCTCGGGCTTCACCAGCCCCACCTGCACGCAATAGCGAGCAGGCTTTTCACCGGGGAAAAATTCGGCATACACCGCGTTAATGGCCGCGTAGTCTTCCCAATGTTTGAGAAACACATGGTTAAAGGTCACGTCCGCCAAGGTGCCGCCTGCCGTTTCCACGATACGCTGGATCGTTTCTAGCACATGACGTGTCTGGGCACCGGCATCGCCCACGTGAACCACGTTGTTCTGGCTATCGAAAGGCAGCGTGCCAGCCACGTAGAGAATGCCATCGGCCAAAGAGCCGGGAACGAAAGGCCCGATAGGGGCTGCGGTACCGGGCGGAATGATCGCTTGCTTGGGCATAGGGACTCCTGCGCTTATCGAGCGGCTTGAACAGTGCTCACAAAATCCTCGACGGTGGAGACCCACCCGAAGAAGCTTTCAATGTTATAGACAGCGCTGGCCTGAATAGCCGCACCGCCCAGTTCATGGGTGGCGTCCTCCAGCATTACCGCGAAGTACTCCAGGTGGAAGGCGTCACGCAGGGTGGATTCCACACACACATTGGTGGCGATGCCGGTAAACACCAGGTTCCTGATGCCGCGAGCGCGCAAGGTGCTGTCCAGCGTGCTGTTGAAAAAACCGCTGTAACGGGTCTTGGGCACTATCACGTCACCTGGCTGGGGAGCCAATTCCGGCACCAGCTCATAATCCCAGCCGCCCTTGGCCAGGAACTTGCCTTCCAGCTCGGGAAACTTGCGCATGGTTTTAAGCGCGTTGGATTTGTACCAGTTGGGCGACCCTGGCCCACCTGCTTCGGCATAGGCCGGGTCCCAACCGTTCTGCAGGTACACCACCGGCATGCCTGCACCACGCGCAGCCTCCAGCGCCGTCGCGATACGGACGATGACGCCTTGAGCGCCGGAAATGTCGAAGCCCGCCGAGTCCACATAGCCGCCAATGGACGCATAGGCATTTTGCATGTCCACCACAATCAGCGCGGTGTTGGAGGGATGCAGGTACAAGGGTTCGGGCCTTGCAGGGAGTGCCCAGGCCCCTTCCCCGGCAATTGTCGAGAGCCCAGCGGGTGTCGTGGACGTGAGGGTTGTGTTCAGGCGTACGGTCATGGTCATGCCCCCACGGCTTCAGTCAGGGGCTGCGCACTGGGTGCAACCTGCGAAGGCACCGGCGTGTCAGCGCTCAGCCGGCTTTTCATCAAGGGTTGAATGCGCGTGCCGAAGGCTTCCACACCTTCCACGAACTGGTCGAAGGTCAGCAGCACCCCCTCGGTGCCTTCCACCTGAGCCACCTCATCCAGCATGCGGGCCACACTGGCATAAGAGCCGACCAGGGTGCCCATGTTGATGTTGACTGCCGAGGTAGGGTCTGCCATTTGCCGCACGTTGGTGTCCTTGCCAGACGTCTTGTCTGCACCGCCCTGCACGCCTAGCCAGGCCACTGCTTCGGTGTCCACGCCGGCCTTGTAGTGCTCCCACTTGGCCCAGGCGGCTTCGTCGGTTTCGTCGGCAATGACCATCATCAGTACATACGTGCTGACGCAACGCCCGGTCACGGCGGTGGCCTCTATCAGCTTCTGGGCCGCTGGTGCGAAGGCCGTGGGTGTGTTCACACCCTTGCCGAAGCAGAAGTTGTAGTCTGCGTACTGAGCGGAAAAGGCCATGCCCGCATCGCTCTGGCCTGCACAGATCACTTTCATGTCTGCCTGCGGCCGAGGGCTCATGCGGCAATCATCCATGGCAAAATGATCGCCCTTGAAGTCGGACTGGCCGGTTTGCCACAGGTCTCGCAGCACCTGGATGTATTCGGACAAGTACTCATACCGCGTGCCGAAGAATTCATCACCGGGCCACAGGCCCATTTGTGCATATTCAGGCCGCTGCCACCCGGTCACCAGGTTCACGCCGAAACGGCCATTGGAAATCGAGTCGATAGTAGACGCCATGCGCGCGACGATAGCGGGCGGCATGGCCAGTGACGGCGCCGTGGCGAACAGCTTGATTTTATGGGTCACGGCGGCCAGGCCCGCCATCAGGGTAAACGACTCTAGGTTGTGGTCCCAGAACTCCGTTTTACCGCCAAAGCCACGCAGCTTGATCATCGACAACAGAAAGTCCAAGCCATAGGTTTCTGCCCGTTCGGCAATCTGCTTATTAAGTTCAAACGTGGGTTTGTATTGCGGTGCGTTTTCGGAAATCAACCAGCCGTTGTTACCAATGGGTATAAAGATACCAACTTTCATAGGTGCCTCCGGTTGAATCGCCTGCCCCCATGGCGCGACCCGAGATGAATAAAGCATAGGGCGGGCCAACTTTTAAAATCCTTTATTTATCAGTTTCTTACGAAAAACTGGATGATTAAATCAGACCATTTGGTCCGAAAAAGACCGTTTGAATCACTTTTCGCACTACGCTGAGGCGTCGACGCGCGTTTTCAGTGCGCATGGGGTTCATGGCCGGTTATTCACGGGTTAGGCAGCCTGTTACACTGCCGTACCTCTTGCGCACAGGACGGACTCGTGAACAGTGAAACGCCTCAGGAACCGGCCGCCGACCGTGGCAAGCCCACCCGAAAGATGAGCGAAAAGGCCCTTACGCGCCGCTTGCAGGTTGTTGAGAAAAAACGGGGCAGCATCATTCAGGCCGCCTTGGAACTGTTCTCGGTGTATGGGCTGCATGGCACTAGCCTTGATCAAGTGGCAAGCCTGGCAGATGTCTCCAAGACCAACTTGCTGTATTACTTCAGCAGCAAGGAAGACCTCTACGTGCATGTACTCGAACATGTGCTGGAGATATGGTTGGCCCCATTGCGGGGGTTCAGCGCCACGCAGAACCCCATTGAAGCCATTGGCAACTACATTCGGGTCAAGCTCGAACTGTCACGCGACCACCCTGCCGCCTCCAAGTTGTTCTGCATGGAAGTGATGCGGGGCGCCCCATTGATTGAGGCCCAATTGAGCCACCCTTTGCATGACCTGGTGGCCAGTAAGGTTGAAGTGATCTCAGCCTGGATCGAGGCTGGGCAGTTGGCTGCGGTTGATCCTTACCATGTGATATTCACCCTGTGGAGCACCACACAGCACTACGCAGATTTCGGCGCTCAGGTGCGCGCCGTCACTGGCAAGGACCTGAACGACCCGGCGTTCTTTGATCAAACCCTGGCCAGTATCCAGGCCCTCGTGTTCAACGGCCTAAGCCCTCGGAGGTAGGGAGCCTGCTGGAGAAGCCTCGGCTAGCGTATGCCCTGCCCCGCGCCGCTGCTTGAGCAACTGGTGCAACACGATGGCGCCAAACGTTGCCGTGCCTAGCCCGTTAAGGGCGAAACTGCCCACGTGCAGGGTGAAATCACCAGTCCCCAGCACCAACGGGATCGCTGCAACCAGCAAGTTGCGCGTATTGGAAAAATCAACTCGATTTTCGACCCAGATACGTGCCCCTGCAATGGCAATCAACCCAAACACCACAATAGAGGCGCCCCCCATCACCGGCACCGGGATGGCGTGCACCAGCGCGCCGAACTTGGGGGACAGCCCAAGCAGAATGGCGGCCACGCCTGCAACAATAAACAGTGCGGTGGAATACACCTTGGTGGCGGCCATTACGCCAATGTTCTCCGCATAGGTGGTCATGCCTGTTCCACCGACGCCGCCGCTGAGGACCGTGGCAATGCCATCACCTATAAACGCTTTGCCCACTGAGGCATCCAGGTTGCGCCCGGTGACCGAGGCAATGGCTTTGAGATGGCCGAGGTTTTCTGCAATAAGGATAACCACGACCGGTACGATCAACAGTGCCGCAGACCATGTGAACACTGGCGCCTGAAACGCGGGTATGCCGACCCAAGGGGCGGCACTTAGCCCCGACAGGTCTATGGGCTTGCCCAGGCCCATGCCATTGGCCAGCGCCCAATAGATCAACGAAGCCACAATAAGGCCGGCCAACAGGAGCATGCGTTGCAACAGCCCCCGGGTATAGACTGCAATAATCGCCACGCACACGAAGGTGACCAGTTGCATCCAACTGTCAAAGCTGGAGGCAGCCATGGTTTTGATGGGCACGCTGGCCAGGTTCAGGCCAATCACCGCCACAACCGTACCGGTGACGACTGGCGGGGTAATGTGCTCTATCCAGGCAACGCCTGCCGTCTGTACCACGATACCGATAGCCACATACACCAGGCCGCAGATCACTACACCACCGAGCGCTATGGGAATATTCAGGTTCGGGCCGCTCCCGGCATAGGCCGTAGCGGCGGATACGGCCCCAATGAACGCAAAGCTTGAGCCTAGAAAACTAGGGACCTTGCCTTGAGTTACCAGGAAAAACACAAGCGTGCCTACACCACTCATCATGATGGCCACATTGGGATCGAAGCCCATCAGCAAAGGCGCCAACAGCGTTGCCCCAAACATTGCAAACACATGCTGAATGCCTAACGCAATGGTTTGAGGCCAGGGCAGGCGCTCGTCAGGTGCAACGACAGTGCCGTGGTCTGCTTTTACAGACCATGAAAACGGATTGTTCATGCTGCGCCCACTCTGCAGTTGATTGTTCAAGCCGTTGAGCAGATTGCATGCCAGAACTCGAAATCGCTTAGCCGACAAGGACATGGAGGAGGCGCCGTCGCTGATTCAGACCTTCTGGTCCACGTTGGAGCACCTGCTCAGGGCAGTATGGAGCAGTGATGGTGCATGGTACGGCAGACGTCATTAGCCCCAGGCTATGCCCCGAGCGTTTGAAAACTGTGAAGGTGCAAGGCATAGCGGCTTGCAGAGGTGCACGCCTGAATAGCGTCCAGTGGAAAAGCGCTAGAAAAGGCGCAATCAAGAAAGGTAAATGCTGGTGTCCCCGGCAGGAATCGAACCTGCATCTGAGCCTTAGGAGGGCCCCGTTCTATCCGTTGAACTACAAGGACGCTGCCAGAACGCTTGTTGGCGGGCAATTCTGGAAAGGTGCCGGAGCGGGTACCGGCAAAGCGGGTGCAATTCTATCACCCCGGTCCGCTGGATGCAAACCCACAGGGCTGAGCAAGAAGAATAGATGAAGCGCTGCCACGAGCCGCCAGTGAAGGCACATTGCCTTAACCCAACTGGCTTTTTACCTCTTATTCGTGCAATCTGCACGGCAAAAGGCGTCAAACAATGCACATTGCACGGAAGCTTTTCGAGATAGAACGATTAAGTTATTGATTTATAACTAATTTACTAAATTTTACGGTTTGGCACATAGAGTGCTACTGAAGTGATGGCACCCGCCTTCGGTCAGCCAGCTATCACCTATTGGAGACATGGATGAACGCCGCCCTTTACCTCTTGAACGCTTTGGCCATGATTGCCGTACTTTCGTTTCATTTTTTAACCAGCTCTACAAGCGGCCAAGTGCATATCGATGTAAAGGACTGGGTGCAGCGCCCTGTGGCACAACGTGCCGGCATGCAGGACCATGGCAAGGCGCCCGCATTGATGACCCATGCGCCCGTGGACAGAGACCTGTTCCAAGGTGCTGGCAGCCGGCTTGATCGGTACACGTTCTGAGGCCCATTGCTATGTCCAGGTCTGCACTGCTGTTCCTAGCCTGTACGCTAGTATCCTTCCTTGCAGCGGCGGCTGTTCCTTATACCTTTCCTTCGGCAAGCAGCTTGTTGCTGATCGCAAGCCTTGGATGTGCCATATTGTTCGTGCTGGCGCTGGTGCGTGGGAAACGCATTCGGTTCAACCCTCAACTGCGTTGAGCTGCAGTCGGTCGATCAGTGCGATGAACGCCTCCACGGCTTCTCCTAACGTCGTAGAGTTGTCAACTTCATAGAGGGCCGCTGCGGTGCCTTGCCAAATGCTGTCTGTATTGGCTAACACGGCGTTTCGACTCAGCCTGTCGTCAATCTCGGCTTCGGTCTCCCGGCCTCGTACTACAAGCCGCTGCCGCAATACCGAGTCGCTTACGGTGACAAGCACAGGGAATAGCGTGGGATAACGGCCCAGCGCACTCTGCAGATGCCCCCTGGACCCGTTCATCAATACCCATCTACCTTTGGCCAAGGCCTGATCTATTTCGACGGGAATGCCGTACCGCAAACCGTTGGCCTCCCAATCCAGCGCGAAGCGCCCTTGGCACGCCATGTGCGCAAAAGCCTCCCGCGTCACGCCCAATGCCTGTTCGCCACTGGCTTCGGCAGACCGTGTGATCACTCTGCGTACCACGTCTATTCCACGCGCTGCGAGCTGAAGGCGTGCAGCATCGATCAGGCTGTCCTTGCCTGCTCCAGAGGCTCCCATCAGGTAGATAAGCCGACCTTGCCGCATTTCATCCGCCTTTCGTTCAAATACTCGCTAATAACCTAAATGCCACTATGCTGACAAGGGTATCCTATGCGCTAGCCTTTTATAGGGGTGTACTGCTGACAGGGCAGAAATGGCCAAGTGCCATTTTTCGGCGACTGGTCCACATTTCGGATTTTAGGTACTGGCGCCCGGTACACGCTAGGTTCAAAATTTGTCACAGAATTGGCGCCAAGGTTATGGCGAACTACAGGCATACTGCGCAACTAAACGGCTGTTTTGATGGAACGTTTGGTAAAAATGACTGTCGTACCCACATCCCGCGGCCCGCTCTAAGGAACCGCTCCCCTGAACTTAACCGGTTAACTATATGCGCCCAATGAAACAGGCAGTCTATTCCAGCCGCACGGCAGACAAATTCGTCGTTCGCCTTCCCGATGGGATGCGCGAGCGCATCGCCGAGGTCGCGCGCACTCACCATCGCAGCATGAATTCCGAAATCATTGCGCGACTGGAGCAAAGCCTCATTCAAGAGGGTGCGCTTGGCGACGAGCTAAGCATGCGCCTTGACAGCCCAGAGCTATCACTGCACGAGCGTGAGCTGCTGCAGCGCTTCCGTCAACTTGCCCACCGCCAGCAGAATGCGCTCATCGCGCTGATCGCACACGACGCTGAGCTGAGTGCTGACGCAGAAGCGTCCTGAGCAAACAATCCGGGCCACACAACAGGGTGCTGCACATGATGTGCACAAAAAAGCCAGCTTAACCGCTGGCTTTTTTTATGCTTGCGCCGACCCTCTCCTACATCAGGAATACGGTTGCCAAGCCCAGGAAGATAAAGAAGCCGCCGCTGTCTGTCATGGCTGTGATCATCACACTGGCCCCCATGGCCGGATCCTTGCCAAGCTTGGCCAACGACATGGGGATCATCACACCCATGAAAGCCGCCAGCAACAGGTTCAGGGTCATGGCAGCCGTCATCACCAGGCCCAATGACCAGCTGTGGTACAGCAGCCACGCCACCACCCCTATTACCCCACCCCACACCAACCCATTCAATACCGCTACGCTCAGCTCCTTTTTCAGCAACCGGCGGGTATTGCCTGTACTTACTTGGTCGAGCGCCATGGCCCGCACGATCATGGTGATGGTCTGGTTCCCTGAGTTGCCGCCAATCCCAGCTACGATCGGCATCAATGCAGCAAGGGCCACCAGGCGCTCTATGGACCCTTCGAACAGGCCAATGACACGCGATGCCACAAATGCAGTAATCAAGTTGATTGCTAGCCATGACCAGCGGTTTCGAAGAGAACGCCAGACTGACGCGAAGATGTCTTCTTCCTCGCGCAAACCTGCCATGTTCAGCACTTCGCTTTCGCTTTCCTCGCGGATAAGGTCCACCATTTCATCGATGGTCAACCGGCCGATCAGGCGCCGGTTCTTGTCCACTACAGGCGCTGATACCAAGTCGTAGCGCTCGAATGCCTGGGCAGCCTCATAGGCGTCCGCGTCCGGATGGAAGGTAACCGGGTCGTCAGCCATTACCTCGGACACACGCCTGTCTGGATCGTTGACCAGCAAGCGCTTGATAGGCAGCACACCCTTGAGGGCACCTTCCTGGTCGATAACGAAAACTTTGTCGGTATGGCCAGGCAGCTCACGCAACCGCCGCAGGTAACGCAGCACCACCTCAAGGGTGACATCCTCACGGATAGTCACCATTTCGAAGTCCATGAGGGCGCCGACCTGGTCTTCTTCGTAGCTAAGGGCAGAACGCACTCGCTCACGCTGCTGAGCGTCAAGGCTTTCCATCAGCTCGTGAACCACATCGCGGGGCAATTCCGGCGCCAGGTCCGCCAACTCATCGGCGTCCATTTCCTTGGCGGCCGCCAGCAGCTCATGGTCTTCCATGTCGGCGATAAGGGTTTCCCTTACGGCGTCCGACACTTCCAGAAGGATATCGCCATCGCGCTCGGCCTTGACCAACTGCCAGACCGTGAGGCGATCATCGAGTGGCAGTGCCTCCAGGATATAAGCGATGTCTGCAGAGTGGAGGTCGTCAAGCTTGCGCTGCAGCTCGACCACATTCTGCCGGTGGACGAGGTTTTCGACCAGGGCCTGGTGCTGCCCTTCCTGACGGTGCGTGAGGTCTTCCACGACACGCTGCTTGTGCAGCAGGTCGATAACCTGACCGAGGCGATCTTGCAGGCTTTCCTGCAGGTTTTTGACTTCGACTTCAGACATAGGTGTACTCCACTCCCAGTAGTGGACCACACCGGGAGATCAATCGAACAAGGCTATAGGGGCCAAACGCGTGTGTAAGGTTCTACTGGGTAAGTCCATGGAGGGAGTTCCGATGCCCCGGCGGGGCAGACGGCGGCAATGATACCTGCTCGCCAAGCGTTTTGGTTACTAAATTGTGGCTTTACAAAAGCTTGCCTGCGACGGAAAACGTTTATATCAGCTTTATGTGACGAAGCATCCCGCAACGCATGCCGCTGCCGAGCCTACGAAACCGCGCTACGCTTACGTTGCCAATCAGAAACAGGCGCCAGGGAGGCGACAATGGGCATACGGAGTACAGGCATCGGCTGGCTGACGCTTGCGCTGGTCGTGCAACAGGCACAGGCCAAAGTTACCGTACAGCGTTGTGCACACGAGCAAGGCGTGCCAACGTTCACACAGGGTGCCTGCCCTGGCGGCCAACCTGGCCAGCCTTATCGCGCCTGGAACGCACCGCCTGGAAGTGTGTTGCCCCCACAGCCAACCACACGTGCCAAGCCACACAAGCCAAGCCAGCCGGCTATCACGCCTGCCCGACCAGAACCCCAGGTGAAGGCGACCAAGCCTGCAACAGCCCCAAAAGCGCGAAAACGCAAGCCAGCCAAGTACACGCCATGGAAAAGCGTCAAACGCTAATACACACCGCTTAATTTAAAGCAAAAAAAACCCGCATCCGAGGATGCGGGTTTCGAAGATGGTGCACTCAGGAGGATTCGAACCTCCGACCGCTCGGTTCGTAGCCGAGTACTCTATCCAGCTGAGCTATGAGTGCAGGTTGGCGTTGTTGATCCAGTCTCCCCTGGATTCAGCGCTGCTGGAGCCGATGGCGCCAGCGCTTTCTGATATGGTGCACTCAGGAGGATTCGAACCTCCGACCGCTCGGTTCGTAGCCGAGTACTCTATCCAGCTGAGCTATGAGTGCAAGTTGGCGTTGTTGACCCAGCCTCCCCTGGGTTCAGCGCTGCTGGAACCAATGGCGCCAGCGCTTCTGAAATGGTGCACTCAGGAGGATTCGAACCTCCGACCGCTCGGTTCGTAGCCGAGTACTCTATCCAGCTGAGCTATGAGTGCATGTACTTTTCATGACGACCCGCCTTATGGCGAATCGCATTGAATAATGGCGGAGAAGGGGGGATTCGAACCCCCGACACCCTTGTGAGGTGTACTCCCTTAGCAGGGGAGCGCCTTCGGCCACTCGGCCACCTCTCCGCAACACGGGGCGTATATTAACCACGTTCTTTTCGGTTTGCAAACAAAAAAACGAAGAAAATTAAAGGCTTGGTTCTTTGGCTTTCTCCTTGTGTATTCGCTGGTAGATTTCTTCACGGTGAACGGTCACTTCCTTGGGCGCTTCTACGCCAAGGCGCACCTGGTTACCTTTGACGCCAAGCACGGTAATGGTGATTTCACCCTCACCGATCACCAGGCTTTCCGCACAGCGTCGAGTAAGAATAAGCATGCAAGCCTCCTATGGGCAGTACAGTTTGAAAAAAAGCGTCACAGGGGCATTGCCCTGTGCTTGCCAAGCACGGCACAGGTGTTGAAGGGCCTGCCCGCAAAATAAAAAAGGGCGCGGCCATGGCCGCGCCCTTTTTCCTGATGGCTTACTCGCCTTGGCGGGCAGACGCATCCAGATCGAATGCTGTGTGCAAGGCGCGCACTGCCAGTTCCAGGTATTTCTCGCCTATGACCACAGACACCTTGATTTCAGAAGTGGAGATCATCTGTATGTTGATGCTTTCCTTGGCGAGCGCCTCGAACATCTGGCTGGCAACCCCTGCATGGGACCGCATGCCCACCCCTACAATGGAAACCTTTGCGATGTGGGTGTCACCTACGACTTCGCGCGCACCGATCTCTGCGGCAGTGGCCTGCAGTACGCCCAAGGCCTTCTGGTAGTCATTGCGGTGCACGGTAAAAGTAAAGTCGGTGGTGTTATCGTGCGAAACGTTCTGCACGATCATGTCCACTTCGATGTTGGCAGCACTGACAGGGCCCAGGATCTTGAACGCCACGCCAGGGGTATCGGGCACGCCACGGATGGTCAGCTTGGCCTCGTCGCGGTTGAAGGCGATGCCGGAAATGATCGGCTGTTCCATGGTTTCCTCTTCGTCGATGGTGATCAGGGTCCCGGGACCCTCTTGGAAGCTGTGCAGCACGCGCAGCGGGACGTTGTATTTTCCAGCGAATTCCACGGCACGGATCTGCAGCACCTTGGACCCAAGGCTCGCCATTTCGAGCATTTCCTCGAACGTGATCTTGTCCAGCCGTTGCGCCTGGGCTACGACTCGAGGGTCCGTGGTGTACACCCCGTCCACATCGGTGTAGATCTGGCACTCATCAGCCTTGAGGGCCGCCGCAAGGGCTACCCCAGTGGTGTCGGAACCCCCGCGGCCCAGCGTTGTGATGTTGCCCTTCTCATCCACGCCCTGGAAGCCGGCAACCACCACCACACGCCCTGCTTTCAAGTCCTGGCGAATGCGCTGGTCGTCGATCTGCAGAATCCGCGCCTTGTTGTACGCATCGTCTGTAAGGATGCGCACCTGGTTGCCGGTATAGGATACCGCCGGCACGCCCCGCTTGATCAACGCCATGGCCAGCAGGCCAATAGTGACCTGCTCCCCGGTAGACACCACCACGTCAAGCTCGCGTGGCTCAGGCTGATCGGAGATCTGCCTGGCCAGCTCGATCAACCGGTTGGTTTCCCCGCTCATGGCCGACAGCACTACGACCAGATCGTGGCCTTGCTCACGGAATTTGCGGACCTTTTCGGCCACCTGTTCGATGCGCTCGATGGACCCCACCGACGTGCCGCCAAACTTTTGTACGATCAAAGCCATTTCAACGCCGCCTCACGCCCCACCAGGGCACCCATTAAACGTCCCGTGACCCCACGCCACGGCACACTGCCGTGGCGGCTCATCGGGTTTACACACCCTGTTCTGCGAACGGGGCTGCCAAGGCCAACGCCTGGTCCAGAGCGGCGATATCCACGCCGCCGCCCTGAGCCATGTCCGGCCGACCGCCCCCCTTGCCACCCACTGCAGCGGCGGCCTGTTTCATCAGGTCGCCTGCCTTGAGCCTGGCCGACAACGTTTTGGTCACACCGGCAACCAGCACTACTTTTTCCTCGTGCACGCCGCCCAGCAGGATCACGCCCTCGCCCAGCTTGTTTTTCAACTGATCTACCAGCGCCAGCAAGCCTTTGCCGTCTACACCGTCCAGGCGCGTAGCAAGCACCTTCACGCCCTTGACGTCCACCGCGCTGGCCAGCAGGTCGTCACCCGCTGCGCTGGCGGCCTTGGCTTGCAGTTGCTCCAGCTGCTTTTCCAGCTGGCGGTTGCGTTCGATCACGGCCTGAAGCTTGTCCAGCACATTCTCACGGCTGGCCTTGAGCAGAGAAGCGGCCTCTTTGACCTGCTCCTCAGCCGCGTCCAGCGCCTTGAGCGCCGCTGCGCCGGTCACGGCTTCGATGCGCCGCACGCCAGAGGCCACGCCGCTTTCGCTGATGATCTTGAACACAGCGATATCGCCCGTGCGCTTGGCATGAATACCGCCGCACAGCTCTACCGAGAAGTCCCCGCCCATGGTGAGCACGCGTACCCGGTCACCATATTTTTCGCCAAACAGGGCCATGGCGCCCTTCTGCTTGGCACTTTCGATGTCCATTTCCTCGATCTGCACAGGCGTATTGCGACGGATCTCGCGGTTGACGATATCCTCCAGCGCCTTAATCTGCTCGGGCTTTATTGCTTCGAAATGGCTGAAGTCGAAGCGCAGGCGCTGGCTATCCACCAACGAGCCTTTCTGCTGCACGTGGTCGCCCAGGATCTCGCGCAGGGCTGCATGCAGCAGGTGCGTGGCGGAGTGGTTCAGGGACGTCGCCTGCTGCAGGTCGCCCTCGACCTGGGCCTGCACGGTTTCCCCTACTTTCAGGCTACCCAGGGCGATGATGCCGTGGTGCAGGAACGCGCCCCGGGATTTGGTGGTGTCACTGACCTGGAAACGGCTGTTACTACCTTGCAAGGTGCCTCGGTCACCCACCTGGCCGCCGGATTCCGCATAGAAAGGCGTCTGGTTGAGGATGACGACACCCTCCTCCCCTTCAGCCAGTTCCTGCACGGCCTGGCCCGCCTTGTACAGGCCGATCACCCGGCCTTCGCCGTCGTGGGTGGTGTAACCCAGGAACTGGGTGTCTTCCTCAACCTTCACCAGGCTGTTGTAATCCAGGCCAAAGGCACTGGCCGAGCGAGCGCGTTCGCGCTGGGCACTCATTTCGCGCTCGAAGCCGGCTTCGTCCAGGGTGAGGTTGCGCTCACGGGCGATGTCACCGGTGAGGTCCATGGGGAAACCATAGGTATCGTACAGTTTAAAGATGACATTGCCCGGCACCACATCGCCCTTGAGCTCAGCCAGGTCCTGCTCCAGGATCTTCAGGCCCTGCTCCAGGGTTTTAGCAAACTGCTCTTCCTCGCCTTTGAGCACGCGCTCGATGTGCGCCTGCTGGGTGGCCAATTCGGGGAAGGCCTGGCCCATTTCAGTGACCAGCGCCGCCACGATACGGTGGAAGAAGGCGCCCGTGGCGCCCAGCTTGTTCCCATGACGGCACGCACGACGGATGATACGGCGCAGCACGTAGCCACGGCCTTCGTTGGACGGGAGTACACCGTCAGCGATCAGGAAACCGCAGGAGCGGATATGGTCGGCCACCACCTTGAGGGACGGCTGGGCCTCGTTGGCGCAACCGATAGCCTGCGCTGCCGCTTCCAGCAAGTGCTGGAACAGGTCGATTTCATAGTTGGAGTGCACGTGTTGCAGCACCGCACTCACCCGCTCCAGGCCCATGCCGGTGTCCACCGAGGGCGCTGGAAGCGGATGCAACACGCCATCGGCGGTGCGGTTGAACTGCATGAACACGTTGTTCCAGATTTCGATGTAACGGTCGCCGTCTTCCTCGGGCGAGCCAGGTGGGCCGCCCCAGATGTCCGGACCGTGGTCGTAGAAGATCTCGGTGCAGGGGCCGCACGGGCCGGTATCACCCATGGTCCAGAAGTTGTCCGAGGCGTAGGGTGCGCCCTTGTTGTCACCGATGCGTACCATGCGCTCGGCAGGCACGCCTATTTCCTGGGTCCAGATGTCATAGGCTTCATCGTCGGTGGCATAGACCGTTACCCAGAGTTTTTCCTTGGGCAGGTTCAGCCACTGCGCAGAGGTAAGGAAGGTCCAGGCGAAGGTGATGGCATCGCGCTTGAAGTAGTCGCCGAAGCTGAAGTTGCCCAGCATTTCGAAGAAGGTATGGTGACGCGCGGTGTAGCCTACGTTTTCCAGGTCGTTGTGCTTACCGCCTGCACGTACGCACTTCTGGCTGCTCACTGCACGGGTATAGGCGCGCTTTTCCTGCCCCAGAAAGCAGTCCTTGAACTGGTTCATGCCTGCGTTGGTAAACAGCAGGGTGGGATCGTTGGCGGGGATCAGAGAGCTTGAGGCAACACGGGTGTGGCCTTGCTGTTCGAAGAAGCGGAGGAAGGCTTCACGGATTTCTGCGCTTTTCATAGGTTCTTCCACGGAGACGGCGGCCTGGGGCTCACGGCTTGGCGTCGAAACGACGGCAAAGGGCCGCATTATATCGGGCCAGCGGCCAGGGTACAGTGTGTTTGTACGATTGAGTCCATCAATTGGACGATTCCCGAGGGTTTTGCTGGGCGAAGGCGGCAAATACGCCAATCACCTTGTCTATCTGGCTGGCGTCCACGTCAAGATGCGTCACCAGCCTGAGGCGCGCGCTGGCCGTCAGGCGCACGCCATGGGCGGCGGCGACGTCACGCAGCAGCGCTGCCCGCGAACCAATGTCCACGTACACCATGTTCGTGTGTACGGGTTCCACGGTATAGCCTAGCTCAACCAGGCCTTCGGCCAGGCGTTCGGCATTGGCGTGATCGTCTGCCAGGCGCGCCACATGATGGTCCAGGGCGTACAGGCCGGCCGCCGCCAGGATGCCCGCCTGGCGCATGCCGCCGCCTACCATTTTACGTAGCCGGTTTGCCCGGGCAATGAACTCACGGCTACCGCATAGCACTGAACCTACCGGCGCACCCAGCCCTTTGGACAGGCACACCGATACGGAGTCGAAATGGCGGCTGATCACGCCTGCTGCAACATCTTGCTTTACCGCTGCATTGAACAGACGCGCCCCGTCCAGATGATGGCCAAGGTTGTGCTCAGCGCAGAAGGCGCTGGCTTGGGCCAGGTAGTCGAGGGACAGCACCTTTCCTTGCATGGTGTTTTCCAGGGCCAGCAGGCGGGTGCGTGCAAAGTGGAAATCATCGGGTTTGATTGCGGCGGCCACCTGGGCCAGGTCCAGTGACCCGTCGGCCTGGTTCTCCAAGGGCTGCGGCTGAATGGAGCCCAGCACGGCAGCTCCGCCGCCTTCGTACTTGTAGGTATGGGCCTGCTGCCCAACGATGTACTCATCGCCCCGCTCGCAGTGAGCCATCAACCCCAGCAAGTTACTCATGGTGCCACTGGGCACGAACAGCCCGGCCTCGAACCCCAGTTCCTCAGCCAGCCGGGCCTGCAAATGGGCCACAGTAGGGTCTTCGCCGTACACATCATCGCCTGTCTGGGCACGGACCATAGCCTGGAGCATGCCAGCGGTTGGACGGGTGACAGTATCGCTACGCAGGTCGATCAGGCTCATCAGCCTCTCCTTGTGGGTGCACCAAGGGTTATAGGCACCTTTCGAAAAAATCTAGCACGGGTGGCTCTAAAGATTCCCCTGCTACATTCAAGCGTGTTAAAAATGCCGCGCCGCCTTATGCGGCAACGTTCTCAGGGCGGGGTGCAATTCCCCACCGGCGGTAATGGCTTGACGGTAAAGGTTGGTGGCGCCACTCGCCACTCCTTATGCTTGTTAAGCCTAGCCCGCGAGCGCTCGTGTATACGAGGTCAGCAGACCCGGTGTGATTCCGGGGCCGACGGTTATAGTCCGGATGAGGAGAGAACGGGATGTTTGCCGGCGGCCCTTGCGGCTGCCTGTCCCTTCGCTCGCGTGCCCTGTTTATTACCATGAACAGGAGAGTCACTTCGTGCAATCAACTGCTTTTTCCCGTATCGCGTTCATCCAGGCCAGTTGGCACAAGGATATCGTTGACCAGAGCCGCCTGGGCTTTCTTGAAGGCCTGGCCGCGCTGGGTGTCGATGCCAGCCAGGTAGATGTCTTCGAAGTCGCCGGGGCCTATGAAATTCCCTTGCATGCAAAACTGCTGGCCAAGTCTGGCCGCTACGGCGGCATCGTGGGCGCTGGCCTGGTGGTGGATGGTGGGATCTACCGTCACGACTTCGTCGCACCGGCGGTCATTGACGGCCTGATGCGCGTGCAACTGGACACCGAAGTGCCCGTGTTTTCGGTCGTGCTCACGCCCCATCATTTCCACGAAGGCAAGGAACACCATGACTACTTCTTCCGCCACTTCCATCTAAAAGGCCAGGAAGCCGCCCGAGCGTGTGTGGATACCCTGACCAAGCTGCGAGACCTGCGCGGCATGGTTGCCGAGTAAGGGGAAGCGCCAGCCTTGGTTGCTGTGGGACTGGCCGCAGCCGAAGGCGGAGGCCGGAAACCTGTGGCATAAAGCGCTTCGCCCAGTTCGCAAGCTTCGCCAGCTCCCACACAATATGTGTATACCTGCAGGTTGCTGTGGGACTGGCCGCAGCCAAAGGCGGAGGCCGGGAACCTGTGGCATAAAGCGCTTCGCCCAGTTCGCAAGCTTCGCCAGCTCCCACACAATATGTGTATACCTGCAGGTTGCTGTGGGACTGGCCGCAGCCAAAGGCGGAGGCCGGGAACCTGTGGCATAAAGCGCTTCGCCCAGTTCGCAGGCTTCGCCAGCTCCCACACAATATGTGTATACCTGCAGGTTGGTGTGGGACTGGCCGCAGCCAAAGGCGGAGGCCGGGAACCTGGGGCATAAAGCGCTTCGCCCAGTTCGCAGGCTTCGCCAGCTCCCACACAATATGTGTATACCTGCAGGTTGCTGTGGGACTGGCCGCAGCCGAAGGCGGAGGCCGGGAACCTGTGGCATAAAGCGCTTCGCCCAGTTCGCAGGCTTCGCCAGCTCCCACACAATATGTGTATACCTGCAGGTTGCTGTGGGACTGGCCGCAGCCAAAGGCGGAGGCCGGGAACCTGCCGGCTGCAGGCGCCTACAGGCCTGAAGCGTCAGTGCACGGCACAATCACAAGCCCGGCCCTCAAGCCGTTCTGCACCTTGGGGTTGGGAAAAATGATACGTGCGCCCTGCTCTTCAATCACAAAGCGGGCGCCTTGATCTTCAGCCAGCACGTACCCCTCGGGCAGTTCCGAAAAATTCTCCACATCTGCGGGCAGGTTCATGCTGAACCCGTCGCTGTGCTTGATCACTTCCCGAGAGACCGTAAACAGCGACAGCCCTTCCAGGCTTCCCGCTTCGCTGCCCGGCTTGCGCCCTTCGATCAGCCCACGCAGGCAGGCGTCCAGCCGTGAAAGGTTCACACTGGCGTTCTGCCCGAATGGCCGCGCTTTGCCCAACTCCAGGGTGAAGGCCTCTGCCCCCAGGGTTTCGTAGGTGTAGGCGCTGAAGGTGATGCCTCGTTTGCGCTGTAGCAGCACAGCCTGCATACCCGCCTCACGAAGCGTTACCAGCTCGTCACGGGAGTGCTCGCGGCCTTCCTGCCAAGGGTAGAGCGCAAATTGTTCGATACGCGAGCCACGGATGGCCGTGTGCAGATCGTAGTGCAGGCGGCGGCGCCCTTCCTTGTTGAAAAAGCCCGCCGCCAGACGCTCCAGCTCGCAGGCGCGCAGGGCCTCGAAGCCACTGGACTGTTCATGGCGGCCATTGAACAGGCGGTTGATGTCCTGCTCGAGATAGCGCTCACCTCGGCGCATAGCCTCGGGGTTGCCAAACAAAAACAGTACCCGGGCGCGAGGCCTGAGCTGGTCCCGGGCGATGGCGTGAATCAGTTCGTCCAACAGCTCCATGGGCGCGGTTTCGTTGCCGTGGATGCCTGCCGACAGCAACAGGTCAAGGCTACTGTCACGGTCCTCGGCCGGGCGGACCTCCAGCGCTCCAGGGCCTAGCCAGCGCAGGCAAGTGCCGTTGACCGTCATCTGGGTTTTCTGTGTCGGCTCCCGGTCAGCCAGTGTCAGTTCCAGCAATTTGCCAAGCGACAGCATAGGCAGGCTCCCTCGCAGGGGTCAGTGGTGGCTGCAGTCCGGGCCATGGACATGGCCGTCGTCATCGCCCTCCTCGCCCTGCTCCGCCGGCTCCATTTCCAATTGCAGGCTCACCAGGTTGGTGGCCATGGGGCGTAGCAGCAGGTTGGCGTATTCAGTGGCACCGTCTTCCACATCCACGCCAATGAGCAATTGGTCGTTGCCCCCGATTTGAATCCATAGCTCCTTACCTTGCCACATGACGGCCAGGCGGGTGCAGGAGGTTTCCAATTGGGTGCCGTCGTTGTCTTCGAGAATCAGCCGGAGGGCATCTGACATGGTTAGGCTTTCCTGTTAGTTAAGTTGGAACGGGTAAACCGAGCCGAGCTGCAACAGCCGGGTCAGTTCATCCAGTGCGGTACGGCACTCTACCAGCAATTGAGGATCGGCCAGGTCGGCTTCGCTCAGGCGATCCCGGTAGTGGCGATCTACCCACCCCGTCAGCTGCTCATACAAGCTGTTTGTCATGATCACGCCTGGGTTCACCGCGCCCAGCTCCTGTTCGCTGAGGGCCACGCGCAGGCGCAGGCAGGCCGGCCCACCCCCGTTCTGCATGCTTTGCTTGAGGTCGAATACTTTCACCTCGGCAATGGCCGCATCGCTAGCCAGTAACGCCTCCAGGTACTGCCACACACGGGGGTTAGCGCGGCACTCCTCGGGCACAATCAGCAGCATTCGCCCATCAGCCCGGGTCAGCAACTGGCTGTTGAACAGGTACGAGCGCACGGCATCTTCGACAGCCACCTGGTCACGGGGCACCATGATTGCCTGGAATCGGCCGCCGCGGCCGGCCAGCTTGGCTTCCAGCTCCGCCATCACCTGATCGCTGTCGAGAAACGCATCCTGGTGGTGGAACAGCACCTCGCCATTGCCTACCGCGATCACATCGTTATGGAAGACGCCTTGGTCAATCACCGCTGGGTTCTGCTGTGCGTACACCGTACCTTCTTCGCTCAAGCCGTGCAGGCGCGCCACAGCCTGGGACGCTTCGAGGGTCTGCCGAGCCGGGTACCGCTGTGGTGCCGGACGCCGGCTATCGAACGCCGCGCGGCCGTAAACAAAGAACTCCACACCTGGCTTGCCATAGCCCTGGCAGAAGCGCGTATGGTTCGCTGCACCCTCATCACCGAACTGTGCCACCGCCGGCAAGGCCGCGTGATGGGCGAAATGCTGCGGGTTGGCGAACATGGCCGCCAGCACTCGGCTAGTGGTGGGGTGCTCGATACTGCGATGGTATTTGCAGTTGAGATTGGCGGCGGTGAAGTGTACCCGGCCATCGGCAGTGTCCGCGCTAGGGCTTACGGTGGCGGCATTGGCCACCCACATACTGGACGCTGAACAGCTGGCCGCCAGAAGCGGCATGGCCTGGTGGGCAGCCGCGGCTATCACGTCCGCATCGCTTCCGCTGAACCCCAGGCGGCGCAGCCCCGCGACGTCCGGGCGCTCCTGGGGCGCCAGCACCCCTTGCACAAACCCCATGTCGCTCAGGGCTTTCATCTTGGCCAGGCCCTGGCGCGCCGCTTCGCGCGGGTTGGACTGCGCCTGGCTGTTACTCTGGGAAGCAACGTTGCCGTAAGACAAGCCGCCATAGTTGTGGGTAGGCCCCACCAGCCCGTCAAAATTGACTTCAAACGCATTCATTTGGCTTGGCTCCAGCATGTGTGTCATGGCGTTACAGGGTGATGCCTGGGGTCAGGGACGATGGCAGGCTGACGCGCTCTGCCTCAAGGGAGGCAACGGGGAACGCACAGTAGTCCGCCGCATAGTAAGCGCTGGCACGGTGGTTACCTGACGCACCGACACCGCCAAAAGGCGCACTGCTGGCAGCGCCCGTAAGCTGTTTATTCCAGTTCACGATCCCGGCGCGGCTGTGCAGCCAGAACTGCTGGTAGCGCTCGGCGGAATCGGACAACAGGCCTGCTGCCAAGCCATAGCGGGTGTTATTGGCGTGCGCAATGGCCTCTTCAAAGCCCTGGTAGCGCACCACTTGCAACAAAGGCCCGAAGAGCTCTTCGTCCGGCCGATCTGCCACAGCAGTCACGTCCAGCAGGCCGGGCGTCAGCAAGGCTGCAGTTGTATCGGGCTGGGTCATGGGCAACAAGGGCGTGGCACCTTGGCTCAGCAATGCCGCTTGTGCAGCCATCAAGGCCTGGGCAGCGGCCAGCGATACCACGGCGCCCATGAAGGGCGCTGGCTGTGCATCGAAGGCGCCCACTTCAATGCGGCCTGCCACTTCCACCAACAGCGCCAGCAAGCGATCGCCCCATGGCCCCGCCGGCACCAGCAAGCGACGCGCACAGGTGCAACGCTGGCCGGCAGAAATATAGGCGGACTGAATGATGGTGTAGACGGCAGCGTCCAGGTCTTCCACCTCATCGACCACCAAGGGGTTGTTACCGCCCATTTCCAGCGCGAGGATTTTTTCCGGGCGGCCAGCAAACTGCATGTGCAAATGATTACCCGTGCGGCTGGACCCCGTGAAAAACACCCCATCGATATCGGCGTTGGCCAACGCCACACCCGTATCACGCGCGCCCTGAACCAGGTTGAGCACGCCCGCTGGCAAACCGGCGGCCTCCCAGCACTCTGCCGTCAGCGCGGCCACGGCTGGCGTAAGCTCACTGGGCTTGAACACCACGGTGTTACCCGCTAACAGGGCTGGCACGATATGGCCATTAGGCAGGTGCCCTGGGAAGTTATAGGGGCCGAACACTGCGACTACACCGTGGGGCTTGTGACGCAACACAGCATTGGCGTCGCCCAGCACGCTGTGCTTTTCACCCGTGCGTTCTTGGTAGGCTTGAACAGAGATGGCAACTTTGTTCACCATGCTGGTAACTTCGGTCGTTGCTTCCCACAGCGGCTTGCCTGTTTCCTCGCCAATGCAATGGGCCAATTGAGTAGCGCGGGCTTTCAACTGTTCAGCGAACGCCTGCAAGTAGCCCACGCGTGCGTCCAGCGATAGCAGCGCCCAGGCCGGGAATGCACGGCGCGCGGCAGCAACGGCCTGCGTCACCTGGCCGGCCGACGCCGCCTGGCCTTGCCAGAGCACGCGCTGGCCTACAGGGTCCAAGGATTGGAAAGTATCGCCTTCGCCGTCAAGCCATTGCCCCTCGATAAACAACGTATTCATGGCCGGGCCTCCGGGACCGTAGCAGGTGACAACGATACGGCGCGCACCTGGTCGCCTGCATGCAGGCGCAACCGGCGCGCGGTGAGCGGATCGACCACCAGGGTGCCCGCCGCCAGCCGCGCTGGCGCGGCGGTAATGCGGCAGTGCTCGAGCTCACGGTTGTGAATGAGATAGACCGGCGCGTCATCGCCTGGGGTGCCCACCGCCAGTACCAGCGCCTTGCTGTCTTGGACAGCGCGGATTTTCGTGGCTTCGCACTCCACGGCTGGGCCGGCATCGAAAATGTCCACGTAACCCTGATAGTTGAAGCCCTCGCCTCGCAGCATGGCCAGCGCCGGCTCGGTATCGGGATGAACCTTGCCGATCACGTCCCTGGCCGCTTCGGACAGGAAACAGCTGTACAGCGGAAACTTGGGCATCAGCTCGGCAATGAACGCCCGGTTGCCGACCCCGGTGAGGTAGTCGGCCTGGCTGAACTCCATCTTGAAGAAGTACCGCCCCAGGCTTTCCCAGAACGGCGACTTACCGGCCGCGTCCGAAATACCCCTCAGCTCTGCAATTACTTTGGCACCGAACAGCCCTGTGAACTCTGCCATGAACAGCAGGCGCGCCTTGGCCAGCAGGCGCCCGTGCAAGCCGGTACGCATGTCCTCGCGCAGGAACAGCGAGCACAGTTCGGAATTGCCGGTCAGGTCGTTAGCCAGAAACAGGGTGGGGACTTCCCGGTAGATATTCAGCTCTTTTGACGCACTGACGGTCAGGCCCACCCGGTAGTTATACCAGGGCTCGCGCTGGCCTACAGCGCCTGCAATGGCGGAGGTGCCGACTACGGTGCCGTCGTCGGTTTCAAGCACGAACAGGTAATCGGTATCACCCCGCTCCGCCTCGCCACGGAACGTTTTTTCCGCCCACGCGACACGCTGGGCCAGGCGTTCCTCATTGGCCGGCAATGTGGTCAGGCCGGGGCCCGTGCCGCGTGCCAGGTCGATCAGCGCGCTCAGGTCGCTGCTGCGTACGGGACGAACAATCATGCTATCTCCTCGGGCGGCTGCCTCATGGCGCCGCGTTCCGCAATCCTGTACCCGGCGTTACCCGCCGGGCCGACACGTGCCCTAAACGGCGACCACTCGCACGCTTGCATCCTCGCCCACCCCCAGACGATCAGCCACGGCCTGTGGCAGGCTCACGGGCTTGCCAGGCGCCCAGTCCAGCTCCAGCAAGGCAGCGCGATAGTCCTGCAACTGGCCGTTGGCAATCAGGTACGGGCGCCCGCCCGAAGCGGCTTCGTCGATGCGCACGGGCACCATACGGCTACTGGCAATGGACCTGATGTTCGACACCCGGGCATGCAAAGTGGGCCCCCCGTCGAAAATGTCGATGTAGTGCTCGGTCTCGAAACCCTCGCGCATCAGGATGTCGAAGGTGATCTGTGCCCGAGGGTGCACCTGCCCCATGGCCTCCTGGGCTGCGTCTGGCAGCAGAGGAACGTAAATAGGGTAATGGGGCATCAGTTCAGCCAGGAACGTGCGGCTTTTGAGCCCGCACAACCGTTCGGCAGCGGCGTAGTTGATATCGAAGAAATTACGCCCAATGGCATCCCAGAATGGTGAGTCCCCGTGCTCGTCGCTGTAGCCTACGATTTCCGTGACCACAGACTCGGCAAACCGCTCCGGGTGATTGGCCATGAACAGCAGCCGCGCCCTGGAGTTGAGTTCTGCCCAAGGGGTAGCCACCAGTTCGGGAATCACATAGAAGCTGGTGAGCAGGCTGTTACCGGTCAGGTCGTGGCACTGGCTGAGCACATGGATCTTGTTGTGTATCTTCAGCTCGCGGGAGGCATGTACAAAGGTTTCGTTGCGGAAACTGTAAAACGGCTCGGAATACCCAGCGGACGCTACGATTGCGGAGCACCCCACCAGGCAGCTGCGGGCAGTGTCTTCCAGCACAAAGAAATAGCTCTCTTCGCCATTGAAGCTGACCTCGGCGGCAAAGGAGGCTTCGGACGCCACGATCTTGTCGCGCAGGCGCTCCAGGTCATCTGGCAACGAAGTGACACCGATCGGGCTGTCCGCGGCAAGCCGTTGTACCTCGTCCAGGTCGGCCATTTGCGCAGGGCGCATCACGAGCATGGTGCCACTCCTTGAATAGAATAAATAAGGCGAGGCCATAGCCTCGCCGGTCAACCCCGAGGGATCAGGCCTTGCACAATTCAGCGACGGCCCGCTCGAAGCGATCGAGACCTTCGTTGATGTCCTCCAGCGCCACTACCAGGCTTGGGGCGAAACGCACCACATCCGGGCCAGCCTGAAGAATCATGAGGTTCTGGCGCTCGGCGGCGTTGAAGAAGTCCTTTGCCTTGCCCTTCCAAGGCTCGCTCAGCACGCAGCCGATCAACAGGCCCATGCCACGCACCTCGCTGAACACGCCGTACTGCTCGCCTATGGCACGCAGCCGCGTGGCAAAGTGCTCGTGGCGCACTTGAACGCCTTCAAGCACCTGCGGCGTATTGATCACGTCCACCACAGCCTCGGCCACCGCACAGGCCAGCGGGTTGCCCCCGTACGTGGTGCCGTGCACGCCAACGCTCAAGTGCTTGGCCAGCTCGTGGGTGGTCAGCATGGCGCCAATGGGGAAACCGCCACCCAAGCTCTTGGCACTGGACAGTACGTCGGGCGTCACACCGTATTGCATATAGGCGAACAGTTTCCCGCTCCGGCCCATACCGCTCTGCACTTCGTCGAACACCAGCAGGGCGTTGTGCTGGTCGCACAGGGCGCGGGCGCCTTCCAGGTAAGCTTTGTCGGCTGGTAACACGCCGCCTTCGCCCTGAATGGGCTCCAGCACCACTGCGCAGGTCTTGTCCGAAATGGCAGCCTTCAGTGCGTCCAGGTCGTTGTAGGGCACATGGGTAATGCCTTCGATCTTGGGCCCGAAGCCGTCAGAATACTTGGGCTGGCCCCCTACGCTGACGGTGAACAGGGTGCGGCCATGGAAGCTGTTGACGGCGGCGATGATCTCGTACTTTTCAGGGCCGAACCGATCATGGGCCACTCGGCGCGCCAGCTTGAAACAAGCTTCATTGGCTTCGGCGCCGGAATTGCAGAAGAACACACGGTCGGCGAAGGTCGCGGCTACCAACTTGGTAGCCAGGCGCAGTGCCGGCTCGTTAGTGAATACGTTGGAGACATGCCACAGCTTGGCAGCCTGCTCGGTGAGTGCACCGACCAGCGCCGGGTGCGCATGGCCCAGCACGTTCACGGCGATGCCGCCTGAAAAATCGATCAGCTCTCGGCCTGCCTGATCCCAGACGCGCGACCCATCCCCGCGCACAGGAATGAAGCCTGCCGGCGCATAGTTAGGGACCATCACCTGGTCGAAATCGGTGCGTTGCACCTGAGCGTGATCAGCGGACATCAGTGTCTCCTGAAGCGAAGCAGGCCGAGAGTGGCCAGCGTTGGGGGATTGTAAGGAGTGGCCGAGGCCTGGCCTTGTCGCCATGCGACAACTTGTTACAGCTGCATACCCCTTAATCAAGGGGTTTTCAGCAATGCGACATATAGCGTCACAAAGGCGCAGTCTAAAGGGCCGGGGGGGTTGGAGGAAGGGTTGGCGCTAAGTAGCGCCTGATCCTGCTGGTTGCCTTGGGTGAGGTCTGAGGCGGTGCAGATACCGGTAGGTTCCCGACCTCCGCCTTCGGCTGCGACCGGTCCCACAGCAAACAGCGTATGGCCTAGCCTCGCTCTGCCGAGACCGGGGCCAGCTCGAAAGGGCTGCCCGTGCGCCGCTGGTTACGGTCTTCGCGGGGCGTAGCGCCAAAGAAGTTGCGATAGGCACTGGAGAAGTGCGGCCCGGATGAAAACCCGCACGACAGCCCGATCTGAATGATCGACTTGCTAGTCTGCATCAGCATCTGCCGCGCCTTATTCAAGCGGAGCTCCAGGTAATACTGGCTAGGCACGCGGTTGAGGTACTGCTTGAAAATACGCTCCAGCTGGCGGCGGGATACGCACACGTGCTGGGCGATCTCATCGGTGGTCAGCGGCTCCTCGATGTTGGCTTCCATCAACAACACTGCCTGGGTGAGCTTAGGGTGGCTGGAACCCAGGCGGTTCTGCAGCGGAATCCGCTGGCGCTCGCCTCCTTCACGAATCCGCTCCACCACCAGCTCTTCGGATACCGCCCCAGCCAGTTCTGCACCATGGTCGCGCGCCAGCAGCGCCAGCATCAGGTCTAGCACGGCCAGCCCGCCGCAGGCGGTCAACCGGTCGCGATCACAATCGAACAAGTGGCTGGTGGCGATCACCTTAGGGTAGCGCTCGCTGAAGTCATCCTGCCAGCGCCAGTGCACCGAGGCGCGGTAGCCATCGAGCAGGCCCAGGTGCGCCAGCGGGTAGATGCCCGCCGACAAACCACCCACCACGCACCCACTGCGCACCAGTTGCTTGATAGCGCTGGCCAGGGCCGGCGGCGGATTGGCCGGGGGTTCATCGGCGACCAGGAACAGCTTGTCACAGCCCTCCAGGCGACCGGCCCATGGCACTCCCGGAAGTTGCCAGCTCTCCGGCGTATTACCGGGCGCTTCTGCATGGAGGAATACCCGCTCGTACAGCACATCGGGATGTACTTTGCCCGCGACAACGAGGGCTTCCTCGGCCAGGGCCAGGGTCAGCGCCTTGGTGCCGGGCCATATGAGAAAACCGATTCGCTGGGCGGTCATGTGAGCACTCGTGTTTGAAGGGGACGTCGCCTGCCCAGCTGAGGCAGGCACAACTGGGCGGCTTATTTGAGGCTACCTGACAGGAACTGGCGCAGCCGCTCGGACTGGGGGTTGGCGAGCACTTCACGGGGGTTACCCTGCTCTTCCACGCGCCCCTGATGCAGGAACACCACCTGGTTGGACACTTCTCGGGCAAAACCCATTTCGTGAGTCACGACTACCATGGTCCGGCCTTCCTGGGCCAGGGACTGCATCACCTTCAACACGTCACCCACCAGCTCCGGGTCCAGCGCAGACGTAGGCTCGTCGAACAGCATCACCTCGGGCTCCATGGCCAGCGCGCGGGCAATCGCCACACGCTGCTGCTCGCCACCGGACATATGCCCTGGGTAGGCGTCCTTGCGATGGTTCACGCCCACCTTGGTCAGGTAATGTTCAGCCTTAGCCTGGGCCTCTTTCTTGTCCATGCCCAGTACGTGCACAGGGGCTTCCATCACGTTCTGCAAGGCCGTCATATGGGACCACAGGTTAAAGTGCTGGAATACCATGGCCAGGCGCGAACGCAGGCGCTGCAGCTGCTTGGGGTCGCCGGCCTTGAGGCCGCCGCCTTTATTGGGCACCAGGGTCAAGGCTTCGTTGTTGAGCAGGATGCGGCCCGACCACGGTTGCTCAAGCAAATTGATGCAGCGCAGGAAGGTACTTTTGCCCGACCCGCTGGAGCCGATGATGCTGATCACATCGCCCGCCTTGGCTGCCAGGCTCACACCCTTGAGCACCTCATGGCTGCCATAGCGCTTGTGCAGGTCCTGTACTTCGAGTTTGTTCATGGTCGTTTCTCTGGAATAAGGCCGGGCGACAGCTGGGCCGCCCGGGATCGCGATCAGCCTTTGCGTGGTGACAGGTAAGCCAGCCAGCGGCGCTCGGCCAGCTTGAACAGGCGTACGAACACCAGGGTGATGCACAGGTAGATGACCCCCGCCGTGATATAGGCTTCGAAGGGCAGGTAGTACTGGGCATTGACGGTGCGGGCCGCGCCGGTGAGGTCCATCAGGGTAACGATGGACGCCAGGCTGGTGGTTTGCAGCATCATGATCACTTCGTTGCTGTACTGGGGCAGCGCGCGCCGAAGGGCCGACGGCAACAGGATGCGCCGGTACATCAGCGACCTGGACATGCCCATGGCCCGCGCCGCTTCGATCTCGCCGTGGGGCGTTGACCTCAGGCTGCCAGCAATGATTTCAGCGGTGTAGGCGCTGGTGTTGATCGCAAAGGCCAGGCAGGCACAGAAGGTGGCATTGGACAGCATCGGCCACAAGACGCTTTCGCGCACGGCCGCGAACTGTGCCAGCCCGTAGTAGATCAGAAACAGCTGCACCAGCATGGGGGTACCGCGGATCACGTAAGTGTAGAGCCATGCCAGCCCGCTGACCCAACGCCGGCTGGACACACGCATCAGCGCCAGTGGTAACGCCGCCAGCAAGCCCAGCAGCAACGAAATGCCCAGCAGCTTGAGGGTTTCCAGCAGGCCGCTGAGGTACAAGGGCAGGTTGGCCTGGATCACCGTGTAGTCGAAGATCATAGCTCTACCGCCCTCACGCCTACGGAATAGCGACGCTCCAGCCACTTGAGCAGCAGCAGCGACACGCTGGTGATGACCAGGTAAAGCACAGCCACAGCCAAGTAAAAGGTAAAGGGCTGACGGGTGGCGTCTGCCGCCTGCTTGGCCTTGAACATCATGTCCTGCAGGCCCACCACTGAAATAAGGGCGGTGGCCTTGGTCAGCACCAGCCAGTTATTGGTAAACCCTGGAATGGCCAGGCGAATCATCTGGGGCACCAGCACCCGGAAGAAGATCTGAACGCTGCTCATGCCATACGCCAGCCCTGCTTCCATCTGCCCCTTGGGAATGCCCATGAAGGCGCCCCGGAAGGTTTCGGACAAGTAAGCCCCGAAGATGAAGCCCAAGGTAAACACACCGGTCAGCAAGGGGTTGAGGTCGATGTAATCGTCATAGCCCAGCAGGGGCGCTACCCGATTGATCACGTCCTGACCACCGTAGAAGATGAGCAGGATCAGGACCAGGTCCGGAATGCCTCGGATGACCGTGGAATATAATTCGCCCAGCCAGGCCAGCGGCCGGATGGGCGACAGGCGGAACGCAGCACCCAACAGGCCGAGCACGATGGCCAGGGCCATGGACGAGAGCGCCAGTTGCAGGGTGAGGCCAACCCCTTCGAGGATGACGTCGCCGTAGCCGTTCAACATGCTCGCAAGCCTTCACTGTGAGCGCAGAGGCTCGGGCGGATAGAAACGAAACGGGGCCGCGCGCGGCCCCTTTCCAAGGACACGGCGGTATTACTGGCCGTAGATATCGAAATCGAAGTACTTGTCCTGGATTTTCTTGTATTCGCCATTGGCGCGAATGGCCGCGATGGCCGCATTGAGCTTGTCCAGGTCGGCTTTGTCGCCCTTGCGCACGGCGATGCCCACGCCATCACCGAAATAGTTGACGTCGGTAAAGGCCGGGCCTGCAAAAGCAAAACCCTTGCCCGAATCGGTTTTCAGGAAGCCGTCCTGCAGCAGGGTGGCGTCGGCCAGGGTGCCGTCCAGGCGGCCTGCTGCCAGGTCCAGGTAGATCTCGTTCTGGGAGCCGTAGGGTTTGACTTCCACGCCCTTGGGCGCCAGCACTTCACGGGCGAAGCGTTCATGGATAGAGCCGCGCTGCACGCCGATATTCTTGCCCTTGAGCGGGCTCAGGGAATCGTCCAGTGCAAAGCCTTCCTTCATCACCAGGCGGGCCGGGGTGTTGTAGTACTTATTGGTGAAGTCGACGGATTTTTTACGGTCTTCCGTGATGGACATGGACGACAGGATGGCGTCGATCTTGCGTACCTTCAGGGCCGGGATAAGGCCGTCGAATTCCTGCTCCACCCACACACACTTGACCTTCATTTCGGCACACAGGGCGTTGCCGATGTCGTAGTCGAAGCCCACGATGCTGCCGTCCGGTGCCTTGGACGCGAACGGCGGGTACGCGGCCTCGATGCCTATCTTCATAGGCTTTTCGTCCGCGGCGGCCGTGAACGACAGCACAGACAGCGCCAAGGCACCCATCAGGGCAAGCTTCTTCATGGGACTACTCCATCAGGGGCGAAGCGCGACAGCGGGGCAGGCGCGTTGCCAAGGACCAATTATGCTTCCAAAAGGGAAACGAGAGGGGGGCATTCTAGCGGTGAGCGAAGGCGGGAAATTTCTGAAATGCGACAACATGTTACAGAGGAGCCAAGCATGACCGCACGCCCTATTGACAGCAGGCACCTGAGATGCTTAGCGGCATTGTACAAAAACCAGAGGCTGTTGCAAGTTTCCTGCCTGGGAATCGAAATACCTGCAGCAGAGCACTCGCTTCGTTTAGCCGTTCCCTTCGGCTTTCCCTAGCCATACAGAAGTGTTTCCTACGGTTTCATTGGGGGCATTATCCAGTAACACCTGAACAGAGGCCACACAGCAAAAGCCCCGCCGTAGCGGGGCTGGATAAACGGCAGCAGCCAACCGTACCTAAGCGGCAGACATTTCCCGATGGGTATCGATCAAGTGCTGCACTACACCCGGGTCTGCTAGCGTGGAAATATCACCCAGCGCACCGTACTCGGCCGTGGCAATCTTGCGCAGTATGCGCCTCATGATCTTGCCTGAACGTGTTTTTGGCAAACCTGGCGCCCACTGAATCACGTCTGGAGAGGCGATCGGGCCGATTTCCTTGCGCACCCAGTTTTTCAACTCCTGGCGCAGGGCCTCGCTGGGTTGTTCACCATGGTTGAGCGTCACATACACGTAGATCCCCTGCCCTTTGATGTCATGGGGCACCCCCACCACGGCGGCTTCGGCGACCTTGGGATGGGCCACCATGGCACTTTCGATTTCTGCAGTGCCCATGCGATGGCCACTGACGTTCAACACGTCATCCACGCGCCCGGTGATCCAGTAGTAGCCATCCTCGTCGCGCCGAGCACCGTCGCCGGTGAAGTACATGCCACGGAACGTCTTGAAATAGGTGTCCACAAAGCGGTCGTGGTCGCCGTAGAGCGAACGTGCCTGGCCTGGCCAAGAATCCAGAATCACCAGGTTGCCTTCGGCAGCGCCTTCGATCAGGTTGCCCAGGTTGTCCACCAGCGCCGGTATCACGCCAAAGAAGGGCTTGGTCGCTGAGCCTGGTTTCAAGCCAATAGCGCCCGGAAGGGGGCTGATCAGCACACCACCGGTCTCGGTTTGCCACCAGGTGTCGACGATCGGGCAACGTTCCTTGCCCACGGTCTTGTAATACCAGTTCCAGGCTTCAGGGTTGATAGGCTCCCCTACGGAACCCAGCAGTCGCAGGCTGGAGCCGTCCGCCCCTTCAACGGCAGCGGTACCCTCGGCCATCATGGCGCGAATGGCGGTGGGTGCGGTGTAGAGAATGTTCACCTTGTGCTTGTCCACAATCTTGGACACGCGCGTGATGTCGGGATAGTTGGGCACGCCTTCGAACAGCAGTGTGGTGGCGCCATTGGCCAGTGGGCCGTAGACGATGTAGCTGTGGCCAGTGACCCAGCCTACGTCAGCGGTGCACCAGTAGATTTCGCCTGGGCGGTAATCGAATACCCGTTCGTGAGTGAGCGCTGCATACAGCAAATAACCCGCCGTGGTATGCAACACGCCTTTGGGTTTGCCGGTAGAGCCGGAGGTATACAGGATGAACAGCGCCTCTTCGGCACCCATCTCCTTGGGTGCGCAGGTACTGGAGGCCACTTCAAGCAGGGCGTGGTACCAGATGTCCCGGTGGCGGTTCCACTCGATGTCGCCGCCTGTGCGCTTGCACACGATCACCTTCTGCACGCTGCTGGTTTCAGGGTTGGTGAGCGCCCTGTCCACATTGGCTTTCAAGGAGGTCTTCTTGCCGCCGCGCAAGCCTTCATCCGCGGTGATCACCACCTTGGACTTGCAGTCGATAATGCGTCCCGCCAGTGCTTCAGGCGAAAACCCGCCAAACACGACCGAATGGATAGCACCAATGCGGGCACAGGCCAGCATGGCAACCACGGCCTCTGGAATCATCGGCATGTACAGGGTGACCACATCGCCCCGGTGCACATCCTGACCACGCAAGGCGTTGGCAAACTTGCACACTTCTTCATGCAGTTCGCGATAAGTAATCGTTCGGCTTTCGGAGGGGTCGTCGCCCTCCCAGATGATCGCCGGCTGGTCGCCGCGGGCTTCGAGGTGGCGGTCAAGGCAGTTGTACGCCACGTTGAGGGTGCCGTCAGCGAACCATTTGATGTCAACGCGGTGGTCATCAAAAGAGGTTTGCTTGACCTTTTCGAACGGCTTGATCCAGTCCAGACGCTGGGCTTGCTCGCGCCAGAAGCCGTCAGGGTTAACCACGGACTGCTGGTACATGGCCTTGTAGGTTGCCTCATCGGTGAGGGTGTTTGCCTTCACGTCAGGGCGAACGGGGTACAGGGAAGCCGCACTCATCTTTACGTTCCTCAGGGCAATCGTTGTTCTTGTTAGGGGGGTTGTACGCCAAAGCGCTGCCCTACAGCCATTCGACAATGGTAGTAAAAGGTTCGGACAGCAGCGTTGCGGCTTTATTGTTACGTATTTGGATAATACTGTTTCTTCAAAGCCTGCCTGTTATCACCACTTGGCGCGCGCCTAGAATGCACCCCGCCAGCAATGGCAAACCCGCTGAACAGCCCCCACGAAGGTCTGCTTTCACCCCTCCCTGACGAGACGCCCGCGATCCGGAAAACGGTCGCGCGGGCACGCTCGACCTTAAAAAAGGTAAGCCGAAATGACTCGCTTCACGTTCACCCTGTCCACCTGCATCGCGACCTTTGCCTTAGGCACAGTGTTGCCGGCCTTTGCCAAGGCGGACTCGGAAGAACCCGTGGTTGAACACTACACCTACGCTACCCCATTGGATGTCGCGCATGTGGTAAGCGTGGACCCAGTGCCCAACGTGTGCCAGGCAGTACCGGTGCGCATGACCTACGACGACAGCCAGGGCAAGCGGCATGTGATGGAATACGAGGTGATGGGCAACGGGTGTACGGACTAAAACACAGCCTTGTACCGTAAGGCCCTATAACGGCTCATCCGCATGCCGAGGGGCATTCAGGGCCTGCTTGTACAGCCGCAGGCTGAGCAACAGGCCGGCCGCCGCCGCCAGGGCCGCCATGAGGAAGATCGACGCAAACCCGAAGCCGGACGCCACTGCACCTGCGACCGGGCCGGTAAGGCCCAGCGACAAGTCGATGAACAGCGAATAGGCACCTACCGCCGCACCACGGCTGGCTGCGGGCACCAGGTTCACGGCCTCTACGCCCAGTGCTGGGAACACCAGGGAGAACCCGAAGCCGCTCAGGGCTGCGCCCGCCATGGCCCACTCCATGCTGGGGGCCACCCAGAGCAGCAGCAGCCCTAGGGTTTCCACTCCGAGGCATGCGATGGCCACACGAAAGCCACCCAGGCGGTTGATCATGCCGCCAAACAGTAGGCGAGCAAAAATGAAGCAGCTGCCGAAGATGGACAGGCACAGCGCGGCATCCCCCCAGTGCTGAGTCGCGAAATACAGGGTGATAAAGGTCGCGATGGTGCCAAAACCGATACCGCCCAAGGCCAGGCCACAACCGTGGGGCAATACCCGCCCCAGCACATGGATAAAGGGCAGGCGTTCGCCGCTCACGATAGGGGCCGGGACTTTGCGCCAGGCCAGGGCGATGCCCAAGGCTGACAGCAGCATCACGGCAACCCCCATGCTCCACAACCCCAACTGCCCCACCAGCCATACCCCGCCGGGCGCACCGATGGCCAGCGCCCCATAGCTGGCAATGCCATTCCAGGAAATGACCTTGGCAGTATGGGCCGAGCCCACGCGCCCAATGCCCCAGCCAATGGAACCGGAGCCCACCAGGCTTTCGGCCGAGCCCAGCACGACCCGGCCGATGAACAGGCATGCCAGGCTCAACCCCGGCATGGCCTGGAACCAGGCCGCCAGCAGCATGAATACACCACTGAGCCCACAGCCACCCAAGCCGATGATCACGGCTTTCTTGCTGCCTCGGTTGTCGATGAGGCGGCTGGCATAGGGCCGGCTAAGCAAGGTGGCCAGGTACTGAACGCTAATCACCAACCCGGCCAGCACCGCGCCGTAGCCCAGGTCGGTATGCACGAACCCGGGCAGAACAGCCAGTGGAATGCCAATGTTCAGGTAGCCGATGAACGTGAACAGTACGATGGAAACCACTTGCAGCGTGATTGCCAGGGGGTGCGGCGTAGAAGACATGAGCGGTGCCGTGGAAGCCATGAATGGGAAAGAGCCTAGCTGGCCGGACGCGTACCGGCATGGGCCGATTTCAGCCGGTACAGCACCAGTGATAGCGCGACCCACACCGGTATCATCAACACGGGCACGTGCATCCCCATGGCCCACATCACACCCAGGATCAATACCACAAAGGCCAGGCACAGGTAGTTGCCCGTCGGATACCATACAGCCTTGAACAGCGGTGCCTGGCCAATACGGTTCAAATGCTGGCGGAAGCGCAGGTGCGACCAGCTGATCATGGCCCAGTTGATCACCAGAGTGGCCACCACCAAGGCCATCAGCACCTCCAGCGCATCGTGAGGCATCAGGTAATTGAGCAGCACGGTAATGGCTGTCACCACTGCCGAGGCCAGCACCGCCACTACCGGCACGCCGCGACGGTCCAGGCGGGCCAGGGCGGCAGGCGCATCGCCCTGCTCTGCCATGCCAACCAGCATACGCCCATTGCAGTAGGCTCCGCTGTTGTAGACCGATACGGCTGCCGTCAGCACCACAAAATTGAGCACATGGGCGGCGGTGTCACTGCCTAGCAAGGCAAATACCTGAACGAAGGGGCTGGCGCTGTAGCCGTCCCCGCCCGCCCCCAGGGTAACCAGCAGGCTGTCCCAGGGAATAAGGGACAACAGCACAACCAGGGCGCCCACATAAAAGATCAGGATGCGCCATATCACCTGGTTGATCGCCTTGGGGATGACCTCACGGGGTTTGTCGGCCTCAGCCGCCGTGAAACCGAGCATTTCCAGCCCGCCGAACGAAAACATGATCAGCGCCAGTGCCATCACCAGCCCGTGCACGCCATTGGGGAAAAACCCGCCGTGTGCCCAGAGGTTCGTGACGCTGGCCTGCGGGCCACCGTGGCCGGAGACCAGCAACCAGGTGCCCAGGCCTATCATGCCCACCACTGCCACAACCTTGATGATGGCAAAGCAGAATTCAGCCTCCCCGAACACCCGTACGTTGGTCAGGTTTACTATCGTGACCAGGGCAAAGAAGCCTGCCGCCGAGACCCAGGTAGGGATCTCTGGCCACCAGTACTGGATGTACTTGCCCACTGCCGTGAGTTCGGACATGCCCACCAGCGTATACAGCAACCAGCAGTTCCACCCGGAGAGAAAGCCGGCAAACCCGCCCCAGTAGCGGTGGGCGAAGTGGCTGAAGGAGCCGGCCACCGGTTCTTCGACGATCATTTCCCCCAACTGGCGCATGATGAGAAAGGCAATGAACCCACACAGGGCATAACCCAGGATCATGGACGGGCCGGCAGACTTGAGCACACCGGCAGAGCCCAGGAACAGGCCGGTGCCAATGGCGCCGCCCAAAGCGATAAGCTGGATGTGACGGTTTTTCAGGCCGCGCTGGAAAGCGCCTGTGTCGCGAGGGTGGGAAGCGGTCAAAAGCGGTTACCTTGAAAACGATTACGCACCTTGCCCCGATCACGAATAGCAGGGTGCCATTTCACTACCGGTAGGCTGAAACACACTGCCCGGCCAAGGCCGGGCAGCGGGGGTTCAACGCTTGGCCGGACCTTTCGGAGCGCCAGCGGGCTTACCAGAAGGCTTGCCGGACTGACGACTGCTTGGCTTGCCGCCGGGTGCAGCGGAAGGCTTGCCTTCCGATGGGCGACGGCCATTGCCACGCACTTCGCTGGGGCGTTCGGCCACTACCGAACCCCGCGCAGGTGCTGGCCGTGGGCGCTGTTCTTCACGTGCCGCACGGGGTGCGCGCTCATCGGCGTCCGCTGCAGGGCGCACCTGGCGTACGCGCTCGTTACGGCCCAGCGGGCGCGCCGACTTGCGTTGCATACGTTCCAGCTTGTCCTTGGCCTTGGCGGTTTGCACCGGCATGGCCACCGACGCCAGCCCTACTTCAGCGGCCAGGATGTCCACTTCGTGTTGGCCCAGCTCACGCCAGCGGCCCATGGGCAGGTCCGAATTCAGGAACACCGGGCCAAAGCGCACGCGCTTCAAGCGGCTCACCACCAGCCCTTGGGACTCCCACAACCGGCGCACTTCGCGGTTGCGGCCCTCCATGACCACACAGTGGTACCAGTGGTTGAAACCTTCGCCGCCCGGCGCTTCCTGAATATCGGTGAATTTGGCCGGGCCATCTTCGAGCACCACGCCCTCCTTCAACCGGGCGATCATGTCGTCGTCCACTTCACCGCGTACGCGCACCGCGTATTCGCGGTCCATTTCATACGACGGGTGCATCAGGCGGTTGGCCAGTTCACCGTCGGTGGTAAACATCAGCAGGCCCGTGGTGTTGATGTCCAGCCGGCCGATGTTGATCCAGCGGCCTTCACGTGGGCGCGGCAGGCGATCGAATACGGTGGGGCGGCCTTCCGGGTCGTCGCGGGTGCAGATTTCACCATCGGGCTTGTTGTAGATGATCACGCGGCGCACGGTTTCGGCCGCTTCTTCGCGCTTGATCAACTTGCCGTCAACGGTAATGGCATCGTGCAGGTCTACCCGCAGGCCCAAGGGGGCCACCTTGCCGTTGACCTTGATGCGGCCTTCGCCGATCCAGGCTTCCACGTCGCGGCGCGAGCCTACGCCAATGCGGGCCAGTACTTTCTGGAGTTTTTCCCCGGCTGGGGGCAACGGCGCGTCAGCGGCGTCGATAACGTGTTCATTCATGGTTGGCACCTCCCGGTGGGTGGACGACACGGCGGCTTTCGCCGAAAAGGGCGCGCATGATACGCCCAAATGACGCTGCGGCGTAGCCGAGGTTACAAAGTTTCAGACCAGTGCCTTAGCGAGGCCTCTCGCTGTTGGCGTTGCTGTCGGCTTCAGGCGCCGCTTCGTCGGCCTCCGTGCCTGGTGGTTCAAGGCCTGGCATTGGCCCCGTATCTGGTGCCGAACCGAGTTCAGTATCCGGCAGTGGCTCAGTTAACCGCAGGTCATCGAAGTCTGTCTTCAAGCCTGCCTCCATGTCATCAAGTTCCAGCAACAGGCTGCGGAAGCTGGTTTCTTCGGCAGGCGCAGCCGCTCCACCCTCTACCACGCCCCCACTGGCATCGGCCAGTGCCTGGAGGTGCGCCGGCACGGGCGCGTCTTCGTCGTCCAGCAAGGGGGCAGGTTCAAGCTCGCGCAAGTCAGCCAGTGGTGGCAGCTCGTCGAGGTTTTTCAAATTGAAATGATCCAGGAATGCCTTGGTGGTCGCAAACATGGCGGGCCGGCCGGGCACTTCTCGGTGCCCTACCACGCGAATCCACTCTCGCTCCAGCAGGGTCTTGACGATGTTGCTGTTGACCGCCACGCCTCGTACGTCTTCGATCTCGCCACGGGTGATGGGTTGGCGATAGGCGATAAGCGCCAGGGTCTCCAGCATGGCACGCGAGTACCGCTGGGGGCGCTCTTCCCACAACCGCCCCACCCAGGGCGCATATCGCTCACGGATCTGCAGGCGGTAGCCGGAGGCCACTTCCACCAGTTCAAACGCCCGGTTGTCGCAGGATTTGCGCAGCAGGTCCAGCGCCTTGCGAAACACCGAAGGGCCTGGCCGCTCGGCCTCTTCAAACAGCTCGTAGAGCCTGTCCAGACCCTGGGGTTTACCGGAGGCGAGTAAAAAGGCTTCGAGCAGAGGCGCCAGCTCGCGAGGTTCATTCAGGTTCATGGGGGGCTCAGGTAGGTACGTTCAGTCTGCTCGCACCCGTACATGGATGGCAGCAAAGGCCTCATTTTGCACCAACTCAATCAAAGATTCCTTCACAAGTTCGAGAATGGCCATGAACGTCACCACCACACCCAGCTTGCCCTCGTGCGCCGCGAACAGGTCGATAAAGGGTACAAAGGCACCCCCTTTGAGCTTTTCCAACACCTCACTCATACGCTCTCGGGTAGACAGCGCCTCACGGCTTACCTGATGGCTTTCGAACATGTCGTTGCGCCGCATCACCTCGGCCATGGCCAGCAGCACTTCCTCCAGGGCAACGTCCGGTAACAGGCGCCTGGCCTTGGCCTGGGGCGCGTCCAGTTGTGGCACCTGAATCTCCCGGCCCACCCGAGGCAGCGCCTCGATACCCTCGGCCGCGGCCTTGAAGCGTTCGTATTCCTGCAGACGGCGAATCAGTTCGGCTCGGGGGTCGCCCTCCTCTTCCTCGACGTCTGCCGAACGAGGCAACAGCATGCGGGACTTGATCTCTGCCAGCATGGCCGCCATCACCAGGTACTCGGCCGCCAGCTCCAGCCGAATGGTTTTCATCAGCTCCACATAGGCCATGTATTGCCGGGTGATATCGGCCACCGGTATATCCAGCACGTCGATGTTCTGCTTGCGAATCAGATACAGCAGCAGGTCGAAGGGCCCCTCGAAGGCTTCAAGGAAGACTTCCAGCGCATCCGGCGGGATGTAGAGGTCCTGGGGCAGGTCGGTAAACGCTGCGCCATATACCCTGGCCGGCTGTGGCGTGTCTGTGGCCGCTACCGCCTCGGCGGCTGACGTCATGCGCCCGCCTCGAAAGGCGTGGGGTCGCCACACCCCACCCGCACGACCTGCGGGTCATTGCTGGAGAGGTCGACCACGGTAGAGGCCGCACCGCCGCCAGGGCCGCCGTCGATGATCAGGTCCACCTGGTGCTTGAGCCTTTCACGCATCTCGTCGATGTCACTCATGGGTTCTGTGTCACCGGGCAGAATCAGGCTCACGCTCATCAACGGCTCACCCAGCGCCTCCAATAGCGCTTGGGCAATGGGATGCTGCGGCACCCGTAGGCCAATGGTACGGCGCTTGGGGTGCAGCAGCAGCCGCGGCACTTCACGGGTAGCGCTGAGGATAAACGTGTACGGGCCGGGCGTATGAGCCTTCAGCAACCGGAAAGCGGCGGTGTCCACCTTGGCGAACAGGCCCAGCTGCGACAGGTCGCTGCACAGCAGCGTGAAATTGTGGCGATCATCCAGCTGGCGCAAGCGCCGAACACGCTCGATGGCCGATTTTTCGCCAATGCGGCAGCCGACTGCGTAGGACGAGTCAGTGGGGTACACCACCACACCGCCTGCGCGAATGATATCCACGGCCTGCTTGATCAGCCGTGCCTGGGGTGTTTGCGGGTGAATCTGAAAGAACTGGCTCACGTGATAGTCCTGATCATAGGCCTGCGCGCTCATTTCCAAAACGCTCCCACAGCAACGGCAGGTCTTGCGGAAGCGCGCGGTAGCTGCCGATTTCTCCCCAGTTGCCGGGCCCATGGAAATCGCTGCCTCCACTGGCCAGCAGCTTGAATTCCCGAGCCAGGATGGCGAGGGTTCCTGTTTGTTCGTCCGCCTGCTGACCATTAACCACTTCCAAGGCATGGCCCCCGGCCTGCTGATAGTCGGTGATCAGGCGCCGACGCTTGCTTCGATTGAAATCATAGTGCATCGGGTGAGCAAGGCTTACCCAGGCGCCTGCACGGCGCAGGGTGCGAACGGTGTCTTCGAGGGTGGGCCAATGCTGCTTCACGTCCCCGATCTTGCCGGCACCCAGCCAACGCTTGAACGCGGCCTGCCTGTCCGGTACCCACCCTTTTTGCACCAGGTAGTCGGCAAAGTGCGGTCGCGCCGGTGCATTTCGGCTGTCGCCCAAAGCCGCCTGAAGCGCACGCGCGCCCTCCAGCGCACCGGGCATGCCCTTAGCCGCAAGCCGACGGTCGATTTCCTCGGCCCGTAGCCAGCGACCGGTATGCAACGCCTCCAGCGCTTCGGATAGCTCAGGCGCATCCAGTTCAAACCCGTACCCCAGCACATGGATGGTGGCCCCGCCCCATGTGCAGGACATTTCAACGCCGCTGACCCACTGCATACCCAGGTCGGTGGCGGCTGCATGGGCTTCGCTCAAGCCATCCAGGGTGTCGTGGTCAGTGAGCGCAATCAGCTTCACGCCCTGCGCATGGGCCCGGGCGACTACGCTGGCCGGGGCCAGGGCGCCATCGGAGGCCGTGCTGTGACAGTGCAGGTCAACATTCATGGGCGACACTTTCGAGTTCAGGAAGGTTTGCTATTATGCCGCCACATCCTGCGCCTGGCTGCCATTGTGAAACAACTGATCGACTTTATTCCGTTGCTGCTGTTCTTCGTGGTCTACAAAACCGACCCCCGCACCCTGGACATCGCCGGGCACAGCATTGCCTTTGGCGGTATCTTCAGTGCGACCGCCGTGCTCATCGGCAGTTCGCTGCTGGTGTATGGCATTCTCTTCCTTCGCCAACGCCGGCTGGAAAAAGGCCAATGGCTCACCCTGCTAGGGTGCCTTGTGTTTGGCGGCATGACCCTGGCCTTCCACAGCGAAACCGTCCTCAAATGGAAAGCGCCCGTGGTGAACTGGCTGTTTGCCCTAGCGTTCCTGGGCAGCCACTTCATCGGGGACCGTGTGTTGGTTCAACGTATCATGGGCCACGCACTTACCTTGCCAGAGCCGGTGTGGAAACGCCTGAACGTGGCCTGGATCGTTTTCTTCGTGGTGTGCGGCGCGGCCAACCTGTTCGTGGCCTTTACCTTCGAACGGTTCTGGGTCGACTTCAAAGTATTTGGCAGCCTGGGCATGACCCTGCTGTTCCTGGTAGGCCAAGGCATTTACCTGTCGCGCCACCTCCATGACCAAGCCCCTACCCCCAAGACCAAGGACTGACATGCTCTACGCAATCATTGCCACAGATGTAGAAGGGTCACTGGACAAACGCCTGGCCGTACGCCCGGCACACCTGGAGCGGCTGCAGGCGCTGCAGGCCGAAGGCCGCCTTGTGCTGGCAGGCCCTCACCCGGCCATCGACAGCATCGACCCTGGCAGCGCCGGCTTCAGCGGTAGCCTGGTGGTGGCTGAGTTCGACTCACTGATCGTTGCTCGGGAGTGGGCCGAAGCGGACCCCTACAGCACGGCAGGCGTGTATGCGGACGTGACGGTAAAGCCGTTCAAACAAGTTTTCCCAAGCGCCTGATTGACCATGAGCGATCTGCTGCTAATAGACGACGATGTGGAGCTGTGCGAGCTGCTGGGCAGTTGGCTGACCCATGAAGGTTTCCAGGTACGCGCCTGCCATGATGGGCGCAGCGCGCGCCTGGCCCTTGCCCAATCAGCACCCGCTGCGGTTGTGCTTGATGTGATGCTGCCCGATGGCAGTGGGCTGGAGCTGCTCAAGCAGTTACGTGCCGAGCATGCCGAGCTGCCGGTCGTGATGCTTTCGGCACGAGGAGAGCCCCTGGACCGCATTCTTGGCCTGGAGCTGGGCGCAGACGACTATGTGGCCAAGCCGTGCGACCCGCGTGAACTGACTGCGCGCGTTCGTGCTGTACTACGGCGTACGCACCCCACAGCCACCACCACCCAGATCGAGCTGGGCGACCTGACCTTCAGCCCAGCTCGCGGCGTAGCTAACATCGACCAGCACGCCATCTCCCTTACCCTGTCGGAAAGCCGGATCCTGGAGGCACTTCTTCGCCAACCCGGTGAGCCACTGGACAAGCAGGAGCTGGCGCAACTGGCCCTGGGCCGCAAGCTGACCCTTTACGACCGCAGCCTGGACATGCACGTAAGCAACCTGCGCAAAAAAATCGGCCCCCACCCCGATGGCCGCCCGCGCATTGTAGCCCTGCGTAGCCGAGGCTATTTCTATGCCAGCTGACTGTCAGCAGGCTGCTTACGGTGTTTACCGAGTCTTTACCCAGGCCTGACTGCCCTTGACGCTGCCGCCCGTACACTGAGCCCATCCGGTAAACGACCGGCAACGAACAAGGAGCTACACCATGCGCAAGACACTGACCGCCCTGCTGTTCGCAGCCACCCTGCCCACCCTGGCCATGGCCGCCCCTGAAGGCCCACTGCCAGGCCCTGAAGATGGCCCGCGTGAAGGCCCAATGATGATGCATCACCGTGGCCCAGGCCCGCTCGAACGCCTGGACCTGACCCGTGACCAACGCGACCAGGTACGGCAACTGATGGACGAGCAGATGCAGCACCGCCGCGAAATCACTGACACGTACCTGGACAAGCTGTCGGCCAGTGATAAAAAGGCCATGCAGGACGCAATCGCCACCAATGAAACCAAAACGCGCACCAGCATCCGCGCCCTGCTCAAGCCTGAACAGCAGAAAACCTTCGACGACCTGAACAAGGTGCAAGACCAGCGCCGCGCCGAGTGGGCCGAGTTCCAGGCCTGGAAAGCACAGAAAGCCCAGAAAACCCAGTAACACCAAGTTCCGCCAGACCCGGCCACTGTGCCGGGTTCTGTCTTTTCCGGGCGTGTATCAACACACATGAGGTCCCCCCTTGCGTTCACTGTTCTGGCGAATCCTGGCGAGTTTCTGGCTGGCAATCACGTTGGTGGCCGGCTTGTCTGTGCTGATGGGGCATATACTGAACCAGGATGCCTGGATTCTCAGCCGGCACCCGGCCCTCAAGCATTTTTCTCAGACGTGGACCAAGCGCTACGAAGCCCAAGGCGCCGACGCCGCCGAGCAACTGCTAGAGGACCACAAACGCGAGTTTCATGTGGACACCCAGGTGCTGAACGAGGCTGGAGAGGCTGTGGTGCCTGGCACCTTCCCCCGCCGTGCCCAAGACTTCGAGGCCCGTCAGAGCCACGATGACCGGCAACTGCCCTGGCGGCGGCTTACCACGGAGTACACCAGCCCTACCACAGGCGATACCTACCTTTTCATCTACCGGATACCCCATCCGGAATTGGATGCCTGGCACCGGGACAGCCTGTTCTGGCCCATTGGGGCTCTGGGTATAGCGCTGGTGGTGCTTACCGTATTCAGCCTGCTGGTGACACTGTCCATCACCCGCCCCCTGCAGCGCCTGCGTGGTGCTGTCCATGACCTGGGCCAGGCGACCTACCAGCAGCATACCCTGGCGCAATTGGCCGGGCGGCATGATGAATTCGGCGTGCTGGCCAATGACTTCAATCGCATGGGCGCACGCTTGCAAAGCCTGATCAACAGTCAGCGTCAGTTGCTGCGGGATGTGTCCCATGAGCTGCGCTCCCCGCTGGCGCGCCTGCGTATCGCCCTGGCCCTGGCCGAGCGCGCCGACCCTGCAGAGCGTGAGCGCCTCTGGCCGCGGCTGACCCGCGAGTGCGACCGCCTGGAAGCGCTGATCAGCGAAATTCTGGTGTTGGCCAGGGTGGACGCCGAGCAGACCAGCGCAGAGCAGGTTGCACTGGAGCCACTGGTAGCAGGCCTTGTTCATGACGCTCAGGTCAGTTCGCCGGAGCAATCCATCACCTTGGCCATTGCGCCTGGGCTGACCCTGCGCAGCTGGCCCATCCTGCTGGAACGTGCCATCGACAACCTGGTGCGCAATGCCGTGCGCTTCAACCCGGCCGGTGAGCCTATCGAAGTCAGCGCTGCAGTAAGCGGGAGCGAAGTGGTTATCACAGTGCGTGACCATGGCCCAGGGTGCCCGCCAGAACATCTGGAGCAATTAGGGGAACCGTTCTACCGTGCACCAGGCCAACCTGCGCCCGGCCATGGCCTAGGCCTGGCTATCGCCCGCCGCGCTGCCGAGCGCCAGGGTGGCCGGCTTGTGCTCGGCAACCACGACGCCGGCGGCTTTGTGGCACGCCTTGAATTACCCTTGGTACCGCCCTCGGCGGCGTGACTAGCCGCTTATTGGGGGCTGGCAGGGCCAGGCCACGACGCCACGAACCCTTGGGCTGAGCTACGGCTGGCTGGCCGTATGTCATGGGCGGGAGTACCCAGGTAGATGAAACCGATGATCTGTTCATGCTCGGCCAGCCCCAGGCCTGCGGCAACAGACGGCGCAAAGGACAGCTCACCGCTGCGCCACATGGCGCCGAGGCCTTGGGCATAAGCCGCCAATAGCAGGCCATGCACAGCGCACCCGGCAGTGAGCACCTGCTCGGAAGCCGGCACCTTGGGGTGAGGCTGTACGACGGCAACGGCCACCACCACCAAGGGCGCGCGCAAGGGCCCCTTGCGAGCTTTTTCGATGGCAGCCTCATTGGCGACGTCCTTGGCCGCTGCGGCCTGTGCAAGCAGCTCACCCAGAGCATAACGGGCATCACCTTCCACCGTAAGGAAACGCCAGGGGCGCAACTGGCCATGGTCCGGTGCCCGCATGGCCGCCTCGAACATAAGTTCACGCTGCGCAGCGCTGGGTGCGGGGTCGATAAGGCGGCTGACAGAGACACGCTCAAGCAGGGCTTGAAGAGCTTGCATGGGGCACTCCTGTAGGTAACGGTAAACCAGTCTACCGTTTACACCACACTGCTCGCAGGTAAAATATCCGGCCCTTTTCCCCCAGCGTGCGCTTAATGTCACTGTCGACCCTTCGCGTTATCGGCTTCATCATTGGCATCTTTCTGCTCACGCTGGCGGTCGCCATGGTCATTCCCATGCTCACCCTGGTGCTGGCCGACCGTACCGAAGACCTGCACAGCTTTCTGTGGGCCAGCCTGTTGACCTTCTTGTGCGGCCTGGCGCTGGTGATCCGAGGCCGCCCTGATCAAAGCAACCTGCGCCCACGCGACATGTACTTACTGACCGTCAGCAGTTGGGTACTGGTAGCCGTCTTCGCCGCGCTACCCTTTCATTTCACTACCCACATCAGCTACACCGATGCCTTCTTTGAAAGCATGTCGGGCATCACCGCCACGGGGTCAACGGTGCTGAGCGGGCTGGACACCCTGTCGCCAGGGATTCTGATGTGGCGCTCGCTTTTGCATTGGCTCGGCGGCATCGGCTTTATCGCCATGGCCGTGGCCATCCTGCCACTGCTGCGCATTGGCGGTATGCGTCTGTTCCAGACCGAGTCCTCGGACCGCTCGGAAAAACTGATGCCCCGTTCTCATATGGTGGCCAAGTCCATTGTGTTGGTATACGTAGGTATCACTGTGCTGGGTACGCTCGGGTTGTGGGCGGCGGGGATGGGCCTGTTCGACGCCGTCAACCATGCCATGTCGGCCATTTCCACCGGTGGGTTCTCCACCTCCGATCAATCCCTGGCCAAGTGGCAGCAGCCTGCTGTGCACTGGGTGGCGATCGTGTTGATGATCCTGGGTAGCCTGCCCTTCACCCTGTATGTGGCCACCGTGCGCGGCAATTACCTGGCACTGGTACGGGATGCGCAGGTGCAAGGCTTTTTGTCGCTGCTGTTGGCGTGCTGGCTGGTGCTTGGCGCCTGGTACTGGTACGCCACCGGCCTGCCTTGGTACGACGCCTTGCGCCATGTAGCATTCAATGTCACATCGGTGGTAACCACCACAGGGTTTGCATTGGGGGACTACAGCCTGTGGGGCAACTTCGCGCTCATGTTCTTCTTCTACCTAGGCTTCATTGGCGGGTGCTCGGGCTCTACGGCAGGTGGTATCAAGATTTTCCGGTTCCAGGTCGCCTACATTTTGCTCAAGGCCAGCCTGAACCAACTGATTCACCCGCGCGCTGTCATCAGCCAGCGTTACAACCGCCACCGGCTGGACGAAGATATCGTGCGGTCGATCCTGACGTTTTCCTTCTTCTTCGGCGCAACCATCGGGTTGATTGCCTTGGCGCTGGGCCTGCTGGGCCTGGACTGGATGACCGCCCTGACTGGCGCCGCCAGTACCGTGTCGGGTGTGGGCCCTGGGTTGGGAGACACCATCGGGCCAGCAGGCAATTTTGCCCCGCTGCCTGATACCGCCAAGTGGCTGCTGTCGTTTGGCATGTTGCTGGGGCGCCTGGAGATCATCACCGTGCTGGTACTGTGCATGCCCGCGTTCTGGCGGCATTGAGCACTGCCTTGGCATTGGCTATGCTCCGTGCAGCACACAGGAGCAACAGCGAGAAGCCTTATGCGCAATGCCAGCGATTTCGCCAGTTTTTCCGAGTTCTACCCTCACTACCTGGCCGAACACAGCAATGCCACCAGCCGGCGCCTGCACTTTGTAGGCACTAGCCTTGCCATTGTGTTTGTAACGTACGCGTTCGCGACCCTTAACCCCTGGCTGCTGCTAGCGGTGCCCGTGGTCGGCTATGGGTTCGCTTGGGTGGGGCACTTCTTTTTCGAACGCAACCGCCCCGCCACCTTCAAGCACCCGTTGTACAGCCTGATGGGCGACTTTGCCATGTTCCGCGACCTGATCACTGGAAAGCTCGCTTTCTAGATAGTATCCAGCAATGCCCGTGCAGCCACCCGCGCCGCCTCGTCACCCTCTTGCAACACCTCATGCAGCAGCCAGCTGGCCTCCTGAGGCTGGCCCTGGGCGATAAGGGCGCGCGCCTGGTCCAGGCGATCTGCACCCAATGCCTGGCTCTCGATGGCATCGAAGTCGATACTCAACTCGTCCAGGTCCGGCAGGTCGTCTATCTGAAGGTCATGCTCGCTCAACGCTGGCAGGTCCGACGGCTCATCCGCGAAACGTTCGAGAAACGCGGCATCGAGGCCGTCGTCTACGCTGCCCGCCGGGGCCAGAGGGTCCTCAGCAAAATCACTGAGAAACTCCTCTTCCGGTAACTCCATCACCTCAGGCAGCTCACGCAGGTTGGAGAAGAACAGGCTTTCATCCATAGCAGGCGTATCAGCCACGGGAGGCTGAGCACGGACTGCCGCAGGGGTAGGCTCGAACGGGTCCATGGAAGACCAGTCTGCATCCATGGCAAGGTCTTCCAGGTTTAGCTGAAACTCGTTGTCCTGCCCCTCTACAGGCTTTGACTCGGGCCGGGTGGCCTCGATTGGGCCGTCCAGGTCGCCAAGGGCATCGAAGTCAATGTCCAAGTCGGATGCAGAGGCCTGCGCCGGCAATGCATCCACTGTCTCGGCCTCAAAAAGCGGAATGTCTTCGGCTACGTCCTGAGCGGGAGGCTCGGATCGGCGATCAGCTAGGGCGTTGGCAACCAGCGCGCCGCCTGCCGCGCCCGCTGCCAATGCCACGGCGGCGGAAGCCAGTTTCGGGAAACGGGAACGGGTTTGGTCCAGCACCGCATCCTGCTCTCCACTGGCCCGAAGCGCGGCCTCTTCCTCTGCGTAGGCATGGGCATTGCCTTGCAATCCCAGCACTTCCAGTATGCGCAGGCGCAGGTCACGCCGCTCCGGCTGGCGCTGCAGCCCCTCGCGCAGCACACCCAACGCCTCGTTGAAACGGCCATAAGCGATGTAGATACTGGCGGCGTCCAGCGCATCGGTGGTGGGCGGCTGCTCCCGACGCGCCACAGCAGGCGGAGCAGACGGCCTGTCGGCAACAGGTTCCAGGGGCGCGGCGGTACTGGCTGCAACCGTTGCGGGTAACACTGGCGCCTCAATCACCGGGGTGCGCTGCCGGCGCCGTTGCAGCCACCAGGCAACGATCAGCAGCAGCAAGGCCAGCAGTGCGCCGAGCTGAAGCAGCCAGGTAAGGTCGTCCGTTTGGGGCGCAACCACCATCGGTGCAGGCGTTACAGCTTGCGTGTTGGGAGGCGAGGTATTGGCGGTAGTGACCGCAGCAGGCGTAGTGACAGAAGCCGCTGCGGGCGCGGGCGCGGGCGCTTCAGTCACCGGGTTGGCTGGGGCAGAGGCTGGAGGCAGGGCTTGTGCTGTACTGGCTGCCGCCGGGGCAGACGACGCTGCACGTGCTGCCGCGATGGCTTGCGCCTCGGCCAGCCGAGATTGCAATTCGGCCAGCTGCTGGTCTTTGCTCTTGCGGTCTTCTTCAAGCCCTTGAAGCTGGGTTTCCAGGTCGTCTACCGATTGTTGCAACTGTTTGTTCTGGGCCGCCGTCGCCGTGAGCTGCTCCCCCGCAGAGGCCGCGTCAGGCGAGCGATCACCGCTGCTGGACGCCTTGCGCGCTGCAGCAGGGGGCACCGCCGGCGCCGAGGCCTGGGTTGGCATGGGCGCAACAGAAGACACAGGCTCGGGACGTGCATTGGTAGGCACCAGGGGCGGCGCCAGGGCCACCGTGCCGGGCGGGTCCAGTAGCACGGTATACGTTCGCAGCAATTGGCCGCTGGGTTGGGTGACCTGAACAATGAAGCTCAGGTAAGGCTCCACTACCACTTTGCTGGACGTGACGTGAATGACCTTGTGCCCGTTGCGAAACAGCGGGGTGAACCGCAGGTCTGTCAACAGAAAGGTGCGCTCGATACCTGCGCGGGCAAATTCTTCTGGCGTGCCGAGGCTGACGGAAATGTCACCCTCGTCCAGCCCCTGGGTATCGGACAGCAGGATGTCTGCATTGAACGGCTGGTTCAAGGCCGAGTGAAGGCTGATTTCACCCAGGCCCAGTGCGCTCGCCAGCCCGGACCACGCCAGCGCGCACCCGCCTAGCAGTGAGTAGAGCGCCAGGCGGTTGGCCGAACAGGGCGCGGATCGAGTAACAGGGGTAAAACGCTTGCGCATGAGCATCCCTTGGGAACGACTTCCACAGCCTTCCTTATAGCCTGAGGCCAGCGAAACTCAAAGCCCGACGGCAGTGCCGCCCTCAGGAACGTTTTTCAAGATTATCCAGTACCCGGGCATGAACGGCCATGGCGGTGGCCAGATCCTGTTCGCTGATCCCCGTAAACAGTTCAGCCCTGAGTGCATTGGCAATGGTTTCGATCTGCTTGATCAAGGGCAATGCAGACTCGCTCAGGCTGATCTGCTTGGCCCTGCGATCTTCGACCACGGCCTGACGTCGAACCAGCCCCTGAGCCTCTAGGCTGTCGAGCAACCGTGCCAGGGTGGGCCCTTCCACCCCTACGCTGGTAGCGAGTTCGCGCTGTGTGGGGGAGGTGTCGAAGCGGGCCAGGTGCAGCAACACAAGCCAACGGGCTTGCGACAACCCAAGGCCGGCCAGCCGGCGATCGAGCTCGCCACGCCATCCTCGGGACAGCTGCGCCAACTGCATGCCAAATCGGTGTTGGTCAGTCAAAGACATAAGTGACTCATAACGAAAACACAATTATTAGCGAGCTAAGCATGGCCGATAGGCCTTGGCAAGCACCGACCCCAGTCAAATCCATCCTGAACGTTTCTGCCTCGCCCGTTGAATGAAGGCGCACTTATAACTCGAACTCCGACTGCAGGGCGGCACGTACGCAGTACAGCACACCCTCCGGTACGCGCCCTTGGAAATGGGGAGCGATTTCACTAACTGCAGGCAACTCGCCTTCCCCGTCCAGAAAGGCGTCCTGGACTTCACTCAGTAACGCTTCGGGCAAGTCCAGCGCTTGCTCTAGTGACAACTGCTGGGCCGTAATCGCCTCGGCCAGCAGGGCATAGACATTCTTCTCTGTGCATTTGAGCTGCCCAGCAATCTGCGCAGGCGTCATACCTGCACGGGCCAGGCTCACCAGTTCATGGCGTATGTCCATTGCAGGTTCTGGGGCGGATGCGCTTGCGCCGCCAGCCAATACGTCCAAGAAGGCTGCGCCGTAGCGTTCGAGTTTGCGTGCGCCTACACCGCTGACACGGCCCATGTCCGCAAGGGTGGTGGGCTGGCTGCGCAGCATTTCCAACAGGGTTGAATCCGGGAAGATGACATAGGGCGGTACACCGTGCTCTTCGGCCAGGCGCCGGCGCAAGGCACGCAAGGCCTCCCATTGTTCGCGCTCTTCGCCACGGACCAGTTGGCTGGCAGGGCTGCCGCCGCTGGTACGGGTAGCCGCTTGAGGTTTAAGCTCCTTGCGCAGTTCAAGGGTCACTTCGCCACGCAGCAGCGGCCGGCAGGCATCGGTGAGGCGCAGGCCGCCAAAGCCTTCAAGGTCCATATCAGCCAGGCCACGCGCCACCAGTTGGCGGTAAAGCGAGCGCCACTCACTCTCGGAGCGACCCTTGCCTACGCCGAACACCGCCAGGCGTTCATGACCGGCGTTTCGCACTTTCTCGTTGTCGCGGCCCAATAGCACGTCTACCAAGTACCCTACCCCATAGCGCTGGCCGGTACGGAAGATCGCGGACAGCGCCTGCCGGGCCGGCTCCGTCGCGTCCCAGGTCTGCACACCGTCCACGCAATTGTCGCAATGGCCACAGGGCTGGGGCAGGTCTTCGTCGAAATAGGCAAGCAGGGCCTGGCGGCGGCAGCGGGTTTCCTCACACAACGCCAGCATGGCATCAAGCTTGTGTTGCTCTACTCGCTTATGACGTTCATCGCCCTCGGAGTTCTGCATCATCTGCTTGAGCATCAGCACGTCTTGCAGGCCATAGGCCATCCAGGCATCGGCGGGCAAGCCGTCGCGGCCACCGCGGCCCGTTTCCTGGTAATAGGCCTCCAGGGACTTGGGCAAATCCAGGTGAGCCACGAACCGGACGTTAGGCTTGTCGATACCCATGCCGAACGCGATGGTGGCGACCATGATCAGCCCTTCTTCGTTGAGAAAGCGCTTCTGGTTGGCGGCGCGCGTCTCGGACGGCAAACCTGCATGATAGGGCAAGGCTGGAAAGCCCTGCTCAACGAGCTGCGCCGCCACCTCGTCCACCTTCTTTCGTGAAAGGCAGTAGACGATACCCGCATCCCCTTTGTGATCGCCGAGGAACGCCAGCAACTGCTTGCGCGGCTGCTCCTTGGGCACGATCCGGTAAAAAATGTTGGGGCGGTCGAAACTGGACAGGAAACGCTCGGCGTCATGCAGCTCTAGGCGATTGACGATTTCTTCTCGGGTACGCTTGTCTGCCGTGGCCGTGAGGGCAATGCGGGGTACATCGGGGAAGAGGTGGGCCAACTGGCCCAGCTGAAGGTATTCAGGGCGGAAGTCGTGCCCCCATTGTGAAACGCAGTGGGCCTCATCGATGGCGAACAGCGCGACGTTCAATTGCTGGAGAAAGCTGAGCATACGCGGCTGTACCAGCCGCTCGGGCGCCAAGTACAGCAATTTGATTTCACCCTGGCGCAAGCGCACCGCCAGCTCCCGTTGCTGGTCGTTGTCCAGGGTTGAGTTCAATGCAGCGGCGGGCACGCCCAATTCATCCAGGGTGGCGACTTGGTCGTCCATCAGGGCAATCAAGGGCGAGACCACAATGGTCAGGCCGTCGCGCAACAACGCTGGCACCTGAAAACACAGGGACTTGCCGCCCCCGGTAGGCATGAGGACCAACGCATCGCCACCACGGGCGACGCGCTCGATAATCGCGCCCTGGCGCCCTCGGAAGCTGTCGTAGCCGAAAACGTCCTTGAGAACACGTTGTGCCTGTTCGAGCATGCATCACTCCAGAAATCGCGGAAACAGCCGCCCGCGGGTCGCAAAAATGTCGGGCAGTATACCAAACCCCCAGTGCCCAGCGCTTTTCCCTGGCCGGTGGTGGCGCTCACCCCGGTTCAGCGCCTAGAATTGCGCATAGTCATTTATCCCAAGGTAGCCCTACATGTCTTTCGCCGAGCAACTTACCCGCCTGCAAGTGTTTCTGGATGCTGACGAGCTCCATGAAGAGGCGCTGGACTACGTCGCGGCGCAGGGCTATCTGACCGCGCTGTCCATGCTGACCAAACCGGTACCGGAGCGCGAGTGGATCGACGCGTTGTTTGCCGAGGAGCCCCAGTACGCCGATGCTGCCGAACGCGAGGCCATCGAGGGCACGCTGGTGCAACTGCAGGCGCACATTGCCCGCCAGCTGGCCAGCGATGAAGAATTCGAGCTGCCGTGCGACCTGGACCTGGGTGAAGACCCGGATGACTCTGAGCTGCGTGGCTGGTGCATCGGCTTTATGGAAGGCGTATTTCTGCGCGAGGAAGCCTGGTTCGAGACGGCGGAAGACGAAGTGAGCGAAATGCTGCTTCCGATCATGGTGGGTTCAGGGTTGTTCGATGAGCAGCCGGAATTTGCCGACATCGCTAGCGACGCCGACCTGCAACAGGACATGGTGGTACAGATCCCTGAGGCCCTCACTGCCCTCTTCCTTCTGCACCAGGCGCCGGATGAGAAGCCTGCGCTGTTGAAGCCGCGTACGCACTGACCTGACTCGCTCCAGCCAGGTACCGCAGAGTAAGCGGTACCGTAGGCGCTAGGTTGTGCCTGCACTTGGTTGGAAGGGTTGGTGGGACGTGGAGGATCGGCTATTACGAAGGCAATATTGCTCCACTGAGCTAAGCGTTGAGGCCACCTAGGGACAATGCGTTAGGCCATACGCGACACCCTTGGTAGTGCGAACTCCGGGGGTTGCCCTTGAGCGGTTTTGACTTGCTACTGGTGACACCATGTCATTTACGCTCCTCAGCCCCCTTGCGTCCTCTACCATTCCCCTCTCGGTGTGTGTGATGCGCCAGACGGCTTCCTGAAATCGGCGGTTTCTTCAGGTAGCGGCCCAAGTAATTCACCGTCTTTCGCCCGTTTTCCGTCTTCTTCGACAGATAAATGTGCCAGTGCTGGCCGCCCGCGGTGCGCACCAAGTGTCGCCAGTCACTTTCACAGGTGATATGCGCCAGCAGGTGTTGCACAGGTATTTGACGTGGGGAAAGCGGTCGCTGCCGCAGGTGTACTGCTTCAGTCCCAGGATCAAGGTGCCACAGGCCAGCATCTTGCTCACCGACTCCCCTTCGATCACGCGCAGACCGCCGGCCTCCAGCAAATCTGCCTATCAGCCATTGGCTGTGAACAGGCTTTTCAAAAGGTGGGGCTTGAAACTTGCGCGCATGGGCATGTTAAGCAATAGGCGCTATATGTTTTCTGCTTCGGTAACTTTGATCTTATCAATCGCTCGGGCTTCACTTTACTCCTGCCTTAGCCTTGTTGAGGTTCAAGTAGTGCGGCTTCATCGGCTTGCGCCATCGAATCTCGAAGGGAGCGTGCCCCGGCGTAGCTGCACCGGAATTGCTCATACGCCCCCAGCGGTATTTGCACTGGCTGCATTCATTCTCTTTCTTTCATTTTCATGTGACACTATATTTTTAAGTTGAGACGTAGTTAGATCCGAAAATTGCATAGCTATGTGCAGGTATGAATAACCCTGTTCACGTAACGCGGTTACCTGATCTTTAACGTCTTGGCTTATCTTCGTGCGTTTACGCCGTGCTGTATCCTGCGCAAGGTCAGCTGGAATGGTTTCACCTGCCGGTGCACTTATCGGCAAGGGGACGGGCCTATGTCTGACAAGGCTACCCGCATGCGCAAAGATCGGCCCTTGTTGGGGTGGCATATCAGCTGCGTGTCTATCTAAAGCATCATCCCGTTCAGTACGCTGGTTATCAAATAGAACCTGGGCCTGCAGTAACGCGTTTTTACGCGCGGCATCATGCACAGGTGCTTCGGGCCTCTGAGCCTGTTGTGCTTTGGCGGCACGCAGATCAGCAGCTATCCTGGACCATGGTTGCCCAAGTAAGTGCCTTTGAGCTATTTGGTTAACAGTATGTTGACGGTTTCTCTCAGGCGTTTGCGGTTGGCTAGGGGCGATGGAGCCAGCGTTAACCGCCTGTGACGCTAAGTCATGCTGTGGAATCGGCTCAGCCATAGGGCCTTTAGCAGTGACAGCGGCGGTGGTTGTGTTGGTTTGCAGGGAGGGAACGTGGCGTCCATCGCTGCCTGAAAAGGCCTGCGAATTACGGCGTTTTGTGCCTTTGCTAATGCCTGGATTACTCACGTACAACGACAGGTTGGTGGGCTGACTGGAGTGCTCTCCAGGTACCTGTAACTCAGTAGGCACCGCGGTAATGGCACCCTTTGGCTGCTCCTCTCGAGGTTTGTGCGTTTGCAGGGCAGGAGGCTCGAAATAGGCCTTGCAATAACTGTGGCTACCCTTTTCGCCACTGATCACTATAGCGGCTAAAGTACGCGACGGGGTCAGCGCGCAGGTGACCATCATCCGCTCAGGAAGGTTAAGATTTTGGGGCAAATGCGTCGACGTCAAGTAATCCGTTGCACCTATAAGGTAGGAGTAGAGGCCGTTCTTATCTGGGGCCTCTGCCAGGGGGTCTTTCGGCATGTCTGCATGAAGTGCAGCGTGCAGGAGCACCGCTTCGGTTTCAGAGAGTGACGACATGACCTTACCGATGTGGTAGTCAGCATCTCCGACCCGTAAGTGAGTGGCTAAAGAAGACAGCAGGCCCTGCGTCGACGATGTTACCTGCGTAACCGCTTCAGCCGGGTGCTTGCCCCCTGCCGCTGAGGCTACTTGATGAAGGGGAGAAGAAAGTAAATGTATAGGTGTCATGGCTGCCTTTTCATGTTGAGGGTAACGCATCCGGAATAGGCGGACCGATGCTGTTGGGTGGCTCAACAGCGCTAGTTGGTTCCGTCATACCTAGTACCCGTGGCGCGTTGAACGCAGTCACACGTGTCAGCCCTGCAGCGCCCTACCTTGATGGCAGGAACCAGGCAGGCGATCGACTTCTTCAATACTCAACACAAACCCATAGGCGCGTTCAGCCACTCGTCCAGTGGCGTGCGGGTAGGCGCTTGCACGCAGTGAAAGCCCCAGCCTTTCGCACATGAAGCGGATAAGGGCTTACACGAGATTCAGCCCTTCCAACATGGACCTTACCGTGAGAGGCAGCTCGGGGAGCAAATGCATGGAAATCTCCTTCGGATACTCCGTTTAGTGGTGGATAGAGAAAACGAAAAAAACCGTACGCTAAGCGCTCGGTCTGTGAGGTTGAGGCCATAGAGAGTGACGCTGAGGCGTCAAAAAATGCAAAAAGCGGCCCTACCCTGACGCAAAGCGCTTAACCCGCCTGACGCCCGGTTGATGTGTACTCCAATTGGACACAGCCCAGGCGGTGTAAGGGATTGTCTTACTATCACAACGCTTAACGTACGGTTTTTCCGTTTTCTGCAGGCTCACCTTGATGACCAACGCGGCCACCTATGCCGTGGAGCGAGTCTTTCGTGAGGGCTACCGTTACAGCAAGGCTGAGGTGCTGCTGCTGGACCTGCTGCAACCTAATGCGTACACCAAACTAAATTATTTGTTAGCCCGTAGCCTTGCCGCTCTTGTCAATCTGGGGTACACCTCAAACCGGCGTTAGGATTCTCACTGGCACGGCGTCAGATTAAGGCCGCTCTTAGTCGGGCGCGCTTGCCGCCCTATGGGCTGATTACCCGAGGCACCGCCTCCAATGCTCGGCGATGCAGGCGTTCATGCAGTCGGTGAAGGTGCAACAGTTAGGCTGATACGTAAGGGTGGTAAAAGCGAGTTGTTGGTTGCTAACCAAGCACCTCATGGAACCTTCTACAAGTCAGGCCCACTTAGCGAGTCTATTCACTCGTCAGGTGCGGTCTAATGACCTCCATCAATCGATCCAACAGCATTCCCTGCACGCCCTTATCAACGGCCGAAGAGCCTACTACCGCCCTCCTTCAGGCTCCGCGCGCACGTTCGCAATCAGCGCCTCCCCAAACTACACGGCCAGATGCGCCTCCCGCCAGGCCTAGGGCTAATTCGTTCCAGGGGCTCACAGCCGCCCGCCTAATAAACGGCTCGGCCCAGCAAGCTACCCCAGGTAGCGCTCCCCGGTTGTTGACAGGCGCGTGGAAAGATGCCAACGCCGATGTCCTAAACGTTGTAAGCAGCCACTTGCCTACGCAGGATAAACTGGCACTTTCCCGCACTGGCGCTCAGATAAATAACATGCTGCATAGGGATCTGAACAAGGTTCCTGAAGATATACGCAAGGCATGGACGGCTTTTAGCAAAGGTACAAACAACACCCAAGACCTTGAGATATTGCTTGACCACTTGTTCGGACCAAGTGCTAGCGAACCCAATAAGCCGACACCCACCGCCCTGGACAAACAGGCTATTCTTGCCCAATTCAACACGCATATGGACGCACTAAAAAAGCCCGGCTCGCCAAATATAAAACCTCTCCAAAAACTATACGACTCGCTTGAAAATCCGAGCACGCACGATGCTCAGACCACCTTGGATTTAATCGACTGCCTGTTCAAATATGGCTTTGGCAAGCTACCAAAAACGGACCACTTACCCGAAATTTCAAACATAATTAACGCGCTCTTGAAAGTTGCTGAAGAAAACTCTACCCCACAGGCTTTAAAGCATCCGGATCATCAACAGGCCAGGCAGGCTACTATTTATAAGCTTCAGGCTGAAGCTGCGGAATCACTCGAACAAGTTAAGCACCAGAGCGAGTTAACGGTCCGTGACGTTTTGCCTCTACTCCTGGCGTTGAAAAAAATTGAAAAAATCAGCGCTTCGGCCCTTTAGTCGTCACAGCGTGGGCAAGGCTTATTAAACATTAGCCCGCTGGGCCTACAGCTCGGTGGGCCGCAGCCGATAGCGCGACATACCCTCTCATGAGTATCCGCGCATGTTGCTACGTCCGCCATTGCTGATGCGCTCAACCTAGTAAACGTCGTTCTTGATGATGTGAATATGGCGTATCCGGGATTTGATATACGCTTCGAGATCGAGGGTACGTCATGACAAAGAGAATAGGGCAGCGGCCACTGAAGAGTCTGAATAGCTGCGGCCTAACCAGAGCCGCCAGACTATAGTTTGCAAGCCCCCTGTCCGCTTTTGGCCGTTAGCTGCACTGCGCGAACCTGGCAGCCTGCGGCTGCAAATTGATCTATGCCCGCTCCAGGGCGTTTACGTCAGCTGCCTGTTAGCCAGGCATGTGGTAGACATACACCGGCCCAGCGATATTCCACAAGACATTCTCTAAATATCTGGGTTTGATCTTAGGCTTTGCAGTATCGCGCCTAGTTGCTCAAAAGCCGTTCATCCAATGCCTTCATCTCATCCTGCTCCCATTGACGGGATGGAGTACTTGGCCTTGGGTTAGGGCCGCGTTTCGCTCATTAGCAGAACAGCGCGCCAATTCATTTTTGGCTTCACCGTCATAACCTAAGGAATGGACAAGCGCGATAACGTGTAACCCCACCAAAGCAGTTATAGAGCAGGTCATTTCCAATACCATTTGAATGCTTAGCCGAATGGAATAATCTAGACTTGGCATTGGCCTTATTTTATCTATCCATTATGCTGCTGAGCGGCTTATTATCAATACAAGCCAAGCGAACGTCGCTCCAAAATAGGTTGGCGCTTAGCCCGAACTTTTCCTCTCTAGCAAGTAGACTCATATTCACTTGCCCATTTTTGTGATCTTCTAAAAGCCTGTCCATTTTCTCCATATCAAGATTTAAATAGCTGTGATAGCCCCCGACCTGCAGGCCTATATCATTCAGATATTCATCTTTCACACCCTCCCAATCCACTTCCACACCCATCCGACTAGCGATCGCACTAACAGATTGCCAATTTCTTTCTATCGCAACCATTGCCCTATGGTAGTCTCCTCGGGCCGAAAGATTTGAAAAATGACCAGCTTCTTCGGGCTGAACAGGATCCCCCACTACTGCCGAACGCATATTCCCAAGCAGATGTGTAGAGAATTCGTGCACTAGGCGAGTTATGCTCTCGGCCAAGCTTTGACTACCAACCAATGATACTTGCGCCTGCGTTTCTGTATAGGGATTAAGGTTTTTGTCCTCAAAGTTAGGATGTATCACAATAGTTTGTCCATTCACTCCCTCTTCAAGATCTGGATCTTTGAGCAGGTTAACAGCATCGAAGTCGGAATAAACTTCACTACGTATAAGGCTGGCACAGTGCTTTAAAACTTCAAATTCTCCATGATCAAAACTGTCGTCGCAATTTTCGACCTTTAGCGGCACAAGGCTTAATGGCTTATTGAAAGCCGATCTGATTTGTGACATCGCACTTTTAAAATGCATACGTGCTTGGACCAATTCATTATTCAACGCCCAAGATCCAGACGGATTTCGCAGATAGGCAGCTTTGCGAGCAGCCGAGAACTGCTGCTGCAACAGTTCAATTTGGCCATCTGCAGAATGATTAAATGTTGGGTTTGATGAACCATACACAGCAGAGCTTGATGTACTGGGTATTCTGTTGAACATTTAAAACCTTTTTAAAATTTCATTTTTGCATTTAAAATAAACCATCCTATCCAACCGGGCCCAGTATGAATAACGCACGATGCTTGGCACAGGTCAATTCGCTCGGATGTTGGCCATGTTAGTGGCAACAGGGTGAGGCTGGTTCCAATCATGAAAAATTAGTCTAGCAGGCGTGAATCTCACCTCGTTTCTTGATAGATAGGGGCAATGGCCTACTCGAGTAAAAAAATCGGGCTAGAATGCTTGGTATCCCAATAATAAAGACACTAAGCTTTGCAAGATAAAAGGGATTGCGCCATTCATCGTTGATTATCGATGTTGTAACCCTGTAGCACTCAAGCCTCGCCCCCCTCAAAAACCTGTTCACGGCTAAGCGTTGCTGGGCAGGTTTACGTGAGGCCGGCGGTCTGCGCCAGATCGAAATGGAGTCGGTGAGCAAAATGCTCGCCTGCAGTACCTCGAACCTGGGCATGAAGCATTACACCTGCGGCAGTGAGCGCTGCCTGCATGTCAAATACCTGTGCAATATCTGCCACTGCCGGGCCTGTCCGTCGTTTGGCAAAAAGGCCACCGATCAGTGGATCGCTGTCCAAAACAACCGATTGATCTTGCCCACGTCCAGTGGATACCCCGTTAAGCGATACACTGCAACGAGGTGAACCATGGCAAGCCAGGCTAAAACGATGAAGCACACCCGTACTCGTGCATAACGACCGTGGCAGCCAGTATTGCTCGGCGGCCTACCAGCACTTGATCGTCGCCCACCAACTCAGATGCAGCATGCGCCAAGGGCAACTGCTACGACAACGCCTGTGCAGAGAGCTTCTTCCACAGTTTGAAGGTCGAATGCATTCATGGCGAGCGATTCAGCAGTCGTGCTGAAATGCGTGAAGCCGTGTTTGAATACATCGAAATCGACTACAACCGCCAGCGTCGTCATAGTACGCTGGGGCACATCAGCCCGCATGCCTACGAGGCTCGGATGAGTGCTTAAATCCGTGTCCACTGATGCTGGGCAGGATCAGACAAACCCTGGAATTGCAAATGTCACCTGTAAGCGCGGGGCTGTGCTGCTCGCCTATAGCAGGTTTGGGTGATCTAGAGGTTTGTCAGCAATTTGTTATGAATGTTTGGAGGAAAGACCCAGCCTCACGTGCGGGGTAGCTCACCCTTTAATAAATTGGAAGCTAATTAGGGGTATGTACTAAGTGCACTGGCGGGATAGGGCCCTCTTCACCAAAAGGCTTTTTAAAAGGCCCGTAAAACTTGGCCACTGCAAAAGGCGAGTTTGGATTTTGATTTGGGAAATTTTTCAATAGCGTCTTAAGTTTGTCAGGCGAATCACAGCGTGACGCTAGCCAATTGATGTAGCCCCCGTTTTTCACCACACCGCGACCATAGTCTGCTTCTATCAAAAAGCGTGATTGATATTTCTTAACAAAATCTCTTTTTTCAGCCGACAGGCTAGCGAGGCTGATTAAACTTTCAGGCGTATAAGCATCATTCAAGAGGTGCAGATGAGCTGCGACAAAATTCATTCCCATTGGAGACAAGGCCAGGAATTTAGCTTCATGAGTGTTATATACTTCCTCAGTAAATGTCGACCTGATGCGGCTACCATGTTTTTCCAAAATGGCATGTTTTTTAAAGTTGTCAACCTGCTCTTCTATCTTCTTGTCGCTCAGCTTTTCTGCCAGCCACCGCTTTTTATTATCTTCAATGAATTTAGCGACCGGCGACGCGCCCGAACCTATTGACTTTTGCAGCGAATCGCTCGTGACCTCTCTCGTTTGCCGGCTGGAGGCCAACAAGGCCAAATTGGTTTCTTCCTCTTCTCCTTTGAAGTACGCCTCTTCGGCGATGATTTTCTGCAATTCATTGGGCAAATCGATTAGGGTTTTTCTCGGCTCATGGAAACGCCTAAAAATGTGAAGCGACTTTTCTTCGTCGCGCTTTTTCGGCACGGTATAAACTTCTACGCTGTCGACGTATTTGGAGGCTTCACGATTTTTCTTCGCTTTTACGCATACCTCGAACGTCTTATCTTTCCCATTTTTCTTGAGGGTTTTCAAGTACGTATGGCATTGAATTTCCGAACTCCCCTCACCATGCACTTCACTTTTAATATTCTTCAGCTCTTCCGGCTCGAGCGTGAGCAATCGGTTCACCGTGTCATTTTCTTTTTCAGTGATTTTTCTGTTTTTATCATGGGCCGTTGCCGCCATGGGCCCGAGCCTGATGAACGCCCCTCCGTTGAGTAGGAACCTATTAGGCTGCCTGACTCGCGGCATCTCGCCGGTTCCGTTGGGTTGAGAAGGGGGGGACGACTGGCTGACTTCAGGAAGCGAGGTCGATATGGAGTTTATGAATGATTTGAAGGATAGTTTCATAACGTGACGTTCCTGGTCGTGAACGTGTTGGGTGAATTATTACCATTTAAAGGGCCTAGGCTCTTCACGAACGGTCAGCGAACGATGATCGAGCTCAGGCTGGCGGGTGTAGTGCGATAGGGTGAGGATGCTGGGGCTTGCAGGCTTGCCACCACCACTGGTTGGCCGTTATTAACTGGCGCGGTGTAGTTTCGGGCAAAGCTACCTAATGGGAGTGGACTCATCGCTGGCTGAGCCTGTTCTGGGAATGTTAGCGGTCGAGATGGACGACCTGGATCCGGGTAGGTGGTCAGAAGGGCTTAGGAGGTTCCGAAAGCAGTCCAGGCACATGGGCAGGCATACGGCTCTAAAGCGGACATAGACCGATTTGCAGCCGCAGGCTGCCAGGTTCATCTGCAGCGACATTGGCGTATAAATGCCAAGCGCCGCCAGCAGGCACTTGGCATCCTCCTTCAATCGCTGGCTTTTCCCTTCCCTTTTGAACGAGTTATGATGTTCGCCAGGTCGGTCGTAGCAAGCTGATAATCGAGAAATTCTTCTGCTCGCCTTTTGTTTCGTTGCTCATCCAAACCTGTCTGGTCCTGTAAATTCAATGATTCATATAGCGACCCGAGCATATCTGTTTTTAATGCCGCGACTGTTTTTTCCGTGCATAGAATTTCTCCGTCTTCGTCCGGCTCATGGAAATCGGCCAGTGACAGTTCCCCATCAGCAAGCTTGTCACCTATTACGTTCTTGATGAGCGCAGCAGCCTTGAGTTTGATGACGTCCTCGGTGATGTAGATAGTTTCCGCGTCACGGAGGATTTCACTCATCACGTTGGTAATTTTGTTAAAGGCACCAGCATTGCAAATGGCAAGATCACGCGGGTCGCCATCATCCTCTAAGTGATCGTGAGTGCCTTTCAAATTGTATCCGCGCTGTATCTCATAAAGTGCCTGCACGAACTTTTCGCGGGCTGTCTCATCGGTCACCTGCTCATGGCGGTTTTCCGGATCGCGTGTGACATGCCAGCACGCCGTTAAGTAATCCTTGGTAGAAATGCCGGAGTGCGGGTCTTTGACGTCCATGGTGAGAGCTGCACCACTCAATCCCCGCTTGGCCGCATTCACTGGAGCTGTGAAGTACTGCCGGTGGGGATGCTCTTTGCCGAGAGCTTGCACATACTGCACTAGGCCTCCCAAGGGGGCGTCCAGCCTTGCCTGTAAACCGTCAGGAACTGGCACAGAAGGTAGCGCCATGATGTAGTCACTCAACCGTTCGAACTCTTCGGGGAACTTTGCACCGGCCGCTTTGGCGATAATCCGCTGGGCGCTTTTTGATGAAGAAAGATGCACTGACTGCTGATGAGTAGTTTGCTGACCATCAATCCGCCCGTTGCCTTCACCTGCTGGGCGAATATCGATATAGATATCGCGGTTTTCGCGGATATGCTGTGGCAAGTCGCGATAGCGGGCAGCAGTGCCACGCAGCTCAAGCGACCTTAAATTCGGCATATGGTCAAGGAAACCCGCAGGAAATCCGCGGAAACGTCCCGCACCGATCAGATCAAGGGTTACCAGTGACGGAAGGCGCATATCGCCCGGAAATTTTTCAAAACTTGTTGCGCCACGCAACGACAGGCCAATCAGATTGGGCGCTTTGAACTGGCGACCGAATTCCGTAAAGTGTTCTTGGTAGTGCAGATTCAATTGCTGGAGGCTCGGAGCAGAGAAGTTATTACCGATACGTCGCAGGCCGCCGACAACCTTTCGCGAGCCGTCTCCTGCCACCAAGTTATCGAGCGACAAATCAAGTCGGCTCAGTTTTTCCGCAACAATGTAATCGCCTAGCTCAGTGAAATGTCGAGGTGTTCCTAGCCACTTCAGATTATTGCAGGTCAAATTATTTCCCAGGCCGCGCGCACCCGCGAATAATTCTTTGGTGAAAGACTCGCCATGTATCCACTCGGACTCCCGTAATATCTCGTCTTTGTCCAGGTGGCCTGCGCGGGTCATATCGGCAGGCTTACGCTGATGAAAATCTTGGAAGAAATCTACATATTCGAACGGCTGGTCAGGGCTGGCGACTAAGTCTTTTTTGATTAGACCTTGCTGGTCGAAAGCTTCTCTTATCATGTTTTGCTGCTGTAGCCACTGTTGTCGCAAATTTGCGATGTTCAGCGGCACATTTGATGAGGACGTCATAACGCGTCGAGGCTGCTCGAAGCGACCCAGAAACCGGGGAAAATGCGTGCGCGGATTCTTCAACTCACACCGTAATGCCTGTCCATTTAGAGAAACATGAAGTAGGACTAATACATCCTCAGGGTGCCCATGGGTAGGCGATTTGGAAGGCGTTTCGAACGTAATCAATTGGGAAGGGTTGTTCGCAGTACCCGCTGGTCGGACGGTCAGATTTGTACGTTGCTCAGCATTCAGCACGTGAGCAATTTGCGCAGCCGCGTTGGGAGTCGCAACTAACGGGTCAAATGTCACATCAACGTTACGGTTGGCAATAGTAAAGGTAAGCCGGCGCGGCATATCTGACGCTTCTTCCTGGTCAAACTCAGAAACATTACTACCGTGGGTACTGATCGATGGAGCATTTAAGTGGGTGGGGATGGGGCGAAGCATATTGATTATAACCCTGCTTTATGAAATGGAGCACTAGAGAGCATGTTCAATGCATCCTGCATGACGCCTAATAAGTGGTCGGGCTCCAGCTAAGGTCCAGAGCATGGCTGATTGGTCGCCAGGACCTATGTTCCTTAGGGCGCGCAGGTACAGATGCATATGCGCACTTTGCTTAATTCTGCCGATTGGCGACCTAAGGATGGTCTGAATTAGCGGCGTTTTGCTGAGGAAAGATCGGGCATTCCATCGCATTCCCCTGAAAACCGCCCGAAAATGTCAAAACGCCTCGATTTCAAGGCATCTAGCGGGCTTTTCAGCCCGGTTTGCCCTGTTACGGGCGTACCTCACCCAAACCCATCAGCCGCTTTCGCACCATCCACAGGTTCGACAGCGCGAACAGCGTGGTCAGTTGAGCCGTGTTTTTCATCAGCCCACGAGACTGCGTTTTCACATAGCCAAACTAGCGTTTGATCACTCGAAACGGATGTTCGACCTTGGCCCGGGTTTGCGCCTTAGCCCGCTCGATACGCCGCTTGCCTTTGTGAATCAGACTACGTTTGCTCAGCTTTGAATAGGTGCTGCGCCGCGCTGCTACCTGCCAGATCACCGGCCGATCAGCATGCTCATCGCGCTTTTCGACCCCGGTATAGCCGGCATCGGCGTACACCGCGTTCTTTTCACCGTGCAGCAGCTCGGCCACCTGGGTGACGTCAGGCACATTGGCAGGGGTGCCGTGCACGTGATGCACCAGGCCCGACTCGACATCGGCGCCGATGTGCGCCTTCATCCCGAAGTAGTACTGATTGCCCTTCTTGGTCTGGTGCATCTGGGGATCGCGCTTGCCGTCCTTGTTCTTCGTCGAGCTGGGGGCGTGGATGATCGTGACATCCACAATGGTGCCCTGGCGTAACGATAGGCCTTTGTCCTGCAGATAGCCGTTGATGACTTGGAGGATGCCAGCCGCCAACTGGTGCTTCTCCAGCAGGCGACGGAAGTTGAGGATCGTGGTTTCATCGGAAATGCGCTTCAGCGCCAAACCGGCAAACTGAGGCAGGATCGTGGTCTCGCACAGCGCTTCCTCCATTGCCGGATCACTGTACCCAAACCAGTTCTGCAACAGATGGACCCGCAGCATTGCCTGCAAGGGATAAGCCGGCCGTCCACCTTCGCCCCTGGGATAATGGGGCTCGATCAGCTTGAGCAAGCTCTTCCCAGGCACCACCTGATCCATCTCGATCAGAAACAACTCCTTACGCGTCTGCTTGCGTTTGCCAGCGTACTCAGCGTCGGCGAAGGCCACCTGCCGATCCAACTGAGTTCTTTGCAGCAGACGTGCTGATGCGTTACATGAGTGCCACGCGTAATAGCCACTACGCGCAATGCGCAGCACGCGACACATGGCCTTGATCGAGAACTCCAGGGTATGAGCCTGCATGAAGGCGTACTTTACTTGAGGTTCCTGGCAAAGTACGCGGCGGCCTTTTTTACGATGGCCAGCTCCTCCGCCTGCTCAGCCAACTGCCGCTTGAGCCGTGCATTCTCGTCGGCAGGCGATTGCTCGCGCTCGTTACTGTCCTTGGCTTGATGCTTCCTGTTTTTCCAGCCGTAGAGCTGCGACGCATGAAGGCCGAGCTGCTCGGCAGCCTGTTTGACGCCGACCCGGCCAGCCAAGGCCAGCGCTTACATCTTTGTAGGTTTGGGAATGACGAGTACGGGTGTGTTTCATCGTTTTTGCCTGGCTTGCCATGGTTCACCTCGTTGCAGTGTATCGCTTAACGGGGTGTCCACTGGAAGTGGGCAAGATCAGTGCAAGATTGGGCCGAAAGCCTGGACACCGAAGCACTGCTGCCGGTACCGCGCTGATGGAGCTGCAGTGGACCAGTAAGGCGGTGTCGGATCTGGCGATGCTGTATGAGTTTCTGGCCCTAGTGAACCGCCCTGCTGCAGCGCACACCGTGCAGCAGCTAACGGCGGTCCCGCTTACATTGCTCACGCACCCACGTATTGGCGAGCGGCTGGACGAGTTCGCGCCGCGTGACGTGCGTCGCCTGCTGGTAGGAGGGTATGAAATTCTGTATGAGATCTCAGGTGCCACTATCTACTTGCTACAACTATGGTATAGCCTAAAACACCGCTGAGGGGGCGTTACGTTCGATCTGTCGTCGATATTTACCGTTACAGTAATAGCTATAGAGTATCTTTCACCTGGAAGGCTGTTTCAAAGTTGTAGTGATGGTGACCAATAAGCGCAAAACACGAAATTATTCGAATCATTATGCAAATCAACTAGCTACTTAAGATCATAAGGATTTTTGGTTAGAACTATAGATGTATAATTTCTGATTTATTCTAGCTGGAGATATCGATAGCAAGCTAATTATAATAAATTATCGAAAATCTGAAATTTGCGTATCAATTTTTAAAAAAAAGTGTGAGATTACCTCATGTGCGTCACGTTTTGTGTCATAACCGATGCCGCACTGGCATTTTGATTTCATGCGCCTTTGGAATCAGTCCGGGCAAGAATATGTTAATTTCGGTTATTATACTGTGCGGTAAAAGTGAAAAAGCTAGATTTATCAAAGAAATGGACAATTCTGAAAAAAATTGGACAATAATTTTCTTTACTCGTCCTGCGCAGGTTGTTAGCTATTTAAAAAAATTCCAAGCCGATCTGATTATCATCAGCATGGCTCGAGGACGATTCAAAAAAATAGAAAATTTCTCTATTTTTTATGACGCTGTTTCCCTTGTACCTATTCTTATGAATGGCAAGGAGCAGCAAAGAGAGTATGCCGACGCCTTCATCGCCACCGGAGCGCAGGGTTTTTTCTGTTCTAGTTCGAACAACCGGGCAGTTAATGCCCAAATAGTTAATGACTTAATCACTCGTTTTCGTTTGCATAGTAAAATTTATAGGAAAAGCGCCCGAGCGGAGGTTATGCTTAACGCCATCAGTGACGGAGTCATTGGTGCGGATTTGGAAGGTAATGTTGATTACATCAACCCTGCGGCAGAGGTTTTAACTGGTTGGCCAAAAAATCTTGCTAAAGGGAAACCAATCACACAGGTAATGCCTATTAAAGTCGATGATTCCTTAGGATATGAACCCCATCCAGTACAACTGTCGTTGCAAACCCATTCTCCGGCCGGGCTAAGTGCAGGAGCAATTTTAGTTACGCGTGATGGGCATCAAAGGGATATTGAAGATTCTGTGGCTCCCATCTTCGATTATCGAGGCAACATAGCAGGTGCGGTGGTCGTATTTCACGACGTTTCAATAGAACGTGCTATGAAGGTAAAAATGACCTATTTAGCAGAGCACGACTATCTTACCCAGCTTCCCAACCGATTACTATTTCAAGATCGTCTGTTGCAAGCAATACGCGTTGCGAAGCGATACCATCAACGGTTGGCAGTTTTATTTCTTGATTTAGACAATTTTAAACACATCAACGATTCTCTAGGGCACGCAGTAGGGGACCAACTGTTAGTCGCTGTATCTTTGGCCATTAGTAGGAGTATTCGTGCTTCGGATACAGTAAGTCGCCAAGGTGGCGATGAGTTTATGGTGCTATTATCTTCGCTGCAAAAAGAGGATGATGTTGGAATAATTGCCCAAAAAATTCTCGAAGCAGTCTCGCAGGAGCATCAGTTAAACGAATATATGCTTTACATCTCGGCGAGTATCGGGATAAGCTTTTTCCCTTCAGATGCTAGCGATGCTGAAAGCCTTATAAAACATGCGGATACGGCACTTTATGAAGCCAAACTGAAGGGGCGCAATTGCTACCAATTCTTCTTGCCTAGAATGAATGAAAAAGTCGTAGAACGTCAAGTTATTGAGGCCGATCTACGCGGAGCACTAGAGCGTAAAGAATTCATCCTGCATTACCAGCCCAAGGTGGATTTACGTACTGGAAAAGTGACTGGTGTCGAAGCATTGCTGCGCTGGTTTCATTCAGGTAAAGGGATAATTCCGCCTTCGCGATTCATTGGAATTGCTGAAGACAGTAAATTAATTATCCCACTTGGCGAATGGGTCTTACGCAGTGCCTGCCAGCAGATCCATCGATGGAGCGAGCAAGGCATTAATAATATTTGTGTGGCTGTTAATGTATCTGTTATCGAACTATCACAACCAGATTACATAGAAAAAGTTTTGGCAATTATAAAAGAGACTGGTATTTCACCAAGCTCCCTACAGCTTGAGCTAACTGAAAGTGTATTGATGTCCGACCTTACGTATAACCGTGAAATTCTCTCAAATCTTAAGAGGGTAGGATTAACTTTGGTGCTCGACGACTTCGGCACTGGATATTCCAGCCTCTCTTATTTGGCACAGTTGCCATTCGAAATTCTGAAGATCGATCAATCATTTATTCGGGACCTTCACGCGCGTGAAGATAGCTTGACAGTAGTTACTGCAATATTGGCAATGGGTAAAAGCTTACACCACACTGTGGTCGCCGAAGGGATCGAAAAATATTTAGAATTAGAATTTTTACAAAGAATCGGTTGTCAAGAGGGGCAAGGGTATTTATTTAGTCAGCCTTTGAGCGAGAGTCAAATTACCAAATTACTTCTTCAAGGTAGCTTGAATTTTTCAATAGTATCTTCGCCTAAATGACGCGTTGCCAGGGTTTTCAAGGCAGGTGGGCCGCATAAACTGAGTACAACACCTGTGTCTCCGTAAGGTGCCGCGATGCCTTATACCGAACTCAGCATCGAAGAACTTGTGGCCATCCAGTATCAACGCCTTATTCAGCGCGAAATTGCTCGCCTGATCGAATGTAGTCCCTCGACCATCAGCCATAAGCTGAGGCGGAATAAATCTCTTCTTCGAGGCTATGCGGCTTGTGTAGTGGTCAATTGATCCCGGACACTGCGTTAAGTTTTCCTCGGCGACCGCAGGTGCTAACCCGTCATTGAACTGATGTGGTCTCGCCAGTTGTACTACTGCATTAGGTACCGGCCGATGGGCGGTCTCAATGACCAAGTGCAATACCCAAAAGGTAAGGTGCCGCATTACCACTCATTACACCTATCTGACCGTCAAGAGCGTGTCAATCTTATAATCATGCGCCTTGCAGGGCTCCTTGCTGCGTGCAATAGCCGCCGTGCCAAGACCCCATCCAAGTATGCTAGCGAGAAGTGCGTCGCCAGCCTGATCCAGGCTATTACGATGCTACCGTTGCCGGGCCAAGAGCTTGCACCTTGAAGCATGTACCGTGGCGCAGGAAAATCCTCGAGCCCGATTCTGAGTTTGTTTCAGGTGCTACACAGCCTTTTGGCCAAAGGCTGGTCTCCACAACAGATTGCTGCCAAACTCAAATATTAGTGGCCTGATAATCCCAGGGGCATGTGACTCACGAAACCATTTGCCTGACGATTTATGCGTACCCGCGCGGCGAACTCAAATGACAGCAGCGCCCTTTGGCGTGTCTTCTGCCGCTGTCTTGGCGCTTGCCCTTAAAGCAGCAAATACAGCTTTGTAGGACTAAGCAGAACGCAAGAACGGGGCCCAGCCTGCTTTCATGACTGATCGGGCTCGGTATTCAAGTACCAAGGCGACAGGTCGATAATGCAGTATTGATCCCATTGAATCTGTGACCCCAATGAAAGTAGCCCACCGCCTCTTTATCATCGCCGCGTGCGCCTGCGCCGGTCTGATCGCCATTGCGTTATTTGCGCTCAATACCCTGCATAACACCATGCTGGAAGATCGCCGCCGCGAGATCCATACCGTTTTGAACCTGGCCAGCAAACAGGTTGAATACTTTCAGGGGCTTGAAAAAGCTGGCACGCTGACAACCGCTGCGGCCCAGGCACGTGCTGTGGAGGCGCTGAGCGCCTTGCGCGATGGCAGGAACGCTTATATCTGGGCCAGGACGGAAGGGGCCTTGAGCTTGGTCCATCCCAACCCGGACCTCATTGGCAAGATTGACGTAGGCGCCACGCTGCCCAGCGGCAAGACCGCCTGGCAGAACTACCTGGATCACCTGCGCAGTGACCGTTTCGCCTTTTTTGACGACAAGGTGGCACGGCCAGGCCAGACCCAGCCTGTAGACAAGATCAATGGCGTAACCCAGGTCCCGGGTTGGAACTGGGTAATGGGCTTTGGGGTATATGCCGATGACATCAGTGAAGCGTACTGGCAGCTGGTGTACAAGTTCCTCTCTATCGGAGTACTGGTGCTGCTGGGCGTAGTCGCTATTGCCTGGCGCATGTCTCGCAGCATCTACAGCGCCTTAGGCGGCGAGCCGCAGCAGGTAGCCGAAGTCACAGGGTCGATTGCCAACGGCGACCTGCGCCAGGTGATGGGGGACAGTTACCCGGCTGGCAGCCTGATGGCCGCCGTGGCCCGCATGCAAACCGGCTTGCGCGGCATGATCGTGGACATCAAGCAGGTGGCAGAGGAACTTAAAGGCACGTCGTCTAGCCTGGGCGAGCAGATGCAGCATATCGACGATGCCTCTCAGCATACCTCAGAGGCCACGACGCTTACGGCAGCCGCCGTGGAACAGATGTCAGTCACCATCGACCAGATTTCCAGCAATGCCCGCATGACTCAGACCAACTCTGAACGCTCCACGTCGTTGGCTATCGAGGGCGAGCGTCTGGTCAGCGAAGTCACAGGGGCTATCGCTGAAGTGTCACAACAGATCACAGCTGCATCAGGCCAGATCAGCGGGCTGGTTGCGCGCGCCGACGAGATCGACAGCATCACCAGCGCCATTCGCAACATTGCCAGCCAGACCAACCTGCTGGCGCTCAACGCGGCCATTGAAGCGGCACGCGCTGGTGAACAGGGCCGTGGGTTTGCCGTCGTCGCCGATGAAGTACGCCACCTTGCCCAGCGCACCGCCCAGGCGACCGAGGAAATCACGGTCATGGTGGCCGACATCCAGAACGATACGGGCTTGGCCGTGAAAGAAATGCAGGCCATCGAACCCAAGATGAACGCTGCAGCGGGGCTGGCCAAGGAAGCGGCAGCCGCCTTGCGCGACATCAGCACCGAAGCGGCTGCCACCTTGGCTCAGGTTCGGGAGATGGCCTCGGCCACATCAGAGCAAAGCCAGGCCAGCAGCAGCGTGGCCCAGAACGTGGAACGCATTGCGGCCATGGTCAGTGCCTCGGCCGAATCAGTAACCATCGCCAACGTGGACGTGAATGCGGTGGTGTCTTCCAGCCGCACATTGAATGACTCCACTGCGCGCTTCAAGCTTTAGCATGAAGTGATCTGGATTTTGTGAATTTTTAAGTGAGTCATTTTAACTGGTTGCTGCCCTCACGGAGGGCAGCTATGGGTCCGATTGTTGCCGGTCACGACCTAGAAGGAGACTTAAAGCCGAAGCCTGGCAAAGTTTCCGAATCGGAACCTCCCCTACAGCTCCACGGCAAAGCCCTTAACACCCAGGCCTTCGGCAAAGCGTCCGACCGCTGTCAAACTCGCCCAGGTGCGCAATGCCTCGCGCCTGGAGCGCACGGGCAGCCAGCGGCTGCCGGCACCGCCTAAGCGAATAGCCAGGGTCCATTTCTCGTCGTGCCGACTGACGAGCACCTCACGCACGGCCCCGGCCTCTAGCATGGCTTGCAGGGCGTCCTCATGAATTCCAGAGCGCATCACGTTAGTCTTTCCATCTGCTTTAATCTGAATGCATTGATTCGTTTGAAGCGCGGCGCGTGCACTGCTGCAGAATCAACGCCAGTGTTTGCCAAGGGTATTTGGTAAGTGTGGTGGAGGGGCTTTGACAGGACGCCCTATGGGGAAACGGCTCGTCAGCTGAAACCAGCCGTTGCTTATGCTGGCATTCGCGGCAGACCACGTCATGCTCACTGATTTGCCAGCACAGCATCCATTGCTCATAGGCGCGCTCAGTCTCAATCTCGCTACCTTGATTCGTCATGACCCAGCCCCCGAATGATCCTACAAGAGCGGTTAACGGTAGACCACAACCGGGGGTACTGGCGGCCAAAGGTCAGCAAAAAGCCCGCCGGAGCGGGCTTTTGTGCGGGGGTCGATTTACCAATCTACCGATTATGTGAAGCCTTAGACCTGTTGTGTCTATATAACAGCCCCGGTACGCTGCTGCGCCTTCTTAGGGACATACTTGGCGGGTGAGCCGTCTGTTTCAAGGCAGAAACTACGCTAGCGTGCTTTATTTTCCGTTGTCTGAGCCGACCCCGATTACTGAGTAAGCCAATTAGATTGGCTTACTCTACGAAGGAACCAAAAAAATCAAAAAACCACTAAGTCGGTTGAATTAACCTCAAACTGGTACATATATGAGTGGAATAAATAACATTTCGGGTTCTTCTACTACCCCTATCCAACGAAGCCCAAGCCAGGAATCTGAGCCGGCGCGATTAGTCATAAGAACTACTGATGAAGCTAGAAATCATTGGAATATGATCACAACCCCGTCATAAGCGACAGATGCGATGGCACACCTTTCGGAGCAAGCAGAAGGGGGCCACATAGACGAGCAGAGCTATCGGGTATTAGCGAATACACTGCAGGATATCTATAACAGCCTTAAGACTAGCGAAGCTGCTCAGGCACAAAGAGCACACCTCCCAGTACGCCCCCCACCGTCTCTAGCGCTGAATACCCAGACCCTGGCTGCACTACAACAATCTGGCGTCACTGCCCAGGACCTGGACCGTATAGCAGCAGGCGCTAATAGCCCACCCAGTGCCTTAACACAGTTACTTCAACGATTTCAACAAGATCAAGAAAGACGTGAATAAAACTGTTAATTGGGCAGCAACAGTACAGCCGCCAGTAGCCCCTGCTCAAGCTCGAGCCTGTTTCGATCCAGTTATCGGAGGCGGTTGAGTAACCAAAATTGGCTTCAACGGCTGAGTGAGTTCTAATAATTATAACTCACTCAGACAAGCTACGCGTTATTTCAGCATATGACGTAGCTACTTGGGGCCGTACCACCCTGCCACGAGGTAAACCACATAACGTGCGTTATATTTTGGAGATGCGCAACGCTGGCAAGAACGTCTGAAAGCAAAAAACCTCAGGGCTTTCGCACCTGGGGCTTTTGCTGAATCTCTATATCGGCCTGTCCTTTCGCTTTCGCTTTCGCTTATCCCGCTCACTGGCTAGGAGAGGTTTTCACCTCCGAACTGGCTAGGCGCCTAGGGATCCTCCGATTAAGTCAGGTTTTTTTTGCCTGGAAAGCCTACGGGAGCCCTGTATATGCTGGGGATGGACTATATTCTCCTGATATAGGGGTCGTCTCAGAATTCGGAAAATAAAGCACGCTAGCGTAGTTCCTGCCTTGAAACAGCCGCCTCTTCCGCCAAGCATGTTTAGTTGAAGTACACCTCAACTAAACGTCAGAAGAGACACCAAAAAGCGTCAGATTAAGGCCGCTTTTGGCCATGTCTGACGCTCCTGACCCAGGTTCTTAGGCTTCAACCTGACAGGTTTGCTCTTAAAGTGCTTTATTTTCCGAATTCTGAGGCGACCCCTTTTTGCCGCACGAGGGACAGGCCCGGCAGTGACACGTGTGGCACAGGTATTTGACGTGCGGACATTGGTCACTCCCACAGCGGTAATGCTTCACGCCCAGGATCGAGGTGCCACAGGCCAGCATTTTGCTGACCGACTCCACTTCGATATCCCGCAGACCGCCGGTCTCCAGCAAACCTGCCCAACAGCCGTTGGCCGTGAACAGGTTTTTCAAAGGGCGAGGTTTTAAATATACTGACATATAGACGCTAGACAACAACTATTATATAACTTAAATATTCCAAAAAGGTGAGTTTGGATTTTGAAGATGAGAGATTAGTTCTTGATGCCATTGATCAGTAGGGATGGGATTATCGCTATCACTGCCACTATCGCTATCATTTATGTTTTTTTCATCTTCTACCTCATCCACATAGCTATCTAAAAAATATTGCTTTAAATTATCAGGAACTTTCGATAGCGCAGTTTTTATAGCTTTATGGAAAAGATTATCCTCGTTAGGTGGTGAAACTATAATATTGTGATCTTGGTCTTCGCTGGTAGATTCAATATTAGTGCTAGCAGTACGAAGATCAGTTAAAGCATGTAAAAACAACTCATGAAAAGCAGTATATGCGATCATGCCATGCATTTCAAAGTCATGTTCCCATTCGATTTCAGAAATGAGACCAACTGAAATCTTTGATTTGTTAGCGTTGGATAATGTATGTCCACGATCCATTCCTGTTTCTCGAACGTAAAAATCAAATTCAACTTTGTTAAAATTACAAGGAAACGAATTACCTATTGCTTTAATAGCTAACATGCACATTTGTTTTACTTCTTTGGGCGGATTTCCTAGGAAGCTTACCTCTGCTTCAACACCGTCATTGTGCAAGCCATAAAGTGCCTTACCACTTATAGAATGAAATTTTGAGATTGACGGGTTTTCTAAATTTTTAAATTTTTTTTGTAGTTTCATTTCATGTTCGGTATGACCAAATAATTGTTGGCCCCGCATGTTTATCTCTTGCTGTGAAAGCGGCCTTGCGCTAGCGGAGGCCGATGCGCTGGCTTGAGCGCCTTGAGCAGCTGTAAGGTAGGTCTGAGTTGATGATAGGCCCATATGTTGCCCAGGCCTGCTGGGCGGGAAATGCGATGCTGGCTGTTGCGCAGCACTCGAAACATGGCCCTGATCTTGGTGTGCTGAAGCTTGTGCGGCGCCCCCAGTTGTTCGAGTAGCGGCCTCTTCAGTGGGTGCCGGGTTATTCCACCACGCGTGGTTTACCATAGATGGTGGTAAATTGATGCCTGACATGTTCAAATTCCATCGATAATTTGATCAACTGAGTGGTGAAAAAGCAGACGTGGTTCCGAGTATTAGAATTTCGACGCCAAGTAAAAACCCTGCTTATGCTCGCCCCTGGCGACCGTACATTGATACGGTCGAGGCTAACGGCTAGCCACTTGCGAGGGCGGGACAGGCAGCATGGGCCTGAAGTAGGCATGGACCGATTTGCAGCCGTAGGCTGCCAAGTTCGCCATCGCTGGGTAGCCTGCACCGATGCGTTTCCCTGGAGCGATTGTTTTGGCAGGTTGCGCTATGTGGTGTACAGCCCCAGCTACAGCGGTGACCTGCTGGTCTGTTCTTTTGACCTGGAAAAGCCGCACTGGTGGAGTGAATCCCTGGAAATGGGCGTCAGTGGGGTTACGCATTGGCGCCTGGCCAGGCCGGATGAACATGAGTCCAATGTACTAGAAGGGCCAGCGCCCGTAGCATCAGAGGTTGATGTCCTTGACCTGGTGCCATTGCGCAACTGGTGGAACTGGTATCGTCAGAACAAGCGTATAACGGCTGAACACTGCGACGTATTGTGTGACTGACACTCTCCAAAAGGAACGAGTACATGAAAGCGTGGATCGGTTTGATTACAATATTGGGCTTGATAGCGGGCTGTGCAAATCATGAACAGAAAGCAGCGGAGTTGGCTGCGAGTGATGATGCCCAATGTCAGTCTTATGGGGCAAAGCCAGGTACGGATGGCTATCTTCATTGTCGGCTTACGTTGAGTGAGCAACATGCGCAGGCCGATCAAGCTAAGAAACTGCGTGCAGTACAAATGCTACAGAATTATCAAGCGCCTCGAACAGCTCAGCCGCTGCCGGTCAACACTTATCAGTTACCCACTCCAGTAAACTGTACTTCTACTGCCTTTGGCCAAACCGTAAATACTACTTGCCGATGAGCGTATTAACTTAGGATGGTTAGCATGAATCCTGATTTCAGGCTCAATTTCTATGGCGAATAACACGGCTGATGTACGCATCCAACGCTGGAAGCGCTGGTGGGACGTTGACGACCCTTATGTGCGTTGCACGCGATGTGATGCCCAGCAGCTGATCGAGGACGCCGGACAGCCTTTCAATCCGCTGCACTCCATTGATTGTCCCCTACGCAGTGACCTGCCCCAGCACCCTTGGCTTGCGCTCAGGGCGCTTCTACAAGAATGGCAGCAAGAGACTTCAGACGAGGCCGGTCCTCGCTACTGAGCAGCCAGCGAGCCGCTAGCAGTAGTGTCAGATTCAGGAATCCAAGGCGATGACCGGCAAGGAAAAATCTTGCCGAACCTCAGTCCGTGCAATACTGTAAAAATGTACAGTATAAAACCTGAATCAACCTGACGCCGCCTCCGAGCGGTTTTGACCGGCTACTTGCGGTGACACTATGTCCTTGACCATCCTCGGCTCGCTTGCGTCCTCTACGATCCCCCTACCGTTATTTGCCTGCCGCGTCCCTGCAGGTTTCCCCTCGCCTGCTGCGGATCACCTGGAAAAGCACATTTCCCTGGACGAACTGTTCGACATTCGTGCCCCGCACATCTACCTGGTGAAGATCGAAGGCGACAGCATGAACGGCGCCGGCATGTTTAGCGGCGACCTGGTGATTGTGGATCGAGGCCGCGAGGCCAGGCATGGCGATATCGTGATTGCGGCTCTGAACGGCGAGCCGGTGTGCAAGCGATTGCACCACAGGGGCCGTGAGCTAATCCTCCAGTCAGAGAACGCGGCCTACCCGGCGCGCTACGTCCTGGAGAGCGACGAAATGACGATTTGGGGAGTGGTTCGCTACAGCGTGCGCGACCATGCCTACGCCTAAGCCCACCTTTGCTCTGGTGGACTGCAATTCGTTCTATGCATCGTGTGAAAGGGTTTTCAGGCCTGACCTGGCCAAGACACCGATAGTCGTTCTTTCGAACAACGATGGCTGTGTGATTGCCCGCAGTTACGATGCCAAACCCTTCGTGAAAATGGGTGCGCCTTATTTTCAGATCAAAGACACGCTACGGCGGCACGGCATCAAAGCTTTCAGCAGCAATTATGCCCTGTATGGTCAAATTTCTGAGCGCGTAATGACCTTAATAGAATCAATGGCTTACGCGTCAGAAATCTATAGTATCGACGAAATTTTCTGTGACCTGACCGGCCAGCCTGGTGACCTCACGGTGCTGGGCCGCTCGATCCGCGAGCGCGTGTTGAGGTCTACGGGCATTCCAGTCGGTGTAGGCATCGCACACACCAAGACTCTGGCCAAGCTGGCCAATCACACGGCAAAACGCCTGCAGCAGCACATAGGCGGTGTGGTGGATATCTGCGACCCGTTCAAGCGTGATTGGGTACTGCGCAATACAGCGGTATCGGAAGTGTGGGGAGTCGGTCGCCGTCTAACCACTCACCTGCAGACAATGGGTATCCAGTCGGCCATGGACCTGGCCAAGGCTGATCCTGTAATGCTCCGGGCCAAATTCAGCGTTGTCCTGGAGCGCACTGCACGCGAGCTGGCCGGCGTATCCTGTCTTGGCCTGGACGATCCCGACCCACCCAAGCAGGAAATCTGCTGCAGCCGCATGTTCGGCAAACGGCTCACCGAGCTGGCCCCGATCAAGGAAGCCGTGGCCACCTACACAGCGCGTGCAGCTGAGAAGCTGCGCGCTCAGGGTTCGATGTGCAAGAAGATGCGCATCAGCATCAAGACCGGCATGTTCAACCCGGATGAGGCCAGGTATGCGAATGGTGCTCTTGTGGAGCTGCCCTACCCTACGCACGATACGTTGTTGATGACCAACGCAGCCACCTATGCCGTGGAGCGAATCTTTCGTGAGGGCTACCGCTATAGTAAGGCAGAGGTGCTGTTGCTGGACCTGCGACAACCTGGCGAGTACACCGACGACCTGTTTGCCATAACCCAGCCGAAAAAATGCCAGCAGCTGATGGACACTGTGGACAGCATCAATGCTCGCTGGGGCCGGGGTACCTTGCGGGTTGCCACGGTACCTGCCGAACCGGATTGGGGCATGCGCCGCGAATTCATGAGCCAGAGCTACACCACGCGCATCGACCAGTTGTGGAGCGTGAGCGCGCACTAGCTCTATTTCGTATATGGCTAGATGGGCTATTCCCCACGGACGCTGGGTTGCAGCTGCGGCAATCGACTATGCGCTGCCTGAGCTAGCCAACCGCTACAACGTGGCCCCTATGACGAAATGCCCGGTGACCCGTGCCGATGCTGTGGGTGTCCACTTGAACGCCGTTAAATGGTGTGGAGGCCTTTCTGGGCAAAGGTAAGCGGCCTGATTCGATCAATGCCAGGATCGAGACGGTGGCTATCAGCAACCTTTTCTAACAGATGTAGCCATAGGAGCGGGCCCTTTCCCACGATTGACTTGGGTGCACACAGGGCTGGATATCGCATGATAAGACGCCTGGATATTACCCGCGTGCAGATGCCAGCGGCATCACCTCGCTGCTAAAATGCGATAGTTTTGAGTGGTCTATGCTGGATGCTTCTGTTTACTCGCTTCTTCTAAAGCGGACTCAATGTGCAGCTAGACAATAGACCGCTTTTCCTTCGCCATTAGACAGGCCATGACAACTTTTTCAGCCAGTGGCTGAAGGGAATTTAGATTGCTTCAGAATGAAGTGAGTCTGCTTTCACGCGAGGCGCTTGAGGCAGAGGTACGGCAATGGCGGGCAGAGGCCAGTCAATTGACTCAGGATAAAGCTCGGGAAATCGCCGTTTTTGACAGCGCAATCGAGTTTGCCATGGTGGTGATGGATCGCGACGGAGTCATCACAGCCTGGAACAGCGGCGCAGAGCGCATCATGGGCTGGACGGCCGAGGATATGCGCGGCCAAGACGCTTCACGCTTTTTTACGCCTGAGGACAGAGCCGCTGGACGTGCTGCCTACGAGATGGAGATGGCGCTGCGCGACGGCCGAGCCACGGATGAACGCTGGCATGTGGGAAAAGACAATACACAGTTCTGGGCTTCCGGCGAGATGATGGTGCTGCGCGATGCCAGTGAGGCACATATCGGCTTCATCAAGATTTTCCGCGACCGAACGGACGAGCACCTGGCTGGTACAGCCCTTGAAGACAGCAAGCGATTAGTACAACTGGCTCAGGAAGCCGGCGGTGTTGGCCTGTTCTCCGTAGATTTGGCCAGCAACGTGCTTACCGGTACCCCGGAGTTTTTTCGTCTGTATGGCCTTGAACCCAATGACTGCTATCCGGCAGAGCAGGTTGAAGCACTGATCATTCCCGAAGATGCCGGCCTTGTTTCAACTGCTGAGGGTAGGTTCAAGGGGGAATACATCCCCGATGTCGAGTACCGCATACGACGGCCTGACACGGGCGAACTGCGTTGGCTCAACCGTACTGGAAAAATGGAACATGACGCGCAGGGACGTCCGGTGCAGTTCGTGGGAGCGGCCCGTGATATCACCGTGCAGCGCAAAGCCGATGAAGCGCGTCAGGCCAGCGATGCACGTTACCGGACGTTGTTTGATGCCATTGACGACGGGTTTTGTGTCATTGAGTTCCTGGATGGCCCTCACGGCCCCTTGAGTGACTATACCCATGTCGAGGCCAATCCTGGCTATGAGCGGCAGACGGGTATTGCAGGCATTGTTGGCCAAACCATCCGAGGCCTGGCCCCGGACGAAGCACAGGGCTGGATCGATCTCTACCGGCAAGTCCTAGACCATGGGCAACCGCTTCGTTTCGAGCGTTATTTTGCCGCTGCAGACCGTGATATCGAAGTGTCGGCCACTCGTGTAGAACCCGGCACTAAAAAGCAGGTTTCACTGGTATTTCGCGACATTACAGGCCGGAAAAAGGCTGAAAAAAAAGCTCAGGAAAATATCGAACGTGTACAGCTTGCGTTAGCGGCCGGAGCTATTGTCGGCACCTGGTTCTGGGACCTGCAGGCCGATAAATTCACCGTGGACAATGCGTTTGCAGAGGCTTTTGGTCTGGACCCTGCGTTGGGCAAGGCCGGTATTCCGCTTGCCCTAATTATCGAAACCGTCCACCCCGACGATAAAGAAGGGTTGCTGGCCGCTATCAACGAAGTCGTGACACGGGGAGGACATTATGCCCATCAATACCGTACACGTCGTGCGGACGGTCGCTACTATTGGCTGGAAGCCAACGGCCATGTGAATCATAGCTCAGACGGCACGCCGCTGACGTTCCCAGGCGTCTTGCTCGATATCAGCGAGCGCCGAGCTGTAGAAGCAGAGCGGGACCGTGCGCTCACGGCCCTGCGCGCACTTGCCGATACCCTTGAGGAGCGTGTGGAGGAGCGCACACAAGAGTTGCAGAAGTCCGAAGAACAATTGCGTCAGTCGCAGAAGATGGAGGCCGTAGGGCAGCTTACCGGTGGGCTGGCTCACGACTTCAACAACCTGCTGGCAGGTATCATCGGTAGCCTTGAGATGATGAATACCCGCTTCGGTCAGGGCCGACTCAAGGACATCGACAAGTACATGGTAGCGGCCCAGGGGGCTGCGAAACGTGCAGCGGCTCTAACCCACCGTCTATTGGCCTTCTCACGTCGTCAGACACTTGATCCGAAAACGACTGATGTCAATGTGCTGGTCGATGGCATGCTTGAGCTCATCCAGCGTACGGTGGGGCCTAGCGTGGACATCAAGGTGGTCGGTGCTGCTAATTTGTGGCTGGCTCAGGTCGACCCGCCACAACTGGAAAATGCCCTGCTGAACCTCTGCATCAATGCGCGCGATGCCATGCCGACCGGTGGTTTGATTACCATCGAAACGTCCAATCGCATCATTGATGAACAAGGTGCTCTACGCCAAGGTATGCCCAAGGGGCAGTATCTGGCATTGAGCGTTTCTGACACTGGTACCGGCATGTCACCGGCGGTGCTCGCCAAAGCCTTCGATCCTTTCTTCACAACCAAGCCTATCGGCCAGGGCACAGGCCTTGGGCTTTCGATGATCTACGGGTTCGCAAACCAGTCCAATGGCCAGGTGCGAATCCATTCAATCGTAGGCGAAGGTACGATAGTGTCGATCTTCCTTCCTCGGCATCACGGGAGTCTTGAAACCGAGGAAGAGACGTCCAGCCTGCACCAGGTGGGCCATGCCCAGGTCGGTGAAACTGTTCTTGTCGTCGAAGATGAGCCGACAGTGCGTCTGCTTGTTACCGACGTATTGGAAGACCTTGGTTACACAGTCATTGAAGCAGGCGACAGTGTCGGTGGTTTGCGTGTACTGCAATCGAATGCAAAGATTGATTTACTGGTTACCGACGTAGGGCTTCCAGGAGGCCTGAACGGTCGTCAGGTAGCTGACGCAGGCCGCATCAAGCGGCCAGGGCTTAAGGTACTGTTCATCACAGGCTACGCTGAGAATGCCTTACTCAGCCAGGGCCAACTTGAGCCTGGCATGTCCGTGCTGACCAAGCCGTTTGCGGTAGATGCCCTGGCAGCGCGGATTCAGCAATTGTTGGGAACTGGGGCCTGATATCGGCTTGGGAGAGGCGGCTAACGCGTTTCTCAAGCCCTCCCACGCGTTTTAAGGAAGGCGGTCTTGTACTGTGGCCAATAGGACCTCGAGCGTCCAGGGCTTGGGTATAAAGACAGAGTAAGCGGGAATTCGCGTATTTCCAGTCTTTTGATACCCTGAGGTCAAGACGACAGGCACCTTTGGCCAACGGCTCCAAACGATGCTGGCCAGATCCCATCCATCCAAATGCCCAGGCATACGCACGTCTGTCAAGATCAGATCAACCTGCTCGGTGTGCTCCAATAGACACAGGGCAACATCCGCACAGGAGCAGGCGAAGACCTCAACGGGTAGTTCAGCCAGGGCATCGGTAATTACCATGCGCAGGGTCGCATCGTCCTCCACCACAACGACATTCGTCATCGTTTCTATCTCTGGAACACAATTAAGCTAGAGCCAATTTGGACGAAAATAGTTTCAAAAAAAAAGGAAGTTACCGACAGACAACAGATAGGATAAAGTCCGAAATATATTTTACTAAGATGAGCTCGCAAAATGCTGTCGTGCAAAATATTTAGTCGTAGTGTCTAGATTAAGCTAGGTCATTAGCTCCCCATCCTTTGTGAGGTAGACTTGTCGTCTTAGGATTAACGCTACCCGCAGCAACGAGTGATATTCATGATCAAGGATGGCTTGCCTTCCCCTAAAACGATTGTAGTTGTCGAAGACGATGATCTGCTGCGCAGCCTGATGGTCGATGCCATGGAAGAGCTGGGCTACAGGGCTGCAGAGTTTAGCTGTGCAGATGATGCCTTGATGTTCATGCTCGGCCGCGCACGCGAGGTCGCGTTAGTGTTGACCGATTTGACCCTACCCGGCCAGCTGAATGGATGTGAATTGGCGGAGATGGTGCACCAGCGCCACCCTGCTCTCCCTGTGATTGTCACCACCGGCTATCTGGATGCGGACCAACACTTGAGTCAATGGATAACATTTTTACCTAAACCCTGGTCGATGGAAAGTTTGGTGACCACGGTTACCCGACTATGCGCTGTACCGGTTCTGCATGAAGAAAAATTCGCTTCGCTGTGAAGAAAATGGCTAGCCTGTGTAAGGCTACTCCACCTTTCTGTAATAAATGGCTTTCAGACGCTAGTCGCATAGCGTCATAAAAAATAATGCTGCAATCGCCTTTGGGGTTTCTCGCATTTATCCCTATTCCAGGCTATACATTCAACCTTCGAAGGAATGCGCATGACCTCACTTACTGAGGCACTGGATAGCCTGGACCCTCCTGTTAAACATGAGCTTATAATCGAAGCTGATAGCGCGTCACTGCTGCTGTATGATCCATTGGTACCAGCGTTTGTGCAGAGGAACCTGCATGGTTACGAATTTCATAACCCTGCACAATTTCGTATTATTGTGCTTTATGCCGTAAATGAACTGCGTCGAAAGGGCTCCCATGCTGAACTAACGATTCTGCCACCTTGGGATTCACTTTAAATTAGTGGGTCGGTTGCCTTATACTTGCCACCTCATACACCAGTCAGGAAACTTTATGTCTCGTCTTGCTGAATACCGCGCTTTAGAACAGAAATTGGCTGCTCAACTCGCCGAGCTTGAGAGCATGAAAAACGATGAAGGGTTAAAGCGCGAAGTCGAGTTTGAGCGCAAGCTACGCGAGCTGCTGGGTGAGTACAGCTACAGCCTCAGGCACATCACCGCAATTCTCGATCCCCAATCAACAAAACGCACGGTGGTAGAACCTGCAAAAAAAAGCCGTAAGGCCCGTACTGTAAAGCGCTATAAAAATCCTGATACCGACGAAGTCGTAGAAACCAAAGGCGGTAATCACAAGATCATCAAGGCGTGGAAAAGTGAATACGGTGCCGAGACGGTGGAAGGTTGGCTCGTATAAAGAGGCTGAGGGTAAGCTAGTAAGCAGAGGGGGGCCAATGCGTCGTTTCCTGATTGAAGAATACGAGACGATTAGCGTGGAAGTATTACGCGCCAATCGCGATCAGATATACGTCGTTGATTTGACACTAGATGGCCAGGTCTGCACCGGTACCGGATGCGTCCTGGATGAGCCAAACACGTGTGGCATCCCTGTGCGCAAGGCTATTGTGAAAGACACTCACGTGCCTTTTTCTGATCAGGAAATAGAACGGGAAGCCTTGCTTCAGGCCCTCCGTAAGCTCTACCGCATGGCCTCTGGTCGCACGCTACGGGTACCTCAAGCGGGTATTGGAGCAGGCCCACAGGGGCTTGCAGCCCATAGCCCTCGTATCTATCGCGACCTCTGTCAGATACTGGCAGACCATTTTGGATATAGCCACCCGCCGAGTACGCATACACCTGCCACCTCAATTAGCGGCAGCTGTGGGGCATCCCATCACGAGCTTTTTACAGAAGTGTGTAAGCGGGGCGGGTTTTACATGACCCACCTGGTTGCTGAGAAGTACGGCCTGACCCTGGAGCAGCTGAAGGCGCACTGTCTGATGGCTGGAAGGGAGCTGGATGCTCAAGGCAAGCTATTTCCTTTCCACTTGCCGATCTATCGGTGGGCGAATGGTGAATAACTGGATTTGACAACGTCGCGCGACGTTTCCATGGCCCACCTGAATCAATAGGCCAGGAGTTATGGTAAACCTACCATCCCGAACATCGTTGCAGGTGAGCAGTTACCGTGCCTGGTGATAGGCCGTTGTCGACCCGTAGCTGCCGTTCGGTGCAGACGCCCATCAGCTAAAAACAGACCTTAAGCATGTCTACAACTGACTGAGCACGTCCAGGACGCCTTAAGGGAAAATACTGGCACATCCCCAACCTTGACGTTTTTATCTGCACCCAGGAAGCTCAGAGCGCGAATAGATCAGAAGGGTGTTTGCAAGTCAGAATTCGTATATTTGGTCAGTGGAGCATTGCATGCAGGAACGGGAATTTGCTGTGGTTCGGATAGATCAAATCCATGAAATCGTATTGCCAATTATAAGAGATCGACTACATGCGTTCGGGTTTGAGGTTCAGAAACCATTGCATTGGCTACGTAGCTCAGACGCTCCTATTCGCCAGGTTTTCTGCCTGAAGCAATGGAAAGGCGGCGCGCTGACACCAGCATGGGGGCTGTCATTGGATTTCGTACCCCACGTTTCCGGCAACAACGTCAAATGGCACAAAACGCTGAAGTCCGCGCAGCTTGATTTGACTTGGGATGAGCGAAATCCGGCCTTTGATATCCCCTATTGTTATGGACCTAAAATCATTGCCAGCAAGGCTCCTGAGGTGCTGAGCACTGCCATTACAGAGGCCGAATCGTTCTGGGAAAAAACTCATCTGATTTCCGATCTGCCGAGTGCCTTCGAGCGAGTCAAAAAACACCTGTCTTCGGGAGGGCTTGGCTTCTACAACTATGTCCAACACCCTCTCGCCTACGCATTTGTCTTGGCCATGAACGGCAATCCGCAAGCCGCTGAGCAAGAGTTTCAACGCTACCCTTCGCATGCTGCCGAATCGGTCAGGCAAAAACTGCACACACTGCTTACGGAGGCAGGGCAGCAGCGTGTGTAATAGCGAAATAGCTCGTTGTGCTATCGCACTCTGCGCTCCCCTGATTGCGGTCCAGGCTGTCCGCTATGGGTCGGTTGCGGCCTGTCGCCACCGGTTAGAACCGACCCTTAGCTGCCCTTCGGAACTGTTATTTTCTGGCTGTGGATTCGACGTGCTCACTCAGCGATCCGCCCACGACATAGAGTGCGCCGCCCACGACCAGAAACGCCGCCAGTACATAGAACATCGCTGCCGGCGGCAAGGTAGCCAGTGCAACCCCACATATTACGGGGCCCAAGGCACCACCGAGGTTGGAGAGGTTCTGGGCCGCGTAATACATCCCGCGTAGATGGGCCGGCGCGATGCGATCAATGAACATGTACTCGACGGGAAACACGATGATTTCACCTAGGGTAAATAGCAGCATGGCAAACGCCCAGACTGCCAGGCTCCCTGCTAGAGAGAAACCGACCAGCCCAGTGAAGAAGAGCGCCAGTCCGCCGACGAGCCACAAGGTCAGACGCCGTGGGTCGATGCATTTGCCTACCCAGTATTGCAGACCAATCACCGTGCAGGCATTCACCGCAAGCAGTGTCGTAATCGTCGAGTACACCTCCTGTGGGGCAGCGGTCACTACCAGGTACTGAGACAGGTAAGCTGTGAATTGGCCGAACACGACCGCACTGAGTACGCCTCCCAGTGTAAAGCACACCAAGCGGCGATCCTTAAGCAGCACCCTGCTGACCTGGGTAAAGGAAAAACGAGGTGCGCTCGAGGGCTCGCACGGCATTCCTCGGTCACCCTGGCTGGTATACAGGCAGAAGAAGGCAACACCCAGAGCTGCAGATACTAGGAACGGCAACTGCAGGCTGAAGGCCGCTAACCCTGCACCTATGAACGGCCCGACCGCATAGGCAATGTTGATCAGGGTATAACGCAGGGAAAATACACGGCTTTGGTCGTGAGCCGGTAGCAGCCTTCCAAAAGTTGCCTTGGAGGCAACGTCGATGACCGAATAGGCGAAATTGAACACGACCAAGGACAGGAAGAACAAGGCCAGGTTTGGCGCCAGGCACATGCCAATGAGCCCCGCTATAAAGCACCCGGTAAACGACAGGATCAGACGAAACGGCGCCAATAGATCGGTCAGGTAACCGCCATATAAGCTCAGCATCGACCCTGCGATGAGTGCGCAGCCGATCACTGTCCCTACCTCGGATACGCCCAGGCCGTAGTGGGAGGTCAGGTAGATGACGAGATAAGGCAGGATAATCGCTCGCCCCAGGGTTAGCAGCAGCGCGCTGGCCAAGAGCAGGTTTACGCTAACGGGATATTGCCGGAGAGTAGCAAACACTTATTGGATCCTTTCTAAATTTGATCCAGATGCTACAGCAGGTCAGCTCCTTAGAAAAGGGAGCTGCCAGCGGCAGGCTATCGTTCAATTAGTTATGACGGAACACCCCTTTCCGTTCGCGCAGCTACCAACGGCGTATCTGGTTGAATGGGACCTTTGCCACTGGCCGCAATGGGTCGGTTCTAACCGGTGGCGACAGGCCGCAACCGACCCAAAGCTGACGTTGACGAATACCGGCAATCGGACAGGTAGCCCGACAACCGAAGCAAAATATCCCATTGGCCCATGACCGCAAACTGATGCGGATACCGATTACATCGCTATTACGACCAGCTAGGCTTGAGGGCTAACTGCAAGGATGATTGAAAATGAATTGCGAACGAAGGACTCACACGAACATTTTAAGAAGTAATGGAATCGCCGCAGGCATCACGTTCATCCTCTGCGCCGTCTTTCTACTTTCCTTAGCGGATGCGTCTGTAAAATACTTCAGCCACTGGATGCCAATCTGGCAGTTATTTTTTGGAGTCTCATTCCTCTCGGTGCCCATACTCGGCGTATGGATGGTCAACGGAATAAGGGGTGGGACCTTAGTGGTTGGGTCCCTACGTTGGATCACGGCAAGGAGCCTGCTGCTGTTGATGATGTGGGTCGCCTACTACGCGGCGTTGCCACTTATCCCGCTATCTGTCGCCGCCGTGGCCATCTACACCACGCCTCTGTTCATCGCCCTTTTTGCGGCCTGTTTTGGCAATGAACGGCTCACTTTTCTTGGATGGTTGGCTGTTTGCCTCGGATTCGTCGGTGTGGCGACAGTGCTTCAGCCGGGTACAGACTTGTTCACAACAGCTGTGCTGTTACCTGTGCTCGGAGCGGTTTTCTATGCAATTGCCATGGTGGTCACACGGCAGCGCTGTCGCGAGGAACATCCCCTGGTCTTGGCATTCGCGCTCAACGTCGTGTTTCTCATTGCCGCTTGCGGTGGCGGAATAGTGTCGGTTTTATTTGAGGATTTTGCCGCTCAGGCGCCGTTTTTACTTTCTTCATGGCAACCTCTCGGCTGGCATGAGATTGGTTTTATTACCTGCTACGCGATAGCGTTGGTCACGATCAATACCGCGACCGCCAGAGCTTACCAATTAGCGCCCGCAGCACTAATAGGGACGTTCGACTATGCCTATCTCATTTTTGCCTGTTTTTGGGGCTACTGGTTCTTTAATGAGGTCCCCAGCGCGAGTACTTGGGGTGGCATGCTGTTGATACTGGTTGCCGGGTTGATGGTCTCGCGAAACTCGGCGTCTTAAGGGAGTCGGAGCACATCCTATTCCATGTGCCTAAATCCGGCCGGTCCTCCAAGGGCGGCATTGGGTCGGTTATGGACTGTCGTGACCGGCAGCATCCGACCCAGGCTGTGTGAAAACGCTGACCGAAAAATAGGAAACGCGTTCCTACGCAAAATCTGAGGCTAAGTGACAGGTGAGCAGACTCGAATTTCGAGTGGGAGCACGGTTTTGAGGCCAGTTTTCGACTGTCTGTACGTTCAAAAACGTTTTCACACAGCCTGGACCCATAGCGGACATTGGCTGCCGGTGGAGAGAGATCATCACCTTGTTTGTAATTGATAGCTCTAGGTAGCTATTAGTGATCCATGCTCTACTGCGAAACCTCTCTATGAAGCGAAGCCGTATGAAAGATATGGATATCTGCGTTGCCCAATACTGCTCAGTAGCTGGCGACCTCAACGCCAATATTGCTCGCCATGGACAGCTGATGCGCCAGGCTGCCGATCATGGTGTCGAGTTTCTGTTGTTTCCGGAATTATCGCTCACTGGCTACGAACCGACACTCGCGCGCAAACTGGCGCAGACGCCAAACTCACCGCTTTTGCAACCCTTGCGAGAGCTGGCGAAACAGTTAGAAATGACCACAGTGGTAGGCCTACCAGTGCTTCAGTCTGATAACGGCGCGATCATGATTGGAGCTATTGTACTGCGCAGCGATGGCTCTCAAGCCTTGTATACCAAGCAGCACCTTCATTCGGGCGAGGACGTCGTATTTAGTCCCGGCAATGGTGGAGCGTTGGTAAAGATTGGTGATGAGCATGTAGCGTTGTCCGTCTGTGCTGATTTTACCCATGCCAGCCATGCACATGCCGCTGCGCAAGCAGGAGCTGTCGTGTATGCCGCCAGTGTTTTGATCAGCGATAGCGGTTATACACACGATAGTGATGTGCTTCAAAGCTACGCTAGGGAACATTCATTTGGTGTGCTGATGGCCAACCATGGCAGTCCTTCTGGAGGCTGGTCCTGCGCGGGCCGTAGCGCGTTTTGGTCTCCAGATGGCAATTTGGTAGTGAGCGCAGCGGGCAAGGGCGACTGCCTGGTCATTGCCCGCCGAAGGGGAGGCGTCTGGCAGGGCCAGACTCAGGAGTGTTCTGAATCGGGTTAAGCCAATTCGACCTTTCGGACCACGACGGGTGGTGCGGTTCTAGCAGATTTTCGCATGCTGCTAATGTCCGCTCTGGGTCGGTTGCGGCCTATCGCCACCGGCAGCAGCGACCCGAAGCGGACGATCGCAACAAGCGCTTTTCGGCTAGAAGCAGACACCGAGTGCCTACGAATTCAGGGCCGACTCACTGTGCACCAGACTGTAGCGGCCAAATACCCTCCCGCTGTATCTGCTTCTATCTGAACATTGCCGGTTAGCATGCCTCCCTATCCGATGAGGTATTGCGCGATGCCAGACGCTACTAATCTCTTCCTATTCATTTTTTCTGCCTTGCTGCTGCTTATTGTGCCAGGCCCTAACATGGCAATCGTCACCAGCCATGCAGTCGCCCACGGCTGGCGAGCCGGCCTCGCGGCAGCACTTGGAATAACCCTGGCCGATATGCTCATGACCATCCTGGTTAGCGCGGGTCTAGGCGCGCTGGTGATGAGCTGGGCACCGGCGTTCGACTTGCTGCGGTGGACAGGCGCTTGTTATCTGATGTGGCTGGCTTGGCAAGCGTTGAAAGCTTCCTCTTCGGGTACTGACACTCAACCTACACAGGCTTCACTGCGGAAAATCTTTACCCGAGCCACGCTCAATAGCCTGTTAAACCCAAAAGCGCTGTTGTTCTTCATGGTATTTCTACCGCAGTTCGTCACCGTAGGCAGCAGCAGCGTCACGTTGCAATTGATGTTCTTAGGTCTACTGCTTGCGCTGATCGCTTTGATGTTTCATTCCCTCCTCGGATTCTGCGCCGGACGGCTTCATGGGCGCCTGCGCAAAGGCTTGATCTCCAAACGCCTGGGCTCTTATGGCTTCGCTGCGGTAATGGCTGCTATGGCAGCGCGATTGGTCTTTCTAAACCGGCCGGTCTAAAGACGCCAAGTCCGTCCGGGACCCTGAGTGGGCCATGAGGCGTGACTGACTGAGCCAGAAATACGCCACCCGGATCCTGATACCGATCCGGTGCGTGTGACCGACGTTTTCTCGTCAAAACTGACTTGGTCAATCAGGGCTTCGACGGTGCTGTTTCTAACGTATCTGCGTCACGACACCGACCGCTTTGGGTCGGTTGCGGCCGCTCCAAGCACTGCGGTCCGCTAGGAACGCGATGGGTGACAATGCAGTGACCGGCAAAGTGAGGTCTTACTGCCGGTCGGGCTGCCACTGAGGATATTTTGGCAGGTCTTCACCGTCGAGACACGCTACATCGTGCTCGGTCCAAATATGGTAAGCAGCTCTACCGCAAGGCATCTCATCAAGCGTAGCTACACGAACGATGATTACAGATGATCCTCGACGCTCGGCTGCCAAGTGAGCCCCACAGAGAGAACAGAAGTGACGGACCTTTCCTGGAGAAGATTCGAAAGCTCTTAGCGCTTCGATGCCCTGAGTCCACCTAAAATGCGGTTTGAGCACGCCGGCGGTAGAGACATAGGCAGCAGCATGAGTCTTGCGGCAGGTATTGCAGTGACAATGGCTTATCGGGGTATCGAGGCGATCGATCTCGTATGCCACCGTTTTACAGGCACAGCTTCCTTTCATGTCATTCCTTAGAGCACGAAAACCAAGCCCATAGTACGCCGTATGGTCCCTGCATCTGTGGAGCTTTGTGATGGGCAGCTTTGGGTCGATTTCTGCCTTTCACTACCGGCGAAAATCAACTCCTAGCAAGCGTCAGTCGCTGAGAAAGACTTTGGAACTCGTGGGAGTTGAAATGCGAGCAAGGCCTCAAGTGGCGATGTGAGAGCTAATCCCGAGGCGATGACCTCACCAGTTCGCGCAATCACATCAAGAGTCTCGTCTTTAAACGTAACTACCCAATGTCTAGCACTTGAGTATGGGCGGCTGAGGGTTTCTTCTGAGCCAATAATTTCGTTGAACGAGTAAGGCTGAAGGCCTGCAAGCACATAGGGGTGGCGTCCTAACCCCTCGTCCCCGATAGGCATAAGACGATGATCAATGAGTCCGGAAAAACGCACAATCGCAAGGCTTTCGTTCAAAGCCTGGAAGTAAGCGAGCCAAAGGTTGCCCGACTCTACCAGAAGAGCTGGTGATTCAGGGATGCCTAACTCGGGAGCAACGGCCCAGATTAAGGACTTAGCTCTATTCATGATTCCTCAGAAGCGTCAGAAAAGGAGTAGACGATACCATTGTGGTGCAATGACCGCTTCCGGCCGTTCGCTGCCTTCCATAAGAGGCAGCTTCTGGCCGGTTTCTGCCGGTGGCGAACGACAGCTATGGGTCGGTAGCGGCCTGTCGCCGCTGGCTGCTACCAGCCCAGAGTGAAGCTCGTCGTTGGGCGGCACCAATGGCCCGCCTCCAAAGAGGTGCATCTTCACGCTCCGCTTGAACCGACCCAGGTGCTTTGGATTTCGTAAACCAAGCTTGATGGCTCCCCTGGTACATCATCTAGCTCGCCACACCGATGCATTCCAGCCTTTTTCAAGACCTTGATCGATGCTGTGTGGTCGGGCCTGACGATGGCCCAGATATGCTCTAAACCATGCGTAGTGAAAGCAAAACTCAGCGCGTACCGCCCCGTCTCCGTAGCATACCCTCTCCCCCATACCTCGCTGGCAAAGCGGTAGCCAAGATTCAGTCTCAAATCACTTAAATAGCTGTAGTAGCCTACACCGCCGAAGCCTATAAGGTGATCCGGTGATGCTTTTTCAGCGATAGCCCACCATCCAAATCCATGTGTAGCCCAGTGCTCAATCCAAGTAGATAAGAGCACTTTTGCCTGAGCGTGGGTCTTCATCGGGCCTGCCGGGTTGAAACGTTGGGTCTGAGGATCGCTATAGATCTCGAAAAGACGATCAAAGTCGCTCACTTCGGGCTTTCTGTAGGTCAAGCGCGCACTAGAGGTAAGCATGTTGTATGGCTCATATCTGATGTGGGACATGCATATCATCACCAAGGAGGCTGCCTGTAAAAGCTGGTAGTAACCGAGGGTAGTGAAGGACAGCTACGGGTCGTTTGCAGCCGCTGGTGGACAGGCTCGTATAGTGACATTTCAACGTCAGATGGGCTAAATGTCGTGAAAAGCGTTAGTAATAAATAATCAAATAAAATCAATTAGTTACAAGTTGCTAACTGTTAGCATCATTCAGATACAATGATGGGTGCGTGATTGCCCGCAGTTACGATGCCAAACCCTTCGTGAAAATGGGTGCGCCTTATTTTCAGATCAAAGACACGCTACGGCGGCACGGCATCAAAGCTTTCAGCAGTAATTATGCCCTGTATGGTCAAATTTCTGAACGCGTAATGACCTTAATAGAATCAATGACTTACGCTTCAGAAGTTTACAGCATAGACGAAATCTTCTGTGACCTCACTGGCCAGCCTGGCGACCTCACAGTGCTGGGCCGGTCGATTCGCGAGCGTGTATTGAGGTGTACGGGCATTCCAGTCGGCGTAGGCATCGCACACACCAAGACTCTGGCCAAGCTGGCCAATCACACGGCAAAACGCCTGCAGCAGCACATAGGCGGTGTGGTGGATATCTGCGACCCGTTCAAGCGTGATTGGGTACTGCGCAATACAGCGGTATCGGAAGTGTGGGGAGTCGGTCGCCGTCTAACCACTCACCTGCAGACAATGGGTATCCAGTCGGCCATGGACCTGGCCAAGGCTGATCCTGTAATGCTCCGGGCCAAATTCAGCGTTGTCCTGGAGCGCACTGCACGCGAGCTGGCCGGCGTATCCTGTCTTGGCCTGGACGATCCCGACCCACCCAAGCAGGAAATCTGCTGCAGCCGCATGTTCGGCAAACGGCTCACCGAGCTGGCCCCGATCAAGGAAGCCGTGGCCACCTACACAGCGCGTGCAGCTGAGAAGCTGCGCGCTCAGGGTTCGATGTGCAAGAAGATGCGCATCAGCATCAAGACCGGCATGTTCAACCCGGATGAGGCCAGGTATGCGAATGGTGCTCTTGTGGAGCTGCCCTACCCTACGCACGATACGTTGTTGATGACCAACGCAGCCACCTATGCCGTGGAGCGAATCTTTCGTGAGGGCTACCGCTATAGTAAGGCAGAGGTGCTGTTGCTGGACCTGCGACAACCTGGCGAGTACACCGACGACCTGTTTGCCATAACCCAGCCGAAAAAATGCCAGCAGCTGATGGACACTGTGGACAGCATCAATGCTCGCTGGGGCCGGGGCACCTTGCGGGCTGCTACGGTGCCAATAGAGCCGGACTGGGGCATGCGTCGTGAGTTCATGAGCCAGAGCTACACGACGCGAATTGACCAGCTATGGACGGTTAAAGCTTGGTAAAGACCACAACAGCGTCAAAGCATTACGGCGTGATGGGAAGGCTCATATCGCTATCGACTGCTTGACCCTCATCGTTATAGGTTTATCAACCTCAAGCTTTTTCAACCCTGGCTGACCATCAGGACCCAACAGCTCAATCGAAAAATTGGAAACCTCTTTTTTGTCACAGGCTAATGCTGCCATTTTTGCTTCAAAAAGCTGTGTTTTGGAGTTGAAAGGAGCCGAAAAAGCGACTTCACACTTCATTGCTCTGAGCGCAATTTCAGCATCTTTATTAGAGTTCAGCGCCAAATCTTTGGCAAAAATCGTATCTGTTATTTGCCAAGTAGTAGCAGTAATGAGGGTTCCGGAATCGATCTTGGTCTTAGGTCCACAGCCTATGAGGGTGAAGGAGCAGACAGCTAGAAAAGCGGCTTTTTTAAAATGCATTGCCTGATAATCCATGTGCTGAAACGTTAGTCGTTAGGAGTGCAGAGCAGGTTGTTGACTTCAAGCTAGGACCATTCCCATAGCTCGCTAAAGTTAGTTAGTTATCTGGATGGATTGGAGTGCATCTGAGTCTAATACATTTTCAAGCATATAAAAATCTAAAAATAACTCTTGTTCGCCTTCTGCGTAGCTGGCTATTCTGTATTCTGGAAAAGTAAAATGTATGCCATAATTTCCAATGTTGAATAAGGAAAAGTATTCAAGCTCTGGTTTCGTACCGTTTGCCAGCCACTCCGCATTATAGCGCCCAGTTTTATTTAGGGCATCGCGGATAAAATCTGCAAATTTTGGTAAATTTTTAGAATCCCCTAGAAGGTATTCTAGGGTTACAGGACGGAAAGGCTTCAATATGTAATTTAAGACACGCGATTCCTTGTAACCATGTGGTTTACCTGTATGGTAAGCGTCTATGGTATATTTTATGCTGATTATCTTTTCGTCACGTCGTATTATACGATAATCGCCAAATAAACTAGCCCTGTTATTCATGATAACCTTGGACAATTCATCAGGATTTGAGTCCCAGTATTCTTGAGTTGCCTGAAAATTAGCTAGTAACTCCAGTCCCCAGGCTTCAATATTTCGGGATACAATCCGCTCGGTTGTATTAGGAAAGTCTGGGAAGTCAAAGTGGAAGGTAAAACCAGGTTGGCTGTCGTTATCTTCTTTCAACTGTCTCTTGTACTCGACAACTTCTGCTTGGAACATACCGTTATCATGCTTAAAAAATTCTTTGGCTAAATTATCTTTATAAATTTGCAGTGACTTGCGATCAATATCACCATTGTGGGCGCGACGGTGGCACAGCGGACATAACGCTATGAGGTTAGAGTACTCATGTTTTTTGCAGGTCTCCCAGGGCACAATGTGATGAATATCCAAATTCTTTTCTTTGCACCTTGGGATCGCGCATTGGTGGCTAGCCTCTACTAGTACTGCTCTTCTAATTTCAGCAGGAATGGAAGGTCTAGCCATATATTTTTCTCACCTTTAAATGGTTTTCTATTTATTCGCAGAATTCTAAATGCGTTTCTGTTTTTTTAATAAAAATAAAATTCAAAGCATAGCATTGATGATTATATAGAAAAACCTACGCATTTCTCCATCATTTGTTCACCGATTGGCTGCACCGTTTCTTCACGCCGAAGCCCTAGCACGGCTATATGGCTCAATAGCACTATCAGCAGCACCCCTAGCGTGGTCAGGCCAAGTGCGCTATAACAATACCCTTGCCTAGTGGTTGGTAAAATGCGCTGAAATCGCTGCTTAGGCTAGGAAACGCTTTTTCAGGTGACACGCCAACGCAGCGAGCGTACCACCAGACGAGACTCATTTTAGTAATCGAAATTACAAAAGTCGTGGATAGATTAAATCTAAATTTTGCGCCACTATAAATTTTCCCTAAAGCTGGTTCATATTATTTTAATTTATATGGAAAACCATGAGTACTCAAACAAAAAAGATAGCAATCGATAAAAAAATAGCAGAGTTACGTTCTAGGTTAGAATTTGGACATGCTGAAGGTGGCGACATTGAGGCCACCATGAGACTATTGACACTGCACAAAGCTTTGCTAAAGTTCAAGGAGGGTGATAATAGTGAGATGCTTAGGTACTTTCCGGTTGCTGCTATCGCTACTCTTGAATCCCATTTTAGGGCTACAGTCGCAACTATAGTAAATGAAGGAGGTTTGTATTTAGAAAGAGCTTTAGGCTTAATTGGCGACAAGATAAAGACCAGTGATGTATTGCTTATGATTCACAACAAAAGCCTTACCGTAGGGGATCTTTTAGGATACTCTTTACCCTTTAGTATGCTGTCTCATCTAGTTTCTGTATACGACTCCCTTTTAAATGAGGATTTTAAAAAATTGGCTGTCACCGTGGAGGATCCTTACCTCTCCCGTGTTGAAGGTCACGATTCGGAACCATTAGTTAAAGACGTTAATCTTCTCTGGCGCAATCTAGTGGAGATTTTTGAAGCAAGACATATTATTGCTCACGAGTCAGCTTCCCAATATAAATTCGACTATACACAAGCTTTTAAAGCGGTAGAAAGCGTTAAGCTGCTTATCTCGCTCGTGGATGCTGTGTTGTGGAGTACTGTTTGGAAGGATAAACCGCTTACTCAGCGCGAAATGAATATTGCTTCATTTGAAAATTATAAATCTGTTAGGATTGAGCTAGCCAGAGAAATAAGGATATTTCGATCAAAATATGATGATAAGAATTCTAGAGTTAATTTCAATAGGCTTCATCTGATGTGGAAAAGGTTTTCTTTTGAATGGGGTAATTTTAATGCAGATAGATTCCAAGGCGGCTCAATAAGACCACTTATATATTGTGATTGCATGTACACTTTGTTTAAACATAGAATTTATCAGATCCAAGATTTATTACCGTATTAATAATTTTAAGTTAGTTTTATATCACTTAAATAAGATGCGCTGTTAAAATTTCACAATTTTAATACTTCACCTTATAAGTAGGAGAATCCTCCGGCCGGTTCTGCCGCCGATCATAGATCCTGGTCGTACTGATGTTCGCATGGCCCAGCCAGGCCTGGACCTTGGCAATGTCTGCCTCATGCTCCAGGGCATTGGTGGCTGCTGTTGCCCGCAGGCCATGCACACCTAGACCGGCGACCTCGATACCGGCCTTTTTGGCATAGGCTTCGACTACTTTATAGACGCCATCAGCAGTAATGCCACCTCGATCTATGGGGCCGCGTAGCGGCAGGAATAGCGGGCCTTTCGGCGTGACCAGGTGATGCCCCGAGCGCTCCAGATAATCATGAATCCTGTCTGCCGCGACTGGATGCAAGGGTAGGTAGCGCACCTTGCCGCCTTTGCCGTGAATCAATAAATGCTTGATCCCGCGCCGCTCCAGCATATCGCTCACCCCCAGCTGCGCTGCCTCTTCACGCCGAAGGCCGTGGTAGAGCAGCACGGCCAGAATGGCCCGATCCCGCAGCCCTTTTAGGGTGGCCACGTCCGGTGCGTCCAGGAGCGCCTTGGCCTGGTGATCGCCCAGGGCCGGGGTCTTGCCTTCGTTGCTCTCGATCTTCGGCCGTTTGACCCCGTGCACCGGGTTGCCACCGGCCACCGCGTTGCATTCCAGCAGGTGGTCGAACAGGCTGGCCAGCGCCGCGAGTTTGCGCCGGATGGTGGCCCCGGCCAGGCCCCGGTGCTCCAGCTGGGCACGCCAGGCCAGAACATGGGAGCGTGTCACCACGCGAAACTCGTCTGCAGTGGCCAACCCTATAAAGGAACAGAAGTCTTCCAGGTCGTTTTGGTAGGCACGACGCGTTCGTGGGTTATCGATGTTGGCAAACCATTCGACGGCAGCCGGTACCGCGGCCAGGTGTTGGAACTCGGCCGCAGTCAATCGACGCTCGCTGTCCTCCTGGTGCACCGTTAGCGTGCGCATGACCCCTCTCCTCCCCCAAAACGCTTTTTTGACGCAGCCGAGTGAAAACTCTTGATAACCTATATTTTGCGCTTTTTCATCGGTACAGCCGGTAATCCATGAGAGGCTGACTGAACCTTGACAGGTACTTGGGGGATGCGTCGAGAGTTTATGAGTCAGAGCGATACCACACGCCTTGACCAGCTGTGGACGGTGAGCGCGCACTGACGTGACTCGCCTACACGAGTGAAATGTGAGAAAGTCGTTTTCTAAAGTAGGGGCGTACCACGCGGGTCTCGACCGACAGCTAACGGCTGGTTATTGCCATGATGGTAGGAAACCGCTAGTACCTGGCAAGTCTGCACTGGTCATATCTCTCGCGGAATGCCTTCACGAAGTAGTAAAGATTTGATCACTGATCGACTGCTCAACGATAAATAGGCAAGTGAAGCGCGTAGAGCTTGCCCTGCGCTTCCAACGTTCGTCCAGCCGCTGAGCAGTGAGCTTTCAATTGCTCAACCGTCAACCCATGCTTCTGCGCCACCTGATGAATCATGTAAGACCCTCGGCGACAAACTTCGGAAAAGAGGGTGTAGCTGTAAGCAGCATTGGCGCAGGTGCCTTCAGAGAGCGAGCTCGACCCAGGGGCCGGTTGCTGATAGCCAAAGTGGTCAGCCAATATCCCGCACAGTTCATGATGGATACGAGGGCTATGGGCTGCCAGGCCGTGTGGACCCGCGCCGATGCCTGCCTGAGGGATTCGCAGCTTACGACCAGAGGCCAATCGGTAAAGCGTACGAAGCGCTGCAAGCAAAGCTTCACGCTCCTCCGCCTGGTCCGAAAAAGGTACATGAGTACCCTTGAAAATCGCTTTACGCACCGGGATGCCCAGGACGTTCGGTTCTACCAGGACGTGTCCAAGATCAGCGCAGGCTTTGCCATCCAGTGCCAGATCAATAGCGTATAGCTGGTCACGGTCGGCGCGTACCACGTCTGCGTCAATCGTCTCGTAGGGTTCAATTATGAAACGACGCATTGGCATCCCCATGTCCCTCAGTAAGCTTCAGTTATGACTCTAACCAGGCCTCAACCATCTCTGAGCCATGCTCTTGCTTCCAGGCTTTGAGGGTACGGTTGTTACCGCCTTTTGTTTCAACGACTTCGCCAGTATCGGGATGTTTGTAACGCTTCACTTCACGCGCTTTGCGTGTCTTCTTGACTGGCTGGGCAGTAGCAGTACCCCTGGCGGCTTGAGGATCAAGGATCGCCACAACGTTGCGAAGGCTATAGCCATATTCGGCCAGTAGGTCGCGGAGCTTTTGCTCAAATTCGACTTCGCGCTGCAAACCTTCATCGTTTTTCAGGTTTTCGAGTTCGGCAAGTTGGGCGGCCAACTTCTTCTCTAAGGCGCGGAATTCAGCAAGACGTGACATAGTGCCACCTATATTGATAAGGGGACCACAGTTTAATATATAAACTGTGGCATGACTATACACAAATACCATTTGTAACCGTTGCGAGGTTTCAGATATCAGTGCCCACAGGAGCCTCTAGTTCCACGCAAGCCGCGCCAAGTAGCCATTGGCTGGCTCTCGAACATTATCGATCTTGTCAGCGCACGATAACAACACGATACCCAGGTAGTGGAATTCAGTTTTCAATATTCTCGAGCGATGGCCGATAACCTTTCACCAAAAGCTAAAAAATGGAGCTGTCGTGATTCCAGGGTACCGTCTTCGCTTTTATTGCCTCTTCGGCGCACTGTTCTGCTTGGGTGGTGCCTGGTTGGGGGGGCCACGGATTGAGCGAAGCCCTTGCAACCGCGCAATTCGAAACTATAACCGGTCCTCGTGGGCATAGAGTCACGGAGAACCTGGTTTTCGCAGATCCCCCGTGGCTTGCTTCCATAGGGATCAAGGCACCGGTTTATCTTCAGCTAAAATACTGATTTAAATAACGATTACGAATATCTGCAAAAATCTTATCCTGTTCATTAATAGGCTCACCACTCAGAAGTGGCGAGCTATTATTTTTCACATCAATACACTCTAGCGCTCTAGCATAGTTAGTAGAGCAGCCACGAAAATCCTGGCATCACTAAGCTCGATGTTTTCATCATCTGCTAAATTGCTGTGTTTTTCGATAAGACCTGCAATATTTGAGTGTATTTCATCGCTATCCTTTAAGTATTGATTAACCAGCCCTTGGGACTCTGCGGAGGGAAGCTTCTTGAATGGAGGAAGCTTTGGAATCGGATAGGATATATCCTTTTCTGCCGCACGTGCAATCATCCACGCTTCAACCTGTTGATTGACGCCCTCAGTATAAGCAGGCGCTTGATCAGTATCTATAACAGCCTGCGCATTTGAACGACCGAAACCAAGTACGGTCGCCAAAAACTCTTGATCATTATTGAATTCGCTACTACCTAACCGCTGCAGGTGTGGAATAACGCACTCGTCCAGCATTGCAGTGGAACTGCTCAGGTCAGAGACGCCAAACTTTTGAGCAAAAAAAGCTTTTTCCTGCTCTATAACACGTAGTAAGTTGCCCCTGTTAACTAAATATCCTTCTTGCTCTTCAGGAGGTTTCTGCGAGTTGCTAGAAATTGGCAGCAAATGGAAATTATCTTTTAATTGACTGCCTTGGGCAAGTAAGCTCATATCATGCCATATACCCTCCTCATCTACCCCTTCTAAAAGTTGTACTGGCTTCGACCCCCATACAACATGTCCAACGCCTTCGTTATCGAGCTGATGTGCTATATTGGTCACAATAGACTCATCGAGGTGATTAATTTTGTTCCATGCATTTGAAGAAATGCTCATTATTGGGGTAGATCCGGAGCTCGTTGGTGCGCCTCCAGAGATTGAAGCATGCTTAGGAAGCATCCAGACCTGCTCACCATTATCGAGATGAGTCCGCTTGAGCACGGCACATGTATCACCGGCTCTATTTTTTACCTCAAAACGCAAACTGTCACCCTTCATATATTCGCCCACGACTTTAGCTTTTTGGCCATCTGCTGTGAAGAACGGCACTGTATATAAATTTTTTTGCCAAGCCGCATCGGGGTCATGTCGAGAACTTTTCAATATTTCTTGATTTTCTCTGCGATTACTTACTTTCTTACCACCTTCATTTTTTTCAATTTTCATTGACAAGCTACTGGCTAGCAGAGAATTGGCGTGCGGCACTGAGCGTGGAGCGTCTGGCCTAGGAGGAACCAGCGGTTCAGATTTTTTTTCAAACTGAACATTTTTATTATTTTCAGGCTCCCCTACAAGGGCGTGACTCAGTAAAGTAGAAAATGTGTTGTTAATAGGATTCATTGAAAGTGCCTGTAGAGCCTAGTGAGCTCATTGTGTGTCCAGTAACGGCAAACGGTTCCATCATCGATATATTTTGTTAGCGGCAAAAACTGAGTGCAACACCTGGCCTTTCAGGTACGGTATACGCATGTCTTACCAAAAGCTCAGCATTGAAGAACGCATCACGATCCAGATTGGCCAACTCCAGGGCCTGCGCCAGCGAGCGACTGCTCGAATGCTTGATGCGCCGGTTCTTTATTGATGTCGAGCTGTGGGGTTGGGGGCGTTTGCAGTTCCGGCCACGGCATCACCTGGCCACGCCCCGGACTGTGTCGTTCGCCAGCGGCGTCAATCCGCGGGTAATCGATGATGCCATCTGGCTGAAGCTGGTTTGGGCCAGCCTGAACCTGACCCGTGCGGACCTGCTGTGCGAGATCCATTATCCGTTGGTCATGATCCAGGCCATCGCTGTCCTCTGGACCCATGCAGGGCTGCGCAAGAATGAGATTGCGCGTCTTTCCATCGACTGTGCGCAAGCACAGATACAGGACGTTGTTGAGGAGGGCCAGACCGTTCCGGCCGGCACCCTGTGCTACTTGCAGGTTCCCCCAAGCAAAACCTTCAAGGCTTATGTCAAACCCGTGGCTGCGGTGGTCAAAGACAAGATCGATGCCTGGTTACAACAGCGGCCTACTGAACAGGCGGCGTTGTGGGATGAGCGCACCGGCGAGAAGGTCCGCTACCTGTTCCAATACCGTGGCAAGCGTCTAGGTACCAGTGTGATCAACGACACCATCATTCCCATCCTCTGCACTAAGGCTGGTGTTCCGATTGCCGACATCCGAGGTCGCATCACCAGCCATCGCGGTCGCGCCAGCGCTGTAACGGCCCTGGCCAGCGTGCCGCAAGGCATGTCCCTGGTGGAACTCATGCAATGGTCTGGGCATAGCTCACCGACGTCGACCCTGCACTACCTGCGCATCCGCCCAACGCAGCTGGCCGCCGCCTTCGTCAAGGCCGACCAGATGGCCCACATGATTTCGTTGCTGGTCGACCATGATGTTATCGCCCGGCAGAGTGGTGATCCGTACCTCTATTACGACCTGGGCAATTCGTATTGCACTAACCCGTTCTGGAGCACCTGCGCGCATCGCATGGCTTGCATCGGCTGCGACTTCAACCTGCCCAAAGCCAGCGCACAGGGCCAGGCTTTGGAGAGCAAGGCGTCGGTCCGTCGGTACCTGGAAGAGGTGCCGCTGACAGCCGACGAGCGCGCCATCGTCGAGGGTGATCAGAAAAAGATCGAGGGCTTTATCCGCAAGCTGGAAGGGGTAACGGCGCTGGATGGGCATACCTCGCGGGGATAATGGCTCCCACCTCCAGCCCGAATTGAAACTGTTAGCAAAGAGTCGTCGGTGCATTGCCGCCCAGAAAAGGTACCCGCTGATCGCTCATGAAGATTTACATTCATGGGCGATCAGCAATAATCGGCAGCATCTGTAAGTTAGGATTAGTCTTTAATGCACAGGATGCTGAATAGAACAGTGAGGATTGAGCACCTGGGCTGCTGAGCTGACTGCTAATTTAGATCTAATGCTGCTATATATTTCAAAAGTTGCTGCGCGCGATTTCTATCTAAGTCAAAGAAAAACGGATTCTCCAAAGCTTGCTGGGCGGTGGGACGGTACAGTCTTGATGGAGACTGCATCTGGTCTATAAATGCAAAATACTGCATAGATTTTTCCGAGTTCACATCGATCCAGCGTGTCGGAAATTTCTTTGGTGCTGCAGGATCAGGGGAAATATCGCCTCCGACCATTTCCTCCAAGATTCTGCCTATGGAGAAAATATCGCTCTTCTCATCGAGTCTGGAGGGAATTTCCTCAACTCGACGCTCCTGCGTGCGCTCTATCCGAGTTCTCGAGTGATACCGAGTAGTAGGCGTTCTGAACTGATGTCGCTCGTTGAATTCCCACGTTGTAATCGGCACGTACTCTTCGATGGTCCGCTCTACCGGCACAACCGTTTCCACGCGCTCGGCTTCTACTTCTGGCGGTGCATACAAGGCAGTCGACATACCTGCTGGTGTGTTAACGGGTGTCCATCCCCCCCAGTCATACACCTTCAGACTGCCAGTAGCTTTCTCAATTGAAAAATTTCCCGGTTTGAAATCGCTATTTACCACACCTCGGTTTTTTGCATGCCGAGCCGTGAATAGCAGCTCAGAGGCTAATAGCATGTTTATTTGCCAAGCATCGTTTTCGGAGATAAGCCGTAGCGCGAGCGCGTGGTGTAGTTTGAATTTTACTTCGTTACCGTTCGGCCCGTTGATGTGATCCATGATCAATAATCGCCTGACGTCGCCAGGCGCGAACTCAAGGCTGGCAACACCATAGTGGGTACAGGTCCCTGTATCCTGGGTTGGATTGGAAATGCGGCGCAACCCTTCGCACTCGTGCATTAGGTTGTTATTCAGACCACCCGCTACGTGGGCGAATATCTCTTTCCCTACGAACTTCCGACCACCAGGAGTAGTGAGAAGGTGTACCGCTGCCGTGCTTCCCCGCGCTATTCCTTCCTGAAGCACGCCCAATTGGCGAATGCTGCAACGGTCCATGACCGGGTCAGGTAGGATGGGTGAAATAATGTCACTCCGCTCGAAAACAACGGGTGTATAACGAAGTTACTGCCGACGTTGCAGCTCATGCACAGCGTTCGGGTCAGTGTTAGTCCGCTGCCGCTGGTTACGGTAAAACTGTTGAAACTCTCCTGATTCGATAACATCCGAGTCTGTATACGAAGGTCGGCGGCGTGTAATTGGCGAGTCTGGCAGGTCACGAGACTCAATATATGAATTGGACAAAGAGGCCCGGCCGGATCTTCGGGAGAGCGGAGAGTCTGGATAATCGCTTCGTACCGAGCCTTCCGGAATTTCCGGGAATTCTGTAATCAGTCGCTGTAAACTCGCACTTGATGAATGGCGGCTGCTGCCGAAGGGTCTAGCGTCGCCAGTCCGGTTCGCATGGAACGAACCTGTTCCACTCCTCGGATAGGGAGCATACCTGTTGTGATTAATTTCTCGCGGATGAGAAAAAATTCGATTATTTACTGGTGTATTACCTCTGCTAGGCTCTCCTGAAATGCTTTCAGGCTCCTCTGTTAAAAACGAGCCTGAGGTAAACATTGGTGGCCTATTAGGGGGAATTCGGTTTCCAGACATTTTTTCTCCCGGGAAAACAGTCCAGCTATATTTCGCGCTGCGATCAGTTACCTATTAGGTCCGGCACTCGCAGTGCCGGATTGTTCGAATCGTACGCGTACGCTAGGAATAGGTATTAAATATACCTGCGTCGATAAGGTTAGTGGTGCCTATGTAAATCCGGTTCCAGATGCATTGAAAGTACCCGTAACACAGCTGGTTATAGCTTGGCCTCGGAGTGAAAGCCATGTTTGTATCGGTCAGCATCAGGCGGGGTTGTCAAGGGTTTAGCAGATCTAAAGATAGACTCCGAGCCCGCGAGGGACGGAGGAAAGGGATCGATAGCTAAGGCAATTGATGATGCTTTCGTGCTTAAGAACGGCTTCTCAACCAACACGGTCGTGGGCACACTGAGGTGGTGCAATTCACAAAATATGCGATGCAAGCGAAGCGTTGACGGAAGCACGCGGCAATTTGTTGCCTATTGCTTTTCCATTCCACATAAACGGCCAGATGTCAGAGCGCGTCATGACGATTATCGAAGGCATGGTCGCGGGCTCCGAGGTGTACAGCATTGACGAAATATTCTGTGACCTCACCGGCCAACCCGGTGACCTGACGGCCTTGGGCCGCTCGATCAGACAACGGGTGATGGCCTGTACCGGCATCCCGGTGGGTGTGGGCATTGCCAGGACGAAGACCCTGGCCAAGCTGGCCAACCACACGGCCAAGCGCTTACAGCAGCACACAGGCGGCGTTGTGGATATCTGCGACCCCTTCAAGCGTGACTGGGTGCTGCGCAATACCGCAGTGTCGGAGGTGTGGGGTGTCGGCCGGCGTTTGACTGCCCACCTGCAGGGCATGGGCATCCAGTCGGCCATGGACCTGGCCCAGGCCGACCCCGTGACCCTACGGGCCAAATTCAGCGTGGTCCTGGAGCGCACGGCCCGCGAGTTGGCCGGTGTGTCCTGCATGGAGCTGGATGAGCCCGACCCGCCCAAGCAGGAGATTTGCTGTAGCCGCATGTTCGGTAAGCGGTTAACGGACCTGCCCTCGATCAAGGAAGCGGTGGCCACCTACACGGCACGGGCCGCCGAGAAGCTGCGCGCCCAAGGCTCCATGTGCAAAAAAATGCGAATCAGCATACGCACCGGCATGTTCAACCCGGACGAGCTCAAATACGCAAACGGCGTCTTGGTCGAACTGCCCTACCCTACACACGACACGTTATTGATGACCAACGCGGCTACACAGGCCGTGGAGCGCATCTTTCGCGAGGGCTACCGCTACAGTAAGGCCGAGGTGCTGTTGTTGGACCTGCGGCAACCTGGCGAGTACACGGGGGATTTGTTTGCTGTGACGCAGCCTGAGAAGTGCGAGCAGCTGATGAAAACCCTAGATTCGATCAATGCGCGGTGGGGCCGGGGCACACTCCGCTCCGCTACCGTGCCGGTGGAACCGGACTGGGGCATGCGTCGTGAGTTTATGAGCCAGAGCTATACCACGCGGCTCGATCAGTTATGGACCGTCAAAGCGCAGTAGCGCGTCAGTAGAACAATGACAAAGGCAGGTACAGCATGTGCGGACGTTATTCGGTGTACGAGGCGATGGGCCACTACCTGCGCGAACTGGGGCCGGGCCAGCAGGTGATTGACTACGTGCCGCCTGAGCCGATCAACCGCTACAACGTGGCCCCTACCACGAAATCACCGCTGATCCATGCTGACGCCGAGGGCATCCGTCTGCAGGCGGTTAAATGGGGCTGGGCGCCCTTTTGGGCCAAGGGTAAACGGCCCGACCCTATTAATGCCCGGATCGAGACGGTGGCCACCGGCAAGTTCTTCAAGTCACTATGGCCGGCAGGCCGTGTCCTGGTACCGGCCAATAACTGGTTTGAATGGGTTAAAGACCCTGACGACCCCAAGAAAAAGCAGCCGTATTGCATCCGGCTCAAGAGCCAGGCACCGATGTTCTTTGCAGGCCTCGCCCAGGTGCATCCAGGCCTTGAGCCCCACGACGAGGACGGCTTTGTCATTATCACCGACGCAAGCGATGCCGGCATGGTGGACATTCATGATCGCCGCCCGGTTGTGCTGGGGCCTGACGCTGCCAGAGCCTGGCTTGAGCCTGACCTGGAAGCTGATGCAGCCTTGCACATCGTGCAGCAGCAAAGCCGGCCGGTGGCTGATTTTGAGTGGTACCAGGTAGACAGGGCCGTGGGTAATGTCAGGAATCACGGCAGCGACCTGATCGAACCTCTTACGTAATGACTAGAGCAGACTACTGGCAATAGCGTGTCCCTTTTTCTTGCCCTTCATCCAGTTCGACAGAAAGGCCCAAAAAATCGACAGAGAGTAGCCAGTAGGCTACAATTCAAGCCATGACGGATATCATCGAAAACACGATAAACACCACGCCTGAGTTTGATGATTGGCTTGATGGTGTGAGGGATGCCCAGGGCAAAGCGGCTCTATTAGCCCGTTTGGATCGAGCCAAGGCAGGCAATTTCGGTGATTGTGAGCCAGTGGGCGATGGTGTCAGTGAAATGCGGGTTTTTGTGGGGCCAGGGTATCGAGCTTACTTCGTTCGCACCGGCCGGACCGCTTACCTGATGCTTTCGGGTAGTAACAAAACGGACCAAAAACGCGCGATCAAGGAAGCAAAAGCGATCCTTGATGCACTGACGGGTAAAATGAAATGACTGAAGCGACATTCAACCCCGAGGATATGCCTATCCTCGATCTGAACACCTCCGGTACCAGCCGTTATGAAGCATCGCGCTTTCTTGACAGCCCAGAAGCAATCAGCGCTTACCTTTCGGAAAGCATGAAGGCAGATGACCCGAAATTGCTCATGCAGGCGCTTGCAGAAGTCGCAAAAGCGCAAGGTGTGAACAAGGTTGCTAAGGACGCTGGAGTCAACCGCGAAAGCCTTTATAAAACGCTCAAGGGTGGCGTTAAAACGCGATACAGCACGATTCGAAAGCTGATGGAGGCCGTAGGGGTAGAACTCACCGTTCGACCAATTGCCGCAAGGGCTCAGGCGGTTAACGGGTCGAGCGCGCAACCGCGAATGGCATCTAAAGCAGCCGCTGCAGAGTCTGCCGCTAAGCCAGCGGCTAAGATCCCTGTTAAGGGGGGTACGAAGGCTGCAACCAAGCTAAAGGCAACTACAAGACGGGCAGAAGGCAAAGTGCGTAAAACCCCACGTAAAGCCGAAGATCAAGCCCAAGACGTTGGCGCTACCGCGTAAAAAGCTCTACGCAAGCGCTAGCAGAACTAGAAAAAACGCACGCTAGGGGTGCCAATGAGCCGGTTCCTAATTGAAGAATACGAGACGATTGACGTAGACGTGGTACGCGCCAATTGCGACCAGGTGTACGCAGTTGAATTGACGCTGGACGGGCACGTCTGCACCGGTACCCTGTGCGTCCTGTCGGAGCCGAACACGTGTGGTATCCCTGTGCGCAAGGCCATCGTCAACGACACGCATGTGCCTTTTTCAGATCAGGAGACGGAGCGCGAAGCCCTGCTTCACGCCCTACGCAAGCTTTACAAACTCGCCTCTGGCCGAACGCTGCGGGTGCCTAAAGCGGGTATTGGAGCGGGCCCCTATGGGCTTGCAGCCCATAGCCCTCGTATTTATTGCGACCTTTGCCAAATACTGGCTGACCACTTTGGTTATCACCAACCGTCCAGCACGCCTACCCATCCCATGACAGGCAACTACGTCAGTGGGACATACCACCACGAGCTTTTCAAAGAGGTGTGCATGCGAGGCGGGTATTACATGATCTCCTTCGTTGCAGAGAAGCATGGTCTGACCCTAGAACAGCTGAAAGCACATTGCCTGATTGCCGGGAGAGAGCTTGATGCCCAGGGCAAGCTGTTCCCTTCCCACCTGCCGACCTATCGGTGGGCAAGTGACGAGTAGGTGAACCCGCAGTTCACATAAAAAAATCAAGGGGAATACTAAGGGGCGGCAAGCTAAACCCGAGCTGGAGGACGTTACGTGCGAGACGGCTTAGCGCCGTGACCCTATACGTCGTTTGGCAGGTACTTACCAAACTCTGCGTTCGATCAACGCTAGCCCTAAAGATATCTCTTGTAATAGAGAGTATTTTACCTTGTTTACCAGCCTGTCAAAAACCTGAGAATGCGTCGAGGAGGCGGATTGGAGCCTGATAACCGTGATAAAACTGCGAGCCCACCAGAGCAAGGAGGTAATGCCGCTGAGGAGCTAGCATATCGGCTCAGGCAACAAAAGCTGACCGCAGAATTTGGTCTGTTCGCCTTGAAAACTCATGTGACCGGCGCGTTATTGCAGGAAGCGACACGGGTATGCGCCGAAGGCATGTATACCCGGCTATGTAAGGTTATGGAATTCCAGCCAGAGCATGGGGACTTTTTGATGGTGGCAGGCGTAGGCTGGAAGCCTGGGTATGTAGGACACGCCAGGGTTGGTGCCGATCTCGACAGCCCTGCAGGTTATGCTTTTCAGACAGGCAAGTCTGTGATTTCCAACCATCTGGAAAATGAAAAGCGTTTCCGGACGCCAAAGGTCATGGCCGATCATGGTGTGAAGCGGGCCATCAACGTATTGATCCGCGTGGGCAACGAGCCGTTTGGCGTGCTCGAAGTTGATAGTCCGGTTGAGGGGCGTTTTACCGAAGCAGACGTGGTGTTCATCCAGGGCTTTGCAAATTTGCTTGGGGTCGCACTAGATCGTCACCACGCCGAAGGCGTTTTGCGAGCACATCAAGAACACTTAGGTCAGGCACTTGAACACCAGAACGTGTTAACCCAAGAAGTGAGCCACCGGGTCAAGAACAGCCTTGCGCTTGTAGCCGGATTGCTGCAATTACAAAGTCGTGCTTCCTCGAATCCAGAGGTGCGTACTGCACTGAGTGATGCTGAAGGCCGGGTCATGGCTATTGCCCAGTTGCACGATCGGCTATGGCGTACCAGCGACGTGCATAACCTGGATTTGAAAGAATTTCTTGGCAGTGTGGCTGAGAAACTAATGGACAGCGGGCCCTCCGGTGTTCTGATTTTTGACGTGCCGGCTGTAATGGTGCCTACCGATGATGCAATTCCGCTCGGCCTTTTGGTCAACGAGCTGCTGACGAATGCCCTGAAGTATGCGACGCCTCAAGAGCCGGGAGACATACGCCTTACGATAACCGCAATTGGCCCAGTTCTACGTCTTGAGGTGAGGGATCGCGGACCCGGCCTACCCTCAGGTTGGGCCGCTGAATCATCCAAGAGCCTCGGGATGAAACTGATTTTGCGACTCGGTCGCCAGTTGGGAGGCAAACCAGAATGGCAGAATGCTCTACCAGGTACGCGGTTTGTGTTGGAGTTCGCCCTCTAGGAACGTATAGCCGCTAGGCTCGGACCAACCGTGTATTAGACGCTAAAATTCCTGCAATTGCCCTTATCTTCGTTGAGCAGGCCCTTGCGCAAAGATAGATTATCCAGTGCGTGCCCAAGCGGGCATGCTCAACGTTCGGGCTATAGAGCATTTCAAGAGGCATATCAATGACTGGCACTACCTCAACGCGAGCTGTGAACCAGGCGGATAAAACGCATTTCGAAGCAGAGGTAGCCAGCCGCTTTGGCTTGGTGCCCAATTTCTTCCAAACTGCTCAAGACGCACCAGGTTTAATTCGGGAGCTGTGGGCTTTTGCCAAGGCAGGTTACCTTGATAATCCACTTCCTTCGGTGTTCAAGGAGCGCCTGTTTGTTCACCTTTCGCGGTTTTGTGAGGTGCGTTATTGCATTGTCAGGCATCTGGGGTTTTTGATCGGTCAGGGCAATCCATCCGGTGACCCCCAGGCTGTACCCAACACGATAGAGCAGGCCTTAACACTGCTTAGGCAACCTGCCATATTGACCGATACGCAGTTGGAGGGGGTCTACGCTCGCCTGGCGTCTTGGGACGCTTCCATGATTCCTTCAATGGAGTCTCAAGCAGAGCAGGATGTATTTGCTGCCGCAGGTGTCATGTTCGCCCATCCTGCAAAATCAGCCTCGGCTGCCAAGGCTTTACGTAAAGCCCTGGGCAGCGCTGAATTTGAGATCTTGACAGCCTTTCTAGCGTTCATCCGAACGGCTCATTATTGGACGTTGACGCACCCAAATCTCAACTTCGAAAGTGATATGGTCACGTTCCTGGACACCCATGAACAGCTATCGAGCCTCCTTCTGAGCACCTCGGATGCTGATCGATCCAGTATCGGCGTTCGTCTACATGAGGAACTCGTAGCGCTACGGCAGGAGCACGATGATAGAGCTGCGTTGCGTGAAGCACTAGAAGACCGTGAAACCGCTCAACGTCATCAACAATTGCTAATCAATGAGCTTAATCATCGCGTCAAGAATACGCTGGCGATTGTTCAATCCCTGGCCTATCAAACGTTGCGTGGAGCGGATATCCCTCAAGGGGTACGAGACGCCTTTACAGGTCGTCTCGTTGCGCTTGCTGAAGCCCATGACTTGCTGAACACCGAGAGATGGGAAAGTGCTTCGTTAAAAGACGTTTTGCTGCAGGCGATTGGGGCACAACTCCCCAATATTGATCCCCGCGTTCGGCTAAGTGGGCCTTCTCTCAAGCTTAACCCGAAGCAGGCGCTTTCCATTGCAATGGCTACTCACGAGCTAACGACGAACGCCCTCAAATACGGGGCATTATCCGTTGCAGGAGGGCACGTTGACATCGCTTGGCAGGTCTATCCCACCCCTGGTGAGCAATGGATGGAATTGACCTGGAAAGAATCGGGAGGACCGATTGTTACCTCGCCGGAACGTATGGGGTTTGGTTCCCGTCTGATTCAACGTGGGCTGGCCGACGAGCTTGATGGCGAGGCTAGCTTGCGGTTTGAGGAGAAAGGGCTTGAATGTACCGTTCGGGCACCCCTGAGGTTGGAATAACAGCGTGGCTCGCATTTACATCGTAGAAGACGAAATGTTACTGGCGATGCTGGTAGAAGACATGGTGAGCGATCTGGGCCACGAGGTTGTGGGCATCAGCCAGACCCTTGCTGCTGGGCTGTTAGCAGCCGAAGGCATCCAGTGTGATATGGCCATCCTGGATATCAACCTCAACGGAGAGTTGTCGTTTCCCGTGGCTAGAAAACTGATCGGCCGATCCATCCCCATCATGTTTGCAAGCGGGTACGGTGCTGCGGCACTCGAGCAAGACTTTCGTCATTTGACGATCATCAGCAAGCCATTTTCAATAGCTCAACTGGACAGTGCGATACAACAAAGCTTAGCGTAAGCTTGCTGCGGCCTTGATGGCTCGCCTACTGGTCAAGCCAGCCCTTCCCCTCAACGCGCCTTTGGACAGTGATCAAAGAACCGTGACTGATTCCCCGCGCAGCGCACAACACGAAGTACCGGATTTCGCCGAAGTCATAGAAGCGGTTGCAAAAATCGAAGCTGTGCCTTTAATCCTGGAAATGGTGAAACAGGCAACGGGCATGCGTTTTGCGGCCATTGCACTGGTGACAGATAAGCATTGGGTCGCCTGTGCTGTTGACGATTCGATAGATTTTGGCCTCATACCCGGTGCGCAGCTTGATTTGAAGTCAACGATTTGCCATGAAATCAGGCAACATCGAAAACCGGTCATCTTTACCCACGCCAGTAGTCATCCCATCTATTCACTGCATCACACCCCCAAGCTCTATCAACTGGAGAGCTACGTCTCTGTTCCCATCATTACCGCCGATGGAGAATTTTTTGGGACGCTGTGTGCAATAGACCCACTCCCTGCAAGCTTTGATGAGGCCACCATTCTGAAAACAATGGGGCTCTATGCTCAGCTCATTGCCATGAACCTCGATCTGTATAAAGGGCTTTTGGCCTCCGCAACAGCGTTAGCTATTGCTACAGAGGCAGGTGTGCAGCGTGAACAGTTTGTCGCAGTGCTAGGGCATGACCTGCGTACCCTATTGAGCGCTGTGCGTCTAAGCGCCGAGCTATTGGAAACGAGGGTTACTCATCCACGAAGTATCAAAATGGTTCGGGCCATACGCCAGAGCGCAAAGCGGATGGGCAGCCTTATCGAAGATGTGCTTGATTTCGCCCGTGGCAAATTGGGCGGAGGAATTCCCGTCAAGCCTTTGCTGACCGACGATCTCCAGGACCAGTTCGAGGCGGTGCTGATGGAGCTGAGGGTAGTGCATCCTGAAGCGCTGATCACAGAAGCGATGGACGTGCCCACAGGGCTCTACTGTGACCCCAATCGGTTGGGGCAGCTACTGTCGAACCTGGTAGGCAATGCCATCACACACGGTGCCAAGGGCTTGCCTGTCCAGGTTCGCATCACTACGGATGGCGTGAACCTGGTGCTCTCCGTTCATAACTCAGGTGTTGCGATCCCTGAGGAAGTGCTTCCTTCGCTCTTTGAGGCATTCAGGCGGCCCGAGGTGGGTCACCGGGAAGAGGGCTTAGGCTTAGGGCTCTATATATCAAATCAGATATGCATTGGCCACCATGGAGCGCTCGAGGTCACTTCGAACGATGTGCAAGGTACTGAGTTCGTTGCAACCATTCCCTGTTTGCTGAAATGGACCTAACTCGTCATTGCCACCTAGGCTTCGTCGTTCGACAACGATCCACGAATCCCCTTGGCGTCAGATCTCAGGCCGCATCGTCTAATCAACGATGCGCATAACGGGTGCTATGTTAAATCCAGGCAAAGACACCGCTTTGCAGAAATGAGTGTCTTTGTGGGCGTATTCGACGCGCTGGCCTGTTGCGGTGGTTCTAGGGGAGTAGCGATCACCGGAGGTTAAATTTCGTGCTTGTAATCAGCTCTGTAGATGACGGCCGGTATGCTGCGCGGTTGCTCATTTTTGAACGTAGGGCTAGGATTGTACCAGCCCAAGCCCCGTGGAAATCCAACGATGCACCAGCCTTTTCAGCTTGATAGCAACTATCCAGAAATCTTGGGAGGCAAAAGTGCGCGCCGCGACAGCCTTATGAGCGCTGTCAAACTGGCCAGTGCCGAAACCCTGGATGCTGCTTCTGAGCGCCTTAAAAACGCGATGAGGATTTCTGCAGGCGCACCACGTCGGCAACGTATAGCCCCACCAGCTTTTGCTAGATGAATCCTAACAATAATACGGAATACGTAACTTCCTTGCTTGATCCTTTTGAACGCTCAGAGCTCTTCTTATATTTCAAAGAGCGTCTTAAAGATGTGTACCGCTCCCCCGAGCGCGAAGCTATCGACACATATGGGTTAATTGTAGTGGGCGGTCAAGCTCTCTCCCTGTGGGCCCGACAGTATTTATTGGATGAATTAACAGGGGAAGAAATCCAATACGCTACCAGTGATGATCTAGATTTTATAGGAACTAACGAAGCCGCTAATTTTTGCGAAGAGCGAATGAAAGTTTCTTTCAGGCGGGCTTCACTTGATGATCACACACCTAACTTAGCCATCGCAGAAATTTCTTGGGATGACGATACAAAAATTGTCATTGATATATTGGATAGGATTGCGGGAGTAGATACGAAGGATATCTACCGTCACCTGGAATCAGTAGTTCTAGATAATGTTAGAATTGCAATTATTGATCCAATATCTTGCTTGCAGTCAAGACTTTTCAATTTGTACGCTCCTTGGTGTACAGACAGTAAACGTGAGTCAATTCGCGTTAACTTGGCAATTAGAGCTTCCCGTGCGTATCTAATCGAAATCTTACAGGAAGAGGGCTATTCTGGCATTAGGTTTTTGCTAAAACGCCTCTATAGGTTAGCGATCTCTATTCATGGGCGTAATGCTTTTTATGATTATGGTATAGATATACTTTTGGCGATACCTAGCGAATCTGAATCAATGCCGTCAGGGTTTATTTCCAAAGAGTGGCCACGACTAAAAAATGAGTTGCACGATAGACGCTTGCGAAAATCCACACATTGTCACCGCTTCGGTTTAGAGCCTCGCGGCAACGTGTTTTCTGGTAACTGAAAGAAAAAATTAGCCGTATGCATACGGCGACCTAATTACCGTGATCGTTGCGGGTTGTGATGGAGCGATAAGTTTTATTAATTTTTTGCCCTCGATGACTTTACAGGGAAAAAGTGGCTGGTGTGTTGGTGAGTCGACAGTTAACGGTTGGTTGATTTTGGTTTGCTTAATTAGAGAGAATTATTAATTCTATAATGAAACTGCAAGGAGAGTTGTGTGATAAAAGGCTTAGATAAGCTTCAGCGCGACTTGAAAGACGCTCAGATCGCGCTCCAAGAGCTAGACGGGGAGCTCTGTACTGTAAATTTTGACCCCTTCGATCCTGGCAGTATCGAACAAGCTGTCCAGCTTATAAATAATTCTATAGATGAGAGGTTAGGTGGATATGAATCCAACCCCCTTATTCAACCTCTCATTGATGAGATTAAAGAATCTTACCGGGCTCAACTACTTGAGCAGGCGGCAGAAAAGCGATTGATTGGAGATGGCGAATGAGCAACGCTGATATTTTTACTAAAATCAATAGCTGCATTTTAGATCTTCAGAACTCACAGCAACAGACGTTTGATGTGCCCCTTAAGAGACTCGGCCGTGTGCTTACCAGCCCAGAACTAGAATCAGTAAATTTTAATTTGATTCAAGGTGTTGATTTAGAAGGATTTTTATCGGATAGCGCCGAGACGGGAGGGGGGTTTGTTGGCAGTCACCGCTTGGCTTGGCCCGATGACGACTCAGTTAGGCTTGGTCTTACAATACTGCTAATTCAAAAGCTCGCAGCAGACCCTAGTTATGCTCTAAACTTTGGATTCCACTATTTCAGCACAGGCAGTAAAAAAATCATTGCTGGTTTTCATGCTTTTGTTTCTCAAGTGCTGATTCCCTTTGCTAGAGACTATAAAGCACATGTTCAAATAGGAGGCGCTGCACCAATGGAATATCTAACACCATCGAATAGAGTATTTATTGTTCATGGGCATGATGACGCTGCTCGCCATATGCTCGCAAGGTTTTTGGATAAGTTAGGTCTCGAGTCGATTGTGCTGCAGGAGCAACCAGACCGTGGCAGAACGATCATAGAAAAATTCGAGCAGGCAGCGCAGGTCGGATATGCTGTTGTCCTTCTGACTCCAGACGATGTCGGTTCGACGGCAAAAGGAGACTCACCATTTGCGAGAGCCCGTCAAAATGTAATCTTCGAATTGGGATATTTTGCAGGGAAACTAGGAAGGGGGCGGGTGTGCCTGCTTAGAAAAGGAGATGTTGAAATTCCATCGGATCTTTTTGGGGTAGTTTATACTGAGCTAGACTCCCACGGTGGATGGCAGATGAGGCTTGTACGAGAGATGAAGGAGGCAGGACTTGAGTTTGATGCATCAAAGCTATATTCATGATAGTGAACTTCACCGATTATCGAATGCGCAGTTATTGTTTTACTGTGTAGAGCGAATATTTATTCATTCGTTTTTTATATATGCCTCTCTGAGACTGTTCATTAGCGAAACGCTATCGGAACTTTCCGCAAGTCCAATGAAGGCCATATAAGATATTTGGATTGAGATTTTTAATAGATTTAGTACATCCCTTGTTTGAAAATTTGTTTCAATCCCCCTTTCGCTTATTCTTGAAAAAAACTGCTGGTTACCTCCGTGCGTGAAATTATGTAATTTTTTTATATTTCTATTAGAAAATTCGGTTAGTTCGCCAGATTTGAAATCTTCATTTTTTTCGATGTCATCTAGCATTTTATAGATTTTTGGTGGTTCTTTTCCTCTAGTAAATGCTTCTTTGTCTTTCTTCGATGCACAATGATATAGCCATGTGCCCCTCACGTAGCCTTCGAATTGAGGACGGAGCAGCGCGTATGCGGAACCGAATAGACCGTTATCAACCAATGTGTGTATAGCTTGATAGTGTTCAATAGAAAGATGCCATAAGGCTCTGCCAATTAAATTTTTATTTTTTGTATCTAACGCACCTGTGCCCGCTAACCTGTAAGATTCAATCATCCAGTTCTCAGATCTATCTATGATAGCTTGTAAATCTGGATGATGCCTGTAATCACTTGTTTGCATATTATTTCTCTTAGTTTTCTAGTATCGAACTTTATATGTTGGAGAATCCTCCGGCCTATTCTGCCGACGATCATAAATCCTGGTCGTACTGATGTTCGCATGACCCAGCCAGGCTTGCACCTTGGCAATATCCGCCTCATGCTCAAGGGCATTAGTTGCGGCTGTTGCCCGCAGGCCATGCACACCCAAACCAGCGACCTCGATGCCGGCCTTTTTTGCATAGGCTTCCACTACTTTATAGATGCCGTCGGCAGTAATGCCACCTCGATCTATGTGGCCGCGTAGCGGCAGGAACAGCGGGCCTTTAGGCGTGACCAGGTGGTGCCCCGAGCGCTCCAGGTAATCGTGGATGCGGTCAGCGGCCACCGGATGCAGAGGCAGGTAACGCACCTTGCCGCCTTTGCCGTGAATCAATAGATGCTTGATGCCGCGCCGCTCCAGCATATCGCTCACCCCTAGCTGCGCCGCTTCTTCGCGCCGTAGCCCGTGGTAGAGCAGCACGGCCAGAATGGCCCGGTCTCTCAGCCCTTTTAGGGTGGCCACGTCCGGTGCATCCAGCAGCGCCTTGGCTTGGTGATCGCCCAGGGCCGGGGTCTTACCCTCGTTGCTCTCGATCTTGGGCCGTTTGACCCCGTGCACCGGGTTGCCACCGGCCACCGCGTTGCATTCCAGCAGGTGGTCGAACAGGCTGGCCAGCGCGGCGAGTTTGCGCCGGATGGTGGCCCCGGCCAGGCCCCGGTGCTCCAGCTGGGCACGCCAGGCCAAGACGTGAGAACGCGTCACCACGAGAAACTCATCTGCAGTGGCCAACCCTATAAAGGAACAGAAGTCTTCCAGGTCGTTTTGATAGGCACGACGTGTGCGTGGGTTATCAATGTTGGCAAACCATTCGACGGCAGCCGGTACCGCGGCCAGGTGTTGAAATTCGACCGCGGTCAATCGACGCTCGCCGTCCTCCTGGTGCACCGTTAGCGTGCGCATGACCCCTCTCCTCCCCCAAAACGCTTTTTTGACGCGTGCAGGCTAAAACTCTTGATAACATATTTTATCACTAGTAATGGAAAACGCGTAGATTTTGCTCAAAAACGATTCAGAATGATCGCTTGTTAATCGTATAGAATCGGATTGATGCATTATGATTAAAAATGATTCACGCCGATTAGAAATGGAGAGCAATCAATCATGGTCACTGTCGCAAAAACACGTTCGGTCACCGCGCACGTTCCGGTCGAGCTGGCTGAACGCGTCGATGAAATTGCCGAGCGCCTGGAACGTTCGAAAAACTGGATCGTTAAACAAGCCTTGTACGCCTGGCTGGATCAGGAAGAAGAACGCAGCCGGCTCACCCGTGACGCGCTGCTCGATGTCGATGCCGGTCGTGTCATCGATCACCAGGCAGTGCAAGATTGGGCCGCGAGCCTGCAGACCGAAATCCCCCTGCCGGTACCGCGTTGATGGAACTGCAATGGACCAGCAAGGCCGTCTCGGACTTGGCGCGGTTGTATGAATGTCTGGCCCTAGTGAATCGTCCGGCTGCAGCGCGCACGGTGCAACAGCTCACCGCTGGGCCAGCTACCCTGCTGACCAATCCGCACCTTGGTGAGCGCCTGGACGAGTTCGGGCCGCGTGATGTGCGTCGGTTATTGGTAGGAGGGTATGAGACGCGGTATGAGCTCGCAGGGGGGACTATCTACCTACTGCGACTGTGGAATAGCGGTGAAGACCGCTAATTGCATACTGCAGGCGTTTAGAAGGCCGTATCAGAACTACCCTGTGCGGGCTTTTGGTTGGCAGCACGTCGTCGATTGCTACCCGGTTTGGCTACAGCTACAAACGACCCAGGATCTTGCTGGGTGCTAGGATGTTGCCCACATAGTGAATAACCCGCACATCCTGCCAGTTCACGAACAAACGGTCGCCATAGGCAGAATTGACGGACATCAGGCTAACGCCGTCGTCGTTCTCGAACAGTAGCTCCTTGACCATGCTCTGCCCATCCCTGGTACTCACCATTACATACTCACCCGGCACTAACCGATGATTTGGTTCGCAGATAGCCACCCAGCCGCTGCGTATGGCCGGCGCCATTGAATCGCCTTTTAGCCGGAGAGCATAGGCGTCTTCGTCCCTGGACCAGGTTTCCACGTGGCCATCACCACCGTCCAGTTCGAACCAAAAACCATCGGGGCCCAGCTGTGCAGTTCCCACAATCCCAATCCTTCGAGCTATAGAGGTGATCGGAGGGCCTGGCTCCACGTTCGGTTCCAGAGCGAGTGCCGAGGACTCTCCGCCGACCATCAGCCAAGCGACTGACACTCCAAGGCAGTCGGCAAGTGCAGCGAGACGGCTGCCCCGTGGGCCTGATTTACCCGCTTCCCACCCCTGTACGGCCTGAGGTGACACCCCAAGCGACCTGGCGAGTTCTGATTGATTCAGGCCTTTGTGTTCGCGCGCCTTGGCGATACGGCTATGCAATGTGTTCATGGCATCACTATACAACCTGTGGTTGTAGAACTCATTACAAAAAAATCTTGTATGTGACAATAATTTCTTGTAGCCTAAAGCAACTGAATAGAAACGTAAGCAAGCCACAGGGGGTTGCACATAGGTGATGACGGAAGACTCAGCACAAAACCTTGATCGTGAGCTAGCCGTAGTGCGAGGGCTGCGATACCGCAACCAAGCCTTAGAGCCGCTTCAATGAATAAGGGCTGCACGTCCCTGGATGCCATCTAGGCAAAGCCTGCTATCGCCGAGAGCCTTTTCATATGTTGAAAGAATGCAGATGTGGTCAGTGCAAACGATTGCTTGCCCGGATGGGCGAGTACTCCGAGCTCCAGATCAAGTGCTCCCGGTGTGGGACGCTGAATCATGTGAAGGCCTTGAGCCTCGAGCTATCGCCTTTGAGCGACAGCGGTGCCGTGTCCGTTACACGGTCAACTCAATCGACTCAAGGTAATCAACATGTCCAATAGCAGCTCTGCAATTGCCCAGCTTACCAACATTCCCTTGCTGGGGATCAACCTGGGCTCCGTGGCCAACGCCGGTCAGATCCTTCCCGGGCAGGCGGGTACCCATTACCGGTGGCCAAACCGCGACACCATCACTCATTGGGTCAAGAACCTGGGCGTGCGGCTGATTCGTTTTCCCTTCGAACTGCAGCGTGCCATCGACCTGTCAACGATTGACGGCCTGCCTGGCCAAGGTGCGAACCTGAATCAGGAATTCGTCAAGCGCTGGAAAGAAATGCTTGGCTGGATCTCCGAAGATTCGGGCGGCCAGGCCAAGATCATTCCTGACCCTCACCACTACATGCGCCTGCATCGCTATCAGACGGACGCCAACGGTCAACTGACCGGCAACCTCTATAGAAAAGAGGACGCTGGTAATCAGGAAGGCTGGAAAGTGACCGAGTCGGTCCTGATCAAGGACGGTAATTCTGTGGGGGGCGGCTCCTGGAGCGCCGTTCACTTGGCCAACTTCCACCAGAAGCTAGTGTCGGGTTGCGATGACCCGATGGTGCTGGGCTGGGGTCTGGGCAACGAGCCCTATTCTAATGGCGATACCACGGCAAAGGACTACATCACCTTGCCAGACCTGGAAACCCTGTACATCAACACCATGAACACGGTGCTCCAGGCGCTGCGCAACAGCTCCAAAAAACCGGTGTTCATCTGTGGGCTAGAGTACGCGACGGCCCAGGGCTGGGCCACGAAGTCGGCGAACCTGCAATCGAAGATAGTAGACCCCGCCAATGCCATTGTCTGGGAAGCCCATGCCTATGCAGACGTGGACGGCGGCTCGAGCGGTGCCTACAACGGGGACAACACCAAAATCTCGCCGACTGCACTGCGCGATACCATCGTAGGGCCGTTCCTCAACTATGCCAAAACCAACAAGATGGCGGCCTTTATCGGTGAGACCGGCATTCCCCCCACCGATGCAGGCCGTACTGCCCTCAAAAACCTGCTGGATAAAGCAAAAGCGGAAAAGGTACCGCTTACCCTCTGGGTAACCGGGCCAGGCACCGACGGTGAAAAAATGAGCCTCGAAGCCAGCAATCAGGCCGCAACGGTCACCATGGTGACGCCGTACTTTGCTGAGCGGCTGAGCCATTGGAACTACTCTGCTAGCTGAGTACTGACTTGCCCAGCAATCGTCCGCCCCCCTAAACCCCGTTAGCCTGCAAAGGCTTCCGGGGTTCTTGGTCATTAGGCCAAGCAATGCTTGCCACACACGCGCTTACGAAGCTTGCCTTGGCGTCCCGACTCTTCGTCGAGCGCCAAGTGCGAGTTTGAGCGTCACCCCACCACGTGGGTATCGGCCGGTGCAACGCCTACCAGTTCAACGGGCGTATCAGAGGTGTGCTCGGCCGTAGAGGGCGTGCTCGCAACGATCAGGTTGTCGGCGGTAAAGGTTTTGGTGAAAGTACCGACCAGGCCGATCTCGAAGCGTTGCCCGTCGGCATTCAACTCGTAGTCCTTGAGGTAGGTCTGGTCCAGTGTCTTGTCGTACACCAGCTTCAGAGTGCCATTGGTGCCGTCACCCAAGCCCGTGTAGCCCAAGGCCGCCACGTCGATCTTGTCATGGGCCACATCGAAACCCTTGATCAGGTCGGCGGCACCATGAACACTATCGCTGCTGTCCAGGTAACGGAAGGTGTCTACCCCAGCACCACCGGTCAGCGTATCGCCAGCACCGCCGCCAATAAGAATTCCTCCATCCTTAGGTGTATGCAGCGAATCCCAACTCGGCTTCCCGGTCAGGGTCTGTTCGGCATCGTTATGACTGTTATCACCGGCGAAGATAAAACCATCAGCATCTTGGTAAGCGATGCTACCGTGCCGGTTAGCCTGGTCTATGTCCACCTTGAAGCGGTTGCCCTGGGCATCGGCTTCAAAAGACTGCACCACGATATGCCCTACGGTTTTGTCATAGGCGTAATTCAGCGTGCCGTTATAGCCATCGCCCAGGCCAGTGAAGCCTAGTGCGGAAACGTCCAACACGTCCCCGCGGAACAGGTTGAAATTGCTGATAAGGTCAACGCTGGCCACACCCGAGGCGTCATTGACGAAACTGTCGCTGATCTGGTGATAGAGGAAGGTTTCGGTGTTGGTATTGCCGATCAGGTGATCAGCACCCGCGCCGCCGTCCAGTACGCTATCGATCTTGCCGGCGTACAGCGTATCGTCCCCGTCCAGGCCATTGAGCACGTATTGCTTGGTGCTGAAGCTGTAGTTTAGGGTGTCGTTGCCGGCCGTGCCGTCGTGGCGCAGTACAAAATTGTCGGTGCTTAGCTTGCCTTGATAATCGCCCGCCAGGCGTACCTCGAAGAAATTACCGCTGGCGTCTTTGTCCAGCGAGCGCAGGTAGGTGATATTCGAGGCGGCGTCATAGCTTACGGCCAGGTCGCCATTATGGCCGTTACCGATCCGCTCCAGGCCCAGGGCGGTCAGGTCCAATACGTCGTATTCGCTGAAGCTGGTAATCAGGTCGGAGTGGGAACCCTGGGCATTGGCGTAACTATCGGTAAGCGACGAGAATACGAATTTCACCCCGTATCCGTAGGTTTCTCCGCCGGTGAGAGTATCTACCCCAGCGCCGCCTATCAATGTGTCGCTGCCACTGTGGCCATCCAGGGTGTCATCCCCGGCGCCGCCGAGCAGGTGATCGTCCCAATACGTACCGGCAATTGCGTCGTCGCTTGACGTACCCGTGTAGGTATTGAACGAAGGCCGTTGGTGAAAATTAATTTGCTCATCCATCGCAGCTAGCAGCGCAGATTTAACGGTAGACATGACAGTTCGCCTGAACAGAAAGGAAATTGCCCATGGATGGACTTCTCGGCCCTTTCAGATGTAAGGGCTCACATCAATGAGCGCGCTTTATTAAAGCACCCTTCAGACGCCAGTAGGGTCCGAGATTTCCCATCAGTAGATCAGGTTTTTTCGATGCGGTGCCTTAGCCAGCTCACGGAATGCGCGCATTAGCTCCGAGGTGACTACTCCCCTTCCTGATTCACCTCTCAAAGCTAGAGCCTTCCTTCGCTTGATCTTTTTCGATAAGTCCACCAAGTGACCGGTTCTATGTTTGATAATGTCCTTTATCATACATAGGCCCCGGGAGCCGAGCATGGGACATCCTAGTAGCCTTCAAGTGATTGTTGGTTCCAGGGCCTGTGACACCCGTGCTTGAGCCGAGCGAAGCACGCCAAGTGCTGTACAGCACTGCTATCAGCGCGCCTACGGGATCAAACTTTAATTGGACTCACGGCGTTTTCATCTACACGTATCAATGCAGCGCTGGCCATGAAAGTTGAGGGTGTATATACGCAGAAGCGGCGGCTATGAGTACCTGCGCTTGGCCGGAAGCGTTGCGCTATCCGTACCCTTACTGCGCGAGAAGAACGTCGCGCCTACCGCCTAATTAGAGCCTTGCGACTAGAGCACCAAAAACAACACAGGCCTTGGCGAGCAATGCTCCCCAAGGCCTGCCTGTCTTACACCGTGCTGTCGACCTTCAGCGAATGATCGCCCAACAGCCCGTTGATGATCGCGGAGTTGTTCTGCAGGCCCACCACCGCACCGCTGGAATCGGTGCTGACGTTGTAGGCCTGCGCCACGTTCACGTGCTGCAGGTTGATGCTTTGAACCGTATCGCCACCCGGCGTGGTACTCACGTCAATGGTGCTGACCAGGCTGCTGCCGGTGCCGCTGACCTTGAAGCTCAACAGGCTTTCCAGCGAACCTTTGGCTGCATCGCCTAGCAACGAACCCAAGTCCAGCGTATCGGTCCCCAGTTGGAAGTCCGTTACGGTATCGGTCCCTTTGTCGCCAGCTTGCCATACGAAGGTATCAGCCCCTGCGCCCCCGGTGAGAACGTCGTTGCCAGAGCCCCCGACCAGAGTGTCTGCACCGCTGCCGCCGTACAGTTGGTCATTGCCAGCGCCGCCATTGAGCACCATGCCGCTGTCATTGGCGTGGAACACATCATCGTGTGCCGAGCCAATCAGCTGTTCGATACCGGTCAGGGTTTCGCCTGCCGCCCATCCGCCGGTAGTCCCGCCTTCGCGCAGGTCCACCGTGACACCACTAGTGGCAGCGGCGTAGCTAACCGTGTCGAACCCTGCACCGCCATCCAGCACTACCGTGTGGGCGCCAGGCAGCAGCAGGTCATTACCGTCACCCCCCTGAAGCACCACGCCGTCGTCACCTGCTACCAGCGTGTCATCACCGCTGGTGCCGGTAATGGTCTGCTCGGCATGCTCGGCCACAGCAACAGTGCTGGCATGAGCCACCTGAGTGTCTTGGGCTACGGCTACGGTTGCTACTGCAGCATCAGTTTGAGCGTGGCTGTAATCCACGGTCATCCCCAGCTGGTAAGCCTCGGTAGACGCCGAGGGCTCCACGTTGGTGACTTTCAGGTGGTAGGTGCCATCCGTAGCAGCAGTGAAGGCATTGCCTGTTACGGCGGTGTAGCTACCGTCATCCACGGCATAGCTGAGGCTTACAGCCCCGCTGGTGACAGCCGCAGAGTTGAGGGTGACCGACTCGCCCTGTCGCAGGTTAACGGTGATGGTGTCGCTGGCATCGGCCGTACCCGCTGCAGCCAGGGTCCCAGTGACCAGCAACATGGCCGTCAGGGCCAGGCTGTTGGCATAGAACTGGGACCGGTCCACTTCCAATGCACGCGCCGCCACGTTCAACGACTGCTGAGCCGTGGCCGTGAAGTCGGCGCCTGATGCGCTCAGCACGGTGCTGGACTGAGCTGTGGTGAACTGTGCCGCGGTGGCAGAAGCAGTAGCGCCTGGTGCGATATTGAAGGTAATGGTGGAGCCTGCCACGTCACCGTCACCGTCTATCACGGTGTACCCAACCGTTTGGGTAGCTGTGTCTCGGCTGCCTTCGGCGGTGGTGTATTTGTAGGCGCCTGTTTCCACGTTGATGGTGAAGGTGCCACCTTCCTGGGTTACTACGCTCAGGTTGCTGCTGGTGCTGTCGAAGCTCCAAGTTGCACCGGTGCCACTGGCGGCCACGGCACCTTTGCCGTCATAGCTGTAGGTGACGCCGTCTACTGTGATGCTTTGCAGATGGCCACCGTCCACACCGTATTTCACAGCATCGGCCAGGGTGCCAGCGGTGGAGCCGCTGCCCACAGTGCCATTGAGCACGCCTGACAGTTGCGACAGGTCCGTTACCACCACCGGCGGGATGTTAGCCCCCGTGGTGCCGTCATACGCGATCGGTGCCAGGTACACAGCCTTGGCGCTAGGGCCTACACCGATAGCGTGGGAGTAGATCTGGTTCTCGTTCAGGAACGATTGCCAGGCTGCCTGCTCTTTGGCGTCGATGCCGTCGCCCAGGTTCACATCGGTCTTGTTGCCCGACTGGCCGTTACCTGTTTTAGGGCGCTCGCTGGAGAGCGTGGGGTTGCCGTCAGACAGGAAATAACTCACGTTCTGTGCGTCGGCCAGCTTACCGGCAGTCGCCCAGGCCTTCTGTGCAGCATCCAGCGCGTAGTCGTAGTTGGTACCGCCGCCGGCGGTCAGGCTGTTAACGAAGGCACGCGCTTCGCTGACGCTCATCCACTCGCTGGCCACGTTTTCCTTGTTGTTGAAGGCTGCAACTTGCACCCTTACATCACCGCGCTCGCCATACTGGTTCAGCAGCTCACCCACGGCTTGCTTTTCCAGCTCCAACCGAGACAGGCCGTTCACGCGGGAGGACTGGTTCATGCTGTTGGACACGTCCAGCACCAGCAGAATGTTGGTGTTGAGCGCGCCGGAAGTCACACTTTCTGCCACAGGGGTGGCAATAGGTGCATCATCCTCGATGCGCACGTTCAGCCAGGCCCCACCAGTGTCACCGTCCGAGTCGGTGGCGATCAGATGGAAGTCTTCAGAGAGCTCGCTCTGCCCTACGTTGTGCTGCTGGGCTTCGCTCAGGGTATAGCTGTAGTTCACAACGCCGGTAGCCGCGTTGTAACCCGTGATGGTCAACGCGTTGCCCAGCTGGCCGATGATGGTTACCGGCAGGCCGGTAGCGTTGCCACCGATCACGTCTACGCCATCAATGGTCAAGGTGGCCAGGCCATCCTTGGCTTCGAGTGTGAAGCTGCCGGTGCGGGTCAGGGCGGCGGCATCGGGGTCGGTGCCCCCTGGCAGGTTGGCCTCGAACACGCGCTGTTCGCCACCGTCCACGCCCAGGTTGAAGAACCTGACTGGGTCGTCCAGGTTGGTGACGTTCACGGTCAGGTTGGTGCTTGAGGTATCACCGTCGCGGTCGATGACTTGGTAACCGAAGGTATCGGTCGCCGTCCCCACGGCCACGCCGCTGGCCAGCAGTGCCTTGTAAGCGGCGCTATTGGTGTCCAGGGTGTAGGTGTAGGTGCCGTCGGCGGCCAGTACCAGCGTACCGTAGGTACCTTGATAGGTGCCAGGATTGGTCACTGGGGAGGCAATGGCATCAGCGCCCAGCTTATCGTTGTCCAGCACATTGCCAGTGACGACGGTAGTAGTGTCGTTCACGGCCGTGGTGTCGGCGACGGCAATCGGGTTGTCGTCCTCGATGCGCACGTTCAGCCAGGCACCACCGGTGTCGCCGTCCGAGTCGGTGGCGATCAGGTGGAAGTCTTCGGACAGTTCGCTCTGCCCCACGTTGTGCTGCTGGGCTTCACTGAGCGTATAGCTGTAGGTGATCACGCCGGTAGTGGCGTCATAGCCGGTGATGGTCAGGGCGTTACCCAACTGCCCGGTAATGGTCACTGGCAGGCCCGTGGCATTGCCGCCAATCACGTCCACCCCATCAATGGTCAAGGTGGCCAGGCCATCCTTGGCTTCGAGCGTGAAGCTACCGGTGCGGGTCAGCGCCGCCGCATTGGGGTCGGTGCCTCCTGGCAGGTTGGCCTCGAACACACGCTGCTCGCCCCCGTCCACGCCCAGGCTGAAGAACCTGACCGGGTCGTCCGGGTTGGTGATGTTGATGGTGAGCGTGGTTTGCGAGGTGTCACCGTCGCTGTCGACGATCGAATAGCCGAAGGTTTCAGTAGCAAGGCCAACGGCTACACCACCGGCCAGCAACGCCTTGTAGGCGGCGCTTGTGGTATCGAGGGTATAGGTGTAGGCGCCATCGGCGGCCAATACCAATGTTCCGTAGGTGCCCTGATAGGTGCCGGGGTTGGTCAACGGCGAAGCGATGCCATCGGCACCTTGAACATCATTGGCCAGTACGTTGCCGGTGACCACAGTGTTGTCATCGCCCGCCGCCTGCGTGTCGGCCACAGCGGTAGGTACGTCATCCTGGATGGTGACATCCAAGGTGCCCGTAGCCGTAGACCCATCATTGTCCACGGCCGTTACGGTGATGCTTTCACCCAGGGCGTTGGCGCCGTTACCTGCTGGGTGTTCGGCATTCCCGGTGAGGGTGTAGGTGTAGTTCAGCACACCGGTGGTGGCGTTGTAGCCAGTAACCGTCAGCAGGTTGCCATCGGCGGTGGTGTAGGACTGCCCTACCCCTACCACCTGGCCGGCCCGTACCACTTCCAGCGTACCAATGACCAGGCTGGCAAGCCCGTCGGCTGCGGTGACGGTAAAGGTACCAGCCTGAACAAGCGCTGCAGCGTTCGGGCTGGAACCGTTGGCCAGGTTGGCCTCGTTCACGGTGATTTCGCCACCGCTCACGTCCAGGCCTGTCAGCACAACAGGGTTATTGGGCGGCGTAGGTATCGGCGTGTCTACAATGGGCGGTACATCCACGGGCGGCACGGTTACGGGCGGCGCACCAGCGCCTGCGTCCACGTCAACCAGCGGGGGCAACGTCGGGTCCGGAAACTCCGGGACAGCCATAAGACCTTCGGTCGGAAAACCGATCGTTGGATCTACCGCGCCGCCTACCTCAGTAAGCAGTACGAAGGAGTGGCTCCCACCACCGCTGGGCACGCCCGTGGCGCCGGTAGGCCCGGCAGCCGTTGGCTCAGATACTTGGGTAGGGTCCTGGCCCGCAGCGATAGCCTGCTGTAACGCATTTACGTCGTCCAGCGCAGTGACGCCCACGCGCTCATCGAGCACCTGAATATCGGGCGCTGCGTGGTGCAGCAAGCCTTCATTAAGGGCCAGGCTGCTGCCACGGCCGAGCGCAAGGTCTTGACCATTCTGCAAATGTACAGAAATCGCCCCCCCAACACCGGTGTCCAGTTGCTCGCCTGCGAACACGCGATCCCCTTCCACGAGGAGACGGCGGGTGCCATCGCCAGCAACTGCAAATACCTGCCCTACTACTTTACTGACGACACCGATCAAGGTTGCCATTGCCCACTCCTCCATTGCTTTTCAGCACCAGGCTGCTGCGCACAGGAGACAGAGGATGTACCCGGGAGTTCACAAGAAGATGGCAACTTGCTATCTTTTTGCGTGTCAAAGCCGCTGCAACCGGTAGACTGGCTGAACCTTATCAACCAGCTATGGTTCATAGCTGCCTCGTATCGAACATGTGAGCAATGTCACACTGTGAGTTACGGCGACAGAAAAATGTCACCTTCACGACTGCTCAAAAATCCTTATGGAGTACGCCCTACTAGCCCCTTGCCACACTAAATACCGACGCCCTAAAAATCGTCCCAAAGGCCCCGAATGTGGTCCTTTGCGCGAAAAAGGCGAGTGTACGATGGACTGGATCTGGTACGTCAACATAAGTTTTTTTGGGAATAAGCGTTATTCCAAAAGGTTCTTAGTTTCAGACAATTTTCACATCTGATCTGATGTTAGCATCCGCGAATTGGAATGATAAGAATATGCGCCAATAATTTGGCGACTGCCAACCTTCATAGGGACAGGGAGAAGTACATCGATGCGCATCTTAACCCCCATCTGCAGCGCCGTGTTATTGGCGATCGGGGCCATGCAGGCCCATGCCATGACGCTACAGGAGGCCATTCAGAGCACCGTGGATACGCACCCGGAGCTGCAGTCGAACATTAATAGCCGCCTCGCCGCCGATGAAGACGTTAAGGTTGCACGCGGTGCCTACCTGCCTAGCGTTGATTTTGTAGGTGGGTATGGCCGTGAAAACTCGGACACGCCTACCACACGTGCCCAGGGCGGCCACCACAAGGAACTGCTGACTTACACCACATCCGAACTGCGCCTGCGCCAGATGCTGTTCGACGGCTCCAGCGCCACGCGGGAAATTTCCCGTACCTTGGCGGTGTCCACGTCCCGTGCCTTCTATGTTCAAGGCGTGGCACAGGACCTGGCCCTGCGTGCCGTAGAAGTGTATCTGGAAGTGCTCAAGCGCCGGGAGCTGGTAGACCTGGCCAAGAACAACCTGCAAGCTCACTTGCGTGTGAACGACCAGATTGGCCTGCGTACCGAGCGCGGCATTGGCAGCACGGCGGACGCCGACCAATCCCGTGCACGTCGGGCATTGGCTGAGAACAACTACCAAACCGCCATGGTGGACCTGGCCGACGCCGAAGCTAACTTCTTCAGCGCAACCGGTCGCAACCCGGACGAACTGGACGCGCCTGCGACCATTCGTGGTGAATTGCCACCAGAAATCACCGACGCCCGCCAGTCGATGATCGACAACAACCCCTACCTGAAGTCGGCCCAGGCTGACGTACAGGCCGCGGAGCAACAATACGAAGGGGCGAAGTCACAGTTCTACCCTCGTGTAGATGCTGAAGTGGCTGTAGGCGCCAACGACAACATTTCAGGCGAAGAAGGCCATGCCAATGACTGGCGTGCCGGCGTTGCGGTCAGCTACAACCTGTTCCGTGGTGGCAGTGACAAGGCCCGCCTGCAGGCAGACGCACACCGTATCAACCAGGCCATGGACATTCGCAACAATGCCCTGCGCAGTTTGAACGAAAACATGTCGCTGGCCTGGAACGCCATGCTCAACGCTCGCCAGCAAGCCCCGAGCGCGCGTGAGTATGCCGAAACCACCACCCGTGTACGTTCGGCCTACCAGAACCAGTTTGGCCTGGGCCAGCGTACGCTGCTGGACTTGCTGGACAGCGAGAACGAACTGTACAACGCCAACCGCCGCTACACCGAAGTACGCTACACCGAGGAATACTCGATGTACCGCGTACTGGCGAACATGGGCATGCTGTTGCCGAAGGCCAAGATCGTGCTTCCAGCCGAGGCCATTGCGGGCTCAGATGTGAAAAGCGAAGCTCGCCTGCCGGACATGCGCTAAGCACGTATCCCATGCCTAGCCTTAGCATGCGCTGGCCAGTGAACCTGTGGTAACAGGGTTCGCTGGCTGCGCCAGCTCCCACAAAGCCATGTCAAATTGGCACTGTGGGACTGGTCGCAGCCAACGGCGGAGGCCGGGAACCTGCACGCAATGCTACTGGTAGACTCCTTCTGTAGAGCCCTCCCCTCTACACCAGCGTTTCATCCACCACCAGTACCACCTTGCCTGTTATCTGGTTTGTGGCCAGTTCAGCAAACGCTTCTTCCGCCTCGGCGATGGGGAAAGTTGCCGCAATTTGCGGGTTGAGGCGCTTTTCGGTAAACAGCGGCAATACTTCCTGCCCCAGCTCTCTGAGCAGTTCAGCTTTGAAGGCATCATCGCGGCTACGCAACGTTGAGCCGATCAGCTGTACGCGCTTGCCCAGCACTAACCCCATGTCCAGCTTCGCGTCACGCCCACCCATGGTGCCGATCAGCACCCACCTGGCGTCCTGAGCCGCTACTTGCAGGTTGAGTTCAGCATAGTTGCCGCCGACCGGGTCCAGGATCACGTCGAACGGCCCCAGGTCCTTCAGCGCGGCCAGGCCATCGCCTCGCAGCACCCCGCCCTGTGCGCCCAACGTTTCGCAGTAGGCCAGGCGGTCTGCCGAACCCACTGTGACCCACGTAGGGTTGCCGAACGCCTTGCACAGTTGGATGGCAGCCGAGCCAATGCCACTGGCGCCTGCATGCAGCAGCACCTTCTGGCCTGGCTGCAACGCCGCCAACTGGAACAGGTTCAGCCACACCGTGGCATATACCTCAAGAATACCGGCCGCTTCGATAAGCGTGAGGCCCTCAGGCACAGGCAGCACATGACGCGCATCGACCACGACCTCTTCTGCCATGCCACCCCCGGCCAGCAGGGTGCACACGCGATCCCCTACAGCGAGGGATACCACCCCTGCACCTACTTCACTGATAATGCCTGCGCACTCAAGCCCCAGGATTTCGCTGGCGCCAGGCGGTGGCGGGTAGTGCCCCGCCCGTTGCAGCAGGTCGGCCCGATTGAGCCCTGCTGCTGCTACCCGTATACGCACTTGCCCTGCATCGCAGGCCGGTGCCGGGTAGTCGGCCCACTCTACATGTCCTTCAACGCCTTGCAATGCTTTCACGCTACCTCCATAGTTGGCTCGAACTCAGCCCCGCGTGATGACGTGGGGTTTTTTGCATAATGTGACTCAAGTACCCTGCCCTTGCATGAACAGGATTTAATGTAGCGGCGCCGGAACCGGTCCATTCAAAGACGGCCTAATATGCGTGATCAACTGTCCCCTCGTCGAATGAGCATGAAGCAACTATTCCCCGTAACCGCCCTGGCGTTAGGCTTGAGCCTGAGCCTGCTGTCAGCCCCAGGCTTTGCGGCCAATAGCTGGAACTCGCTTCAGCCCGACCGTGACGAGGTGATCGCCAGCCTCAACGTCGTCGAATTGCTTAAACGCCATCACTACAGCAAGCCGCCGTTGAACGACGCCCGTTCGGCTATCATCTATGACAGCTATATCAAACTCCTCGATCCCTCGCGCAGTTATTTTCTCGCCAGTGACATCGCCGAGTTTGATAAGTGGAAAACCCAGTTCGACGACTTCCTTAAAAGTGGAAATCTTGACCCCGGCTTTACCATCTACAAACGCTACCTGGATCGCGTGAAGGCGCGCCTGGACTACGCCCTGGACCTGTTAGGCGATGGCGTGGACAAGCTGGACTTCACCACCAACGAAACGCTGGAAGTGGACCGCAAGGATGCCCCCTGGCTGGCCAGCACGGCCGACCTGGACAACCTGTGGCACAAGCGCGTGATGGATGAAGTGCTGCGCATGAAGCTGGCCGGCAAGGACGCCAAGCAGATCCAGGAAACCCTGACCAAGCGTTACAAGAACCAACTCGCACGGCTGGACCAGACCCGTGCCGAAGATATTTTCCAGGCGTACATCAACACCTTCGCCCAGTCCTACGACCCGCATACCAACTACCTGTCGCCGGATAACGCCGAGAACTTTGACATCAACATGAGCCTGTCCCTGGAAGGGATCGGCGCAGTGCTTCAAAGCGACAATGACCAGGTGAAAATTGTGCGCCTGGTTCCGGCAGGCCCTGCAGACAAGACAAAGCAGGTCGCTCCGTCGGACAAGATCATTGGTGTAGCCCAGGGCGACAAGGAAATGGTCGACGTGGTCGGCTGGCGACTGGACGAAGTGGTTAAGCTGATTCGTGGTGCCAAGGGGTCTGTGGTGCGCCTTGAAATCATTCCTCACACCAATGCGCCAAACGACCAGACCAGCAAAATCGTTGCCATTACCCGCGAAGCGGTGAAGCTCGAAGAGCAGGCAGCGAAGAAGTCAGTGCTCCATCTGAACCAGAACGGTCACGACTACAAGCTGGGTGTAATCGAAATTCCCGCCTTCTATCTTGATTTCAAGGCCTTCCGTGCCGGTGACCCGGACTACAAGTCCACTACCCGTGACGTGAAAAAGCTGCTGAGCGAACTCCAGAAAGAAAAAGTGGACGGTGTAGTGATCGACCTGCGCAACAACGGAGGCGGGTCGCTGCAGGAAGCTACAGAGCTCACCAGCCTGTTCATCGAAAAGGGCCCTACCGTGCTGGTGCGTAACAGCGACGGTAAGGTGGACGTACTTGAGGATGAGAACCCAGGTGCCTTCTACAAAGGGCCACTGGCCCTGCTGGTCAATCGCTTGTCTGCTTCAGCCTCGGAGATTTTCGCAGGGGCCATGCAGGACTACCACCGCGCCTTGATCATTGGCGGCCAGACCTTTGGCAAAGGGACCGTTCAGACCATTCAGCCGCTTAACCACGGTGAATTGAAACTGACCTTGGCCAAGTTCTACCGTGTTTCCGGCCAGAGCACTCAACACCAGGGTGTACTACCGGACATCGCCTACCCTTCCATCATCGACACCAAGGAAATCGGCGAAAGCGCCCTCCCTGAGGCCATGCCGTGGGACACGATCAAGCCTGCCATCAAGCCGGAAACGGACCCGTTCAAACCCTTCCTCGCCCAACTCAAGCTGCTGCATGACAAGCGTGCCGAGGGTGATGCCGAGTTCGCCTACATTCGTGACCGCCTGGCATTGAGCCAGAAGCTGGCGGAAGAGAAAACCGTGAGCCTGAACGAAGCCACCCGGCGCGCCGAGCACACGGACATCGAAGCCAAGCAGTTGGCCTTGGAAAATGCCCGTCGCAAAGCCAAGGGCGAAGAGCCGCTCAAGGAACTCAAGAAAGAAGACGAAGACCCTCTGGCCGGTGCACCGGATGATACAAAGCCCGAGGACGACGCCTACCTGAGTGAAACAGGGCGTATCTTGATCGACTACCTGCGCTTGAACACCCAGGTTGCGAAACACTAAGGCTCTGCCCTTTCTCTACGCTATGCGTTGTGAAGCACCAAAAGACCGGCCCTGAAAAGGCCGGTCTTTTGCTGTCGGCTACACCAAGCACAAGCGTGCAGCGTAGCTTCGCTAAGGCAGACCTTTCGCCAGACTTTTAGAAAAGCAGATTCTTAATCAAGGGCCGCCTGAGTGGTAGCCCGGTAGTCGTACTCGAACACTCGAGCCACCTCCGACGCGTGCCAGGAAGCGGCGGCCGTGCCATCGGCCGGGCCACAAAAGCGCCCCAGGCGTTCCACACATTCAAAAAAACCAGGGCGAGGCAGGCGGCTGGCACCTTGGCTGATGACCAAGGAGCTGCGCAAGGGTTGGTCAGCACGCGCGTCCAGCATCGCCAGGTGCTCCAAGGCGGCAGTCAGCGTCTGCATGGCGGGGGTATTCAATTGGAGCCTTTCGACCAGGGCACGGTAAGTCAGCAAGTGACGCTGCCTGCGTGCCATGTCCAGTTCCTCTAGTAGGTCCTCCCAGTGTTGTCGGCTGATTTTCATGTTCACTCACCGCCCTCCTGTGCTGATAGTCATTGCCACGCTACTGAGTAGCTTAGCAGCGCAGCTGACAGCATACCCTGAGGCCAGCGGCTCATGACGTGTTGCACCCTGTCATTGGCGGCGCAGGTACTCCCCTTCCAGCGGTACGCTTTGCTCAGGCACCCTTTCCACAACGCTCAGCACTTCCGGGGACTGCTCTGAGCGCCAGGCGCGAAAGGCGTTGAGCTCTGTCTGGAGTACTTTCATGACCCAACCCAGTACGGCAATATCGTCCAGCATCCCCACACCTAGCAACCAGTCTGGAATAAGGTCGACGGGGCTGACAAAGTACAGCAGGCCTGCCACTACCGAAAGAATGGCCTTGCCGCTGATAGCACGGTATTCACCCCGCCAGTAAGCCAGGCACAGCGCCTGTAGCAGGGCGATGTCTTCCTTTACTTGCCCCAGCCGCTTTCCCCTGACCTTGCGTGCCACAGCAAGGGCCAAAGCCGGTAGCCGGCCCCGTGCAATCAGGCGCTCAGCCAGTGGAAGAAATTGAGTAAAGCCCAAGGGTGCCTTCATGTAGCCTCCGTGTAGAGCATGGGAAGGATATCCACAATATTTGTGGATAACCATGTGAACAGCCGAGCAAAACCGAGCTGTGGGCCCCAGTACAAAAGGGCTGAAGTCGAATCGGCGTTTTTTCGTTCACTTGCAAGGTTGAAACACGTACCTATCAAGGCTCACGCCCTAATGCAAGCGCTCTGTATAGGACTTGGCGCCTGCTCCAGGGTTCGTTTCTGTAGCAGCGCCACACAAACGACAACGCCCCGACGAGGCGGGGCGCTGGCTGGGTGAAACCCGGTATTACTTCTTGGCAGGTGCCTTGGCGGGCGCCTCTTCAGCCGGTGCGGCTGGCTCGGCGTCATCCGCGTCTGCCGGAGCAGCCTTGGAAGGATCCTTAATGCCCAGCAGTTCCAGGTCGAACACCAGCACCGAGTTGGCTGGAATGGTTGGGCTTGGGCTTTGAGCACCGTAAGCCAGGTCGCTAGGAATGAACAACTTCACTTTTTCGCCCACATGCATCAACTGCAGGCCTTCCACCCAACCGGGGATCACGCCGCTGACAGGCAGGTCGATGGGGCTACCACGGTCCACGGAACTGTCGAAGGTTTTGCCGTCGATCAGCTTGCCCGTGTAATGCACAGTGACCACATCGCTAGGCTTGGGCTGCGGGCCGTCGCCCTTCTGGACAACCTGGTACTGCAAGCCGGACGCTGTAGTGACCACGCCGTCCTTTTTGCCGTTTTCTTCAAGGAATTTCTTGCCCGCTGCCAGCGAGTCTTCGCTCATCTTGGTCATGCGCTCTTCTGCGCGCTTTTGCAGCGCTGCGAAGGCCTCGACCAGTTCGTCATCCTTGAGCTTCTGCTCTTTCTTGCCAACGGCGTCTTCGATACCCAAGGCCACGGCCTTGGAATCCAGGTCGTCCATACCTTCCTGAGCCAGGCTCTTGCCCATGTTCAGGCCGATCCCGTAGGAGGCTTTCTGGGCGGGGGTTTTCAGCTCGACGCTGCTGGTCTGCTTGTCGCAACCGGCGAGAACCAAACCTACCAGGGCGATCGCAGCCGCCAACCGATGCTGTTTCATGCTGTTTCCTTGTGAAGGGCGCCACGTGAGGGGCGGTCAAGTCAAGCCGCGAGCTTAGCAGGCGGCCCCGACCAATGGCTATGCCATAGGAGAGGGAAAGATCGGATAAGTTCACGTTACCAAAGGCATTTTACGGTTGCAGGTGAAAGTTCGTTTACGTAGCGGCAACTGCTCAGGCCGACCGATACTGGGAGGCCACTTCGCGCACCACCGCACACAGCCATTGGCTTGGAAGCGACGAGGGCAGTGCGGCGTTGGTGCAGATACCCACGGAACCGCCCGGTTCATCCACGCCCAGCGCTAACTCGCAGAGGGCGCCTTGTTCAATATCCAGATGAACAGCATCACGGGGCGCCACCCACACCGCATCGTTGCTTTGAACGTAGCGCCGGCTCAATGCAGGCGACAGGGTTTCCAACCGCTGCACCGAAGGCGGAATGCCGCATTGCACGAACAGGCTGTCGGCATGTTTGCGAATAGTGGTGCCGGCCAGCGGGAGTACCCAGGGGTACAGTGCCAGGCGTGCCTTGTCCACAGTGCCCAGGGCAAGCAACGGGTGGCCAGGGCGAACGGCAAGGGTCATGGCCTCGCTGTACAGGTGCTCGAAGGCCAACCCGTGGATTTGCGGATTATCCGCCATGCGCCCGATCACCACATCCAGCTCACCCACGTGCAGCTGGCCCAACAGGTAAGCCCCTGGGCCGGTAGCCACGCTTACTACCAAGGCGTGATGGCGCTCGTGTAGCAGGCTGACCACCTGCGCCATGAACTGGCTTTCCACCGTCGACAAGGCGCCCACCCGTACCTGAGGTGGCTCGTGGTCGTTATCCCGAAGGCTGACTACCCCTTCGCGCAGCGCCTGCACACAAGGCCCAGCGTGCCGCATGAACCGCACCCCGGCAGCAGTGAGGGCGACCCCGGCCTTGTTGCGTTCGAACAGGCGGGCTTGGAGCAGCTCTTCAAGCTCCTTCAAGGTCTTGGAAATAGCCGGCTGGCTCACCGCCATGGCTTCGGCCGCCTTGGCGAACGAGCCTTGGCGAGCTATTTCCAGGAAGCACAGCAGGTGGCGAAACTTGATGCGGGTATCGAGGTTCATGGCGCTTTAGCGTACCGGCGCGGCTGGTAACGCGCGCCCGTTGAAATCACATTGAGGCTCAAGCCTTCTCCTGTGCCCAGTCCGTCACCAGGCGGTACCCGACCGCCAGCAAGGTGGGGCCCAGGAACAGGCCTATGAACCCGAAAGCCAGCAAGCCGCCAAACACGCCTAGCAGCACGATCACAAGGGGCAGGTCGCCGCCTCGGCTGATCAGGTAGGGTTTGAGAACGTTGTCCACACCGCTGATCACGAAGGTGCCCCACAGGCCGAGGAACACGGCCATCCCATAGTGCTCCTGCCATACCAGCCACCCTACGGCCGGTACCCAGGCCAAGGGTGGCCCCATGGGGATCAGGCTAAGCAGGAACGTACAGAAGCCCAGCACCAACGCACCTGGAATGCCGGCGATCATGAAACCGATCAGCGCCAGCGCCGCCTGGGCCGCCGCTGTGCCGATCACGCCATTGACCACGCGCTGAACAGTGTCGGCCACCAGGTCCAGATAGTAGTGGCCGCGCTCGCCCATCAGGCGCTCCAGCAAGCGGAGCACGAAGGCCGAGAGGCGAGGCCCGTCCCGATAGAAGAAAAAGGTGAACACCAGCGCCAGTGAGACCTCAATCAAGCCGCTGCCCAACCGGGCGCTGCGCGCCAGCAGCCAGTTGCCCATCTGGCCCAGGTAGGGCCTCAGCCCTTGGAAAAACGCAGCGCCCTGGGCATCCATGGTGGCCCACAGGCGTGACAGCCGGTCCCCGAACAGCGGCACGTTTGCCAGCCAGGCCGGGGGCGGAGGCAGGCCCTCCAGTTGAACGTCCCGGACAAAGGCCGTAGCGTCTCGCACATGGTCGGCCAGGTTGAAACCCAGCCATACCAGCGGCAGCAGCACCAGCAGTACCCACACACCTGTGAGGATGGCAGCCGCCAAGGTGGCACGGCCACCCAGCACGCGCGTCAACCAGCGCATCAGCGGCCAACTGGCATAGGCCAGAATGGCGCCCCACAGCAACGCCGAAACAAACGGCAGCATCACCCACGTGCAGGCCACCAGCAGCAGTAGCAAGGCAAGTTGCATCAGCAACCGGTCCGTGCTGATCATCGAACCACCTCCATGTGCAAGCCCTCGCCGTCCGGGGTGCCCAAGCTCAATCGGTTTGCCCGCACGCCAGCGGCCACCAGCGCAGCCAGCCATTGGTTGGCATCAGGCCCGGCCAGCCGTACGCGCAAGGTGCTGTCCAGGTTAAGGGTGCGGCCCAGCAAAGTCACCCAGTCCGGAGTGGGCGGAATAGCCAGGTCCGGGAAGGCCAGCTCGCCAGCATCACGCAGCTCTCGAAGCAGGGTGCCGGAGGTAGGCAGTATCGGCCCTAGTGGAGCCTGTGGCGTAAGGATCTCGGCATGCAGGGCCACGCGGCGATTGCCCCGCAGCACGCAATAGACAGCCACCAGGGTATCGGTATCGCCTTGCGCTTCGCGCACCAGCAAGAAGGCCTGCTGGTCATCACTGCCCAGCAGGCGGGTATTGGCGAAGATGTCATTGGACCACAGGTTGCTTTCGCCGCAGTCGCGCCCCTCGCACCAGAACAGCACCTGCGTGGTGGGGCTGCGCAGGGCCTGACGCGCGACCTTGAATACGTCACGGGCATTGCGCTCCGGGGGCAGTTCCCAGGTGCTGGACACACGTTCGCCGTGCACCTGCAGCCGGGCATCCAGCCGCAATGCACCGCCAATACGGCGCAGTGGCCCCAGCGGGTACAGGCGCTCGCTGGCCTGGGCCGGCTGGTGGTCCAGCAGTAAGGCGCCTTCAGGTTCCAATGCGGCTAATGGCGCAAGGTCCAGCTCAGCGGCCGTGGCGTGACTGGTCAGCCCGATTGCGCTAGACAGGAACATAAGGCAAAACCGTTGGCGGACGCATCGCCAAGCGAGTGTGAAGCATGGATACGGCATCGGGGACTCCCTGGTAACCGGCCAAGCGTCGGCAGTCCCCGCCCCTAAGTCAAGGCAGAGAAAAGAAACTATTGATACAGGCTGCTACAAGCGCAGCGCCTTGCTCATCGTCCAGGTGCAAATGATGGCGCCCCGGCAAGCGCACCTGCGTGAACGGCAAGCCTTCGAATAGGTGGCTACGCTCTACAAGCAGGCCTTGTTCAGCCAGTATCAGAAGCGTGGGGCATTGCACGTGCCGAACCGCCTCCAGTGCCTGGGCCGTCTCAAGCCGCACGGGAGAGGTCAACGTCAGCCGGTTGTCACTGCGCCAGGTAAAACCGCCTTCCACCGGCATCAGGCCGCGCTCGGCCAGTAGGCTGGCCGCGCTGTGCGTGACTGAAAGACGGCTGGTGGCGCGAGCACGCACGGCCTGCGCGCGATCAGCATACAGGGGCTTGCGACGCGTGCCCTGTACCAATTGCTCACGCAAGGCCTTGCCCAGTCGCTCGGCGGGGTTGTGCGGAGGTGCGTCGGGCGACACCACCCCTTCGATCAAGGCCAATTGTTCCAGGCGCTCAGGCAAGGCCGCCGCCAGTTGCGCCGCGACAATGGCGCCCATGGAGTGCCCTATCAGGGAAAAACGTGCCCACCCCAACTGCTCGGCCACCTGCAGCACGTCACGGGCGTATTCCCAATGAGGGTAGCCACTGCCGCCCGGGCGGTGCTCAGACAGCCCATGGCCGGCAAAGTCCAAGGCCAGAATGCGCAGGCCTTCCAGGTGAGGAGCCAGCCGAGCGAAGGTGTTGGCGTTGTCCAGCCAACCGTGCAAGGCAATGACCGGCCTGCCGTCCATAGGGCCATAAAACCAGCCGGCCAGTTCGATAGTCTCCAGGCACAAGCGCACCTGTTCAAAGGCTTCAGCCATGGTGAGAGGCCCCTTCCTGCCAGCGGTGTAATACGGTAAGCACATGCTCGGCTGTTTCGAGCGGATGCTCCATGGGAAACAGATGCCCACCGGGCACTGAGTGAAATTCGCCACGCGCCAGGCGGCTGACATAGCGGGCATGATGGCGCCGAACCACGGCGCTGGCTTCGCCACCTAGTAAAGCCAGGGGCAGTGTGAGCAGGTGCGGCGGGCTGGGGCTCACATGAGGCACGCTACGGTAGATGCTCAGCTCGGTATCTGGTTCGAACGCCAGGCGCCACGCCTGCCCTTCCGCCACCAGGCCATGCTCAAGGTAGGCTTCCAGGCATTGCGGGGCAAAATGCCGGAACAGGGCTTTATGTGCAAAATAGTCGCGGGCCGCTTCACGGCTTGCAAAGCGTTCACGGCGCCCCTGAGTACGCCCTGCCGGGGTGATGTGGTCAATAAGCCCCAGGCGCTTGGCAGACTGGATCAGCCACCGATCGCGCCGGGTCAGCAACGGCGAATCCAGCAACACGAGCCCCTTGTACAGCTCAGGGTGGCGTAATGCAGCGTGTAGGTGCAGCAGCCCGCCCAGGGAATGGCCCACCCCCCACACAGGCGTAGGCTGGGCGCGTATGGCCTGTAGCAATTCGTCAACCAGCAGTGCCCAGTTGTCCTCTACCGGAAAACAGGGATCATGCCCGTGCTGCGGGAGGTACTGCACGCAGAACGCCGTCGCCAGCTTTGCCAACAGCGGCGCATAGGTGCCCGAGGGAAAACCATTGGCATGGGCGAAGAACAAGGTATCGGGCATGAAAGCAGCTCGCTAAACGGCTCAGGCCTTGGGTGGCTTCTGCCCCAGTGGCATTACCGCTACGGTGAGCCGGGAGATGCAGCTGGGCTTGCCTTGGTCGTCTACCAGGCGGATATCCCACACGTGGGTGCTGCGCCCTATGTGAACCGGCCTTGCTGTGGCGGTCACGCGCCCGCTGCGTATGCCCCGCAGGTGGTTGGCGTTCACCTCCAGCCCCACACAATAAAAACGTGCGGGATCAAGGCACAGCACGCTGGCCGTAGAGCCCACACTCTCGGCCAGGACCACAGAGGCGCCTCCGTGGAGCAAGCCGAACGGCTGATGGGTACGGGAATCCACGGCCATGCTGGCTGTAATGAAGTCCTCGCCGAACGCTTCGAAACGAATATCCAGCAGTTCGCCAATGCTCCCTTTCTGGCTGGCGTTGATAGCTGCAAGGTCCGGCAAGGTATGCCACAAGCTCATGGGTTAACGCTCCTTTAGTGGCTGTGCTGCAGGCTGCGCAGCGTCATAAGCCCGGCAAGCGGCGCGGCGCCCTCAAAGCGTGCCAGGCTGGCAGTGCCCATGGCATAAGGTGACACACGCTCTCCTCTGTCCAGCAATCCCAGCAGCATGCCTACCAACGGCTGATGGCTGACCAGCAGCACGTTGTGCAACCCCAACCGGTTCAGCTCAGTGATCACATCATCCGGATCGCTGTCCGGGGTGAGCCAGCTTACCGTGTGCAGCTCTGCTGGCACCTCAAGGGTTGCTTGCACCAGTTGGGCAGTTTGTTGTGCACGGGTATAGGGGCTTGCCAGTATTCGCTGAACAGGCTCCCCCGCCAGGTTCGCAGCGCTGCGCAATACCTGCTCTCGCCCACCTGCGGTCAGGGCTCGGGCCGAATCAGGCGCTGTATTGGCCGCTTCACCATGGCGTAGTATCCATACGGTGGTAGTGCCTTGGCTCATACCGGCGGTTCCTGGTCATGTACGGTCCCTGCCGGGCCAGGGGCGGGGGTAACGGCAACTGGCGCAACAGGTGCCTGTGACGCTGCAGGGCGGTCCTCTGAAGGGGCGGACGTAGGCCAGCTCGAAAACGGCCAGGGCTTGGTTTCGGTATGAAAGCTGCCGAATTGGCCAATCTGTGCCAGGTAGCGGCTGAGGCTGTCGCCGAAGCTCATGAGCGCGGCATTGGGGGCCCCATAAACCAGGCGACATATCAACTGCAGTAGTACCAGTGCGCCCAGTATGAACTGCGCGATGTACCAGACCAGGGCGAACAGCAGCATCCAGAGAATGCGCAGCACGATGGATTCCTGATCTGGGCTGAAGCGGGGCGGAGTGTTCATGACGGGTTCCTCAAATGAAGCCGGTAGCAGGGATGAAATCCACATCTGTCTTGGGCTCGCCAGCCATCAACAGCTCGATGACCTGCTCAAGGGTGCGCCCCTCGAACAGAATGGCGTGCAACCCGGCGACAAGAGGCATATAGACACTCAGCTGCGCGGCCCGGGCCTTGAGCACCTTGAGCGTATTCACACCCTCTGCCACCTCGCCCAGACGTGTCACGGCTTCGTCCAGGCTCAGGCCCTGCCCAAGGGCAAAGCCCACTTGATAGTTTCGGCTCTTGGGAGACGAGCAGGTCACAATCAGGTCCCCTACCCCAGCCAGCCCCAGGAACGTCATGGGGTTCGCGCCCTGACTTACGGCAAACCGGGTCATTTCTGCCAGCGCGCGTGTAATGAGCATGCTGCGGGTGTTTTCACCCATGCTCAACGCCGCGGCCAGGCCAGCGATGATGGCATAGACGTTTTTCAACGCGCCGCCCAACTCGACACCAAAACGGTCGCTGCTGGCGTACACCCGGAAGCGGCGACCGTGAAGCGCGTGCTGCACAGCCGTGCACAGCGCCTCATCAGCACTGGCCACGACCGTGGCCGTCAATTCGTGCTCGGCGATTTCGCGCGCCAGGTTAGGGCCTGAGATCACCCCCAGCCGCGCCTGAGGTACGATTTCTTCAAGGATTTCGCTCATCAGCTTGAAGGTGCCCGCTTCGATGCCTTTGGTAAGGCTTACCAGCATTTTGCCGGCCAGCACAGGCGCGTGGGGCGCCAGCACCGTGCGCAGCGCGCTGGAAGGCAAGGCAACGAACAGCAGCTCAGTACCCGCCAGCACCTGAGCCAGGTCGGTGACGGGCTCTACCAACGGGTGCAACGGCACGCCCTTGAGGTAGCGGGGGTTCTCCCGCCGGGTTCGCATGGCCTCGGCCTGCACCGGATCGCGCATCCATTGCCATACCCTGTGGCCGTTTTCACCTAGCAGGTTCGCCACTGCGGTGCCAAAGCTGCCGCCACCGAGTACGGCGATCGGTTGCTGTTCAGACATAAGACCTTCCATTGGAACCTTGATAAGCAGGCGTTCATTATACGGAGCGCCCGTGCCAGGGCCAGCCCTGGTGTGACTGATCCGGCAACACCGATTATCGCCCGATACCTGCAAGATAGCTGGCAGTTCTGGAAATGTTACAGATCCCGCGTAATATGCCCGCTTCCCTGTGATGCCAATAAAAAGCGATCAGCATGCCGCACGCCGCCGCCGAGTATTCTTGCCAGTGAACCTCCGATGGACGGGGGACATTCATGCCAGGACGCAACTCATCAGCCTGGGCCCCGCCCTGCTGTTGACGCTGCTGCTCATTTTCTTCTTTACCTTTGTACGGATCCAGGACCTGCGTCAGGAAATGACGCATACCGGCCAACTGATTGCCAACCAATTGGCCCCTGCGGCCGAGTACGGTGTGCTTTCGGGCAAGACCGAGGTGCTTGATGGGTTGCTGCGCGCCACGTTGAACAATGCTCACGTGCGCTTCCTGGAGATCCAGGGGCGTGACGACAGCGTTGTGATCTACCTGGAACAACGCTCGGACGGCCGCACGTCCACACGGCCTGCCCAGGTATTTCAAGCCCCCATTCGTCTTCAACACTACCTGGGCGCTGATGACGCTCACGATACTTCAACCCTGCATACGGACGACTACTTGGGCCGGGTGGTCGTGGGCATGTCCGATGATGTGTTCAACCAGCGCCAGCAAGAGATCCTGCTCAAGGCAGGCGTGCTGGCGCTGTTTACGCTGGTGGTGACTTTTCTGCTGGCCCGGCGCCTTTCACGCGGGCTATCCCAGCCGATCCGAGACATGGGGGCTGCGGTAAAAGCTATACGCCAAGGCGACTTCAAAGCCACGTTGCCTGTAGAGGTCAACAGTGAGCTGGGCGCACTGTCGCAGCACATCAACGACCTGGCTCAAGGGCTTGAGCAAGCCAGCCGCGAGCAACGCGAGGCCATGCAGCAGTTGATCCAGACACGAGAGGAGGCCGAGCGGGCCAACAATGCCAAGACGGAGTTCCTGGCCATGATGAGCCACGAACTGCGTACGCCCATGAACGGCGTACTGGGCATGCTTCAGTTGCTGGAAACCACCCGGCTCAACGACGAGCAGCATGAATATGCCGCGCTGGCTACGCAGTCCACTGAGCATTTGCTCAAAGTGATCAATGACATTCTCGATTTTTCCCGTATCGAGCGCACAGGCCTGGAGTTGGAACACATACCCTTCAACCTGGCCGAGCTGTTTACAGAGTGCGTTCACTCTTTCCAGCACAGCGCCCAGCAGAGTGGGCTGGCGCTCACCCTTGACGCCGACTCGGAATTCGCTGAATGGGAGGTGTCCGGGGACCCTACCCGCATTCGCCAGGTACTGGTCAACCTGATCGGCAATGCCCTGAAATTCACTGAGCACGGCAGCATATGCCTCCAAGCCCGCTGCCAGGTGCTGGACGAGCGGTTGATATGGCTCAGTTGCAAGGTGATCGATACCGGCATTGGTATCGATCCCGAAGAAATCGAACGCATGTTCGTGGCCTTCCAGCAAGCTGACAGCTCTATTTCAAGGCGCTATGGCGGTACCGGCCTAGGCTTGCCGATCGCACGCAACCTGGCCGAACGCATGGGTGGTAGCTTGCGCGCCAGCAGCAATGGCGGGCACGGCTCGGTATTTGCACTTGAAATGCCGCTAGCATTGAGCCAGACACCGAAGCAGGCCAAGGAGAAGCCAGCCCCTGCGTCCCGAACCAACGGCGCAGCCAATGGTCAGAATCATCACGTTTTGCTGGTCGAGGACAACCCTGTCAACCAGACCGTCATTGAGGCCATGCTCAGAAGCCTGGGGTATGAAGTGAGTGTAGTGGCCGATGGCGAGCAAGCGGTGGACAGTGTCCGGGCACAGCGCTTCGATGCCGTTCTGATGGACTGCCGGCTGCCGGTGGTGGATGGCTACGAAAGTACCCGGCGCATTCGTCGCTTGCCAGAGCGCCATGGCCTGCCCATCATTGCCTTGACGGCCAACGCCTTGCTGGGTGATCGAGAGGCCTGCCTGGAAGCTGGCATGGATGACTACCTTGCCAAGCCGTTCAAACGCACCGACCTGCAGCAGTTGCTTCAACAATGGCTGGCATGAGGGGCGGCTGCCCAAGCCTGCCAAGCAGCAGGCAACGGTGTTACAGTGCAGCGGCTTGCGGTATGCGCCTTTCAATGTAGCGTGCCCCAAGCCACATATTACTGAACGGGCGGTGGGCAACCCTTTGCCGCCCTGTGACTTTAACCACGACGCATTAGTCTATGACTAGGCTGCCGGCCTGGGAACCTGCCCTTTTTTGCCGGCCGGGATGATTTGCCCCCTGCCAAGGCAGGGACCACTGAGGAGCTCGCATGACCAAACAACACGCCTTTACTCGGGAAGACCTGCTGCGCTGCAGTCGCGGCGAGCTGTTCGGCCCAGGTAACGCGCAATTGCCCGCCCCTAACATGCTGATGGTAGACCGCATTGCCCTCATCAGCGAGGAAGGCGGCAAATATGGCAAGGGTGAATTGGTCGCTGAGCTGGATATCAACCCTGACTTGTGGTTCTTCGCGTGCCATTTCGAGGGGGATCCGGTCATGCCCGGTTGCCTGGGCCTGGATGCCATGTGGCAGCTGGTCGGCTTCTTCCTCGGCTGGCAAGGCTTGCCAGGGCGCGGGCGCGCGCTGGGTTCAGGCGAGGTCAAGTTCTTTGGCCAGGTACTGCCTACTGCGAAAAAGGTGACCTACAACATTCATATCAAGCGCGTCCTCAAGGGCAAGCTGAACATGGCCATCGCCGATGGTTCGGTCAGCGTCGACGGTCGCGAGATCTATACCGCCGAAGGCCTTCGGGTCGGCGTTTTCACGTCCACTGACAACTTCTAAGGGTTATTTGCATGCGCCGCGTCGTTATCACGGGTCTAGGCATCGTTTCATGCCTGGGCAATGACAAAGACACCGTTTCCGCCAACTTGCGCGCAAACCGTCCCGGCATCCGCTTCAACCCGGAATACGCCGAAATGGGACTGCGCAGCCATGTTTCCGGCTCGGTAGACCTCAACCTTGAAGAGCTGATCGACCGCAAGGTCTTTCGCTTTGTAGGCCATGCTGCCGCCTATGCCTACCTGGCCATGCAGCAGGCCATCAAAGATTCCGGCCTTTCCGAAGACCAGGTGTCCAACCCGCGCACCGGCCTGATTGCCGGTTCTGGTGGGGCTTCAACCCTCAACCAGATGGAAGCTTTGGATATCCTTCGCGAGAAGGGCGTGAAACGTGTAGGGCCGTACCGGGTTACCCGCACTATGAGCAGCACGGTGTCTGCCTGCCTGGCTACGCCTTTCAAGATCAAGGGCCTGAACTATTCCATCGCCTCTGCGTGTGCCACCAGTGCGCACTGCATTGGCGCGGCCATGGAGCAGATCCAGCTGGGCAAGCAGGACGTAGTATTCGCGGGGGGCGGTGAGGAAGAGCACTGGAGCCAGTCGTTCCTGTTCGACGCCATGGGCGCATTGTCGTCTCAATACAATGACACCCCTGAAAAAGCCTCCCGCGCCTACGACGCCAAGCGTGACGGCTTCGTCATCGCCGGCGGTGGCGGTATGGTAGTAGTCGAAGAGTTGGAGCATGCCTTGGCCCGCGGCGCGAAGATCTATGCCGAAGTTGTAGGTTATGGCGCCACGTCCGATGGCTACGACATGGTTGCGCCAAGTGGCGAAGGTGCCATCCGCTGCATGCAGCAGGCCCTGGCGACCGTCGACACGCCGATCGACTACCTCAATACTCACGGCACGTCCACGCCGGTTGGGGATGTGGCGGAAATCCGCGGTGTTCGTGAAGTTTTCAAGGACAAGGCGCCTGCCATCAGCTCCACCAAAAGCCTGTCGGGTCACTCTTTGGGCGCTGCAGGCGTTCATGAGGCGATCTACTGCATGCTGATGATGGAAGGCAACTTCATCGCCGGTTCTGCCAACATCGAAGAGCTGGACTCTGAGGTGGCCGACATGCCGATCCTGCGTGAAACGCGCGAGAACGTGCAGCTCAACACGGTGATGAGCAACAGCTTCGGCTTTGGCGGCACCAACGCCACCTTGGTGCTCAAGCGCTGGGAAGGTAAGTAAGGCGCTGCAAGCTGCAAGCTGCAAATGGACCCTCGCTTCGGCGGGGGTTCGTTGTTTTAGGGCCTGATCACTAGCAGCCTAGGCCAGGGGCCGTGAGCCTAATGAATTGGGGGTAGACTGGGGTTTCTTCTTTATCGGAGCTTCCCATGGCCATCGCCCAGGTGATTACCCCCCGGCAGGAAAACGTTGGAGGCCAGCCTATTCTGCGCCCGCTACCTTCCCCGGGATGCCGCAGCGTCGGCCCCTTTGTCTTCTTCGATTACATCCTCCCCCATGACTACCCGCCCGGGCAGGGCATGAACATTCACCAGCACCCCCATATAGGCCTTTCTACGCTCACCTACCTGTTCGAGGGTGAATTGCTGCACAGGGACAGCCTGGGTTCCGAGGAGCGTGTACGCCCTGGCGATGTGAGCTGGATGACGGCTGGCAATGGCATTGCCCATATCGAACGCACACCCGATGACCTGCGGGGCGCTGGAAGCCGCCTGCATGGCCTGCAAGTGTGGCTCGCGATGCCCAGGGGCAAGGAACAGGATGCTCCCACCTACTACTACTTCGAAGCGGATGAGCTGCCCTCCAGAACCGAGCATGGGGCGCAGATCACCGTGGTAGCCGGGCACGGGTTTCGGCTGATATCACCCGTACCGGTTCACAGCCCTACCCTCTATGCCATCGTCGAGATGCAACCGGGTAGCACCCTGCTGATCCCGGACGAGCACACTGAACGTGCCGCGTTTCTGCTGGAAGGCGATGCACGGCTAGGGGCAGACGCGTTGGGCGCACACACGCTAGTGGTGCTGCAAGAAGGCCTGGAATCGAGCCTGACCACAACCCACGGGGCCCGGCTGGTACTGGCAGGAGGTGCAGCACTGGATGGGCCACGGCGCATGAATTGGAACTTCGTGGCCAGCGACCCCGCCCTCATCGAACGCGCCCGCGCCCGGTGGGCAGTCGGCGATTGGCCAGAAGTGCCAGGGGAAGCCGGGCGAGTTGAATTACCTGGCCCGGCGAAGCGCGATTAAAGTGCTGGCTTGAACACTTCGTTGAACAGGTTGTACATGGTCTGGAACGCGCGGTCAGAGACCTTTTTATCGTACATCTGTTTGCCTGGGGTGTTGGCTTCAGGGTCAGTGAACGAGTGGTAGGCCCCACCGTAGCTGATCAGTTGCCAATCGACCTTGGCAGCATTCATTTCTTCAATGAACGCAGGCAACTGTTCAGAGGGCACCAGCGGATCAGCATCGCCATGCATGGCCAGTACTGCACCCTTGATGTTGTTGGCATCGGCCGGGTTCGGCGTGTCCAGAGTGCCATGGAAGGATACGGCTGCCTTGAGCGGCGCACCATCACGGGCCAGGTCCAGCGCACAGCAGCCGCCGAAGCAGAACCCGAAGCTGCCCAAGTTGGCAGTGTCCACGGAGGCAAGGCTTTGGGAGGTCAGTTCGGCCAGCGCCGCTTGCATGCGGGTGCGCAGCAGGCCACGGTCGTTCTTGATCGGCATCATGGCAGCCAGGGCTTCATCGGCATTTTGCGGGCGCACAGCCTGCCCATACAGGTCAGCCAGCAACACTACGTAGCCTTGGGAGGCTACCGCTTGGGCAATGCGCTCGGCGCCCGCGGAAACACCCATCCAGTTAGGGGCCATGACCAGCCCGGGGCGTGGCGACTTGATGTCTGCATCAAACACCAGCCGGCTTTCGAAGGCGGTGCCATCTATGTCGTAGCTCAACGACTCAACAGTAATGGTGCTCATGGAGTGCTCCTGGATATCCCCAAAAAAAGAAGCCCGCCAAACCGGGTGGCAAGGCGGGCTTTACCTACGCAAGCGTTAAGCTGACAACTCGATCAGCAGCTTGTTCAAGCGCCGGACGTAGGCCGCTGGATCTTTCAGGCTGTCCCCTGCCGCCAACGCGGCCTGGTCAAACAGGATATGGGCAAAGTCCGCAAAGCGATCTTCATCCTGTTCGTGGTCCAGCTTGTCCAGCAGCGGGTGCGCCGGGTTGAACTCGAAGATAGGCTTGGTATCTGGCACCTTCTGGCCACTGGCTTCGAGGATCTGGCGCATCTGCAGGCCCATGTCATGCTCGCCAATGGCCAGGATAGCAGGCGAATCAGTGAGGCGATGGGACACCCGCACTTCGCTAACGCTGTCTCCCAATGCACCCTTGAGGCGCTCGACCAACCCTTCTTTGTCCTTGGCAACGGCCTCTTGGGCCTGCTTGTCTTCTTCGCTGTCCAGCGTACCCAGGTCAAGGTCGCCACGGGCCACGTCGGTCAGGGTTTTGCCGTCGAACTCGGTGAGGTAGCTCATCAGCCACTCGTCGATCCGGTCGGTGAGCAGCAACACCTCAATGCCTTTTTTGCGGAAGACTTCCAGGTGCGGGCTGTTCTTGACCTGTGCGTAGCTGTCACCGGTAAGGTAATAGACCTTGCTCTGCCCTTCCTTGGCGCGTGCCAGGTAGTCTGCCAGGGAAACGCTTTGCTCGCCGCTGTCATCATGGGTAGACGAGAAGCGCAGCAGGCCTGCGATTTTTTCCTTGTTGGCGAAGTCTTCGGCCGGGCCTTCCTTGAGCACCTGGCCAAAATTCTTCCAGAAGCCTTTGTATTGCTCGGGTTCGTTTTTCGCGAGCTTTTCAAGCATGTCCAGCACACGCTTGGTAAGGGCCGTTTTCATCGAATCGATGATGGGGTCTTTCTGCAGAATTTCACGGGAGACGTTCAACGACAGGTCGTTGGAATCCACAACGCCTTTGATGAAACGCAGGTACAGCGGCAGGAAGGACTCGGCCTGATCCATGATGAACACACGCTGCACATACAGCTTCAAGCCGCGCGGGGCCTCACGGTGGTACAGGTCGAACGGTGCACGTGCCGGGACGTACAGCAGCGAGTTGTACTCCAGCTTGCCTTCAACCTTGTTATGGCTCCAGCTCAGCGGGTTCTCGAAGTCGTGACCGATGTGCTTGTAGAACTCCTGGTATTCCTCGTCCTTGATCTCGGTACGTGGGCGGGTCCACAAGGCGCTAGCGCGGTTGACCGTTTCCCAGGCTGGCTCTGCGGGCGCTTCTTCGCCTTCGGCGGCCGCTTGCTCCTTGGGCAGTTCGATCGGCAGGGCGATGTGATCGGAGTATTTCTTGATCACGTTGCGCAGGCGCCAGCCATCAGCAAACTCAGCTTCATCGGCTTTCAGGTGCAACACAATGCGCGTGCCGCGCTCGGCCTTCTCGACAGTGGCCACTTCAAAGTCGCCTTCACCTCGCGAAGACCAGTGCACGCCCTCATTGGCGGGCGCACCTGCACGGCGGCTGAACACGTCTACCTGGTCTGCAACGATAAAGGCCGAATAAAAGCCCACGCCGAACTGGCCAATCAGGTGCGAATCTTTTTTCTGGTCGCCTGTAAGGTTCTTCATGAAGTCGGCTGTGCCGGACTTGGCAATCGTGCCCAGATGCGCGATCACATCCTCACGGCTCATACCGATGCCGTTGTCATCGATCGTGACAGTGTTCGCGTCCTTATCGAAGGTCACACGAATTTTCAGCTCGGCACCGCCTTCCAGAAGCTCAGGCTTGGCCAGTGCCTCGAAACGCAGCTTGTCCACCGCGTCCGACGCGTTGGAGATCAATTCGCGAAGGAAGATCTCCTTGTTCGAGTACAGCGAATGAATCATGAGGTGCAACAGTTGCTTCACCTCGGTCTGGAAGCCCAGGGTTTCCTTTTGAGTTTCCACACTCATCGATCTAACTCCAATGCTGGTTGGCACAAGCCGCGAAGGCGGCACGGACGGCCCGGCTTAAGGGCGGGATGAGCAACAGATGGGGATGGGGGCTGAGGGTTTCAAGGCCTGGGCCTTAGCAGAACATGCAGACTGCAAAGGTTGAACTTAACGAAGCCCGTTGCGCTCGAAGCCACGTGATGATCATCCATAAGGAGAAACACCCCATGCAAAAGACTTTCGCTTACGCCCTCATGCTGGCTGCAACCTTGGGCTTGGCCGCTTGCGACAACGCTTCGGACAAAGCTAAAGACGCTCAAGACCATAAAGAAAATGCTCAAGAGCAAATGAATAAAGCTCAAGACCATGCCAACGACGCAGCTAAGGAAAACGCCAAGGCCAACGCTGACGCTGCTGAAGCCCAGAAGAAAGCCATGCAGGAAAGCACCCCGGCCAACGGGAATGCGCCAGCTCCGGAAGCTGCTCCAAAACAATAATTAGTACCCGGCCTGCCCTGCGACCTGGCTCCCTGCGCTATACAGGGGCCAGGTTCAACTCAATGCCTGCTCCACCGCGGTGACCAACCGCACCATGTGCTCCGGGCCATATCGCTGGTCGATGGGCAACGGCAACATGCACCGGGCCCATGCCCTGGCTACCTCACACTTACCGCCCGCCTCCAACACATCCTTCCAGTATGTTGCCAAGTAGATGCGCTGGCGTGCCAGCTCGCTGCGTACTCGATCTGCCTGCTCGCCCTGCTCCAGCAGCAGCGGGTAACACATGGGCGCCAGCCCAGCGTGTACCGGTACCTCAAACTGATTCAAACCCTTCAGTGCGCTGTGCACCTGCGCCAGGTTCGCTGATCGACGCTGTGCGGTAGTGGTGTAATCAATACTGCTGAGCCACCGTGCTGTCAGTGACGACATGCCCTGCGGCCCTTGCTCACGGATGCCTGCTTCTACTTGCGCGTAGGCCGCATACCACGCCTCGGGGCCATCTTCGAGCCGCCCCAGCAACGCAGCAAAACGCCCTTTGCTTGGCGTGGAGGGCAATGGCTGCAAACCTGCGGGCGCGTTGAGCAGCCACCCGCCATCAGGTACACCCAGGAATTTGCGCGGTGAATAGAGGGTAGGAACGCCGGTATGGGGCTTGGAGAACAGGGCCTGAGCGTGGTCGGCAATCAGCTTTCCTGGGAAGCGCGGCAACAGCTCCTGCTCAATGAAGCCTGCCTTGTAGCCAAAATAGTTGACATACAGCAGGCGCTCGGCTTCGCTCAACTCCGGCAGGCCAACAGGTTCCAGGTGCTCATCCAAGCAATAGCGCTCAATACCCACGCCGCTACGCTGTGCGGCTTCGACCATGGTGCCGCAGGTGTACCAAGGGATGTACACGCGCCGCACACCGCCTTCCCCCAACAGGGCTTCGAACGCATAGCGTGCGCTGTTGTAGCCTAGGGCCGAGGGGTAGAGCTGACCTCGAAAAGGGGTTTCCAGCTCGAAGTAACCACCTATTGCGTCGTTCATGGGGCTCACTGATATATAGGCCAACTGGCCGCAGCAGCCTAGCATTGGCGACTGCGGCCAGTAAGGCCTTTTACAACACAAAGCCCTTGAGGATCAGCCCCGCGAGCGCGCCTCTTGGCCCGCCATCAGGCGATCGCAGAACACTGCAATGCCCAGAGCAACCACAGAGGGTATCAACCAGGCCAGGTTCTGCTGGCTCAAGGGCAGGTCGGCCAGTGCCGCCGGCAGATGCTGCGCCCAGGGCGTGGCTTTGAACGCATCAATGCAGCCGAACAGCAGCGCCACCAGGGTTACAGGTGCCACCACCGCCTTGGGCGAGCGCCATAGGCTTTGAGCGAAGCTCAGGGCAACCAGTACGATGCAGGGCGGGTAGATGGCGGTAAGAATGGGAATCGAGACCGCAATCAGCTTGGTGAGCCCCAGGTTGGATACCAGCAGCGAAAACGCAGCGAGTATCAGCACCAGAGTGCGGTAGGACCACGGCAGCAAGCCACTGAAATATTCTGCACAGGCGCAGGTAAGGCCCACAGCAGTCACCAGGCAGGCCAGTGAAATAAGCACCGCCAGGAACACGCTGCCCGTATCGCCAAAGGTGTGCTGCACATAGGCATGCAATACCTGTGCGCCATTGCCTGCACCGGAGGCGATAACGTGGCTGCCTGCCCCAAGACGGAACAGGCTGACATACACAAGCACCAGGCCAACCCCTGCAATCAGGCCGGCGATTACCGCATAACGGGTCACCAGGCGTGGGGATTCGATCCCCCGCGAGCGAATGGCGTTTACGATCACGATGCCGAACACCAGTGCGCCTAAGGTATCCATGGTGAGGTAGCCATTGATGAAGCCTAGGGAAAACGGCGCGGCCTGGTACTCAGCGGTCGCATCACCCACTGGCCCTGCCGGCGACAGGAAAGCGGCAACGCCCAGCGCCGCCAGGGCCAGGATTTTCAAAGGCGCCAGGAAACGCCCGACGGTGTCCAGCAGCCGGCCGGGATACAAAGACACCAGGGCGACTACGGCGAAATAGACCACGCTGTAGACCAGCAGCGGCATCGGGCCATCGCCGGTGAGGGGCGCCAGGCCCACGGTGAAAGACACCGTAGCAGTTCGCGGGGTAGCGAACAGCGGCCCAACGGCCAGGTAGCACACAACGGCGAGCAACGTGCCTGCAGCACGCCCAAGCGGGCTGCTCAAGGCATCGATGCTTCCGCCTACCTTGGCCAGGGCTACCACGGTTAGCACGGGCAGGCCGACCGCAGTAATCAGGAAACCAATAGCGGCAAGCCACACGTCTGGCCCTGATTGCAGGCCAACGATTGGGGGGAAGATGATATTGCCAGCGCCGACGAACAGCGCGAATGTCATAAAACCAAGCGCCAGGATGTCCTGGCCTTTAAGCACTTTCATGTTTACGGGACCATGCTGCAGGCGAACGAATAGAGGAGGAATATTCCCTGGGTTGCGGGAAAAGAAGCCACCGGGTTCGGCAGGCATATTCGAACAACCCTTGTGGGGTTGCCGGAAAGGAGCGCAGGATAGCGAATAAGGCTTGGGAATGCACCCATTCAGGGCAGGCGCGCGACCAGCGCCTCGCCGTTGGGCAGTACATGAAACCCGTAAATTTTTACCAGATGTAAACTAGACGGCGAAATGAAGGTCTATGATCGCAGATACTTGCGCCGCACCGTTTGGAGGATGTAACCATGGCAGCAGAAATAGTGGACCGGTTTCACGCACGGGACGCTGAAGGGCGGGTGTACCCAGTACATGCCTTCCAGAACGCAACGGTGCTGCCTGATGGCACTGTTCAAGAACCCCTGCTGACTTACAAGCTAGCCATTGGTGACCGAGTTAACCACTTGGGTGACGACCGATTCATGCTGGTGCAGAGCGGTGTAGAGATCACTCGCATTCCCTAAAGGCGGCTTAGCTCAAGCGCCTCCATGGTATACGCACTTATGTAAAGCCCCAGCTTAGGCCGGGGCTTTTTCATTGGGGCTGACTGCTTCCAACGTGCTGTTGAACATACTTAGGTTCTACCAACAGCGGATATAGCAGGCTTATGCCGGGTTACCTTCCTGTGCCCACAATGCCGGCGCACCCGCTGCCTTGGCAATGCGGGCAAGGTGTTCCACATGAGACGCCAATTCTGCTTCATTGGCTGCGATCACCCGCCCGGCAGGCCGGCTGAGCAACGGCCGGCGTACTTCGCTGCCGTGCCCACTGTCACCCTCTTCTCCTTCGCCGCTTCCGGCCAGTGACAAGGTGGTTTGGCCACCTGTCATGGTCAGGTAAACGTCGGCGAGCAGCTCGGCATCCAGCAACGCGCCGTGCAGCGTACGCTCGCTCAAGTCGATCCCGTACCTTTTGCACAGGGCGTCCAGGCTATTACGCTGGCCAGGGTGACGCGCGCGCGCTAATGCCAGGGAATCGATAACAGTGCAGTACTGGGTGAGGTCTGCCCGGTCTGCCTGGCCTAGCAAGGCGAATTCGTTGTTGATGAAGCCTACGTCGAACGCGGCGTTGTGGGCCACGAGCGTGGCCCCCTGAATGTACTCGAAGAATTCGTCCGCCACTTCGGCGAACCGGGGCTTACCCCTCAGAAACTCCGACGTTATGCCGTGAACACCTATGGCCCCTTCGTCGCTTTCCCGGTCTGGCTGCAGGTAGATATGGAAATTGCGCCCGGTAAGCCGCCGGCCTACCACCTCAACACAGCCGATTTCCAGCACACGGTGGCCGTCGGTCACCGGCATGCCTGTGGTTTCAGTGTCGAACACCACGATACGCTGAGCCGTCATTGGTGTTGTCATGACCTCACCCCCTGTTGACCCTGACGAAGCTGGCGCACCTCGCTGACACCGCGGTTGGCCAGGTCATCGGCCCGCTCGTTGCCATGGTGGCCGGTATGCCCGCGTACCCATTGCCAGCTGACCTGGTGCCTGGCCACCTGAGCATCCAGCAACTGCCAGAGGTCGGCGTTTTTCACAGGCTCGCGGGCCGCTGTTTTCCAACCGCGCTTCTTCCAGTTGGGCATCCACTGCTGAATCCCTTTCATCACGTATTCGGAATCCGTGACGAGGTTGACCTGGCAAGAACGTTTAAGCGCTTCGAGCCCGCGGATGGCGGCCATCAGCTCCATACGGTTGTTGGTAGTGGAAGGCTCTCCCCCCCACAGCTCTTTTTCCACGCCCGCACACACCAGCAGCGCACCCCAGCCGCCGACGCCCGGGTTGCCCTTGCAGGCCCCATCCGTGAAAATTTCTACGACATCGCTCATTGTTCAGCCTGTATCGAAACGTGAACCGCTTATTGACCGCCTTCACGCCTGTTGAGCTTGGCCAATGGCAGGGGCAGCAACTTGCCCATGGGCTCGCGGCGTGGCGGGCGCAAAGGACGCAAACCCACCACCAGCTTGCGCGCGACCAGCACGTAAAAACCGCCACCCACGCTCTGCCAACGACCCGCGACACGCTCCCAGCCCGCCATGCGGGCTTGCCAGGCAGGCGAGGCAAGCGGCGGACAATAGCACCCGAAACGCCTTTTCTCCAGTGCGAAACCCAGCAGGTTCAACCAGTCCGCGACCCGGGACGCCGAGATGCAGCGGGCCTTGCGTAATGCACCTTGGGAGAACGCACGGCGCGCGCCCCACGGGCTCCAGGGATTGATGCCAACGATCACCAGGTGCCCACCGGGGCGCACTGCCCGTGCGGCCTCGCGCAGCAAACCATGAGGGGATAGGGAAAAGTCCAGCCCATGCTGAAGCACCACCAGGTCTGCGGCGTGCTCCCCCAGCGGCCAGGCCTGCTCTTCGCAGGCGATCTGCACACCTGGCAATGGCGCACCCAGCCTTACATGGTGCTGGATGCGTGCCGCCACAGGGGGCGCTTCGGCGTGGGGGCCATAGTGCACAAGATAACCGCCGAAGAACTTTTCCAGCTCCGTGCATAGCACGGCCTGCTCCTCGCGCAGCAGCAACTGGCCCAACGGCCCTTCGAACCACTCCCTGGCCTGGCCGATGAGTTCGACCCATTGCTGATCCGCCTGTGCGAATGGCTTGACTGACATGGCTGCTCCCTCCGGGTTTCCCCTGTGCCCCTCCGGCCCTACTATGTGCAATCTACTTCAAAGCGTAGCGAACCCCGCCATGATACAGATCAATGCCCTGAGCGCATTCACCGATAACTACATCTGGCTGTTACAGGATGATTCGACACGCCGCTGCGCGGTGGTGGACCCTGGTGACGCCGCCCCTGTAATGCATTGGCTCGACGCACACCCTCAATGGACATTGACGGATATTCTGGTCACCCATCACCACCACGACCATACCGGTGGTGTGGTCGCGCTCAAACAGCGCACGGGCGCGATCGTGTCCGGCCCCGCCGGTGAACATATTCCTTCACTGGACCGGCGCCTGGAAGACAACGCTCGGCTGCAGGTGCTGGGCTTGGACCTGCGAGCCGTGCTGGTGCCAGGGCACACCGCTGGGCATATTGCCTTTATCCACGAAAGCCCAACCCAGCCACTGGTGTTCAGTGGCGACACGTTGTTTGCCGGAGGCTGCGGCAGGCTGTTCGAAGGCACTGCCGCACAGATGCATACGGCCCTCGGCAGGCTGTCGACCCTGCCAGACGAAACGCTGGTGTATTGCGCCCATGAGTACACCTTGAGCAACCTGCGCTTTGCGCACGCCGTCGAGCCTGGCAATACGGTGCTTGCCCAGCGCCTGGCCCAAGTGACCGAACAGCGGGCACGCCATGAAATCACTCTGCCCAGTACCCTGGCCATAGAGAAAGCGACCAACCCCTTCCTTCGAGCTGGAGAAACATCCGTTAAAGAAATAATGGAGCGCCGTGCGGGCACTCCGCTGGAGAGCGAGGCCGCTGTCTTCGCCGCTATCCGTGCCTGGAAGGATGTGTTCTGACACCCCCCTCCACACCAGGGGATTGTTTTGAAAGGTTGACCATCCACCACCCCCTTTCTAGAATCCCCGCACATTTTTGCCCGGACATCCCTGCCGCCAATGTCGCTTCTCACGCCTGCCTCCTCGTCTTCCCGTGCCCTTACACGGCTTGCCCAAGCCATAGCGCTGACTGCATCCGCTGCACTGGCGGGGTGCCAGAGCGCGGCCACGGTAGACGAGGCCCCCACTGCAAAGCCTGCCTCTGCGTTGATGAAGCGGGCCAGGCCAAAGCCGGTGTTCCAGGCGGCACGCGACACGCACCAGGCACCCTTGGACCTATGGACCCGCATGCGGGACGGCTTCCAGTTGCAGGACGGCGTGGACGTCAACCCGCGCGTAGAACAGCAACGGCTTTGGTTCGTGAGCAACCCCCAGTTCCTGCTGGGCTCCGCCGACCGCGGCAGCCTCTATCTGCACTACATCGTAGAGCGCCTCGAAGAGCGCAACATGCCCTTGGAGCTTGCGCTGCTTCCGGTGATCGAAAGCGCCTACAACCCTTTGGCACTGTCCCGCGCCAATGCAGTGGGGCTATGGCAGTTCATTCCGTCCACAGGCCGCTACTTCAACCTGCGCCAGACCAACCTCTATGACGGTCGCCAGGACGTTACCGCGTCCACCACGGCCGCCCTGGATTACCTCACCAAGCTGCACGACATGTTCAACGGTGACTGGCTGCTGGCCCTGGCGGCCTACAACGCAGGCGAAGGCACCGTCAGCCGTGCCATCGAGCGCAATGAAAAGCTGGGCCTGCCCACCGATTACTGGAACCTGCCCTTGCCGCAGGAAACCCGCGACTACGTCCCCAAGTTGCTGGCGTTGTCCGAAGTGGTTTCCTCGCCCCAGGCTTATGGCGTGGACCTGGAACCCATTGCCAACCAGCCCTATTTCAAGGTGGTCGAGGTCAACACCCGGCTAGACCTGGCACGGGTTGCCGCGTTGGCGGACATCGACGAAGACGAGCTCTACCAGCTCAACCCTGCTTTCAAGAAACGCATGACCCTGGACCGCCCGCAACACCTTCTAGTGCCCACGGCCAAGGCCCAACTGCTGGCCGACAGCCTGTCTGCCATGAAACCCGAACAATTGATGTCCCTGAGGCCTCGCGACAAGGTCTTCGAGCAAGTCGCCAGTATTGCACCGGCACCGCGGCGTAATTATCGCGTGCGCTCCGGGGACAACCTCTCCTCCATCGCCAAGGCCAACAAGGTCAGCGTGAGCGAGCTCCAGCGCTGGAACAAGCTCAGTGGCAAACGCCTCAAGGCCGGGCAGATGCTGGTGATGCAAGGCGGCGCAAAGCCCAGCAAGGCGGTTCAAGCCGCGCAGGCCCGCCGCACTACCCAGTACACCGTGCGCAAAGGGGATTCCTACTCCTTGGTGGCCAAGCGGTTCAATGTGCCTGCACAGCACCTCAAGCGCTGGAACCCTCGGGTGGGCAAAGCCCTGCGCCCTGGGCAAACACTGACTGTCTACGTGGACCGGTAACAACGCAGCCTTGGTGAGGCCGCCGCCTGCGCGGACTTCCCCGTCCGTGGTAAGGTAGCGCCTGGCCACTTCGAAGCTGTGACCTGATGCGCGCTCTTCTTCTCCTGCTGCTGGGCTTGGCCCTCTCTGGCCCTGCCCTGGCCACGCGCATCGAAAGCCATGGCTACGCGCAATTTGGTACCCTCAAATACCCTGCCGGCTTTACCCACTTTGGCTGGGCCAACCCCAATGCGCCCAAGGGTGGCACGCTGCGGATCATGGCAGCGGGCACGTTCGATACCCTGAACCCCTACACCCTCAAAGGCACAAGCCCCACCGCCACCGCCAATTTCCTCCAATATGGCGTTAGCGAGCTAAGCGAGCCGCTGATGGTAGGCACAGGGCAGTATGATCCGTCGGGCGACGAGCCTACCGCCAGCTATGGCCTGATTGCACGCACGGTGGAATACGCCGATGACCGCAGTTGGGTTGTTTTCAATCTGCGCCCTGAGGCGCGCTTCAACGATGGCCGGCCGGTTACAGCGGCCGACGTTGTGTTTTCCTACCAGACGCTGCTCAAGCAAGGGCACCCCCAATACCGCACCAGCCTTCAGGAAGTACAGCGCGTGGACCTGCTCGGCCCGCACCGCGTGCGCTTTGTGTTCAAGCGGGCCGGCAACCCACTGCTCATCCTGCGCCTGGGGGAAATGCCCGTGCTCGCTCGCCATTACTGGCATGGACGGGACTTCCAGGCGACTACCTTCGACCCCCCTGTTACCAGCGGGCCCTACCGCATCACCCAGGTGGTTCCCGGTCGGCGGCTGGTGTTTGAGCGTAACAGGCAGTGGTGGGGCAAAGACCTGCCCGTGAACCAGGGCAAATACAATTTCGACCGTGTAGAGGTTGAGTTCTACCGCGACAGCAATGTGGCGTTCGAAGCGTTCAAGGCGGGCGAATTCGATATTTACATCGAGCACCAGGCCAAGAACTGGGCCAGTGGGTACAGTTTCCCAGCGGTGGCCGAAGGACGAGTGATCCGGCAGGACATCGCACACCGTATACCCACGCAAACCCAAGGGCTGTTCATCAACACGCGCCGGGCGCGCTTCAGTGATGTTCGGGTGCGCCAAGCCCTGGGGCTGCTGTTCGATTTCGAATGGACCAACCGCACGCTGTTCAGCGACGCCTACCAGCGGGCAGCGAGCTACTTCCCCAACAGCGATTTCACCGCCAAAGGCATACCCGCTGACCAAGAGGCGCTGCTGCTTTCCCCTTGGCGCGAGCAGTTGCCTCCCAGCCTGTTCACCGAGCCCTTCACGGTGCCGCATACCGATGGCAACGGCCTGCCACGGGACGCCCTGCGCACCGCCATGGGGTTATTGACCGATGCAGGTTGGGTATACCGTGATGGGCAATGGCGCAACCGCCTGGGCCAGCCGTTGCAAGTGGAATTGCTGCTGGTGAACCCCTCGCTGGAGCGCATTCTGGAGCCCTACGTGGAAAACCTGGCACGCATGGGCATCAACGCGCAGTTGCGCACGGTGGACCGGGCACAATACAAGCAACGCCTGGACCAGTTCGACTTTGACATGGTTCTCATGACCTTGCCGCAGACCCTCAGCCCAGGCCTGGAGCAATGGCAATACTTCCACTCCAGCCAAGTAGGCATCAAGGGGAGCAAGAACTACGCCGGCATTGCAAACCCTGTAGTGGACCGCTTGCTGGAGCAGTTGCTGGCTGCCCATAGTCGAGAAGACCAGGTGGCTGCGGCGCGGGCGCTGGATCGGGTACTGCTGTGGCAGCATTACATGATTCCCAACTGGTACCTGGCTTATCATCGCCTGGCGTACCGAAACCGTTTCGCCTTTCTGCCTACACCGCCTTATGCGCTGGCCTTGAACACCTGGTGGCTCAAGCCCGTGGAGATCGACCGATGACGCTTCACTCTGCCCTACCCCGGCTAGCCTGTACCCTGTTGCTGGTGGCAACCGGAATAGCACGCGCGGGCAACGAACATGCCATTACGCTATACGACGAGCCGCCTCGTTACCCGGCTACGTTTACGCACTTCGATTATGTGAACCCGGATGCCCCCAAAGGCGGCACCTTCCGGCAAGCTGCCATCGGCGGGTTCGATAGCCTTAACCCTTACATCACCAAGGGCATCCCGGCCGATGGCCTGGGCCAGTTGTACGACACCCTGGCAGTGCAAGGCCTGGATGAACCCATGACCGAATACGGCCTGGTAGCCTCCCGCATCGAGAAGGCCCCGGACCACACGTGGGTACGCTTCTACCTGCGCCCGGAAGCGCGCTTCCATGACGGTCACCCGCTGCGTGCCGAAGACGTGGCCTTCAGCTTTACCGCACTCACGACCCAAGGCGCGCCGTTCTACCGTACCTACTATGCCGACGTTGCCCAAGTGGTCGTAGAAAACCCGTTGCAGGTGCTGTTCAAGTTCAAAAGCAATGGCAACCGTGAGCTTCCACTCATCCTTGGCCAACTGCCCATATTGCCTAAACACTATTGGGAAGGCCGGGACTTCGAACGGGGCAACCTGGATATTCCGCTTGGGGGCGGCCCCTACCGTATTGCTTCTGTGCAGGCGGGCCGTTCCATACGGTATGAGCGCGTGAAAGACTACTGGGCCAAGGACCTGCCGGTGAACCGCGGGCAGTACAATTTCGACGCCTTGGTTTACGACTATTACCGCGACTCCACTGTTGCCCTGGAAGGCCTGAAGGCTGGCCAGTTCGATTATTGGCAGGAAATGATCGCCAAGAACTGGGCCACGGCCTATGACGTGCCCGCTGTGAAGGAAGGCCGCCTGGTGCGCGAAGAACTGCCCAATGGCAGCCCTACGGGCATGCAAGGGTTCGTGTTCAACCAGCGGCGCCCTCTGTTTACGGACATAAGGGTGCGCCGGGCCTTGGCGTTGATGCTGGATTTTGAATGGACCAACAAGCAGTTGTTCAATGGTGCCTACAAACGCAACACCAGCTTCTTCGAAAATTCTGAAATGGCCGCCAAGGGGCTACCAGACGCGGCAGAGCTCAAGTTGCTGGAACCCTTGCGTGGGCAAGTCCCCGCTGAAGTGTTTACCCAGCCGTGGGAGAACCCGGTAACCGATGGCAGTGGCATGATCCGCGAGCAGCAGCGCGAAGCCTACCGGCTGTTGCAGGAAGCCGGCTGGCGAATTCAGGACGACCGAATGCTAGACGCTCAGGGCCAGCCTGTGGTGATTGAATTCCTCGTTGCCCAGCCTGACTTCGAGCGCGTGCTGTTGCCCTACAAGCGCAACCTCAAGGACCTGGGTATCGACCTTGTATTGCGCCGGGTAGACATGTCCCAATATGTGAACCGCCTTCGTTCCAGGGATTTCGACATGATCGTTGCCAGCTTTCCTCAATCAGCGTCTCCAGGCAACGAACAACGCGGCTATTGGTCCAGCGCCGCCGCCGACAACCCCGGCAGCCGGAACTTCATGGGCTTGAAGGACCCGGCCGTGGATACCTTAGTGGACGGCTTGATCAACGCCGATTCACGGGCCAGCCTGGTCACCCACGCCAAGGCACTGGACCGGGTGCTGTCCTGGAATGCGATCCTGATCCCCAACTGGCACCTGGATACCTGGCGGGTCGCATACTGGAACCGCTTTGGCCACCCTGCCCGGCCACCGCGCTATGACATTGGCTTGAACACCTGGTGGGCCAAGCCGGCCCCGGAGGCGCACTGATGCTCGCCTACCTGATACGGCGCCTGCTGCTGATCGTACCCACGCTGTTTGGCATCCTGATCATCAATTTCGTGATCATTCAGGCGGCGCCGGGCGGGCCGGTCGAGCAAATGATCGCCAAGCTCGAAGGCTTCGAGGGGGCTACCAGCCGCATCGGCGGGGGTAGCGCCGAAGTGGCCATGGCCGGCTCCAACTACCGGGGGGCACAAGGCCTGGACCCTGCGCTGATCTCGGAAATCGAGCACCTGTATGGGTTTGACAAGCCTGCGCCCGAGCGGCTCTGGATCATGATCAAGAACTATGCCCGGCTGGACTTCGGCGACAGTTTCTTCCGAGACGCCAAAGTGACTGACCTGATTCTGGAAAAAATGCCGGTCTCTATTTCGCTGGGGCTGTGGAGCACCCTGATCATGTACCTGGTGTCCATCCCCTTGGGGATAGCCAAAGCTACCCGCCATGGGTCTGCCTTTGATGTATGGACCAGTTCAGCCATTGTCATCGGTTATGCCGTACCGGCGTTCCTGTTTGCCATCCTGCTTATCGTGCTGTTCGCTGGCGGCAGCTACCTGAACTGGTTCCCGTTGCGTGGGTTGACCTCCAATGACTTCGACCAGCTCAGCGTGGGTGGCAAAGTACTGGACTACTTCTGGCATTTGGTACTGCCGGTCACTGCGCTGGTCATCGGCAACTTTGCGACCATGACCCTGCTGACCAAAAACAGCTTCCTGGACGAGATCGGCAAACAATATGTGGTCACAGCTCGGGCAAAGGGCCTTACCCGTCGCAAGGTGCTGTATGGGCATGTGTTTCGCAACGCCATGCTGCTGGTAGTGGCCGGTTTTCCATCCGCCTTCATTGGCATTTTCTTCACAGGCTCGCTGTTGATCGAGGTCATCTTTTCCTTGGACGGGCTTGGCTTGATGAGCTTCGAGGCCGCGATCAACCGGGATTACCCTGTGGTGTTCGGCACACTGTTCATCTTCACACTGGTGGGCCTGCTGGTGAAACTGATCGGCGACCTGACCTATACCCTCGTAGACCCCCGCATCGACTTTGAAGGCAGGAAGCACTGATGGCCCTTTCCCCTCTCAACCGGCGAAGGCTGCAGCGGTTCAAGGCCCACAAACGAGGCTGGTGGTCGCTATGGCTGTTTGGCATCTTGTTTGTACTGAGCCTGGGTGCCGAACTGATCGCAAACGACAAGCCGCTGCTGATTCACCTCAACGACGCCTGGTATTTTCCAGCGTTTGAGCGCTATCCAGAAACCGCCTTTGGCGGCGAGTTTCCTTTGGAAGCCAACTACAAAAGCCCCTATGTGCGTGACCTGCTGGAACGCCAGGTTGCGAGGGTACTATGGGCACCTATCCCCTTTAGCTACCAGAGCATCAACTACGAGCTGAAAGTGCCTGCCCCCGCGCCGCCCTCCCGGCAAAACTGGCTAGGCACCGACGATCAAGGCCGCGACGTGCTGGCGCGGGTGATCTACGGTTTTCGCATTTCCGTGCTATTTGCCCTTACTCTCACGCTGCTCAGCTCGGTGGTGGGTGTTTTGGCGGGGGCGCTGCAGGGGTTCTACGGAGGGTGGGTAGACCTGGCAGGCCAGCGTTTCCTGGAGGTATGGTCCGGCCTGCCCGTACTGTACTTGTTGATCATTCTGGCCAGCTTCGTGCAGCCCAACTTCTGGTGGCTGCTGGGGATCATGCTGCTGTTTTCCTGGATGAGCCTGGTGGACGTGGTACGGGCCGAGTTCCTGCGCGGGCGCAACCTGGAGTATGTCCGCGCTGCGCGCGCCTTGGGCATGCGTGACGGGCCCATCATGTTTCACCACATACTGCCCAACGCCATGGTGTCTACTATGACGTTCCTGCCGTTCATTCTTACGGGGGCCATCGGCACGCTGACAGCGCTGGATTTCCTGGGTTTTGGCTTACCCGCCGGCTCGCCCTCGCTAGGTGAACTGGTGAGCCAGGCCAAAGGCAACCTTCAGGCGCCCTGGCTGGGCCTGAGTGCATTTACTGTGCTGGCGCTGATGCTCAGCCTGCTGGTGTTTATCGGGGAGGCCGCCCGCGATGCGTTCGACCCAAGGAAATGACATGAGCCACGAGACCTTGATCGAAGTTCGAAACCTTGCGGTTGAGTTTCAGGGCGACCATCAGGTGCAGCGTGCGGTGTCCAATGTCAGCTTCGACATTCGTCGCGGGGAAACCTTGGCCTTGGTGGGTGAAAGCGGCTCAGGGAAATCGGTCACCGCCCACTCGATCCTCCGGCTGCTGCCCTACCCCTTGGCTCGCCACCCTAGCGGGGAAATCCGCTACGGCGGACAGGACCTGCTACAGGCTAATGAGCGTACGCTTCAGAAGATCCGTGGCAATCGTATTGCGATGATTTTCCAGGAGCCCATGACGTCGTTGAACCCGTTGCAGCCTATTGAAAAGCAGATCGGCGAGGTGCTGGCCTTGCACAAAGGGCTGCAAGGCGCAGCTGCGCGTGAACGCATTCTTGAGTTGCTGGCCTTGGTGGGTATTGCGGAACCGGCTCGACGGCTCAAAGCCCTGCCCCATGAACTGTCGGGCGGCCAGCGTCAGCGCGTAATGATTGCCATGGCCCTGGCCAACGAGCCTGAACTGCTGATTGCAGACGAGCCTACAACCGCTCTGGATGTGACTGTACAGCTGCGCATTCTCGACTTGCTCAAGGACCTCCAGGCGCGCCTGGGCATGGCGATGCTGCTCATCAGCCATGATTTGAACCTGGTACGACGAATTGCCCACCGCGTATGTGTCATGCAGCGCGGTTGCATCGTCGAACAGGCTACGTGCGAGCAGTTGTTCAAGCAGCCAGCGCACCCCTACACCCGAGAGTTGCTGGCGGCAGAGCCAGCAGGCGCACCGGCCCACAACCCGCCCGCCGAGCCTTTGCTGGACGTGCAGCACCTAAAGGTCTGGTTCCCGATACGCAAAGGGGTGCTGCGCCGCACCACAGACCACATAAAGGCCGTGGATGGCATAGGCTTTACCCTGCAGCGGGGACAAACCCTTGGTGTTGTAGGTGAGAGTGGATCGGGCAAGTCTACCTTGGGGCTGGCCATCCTTCGGCTGATCCATAGCCAAGGCGTTATTCGGTTCCAAGGCAAGGAGCTGCAGGGGTTGGACCGGGCCCAGGTACGGCCCTTGCGGCGAGAGTTACAGGTGGTGTTTCAGGACCCTTTTGGCAGCCTCAGCCCGCGCATGAGCGTGGAGCAGATCGTCGCCGAAGGGCTGCGCATCCATGGCATCGGTACGCCAGAGGAGCAACAGGCGGCGGTTATTGCCGTATTGAAAGAGGTAGGCCTGGACCCGGACACCCGGCACCGCTACCCTCACGAGTTTTCCGGGGGCCAGCGGCAACGTGTGGCCATCGCCAGGGCCTTGGTGCTACAGCCGGCACTGATGGTGCTGGATGAACCCACCTCTGCGCTGGACCGAACGGTGCAACGCCAGGTGGTGGAATTATTGCGTTCGTTGCAGGCCAGGCATGGCCTGACATATGTGTTCATCAGCCATGACCTGGCAGTGGTCAAGGCGCTGAGCCACCAGTTGGTGGTCATGAAGCAGGGCCAGGTCGTAGAACAAGGGGAGGCCGCAGCCATTTTTGCCGCGCCGCAACACCCCTACACACAACAGCTACTGGAAGCAGCCTTTCTGGCCCCGGTCGCTGTCGATTAATTAGAAGAGGAACAAACACATGGGTTTTCTCGCCGGTAAGCGCGTACTGATCGTTGGTGTAGCCAGCAAATTGTCCATCGCTTCGGGTATCGCAGCAGCGATGCATCGCGAAGGTGCAGAGCTGGCCTTCACCTACCAGAACGATAAGCTGAAGGGGCGCGTAGAGGAATTCGCCGCTGGCTGGGGCTCCAGCCCAGCGCTATGCTTCCCTTGCGACGTGGCCAATGACGAAGAAATCGCCAAGGTGTTCGAAGCGCTGGCCAAACAATGGGATGGCCTGGATTGCATCGTTCACTCTGTAGGGTTCGCCCCAGGCGACCAACTGGACGGTGATTTCACCTCCGCGACCACGCGTGACGGGTTCCGTATCGCTCACGACATCAGTGCCTACAGCTTCGTTGCCTTGGCCAAAGCAGGTCGTGAGTTGATGCAAGGGCGCAATGGCAGCCTGCTGACCCTGTCGTACCTGGGCGCAGAGCGCACCATGCCCAACTACAACGTGATGGGCATGGCCAAGGCCAGCCTGGAAGCAGGCGTACGTTACCTGGCGCGCAGCCTTGGTGCCGACGGCATTCGGGTAAACGCCATTTCTGCCGGCCCCATCCGTACCCTGGCCGCTTCGGGTATCAAGAACTTCCGCAAGATGCTGGATGCCAACGAGGCCCAGACCCCCTTGCGCCGTAACGTGACCATCGACGAAGTCGGCAATGCCGGCGCGTTCCTGTGTTCGGACCTGGCGTCTGGTATCAGCGGCGAAATCATGTATGTGGACGGCGGTTTCAATACTACCGCCATGGGTGACCTGACCGAATAACCGGTTTTTTTGCCCACAAAAAGGCCGCTTGAAAAAGCGGCCTTTTTGCATTCTGTGCAGAGCGTGAAGCCCTTGCCCCCCTACCACAGGCTAAGCCTGGGTGTGAGGGGCAATGGCTAGCAAGCGGGTAACGTATCAGTACCGCTTCACCTCAGCCTTTTCTTCCAGCATTTTGCGGAACGCGGCGAAGTCCATCTGGCCCTGGCGCGAAGCCAATGCCTGACGATAGCTGGCCTTCTCGGCGTCCGTAGGTACTGCCCCTTCATTCACGCCGTTCAAGCGCAACACAACCAGGCTACCGTCGCGCAAGGCAATGGTGTCGTACGTCGGCTTACCTTTTTCGGTAGGTTTGGGCATCTTGAATACGGCATTCAACACCGCAGCATCGAAACCTTCCTGCGAGCGGCTGGCAGCTTCCACGGTTTTCCAGGTTTGGCCGTCCTGGGCCGCCGTTGGCGATACCTTGCCATCGCGCAGCCCTGCGACAAGGGCTTCACCCTTGGCCTTGGCTGCAGCAGCGGCGCGCTCACGGGCCAGTTCACGGCGAATCGGATCAGCCACCGCTTCCAGGGTTAGCTGAGTGGGTTTGCGGTGCTCTTTGGCATGGACTACCACGGTAGTGTCCGGGTCCAGCTCGATAGCGCTGCTGTTGGCGCCCTCTTCTAGCACTTCCTGGCTAAAGGCTGCCTGAATCACAGCACGGTTGGCCGTGATGCCCTGCGCGCCGCCATCCCGCCCGAAGGGCTCGGAGGTTTGCACCTTCAGGTTCAAGTCCTGGGCAGGCTGAACCAGGTCTGACGCTTCGAAGGCAGCGTCTTCCAGTTTCTTGGTAGCGTCCACATAATGCTGCTCGACCTGGGCGGTCTTCAGCTCGCGGGTGAGCTTGTCTTTCACACTGGCGAACGAAGGCACCTGTGGCGCCTCAACGCCCAACAGCTTGATCAGGTGATAGCCAAACTGGGTGCGCACTGGCTCGGAGACTTGATCCGGCTTGAGTGCATACAACGCCGCCTCAAAGGCTTCGTCATAGACGCCCTTGCCTGCGTACCCCAGGTCACCACCACTGGCAGCGGAACCCGGATCCTGAGACGTTTCCTTTGCCACTTTGGCGAAGTCTTCGCCCTTGGCCAGCCGGGCCTGGATTTCAGTAATCCGGGCCTTGGCCTGCTCGTCACTGACCTTGTCGTTCACTTCCACAAGAATGTGGGCGGCGCGGCGTTGCTCAGCCAGGTTGGCGATTTCTTTCTGGTACTGAGCCTGCAGGTCCTCGTCGCTGACCTTGACCTGATCGAAGAAGCCGGACTTCTTCAGCTCGATATAGTCGATCACGACCTGGTCCGGGCTCATGAACTCCTTGGCGTGGGCATCGTAGTACGCCTTCACGTCTTCGTCGCTGACTTTGATGGCCGAAGCATCGGCCTTTAACGTAAGGCTGGCAAAATCACGGGTCTGCTTGTTCAGCCGGGCATAAGCCGTCACTTCGTCGTCGGTTACGAAGCTGGTGCCCCCCAGGCCTGCACGCAATTGGCCGATCAGCATTTCTTCGGCAAGTACCTGCCTGAACTGCAGGCGAGACAGGCCCAGTTGGCCGATGAACTGATCAAAGCGCTCGGCGCTGAACTGGCCGTTTTGCTGGAACTGCGGGGTACGGAGAATTTCCTGGTCAACCGCTGCATCAGAGAAGGCAAAGCCCGCATTGTGAGCGCCTTGAACCAGCAGCTTGCGGTCGATAAGCCCTTTGAGGGCCGCTTCACGCAACATTTTGTCGTCCAGCAGTGAGGGGTCGAATTCACGCCCCAACTGTTGCATCAGCTGGCGCCGCTGGCGTTCCACGGCCTGGCCAAGCTCGGCCTGGCTGATGGTATCGCCGTTTACCTTGGCAGCGTCCTGGCTATGGCTGGTGGCGCGGAAGATCGCGTCAAAGCCCGTGAGTGCCATCAGCACCACGATAACGCCAATGATTGTCTTGGCAATCCACCCTTGTGAATTGTCCCTGATGTTTTGAAGCATGCTTCCCCCAGCAACGGCCATCTACATCCATGACCGCCCAGAACCGATATGAAAAAGGCGCATCCGAGGATGCGCCTTCTCGTCACTTGCCCATCTGCGCCTACGTGACTGGCCGACCCAGGCCGATTTGGCCAGGTCGCACCCGCCTGTTATTCAGTTGGCCGCTTTTTTTGTACTTTTGGCTGGTTTGCTAGCCGCGGCCTTGGAGCCCTTCTCCAACTTATTAACCGCTTCTTTCAGATTCTTGCCGGGCTTGAAACCAGGGATCTTGGCGGCGCTGATTTTGATGGCTTCGCCCGACTGCGGGTTGCGGCCTGTACGCTCGGCACGCTCCTTGACCTGGAATGTACCGAAACCGACCAGGACCACGGAGTCACCAGACTTCAGTGCACCAGTAACGGATTCGATCACGGCGTCCAGCGCGCGACCAGCAACGGCTTTCGGGATATCAGCAGATGTTGCGATGGCATCGATCAGTTCCGACTTGTTCACTCTAAGTCCCCTTATCTCTATCTTGAGTTATTTCTAAGTTTTTTAGGCGGTAACAGGTGCCGGACAAATGGTTCCGACAAAACAAGCCGCCTGTTACAGCGGCTTGGGAATTCTGCGAGTGAGCTGTCAGTGCGTGCTGACCCTTTCCTTGGCATCACCTTCGCGCTTGTCATCCTTGGCCACAATGTCCGAAGCGACGTCGGGCAAGGGCTCCGGCGCGTATTGCAGCGCAATTTGGAGGACCTCGTCAATCCATTTGACAGGCTTGATCTGCAGATCCTGCTTGATGTTGTCCGGGATTTCCTTGAGGTCGCGCACGTTTTCCTCTGGAATCACCACCGTCTTGATGCCACCCCGGTGTGCTGCCAGCAGTTTTTCCTTCAGCCCTCCAATAGCCAGCACTTGGCCACGCAGGGTGATTTCACCGGTCATGGCCACATCAGCGCGCACAGGGATCTGGGTCAAGGCCGACACCACGGCCGTACACATGCCTATACCCGCACTTGGGCCATCCTTGGGCGTGGCCCCTTCGGGCATGTGAATGTGGGTATCGCGCTTCTCGTGGAAGTCCAGAGCAATGCCCAGGCTTTTCGCACGGCTGCGAACCACGGTCATGGCCGCCGTGATGGATTCGCCCATCACATCGCCCAACGAACCGGTCTTGATCAAGTTGCCTTTACCCGGCACTACCGCAGCCTCGATGGTCAGCAGCTCACCGCCTACCTGCGTCCACGCCAGACCGGTGACCTGGCCGACCTGGTCCTGCTGCTCTGCCAGGCCATAACGGAACTTGCGTACGCCCAGCAAATGCTCCAGCGACTCGGGTGAAACGGTCACAGACAGGTGCTTGGCCTGGGCATGCTCCTTGACCACCTTGCGGCAGATCTTGGCAATTTGACGCTCCAGGCTGCGGACCCCGGCTTCCCGGGTGTAGTAACGAATGATGTCGCGGATCGCAGCTGTTTCGATATTCAACTCGGCCGTTTTCAGGCCATTGGTCGCCACCTGTTTGGGCGTGAGATAGCGCTGGGCAATGTTGATCTTTTCGTCTTCCGTGTACCCCGGCAGCCGAATGACTTCCATCCGGTCCAGCAGGGCCGGCGGAATGTTCATGGAGTTGGAGGTACACAGGAACATCACGTCCGACAGGTCGTAATCGACCTCTAGGTAGTGATCGTTGAAATTGTGGTTCTGCTCCGGGTCCAGCACTTCCAGCAAGGCAGACGCCGGGTCGCCACGCATGTCGCTCCCCATCTTGTCGATTTCATCGAGCAGGAACAATGGGTTGCGCACGCCTACCTTGGTCATTTTCTGGATCAGCCGGCCCGGCATGGAGCCGATGTAGGTGCGACGATGACCACGGATCTCCGCTTCATCACGCACACCGCCCAAGGCCATACGCACGAACTTACGGTTAGTGGCATTGGCAATGGACTCAGCCAAGGAGGTTTTACCCACACCAGGCGGGCCGACCAAGCAGAGCACCGGGCCGCGTATTTTCTTCACCCGCTTCTGAACCGCGAGATACTCGAGGATGCGTTCTTTGACTTCTTCAAGGCCATAATGGTCGGCATCGAGAATCTGCTCGGCACGCGCCAGGTCCAGGCGTACCTTGCTTTGGGCCTTCCAAGGTACCTGCGCAAGCCAGTCGATATAGGAGCGCACAACGGTAGCCTCAGCCGACATGGGCGACATCTGCTTGAGCTTGTTTAACTCGGCATTGGCCTTGGCCAGCGCATCTTTAGGCAGGCCGGCCGCTTCAATGCGCTTTTTCAGCTCCTCGACTTCGTTGTGGCCTTCATCCCCGTCACCCAGTTCTTTCTGGATGGCCTTCATCTGTTCGTTGAGGTAATACTCGCGCTGGCTGCGCTCCATCTGCTTTTTAACGCGACCGCGGATGCGTTTCTCAACCTGCAGCAGGTCGATTTCTGCATCAAGCAGCGCCAGCACACGCTCTACCCGCGTAGACAGCTCGATGATTTCGAGAATGTCCTGCTTTTGCTCTATCTTCAGCGCCATATGCGCTGCCATGGTATCTACCAGGCGGCCTGGCTCATCAATGCTATTGAGTGAAGACAGCACTTCCGCAGGCACTTTCTTGCCCAGCTGCACATACTGCTCGAACTGAGACAACAGGCTGCGTACGAACACTTCGGATTCGCGGTCTGGGGCAGGCTTTTCTTCAATAAGGCTGACCTTGGCGCGTATGTGCCCGTCCACCTCGATGAACGTGTCTACAGAACCCCGTTGCTCGCCTTCAACCAGCACCTTTACCGTGCCATCCGGCAGCTTCAGCAACTGAAGCACAGTGGCCACCGTACCTACCCGGTAGAGCGCGTCTTCACCTGGATCATCGTCGCCCGGGTTGCGCTGGGCCAGCAGCAGGATCTGTTTTTCCCCTGCCATAGCCGCTTCTAGGGCTTCAATGGATTTTTCGCGACCCACGAACAGTGGGATAACCATATGCGGGTAAACCACCACATCACGTAGTGGCAATAGAGGCAATTCGATGGTCGTCTTCATGGTTTCGCCTCTTCAGCAGCGCAGCGCCGCTCACAGATAAAAATAAACATGAGGCTAATCTGGGGGTAGCCTCGGAAAAAAACAAGCGTGGCGCTTGAACAAAAAAAGGGCCCGAAGGCCCTTTCTGCTATCGCTCAGCCCAAAAAGCCGGCAATGCGTACATCACGCATCAGGTGCTGCCTTTGCAGGCGGCTCGCTGTTCTCGTAAATCAACAGCGGCTTGGACGTACCTTCAATGACGCTTTCGTCGATGACCACCTTGCTGACATCCTTCTGGGAAGGAATTTCATACATGGTGTCGAGCAACACGCCTTCAAGGATCGAACGCAACCCACGAGCGCCGGTTTTGCGCTCCAGAGCCTTGCGAGCGACGGATTTCAGTGCGTCGTTGCGGAACTCAAGGTCCACACCCTCCATTTCGAACAGCTTGCCGTATTGCTTGGACAAGGCGTTCTTCGGCTCGGTGAGGATCTGTACCAGCGCCGCTTCGTCCAGTTCGTCGAGGGTTGCCAATACTGGCAAGCGGCCTACGAACTCAGGAATCAGGCCAAACTTGACCAGATCGTCTGGCTCGACTTCACGCAGCGACTCACCCACCTTTTTGCCTTCTTCGCGGCTACGTACTTCCGCGTTGAAGCCAATGCCACCCTTGGCGGAACGGTTCTGGATGACTTTCTCCAGCCCCGAGAAAGCACCGCCGCAGATGAACAGGATGTTGCGGGTGTCCACCTGCAGGAATTCCTGCTGGGGGTGCTTGCGGCCACCCTGGGGAGGCACGGACGCCACGGTACCCTCGATCAGCTTGAGCAGCGCCTGCTGCACACCCTCACCCGACACGTCGCGCGTGATGGAAGGGTTGTCCGACTTGCGCGAAATCTTGTCGATCTCGTCGATGTAGACAATACCCATCTGGGCTTTTTCTACGTCGTAGTCGCACTTCTGCAACAGCTTTTGAATGATGTTTTCAACGTCCTCGCCCACATAGCCAGCTTCGGTCAACGTGGTGGCGTCTGCGATGGTGAAGGGCACATTGAGCAGGCGGGCCAAGGTTTCGGCCAGCAGCGTTTTACCCGAGCCAGTCGGCCCAATGAGCAAAATGTTGCTTTTGCCCAGCTCTACGTCATCGCCTTTCTTGTCGCGCTGGTTTAGCCGCTTGTAGTGGTTGTACACGGCGACCGCAAGGACCTTCTTGGCACGCTGCTGACCAATCACATATTGGTCCAGAATGCCGCTGATTTCCTTGGGCGAAGGCAACTTGTGAGAGCTGCTTTCTGCCTGGGCTTCCTGCACCTCCTCGCGGATGATGTCATTGCACAGGTCAACGCATTCGTCACAGATGAAGACCGAGGGGCCGGCAATCAACTTGCGTACTTCATGCTGGCTTTTGCCGCAGAAGGAGCAATAAAGCAGTTTGCCGTTGTCCTCGCCGTTGCGGGTGTCAGTCATTCGATCTATCCAATCCTGTAGGCTTGAAACACAAGATGAAGGCAATTGCGGGCTTTTTCAAGCCCGCGAATGGCGGGAAAGCCCGCCAAGCTGGATTCACGCCTGTGAAGCGGGCATCTGCCGCTTATCGAGCACTGAGTCCACGAGGCCGTATTCGGCCGCACGTGCCGCGCTCATGAAGTTGTCACGGTTGGTGTCTTGCTCGATGGTTTCGATGTTCTGGCCGGTGTGGTAAGCCAGCAATTCGTTCAGCCGAGCACGAATGGAGAGAATTTCCCGGGCATGGATGTCGATGTCCGAAGCCTGGCCCTGGAAACCGCCCAGTGGCTGGTGAATCATCATGCGCGAGTTCGGCAGGCAGTAACGCTTGCCTTTCGCCCCACCGGCCAACAGGAACGCACCCATGCTGCAGGCTTGGCCAATGCAGATAGTGGACACGTCTGGCTTGATGAACTGCATGGTGTCGTAGATCGACATGCCTGCAGTCACCGAGCCACCGGGCGAGTTGATGTAGAGATGGATGTCCTTATCGGGGTTTTCTGCCTCCAGGAACAGCAGCTGGGCGGCTACGAGGTTGGCCATGTAGTCTTCGACCGGGCCGATCAGGAAGATTACCCGCTCCTTGAGGAGGCGAGAGTAGATGTCGTAGGCGCGTTCGCCACGGGCAGACTGCTCGATAACCATCGGGACCAGGCCACCGGCGGCCTGGATGTCAGCGTTCTGAATATAAGAATTGCGGGACATGCCTGCACTCACTCCCAATTAGTGATGACTTAGATACGCATAAGCCAGCGCGAAGGCTGGCTTATGGTTGTTCCGAAGCTGGGCCGTCTTACTCGGCTTCAGGCGCCGCCTGGGCCGGTTTTACTGCTTCTTCGTAGGAGACCGCTTTGTCAGTCACACTAGCTTTCTGCAAGACAGTATCCACAACTTGTTCTTCGAGCACAACTGAACGGACTTCGTTCATTTGCTCGTCGTTCTTGTAGTACCAGCTCACCACCTGCTCTGGCTCCTGGTAGGCCGAGGCCATTTCCTGGATCAGCTCGCGCACGCGGGCGTCGTCTGGCTTGAGTTCGAACTGCTTGACCACTTCAGCCACGATCAGGCCCAGCACTACACGGCGGCGAGCCTGCTCTTCGAACAGCTCAGCTGGCAGTTGGTCTGGCTTGATGTTGCCACCGAACTGCTGCACGGCCTGAACCCGCAGGCGGTCCACTTCATTGGACAGCAGGGCCTTCGGCGCTTCGATCGGGTTGGTGGCCAGCAAGCCATCCATGACCTGGTTCTTGACCTTGGACTTGATAGCCTGGCGCAGCTCACGCTCCATGTTCTTGCGAACTTCGGTACGGAAGCCGTCGATGCCGCCTTCCTTGATACCGAACTGGGCGAAGAACTCGTCGGTCAGCTCTGGCAGCGTAGGCGCGGCAACGCTGTTGACGGTGACGGTGAACTCAGCGGCCTTGCCGGCCAGGTCCAGGTTCTGGTAGTCCTCGGGGAAGGTCACGTTCAATACGCGCTCTTCACCAGCCTTGGCGCCTACCAGGCCATCTTCGAAGCCTGGAATCATGCGACCGGAACCCAGCACCAGCTGAGTGCCAGTGGCCGAGCCACCGGAGAAGGCTTCACCGTCGATCTTGCCTACGAAATCGATGGTCACCTGGTCATCGGTTTGCGCTTCGCGCTCGACCGCTTCATAACGCACATTCTGCTTGCGCAGGATATCCAGCATGTTGTCGACGTCGGCGTCATTCACATCGGCACTCTGGCGCTCGACGCTGATGCCTTCGAAACCGGCCACGGTGAATTCGGGGAACACTTCGAACGTCGCGACGTACTCCAGGCCCTTGCCCTTCTCGAAGGCTTTAGGCTCTACGGAGGGGTTGCCGGCCGGGTTCAGCTTCTGCTCGACCACAGCTTCGTAGAAGGTCGCCTGGATCAGGTCGCTCAGGGCTTCCTGACGCGCTGCGCCTTCGTAACGCTGGCGGATGACGCTCATCGGTACCTTGCCAGGGCGGAAACCCGGTACCTTGGCATTACGGGCAGTCTGTTGCAGACGCTTGTTGACTTCGGTTTCGATGCGCTCGGGAGGAACGGCGATGGTCATGCGACGCTCGAGCGCCGAAGTGTTTTCAACAGAAACTTGCATGGATATTCCTCGTTGCACAGACGATAGCCGGCGATTCCGACCCCAGATCAAGGGCAAGCATTCTAGTGATTCGATTGACAGAAGTCACCCCGTGCGAAGCGCCTGAAATTCAAGGGGCGCTGGCCACTTTCTATACCTGTGTCGCAGAGGGGCTAGGCAGGGAGGTCGATGGCGGTAGGCCAGCGCGTACGGGACTGGTATTCTCCAGCGATTCTTTTTCCAGCGGAGCGCGCCATCATCGCCTCGGACACCTCCCCCGCTCTGGCCGCCCTGCGCGATGCCACCCGAGAATTGCATGCCACACTCGATGCAGCCTCACCCTTGACCTCGCCCGATTTCTCCAAGGCGGATTACCTGGCCTACGCCGCACGGGTAGCGGGCTGGATGCGGCCCGTGGAACAGCAGCTGTATGGCACCGGCCTACGGTGGCCGGCTGACCTGGCAACCGCTGCACGTGGGCAGAAAAGCGCCTGGCTGGTGGAAGACTTGGGCGAAACGCCCTCGCAACCGGATTGCCCTTATGTGCCCCAGCCTTCCAGCCTGGCGGCCGCCTATGGCCTGGCCTACGTGTGCGAGGGCGCTACGCTAGGCGGCGCTTACCTCTACAAGCGGTTGTCCGCACAACTGGCGCCTTTGCCATTAGCGTGGCTACGTGGGTACGGGCCAGATACCGGAACGATGTGGAAAGGTTTTCTCGCTCATTTGTCGCAGGATGTGACTACGCCCGAAGACATCGAAGCCGCTGCCGAGGCGGCCCGCAATGGGTTTATGACGTTCGAGCGGTGGATGCGGGAGGGGCAGTAGCGCGCCCTGACAGGCAAACAACCTGCTGGTGCTTGGGGCTTCTAGCACCGCCTAATAAAGATCCGGTTCGCCCGCTGCGCCCGCGCTGCGCCCGCGCTGCGCCCGCACTGCGCAGGCTCCCACATGAACGCAGAGCGCCTGAGATTTACAAAACTTGTTTTGGGCCAAGCCTTTACAAGGGGCGCTTATCCCTATCCTGCCGCAGAATGCCCGAACTGAACGCAATGAAGTCGCTCAAGTGCTTCGTGATAATGGACACCACGATAGGCAACTGCAGCGATTGGTATTCGTGCACCGCTATATTCCTGAACCCCACCATGTTTTTCATGGAGGGCAACAATGACGCCTCCAACCAGCCACCACGCGCCAATAGCTCAAACACATCACGGCTGCTCTGAGGCACGCCTAGCCGTTCCCGGCGAATCAGGTGCTGCCCCATATCCAAGGCTGCCTCACAGGCGCGTTGCAGGTTGAGGACAACCGAGTCCTGGCGAGTAACATCCAGCGCAAAGGTCTCTGGCCCCTTTTCGTATTCTTCGCGGACCCTGGCGACACAGCGTTCGATAGTGGCCGCTTTGTTGAGCAGGACATCATCGACCATACACCACTCCGCTCTGGTAGATATCGTTGAGAAGGCCAGCCCGCGCGGTATCGAGCTCGGTTTTCCGGCCGAGGATAAAGGTTTCGTAAATACCCGGCTCAACCCCCTCAGACCACAGGCGCCGCCCGGTTGTGATGATCTGATATTGCATGACCGTGCTGGCGCTGCGCAGGTCCACAAGGTCTACAGGGCGATGCACAAGGTCTGAAAGCTCGCCCGCCAGCATCCAGCGCAGCGATGGGTCTACATAACCTGCCACCAGGACGGCAATGTCCACGTCACTGGTTTCGGTAGCGCACCCTTTAGCTTGGCTGCCGAAGAGGTAGATCGCCATCAGCCCCGGAAGGCGCGCCTGCAGATGCGCTTGAACGCTCGCAAGGTCCATTGGTTGCTTCCTCCCTAGGCCTGAACACTTCATGGAACAAGGCTAAACCCAGGCACGTGCAATGGAAACAAAAAAGCCGCCCCAGAGGACGGCTTTTTCATTACATGGTGCGGACGAAGAGACTCGAACTCTTACAGCTTGCGCCGCTGGAACCTAAATCCAGTGTGTCTACCAATTTCACCACGTCCGCAAAACGCTTAAAGCAAAGGCGCCACACTTGCGTAAGGCGCCTTCCTACAAATATGGGGTGGACGATGGGAATCGAACCCACGACAACTGGAATCACAATCCAGCGCTCTACCAACTGAGCTACGCCCACCATATTGCATCACTTGTACCGAAGCTGCCTGAATGGCGCACCCGGCAGGACTCGAACCTGCGACCATCCGCTTAGAAGGCGGATGCTCTATCCAGCTGAGCTACGGGCGCTCGGTATTTCGACTTCAGGCTGAAGCGAAAAAGCCGTTACCGCGTCAATGCCTTCCAACCAATTGATGAACAAGAGGTTTTCTGCGACCACTTGCGCTAGCGTTAGGCCCTGCCCGACAAGTGCGACGAATCTTATAGACCCCCCTTTAGGTCGTCAACTGTTTTTTGGAAAAAAATGCATTGAATTAAAGGGGTTAGCGGATTCCCAGGCGGCGATGCCTTTGACCTGACTGCCTGGCGTGCGAGAATAGCAGTACTTCTTCTTCCCCTTCGAGGGTTTACCACGCGTCATGACAGCACAACTTATCGACGGCAAGGGCATTGCCGCCAGCCTGCGCCAGCGGATCGCTCAGCACGTGGCAACACGTCGGGAACAAGGGCTGCGCGTTCCCGGCCTGGCGGTCATTCTGGTGGGTACCGATCCTGCGTCTCAGGTCTACGTTTCCCATAAGCGCAAAGACTGCGAAGAAGTGGGGTTCCTGTCCCAGGCGTATGACTTGCCCAGCACCACTGGCCAGGCCGAACTGGAAGCGCTGATCGACCGCTTGAATGCCGACCCGGCCATCGACGGTATCCTGCTGCAATTGCCCTTGCCGGAAGGCCTGGACGCCTCCGGGCTGCTGGAGCGTATTCGCCCCGACAAGGACGTGGATGGTTTCCATCCCTACAACGTAGGCCGCTTGGCACAACGCATCCCCTTGCTGCGCCCTTGCACGCCCAAGGGCATCATGGCGCTGCTGGAAAGCACAGGCCAGGACCTGTACGGCATGAATGCCGTGGTGGTAGGTGCGTCCAATATCGTGGGCCGCCCCATGGCCATGGAGCTGCTGCTGGGCGGCTGCACCGTGACCGTCACCCACCGCTTTACCCGTGACCTGGCCGACCATGTAAGCCGCGCTGACCTTGTTGTGGTGGCGGCTGGGAAGCCAGGGCTGGTGAAGGGTGAGTGGATCAAGCCAGGCGCCATCGTGATCGATGTGGGCATTAACCGTCAGGACGATGGCAAACTGGTAGGCGATGTGGTGTATGAGACTGCCCTGCCCCGCGCGGGCTGGATCACCCCTGTGCCGGGTGGCGTAGGCCCCATGACCCGGGCCTGCCTGCTGGAAAACACGCTGTACGCGGCTGAGGCATTGCACAACTGACAGCAGGTAGCCTGCAAACATGCTTCAACGCGTTCGCGGGCTACCCCCGCTCCTACACAACCCAGGCCAGGCGCCTGTTATGTTGGAGCGGGTATGTTGGAGCGGGGGTAGCCCGCGAACGGCTTATACGCCTTGCCCACTACTTCTTGGCCGCCTCCCACGACTTCAGCAGCTCGTTGTAGCCCACTGTCTGGCCTTGGGGCTTTTCATTGGCCAGTTTCGGTTTGGGGGCACCTGGTTGATCGAACCAGTACTGCGCGGTTTTTTCCTCGTTCAGCTTAGGCCCGCAGCTTGAGCTGGATTGAGCCCGTTCGAGGCGCTTGAGCATGGCGTCCTGGTCCGCCGCCAGCCCGTCCAGTGCCTGCTGGGCTGTCTTCTCGCCGCTGACGGCATCCGACACATGTTTCCACCACAGCTGTGCCAGCTTCGGGTAGTCCGGCACGTTGGTACCGGTTGGCGTCCACTGTACCCGTGCCGGGCTGCGATAGAACTCCACCAGCCCGCCCAGTTTGGGTGCAAGGTCGGTCATGGCTTGGGAGTTGATGTCCGACTCGCGAATCGGCGTAAGCCCAACGATGGTCTTTTTCAACGAAACGGTCTTGGCCGTTACGAACTGCGCATACAGCCAGGCCGCCAGGCGTTGCTTCTCGGGGGTGGACTTGAAGAACGTCCAGGAACCGGTGTCCTGGTAGCCTAGCTTCATGCCCTCTTCCCAGTAAGGCCCTTTAGGTGAAGGGGCCATCCGCCATTTCGGCGTGCCGTCGCTGTTGACCACCGGCAGGCCGGGCTTGGTCATGTCTGCCGTGAACGCGGTGTACCAGAAAATCTGCTGGGCCACTTCGCCTTGGGCGGGTACTGGCCCGGCTTCGGAGAACGTCATGCCTGCAGCTTGGGGTGGTGCATAAGCTTTAAGCCAGTCGATGTATTTCTGGGTAGCAAACACCGCTGCCGGGCCGTTGGTATCACCACCGCGCGTGACACTGGAGCCTACTGGGCGGCAGTCCTCTACGCGAATGCCCCACTCATCCACCGGCAGCCCATTGGGCAGCCCTTTGTCGCCGCCACCGGCCATGGAGAACCAGGCATCGGTGAAGCGCCAGCCCAGGGACGGGTCTTTCTTGCCGTAATCCATATGCCCGTAGACCCGCTTGCCGTCGATTTCCTTCACGTCTTCGCTGAAAAACTTGGCGATGTCTTCATACGCGGACCAGTTCACTGGCACACCCAGCTCATAGCCGTACTTGGCCTTGAACTTCGCTTTCAGGTCTGGCCGCTCGAACCAGTCGGCGCGGAACCAGTACAGGTTCGCGAACTGCTGGTCGGGTAGCTGGTAGATTTTCTTGTCCGGGGCCGTGGTGAAGGAAATGCCGATGAAGTCGTTAAGGTCCAGGGTGGGCGAGGTAAAGTTCTTACCCTCATTAGCCATCAGGTCGGTCAAGGACTCTACCTTGCCATAACGGAAATGAGTGCCGATCAGGTCCGAGTCGTTCACCCAGCCATCGTAAATGTTCTGGTCTGACTGCATTTGCGTCTGCAGTTTCTCGATCACATCCCCTTCCTGGATCAGGTCGTGGGTCAGCTTGATGCCGGTGATCTCGGTGAAGGCCTTGGCCAGCACCTTGGATTCGTATTCATGGGTGGTAAGCGTTTCGGACACCACCTTGATGTCCATGCCCCGGAACGGTTTGGCCGCCTCAATAAACCATTTCAACTCCGCCATTTGCTGCTCGGGTGTCAGCGTGGAGGGTGTGAATTCACTACCGATCCACTTTTTGGCGGCATCTTCGTACTGGTCCGCGAGGGCAAGCGAGCCGTAGGCACTGAACACTAGCAAGGCCGCCAGCGTGATGCCCTGTCGCCTGTTGTTTTTATTCTCGAACATGGGGAACCTCCAAGAGGGATGTAAGCGCCGGCCGGGGTCGGCGCCGTTCTAGCAAGGGCGTGTGTACAAATGCCTCAGCCCCAACGCATCACTACTGCCAACCACACCAGGGACAGCGCCGAAGCGACCCAGATGCTCCAATCAGTAGCCCCTACGATCACCAGGTGAAGATAGGCACTACCTAGAAGGCCAATAAACAGGCGGTCACCGCGCGTGGTGGCGATCGGCAGAAAACCTCGCCGCTCAGTGCCAGGCCAGCGCAGTTCAATGGTCGTCATTGCCGCCAGTAGCACCCCTACGGCAATGAAGAACAGCGCGGTAGGCAGGGTCCAGGCCATCCAGCTCATGTGTGGCTCCTTTAAACACGGCCCAAGGCAAAGCCTTTGGCCACATGGTTGCGAACGAACCAGATCACCAGCACACCTGGCAGGATGGTCAGCACCCCTGCCGCCGCCAGCACACCCCAGTCGATACCTGCGGCCGAGACCGTGCGCGTCATGACGGCGGCGATAGGTTTGGCGTTCACACTGGTAAGCGTGCGCGCCAGCAGCAGCTCCACCCACGAGAACATGAAGCAGAAGAACGCCGTCACACCAATGCCTGAACCGATCAATGGGATAAAGATGCGCAGGAAAAACTTCCAGAACCCGTAACCGTCGATGTACGCCGTTTCGTCGATTTCCTTGGGCACGCCCGACATGAAGCCCTCAAGAATCCACACCGCCAACGGTACGTTGAACAAGCAGTGGGCCAGGGCTACTGCATAGGGTGTGTCAAATAGGCCGATGGAGGAATACAGCTGGAAAAACGGCAACAGGAATACAGCCGGAGGTGCCATTCGGTTAGTAAGCAGCCAGAAGAACAAATGCTTGTCGCCCAGAAAGCGGTACCGGGAGAACGCATAGGCGGCAGGCAACGCCACCAACAGCGAAATCAGTGTGTTCAGGCTCACGTAAGACAGCGAATTCAGGTAGCCCTCGTACCAACTGGGGTCTGTGAAGATCACCTGGTAGTTTTGCAGAGTGAAATCCTTTGGCCACAGCGTCAGGCCTCCAAGGATTTCGGTGTTGGTCTTGAACGACATGTTCACCAGCCAGTAGATCGGCACCAACAGGAAGGTAAGGAACGCCAGCAATCCGATTCGTTTGCGCATGTGGCTGCTCCCTAGTTCCGGTCGGTGTGGGTCATGGCGGTGTAGAACACCCAGGACACCAGCAGAATGATCAGGAAATACACCAGCGAAAAGGCGGCTGCTGGCCCCAGGTCGAACTGGCCCACCGCCATCTGGGTCAATGTCTGGCTCAGGAAGGTAGTCGCGTTACCGGGCCCTCCCCCGGTCAGCACGAACGGCTCGGTATAAATCATGAAGCTGTCCATGAACCGCAGCATCACCGCGATCAGCAGCACGCTTTTGAGCTTTGGCAACTGGATGTGCCGAAACACAGCCCACGGCGAGGCCCGGTCAATGCGGGCGGCCTGGTAGTACACATCCGGAATGGCGCGCAGGCCGGAGTAGCACAGCAAGGCCACCAGGGAGGTCCAGTGCCACACGTCCATGACCAGCACCGTGCCCCAGGCATCACGGGTATGAGCGGCATAGTTGTAATCCACACCCATGGCATTCAGGCCCCAGCCCATCAACCCGATATCGCCCCGGCCAAAGATCTGCCAGATAGTCCCCACCACGTTCCATGGAATCAGGAGCGGAATGGCCATCACGATGAGCACCAAGGAGGCGCGCTTGCCTTTGGCAGGCATGGTGAGAGCAATGGCGATACCCAGGGGGATCTCGATGGCCAGCACACAGGCCGAGTAGATGAATTGGCGCAGCAAGGAGTCATGCAGGCGCGGGTCCTGCAACACCTGCCGGTACCAGTCTGCCCCTACGAAAAAGCGGCTGCTGCTGTCGAAAATGTCCTGCACTGAATAGTTGACCACGGTCATCATCGGCACGATGGCGCTGAACGCCACCAGGATGAACACCGGCATCACCAGCCACCAGGCTTTGTTGTTAGGCACCTTGTTCATTGTTGGCCTCCACCAGCAGGTCATTGGCATAGAGCATCAGCCAGGGCGCCGGAAAACTTACGGGAATCTCGCCTTCAGGCAACTGACGGTCTTCGGGCAAGCGCGCCATCAGCCGCTGCCCGCCCAGGTCCAGGGTCACAATACGGTAGGTGCCCAGGTCCTCCACGTGGCGCAAGGTTGCAGCCAGCGTATGCTCCGAAGGCGTGTCCCAGATGCGTACGAATTCAGGGCGAATGCCTAGTTGCAAGCGCTGGCCCTTGAGTTCACCCAGCCGCCCTGCCAGGCCTGCCGGCGGCGCAACCGTAATATCGCCAAAGCGCAGCCTGCCTTCGTGTTCGGTCACTTCGATCAGGTTCATGCCGGGGCTACCGATGAAGTAACCCACAAAGCTGTGCCGCGGTTTCTCGAACAGCTCGCGTGGGGTGCCGAATTGCACGATCTGCCCGCCATACATCACGGCAATCTTGTCGGCAAAGGTAGAAGCCTCCAACTGATCGTGTGTGACGTACACCATGGTGATATTGAACTGCTCATGGATCTGCTTGAGCTTGCGCCGCAGTTTCCATTTCAGGTGCGGGTCGATCACGGTAAGGGGTTCATCGAACAGGATGGCGGACACGTCATCCCTTACCAGGCCACGGCCCATGGACACCTTTTGCTTTTCGTCGGCGCTCAGGTTTCGGGCCTTCTTGGCCAGCACCGGCGTGAGCTCCAGCACCTCAGCAATTTCCTCCACTTTCTGCCGCACACGGTCAGGGGCCATGCCCTGGTTGCGCAGCGGAAACGCCAAATTGTCGAATACCGTCATGGTGTCGTACACCACCGGGAACTGAAACACCTGGGCGATGTTGCGCTGCTCAGGGGTCATTTCGTTCACACGCGTGCCGTCGAACAGCACCTGCCCTTCGGAAGGAATGAGCAAACCGGAAATGATATTGAGCAGGGTGGACTTCCCGCACCCAGACGGCCCCAGCAAGGCATAGGCACCGCCCTGTTCCCAGATATGGTCCAGTTGGCGCAGGGCGTAATCCTCCGGGCCCGAGGGCTGGCGGGCGTAACTATGGGCCAGTTGCTGCAAACGGATCTCGGCCATCAGGCAACCCTCGCCACGCGTCGGCCGGGGGCCTGCACCAGGCGCCCCCCTGGCTCGAACACGAACAGTTTATGAGTGGGGATGTACACCTTGATGGGCGCATCCACCGCGAACTCGTGCACGCCGGGCAAGTGGGCTACCAGGCGCCACTGGTCATTGCGCACATGCAGGAAGGTTTCCGAACCGCTGATTTCCGCCAGCTCTACCGTAACGGCCAGCTCCAGGTCGTCATCATTGGAAGGCACCAGGCTGATATGGCTGGGCCGCACGCCGAAGCGGAACTCGCCTTCGCCAATGCTTTGCAAATCTGCGTTAAGTGGAAAGTGGGCAAAGTCGGCGAAGCTGGTTTCACCGTCGCTGATGCGCCCCGGCAGCAGGTTCAGAGGAGGTTCGGAGAACAGTTCCGCCGCCAGCACCTCAGTGGGCCGCTGGTACACCTGTGAGGTGTCGCCGCTCTGGATGATCCGCCCCTCGTGAACAATGGTGGTAGTGCCACCCAAGGCGAGCGCTTCGTTAGGTTCCGTGGTGGCATAGACCGCAATCGTATGCCGCGCCGCGAACAGCTCACGCATTTCCAGGCGCAGTTCTTCACGCAGCTTGTAGTCCAGGTTCACCAAAGGCTCATCGAACAGGATGAGCTCGGCGTCTTTCACCAGGGCCCGGGCCATCGCGGTTCGCTGCTGCTGGCCACCGGAAAGCTCAAGGGGATGGCGTGCCAGAAAGCGCTCGATGCGCAGCATCTTGGCCGTGTTGCGCACCCGCTGATCGATCTCGTCCGCCGCCAACCGCGCCTGGCGCAGTGGCGAGGCGATGTTCTCGTACACCGTCAGGTTGGGGTAGTTGATGAACTGCTGATACACCATCGACACCCTGCGGTCCCGTACAGGCACGCCAGTCACGTCCTTGCCGTGCATCAGCACCTGCCCACCGTCAGGCTTGTCCAGGCCCGCCATCAGCCGCATCAGGCTGGTTTTGCCGGACAGCGTACGGCCCAGCAGCACGTTGAATGAACCTGCCTCGAAGCGCAGGTTGGCGTTGTCGATCCAGCGCTGCCCATCCACGATGCGGCAGACATTGCGCAATTCCAGTGCCATGGCCGGCAACCTTGTTGTTGTAATGCGCAAGCTGTAGCCACAAGCGTGCCAACCCTCACAAAAGCCCATGCCAGGGCCTGCCGCTGCGCTGGAAGGCCAGAAACTGAACAAAAGTGAACAGTTGGCGCTGAACAATTGAACAGCTGAGCTGTTGACAATGTTCAGGTTTGAACAACACTGGTGGAACAAAAAAAACCATAAAGGGCCTGGCCATGTCCCCAAACAGCAGTGGCATCGTTCACGAACACGCTATCCGCGACGCTTGGGCCCGTTCCACGGCTGCGGGGCTGAAAAGCCAGGCCTTACCCAACCACGGCTCGCCGGCGCCTCACCTGGTGGCTCAATGGCAGGCACGGCGTAGCGCGTTGCTAAGCCTTGCGCAACAGCACGTATTACCGGCCTATGCTCAGGTACTTGAACCCATCCAGGCGTTGCTGGTACTGGCTGACGAGCACGGGCGGCTACTCCAGCGGTGGGGAACACCTCGCTTCGACACTGCACACGCGCAGGCTTTCCAGCCGGGGGCCGACTGGAGCGAAGCTCAGGTAGGCTGCAATGCGCTGGGCACCGCTTTGGTATGTGGCCAAGCGGTGCATGTGGAGCACGACGAGCATTTTCTGGCGGCCAACCGGTTCATGAGCGGGTCTGCCGCACCACTCTATAACGCCGACCGCCATTTGGTGGGAGTGCTGGGCCTGTCCAGTGACAGCTTCCTGCCGCCGTCCCATACCTTGGGCACCGTAAAAATGATGGCCCAGGCGCTAGAGAACGCGCTGTTGGAGGCCCGGTTCAGTGACGCTCATTACCGCCTGGTGTTCAATACGGCCCGCAACAACCTGGACAGCCCCTGGGCGGGCATTGTGGTGGTCGATGCCGACGGCCGGGTGACTGGCGCAAACCGCCGGGCCGACACCCTGCTGGGCAAAGACCCCCGCGGGCTGCACATTGAGGGGTTGTTTAGGGTAGGCCTGGGGGAGCTGCTCAAGCGCCCGGCAGGTGTGCCGTTCCCCTTGTTAGCGGCCGGGCGTAGCCGGCTGCAATGCTTGCTTCAGCCGCCACGCTGCCCTGCTTCGCTCAAGCCGGCAGCCGTCAGCGAGCAGCAGGCGTTGATCAGCAAAGGCCTGCGGTTGCTGGAGCGGGACATTCCGCTGCTGATCTGTGGCGAAACCGGTGCAGGCAAAGACGTACTGGTCAAAGCCCTTCATGGGGCCAGCTCCCGTGCCAGCCAGCCGTTGGTCGCGGTGAACTGTGCAGCCATTCCTACCGAGCTAGTGGAGTCAGAGCTGTTCGGCTATGAAAAAGGGGCGTTCACTGGCGCCAGCCAGAAAGGCAACATCGGGCTGATCCGCAAAGCCGACAAAGGCGTGCTGTTTTTCGATGAAATTGGTGACATGCCGCTGACCACCCAGGCCCGGTTACTACGGGTGCTGCAGGAACGGGCCATACAGCCACTGGGGAGCGGCGACCCGGTCGCGGTAGATATCAGGGTTATCTGCGCCACCCATAGGCACCTGGCGGAAGCCGTGGCCGAAGGCCGGTTCCGTGAGGACCTCTACTACCGGATTGCGGGATACACCTTGCGCCTTCCCCCTCTGCGCGAACGCAGTGATCGGCGGGAGCTGATTCAAGCGATCTGGCAGCACCACCGCCAGCCCGAACAAACCGCTGGCTTCAGCGAAGCGGCCTTCGAGGCCCTGATGAATCATTCATGGCCGGGCAACCTGCGGCAATTGAGCAGTGTGGTGCAAGTAGCCTTGGCCATGGCCGATGACGGGCTGATCGAACTGGAGCACTTACCTGAGGCACTGCTGGCGCCGTTGCCCACGTCGCTTCCACCCCGTGTCGTCGAAGTCCCGGCACAAGACATCAATGCGCTGCTGCGCGCCACGGATGGCAACATCTCGCAGGTGGCACGGCGGTTGGGTGTCAGCCGCAATACCGTGTACAAGCGGCTACGGGAGTTGAATGCGGGTGCATGGCCGGCGGAGGGCGTGGCGGAGGGTTAAGCAGGGCGCCTTTTGTTCCCGGGCTTTGCCCGGTCCCACAGGGTACAACTCACGAGCGCGTACCACTGTGGGAGCTGGCGAGAGCCAGCGAAAGTCCCTTTACCTAAAAAGCCGGGCAATCAGTCCGCCAACCGCCAGGTAGTAGTACCTTTGCTGTCTTCCAGCATTACGCCCATGGCCGTGAGCTGATCGCGAATCCGGTCGGACTCGCTCCAGTTCCGGTCAGCCCGCGCCTGCAAGCGCGCCTGTACCAGCGCGTCCACTTCAGCGGCATCTACGCGCCCCTCGGCGCCTGCCCGAAGGAAGGCCTCGGCGTCCAATTGCAATACGCCCAACAGCCCACCCAGCTCACGCAGGCGACCTGCCAAGCCAGCAGCAGCGGCCGGAGCGGTGTCACGCAGGCGATTGATATCGCGCACCAGATCAAACAGCACCGCACAGGCCTCGGCGGTATTGAAGTCGTCATTCATAGCAGCAGCGAACCGCTCGACAAACGCTTCACCACCGGCAGGCGCCGCCACTGGCAAGCCCTTGAGGGCATGATAGAAGCGGTCCAGAGCACTTTTGGCATCACGCAGGCTGTCTTCGGAGTAGTTGATCGCGCTGCGATAATGGCTGGCCACCAGCAGGTAGCGCACCACTTCAGGGTGGTACTTTTCCAGCACGTCACGGATCGTGAAGAAGTTGTTCAACGACTTGGACATCTTTTCGCCGTTGATACGGATCATGCCGCAATGCATCCAGGCCTTGGCATAGGGCTTGCCCGTGGCGGCCTCGCTCTGGGCGATCTCGTTCTCATGGTGCGGGAACTCCAGGTCGCTGCCGCCCCCATGAATGTCGAAGCTGTCACCCAGGCAGCAGGTGGACATCACCGAGCATTCGATATGCCAGCCTGGCCGGCCAGGGCCCCAAGGGGAGGCCCAGCTGGGTTCACCCGGCTTGGCGGCCTTCCAGAGCACGAAGTCCAGCGGGTCCTGCTTGGCCTCTTCCACCTCGATGCGTGCACCAATGCGCAGGTCTTCGATGCGCTTGCGCGACAGCTTGCCGTAGCCTTCAAACTTGCCTACGCGGTAATACACGTCGCCGTTGCCTGGCGCATAGGCGTAGCCTTTCTCGATAAGCGTCTGGATCATGGCCTGCATGCCAGGGATGTGGTCCGTAGCACGGGGCTCCTGGTCCGGCGGCAAGATGTTCAGCCGGCGCTCGTCTTCGTGCATCGCATCGATCATGCGCGCGGTGAGGGTATCGTAGGGCTCGCCATTCTTGTGAGCGCGGTTGATGATCTTGTCTTCGATGTCCGTGATATTGCGCACGTACGTCAGGTCATAGCCGCTGTAGCGCAACCAGCGGGTGACCAGGTCGAAGGCCACCATGCTGCGGCCATGGCCCAGGTGGCAGTAGTCGTACACGGTCATGCCGCACACGTACATGCGTACCTTATTGCCCTCCAGCGGCTTGAAGGGCTCCTTGGCCTTGGTCAGCGTGTTATAGATGTTCAGCACGGCGGCATCAGCTCCAGGAGTCACGCAGGGTCACGGTACGGTTGAACACGGGCTTGCCCGGCTGGGTGTCCTTCAGGTCGGCACAGAAGTAGCCTTCGCGCTCGAACTGGAAACGGTCCTCTGGCGCGGCCTGGGCCAGGGAAGGTTCAGCACGGCAACCGGTGAGCACTTGCAGCGAGTCGGGGTTGATGTTGTCCAGGAAGGTGCCGCCTTCCTCGGATTTTTCCGGGTTGGCGGAGCGGAACAGGCGATCGTACAGGCGCACTTCACATTCCACACTCTCCTGCGCCGGCACCCAGTGGATCACGCCCTTTACCTTGCGGCCTTCAGGGTTCTTGCCCAATGTGTCCGGGTCGTAGGAGCACAGCAGCTCCACGATGTTGCCCTCGGCGTCTTTCACCGCCTCATCGGCACGAATCACGTAAGCACCGCGCAGGCGTACTTCGCCACCGGGCTCCAGGCGCTTGTAGCCCTTGGGCGGGGTTTCCATGAAGTCATCGCGGTCGATGTACAGCTCGCGTGCAAAGGGCAACTGGCGAACACCCATGTCTTCCTTCGGGTGGCGTGCCAGCTCCAGCACCTGCTGCTGGCCTTCGGGGTAGTTGGTAATGGTCACTTTCAAGGGGCGTAGTACGCACATGGCACGTGGTACGGTGCGGTCCAGGTCCTCGCGAATGCTGAATTCGAGCATGCCCATGTCCACCACGCCATCGGAACGGTTGGTACCGATCATCTCGCAGAAGTTGCGGATAGCCTGGGCGGTATAGCCGCGGCGGCGGAAGCCTTGCAGCGTGGACATGCGAGGATCGTCCCAGCCGCGCACATGCTGCTCGTCCACCAACTGCTTGAGCTTGCGCTTGCTGGTGATGGTGTAGTTAAGGTTGAGCCGGGAGAACTCGTACTGGCGCGGCTTGGCCGGGACCGGTAGGTTGTCCAGGAACCACTCGTACAGCGGGCGGTGCCCCTCGAACTCCAGGGTGCAGATGGAGTGCGTGATCCCTTCCAGCGCGTCCGACTGGCCATGGGTGAAATCGTAGTTGGGGTAGATGCACCAGGCGTCGCCGGTCTGGTGGTGATGCGCATGGCGAATGCGGTACAGAATAGGGTCGCGCAGGTTCATGTTAGGCGAGGCCATGTCGATCTTGGCCCGCAATACGCGCTCGCCGTCCTTGAATTCACCCGCCTTCATGCGGGCGAACAGGTCCAGGTTCTCTTCAACCGACCGGTCACGGAACGGGCTGTTCTTGCCCGGTTCGGTAAGGCTGCCCCGGTATTCACGGGCCTGCTCGGGCGTAAGGTCATCCACATAGGCTTTGCCCGCCTCGATCAATGTGACCGCCCAGGCATGCAACTGGTCGAAATAGCTGGAGGCATAGCGCACCTCGCCGGCCCACTCGAAACCCAACCATTGCACATCAGACTTTATGGCGTCGATGTACTCCTGGTCTTCCTTGGCAGGGTTGGTGTCGTCGAAACGCAGGTGGCAACTACCCCCGAACTCCTTGGCCAGGCCGAAGTTCACGCAAATGGACTTGGCATGACCAATGTGCAGGTAGCCGTTGGGCTCTGGTGGAAAGCGCGTCACGATGGCCGTGTGCTTGCCGGCGTCGAGATCGGCCTGCATGATTGGCCGCAGGAAGTTGGCCGGAACCACAGGCTCGGCCTTGGCGGCGGCGTTCGAAGCGTTGTCGGCGGTGGGCTTGGTCATGGAATCCTTCGAATACGATAAGGCCGGCCAATTGAGTGTAGGCCGGCTAAAACAAAGCCCGTATCATAGCCCAACCAGTCAAGGCACTGACAGGGCGTCGCGGTAAAACGCGGGTGCCATCTGATTTTTTGAAAAGAGTGAATAGTTATGTCCAAGGTTAAGCTGACTACCAATCATGGCGACATCGTGCTGCAACTTAACGCAGACAAGGCGCCTGGCACTGTTGCCAACTTTGTCGAGTACGTGAAAGCCGGCCATTACGAGAACACAGTGTTCCACCGCGTGATTGGCAACTTCATGATCCAGGGCGGCGGTTTCGAACCGGGCATGAAAGAAAAAACCGACAAGCGCGCACCTATCAAAAACGAAGCCAACAACGGCCTGCCCAACAAGAAATACAGCGTGGCCATGGCCCGTACCATGGAGCCGCATTCGGCGTCCGCACAGTTCTTCATCAACGTGGCCGACAACAGCTTCCTGAACCATACCGCACCGACCACTCAGGGCTGGGGCTACGCTGTGTTCGGCGAAGTGATCGAAGGCCAGGACGTGGTCGACAAGATCAAAGGCGTCAAGACAGGTTCCAAGGCCGGCCATCAGGACGTGCCCACCGACGATGTGATCATCGAGAAAGCCGAGATCATCGAGTGATACTGCTGATCTCCGATCTGCATTTGCAAGAACAGCGCCCGGACATTACCCGGGCGTTTTTGCACTTCCTCGAAGGCCGGGCGCGCAATGCCGAAGCCCTGTACATTCTGGGGGACTTTTTCGAGGCCTGGATTGGTGACGACGCCATGTCGCCGTACCAGGCCCACATCTGCCAGGCGTTGCGGGCATTGTCCGACAGTGGCACCCGGGTGTTCCTGATGCATGGAAACCGGGACTTTCTTATCGGCGAAGCCTTCTGCCGCGCAGCGGGCTGCACATTGCTGAGCGACCCGTGTGTGATCGACCTGGACGGGGAAAACGTACTGCTGATGCACGGTGACCTGCTGTGCACGCGAGACGAGCACTACCTCAAGTTGCGCCGGGTGCTGCGCCACCCGCTCACCCTGTGGACACTACGGCATCTGCCTGTGGGCTGGCGGCAGAAGCTTGCCCGGCGCCTTCGCAGCCAGAGCCGTGCCCAAACCCGAATGAAGGCCAGCGATATCGTCGACGTGACCCCTGCGCAAGTCCCTCAGGTGCTCAGCCAGGCGGGTGTCACCACGCTGATTCATGGCCATACCCATCGCCCTGCCGTGCACAAGCTGCAAGTTGGCCAGGCGCCGGCACGCAGAATCGTACTAGGGGACTGGGATCGCCAAGGCTGGGTGCTGGAGTGGGACAGGCAAGGCGCAAGGCTGGAGGCTTTCGAGCTTACCTAGCAGTATTGTCGATCACCGCCTTCCCTTCTGTGGGTGCTACCACGTCAATATGATGAGGCGCGAACAGCCTCAGCATGTCGCCATTGGCATGAAGCTGCTCAAAGTAGCCGGCCAGCTCTGGACCTGTGATCGGTGCCCGTGGCCGCACCAGCGCGTAGTGATGGTAGCGTTGGTCTGTACGCTGGGACACCAGCAACGCGCTTCGTAGCTGAGGGTAATGGCTATAGAAGTCCACCAGGTAGGAGCGTGTCACCAGGGCGATATCAGCGCGGTCACGGGCCACCATTAGCAAGTTGCTGTCGTGGGAGTACGTCAGGCTGGCTCGGTAGTGCGCCATGAGAAACTCCGGTGAGGCTTCGAAACCCGCGAACGCATAGTGATAGCCGCTGTAGAGCGCCAATCGCTTCCCGCTCAGGTTTGTGAAGTACCCCTCATCACGGCCCTCAATATTGCGTGCAACGAACACCTCAGCATCCTCCAGCCCCATGTCCACGGCGGTATGGGAGATGGCTTGCCACCCCCACTGGGGGTTCTCGAAAATGGTGATGTCTACCCTGCCCTGGCGAAAGTCCTGGAACCGCCTAGGCAGCGCGGTGGGCACCAGAACGAAGGTGAACCGGTCCTGGACCTTGTTCAACTTTGCGAGCAGCTCCGGCAGCAGCCCAGTGTCAGCGCCGGTTTCGGGGTGCACGGCATAAGGCGGAAAGTGTGCGGCAGCAACGCGGACCGTTTCACGCGCCTGGGCCAGTAAAGGGGCGCACACGGCGCCGAGCAATGTCACACATACGAGGGCAGCACGCCAAGGCTTGGTGAACACAGGGTAGGCTCCGGCCTGGGTGATCGTCATAAATTAGGCGTTTTTATAGCATCAGACAACATGGGTGCGTCGCCTGCCTTTAAGCCCAGGGCCATTCTGTCGCCTTCGGTTGCAATCGGCAGGTACCGGAACCTTACGAGGTTGGCTAGGCTCTGTGTCAAGGATGTTTATGGAAGGGGCGACACATGCCGCACTGGCTGGTCATTGACCTGGAAGCCACCACCGATGAAGGCGGTTGGCCGGTCGAAGAAATGGAAATCATCGAAATCGGCGCCTGCCTTGTCAACCGTGACGGGCGGGAGCTGGACCACTTTCAACGGTTCGTTCGCCCACAACGGCGGCCTTTGCTGACACCGTTCTGCAGGGCGCTGACCCACATTACCCAGGCCGACATTGATGCCGCCCATGGCCTGGTGCAGGTATGGGAGCAATTCGAACGCTGGCTGGTGCATTTACCCACGCCATTGGCAGGCTGGGTGAGCTGGGGCGATTACGACCGTCAGCAATTTCTACTGGCGTGGCGTGAGTATGGCCTGGCCACAGAACTGGCGGGCATTCCTCACGTGAACCTCAAGCAGCGGTTTGCCAAGGCTCGCCAATTGCCACGGCCTACTGGCCTCAACAGCGCGCTGCAACTGGCAGGCTTGCACTTTCAGGGTAGCCAGCACAGAGCATTGGAAGACGCACGAAATACGGCCAGGCTGCTGCCTTTGGCGTTACCTGAACAGTACAAAAGCGGGTGACGCCCCTAACCCGCTTGGGCATACTGGCCCACTGTCTTCAGCCCAAGCGATAGGAGTCGCCCCATGTTCAAGGTCAATGAGTACTTCGACGGCACCGTCAAATCCATTGCGTTCGAAAACGCCGAAGGCGCCGCTACCGTTGGCGTGATGGCGGCAGGTGAATACGAGTTCGGCACCGCTGCCCGCGAAATCATGCACGTGTTGTCCGGGGCCCTGGAAGTGAAGCTGCCTGACAGCACCGACTGGGAAACCTTCGAAGCCGGTACCCAGTTCAATGTACCTGCCAACAGCAAGTTCCAGCTCAGGGTAGCCTCAGACACCGCCTACCTGTGCGAATACCGCTAAGCGTGGCGCCTGCCGCACGCCACGCCTGATGCCTCACTCACACCCGTGAGGCAAACAGCGCCTGGTGATCACGGCACTGGCGCGCTGTAAGCCCAAACACACCATGGCCACCGTGCTCGAACTCGAACCAGATGAAATCCACCTCCGGGTATAGGGCTTCCACGTGGCATTGGCTGTTGCCCACCTCAACCACCAGCAGGCCCTGCTCGGTCAGGTGATCCGCCGCCTCGGCCAACATGCGCCGCACAAGGTCCAGGCCATCGGCGCCACAGGCCAGGCCCAGCGCAGGCTCGTGGTGGTACTCTGCCGGCATATCGGCGAAGTCCTCGGCGTCCACGTAGGGCGGGTTGGACACGATCAGGTCGAAGCGCTGTTCTGGCAGGCTCTGGAACCCATCCCCTTGCACCGTAAACACCCGCAATTCGAGGTCATGCTGCTCGATATTGTGGTTGGCCACTTCCAGGGCTTCGAACGAGAGATCGGCCAGCACCACCTCGGCTGCCGGGAACGCTTGGGCGCAGGCGATGCCGATGCAGCCGCTGCCGGTGCACAGGTCCAGAATGCGCTCAGGTGCCCCTGCCAGCCACGGTGCAAAACGCTGGCCTATCAGCTCGGCAATGGGCGAGCGCGGGATCAGCACACGCTCGTCCACGATGAAGGGCAGGCCGCAGAACCACGCCTCGCCCAGCAGATAGGCAGCAGGAATGCGCTCTTTGATACGGCGGCGCAGCAGGTGCTGCACATGGCTGAGCTCATCCTCTTCAAGGCGGCAATCCAGGTAGCTGTCAGCGATGTCCCAAGGCAGATGAAGTGCACCCACCACCAATTGCCGGGCTTCGTCCCAGGCGTTGTCTGTGCCATGGCCGAAGTACAGCCCTTCGGCGTGGAAGCGGCTGACGGCCCAACGGATGTGGTCGCGCAGGGTGCGCAGGCGGGTAGTGATCACGACAGGCTCCTAGAAAATTCTGCTGCCGATTCTAGCAGCCTGAGGCCATGCAGGCGTGACTTCGCATCACGGTTATTCCCATATGGGCTGCGGAAGTGGAGAATATGCAAAAGCCCTATTCAAAGGAGCCCCTGATGTCCGATGTCAAGACGATGTTTCAACTCAGCGGTCGCGGTTACCCACCGTTTACCCTGAGCAATGCCACGCTGATCATTATCGACGCCCAAAGGGAGTACCTCAGCGGCCCCTTGGCGCTGTCCGGCATTGACGAAGCTGTCGATCACATCGCCCTGCTCCTGGAGGCAGCACGCAAGGCCCATCGGCCTATCGTGCACGTCAAGCATCTGGGCATTCCCGGGGGGCTTTTCGACCCGCAGGGTGAACGTGGCCGGTTCATCGACAAGGCCGCCCCGCTCGACGGCGAACACATCATCGAAAAGCGCATGCCCAATGCGTTCAACAACACCGGCCTGCATGACCTGCTCCAGAGCCTGGGGCATGTGGACCTCATCGTCTGCGGTTTCATGACCCACTCCAGCATCAGCACGACCGTACGGGCTTCCAAGGACTACGGTTATCGCTGCACCCTGGTCGAGGATGCCTGCGCAACCCGTGACCTGCCGTACAAGGGGGGTGTGTTGAGTGCTGAACAGGTGAAACAGGTGGGTATGGCGACCATGGCAGACAACTTCGCTGCGGTGGCCATGACCGCCGATGTGATCTAGCCGCCCCGCCATACGTAGTACGTCCCGCACGCTAATTGCCAGGCACCTTGGAACCCTTGACCAACCAGGGGGTCGAAGGGCCGATATTCACCTGAGGAACACCTGATGAAGCGATCCCACGACGGTTTTGATGCCCGCAGGCTTCGCCCTCGCGGTCCAAACCGGTGGCGGGTGCGCTTGGGCGCGACCTTCGCGGCGGTGCTGGCCACCCTGGGCATTCTGCTTGGCATGGCAGGCGCTGCCAGCCTGCTGGGCCGGCCTCCCGCCTTGGAAGGGCTGGATACCAGCACCACTGGGGCGATCATTCAGGTGGCGTTCGGGCTGCTGTTTGTGTACCTGGGTATTACGGTATGGCGCCGCTGCCGGCGCCGACTGCGCCGCACGCAGGACCTGAACATGGCGCCACACCTGATGAAAAAGCACGACTGACTCGCGTAAACTGGCCCCCTTGAGTGGAGGCCACGATGCAAGACGACGATTTTTCTCTGTTCCAGTCGGAAGTGAAGGGCGTGAAACCCCTTCGCAATGACCGTGCGGATATCGGCAAGCCCAAACCAGATCGCCAGCAAGTCCAGGCGTTGCGCCAGGCAGCCACCGTGCGCCATGACGTGAAGGTGGTGGATGGGCTGTCTGACCAGTTCGTGATCGATGTTGGCCCTGAAGACCCTCTCAATTGGGCGCGGGACGGGGTTCAAGAAAGCCAGACACGCAAGCTCAAGCTAGGGCAGATTCCTTTTGAAGGCAGCCTGGACCTGCACGGCATGGCCGTAGAGAAGGCTCGGGAAATCCTCTGGGAATTCCTGGCCGAGGCCACCCGGCTGGAAATTCGCTGTGTACGTGTGACCCATGGCAAGGCCTCACGCCTGGACGGTAAGCGACCCATGATTAAAAGCCACGTGAATACCTGGCTGCGCCAGCACCCCCAGGTGCTGGGTTTCACGTCCTGCCAGGCCAAGCATGGGGGCACTGGCGCGGTTTACGTGATGCTGCGCAGAACCATGCTGGAAGGGCGGGACGAATGACCGCACGCTCTCGCCCTGCCTCGCACTTGCGACACGCCCTTGCGAGCCTTAACCTACGCGCTTGCTTAAAATCTTCTTACAGGTAAATCCATGTCCCTGGAACAGCAATACAGCGCCATCCTTGGCCAGATCGGCGAGGACGTTTCCCGCGAAGGCCTGATTGACACGCCAAAGCGCGCTGCCAAAGCCATGAAGTACCTCTGCCGCGGTTACGAACAAACCCTGGAAGAGGTCATCAACGGTGCCCTGTTCAGTTCCGACGCCAGTGAAATCGTGCTGGTGAAAGACATCGAGCTGTATTCCCTGTGCGAACACCACATGCTGCCGTTCATTGGCAAGGCGCATGTGGCCTACCTTCCTAACGGCAAGGTGCTGGGCCTGTCAAAGGTGGCGCGGATCGTGGACATGTATGCACGTCGCCTTCAGATCCAGGAAAACCTCAGCCGCCAGATTGCCGAAGCCGTGCTTCAGGTGACAGAGGCGTCAGGTGTTGCCGTGGTTATCGAGGCCAGGCACATGTGCATGATGATGCGCGGCGTCGAAAAACAGAACTCAAGCATGATCACGTCTGTAATGCTGGGCCAGTTCCGAGACAACGCCGCTACCCGTAGCGAGTTCCTGAGCCTGATCAAGTAAGCCACCCACGCCACAGAGGCCGCGCCATGCCCGGCCCCTGTGGGAACGGGCATGCAAGGGAATAAGTTTTGAGGCCACAGCAGGCCCGACTGTATCCCCCAATCCGCCTCCCGCTGTACGGCTTCAACCTCTCCCTGTGGCGGTAACCTGCGTGAACATCACGCAAGGATTCGCCCGTCATGTCCAGTGCCGCCCCGCCTCGCCTTCGCCCTCTGGCGGACAGTTCAGCTTCGGCTATTGTCGCCGGCTTCATCGCAATGATGACCGGCTATACCAGCTCGCTTATCCTGATGTACCAGGCCGGCCAGGCTGCTGGCCTGAGCGGGGGGCAGATTGCGTCGTGGATCTGGGCGCTGTCCATCGGCATGGCCCTGTGCAGCATCGGCCTGTCGTTGCGCTACCGCACACCGGTAACCGTCGCCTGGTCCACGCCCGGCGCGGCCTTGCTGGTCACCAGCCTGGGCGGCGTGAGCTATCCCGAAGCCATCGGCGCTTATATTACGTGTGCACTGCTGGTGACCGTGTGCGGTATCACAGGCACGTTCGAGCGCCTGGTGCGGCGGCTCCCCGGCTCGTTGGCGGCCGCACTACTGGCCGGCATCCTGTTTCGGATCGGCAGTGAGATTTTTATTGCCGCCCAACACCAGACGCTGCTGGTGCTAGCCATGTTCTTCGGCTACTTGCTGTGCAAGCGTGCTTCCCCTCGGTATGCGGTGCTGTGCGCACTGCTGGTAGGAGTAGCCGTGTCAGCCAGCCTGGGCCTACTGGATTTCAGTGGCGTGCGTCTGCAATTGGCAGTACCCGTCTGGACGTCACCCGCGTTCTCGCTGGCAGCGACCATCAGCATTGCCATCCCGTTGTTTGTGGTGTGCATGACCTCCCAGAACATGCCAGGCATGGCGGTGCTACGCGCCGATGGGTACCAGGTACCCGCCTCCCCGCTGGTGTCAGTGACCGGCTTCGCATCGCTGCTACTGGCACCCTTCGGCTCCCACGGCATCAACCTGGCGGCTATCAGCGCGGCCATTTGCACAGGGCCGCAGGCGCACGAGGACCCCACCAAACGCTACACTGCCGCCGTGTGGTGCGGGCTGTTCTACGGCGTGGCAGGCACCTTCGGGGCTACGCTGGCCGCACTGTTTGCCGCCTTCCCGCGGGAACTGGTGCTGTCCATTGCTGCATTGGCCCTGCTCGGCTCCATCATGAACGGGCTGACTCAGGCGATGGCAGAACCGCAGGAGCGTGAGGCCGCACTGATCACGTTTATGGTGACGGCCTCGGGGATGACGCTGTTTTCGGTGGGGTCAGCGTTCTGGGGGATTGTGGCGGGGGTTGTGACGCTGGTGATACTAAACGCCCGTCGCCCCGCTCTATGACCTGCGCTGATTAGCCGTTCAATTGGGCCACAATCTGTTCCAGCGCTTGGGCAGGGTTGGCGGCCTGGCTGATAGGGCGACCGATCACTAGGTAATCAGACCCCGCCTCCAACGCCTGGCGCGGGGTCAGAATGCGGCGCTGATCGTCCTGTGCACTGCCCGCTGGGCGAATACCTGGCGTGACCAGTTGCAAGCCTGGATAGCCGGCTTTCAAAGCAGGCGCCTCCAGGGCAGAACACACCAGCCCGTCCATACCCGCCTTCTGTGCCAGGCCGGCCAAGCGAAGCACCTGCTCCTGTGGGTCCACGTCCAGGCCGATACCGGCCAGGTCTTCGCGCTCCATGCTGGTGAGCACGGTTACGCCGATCAACAAGGGCTTGTGCCCGCCCTGCTGCTCCAGCACTTCACGGCAGGCACTCATCATGCGCAGCCCACCGGAGCAGTGCACGTTGACCATCCACACGCCCATATCTGCCGCTGCCTTGACAGCCATGGCCGTGGTATTGGGAATGTCGTGGAATTTCAAGTCCAGGAACACTTCGAAGCCCCGGGCATTCAGGGCTTCGACGATGCCCGAGGCACTGCTGGTAAACAGCTCTTTGCCTACCTTTACCCGGCACAGCGATGGGTCCAGGCGGTCTGCCAGCGCCAAAGCGGCTTCGCGAGTGGAAAAGTCCAGGGCGACGATGATGGGCGACTGGCAAGCGGGCATGTGAACTCTCGGCGGGTAACTGGAAAACGGCGCGCATTGTATCGAATTTAGCCTGTGGAAGCAGGCCATTTGGAAAGGTCACGTGTCTGCCGGTGGCTATACTGGAACCAACACGAAGCGGGCCCACTCGAAGCCGTAAAGGAGAACTGTATGCCCTGGTACGCATGGTTGATTTTGTTGGTGGCGATCGGCTCTATCGTCGGTGGCTTGATGATGTTGCGCCAAAGTGCGCAGAAAGTGGACATGACCGAAGAGCAGCTCAAGCGTGTGCACGAGCGCAACGCCGAGATGGATGCCAAGGACGCGCGCGACCGCTAATGGCTGAAGACTGGGGTGGGGTGATAGCATGTTGCCTAACATTTGATCACCTGGCGGCCCCTCTTGCGATACTCTCAGGACCACAAAGCCCAAACCTATCGGCGCATCGTTGATGAGGCCAGCTTGCGTTTTAGGCGCGATGGCATCGCTGCGACCGGCCTGCAGCCGTTGATGAAGGCACTGGGCCTGACCCATGGCGGCTTCTACGCGCATTTCGATTCGAAACAGGCACTGGTTAAAACAGTGTTGCAAGAAGCCACATCGGACATGGACAAGGTTGTGGCCCAGGCCGTGGCCTCACCCTCACCTATCGACACCCTGATCGATCATTACCTCAGTGTCGCTCACCGGGACCATCCCGAACACGGCTGCCCCTTGCCCACGCTCGCAGCGGAGATGGGCCAGCGAGGTGAAGCGAGCGAGCTTGTGGACGAAGCCATTGAGCACCGGCTCTCCCTTATCGCGCAAAGGCTTTGCGGCCACGACGCTGAAGGCCGCGCTGTGGCCTTGTGGTCAGGGATGGTTGGTGCGCTGATGCTGTCACGTAGCGTCAAAAACCCAGACCTCTCCAACCGAATACTCGAAGACGCCAGGCGCACACTGAAGGCCAGTGCTCGAGTAACAGAAGGTTATCCCGAAAAAGCTTGAGCATAGGTGTGGACAACCTGGGGAGACCACGCTGTACGCCCCGGAATACGTGGCCTGCAGCCGGGTGAGCAAATAATAACCAGAGGCGGAAGGTTGTGCACACTCCAAGGGGATGGGTATGTGGATAACCCTTGAATACTCTGCTGTAGGCCACGCCAGCCAAGGGCTACAGCCTGCTGATCAAAAAATAGCCAGCCTTTTCAGGCCTGCCAACGGCGGAAAATCACACTTGCGTTTACCCCGCCAAAACCAAACCCGTTGGACAACGCATAATCTGTCGCCAGCGACGCTGGGCCGTCAGGGCCTGTAACGTTCAGCGCGCCAACAGCGGCGTCTGGCGAGCAGAAGTTGAGGGTGGGTGGTGCCACCTGTGCCTGCAGTGCCAGTATCGTGAAAATGGATTCCAGGCCACCCGCGGCGCCCAGCAAGTGACCGGTGGCCGACTTGGTGGCGGAAATCGCCAGGTGAGGTGCCTTGCCAAACACCGCCTTGATAGCCTCCAGTTCAGCCCGGTCGCCTACCGGCGTAGAGGTAGCGTGGGCATTGATGTGACCTACCTGCTCGGGTGTAATACCTGCCTGCGATAGCGCGACGCGCATGGCCTGCTGCGCACCTCGGCCATCCTCCGGTGCTGCCGTAAGGTGGTAGGAATCTGCAGACGTGCCGTAGCCCACCAGCTCCGCCAACGGCGTTGCACCGCGGGCCTGTGCGTGTTCAAGGGTTTCGATCACCAGCAACCCTGCGCCCTCCCCCATCACAAAGCCATCCCGCGCCTGGTCGAACGGCCTCGATGCTTCGGCAGGCCGCTCATTAGGGGACACGGCCCTGGCTGCCGCAAAGCCTGCCAGGCTCACCCGGTCGATACATGCCTCCGCACCCCCACACAGTGCGATGTCGGCCTCCCCTGAACGCAGCAAGCGGGCCGCATCGCCAATGGCCTGCACGCCTGCCGCACAGGCGGTGACAGGCGCACCCAACGGGCCACGAAAGCCATGGCGGATGGAGACGTTGCCGGCAGCAAGGTTCACCAGAAATGAGGGAATGGTAAACGGTGACAAACGCTTGGGGCCACGCGAGTCCGTAGTACGCACGGCGTCGGCGATCGTACCGAACCCTCCGATGCCAGAGCCTATGACTGTGGCTGTCCGCAGTTGCGCGTGAGGCTCAACGGGCGCCCACCCTGCCTGCTGCAAGGCTTCTTGTGCCGCGGCCATTGCATACAGGATAAAGGGCGCCATTTTTTTCAGGTCCTTGCTGTCCACCACTGTGCCCGGGTCGAAACCAGCGATTGGGTCCTCGTTGATGCCTGGCACATGACCGGCAACCCACACACCCAGCCCTTCCGCGATTGCGGCATCAAGCAAGCGTATGCCGGAGTGGCCGGACAGCAGGCGTGACCAGTTCATGGCTACGCCTACGCCCAATGGCGACACTGCGCCCATACCGGTAACAACGATTCGGGGACTGCTCATAGGGTGGCTCCGCACGCATTGGATGTTAGTCATCATCCAATAAGCGTGAAGGGCGATTCTTTATATGTCAATCAACATTTAAAAAGGCTTGGCCGGTGGAGGCATGCGATGCATGGGGGCGCTCTGCCCGCGATCCCACGCCTCCAACAAGGGCGAAGGCCTATTGCACCGCCAGCCGATTGCGGTTGCGATCCACCAGTGCCTGGCCAATACCCTGCACTTCCAGCAACTCATCTACCGAGGCGAAGGGGCCATTGGCCTCTCTGAAGGCGACGATAGCGTTTGCCTTGGCGGCACCTATCCCTGCCAGTTCCTTTTGCAAGGTGGCAGCATCGGCTGTATTCAGGTTGACCATGGCGCCCGCCATGGGCTTGGCCACACTGTCAGCCATGGGCGGTGCGGCAGGCGTGGGTGGCGCACCATGGGCGGTGAGGGAGGAGAAAGCCAGAGCGGCCAGCAGAACGGAGGGCAAAAGGGTCTTGCGCATGGAGTGCTCCTTGACAGGTTGCACGGCCCCTCATGGGCCGTGCGCCTACCTTAACGGAGCGACAGACGAATACCAGTGTACGGCTGTTACCTAAGTTTTCTGTGCTAGGCACGTACCTCAATCCACAGGGCACCCTGCCCCGAAACCGCCTGGCCGACCCGCTCCAGCGAACCGTCCTGGTGTATGCGGTAGCTACCTACGGTGTCACTCAGCTCACCACACGCTAATAGCCAGCGCCCGTTGGGAGAAATAGCAATGTTGCGTGGCTGTTTTTCTTCGAGCTTATGGTTGTCGAGGTATTTCAGCGTACCGTCCCCCGCTACCTGAAACACGCTTACAGAACTGGTGGTGCGCTCAGTGGTGTATAGCAGCGTGCCGTCTGGTACCAATCGGATGTCAGCGCACCAGATACGTGGGGTGGGGTCATCGCTAAGGTTGTTGTTGCGGCTGTCTCGAACCAGGCCTTCGTGGAGGCCAAGGTGCTGGGGAATGCCGTGCTCCACGCCCTTTTGAGTCAGTGCGCCGCTTTGTGCATCAATGGCGAAGGTTGTGACCGTACCGCTCATCTCACCCAACACAAACATCACACTGCCGTCTTCAGAGAACACCATGTGCCGTGGCCCAGTATTGCCTGGGACGCTTACAAAGCCTTCGCCGATGGGTTTCAGCTCACCGGCCTGTGCATCCAGCCGGTATTGCAAAACACGGTCCGCGCCCAGCACACAGGCGTATACGAAGCGGTTGCTAGGGTCGGAGCGCACTGAGTGGGCGTGCAGGCCGCTGGGGTATTTACGGGCGGCTTCCTGCACCTGCAGTTCATCATCGATAGACTGAAGGGTGACCAGATCTTCCCCATAGGACGCACCTAGCAGGAACCGGCCCTCGCGGTCAGTGGCCATGTAGGAAAACCCGGCGCCTGCCGGTGCCTCGGCCCGTGGCGTGAGGGTGCCCGTGGCCACATCCACGCTGAAACTCACCACCTTGGGAGGCTGGCCGCGCAAAGCGCCATACAGGGTACTGCCATCAGGCGACAACGCCAGCGCATTCACCTTCTCGCCCGCTGGCAGCTGCTCCACCATACGGAGCTCGCCGGTGTCGTCGTTGAGGTGGTAATGCGAAACCAACCCATCGTTGGGGCTGGAAATATAGGCATAGCTCATGGAGGTCCCTCAAGAGGCAGTCAGGTCAGGCAACCATCCTAGGGCGAGCACGCACTGTACTCAACCTCTGCCGCTGATCAGAGGTCGTTCAAAGGTGACGGTATTTCGGGCGTACTCATTTGCCAAGAGGTGTCTACAGTGAAAGAAAGCCAGGCACTACTTTAGCGGTGGCACGGCGGCTGTGACGCGTGCATGCCTCCGCTGACAGAGGGAGAACCCCATGAATAATGACATTTACCTACTGATCGAACATGGCCGAGAGTATGGCGAGGCCTACGTATTAGGCTGGTTCGACAACGAAGCCACTGCCAGGGAAGCGGCGCTGAAGATGGAGTGGGATGCCTACCGTGCGGAACTGAAACGCCCCTCAGGCTGGCTTAACGAGAAGCCCGTGCCCCCGAGTGAGGCTGAGTACAAACGGTATTGGGTCAAGCCGCTGAGCAGGTTTGATTATGGGCCTGCAAGGCCAGAGGTGGTGCATTGACCGCTGCTTTGTGAGGACCGGCCATGTACTGTGAGCCGGTCGCTTGAGCGTCAAGGATCGCGGCGCTGCTGAAGGTGCTTCCAATCCACTATGTCATCAGCCGGCGCATACCCGTTTACCAGCTCTCGCAGCACATAACGCACGCGAACGTAGTCATCGGTCTCTAGCGCGTCGAGCAGCGATTGCAGCCCGCTCTTCAGCGCATCCCAGCCCATGGCGTCTTCCAGCGCACTCATGATCATGGGGTGGTCTGTAGCGGCCACATTGTCCCCAATCAGCAGCTCTTCGTAGAGCTTTTCTCCAGGCCGCAACCCTGTGAATTCGATAGCGATGTCGCCCTGGGGGTTTCTCTCAGACCTGACGGACAACCCCGACAAACGCACCATTTTCTCGGCCAGTTCCACGATGCGCACGGGCTCGCCCATGTCAAGTACGAAGACATCGCCCCCCTTGCCCATGGAGCCTGCCTGGATAACCAGTTGGGCTGCTTCAGGGATGGTCATGAAATAACGTGTCACCTTGGGATGCGTGACCGTCAGGGGCCCGCCCCCTCGGATCTGTTTGTGGAACAGCGGTATCACAGAACCAGACGACCCCAGCACATTGCCGAAACGGACCATGGTGAAGCGCGTGCGGTTCACATGAGAAACGCGGTGCGAGTCTTGGAACAGCACCGGCGCTACTTCTCGGCTCAGCGCCTGCAACATCATCTCCGCCAGCCGTTTGGTACTCCCCATCACATTGGTGGGGCGCACGGCCTTGTCAGTCGATACCAGTACGAAGTTGGACACATTGGTACGCATAGCGGCCTGGGCCGCGTACAACGTTCCTAGAACATTGTTGAACACGCCTTCGGCCACATTGTGTTCCACGATAGGTACGTGTTTGTAGGCCGCCGCGTGATACACCGTGTCTACGTTCCAGGTCCGCATCACGTCAAACAGCTTCTCCTGGTTGCGGACCGAACCAAGAATCGGCAACACCTGCACCGACACCCCTACCCGCTCAACCAGGGCAGCCAGCTCCTGGTGGATGGCATACAGGTTGAATTCGCTGTGTTCGAACAGGATAAGCAGCGTAGGTTTGAGGGCTACGATCTGCCGGCATAACTCGCTACCGATAGAGCCACCTGCCCCTGTCACCATAACGGCACGGTCTTCGATGCAACGAGCCAGCAGCGCCTCTTGAGCCGGTACGGTATCGCGGCCGAGCAAGTCAGCGATGTCTACCTCCTGAAGGTCCTGAACGCTTACCCGCCCAGCCGCCAGGTCCGAAAAATTGGGCACGCTGCGCACATGGAGGGGGAAGCCTTCCAGGTACTCAAGGATTTCGCGACGCCGCGAGCGGCTGACGGAAGGCAATGCGAGCAGTACCTCTGTAGCGCCGGTTTCCCGAAGCATTTGCTCAAGGTGCTTGGGTTTGTATACCGCAAGGCCCGAAATCACACGGTTGGCGATGGTTGAATCGTCATCCAGAAAAGCTACAGGGCGCATGCGTTGGCCAAGGCGCAGGGCGGCAACCAATTGGTTACCGGCTACGCCTGCACCGTAGATAGCAACCCGTGTAAGCCCCTGCTCACGGCGCATCATTGGCACACCTTGCATACCAATGAACCAGTCCCCATGGAAGAACTGGCGCATGGCCAGGCGCAGGCCACCTATGAGTACAAGGCTGAGCCACCAGTAGTTGAAAATGATCGAGCGCGGCACCAGAACCTTGTGGTCGCTGTACCAGTAGACCGCCAGGGCCAGCACCAAGGATGAGAGAGACACGGCCTTGGCAATGGCAGCCAGGGCATCGTTGCCAAAATACCGCATGACGGCACGGTACATGCCGGAGCGTATGAAGATAGGAATCGAGAAAAGGGGGGCGGCGATAAATAGCCACGTATGCCTTGCAAAGGGATTGCCAGCCTCCTCAAACCCCAGCCGCACCACAAACGCTAGGTAGAGCGACAGCCAGACAAGGAAGATGTCTGCAACGACCTGCATCAGGCGCTTCTGGCGACGTGGCAGGTTGATAAGGCGGGATCGGACCGCAGTGATCAGCATGCGGGCTGGCATAGGGACATCAATGGACGCTCTTGGCTAGGTATATTCGTAGCCCTAAGGATAATGCCTGCCTGCCCTGCACCGCCAGCATGGTTGGGTAAAGTCTTGATCCAGGGGGACAATAGCCTATCGCCACCTATCGAAGCGGAGGTGTCAATTCTGTTAAGGTCCACACCCCAGTGTGTCGGCCGCCAACCGGCACCGTTGTGTAACACCTGTACGCTAGATAGCGGGAAACGCCTAAGCATGACGCTCGACAATCAGAGCCTGAATTCCTGCACCGGGCTGCCACTCGTTGCCATCCTGATGTGCACCTACAATGGGGCGGCCTTTCTCTCCGAGCAGCTGCAGTCGATCGTTGATCAGACCTACACCAATTGGTACCTAGTCGTTTCCGACGACGGCTCGGCCGACGAAACCTTGCAGGTGCTTCAAAAATACCAGAGCGTGCTCGGGGCTCGATTACGCCTGCAAGCCGGTCCTGGCCAGGGGTTTGCTGCAAACTTCATGTCACTGGCAGCCAACACCGCCATAGAAGCCGATTACTTCGCCTTTGCTGATCAAGATGATGTGTGGCATCCCAACAAGCTCCAGCACTCCCTCGAAGCACTGAGCGGCATAGCAAATAGGGAACAACCGGCTGTTTATTGCGGCCGCTGCCGGCTCGTAGATGAGCACGGTGCCTACATCGGCCTTTCTCCTTTGTTTGCGCGCCCTCCCTCATTCGGTAATGCGTTGGTACAAAGCCTCGCCGGGGCCAATACCATGCTGCTCAATCAACCCGCTCGACAGTTGTTGGTAGGGTTGCCCGCGGGCACACAGGTTATCGCGCATGATTGGCTGACCTACCTGCTTGTGACCGCCTACGGGGGAACAGTCATCTATGACCCAGAGCCCTCGTTGGATTACCGGCAGCACTCGCGTAACGTTATCGGCGCCAGTACCAGCCTGTTTGCTCGTGTAAAACGCATAGGGATGTTGCTCAAGGGCCGCTTCAGCCACTGGAGCCAGGCAAACCTGGCCCTGCTCGAGCGAGTAAGGCCGCCACTGTCAAAAAGGGATGCAGCAGCGTTGCGACTGTTTCAGCAAAGCCATAAAGCCAAAGGCTTCAAAGCCTTGATAGCCCTTTACCGATCTGGGGTATACAGGCAGACCAGGCTGGGGCAATGCAGCTTGTTACTAGGGGCATTTCTAGGAAAGATCTGAATCCTTGATCAAACGTTGCAAGTGATCCTTGCCGATATAGGCAGCAGCTTCAAACGCAGGGCCGCGGCTGGACGCCGGCAGGAGCCTTTTGTGGTAACGTTGGCGGCTAATTTTACGAGCCGGATGGCGGTTTCAGTACAGCACCGGCGACCCCTGAAATGTTCCAAAACGTTGTGAAACGCAATGAAGCCATGGGTTAACGAAACACAGGATAGCCAAGCCGGCACGCGCACTTTTCAGCCTGGCATCTTCACAAGCAGAGCGACAAGGAATGGATTTTAAGGTGACTCAAACAACTACCTGTGTGTGTGGAGCCAGAAGCCTCGACAGCACTACGCCGCAGGCAAATGCCTCGTCCCTCCACCTCCCCCGCTGGTGCAGCTTGCTTGAAGCAATACGCCCCCATGCACGCGCTATCGATACCTCTCGTCCCGCAGCCTGTTGACCGAGGCTCACGCCTGCACTGCATTCTCGGTCAGGTCCCTCATTTCGCATTTATCGTGGAGACTACGCGTTAATGAATACAACACCTCTTGGCATACCCGGAGTCGACTTGTTTAGACCAAAGGTGTTTGGCGGTAGGTTCTTCTGCGAAAACTGCTGGAGCGCAGAATCGCTAGGCGAAACAGAGGTGTCCGACCTGTGAATCCTCATTTGGCCCCCGCTGCCGGCCCACTAAGCATGGTCCGTAGCCTTTGGCACAACAAGCAACTGATCGTGCAGATGACCAAGCGCGAGGTGATAGGGCGGTACCGCGGCTCCGTGATGGGCCTGGCATGGTCCTTCTTCAATCCAGTGCTGATGCTTGCCGTCTACACCTTTGTGTTCTCGGAAATTTTTAAAGCGCGCTGGGCAGGCCAAGATCCTGGCAAAGGTGGGTTTGCCATCCTGTTGTTCGTGGGGATGATTGTCCACGGAATTTTCGCCGAATGCGCTAACCGAGCGCCCTCGCTGATCATGACCAATAGCAATTATGTAAAGAAGGTGTTGTTCCCGATTGAAATCCTGCCTGTGATCTCGCTGGGCTCAGCCATTTTCCATGGCGGTATCAGCCTGATTGTGCTGCTGTGTGCGCAACTGCTCCTTACACACACCCTGTATTGGTCAGCCGTGCTTTTTCCGTTGGTGCTCATCCCCCTTATCATCGGCACATTAGGGGTTAGCTGGATATTTGCTTCGCTAGGTGTTTACCTTCGGGATGTAGGCCAAATCATTGGCGTACTGACGACTGTACTGATGTTCCTCTCACCTGTGCTGTACCCGATTGAGGCGTTGCCGGAGGTTTATCGGCCGTGGATGCTGCTCAACCCTTTGACCTACATCATTGAAGAAAGCCGCAATGTGTTGCTGATGGGGCATATGCCGCAATGGGATCATTTGGCAATTGCCCTTTTGGTAGGCGCCCTGATAGCGGCCGTGGGCTTCTGGCTGTTCCAGAAAACGCGTAAGGGGTTCGCCGATGTCCTCTGATGAATTTGCGATCAGCGTTCAGAACGTTTCCAAGTGTTTTTACACTTACGAGAAGCCCTCAGATCGCCTGAAACAATCGTTCGTACCACGCTTACAGCGCATGGTAGGGGATAAAGTCTCCACGTATGGCAAGGCGTTTTGGGCGCTCAACGACGTCAGTTTCCACGTTGCCAAAGGCGAAACGGTTGGCATCGTCGGCCGTAACGGCTCTGGCAAATCCACCTTGCTCCAAATCATCTGCGGTACGTTGATGCCTACTTCCGGGTTGATCGAAACCCAGGGGCGCATTGCTGCACTGCTGGAATTGGGCTCGGGCTTCAATCCCGAGTTCACCGGCCGGGAAAACATCTACCTAAACGGTGCCGTACTGGGTTTAAGCAAAGACGAAATTGACCAGCGCTTTGACGCTATTGCAGGCTTTGCCGATATCGGCGAATTCATCGATCAACCGGTCAAGGCTTATTCCAGTGGTATGGCCGTGCGCCTAGCGTTCGCTGTGCAAGCACAAGTCGAACCCGACATACTCATAGTCGATGAGGCGCTTTCAGTAGGCGATGCACGGTTCCAGGCCAAATGCTTTGAGCGGCTTCGGCAGCTAAAGGAAAATGGCACCAGTATTTTGCTAGTCACTCATGCCAGCGAGCAGGTAGTGACGCACTGCAACCGTGCCATTTTACTGGATCGCAGCCGAGTCGAGATGATCGGTGCCTCACGGCCCGTAGTGAACCGCTATCTGGATATTCTGTTTGGCCGTGAAAAGCGCCCAGATGAAGGGGCTGCCCCTGATGCGGCACATTTATCTGAAAACACAGCAGCGCCATTGGCCGACGATTTGCTGGATTTCAGTACAGACGTATTCAACACCCGCATTGGTTATAACCCTCACGAATATCGCTGGGGCGACGGAGGCGCAACGCTGCTCGACTACCACTTAGCCGTAGGAGGCAGAGCGTTCCCCAACACCATCGAGTGTGGCGAAGAAGTAGTCCTTAACCTTGCGGTACGATTTAACCGAACAATCATCAATCCTATTCTTGGCTTCACCATCAAAACCAAGGAAGGCGTGACTGTCTACGGTACCAACTCTTATATGCTGGAATGTGAAGGCATGCAGAATATTGGTGCCGCTGGTACGTTCGCCCGGGCCAGCCTGAAATTTGTGGCGCGCCTTGCTACCGGCGACTACTTCGTATCACTAGGCATTGCTTCTCGGGAAAATGAAGAAATAATTCCACACGACCGTCGCTATGACTCGTTGCACTTTGTTGTGGCGCCTACTCCCAAACTGCTCGGCCTGATTGATCTGGCTGTATCAATGGAAATTGATCGGGTAAATGAAAATGTTTGATCTCGAACAACAAGGTTATACGCTGAACAATGCCAGCAAGGTATGGAGCCGGCCGGGTTACAAAGGCATCGCTTACAGTGATGGCGACACCACAGAAATCAAACTGGCCAAGATCATCCGTGAAGCCAGTGATTTATCGGTTCTGTCCCAGGAGCTTGGTCAATATTGCACAGACTGGCCAACGCTGTACCACCTGAGCTCGGCCCGTGGCAACATCCTTCGCCCATTCGAGTCTTACTTAGGCGGCAGCACGCTAGAGATCGGCGCCGGTTGCGGTGCTATCAGCCGCTACCTTGGTGAATGCGGCGGGCAAGTATTGAGCCTGGAGGGCAGCCCTCGTCGAGCAGAAATGGCCGCGAGCAGAACACGTGACCTGAAAAATGTCACCGTTCTGACTGAGCGGTTCGACGATTTCACTACAACTCAAAAATTTGACGTTATCACCCTGATCGGCGTGCTTGAATACGCCAGCATGTTCAGCAATACCGAAGACCCAGCGCTTGGCATGTTAGAGCGTATCCGGAGCATGCTCAAACCTGATGGCCACTTGTTTATCGCTATCGAGAACCAGTTAGGCCTCAAGTATTTCGCTGGTGCGCCTGAAGATCACCTTGGCGTGCCAATGTATGGCATCGAAGGGCGTTACCTTAAAGGCCAGCCTAAAACCTTCGGCCGTAAGGAGCTTGCGGCGCTGATCCAAAAGGCCGGCTTCCGACAATCAGAGTTTCTGTCGCCCAGCCCCGATTACAAGCTACCGAATTCGATCACTACGGAACGCGGGTTTGATTCGAAAACCTTCGATGCCTCGGCGCTTGCTTGGCAGAACGTCAAAAAAGACCCGCAACTTCCTGCTGAGACATATTTTGATCTCGGACAGGCCTGGCCGGTCATTATTGACAACGGGTTGGGCATGGAAATGGCCAACTCTTTCCTGATCTCGGCCTCCCTCGACGATAAGCCCACCGTCCCTACTAACGTGCTCGCGTTCCACTTCAGCACTGGGCGCAAGACTGCTTACTGCAAAGAATCCCGATTCGTAGAAACACAAGCCGGCATAGAAGTACAGTACCGTCGGCTTGGTGAGCATATTACGGATTCCGAAGCGAGCGAATTCCTCTACATACTGCCCGAGCGCGACCCCTATATTCGGGGCCGCGTACTCAGCGAAGCATTCCTTGAGCTTGCTGCCACACCAAGTTGGACAGTCGAAGATTTTGGCGCCTTCCTGAAACGGTACATAACCTGCCTGCAAGAGTTGCTGGCACAACAGAATTTTGCTACCCCATTGGCTGATGTCTCACAAATTCTGCCTGGTCGCTTCATTGATGCGATTCCTCAAAATATCGTAATCAAAGAGGATATGACGCCCTCCTTGATCGATATCGAATGGGAAAGTGTGGAAGGCGTAGCGTTGGGTCACCTGCTGATGCGTGCCCTGCTCCTACTCATTGCTTCTGCCAACCCGTTTGTAGCCAGCTCGTCAGCGCCAAACCGCCGTGAGTTCATCACCTCGGTGTTTCATGCCGCAGGTTTAAGCGTGACGGCCGCACAGCTGGAAAGCTATATTGCCAGGGAAGCGGGTTTCCAACAGAAAGTCACTGGCAGGCCTGCCCAGGAATTTCTTGACTGGGCGCCTAATGAACCTATTGACCAGAAAAAGATTTCCAGCCGTTCGACGATACAGAGCAAGATTTACTACAGCGATGAAAACGGAAACTTCTCCGAAACGTCCACTCGAACAGCCGAAATATTTCCAGGCAAACAAAAAATAACTTTCAATTTTGCCGAATTCGAACACGCCACCAAATTTATTCGTGTAGACCCTGTAGACACTCGCATCTCATTTTCGATCAACCACATGCGCCTACTAAATGAAGGCACCAGTGCGTGGGAGTGGAACGGCCGTTTCGATGACCTGCAAAACAGCTCGGGGCTCATGCAAGTGGCCCGTCCCGATTGTTCGGGCTTTTTCCTGAGCATGGATGACGATCCAAATTTTCAGCTTCCTATCGATTTGATGACGTTGCATCCACAGACCGGTCTGGCTCTTGAGCTAGAAGTGGTATTGCACACCGATGAGCGCATTGCTCTGGAGATGAAGCTGGAAGATTTGCCAGATGCTAAGCCAGCACAAAAAGACCTGCATGAGCCGCTTCAACTTTTGCTGGGCATCAACGAAAATCTGAAACAACAGCTTGCGGACCAAGAGGCAAAGCTTAATGAGTTGGCGGCTAAGCTAAATGTCCGAAGTGATGCTTACATACAAGAACCTAGTGTTCAAGCAGCGCTGCATGACAAGGATGTGCATATCACCAATCTTGTCAACGACCACGCACGCCAGTTAAGAGACAAAGATACCCATATCCACAACCTCAATTTGCAGGCTATCGCGATCCATTCGTCTTTGAGTTTCCGGGCTACCCGGCCGCTACGTTTGGCGGGCCGCCTAGCCCGCAAGGGAAAACGTGCCATAACGTTGGCACGCGGTATTGTGTACCGCAATGGCGGGTTGAGCTATACGTTGAAGAAAGTACTGAAGGTGCTGCGTACCGGTGGTGTTGCGGAGCTCAAAGCTGCTTTGCGCCGAGCACGCATGGGGTATGGCAATACGACGGCAGCTAATAACCTGGACGAGATTCCAGAAACCAGCTACAGCGCCTGGGTACGCGAGTACGACACCTTGACCGATTCCGATCGGGACAAGGCTCGGGGTGATATCGCCCAATGGGCAAATGCGCCGTTGATCTCCATCCTGATGCCGGTCTACAACCCGCCTTTGCAGATGCTTGAAGAGGCCGTAAAAAGCGTGCAGGCCCAGCTCTATCCTAAGTGGCAGCTCTGCATTGCGGATGACGCATCGACCAATGCGGAAGTTAAGGCCTGCCTTAAGCGCCTGAGCAAATCAGACAAGCGGATAAACGTCGTCTACCGCAAAAGTAATGGCCATATCTCAGCAGCCACTAACTCGACGCTTGATATTGCAAAAGGCGATTACGTTGCGCTGATGGACAATGATGACATGCTCCCTGAGCATGCATTGTATTGGATCGCCCGCACGGTAGTGGAAAACCCTGGCGTGGCGCTGATCTACTCGGATGAAGACAAGATTGACATCCACGGTAACCGATCGGCGCCTTACTTCAAAACGGACTGGAACAACTATCTGTTCCGCTCCCATAACATGATCAGCCACTTGGGTGCCTACCGCCGTGACCTTGTTGAGCAAGTTGGTCGCTTCCGTATTGGTATGGAAGGGTCGCAAGACTATGACTTGGCCTTGCGCTGCGTAGAACAGGTGAAGGACGAGCACATACTGCATATTCCCCGCGTGCTTTACCACTGGCGCGTCCATGCGGGCAGTACCGCCATGTCGCCAGGCGAAAAACCTTATGCGCAATTGGCCGGCCAAAAAGCCTTGGACGAGCACTTGGGCCGTATTGGCGTAGCTGGGCACACAGAACTGCTGGACTTCGGTATGTACCGCGTGCACTACGACCTCCCAGCGAATGAGCCATTGGTTAGCCTAGTCATACCCACGCGAAATGCCAAGGCGCTGGTGAAGCAATGTATCGACAGTATTGTCGACAAAACGCTTTATAAAAATTACGAAATCATTCTTGTAGATAACGGTTCGGATGAGCCTGACAGCCTTGCTTACTTTGATGAGCTGCGTCAAATGCCCAACGTCCGCGTAATACGTGATGATGGCCCGTTCAACTATTCCGCCTTGAACAATCGGGCAGTTGAAAGTGCTAAAGGCGAGCTGATTGGCCTGATCAACAATGATATTGAAGTTATAAACCCTGAATGGCTGGGCGAAATGGTCTCCCTGGCGCTGCAACCTGGCGCTGGCGCTGTGGGCGCACGCTTGTGGTATCCAGACAACCGACTGCAACATGGGGGCATCCTCATGGGCCCGTTGACCCTGGCGGGCCACGCCCATAAATATATGCCAAAGGGGCACCATGGCTACTTTGGCCGGGCATCCTTGATTCAAGGCATGTCCGCAGTAACCGCCGCTTGCCTTGTGGTACGCAAAGCAGTGTTCAAAGAAGTAGGCGGCCTGAATGAAGTCGACTTGAAGATCGCGTTCAACGATGTTGACCTTTGCCTCAAGATTAAATCAGCGGGCTATCAGAATATCTGGACGCCTAATGCAGACTTGTACCATCACGAATCGGCAACTCGAGGCATTGAAAACACACCTGAAAAACAGGCTCGTTTTCAAAGCGAAGTTTCGTATATGCAAGAAAAATGGAAAGGCTTAATAGCCTGGGACCCTTGCTACAATCCTAACCTGACATTCGACAGTGAGGATTTTGCCATAGCATTTCCGCCTCGCATTGCCAGAGTGTAAAATGAGCGAATATAACACGCGTTATTTTAAGCCTTGGTGAGACTCGAACATGAGCCACGAAACTGATACAGGTGGACGGCAGGATACCTTGGGGAAAAAGGCTCGCTCCTCTGGGGCGATCAGCATGCGAACGCCTGCCGGCCCTTTGAGGATTTTTCACTGGGATGGCCGCCGCGGATGAAAATTAGATCCGCGGCCCTTGGCTTATCGCACCTTAATGCACCTGCTAGTCCCGGAATTGAGACCTCAGAATGAATAACGTCACTTCTTCCGCCTTGGCGTCGACGCTTCCAGGCCAAGCGCCGCCACTGGTGGTTGACCTGGATGGCACCCTGCTCAAGTCGGACATGCTGTTCGAATTGGGCATGGCGTTCGTCCGCCAGCACCCGCTGCGTGCTTGGGAGCCCTTACGCTGGCTTGGGCAAGGCAAGGTTGCCTTGAAAGAAGGCCTTACCAACGCCTGCGAATTCGACGTCACTGTTCTGCCATTCGACGAAGCAGTGCTGGAGCTGATCGACGAGGCACGGCAGCAGGGCCGTCCAGTGGTACTGGCCACCGCCAGCCCTCAACAGATCGCTGACAATATCAGCACCCACCTGGGTGTATTCGATCAGGTGCTGGCAACGGGTGCTGGCATAAACCTGAGTGCTCATCGCAAACGTGATCGCCTCGTTGAACTCTATGGCGAGAAGGGCTTCGACTACGTGGGTAATTCCCATGACGACCTTGTGGTGTGGGCCTCGGCACGGCACGCCTATCTTGCCAATCCGGACAGTGGGGTTGAAGCCAAGGCAGCCAAGCAGTGCTTGATCAAACAGGTTATACATTCCAACCCCAGTGGGGTTCGCCCGTGGGTGAAAGCTTTCCGCCTTCACCAGTGGATGAAAAACATCCTGGTGTTCGTGCCATTGTTGGCAGCCCATCAGATCACTAGCATGAGCCTTTGGCTGGCAGGCATTCTCGCTTTTCTGCTCTTCGGTCTGTGCGCCTCAAGTGTCTATATCCTTAACGATCTTCTCGACCTTACCGACGACCGCCACCACAAAACCAAACGTAACCGGCCCTTCGCCTCAGGGAAGGTAAAGATCAAACACGGCATACTCGTGTTTCCGCTTTTGCTCGTGGGTTCTTTCGCCACGGCGGCCTTGCTGCTTCCATGGGCATTTTCCATTGCGTTAGCCTTTTACTACGTGATTACCCTGGCGTACTCCTTTGCATTAAAGCGAATGATGGCACTGGACGTAATAACCCTGGCCTTGCTGTACACAATGCGCATTATTGCAGGCACCGCTGCTCTGGGCCTGGAACTCACGTTCTGGCTCCTCGCCTTCTCCATGTTTATCTTCCTGAGCCTGGCCCTGGTCAAACGCTATGCCGAATTGCACGATGCTCGACTCAAAGGCAAAAGCGGTAAAACACGGGGGCGGGGCTATTACCCTAGTGACCTTGAAATGCTGTCCTCCCTCGGCGCAGCCTCGGGTTACCTGTCTGTGATGGTGATGGCTTTGTACATACACGATGGCACTACTGCCATGATGTACACGCATCCACAGATCATCTGGCTTGCATGCCCGCTGCTGCTGCTATGGATCACTCGCGTGTGGATGCTGACGCACCGCGGCGAAATGCATGATGACCCGGTGGTCTTTGCCATCAAAGACAAACCTAGCCTACTAATTGGCTTGTTGTTCTGCCTCGCATTTTGGGCTGCAGCATGAGCGGGCCTTTGTATTCGTGGGGGCGCTATCCCTACACCCCTCAAACAGGGCACTGCGCTTCCTGGCGGGACGAATGGGCTGATCGACTAAAAACCCTCGGCCAGGCACACGGCACCACCCTGCCCTACGGTAACGGGCGTAGCTACGGTGACAGTTGCATGGCTGCAAGCGGCCACGTGCTTGAAATGCGTAGCACCCGCAAGTTCATCGCTGCCGATTGGGCTACTGGAACTGTTACAGCCGAAGCCGGTGTGACCTTGGCTGATGTGCTTGCATTGAGTGTGCCGCAAGGCTGGTTTTTGCCGGTTACGCCAGGCACGCAGTTTGCCACCCTAGGCGGCGCCATCGCTAATGATGTGCATGGCAAGAACCACCATGTGCGCGGCACGTTCGGGCGCCATGTGCGTGCCTTCGAGCTAGTGCGCAGCGAAGGTGTTCTGCGCTGCTCAGCCCACGAAAACCCAGCACTGTTTGCGGCAACCATTGGCGGCCTAGGCCTGACCGGAATAGTCACATGGGCCACGTTCCAACTGATCCCGATCCACTCCACGCAGATGGATACGCAAAGTCAGCGCTTCGGAAACATTACCGAGTTCTTTTCGCTGTCCAACGAATTGGACCACCAGCATGAGTACAGTGTGGCCTGGGTGGATTGCCTTGCCCGCGGGCAACAGTTGGGCCGGGGCGCTTATTTCACGGGCGACCATGCCACCTATGGCGAGCAAGTGTTGCCCCATCGCAAAAAGCTCAGCGTACCTGTTACGCCTCCTCTGTCGCTAATCAATAAGCTGTCGTTGCGAGCGTTCAACGAACTGTACTGGCGTCGCCAGCCTAGCCAGCGGCGGTATGCCAAGGCGGACTACGAGCCCTTTTTCTATCCACTAGATAGCCTGTTGCACTGGAACCGTATCTACGGGCCTCGTGGCTTTCGGCAGTACCAGTGCGTGATCCCTGAAAACGACGGCGAATATGCTGTGCGTGCCTTGCTGGAAACAATCGCTACGAGCAACCAGGGTTCGTTCCTGGCAGTGCTCAAACGTTGCGGGGATCTACCCTCGCCTGGTTTGCTCTCATTCCCTCTCAAAGGCGTGTCGCTGGCACTGGACTTCCCTGTCCAGCATCGAGAACGAGATGCGCTGTTCACTCGCTTGGACGCCATTGTGCGTGAGGCTAATGGCAGGCTGTACCCGGCGAAAGACGCACACATGGCGGCCCCCGACTTCCAGCGCGGCTACCCGAATTGGGAAGCACTGGAACGCCATCGTGACCCCTCCATTCAATCTGCCTTCTGGGCCCGAGTTACTGCATGAAAAATATAGTGATAATTGGCGCTACATCTGCCATCGCCCAGGCTTGCGCTCAGGTCTGGGCCCGCCAGGGGCATCACCTGATGCTGGTGGGTCGTTCGGAAGGCAAACTTAATGCGGTAAAAGCGGATGTGCAAACCCGTGGCGCCGCGAGCGTGACAACGCTAGTTCAAGACCTAGCAGACGTAAACGCTGGCCAGAGCATACTGGAGGCCTGTCAAGCTCAGTGGGCACAGATCGACTATGTACTGGTAGCCCACGGCACACTTCCAGACCAAGCCAAGTGCCAAGACGATGTGAACTACGCGATTCAGGAGTTCAACACGAATGGCCTTTCTGTGATTGCTCTTTTGACCACCCTTGCCAAACAGCTTGAAACCCAGCGTCATGGCACACTCGGTGTGATCTCATCTGTGGCAGGAGACAGGGGCCGTGGTTCAAATTACCTATATGGCGCAGCCAAAAGTGCTGTGAGTGAGTATTGCAGCGGGCTACGCGCACGCTTGAGCAAATTGAACGTCCATGTGCTCACGATTAAGCCGGGGTTTGTTGCCACGCCTATGACAGCAGGGCTGCCTTTGCCAGAAAAGCTAACAGCAACACCAGAGGCTGTTGCAGCGGACATCATCAAGGGGTTTGAGAAGAAACGGAATGTCCTGTACACACCGTTTTTCTGGTGGCCCATCATGATGATTATCAAAATGATCCCCGAATTCATCTTCAAAAAACTATCTATCTGACTGGCCGACAATGACCTCTATTACTCGCCTTTATAAAGCCATTGTCATGACGCTGGTTGGCATCGTGCTGCTACTGACCGTATGGGGCGCCTACCATCAGTTCTCCCCAGTCCCCTTCTGGGATATGTGGAACGGTTATGTAGGTTTCTTCCAGCAAATCGACCAAGGTAATACAAGTGCCTGGTGGGCACCTCACAACGAACATCGCATCATCCTGACCAGGGTGATATTTTGGTTGAACTTCACTTTATTTGGAGGCATTCAACCGCCGTTGATCGTACTCAATTTTCTGTTAATGGGCCTCGCATTCTGGGCGTTTTATGGCTTTTTGAAACGGACGGTTACATCGGTTAACCGCACTGCGGCGTTTGGGGCAGGTGGTCTTATTCTAGCGTTATGTTTTTTCTGGTCGCAAAGCGAAAACATCAACTGGGGTTTTCAGAGCCAATTCTACCTAGCGCAGCTGCTACCCTTGCTGGCCCTACTCTGGTACTGCATATCGATTCAAGATAACAAGCCAACCTATTTCCTACTATCCACTATCGCTGGCATTGCCAGCGTAGGCACCATGGCCAATGGGATTATGATCCTGCCCATCATGGTGTTGTATGGACTTGTCCAACGACAACCACTGTGGAAACCCATTTTTCACGCAGCCTTGGCGGGCATTCTCGGTTACTTGTATTTCGACGGACCTGCTGCAGACTCTGTGAAGCACGCAGGCCTTGTTAACACTTTCATAGCGCAACCTACGGATTTTATTCAGTATGCCCTTAGCTATCTAGGCAATCCATTCTATTTCGCCGCCCTCGGGGCATCTTGGGGTATAGGCCTTGCCATTGCAGCAGGCGCAGGGTTGATAATAGCGAGCGCAGTATTGACGGTTTATTATTTGCGCAGCCCAAAACGACACTCGTTGGAACTGGCGCTTCTAGGTTTCGTGCTCCACATAGGCGGAACCGCCATCGGCACTGCTGGCGGCCGTCTTAGCTTAGGGGTATGGCAGGCCTTCAGCAATCGCTATAGCACCCCCGCTATTATGGCGTGGTGCGCGCTGATTATTTTACTGTGCAGCTTCGTGAAAAAACCCATTGCGAACAGGCTGTTTTCAGGCTTAGTAGCGATAGCGTTGTTACTTCTGCTCCCTTTTCAGATGTCGGCACGTTCGGATAACGCGCCGGAAAAATCCAAAAAATTGGTAGCGGCCTTGGCTATGGACATGCGCATAAATGACGAACCTCAGCTGAAAACCGTATTTCCTTCGCCTGATCTTGTCATGCATATCAGCCAATGGGCAATCGCTCATAAAACCTCAATATTCAATGAGAAACCTATAAGAGATACGGGCTACATGATTGGGCGCACTGTCGAGCGGACAACCGAACGCGCCTGCTCCTATAAAGCGAATAATATCAGTGTGACCGAAGTCAACGATGAATACGCTCGCGTTTCAGCTTTGATTGAGGCCAAGCCGACGATAACAGGCGAGCAGAGGCTTCTTTTTACAGATGAGGCCAATACAGTCGTGGGTGCTGCGATAGCACAGCGTTCCAACTTTGCAGGGTATATAAAGCGCTCGGCGCTGGGCAAACAGCTTATGCTCGCAGGAGAAGACAGCGCGTGTAGCATTCGTATCCAACTACCCAAACTATATTTCTCTTCGTTCGACTTTGCCCCAGCCAAGCCAGGGGAAATAGCAGTTACAGGCGTACAAGCGGACGCCATTTGGGCAGAAGGCAGTGACTCCTGGCACTCGACTATCGATGGGCTTAAAGTCTATGGCTCATGGAAATCTTCTGATGCCGACAGAGGCACGATTACACTGGATTTGAACAAAGGGGATTCGATCCTTTACCGTTCCGGCCCTGTAAATACACGGCAAATCATAAAGGTTGACGGTACAGGCGCAACCAGCCTACCGGTCACACTGGAATGGACCACCTTGAAATTTGATGCGCCGGACCTCCCTGCCCGCTTCAAGGTCAGCATTTCTGACGACGGGGACGGCTGGGGCGAATGGTCTGCTGTGGCCGTTAAGGCAGCTCAATAATATGGAAAAGCGTATGGACAACAAGATCATCATTCCTGGTGGCGCAGGGTTGGTAGGGCAAAACCTGGTCGCACATCTGCGCAGAGCGGGTTACCACAACCTTGTGATTCTGGATAAGCATGAGGCAAACCTGGCCGTTCTCAAACGAATGCACCCAGACCTTACTATTGAACAGGCTGACCTCGCAGAACAAGGCCCATGGAGCCAGCACTTTGCTGGTGCCGACACGGTAGTGATGCTGCAAGCTCAGATTGGTGCGCCCACTGAAGACCCCTTCACCCGCAACAACCTGACCAGTACTGAACGCATTATTGAAGCCATCAACGCTCACAGCGTGCCGTATACCGTGCATATCAGCTCATCAGTGGTGGAGTCTGTCGCCGATGACTTCTACACGCGCAGCAAAACTGCTCAGGAAAAAATGGTGCTTGCAAGCGGCATTAATTGCGTAGTGTTGCGCCCTACCCTGATGTTTGGCTGGTTCGACCGCAAGCACCTGGGGTGGCTCAGCCGTTTCATGCAGAAGGTACCGGTATTCCCCGTTCCAGGCGATGGGAAGTTCATGCGCCAACCACTGTATGTGGGTGACTTCTGCAGCATCATCATGAGCTGCATACAAAGCCGCACGGCGGGCAACGTTTACAACATTTCGGGCCTGGAAAAAATCGACTACATCGATATTATTCGGCAGATCAAAAATACTACCAAAGCCAAGTCCACGATCGTCAAAATCCCCTACAGCCTGTTCCACGCATTGCTATGGACATGGGCCCTCTTTGACAAGAACCCGCCGTTCACAACCTCGCAGCTAGAAGCTCTGATAGCACCGGACGAGTTTGAGGTGATCGACTGGCCTGGCATTTTCAACGTCACGCCCACACCGTTCAGGAAGGCGATCGAAGAGACCTTCCTGGACCCGACTTATAGCAAGATCGAGATGGAGTTTTAACATGGGCCAACGTATTGCGGTGCTAGGCGCTGGCCCTATGGGCTTGGCGGTAGCCTATCAACTCGCACGAGATGGCCATACGCCCGTCGTGTATGAAGCAGATGACCGAGTGGGTGGAATGACCGCCACGTTTGATTTCGCAGGCATGGATATCGAACGTTATTACCATTTCCACTGCATTTCGGACCATGCGTTTCTAACCATGCTGGATGAACTGGGCCTGTCGCAGAAAATGCGCTGGACCGAAACCCGCATGGGTTACTGGTACCAGCAGCGCTTGCAACCCTGGGGCAACCCTATTGCACTTTTGAAATTCAAAGGGCTAAGCCTTACGGCCAAATTTCGCTACGGCCTGCATGCATTCCTTTCAGTGAAACGCAATGATTGGAAGCCTCTCGACAATGTGGAAGCCACTGGGTGGATCAAACGCTGGGTAGGCAAAGAAGCCTACGACGTGATGTGGCGCAACCTGTTCGCCTATAAGTTCTATCACTACTCAGATAACCTGTCAGCAGCCTGGATATGGAGCCGCATCAGGCGTATCGGCCGTTCACGCTACAACCTCTTCAAGGAGAAGCTGGGATACCTCGAAGGCGGCTCGGCCACCTTCCTCAATGCCATGCACAAGGATATTTTGGCACACGGCGGTGAGGTACGGTTAGGTAAGCCGGTGACCAAGGTGCAGATTGCCAACGGCCGCGTTCATGGCGTTGAAACTGCAGAGGGGGCAGAGGCTTTCGACAAGGTAATCAGTACCGTACCGCTGCCTTACGTTGGGCGGCTGATGCCAGACCTGCCAGCGACCCTGCTTGATCAGTACGCTGCCGTGCCAAACGTGGCTGTGGTATGCGTAATTGCCAAGTTGAAGAAAGCGGTAACGGAAAACTTCTGGCTTAATATCAATGACCCGAACATGGACATCCCTGGTTTAGTGGAATACACCAATCTGCGCCCCATGGACCAGCATGTCGTTTACGTACCTTTCTACATGCCCGGCGAGCACGAAAAGTATGCAGAGCCTAATGAGCACTTCACAGCAAAGGTGAAGCGCTATCTACAGACTATCAACCCCTCATTGCAGGACAGCGACTTTATCGACATTCGGGCCAGCCGGTACCGTTATGCTCAGCCCATCTGCAAGCCTGGGTTCCCAGCTACCCTGCCGCCAGCCAAATTACCCATTAAGGGCCTTTGGGTAGCGGACACGTCCTACTATTACCCTGAAGACCGGGGCATTTCCGAAAGCATCGACTTTGGCCGCGGCTTGGCGAAGGACGCAGCGCAATGCTGAAGGGGTTCCTTACGCCGCAGTTTCTGGCCTTTTTGGTGACAGGCGGCTTCGCGGCAATTGTCAATTTCTGCTCGCGCATCCTCTACAATCTATGGCTTAGCTATTCCTGGTCTGTCATTCTTGCCTACATCACGGGCATGATTACAGCTTTTGCCTTGGCAAAACTGTTCGTATTCAAGGAAAGCAAGAATTCGCTTCGTCATTCTGCATTATGGTTTTTAGCTGTTAACGCGATTGCCGTACTGCAGACTTGGGGAATCAGCGTACTACTTGCGTTCCATGTTTTGCCTGGCCTTGGAATAGATTTCTACAACAAAGAGCTGGCCCATGCAGTGGGTGTAATTTTTCCAGTGTTTACCAGTTATTTAGGCCACAAGCACCTTTCATTTAAGTAGACCTGAATATAAACCCACCTTGTATAGCTGGCGAGCATTGGCGCCAGCTATACAGTTTTTTATCTTGAGATCTTGATCATAGAATCAAGCCCGCTACATGCTGAAACCACACCATCTTGAGCAAACCCTAATCCGACCTCAAACGTACCTTCGAGTTTCCGTACATCTAAAACTGCGTCGTATCCAGCATTTAGCATAGAGTCTGATTGAAAATGCTTAACTAGATCCAGCCTTGCTAGAGAAGGCATATCAAATGCAAAAATTCCTTGAGGACCTTTTAACAACAAAATCGCCTTTCCCCCTTCAGGATAAGAGTTTACCGAAGGTGTGACCCACCCGCTTACAGCTATGTGTGACTCTACACCACGCGTTTCACCTGTGATCGGGGTGCCGTTTAGATAATCGATAACACCAGTACATGCTATTGAAGGCAAATGCTCGATCCTAATTGGTACGGCGATTCCCAAGAGTCCTGAAGCAGTCTCACGCGCGGGCGGCTTAAAGCTATAGAACGAGACCTGAAAATCAGGTTTCCATATGCTGCCTTCACTTCCCGATGCGGAAAAAGTAATATTTTTAACTTTTCCCATTTTATTCAGATCAACATCAGAAAATAGCCTGACGAAATCCTTACTGCTTTCAACGATAGGCGAGACCAGAAATTTAGTCTTGGTCATAGAAGAAATTATTCGATACTCTCTTTTTTCACCGTTAGCAAGATCAAACTGCGCCTTAAGAGAAGAGGGTTTGAAAATGGTGGAAATTAATTTACCTAACAATGTCTGTTGAATATCAACAGTCATGTAGAGGTTGCCCGAGTACTCTGGCAGTTCTACAGCCTTGTCAAAACTTCCTAACTCTTTCTTAATCTCATTGAATACGGGGACTTTATCATCCACTCGCTTCAACACCAAATAATCACCTGAAAGCTTAGTAGGGCTATACATGGAAAAAATGGAAGGCCAGCTAAGCCCGTCTTCCAATGAGGGTAGTCGCCCGTCAATAGGCTGAATACGGAAAACCACGTTCTCAGGTGCTTGCTTAGAGCTTAAATGACTCGCATTCATTTCTAGCAACTGCGGCGTGTATGCAGAATAACTTTGAAAAACTGGCCGAGGCTTCCAGTCCGCACCAGAGGCAATTAGCGCTGTTTGCCCATAGGAGTACACATCTGTAGTACCAGAGATGTCAGGAAAACCTGAAGTCTCTGAAATTTTAGTCATTTGGTCATTGAAGCGTTGAGCTATGGCTCCGGGGTGCCCGATGCGCAGCGCTAGCCCTTCCACATTCGCATAGGCATTGTGATAGGCATGAGTCCAGTGCTGTACCGGATTGAAGGAAGTATTTGCGCAGGTCACAAACAAACCAGTTAGAAAACCTGTACAAGTAAAACCAAGCCCCCTAAGCGACTGTAGTGCAGGCCAAAGCATTATTGAGACCAGCATTAGCGCCAAACCGCTAATCACTGCATGACCATCATCCCTTACGAAGCCAGCTTTGAAGCTTAAAAACAGGTAAATTGCTACAGAGACAATTGTGAGCGCGTTTGATAAAAACGAATTTCTTTTTACTGACCATATACCGTATATCAATACGACCGCGCCGATCATATAGACAGCTACAAGCAAAAGCCCTTCATAGATAGCCATCGCTTCCGTATAGCCCGCTATGATTGGAAGCGAACTCGAAAAATATTTAAAAAGCAAAATTGGTTTTTGTCCGAACGCCACCCAGACGGAAAGACATGAAAATACCGGAATGAGGCAGGTTGCAGCCGCCATCAGGAAGCGTCGTCGATAAGCGAGTAATGCCGCACCTAACCCAATGCATGATACACAGGCTACGACCACACTGAGTTTTATGAGAGGAAGGAACCCTATGGCAGGCAACGATACCAAAAGCAGCAGATCTTTTAACCTAACCCTACGCTCATTTGGCAGCCCTTCAAAAATCAATGTAAAAATCAGAAAAAAAGGTAAAACCATTAAAAAAGCATCTTTTTTTACCCCCCATAAGAAAATCACGCCCGCACAAACCAACATTGGAAGAAAGCGTTTCCGTTGGTAAAAAAGGCCATACAAGCCAATAGAAAGTGAAGCAGCTAAATAAGTAGATATCAACACATAGCTAGTATCATACACTGGCGAGTAAAACCCTGTATAGATATTAGCCAAAGGTCCAAATGTAAAAACTATATCGGTGCCAATTTGTAGTCCATGGTCGACCGCGTACGACATCCCAGCTTTCCAGGCGGGGTCGAGCTCATCCATCGGAGCCGTGGGCAACAATGTAACAAAGCAAAATAAAGAACTCAAAAAAGCTAGCACACAGGAAATTAACCAAAGTTTTTTCCGTGAACTTGATGCAATTAACTCCTGATGCATTTTTCCCCCACCAAAAACAGTTAAGTACGGCTATGCCATTTGGCTTCTATACTTCGCCATAGGCGCAAGCGTGAACGTATGCGCATCGATAGGCGAATAGCAGTACAGGATACTCAAATAAGGGCCTGTTGCAATGAGAATGGTGATTTTTAGCAGATAGATCGCTTGTCCATCACGCGAAATAGGTTTTGTGCAGAATCGCTCAGGAACATTCTATTCGTGCGCACACCCACATTCAGCAAAGTCCGTACCTTCAGGGGTAGACCATCCGCTCGTGGCTGAGCGCTACAAGCTCTTAGACGAGCCCCACGTCTTTGTATAGGGCAGGAAATCGTCTGATGCTCAAAAAACCTGCTGAATGCTCTGTCCGAGAGCTAGTTCGCAAGATACCCAAACGTATGGCCTTGATCGAAAATCTAGCAACGCCTTCGCGACATATGATCTGCAGGGATTATAAGATCCGAAACTCGGCGCACCGCTGCTGATAGGCTGTAATTCACATACCTGCTTTGAACCTTGCCGTCAGCACGACAAGCGGACAACCAGCCACCAACATACCCTGCCAAAGGCTCATCCCCCCATTACCCATTACATAAGCAATGGGCAAAAGCCAACACACATTTAGTACCCCCACCGCCGCCGTCACCTTCCCATGGCTCCCATACCGCATCGCCGCATGCTGATACGCATGGCTACGATGGGCCTCATACACCTTCTCCCCTCGCTTCAACCGCACCAGTAGCGTCCAGGTGGCATCGACCACAAAGACGCCCATCAATACCAGCCCCGCCCAGAACACTAAGGGCGCGTGGGACGAAATCTTCAGCCACAGCAAAGCAATGGCTACCCCTAGGAAGCCGCTGCCCGCATCCCCCATGAAAATCTTGGCAGGGGGCAGATTCCAGCACAGGAAACCTGCTGAAGCCGCCGCCAGCAGCAATGCCAGCGCTACATCGGCGGGTGTGGCATACAGGTAAGCCAGCAGCGCAAACCCCAGGCACACGGTAACGGCCTGCACACCTGCAATGCCATCGATCCCGTCCATGAAGTTGTAGAGGTTGAGCAGCCACACCACCCCGATTACCAATGGCACTGCCAACCAGGCACCGCTCAGGGTGAAGCCATTCCATAGGGGTATCACAGGCAAAGTGTTCAAAAGCGCCAAACCTATTCCTGCAGCCGCGAAATGGCCCAGCAAGCGCCAGCGCGCGGGAATATGCCCGTGGTCGTCAGCAAAACCAATCGCTGCCACGGCCATGCCGGGAATGGCCAATACGCAAGCATCTGCCACTGTGGCCCAGCCGGTCAGTACCAACAGGGGCAGCCCTAGCATAAACGCCGCTACGATACCCACCCCGCCGCCGCGTGGGGTGGGCACGGTATGGGAACTGCGTGCGTTGGGCACGTCCATCAGTTGCTTGTGTAATGCATAACGACGTACTGCCCCAGTGAACCCGGCAGAGAGTACGAACACAACGAGGTAGATGAGGCCGCTCACAGGCGCTCCTTGTGATAAGCCTCGGCGGTAAGGCGCAAGCCTTCTTCGAGCGATAGTGGGGGTTGCCAGCCTAAGTGGGCTGCGGTGTGGTCCAAGCTGACTTCCAAAGGGTCGCACAGCCGGCTGACCACCGCCTGCTTGCCTAACGCCCTGCCCGCCCAGCGCAGCCAACCTGCAGGCATATTCACCAAGCGTGGCTTTTTGCCCAAGGCGCGAGCCAACGCTGCCATGGTTTGGGCGGTGGTAGGCTGTTCCCGGTCCCGCACCAGGAACACGCCTTGGGCAGCAGCTGCGTCCAGGCAGTGCACTGCCAGGTCTGCCAGGTTATGAACGCCGACCATACTGCGGCGGTTGTGCAGCGCCCCAAACGGCAAGGGCACCCCACGGTCCAGCGCTTTCATCATGGCTCGGAAATTGGCCTTTACACCGGGGCCATAGACCAAAGGCGGCCGGATGATCGTTACTTGAAGGCCTGTGCGTGCCGCGAGTTCAAGCAGCCCTTGTTCGGCTTCCAATTTGGCTTGGCCGTAGGGGTCTACCGGCGCAGGTTCATCCAGCGAGGTAAAAGGCGAACGGCCAAGGGTACGCTCCCCATTCACCTTGATGGTACTGATAAACACAAACTGGCGTACGCCGCTCGCAGCCGCATGGGCTGCCAACCGCACGGTCGCATCCCGGTTGGCTTCACGGTAGGCGTGAAGTGGGTCCGCCACGCTGTCAGCCATCACGTGCACACGGGCGGCGCAGTGAATCACCGCATCCACGCCTGAGAGATCCGGCAAGGTGGTTGATAGCAAGTCATAGGCAACCGCCCTTCCCGGCCCTTGCCACTGCCCCGGCTGACGTACAGCGGCCAGCGGCAGGCTGTTGCCTTCCACTAGCCGATCTACCACCGCACGCCCTACAAAACCGTTGGCACCGGTCACCAGCACAAGCCGCTTCATGTCAGTGGCCCTTTGAAACAGGCCAACAACAGGCACAGCCCTGCAAAATAAAGCCGATCACGGGGCCTGCGACGGCATTGGCGGGCGTTGCGAGCCAGCCAGAGCAAGCCTGATCGGCCATTAGCCAATGGCCTGCTCAACTGTGGTGGGCAACCTACTAGCCCGGCTATCAAGCGGACCTGGCCAAACCACCATCCCTGGCGGATACGCTGAAAACGTGCAAGCAAGGGCCGTACGCCCACGTTTGCACCTACCACATTACTGGCGTGCTGCCGGTAGCGAAGGCCGGGCGTAGGGTCTATAAACCACCGCCACCCGGCGGCACGGCACAGGGCATACAGGTACCAGTCATGAAGGGCCACGGCTGCCAGTGCCTCACCTTGCTCTTGTATGTTGGCCTTCAGGAACGCTGCCACCGCTGAGGTGAACACATAGGTGCACCCGGGCCCGGCGGCTTCGAAGAAGTGATCATAGGCCACTTGGGGCTGGGCCTTGTCCAGCAGGCAGGTTTTGCCACTCGGCCAAAACGCAATAACGTTGGAGGAGTAGGCTGCGCAGCGTTGCGCCACCAACTGCTCGGCCGCTCGCTTGAGCTTTCCAGGCAACCAGTGATCATCCTGGTCGCTGAGGGCTACTAGGTCAAAGCCTTCGAAAGGCACGGTGGCCAGGAGATGAAAAAAGTTGGCTGCGGCGCTGCCAAAGCGTTGGCTGCCGCCTATCAACTGTATGCGAGGGTCGGCTGCCGCACGCATGCGGCAGCGCGCCAGGGTGTCGTCTGTACAGGCATCTACACTGATGAACAGCTGAACGGCCACGCCTTCCTGGGCCAGAATGGTATCGATCTGCTCGTCTATCCAAGGGCTGCCATTGAAGGCAGCCAACAGGACCGCAACGCGTTCACCCGGCACGTACAGTGACCTGACAGCGCATTACGCCTTGGACTCGCCTGCGATTTTCAGCAAGTATTGGCCATACCCTGTTTTCGACAGGCGCTGCCCCTGCTCCACCAACTGGGCTTTGCTGATCCAACCCGCATGGAAAGCGATTTCTTCCAGGCAAGCCACTTTCAGCCCCTGGCGGTGCTCAATGGTGTGCACGAAGTGGCTGGCTTCCAACAGGGACTCATGGGTACCGGTGTCCAGCCAGGCAAAGCCGCGGCCAAGCAGTTCCACGTTCAGCGTGCCCTGCTCCAGGTAGGCGCGGTTCAGGTCAGTGATTTCCAGTTCGCCACGGGGCGACGGCTTGATGGATTTTGCAATCTCCACCACCTTGCTGTCGTAGAAATACAAGCCAGTGACCGCGTAGTTGGACTTGGGCGCAGTGGGCTTTTCCTCGATGCTGAGCGCGCGGCCTTGGTCGTCGAACTCCACCACACCAAAGCGCTCCGGGTCTGCAACGTGATAGCCGAATACCGTGGCACCGCTTTCCTGGCTATTGGCCGCGTGGAGATTATCGGAGAAGTGCTGCCCATAGAAGATGTTATCGCCCAGGATCAGGCAGCTCGGGGCCCCGGCCAGGAACTCCTCGCCAATGATGAACGCCTGGGCCAGGCCATCCGGGCTTGGCTGTACGGCATAGTGCAGTTCGATGCCCAACTGGCTGCCATCACCCAGCAGCTTCTTGAACGAAGGCAGGTCATCCGGTGTGGAAATGATGAGAATCTGCTTCATGCCCGCCAGCATCAACACAGACAACGGGTAATAGATCATTGGCTTGTCATACACCGGCAACATCTGTTTGGACGTGCCGAGGGTAAGCGGATGCAGGCGAGTACCTGAACCCCCTGCCAGAATGATGCCCTTGCGCTGTTGTGACATGTTACAGGTTCCTTTTTTCCTAGGCCTTCGCTGGGAAGGTGCTGCAGTTCCATAGTGCCTTGCGCCATGGCGCCGGCATCGGCTCAGTATAACCAGCCGCTTTTGCAGCGGATCAGGCCGGAAACAATACCAAATACAATTACTTGAGGGTAGAAATCCTAACCGCTGCGAATGCCCCCTACCGCACTGACGGCCATTCACGCGCCAACGGCACAATTGATAACGATAGATTCACTGGATACGAAGCGGCGCATTGCTGATGGTCAACAGGTGGGTTTCAACCAGCGGCAGCGCGCCCTGGGTACCCAGTTCCTTGAGCAGCAAGGCGGGATTTTCTACAGCATGCTGGCCCAGCGCGCTCAATTGATAGTCCCACCAGTGGCTGGCCAGCAAAGCCTGCCGGGTAGGCTCGTCAAACCGATAGCGCACCACACGGGCCGGGGAGCCTGCCACGATGGCATAAGGCGGCACGTCCCTGTTCACCAGTGACTGGGCACCTATGACCGCTCCGGTTCCGATGGTTACACCTTTCATCACGATAACGTCTCGGCCAATCCAGACGTCATGGCCGATCGAGGTGGGAAAATCCATGCCTTGGTCAGAGGCGCTATGGGCGTCTGGCTGGTAATCCAGGCGTGCCTGTAGCACCGCGTGGCTGGTGGACAGCCAGTCCAGCGGATGCGATCGCCGATCCTGGCCGATGATGACACGCGCCGCCACTGAACAATAACGACCTATATGGCTGACATGGTGTAGCTCGCACCCACTGACGATATCGGTCTGTGCACCGATATGAAGCTGGCGTGAATACACTTTTACATCGTGCAGTTTCACGCCCTGCTCCAGCAGCAGCACCATGTTGTCGCGCCTCAGCCCACGAATGCCGCTGTCCAGCCGGCATCCATGGCGTGCGAGGCCGCGCTTGAGCTTAGCGCTCAGCCACATTCGCGTGAACACATTCATTACACGGGTCGGGTCCTTGCCTGTCAGGGCCGGGATTCCCAAACCGCTGCAGCGTTATAGTTCTGATAAACAAGCCGAGCCGATTATAGAGTGTGTTGTGGAAAAGCTTCGATTATTTTCATCTGACACAAGCCGGCGCAGGTCAGGGTTGAGTTACCAGGTGCATGGCTGGGTACGCGGACGCCAGTGCCTGCGCCAGGCCATTTCTTGCCCTGGCTTCGCCGTGCACCAGCCGTACTTCACGGGGCGGCTCTGGGATTCCCCTCACAAAGGCAAGCAACCCGGCCTGGTCTGCATGGGCCGAATAGCCTGCCAAGGTGGCCACGCCGGCGCGAATGTCGTACCGCTCGCCATCCAGATCGATACCCATGAAACCCTCCGCGCCTTCGGCGGCCTGTATCACAGCACCCGGCGTGCCTTTGGCCTGGTACCCCGAGAACAGCACGTTATGGCGAGGGTTTCTTAGCATGGCTTTGAGGTAATTGACGATACGGCCGGCAGAGCACATGCCGTTGCCAGCAATCACGATCGCAGGGCGCAATGTGCTGGCCAGGTAATTGACCGTACGCTGATGCTGCTCATGACTATCAAGGGTAATCAGCTGTGGAAAGGCCAACGGTGATCGCCCAGCCTGTGTACGGCCTTGGGCCTCTTCGTTCCAGTGAGGCTGTAAACCCGATAGGCCTGGGTAATACGGCTGGCCAGCGGGGAGTCCAGAATCACCGGCAGCTGTGGCCAATCCACCGCGCCGGCTACACCCGGCGAGCCGCCCATGTCCTTATCGCGCAAAATGGTCTCGATGTCTGCCAGCAGCTCCTGAGCGCGCCCTAGGCTAAAGGACGGGATCAGCACTGTGCCTTGGTCCTCTAAGGCCTTTTCGATCAGCCTTTCCAGCCGCGCTGTCCGCTTTTCCTGTGCGCCATGCACCCTGTCGCCGTAGGTGCTTTCCAGTACCAGCACATCAGCACGTTCCGGTGACACGGGGGGCCGCAACAGCGCCGAACGGCCGCTGCCCAAGTCTCCGGAAAACACCACTCGCTGGCTTTCAAGCGCACGGGATGCACGAATATCGAACTCTACATACGCTGAGCCCAGCACATGCCCGGCTCGCTGCAGCCGGATGCGGCATTGGGAAGGGCCACTGGCTTGGAGCACATGCCAGTGGTCATAAGGCAGCGCAACGATCCGACGCTTCACACTTTGGATGTAACGCTCTACAGGTGCCTGGTCTCGGGTCACCATCAGCCGGAACGCATCTTCCAGCATCAAAGGAAGCAGGTGCGCAGAAGGCTCGCTGCACAGGGTAGGCCCTTCAAAACCTGCTGCCAGCAACCAGGGAATACGCCCCACATGGTCCAGGTGTACGTGGGTCACCACCAGCGCGGAAATACCTGCGATATCGAATTCGATCCCATTGCCCTGCAAGACCGCTTCATTGCCTTGGAACAGCCCGCAGTCCACCAACACGCTGCAGGCTTCGCTTAGGTGCAATTGGTGACAGGAGCCTGTGACCCCTTGGTGGGCGCCGTGATGAGTGATTGTAGGAAATGGCACGGTTCAGCGTTCTCTAACGGGCTTTTGGAGCGGGGATTTAGCCGTGCAAAGGCTGGGATCACTATAGGGTGAGGTCTTAAACAGGCTGGGCCCAATGCCATCATCACCAAACTTTTCTACGCTTTCTGTTACGTATAAGGTAGGTTTGCGGAAACCGGTGGTAATGCCGGCACGGCGTGACATGAATCAGCACATAGCCGAAAGGCTCGGGCAACGTACCGGGGCCAGCAGGATAAGGACGGGCATGAGACGTTTTTTAGTTGCGATAGCATTGGTTGCACTGTGCGGATGTGCGTCAGATTCGCAATCCGAGGTGCGGCAGGGGAAAAAGGGGCTGCACGTCAACTGCTCTGGGCTGATGTCCTCTTGGAACAAATGCTACAAGCGGGCTGAAAAAGCCTGCAACGGCGATTATCGAGTACTGGCGCGTTCGAGCCAGGAAGGCGAGGAAGCCGCCGACTATCCCTTCGGGCTTAACCCGGCAGGGTACACCAGCCGAAGCATGATCATAATGTGCCGCTGACCTACGTTCTGCCTAGATAGGCACCAGGGCCGCCGTGATCGGATTGGGGCCGCCTTCAAGGAAGGCGTACCGGCTACCCTCTATACGCCGGGCGCATTGGCCTTCTGGCGGATCGCAGCACGGCGCAGGCGCCGGCGACCCCGCATGGCAATGAACCAGCCAATCAGCGGGCCTACTGCCAGCCCAACCAATAATGCCAGGAGCACCATTGCAGATACGGGCCATTCAGGGCTTGCAAACCCCAGGAAGCTTAAGGCCACCTTCTGGGAGTTCTCCATCACAAATAGCAGGCACGCTGCTGCCACACTCAATACCAGCAAAACCTGAAACAGGCGCGTGATGCTACGCACGGGCTTACCTCCAGCACTCAAGCGGTTTCACCCGCTTCGTCTTCATTTACACGATCCCGCAATTCCTTGCCTGGTTTGAAATGCGGTACAAACTTGCCATCCAGCGTCACAGACTGGCCGGTTTTTGGATTCCTTCCCACACGCGGGGAGCGGTAGTGCAGCGAAAAACTGCCAAAGCCGCGAATCTCAATCCGGTCCCCCGTGGCCAGGGACTGGGACATTTGCTCAAGCATGGTCTTGATAGCCAGCTCTACGTCCTTGGACGACAGCAGACCCTGATGCGTGACTATGCGTTCGATCAGTTCGGACTTCGTCATGTTTTTCCCTTCTTTATCAAGAAGCTAGGAAACTGCAGGAAGGTTGTAGCATGGCTGGCACGGTTTGAACAGCTTAAGTATTGACTTTTATGAGGTTTTACGGGCGTCGTTGTTTTGACTAAGGGAAAGCCGTCGCGCCCTGCCAAAGCGCTGCTTCCCCCTGAGCCATGCAACATCCGGCAAATCAAATTAACTTATACCTTCCATCGTAAGTGACTTAGCCTCTTGGCCGCTCTCTGCTCACACCTGAAACGCAGTGCAGCCTAGGTGCTTCTACTAGGACAGGAGACCTTCACAGGGATGCCGTTTGCATGAAATAACGGTAATCGCATGGCTATAAAACTGGAACTGTTAACCCAGAACCAAGAAGAAATCTTGTTTATCCACCGCTATTGGGCTACGGACGAAGCCGGTGCCTTTGTTGAACCCGTAAGCGCTTTGTTGCCCTTTCGCGATATTCCTCATGGCGGCGCGGTGGCCGCCTATATTCGCGAACGTTGCAATGCCTACGATGAGGACCAGGCGTGCTCCCGATGTGGCGATCCTATCAAGCTCAACTGTCGCTCCGACCTGAAAAAGTACGTATGCCCAACGCAGCAGCAGTGCGAGGGCTGCAAACGATTGAAGGAGGCCTACAAGCGACAATGCGAGGAAGAAGCCGCTACTGCACTCAATAACTGGCTAGCCGAGCACGACACGCAGCAACGTCACATAACCTGCGACTATCAGGCCATACACGATGCCCACGCACTTTTGCTGATCGCCCTTGAAGCGGCTATCACACCGCGGCTCACCACTGGCAGCTTCTGCGCTGGCGACTGCGAGGCGTTGTGCCCCGGCAACCCTGCCTCATACCTCAAGCAGCTGTATTCAGCAGGCATTCTGGTGCACCGCCCATTCGAAGCGATGGCAGGTACCTACTTTCTGAAGGATGACGCGCTGTGGTTCAAACACGACCAGGTTCAATACTCGCTGGCGCCTGACAGTGGGTCAGGCAGCACCGATGCCCTGCTGACCGAGCTTGCATCACGACACCTGTCCGATGGACCAGGCATTGCGCAGCTGTGGCTGACGTATGCGTTGCAGGATGTGATGGCGTATTTCTGGAGGGAGTGCAGAACCTACAACCATTGGCTGGAACCCGATGTAGCCACAGACGTTGAAAGCAGCTTCCGAAACGCGTTGCATACCTACAGCGTGGCGCAGCTTTGGTCAGTAGCTTGGCGAGTGATACGGGACGCCGCCAGCCTAGCCAACCGTACTTATTACAACCGGGAAAAAGCAGCAGCCACAATTCCGGGCAAGGTCCGCCGCTACCTGGAGAAAGTACAGCGAGAAGGAGGTACTCCAAAAGCCTGGACACGACGCGAAGACCACCCAGCCGGCACCTTGGGCATGGTGTTTTGGCATATGTTCGACATCGACGAGCACACGCCGGGTGTGGACGCGTTGCGCGTTCTTTCTCAGCTCGGAAAGCAGGCAACGCCCCCTGAAGAGACGTTATTACACAGTGCCCATTGCCTGGTAAAAGCTGCGGCTGAGAAAGAAATGGGGGCTCAGGTATTGCTTGATGTGGCGGAGCTTGTGCAAGACGGTGAAGGTATACAAGAAGCTATTCAGCGTGTTTTTGCCAAGCACGGGTTAAAGGTTTAAACCTAACCGGCTCTTTTTTCACGGGCTTCGCCCGCTCCTACAGTGTCAGGGCAAAAAAAAGGGGTGGCCGAAGCCACCCCTTTTCATTTAATGGTTAACAGAACTCAGTTCTGCTTTTCCATTTGAGCGCGGAGCAGATCACCCAGGGTGGTCGGGCCGGCGCTTTCAGAGCTTGGCTTCTCGCGCAGGCTCTGGATTGCTTCTTTCTCGTCTTCAACGTCCTTGGATTTCACGGACAGCTGAATAACGCGAGACTTGCGGTCGACGCTGATGATCTTGGCTTCGACTTCTTCGCCTTCTTTCAGCACGTTGCGCGCGTCTTCAACGCGGTCACGGCTGATTTCGGAGGCTTTCAGGGTCGCTTCGATGTCATCAGCCAGGGTGATTACAGCGCCCTTGGCGTCAACTTCTTTAACGATACCGCGGACGATGGCGCCCTTGTCGTTGACAGCAACGTAGTTGGAGAACGGATCGTCTTCCATCTGCTTGATGCCCAGCGAGATGCGCTCACGCTCTGGGTCAACGGACAGAATAACGGTTTCCAGCTCGTCGCCCTTCTTGAAGCGGCGTACGGCTTCTTCGCCAGCTTCGTTCCAGGAGATGTCGGACAGGTGAACCAGGCCGTCGATGCCGCCATCCAGACCAATGAAGATACCGAAATCGGTGATCGACTTGATGGTGCCGGAGATCTTGTCGCCCTTGTTGAAGTGGCCAGAGAAGTCTTCCCATGGGTTGGACTTGCACTGCTTGATGCCCAGGGAGATACGACGACGCTCTTCGTCGATGTCCAGAACCATGACTTCCACTTCGTCGCCGACTTGAACGACTTTCGACGGGTGGATGTTCTTGTTGGTCCAGTCCATTTCGGAAACGTGTACCAGGCCTTCCACGCCTTCTTCCAGCTCTGCGAAGCAGCCGTAGTCGGTGAGGTTGGTAACGCGTGCATTCACGCGAGTACCTTCTGGGTAACGTGCCTTGATAGCAACCCATGGGTCTTCGCCCAGTTGCTTGAGGCCCAGGGATACACGGTTACGCTCGCGATCGTACTTCAGAACCTTGACGTCGATCTCGTCGCCAACGTTGACGATTTCCGAAGGATGCTTGATACGCTTCCAGGCCATGTCGGTGATGTGCAGCAAGCCGTCCACGCCGCCCAGGTCCACGAATGCGCCGTAGTCGGTGAGGTTCTTGACGATACCTTTGACCTGCTGGCCTTCTTGCAGCGATTCCAGCAGCGCTTCGCGCTCGGCGCTGTTCTCGGCTTCCAGGACGCTACGACGGGAAACGACAACGTTGTTGCGCTTCTGGTCGAGCTTGATGACCTTGAACTCGAGCTCTTTGCCTTCCAGGTGAGTGGTGTCGCGTACTGGACGCACGTCGACCAGCGAACCCGGCAGGAACGCACGGATACCGTTGACGTCGACGGTGAAACCACCCTTGACCTTGCCGTTGATGACGCCCTTGACCACTTCTTCGGCAGCGAAGGCAGCTTCCAGAACGATCCAGCACTCGGCGCGCTTGGCTTTTTCACGGGACAGCTTGGTTTCGCCAAAGCCATCTTCCACCGCGTCCAGCGCGACGTGAACTTCGTCACCGACCTTGATGGTCAGCTCGCCAGCTTCGTTGAAGAACTGCTCGAGCGGGATGACGCCCTCGGACTTCAGGCCAGCGTGTACAGTCACCCAGTCGCCGTCGATGTCGACAACAGTACCGGTGATGATAGCGCCAGGCTGAAGGTTGAGGGTTTTCAGGCTTTCTTCAAAAAGTTCTGCAAAGCTTTCGCTCATTTTAATTCCTGTAGATTGAGCCGGAGGCCGGCCCACAACCACGATCCAGTTAACGTGGGCTGCGTTTAAATAAGGAAAACCTTCAGGGGCAGCGGCCATCGCCGCTTACGCTGGAACCCCTTGGGTTTTCCGGGTCAGGCGAGATCGCGTTGTGCGACCTCGCTCATGATTTTGTCGAGCACCTGTTCGATGGACAGCTCGGTTGAGTCGAGCTGTATGGCATCGGCAGCCGGTTTGAGCGGTGCCACTGCCCGTTGCGTGTCGCGTTCGTCGCGCACACGTATCTCATCCAACAGACTCGCCAGACTAACATCATCGCCCTTTGCCTTCAACTGCAAGTAACGGCGACGTGCGCGTTCGTCCGCGCTGGCGGTGAGAAAGACCTTCAGTGGCGCATCTGGAAACACCACGGTGCCCATGTCCCGCCCATCTGCGATAAGGCCAGGATGCTCTCGAAACGCCTTCTGGCGCTCCAGTAGAGCCTCGCGCACCGCAGGAATGGCAGCCACTTGTGAGGCACCGGCGCCCACCTGCTCATTGCGAATGGCCTGCGACACATCATCCCCTTCAAGGATGATACGGTCCAGCCGATGATCGGTTGCCGCGACGAACTGCACGTCCAGGTGCTTGGCCAGCAGTACCAGTGACGCCTCATTGCTCAGGGCCACGCCATGATTGCTGGCGGCGAATGCCAACAGGCGATAGAGCGCGCCGGAGTCCAGGAGGTTCCAGCCCAGCTTCTCTGCCAGCTTGCTGGCAACGGTGCCCTTGCCTGAGCCACTGGGCCCGTCGATGGTGATGACCGGAGCTTGAAAATTCACAACTGACCCTCTTTGACCCGTGCATTCCCGGGCGCCAGGCCACTGGGAAGGCTGAAATGAAAAAACGAGCATCCCATGCCATTGGCTACCGGCAGCCATGATACCCGATTGGTGTTACAGGCGACCCTGCAATCAGGCTCATTCCCCACCTTGATACGGCTTGCTTCTGGCGCGCTGGGCAAGGATCTCGCCAAAATGCTCGCGAGCGGCACGCGCCTGCGTGAACGTTCTCAGCAGCTCATCGCTGTCACGCTGGCTCACTGCCTCGCGCAGCGCATCCAGGTCGGCCCGGTAGGCGTCCAGCTGGCGAAGCACGGCGTCGCGATTCGCGAGGAAGATGTCATGCCACATGACAGGGTCACTGCCAGCGATGCGGGTGAAGTCACGGAACCCCCCTGCGGCGTAGCGGAAAATCTCCAGGCTCTCATCGCGGCGAGCCAGCGAGTCCACAAGGTTGAAAGCCAGCAAGTGAGGCAAGTGGCTGGTGGCGGCCAGCACCTCATCGTGGCGCGCAACATCCATATGCTCCACATCAGCCCCTAGGGCTCGCCAGAGTGCATCGATAACGCTCAGCGCTGCAGGCTCGGTTTCAGCCAGCGGCGTGAGAATCACCTTGTGGCGCTGGAACAAGGCGCTGTTGGCCGCCTCTACCCCGCTCTGCTCAGAGCCTGCAATGGGATGGCCCGGCACAAGGCGGTGTAGGTGAGACGGCAACGCCACCCGGGCAGCACGCACGATATTGCCTTTGGCGCTGCCCACGTCCGTGATGATTGCATTGCCCAGGTCCAGCTCAGCCAGCATGGCCAGCACTCGCTCCATGGCAAGGATAGGCACGGCCAACTGGATGACATCGGCCCCCACACAGGCTTCGCCCAACGACGCCACACAGCGATCCGTCACCCCCAGCTCCACAGCCCGCGCCCTGGACACAGGGTTCAGGTCTACCCCCACCACTTCGGCACAACAGCCGCTGGCACGCAGCCCCTTGGCAAACGAGCCACCAATAAGGCCCAGGCCGACCACCACCAAGCGGCCAATGAAGGGCGCACGGCCGGTGGAGTGTTCATTCAACATGGAAAAGGTCCGCAAAGGCACAGGCACATCGATAACGGTACGGCATGCCGGGTTGTACAGTGCGGCCGACAGGCGACCGCAGGTGTAATAGGGTCAGAGCACAGCCTTTGGATAGGAGCCCAGTATTTTCAGCGCTACGGATTCGTTGCTGATCTGCTCCAGCACCGCCTTGATCAGCGGATCCCGGTGATGGCCTACGAAATCGATAAAGAACACGTACGTCCACTTGCCACTGCGAGAAGGCCGCGTCTCGATGCGGGTGAGATCGATGTGGTTTTCATGGAAGGGCATCAGCAATTCGTGCAACGCGCCTGGCTTGTTCTGCATCGACACGATGACAGACGTTTTGTCGTCACCGGTAGGTGGCACTTCCTGGTTGCCGATGATCAGGAAACGGGTCGCGTTGTCGGGCCGGTCTTCGATTTTTTCGGCCAGGCGCTCAAGCCCGTAAAGCGTCGCCGCCATGTCACCTGCGATGGCAGCGGAATTCCACTCCCCTTTTACCCGCTTGGCCGCTTCGGCGTTGCTGGACACCGCCACACGCTCCACGTTGGGGTAATGGGCATCCAGCCATTTGCGGCACTGGGCCAGGGACTGGGCATGGGAGTAGATGCGCGAAATGCTGTCCGTCTTGGTGTTGGGGCCAATCAGCAGGTGATGGTGAATACGCAGCTCCACCTCCCCGCAAATGACCATGTCATGCTCAAGGAAGCTGTCCAGAGTATGGTTAACCGCGCCTTCAGTGGAGTTCTCTACCGGCACCACGCCAAAATTCACCGCACCGGCCACCACCTCACGGAACACTTCATCGATAGCCGCCATGGGCTGGCTGATAACGGCGTGGCCGAAGTGCTTCATCGCCGCTGCCTGGGTAAACGTCCCTTCAGGGCCCAGATAGGCTACTTTCAGCGGCTGCTCCAGCGCCAGGCAGGTGGACATGATTTCGCGGAACAGCCGCGCCATCTCTTCATCACCCAAAGGCCCCTGGTTGCGGTCCATCACGCGCTTGAGCACCTGCGCCTCACGCTCGGGGCGATAGAACACCGGTGTTTCGCCCACGGCCAAGGTGGCCATCTTGACCCGCGCCACTTCCTGGGCACAGCGCGCACGGTCGCTGATCAGTTCCAGGATTTTCTCGTCAAGGTTATCGATGCGCAGGCGCAGTGCCTTGAGCGCCTGATCGGAGCTGGCGTCGGTCATCAGGCGCGCTCCTTCTCGAATTCGGTCATGTAAGCGATCAGCGCCTCGATAGCGTCTTGCCCCAGGGCGTTGTAAATCGAAGCACGCATACCACCGACGGAACGGTGGCCCTTGAGGTTCAACAGCCCCCGCGCATCGGCACCGGCCAGGAAGGCCGCATCCAGGCGCTCGTCCGCCAGGCGGAAGGGCACGTTCATCCACGACCGGGCCGCGGGTGCGATGGGGTTGCTGTAGAAGGCGCTGTTGTCGAGGAAGCCGTAGAGGCGGTCCTTCTTGAGCCGGTTGCGCTGCTCCATCACCGTTACCCCGCCCTGCTCTTTCAGCCACTCGAACACCAGCCCAGAGAGGTACCAGGAATAGGTCGCCGGCGTGTTGTACATGGAGTGGTTATCCGCCGCCACCTTGTAGTCGAGCATGGTGGGGCAGATAGCCCGGGCATTGCCAAGCAGGTCCTCACGAATGATGACGACTACCAGGCCGCTGGGGCCGATATTCTTCTGGGCGCCGGCATAGATCATGCCGTAGTCCGCCACATTGATAGGCCGCGAGAGTATGTCCGAAGACATGTCCACCACCAGGGGTGCTTCGGCCCGCGGCACCGAATGAAACTCCAGCCCGCCGATGGTTTCGTTACTGGCATAGTGAACGTAGGCAGCGCCCTGGGTAAGCTGCCACGTGCTTTGTTCGGGAAGGTCCAGGTAATCCTGGCCTTTGGCACTGGCCGCCACGTTGACTGTGCCATAGCGCCGGGCTTCGTCGATGGCCTTGCGCGACCAGATGCCCGTGTCGATGTAGTCCGCCACGCCGCCTTCAGGCAACAGGTTGAGCGGAATCACGGAAAACTGCTGGCTGGCACCGCCCTGCAGAAAGAGCACCTTGTAATTCGAGGGGATGGACAGCAGGTCGCGCAGGTCTTGTTCGGCCTTTTGTGCCACGGCCGTGTAGTCTTCACTGCGGTGGCTCATTTCCATGATGGAAAGGCCTTTGCCATGCCAGTCGAGCATCTCCGCCTGGGCGCGCTTCAAAACAGCTTCAGGCAGCGCGGCAGGGCCTGCGCAGAAGTTAAAGGCTCGGTTGCTCACGTCACTCTCGCTCTACAAAAGGGATATGCCTTGCATCGCCGGGCGCTCGGGCACCCGGCTGCCTGTCTAACCTGTTACTCGTCGTCCAGCGGTGCATCGCCGGTGTCGCCCAGCTCATCGGCCGGGGTTTCGACGCCATCTTCCGGCGCGTCGATCAGCTCCTCGACCATGCTCTGCGCCAGCGCGTCCTCGCTTTCGAACAGCTCCACTTCTTCCTCTGAAGGCTCCTGTACACGCTCAAGGCCTACCAGTTTCTCATCGGTAGCCAGCTTGATCAGCGTTACACCCTGAGTGTTGCGGCCCAGGCTGGAAACTTCACCGACGCGGGTGCGCACCAGGGTGCCCTGGTCGGAAATCAGCATGATCTCTTCGCCTTCCAGCACCTGAACAGCGCCTACCAGGCGACCATTGCGGTCGTTGCTGACCATAGCGATCACGCCCTGGCCGCCACGGTTGTACTGGGGGAACTCGGCAATCGCAGTACGCTTGCCATAACCGCGCTCAGAGGCCGTGAGGATCTGGCTGCCTTCTTCAGGAATGATCATGGAGATCAAGCGTTGGCCTTCGGCCAGGCGCATGCCGCGAACGCCGCGGGCGGTACGGCCCATGGGGCGCACATCTGCCTCGTTGAAGCGGGTTACCTTGCCTGCGTCGGAGAACAGCATCACTTCGCGCTGGCCATCGGTAATGGAGGCGGAGATCAGGACGTCGCCTTCATCCAGCTCCAGCGCGATCAAGCCTACGCTGCGCTGACGGCTGAACTGAGGCAGCGGCACTTTCTTCACGGTGCCGTTGGCGGTGGCCATGAAGATGAAGTGGCCCTCGGTGTACTCCTCCACCGGCAGCATGGTGGTGATGTACTCGCCTTCGCTCAGCGGCAACAGGTTCACCAGCGGGCGGCCACGGGCGGCACGAGAGGCTTCGGGAATTTCGTAAGTCTTGAGCCAGTACACCTTGCCTTTGCTGGAGAAGAGCATAAGCGTGGTGTGGCTGTTGGCAACCAGCAGGTGGGAAATGTAGTCCTCGTCCTTCACACCCGTGGCGGATTTGCCCTTACCGCCGCGACGCTGCGCCTGATAGGCCGCCAGCGGTTGGGTTTTGGCGTAGCCGCCGTGGGAGATGGTCACCACGCGGTGCTCTTCGGGGATCATGTCACCCAGGGTAAGGTCCAGGCGCGCGTCCAGGATCTCGGTGCGGCGCACATCGCCATATTCGGCACGAATGAGTTCCAGCTCTTCGCGGATCACTTCCATCAGGCGCTCGGCGCTGTTGAGGATGCGGATCAGTTCGCCGATCTGGTTGAGAATTTCCTGGTACTCGGCCAGCAGCTTCTCGTGCTCAAGGCCGGTCAGGCGGTGCAGGCGCAGGTCCAGGATAGCCTGGGCCTGTTCCGGCGACAGGAAGTACTTGCCGTCGCGCATGCCATACTGCGGGTCCAGGTTCTCCGGCCGGCAGGCATCGGCGCCCGCACGCTCGACCATGGTCATCACCGCCGAGGATTCCCAGCCGGTGGATACCAGTGCTTCCTTGGCCTCGGAAGGCGTAGGGGACGCCTTGATCATGGCAATCACGGGGTCGATGTTGGACAGGGCAACGGCCTGGCCTTCGAGGATATGCCCACGCTCGCGCGCCTTGCGCAGCTCGAACACGGTACGGCGGGTGACCACCTCGCGGCGGTGGCGCACGAATGCTTCGAGCAGGTCCTTGAGGTTCAGCACGCGCGGGCGGCCGTCGATCAAAGCCACGATGTTGATGCCGAACACGGCCTGCAGCTGGGTCTGGGCGTACAGGTTGTTGAGGATCACCTCCGGCACTTCGCCACGGCGCAGCTCGATCACGATGCGCATGCCGTCCTTGTCGGACTCGTCACGCAGCTCGGTGATGCCTTCGAGCTTCTTCTCCTTCACCAACTCGGCGATTTTCTCGATCAGGCGCGCCTTGTTCAACTGGTAAGGCAGCTCGGTGACCACGATCTGCTGGCGGCCACCCACCTTGTCGATGTCTTCTACCGTGGAGCGGGCACGCATGTAAATGCGGCCACGGCCGGTGCGGTAGGCTTCGATGATGCCCTGGCGGCCATTGATGATGGCTGCAGTGGGGAAGTCCGGGCCTGGGATGTGCTGCATCAGTTCGTCGATGGTCACGTCCGGGTTGTCGATGACGGCCAGGCAGCCATCGAGCACTTCGCCCAGGTTGTGGGGCGGAATGTTGGTGGCCATGCCGACCGCGATACCGCTGGAACCGTTGACCAGCAAATTGGGGATGCGGGTTGGCATCACCGCCGGGATCTGCTCGGTGCCATCGTAGTTGGGCACCCAGTCCACGGTTTCCTTGTGCAGGTCGGCCAGCAGCTCATGGGCCAGCTTGGTCATGCGCACTTCGGTGTATCGCATGGCCGCCGCATTGTCGCCGTCCACCGAACCGAAGTTGCCTTGGCCGTCTACCAGCAGGTAGCGCAGGGAGAATGGCTGCGCCATGCGCACGATGGTGTCGTACACCGCCGTATCGCCGTGGGGGTGATACTTACCGATCACGTCACCGACCACACGGGCCGATTTCTTGTAGGGCTTGTTCCAGTCGTTGCCCAGCTCGCTCATGGCGAAGAGCACCCGGCGGTGCACCGGCTTCAACCCGTCGCGGGCGTCCGGAAGGGCGCGCCCCACGATTACGCTCATGGCGTAGTCGAGGTAGGACTGCCGCAGTTCGTCTTCGATATTGACCGGTAGGATTTCTTTGGCCAGTTCGCCCATGAGAAGCCTTATTCCTTAATGTGATGAAACTCAGCCGAGCCAGCATTTGGCCAGCAATCTACCTGACGACGTGCGCCTCACAAACAGCGGGCGGCACCTATGGAAATAGCCGCCCTGAAAGCGCTGGATCTTACCACAGGGCGCGTCAGGGGCCTATCCCCCTCGGGGCTTTGGAGGAGAAGCGTATTCGCCGAAAAACGCTCAGAGCGGCGCGTAGGGGCTGCGGCAGTCGTTACAACCTTCGTGAACCCTGTTCGCCGGCTTTGCCGGCTCCCACAGGGGTTCCACACACAAAGAGAGGTTACTAGGCTGTGTGCGAAATGTTCTGACGCGAAGGTCAGGCAAGGCGAAAACAGCTGAGGAAGCGGAGTTTACTGGTTGTAAATGAGCATTCCGAAGCTGTTTTCAACGCAGCATCACCGAGTGACAGGACTTTTCGAACATAGCCTAATGCAGCCGCTTGCGGCACATAAGCTGGTTCATCTTGGCGGTATCAGGCCGCTCCACAACGCCCTTTTCTGTCACGATCACATCGATCAGGTCGGCCGGGGTCACATCGAACACTGGGTTGAAGGCTTCCACGTCCGCGCCAAACCGCACGCCGCTGACTTCAAGCAGTTCGCTGCCAGTACGCTCTTCGATGGGAATGTCTTCACCAGTGGCCAGGCTCATGTCGATGGTAGAGCTAGGCGCCACCACCATGAAGCGCACGCCGTGGTGCATGGCATTCACAGCCAGTTGGTAGGTGCCGATCTTGTTGGCCACGTCGCCATTGGCCGTAATACGGTCGGCGCCCACGATTACCCAGGTAATGCCCTTGGTTTTCATGATATGGGCCGCAGCCGAGTCGGCATTTAGTGTTACCGGTATGCCCTCATTGGCCAACTCCCAGGCCGTCAGGCGCGAGCCCTGCAGCCAAGGGCGGGTTTCGTCAGCGTATACCCGTTCCACCATGCCTTCGATCCAGGCCCCCCGGATCACGCCCAGCGCAGTACCAAACCCGCCCGTGGCCAGCGCGCCCGTATTGCAATGGGTGAGCAAGGCCTGAACGTTGCCCTGGTGCTTGCGGATCATGTCCACACCCAGCTGCGCCATGGTCAGGTTGGCTTCACGGTCACTTTCATGAATATCCGCCGCCTCTGCTTCCAGTGCGGCCACGGGCGACTCGCCGCTACGCAGCCGGGCCAGGCGCTCGCGCATACGGTTGAGCGCCCAGAACAGGTTCACGGCCGTGGGGCGGGAAGCTGCCAACAGCGCCATGTCGGCGGACACGGCGGCGTGCCAGTCGCCACCGGCTTCGAGCCGGCGTGCCGCCGACAGAGCCACCCCATAGGCGGCGGCGATGCCGATAGCCGGTGCGCCACGCACCACCATGCTGCGAATGGCCTCGGCCACGCCGGCCGCATCGGTGTAGCGCAGCCAGGTTTCAGAGGCCGGCAACAGGCGCTGGTCGAGGAGGAACAAGGCACCTTCACGCCAATCGATCGCCTTTACCTTCTCAGCCGCCAACAGTCGATCGCGCATGCCGTACCCCACTCAAGCCTTCAAAACCGCCGATTATACCGCCCCCCCAGGAAACACGCTCGGGTATACTTCGGCCACGTGTTCCTCCTATCGGAAGCTGCCCATGCCCCCTGCCCCTACCCTCGACCTTTTGCTGCTGCCAACCTGGCTCGTGCCTGTTGAACCGGCAGGCGTGGTGTTCAAGGATTACGCGCTGGGTATCCGCGACGGGGTGATCGACTTTCTAGGGCCACGGGCCGACGGCATTGCCCGCTCAGCCGTGGAGGTGATCGAGCTGCCAGGCTGCGTGCTCACCCCTGGGCTGGTCAACGCCCATGGGCATGCCGCCATGAGCCTGTTCCGTGGCCTGGCTGACGACCTGCCACTGATGAGCTGGCTGCAGGACCACATCTGGCCCGCCGAAGGCCGGTGGGTGGATGAAGCGTTCATTCAGGATGGTGTGGACCTGGCCATTGCCGAGCAGATCAAGGGCGGGATTACCTGCTTTGCGGACATGTACTTCTTTCCCACTGTGGCGGCAGACCGTGTACACGAGGCGGGGCTGCGTGCACAGATTTCCATCCCGGTACTGGATTTTCCTATTCCCGGCGCCCGGAGCAGTGACGACGCCATTCGCGAAGGCATCGCCTTGCACGATGCCCTGCGCGAGCACCCTCGCATCACCCTGGCATTCGGGCCTCACGCTCCGTACACGGTAGGCGACGACAACCTGCTCAAGGTGCAAGTGCTCGCCGATCAGCTGGATATTCCGGTGCAGATGCACGTTCATGAAACGGCTTTCGAGGTGCAGCAGGCGACGGAAACCACTGGCGAGCGGCCCCTGGCGCGGCTGGCGCGCCTTGGCATGCTGGGCCCACGCTTCCAGGCTGTTCACATGACCCAGGTGAGCGACGACGACCTGGCCCTGCTGGTGGAAAACAACTGCAGTGTGGTGCATTGCCCTGAATCCAACCTCAAGCTGGCCAGCGGTTTCTGCCCGGTAGAGCGGTTATGGCAGGCCGGGGTGAATGTGGCCATCGGTACAGATGGCGCGGCCAGCAACAACGACCTGTGCCTGCTGTCCGAAACCCGTACTGCAGCGCTTCTGGCCAAAGCCGTGGCGGGCAGTGCCACGGCCGTGGATGCCCACAGGGCCTTGCGCATGGCCACGCTCAATGGCGCCCGCGCCCTGGGCCTGGATGCCTGTATCGGCTCGCTCGAAGTAGGCAAGGCGGCTGACATCGTTGCCGTGGACCTGTCCGGGCTGGCGACTCAGCCGGTCTATAACCCCGTGTCCCAATTGATCTATGCCGCTGACCGTCACTGTGTAAAGCACCTCTGGGTCGCCGGTAAACCATTGCTGCAAGACGGCCAGCTCACCGGGTTCGACGAGGGCGAGCTTGTCGCCCGCGCCCGCGCGTGGGGTGAACGTATTGCAGAGGGCGAGGCCCATTGAACAGGCTGCCCATTTTTTTCCTATTTGCCCCAAGGACTGCCCATGAGCAACGTCGACCACGCTGAAATCGCCAAATTCGAAGCCCTCGCCCACCGCTGGTGGGACCGCGAAAGCGAGTTCAAGCCGCTCCACGAGATCAACCCGCTGCGCGTGAACTGGATTGACGAACGGGCGCCTTTGGCCGGCAAGAAAGTACTGGATGTAGGCTGCGGTGGCGGTATTCTCAGCGAAGCCATGGCCCTGCGAGGCGCGACTGTTACTGGTATCGACATGGGGGAAACCCCACTGGCTGTGGCGCGCCTGCATCAACTGGAGTCCGGCGTACAAGTGGACTACCGGCAGATCACGGCCGAAGCCATGGCCCTCGAAGCCCCGGGCGAATATGACGTGGTCACCTGCCTGGAGATGCTTGAGCATGTGCCAGACCCCTCGTCCGTGATCCGCGCCTGCGCGCGTTTGGTCAAGCCTGGCGGGCAGGTGTTCTTCTCCACCATCAACCGCAACCCCAAGGCCTACCTGTTTGCCATCATCGGCGCCGAATACATCATGAAGCTGCTGCCCCGTGGCACCCATGATTTCAAGAAATTCATCCGCCCGTCCGAGCTGGGCAGTTGGAGCCGCGATGCCAGCTTGCGTGTGAAAGACATGATCGGTTTGACCTATAACCCACTGACCAAGCATTACAAGCTGGCCTCGGATGTAGACGTCAACTACATGATCCAGACCGTTCGGGAGGCCTGACTATGCGCCTGGACGCCGTGTTGTTCGACATGGACGGGACGTTGCTCGATACCGCCCCTGACTTCATTGCTGTAGGCCAGGCCATGCTCGCCCATCGGGGCCTGCCCCCCGTGAACGACCAGGTGGTGCGTGATGTGGTGTCTGGCGGTGCGCGCGCCATGGTCAGCGCCCTCTTCGACCTTCCCGTGCAGGCACCTGAATTCGAGGCCCTGCGCCTGGAGTTCCTGGAGCGCTACCAGAACGCCTGTGCGGTTCACACTCGCCTGTACGATGGCATGGCCGAGCTGCTGGTGGATATCGAAAAAGCGGGCCTGGCATGGGGTGTGGTGACTAACAAGCCGGTGCGGTTCGCAGAGCCCATCATGGCGCAATTGAACCTGGCACAACGCTCCCGCGTGCTCATCTGCCCGGACCACGTCACTCATGCAAAACCGGACCCGGAACCGCTTACGCTGGCATGCACTACCTTGGGCCTGGATCCGTCGCGGGTGCTGTTCGTGGGTGATGACCTGCGTGATATCGAATCAGGCCGGGAGGCGGGGACCAAAACGGTCGCCGTGCGTTACGGCTATATTCACCCAGATGACAACCCTGACCATTGGGGCGCGGACGCCGTGGTAAACGATGCATGGGAACTGCGCGACCTGCTCGATCGCGCGCTCTGCGGCTGCTGACCGCCCCACCTACCGCAAGGAGAGGTGTAATGTTCACGTATCAGGCAGCACCAGACCTGCTGGCGGACCGAGTGATACTGGTCACAGGTGCGGGCCGAGGCATCGGTGCAGCGGCAGCCATGGCCTATGCCGCACATGGCGGGCAGGTGATTTTGCTGGGCAAGACCCGTTCGAACCTGGAGGCAGTTGCCAACCAGATTCGTACTGCCGGGCACCTGGAGCCCATGGTGTACACACTGAACCTGGAAACTGCCACGACAGCCGACTATGAGAAGCTTGAGGTGCAGCTGGACGACCGTTTCGGACGGCTTGACGGCTTGTTGCACAACGCTTCGATACTCGGCCCTCGCGCCACCTTGGACGAAACCCCTGACGCGGAATTTGCCCAAGTGATGCGAGTCAATGTGACGGCCACCTTTATGATGACCCGTGCCCTGCTGCCGCTACTGCACCGCTCAACCGATGCGTCGGTGATTTTCACGTCCAGCAGCGTGGGGCGCAAAGGCAGGGCTCAGTGGGGCGCCTACGCGGTGTCCAAGTTCGCCACTGAAGGGCTTATGCAAACCCTGGCTGACGAGTCCGCTGGCAGCTCGCTCATCCGCGCCAACAGTTTGAACCCAGGCGGAACGCGCACCCAGATGCGTGCCGAGGCGTACCCGGACGAAAACCCTGACCGCGTGCCTACGCCTGAACAGATCATGCCGGCCTACCTGTACCTGATGGGGCCGGACAGCGCTCATAAGAATGGCGTGGCCTTTGATGCGCAGTAGGCACTAGCCCGGGCTCACCGAGGTGAGTTCCCACCATGTCCCAGGTGGCAGGTTCCCGGTCTACGCCTTCGGCTACGACCGGTCCTACAGCACGCAGCGCATGGCATGACTCTAAGGGAGCCAGAGCCTGCCACATACCGCTCACGCGATCGCTTCGCGCTCCCGGTGCACGGCCTTGTTTTCGATTTCCATGCACCGTTCCAGGAACAGGAACATGTAGTCGTAACTTTTGCAGATGGCTTTGCGCAATTCGCCCTGCAGCGCAACGGAGGGTGTGTTGCCTACCAGGGTGCAGATGATTTCCAATGCTTCCCATGGGTGAGCATCGTCGTATTGCGCATGCATTTTCAGCCACTTCATGGCGCGCTTGCGGGTGTCTTCAGGGAACGCATTGGCATAGACATCACTTGAACACACCACGGCCGACCATTCGCCCGTCGCACCTTCGATGGCATAGTTGGTCGCGGCCATGGCAATGGCCAGCGACTCGGTAGCACAGGCCTGCCAGCACCAGTGGCTCAGTGCCTGCAACTCAGGCGGCACTTTCTGTGCCTGTAGCTCTTCCAAGCTCACGCCGTGGCCGGCGCACCAGTTCACCCAATAGTCCGCATGGTTGAGCTCTACGCGAATATTGCGCATCAACCAGCGGCGAGCCATGTCTTCACCGGGGTGCCGGCCAAATCGGGTCTTGGTGAGATTCTGTGCCATGTACAAGGAAAACTGCTCTACCACTGGCCAGCCCCCGATCAGGTACTGACGCATGGTAGCGTGGCTCAGTGCATTGTCTCGCATGCGCTGATAAAGCTCATGCTGTACCACCCGGCGCTTGGCAATGCTGCAATCACGCAGCAACTGCTGGGCCCAGGCCGGGTAGCTGCTGGCTTCCATCAGCGGCCCGGTGCGGGTAAAACCTGAGTCTGCTATATCGTTCATCGACAACTTCCTTTCTGTTGGTGAAAAACTACCGCCTGGCATGAATGAAAGCCTTCCGGCTCACAGGTTCAGGGTGCTTCACGAACCTTGTCGCCGCACCGCAAGCTTTCGCAGGTGAACAAGTGAGGGCGTTCGATCAGATAGCCCTGCGCGTAGTCCACGCCTATTTCCATCAACGCCTGCTCGATCAGAGGTGTTTCCACGAACTCGGCAATGGTGCGCTTGCCCATCACATGCCCAATATGGTTGATCACCTCGACCATGGCACGGTTGATGGGGTCATCAAGCATATCTTTGACAAAGCTGCCGTCGATCTTAAGGAAGTCTACCGGCAGGTGCTTTAAGTAAGCGAACGAAGACATGCCCGCGCAGAAATCATCCAGCGAGAAGAGGCAACCCAACGCCTTCAGTTCATTGATGAACCGGATGGCGCTCCCCAGGTTGGAAATGGCACTCGTCTCGGTGATTTCAAAGCAGATCAGATGGGGTGCAATACCATACCGGCGGAACTGCTCACGAAGATAATCCAGGAAATCGTCGTCGCCGATACTGATCCCGGACAAATTGATAGCACATACCGCCAGTGGTGTCCCGCCCTCGTCCATCGCCTGGCGAATGACCTTGAAGACGTTCTGCACCACCCACCGGTCCAGCGCTGTCATCAAACCATAACGCTCGGCCGCCGGAATAAACGTATCGGGAAGAATCAAATGGCCCGCTTCATCCTTGAGGCGCAGCAGAATCTCTACATGCTTGGCCTGCCCAGCACCATGACGGTCATTGGCCAGCAAGGCAATTTCCTGAGCGTAAAGGATAAAACCATCTTCTTCGATCGCCAGGCGCAGGCGCTGTATCCACGCCATTTCGCCAAAGCGGTTAGACACTTCCGAGTCGTCGGCGTGGTACACCTGAACCCGGTTACGGCCCTTTTCCTTGGCCATGTAGCACGCCATGTCGGCTGCGCGCAGCGACAGCTCAAGCGTTGCAGGCAAGAGGTTGAGGTGAACCAGGCCAATACTCACAGAGGTCATGAAGGGCCGCCCCTTCCACACAAAATGCAGGCTGTGCACGCTTTCACGCAGGTATTCGGCAATGCGCTCGGCGTGCTCCGGGGCGCAATCCTCCAGCAACACACCGAACTCATCGCCGCCCAGCCGAGCCAACGTGTCGGTTTCCCGCAACCCGGCCTGCAGCACTGCGCAGATATGGCGCAGCAATTCATCGCCTGCAGCGTGGCCGCACGTGTCGTTCACGAGCTTGAACTGGTCCAGGTCCAGGAACATCAATGTATGGCGGCCCTTGCCGTTGCTCATTCGGCTCAACGCCTGCTCCAGGCGCACTTCGAACTCCCGCCGGTTGGCAAGCCCGGTGAGCGCGTCATGGCTGGCCTGCCATGACAGGTTGGCAATGTACTGTCGCTCCTGGGTCATGTCGTGGAGCACCAGCACCGTACCGCTGATGCGCCCATCGGTCTGGATGGGCGCACCCACCAGCGTCACTGAGACCGTGCTGCCGTCCAGCCGCTGAATCAGCTTGGCGTGTTCGCTGCCCCCAGCCAATTGGCCGTTCAAGATCCGTTCGATAAGCGTGAAACAATCCTGGTCAACGCCCTCGTCCAGCAGGTTGAACAATGCAGACAGCGGTAAACCGGCAGCCTGCTCAGCCTTCCAATGGGTAAGTTGTTCAGCAGCCGGGTTCATATAGGCGATGGCCCCGGTCACATCGGTTGCAATCACGCCGTCGCCAATGGACGCCAGTGTGACCTGTGCCCGCTCCCGTTCAAGCAGCAGCGCCTGTGCCATGTTATGGCGCTGCCTGAGCAACTTGCGCGTGATCCATAAGGCCAGGCCGATCAGCACGAACGCCGTGATCAGGTTGGTGGCAATCAGCAGCCGTTGGAGCACGCGGCTGCCTTCCCCCAAGGCGTCACTAAAGGCCTTGGCGGCTGGCGTGACCGCCTCGTTGACCGCCACGATCTGCTCTTTCCAGTGATTCATGTCAGCACTGGTGGCCGTTCCTGCCTCCACCGCACTGTGCATCTGCTGAGCAATGCCGTCGAGCTGGCCGAGGTAGCGATCGCCGATGTTCCACAGCTCGATGGCCCTGGCAAAGTAAGCAATGTGACGAAAATTGAGGAACAGCCAGATGATGCCGTCGAAATCCTCGGGGTGGTTGCCACCCTGCGCCAGGTCGCGCCGCGCCAGTTCGACGTCGGGCTCGGGGCGGTCCAGCGCATGGCGCAGCTCGCGGCTACCTTCAGGTACTAGCATGGCTTCCCGGTACTTCAGGAATACCGCTTCCTGCCGGTTATCGGCATACAGGCTCAGGTAGAAAATCGCGTCTTTCTGGCCCTTGGACCAGAGGCTTTCGCCTGCCACATAACCACGCACTGCAGAGAGCGCGTAGAGGCTTATGCAACCCAGTAGCGCCAGCAACAGCACCACGGCGATGAACGGCCAGGCAATGCTGATGAGTCGTGGCGTTTCGGGCGTCCGATTGTGCTTCATGTCATCCTTTGCGTCGCAGAAGCCGGGACACAAGAAAACGAGAGTCCGGCGCACCGTAAGCGGGGTTTGGCCAGTGTTTGCGGGCCCTTGGCCATGCACCCTGCTTGCCTATGCCGCAACCGATGCTTCGGGGGTGAAGTGGCATTGAGCGACTATAGCGCGGTGGCGCGATCAAGCCAACGTGCCAGCAAGGGCGCCAGTTCTTTCAAGGGTTGATAACCATTGGTGAGTAGAGCAAATTGGCGGTCGTGTTCGGCCAGTACCGTTGGAAAACCAGAGATACCCAGCGACTGGGACCATTGAAAGTCGCCCTGGGTTGCCTCGGCAGTCGATGCCAGGTCGAATGTTTCAGCGAAACGTATACGCGACATGCCGGCCGCTTCGGCGATGTCCACCAGGGCCGCTGTGCAGGTTACATCCACGCCGTCCCGGTAGAATGCCTGGGCAACGCCTTTGGCCATCGCCCAGGCGAGGCGTTCATCGATACGGCGAGCCGCCACCACAGCACGGCAGGCCGGCTCGGTGTCATAGACGAAACCCGCCGGCATGGCCCCTTCGAACCGAAAAGGCTGGCCTGTGGCTTCGTTTACGCTGTGCCAGTGCTCGAGAATGCGCGCGCGCGTTGCTGGGTCCAGTGGCGTACGGCCCGTACGCAGGCCGCCGACTACAAGGTGCACCCCCACCCCTGCCGCTGCCGCCTGATCGATCAGCCCCTCCATTACAGGTGCGAAACCCCAGCACCATGAACACAGCGGGTCCATCACGTATACCAGGCGGTTCGACATGGCTCAGGCCTCGGTCGCTTTGCGGTAGTTATGACCAATAGGGTGTGGTTGGTTGCGGGCCTTGGCCAGTTCGATCTGCTTCTGCCGGTCGATGGCGCTGCGGCGGGTTTTCTCGCTCAGGCTGTCCCAGCAATAGCCGCAGCTGATGCCAGGCGTGTAGTGGGGCGATTCCCGATCTTGGGCGCTGATGGGCATGCGGCAGGCGTGGCACTGATCGTACTCGCCTTCGGACAGGTCGTGCCGAACGGTTACCCGGTTGTCGAACACAAAGCAGTCGCCTTGCCACTTGGTGTCTTCCTGGGGCACCTCTTCCAGGTATTTAAGGATGCCACCCTTGAGGTGGTACACCTCTTCGAACCCTTCCCCAAGCATGTAGCTGGAAGCCTTCTCACACCGGATGCCACCGGTGCAGAACATGGCGACTTTCTTATGGCGGGCGGGGTCGAAATTGGCCTTGATGTAGTCCGGAAACTCACGGAAGGTCTCGGTCTTAGGGTCCATGGCGCCCTCGAAGGTACCGATGGCGACTTCGTAGTCATTACGCGTGTCGATCAGCAACACTTCCGGGTCGCTGATCAAGGCGTTCCAGTCCTGAGGCTCTACATAGGTGCCAACCTGTTTGTTTGGGTCCACACCGGGCACCCCAAGGGTCACGATCTCTTTCTTGAGCTTGACCTTGGTACGGTAGAACGGCTGCTCGTCGCAGTAGGATTCCTTGTGGTCCACGCCCACTAGGCGAGGGTCGCTGCGTAGCCAGGCCAGCAAGGCATCAATGGCGGTACGGGTACCGGACACCGTGCCGTTTATGCCTTCGTTGGCCAGCAGCAGGGTGCCTTTAATGTCATTGCTCAACAGCACATCGAGCAGGGGCTGACGCAGGTCGGTGTAGTCGTTCAGGGTGACGAACTTGTACAACGCCGCCACAACAATAGGGGGAGTCATCTTTGCTTCTCCTGGTGGTCACCCTCGCAAAGGGCGGACCGGGCGATTGGGAATACGCGCCGTGGTAAACGGCGGCGCGCATTCTAGCAAAGGGATCAGCCGCTGTGTTGCCTAGGCTTTGTACGAAAAGTGGCTGTGCTCGCCGACCTTTCGTACAAACTCCAGCGTCAATGCCCGCCTGCACACACCGGCGACGCAGGGGCGGCACCGACAGCGGCCCACTCCTCCGGGGTATAGGTGTGAAGGGCCAGCGCATGGAACTGGCCCATCAACTCGCCCAGCGTGCCATACACCAACTGGTGACGTTTGACGCTGTTCAGGCCCAGAAACCGCTCGCTGACCACCACGGCTTTGTAGTGGGTCTGCTCGCCACGGCTGTGCATGTGGCTTTCATCTGCCACGCTCAGGTGCTGCGGCTGCAGCAGGCCCAAGGCCTGCTCAATGCGGGTTTGCATGGTCATGTGCGATTACTTCTTCTTGGGAGCGTCTTTAGCCGGTTCAGCTGCCTTGGGTGGCGTGACCTCGGCGGTCATGTCGGCCAGCAGCTTGTTCACCGCCGGTACGGCGGGCTCCAGGTGCTTCTGGCTCAGCTCGACCGACTGCTGGGTAACCTTGGGCATGGTGTTCAGCACTTTCTGGCCCAAAGGGCTTTTGTAGAACTTGACCAGGTCTTTGAGCTCTTGTTCGCTGAAATTGTCGGTATACAGCTTGATCATGTCCGGCTTGACCTGGTTCCAGCCAATGGCCTTGTCCAGCTCTGCATTGGCCTTGGCCTGGTAGGTTTCCAGCGTGGCTTTCTTGCTTTCCGGGGCACCGGATTGTTCGAAGCGCTGGGCGAACATCTGCTGCACTTGCATGTATACCGGAGTGCCGATCTTGTCGGCATGCGCCATCATCAGAAAGGCTTCCGCACTGGCGTTATGGCTGGCGGTATCGGCCATCACCGGCCCGGCGCAGGCCAGAACAGCCGCTGTGCAAAGGGCGCGAACTCGATTCATCGATTTTCCTTACTGTGGCAATAGGAGCAACAAGTGGGCAAGCCCATGAACGGACCATTCTGCGCCCAACCCGACCGGTGGCTCAACCCTCCCTGACGAGTTGCCCTGCCCTGCACCTGGCCGCTGCCCCATGAAAATCAGGGAACCCCACCTGTCTGGCAGCGCCTAACCTGGCTATAGAACCTTCACAAGCGAGCATGAAATGACCCGCATTGAAACCGACAGCATTGGCCAGATCGACGTCCCTGAAAACGCTTACTGGGGTGCCCAGACGCAACGTTCATTGATCAACTTTGCCATCGGCGACCAGCGCATGCCCTTGCCGGTCGTGCACGCCCTGGCCCTGATCAAGAAAGCCGCGGCCCGTGTAAACAGCCGTAACGGCGACCTGCCGCCGGACGTTGCACGGTTGATCGAGCAAGCTGCCGATGAAGTGCTGGCTGGCAAGCACGACGGCGAATTCCCCTTGGTGGTGTGGCAAACCGGCAGCGGCACCCAAAGCAACATGAACGTTAACGAAGTGATCGCCGGCCGCGGCAACGAACTCGCAGGGCAAGGGCGCGGAGGCAAGGCACCGGTACACCCCAATGACCATGTAAACCGCTCGCAAAGCTCCAACGACTGCTTCCCCACGGCCATGCATATCGCGGCAGCCCAGGCTGTACAACACGATTTGCTGCCGGGCATCGCCGAGCTGTCTGCAGGCCTTGCCGAGCTGTCTGCCCGTCATATGCACTTGGTGAAGACTGGCCGTACGCACATGATGGATGCTACGCCCATCACCTTCGGCCAGGAACTCTCTGCCTTTGTGGCCCAGCTCGACTATGCTCAGCAGGCTGTCCGTGCGGCCATGCCGGCCGTTTACGAACTGGCTCAAGGGGGTACGGCCGTAGGCACCGGGCTTAACGCCCCAACTGGCTTTGCCGAGGCAGTGGCGGCAGAAATTGCCGCGCTCTCAGGCCTGCCTTTTGTCACGGCGCCCAACAAGTTTGCGGCCCTTTCAGGCCATGAACCCTTGGTGACATTGGGCGGTGCCCTGAAAACGCTCGCTGTGGCACTGATGAAGCTGGCCAATGACCTGCGCCTGCTGGGTTCCGGGCCCCGCGGCGGCCTGGCCGAGGTTCGCTTGCCGGCCAACGAACCTGGTAGCTCCATCATGCCCGGGAAGGTCAACCCTACCCAATGTGAAGCGCTGTCCATGCTGGCCTGCCAAGTATTAGGCAATGATGTCACGATCAGCATGGCGGCCAGCCAAGGCCACCTGCAGTTGAACGTGTTTAAACCGGTGATTATCCATAACCTGTTACAATCGATTCGCCTGCTGGCGGACGGCTGCCGCAACTTCAATACCCATTGCGTTGCCGGGCTAGAGGCAGACACCGAAAAGATGGCCGAGCACTTGGAGCGCGGCTTGATGCTAGTGACTGCACTCAACCCTCACATCGGTTATGACAAGGCAGCGCAGATTGCCAAGAAGGCCTATGGGGAGAACCTGACCCTTCGCCAGGCAGCGCTGGACCTTGGCTACTTGACCGATGAGCAGTTCGACCAATGGGTGCGCCCGGAGAACATGTTGTCTTCCGGAAGCAACGGCTAACCCTTCGGCTTTCAGTTCGTTCGGAGATTCACATGTTCAGCAAACGCGCAGAAGAACCTGCCCTCGCTACGCACTTTCGTAGCGACCGGTTTACATTGATAAACGGCAGTTTCTTCTTTAGTACGCGAGAAAACACCCTTGAAGGCCCCTTCCCTAACAAGGCTGAGGCTTTCAAGGAGAGCCTGGTCTATATCGAACGGGCACTGGGCCGTAATCGCAACACCGCTACTGCATAGCCCAAGGTAGCAAACCACCGCCTCCGGCCGCATAAGGCCGGAGGGCAGGTTGTCGAGGCCAGGTACTCCAGCTCAGTCGTGTTTCCTGAAAGCCTTCTCCAATGCATCATTAATGGTACGTACTACTTTGACCCGCGCCCATCGCTTGTCATTGGCTTCCACAAGGGTCCAGGGTGCTATTTCCGTGCTGGTGCGGTCCACCATGTCCCCGACCGCTGTTCGGTAGTCGTCCCACTTCTCACGGTTGCGCCAATCGTCCTCTGTGATCTTGTAGCGCTTGAAAGGCGTTTCTTCCCGCTCGTTGAACCGCTCCAGTTGCGTTTGTTCATCGATAGCCAACCAGAACTTGACTACCACAATGCCGGCCTCTGTGAGCTGCTGTTCGAAATCATTGATTTCGCTGTAGGCCCGCAACCAGTCCACTGGCTCGCAGAAGCCTTCCACCCGCTCCACCAGCACACGCCCGTACCAGGAACGGTCGAACACCGTGAATTGGCCTTTTGCCGGGATGTGCCGCCAGAATCGCCAGAGGTAGGGCTGGGCCAATTCTTCCTGGGTAGGGGCTGCGATGGGGACGATGTGGTACTGGCGCGGGTCCAGGGCCGCGGCGACCCGCCGGATAGCGCCACCCTTGCCCGCGGCGTCGTTGCCTTCAAACACCGCCACCAAAGCGTGCCGGCGCATGCGCTTGTCTCGCAGCAAGGTGGCCAGCCGCGCCTGCTCTTGAATCAGCTGCTCGTGGTAGTCGGCCTTGCTCAGGGAGCGGGTCAGGTCCAGAGCATCCAGCAGGGTACGTTCATCCAGACTGGTGCCCAGTGGCGGCACGGCCTGCTGCACGGCCCTCGCCGGGGCCTTCAAACGCGCCTGTAGCCCTTCGAGCAGGATGTTGCCAAAGGCCAGGCTACGGTAGTTGCTGTCTTGCCCTTCTATCACATGCCAAGGTGCGTATTCCCGGCTTGTGCGGCGCAGCACCCGCTCTCCGTACCGTACGAAACGGTCATAGGTCTTGGACTGCTGCCAGTCCAGCGGGCTGATCCGCCAACTGTGAAGGGGGTCGTCCTTCAGCGCCTTGAGCCGGTGCTTCATTTGCTGCTTGGACAGGTGGAACCAAAACTTGAAGATCAGCGCACCTTCATCGCACAGCATCTGCTCCAGCCGCTCGGCTTCACTAATGGCCTGGTCTAGCACAGCATCCTTGAAGCGACCATGCACACGGCCCTGAATCATCTGGCTGTACCAGTTACCGAAAAACACCCCTATGCGGCCTTTCGCAGGCAGCTGACGCCAGTACCGCCAGGCCGGCGGGCGGGATAGTTCTTCGTCGGTCTGTTGGTCAAAGGTACGCACTTCGATCAGGCGGGGGTCCATCCACTCGCTCAATAGTTTTACCGTTTCTCCTTTGCCCGCGCCCTCAATGCCGTTAATCAGCACAATCACCGGAAAACGGCCTTGCTCTTTGAGTTCATATTGGGCCTGCAGCAGGGCCTGGCGCAGTGCAGGCACAGCCGCCTTGTAGGTCTCATCATCGACGGCGTGGCCGATTTCAGCGGATTCGAACATGGGTGGGGTTTCCTCCTAGGGCTGCTTATCTGGACACTGGCCTGTGGCAAAATACTGCTTTCCCGATTCTGACGTGCTCGCCCAATGCCCAGCGTTATCACCCCTGCCCAGCTTGACTGGGATGAAAACGGCCAGCCTGTGTCACAGGCCTTCGGCGACGTGTATTTTTCCAGCCAGGCGGCCATGGAAGAAACCCGCTATGTGTTCCTGGAGCAGAACCAGCTGGCGTCGCGCTTCAGTGCTTTGCCTTGCGGCCATGGCCTGGTGATTGGCGAAACAGGCTTTGGGACGGGCCTGAACTTCCTGGCCGCCTGGCAATTGTTCGCCACAACGGCCCCGCCCGGCACGCGGCTGCACTTCATCAGCACCGAAAAATACCCGCTCGCCCTGGCTGATCTTACCCGCGCGCTGGCCCTCTGGCCCTCCCTGGCATACTGGGCCGAGCAACTGTTGGCCGCCTACCGGGCTATCCATGCTGGGATGCAAAGGCTGGTGTTTGACGAGGGGCGCGTGACGCTCACCTTGTTGGTCGGTGACGCGCAAACTGAGCTGGCTCAGCTTGAGGGCTGCGTCCATGCCTGGTTCCTGGACGGTTTCGCCCCTGCCAAAAACCCGGACATGTGGACCGACGCGCTGTTTGCCGAGGTGGCCCGCCTGTCTGCCGAGGGCACCACCCTAGGTACATTCAGCGCGGCCGGGGCCGTACGCCGGGGCTTGAGAGCCGTAGGGTTCAAGATGAAACGGTTGCCTGGCCAAGGCAAGAAATGGGAAATCATGCGCGGCGAGTTCATCACGCCACCCGCGCCCCTGGGTGCGCCAACCCCTGCCCCTTCCAAGCCCTGGTTCGACTACCCGCCACCTGTGCCCGGTGAACGCAAGGCCCTGGTAATAGGCGCAGGGCTGGCCGGTTGTGCCACGGCCTTCAGCCTGGCCACCAGAGGCTGGAAGGTGACCCTACTGGAGCGCCATAGCGGCCTGGCCCAGGAGGCCTCGGGAAACCCTCAAGGGGTGCTGTATCTCAAGCTGTCGGCCCATGGCACAGCTCTGTCCCAGCTGATCGTGAGCGGTTTTGGCTATACCCGTCGCTTGCTTGAGCGGCTGCAACGGGGCACGGACTGGGACGGTTGCGGCGTGTTGCAGCTGGCTAGCACTGCAGCGGAGGGCCAGCGCCAGCACACTCTGGCCAATGCTTTTGCCCCTGGCCTGCTGCACCTGGTCACACCAGCACAGGCCAGCGAACTGGCCGGCGTGCCGTTGCCCAACGGCGGCGTGTATTTCCCTGAAGGTGGCTGGGTCCACCCCCCTGCCCTCTGCGCCTTAATGGCCGCTCACCCGAACATTGAGCTGGTGACACATCAACACGTGCTGCGCCTTGAACAGGTGGCGCAGGGCTGGCAGGTGTGGAACGCAAACGAACAGCTGGCCAGTGCCCCTGTGGTGGTGCTGGCTTGTGCGGAACAGGTACGGGCGTTCGAGCCTACCGCTGCCCTACCGCTCAAGGCGATTCGCGGCCAGATCACCCGCCTGCCGGCCACCGATACCAGCCAGGCCTTGAAGGCCGTAGTATGTGCCGAGGGCTACGTAGCCCCTGCACGGCTAGGCGAACACACCCTTGGGGCCAGCTTCGACTTCAACCGGCTGGACCGCGAGCCAAGCGTAGCCGAACACACGCATAACCTGGCCTTGCTCAACGCTATCTCGCCTGACCTGGCCGAGCGCCTGGCCCCGGCCAGTGCCGAACAGTTGCAAGGGCGCGTTGGCCTGCGCTGCACTAGCCCTGATTACCTGCCCGTTGTAGGGCCTGTGGCTGATCCTCAGGCGTTCGATGCTACCTATGCTCAACTTCGGCGTAACGCCCGGGCTGCCTGCGATGAACCCTGCCCATGGCTGCCCGGCCTTTACGTAAACAGTGGCCATGGCTCACGCGGCCTGATCACGGCGCCGTTCTCCGGTGAACTGATTGCCGCCTGGCTGGAGCGTGAACCCCTGCCGCTACCACGGCCGGTAGCCGACGCCTGCCACCCAAACCGGTTTGGGGTACGGGCGTTGTCCAAAGGCAACGCAAGCCCGCCAAAACGGGCCGGCCTGGACGGCCGCTGATTGTTACGCTTCAGATTCTACCGAAGCGGCCGATACCCTAAGGCGAAGTAGGGCTTTTTGATACCGAACGAGCACCTACTCAAAGGCCCATAGCGGAAGACACTGTATGATCCAGCCAATGCCCATGCCCACGAACGAGGCAGCGCGCTTGCAGCGTGTGGCAGACCTGTGCCTGCTTGAAGGCACTACGGATCCGGTGTTCGAACATATTGTTGAATTGGTGCAAGACTATTTCGACGCGCCCATCGCCCTGATCTCGATTCTTGAAGAACAGCGCCAGTGGTTCAAGGCCCGCCGTGGCCTGGGCGTGGCGGGCACACCTCGCGACATTTCCTTTTGTACCCACACCATTCTGTCCAAGGAACTGTTTGTGGTGCCCAACGCTTTGGTAGATGAGCGCTTCAAGGGCAACCCCCTGGTGACAGGCAACCCGGATATCCGCTTTTACGCAGGGGTACCGCTGACCACCCAGGACGGCTTGGGGCTGGGCAGCCTGTGCGTAATTGACACTGTGCCAAGGCCTCCCTTGACGCCCCGAGAGGAAAACGCTCTTCGCAACTTCGGCTCGCTGGTAATGCACCGTATCGACAGCCTGCGAGACCTGGCTTTTCGTGATCAACAGACCGGCCTGCTTAACCGCCTGCGGCTGGAGGAAGACATTGGCAGCCGCCGTGGCGAACAGCCCCACTCGCTGGTGGCTATCGACATGGTGTCACCGCAGATGCTCAATGACATCGTCAAAGCTTTGGGGTACCAGTTCTCCCAGGAGCTGATGGTCAGCATGCATGCTGAACTGGCCGTGCTGCTGCCTACCTCTACGCCGATCTACCGGATAAGCCAGACCCGCTTTGGCTTCTTCCTGGCGGGCCATCATACCCCGGAAAATGACGCGGTATTTAGCTGCATCGCCCAACGCTTCAAGCGCCCCCTGATGTGCAGCGGCATCCCCATACAGACCCAGATCGGTATTGGCGCGATCGAGCTGACCCAAGGCCAGGCCAGCCTGCCGGACTGGCTGCGTATGGTAGTCAGCGCCTCCGATGACGCCCGCACCAAAGGCACGGGCTGGGCGTGGTACGAGCCAGGGTTGGCACGCGCTCAGCAGCGCGCGTTCATGCTGTTGAGCGCGTTGGCCGATGCGCTTCAAGGGGTTGAGCAGTTACGCTTGGCCTATCAGCCCCGCTTCGATGCGCAAACGGGTGCCCTGCTATCGGTGGAGGCATTGCTACGCTGGGAGCACCCTTTCCTGGGTGCGGTAAGCCCCGCCGAGTTCATTCCCCTGGCCGAGCGCACGTCCATGATCCGGCCTCTAAGCCTGTGGGTGATTCGCCAGGCCGTGGTGCAGGCTGCACAGTGGCACCACCAAGGGCGAAGCCTGAAAATGTCGGTGAACGTGTCCGCCGAGGACCTGGACGGCGCGGCGTTCACAGACAGCCTGCTGGGCCTGCTGACCGACGCCGGCCTGCCTCCGCGCCTGCTGGAACTGGAATTTACCGAGAGCGCCTTGTGCCAGAGCCCGGAGCTGGTGCGCGAGCAACTGGAGCGATTGCGCGAAGTGGGGATCGACGTGGCCATCGACGACTTCGGTACCGGCTACAGCAATTGGACGTACCTGCGTCAATTACCGGCTACGGCGGTAAAGCTGGACCGGTCGCTGATCTGCAACATCAGCAATGACGAACGCAACCGCCGCCTGGTGGAAACCCTGATCGACCTGGGCCTGCGCCTGGGCTACCGCATTGTGGCGGAAGGCATCGAGTGCGCCGAAACACTGGAGGTGCTGCGCAAGGCCGGGTGCCATGAAGTACAGGGCTTCTTGCTGGCACGGCCTATGGAGCTAGAGGCGTTGGAGGTGTGGCGGGAAGGTGTGATTGGTATCGACTAACTGCAGGTTTTGCAGCAGGTCAGCATTCGCCCACTGCGTGGGCTCCCACAAGGTTCGCGTACGTGCACACACCCTGTGGGACTTGGCGCAGCCAGGGAACGAACTTCACCACGCCTAACCCTCACAGCCCGCCTGCATGACCAGCAAACAGGCTTGGTTGAGCGCGGCAAACGGAACGATCCCCCCCACCTACCCTCCAACACCCCAAGCCCCTGACAGCGCACCGCGACTGGCAGGGCCACCTGCGCTACTGGCTGACCATGCCGTGCGCGATTGGCTCGCCTGGCCCATTCAAAAGCTAGGTACAAGGCCCGCACGCCCCCAGTAGCGCCCAACCTTGATAAAGAAGGTTCAAGCTACATGTGTGGAATCGCAGGAGAGTTTCGGTTCGATCAGCAGCCCGCCGACCTGGGCGCTGTCGAACGCATTACCCACAGCCTCGCACCGCGGGGCCCGGACGCGTGGGGCTTCCATAGCCAGGGGCCGATTGCCTTCGGCCACCGCCGCCTGAAAATCATGGACCTGTCCGACTGCTCTGCGCAGCCAATGGTGGACGGCCAGCTAGGCCTAGCGCTGGCCTTCAATGGCGCCATCTACAACTACCCCGAATTGCGCAAGGAGCTGGAGGCCTTGGGCTACAGTTTCTATTCCGATGGCGACACCGAAGTACTGCTCAAGGGCTATCACGCGTGGGGCGAGGCCATGCTGCCCAAGCTCAACGGTATGTTCGCCTTTGCCGTGTGGGAACGGGATAACCAACGTCTGTTCATCGCCCGGGATCGCCTCGGCGTGAAACCGTTGTACCTGTCCCGCACCGGCCAACGCCTGCGCTTTGCCTCTACCCTGCCCGCCCTGCTCAAAGGCGGCGACATTGACCCCATGCTGGACCCCGTGGGCCTGAACCACTACCTGAACTTCCATGCGGTAGTGCCCGCGCCACGCACCATCCTGGCAAACGTGCAGAAGCTGCCAGCCGCCACTTGGCTGCGTATCGAAGCCGATGGCACCACCGAGGAAAAGGTCTGGTGGACGTTGCCCTATGGCCCTACCGGCGAAGAGCGCACGCTCGACCTCGAAGGTTGGGTGGACCGCGTATTGGATTCCACCCGCGAAGCCGTGGCTATTCGCCAGCGCGCCGCCGTAGACGTGGGCGTGCTGCTGTCCGGCGGCGTAGATTCCAGCCTGCTGGTGGGCCTGCTGCGTGAAGCCGGGGTCGACAACCTGCTCACCTTCTCCATCGGCTTCGACGACGCCGGCGGCGAACGCGGCAATGAATTCGAGTACTCGGACCTGATCGCCAAGCACTACGGCACCCAGCACCATCAGTTGCGCATCGCCGAGCACGAGATCATCGAGCAGTTGCCCGCAGCATTCCGGGCCATGAGCGAACCCATGGTAAGCCACGACTGTATTGCCTTCTACCTGTTGTCTCGGGAAGTGGCACGGCACTGCAAGGTGGTGCAAAGCGGCCAAGGGGCAGACGAGCTGTTTGCCGGCTATCATTGGTATCCCCAAGTGGACGGCGCCAGCGACCCGTACGCCGCCTATCGCGAGGCGTTCTTCGATCGCGACTATGCCGACTACGCTGACACTGTTCAGCCTAAATGGCGGCTGGACCACGATGCAGCAGGTGACTTCGTGCGCGAACATTTCGCCATGCCAGGTGCCAATGCCGCTGTAGACAAAGCGCTGCGCCTGGACAGCACGGTGATGCTGGTGGAAGACCCCGTCAAACGGGTGGACAACATGACCATGGCGTGGGGCCTGGAAGCGCGTACCCCCTTCCTGGACTACCGCTTGGTGGAGCTGTCGGCCCGTGTACCTGGCCAGTTCAAGCTGCCCAACGGCGGCAAGCACGTGCTCAAAGAAGCCGCACGCCGGGTGATCCCCAGCGAAGTGATCGACCGTAAGAAAGGCTATTTCCCTGTGCCTGGCCTCAAGCACCTGGAAGGCGCCACCTTGGGCTGGGTGCGCGACCTGTTGCTGGACAGCAGCCAGGACCGTGGCCTGTTCAATCCCGCACGCGTGGAGGCGTTGCTGGCCAACCCCACAGGCCAACTCACCCCGCTGCGAGGTTCCAAACTGTGGCAGCTGGCGGCATTGAACCTTTGGCTCAGTGAACAAGGAATCTGACGGATGAAAGCCCATTCACATTCGGTAAGCCAACGCCTGCAACGGGGCCAGCCCCCCTCCTACGAGCGGCTGCAGGCCATGTGCGCGGAGGATGGCTTGCCTATGGCCGGCACACCACGGCCCTTGCACTGTGGCTGGGGCCGGTTGCTGATGGGCCATACGTGGCCAACCCCCCAGGCCCTGGCAACCACATTGTTGGAGGAAAGCCCAGGGCAGCGAGACATTGCACTGTATGTGGCCGCGCCCCAGCAGGTGCTGGCCCAAGCACCGCAGCAGCTGTTCCTGGACCCGTCCGACACCCTTCGCCTCTGGTTCACTGACTACCGCCCAGCCCAGCGTGTTTTTCGTGGTTTCCGGATTCGCCGAGCCTGCACCGAGCAGGACTGGGAAGCCATCAACCATTTGTACCGCAAGCGCCGCATGCTACCTGTGGACCCCGCGCAACTGACACCACGCCACCAAGGTGGCCCGGTGTATTGGCTGGCCGAGGACGAGACAGACGGCAGCGTGATCGGGAGCGTGATGGGCTTGAACCATCGCAAGGCCTTCCACGACCCGGAGGGCGGCAGCAGCCTGTGGTGCCTGGCTGTGGACCCGCGCTGCACGCGCCCCGGCGTGGGTGAAGTATTGGTCCGCCATTTGGTGGAGCACTTCATGAGCCGGGGGCTGGCCTTCCTGGATCTGTCTGTGATGCACGACAACCGACTGGCCAAGAACCTTTACGCTAAGCTGGGCTTCCGTACCCTTCCCACCTTCGCTGTGAAGTGCAAGAACAGCATCAACCAGAAGCTGTTCCTGGGCCCCGGCCCGGCCGGTGACCTGAACCCCTATGCGCGGATCATCGTAGATGAGGCCTACCGCCGTGGCATTGAGGTGCAGGTGGATGACGCCGAGCATGGCCTGTTTACCCTCAGCCACGCCGGGCGCAAAATCCGCTGCCGCGAGTCGCTGTCCGACCTCACCAGTTCCATCAGTGTGATGCTGTGCCAGGACAAAAGCCTGACTCACAAGGTGCTGTCTGCAGCAGGGTTGTCCTTGCCCGCTCAGATGCTGGCAGGCAGTGCGGACGACAACCAGGACTTCCTCGAAGAACACGGCCGTGTGGTGGTCAAACCACTGGACGGCGAACAAGGCCTAGGCGTGGCGGTGGACCTGACTACCCTTGAAGACGTACAGGCGGCTATCGACGTTGCCCGCCAGTACGACAGCCAAGTGTTGCTAGAGAGCTTCCACGAAGGGGCCGACCTGCGCGTGGTAGTGATCGGGTTTGAGGTGGTTGCCGCCGCGATCCGGCGCCCGGCGCAGATCAAGGGTAATGGCCAGCACACGGTGCGGGAATTGATCGAAGCCCAGAGCCGTCGGCGCCAGGCGGCCACCGGTGGGGAAAGCCGTATTCCCCTGGACCGCGAAACCGAGCGCACCGTGCAGGCTGCAGGCTTTGAATACGAGAGCGTGTTGAAGGACGGCCACACCCTCGTGGTGCGCAAAGCCGCCAACCTGCACACGGGCGGTCACCTGGAAGACGTGACCGACACGCTTCACCCGGTACTGCGCAACGCGGCCATCACAGCGGCCCGCGCTTTGGACATTCCCGTGGTGGGCGTGGACCTGCTGGTGCCTGCCGCCGACCAGCCCGACTATGTGTTTATCGAAGCCAACGAGCGTGTGGGCCTGGCCAACCATGAGCCCCGCCCTACGGCGGAACGCTTCGTGGATTTGCTGTTCCCACATATACAACCCGCACGCTGACCCCCTGCCCGTTTTCAGCGGGCAGCAACAGGCCTGAGGGCGCTACCTGGCGCCCGCTGGTCCGCCTTACGTATCCCCGAGGAGCCTAACGATGTCGAACATCCCCGAGCCGGATATGGACTATCTGCGCAAGGTGCTGCTGGAAATGCTCGCCATTCCCAGCCCTACTGGTTTCACCGATACCATTGTGCGCTACGTGGCCGAGTGCCTTGAAAGCCTGGGTATCCCCTATGAACTCACTCGTCGCGGCACGCTGCGTGCCACCCTCAAAGGCAAACGCAGCTCCCCCGACCGCGCGGTGTCTTCGCACCTGGACACCATCGGCGCCATTGTGCGCGTGATTCAAGACAATGGCCGCCTGGGCCTCGCGCCTGTAGGGTGCTGGTCCAGCCGGTTTGCCGAAGGCAGCCGCGTAAGCGTGTTCACCGATAGCGGTATTGTGCGCGGCAGCGTGCTGCCACTGATGGCCTCCGGGCATGCGTACAATACGGCCATCGACGAAATGCCGGTGACCTGGGACCATGTGGAACTACGCCTGGACGCCTATTCCTCCACACGCGCAGACGCCGAAACCCTTGGCGTGAATGTAGGCGACTTCGTTGCTTTCGACCCCTTGCCCGAATTCACGGAAAGCGGGCACATCAGCGCTCGCCACCTGGACGACAAAGCCGGTGTGGCAGCGGTACTGGCCGCGCTGAAGGCCATCGTGGACAGCGGTGCCGAACCCCTGATCGACTGCCACCCTATCTTTACCATTACCGAAGAAACCGGCTCGGGCGCTGCGGGGGCCTTGCCTTGGGACGTGAGTGAATTCGTGGGTGTGGACATTGCCCCGGTAGCCCCAGGGCAGCAGTCCAGCGAGCACGCCGTGAGCGTGGCCATGCAGGACTCCAGTGGCCCCTATGACTATCACCTGTCCCGGCACCTGTTGAAGTTGGGCGCAGAGCATGACCTGCCCATGCGCCGGGACCTGTTCCGCTACTACTACAGCGACGCGCATTCTGCTGTGAATGCAGGCAATGACGTGCGCGCGGCCTTGCTTGCCTTCGGGTGCGATGCCACCCATGGTTACGAGCGTACCCACATTGACAGCCTAGGCGCGCTGAGCCGGTTGCTGACCGCCTACATGCTCAGCCCGCCTGTGTTTGCCAGTGACGCCGACCCGGCCAACGCTTCGTTGAGCAAGTTCAGCAAACAGATCGAGCACGAAGCCCATATGGAAAGTGACACCCGTGTACCTGCAGTGGACGAACTGATCGGCAAGTAACCCTTCAACGCGCCCGGCAGTGCGGTAAGCTGGGCGCCACTTCATTTTTAGTGGTGTAACATTGTGCTGATTCCCTATGACCAACTGGCACCCGACACCCTGAACCGGCTTATCGAAGACTTCGTAACCCGGGACGGTACTGACAATGGCGACGAAACACCCCTTGACACCCGCGTTCTCCGTGTACGCCATGCATTGGCCAAGCAGCAGGCCTTCATTCTGTTCGACATGGAGAGCCAGCAGTGTCAGTTACTGGCCAAGCACGACGTTCCAAAGGAACTGCTAGAGGGTTGACGCCATGGCCCCCCAATTCCTTGCCCTGGCGTTCCCGTAGCAAGCGGCGGTAGATTTCCTCCCGGTGTACCTCCACCTCCCGAGGGGCGTCTACCCCAAGCCTTACCTGGCTTCCACTCACTGAAAGCACCTTGAGGCGAATACTGTCGCCGATGATGATCTCCTCACCGACTACGCGGGTCAGTACAAGCATGGTCTGCATCCTTTGCTGGGTGGAGTACCGAGCCTGCCTTGGAATGCACAGAGGTTCAACGCCGAACAGGATTTAAAGGCCATGCAAGGTAAAAATTGGACACTTTCCTACAACCTCTCGGGCAAATGCTGCGCTCATCGGCATTCAGTGTGCCGCTAGCTGGAAAACCGAGGGCCGAACAACACCACGGTAGCGCCAACCAGGCACAACGCTACACCTGCCCAATCTGTCAGCAAAGGCTTGCCGCGCTCTACCAAGGCTAACCAGGCCAAAGAGGCTGCGATGTAGATCCCCCCATAAGTGGCATAGGCACGGCCTGCATAGGCGGCTTCCACTTTGGTCAGCAGCAAGGCGAAACACACTAGGCTAAGCAGGCCTCCAACGGCCCAGAGCGGCCCTTTGCCCAAGCGCAGCCACAGGTAAAAGCCATAGCAGCCGATGATTTCAAACAACGCTGCCAGGGCGAACCATAGGTAATTGAGCACAACACCCCCTCCAGATACATTTGCACCCAACATACGCCACTGGCTGGCTGCCACAAGCCTGTAGAACGCCAGCACACTGAATGCCGGGACATGTTTCACAGTATTTCAAACTTTTTGCGCACTCCATGAGTCACAGGTACAAGCGGACGGCCTACACGCTCCGCCTTTAACCGCGGCAGGCGCCGCACAGGGATCAACAAAAAAGGAATCCGCCATGGGCACCATACTTATCATCGTCTTGATCTTGCTGCTGATCGGTGGTCTACCTGTCTTCCCCCACTCACGCAGCTGGGGCTATGGCCCGTCCGGTATCATCGGTACCGTGTTGGTCATTCTGCTGATTCTGGTATTGCTCGGGAAAATATGACGCCCCTGGCGTAGCCTGACAAGCAAAGCCCCGAGCGGTCTACAGACCCTCGGGGCTTTGTTTTGATCAGGTGTTCAGAAGGTAGTGCGCAGCCCTACCTGAACACTTCGTCCCTGGGCCGGTGCCAGGTCTCGAAGGATGGAACTGGCATAGCGGACAGTCTGGTTGGTAAGGTTCTCGCCGCTGACAAAGGCCAGCCATTGGCTGTCCCCTACGTCAAACCCGTACCCCACGCTTGCGCCCAGCGTGGTATAGCCGTTTGTTCCGGCCTCATTACGGGGTACACGGCGCTGCGCACTGGCATGTTCCACATCCACGCGTGCCTGCCAGGCATTGCGGTTCCACAGCAGGCCTGTGCGCAGGCGCAGGGGCGCGATGCGTGGCAGAGGCTCGCCCGTGTCCAGGTTCTTGGCACGGGTGTAGTCGGCCGAAGACTCCAGCGCGAAGCTGCCATAGGGCGTATCCCCCAACCGCCAATGGTCTTGGGCCTCCACACCGGCAAACCGCGCCCGCACCCCTGAGTAGGTGTATTCCGGAATGCCTGATACATCCTCCTCGCCCTCCTCATCCAAGGTACGGCCCGTGCCGAGCAGGCCGATGTAGTTGGAAAAGTGGGTATAGAACACGCCGATACTGCCTTTATGCACCCGGTTGTCGAAGCGCAAGGCCAGGTCGCTGGCCACGGCTTTTTCTTTTCCAAGGTCGGCATCACCTCGTTCATAGGTGCCCGTGGCCACATGAGCGCCATTGGCATACAGCTCATAGAACGTGGGGGCGCGCTCTGTGTAGCTAAGGGTGGCAGCGACAGCCCACACCGGCGTAAGGGTGTACACGGCGCCTGAGGACACACTGCCTGCCGTGAAACTGTTATCCGTGACACCTTCAAACCGGTCATTGCCGCCAGCCTCCGGGGCCAGGGTGGTATGTTCCAGTCGCCCGCCCAAGGAGGCCTTCAAGCGGTCCGTCACTTGCCACTCTTCCAGTACGAACAGCGCAGCAGTGTCTGTATCGGTCTGCGGCACAAAGGCTTCCTCGCCTAGGGCCGAAAATTCGCTACGCGACACCTGTGCCCCGATCACGCCATTCACCGGCCCTAACGGCTTGTGCCGGGCCTCGATTCTGGCTTCATACCCCTTGTTCTTGAACAAGGTCCCCGTTTCGCCGTCCTCGATCTCGCGGTGTTCATAGTCGGTGTAGCCTGCATCCAGCTTGACCAAGGTGAAGGGGCCTTCGAGGTTGCGAACCTCTGAAGCGAAGCCATAGTGTTCCTGCTGCATGCGCAGGCGAACAGCCTGTTCGGCCGGTGAACCGTAGTTGCTGTCGTAATTGCTGTAGGACACGCCCGCGTAGCCATTATCCCACGTGTAAGCACCGCCTACGGCGCCACCGTCCTGGCGGCCATCACTGTTTCCCAGCCGGTGCTTGCGATCGTCCTCAGGTTCAAGCGCGCGCTGGTCGGCGGTACGGGCGTAGCCCGGAATGCGCAGGTCATTGAAGGTCCGGCTGTTAGCGTCCAGGTGCAGGGCGAAGGTGCCGTTGCCGGCCTCCAGCTTGCCAGCGCTGCTGCGGGTGGTGTCCGCGCCTCCATAGCGCAGTTCCCCTGCCCCATGGATGCCTTCGATAGCCTCAGTGGGAATGCGGTTGTCGAACGTATTGACCACACCACCAATAGCGCTGCCCCCGTACAGCAGGGCAGCAGGCCCGCGGACCACTTCAATGCGGTCTACATTGACAGGGTCCAAGGGTACGGCATGGTCGTAGGACAGCGACGAGGCATCCAGCGCCCCGATACCATTGCGCAACAGGCGAATCCGGTCGCCGTCCAAGCCTCGAATGATAGGCCTGCTGGCACCAGGGCCGAAGTACGACGACGCCACACTGGGTTCGTGGGCCAGGGTTTCTCCCAGGCTGCCTTTTTGAGCAAACGTGAGTTCATCACCGTTGAGCACGGTGCTAGGTGTGGCGGATTGTTCACTGCCTAGTGGGTTGGCTGTCACAACGACCGGTTGCAGGGCGACTGTGTCGGCCGCCTGGGCCATAGGCGCCGACAGTGCAGCCGCTAGCGCCGACAGCGGCCACAGGGTATTCCTTGATTGCATCAACATTGCCACATTCCTGAAGGGCGTAAACCTCACAGCGTGTCGACCCGCTGTGGGGTTTACCGAAAGACACCTTTACCGCCAGGCCTGACGGAAATGTTATCTTATAACACTTCTTTCACATGACAAGGGTTTCATACAGTAAAACGCCACCGGCACAGGCCGATGGCGTTTGGGTGCTGCTTTATGCTGAATACCTTAGTGAGCGACGGCCCCACTGGCGCCCAGGCCAGTTTGCGACCTTACAAATTGCGGGTAGAACAAGGCACGCTCCTCGTCAGCGGCTTTGGATTTGTCCGTGACCGAGAAGAACCAGATACCTACAAACGCCACTGTGATAGAGAACAGGGCTGGGTATTCGTAAGGGTAGATCGGCGTAGCATGGCCCAGAATCTGCACCCAGATGGTCGGGCCTAGGATCATCAGCCCTACTGCTGTAACCAGCCCCAGCCACCCACCGATCATGGCGCCGCGCGTGGTGAGCTTTTTCCAGTACATGGAAAGCAGCAGCACCGGGAAGTTACAGCTGGCGGCAATGGAGAAGGCCAGGCCTACCATGAAGGCGATGTTCTGTTTCTCGAACAAAATGCCTAGCCCGATCGCCAGCACACCCAACGCGATGGTGGTGATCTTCGATACGCGGATCTCATCCTTCTCGTTGGCATGGCCCTTCTTGATCACAGACGCATACAGGTCGTGGGATACCGCCGAAGCGCCAGCCAGGGTAAGCCCTGCGACCACCGCCAGAATGGTGGCAAAGGCCACTGCCGAAATGAAGCCCAAGAACACACTGCCGCCTACCGCATTGGCCAGGTGAACTGCTGCCATGTTGTTACCACCCAGCAGGCCACCCGCAGCGTCCTTGAAGTCTGGGTTGGTGCTCACCAGCAGGATCGCGCCGAACCCAATGATGAAGGTGAGAATGTAGAAGTAGCCGATGAAGCCTGTGGCATAGAGCACGCTTTTGCGGGCTTCCTTGGCGTCGCTTACGGTGAAGAAGCGCATCAGGATATGCGGGAGGCCAGCGGTGCCGAACATCAGCGCCAGGCCCAGGGAGAATGCGGAGATCGGGTCTTTCACCAGGCCGCCGGGGCTCATGATGGCCGCCCCTTTGGGGTGTACCTTGATGGCCTCGGAGAACAAAGCATTGAAGTCGAAGTTCACGTGCTTCATCACCATCAGTGCCATGAAGCTGGCCCCAGACAGCAGCAGCACGGCTTTGATAATCTGCACCCAGGTGGTGGCCAGCATGCCGCCAAACAGCACGTAAAGGCACATGAGAATACCCACTAGCACCACCGCTACGGTGTAGTCCAACCCGAACAGTAACTGGATAAGCTTGCCCGCACCCACCATCTGGGCAATCAGGTAGAAGGCCACTACCACCAATGAACCGCAGGCCGACAGGGTACGGATTTCCTTCTGCTTCAAGCGGTAGGAGGCCACGTCCGCAAACGTGTATTTGCCCAGGTTGCGCAGCCGCTCGGCAATCAGAAACAGAATGATCGGCCAGCCCACCAGGAAGCCGATGGAATAGATCAGACCGTCGTACCCTGAGGTGAATACCAGCGCCGAGATACCCAGGAAGGAGGCTGCCGACATGTAGTCCCCGGCGATGGCCAGGCCGTTTTGGAAGCCCGTGATGCGCCCGCCCGCGGCATAGTAGTCTGCCGCAGACCGGTTACGTTTGGAGGCCCAATAAGTAATGCACAGCGTGGCACCCACAAACACCACAAACATGGCAATGGCGGCCACGTTCAGGGGTTGTTTCTGCACGGCGCCGGTCAGGGCGTCGGCAGCCATGGCGCAGGGGGCCAATACACTGGCGGCTAGTGCTACAAGAAGGCGGCTCATGCTTGCACCTCCTTGAGTAGCGCGCGGTTCATGTCATCGAACTCGCCATTGGCGCGGCGCACGTAGATGGCGGTCAGCACAAAGGCCGACAGAATCAGGCCTACCCCTATGGGAATGCCCCACGTGATGGAAGAGCCTGGGCTGACAGGCGTACCCAGCACCTGAGGGCCATAAGCGATCAACAAAATAAAGGCGGCGTACAAGCCCAGCATGATTGCCGAGAGCAGCCAGGCAAAACGCTCGCGCCTGGCCACCAGCTCCTTGAAACGCGGGTTGTTCTGTATTGCGAGATAGATGCTGTCGTTCATTGTTTTTGTCTCCGCAGCACGGTTTAGTGGAACCTTGGCCACTGTATGCCTGGTGCGGAAGAACGATAGACGACCTTAGTCTTAAATGATGGGACCGTTCGCGGGCTTCGCCCACTCCTACAGCCTGTGTAGGCATGGGCGAAGCCCGCGAACAGCGGCTGAAACGTTATTTACCCGTCCACTCCGCTACGCGATCTGCATGGGCCGCGACCCATTCTTTGGCAACGGCATCGGGCTTCTTGCCGTTCTGGATCGCGAGCATCACGTCACCGATTTCGTTGGCATCTTTCCAGGAAAACTTCTTCAGGAAGGCTGCTACCTCAGGCGCCTTGGTGTCCAGCTGCTTGCTGCCCACGCTGTCCACATGCTCGGCTGCGCCATACACCCCTTTAGGGTCGTCCAAGAAACGCAGCTTCCACTTGGCGAACATCCAGTGGGGCACCCAGCCGGTCACAGCAATGGATTGCTGTTTGTCATAGGCACGCCCCAGTTCAGAGGTCATGGCCGCCCCAGAGCTGGCCTGCAGCTTGTAGCCGTCCAGGCCATAGTCCTTGATGGCTTGGTCAGTCTTGAGCATGACGCCAGAGCCTGCGTCGATCCCTACAATCTTCTTGTTGAAGCTGTCGTCGGTTTTCAGGTCCGCTACCGTCTTGGCCTTCACATACTCCGGCACGATCAAGCCGATCTTGGCGTCGTTGAAGTTGGGACCGTAGTCGACCACCTTGTCCTTGTTCTTCTCCCAGTACTCGCCATGGGTGACCGGGAGCCAGGCGGACATCATCAAGTCCAGTTTGCCCGTGGCGATTCCTTGCCACATGATGCCGGTGGCCACGGGCATCAGCTTCACGTCGTAGCCCAGCTTCTGCTTGATGACCTCGGCCGCCACAAAGGTAGTAGCCACGCTGTCGGACCAGCCATCCACATAGCCGATACTCAATTCAGTCTTGGCGCTTGCAACACCTGCCCCCATCGCCAGTACCAATGCCGCCCCCGCTCCCCACAGTGTTCGCGCTTTCATGTTCGCTCCCGATCTTGATGTTGGCGTGGTGCACCGCCAGGCCTGCGTGCCCGCTGATGATGCCTGGGTCACTGCACCCGCGGCCGGCAGGTCGCCGGACAGGCTGATGATCGGCTTGTGCTTGTCCGCAGCCGGTTCTGGGTACGACCTGCAGCAGGTGATCAGCGACACGTCCTCACTCACCTACCCACACTACGCCCATCTTCGCCCGTTACTTGCATGGCCATGCAGGCTGTTACGTGCTCAAGAACCGGTTAAGATCGGCGCCTCCTTCTGCCGCCCGGCCTTGTCATGCGCACAACCCTTCCCCGTTCATGGCTGCTCTGGTGTGCCTCCAGCGTTCTGGCGGCCTGTGCGTTGCTGGCTTTCTGGTTTCACCTGGGTCGGCCTGTGCCGTTGCCTGACGCCACTGCGCCCGGCACGCGCCTGCAGTGCGCCTCCTATTCGCCTTTCGGGAAGGACCAGTCCCCGTTCGACCAGCCCATGGCCCTTCGGCCGGCCCAGCTGGACGAGGACCTGGCCCTGTTAAGCACCCGGTTCGCCTGCCTGCGCACCTACTCGATGACCGGCCTTGAAGGGCTGCCATTGCTCGCACGCAAACACGGCCTGAAGCTGATGCTGGGGGCCTGGGTGAACAGCAACCCGGCCGATACCCAAAAAGAAGTGGATGCCTTAGTCAAAGCCGCCAATGCCTACCCGGACGTGGTAACAGCGGTGATCGTGGGCAATGAGGTGCTCCTGCGCAAGGAAGCGACAGGCGAGCGCATGGCTGCCCTGATACGCGAGGTCAAAAGCCAGGTACGCCAGCCCGTCACCTATGCCGATGTGTGGGAGTACTGGGCGCGCTACCCCCAAGTAGCGCCCGAAGTGGACTTTCTGATGGTGCACCTGCTGCCCTATTGGGAAGACGTACCCTATGGCGTGGACACGGCCCTTACCCATGTACAAGCGATCCACGACGATTTCGCCCGCCGCTTTGCACCCAAGCCCATCATGGTGGGAGAAACCGGCTGGCCCAGCGAAGGCCGGCGCCGCGAAACCGCCGAGCCCAGCCCCGTCAATCAAGCCCGCTTCGTACGCGATTTCGTGCACCTGGCCGATCGCCTGGGCTGGCAATACAACCTGATCGAAGCCATTGACCAGCCTTGGAAGCGCAACAACGAGGGCGCGGTGGGAGGCTACTGGGGCATGCTGGATGCGGACCGGCAGGACAAAGGCGTGCTGTATGGCCCGGTGAGCAATGTGCCCCACTGGCCCCTATGGCTGTGTATCTCCTGCGCTGTAATGCTTGCCACCCTGGCAGTGGCTGGCCGGCCACGTTCGGCCAGGGCCGCGCTGGCCCTGCCCTGGCTGGGGGCTATTGCGGGGGCGTGCCTGGCCGGCTGGGCACGGCAAGCCGGTGTAGGTGCACGCTACCCAGGCGAATGGCTATGGGCGGGTGGGCTTGGGCTAGTGAGTGTGGCGCTGCTCGCCGACACGGCGCTGCGTTCAGGGCACGCCACAGGCTGGCGCACCAAGGCCATGCACCTGGCCACCCGCTACCGCAACACACTGGGGTTGCTTGCCGGCTATGCCACTGCCGTGGAAGCCGTGTGGATGGTGTTCGACCCTCGCTACCGCAGCTTTGCCACCGCCGGCCTGCTGGTGCCGGCCCTGGTACTGCTGTGGCGGCCCGCCGCCCTGGTCCCTCATGCTGCACGCTTGCTGGCTGGCATCTGTGCCGTGAGTGTTCCAGCTCAGTTGATCCGGGAAGGCTGGCAAAACCCTTACGCTTTTGGCTGGGCCGTTGTCGTCGCAATGATGGCCTGGTCACTCAGGCCGGGCGCTGGAAGGCTTCACCGCCCTTAACCCTGCCGCCACAACCACGGCGCCGGCCAGGGACGTGGTGTACAGCACCAACCCAGGTATCGCCAGCGCAACGCCCAGCATGGCCAGGTACCGCCCAGGCGGCCCAGTGAGCAACCAGGCCGCTACGGTGGCTGCCAGGCCTAGCAGGGGCAATACGTTCCAATGGATCATCTGCCCCATGCCGGCCCGTGCCTGGCAAGCCAACTGCTGGGGGTCCGAAGCACAGGCACCTACCCACGCCGTATGCTCCATCAGCCCGTAACGTACGGCATAGGCCGTGGCGACCCAGCCCCCGAGGGCCAGCAAAACAAGCCCTATACGTACGCGGTAATGCATCGGTTTCCTTCCTGTTCAAAGGGCCTGGATAGAGGGTGTACCACGGCTTGCACAAAAGCGCCCGGATACTCTACATGCCGGGGGTGAAATGGGTGTATCGTCTCGCACCACGTACGGCGTTTGCCGGGTGATAAAAACATTTTCAGGGGGTTGGCAACTAGCCATCATGGCAGTTGTCTAGTCAGCATCTCGTCGTCAGGAAACATCACATGCTTCGATTTATACGCCTCGCTGCCTTGATAGGCGGTCTTGTCATGAGTGCGTTTTCGCTGGCCAAGGACGTCGATCCTGCCAGCTACGGCTTTCCGCTGACTAACCCGTTCGAGGCCACTATTGCCTCTACGCCGCCGGATCTGCGCCCCAAACTGCCTCTTGACGACGATATCGACCAGGCTGACTACACCCTGAACATTCGCCCGGAGCGCGAATTCATCCTGCCGGACAACTTCTGGCCGGTGAAAAAGCTTCGCTACCGCCTGGCCGAGCAGGATCACGCAGCACCGTTGATCTTCCTGATTGCCGGGACCGGCGCTCGCTACGACAGCTCGCTCAATGAGTTCCTGAAAAAGCTGTTCTGGCAGGCCGGCTACCATGTGGTGCAACTGTCGTCGCCGACCAGCTATGACTTTATCAGCGCTGCTTCGCGCTTTGCCACGCCAGGCATCAGCAGCGAAGACGCTGAAGACCTGTACCGTGTCATGCAGGGTGTGCGCGCCCAGCACCCCAAGCTTCAGGTCACCGACTACTATCTCACCGGTTACAGCTTGGGTGGCCTGGATGCCGCGTTCGTCAGCAAGCTAGACGAAACCCGCCGCAGCTTCAACTTCAAGAAAGTGTTGCTGCTCAACCCGCCGGTGAACCTCTACACCTCCATCAACAACCTGGACAAGCTGACCCAGACCGAAGTAAAGGGTATCAACAACAGCACCACGTTCTATGAGCTGGTGCTGAAAAAGCTGACCCGTTACTTCCAGCAAAAAGGCTATATCGACCTTAACGAAGCCTTGCTGTATGACTTCCAGCAATCCCGCCAGCACCTCTCCAATGAGCAGATGGCGATGCTGATCGGCGTGTCCTTCCGCTTCTCGGCAGCGGACATTGCCTTCACCTCGGACCTGATCAACCGCCGTGGCCTGATCATTCCCCCCAAATATCCGATCCGCGAAGGCACCAGCCTCACCGACTTCATGCGCCGCTCCATGCAGTGTGACTTCGACTGCTACATGACCGAGCAAGTCATCCCTATGTGGCGTGCCCGTACCGACGGCGGCAGCGTGTTGCAATTGATCGACCAGGTGAGCCTGTACGGCCTGAAGGACTACCTGCAAAGCAGCAGCAAGATCGCGGTCATGCACAACGCCGATGATGTGATCCTGGGCCCTGGGGACATCGGTTTCCTGCGCAAGACCTTCGGTGACCGGCTCACGCTCTACCCCCTAGGCGGGCACTGCGGCAACCTCAATTACCATGTAAACAGCGACGCTATCCTGGAGTTCTTCCGTGGTTAAACAAGCCCTGCTCATTGCCGCGCTACTGTGCGCAGGCGTCGCCCAGGCCGACGACGGCCGGGCCCAGACAGACCCGGATGGTTTCAAGGAGCCGCTCAAGCAACTCACGTTCAACCCCGGCCTGGACCAGCGCGAGTTCGAACGCTCCACCCTCAGTGCGCTAAATGTGTACGACCCGCTGGAATCGTGGAACCGCCGTGTGTACCACTTCAACTACCGGTTCGATGAATGGGTATTCCTGCCCGTGGTACGCGGCTACCGCTACATCACCCCTGGCTTCGTGCGCACAGGGGTAAGCAACTTCTTCAATAACCTGGGCGACATCAGCAACCTGATGAACTCCCTGCTGCAGCTCAAAGGCAAGCGTTCCCTGGACATCACTGGTCGCCTGCTGATGAACACCACCTTAGGCGTTGCAGGGCTATGGGACCCGGCTACTTACTTCGGCTTGCCTCGCCAGACCGAAGACTTCGGCCAGACCTTGGGCCACTATGGCGTGCCGGAAGGCCCCTATGTAGTGTTGCCAATCTTCGGCCCGTCCAACCTGCGTGACACCACAGGCCTGTTGACCGACTTTGCTGCCGAGTCCCAAGTCAACTTCCTGAACGTGTCCGAAGAAAGCGGTCGCCATCCAGAAATCCTGTTGCTACGCGCCGTGGACCGTCGCTACACCACCAGCTTCCGCTATGGGCAGCTGAATTCACCGTTCGAGTACGAGAAAGTGCGCTACGTCTACACCGAAGCGCGCAAGCTCCAAGTGAGCGAATAACGAATTCGCGGGCTGGCACCGGAAAGCCGGCGCCAGCCCGCGACACTCATTCAAAATCGAAAACCTCGATCATTTCCCTCCAAATAACTCACCCATCTATCACGCCTGCCGGCATACCATGGCCCCATTCTGATCTGGAGCCCATACCATGCCCACCCTTCGCAAGGTTCTAAGTACCCACGTTGGCCAGCCCACCTCGGACGGTGCCGGTGTGCGCTTGATTCGCGTATTCGGCGGCCCTGGTATCGAACGGTTCGACCCCTTCCTGATGCTGGACGAGTTCGGTTCGGTGAACCCGGACGACTACATCGCCGGCTTTCCTCCACACCCTCACCGCGGCTTTGAAACCGTGACGTACATGCTCGAAGGCCGCATGCGCCATGAGGACCACATGGGCAATGTGGGCCTGCTGGGCAGCGGTGGCGTTCAGTGGATGACCGCTGCTCGCGGTGTGATTCACAGTGAGATGCCTGAACAGGAAGAAGGCGAGATGCGTGGCTTTCAGCTGTGGCTGAACCTGCCCGCCAAGGCCAAGCTGGGTGAGGCGTCTTACCGGGATATTCCTCCGGCCGATATTCCACGCCTGCAGACGGCCCAGGGGGTAACGGTGGTGGTCATCGCGGGTGAATTCGATGACGGGCAAGTGCAACAGGCCGGTGTGGTTCAACGCCCGGACACAGAGCCCCTGTACTTGGACCTGCACTTGCCTGCAGGGGCGTCAGTGAGCCCCAGCGTACCGGAAGGCCATCGCCCCTTGCTGTATGTCTATGAAGGTAGCGTCACCGTCAGCGGGCACGCCGACGGCATCGGGGCGGGCCAATTGGTAAGGCTGTCTGAACAAGGCGCGCTATCGCTCACCAGCACAGCCGGTTGCCGTGTGTTGCTGATTGCAGGTAAACCCCTGAACGAGCCGATCGTGCAGTACGGCCCGTTCGTGATGAATACCCGTGAAGAGATCGAGCAGGCCATGCGTGATTTCCACGCCAACCGGCTGACGGCCTGACAGCGCTTAGCGCTTGGTGCGTTTGGGGTAGATCCGAGAAGCCCCCTCCGGGCGAGACTTGAACCGGCGGTGGGCCCACAGGTACTGGGCCGGGCATTCACGGATAGCCTGTTCAACCCACTGGTTGATACGCAGGCAGTCCTCTTCAACGGTATCGGCTGGAAACGCCACCAACGGCGGATGCACCACCAACCGATAACCGCTGCCATCGGCCAGGCGCACTTGAGTAAACGGAATGACACGGGCCTTGCCCAACCGGGCGAAGGTACTGGTAGCCGTCACGGTGGCTGCGGGAATGCCGAACAGCGGTACGAACACGCTTTGCTTGGTGCCGTAGTCCTGGTCCGGCGCATACCAGATGGCCCTCCCCTTGCGCAGCAGCTTCATCATGCCACGCACGTCCTCGCGCTCCACGGCTAGCGCATCCAGGTTATGCCGCTCGCGGCCACGGCGCTGCACGTAATCGAATACGGGGTTGGCGTGTTCCCGGTACATGCCGTCGATCGTATGGTGCTGGCCCAACAATGCAGCGCCAATCTCCAGGGTGGTGAAGTGGGCAGCCATCAAGATGGCGCCCTCTCCTTCGGCTTGGGCCTGGCGAAGGTGTTCAAGCCCCTCGATATGGGCCAGGCGAGCCAGCCGTGCCTTGGGCCACCACCAACTCATGGCCATCTCGAAAAAGGCGATGCCAGTGGACTGAAAGTTTTCCTTCAGTAACTGCTGGCGCTGACCTTTGGAGAGTTCAGGAAAGCATAGTTTCAGGTTAAGCGCCGCGATCTGGCGCCTATCGGTGGCGAAAATACTCATCACCCACCCCAAGGCACTACCTAGGCGCAACAGCAGAGCATAGGGCAGTTGCACGGTCAGCCACAGCAGCCCAAGGCCTAGCCATAGCGGCCAGAAACGGGGGTGCAGAAAGGCTCGGCGAAAGTGCGGTCGTTGCATGAAGAAATCCGGGCAAAGGCAAAGCTGCGCATTCTACATGGGTTGCGCATGGCTTGCGGCTGGCAAGCGTTCTCGCTATAAGTCACGGCACTTTTCGCGACAAGGCGACATTTGCCGACCATGAGCCAAACCGAACCTCAGCAGCCTGACGCCGTGTTCCAACTGAAGGGCAGCATGCTGGCCATCACCGTGCTGGAGCTGGCTCGCAATGACCTTGAAGGCCTTGACCGCCAATTGGCCGTCAAGGTGGCCCAGGCACCTAACTTCTTCAGCAACACGCCACTGGTACTGGCGCTCGACAAGTTGCCTGCCAATGGTGGCCCTATCGACCTGCCGGGCTTGATGCGGGTATGCCGCCACCACGGCCTGCGCACGCTGGCCATCCGCGCTGCACGCATTGAGGACATTGCCGCCGCGATCGCTATCGACTTGCCGGTGCTGCCGCCTTCCAATGCCCGTGAGCGGCCGGTGGAGTTGGCAGAAGAACGCAAACCGATTGTGGAAGCGCCACCGCCTGTAGTGGAAGCGCCACCCAAACCTGTTACGCAGCCCACTCGGGTGATTACAACACCCGTGCGGGGCGGCCAGCAGATTTATGCCCAGGGTTGCGACCTGGTTATCATTTCATCGGTAAGTTCGGGTGCGGAACTTCTCGCCGACGGCAACATCCATGTCTACGGGCCGATGCGGGGCCGGGCATTGGCAGGTGTAAAAGGCGATACCCGGGCGCGTATCTTCTGTCAGCAACTGGGGGCAGAGCTGGTGTCAATCGCAGGCCAGTACAAGGTGGCCGAGGACCTGCGGCGCGAGCCACTCTGGGGGAACCCTGTGCAGATCAGCCTCAGTGGCGATGTGTTGAACATCACCCGCCTTTAACGGATACTTGCCGCCATTTTATGCGCAGTTGTCTGCATGGCGGCGCAGTTACGTAGTACGTACATCCATAAGTACTCGATCTTCATCTTCACGTTTTCAAGGACTCAACGTCCTTTTTTCATTAGGGGTGATACACCTTGGCCAAGATTCTCGTGGTTACTTCCGGCAAGGGTGGTGTGGGCAAGACCACCACCAGCGCTGCCATTGGCACCGGCCTGGCATTGCGCGGCCACAAAACCGTTATCGTCGACTTCGACGTCGGCCTGCGTAACCTGGACCTGATCATGGGCTGCGAGCGGCGCGTGGTGTACGACTTCGTGAACGTTGTGAATAACGAGGCCACGCTCAAGCAGGCCCTGATCAAGGACAAGCGCCTTGAGAACCTGTATGTGTTGGCCGCCAGCCAGACCCGTGACAAGGACGCCCTCACCCAGGACGGCGTAGAAAAGGTATTGAACGAGCTCAAGGAAGAGTTCGAGTACGTGATCTGTGATTCGCCGGCAGGTATCGAGAAAGGCGCCAGCCTGGCCATGTACTTCGCAGACGAAGCCATCGTGGTCACCAACCCGGAAGTGTCCTCGGTGCGGGACTCGGACCGCATGCTGGGCCTGCTGGCCAGCAAGTCGCGCCGCGCCGAGAAAGGCGAAGACGCTATCAAGGAACACCTGCTGCTGACCCGTTACAACCCGGAGCGCGTCAGCAAGGGTGAAATGCTGGGCGTCGAAGACGTTGAGGAAATCCTTGCCATCCGGCTGCTGGGCGTGATCCCGGAATCCCAAGCCGTGCTCAAGGCGTCCAACCAGGGCGTGCCGGTAATCCTGGACGAGCAGAGCGATGCCGGCCAGGCCTACAGTGACGCCGTGGACCGCCTGCTGGGCAAAACCGTCGAACATCGGTTCCTGGACGTGAAGAAAAAAGGCTGGATTCAACGCATCTTCGGAGGTCGTGAATGAATATTTTCGACTTCTTTCGAGACCGTAAAAAGGCGAGCACCGCCTCGGTCGCGAAGGAGCGTCTACAGATCATCGTGGCGCACGAGCGCGGTCAGCGGGCGACTCCAGACTACCTTCCTGCCTTGCAGAAAGAGCTGGTCGAAGTGATTCGCAAATATGTCAGTATCGACAGCGATGACGTACAGGTTGCCCTGGAGAACCAAGGCAGCTGTTCGATCCTCGAACTCAACATCACCCTGCCCGACCGTTAAGCCGGGTTTGCTACAGGCGCGGCGACCCATGGGTCGCCGCGTGTGTTTTCAGAGACCAGTGCAATGCCCCTGTCCAACATCCGCATCCTGCACCAGGACCCTACCTTCCTGGTGATCGACAAGCCCACCCTGCTACTGTCCGTGCCCGGCCGGGCGGATGACAACAAGGATTGCCTGATCACCCGGCTGCAGGAAAACGGTTACCCGGAGGCGCTGATCGTTCATCGGCTGGACTGGGAAACCTCGGGGATCATCCTGTTAGCGCGCGACCCCCACAGCCACCGTGAACTGTCCCGTCAGTTCCATGACCGGGAAACCGAAAAGGCCTATACCGCCCTGTGCTGGGGCCAGCCTGAACTGGACAGCGGCAGTATCGACCTGCCCCTGCGCTACGACCCGCCCACCAAGCCACGGCATGTGGTGGACCACGAACAGGGCAAGCACGCGCTGACCTTCTGGAAAGTGCTGGAGCGCCATGGCCAGTGGTGCCGCGTGGAGCTCACGCCAGTCACGGGGCGGTCGCATCAGCTGCGTGTGCACATGCTAAGCATTGGCCACCCGCTGTTGGGTGACAGGTTGTATGCTGAAGGTGCTGCATTGGACGCCGCACCACGGCTGTGCCTGCATGCCTCGATGTTGGCCTTCAGTCATCCGGCTACCGGCGAGCGCCTACGCTTCCAATGCCCGGCGCCGTTTTAACGGCTGCCTACGGTCCCTATTCGCGGGCTTCGCCCACTCCTACAAAAATCCAGCCGTACCCCTGTGGGACCGGGCGTAGCCGCAGGCGTAGACCGGGAAGGCTGCTTACAGGCCCTATTCGCGGGCTGCGCCCACTCCTACAAAAATCCAGACGTGCCCCTGTGGGACCGGGCGTAGCCGCAGGCGTAGACCGGGAAGGCTGCTTACAGGCCCTATTGGCGGGCTTCGCCCACTCCTACAAAAATCCAGCCGTACCCCTGCGGGACCGGGCGTAGCCGCAGGCGTAGACCGGGAAGGCGGCTTACAGGCCCTATTCGCGGGCTTTGCCCACTCCTACAAAAATCCAGACGTGCCCCTGTGGGACCGGGCGTAGCCGCAGGCGTAGACTGGGAAAGCTGCTTACAGGCCCTATTCGCGGGCTTCGCCCACTCCTACAAAAATCCAGACGTGCCCCTGTGGGACCGGGCGTAGCCGCAGGCGTAGACCGGGAAGGCTGCTTACAGGCACTATTCGCGGGCTGCGCCCACTCCTACAAAAATCCAGACGTGCCCCTGTGGGACCGGGCGTAGCCGCAGGCGTAGACCGGGAAGGCTGCTTACAGGCCCTATTCGCGGGCTGCGCCCACTCCTACAAAAATCCAGACGTGCCCCTGTGGGACCGGGCGTAGCCGCAGGCGTAGACCGGGAAGGCGGCTTACAGGCCCTATTCGCGGGCTTCGCCCACTCCTACAAAAATCCAGACGTGCCCCTGTGGGACCGGGCGTAGCCGCAGGCGTAGACCGGGAAGGCTGCTTACAGGCCTGTTCACCCCGCTAGGCAGCCGAATGCGATAGACTCGCGCCATTGCTGCCAGGAGCCCCCCGATGCGCGACACCCTGAACCAGGGCCTGATTGAATTCCTCAAGGCCTCGCCTACACCCTTCCACGCCACCGCCAGCCTTGCCAAGCGCCTGGACGCAGCAGGCTATCAGCGCCTTGACGAACGCGAACGCTGGAACACCATACCCGGGGGGCGTTATTACCTGACCCGCAATGATTCTTCGCTCATCGCCATTCGCCTGGGTAAAGAGTCGGCCGTCACCGAGGGCCTGCGCCTGGTAGGCGCGCACACCGACAGCCCCTGCCTGCGGGTCAAGCCTCAGCCCGAACTGCAACGCCACGGTTTCCTACAACTGGGCGTTGAAGTCTATGGCGGTGCCTTGCTAGCCCCCTGGTTCGACCGGGACCTGTCCCTGGCCGGCCGTGTGACCTTCCGCCAGGACGGGCGCGTGGCCAGCCAACTCGTGGATTTCCGTGTGCCACTGGCGATCATCCCCAACCTGGCCATTCACCTGAACCGTACCGCCAACGAAGGCTGGGCGATCAACGCGCAGAACGAACTCCCGCCCATACTTGCCCAGGTGGCCGGTAGCGAGCGATTCGATTTCCGTGCCTTGCTCACCGAGCAACTGGCGCGGGAACACGACGTGATTGCCGATGTGGTACTCGACTACGAGTTGAGCTTCTACGACACCCAACCCGCTGCCGTAGTGGGCCTGCACGAAGACTTTATCGCCGGCGCCCGACTGGACAACCTGCTGTCCTGCTATGCAGGCTTGCAAGCGCTGCTCAAGGCTGAGGGTGATGAAACCTGTGTGCTGATATGCACCGACCACGAAGAGGTCGGCTCCAGCTCGGCCTGTGGCGCCGACGGCCCCTTGCTGGAACAAACCCTTCAGCGCCTGCTGCCCAATGGCGACGACTACGTCAGGGCCATTCAGCGCTCGTTGCTGGTGTCTGCCGACAATGCTCATGGGGTACACCCCAACTACGCCGACAAACACGACGGCAACCATGGCCCCAAGCTCAATGCCGGGCCGGTGATCAAGGTCAACAGCAACCAGCGCTATGCTACCAACAGCGAAACCGCCGGTTTCTTCCGCCACCTATGCATGGCCGAAGAAGTACCGGTACAAAGCTTCGTGGTGCGTAGCGACATGGGCTGCGGCTCCACTATCGGCCCCATTACGGCCAGCCGCCTGGGCGTGCGAACCGTGGACATCGGTGTACCTACCTTTGCCATGCACTCCATTCGGGAACTGGCAGGCAGCCATGACCTGGCACACCTGGTGAAGGTTCTGAGCGCGTTCTACGCCGCCCGAGCCCTTCCGTGACGGCCAAGGTACAAGGGCGGCGCCTGTTCTGGGCGCATGCCCTTGGCGCGCTATTGTGGTGCCTGCTGGCCTGTACCCCTTCCGCCCAGGCCGCTGGCTTGCCTGGCCTGTTGGGCGGCACCACCAAGGCAGAAGCGCCTGCCCAGAGCCTGGACCAGTCACTGGACCAAGTGATCGCGACGCTGGAGAACGACGCCCAGCGTGCCAAGCTGCTCAGTGACCTTAAGCAGCTGCGCGAGGCTAGCGCCAAATCCAAGCCCACCCCGGAAGAGGGGGTGGTAGGGTTTCTCGGCGGCACCGTGCGTACACTGGAACGGCAGTTTTCCGGCGAGGACAGCCCGCTGCACCAGTGGCTGGACGAATTGTCGCTGGCACGTGATGAGCTACTTGAACGCTCCACCAGTTTCGCTGACCAGAGCACGGTCATCCTGGTATTTGCCCTGACCATTCTGGCCTGGGCGCTGCTGGCATATGCCCTGAACTGGCTAAGCCATCGCATGCGCGAACGCTTCGGCCTGACCGAAGAGCTACCCCAACACCCAAAAACCTGGGACCTGCTGCGCTTTGCCTTGCGCAAGATAGGCCCTTGGCTGGTGGCGCTGGGGCTGACCCTGGGCGTTGGCTACATGGTGCCCTCGTCCCTGGGCAAGGACCTGGCGCTGGTGGTGGCCTACGCGCTGGTGGTGGGCACCTGCTTTGCAGCTATCTGCGTCATTGCCTTCTCGCTGCTGGACGGCCCGCACCGTCATCGTGCCTTGTATATCCTGCGCCGCCGGGCCTTCCGGCCCATGTGGCTGATCGGCAGTTGCGCTGCATTCGGCGAGGCGCTCAGCGACCCTCGGCTGGTCGATGGCCTGGGGGTGCATCTGGCCCACAGCGCTGCGGCACTGGCCAACGTACTTGCAGCTATTTTCAGCGGCCTGTTCATTCTGCGGTTCCGCCGCCCCATCGCACACCTGATCTGCAACCAGCCGTTGGAGCGACGGCTGCACCGCCGTGCCATGACCGACACCCTCGAAGTGCTAGGCACTTACTGGTACGTGCCAGCTCTGCTACTGGTGGGCGTTTCCCTGGTGGCCACGTTCATTTCAGCAGGCGATGCCAGCACTGCCTTGCGCCAGTCCTTGTTATGCACGGTGCTGCTGGTGGTATGCATGGTCATTAACGGGCTGGTCAGCCGCCAGGCACAAAAACCCAGCAAAGGGCCTCGCCGCCAGGAGGCCTATGCCGAGCGGTTGAAGAGTTTCTTCTACACCTTGGTGCATATCTTCGTCTGGGTAGTGTTTGTGGAGCTGGGCCTGCGGGTGTGGGGGCTATCGGTTATTCGCTTCACGGAAGGCAGCGGTCATGAATTCAGCCTGCGCCTGTTCGGGCTTACGGGCACGCTGATGACCGCGTGGCTGGTGTGGATCCTGGCCGATACCGGCATTCAGCATGGGTTGGCGCGCTCGCGCAAAGGGTTGGCCAATGCCCGTGCCCAGACCATGATGCCGCTGATTCGCAACGTGCTGTTCGTCACCATCTTTGTAATCGCTGGCATCGTGGCCCTGGCCAATATGGGGGTGAACGTGACCCCCTTGCTGGCCGGTGCCGGTGTGATCGGCCTGGCCATCGGCTTTGGGGCACAATCCTTGGTGGCTGACCTGATTACCGGGTTATTCATCATTGTGGAAGACTCCCTGGCCATCGATGACTACGTGGACTTGGGCGGGCACTTGGGCACCGTGGAGGGCCTGACCATTCGCACTGTCCGCCTGCGGGACATCGATGGGATCGTGCACACTATTCCATTCAGCGAAATCAAGAGCATCAAGAACTACTCCCGGGAGTTCGGCTACGCCATTTTCCGCGTACACATCCCCCACACGGTTGGTATTGATGACGCCATCAAGCTGATGCGCGAAGTGGGACAGAAGATGCACAGCGACCCGCTGCTGCGTCGGGAGATCTGGTCGCCGCTTGAATTTCAGGGTGTGGAAAGCTTTGACTCAGGCTCTGCCGTACTGCGTGCCCGTTTCAAGACAGCGCCGTTGAAACAGTGGGAGATTTCCCGAGCCTTCAACCTGCTGCTCAAACGTACCCTGGACGCCGCAGGCCTGGACCTGGCCACACCGCGCCTAAGCGTACAGGTGGTGCATGCCGGGCCGCCTGCCATCAAGACTTAAAGCTCGACAGCATCGTCGTCGACATCTGCAGGCTCGCAGGCGTCGGCGCCTTGCTCCAGCAGTGCCTCTTCGTACTCGTTCATTACAGTGCTCCCTGGCGTGTTCACAGCAGCGTGACAGGGGCGGTTTACAGAACCGTGACAGCGTCACCCTTCTCTGCACGCTAGGCACCATCCTGGTCTACGCTTGGTAGCGAAACGGCGCTGGGGCGTGCGACATCAAACGGTCATACAGCACCCCTAGGCTGGCCTGCACTTTTCACTCGCCTGGAGCCATTCATGAAGAAACAGCCTACGTTCAAGACACTGTGCCTTGCTTCTGTGCTGGGGGCGGCCCTGGCCCTGGGCAACCAGGCCGTGGCCGCCGATGACCTGGCCAGCCTGGAAGCCGCTGCAAAAAAAGAAGGTGAAGTGAATAGCGTAGGCATGCCCGATGCCTGGGCCAACTGGAAAGGCACATGGGCGGACCTGGCCAAAACATACGGCATCAAGCACATGGACACGGACATGAGCTCGGCCCAGGAAGTGGCCAAGTTCGCAGCCGAGAAAGACAACGCCAGCGCCGACATCGGTGACGTGGGCGCCGCTTTTGGGCCCATTGCGGCGGCCCAAGGTGTGACCCAGCCTTACAAACCCACGACCTGGGCACAGATCCCCGAGTGGGCCAAGGATGCCGACGGCCACTGGATGCTGGCCTACACCGGCAGCATCGCTTTCATCATCAATAAGCAATTGGTGAAGGAAGCTGACGCGCCTAAAACCTGGAAAGACCTGGAGACCGGCACCTACAAGGTCGCCATTGGCGATGTGAGCACTGCTGCCCAAGCCGCCAATGGTGTGTTGGCAGCGGCCATTGCGTTCAAGGGCGACGAAAGCAACCTGGCCCCTGGCCTGGCACTGTTCACCAAACTGGCCCAGCAGGGCCGGCTCTCCCTGGCTAACCCTACTATTCAAACCCTGGAAAAAGGCGAGATCGAAGTGGGTGTGGTGTGGGATTTCAACGGCCTTAGCTACAGGGACCAGATCGACCCCAAGCGCTTTGACGTGCTGATCCCAGCTGATGGTTCTGTGATTTCCGGCTATACGACCCTCATCAACAAATACGCGAAGCACCCCAACGCGGCCAAGCTAGCACGCGAGTACATTCTCAGCGATGCAGGGCAGATCAACCTGGCGGCGGGCTACGCTCGCCCTATCCGTGCCGACCACGTGAAACTGCCGCCTGACGTGGCCGCCAAGCTCTTGCCAGCCGAGCAGTACAAGCGCGTGAAGCCCATCACCGATGCGGCGGCCTGGGAAAAAAGCTCAAAAGCCCTGCCGCAGCAGTGGAACGAGCAGGTGATTACCGAGATGAAGCAATAGCACTGCTGCCGGGAGTGTGACAGTGAGCAACCGGCCTCGCGGCAGATGGCTGGCAACCCTTTGGTTGCTACCCTTTGCCGCGTTCTTCATCGTATTTCAACTGGCGCCCCTGGCCTGGGTCGCCCTCAACAGCGTGCAGGGGGCGGGCGGCTGGGGCCTTGCCAATTTCGCCAAGGCCTTCAATTCAAAGTTCTACCGCCAGGCCATGCAGTTCAGCCTGGAGATCAGTCTGTGGTCCAGCCTGTTCGGGCTGATCATCGCCTTGGTAGGCAGCTACTCATTGCGCCAAGTGGATTCACGCCTGCGCAACTTCGTGACTGCCTTTGCCAACATGACCAGCAACTTTGCCGGAGTGCCGCTAGCCTTCGCCTTTATCATCCTGCTGGGCTTCAATGGGGCTATAACCCTGTTGCTCAAGCAGAGTGGGCTGCTCACCGACTTCAACCTGTACTCCAAGGTTGGCCTGATCGTGGTGTACACCTACTTCCAGGTTCCACTGGGTGTACTGCTGCTCTACCCCGCCTTCGACGCCTTGCGGGAGGACTGGCGCGAGGCGGCTTCACTGCTGGGTGCCAGCCCCTGGCAGTACTGGCGGCTGGTTGCGTTGCCGGTGTTGATGCCAGCGCTGCTGGGTACGTTTGTGATTCTGCTGGCCAATGCCCTGGGCGCCTATGCCACGGTGTATGCCCTCACCACGGGCAACTTCAACGTGCTGCCCATCCGCATCGCCGCCATGGTCGCCGGGGATATTTCACTGGACCCGAACCTGGCCAGCGCCCTGGCGATGATCCTGGTGGCCATGATGGCGCTGGTTACCGTGGTTCACCAATGGATACTGCGCAGGAGCTACCATGGCCGCCGCTAAGCCCACGCCTGCGTCGCTCTACCACCGCCTGGTGGTATGGGCGTTGTTCCTGATCTTGGTGCTGCCGCTGGCAGGTACCCTGTTGTATTCCCTGGCCACCAGTTGGTCTGCCACGCTATTGCCCAGCGGGTTGACGTTCAAATGGTATGTGGCACTCTGGACTGACCCCCGCTTTTTGGCGGCCTTTGGGCACTCGCTGCTGGTATGCCTAGGGGCGCTGCTGCTGGCAGTGGTGCTGATCCTGCCCTTGCTGTTTGTGGTGCACTACCACTTTCCGCGCCTGGACGGGCTGATGAACATGCTCATCCTGCTGCCGTTCGCCGTGCCACCCGTGGTGTCTTCAGTTGGGCTGCTGCAGCTCTACGGTTCCGGCCCGCTGGCCATGACGGGCACGCCCTGGGTACTCATCGGCTGCTATTTCACGGTCGCGCTGCCCTTTATCTACCGCGCCATTTCCAACAACCTGCAGGCGATCAACCTGCGAGACCTGATGGACGCGGCTCAACTGCTCGGTGCCAGCCCCTGGCAGGCGGCGTGGCAAGTGGTGCTACCTAACCTGCGCAAAGGCCTGATGGTGGCGCTGTTGCTATCGTTTTCCTTCCTGTTCGGTGAGTTCGTGTTCGCCAACCTGCTGGTGGGTACACGGTATGAAACCCTGCAGGTGTACCTGAATAACATGCGTAACAGCAGCGGCCACTTCAACAGTGCGCTGGTCATTTCCTACTTCTTTTTTGTACTGATGCTGACGTGGGTGGCCACGTGGCTGAACAAGGAGCGCCCCTGACATGAGCTTCATGACGGTTAATGCGCTGCGCAAGAATTTCGGCCCTACCTCTGTGTTCGCCGACATAAACTTCGGGATCGCCAAGGGCGAGTTCGTGACCCTGCTGGGGCCTTCGGGCTGCGGGAAGTCCACCTTGTTGCGCTGTATTGCCGGGCTCACGCCCGTGGATGCGGGCCAGATCATGCTCAATGGCCAAAACCTGGTGCCGCTGTCTCCACAGAAGCGTGACATTGGCATGGTATTCCAGAGTTACGCCCTGTTCCCCAACATGACCGTGGCGCAGAACGTAGCTTTTGGCCTGCGCATGCAAAAGGTCGGCACGGAGGCCATCAGGGCCCGTGTGCAAGAAGCGCTCGGCATGGTGGAACTGGAAACCTTTGCCGACCGGTATCCGCACCAACTGTCAGGCGGGCAATCTCAACGGGTAGCGCTTGCACGCTCACTGGTCACTCGCCCTCGCCTCTTGTTGCTGGACGAGCCGCTGTCGGCACTGGACGCGCGTATTCGCAAACACTTGCGCGAGCAGATACGGGACATCCAGAGAAGCCTGGGGTTGACCACGATTTTCGTGACCCACGACCAGGAAGAAGCTCTGACCCTCAGCGACCGCATTTTCCTCATGAATGAGGGCCAGATTGTTCAGAGCGGTGATGCCCAAAGCCTGTACACCTCGCCGGCCAATGCCTTCGCCGCGGGTTTTATCGGCAATTACAATGTGCTCGACGCCGCTGCGGCCAGCCGCCTGGTGCAACGTGAAGTAGCCACCCGCCAAGCTATTCGGCCCGAGGCGATCGAGCTGTTTCCGGAACTTGGCGGCCAGGGTGAGATTCTGAGCCATAGCCTGCTAGGCAGCGTGATCCGCTACCGTGTGCGTGCTCATGAGGTGGACCTGGTAGTGGACGTGCTGAACCGCGCGGCTGAAGACCTGTACCCCAATGGTACGCGCGTACGCCTGCACATCGCTGCGGCCGCCCTACGGGACGTCGCCTGAATTCTGGAGAATACCGCAATGCCCCTGGCTATCTTTGACCTGGATGAAACCCTGATCGACGGCGACTGCTCCTCCCTGTGGAGCACGCAAATGGCCCGCCTGGGGTGGGTCGACCCTGAGAGTTTCATCCGCAAGGACGCTGAACTGATGGACGCCTACAGCCGTGGTGAACTGGCCATGGAGGACTATATGGCGTTCACGTTGGAGCCATTGGTGGGCCGAACGGAAGAAGAGGTAGACCACTTGGTAGGCCCTTGGGTGGAGGATGTGATTGAACCGCTGATTTTTAGTGACGCCACCCGGTGTATCGCCCAGCACCGCGCGGCCGGTGACCGCCTGCTGGTGATTTCGGCCTCCGGGGTGCACCTGGTCAAGCCCATTGCCGACCGCATCGGCATTGACGAAGTACTGGCCATCGACCTGCACATCGCCCATGGCGTGTACAGCGGCCAGACCCAAGGGACCCTCACCTACCGCGAAGGCAAAGTTGCCCGCCTGCTGGACTGGTTGGCGGCTGAGGGCGAGAGCCTAGAAGGCGCGGCGTTCTACTCAGACTCACGCAATGACCTGCCCTTGCTGGAAAAGGTAAGCCGGCCAAACGCAGTAAATCCTGACCCGATACTGAAGGCACGGGCTGAGGCCATGGGTTGGCCGGTACTGTATTGGAAATAAAACGCGCAGCCTTTCTGATCTAGCCCGGCCAGGCCTATAGCGTGCAATAGGCGTTGGCAGGTTCCCGGCCTCCGCCTGCGGCTGCGACCGGTCCCACAGCGGGTATGCCATGAACGAGTGTTAAGCCCCATGCCCATGGTTACGCTGATACACCGCGTCCCCCATGGCCTGAATCTGCCCGTCTATCAGGGCTTCGAAGGGTGCCAGCAAGGGCTGGAATGAAGTTGGCGCCTCCATCACCTCCAAGGCCTGCACAATGGCTTCGACTGTTGAAAGCGCCTCGGGCCCCGGGGCCTTGCGTAGCCGGTAGCGTGTGGGCTGCACCTGAGCAAGGGATACCCTGGGCAACGCTGCCAGCGCCGGGTTGAGGTGCAGCAGCTTGCGCGCCTTACGCCAGGTGCCATCCAGCGCAATCAACTGAATCGCCTTGCCTGAACTCGGTTGTAGGAGTTGTGAGCCTTCTCCAGGGAACAGCACGCAGGCCTCCCCTTCATGTGCCGACCAAAGCGCAGGGTCTACGAGTTCGGTAATGACCAGCTCACTGTTGTTCAGGCCCAGGTGAGCCAGGCGGGCTGTATTGAGGGCATGCCCGGCTTCACTGGGGTGCTGAAGGATCAACACCCGCGTGCTGCTTGGCAGGCTAGGGATCAACGAGCAGAGGCAATGGCCTTCTGGCCGCTGGCAGCGAGGGCACTGTAGGCGGGGCATGAAACGTCCTTTGGAAACTTGAAGAGTGCGGCAGCGTTGAGTGGCCTGGAGGCTGCATGAGAGGCAATCCAACTTCGGGTTCACCTAAACGCTAGCCTTGTACTGGCTCGCACTATGGTCGCATAGCTGCGCGAATATATGCATCACATCACCTGGGCCACTACCAGCCTTTTGGGAAAAGGGGGTTTGAAGAATCGTAGGGTCATGCATTCCGCAGTTGAAAATCGAGAAGAAAATATCAACCGAAGCTATTACATTCCTGAGGGCCGAAAAACACTGGCCTAGATTCCATAGTTGGCTCAGCAGTATCCATTTCGATGGGTATGCGCCGTATTTCAACTACCTTGTTCTCGGCACTCTCGTTCTCGGCACTATGGCTACCTCTCTCGGATGGCCCTAGCCGCTATAATGTTACCGCATGACTGTCTTCAAAACCCTTACTTATATGGTATCACCTAATTTTCGAATATAACCATAATGCTATGAGTGCAATAAAAAACACGGCACACAACCCCCACGAAACCATTAGCCGGCTTTTCAAGCTGGGTGAAAATCTCCTGACGTCTTCCAAGTTTACCAACCCCCTCTTTGCACACAGCTCTGGGGTGAGCAAAACCAAAGTCAAAAAACCATTACGGAAGATTTTCCCGACCAAACCCGCTTGGGAGTAGGCATTTTTATTAGCCTCTACAAAGCTACTGCGAGGCATTAAACTCTCAGCTATCTCTGTATACCTAAAAACAACATATATTAGCCACAAAACAGTTAATATCATTGGTATGCCGATAACCCCTGCTAGAAGGCCCAAAGGTATTTTGATCATTGTAGTGTTTTTCCATAAATATACTCACCAAAACTTTCGCCCATATCACTACCTATTTCTCCGCCCGCCCAACCTCCTACTGCTCCACCGAGCACCCCACAAGCAAGTGCGCCGACACCTCCAGTAGCTAAGCCTAAAAATACTACGCAGCCGAAGGTAGCAGCAGTCCCCCCAAGAGCTCCTCCCGCCATCCCACCGCCTAAGCCCAATGCAAATGAAGAGCTTTCTACATATTTAGCTTTAGTACATTGATCTTCTCTTCCTTCAGAACAGGCTTTTCTAATTTTCAGCGCGCTAGCTCCGACATCTAGCGCAGTACCAACATAAGTCCCTTTTTTGATAAGATTAGATGCCCTTGCCACACCGTCGATTTTTTCCGCATAACCAGCGATTTCGCCGGTTTTCAAATAACTTTTTGTAGATATCCCTAATGCTTTTTTTACTGAATTTTCTCTGCGCAGCCCAGAACCATAGGCGGCGAGACTTTCAAGGTGACCCTCCAGCTTTCTAAAAAGAATACCTCGTTCTATAGAACGATCTATCACGATCCATAATCGAACCATTTTTGAGGTGATTGCCATGCAATTTCTTAAAATCTAAAAAATAGTTCTTAATGCGATCCATGTGCTTACTCCATGCATCGCTTGCTATACCTGCCCCAATAGAACCTTTAGAGCTTAGTTAGTTCCGAGAAACCTTCCCGCGGGATAGTTTATACGTAGTTTTTAAAATGGCAAGCTGAGGTGCTAGGCTTTGTACGAAATTGATTGTAACTATTTAAACCAGCACCTACGCATACAATCAGCAGAGTTTACGTGCACCAAGGAAGGCTTCTTTGATGGCGACCCGCTACGAAGTTTTAGTCGAATCCTGGACGTTGATGGGAGAGCTTTTCTCTGCGCCGCGATACAGCCGGCGCCTTCGTGCTCATGATCGCCCGACGCTCAACGGCATCCTATGAGCGCTCTGTTAGGGCGTTGCCTGGCGTGATATGCCCGAGCGGTTTGGTCCTTGGTCGACGGTCTATCAACGCTTTCGTGATTGGCGAAACTCGGGCACCTTTGGCCTGATGCTCCAACGCCGCCATATACGGCTCAACGAACAATGGCTAATGGATGTACAGACGTGGATGACTGACTCCACGGCAATTACGAACCAAAACAATTTAATACAAATAAGCATTTTGAAATAATTTACACCCTACCAAAATGAAATAACCATGCTTTAATTTAAATCAACAGGTGCTAATTAAAGGACCAAAAATGGATTTTGACGCTTATATAAAATTCGATACCATCCAGGGCGAAACGTCCGATCAGACTTATGCAGGGTGAATCAAATTGGCAAGAAGCCGCGATCCAGCCCCACCAATACCAACTCTCAAATTTCCGCAAAAGTGATATAATAATGCTTTTTATGAAGGCCCAGGAAATCGAATTACAACCAATAAAAATACGAAGCACAGGATAATTAAATACTTTATAACTATAAGAATTTTTTGCTGGCATGATAACAAAAATCAAACCTAATCCAGAACGCAGATTTTTATTTTGCTTAATGCTTCTCGCATCAATATTCCAGAAAACCAACGCCAGAGATCTTATTCCCCCAGAAGTTGCCGGCTTGGACCTTCCAGAAATAACCTACTCATCAGTGCCGTTAACCTCTAGAAAAGCCCTAGAAGTCATGCTCGATCGCCCCTTTTATGCGGCTTTCAGCACGAAGGGTCATCCTGAACCATTAAAAACCTGTACAGAAGTGCTTGAGCTGCAAAACTCTTTACAGCATTACCTAGAGCCAAGCAAGGAATGGGAAACGCCCACACTTACTGATATTACCAGCACCTGCATTGCAGCAAAACTCAATCTGAACGCTGAGCACTCAAAAACTACTTTTATCTCAAAAAACCCAATTGATGAGAGCATGTTGAAATCGGCGCCCTACGCGCTAGGGCTAAATAGCAGCTATTATGAAAAGCAGCATTTTCTACACGATCACCCTGAAGCAAAATGGGCTGATTCCGGGCCGATACTTCAGCTAAAAAAACATGACAACTACAATGTAACACTGATACTAAATGGTGCAAGACAGCATATAAAAATGGTTGGAAGAGGTGATATAAACGGTGATGGCATCGAGGATATAATTTTGAAAATCACGAATACGATGGACCCACCGTCGAACTATTTCACCACCAACCTTTGGGTCTTAACCAGATTTCAGCCTAAAGGTGACTATATCGTTCTGGAGTCTTATGATGGATTTGGTGGAGGGCCCTGATATCTACTTAATCCATAAAAAACACGCATCTCATCCACCCAATTTTTCTTTATATCATGCTGACACTGCTCCCCGCTTTATTATTACTTGCAACTACACCTGCCCATGATTTATCAATAAATAAAAAAATATTTCCAGTAAGCACTATCGTTGTGCACGGTAGCAATTTTGACACCCATTCGAAAAAAATACTTAAAACTAGCCTAGCAAAGAAGTTTGATTACCCTTTTTTGGCAATAGGCCACCCCAGCCCCATGACTAACTGTTTGGAAGTATTGGAAACTTTGGGCACCTCCAAACGCTTTTTCAATCCGGCGTCTGTAGTGGACACGCAATTTTATACCAGTCTTACTGCGGACTGTGTAGCAGCGAAGCTGAACTATCAGGCAAAACCTTTTAAAACCAGTTTTATTCCAACCGATTTCTTCACTAAGGAAACGATCAACAAGGCACCTTACCGCCTGGGGATGAATGCCAGCCTCAGCGAACTGAATGCAGTTTTGAAAGAAAGACCCGATGCCACATGGGCGGAATCTGACCGGACCTTTAAAATCTTAGAAAAAAATGACCACCGCGCTGTTATTAAACTCAACGGCGCCCGGCAAACGGTGTTCATTCAAGGCCGAGGGGACATGGATGGTGATGGTATAGAGGATATCGGACTGAAAATAGTCAGCACCGCTGACTACCCCGCGTCCTATTTCGGCGTGGGTCTGTACGTTCTGACCCGCTTAGAAGAAGACGGCCGCTACAGTATTATCGATGCGTATGAAGGGTTTGAGGACATACCCGACCCAGAATGACCCGCCGGCAGGCCTTGGGCCTGCTGGCCGCGAACACCTAACATAGGGCTGCGCGGCGACTTGAACAAAGCGCGCGCTCCGGCTTTTCAAGACCTCTTATGCCTCATTTTCAAAGCACAACAGCCTTAGGCCGCTCGCCGCTGCCTGTTACCGCCGAGGCTGACGCCGCTTGCGTTCGTCTTCTGCAGGAATAGGAATAGGTTGCATGGGTGGGATGAGGCCTAGCGCCACGGCCAGGTCGTGTAGCCAGTTGAAGAGTTTGCCTTGCATAACACGCCCCCTTGGGACTTGCCCGATACGGCGACCGCATGTGCCGTTACTGTCTGATCATAAGCCAGGGAATGGTTTCACGCATTGATTCATGTGTGACTAAACGTCGCTAAGGAGGGCATACCCTACCTGTAGCGGCCGATGTTGCGAGTGAACCCTACTCGCCCCTGTATCGGCATCCCTGGCGACCCCTTTAGGGCCGCACGTCTGTTTCTGTCGATGTAGGGATGACCTGCCTAGGGAAACAGTGGTTCCCTCAAGGCGCTACCTGGGCTTTGGCGGCCAGTTCCACGAAGGTCAGCGGATCGAGTGCGTCATCCTGTTCATCCAGCACATCACGTGGGTGCTCGCTGTCGGGAATACTGCTGTCCAGCAGGGCCAGCAAGCGGGCGCCATTGGTGGTGAGCTGATAGCCCTGCTCTGTTCCACCCTCGATAAAGCCGCGCTCTAGAAGCAACACTTCGTATTCGCTAGCAGCGGCTTTAAGGGTATCAAGGGCTTCAGGCTGGGCGCCCTCGGCAGCCTGTGTGCGGGCCAGTTCCTCAGCGTGACCGTGGGCGTCGAAGCGTTCGCCGGCAGTGGCCTGCACCTTATGCAGCAGGCGCTCGATCAAGTCCCAGTTGTAGGTAGGCATGGTGCGGTAACTCCAGAAAAGGGTGTGGAGGTGGCATGCCTAACTGTGACCGAGCCTGGAAGTGACCGTTCGGTCAACTCCAGGCAACAGGGTTTACTCAGGTTTGCGCTTTCTCAGCGGAGCCAGCCCGTCCTGGCTGGACAAGCCAGCACCTTCGGCTTTGGGTGCATTTGGCTTGCGCTTGGGTGTGGCCTTGGCTTTGGGCTTGGCCGCGCTCTTCTTGTCCTTGTCCGCCTTTTTCTTCTTCACGCCAACGGCTTTGCCGGAGGCCTTCAGCTTTTTAGGCCCGGTATAGGTGCCCTTCACTTCTTTGATGGTACGGCGCTCGAAGTGCTGCTTCAGGTAGCGCTCAATGCTGGACATCAGGTTGAAGTCGCCATGGCAGATCAGGGAAATGGCCATGCCTTCGTTACCCGCACGCCCCGTACGGCCTACGCGGTGCACGTATTCGTCGCCGCTGCGAGGCAGGTCGAAGTTGATGACCAGATCCATGCCTTCCACGTCCAGGCCCCGGGCGGCCACATCGGTGGCCACCAGGACTTTTGCCGAACCCTGCTTCAAGCGCTCGATGGCCAGCTTGCGATCCTTCTGGTCCTTCTCGCCGTGCAGTACGAAAACCTTGAAGTCCTTGGCCACCAGATGACCATACACACGGTCAGCCATGCTGCGCGTGTTGGTGAACACAATGGCCTTGCGGTAGGTTTCGTTGGCCAGCAGCCACTGCACAATCGCTTCCTTGTGCGCGTTGTGGTCGGCCATGATGACCTGCTGCTTGATGGTGTCGCTCAAGTCGCTGACATTGTTGACCATCAGGTGCTCTGGGTCTTTCAGCACTTTGGTGATCATGTCACGCAAGCCCGCGCCGCCGGTGGTCGCCGAGAACAGCAAGGTCTGGCGTTGTGCAGGGCACAGGTCGCACAGGCGGCTTACATCTTCGGCAAAGCCCATATCCAGCATGCGGTCGGCTTCGTCCAGCACTATCACTTCGACCTGAGCCAGGTCCAGGTTACCGGCATTGAGGTGTTCCAGCAGGCGGCCGGGTGTGCCGATCAGGATGTCCGGCACTTTGCGCAACATTGCGGCCTGCACCTTGAAATCTTCGCCGCCAGTGATCAGGCCTGCCTTGATAAAGGTAAAACGGGAAAAACGCTCTACTTCCTTCAAGGTTTGCTGGGCCAGCTCGCGGGTAGGCAGCAGGATGATCGCGCGAATATCCACCCGCGGACGCGCTGGGCCGATCAGGCGGTTGAGCAAGGGCAGCACGAAGGCGGCGGTCTTGCCGCTACCGGTCTGGGCCGTTACCCGCAGGTCACGCCCTTCGAGCGCAGGCGGAATGGCTGCGACCTGCACAGGCGTCGGCTCGACGAAATTGAGCTCGGCCACGGCTTTGAGCAGGCGTTCATGAAGGGCGAATTGGGAAAACACGGGTACTGACCTCGAAGGGGAACATGGAACGACGGCATAGGGTAGCGGAGCCGGGGCTGACAAGCGAGCGAGATGCACCCAATGGCACTATACGGCCATCAGGCGCCGCCGGCTGATCCACACCGATAACAGAATGATCGACCCGCCCAAAGCCAGCCGCCCAAGGGGCTCGTTATGGTTCCACACTAGCAGGTTGAGCAGCAGCCCCACAGGCACGTGCAGGTTGTTCATCACCGCCAGGGTAGCGGCCGGTACCTGGCTGGCGCCCCTGTTCCAGGCATACATGCCAAAGGCTGTGGCCACCAGGCCAAGGAACAGGAGCACGCCCCATTGCAACGGCGCTGCAGGCAAGCGTGCGGGGTTGCCGAACACCAGAAATGCTGGCAGGGCCACCAGCAGCGCACCCACGAAGAAATAGCCGAACCCCTGATAATGTGGGCCGGACAGGGGGTGGCTTGCGAGCAAGCGTTTGTAAAGTACCTGCCCTGCCGCGTAGGTAAAATTGGCCACCTGCAACAACAAGAACCCGCCCAAGAAGTGCGCGCTGATGCCGTCAAAACGGATGACCGCCGCACCGGCTACCGCCACCAGAGCCGCCATTAACGCCCAGCCATTGAACCGCCTTTCCAAGGCGTCCTGAAGCAAGGTCACGTGTACGGGTGTAAGGACGGTGAACAGCAGCACCTCCGGCACTGTGAGTACACGAAAACTCAAGTACAGGCACACGTAAGTTACGCCGAACTGCAGCGCACCGATCAGCACCATACGCCGTATGAAAGGGGCTGCCAGGCTGCGCCAGCGAGTGAGGGGCAGGAACACTAGGCCGGCCATGACCACCCGTGCCAGTACGGCAAAATAGCTGTCCACCTGGCCGGCCAGGTATTCGCCGATCAGGCTAAAGGACAGCGCCTGGATAAGGGTCACAATAAGAAGGTAAGGCATGCGCGGGCCAGTTCGCAAAAGCGCGCGACCTTATCACGCCTTTGCGCTCACTTGATGAAACTTTGCCAAAAAGTAAGGCCAAACATCGAATTTCCTGTTTAATAAATACCCTCTAATCCGGCAGACCTGTGCACATGAAAGCGCCCCGCGTGACCCTCGATCAATGGCGAACCCTTCAGGCCGTGGTAGACCACGGTGGCTTTGCGCAAGCGGCCAATGCCCTCCATCGGTCCCAGTCGTCTGTAAGCTACACCGTGGGCCGCATGCAGGAGCAGCTAGGCGTGCCGCTGCTGCGCATCGACGGTCGCAAGGCCGTGCTTACCGAAGCCGGAGCCGTGCTGCTGCGGCGTTCGCGGCAGTTGGTCAAGCAGGCCAGCCAATTGGAGGACCTTGCTCAGCATATGGAGCAAGGCTGGGAAGCCGAAGTCCGCCTGGTAGTGGACGCCGCCTACCCCAATGCCCGCCTGGTACGCGCCCTGAGCGCCTTCATGCCCCAGAGCCGGGGCTGCCGGGTTCGCTTGCGAGAGGAGGTGCTGTCAGGCGTTGAAGAGGTGTTGCTCGATGGTAGCGCCGATCTGGCCATCAGCGGCTTCAACATACCTGGCTACCTAGGCACTGAAATGAGCGCTGTGGAGTTTGTGGCAGTTGCCCACCCCGAACACCCTCTGCACCGCATGAACCGTGAGCTGACCTTTCAGGACTTGGAAAGCCAGCTGCAGGTGGTGATTCGTGACTCCGGGCGGCAGCAGCCACGCGACGTCGGCTGGCTGGGTTCCGAGCACCGGTGGACGGTAGGCAGCCTGGCCACGGCCGCCAGCTTCGTAGGCAGCGGCCTGGGCTTTGCCTGGCTGCCGCGCCATATCATCGAACGGGAGCTGCGCGACGGCATGCTCAAGCCGCTTCCCTTGGACCAAGGCGGCACGCGGCACCCTGTTTTTCACCTTTATGCGAGTAAAGAAAAGCCGCTCGGGCCTGCCACGCAGATCCTTGTGCAATGGCTACGCACGTTCGATACCGCGCCTTTGGACGCGCCCTTCCCTATCCCTGCTCAGCCCTGACACACACGACGGGAACACCTGCAGAACATAGGCAGTCCATAACAGGGTATCGAAGGGTCATCAGGTATCCTGTAGCGCTGCCTCGCGCAGTACACCGCCTATGCTTTAACCCTTAACCAAGGAAGCCTTACCTTCATGTTCAAACAACTCGTGCTGTCTGCCTGCTCTCTGGTGTTCGCCGCTACCCTTCACGCTGCACCGGCAAACAAGCCCCACGTCCTGTTGGATACCGACATGGGCCAGATCGAAATCGAGCTGGACGCTGACAAGGCGCCCATCAGCACCAAGAACTTTCTGAGCTACGTGGACAGCGGCCATTACAACGGGACACAGTTCCATCGGGTTATCCCTGGGTTCATGGTTCAAGGCGGTGGCTATGACCGCAACATGAACGAGAAGCAGACCCAGGCACCTATCAAGAACGAAGCTGACAATGGTTTGAAGAACGTGACTGGCACCCTGGCCATGGCCCGTACAGCCGATGTGAACTCGGCCACCAGCCAGTTTTTCATCAACGTTAATGACAATGCGTTCCTGGACCACGGTGGCCGCGACTTTGGCTACGCTGTGTTCGGCAAGGTGGTCAAAGGCATGGATGTGGTCACGAACATTGTCCAAAGCCCTACCACCACGCGTAGCGGCATGCAAAACGTGCCGACCAACCCGATCATGATCAAGACCGCAAAGCGCATCGACTGATCTGCGCCTTACCGCCCGGCCTCGGGCGGTTCTCAGACCTTGAGGGGATGCCCATGCTGTACCGCCGCTTTGAACAGTGGATCGACATTTTTCGTGACCCACCTACCGACGCACCGCCTGGCAAGGTCACCTCGTTCTACCTGTATTACCTGCGCCAGGTGTGGCCTAGCTTCGCAGCCCTGCTAGTCGTTGGCCTGATCGCTGCGCTGATCGAGGTGGCGTTGTTCAGCTACCTCAGTGACATCATCGATATGGTGAACAGCACCCCGCGCGAGAATTTCTTCAGTGAACACTGGGGTGCCTTGGCATGGATGCTGATCGTGGCCATGATTATTCGCCCGGTATTCGTGTGCCTTCACGATTTGCTGGTGCACCAGACCATCGCCCCAGGTATGACCAGCATGATTCGCTGGCAAAACCATAGCCATGTGCTCAAGCAGAGCATGAACTTCTTCCAGAACGATTTCGCAGGGCGCATTGCCACCCGCATCATGCAGACGGGCAACTCATTGCGTGACTCTGCAGTGCAGGCCGTGGATGCGCTGTGGCACGTCGCGATCTACGCCATCAGCTCCCTGGTACTGTTTGCAGAAAGCGATTGGCGGCTAATGATTCCGCTGCTGGCCTGGATCTTCTGCTATGTGATCGCCCTGTGGTACTTCGTGCCCAGGGTAAAGGAGCGCTCGGTGGTGTCTTCAGATGCCCGCTCCAAACTGATGGGGCGCATGGTAGACGGCTACACCAACATCACCACCCTCAAACTGTTTGCCCATACCAAGCTTGAGCAGGAATACGCCAAGGAGGCCATGAGCGAACAAACCGAGAAAACCCAGCTGGCCAGCCGCGTTATCACCAGCATGGACGTCGTGATCACCACGTTGAATGGCTTGCTGATCGTCGGTACCACAGGCCTGGCCCTGTGGCTGTGGACCGAAAGCCTGCTGACCGTGGGCGCCATTGCTCTGGCTACGGGCCTGGTGATCCGTATCGTCAACATGTCTGGCTGGATCATGTGGGTGGTCAATGGGATTTTCGAGAACATCGGCACCGTACAAGACGGCCTGCAGACGATTTCCCAGCCCCTGAGCGTGACCGATTTGCCCAATGCACCCCCTTTGAAAATCGGCCAGGGCGGCGTTCGCTTTGAAGCAGCCGAATTCCACTATGGCAAGGTAGGGCGTGTTATCAGTGGCCTGGACCTGGAAATCAAGCCTGGCGAAAACATCGGGTTGATCGGCCCTTCGGGTGCCGGGAAGTCCACTGTGGTGAACCTGTTGCTGCGTTTGTACGACCTGGAAAGTGGTCGCATCCTGATCGACGATCAGGACATCGCCCATGTAAAACAGGAGAGCCTGCGTGAGCAGATTGGCCTGATTACCCAAGACACCGCCCTGCTCCACCGCTCCATCCGTGACAACCTGCGCTATGGCCGCCCTGAGGCCACAGACGAAGATTTATGGGAGGCTTTGCGCAAGGCACGTGCGGACGAATTCCTGGCGACCTTGACCGACGCACAGGGTCGCGTTGGTTTGGATGCCCATGTGGGCGAACGTGGTGTGAAGCTGTCAGGCGGCCAGCGGCAACGTATCGCCATTGCCAGGGTATTGCTAAAGAATGCGCCCATCTTGATCATGGACGAGGCGACGTCCGCCCTGGACTCTGAGGTGGAAGCGGCCATTCAGGAAAGCCTGGAAACGTTAATGGAAGGCAAAACGGTGATTGCCATTGCGCACCGCCTCTCCACCATCGCGCAGATGGACCGTTTGGTGGTGATGGACAAAGGCCGAGTGGTGGAAGTGGGAACTCACACTGAGCTGTTGTCGCACAAGGGGTTGTATTCCCGGCTGTGGCGCCACCAGACCGGTGGGTTCGTTGGGGTGGACTGACCTATGTTCACACTGGACTTGTTCTCCGACCTGCCTCGCAGCACGGGCAGCCGGCAGCAACTAGGCCCCGGCGCCTGGTTGCTGGAAGGTTTCGCGCTGGCGTCTGCCTGTGAACTGGTAGACGCGGTTGAAGATGTGCATCAGGCGAGCCCACCCCGGCATCTGGTCACGCCCGGCGGTTTCACGATGTCTGTCGCCATGACCAACTGTGGCCGTTTGGGATGGACCAGTGACCTGCGCGGTTACCAATACACCCCCATGGACCCGCTTACACAACGCCCATGGCCCACACTGCCGCCTATGTTCTTATCACTGGCTACGCAGGCGGCCGAGGCAGCGGGTTATCCGGCCTTCACACCCGATGCCTGCCTTATCAACACCTACACAGCGGGTACTCGCCTCTCACTGCACCAAGACAAAGACGAACAAGACCTGAGTGCCCCTATCGTCTCTGTGTCTCTAGGGCTACCTGCCGTATTTCTGTTCGGTGGCGCCCGGCGCACAGACCCTGTACAACGCTATGAGGTACGGCATGGAGACGTTGTCGTGTGGGGGGGCGAAGACCGGCTCAGGTTCCATGGTGTCTCCCCTGTAAAACAAGGCGAGCACCCGCTCACAGGTGCAAGGCGCCTGAACCTCACCTTCCGCAAGGTTGACCTCTAGACGGGCCGTTCACAGGCCGCTTTGATGACAATCGGTGTGTCAGGCCTTGTTTGTAGGAGTAGGCGCCAGCCTGCGAACAGTTGATTTGCCTAACCTTCAAGCTCCGGAAACAACACGCTGGTAAAGCCAAAGCGGCTAAAGTCCGTAATGCGAGAAGGGTACAGCCGCCCTATCAGGTGATCGCATTCGTGCTGCACTACCCTGGCATGGAAGTCGTGGGCCTCTCGCTGTAAGGGCACCCCTTGAGCATCCACGCCTTCATAGCGGATATGGGTATAACGCGGCACGGTTCCACGCAGCCCAGGAATGGACAGGCACCCTTCCCATCCCTCCTCCCGCTCCGGTCCCAAAGGAGTTATCAAGGGGTTGATCAACACCGTGCGCTCTACCGCGGCGGCAGAGGGGTAACGGGCAGTACGTTCGAAGCCGAACACTACCACTTGCAGATCTACACCGATCTGAGGCGCAGCCAGCCCTACTCCGCCGGCCTGGTCCATGGTCGCGAACATGTCCGCGACCAGTTCATCCAGCTCATGGCTGCCCAAGAGGGCCGCTGGAACAGGTTGGGCAATACGCAACAGGCGCTCATCACCCATCTTCAGGATTTCGCGAATCATAGTGCCTCACTGATTGGCGGAAGCAGGTCCTCCGGCGAGGCCGGCCTTCTCCTCAGGGGCGCCTTCAGAAGGCTCACCTGGGGCTTTTTCACCTTTATCCTTGCCTTCCTCAGACATGTGCTCAATCACCGCGTTCATTTCAGCCCCAAGGAGCAGCACTGCGGAGGAAATGTAGAAATACAGCAAGAGGATAATGATCGCCCCGATGCTGCCGTACATGGCGTTGTAGTCAGCAAAGTTGGTCACATAATAGGCAAAGCCCATGGATGCCAGAATCCAGACTACTACCGCCAGCACGGCCCCTGGGGTGAGGAAGCGGAAGCGCTGGTCCACATCAGGCATCAGGTAGTACATCAGGGCGACAGCTAGGGTCAGCAACAACACCACCACTGGCCAGCGTGCGATGGTCCAGATCGTTACGGTGATGCTTTCCAAACCGATTTGCCCGGCGATCCAGTTCATCACCTGAGGCCCCAGCACCATCAAGGCCGCTGCACATAACAGCATGCCGGCCAGCCCCACGGTGTACAGCACTGACAGCGGCAGGCGTTTCCACAGCGGGCGCCCTTCGGCCACGTCATATGCCGCGTTCATAGCGCTCATCAGCGAACGTACGGCTGCAGAGGCCGTCCACAAGGCTGCAATGATCCCGAAAGACAGCAACCCACCCTTGGACTGTTGAAGCTGGTCAATGACAGGGTTAACCGAATCCAGGGCCTTGCCGGGCAGCACCAGGCTGGCCTGTTCACGCAACCAGGAGAAGAAATCAGGAAGGTGTAAAAAACCGATCATGGCGATCAGGAACAGCAGGAACGGGAATAAAGAAAAGAGCATCTGGTACGCCAGCGCCGAGGCGTACGTGGGCATTTCGTCGTTGGAGAATTCCTTTACGGTACGGATCAGTACCTTGCCCAAGGGCAGTTTTTTCATGTCTGGGAAAATCATCCGGCGCTCCTGTGTCGTGCCCCTTGGCTCATTGAGCCAGTCCATTCAATTTGCCTCGCCCGAAACGCACGGCGGCCATCCTGAGATGACCGCCGGGGTAGTGCGTAACGCTACTCAGTATCAGGATTTGCCTTTGATGGCATCCTTGGCTTCACCCTTGACCTGCTGGGCATCGCCCTTCACTTCACGGGCTGCGCCCTTGGCCTGAGTTTCGGTGCTGCCAGTGGCCTTGCCAATTTCCTGCTGTGCTTTGCCAGCCAGTTCGTTCGCTTTGCCTTTGATTTTGTCGCCAGTGCCACTCATGAGTGTTACTCCTAGAATGTGGATTGAAATCAATTCAATCGGCATAAGGATTGACACACCGCTACGCTCGCGAGTTTCAAAGTTTTTTTTAAAACATTCTTGCGCCCCGACGAAGGGTTATTTCACCAAAGCAATGCCATCGGGCCGTATCACGAGCTTTCCGGCTTTGTATAACGCGCCAATGGCCTTCTTGAAATTGCCCTTGCTGACGCCGAACTGTTGGGCGATCACTTCCGGCTCGCTTTTATCGCTCAATGGCAGGCTGCCGCCAGCCTTTTCCAAGGCGCTGAGAATCTGACCTTGCAAGCCTTCCACCGCCTGTTGCCCCACGGGCTGAAGGCTCAGAGCAAGCTTGCCATCCTCTCGCACCTCTTTGATGTAGGCCGTTTCACGCATGCCGCTGCGCAGGAACTTGAACACTTCGTTCTTGTGGATCAGGCCCCAGTGCGCGTTTTCGATGATGGCGTTGAACCCCAGGTCCGTCTGGGCTGCCACCAGTATGTTCACTGCCTGGCCCACCTTGTAGTTCGCCGGTGACTTGTCCAGGTAGCGATCCACTTTGGCACTGGCCGTGATCCGCCGGGTACGGCGGTCCAGGAACAGATGCACGATGCCATAGTCGCCCACTTTCATCTGCCGCTTTTCTTCTGAAAAAGGCAGCAACAGGTCTTTAGGCAAACCCCAGTCCAGGAAAATGCCAATGGCATTGATCTCCTTCACCTTCAGGCTGGCGAATTCGCCTACCTGAGCCTTGGGGCGCTCGGTCGTCGCCAGCAACTTGTCTTCGCTGTCCAGGTACACGAACACATTCAGCCAGTCCTCGACCTCATGGGGCGTGTCCTTGGGGATATAGCGGTTGGGCAGCAGAATCTCCCCGTCCGCACCACCGTCCAGGTACAACCCGAAATCCGTATGCTTGACCACTTGCAAGCTGTTGTAGCGACCTACCAAAGCCATGACCGACACCTATGTTGACAAGCCGCTAGTGTAACCCACAGCGGCCGCGTTAACGCCTGCACACGCTACTGAGTAGCTGCAGGCCAAAGTCACCCGGCTGGGAGGAACAGGCCAAATCGACGAGCGGTGCTCATTCCGAGGCAATCAGAGGTATCCTCTGAGCCGTCTAAACCGGCCCTTGCGCCTCACATTGACCGTTGCGAGCATTACGCAGCAACCTCGCGCCCTGTGCCAGGGGAGACACGCATGCTCAAGCGCAGCCTGATGCTGACCGCTGGCCTGTTGGCCGCACCTCACCTTTATGCTCAAACGATACAGCGTGAATTGGGCGACTTCGACCTCAAGCTGGGTACCACGCCTACACGTAGCATGGCCCAGGGGCTGGTCGCGCCTGGAACGGCCGGGTCCTTTCACGGTGGTATCGACATCACCCATGACAGCGGCTGGTATGCAGGCCAATGGTCTCCCAGCGTTGGCCTTACCCCAGACAGCGACTTCGAGCTGGACAGCTACCTAGGCTATAAACGCCGCCTGGTACCGGACTTCGGTTACGAGCTGGGCATGATCAGCTATGCCCGCCCAGACGTGGCCAATGGCAACAGCCACCAACTGTATGCAGGCATGCGTGTGTTCGATAGCCGCTTTGGCGCCGCCTTCAGCCAGGCAGTGGGTAGCCGGTCGGGTACATTGTTCGCCGACCTTGGCCAATTGCCACTGGTGGACGTTGACGTGACGGTTAAAGTTACCCGCTACGACCTGACAACACCTTATTCCCTGGGCAACGGTGACTTGGTCGACGGCTACAGTGACTGGTCCATGCAGGTCTCCCGCCCCTTGATGGGGGTGGACCTGAACCTCATATACAGCGCGTCGGACCTCCAAGGTAGCCAGTGTGTGGCGTATTCGGGGCACAACCCGGCCTGCGACAGTATGGTGATGCTTAAGGCTCAGCGCGCCTTCTTCTAAGCACCCCAGGTGGCGTAGCGGCGGCAACCGTTCTACGGTTAGCACGGCTGTAAGCACGGCTGTAGCCGCCACTATGGGGAAAACGATGAGAAGTTCTGCAGTACGTCACGTTGTAATGCTGCTCGCCGGGGTTGCCCTATTGGCCTGCGCGGCCTGTACCCGTATGGACCTGGCCTACCGCAACCTCGATACCCTCATCCCTTGGTCCCTGGATGACTACCTGGACATGAACCGGAGCCAGAAGGCCTGGTTCGACAAACAACTGGAAGACCACTTGCGTTGGCACTGCCAGACGCAACTTCCCGGTTACCTGCCTTGGCTGGATCGCCTGCAGGCACAAGTGGCCACGCAACACGTCAGTGACAACGACCTTCAAACCCTTACCCAGGAAGGCGAACAGGCCGCTCAGGATATCGCCCGGCAAATTACGCCTTCAGCCGTGCAACTGCTGAAAAACCTCGACGATAACCAGGTGGCCGAACTGCGGGAGGCCTTTGCAAAAGATATTGCCAAACGCCGTAACGAGCAGGTCAGCCCCTCAATGGTTCAGCAAGCCAAGGACCGAACCGAGCGCATGCGCAAGCGCTTGCAACCTTGGCTGGGCGACATCAATGCCGACCAGCAAGCAGCGATCGAGCAATGGTCCGTGAGCCTGGGCAACCATAATCAGGTTGCATTGGAGGCTCGCTCACGTTGGCAGCAAGCGCTGCTCTCGGCGTTGGCCCAACGAGATCAACCGGGGTTCGACGACAAGGTGGCCCAGTTGCTGCAACACCGTGACACCCTGTGGACTGAGACCTACCGTGCCGACCGTGCCCACAGCCAGGCCGCAGCCCGGGAACTGACCATTGCAGTGATGAACGCCAGTGACGCCCGGCAACGGCAGACCCTCAGCCAGCAACTGCAGGCCTTGCGCGATCGCTTTGCTGCGCTTCGGTGCCTCAGGAAACGGTAGTGCCCAGTGGCTCGGTGTTGCCCCGCTTGCTTAAGTAAATGTGCGAACGAACCCCGGGAAGCGGCCAACAGCCTGAGGAGCAGCCCCACCCAACGTAAGGCACCAGTACTCGGCGTCTCCGCGCATATCCAGCGCCTGCCCTAAGCCGATATGAACGAACCCGAAAGCTTCGTGGGCAGCAATTGCAGCGGTATCTGTTACTGCCAAGCCGGCGTAGACCGCCAGGTAACCCTGCTCGTGCAGGTGCTCTAGCAGCAGGCGATACAGGGAACGCAGCATGCCCGCTTCACGGCCTTGGGGCGTCATGTAGACGGTGATGTCCACAGACCAGCGTAATGCCAAGGAGGCCTTGTGGGCACGGGCGTAGGCGAAGCCCACTATTGAATCGTTACACTCGGCCACCAGGAACGGGTAGCGCCCCAAGGTGGTGGCCAACAACCCACACAGGTCGGGGTCGTTGTCTGCGGGTACGGAAATACCATGAGCAGGGTTTGCATGAACAGCACGCAAAGCCACACAGTCAGTGAGGCGCGCCGTCCTTACCAGGCAAAACGTCATAAAACAGACATCCTGAAAAAATTCCCGAAGTGCGAGGAATCCATCGCAAGCACAGCTCCATCAGGTAAAGCATGCATGATGGATCCAACCACCCGGCACTGCAAGCTTACCCGGACGTGAGGCAGCCTACTGATGCAAAAGTGCCGCTCCGTTGAGCTAAAGTGCCACTATCGGACATATTTGTGATGCCTGTCCCAAAACCAGCCTGGATCAGCCGAACAGCCAGTACCCCAGTGCCGTCAGCACCGCCACTGCCAGCACTGGGCGAAGCACCCGGTAGGCTTTGGGGTGTTTGCGCTTGAACTGCTTCACGCCGCTGCTGGTGCGGTCACTGAAGCGCTTGCTCCACGCATAAGCCTGGTTGATGCCGCCCACACGTTCGTCATCTAGGTTCTGCGGTGCGGTAGCACGGCCCAGGAACGCACTGACACGGCGGTTGATACGGGTCATGAAACGGTTCGAGAGCGGGCGTTCGATGTCGCAGAACAGAATCACACGGGTTTCGTTGGTTTCGTTCTTTACCCAGTGCACGTAGGTCTCATCGAACATCACGTCCTGCCCGTCCCGCCAAGCGTAGGGCTGGCCGTCCACATAGATGCGGCAGTCATCCGAATTGGGCGTCGCCAGGCCCAAGTGGTACCGCAGCGAGCCGGCAAAAGGATCACGGTGCGGGTTGAGATGGCTGCCGCCTGGCAGCAGCGCGAACATGGCACCCTTCACATTGGGAATAGCGCTCACCAAGGCTACGGTACGGGGGCACAACGCCATAGCTGAAGGCAATGGCTTGTCATACCACTTGAGGTAAAAGCGCTTCCAGCCCTTCTTGAAGAAGGAGCCAAAGCCCGCGTCGTTATTCTTTTCTGCGGCCCGAATATAGCCCTCGTCAAACAGACGCATGGCTTCTTCACGAATATCGCCCCAATTGTCACGCAGCACATCCAGCTCGGGGAAATGCGTACGGTCCAGGTAAGGTTTGGACGGTACGCTGGAAAACAGGTACATCAGCGCGTTATAGGGGGCAAACAGCGCCGAGTGGTTAACGAACTGGCGCAGCACCGGCAGCCGTGCCTTGCCGCGCAGGTGCACATAGAGCGTGCTGCCTATGAACACAAGCAGCACAAGGGCCTTGACGGTGAACGAGAGGGTCATGCGGTGCTCCTGGGGTTTGGCAGTCGGCCATGATAAACCCGTAGCCGCCTTCCGCACAGGTCAGTGACGGCACCGCTTGACCAGCGTCATCCTCAGGCCTGGTTTTCCTGCTCGGTAAACAGGTCGCTGAACAGCATGCTGCTCAAGTAGCGCTCGCCTGAGTCCGGCAGAATCACCACCAGTGTCTTGCCTTGCATCCCTGGCTGCTCAGCCAGCCGCACAGCCGCCGCCATGGCCGCGCCGCAGGAAATGCCGCACAGAATGCCTTCCTCACGCATCAGCCGCAGCGCCATGGCCTTGGCGTCGTCGTCACTGACCAGCTCTACTTTGTCCACCAGGCTCAGGTCCAGGTTCTTCGGCACAAACCCTGCCCCTATGCCTTGAATCTTGTGGGGCGAGGGCTTGATCTCCTCGCCGGCCATGGCCTGGGTAATCACAGGTGAACCTATAGGCTCCACAGCCACCGACAGGATTGGTTTTTTCTGGGTGTGTTTGATGTAGCGAGAGATGCCGGTGAGGGTGCCGCCGGTGCCCACGCCGGCCACCAGTACATCGATCGCACCCTCCGTGTCGTTCCAGATTTCCGGCCCCGTGGTTTTTTCGTGAATGCCCGGGTTGGCCGGGTTTTCGAACTGTTGCGGCATGAAATACTGGGCAGGGTCGCTGGCCAGAATCTCCCCGGCCTTCTCGATGGCACCCTTCATCCCCTTGGCAGGCTCGGTGAGCACCAGTTCGGCCCCCAAGGCCTTGAGTACCTTGCGCCGTTCCAGGCTCATGGAGGCAGGCATGGTCAACAGCAGCTTATAGCCGCGTGCCGCCGCCACGAATGCCAGGCCAATGCCGGTGTTGCCCGACGTAGGCTCTACGATGGTCATGCCCGCCTTGAGGCGGCCATCGGCTTCGGCGTCCCAGATCATGTTGGCGCCCACTCTGCATTTCACGGAATAGCCAGGGTTGCGGCCTTCGATCTTGGCCAGGATCGTTACCCCTAGTGGTGTGATCCGGTTGATCCGTACCAACGGCGTGTTGCCGATGGCGTGGGCGTTGTCAGAGAAAATGCGGCTCATGCCATATCCTTTGTGAACGTCGGAACCTGAGGTGGCCAGCAGGGTAAGCTTGCACCAGGAAGGCGTCCAGTGCCGGCAAGCCGAACGCTTTGGGCGCCAGAAAGTCCATTGAGCATGCTGAAGGAGCTGCTCCCATGAAACGTCGCTATCGCTGGCCCCTTGTGGCCATTGTCACCCTGGTTGTGTTGCTGGTTATCGTACATATCGCCCTGCCCTTCCTGGTGCGGGACTATCTCAACGACAAGCTGCATGACATGGGCGCCTACAGCGGCCACGTGGATGACGTGGACATTGCCCTGTGGCGCGGTGCCTACTCCATCAACGGCCTGCGCGTGACCAAAGTGGACGGCAAGGTGCCGGTACCCCTGGTAGACATTCCGCAAACCGACATTGCCGTGAGCTGGCACGCGCTCTGGTACGACCATGCAGTAGTGGCCCGTATCGCGTTTATGCAACCGGCGCTCAACTTTGTGGACGGGGGCGAGAACAAGCAGGCGTCTCAGACCGGTGCCGGTACCGACTGGCGCGCGCAGCTGGAAAAACTGCTGCCGATCACCCTGAACGAGATTCGGATCGATAACGGCAAGATCACCTTCAACAACTTCACCTCCAAACCCCCGGTTAAGCTGGCCGCTACCGATATCAACGCCAGCCTGTACAACCTCACCAATGTCGAGGACTCCGACGGCAAACGCGACGCCCGCTTCGAGGGCAAGGCCGTGCTGTTCGGCCAGGCCCCTTTGGACGCCAAGGCCACCTTCGACCCGTTCAACAATTTCGAGGATTTCGAATTCCGCCTGCGCGTGACAGACATCGAACTCAAGCGCGTGAACGACTTCGCCTCGGCCTATGGCAAATTCGACTTCAACGCAGGCCACGGGGACGTGGTGATCGAAGCCCAGGCAACCAATGGCAAGCTATCGGGCTACATCAAGCCTCTGCTACGTGATGTAGACGTCTTCAATTGGCAGCAGGACGTGGAAAACAAGAACAAAGGGTTCTTCCGTTCGGTATGGGAAGCCTTGGTAGGGGGTACGGAAACAGTGCTCAAGAACCAGCGCAAAAACCAGTTCGCCACCCGTGTAGACCTGAGCGGCAATGTTCATCGCCAGGACATCAGCCCATTGCAGGCCTTCTGGGAAATCCTGCGCAATGGATTTGTACAAGCGTTCAATGCCCGGTACGAGCAGGCGCCGCCTAGCCAAGATTGACCGGTTTTTAGCGGCAAGCTATAAGCCACAAGCTGCAAGCTATAAGCTGCAAGTAAAGGCAGATTGGCTTGCGGCTTGCGGCTTGAAGCTTGAAGCTTGAAGCTTGAAGCTTGAACCAAAAGGACCTCTGCATGAAATTCGAAGGCACGCCCACCTACGTAGCCACTGCTGATCTGAAACTGGCCGTGAACGCGGCGATTACCCTTGAGCGGCCCTTGCTGGTCAAAGGCGAGCCTGGCACAGGCAAGACCTTGTTGGCCGAGCAGCTGGCTGAGGCCTTCGGGGCGCGGTTGATTACCTGGCATATCAAATCCACCACCAAGGCTCACCAAGGCTTGTACGAATACGATGCGGTCAGCCGCCTGCGGGACTCCCAACTGGGGGTCGACAAGGTTCACGATGTGCGCAACTACCTGAAGAAGGGCAAGTTGTGGGAAGCCTTCGAGGCCGAGGAGCGGGTGATTCTGCTGATCGATGAAATCGACAAGGCGGATATCGAGTTCCCCAACGACCTGCTGCAAGAACTCGACAAGATGGAGTTCTACGTATACGAAACGGATGAAACCATCCGTGCCCGTCATCGCCCGATCATTATCATTACCTCCAACAATGAAAAGGAACTGCCCGACGCGTTCCTTCGCCGGTGTTTCTTTCATTACATTGCCTTCCCGGACCGGGATACCTTGCAGAAGATTGTGGACGTGCATTTCCCTGGTATTCGGCAAAGCCTGGTCAGTGAAGCACTGGATGTGTTCTTTGATGTGCGCAAAGTGCCAGGGCTGAAGAAAAAGCCTTCCACGTCCGAGCTGGTGGATTGGCTCAAGCTGCTGATGGCTGACCACATTGGCGAAGCCGTGCTGCGCGAGCGCGACCCTACCAAGGCCATTCCGCCGCTGGCCGGTGCCTTGGTCAAGAATGAACAGGATGTGCAGCTGCTAGAGCGCCTGGCCTTCATGAGCCGGCGTCACAATCGCTGATGGGGCGCACGCCATGCTGCTGAACCTGTTCAATGAAATGCGCGCCGCCAAGGTACCCGTATCCCTGCGCGAATGGCTGGACCTGCTGGAAGCGCTTGAGCACCACGTTGTGTTTGCCGACATGGACGCCTTCTACTACCTGGCCAGAGCCATTCTGGTGAAGGACGAGCGCCACTTCGACAAGTTCGACCGCGCGTTTTCCACCTACTTCAATGGCCTTCAGAACCTCGGCGAGCACCTGGAAGCAATGATTCCAGAAGACTGGTTGCGCAAGGCGTTCGAGCGCTCCTTGAGCGCCGAAGAACGGGCCCAGCTCCAGACCCTGGGTGGCCTGGACCAACTGATTGAAGCGTTCAAGCAGCGCCTGGCAGAACAGACCGCGCGCCATGCCGGGGGAAGCAAGTGGATCGGTACAGGCGGCACCAGCCCCTTTGGGTCCGGCGGCTATCACCCCGAGGGCATTCGGGTCGGCAACGAAGGCCAACGGCAGGGCAAGGCGGCGAAAGTATGGGACCAGCGGGACTACAAGAACCTGGACGATCAGGTAGAGCTGGGTACGCGCAACCTCAAGCTGGCACTGCGCAGGCTACGCAAGTTCGCGCGCCACGGCGCTGCTGATGAACTGGACATCGATGGCACCATCGACCACACCGCCCGCGATGGTGGCTTGTTGAACATCCAGCTGAGGCCGGAACGGCGCAACAGTATCAAACTGCTGCTGTTGTTCGACATTGGCGGCTCCATGGATGCCCATGTAAGAACCTGTGAAGAGCTGTTTTCTGCCTGCAAGGCCGAGTTCAAGCACCTGGAGTATTACTACTTTCATAACTTCGTCTACGAAGACGTATGGAAGAACAACCTGCGCCGCACTTCGGAGCGCACCGCCACTTACGACCTTTTGCACACTTATGGCGCTGATTACAAAGTGATCTTTATCGGTGACGCAGCAATGTCGCCGTATGAAGTCACTCACCCAGGCGGCAGTGTGGAGCATTGGAACGAAGAGGCCGGTGAGGTATGGATGCGCCGCTTTCAGGACAAATTCCGCCGGATCATCTGGCTCAATCCCTACCCTCAGGACACCTGGCACTACACCGCCTCAACCCGCGTGGTGCAAACCTTGGTACACAACCACATGTACCCCCTCACCTTGGCAGGCCTGGAAGAGGGAATGCGCTACCTGGCCAAGTGAGGGGCCATCAGCCGGTGCTTGTTCCCAGGCTTCGCCTAGTCCTACAAGGTGACCAGGCAGGGAATGGCTTTTGTAGGAATAGGCGCTAGCCTGCGAACATAGGCGCCTACCGCCAGCTCTCAGGGATGGGCTTTCTTGGCCGGATACCAAAGGTGTACCCCACGCCAATAAGCAACCATTCCACAGCGGCAGCCAGCAACAACGCCACCACAATGCCCCAGGCAATGGCTTCAGGCGAAAGGGGCACGCGGTAGTCATAGTTGCTTAAAGTTTCATCGCGGATCTGCCGATCAGCTGCCGTCGCCACATGCCAGGCCCGTTCGTACCAATGGCCTTGCAGCGCCTGCCATTCCTGTTCCAACGCCAGCTCGCGGTTGACCAGCCCCGCCACGCTCTGGGCATCGCTGCGGAACACAGGGTCCTCGCTGCTCTGGTAATGCTGTACCAGGGCCTGCAGGTCACCGTTGAAGAACTTGCGGGCCGTTTCATTGAAGCCTTCCAGGGCCCGCTGCGCCTCGATCAAGTGCGCCTGCACCCGCTGGGTATAGTCATTGATCACACCGGGCACTTGCACCCCTACCAGCAAACCCACCGCGAACAGTATCAGCCGAAGGTAACTACGCAGCATGGAGCATCCTTATTCGATATGGCCTTCAGACACGCACTCACCGCCCCGCCACAGCGCCCAGCGCCCTGGCTCATGGCGGTGCCAGGTTTCATCTTCGGTGAGCGGTTCGGTGGCAATCACCGTTACCACGTCATCGGGTGTGGTCTCAGCGGTAAAGTCCACGATCACGTCCACGTCTTTGAGCCGGGCGGGCCCGAAAGGTGCCCGCCGGGTAATGTGGGACAGTTTGGTAGAACAGAAGGTGAACAACCAGTCGCCATCGCTCAGCAGGCCGTTGAACACACCTAGCCGGCGGTAGTGGGCGCACGCCTCTACCAGAACAGGCAGCAGGTATTCTTCCTGCACAGCCTCGGGAAACGCGGTGCGCACACGGTTGAGCAAGTCGCAGAAGGCAGCTTCGCTGTCCGTGTCGCCAATAGGGCGATAGAAGCCGGGTGAGGGTACGAAGTTCGTCAATTGCCCATTGTGGGCAAAGCACCAGTTGCGGCCCCAGAGCTCACGCACGAAGGGGTGGGTGTTGGCCAGGCACACCTTGCCCACATTGGCCTGGCGCACATGGCCGATCACCACTTCGCTCTTGATAGGGTAGCGCTGCACCAACTCTGCTACGCGGGAGTCACAACTGGGGGTCGGGTCCTGGAACAGCCGTAGGCCGCGGCCTTCATAAAATGCGATACCCCACCCATCACGGTGGGGCCCGGTGCGGCCGCCTCGCTGCATCAGGCCGGTGAAGCTGAATACAATGTCGGTAGGCACATTGGCGCTCATGCCAAGCAATTCGCACATAAAGCCTCCCGAAACGTTAGCGTGTCAAAGCCTGGGTTCTACTCGCAAGCCGGTGTCCGGCGGGCGCCGTGGCGTGCCAGTGACCGGGCGTGGGTCCGCATCGTAACGGCCGGGTGCTGGTGCGGTGGCCTGCAGTGGCTCGTAAGGCACGCCGGCGTCAGCCTCTGCCAGTTTTGCCTGCCGCTCGGCGGCGGCCTCACGCTCTGCCCGGCGAGCACGTGCACTGCGCTCCAACGGCCAGCGGACCAACGCAAACACAACATACGCCGCCAGCGCTATCACACTGTACATGGCCAGGTCCGAGATGGCCCGCCAGGCGTTGCCGGCGACCTTGAATACCAGGTCCAGCGCAGATATGGCGACGGCCGGCGCATATTGATCCTTGGCCGGATCTACCACGGTAGGGGTCAGCAGCAAGGCGGCGCCCAGTACCCGCAGGGGTTCACGAAGCCATCGCCACATCCAGCCGGTAAGGCGGAACCACACCAGCAGGCAGCCCAGTGCGGCAACGGCATAGATGCCCCAGGCAATGTAATAATCGTTCTCGGTCATGGTGCTCGTGGCATGGCAGCAAAGTGACGCTTATGATAACGGCTTTTGGCCGACGGCGCAGTGCCGCTGGCCCGCGTGGCCACGCCGCGTTGCCACAGTGAGGACACACGCATGTCACAGCCGATGCCCCCGATTGCTCGCAAGGCCGATGGGAACGACCCATATGCCTGGTTGCAGCACAAAGACAGCGACGAAGTGCTGGAGCACCTGCGTGCCGAAAACAGCTATCTGGACGCACAGCTGGCTGACCAGGCGCCCTTGCGCGAAGCCCTGTTCGAGGAAATCCGCAGCCGCATCCAGGAAACCGACCTGAGCCTGCCCTCCCCCTGGGGCCCGTGGCTGTATTATTCGCGTACCACGGCAGGCGACGAATACGCCCGCCATTACCGTGCGCCGCGCCCGGCTGATGGTTCGCTCACCGTGGATGCCACACAGGAAGAACTGCTACTGGACCCCAACGCCCTGGCAAACGGTGGGTTCCTGTCCCTGGGCGCCTTCAGTGTCAGCCCGGACCACCAGCGCCTGGCCTATAGCCTGGATACCCAAGGAGACGAGGTGTATCAGCTGTTCGTGAAAACCCTGGCCAGCGGCGAGGTGGAGCATCTGCCATTCGAAGACTGCGCCGGCAGCATGACCTGGGCCAACGACAGCACCACCCTGTTCTTTTCCACCCACGACGACACCCACCGCCCTTACCGCCTGTACCGGCACCGCCTGGGGACGCCAGGCGCAGAGCAGGTATTCGAGGAAGCCGATGGGCGCTTCTTCCTGCATTGCTATCGGTCCAGCTCCGAGCGGCAACTGGTGCTGCACATCAATAGCAAGACCACCGCAGAAGCCTGGGTACTGGACGCAGAACACCCCGAAAAGCCTTTCGCTTGCGTGGCAGAACGCCGCGAAGGGCATGACTACGACATTGACCATGGCCAGTTGAATGGCCAATGGGCCTGGTTCATACGCACCAACCGGGACGGCCTGAACTTTGCCTTGTACCAGGCCCCAGGCGACACAGGCGTACCCGGCGAAGACCGTTGGCAATTGCTGGTGCCCCATAGCCCGACCCGCATGCTGGATGGCTTCAGCCTGAACCATCGGGCTTACGTGCTGAGCTTGCGCGAAGGCGGCCTTCCCATCGTCCAGGTACACCCTGCAGGCGCAGCGGACTACCGCGTACAGCTTCCGGATGCCGCCTACAGCCTGTATGTGCAGGACACCCTGGAATTCACAGGCGACCACATGCGCCTGCGCTATGAAGCCTTGAACCGCCCGGGGCAGGTGCGCCAGCTAAGCCTGGCCGATGGCGGGCAGGTGGTGCTCAAGCAAACACCGGTACTGGGCGCGTTCAATGCCGACGACTACCTGAGCGAACGCCTATGGGCCACTGCCCCGGACGGGACCCAGGTGCCCATCAGCCTGGTGCGCCGCCGCAACCGTATGGGTGAGCCGATGCCACTGTACCTGTATGGGTACGGTGCCTATGGCGAAAGCCTGGACCCTTGGTTCTCCCATGCCCGCTTGAGCCTGCTGGACCGCGGCATAGGGTTTGCCATCGCTCACGTACGTGGCGGTGGCGAACTGGGGGAGCAGTGGTACCAGGCAGGCAAGCAGGCCAACAAGCACAACACGTTCACAGACTTCATTGCCTGTGCCGAGCACTTGATCAGTAACGGCATTACCCGCGCCGACCAGTTGGTGATCAGCGGCGGCAGCGCAGGCGGGCTGTTGATCGGTGCAGTGTTGAACCAGCGCCCCGAACTGTTCGCAGCAGCCATTGCCGAAGTGCCTTTCGTGGATACCCTCAACACCATGCTGGACCCAGACCTGCCCCTGACCGTGACCGAATACGACGAATGGGGCAACCCGCAGGAGCCCGAGGTGTATACCCGTATCCAGGCCTATGCCCCCTACGAAAATGTGAAGGCTCAGGCCTACCCTCACCTGCTGGCAGTGGCGGGCTACAACGACAGCCGAGTAGCGTATTGGGAGGCTGCCAAATGGGTGGCACGGCTGCGCGAACTCAAGACCGACAACCACCTGTTGCTGCTCAAGACAGAGCTGGGCGCAGGCCACGGTGGCATGAGCGGGCGTTACCAAGGCCTGCGCGATGTCGCCCTTGAGTATGGGTTTGTACTCAAGGTGCTTAAACTGGTGTAAATCACGATCACGGCATAGCGAAGGCATCAGCATGGCAAACGCCGCTTCACTGAACAACGAAATCCGCATCATGCTCATGGACTGCGGGCTGTTCAGCCAATTGCACCCCGATGACTGCGGAGTAGCCGCTGGCTACTTCAGCATCGTTTCCATGGACCAAGGTACCCGTGTGTTCGAAGAGGGTGACGCGGGCACCTTCATGTGCATCATTCATTACGGCAATGTATCGGTCGCCAAGACCGATGCCGACGGCAACCAGGTGGAGATCGCCTTGTTGCGCAAGGGCCGGTCGTTCGGAGAAATGGCCGTGCTCGATGGTGAGCGCCGGTCAGCGACCTGCACGGCGGCCACCGACTGCCAGTTGCTCAGCCTGGGCAAAGACTCCCTGGAAAAGATGATGAACGAGGCGCCGAAAGTGGCTGCCAAGGTGATCCGGGCGCTGGCCGTTGCACTGTCCAAGCGCCTGCGCATGGCTGACGGCCAACGCTTGTCCTAAGCCCGCTAGCCGGTGGCTTTCTGGACAGCCGCCGGGCTAACCGGTGGTGGCTGAGGAACCTGCAACTCTGGCAAGGGCACGGCTGGGCTCGCTGGCGAGGCCGTGGCGCCGGGGCCGCCCTGCACAGGCGTAGTAGTGGGTGCATTGGCAGGCACGGGGGGTGCTGCATCCACCGTCGCGGGCGCCTCGGTCGCCGCGTTGGCCGCCGAGGTGAGCAGTGACAGCAACAGCAGAAAAAGAGGTCGAGTCATGGCAGCCTTGCACTGCTGAAATAAGGCGTAAAGCTATCCCTGCCCACGACTTACGGCAAGCCTTATGTGAACGCCATCACAGTGCAGGCAAAAAGCTTTATCGGCGGCATGCCGGCTAGCGCTTGCCTGGCGCTTGCCGCCCCCCGATAATCGCGCACTTTTCAAGCAGGGCCTGGCCGTGGGTAACAAGCGATACAGTTGCATTGGGTTGTCCAACCCCAAGTCCCCGGAGAACGTAGGCTCGGTGATGCGCGCGGCGGGCTGCTATGGGGTCAATTCCGTGTTCTATACGGGCCGCCGTTACGAGCGGGCAAGGGACTTCATCACCGACACCAAACGTGTGCACTACGATATTCCGTTGATTGGCGTAGACGATCTGCGCGCGATCCTGCCCCTCGATTGTGTGCCGGTTGCGGTAGAACTGGTGCCGGATGCACGGCCTCTGCCGACCTATACCCACCCGGATCGCGCCCTGTACATCTTCGGCCCTGAAGACGGCAGCCTGGATGAAGACCTGCGGCAGTGGTGCGAAGAAACCATCTACATCCCCACCGAAGGGTGCATGAACCTGGCAGCGACGGTGAATGTGGTGTTGTACGATCGCTTGGCCAAAGGCAACAATACCCGTTCCGGGCCGCGCTTCAAATAAGCGGAACAGCTACGGTGTTCAGGGGTCTGCTGATTACGTTCAATCGCCGGAGACCCCTAATGAGCAAAGACATTATCACTGAAGCTGTAGAAGCCCTGCCTACCTCTACCACTGATGACACCAACGTCCATGGCTGGGAACGTGCCGGCTCCATCGCGGGTGGCGCAATGTTGGTGGGCAAAGGCATCCGCCGCGGCGGTTTCCTCGGGCTGATTCAGATTGCCTTGGGGGGTGTAGCCCTCGCCCGTGGCTTTACCGGCCGCAGCAAAACCAAAACCCTGCTGGCCAAGGGTCGGGAAGAACTGGACGGCCTGCGCGGCAACATCGAACGCGCCGGCGACCAGCTCAAGGAGCTGACGGGCGACGCAGTGGACAAGGCCAAAGAGGTCAAAGACACCGCCGTGGCTAAAGCAAAAGACGTGACAGACACGGCCGCTGACAAAGCCCAGGACGTGAAACGGGACGTTGAAGACAAAGCCAGCAAGCTGAAAGACAACGCCGAGGCAGCAACCCAATCCGCTACAGTGACGGGCAACGACAGCCTGAACACGCCCAAAGTCTGAATCGCGCCACCCACGCGCGGTACTGCCAGTACCGCGCCAGGTTCACCATACACTCGCCTCAACCCGCCCTGAAAATCAGGTGCTCCTCCCAATCATCAGGCGCTACCGCATTCTCGCTCAGCATGCGCCCAGCCTGGGACACCCGTTGCTTGTGCACCTGTTGAGGGTCTCCACATACCAGATGGTGCCATAGGGGCAGGTCCTGTCGTTCGCTGACCAGCCTGTAAGCGCAGGTCGGTGGCAGCCACTTGAACTCGTCAGCTTGGTCCGGGGTGAGCTGAATGCAGTCTGGCACCTGCAGCTTGCGGTTGGGGTAGTCGCTGCAACGGCAGGTATCGCGATCCAGCAGGCGGCAGGCGATGCGTGTGTAATACACGCTGCCATCGTCCTCGTCTTCCAGCTTTTGAAGGCAGCACAGGCCACAGCCATCGCACAGCGACTCCCATTCCCCCGCATCGAGCTGGTCGAGGGTTTTGCGCATCCAGAAAGGTTCTACTTTTGCGGCCATGGGCGTTCCTGAGACGAAAGCGCGCCGACAGGTGCATCGGCGGAAGCGGCGCAAGTCTAGTGATGTGTAGCGGCCGGGGGAAGCGATTACGACTACTGGTAGCCATTGCTTGCCAGCTGGGGTCGGCTTGAGTAGGTTGCTGTCTTCTCTCTCAGGAAGATCAGCCATGCCCGATACCCCACGCGTTGCCGACCATGCTATCGACCCGCAATTTCTGGACCGCTGGTCCCCACGTGCTTTCAACCCGGAGCCCATTGCCGAAGACACCCTGCTGAGCTTTTTCGAAGCGGCACGCTGGGCACCTTCGGCCTATAACTCGCAACCCTGGCGGTTCCTGTATGCGCGCCGGGACACCCCGGACTGGGATCGCTACCTGGGCCTGCTCAACGAGTTCAACCGCAACTGGGCACAGCACGCCTCTGCCTTGGTAATCATTGCGTCGAAAACCACCTTTACGCCACCGGGGGCCACTGAAGAAGGCCCGGCACTGTGGCACACCTTCGACACCGGCTCCGCGTGGGCCTACTTCGCCTTGCAGGCAAGCCTGAGCGGTTACTACACCCACGGCATGGCCGGTTTCGACCAGGCCAAGACCCGCACAGAGCTGAAGGTACCGGAAGGCTACGACCTGCACGCGGCGGTGGCCGTGGGCAAGCTGGGTGACAAGAGCAGCCTGCCGGAGTACCTGCAAGGCCGCGAAGTGCCAAGCCCACGGCGGCCTGTCAGTGAACTGGCCAGAGGCGGCGATTTCGCCTTCGACTGATACCTTCAGTAGCCTCGATCGAAGTCCACCACACCGCGCATGGCCTGCCCTGCCTCGAAGGCCGCTAGGTTTTCGAGAAACAGGTCAGCCATCAACGGGGGCGACGTCGGCCCGGCCGTGTGCCCGGTAAGCAGCAAGCCCCAGGCCGTCCAGAAAGGATGCTGTCGCGGGAGCGGCTCTTGCCGACATACGTCGATCACAGCACCGGCCAAGTGGCCCTCACGCAGGGCCTGAACCAGGTCGGCATCCACCACCGATGAACCTCGCCCAATATTGATGAACAACCCGTCAGGCTTGAAGGCGGCGAACACCTTGGCATCGAACAGGTCCCGGGTGGGCCAGGTGTCTGGCAGCAGGTTGATCACGTAATCCACCTCCCCTACCAGCCGTGGCAAGGCGTCAAGTGCGGCCACCTCCTTGAAGGGGGGCAGGTCCCGCGGCGCTGTCGCGATGCCGTACACCTCGATACCCAATACGGACAGGCAGTGGGCCACGCTGCGACCAATGTCACCTACCCCGACGATCAATGCCTTGCGCCCGGCCACGCTGGCGGCAGGGCGACTGTCCCACTGGCGCTCCACCTGGCTGACCACACGGGTCATGACCTTGCGCTCATGCCCTAGCACATACGTAAGCACGTATTCGGCCATTACTTGGCCAAAGATGCCCACGGCGCGGGTAAGGCGATAATCGCGAGGCAGGCCCAGCGCCAACAGGGGCGTTATGCCAGCCCATGTGGACTGTACCCATTGGGGCCGGTGCCCTTGACGCAACAGGCTGGCCAGCAGGTCAGGCTGGCCTAGCCATACTGGGCAGTCCGAGGCCATGCGGGACAGCTCTGCTGAATCATCGCTGGTAAACACGTTCAGGCCAGGGGCCTTTGTTTCTAAAAGAGCGGTGTAGGCGGCAAAAGCCTGCTCCGCGATAAGCACACGCATGGGTAAACCTTGGAAACAGAGTGGGAGCGTCAGACCGGGTCGTTTCGCCGCAACAGTTCTTCAGGGAGGTGTTCGATGTATTCCTCCTCCGGCGGCGGCATTTGCAGGTGGTACCCCTGCGTGTCCAGGTTGGCCAGCACCTTGGTGATGTCCTCTCTTGCCAAGGCGCGCTCGGGCGTCAACACTAGGTCGAACGCATGCACAGGCTTGCCAAACCCGGCCAACAGGCCTTCAGGTACGCGCGCCAAGGCATCGCTCTTGAGCACATAGAGGTACATTTCGTTTTTTTTCGGGCTGCGGTAGATCGAGCAAATACGTTTCAAGGGTGTTCTTCTCCGGCACTGGCCAGGCTATCAAGCAGGGCCTGGCCCAAGTGTTCGCGCCGCCAGCCACGCAGGTTGTCAGGTAGGGTGTAGGGGCCATGGGGGAAGCCGCTGCGCAACAGCGCTTCGATGACCTTCTTGCGCAGCACCAGCTCCGGGGCGATGCCTAGGCGCTCGGCCTCGGCCTGCCCCACGGCACGCAATTGCTTGACCAGGCCAGAGGCTTCCATCGGCAGCGGGTCTGGCAGCCGTGCAGGCAGGTCTTCCTCGGCCGTGAGCGCACCCTGGCGAATGAGCTCAAGCAAGGTCTCGCCATCCTGGCGAATGGTGCGCGGGTGCATCTCCTCAACCTTGGCCAGCGCTGTCAGGTTGTTGGGCTGGAAACGTGCCAGGGGCCATAGGGTCTGCTCCTTGATCACCCGGTTGCGCGGCACATCACGCAGGTGGGCCTGCTCTTCGCGCCAGGCGTACAGCTCACGCAGCACAGCCAGTTGCCGGGGGTTGAGCTTCCAGCCCAGGCGGGCATCCCGGTACAGCTCACGCGGGTCAACCTCCCGGCCCCACTGAGCCACCAGTTCATGGCCGTCTTCCAGCACCCAGGCAAATCGCTCATCGCTCAGGCGGGGGCGTAGTGCCTGGTACACCTCTGCCAAGTGCAGGGCGTCTTCGGCCGCGTAGCTGACTTGCAGTTCCGATAGAGGCCGTTGCAACCAGTCCGAGCGTGTTTCGCCTTTGGGCAACTCGATACCCAGTACGTCTTGCACCAGCCGCGAATAACCCATAGAGAAGCCAAGCCCCAGGTAGGCAGCCGCCAGCTGGGTATCGAACAGGGGGGTGGGTAGCTGGCCGGTCAGCCGGGCCAGCACTTCAAGGTCTTCGCTGCACGCATGCAACACCTTGACCACAGCCGGGGCAGCCAGCAGTTCGGCCAGCGGCGCCCACTGAGAGATACTGAGCGGGTCGATCAGGAAGGCAGTGTGCCCGTCGCTGATCTGCAACAAGCCCACCCGTGGATAGAACGTGTCTACCCGCACGAATTCGGTATCCAGTGCGATGAAAGGCAGTGTTCGCCAGGCAGCACACTGCTGCGCCAGCGCCTCGTTGTCACAGACCCACTTTATCGCTATGGCCACAAGCCTCTCCTCGAACAATGCGGGGCAGTATAACGCCGCGCGCAGGGATCGTTACAGGTCAGCTTCGGCAACCGGCAAACAGGTCCAGCCGCGGGGCGTAGACTGACGTATCGATCTGCAACAGGCCCAGCAACGACGAGAAGAGGTTGTCCTGGCTCAAAGGGTCGCTCTGGTGGTGCTCAAGGCATTGGGTATCAACCTGGAATGTACGGCGGTACCCCGAAGAAAACCAAGCAATCAAAGGCACGTGTTTTTGCTGGTCCGGCGCCAGCATGTAGGGGGTGCCGTGCAGGTAGAGGTTGTACTCCCCCAAGGACTCGCCATGGTCGGACAGGTACAGCAAGGCGCTGTCAACCTGGCCCTGCCTGCTGCGCAGAGTATCGATCAGGGTGCTCAGCACATAATCGGTGTAACGAATGCTGTTGTCGTAGGCATTGACGATACTGTCCTGTGCACAGGTGTCCAAGGCATTGCTGGTACACACGGGGGTAAAGTGCTCGAAACCGGCTGGGTAGCGCTTGTAATAATCCGGGCCGTGGCTGCCCATCTGATGCAATACCAGCACAGTGTCCTGCGTCAGGTTGGCCAACAAGGCAGGCACGTCCTTGAGCAAGATTTCGTCATGGCATTCGCTATCGCAGTAACGCGGGTCTTTGCTTTGGGTAAGGTTCTGGTACGCCACACGGGTGCAGGTGCCTTTGCAGCCAGACTGGTTGTCCAGCCATAGCACCTTCATGCCTGCCCGTTGCAACACGTCCAGTACCCCTTCCTGGTTCTGCGCCCGCACAGCATCGTAGGCCTGGCGCCCCATGCCAGAAAACATGCAAGGCACCGACACGGCTGTTTCCGTACCACACGAATGCACATTCTTGAAGGCCAGCACGCCGTCTTCGGCGGCCAGGGCCGGGGTCGTGTCGCGGCCATACCCTAGAATGCCGAAATTATCGGCCCGAGCGCTTTCACCAATCACCAGCACGGTAAGAGAGGGGCGTGCATGGCCGGCCCAGGCTGCGCCTTTGTGAGCATCGGTGCCAATTTGCACAAACGGTTGGCGGGCAGAGGCTACCTGCTCGTTCAGGTACGCCATCCCAGCACCCACAAGGTTGCTGGGCACCACTAGCAGGCGAAGTTCGTGATGGTTTCGAAACAGTGAAGACAGCCCTTGGTAGTTACTCAGCGCAACGGCCGCCATAAGGGCTGCGCTTGCAGTTACCGCCAAGAGTTTAGATACGATTGCAGGCATACCTTTGCGGTAACTCACAGGCAAGCGCCAGATGGCCAGAGCGGGGACCACCCCGCACAAGAACATATAGATGACGAACTTCACAGAAAGGAGATCGCGCACTTCGGCACTATCTGTTTCAGCGATATTCCGGAACATGGCGGCATCGATCACAATGCCGTACTGGCTCATAAACCAGGCGGCACCTGCGCTGACCGGAAACAGCAGCATCAACAACGGCTTGAGGGTCCAGCGCCCGGCCAGCAAGGCCAGCACCAAGTTAAAGGCAAACACCAGCAGGGCGGCAAATGCGATGGCCAGGGTAAGGCTGTTGTGTTGCGTGACAACTGCCACATGGCGCCACAGGGGAAGGTTGAATAACGCTAGCAAGCAAACACTGGCCGCGAGGGTCAGAACTTCGGGCCGAAGTGGCTTTATCATCGACATATTTTTCACTTTGATAACAGGCGCTCGCCAGCCGAGCTGGGCGGACTCTAAGTACCGCTCAATCAATATTTCGTGAAAAATATGGTGATACTGGCTAACAATTATTCTTTAACAAAACACTGACAAAACTTACAGGAAACATTCATTTTCATGCGGCATGACGCTGCTATACCTGCGCTTTGCTGTCGCCAGGTACACCTCGAACCTACCAGCGGTCATGGTGTAGCCTGAGCAGGGAACGAATTAATAGCTACGGGGGGTCCAACCCCTGCAACCGCAGCCATGTGCTGTTAACCCACTGACCATGAGGTGAAACATGCCAGTTACGCACAATCTTTACGCCGACCTTGGCCGAACAAAGGAAGAGGTTGCCGCGCTGCAACAGACCAGCACCCTGCTGCAGAGCCTGGTCACCAAATATGAAGACATTGACCGGCAGGTGGTGGATGCGGAGAAGGCGGCTGCGGATGACGAAACCGTCAGTGGCCTGAAAAAGAAGCGCCTGGACATCAAGAACAAGATTATTCAGGAAATCGAGTATCCCGGCACCCAGGGTGCGGCCAAGCATTTCTGATAAGGGCTTCCAGCCTGCTAGCTGTGCGTGCCAAACCGCGCACAGCTTTTCCTCCCCCGCAGTTCTGCCCCACCCGCCATTGCGCCGCCGCGTTTATTTCCTACCGTTTTGACGGGTTTCTGGCGCTTTCAACAAAATTTTCACAAACCGTCAAAAACCGGTTTCCCTGGTGCTCCAGTTAGTTATCATTAGGCCACCATCTCGGTGCCCAAAGGGAGCGTCAGGCGTGAAACGTCAAGTATTAGCTATCGTAATGTCCAGTATCGTCGCCTCATCCGCTTGGGCAACTGACCTTAAGGTACGCAATGTGCAACTGGTAGACGCCGGTCATATCACAAGCATCGTAGGCACTGTCGTAAACACGACCGATCACGCGGTCAGTGGTGGCTACTTGGATATAGAAGTCAGTAAAAAGGACAAGGTGGTTGCACGGGAAACCGTGGAAGTACCCGACCTGGAAGCGGGCCAGGCCTGGCGTATCTGGCAACCTGTGCAATACGGCGACAGCACTGCCAAGCTGGCGGTTCGCGCCCATGACGCCAATGTGCAGATCACCGCTGAGGTGGTCCCTTACCCTGGCACCGTGGTCGCTCAGTAATACCCCTGCCCTTTTCCAGCCCGGCCCGTACCTCACGTACGGGCAATGGCCGGCGTCGATGGCAGCCCCTACTGATGGAAGGTCGCCATCGGGGCACCCTTGCCGTACTTGCTTGTCGTAAGATAACGCCTCTTACCTGCGATACAGGCCCCCCATGCCTCAAGCTTTGCCCGGTCAGATCACATTACAAAACTGTGAAAGCGAGCCTATTCATACTCCCGGGTCCATTCAGCCCCATGGGGCGCTGATTGCGCTTGACCTGGATGGGCGTGTACTGACGCGCAGCCAGAATCTGCTGTTGCACTTGGGCTTCGATGCAGAACCTGGCGCTTTTCTACCTGCACCCTTGCAGGAACCCCTGGGTTTACTGGTGGAGGCAGGCCTGGCGGCGTTCGATGGCTGGACCGACAGCAGCCGCTATGGCGAAGACCAGGTAGGTTTCGATGTGATCGCGCACCGGCACCACGATGTGGTGTACCTGGAATTCGAGCCCCAGCCGCTCCCCCAGAACGCGTTCTATCACTTGGCAGGGGATGCGCAGCGCATCATTACGCAGATCCGCCACGCCAGGGATACCGAGGCCTTGCTGACCCGGCTTACCTCACGCATCCGGGACTTGACCGGTTATGACAGGGTAATGGCCTACCGTTTTCGCCAGGACGATTCAGGGGAAGTGGTGGCTGAGGCTCACCGCCCGGACTTGGTGTCGTACCTGGGCCAGCGTTACCCCGCGTCGGACATTCCTGCCCAAGCCCGGCGTTTATATATCCAGAACCCTACGCGGCTGATTGCCGATGTAGCCTATAGCCCATCGCCACTGGTGCCTGCGTACCACCCCGTCACTGGGCTACCCTTCGACCTTAGCCATTGCGAACTGCGCAGTGTGTCGCCCATTCACTGCGAATACCTGAGCAACATGGGGGTGCATGCCTCCATGAGTGTGTCCATCGTCGTGGGCGGCAAGCTCTGGGGCTTGTTCTCCTGCCACCATGACTCCACGAAGACCCTGGCCTATTCAGTACGGCTATCGTTTCAAATGGTGTCGCAAATCTGCTCGGCCTTGGTGGAGCGTATCGAGCAGATTCAGGAGGGTGAAGCGATCAACCTGGCCCAGGCCCGGGTCCATGCGCTTGAGGAAGGGCTGCATGACGCCGATGACTTGATTGCCGCCCTGTGCCAGGAAGGCACGGGGCTGAACCAGTTGATGACGTGTGTAGACGTTGCGGTGTGCCTCAAGGGCCGGGTGCAGACGTTGAACGGCCTTGCCGACGCAGCAGCCCTTCAGATGTACACCCATTTGGCGATGCTCAGTGATCGCGATCTGTATGCCATGGATCGGTGGCCAGACCCGACGCCTTTGGATGGCTTGTGCGGCGTGCTGGCTGTTCGCTTCGACCACCGCGAAAACGGCTGGATCATGTGGTTCCGTTCCGAACAGGTAGAGAACGTGCGTTGGGGCGGCAAGCCAGAAAAGATCATAGACATCGGTCCTTTAGGAGCCAGGCTTACGCCCCGGGGCTCCTTCGAAGCCTGGGAAGAGGTGGTGCGTGGGCAAAGCACCCCTTGGTCCCGTATTGACCGCACCGTCGCTGAATACCTGCGCCAGGCGTTGGTCAAGCTGGTGCACAACCGGGTCAGCAACACCAATAGCATGCGCCAGATGCTGATCGCGGCGCTGGGTCATGACCTGCGCACACCCTTGCAATCCATCACCATGGCCGCGTCCATGCTGTCTGATAGCGAGCAGCGTACGGCCAAGTTGCGCCAGAGTATCGCTACGTCTTCAGGGCGCATGAGCAGGCTGGTGGGGCATGTGATGGAACTCAGCCGGTTGCAGGCCGGCCTTGGCATGGCGCTGGATCGTGTGCCTACGGATATCTCTACCCTGTTCGAAGCATTGGCCAACGAAGCAGAACTGGCTTACCCCGGCATGCAACTGGAATGGGCCATCGAACCAGGGCTTAGCGCCAATGTCGACCCTGACCGCCTCGCCCAAGTGGTGATCAACCTGATTTCCAATGCCAGCCAGCATGGCATCGGCAACCGTGCGCGTATAAGCCTGAAAGGGTGTGCCGAGGGGTTGGTCATGGATGTGACGAACCCGGCAGCGCCCATGAGCAGCGACCGCTTGAACAACCTGTTCACGCCATTCAAAGGGACGACCAGCCAGCGCAGCAACCGGGATGGGCTGGGCCTGGGCCTGTATATCTCCGATGCCATCGCCCGCGCCCATGGGGGCGCCATTTCTGCCCAGCAGCGTGGCGAAGAGGTGGTATTCGAAGTGAACATTCCGGCGTAATACCTAAGCGCCATCAGGCGCCTCCTGCCGCTGTAAAAAATTGTACAAAGAGATTGAGCCTGTGCCGCTCGGCTTATCAACTCACGGCGCCCGGCAGCAATGGTGCTGACGCCACACTGCACCGGTTCGGTGGGTTTTACGCCTGTAACACTGCTGTAGAGCCTTCGTACACCTGGATCCCGTTATCCGACGAACGGTAGGTTCATTGATTAATGTTATGGAGCTCATAGGGGATAACCCTCATACCTGCCCCAGAGTGGGGCTGTAGCCTAAGGGTTATCCATGACATCCCCCGCCCTCGACAAGCGCCCTACCACCCCCTATGCACCTGTGCTGCTCAGCGCGGCGGGCGCCCTGGTTTCCATCGCTGTGGTCGCTGCCGAACCTGCCATGAGCACGTGGCTGATGGGGCTGAGCATTGCCCTGCCCGCACTCGCCGCGGGTGTGTTCAGTGCCAGGCTTCAAACATCCTCCTCAAAGGCCAGCACCTTGCCGGCTGATCACGAGCCCGTTGCCACGCACGCACAGCCGTCTGACAGCGATCGCCTGTGCCAGGCCGCCTTGCCCGTGTGGATGCGCCAGATCAGCACCTCCCGTGAACAGACCGAAAGCGCCATCGGTGCGTTGACGTCGCGCTTCGTGGATATCGCCAGCCGCCTGGACCACACCGTGGACGCTTCCCGCCAAGCCGCCGGCGACATGGGCCAAGGCGGCGTAGGCGAAGGGTTGGGGCAAAGCCAAGTAGCCTTGAACGAAGTGGTAGACACGCTGCGCACCAGCCAGCAAAGCCGTCACGAAATGCTGCAGGCCGTACGTCACCTGACCGATTACACCGGCGAGCTGCGCCAGATGGCGGCCGAAGTAGCAGCCATCGCCCAGCAAACCAACCTGCTGGCCCTCAATGCTGCAATCGAGGCCGCCCGTGCTGGGGAAGCGGGCCGAGGCTTTGCCGTGGTGGCCGACGCCGTACGCTCACTGTCGAGCCAGTCCAGTGAAACCGGCCAGAAGATGTCTGCCAAGGTGGACGTGATCAATGGCGCCATCGCCCACCTGGTGGATGTGGCCGGCGAAAGCAATGACAAGGGTAACGACAGCGTTGCCCATGCCGAGCACACCATCCAGGGCGTACTGGGTCGTTTTGAAGGCATCACCGGCCAGTTGCAGGAAGCTTCGGCCCTGCTGCAACACGAAAGCGCCGGGATCAGCCAGGAGCTTTCCCAGGTGCTGGTGGACCTTCAGTTCCAAGACCGCGTCAGCCAGATGCTGGCCCAGGTACATGAACGCATGGCTGGGCTGCATCAGCAGTTCGAGCGTTGCAACGCTACCCACACGCCCTTCCAGCTGGATGTGGACGCCTGGTTGGCCGAAACCGAACGCACCTACGCCATGCAGGAACAGCGCGCCAACCACCATGGTCATGAGCGCGCCAAGCCTGCAGACAACTCGGTCACCTTTTTCTAGGGCTATGCCCTGGGCAACCTGTTTTTAATTTAAAGCGTTCAGGAGGTTATATGGCCAAGTCCATTTTGGTAGTGGATGACTCGGCAAGTATTCGTCAAGTGGTGGGTATCACCCTTAAGGGCCAGGGCTATGACGTGCTGGAAGCCTGCGACGGGAAAGATGCGCTGAGCAAGCTCAAAGGCCAGAAGATCCACCTGGTGATCAGTGACGTGAACATGCCCAACATGGACGGCATCACCTTCGTCAAGGAACTGAAGAAGCTGCCCGCCTACAAGTTTACCCCGGTGATAATGCTGACCACTGAATCCCAGGAAAGCCGCAAGCAGGAAGGCCAGGCGGCAGGTGCTCGCGCCTGGGTCGTCAAACCCTTCCAGCCTGCGCAGATGTTGGCAGCTGTCGCCAAGCTGATCGCGCCATGATCCGCGCGCAGCAGGTGGGCGAGGCCCTGAACGTGGCCCTGGAAACTGAGCTGACCATCTATCAGGTTGGCGAACTGCACACCGCTGCCCAAGCCTGGCTGGCCCAGCCCTGCCCTTGGCAACTGGACCTGAGCCAAGTGCCTGAAATGGACGGCGCAGGCTTGCAATGGCTGTTGTTCCTCCAGCGGCACCTGGGCACCACGGGCCACGCGCTGACCCTTGCCGGTGCCAGCGATGCAGTGCTGGACGTGCTCACGTTGTGCCCAGGTACTGACCTGGCCCCTGCTGCCTGACTTTTAAACCCACCGGAGCCTGCCGCCCCATGAACCTCGACGCAGCCTTGCAGACCTTTATCGCCGAAGCCCGCGAGCTGCTCCAGGACATGGAGCAGGCCCTGCTGCGCTTGGAGAGCGAGCCAGGCGACCGGGCGGGCCTGGATGCCGTGTTCCGCGCGGCACACACCATCAAAGGTTCAGCCGGGCTGTTCGGCCTGGACGCGCTGGTCAGCTTTGCCCATGTGGTGGAAGACCTGCTGGACCGCCTGCGGGGCGGTAGCCTCCTCATAGATGGCGACCGTATTGCCCTGTTGCTAGGGTGCAACGATCACCTCAGCGCCCTGCTGCAATGTGTAGCCGTGGAACGCCGGGAACCCGATGCTGCGCTGTTGGCTGTGGAGCAACCGTTGCGGGAGCGTCTGGCAGCCAGCGGTGGCCAGGCGCCCGCTGTGGTAACAGTTGCTACAGCGAACGTAACCCAGGGTACCGCCCGCCATTGGCGCATCGACGTGCGCTTTGGTGAGGACACCTTCCGCCATGGCATGGACCCTCTCTCCTTCCTGCGTTACCTGGATACCCTGGGCCAGCGCGAGTCATTCGTACTGCACACGCAGGCGTTGGCTGAAGCCGAAGCCTTCGACCCGGAAACCTGCTACCTGGGCTTTGAACTCCACCTGATCGCAGACTGCGAAGCGGCCACCCTGGCAGAAGCCTTCGCCTTTGTGGAAGGCGAATGCGAGCTGACCATCGAAGAGGTGCACGCCGAAGTGTTGGCTGAGGTGCCTGCCCAGGCCTCGGTCGAACCTGCCAGCCCGTTAATACCGGCTGCGCCGTCGCCTGCTGAAACCCGCCCTGGCCAGGACAACCGGCAAGCCTGGGTGCGAGTACGTGCCGACAAGCTTGAAGCCCTGATCAACCTCGCGGGCGAACTGATTACGGCCGGTGCTGGTGCCCGGCTGCTGGCCGAGCGGCTGGCAGCTGCACGGGGGGACGAAGCCATCCTTGAAGCCACAGCCTCGGTCAACGCCTTGGTGGAGCAGGTACTCGAAGGTGCCTTGGCCATGCGCATGGTGCCCATCGGTGAAACCTTCAACCGCTTCCACCGCACGGTACGCGATGCCAGCCAGGGCCTGGGCAAAGACATCGAACTGGTGGTCAGCGGCGGCGAAACCGAACTGGACAAAGCGCTGGTGGACCAGCTAGGCGACCCGCTGATGCACTTGCTGCGCAATGCCATGGACCATGGCATCGAAGCGCCCGACGTACGCCTGGCTGCGGGCAAACCTGCACGTGGGCGCTTGCACCTCAAGGCCTTCCATGATGCCGGCAACATCGTGGTAGAGCTGAGCGACGATGGTGCCGGGCTCAACCGCGAACGCATCCTGGCCAAAGCCCGGGAGCGTGGGCTGTTGGGTAACGCTGAGCCCACCGACCGTGAACTGCTGGCCGTCATTTTCGAACCTGGCTTTTCCACAGCAGCGGCGGTGACCAACCTGTCAGGCCGTGGCGTGGGCATGGATGTGGTCAAGCGCAACATCAGTGGGCTACGCGGCAGCATCGAGCTGTTCAGCCCACCGGGCGAAGGCACCACCGTGCGCATTCGCCTGCCCCTCACCCTGGCCATGATCGATGGCTTGCTGGTGGAAGCGGCTCACAGCAGTTACGTGATTCCGCTGGGCATGGTGCGCGAATGCATGGAGCTGGTGCCGGGAGAGCGCGACGCCCTGCGCGCCCGTGGCCATGTGGACCTTCGCGGCGAGGTGCTGCCGCTGGTGTTCCTTCGCGATCACTTTGAACTGCAAGGCGCTGCACCGCGGCGCGAAAACATTGTGGTGATCCATGCCCACGGGCTCAAGGCGGGCCTGGTGGTGGACCACCTCATGGGTGAATACCAAACCGTTATCAAACCCCTCGGCGCGCTATTTGGCGGCGTTCGAGGCATCAGTGGTTCCAGCGTGCTAGGCAGCGGCGTGGTCGCCCTGATCCTCGACGTGCCGGCCCTGCTCAAGCACCTGACCGAGCGCGAAGCCGCCTCGATCGTAATTTCTTCCCCTTCCCAGGCTGTATAAGGTCCGTCCCGAGGTGTAGTCATGAACTGGTTCTATAATCTGAAAATCTCCACCAAACTGCTTATTTCCTTTCTGGTGGTGCTGTCGCTGTCGGTGATACTGGGCGTGTTCGCCATTCTTCAGCTGGCCGCCGTAAACAGCGCCACCGTGAAGATGGGTGAAGACGCTATCCCGTCCATCCGTACGGCCGCCAGCATGCGTTACAACCTGAGCCAGTACCGTACCCGTGAGGCGCGCCACATCCTGGCAGATACCCCTGCAGAAACGGACGAGATGCTGCGCAATGCCCAGCAGTCCCGTGCTGAAGTGGACGCCAACCTGGAAAAGTACAAACCGCTGATCTCCAGCCCTGAAGAACAGATGCTGTACGACGAGTTCGTTCGCGAATACCGCCAGTACCTGGGCATCAGCGAAAAAGTCTTGAACCTGTCTACTCAAGGCGACAAGCAGGCAGCCAAAACCATGCTGGCTGTTGACTCCAAGCCTGTGTTCGAAGCGGCTGCTGCCACACTCAACAAATTGGTAGCCCTCAACGATGCCAATGCCCAGAGCTTCAGCGATGAGGCAGCCACCACCTATGGCCATGCACGCCTGACCATCGCCGGGGTACTGGCGGGCTCGATCCTGATCGGCCTGTTCCTCACCTGGTTCATCTCGCGCATCATTTCTCGCCCATTGCGCCATGCCATGGACGTTGCCACTCGCCTGGCCGAGGGCGACCTGAGCGTGACAGTACAGGCCAAGGGGAACGATGAAACCGGCCGCCTGCTGTTGGCCATGAAAAACATGGCTGGCCAGTTGGGCCGCATCATCAGCGAAGTGCGCCATGCCGCCGACAACCTGGCCAGCGCCTCGGAAGAGGTGAGTGCCACGGCACAGTCCATGAGCCAGGCCACTAGCGAACAGGCCGCCAGCGTGGAGCAGACAAGCGCCTCGGTGGAGGAAATGACCGCCAGCATCAACCAGAACACTGAAAACGCCAAGGTCACCGATGGCATGGCCAGCAAGGCCGCGCGTGAAGCGGTAGAAGGCGGCCAGTCGGTGCAGGCCACTGTGGATGCCATGAAGAAGATCGCCCAGCGCATCGGCATCATCGACGACATCGCCTACCAGACCAACCTGCTGGCGCTCAATGCTGCCATCGAAGCGGCACGCGCTGGGGAGCACGGCAAAGGCTTTGCGGTGGTAGCGGCTGAAGTGCGCAAGCTGGCCGAGCGTAGCCAGGTTGCAGCCCAGGAGATCGGCGAGTTGTCCATCAGCAGCGTCAGCCTGGCCGAACGCGCCGGTTCGCTGTTGACTGAAATCGTGCCGTCCATTGGCAAGACCAGCGACCTGGTACAGGAAATCAGCGCTGCCTCCGAAGAACAGTCGGCCGGTGTATCGCAGATCAACCTGGCCATGGTGCAGTTGAACCAAGTGACTCAGCAGAACGCGTCCAGCAGTGAAGAACTGGCCGCGACGGCCGAGGAAATGAGCAGCCAGGCCGAGCAGCTGCAACAGGCCATGAGCTTCTTCAAGGTTGAAAATGATGGGGCGCGGGGTGTACCTCCGGCGTCCCATCGCAGCCCGGCACGCTCGGCAGCCGCTAGCCCCGCCCGTACTGCCTGGCGCGGTGAGCCGGCTGCGGCGTTCAACGAAGCCGAGTTCACTCGTTTTTGAGAGGGCCATGCCATGCCACATCAACACCTGAACACACTGGTCGACGCGCAGTACCTGACCTTTTCAGTCGCCAACGACACGTACGCGCTGGCCATTGAAGGGATCAAGGAAATCATCGAGCTGAGCCAGATGACCGTTGTGCCGATGATGCCGACCTATGTACGCGGCGTGATCAACCTGCGCGGCGCTGTAGTACCGGTCATCGACCTGGCCGCTCGCTTCGGCCAGCCTCCGGCAGAGCTGGGGCGGCGCAGTTGCGTGGTGATTCTGGAAATCGAAGGGCACGAAGGTGAACGGCAGGTGTTCGGCCTGCTGGTGGACGCTGTATGTGCCGTCCTGGACATCGCCGCTGAACATATGGAGCCTGCGCCGGCCTTCGGTGCACGGATTCGGGCCGACTTCATCGCGGGCATGGCCCGCCTGGATGCCCGGTTCGTGATTGTGCTCAATGCCAACCGGGTGTTGGCCCTTCAGGATCTGGCAGCCCTGTCGCACCTGGCAGGCGAGGCGGCAGCGTGAGCGAGAGCGGGATCAGTGACAGGGACTTCAACCAGTTCCAGCGCTGGCTTTACCAGCGCGCGGGCATCCATATGGCGGCCAGCAAGAAAGCGCTAGTGGCCGGCCGCCTGGCCACGCGCCTTCGGCACCATGGGCTGGACGACTACGCCGGTTACTTTGCGATCATCACCAGCCCGCAAGGCACCACCGAAGCGCAAGTGGCATTGGACCTGCTGACCACCAACGAAACCTACTTTTTCCGCGAGCCCAAGCATTTTGACTGGCTGCGCCAGCAGGTGCCGGTGCTGCACCGCCCTGGGCGTACGTTCCGGGTATGGAGCGCAGCCTGTTCATCGGGCGAGGAGCCCTACAGCCTGGCCATGTTGCTGGCCGACTGCCTGGGCGAAAAGCCTTGGGAGGTGATGGGGTCGGACATCAGCACACGTGTGCTGGAGAAAGCCGCACGGGGGCATTACCCCCTGGAGCGCGCCCGCAACCTGGCACCGGAGCACCTGAGCCGGTACTGCCTCAAAGGCATTGGCCGCCAGGAGGGCACCTTGCTGGTCAACAAGGCACTACGGGACCGGGTGCAGTTCCTGCAGGTCAACCTCAACGACCAGCTGCCACGGCTGGGCGAGTTCGACGTGATTTTCTTACGTAACGTGCTCATCTATTTCGATGCGCCCACCAAGGCGCGTGTGATTGCGCGGCTGGTACCGCTCCTGCGCAGTGGAGGCTATTTCATCGTCAGCCACTCGGAAAGCCTGAACGGCGTAACCGACGCGCTGAACCTGATCTCTCCCTCCCTCTACCAGAAACCATGAGCCGCTTATTATGCCCATCAAGGTAATGATCATTGACGACTCGGCCGTGGTACGCCAGGTACTGCAGGCCATTCTGGAGCAGAGCCCGGACCTCAAGGTGATCGGCGTCGCTGCCGACCCGCTGTTCGCCATGGAGAAAATGGCCAAGCAATGGCCGGATGTGATCGTGCTGGACGTAGAAATGCCCCGTATGGACGGCGTGACGTTTCTGCGCAAGCTCATGGCCGAGCGCCCTACCCCGGTGGTGATCTGTTCCACCCTGGCGGAAAACGGCAGCCAGACGGCCCTTCAGGCGCTGGCAGCGGGGGCGGCCGACATCATCGCCAAGCCCAAGATGGGCTTGAAAGAATTCCTTCACCAGTCGGCCAGCGAGCTCACAGCAGCTGTACGGGGGGCCGCCAAGGCCAACCTGAACGCCCTCCGGGCTCGCCCTGCCCTGCCCACGGTGGCCCAGAAGCACAGTGCCGATGCCATTCTTCCCTTGGTGGGCAGCCAGGCCATGGCACGCACCACGGAACGGGTGATTGCGCTGGGCACGTCCACGGGCGGCACCCAGGCGCTGGAGCGGGTATTGAGTGCCTTGCCTCGCGTGTGCCCGGCCATTCTGGTGGTGCAGCACATGCCGGAAAAATTCACCGCCGCCTTCGCCCAGCGCTTGAACAGCCTTTGCCAAGTGGAAGTGCTGGAAGCTCGGGACAATGACCGCGTGTTGCCAGGCCGTGTACTGATAGCGCCTGGTGGCAAGCACATGCTGCTCAAGCGCAGCGGTGCTCAATACCACGTGCAGGTCACCGACGGGCCCCATGTGAATCGTCACAAGCCCTCGGTGGATGTGCTGTTCCGCTCCGTGGCGCGCTTCGCCGGCGCCAACGCCACAGGCGTCATCATGACCGGCATGGGGGACGACGGCGCCCGGGGCCTGCGGGAAATGCTCGAAGCCGGTGCCGACACCTATGCGCAGGATGAAGCCAGCTGCGTCGTATTTGGTATGCCGAAGGAGGCAATACGCCTGGGCGGCGCCCGTACGGTAATCGGGCTGGATAAAGTCGCTAACGTGATCGTGCAGCCAGGGCGCTCGGCGTAACCACCCCAGGCGACGTGCCCCGGCCTGCACGGCCCGAACCAGGCGTCCCTGACCGGGCGTCCCTGACCGGGCGTCCCTGACCAGGCGTCCCTCCTATCAGGCCGGGTCCATAACCCGGCGGTTGCTGACGCTACCGGTAAACGCAAACGCCGTGGCCGTGGCCAGGCCCGCCTGAGGCCGACCGTAATGGTAGCCTTGGGCGAAGTGGCAGCCATTGCTGGCCAGCCAGGACGGCAGGTGCGGCAAATGCTCGGCTTCGATGCCCTCGGCAGTCACTTTCATTTTCAAGCTGCGTGCCATGCCCAAGATGGCCTCCACCATGGGCAGGTGATCGGTGTGCCCTGTCTCGAAGAAGGACCTGTCGATCTTGATCTTGTCGATGGACAACCGGGTGAGGTGATACAACCCTGAGTACCCGGTGCCGAAATCGTCCAGTGCGACGGTGACGCCGTGGTCATGCAGCCTGCTCAGGTTACGTTGCGCTGCCAACAGGTTGCCTACCAGTGCTTCCTCGGTGATTTCCACTTCGAAACGCTCGAAGGGGAAACCTTCCTGGCGCAGTTGCTCCAGCAGCCTGTCCGGGAACAGCTCGTCGGTAATCATCGCAGCACTCACGTTCAGGGACAGGTGCAAATGGTCGTCCCAGGTGCGAGAGGCTGCGCAGGCCTGCCTCACCAGAGACCGTGTCATGGCCGGAATCAGGCCCATACGCTCCAGGGAGGGGATAAAGTCCATCGGCATCCCGATGCTGCCATCTGGCTTGGCCCAGCGCGCCAGGATCTCAAACCCAACAACTGCCTGGGACGGCAGCGACACGATCGGCTGGAAGAACGGCACGATGGCTTCTTGCTCCACTGCCTTGCGCAGCGCATTGTCGTGTTCGAATTCAGCCTGGCGCTGGCGTTCATAGGCGGTGTCATAGAAATCCCAGGTCGAACGCCCGCTGTTTTTACCCTTGTACATGGCCGTGTCCGCATAATGCAGCAGCGTCGACGCATCGCTGGCATCCGACCATGAGCGCGAGATGCCCACCGTGGCCCCCAAGTAGGCGTTTTCAACGTTGTGCAGGATGGGCGCACTCAACCGGGCAATCACAGCCTGGGCGATGGCACTTAGCTGAACCTTGTCCAGGCGGCCTCGAATCAACAGGCAAAACTCGTCACCGCCCAAGCGCGCCGCAACGCCGTCGTGTTTGGCCACCAGTTGGCCCAGCCTGTTCGCCACCTCAACCAGCACACTGTCACCTGTGGAATGGCCATGGCTGTCATTGATGGCTTTGAAACGGTCAAGGTCGATCAGCATCACGGCAACGGGCTGACCTTGGCCGAGGTAGCTTTGCAACTGGTCCATGAACACACGCCGGTTGATCAGGCCGGTGAGGGAGTCATACCGGGCCAGGGTTTCGGTCTGGTCTTGCACCTGCTGCATGTGCCGGTAACTGAAGCGCATGTTGCTGATCAGCCGTTTGAGTACAACGGTAGGCACTATCAGCGACAGCAGGGAAAACCCGGTGGAGGTCAGTACGAAGCGCCAGCGTTCGGTGCTTTCGAAATCATTGTCATAGGGAAGCCCCAGGTATTCCATGACCCAGTTTTCAAGCTTGAATTCCCAGAGGATGGCCAGGCTGCACATGGTGAACAAGGTCAAAAGTACCAGCCGGGCGAGGCGGTAGGGTTGGGGGCGATGGAAGTCGATCATAGGGGCCTCGTGGGGCCAGAGTCAAAGAGCGTGATGTCAGACCGCCATTATCCACCAAACGTTCAGGTACTGAACCTGAAAGCGAAAACCGCCGGTCGTTTTTTAATCAGCGATCGGTGATGGCACGGACTGCGATCCAATGCGTGAGGAGCGCGTTACCGGTGGCGCCTGCAACGCTCCGAGCAATAACGCACCTCATCCCAGCACCGTGCCCATTTCTTGCGCCACGTGAAGGGCAGCCCGCACACGGCGCACACCTTCACCGGTAGCTGATCTTTTTTCATAGGGGGTTTCCAGTGGCCCGAGGTGCAACGCCCGGGCGCGAGGGCCGATGGCCCTGCGCGCCGGGTACAGGTCACTTGAGTTTGAAGCGGCTTACCACGGCAATCAACTTATCGTTGGAAGCTGCCAGGGCAGCCGTGCTGCGTTCGCTCTGCGCACCCTCGGCCACCAGCTCTTCCACGATGTGCTTTACCGCCACAATGTTGCGGTTGATTTCCTCGCTCACGGCGCTCTGCTGTTCGGCAGCGGTGGCGATCTGTGTGCTGAGGTCGTTGATGCTGACCACCGAGTCGGCCATGCCATCCAGGCCTTCGTTCACCCGCGCTGTCTTGTCTACCGTGGCCTGGCAGCTCTGTTTGGTATTTTCCATGGCCACCACCGCCGCGCTCACCCCTTGCTGAAGCCGGGTCAGCATGTCGTTGATTTCCGACGTGCTCGCCTGGGTACGGCCTGCCAGGGCGCGAACTTCGTCGGCCACCACCGCAAACCCGCGGCCTTGCTCACCAGCCCGGGCCGCTTCGATGGCGGCGTTGAGGGCCAAGAGGTTGGTTTGTCCGGCGATCTCGCCAATCACACCCAGCACCGCGTTGATCCGCTGAGCGTCCTGCTCCATGGCGCGCACCTTGTCGGTGGCCGCATCCACTTCACCGATCAGTGCCTGCACACTTGAAGACGCATCATCGACCACTACCTTGGACTGGCGCGCGTTGTCATTGGCCGTACGGGTCATGCTGGCGGTTTGCGCTGCATTGCGGGCCACGTCATCTGCAGTGGAGCTCATCTCGGTAATCGCGGTGACGGCCTGGTCGGTCTCATTGGCATGGCGCAACAGAATCTGGTTGGTGCCTTTGGCCTGTTGTTTCAGTTGCTCTACGCCTTGGGCAATCACTTGGGAAACGTCAGACACTTCCGCAACCATGGATTGCAGGTAGGTGATAAAGCGGTTGACCGACTTGCCCACCGCGCCGACTTCATCGTCGGCCCGGATCACGATGCGGCGAGTCAGGTCGGCATCACCAGCCGACAGGGTATCGATGTTGGCCCGCAGTACAGACAGCCGCTTCATTACTTGGCGCAGCCCCAGGTACATCAGCAGCAACAGCAGGGCAACCATAGGCAACTGAATGGCTGCCAGCGTATTCAGTACTTTGCTGCTTTGGGCTGTCAGCATCTGAGTTTGTTGAGCAACCGCCATCAACCAGGGCGTACCCTCAATGGGCTGTACGAACAAGGTGTAATCCTGGCCGTCGCTGCCGGTGTAGTGCGCGCTGCCGGCGTTGGTTTTGAGCAGGCCTTGAAGGGCAGCAGTAAACGGGTACTGGCCTGCCAGGTCCGACAGGTTCTTGAGCACGTTGTTGCCCGGAATTTCCGGCTGGTTGCTCAGCACCGTCCCGCTTTTCTCTACGATCATCAGCAGGGCATGGGTCTCTGCCTCTTTGCTGGCAACCAGGTCATTGAAAAAGTCCAGTGTGACGTCGACGGTGGCCACGCCATAAGCAGCGCCATTCTTGCTGATGGCCATGGCGCAGTTGGTGCGCGGCTCCGGGCTGGCATCATCGCGGTAGGCCGTGGCCCAGTTGCACTGGCCAGCCGGTGCCTTGAGCCCGCCCAAGTACCAGGACTGCTCGAAGTAATTCTGGGATTCGGGCGAGTTCCAATGGGTGTTTACGATCAACTTGCCGCTGGCATCGCGGTGGTAGAAGGTGCTGTGCTTGGCGCGCCCAGGGGTGCGCTGGTTGGGCAAGGGCCACACCCCGCCGCCGAATACTTTCAGCTCGCCGTACTGGTTTACCATCAAGGGCAGCAGGCGGTCGATGTCGTCGCTTTCAAGCTGCGGCACGGTTTCAGTGATTACCCGCTGCTGGGCTTGCACGCGCCCCAATTCGGCTTTGATCACGCCGCCAATCTGCGCAGCCGCGTTGGTCAGGTGTCGCTCGTCGTTAGCGGTCAGGCTGGGGGTCACGAACAGGTTGATGCCAATGGCCGTAAGCGCAGCGATCAGTGTGATGGAGCCAATGAACGTAGCGGTATAGCGCGCCTGAATTGTTTTTAGCATGGCGGGGGTCCGAAGGAGACGACAAAGGGTCGTTTCCTGCTATCGGCCGCGCTTGGCCGGTCTTGAGCGCTGGTTCAGCCCATCAGGTACCCAGCGCTACGGGTACTTCCAATACGGCCTCCAGCCCGCCACCTTCGCGATTGCGCAGGGTCAAGCGCCCGCCGTGCACCTTGGCCACAGCCTCGGCAATGGACAGGCCCAACCCGAACCCTTCGCTGTGGCGGGCAGGGTCTAGCCGTAGAAAGGGCTCGGTCACCCGCGGCAGTTCCGACTCCGCAATGCCGGGGCCCCGGTCCGCCACGGTCACGCGCCATAAGCGGGGCTGGTGCTCTACGGCCACCTCAGCGCTACCTCCGTAGCGCACCGCATTGTCGATCAGGTTCTCCAGGCAGCGATGCAGAGGGCGTGCATAGCCTGACACCGGCGTAGCCGCCTTGCCTGTCACACTCACCTGGGCGCCCATGTCGGTGAAGTCTGCCTGCAGGCTTATCAGCAAGGCATCCAGGTCGATGCGCTGGCGCGGCTCCCGGGTGTGGCCGCTGGAGATAAAGTCCAAGGTGGTGTCTACCAGTTGCCGCATATGCTCAAGATCCTGCTGCAACTGGGTACGCAACGCCTCGTCGGCCACCTGCTCGGTACGCAGGCGCAAGCGCGTGAGCGGTGAGCGCAGGTCGTGTGACACCGCCGCAATGAACCGCGTGCGTTCACTCAGGTTTTCGGCCAACTGGCGTTGCATGGCATTGAACGCCGCACTGGCCTCACGGACTTCGCTAGGCCCGCGGTCGGGTAACGGCGGTTGCAAGATGTCGGCGCCCAGGGCCCGCGCGGCATCCGCCAGGCGCTTGAGCGGGGCAATGGCCAGCCGTACGGCGACCAGCGTCACGGCCAGCACCAACAGGATACGCAGCAGATAGATGCGCAGTACGTAGTCTGCAACCAGGTACCAGGGCGCATGGGAACTCCAGCCTTGGCTTTCCTTGGCATCGACCAGCAGCCAGCGGCCATCGGGCAAACGCAGGTCGATTAGGAACCGGCCCGTGGTGGGCCGGGCCGATAACAGGGCAGTCAGCCCTGCTTTGCGGTTATGCCGGTCAAGCAGCTCCAGCCTTAGCAATTGGAAGGTTTGGGCCTTGCCGGTTTTCTCATGCAATACGCTGCGCAACAGGTCTTCGGCCGCTTGCGAGTCTACGTCCAGTGGTACATCAGGGTGGGTAGGCGAGGCGTTGACACTGACTTCGAAACCCGGTGAGCGCAGAAGCGCCGACAGGTAATCAACGTCGGCCGGCGATTGTTCAGCCACCCGTACGATGTCGGCCAAGTGGGTGGCTACCAGGCGTGTAGGAATTTCCAGGGACTGGATATGCCGCACATCGAACCACACGGAGCTGGTGGCGGCCTGGGCCAGTAGCGTACCGCCCACCAGAATAGCGACCATGCGCCCGTACAGTGACCGGGATAACAGTTTGAGGAGCCAGCGTTTCAACGGCTTTCGACGTCTGTGGCCGTGAGCATGTAGCCTTCATTGCGCACGGTTTTGATAAGGGCATTGCCCAGGTGCTGGCGCAACCGGCTCACACAAACGTCTACCGCCCGATCAAACGGCCGGCTGTCCTTGTCGAACGCGTGGTTGCGCAGGAACTCGCGGCTAAGGGGGCGATTGGGATGCTGCAGGAGCAACCGCAACACGCGAAAGTCCGAATTGCCTAGGTACACCACAACCCCTTGAGGTGACAGCAGTTGGCGGGTGCGTGTGTCCAGTGTCCAACCTGCGAAACTCAAGGTGGCTACTTCATCGATCCGGGCACGATCAGGAAAGCTGAGCGCCCGGCGCAATACGGTCTGAACGCGCAACAACAGTTCGCGAGGGTCGAAGGGCTTGACCAAGTAGTCATCAGCGCCTTGCTCCAGCCCGGCGATACGATCATCCAGGGTGCCGCGGGCCGTCAGCATGATGACAGGTACATTGGACACCTCGCGCAAGCGCCTGCACAAGGCCAAACCATCGACACCGGGTAGCATCACATCCAGTACCACCAGGTCCACGACATTGGTGTCCAGTTTGAGCTGCATTTCTCGCCCATCTCTGGCACTGCTTACACGGTAGCCCGCATGGCTGAGGCATTCGCCCAACAGCTGGCGAATGTCCGGGTCGTCATCCACGATCAGCAGATGTCGGTCCGTGCTCATCGAACAATTCCTCTGTGTGCAGGTAATAAGCGGTGCGGTGGTATCGGAGGCCAACCATGGTTTGGGCCACCCTCCTGGCTATTGGTTCGCCACACCCCTTCAAAGCCCCCACATTAAGGCAAATTGCCATTAACTTGGCGGCTTGTGCATTACCATTACAAAAAATTGTTCAAGCGGGATTGCCCACGCCTGGCACGTGATGCTCAACGCAAGTGCGCGAGCGAGAAAACGGTTGCGCCCCGCCCTGCCACTTCGTTGCTTGCAGCCAGGGAGTGCTTGTCCTGGTAGCGCTTGAGCTGGGCTTCCAGTTCCAGGATTCTGCCCTGCTGCTGACCCAGGCGGGCCTTGTCGTCTGCATGGCTGGCCATCAGGCGGGCTATTTGCTCATGGCATTCGATCAACTGCCGGTTGACGTCGTCCAGTTCATGGTTGAGCAACACCCAATGGTGTTTCCAGGACTGAAGCGGCGACAACGCACCTCCCGCCAAGGGGTCAACGTGGGAAGCAACGAGTTGATGGTCCATGGTGATTAGCCTTTTGCTGGATGGATATCCAGTATCGCTCAGGCTGTAGGCACAGGCAAGGTAAAAACACAGGCCCGAGTGTTGTCAGCGAGAATGAACCATCACAACCCCCGGCAAATACCCAAGTGCCGGTTCAGGATCAGCCGATGTGGGCCCACGAGGAGCGAACACCCCCTGCTTCTGCTCATAATAAGCCGTGCAACGGCTGGAGTAGTCACGCTCAGGGTGGGCAGGCCCTGTACCAACCCGTCTGCCGTACACCCAGTCAGTAATGGCGTAGGCCATTCTGGATTTCCACGCAGCGGCATATCCCATGCCGTCTACCTGCGTGACAGCTTGCCGATAGGAAACCCCCTCTGCTTGCCGGGTCTCTACCTGGCTTGCGTACCGCTGGCCCCATTCGCAGCGCTTCTCGTGCTGCTGGCTCAAGGTCGTCTCTGCCAGGCTGCCTGCCGCCCAAAGGGCTGTTAGAAAGCCGAGCATCACGCCTGGGATTTTTGTTGCGCGCTTCATAGTGCATTCACAGTCTGCCATCGAAGCCCCTAACTTAAGGCAAAGAGCCATCAACCAGGGTGCACTGTGCAAAACCATTACAAATTAGCGTAATCACCCCGGCAACGCGGGGTTATACCCTCGGTCACATCCCCCGCATTGGCATAAGGCCACTGCCCTTTACAACAGTGGTTGAGGACTGACGATGATTTTTGACGTGACAAACTACGGCGCCGTAGGCGATGGCATAACCGATGACACCGCCGCCATTCAGGCCGCCATTGATGCAGCGTTTGCCGCAGGTGGTGGCGAGGTGGTGATACCGGCAGGTACTTTCATCATCAGCGGTACGGGCGACCCTACCGACGGGTGCCTGGAGATCAAAAGCAATGTGACCATCAGTGGCCAGGGCATGAGGGTGACCACCCTCAAGCTTGCCGACGGCTACGACGGCAAGGTCACCGGCATGGTGCGGTCAGCCTACGGCGAAGAAACCCATGACTTCGGCATGAACAACCTCACCCTGGACGGCAACCGGGACAACACCACAGGCAAGGTGGACGGCTGGTTCAATGGTTTCGCCCCTGACCAGGAAGGCCATGACAGCAACGTGTTGCTCGACAGTGTGGAAATCAAGGACTGCTCGGGCTACGGGTTCGACCCCCATGAACAAACCATAAACCTCACCATCAGCAACAGTGTGTCCCATGGCAATGGCCTGGACGGCTTTGTCGCGGACTACCAGAGCCAAGGCGCCTTTATCAACAACGTGGCCTACGACAACGACCGCCACGGTTTCAACATTGTCACCAGCACCCACGACTTCGCCCTCACGGGCAATGTGGCCTATGACAATGGCGGCGCGGGTATCGTGGTGCAGCGTGGCAGCGAAGACCGTGACCTGGTGACCAACGTGGTCATCACCGGGGGCCAGGTCTATGGCAACGCGGCTGAAGGCGTACTGGTTAAGATGAGCACCGACATTACGGTCCAAGGCCTGGACATCCACGACAACGGCAGCGCTGGTGTTCGGCTGTACGGCAGCACTGGCGTAAAACTGCTGGATAACAGCATCCACGACAATGCCCAGGCCGGCGGCGTACCGGAAGTGATTATCCAATCCTATGACGACACCACGGGCGTCAGTGGCCGCTACTACACAGGCGATTACAACCTGGTTCAGGGTAATACCATCGTGGGCAGTGACCTCTCCACCTACGGGATCGCCGAACGACGCGAACCCGGCACGGCCCATAACAGCTTGTACGGCAACACCGTCGAGCACACCACCCGTGGCGACACCCTGGTGTACGGGGAAGGTAGCGTGGTGCTGGCAGGCATTCCGGTAAACCGCATTGAAGGCACTGACGGCAAGGATGTGCTGGTGGGGACCGACGGGTATGACCTGATCATCGGCGGGGGTGGCGCCGACAAGCTGACCGGCGGCGACGGCGCGGACACCTTCCGCTACACCGCCATCAGTGACAGCTACCGTACCGCCAACGCCAGCCATGCTGACCTGATCACGGATTTCGACGCCCACGAGGACGTCATAGACGTAGCGGGCCTGGGCTTCACAGGGTTGGGAGATGGGCATAACGGCACCCTCGCCGTGCAGTACAACGCCGCTACAGACCGCACCTACCTCAAAAGCCTGGACCCGGATGCCGACGGTAACCGCTTCGAGGTCGGCCTGAGCGCTAACCTAGCCAGCAGCCTGAACAGCGAGAACGTGGTATTTCAGCACCTGGTACTGGGCACCGCAGGTAATGACCGGCTCACAGGCACCGATGCCAGCGAGATCATTGATGGCGGTGCGGGTGCAGACATCCTTACTGGCGGTGGCGGCCACGATGTATTCCGCTTCTCCAACCTGCTGGACAGCTACCGCAACTACAACCTGAGCAAGGCCGAAGGTAACCAGGGCGACCTCATCACCGATTTCGATGCCAGCACCGACCGTATCGACGTGTCAGCGCTGGGTTTCACTGGGCTGGGCGATGGCCACGACGGCACGCTGGTCATGGTGCTGAACGACGCTGGCGACAAGACCTACTTCAAATCCCGAGACCCGGACGCCGATGGCAACCAGTTCGAGTTCGCCATGACCGGCAACCAGACCGCGCATGTACAAGGGGCGAACTTCATTTTTGCCGCACCTGTGCCTGAGGTGGAGCTGGTGGGTGTTCAGCACGATCCGGCACTGGGCGCTGCATAACCCCAAGGGACAGCAACTGAACTGTTCGGCATGCCATGGGGCCTGATGCTTACCCTTAACCGTAACGAGGCAACGCCCATGAGCAGTGACCACGGCAATCAGCACACCACCGAGTACCTCCACACTGAAGTTGCCAAGTCCCTGGGCATCAGCGTTGACGAATTGACCACCTGGATGATCAATGACATTGAGCGGGTGACCGAGGGCGGCAAGGACGTGGGGCACATGGTAGTGTTTCGCGAATCCACGCCTGATGAGGTGCTGGACAAGGTGCAGCACAAGCAGAGCCGGTTCACGGCAATGACCGGTGTCATCAAGGCCGAGCAGGCTTAAGGATGAGAACAACCAGGCGCAGGGCGAATGGCCTTACGCCTGGGTGCTCCCTACCGGCAACGCGTGGCTAACGGCGCTTTAGGCAACTGTTGACCAACGTGCAAATCTCGCTCAACGACCAAGGCTTGGCCAGGAAGGTAGCGTTGGGTGGCAGGTCTGCGGCGTGCTTGGCGCTGAACCCGCTGGTTACAATCACCGGAAGGTCAGGCTTTTGTTCGTGAACACGGGCTGCCAAGTCCCAGCCTATGGCCGTTCCTGGCGTCACTACGTCTGTGATCAGCAGGTTGAGTTCAGGGTGCTCCATCACGGCATCCCAACCCTCATCGGCCGTAGGCGCGGTATGCACCTTAGCGCCCATTTCCATCATTACTTCGGCCAGCAGGTCGCGCAGGATCAAGTCATCCTCTACGATCAATATGACGATTGACCTGTCAGCCAGGGGGGCATCGCGGTAAGGCATATCCAAGCGTCCACGTCATGACTATTCACCACTCACAGAACGTTTTCAGCCTACTTTGCTCTCGCAAGTCGACGAAACGCCTGTTTTGTATAAATATCATGCGGTTTACTTGTTTCAAGAAGCTGCTAGTACAAGCCATGTGAAACAAGGTGCTTGCTTCTTACACTTCCACGGCCTTCAAGTTGCCGTGAAATACGGCACAGGCGAAGGCGATCAACTGCGCGAATAAGTGCAGCTAGCGGTTGCTTAGGCATCTGCTTGGATCCATCGCTGCCGTATTTAGTTCTGAAGACAGGCCGTCAGAAGGGCTGACCTCTGCCCTTTCATCGTCTGTATCGCTGTCAAGGGCATCTATGGCATTTCGGAGATTACGCGGCATGGACGCAATGTGTTGGCTATATGTGGGGCCAACATCGAGTTTTGATGTACGTGAGCGTGGCTTCGCTAGCAGCTCGTTGAGTTTCTCGATGTCCTGCTGATCCATTATTCTGCACTCAGGCCGTTTTTTTTCAGCGGCGTCTATGGCAGCGCGAAGGCTGGCCGGCATGGACCCAATGAACTGGCTGTATGTAGGGTCAGCATCGCGTTCTGATGTACGTGACGGGTGCGCAGCTAGGCGATTGGTGAATTTCTTGGCTGTCTGCCGATTCACGATGCCACCCTTAGGCGGTACTTTTGGCAAGCTCGGCGCCTTGATATCGCTTTCCTGCAAGAGAAAATCCTCATGAAACACTGCGAAGGTTTCTTTGGGAAATTGATAAGGCAGAAGGTTTGGTATCTCACGTTTTTGAACAGGCGGTGGCGGCGTGTATGGAACAGTTTCCGGAGCTGAAGATTTTCCGGGTTTCTTGACCTTGGCCTTCAAAATATCCAAATGTGCAGCAGGGAGCGCTGCCCATGAGTTCATATGCCTTCCTTCTTCCTCCGCCTGTTTCACACGACTAGCGGCCAAAACAGACGCCATCTGAAAATGCATCGGGGTAAGCTGGTTTTTGAGGGCCATCCATTTCAAATCACGGCGCGCCCTTTTGATGTCCTTCTCGGACGTCTTTGCCGGTTCAGATTGTGTAGAGATATCACTTAATCCAGTCGCTTTCTTCTTGGCCAGTAAAGGTGTCGAAGCAGACTTTCGCAGCTTCGTTTCCGGGGCAGTGACAGGATCTTCCAAAAATGGCGTGGCACCTGCTGGCACTAACGGCTTCGATTCCGGCAGGACTTTGGCGTGGTCCAGCGCCACGACTTTCACAGGGCCAGCCTCCCCGCCGAAGTAACGTCTTTCTCTGAAGCCCAAGGCCGCTAGTTCAAGCTGTTCGCCATGGGCGATGAAATTCGCTAGCAGCACACCTTTTCGATCCTCAACCTCTGAGGCGATACCATACTGGTGGACCGGTTCGCTTACAGCGGGGTTATGAATGAACGTGCCATGTTCCAATGCCATACGTGCACTGCTAGCCATTTGTTTTTCGTGCAAGTTGCCATGGTTTGTCAGGCGTAGCAGATAGTCATGAGAGCGGTCGGTCGTTCTACTCTTAAGGCTTGATTCGCGTGAGGGCGTAGTATCGGCGCTGATGCGATGTGGCTCGTTTAACGCCTGTACAGAGGTAGGGCTTGGCGGGGGAGAAATCTTCATGGATCACCTATGGTCTGTTCAATGGGGGACGTAGTCATGCGCACCATGAAGAGCTGGCCTAAACCTTGTTCAAGGCACGGCCCGCGCTTGTGGTGGTCAACCTGCTCAGGCAATCGCCCTCACATCCTCTTTCACCTCACCCGCTGCGCCCTTTACCGTTTCACTAGGCTTTTCACCGGTGATGTTTTCGTACACCTGGGAGCCAGCCGCCTGGGCTTCGGACTTCCCGGCAGCCTGCGCGGTACCTTTGGCCAGCTCCTTGCCGCCTTCTTTGAGCGCCATTTCCGTGAACTCTTTGGTGCCCACTTTCAGGCCTGCCTTGAGGGCCATTTCAGCGCCGAACTTGGCGGCCATCACGGCCACGGACAATTCAGTGCCCACCCCCGGAATCGCATTGAGCAATAGCGGCCCTAACTCTTCGGCAATGGTGCCCAGCTGCTGGAAGCCGTCTTTGATGTCCTCGCCCAACTTCGTGCCGTTGTCCCGCGCTTCGGCCCATTCCTTTTCCTTGATGGCTTCGTCACCGCGGATGGCCGCGCCAATACCATCAAAGCCATGTTTGACCATTTGGCCGAAATGGTTGAAGCCGTTGGCAATGTCATGGCCCAGGTTGACGAACGCGTTGCCAATTTTCTTGGCGGTATCAACGATCATGTTGCCGAAGTCTTCGAAGCCGTATTTTACTTTATTGGCGAAGGTTTGCAGGCCATTAGTGCCGCCCCCGTTTTCGCCGCAATGGGGGTCGCGCTGGTCTTCTCGCCTACTAGGTATACGGCCTTTCACCAAATAGTCTTGCAGGGTGCCGGCTTCCGAGCCGCCGGCGGCATCCCCCCAACTGGCTGCGGTAAACCCGCCGATACTGCCGTTATGGCGAAAGTCCGCAGGCTTGTCCGAGCCGTCTGGGTTCTTTTCGTTCTTGACTGCGGTCAGCACTTTGTAGGCACGCCAGGCGGCGTCCGGGTCGTTATCGATATCGCCATTGACCTTCGGGTCCTTGGCCAGCACATCGCGCAAGTGCCCCACGCTCTTGCCGTCTTTTTTCACATCCTGGTTATTGCCTAGCTTGCCAAGAATGCCCCCGTTCAGTTCGTTGATCTTTTTAACATCAAAGCCGGGCGGCGCTTTTTCATCGGCCGCAGGAATATCGGTGGAGCCACCCTTGATGGCGATTTCCTGCTCCGCCGTCGGCCCTTTTGGCGCTACGGGTGCTTGCACAGGGGCGGGGGTGCTGGCTTCAGGCTTGAGCTCAGCAGCAGCAGGTTTATCTGTGGAGGTTGGAAGAGGCTTCTGGCCCGTGCCGTCCGCATTGCCGAGTTTGTTTCTCAAGGCAGTGATCAGGCTGCTCAACAGGCTTGTCAGTGAACCGGAGGAGGGCGTTGGGCGAGCGGCGGGCGAGTCTGGCGTTACCGCACTTTTGGTATCGCTGCCAAAATGAATCAGGCCATTGCCCGTGCCGTTTGTGCCTGGGCCCTGGCTGGGGGTTTGAGTACGCGCCAGCGATAATCCCTCTGGCAGGCTGTTGGGTTGCGGTGCTACGCCGTCGCAAGGGATACGCATCATGGTCATCTCTGGATGAGAAGGGTGAGGCTCCATGGTGTGTGGCGGCTGTGGGAATAGGGTTCCACGTGGCGGGTAGATACCGGGGCCACGCTAAAGGCCCCGGCAGGTGTAGCCGATGTGCTGGGCAGTTACAGCTTGAACGTCGCGACCGTTCGGGTGAAGGAGACGGCCAGGCGTGACAGTTCCTGGCTAGAGGCATTGGTCTGGTTGGCGCCAGCAGCCGTTTGGGTAGAGAGGTCCTGGATATTGACCAGGTTGCGGTCCACTTCGCGGGCTACCTGCGCCTGCTCTTCGGCGGCACTGGCGATCACCAGGTTGCGCTCGTTGATCTGGCTGACCCCTTCGCTGATACGTTCCAGGGCAAAGCCTGCTTCGGTGGCCAGCGCCTGGGTGCTGTGGGCCATGGCCTGGCTCTTGGCCATGGATTGCACTGCTTCGTCCGCGCCGGAGCGAACTTGCGTAATCATGGTTTCGATTTCGCTGGTGGACGCTTGGGTACGGTGGGCCAGGGCGCGCACTTCATCGGCTACTACCGCAAAGCCTCGGCCCTGCTCGCCGGCCCGTGCCGCCTCGATAGCCGCGTTCAGGGCTAGCAGGTTGGTCTGCTCGGCGATACCGCGGATGACGTCCAGCACCTTAGTGATGTCGTGGATCTGGCCTGCCAGGGTCTCGACCCGCTGGGTGGAATGGGTAATGTCCGAGGTCATGGTGGTCATGGCACTAACCGCCTGCTGAACCTGCTGCTGGCCTTTGCTGGCCTCTGCAGCCGTCTCGCTGGAGACCTGTGACGTGCTCACGGCGTTGCGTGCTACTTCTTCTACTGCAGCGGTCATCTGATTGACCGCCGTGGCCGCCTGTTGAATCTCGTCATTCTGGCGGACCAGCCCACGCGTGCTGTCCTCTGTCACGGCGGTCAGTTCTTCAGCCGCGGAGGCCAGTTGATCGGAGGCGTCAGCGATCTGCTGTACGGTGGCCTTGAGGTTGCCTTGCATGTCCGAGAGTGCCGATAGCAACTGCCCGGTTTCGTCCTGGTTGCCTGAGGCGACGGCATGGGTAAGATCGCCTTGGGCGATGCGGCTGGCGCTTTCTACAGACTGGTACAACGGCCGGGTGATCATGCGGGTGACCAGCAAGCCCAAGCCCAATGCACACGCGGCTGCGATAATAGCGCCGATAATCAGCGCCAAGGTGACCTCATGGTTGGTGCTTGCACCGTTGCGTGCCACGTCACCGGCTTGCCGGGCATTGGAGTCGATCATGATTTTCAGTTCGCCGATAGCCTTGCGGTATAGCGGGTAGGCTGAGGTGTCTGCCAGCACGGCAGCTTGCTCGGCATTTCCGGCTTTGAGCAGAGCAAACACCTGCTCGGCCGCAGACACGTAGGCTGGCCAATCGTGCTCAAAGTCATTGCCCGCCGCACGTTCGTCATCTTCCAGCGGTGTAGCACGGTAGATTTTGAAGTCTTTCTCGGCGTCGGCCTGGTTGCCCCGGAAGGATGTGACAGCCGCCTCCAGTTCTTCGGCGGGTGCCTTTCTCAGCACCAGCGCCATGGCCTTGTACAGGTCCCGGTTGGTCGCAATGGCGTTGGCCTTGACGGAATCCGTCTTCTGGATCGACACCAGGTTATTGCTCACCGTGCCGTCCAGTAGTGCATAGATCCGTGCACTGCCCAATTGGCCCAATACGGCAACCCCAACGGTGATAACCGCGCACAACCCAAAGGAAAACAGCAGTTTAGGCTTTAGCTTCATGTTCTGAAAAAGGGACATTGGGGGGCCTCATGGCAAGGGATCGGGCTGCAGGCAGTGTGCCTGTGCATTGGCTCATCCCTTGCGTATCGGCTGGGCGACAGGAAGCTTGATGCTTATGCCCTGCAAAAGGCGCGTTTACCAGGCGGGTTTGAGGGGAGGGCGGTGGGGCTGCGCTGGCCCAGCCCCTCGCATCCATTTCCGTTATCGAGCTATCAATGGGAAAGCAGCTGCTGCAGCCGTGAAGCCAGCGCCTCTACCGCAAACGGCTTGGTTAGCACAGACATGCCAGGCTCCAGCTGGCCCTGGCTGAGCAAGGCATTTTCGGCATAGCCGGTGATAAACAGTACCTTCAGCCCAGCCCGGCGCACGCGGGCGGCATCTGCCAGTTGGCGACCGTTCAAGCCGCCGGGCAGGCCTACATCTGTGATCAACAGGTCGATACGTGTATTGGATTGCAGCACACGCAACCCGCCTACACTTTCCGTAGCTTCAATCACGGTATAGCCCAGGTCTTCCAATACATCGGTCACCAACAGGCGCACCGTGGGCTCATCCTCCACCACTAGCACGGTTTCACCTGCCTTGGCCTGGCCTAGCAAGTACGGATCGCTACCGCTATCTTCGGGCTCCAGCGCGCCCTTGTGCCGGGGCAGGTAGATGGTCACGGTAGTGCCCTGGCCTAGGGTTGAATGAATCCTGACCTGACCGTTGGACTGGTTGGCAAACCCGTAGATCATGGAGAGGCCCAGGCCGGTCCCCTGGCCGATAGGTTTGGTGGTGAAAAACGGATCGAAGGCCTTGGCGATAACCTCCGCAGACATACCCGTGCCGGTATCGGACACGCTTAATGCCAAGTACTGCCCCCGGCGCATCCCCTGCCGTGCAGCACCTTGTTCGTCAATGGTACGGTTTGCCGTCTCGATGGTGATTGAGCCGCCTTCCGGCATGGCATCCCGGGCATTGATACACAGGTTGAGCAGGGCATTCTCCAGTTGGGAGGGGTCCACCTGTACCAGCCACAGGTCAGCGGCGCCGACGACATGCAGCGGCACGCTGGGGCCTACCGTGCGCTGGATGAGGTCGCACATGCCATCGACCAATGCATTCACGTCGGTGGTTTTCGGGTCTAGCGTCTGCCGGCGCGAGAAGGCCAGCAACCGGTGCGTCAGCGCGGCTGCGCGTTTGGCCGCGCCTTGGGCGGCAGCCATGTACTTGTCGATGTCTTTGAGGCGCCCTTGGGCAAAGCGGGTGTTCATCAGCTCTAGGCTACCCATGATGCCCGCCAGCAGGTTGTTGAAGTCATGGGCGATACCGCCGGTAAGCTGGCCTACCGCTTCCATCTTCTGTGCCTGGCGCAGCTGCTCTTCGGAAAGCTGTAACCGTCGTGTACGTTCTTCTACCCGCTGCTCAAGCGTCTCGGCAAGGGCACGTAAGGCTTCGTTGGCCCGGTCTCGCTCTGCTTCCACGGCACGACGGTCTTCGATATCGACCAGCACACCTGGAAAGGTCTGAGGGCTGCCGTCCGGTGCCTGCGTGACGTAACCATTGCCCTCGATCCAGTAATAGCACCCATCGGTACGCCGCGTGCGGTACTGGTGGGCATAATTGCCGCCGCGTGCCAACGCTTCCTTTACTGCTTCGGAGAGGCCCTCCCGGTCATCGGGGTGCACCGTTTCCAAGATGCTGTCAGGTGAAATATGCTCATGGCCCAGATTGGGGTCCAGCCCGAAGGTGTGGATAAACGCTTCATCTACTGTGAAACGGTCGGCCTGGATATCCCAGAACCATGTTCCTACAACAGCACCTGCGGCTAAGGCCAGTTGCAAGCGGCGTGTATTTTCGCGAATAAGCGCTTCGGTTTTCTTGCGCTGGCTAATGTCCCTGAACAGAATGGATACCTGGCGTTTGCCAATCGGTTCCAGGCGGGTCGCTAATACTTCGATATCACGGCTGGCGGCTTCGAAATAGCGTTCCATGCGAAGGGGCTGGCCGGTTTCCCACACTTGCTTGTACAGATCGACCCAGCCTTGGGCCTCGGCCGGGGCGAACCCGCGGATGGTCTGCCCGATAATGCCGGTAATGCCCGTCTGGCGTTCGTAACCCAGGTTGGCGTCCACGTGCACGTAATCGCTTAATGGCCCTTCAGGGCCATCGATGAATTCAATGATGCAAAAGCCGTCGTCAATGGCATTGAACAGCGTTCTGTAGTGAGCATTGCTTGCGGTCTGGGTTTCCTGGGACTGGCGCAATAGACGTTCCGTGTCCTTCAGTGCCTTGCCAGCCAGGTGTTCAGCGGTGCGGTCACGGAAGATCTTCAAAAAGCCGATGTGCACCTTATGCTCATCCCGCAAAGGCATCATCTGGCCGGACGCCCAGAAGCGTTCGCCGGATTGGGTCAGGTGCCAACGCTCATCCGTGGCACGGCCATCACGCAGTGCCGTTTGCATCTCATAGGCTACCCGCCCAGCCGTGCGGTCCTCAGGTGTGAAAAAGCACGAGGCGTCCCGCCCGAGCATCTGCGTCGATGACCACCCCATGACCTGCTCGGCACCGGCATTCCAGGCAGTGATAGTGCCGTCCGTGTCTGTGACAACGATTGCAAACTCCACGGCGCTGTCGAAGGCAGCCAGTTTCCAGGCTTTGTCCTGAACCGACTGGTGGAGCGAACTTCGTAACTGAACCACTTCGGCTTCTAGGGCCTCGCGGGACAACAGGCTCAGATCACATTCAGTCAAATCGTTTACCTCTGCGTGGCACCATCGTCGCTGTACCGGGGGGCTACGTGCCAAAAACCGCCAGTGGGGCACTCAATTACTCAGACCGCTCGGCATGCGCAAGCAGTGCCGAGCCGTGGCAAGCATGAAACGCTTGAACAGTAAGATCGCAGATTGCCGTGAGAAGTCCATCAGTCGCAGGCCAGGCTGCAGAATGGGTGAAGTCCATCTGAATCTAGCGCTTCTGAAGCCAGTGGAGCTGCAAGGTGACTGCCAAAAGCGTATGACTTCCCAGGCGCTGGCCTTACCTACAACCTAAACCCCTGCTGAATCGCCTGCGCCAGCCGGTCTACCGCCTCCTCTTCCTGGGAGGCTGCACTGCGCATTAGCACAATGTCGTAGTCTGCAATAACGGGCAGCCCTTCCAGGATCTGCATGCGTTCGGTGACCCTGCCGCGGTCGATCACGCTAATGGCCAAGCCTGCCTCCACGCACGCCTTGACCGCTTGATTGGAAGTGCTTTCCAACACGATCCGGGAACGGCGCCCTGCCACTTTCAGCGCACCGATCATCGCCTGGCGGTAAGGGCACTGTACGGCATGCACAGCCAGCGGCAAGGGATCGCTACAGGCCAAAGCACTGTGGGCAGGGCCTACCCAGACTGGGGTGGTTGAGGTAAGTATCTGGGTAACAGGGCCTAGCTCCCCTTTGGGCTGGGCAATGACAGCAACCTGCAACGTCCCCCGCCCTACCCAGGCTTTCAGCGTGTCGCTTGGCGCAGTCTTGAGCTCTAGCACCACATTGGGCCAGGCAGCGGTAAAGGTGGGAAGAATATCCTGGATGACATGGGTGGCGTACTCATCAGGCACCCCTAAGGTAATACGCCCGACCAAGTGCGTGCCGTGAAGGTCGGCCAAGGCTTGGTCGTGCACCCGCAACAGGCTTGAGGTGGAGTTCAGCAGGCGCTTGCCCAGGGCAGTTAGTGAAATGGCTTGGTTATCACGATCAAGAAGCCGCCCGCCTGCTATCGCTTCAAGGCGTTGAATATGGACGCTGACGGCCGCCGGGCTTTTATGCAGCTGTTCAGCCGCTGCGCTGAATTTGCCAAGGCGTACTACCGCCTGAAAGGTGCGTAACAAGTCAATGTCGAGAATGGCGGCCATGCTTCAACCTTCGTGAACAACTCATACAGGATATTTTGATTTATTAGATTACGCGCATTCCTTAGCCTTGGGGAATGAGCCAGCCTATTTCCAGCCGCACCCAACCCTCGACCCGCCGCCCTTGGGGCCACAAGCTGCCGCTGCCCTTGTTGGAGGCCGCACTGCTGCTGGCCTGGAGTTCAGGGTTTATCGGTGCACGCTTTTCCATCGACTATGCTCCCGCGCTGCTGGTGGTGTTCTGGCGCTGTGTGGTGGTATGCCTACTGCTGCTTCCCTTTGTTTACAAGGCGCTGCGAACCACGCCGTTTGGGGTGCTGCTGCGAAACTCCGGGATCGGCCTGCTGGCCATGGCCGGTTACATGATAGGCGTAACACAGGGTATCCAGCAGGGCGTACCGGCTGGGCTGACCGCTTTATGCGCCGACCTGCTCCCCTTGGGCATGGCACTGCTGGGCGCGGTGTTTTTCGGCATGCGGTTGGCGCGGCAGGTGTGGCTGGGGTTGGTGGTGGGGCTGATAGGCGTGCTATGGGTGACCCATGGCGCATTGGGCCTAGGCAATGCTCCGCTGTGGGCCTATGGGTTACCCATTGCCGGCATGCTGTCGCTGGCGGTCGCAACGCTGTGGCAGAAACGGGCCGGCACCTCCTCTTCCATGGGCGTGCTACCCAACCTATGGCTGCAGTGTTTCGTCTCAAGCTTCGTGTTCGCCGCCATTGAGCTTACCCAAGGCAGCCTGGCGCCGGTGCCCACCACAGGCTTTGCCCTAAGCGTGCTATGGACCGCCGGTTTCTCCACGTTCGGCGGCTATGGGCTGTATTGGGTGTGCCTGCGCCGAAGCAGCGCTACCCGTGTTTCCAGCGTGCTTTACCTTAGCCCACCGATCACCCTGGCCTGGGCCTGGGCCATGTTTGGCGAGCCTTTGTCCTGGCAGATGGTGGCGGGAATGGCGGTATCCATACTCGGTATCGGGTGGGTAGTGCGGGCAGAGGCCAACGGTCGTACGTGAGATAGAACAATGGCCTAGCACGACCTCCTTGGCAGTCTTCGCCAAGATGCCCAAAATCACAGGGTGGCAGCGCAGTCATATGCAGCGGGCACGGCTGTCTGGCCCTGACCACTGCATAGGTATCACGAAGGTTAGCCGAGTTTTTCAGCACCCTTTTTTGCCCACTCCGGTGCTCTATCGGAGTTTTCAACGTTCTTCGTATACGCCCCCAGCAAGGCTTGATTAGGTGAGGTGGGCAAGCCCTTAAGGCTCTCCACATTGTTTTTCATAACATCGCCCACACCCCCTGCGGCGCCTTTCAACGCCCCACCCACCCCAGGCTCGCCGTCTGCAATGCCGCCTGTTACCGCCGAAAAGCCAGGGATCGCCCAGGTTTTGTCGGCTACTTTATCCATCGCGCCCCTGAACCCGCCTTTGTCGGCGTGTTCATTCTGAGCGGGTTCCTCAACTTCGTTTTTATTCAGCGACAATGGAGGGATCTTGCCGAAATCGATAACGCCGCTGCCGCTCTTTTGCGGGGTTTGGGGTGGGGTAGGCAAGCCGGAGGTAAGCGGTTGACCCGTAAGTGGTTGAATAGAGGGTGAGCCAGGCGGGGTAATGGGAGGAAGGGCCATGCAAAATGCTCCTATGGAATCAGATAGCACATGCTTGCCTAGCCAAATGCGTGGGCAAGCACGTGCGGGTAAGAACCCCAGGCAAGGGATTCGCAACTCGGGCGTCTCGGGCTTTAGGTGGCACCAAGGGCCAAGTCGGTTCCAAAGGGCGTTGCAACGGCACCCGTCAAACCTGCCGTTATTTAGGCAGCATGCTGGCGATCAGCTTATCCGTTGTGCCTTCCTGCTCGGCAAAACGGAAAGGCTTGACGCTTTCAACCAGGATTTCACCCGATGATGGCTGCTCGGCGAGCAACGGCTGCGCTCACTGGCCTGCGTTGCCCTGCCGACTCTAGGCAAGGCGACAATCAGTGCAGCAAACCTGCGGCCTTGACCAGCTTCAGGCCCCACTCCACGCGCTCTGGAATGGTGTGAACCAGTTGAGCGCGGTCTTCGCCGAGTACAGCTCGAAGCTGGTGAGGCGCAAATACCAGGTCAACGAACTGACGGGCGAGCGCGTCAGCCTCTGCAGGCTGGTCCGGCCCGGCCTCAATGGCAGCGAGCACGCGTGAAAACCCGCCTTCCCAGCCCATGCGATTCACTTCAGCGGCCAATGCAGGCGCGCGGTTCGCGGTCGCGATCACCAGGCGCATCATCGCCAAGGTGCCCGGCTGCAGCGCGTGTTCAAGCATACCCTGCCCCACATGCCGCAGCCGCCCTTCCAAGGCCAGTGCGGGGATGGCTTCGGCGGGCACCAGCAAGGTCACCACATGGCGCTGAACCACGGCTTCAAACAGCGCTTCCTTGTTGGCGTACCGGGCATAGAGGGTGGCTTTGCTCGCGCCTGCAGCACGAGCGATGTCCTCGCACGAGGCGCCTTCGAAACCGGATGAAAGAAAGCACTGAAGCGCGGCATCCAGCAACCGGCGCTCTACCTCGCCCGCCTGGCTTTGCCGGGGCCTGCCGCCTTTGGATTTGGGCTTGGTCAACGTCATGGTCGGCAACTTACAACCGGCTTGCGCAATCGTCAACTAAACGCTACCGTTCAGTTATTCACTTTTGACGACAGGCGGTCTCTACGCCTGTTCACCCTGAGCAAGAGGGCGCTTCTTGGACCACGTTAACGCTTCACCTGTTGTGGTGGCTGGTGCCACAGGCGATTTGGGCCGCCGCCTGGTGCGGGCGCTTATGGAACACGGCGCTCGGGTGACCGCCCTGGTTCGGCCAGGCACCACCCCAGCACGGCTGGCCGGCCTTGAAGCCCCTGGTTGCACCATCGCTACGGTGTCGCTGGATGACACCCGCAGGCTAGAAACTGTTCTCGCTGGCGCGGGCTGCGTGGTGTCCGCCTTGAACGGGCTGGAACCCGTCATCATCGAGCAGCAGGGGCGGCTACTGGAGGCCGCCCTAGCAGCGGGCGTGCCCAGGTTCATTCCCTCCGATTACTGCCTCGACTACACCCGCACCCGGCCTGGCGATAACCGCAACATGGACCTGCGCCGACAGTTCGCCAGCCGGCTCGATGCCACCACCCTAAAGGCCACTTCCATCCTCAACGGCGGGTTCCTGGAGCTGCTGGAAGGGGATGCGCCCCTCGTGCTGCCAGGGCGCCGTGTGCTGTGTTTCGGCGACCCGTACCAGCCGCTGAACTTCACCGCCAAGAACGATGTGGCGGCGTTTACCGCGGCAGCCGCACTGGACCCCCAAGCCCCGCGCACCCTGCGCATTGCCGGCAACAGCCTGTCCCCTGTGCAGATTGCAGACACCCTGACCGAGCTGACAGGCAAGCCCTACCGCACCTTGCGCCCTGGATCTATAGGCGTGCTGTCGACCCTTATCGGTGTGACGCGCGCGTTGACGCCAGCCACCGACAACCCCTTCCCTGCCTGGCAGGGCATGCAGTACCTGCGAGACATGATGAGTGGCCGCGGCACGCTGCTCACAGTGGATAATGACCGCTATGGCCACCGTGAATGGGCCTCTGCCCGTGACACATTGGCCCGTACCTATGCGCCAGGAGCACAGTGATGGCCCACCTTATCGAACCCTTCCCCCTGCATATCCCTCAAGCACACCTGGATGACCTGGCCCAGCGCCTGGCCCAAGTGCGTTGGCCGGCACCGGAGACCGTGTCCGACAATAGCCAGGGGCCACGCCTCCACCGTATCCAGGCGTTGGTCGAGCGCTGGCGCAGCGGCTATGACTGGCGAACAACCGAGGCCCAGCTCAACCACTGGAACAGCAGCCGTACCGAAATCGATGGCCTGGGCATTCACTTTCTGCACATACGCTCGCCCCATGCTGACGCCCTGCCACTGCTGCTGACCCATGGGTGGCCAGGCTCCATTCTTGAGTTCAGGGCCATGGTCGGGCCGCTCACGGACCCAACGGCCCATGGTGGCCAAGCCAGCGATGCGTTTCACTTGGTAATTCCGGCGTTGCCGGGGTTTGGTTTCAGTGACAAGCCACGTACACCGGGTTGGGGTGTCGGTAGAACGGCTGCCGCCTGGGTACAGTTAATGGACCGCCTGGGGTATGGCGAGCGCTGGGCGGCCCAAGGTGGGGACTGGGGCGCCGCCGTCACCACGGCCATTGGGCACCTGAGCCCGCCGGGCCTGGTTGGCATTCACTTGAACATGGTGATGTACCGCCCCACTGCAGAAGAAATGGCACAGGCCACACCAGAAGAGGCGCGTATGCTCGCCGATGCCCAGCGCTACGAGCGTGAGCTCAGCGGCTATATGAAAGTGCAAAGCACCCGGCCGCAGTCTATCGGCTTTGCCCTGGCAGACTCCCCCGTTGGCCTGGCTGCCTGGGTGTACGCGTTATTCCAGGATGCCTCCGACAGCCAAGGCGAGCCTGAACGTGTCATTGACCTTGATGCCTTGATCGACGACATCATGCTGTACTGGCTGCCCAATGCGGGCCCTAGCTCGGTTCGCTTCTATTGGGAGGCCATGGGCGAAATGCAACAGCAGGGCCCCGGCCCGGCGCTGGCCTTACCTGTGGGTATCAGCATGTTCCCCGGTGAGCTGCTTCGCCTGTCACGGCGCTGGGCGCAGGCGCGTTTCTACAACCTTCAATTCTTTGCCGAAGCCGAACACGGCGGGCATTTTGCCGCCATGGAAAACCCCCTGGTGTTGACCGAGCACGTACGTGAAACCTTCCGCAACGTGCGTTGATAGTGCTCTGTTAGGGGACACGCTGGGGCCTGTTGTGATTGATTGGTGTGGCCATTCCGGGCCGCACCCTCACGGCAGGGCCCAATCCCTTATGCAAACGCCCATTTTTCTTGCCTGTAACCCACCCAACTACTACCCTTTCAAGCTTCACCCGGCCAGCCGCTCGCCTTGTCCGCCCTCCACGAGCGCCTCATGCCCGCCGCTGTTCAACCCGTGACCTGAAGCCCCTCAATGACCGCCTCGTTGCCCTTGCTGTTGCGCCGTTTGCTACGCCCCTTGCTTGACCCCTATCGCCGCTTCCGCCACGCCCGCTTGATCCATGCACTGCGCGTGTCCGTAGGGCTGATAGCGACCATTCTGCTGACCACCGGCATCCACTTGCCACATGGGGAGTGGGCGTCGGTGACCATGCTGATCGTGATCGGGGGGCTGCAGCACCATGGCAACATTCGCCGCAAGGCCACCGAACGCGCTTATGGCACGCTGATTGGCGCGGTCATCGGGCTGGCGATCGTCGCCCAGCAAAGCTACCTGGGCTGGTCGCTGCTGACCTACGTGCTGATGTCCACGGCCTGTGGCTTTTTCGCGTACCACGCCATCGGCAAAGGGGGCTATACCGCGTTGCTGTCGGCCATCACCGTGTTCATCGTGGCCGGCCACGGTGACAACCCCATGTCTGATGGCCTGTGGCGCACGGTAGATATCCTGATCGGCAACGTGCTGGCCTTGGCGTTCTCTTTCGCCTTGCCGCTGTATGCGGTGTATTCCTGGCGTTACAACCTGGCCAGCACGCTGCGCGAGTGTGCCGCGGTGCACGGCCGGATCGTTGCCGGCGATGCAGTGACCAGCGATGCGCACCTCAAACGCATGCGTACGCTCAGCGCGTCCCTGGTGCAACTACGCGGCCTGATGGCATCGGTGTCCAAGGAAGTGCATATTTCCCAGACCGAACTGGACGCCCTGCAACGCAACCTGCGCCTGTGCATTTCCTTCCTTGAGATTCTGGCTGACACCCGCCCCCCTGCCGATGATAAAGCCGCCATGGCCGCGCTGCGCAGTTCCCTGGCCGCCGAACACCGCTTTATCCGGCGGCAGTTGGTGGGCATGGCCCGTGCCCTGCGAGACGGCAACAGCGGGCGGCTGCTGCGTGGCACGGACCGCCTCGCTGGCCAGCCGACCGAGGCGTTGCCCTACCCTGCGCTGGATGGCTACCGTGCGATGACACAGCAGTTGGCCGCAAACGTAGATGACATGCGCCAACGCCTGGCCAAGACGGCACCCCGCTGGAATTTTTCACATTCGGTTCAAGTTGCGCCTGATTGAAAACGCAGTACAGATGCACCCGAATACGTCGCCTGCGGTGTGCAATTCGCTGGCCTGAGCGTAACTAAGCGTTTGGTAAACCAAGCTGTTCCACGATCTCACTGGCCGCTAGCACGGTGGCGTATTCACCGTTCAGTATGGCCAGCGTCAGGTCATACACGGTTTCAGCGCTCCAGGCCTTTCCCTGGGCGCCCGTGACGGGCACTGCGGTGGTGGCATCGGCAGGCAGAAGAATGTCGTACCCGAGTGCCTTCCCAGCCCGAACGGTGGCGTCCATGCTGTTGTGAATCACCACCCCGGTGAGCACGAAACGCCTGGCGCCCAGTGTTTTTAACGCCGCGTCCAGCTCCGTGCCGATAAACGCGCAATTTTGCTGTTTGACGATGACCACCTCGCCCTCAACAGGTGCTACCTGCGCCTTGATACCGTTCCAGGGGCCGTGCACGTAGTAGCTTGATGTCACCGTCGGCTCGTCATGCTTCACATGCAGCACTGGCCAGCCACTGGCTCGCCAGAGGCCCAGCAGCCGCTGGATGACAGCCAGGTACCCAGGGTTGTTCTTGCCGTCCCAGTTGGGGCGGTCAATGGCTTCCTGAACATCAAGGACAATCAGCGGAACGGGGGCGCAGTGGGGTGTCATAGGGGTTATCCTGGTTTCCAGTACCGCGAACGTACTACACGCAGCACCTATTTCGCAGCCGCCATCTCCTGAACCAACATCTGCACCAACGCTGCCGCCGGCAGCGCCCTGGCCAACGGCGCGCCCTGCCCGGCCCACTGCGCTGCAAAGCTCTGGTTACCCTTGGCACTGGCCGCGGCGTGCAACGCCTTGGCGGCGTCGTAGGCCAAGGGGTACTCGGCAGGTTCGGGTATGCCCGGTGCGTGGCCTTCCAGGTACAGGCGGTTGACGATACCCCGCGCCGCCCGCCCGGACAGGTAGCGGGTGACCCGTGTGGCGTAAGCCTGGTCGCTGCAGAGCGCCGCCCGGTGTGCCGGGGTGGCGCAGGACTCCGGGCATAGAATGAACGCTGTGCCCAACTGGGCGCCGGCGGCACCGAGTGCCATGGCTGCACGAATACCGGCACCGTCCATGATGCCGCCCGCTGCGATCACTGGGAGGTCGACCTGCGAGACCACTGTGCGCAGCAGTGCAAACAGCCCCAGTTGGTGGTCCTGCCCTGGCCTGTCGTCGAACACACCGCGGTGGCCACCGGCCTCGTACCCTTGGGCCACAATGGCCTGAACACCGGCCTGCTCCAGTTGACGGGCTTCCTGCAGGGTGGTGGCGCACCCTAAGGTATAGATACCTGCAGCCTTCAGCTCTTCAACCCACGCGTCAACCGGTACGCCAAAGTGAAAACTGACCACGCTAGGGCGCTCCTCCAGCAGCATGTCCAGCATGGCCCGGTCGGCGAGGAAGCTGGTATAGATTTCCTGCAGGGCACATGGCGGTGTAGCGCCCAGCTCAGCGAACAGGCCTCCGAGGTACTTCAACCAGGCTTCATTCCTGGCCCCATTAAGCACAGCGGGCCGATGACAGAACACATTGGCATTGAAAGGCCGATTGGTGAGCGCGCGTGTCTGCCGAATGAGGTCACGCCCCTGCGCAGGGGTGCTGGCACCCAGGCCAATGGCGCCCAGGGCGCCGGCATTGGAGACTTCAGCCGCCAGCCTGGGTGTGGACACGCCTACCATGGGCGCCTGGAGGATGGGGCGTTGAATACCCAGCCGGGCAAAGGGTTCGTGAACGTCCATCAATTGGCCTCCCTTACAGTGCTATCAAACAATGTCAGTCACGCCAGCGCTTCGGCCGGGCCGAAAAATTCGTAGTGGGTTTGCGCCGCTGGCACCCCAAGCCCTTGAAGGGTTCGCTTCATGAACGCCATGAAGGGCGTAGGCCCCAGGAAGTAGGCGTCCAGGTCCCGGTTGCAGGGCAGCCAGGCCTGAAGGTGCTCGGCGCTAGGGTAACCCACCGCATCAGGTGCCTGTTCGGGCGCATGGCAGGCCTGGGCATGGACCACGTGACTGCGGAACTGTGGGTAGGCCTCACCCCAGGCTTGTAGCATGCCCTGGAACCCTTGTACCTGTGCATTGCGGGCGTAGTGAATGAACACCACCGGGCGGCCGCCGTGATCAAGGGCCGCCTGGGCCATGGCCAGCGTGGGGGTAATGCCAACCCCGCCACTGATGAGCACCAAAGGTTTAGGGCTGTGAGTGAGGGTGAAGTGGCCCGAGGGCGGAAACAGGTCTACCTGGGTGCCCTCCACCACACAGTCGTGCAGGTAGTTGGACGCTACACCGCCAGGTTCGCGCTTTACGCTGATGCGGTAGGTGGTGCCGTCGGCAGCAGCGCTCAATGAATAATTACGCCGTATGTCCTGGCCGTTAACCATCAGCCGAAGCCCGATATATTGCCCTGGCAGGTGGCGGATCACAGGCTTCCCGTCGGTCGGCGCCAGGTAGAACGAGGTGATCTCGCGGCTTTCCACGACCCGGCGCAGCACGGTGAACACCCTGGCCCCTCGCCATCCCCCTGGGGCCATGGCGATTGCCTCATAACGGCTGGCCTCAGCAGCCATCAGCAGGTCTGCCAATTGCTGATACGCCGCTGCCCAGGCGTCGATTACCGCTTGAGTGGCCACCTCAGGCCCCAGCACCTCACCCATGGCTTGAAGCAGGCAGCGCCCAACGATCGGGTAATGCTCCGGCAGAATCTGCAGGGCCACATGCTTGTTGACGATTTGCCCCGCCAGCGGCCCGAGGTTTTCCAGGTGATCGATATGGCGGGCATACCTTAATACAGCATTGGCCAGCGCCCGTGGCTGGGCGCCATTGGCCTGGTGCGCCTGGTTGAACAAGGGCCTGACTTCAGGGTGGCCGTCCAGCATCAGCCGGTAGAAATGCGTGGTCAGCGCCTCGCCTCCTGCTTCTAATAGCGGAACGGTGGCTTTGACAATGTGGCGCTGGGCGTCGGTCAACATGGGGTAGCTCCGATAAATGACTACAGGGGCATGAGCAAGGGGTATGCCAGCGCGAGAGCCCTTGAAACACGGCCTCCAACCCCGTAAAAAGTCTTTTTAACCCAGGTCAAAAAGACTTCATCTATGCCACATCAGGTCCTATCGACTCAGCAGGTCAACGCTTTTCATGCCTTGTTGCCTTTGCTAAGTGACCTCAGTGCAGACGTAGCGCCAAGCACCCGTTACCGTCGCGTGCTAGACGCTTTGGGCGAGCTGGTGCCTTCAGATGCCGTGGCGCTGCTGCGGCTCGACGGCGACGTACTGGTGCCAGTGGCAGCGTATGGGTTGGCTGAAGATGCCCTGGCCCGGCGCTACCCCGTGCGCAACCATCCCCGATTGCAGGCGATCGTGGACAGCCCAAGTGCGGTGCTGTTCGAGGCGGGTTGCGAACTGCCCGACCCTTACGACGGGCTGATCGGCTCAAGCCCGCTGCCCGTTCACGACTGCATGGGGTGCGCGCTCAGGATCAACGACCAGGTGTGGGGTGCCCTGACTCTGGATGCATTGAACGTGGGGCAGTTTTCCGATATCGATTTGCAGGTGGTAGACACCTTCGCCACCTTTGCCGCCGCTACCGTGGTGGCGGCCTCCCAGTTCGAAGCCCTTGCGCAAAAGGTAGAAGGTGAGCGCCAGCGCGCAGAGGCCTACCGCCTGGCCGCCCACCGCCCTGCCCCGGCGATGATTGGCAACAGCCCCAGTTTCACGCAATTGCTGGCCGAAATCGACCTGGTGGCGCCCAGCGACCTGACTGTGTTGATTACCGGCGAAACCGGTGTGGGAAAAGAGCTCGTGGCGCGGCGGTTGCATGAGCAATCCACGCGCGCCGACCGGCCTATGGTGAGCGTCAACTGTGCGGCCCTGCCCGAGCACTTGGTGGAAAGCGAACTGTTCGGGCACGTGAAGGGCGCGTTCTCGGGCGCCATCGAACACCGCCTGGGCAAGTTCGAAATGGCCAACGGTGGCACCCTGTTCCTGGACGAAGTGGGTGAGTTACCCCTAGCGGTGCAGGCCAAGTTGTTGAGGGTGTTGCAGGATGGGCAACTGCAACGAGTAGGCTCGGACAAGCCCCACCGGGTGGATATTCGCCTGATCGCCGCCACCAACAGGTTACTGGCCGATGAAGTCCGTGAAGGGCGTTTCCGCGCAGATGTGTACCACCGGCTAAGCGCTTATCCGCTTCGGGTGCCTTCGTTGCGAGAGCGCCAGGGCGATATTCTGTTGCTGGCCGGGGCGTTTGCCGAAGAAAACCGTTGGCGCATGGGGCTGCCTGCCCTGCGCCTGGCCCCTGAAGTTCACAGTGCCCTGCTTCACTACGCCTGGCCGGGTAATGTTCGAGAGTTGGAATACCTGATTGCCCGAGCGGTATTGAAAGCTAAAAGGCGCGCTACTCAGGCAGGCCGCAAGGGCGTGCTATCCCTGCTGCTGGAGGACATAGACCTGCCTGCCCCACCGCCTCCTATGCAAGCACCGTCCGCGGGGGATAGCGGGGAGGAGGCACCTGCCTACCTGGATTTCAGCGCAGCCGTGGAGGCCTACAAGCGGCAATTGCTGGAGCAGGCCTTGGCGCAGCACGGGGGCAATGTGTCTGCGGCTGCACGAAGCCTGGGGCTTGACCGTGCCAACCTGGCGCGGCTGGCCGCCCGCCTGGGCATTGGGAAGGGTTAATCGCGGTAAGCGCGGGTGGCGAAATACACAATGGCCGCGCCCGCTGTTACCACCAGAGCGTCTTCAACCAGGCCGCTGCGGGTCTGGCCCACTTGTGTGATGGCCTTCTTGCGGGCAGCCAAGGAAAGGTAAGCCAAGGGAACCGCCGTGGCCACTGCAGCCACTGCACCTGCGTTTTCCTTGCCCTGCGGAGCTAGGGCAGCACCCGCAATCCCGGCACTGGCCACCCGTGCTGACAGCCCCAGGAACACGGTCCGGTCCGGGGCGGACTTCATCTTGTCGCCCAATAGCTCGCCGATGCCCATGGCCAGCGCCCCGTACTTGAACAAGGGGCGGTCCAGCAGCAGCAGGCGGCCTGGGGTAACGTGCCCCGCCAGCCGTGTGGCGGCGATGGCTGCCATGGGCGTCATGGACCGGCAACTGGCCACGGCGCCAATCAATAGTGAGGAGAGCAGGCTACTGAGGGGCATTGGTTTCAGTCCTTGTGCGCGGTGTGGGTACTGATAAGAGTGGCTTTAAAACAGAAGGGTTCAGTGGACCACGCCGGGCATGTGCTGATCCTCCAACCTAAGTCTCCTCCTCGTACCCGCACTTTGCTGCACCTACTATGACAACACCCCTGCGCTGCGCTATGCCATGGTGTGCTGTGCCTTTAGCTTATCCAATTGTTTAATCAACGCAGCCGCTTGTGTTTGATTCTGTTGAGGCTGTAGAGAACTCTTGATTTGAGAAATAAACTGAGCAGCATCATCGAGTTCCAGTTTATCGAATTGGCCTACCAGTTCATTGGCAAGTGTCAGTTTCAATGCGGCCTCTTCGTCCGTCATCTCGTTCATAAGCCTCAATACGGAATTCCCATGCGCGCTGGGTAGCTTCATGTCAGGTATCTGACGAATCAAAGAAAAGCCGTGCATTTTCTCGGCAGCGGTGATCGATCTCGCCATTTTGGCAAATTGGTTCCCTGCTTCATTTTCTATAGGCTCCGCCTGTCTTACAGCCGAGAACTTATCATGCACCTCAGTCATGACGTCATTCATTTCGGCCAACTGGGCAGCCAGCTGCTTTAGTTGATCTGTATCTTTTCCTTTTGCGGAGGCTCCCAGAGTATCAGCGTGTACCTTGACCGCCTGGCTGACATGGCCAAGCCCAGCGCCACGCGTACCTGCAGGCAAGTAGCCTACGCCATAATCGAACAAGCCTTTAATCAGCGCCTTTCCGGTCTCGGGGTGATTGGCAATAATGTTGCTCGACGCTTGGTACAAGTGTTCGAGGTGCGGGAGGTGTTCCGGATCTTCCTCACGCTTGAGGCCATGCTTCAAAAACTCAGTAGCAACAGCCATCTTGTCGTGATTGTTGGCACTTGGCAGGTGTTTTATGACACTGTCTAAGGCAGTAAGGCTTTTCCCCCGCCGCAAAGCGGACCAGGCCTTTATCGCCTCGTCTGGTACTTCAGACCTCAACCCAGGGTTTGAGCGCAAGGCAGCACTAGTTTGTCTGAGCGGGATGCGGTCAGGCGTTGTAGGAAGGTGCTCAACAATGGCGTCAAATATTTCTTGGGGGACATTTTCAAGATTTCTCCCAGCCGTGTGCGCTGTTGTACTCTTACTCGCCGGAATGGCGCCGGCCTCAGGGAACCGAGACGCTATGAGCGGGTTGACCCTGGGTTTCGGAGCTTGAGCATTAGGTCTGGGAAGCAGTGAAGGGTTATGTTGCACCGGAGCCGGTGAGCTAGGGCGAGCAGGGATCGCCTCATGGCCATCACTAATAGGCGTGTTTATCACACTAGCAGGCGACGATGCGCCTGATCGAATAACGGTCATGGTAACGGGCCTGTGATACGAATAAATAACGTATCCCTGAGTGGCCCCCAAGCGCGCTCGGTTCCACCTGGCGCGCGGGGCCCGTTGCGCAGGCCCCGCCCTTACCGCACGGTTACACCTTGAAATGCCCGACCAACGCTTGCAGGTTGCCGCCCAGGCGCGCCAGTTCAGCACTGGACAAGGCCGTCTGCTGGCTGGCAGTCGCGGTCTGCTCCGACACATCACGCACGTTCACGATGCTACGGCTGATCTCTTCAGCAACAGCGCTTTGCTGTTCAGCCGCCGTGGCGATTTGCTGGTTCATGGCCTGAATGTTGGACACCGTACGGGTGATGTTCTCCAGTGAGCCACCAGCACGCCGGGTCAGCTCCACGCTGCTGTCGGTCAAGGCCTGGCTGCTCAGCATCACGTCCACCACTCGCTTGGTGCCGTTCTGCAAGCCCGCCACCAGGCCTTCGATTTCTTCGGTGGATTTCTGCGTACGCTGGGCCAAGCCGCGTACCTCATCAGCCACCACAGCGAAACCGCGCCCAGCTTCACCGGCGCGCGCCGCTTCGATGGCAGCGTTAAGCGCCAACAGGTTGGTCTGCTCGGCCACCGCCTTGATCACGTCCATCACGCTGCCGATCTTGTTACTTTCGGCCTGCAGGTTGGTCATGGCGTCCATGGAACCGCGCACCTCCTCGGCCAGGCGCTCAATGCGTGCAATGGCTTCACCCACCACCTTGTCGCCCGCTTGGGCTTCGTGGTCAGCCACCACGGCTGCCTCGGAGGCTTGCTCGGCACTGCGTGCCACTTCCTGCACCGTGGCGGTCATTTCGTGCATGGCCGTGGCTACCTGGTCGGTTTCGGCCCGCTGGGTATTGGCGCCTGCACTGGTCTGCTCGGTCACGGCGGACAGTTCCTCGGCCGCGCTGGCGATCTGGGTAACCCCGTCGCGAATGCCGGTGATCAACTGGCGCAGTGTAGCGCCCATGCGCTGGATGCCCTGCTGCAATACGCCCAGTTCGTCCCGGCGTGTCACCGTCATGGTGCTGCCAAGGTCACCCGCGGCGATGCGTTCCACCGCAGCAAGGGTCTGCTGCAGCGGTTTGGTGATCTGGCGCGTGATCAGCCAGGCGGCCAAAGCGCCCAGTATCAGCGCCAGCAACGCGGCGCTTACCTGAACCACGCGTGCGTGCTGGCTCTCCTGGTCGCGGCGGTCGATCTGCAACTGGTACAGCTCATCGCTGAGGCGTTGAATGCCGTTGCCTTGGTCAGTCATTTCAGCGCGGGCGCTGTTGATATTAACGGTATCGGCCTTGAAGTCGGCCAGCGCGCGACGGTAAGCCGCCAGGCTGGTGCTCAATTCATCGAAACGGGCCGGGTCACCCGACAGCGCGCCCTGCAAGGCAGGTACGGCGGCAATGGTAGCGTCGATCTGTGAGAAGGCTGTGGCTTCGTTCTCAGCGTTAATGGTGTGCACGTACCCCCGGATGTCGTAACGGGTCGCCTGGAACTGCTCGCGCACCTGGGTGATGGCCTGGAACCGTGCCATTGCCGCCGCATCGTCGCTCGACTGCGCGGCTGTCTTGCCCAGGCTGGCGATTTGGGCCGTAACCGTGTCTTCCCAGGTATGCAGGGCTTTTCGGTGCGCAATGCTGGACGTGTACGCATCACGCATGTGCGCCAAGGACACCTGGTAGCCCTTGAGGTATTGGTTCTGCTCTTCCAGGCGCTTCACGTTCTCTGGGCTTTTGAACGAGACCAGCAGCTTCTGCTGCTGCACCATAGCTGCGTCCAGCTTTACCTTAACGACCTGCGCAGCGGCGTCATCGCCGTCGGCGACCATGTATTGCAGGCGTGAAATACGCAGGTTGGTGAGGGCGCTATTCAATTGCGAAATGTCACTCATCCAGTTACTGCGCTGGATCAGGCCTTCCAGGCTATTCCAGCCCGTGAGCGCCAGCAGGGCTGTTAACACCAGCACCACGGCAAAACCCAAGCATAGCTTGGCGGTCACACTGATGTTTTCAAACCAGGTTTTCATGCATTCCTCCAAAATTTGACTCGCCCTGCCATGCAAGCCGGGTGTACCGGAGGGCTTCAGGGTGCTGGGCGTGCGTATTCAACCTTTGGCTATCGACCGCTGTGCGCATTTCTTGACTACGCGCGTACATTTGGTAGGTCGTTCGCAACGGGAGTGGGCATAAAGGCGGTTCAAGGGTATGTTCGCCCTCATACTAGGCAGTGCCCTGCTTTCTAGCGCCAGGCACTGTAAACGTCTTAAGGAAACCGTCATGTCCAACCTGGAAATACTTGCCGTGCTGGTCAACGTGCTCGGCGTATGGCTGACCGCCCGGCGCACCCCATGGTGCTGGCCGGTCAATGTGATTGCCGTGCTGCTGTATGTGTGGATTTTCTACGACGTAAAGCTTTACTCGGACATGCTGCTGCAGGTCGTGTTCGTGTTCATGCAGGGCTATGGCTGGTGGCAATGGCGAGCGGGCCGAATGGACGAAGGCCGTGTACACGTGGATCGGCTACCACTACAGGTCGCCGTGGTCAGCCTGGTGGTGGGCGGGCTGCTGGCGCTGTTGCTGGGCGCTGGCATGGCCCATTTCACGGATGCCGAGGTGCCTTGGCTAGATGCCACATTGACCGCCTACAGCCTGGTTGCCAGTTACTGGGCGGCTCGAAGGTACATTGCCAGCTGGTGGCTATGGATCGCCTTGGATCTGGTGTATACCGGGCTGTACTACTATAAGGCGCTGCCGCTGACAGCGGCCTTGTACGCCGGTTTTATCATATTGGCCGTGTATGGGCTGAGGGCATGGCAACACAGCGTGGCAGCCCGCTCCACGCCAGCGCTGCCATGACGCACGTTGCCAACACACAGTTGGCGCTCACGGCTACAACACGTTCAGCTCAAAGGGCTGCATCTGTGCCCTGAACTGATGGGAAGCAAACGGCACCTGTACCTTCTGTTGCTGCGCCTTCTGCCATACGTCCAAGGCCGTGGTGCGAGCGCTATCCAGTGCCTGCCCCTTAGGCTGCAAAGTGCGCATCACCGCATAGGTGGCACACAGCATCACCGTCAAATGGGCGGGGTCCTTGGTGGGTGCAGCAAAGCGGGCATTGGACACATTACCGGCCTTGGACACATCCAGGGTCATGTCCACCTGTGCCCCGTCACGCTCAAGCCGCTGCCGTACCCTGGTGCCCTTTTTCAACGTCTTGGTCTCGCCAAAGCTGACCGAGCGGCAGTCCGCTTCCTCCTGAATGTATTTCTTGACGCCCGCCTGTAGCGCCGCTGGCGTGATACCCAGGCTGGCTTGTGGTTTGGGGTCGGGCTTTTTGGCCGCTTCAGCAGGCAACAGGGGCAAGGCAAGCAGGCACATCAGGATCAAGCGGCGGCTCATGGTAAGGCTCCTTGGAAAGCAACGGAGCATGCTACCTCAACCATGAGCCAAACCGTGACCAAGCCTTAGGCGATCTTGAAGAACGCGACTTTGTCGGTGAGCTGGTCTGCCAATTTAGCCAGCGCCTGGCTGGAGGCCGCGACTTCCTTGGAGCCCGACGCCGATTGCAGGGTGGAGCCGTGGATACGGGTGATGTTCTGGGCCACTTCCTCCGCCACGGCGGTCTGTTGCGAGGAGGCACTGGCGATCTGGGCGTTCATGTCATTAATGGCCCCAACTTCCACACTGATCTTGTCCAGTGCCTGTTGGGACTGACGGGTTTGCTCGACCGACCGCTCGGCCAGCTCACAGCTGTGGCGCATGGCCTTGGCTGCGCTCTGCGTGCCTTCCTGCAGCACACTGATCATGTCACGAATTTCCTGAGTAGACAGTTGCGTGCGGTTGGCCAGGGACCGCACTTCGTCAGCCACCACTGCAAAGCCTCGGCCATGCTCACCAGCACGGGCCGCTTCAATGGCCGCGTTAAGCGCCAGCAGGTTGGTTTGTGCCGCAATGGAGTTGATCACCTCGATCACGGTCTCGATGCGCGCGCTGTCAGTGGTTACCCGCTCCATGGTGGAGGTGGTCTGCTCCAGAATCTGCGCCAGTTCACCGATGGCCACTGCGCTGGCGGCTACCATCTGGTTGCCCCCTTCTACCTGAGTGTCGGCCTGGCGCGTGGCGCTGGCCGCCTGTACGGCATACCCCGAGACCTCATGGGTAGTGGTCGCCATCTGTGTGATGGCGGCCGCAATCTGCTGGGCTTCGGAGGTTTGCAGGCTGATCTGCTCGTTGTTGCTCGACGACGCCGTTTGAAGCTGTGCGGACGACTGGCTGAGCTGCGAGGCCGCGAGGCGTACCTGGCCAATGGTACCGCGCAGGTTGGCCAAGGCCTTGCCTAGCACGTCCATCACGCTATCAGGGTAACGAGTGGTAATGGTCTGGTTAAGGTCGCCGTCAGCCAACCGGCGAATGGCGTGTGCCACGTCCGCAGGCTCTGCACCCAGGGTCCGTTTCACGTAGCGAATGATCAACGTGGACAGCACAATGCTCAATAAGAGGGCTACGCCTGTGACCACCAGCATCAGCCAGCTGAACTGCCCTGCTGTCTGCTGCACATCACTCAGGTGGCCATGAATGGAAGCTTCTTCGAAATCGATCAGGGCGTTAATACGCTTGAGCCATTCACTGTAGTCAGCCGAGGCCTTGTTCAGCAGCAGGGCTTGGGCACCGGCGATATCACCGGAACGACGCAAGGCCTCCACTTCGCCAGAAGAGGCCAGGGTTTTGCGTTCGATGTCCTTGATAGCCGTGAGCAGGCTCTGCTCTTGGGCGGTCACAGGGCGGTCTGCGAACAACTGGTCCATGGGCTTGGCCGATTCCACATACACCGCTTCCAGCTGCCGTACTTCATTCAAGTGCGTGGCCAAGTCTTGGTCATTGTTGACCAGCACCGCATCACGAATAGCAATAGCGCGGTTGTGAACGCTGCCACGGAAGTTGATTGCATAGCGCTGCACCAGCGCTGCGTTCTGGCTGACATTGGACAAGGTGTGGTCGATCACGCTCACGCGCTGGATGCCGACCGCTGTAATAACAACGATCAGGGACACCACCGCTGCGAACGCTAAGCCGATACGTGTGGCCAAAGAAAGGGAGTTGTTCATAGGAATGCTCATGGGGAACCGAAGCCTGGGAAGGATGGCTCCAGGCCATCAACTATTTGGCGTCAATTTAATGAAGAAATTCCTTGGCGCACCAATTATTTTTTAAATAAAACTTCATAGTCTGGCTCTATCCGCAAAAAACGCAGACACGAGCGTGGCTGCCTATGTGTGTGTGCGGTACTGCATAGCAGCTGATAAGAATAAGCACTGCTACCCCGGCTGCGCTCGGTAGCCGGGGCAGCGACGTGGTCAGGCGGCGGGCTTGAGCACTACCTTGGTCCAGCCTTGATCCCGGGCGTCGAAGTGCTTATACGCCTCCGGGCCTTCGGCCAGGCTCAAACGGTGGGAAATGATCTGCGCAGGGTTGGCACGGCCATGATGGATCAGTTCGGCCAGGCGACGGTTGTATTGCTTCACGTTGGCTTGGCCGGTGCGAATGTACTGGCCTTTGAACCAGAACGAACCGAAGTCGAAGGCCATCTTGCCTTCTTTGGCCAAGTCACTCTTAGCACCAGGGTCCTGGGGAACGAACACGCCCACCACGCCGATACCACCCGTAGGTTTGGTTGAGGCCACCAGGTTGTTCATGGTCAAGTGGTTGGCTTCATGGCCGTGCTTGTCACAGCATTGGTAGCCCACGCATTCGCAGCCGCGGTCTGTGCCTTGGCCGTTGGTATGGTTCAGGATCTGCTCAACGGCCTCGCTCTCAAGGGAATTGATGGCGATGGCGCCCATCTTCTCCGCCAATTTCAGGCGGTCGGGGTGATTGTCCACTACAAACACCTGGGACGCGCCTTTGATCATGGCCGAATGGGCAGCCATCAGGCCCACCGGGCCCGCGCCATAGATAGCAATGCTCTCGCCCGGCATCAGGCCAGACAGCTCAGTGGCATGCCAGCCAGTGGGAAAAATATCCGACAACATCACATAGTCGTCTTCCTTTTCCTGGGCATCTTCAGGCAGTACTAGGCAATTGAAGTCGGCATAGGGCACGCGCAGCAGCTCAGCCTGCCCGCCCTGGTAGGGGCCCATTTCTGCAAAACCATAGGCCGCCCCTGCACTGCCGGGGTTGGCCGTCAGGCAGAACCCGGTCAGGCCCTTCTCGCAGTTGGCGCAAAAACCACAGCCGATATTGAACGGCAGGCAGACACGATCACCCACCTTTACGCGATCTACGCCTTGGCCTACGGCGACCACCTCTCCCAGGTTTTCGTGGCCGAACACGCGGCCCGTCTCGAAACTGGTACGGCCTTCATACATGTGCAGGTCTGAGCCGCAGATATTGGTAGTAGTGATGCGGACCAAAGCGTCCGTGGGTTTCTCAATCCGGGCATCGGGCACGTTCTGAACACTGACGTCGCGTGGGCCGTTGTAGACGATTGCTTTCATGATGTCCTCCACAGTTAACAAACAGGCAAGCAAGGGATGTGGCCTTCCTTTCACTGGCACCGTTCCTACGCAATGCATGAACCCGGACGAACGGCGGATGAGACAGTGCGCTCTATACCGAAACAGCCGCTGGCGCTCTGGGCCAGCCAAACGAGAGGGACACCCGTGGAAAACGAAACACCGTGGCACTGGAGTGAGCAGGCCCTGGCGCAAGCGCGCCGCTTCAACAAAACCCTGGCTTGGCTGCCCAGGTTTCGTATTCGCAACCGTTTTACACCCCTGGCCATTCAGGCATTGCTACGCATAGGGCAACTGCGCAGCCCTGCCAAGCTCGCTCGGCACGGCCTGCAGGCCCAGGAACAGGTGCTGAGCTGTAACGGCCACCAAGTACCCGTACGCATTCTTCGGCCCAATGGCCCAGCGCGTGCTCTGGTGATCGATATTCATGGCGGAGGTTGGGTGATCGGCAATGCGCAGATGAACGACGACCTCAACGTGGCCATGGTCAACGCCTGCCAGGTGACGGTGGTGTCCGTGGATTATCGGCTGGCGACCTCAACCCCCATTGAAGGTCTGATGCTGGACTGCCTCACGGCGGCCCGGTCGCTGCTGAGCCAGGATCATCCGGAATTCGCGAGCCTGCCTGTGATCGTGGTAGGTGAGTCGGCGGGTGGGCAGCTGGCGGCGGCCACGTTATTGGCGCTGAAGCAATGGCCAGCACTTTTGCAGCGCATCACCGGTGCCGTGCTGTATTACGGGGTGTACGACTTCACGGGTACGCCTAGCGTGCGAACTGCCAAGGCAGACACGCTGGTGCTGGACGGGCCAGGGATGGTGGCTGCGTTTCGCAGGCTTACGCCAGGCCTGACCGATGCCCAGCGCGCGCAAGCCCCGTTGTCACCCCTGTATGGGGACTTCAATGGCCTGCCGCCTGCACTCTTGCTCGCAGGTGAACTTGACCCCCTGCGCGATGACACCTTGATGCTTGCCGAACAGTGGGGGGCGTCGGCACCCGTAGAATCCCACCTCGTGCCTTGCGCGCCCCATGGCTTTATTCACTTCCCCACAGCCATGGCTGATGAAGTAGTGGCCCGTACGCATGCCTGGATCAACCAGCGCATTGCAGCGTCGCTACCTTGAGTGCTCCGTATGCCGGCCATTCAGATCGAAGCGCCAATCTGCCGCTTGAGTTGCTCACGTGCGCGGGAAAGGCGCGACCGTACCGTGCCGATCGGTACACCCAGGGACGAGGCGGTGTCTTGGTAATTGCCATCCATCTCCAGGCTCACTTCAATCACCTGCTGCATGTGGGTCGAAAGCTGGCCAATGGCGACCACCACACGCGCCAACTGGCGATGACCATCTACCTGATGGCCGATGTCACGGCCAGGGTGCCCGTCTGAATGCACCTGCTCTTCCCAGCTTTCCTGGTAAGGCTGGTTATACATTTTGCGGAAGTGGTTACGGATCAGGTTCAGGGCAATCCCACACAGCCAGGTTTGAGGCTTGCTAGAGCCTTGGAACTTGTGCTCGTTACGGATGGCCTCAAGGAAGGTGCCTTGCAAAAGGTCGTCCACATCGTCTGGGTTCATCACGCGCTTGTGAATGAAGGCACGCAGCATCTGTACCTGGTCAGAGGTCAGGTGACGGATAGCGCTGGCCGGTTGGGTATGAGCACCGTTGCCGAGTACGCAATTCGTTTGCATGGGAACTTACCTTTTATGGATGAAGTGGCCCTAGCTGTATTGCGATAGTTGTGCCATATGAAGAATGTTTCATAAACAATTGATTTAAAAGATATTCACCTTTCGAAACAGTGTTATCTAGGGCAAGTTTTTGCAAAATGTTGCATGGCCAGGTGCGAGGTTTTGCACAAAAGCTCTGCGCGTAGCGCGCATGGAACCGGCCTAGCGCTTCGACCACTCAGGCGTATCACCTGAGCAGAAGCGCGCTATGAAAATCGCACCTCCCGTCATACCGCAGACCAGCCACCTGTCACCGGTGCCGCCTCCTTCTACACCTGCCAACTTGCGGCCAGGGACAGGAGATGCGGCCGCCAAGACGTTTGCCGATCAGAAGCTGGGTGACCTGAAAGATGATGCGTCGCTTGTACAACAGGCCGATACCCATGACCGGCGGGATCAGGCAAGAACCCTCAATGGCCTGAGGTCGCAGGCGGCGCAATCCGGCCAGATCAGCCGCGAGCTCAATGCAGCTTATAAAAAATCCGTAGACACGAAGGTGCGCGACTTGCGTCGCGACCTTCGCAACCTTCCTGGGCTCGCAGCCCCGACCTACCAAAACATCGCCGCTCGTGTACTGCAGGAGTCTGAGGGGGATGTAGGCGTAGCCTGGTCATGGTTGCAAGAGGCCGCTCGACAAGCGCATCAGGAGGGACAACCCAAAGAGGGCAACGAGCTGCGCGAGATGGCGCAGAAGATGCGCAAGGATGTGTCTCGTGCGCTTAGATATAACCGCAAGGCCACCCTTCGTGGAGGGCGCGCGCGCGCCACAGGCCCCAGAGGCGCCACCCAGGAGGCGATGTACAACGCTGCGGTCGACGGCCCGCATAACGTGATCGGGCTATTGGAAGCTTTGCTGGAAGACATGCGCGAGCACGGTAAGTCCGACATCTCGCTTAGAGAAGTGCAGTCGAAGATGGCCAAGGACATCGCCTCTGCAGCAGCGGCCAATGCAAAGGCGCAAACCCGACCATTGATGAACGGGATGACCACAGCCACCCATGTGGCGACACTCAAGCGCGCCTGTGAAGATCTTTTGACCCATATGCGCAGCAAGAACCCTGAGCTACGAGTGGAAGGCGTTGCCTTGCTGCACCAACTGTTCGCTTTGGCGGGGCACAAGATGCCAATTGAAAATACTCGCACGCTGCTGGAGCTGATTGGCGGCAAGCGCCTGCGCGATCAGCTGGCGTGCCTGAACGGGATCAGGAACATTCTGCTTTACAAGGTACACAGGCCGCTGTGGGGCCCTGTCAAGAACTACCACGCCGCCCAGGACAACCTCCTCGAACTCGGCACCCTCATGACGGCTGAGGAACAAAAGCTTATCCAGGAGAACAGCGATTTATGGAACGCGTAATCAACTTACTCAATGGCGTGGCCCTGGCGGCTATGCGCCGCTCAGAGATCGTTGGCGCCTTCGTAGTCATTGCGATCGTGTTCATGATGATCACCCCCATGCCCACTGCGCTGGTGGACGTGCTGATCGCCATTAACATCTGTATCTCCTGCCTGCTGATCATGCTGGCCATGCACCTGCCCCGGCCCCTGGCGTTCTCTACATTCCCGGCCGTGCTGCTGCTCACCACTATGTTCCGCCTGGCGCTGTCGATTTCCACCACCCGCCTGATTCTGCTGAACCAGGATGCGGGCCACATCGTGGAAGCCTTCGGCCAGTTCGTGGTGGGGGGCAACCTGGCCGTGGGCATGGTGATCTTCATGATCCTCACGGTAGTGAACTTCCTGGTGATCACCAAGGGTTCGGAGCGTGTGGCCGAAGTGGGCGCACGCTTCACTCTTGATGCCATGCCTGGCAAGCAGATGTCCATCGACAGCGACCTGCGTGCCAACCTGATCACTGTTCAGGAAGCCCGCACGCGGCGTTCGGAACTTGGGAAAGAAAGCCAACTGTTCGGTGCCATGGACGGGGCCATGAAGTTCGTGAACGGCGACGCCATCGCCAGCCTGATCATCGTGGCCATCAACATGATCGGCGGCATCGCCATCGGTGTGGTGCAGCACGGCATGTCAGCCGGTGATGCCTTGCAGCTGTACACAGTACTGACCATTGGTGACGGCCTGATCGCACAGATCCCGGCACTGCTGATTTCGGTTACCTGCGGTATCGTCATCACCCGCGTACCCAACAATGACGGGGGCGTGCCTACCAATATCGGCCGGGAAATCGCTGAGCAGATCACCAGCCAGCCCAAGGCCTGGATCATCGCGGCCGTGGCCATGCTGGGTTTCGCTGCCCTGCCCGGCATGCCTACCGCCGTGTTTATCGTCATTTCCATCATCTGTGGCGTGGGCGGTGCGTTGCAGCTGTACCGTGCACGCCCTTCGGCAGCCATCGGCGACGCTGAAGCGGTAGCACCTGAATTCAACGGCCACGAAGACCTGCGTACCTTCTCGCCCAGCCGGCAGTTCGTGTTGCAATTCCACCCCTCCCAGAGCCAGGGGCACGTGGAGGCGCTGGTGACCGAAATCCGTCAGCGGCGCAACCGCCTAGTGGTCCAGTATGGCCTTACCCTGCCCTCCTTCGTCATCGAGCATTCTAACGATCTGGCGCCGGATGAGTTTCGCTTCAACGTGTACGAGGTACCGCTGGTACGAGCCACCTTCACTCATAGCCACACGGCGGTGCCCGCTGATGTATTTGCTCAGCAGGCCGATGAGGCCGTTGCAGGGCTGGCTGAGCGTCAGGAGGCCGATTGGCTCTGGCTGCCCAGCGAGACGGTTGCCGACATGGAGGCGCACCCAGACATTGTCAGTGCCCATACCCTGATCATCGAACGTATGGAGCGAGCCCTGCATGCCTGCGGGCCTAAGTTCATCGGCTTGCAGGAAGCCAGGGCCATTCTGAGCTGGCTTGAATCGGAGCAACCCGAAGTTGCCCAGGAAATGCAACGGGCCGTACCCCTGGCACGCTTTGCTGCAGTACTGCAACGGCTGGCCTCCGAATGCGTTCCCCTACGCTCGGTACGGGTGATCGCTGAAACCCTGATCGAACATGGCCAGTACGAGCGGGAAGTGACTGCGCTGACGGACTACGTGCGTATCGCCTTGAAATCCCAGCTGTACCACCAGTATGCCGGTGACGACGGTTTGCAAGTCTGGCTCATGACGCCGGAAAGCGAAGGCATCCTGCGCGATGGCCTGCGCCAGACCCAGACCGAAACCTTCTTCGCGCTGGGTAACGAAACCAGCCAGTTGCTGGTGCAGCAGTTGCACTTGGCATTTCCGGTACGGGCCAGGGAAAAAGCCGTGCTACTGGTGGCCCAGGACCTGCGCAGCCCGCTGCGCACGCTCTTGCAGGAAGAGTTCCACCATGTACCGGTGATGTCGTATGCCGAAATCGGCGCCACCTCCCAGGTGAAAGTGATGGGCCGCTTCGAGCTGGAAGAAGAAATGGACGCGCTGGAAAACCCCTATGCCGCCTGACGTGAGGTCACACGAAATGTTTGAATTGCGCGTATTGACCGGCCTGCATCAAGGCGCCGCGCTGCCCCTGATAGGCGACCAATGGCTGATCGGTTCGGACGCAGCGCTGGACCTGGCACTGCACGACCCCGGCGTTGCCCAGCGCCATTGCCGCCTGGAACGCAGCGGCGAACACTGGAGCCTGAACGCCGAAGACGGTGCGGTGATGGATGAAGAAGGCCACGCCCACCCCGTGACTTCCCTGGCACCCGGCAGCCCGTTCGTGCTGGGGTCGGTATGGCTGGCGGTCACACACGCCGAGGCCGCCTGGCCCAATGTGCCGGTGCCGCTGGCGCAGAACCAGGGTGGCGCCGAGCCCGTAGAGCCCACACCAGTACCCAAGGCACGCCGTAAGGTGTTCAACCGCCCTACGCTGCTGATTACCGGCGTATTGATCGGTGTGGTCGGCAGCGCCTGGAGCCTGTCCCGTAGCGCAGCGCCTCTGGAGCCGTCTATGGCCGGTGCGCACCCGGCCAGCCATGTCGCTGCCAAAACGATGCCCACTGTGGCTGCGTCCTCACGCACCCGGCTGAGCGCCGAACAAGCCCGGCTCAAGCTCAAGACCATGCTCAGCGACCGGCTGCTCAACGACATCAATGTGGAAGCGACGCCCAAAGGGTTGGTGCTGACCGGCAGCCTGCAGGAAGACTCGCGTGACGTGTACCAGCGCATGTTGCAGCGGTTCGAGGGTAGCTTTGAAAGCGCAGTGCCCTTGATCGATGAAGTGGGCGCTACAGGTTCAGCACTGCCCTTCGTGATTGTGCAGATCCTGTCGGGCCCACAGGCGCACTTGGTCACCGCTGACGGCAAGCGCCTATACATCGGCGATGATCTTGAGGGTCTACGTTTGACGCGCATTGATGACGGAAAGGTGGAGTTCGAGGGTGATCGCCACTATGAGGTGCGCTGGTGAATGCCGCTCTGCAGCAATGGGCCGCCGGGCATGCCCAGCGTCTGGAACGGTTCTCGGCGGTGCGTGCCAGCGGGCGGGTGAGTGCGGTCAATGGGATTCTGCTGCAATGCCAGGTGCCAGCTGCTGAAATCGGTGAGCTGTGCGAGGTAAGCAAGGCCGATGGCAGTACCATCCTGGCAGAGATTGTGGGCTTCACAGCTGAGTACACGCTGCTCAGTGCCTTGGGTACGCCAGAAGGCATTCAGGTCAACGCGTGCATACGCCCGTTGGGCATGGCGCATCGCATCGGCGTCGACGAGCGCCTGTTGGGTAATGTCTTGGATGGCTTCGGCCGCCCTTTGGTGGGCACCGAAGGCGCCTTTGCCGGCCCCAACGACCCCCGCGACACGGTGCCGGTCATTTCCGAGGCCCTGCCTCCCACCCAGCGCCCGCGTATCACCCGCGCCCTGCCCACCGGTGTGCGCGCAATCGACAGTGCCATCCTGCTGGGAGAAGGCCAGCGTGTGGGCCTATTCGCGGGTGCCGGTTGCGGCAAGACTACGCTGATGGCGGAACTGGCCCGCAACATGGACTGCGATGTGATCGTGTTCGGGCTGATCGGTGAACGTGGGAGGGAACTGCGCGAGTTTCTCGACCACGAACTGGACGAGACCCTGCGGCAGCGCTCGGTACTGGTGTGTGCCACGTCGGACCGCTCCAGTATGGAGCGCGCCCGCGCCGCATTCACTGCCACGGCCATTGCCGAGGCTTACCGTGCCAAAGGCCTGAAGGTGCTGCTGTTGCTCGATTCCCTTACCCGCTTCGCCCGTGCCCAACGCGAGATCGGCATTGCAGCCGGCGAGCCGTTGGGCCGTGGCGGCCTGCCACCTTCCGTGTACACGTTGCTGCCACGGCTGGTAGAGCGTGCAGGCATGAGCGAAGTGGGCTCTATCACGGCCTTGTACACCGTGTTGATCGAGCAGGACTCCATGAACGACCCGGTGGCCGACGAAGTACGGTCATTGCTGGACGGCCATATCGTGCTGTCGCGTAAGCTGGCAGAACGAGGGCATTACCCAGCCATCGACGTACAGGCCAGCATCAGCCGGATCCTGAGCAACGTAACCGGGCGCGAACATCAGCAAGCCAATAACCGTTTGCGCCGGCTGATGGCGGCTCACAAGCAGGTGGAAATGCTATTGCGCTTGGGCGAATATCAACCGGGCAACGACCCGGTCACAGACTGCGCAGTGGCCTTGCATGAACCTATCAATGCATTCTTGCGCCAAGATCTAAGGGAACCCGTGCCGCTGGAAGACACCCTGTACGCCCTGATGCAACTCACCGAGCAGCTACCGGAGTAAGGCCATGGACGATGATGCGCTGCAGGAAGATCCGGACCGCGTTGCCTTGGAGAACGTCATTCACGTGCTGACCCCGCTGCGTCAACACCGCCAGGCCCGTGCCGAGCGCGCCCAGCGCCAGGCACAGCAAAACCTTGAAGCCGGCCAGGAGCAACTAACGCAGGCCAAAGACGTGCTGACTGACGAAACCGCACGTAAAGGCGTGCAGCGCCAGGCCATGGCTACAGAGCACTTGAACCAGGCCATGACCCTCAAGGACATGGACCGTTGGCAACACAAGGAACGTAAGCTGCTCGACCACCTGTCACGGTTGCGCCAAGGCATCGAACAACAGCGACGCGCCGTAGTTGCACAGCAGCAGGCCGTGCTCGATGCACAACGCAGTGCCAAAGCTGCCCAGCGTGCCACTGAAAAACTGGCGTGCCTGGCGGAGGCCATCGCTGATGAAAGCTGAACAACGCCCGCCTTCACCGCCTCGCCCTGTGGCCAGCCCGGCGCCTGCACCCGAACCTGCCAAGCCAGGCTTGGCCACGGCACCGCGCCGCAGCGAAAGCGAACGCCTGCGAGGCAATGGGCTTAGCCGAGAGGCAGAGGCTGTACCCAGCGGTGACAGCCATTTTTTCTCACAGTTGATCCTGCCTGCGGACGCCCGCAGCGGTGATGAAGGCATGGGTGGTAACCGGAGTATCGCCTGGGCCGCCCCCGCAGAAGAAACGTCAGGGGAATGGATAGGCACACTGGCCCAACACCTGAGCAAGGCCCCACCGGAGGGGCTGGAGATCACGGTGCTGATGCCGAACCTCGGTAACGTTAACGTACGGGCTACCCCACAGCCAGGGCAATGGCGCATCGAGCTGGGCTTTGCCCGCCGGGACGTGGCGCGGCGCCTGCGCCCACGCGAACGGCAATGTGAGGCGGCGTTTGCCGACGCGTTGGGCAAACCTGTGGAACTGGCAATGTACGACGAGGCTACCCTGTGACGCCCTTGAAGCTACGCTCGGTGAATACCCATGTGGCTCGCGCGACCCAAGCACTGGGCGCAGGTGCCCGCTTACCGTTTCGAATAAGCGACTGGGCCGGGGCGCTCAGGCTGCACCCGTTGGCAAACGTACCTTCCACACGTGGGCTGTGGTTGAATAGCGCAATAGGCCCAGTGTGGCTAAGCGACGCCGACGCCGTGCTGAGCTTGTTGAGCGAACACCCGGTGGTGGTTCAAGGGCCGGCCCAACCTTGGTATTGGCAGTTTGTGAGCCAGCACCTGGCCCCTTCTATCGCCCGAAGCCTGTCGCCACTGGAGCCCTTGACCACTGACGTACCCAAAGGGCCTTTGGTGCATTGCCGGGTGGAGGTACAGGCAGGCGAACAACAGGTGCATGCCTATTTGAGCATGCCCCCGCAAAGCCTGCTGCAATGGCTTCAGGTACCCGGTTGGCAACGCTTGCAACGCCCTCTCGACGAGGGATTTGAAGTGACTTTTTCCGTGCCACTGGGCTACACCGAACTCAGCGCCCAGCAGTTGGCCTCGCTGCGCCCCGGCGATGTACTGCTGCCCCAGCAGTGCCTATTCGACACGCAGGGCCGTGGCAGCCTGGAGATAGCAGGCCAGCAATGGGCCGGTGAAGCTGCTGCCCAGGGTAGCCAGCTCCTTTTTATTCTGAGCCATGAGGAATCCCTTGCATCATGAATGCCTACGACGAAGACGCTGCTGTTGAACAAGAGGGGTATGACGCACCGTCCTATGCCGAAGACATCACAGATGAAGGCACGCAGCACGAAGAAGGTTATGACGAAGGCAGCTACGACGAAGAAGGCTACGATGAAGGCCTGTCACCCCGGTATGCCGACGAGCCGGCAGCGACTGCCAACCCAGACGTATTAGACGACCTGCCGTTGGCGCTGACCCTGCGCTGCGGCCAACTGACCCTGACCTTGGGGCAGTTGCGCGAACTGGCCAGCGGTAGCGTGCTGGAGATAAACGGCGTAGCGCCCGGCCAAGCGACCCTGTGTTACGGCGAGCGCATTGTGGCCGAGGGTGAACTGGTGGACGTGGACGGCCGCCTTGGCTTGCAGATTACCCGGATGGCGTCGCAACCATGATCATGGACGGGGTGAACCCGGTACTGCTGGCACTGTTTCTGGGTGCGCTGTCGCTGATTCCGTTTTTGCTGATCGTGTGTACGGCGTTCCTGAAAATTTCCATGACCTTGCTGATCACACGCAATGCTATCGGTGTGCAGCAGGTGCCGCCTAATATGGCCATCTACGGTATTGCCTTGGCAGCGACGCTGTTCGTAATGGCGCCTGTGGCCCATGACATCAGCGAGCGGGTCAAGGCACGCCCGCTGGACATGTCTTCCACTGAAAAGCTGCAAGCCAGCGCAGCAGGTGTAATCGGGCCACTGCAAGGCTTCATGACGCGCAACACCGACCCTGACGTGTCGGCCCATCTGCTGGACAATACCCAACGCATGTGGCCCAAGGCATTGGCCGACCAGGCCAGCAAAGACGACCTGCTGCTGGCCATTCCGGCGTTCGTACTGTCAGAGTTGCAAGCCGGTTTCCAGATCGGCTTCCTCATTTACATCCCCTTCATCGTGATCGACTTGATCGTGTCCAATCTGCTGCTGGCCCTGGGGATGCAGATGGTGTCACCTATGACCATTTCACTGCCGCTCAAGCTGCTGCTGTTCGTGCTGGTCAACGGCTGGACGCGCCTGCTCGACAGCCTGTTCTATTCCTATATGTGAGGCGGTATGGAAGCGTTGGCGCTGTTCAAGCAGGGCATGGTGCTGGTGGTAATACTCACCGCTCCGCCCTTGTTGGTTGCGGTATTGGTGGGGGTCGCCACGTCATTGATACAGGCCTTGATGCAGATCCAGGACCAGACCCTGCCCTTCGGTATCAAGCTGGCCGCAGTGGGTCTTACTCTGGCCATGACGGGGCGTTGGGTAGGCGTTGAATTGATCCAGTTCATCAACATGGCCTTTGACCTGATCGCCCGTACCGGCGGAGCTCATTAGGTGGCAGTGTCCTCAGTGCCGCTGCCGCTGGATGCCCAGTACCTGTTTGACCTGATGCTGGGTACCGGGCTCTCCATGGCGCGGCTGCTGCCGTGCATGATGCTGGTACCGGCCTTTTGCTTCAAATACCTGAAAGGCCCATTGCGCTACGCGGTGGTGATCGTAGTGGCGATGATTCCAGCACCCGCGATCGGCCAGGCCCTAAGCAGTCAGGAAAACCTGATTGCCATCGCCGGGCTGCTGCTCAAGGAAGGCGTGCTGGGAATACTTTTAGGCATGCTGCTGTACGCGCCCTTCTGGATGTTCGCATCGGTGGGGGCGCTGCTGGACAGCCAGCGCGGTGCACTGAGCGGTGGGCAGCTGAACCCTGCACTCGGGCCGGACGCTACGCCGCTGGGTGAGCTGTTCCAGGAAACCCTGATCATGCTGGTGATTCTGTCGGGGGGGCTGACCTTGATTCTCCAGGTGATCTGGGACAGCTACCTGGTGTGGCCTCCCACGGCCTGGCTGCCCGCCATGACCATCGAGGGCCTGGACCTGTTCCTGGAACAGCTGAACCAGACCTTGCAGCACATGATGCTGTACGCCGCACCTTTCATAGGCCTGTTGCTGCTGATTGAAGCGTCGCTAGCGATCATTGGCCTGTACGCCCAGCAACTGAACGTTTCGATCCTGGCCATGCCGGCCAAGAGCATGGCAGGGCTGGCGTTTCTTATCGTTTACTTGCCCACGTTGCTAGCGTTGGGCAATGAGCGCATTACGCGGCTGGTGGATGTCAAAGCCCTCCTGCTTCACCTTGTACAGGTGCCCTGAGCCATGGCTGAAAAAACAGAAAAAGCCACGCCCAAGCAGCTACGCGATGCGCGTGAGAAAGGCCAGGTTGCCCAGAGCCAGGACCTGAGCAAACTGCTGGTGTTGCTGGTGGTGAGTGAAATCACCTTGGGGCTGGCTGATGACAGCGTAAGTCGCCTTCAGGGCCTGCTGTCGGTAGCACTGGCGGCGACCGGCCAGCCTTTTGCGAGTGTGGTAGGCCAAGTGGCCATGGACGGTGCAACATTGCTGGGCGGGTTCATTCTGTGCAGCGTGGGCGTGGCGGTACTGATGCGCCTGGTGGGCAGTTGGGTGCAGATCGGGTTCCTGTTCGCGCCCAAGGCGCTGAAGTTCGACCTGAAGAAGATAGACCCGTTTTCCCATGCCAAGCAGATGTTCTCGGGCCAGAACGTCACCAACCTGCTGTTGAGCATACTCAAAGCCTCATTGATTTCCATCACGCTGTATACCGTGGTAAAGCCGGAACTCAACGTGCTGGTCCTGCTGGCCAACTCCGACCTCACCACGTACTGGCATGCCCTGCTGGAGCTGTTCCGCCATGTGTTGCGTACCACCTTGGGCCTGTTGCTGGTGCTGGCAGGGCTGGATGTGGCCTTGCAAAAGTACTTCCATGCCAAGAAGCTGCGCATGAGTCATGAAGACATCAAGAACGAGTACAAGCAGTCCGAAGGCGACCCTCATGTCAAAGGCCATCGCAAGCAACTGGCCCACGAGCTGCTGAACCAGGCTCCCGGCTCTGCGCCCCCGCCAAAGCCTGTGGAAGAGGCCGACATGGTGGTGGTCAACCCTACCCACTACGCCGTTGCCTTGTTCTACCGGCCCGGTGAAACGCCGCTGCCGCGCATTCACTGCAAAGGCGAAGACAATGACGCCTTGGACCTGATTGCACGGGCCAAGGCGGCAAAGGTGCCGGTGGTACAGAGTATCTGGCTGGCGCGTACGCTCTACAAAGTCGCCGAAGGGCGGTACATTCCCCGGCCTACCTTGCAGGCAGTGGCGCAGATCTATCAGGTCATCCGGCAGCTGGACGAAGTGACCGACGAGGTTATTCAAATCGAAAACTGAGCCTGTGCAGCCCCTTCAACTCTCAAGCTAGACCTGCCACCCCCAATGAACTTGGCAGCCTGCGGCTGCAAATCACGGGATTTGGAAACCGGTCAGGATAGCCCGAGAATTGGAGCCAATACCTTATCCACACAGGCTTACCAAAGGCGTCAAAAGCCAAGGCAAAGCTTAGGGAACCCTACGGGCATCGATCGCCACTCAAGAGCATTGCTTCCGCCCCCGGATAAATGCATTGAAAATCCATAGCTCTGCTCAAATCCCTGTTACCACGCCCGCCGCCCAGGCCGCCCCCTCTGCGCCTGCCCACGCGGTGGCCAATGCGCCAACCCCCGCCCACACCTCCGCGCCCGTGATGCCAAACAAGCTGTTGCTGGGCGACCGCCCGATACGAGTAGGCAGCATCGATCCGCCACCGGGCGACGACGGTGTCTGGATAAAACGTACACTCGCCATAGCGCTGGAACCTACCGGCGATTCGGCCCGAATCGACACGCCGCCCGAGTACAAAGGCATCACCTGCAAAGGCGACCAATGGCACGGATACCCCGCCAACCGCCTGCCCGATAAGCCAGACGCGCCGTTGAACCCTTCGTATATGCGTGTGTTGGTGAGTGCCAGTGGCCACTTGAAATTCATCGCGGAACGCCAAGCCGAAAAGGGGTTCAACGAGCATAAGCAGGAGGCCCTCGTCTCTTTGATTCACGCGCCGACGTTAACGAACCTGCCGAATAAAGCGCTGGCCACTATCGTTGGATACGCTGCACCCAACACACTTAAAGACGTCAAACCGGACGAATCGGCAGAATCGGACAGATCGGCCTATGTGCCACGTCCGTTGATTACCCTGCGGGGGGTCAACAAACGGTTCCAACAGGCCGCCGTGGGAACGATGTCAACGAAGCAAAATTTCAACCTAGGCGCCGGGCATATACTGAGTGGACTAGCGGGCGTCAGCCAAAAACACATCGAAGCGCTGTCGGCCCGTGATCCTATACAACAGCGGCTCGTGTACTTTAACTTCGTCAAATTGATGGGGTATGGGCTATCTCACGCCGATATCGTGGATGCGTCGGGCCTCGATGAAGCCGCGCTAAAAGCGCTTCTCGAACATGGTGAAAGGCTCAGAGACTTAGGCTTCGCAGGCGCTGACACCGTAACGCTGGCCGCCAAGCCTGAACGCTTGGCGTTTTTTGCCCGCCATGCTGAGGTGCTGAAACCTCTAAAACTCACAGTTCGAGTGCTCGATCGAATCGCTGGCGCGCCCAACTCGCCTCAAGCGGCCGAGGCGATGAAAAAAGGTGAGGATGCCTTGGCGGCCTCTGGCTTCGGGAATTCAATGGCCAAACACATCCTGAACCGACCCACGGATTTTGGACGGGGCCCAAAGACCCAACCGATAAAAGACCTGATCAAGGACGTTCTGCAAAACCTGTCGGTATCGGATCCCGCCCATCGAGACGCTGCCATCGATATCATAGTGCCGGCGCTTTATGGCCGCACGATCGATCTTGAACCCTCGCATATTGCAGACTCCATTGGTTTTAATCCAGCAGTGCGCAATTTGGTCAAAGACTACGCTGAGCAATTGGCAGGGATGCGTTCAACTCCGAAATCACATACGCCCCGGTTCAGCTGGCAGGAACTGTGACCTCGTTGAATGAATCGACGGCACCGGCCGCCGCTACGGCGTTTATTGAACGTCCGACATGAACGATCAGGCGAGGAAAGCCTTGATAGGCGTGTTCCTCCAGAAATTGGCGGTTGCCGACCCTGTGCGCCGAAATACGGCCATCACCGCCATGTTATCGGCGCTAGTACAGCGGATGGGCGAGCTAAACGGCATCAACGCGCGAGGCTTTTCCGGTTACCTTTGGTGTACAGGAATCTTTGAAATTCCCCTCCATCAAGGCGTTACCAAGCGGGTATCCAGCCCAAACCGCTCCTGGCTCACCAACCGATATTTGCCCTCAGCCAGCTCGCAGCTGACCAACAGGTTCCACGAATGGCGGGTTACGGCAGAAGGAAGCAATACGAACGGGTGTTTGGCCAACAGCTCATCGGCAAACGCCTGTTGGTTAGGAGAAGCAGCAGCGCTGGTCAGCCATACGGGGTTGGGGACTTCTTCAGGCTGAATAACCCTAATAAGGCGCTGGTCCAGCACTTCAAAACAGGTCAGCACATGAGGTACGGCATCAAGCGTATCGAAGCCTGCATGCACGGCCACTTCAAGAATAGCGGTGGAAGGGTCTGCCGAGGCATACACGACTGCACGGCCTGGCGGGTTCCAGCGCCCACCCATTTTCTGGGCACCGATACCGCTATCCCAAGAAGCTTTATACAGCTGGCGGTCAAGCCTCCATGCGTGCCACGAAGGCGCCCAAGGCAACGGCGTCATTGATAGATCCCGAGGGCTACACGCTCCAGGTAGTCCTCGACCGTCTGAAAGCCAATCGGGTTGTCGATGACGTCTAAAGGCACATCGCCATCCAGGTACTTGCAGGGGCGTCCCAGCCATTCCTCGGCAAGCTTCTGAGTGCCGAACACATTGATGGCGTGTTCGAGGACCTTGGCATATTGGTACGCCACGGCACTCTGCTGGGCATTGAGCTGCGTCGGTTGTTTGCTGCTGCCCTGGCGCTGAAGTGTCCTGACAGACCTTCCGACGATACGGCTGAGGACCTTTTGAGTGGAATACAGCAGCGACATTGAAAGCATGTCCTGCACGTCTTTAAGGGCAAAGCCTTTAATGGTCATTCTGTAGACCATGACACTGCTTAGCTGACCGATGTCAGCTTGAAGCAAGTATTCAGTAGGCCTGCGAGCGGTATGCATTGTTTGAGCGGCATGCACGTCGGCAGCAGTCATATTGCACCCCACTAAACGACATTTGTCGCGATTTTAGCGCCAAATGTCGCAAACCACAACGCCTAGTGTTTACTGCCTTAGCTGCCATATCTGAATCGTCTCAATACCCCCTCCTTTATATATTTCAACTGTGCCACTTGCTTCTGTAGGCTTTTCCACGCCATCACAAGCGCACAGTTTTCCACCGTCATGACTTTCTAATAACAAGAGTGACCACCATGCCCTTCCATACCCGCCTTACCCCGTTGGCCATCACTGTGGCGCTGTTCGGCAGCCACTGCGCCTATGCAGCCAATACGGCTGGCGTACCTTGTGCCACGACCGAACAGTGCGCTGCACAGGCCGCGAAGATCGGAGCCACGGTTGAAAAGCCTAAGCTGGCAGGTGATCCGGCCAACTCACAGTTCGCCTGGCTTAACCGCATCAACCAGGCGTCGATTGTGATGCTCACCGAGGAAGGCATCGTGACCCCGGAACTGGGCCGAAAGATTGCCGGGGGCGTGCGCTATGCCATCGACCAAGGCAACCGGCCCGACGGCAAGCGCCCCACTGATGTGCTGCAATTGGAGCAGATCATGACGGAAAAAATTGGCCCTGAAGCGTCGTTGATCCACTCCGGCCGTAGCCGCCAGGACATGCTGGCCACGTACCGATTGGCCACGCTGCGCACCGACGTGCTGGCCATGGCCGATGCGCTGAACAGCACCCGCCAACGCCTCCTGGCACTGGCCGACAAGCACATCGATACCCTGGTGCCTGCCTATACCAACGGCGTACAGGCCATGCCCATCAGTTACGCGCATTATCTGTTGGCTTTCGAAGCCGCCTTTGAGCGTGATGGGCAACGCATTCACGAGCTGTACCAGCGCCTGAACCTCAGCCCCATGGGCACGGCGGTACTGGCCAATTCAGCCTACCCCTTGAACCGGGAGCGCCTGGCCGAGCTATTGGGCTTTGACGGCGTACGGGAAAACTCCCTGGATGCCAGCCAGGTCTCCACCTATGACGTCCCTATCGAGGCGGTGAATATTGCGTCCAACGCCGCCATCCGTGTGGGTGCAATGGTGGGCGACATTCATACGCAATATCACCAGATCCGCCCGTGGTTGCTGCTGGACGAAGAAAAAACCTACACCAGCAGTGCCATGCCTCAGAAGCGCAACCCTGGGCTGTTGATGCGTGCCCGTGAAGCGTCTTCGGATGTGGCAGGCTTGGCCCAGGCAGTCACCCTGCGTGCGCACAACGTGACCACCGGCATGACCGACTACAAGTTTGCGTTCGACAGCTTGGGCGTGTTCGACGCCACCCGGGAGATGTTTAGTGCCACCAATGCCGTACTGGATGCGCTGCAGGTCAACCCACAGCGTGCCCTGGAAGAACTGGAAAACGAATGGACCACCTCCATGGAATTGGCTGATACGTTGGAACGTCTGCACAAGGTGCCCTTCCGCATCGGCCACAGTTTTGCCTCGCTGATTGTGGAGGAGGCGCGCGCCAACGGCCTTACGCCCAAGACCTTCCCCTACGACCATGCCCAGAAGCTTTACGCCCAAGCCGCTGAGCATTACAAATGGTCGCCCGCTACATTGCCGCTGGACGAAGCCACCTTCCGTGCTGCACTGTCGCCACGGGCGATGGTCAACACACGCAAAGGCACGGGTGGTCCTCAACCTGAGGAGGTCAAGCGTATGCTTGCCGAAGCCCATCAGGCCCTTGAGGTGGGACCGTCAGTGGCTTAAAACAAAGCGGGACAACCTGGCCAACGCCCAAGGCAGCCTCGACAAGGCCTTCGGCAGCCTATTGCCCACTACGCCTTGAAAAGCTTTTTTAAGCGTTCACTACCCTACAGGCCATAGCACGATGGAACTGCGACACCTGCGCTACTTTTTAATGGTTGCCGAAGAGCGGCACTTCACCCGGGCTGCTATGCGCCTGAATATACAGCAGCCCCCACTGAGCCAGCAGATCAAGGTATTGGAGCAGGAGTTGGGCTTTGCACTTTTCATTCGCCGCCCCAGGGGGGTGGACCTGACACCGGGCGGGCAAGTGTTCCTTGCCGAAGCCCGGGACATTCTCAACCGGGTTCAGGATGCCAGCCGCCATGCCGCCCTGGCGGCTGCAGGCTACGCCGGCAGCCTTAACGTCGGGTTTACCACCTCTGCGGCGGCCCACCCGGCCATACCGACACTGCTTCGTGCGTTTCGCGCGCGATACCCCGGGGTTAGCCTTAACCTGAGCGAAGGCAACGCCCGGGAGCTGACCTATGAACTGGCTGAGCAACGGTTGGACGTCGGGTTCCTCCGTGCGCCAGTGGCTCACCCGGAAAACCTCATTTTCTCCCCCCTCCTCGAAGAGGATATGTTGCTTGTGCTGCCCGTAGGGCATCGGCTGTTGAACCAGGACAGTGAAACGCACGGGATCAGCCTGGCACAGTTGACAGACGAACCGTTCATTCTGGTTCGCACCCACGGCGCACCTGGCCTCTACGGCAACCTGATTCAGGCGTGCGAGCATGCTGGCTTCACTCCGCGCGTTTCGTTCGAAGTTGAACGCATGTTGACCAACATTAATCTGGTCGCGGCTGGCGCAGGGGTGTCCGTGGTGCCTGCGTCCATGCGAGGTTTCCACAGTGCCAGCGTTGTCTATTGCCCTATACGGGACGCCACACCCCGAATGATTGCCCCTATTACGCTGGTCTATGCCCGCGATGCTGACATCCCGGCACTGGCGCATTTTGTAGAGATGGCCTTGGCAGAAGCCGAGGGAAACGTGTGACTCGCGTGGCATTTCAAAAGTACTGCTGAAAATGCCATGCCGCGCTGAGGCCAGCATTTTTTTCACATCAGCCCTATTGAAAAGGGCGGTTTTTCTCCCGCCAGCGCCCTGCTTACCTCCTTGGTAAGAGCGCTGGTGCTGTGTGTCGACAGGAGCGTCAGATTCAGCTTTGAACCGGATCTGCCCTGGCTCACCCAGTTACCAGGCAACCTTATCGCGCCTACCACGACTACATGCGGCGCCCTATATGGAAATCTCATCAGCCCCGTCTATATAAATCTCACAACTATCAAAACTGATATGTTCAAAAACCATATTAAAACTCCAGCCCTCCGATTTTTGTGCGAACCTGAAACCACCTTCCACTTCTAAAATCTCAAATTTTGAGTATGACGCCCCAGAAATATTACTTACTGAAAATTCTTTTATTCTCGAACTAGAAAGTATTACGGCTATAGTATTATAGTTCTCCCCCCACCTGCCCCATTTTTTCACTTCCATTGCAGGCTGCTGCCTAGTGTGCAGAGCGACAGTGGTATTGCCAAAAGGATCGAATTTAACTTGTCCAACCATTAGCACTTCAGCTAGGCCTTGCGGGAAAAGCTTAACAAGAAATTCTTTATGAAAAACAATATCAAGCAGATTCATTTAAATCTCCAGTTAAAATTGTAGTGGCCACGGGTACCGGTGATATTGACTGTGGCAGGCTTACAATTCAACCTCACATTGAAACGAGGACCTGCCCCTTTCAAAGGAGAAGCTTTGATTAACCAATACTATATTATAATAAGCTCTAAACCCGAAGCCCTGCAATACTACGAGCTAATCAGCCCCATCCATGTACACCATGCATTTATCGAAAACTAAGTCTTCAAAAGTAAAATCAATCGCCCACTCACCTGACATTTGTTTTAATCTAAAACCCCCTTCAACTTTCTGAACATCCAATGCTGCGTAGGATGCCTTATAAATATTTTTTACCAATAGATCTTTCACCGTACCGCTACCGAAAACTATGGCCACGGTATTGAAGGTTTCTCCCCACTTCCCCCATTTTTTTATTTCTATCTCAGGCTGCTGCCTAGTATGCACAGTAATCTTAGTGTCACTGAAGGGGGTAATCCCTATTTGCCCAACCAACACATCCCCTGATAATCCTTTAAGAAAAACCTAATTCTTTATGGGAAATAACATCAAATAAATTCATTTATTTTTCAAGTTAGAGCGTAGTGGACATGAATGCCGGCGACGCTATTCGCACTGGGTTTACCGATAAACCTGACAATCAGGCTCATCCAGATAAACACTGCAACTGTCAAACATTAAATATCCACAGACCAAGTCAAAACTCCAGTCATCTGCGCGCTGCGTAAGTCTAAAACCATTCTCCACTTGCTGAACATCTACGCTTGCATATAGGGCACCAGAGATATTTTTTACTGAAAACTCTTTCACTCTGGCGCTTGAAATTTTTACAACTATTACATTGTATACCTCACCCCATTTCCCCCATTTTTTTACTTCAATCGCAGGCTGCTGCCTAGTGTGCAGCGACACAGTGCTATTACCTAGAAAATCAAAACTCACTTGCCCTATCATCAAATTTTTATCCAGGCCTTCTGGAAAAAGGTTAACAAGAAAATGTTTACAGTCAAGAATATCAAGTAAATTCATTTTTCCCCTACTGAGATTGTAGTACCCATAGCTGCCGCTCACATTTCCTTTGGCGGACTTACCATTTGGCCTGATGTTGAGATGGATTTTACTATCTCTCTAAATCCTTTGAAAAAATTCAATCACTCACAAATGTCATCATCCCCGTCTATATAAACCCTACAGCTATCAAAACTGATATAGTCAAAAACCATATGAAAACTCCAACCATCCGATTGCTGTGCGAACCTGAAACCACCTTCCACCTCCAAAAGCTCAACTTTCGAGTATAATGCCCCAGAAATATTACTTACTGAAAGTTCTTTTATTCTCGAACTTGAAAGTATTACGACTATAGTATTATAGTTCTCCCCCCACCTGCCCCATTTTGTCACTTCCATCGCAGGCTGCTGCCTAGTGTGCAGAGCGACAGTGGTATTGCCAAAAGGATCGAATTTAACTTGCCCAACCATTAGCACTTCAGCCAGACCTTGCGGAAAAAGCTTGACTAGAAATTCTTTGCGCAAAACAACATCAAGCAAATTCATTTAAACCTCCAATTAAAATTATAGTGACCATGAGTACCTTCGACATTGCCTGTTGTAAGCTTATCAATTGGCCTCACATTGAAATGCGGATCTGCGCCTCTCAAAAGCACAGCTTTCGAGTGACCAATACTATGTTCTTGGATGATTATTATTTCGCCATTTTTATTAGTAAAGTGATAATTACGAGTTTCCACTACGGCACCTTTTGAATTTTTTACCACATTACCGTAACCATCTTCTAGCTTTATTCTTTCAACCGTAGGGCTTTGCGTGTTAGGTATACCAGCATCACGCTTCGCCTGTTTAAAAGCGTCTCTTCTACTCACGGCCTCATAACTTGTTTTTTTGTTAGGCCCACAAGTCGACAGCCCCAGCGGATCCACCCACCCCACCGGACTCGGCGCATACTGGTACAGGTTCTCCCCACCCAACAACCCAATCGGGTCCTGTGTGGTAAACCGCCCCACCTCCGGATCGTAGTACCGGAACGTATTGTAGTGCAGCCCGGTCTCGTCGTCGAAGTACTGGCCCTGGAAGCGCAGGTTCTGCTCCACCTCGTTCACGACCATCGCGTCGATAGCGCCCCAGGCTCGGTACTTGGCCTGCCATACGATCCGCCCTTCGGCGTCAGTCATCTCCAGCGGGGTGCCGATCTGGTCGGTGTGGAAGTAGTACACCCGGTTTTCGGTATCTCCTTCGCCCGTGTCGACACGGGCCAGCGGTGCATAACTGTCCGGGTCGTACAGGTACAGCCTGCTGTGCCCCGGCCCCTCCTCCCGCAGTAGCCTCAGGCCTTGCCAGAGGAAGTGTTTTTGTTCGGTGTTGCCGTCCTTTTCGACACTCTTGGCCACCCGGCGGCCAAGGCTGTCGTAGCGGTAGGTGCCAACGCTTTCCAGTTTGCCTTGCACATACGTTTGTACTTCAACGAGCCGGTTTTCACAGTCGTAAGCGAGCGTCTGCAGCCGGCTGTGACCACTGGTTTTTTCGATCAGGTTGCCCCAGGGATCGTAGCCGAATTCCTCGCTGTCCACGAGCCGGCCAGTGCCGCTGCTGTGCAGCCGGCCGTTGGGTTCGTACGTGTAGCTGATCTCGCCGCGCAACTAGTCTAAGGTGCCAAGCGCCGGACCTTGTCGAGGCGTAACTCACGATGTAGTCGCTGACGCCTTGTCGATGGGTGGACAGGCCAAGGCGGTTGCGCTGCAGTCATACGATGTTGATCATGCCGACCTAAGCAATGTCACAGAATAGTCACATGATTCAGTACTAGCCTTAAGCATCGCATGAATAATGCTCACCCCTCAATCTCATATAACTTCGATAGAAATCCGTCAAAGCTTTTGTTGATCAAGTATATGTTGTCAGTGCGTACATCTTCCCCTTCATCAGATTCACCCTCATGATCCCAATAGTATACCCCGTCAAAAGCCCCCCCATTTCCTAGCAATATCAAATTTCCTCCAGGATCACGCGCAATAGGGATCATTCCCTCAGGAAATCGTCCGCTGTAGAAGTTGAGACACCCCTCAATTGTATTCAAATCCCGTCCGCAAAGCTCTAAAAAACGATCAACGTTCGATCCATTTTTTTCATCATCAAAACTAAAGCCGTCGGGCTCAGGATATCCACCCTGATAACTTTTCAAAAACTCGCGATAATCATTTGGTATTTTTATTCTTAGCTTATACTCTAAATTCTCAATGGCGCTCGCAGAGACCCCATCTTTCGAATTTTTTATGATCGCCATCACTATTTCCCCATAGCTATTCCGCCCGTATGTTTTACGGCCGCATGTATATCTGAAGGTATAAGCTGCATGAATCCTGACTCCTGATTATGGTGCCAAGTATAATCTGAAGGCCTTGGATTCAACCTATTGTAGCCTACAGCTTTATCCGCTCTTGCAAAATCTATAGCCCGTGTTCGACCAAGCTCAATCCTCACATTTTTAATCGAGTATCTAGAAAAGTCAGGGAACCCAGCATGGTTGAATGGAACACTGTGTGGGTACTTATTCCTTATAGAGACCGGTAAATTTTGAAGCGGATACGTTTTCCCAGCATATCTCCCATTGATCGGAAGCCTGTCATTTACCGGCTTAACCATCTTCGAAGAAAGTTCACAACTCCAACCCAGCGGATCCACCCACCCCACCGGGCTCGGCGCATACTGGTACAGGTTCTCCCCACCCAACAACCCAATCGGGTCTTGTGTGGTAAACCGCCCCACCTCCGGATCGTAGTACCGGAACGTATTGTAGTGCAGCCCCGTCTCGTCGTCGAAGTACTGGCCCTGGAAGCGCAGGTTCTGCTCCACCTCGTTCACGACCATGGCATCGATAGCGCCCCAAGCCCGGTACTTGGCCTGCCACACGATCTGCCCTTCGGCGTCGGTCATTTCCAACGGGGTGCCGATCTGGTCGGTGTGGAAGTAGTACACCCGGTTTTCGGTATCACCTTCGGCCGTGTCGACACGGGCTAATGGTGCATAGCTGTCCGGCTCGTACAGGTACAGCCTGCTGTGCCCCGGCCCCTCCTCCCGCAGTAACCTCAGGCCTTGCCAGAGGAAGTGTTTGTGTTCGGTGTGACCGTCCTTTTCGACACGTTTGGCCACCCGGCGACCAAGGCTGTCGTAGCGGTAGGTGCCGATACTTTCCAGTTTGCCTTGCACATAGGTCTGTACTTCAACGAGTCGGTTTTCACAGTCGTAGGCGAGCGTCTGCAGCCGGCTGTGGCCACTGGTTTTCTCGATCAGGTTGCCCCAGGGGTCGTAGGTGTAGGTCTGGTCTCGCCAGGTGCTGAGGCGGTTGTCGCGTACGTGATCGAACTGGCGGGTATTGAAGTTCAGGCGGTTGGCGGCGGGGTCGTAGCGGAATTCTTCGCTGTCCACGAGCCGGCCAGTGCCGCTGCTGTGCAGCCGGCCGTTGGCTTCGTAGGTGTAGCTGATCTCCCCGCGCAGCTTGTCCACGGTGCGGCTGAGTTCACCGGCCGGGTCGTAGTGGTAGCGCCGGTGGATGGGGTTGTAGGCGTGCTCCACGTAAAGAAAAGGCTGGACCGCAGGCGTGTGGATCTTTGACAGCTTTTCGCTGGGCAGGGTTGTGGCGTACTGCCAGGCCTTGCGGCCTCTGGCGTCGTAGCCGAAACAGCTGGTGAGCCGGCCCTGGGTGCGATGGATCTCCCGGTGCAGGTCGTCGCGCTCCAGGTCGCTGATGACCTGACCGTCGAGGTTGAGCTGGTGCAGGTGCCCGCTGCCGTAGTACAGGTGGTTCAGGTGCTGGCCGGTCGGCAAGGTAAGCGTAATGAGGTTATCGAGGGGGTCGTATTCGTAGCTCAGTTCACCCTGCGGGGTGGTTTCCTTTATGAGTCGGCCGAGGACGTCATAGGCAAACGTCAGCTTCTCCGGGGCGATGCCGCGCTTCTTGCCGGTAAAGGTGACATGGCGCTCGATGGAGAGCAGCCGGTCGCCTTTGTCGTAGTCGTACGTCTGCCGCCCATCTTCGTTCACCTTAGCCAGCAAGCGGCCAATGGTGTCGCGCTCAAATACTGTGATCCGCTCCGGCCGTTCGCCCCGCTCCCCAAAGCCGATCTCTTCCACTTGGGTCAGATGCCCGCCTGCGTTGTAGGCAAAGCGCCGGGTGAGCTGGTCGATGCGCTGTTCTTCGATCAGGCGGTCGGCCGCATCGTAGGCAAAGCGGTAAGTGGCGTTGTTCTCGTTGCTCAGGCCTATCAGCCGCTGCACCTTGTCGTAGGCGTAGCTGACGGTGTGGCCGCTGGCGTCTTGTCGACGAGTAGGCAGGCCGCGGCTGTTGCGTTGCAGGCGCGTGGTCTGGCCTTTGCCGTCGGTGTGGGTCAACACCTGGCCCAAGGCGTTGTAAGTGAAATGCTCTCGAGTGCCATCCGGGTGCTGCAGGCTCAGTACCTCGCCCTCGGGCTTGCGCTCAAGGGTGGTGGTCTGGCCCAGCGCGTCGGTGACGGCCACCAAGTGGTGGCGGTCGTCGTAGCGGTAGTGGGTGCTTTTGCCCGAGCAGTCCTGGAAGCGTTCCACCTGGGCCAGGGTGTTCCACCACAGGTATTTGCGCTTGAGGGTGGGGTCGATGATGGTGTGGGGTACGCCGTCGTCGCCGTTGAGGTACTCGGTCATCTGCCCCAGGGCGTCGGTCTCGTCCAGCAGGTTGCCCAGGGCGTCGTAGTGGGCCTTGACGGTGCTGCCGTCGGGATAGTCCACCTGGGTCACCAGCGTGGTGAGGTGGTGGTAGCGGTAGCGGGTGGTGCGGCCCAGGGGGTCGGTTTCGCTGACCAGACGGGCGAATTCGTCGTACACGAAGGTGAGCCGGTTGCCGTCTGGCAGGGCCAGGCCGGTCATGTTGCCGCTGTCGTCCAGGTCGATGGCGTAGCGGTCGCCGTTGTAGTCTTGGCTGGCGATCACCCGGTGCTCGCGGTTGTACTGCACCTGCAGTTCGCGGCCCAGCACGTCGGTGACCCAGGTGGTGCGCGCGTCCAGGTCGTAGCGAAACTGGAAATGCTCCCCATCGCTGGTGCGGTGTTCCACCACGCGGGGCTGGTCGCCCAGGGTGTCCCAGCGGTACTCGCAGGCCAGGCCCAGGGCGTTGCTTTGGCGGGTCATCAGGCCATCGGTGTAGCTGAACTGGCGCACCGAATCGCCGTTGCGGTTGATCACCTCGGCCAGTTGGCCCTGGCTGTCGTAGCGGTAGCGCACCAGGGTTTCCACCGCCTGGTTGTTGACGATGCGCTTGACCGTGCTCAGCCGCCCGTTGAATTCGTCGTAGTGCAGGTGCACGCGCAGGCCGCCGGTGCTGCAGATGTCGGTCAGCGTGCCGTCCGGGGTGCGGGTGAAATGCAGGAAATGGCCCAGGGCGTTTTCGATGCGGTCCAGGGGTACGCGGGTGTTGTTGGCGGGCACTTCGCCGAAGTAGAAGAACACGTTGTCCAGGGTCTGCAGCAGGTAGTGGCCGCCCTGGGTGCACACCAGGTACACCTGCTCGTGGGGGTTGTAGATACGCTGGCCGGGGGCGATGTCCATGAACGGCACCGTGCGGCCCTGGTTGTCGGTGAGGTACACGAACTCGCCATAACGGCGCAGGGTCTGCTCCCACGGCAATATCCAGCCTTTGCCCAGCACGCTGTTCACGTCCAGGTTGCTGGCATAGAAGCGGGTCCATTCCAGGGGCATGAAGCCTGGCAGGCTGAAGTCCACTTCGTCAGGGATCAGCTTGCGCCCGGTGGTGGTGTCGACAGGGTGGCCAATAAGGCCCCCTACGGCACGGCGGATCACGGGCTCGGCCACGTAGCGGCTGGCCATCTCGCCGCCGATAAAGCCGGCGGTGAACTTGAGGGCGCACGGCAGCATGGCTTTCATGCCCGCCTGGGTACCCATCTTGAGCACGTTGACGATACCGCCCGCGGCGCCAGCGATGGCCATCAGCACGCCAACGGTGTCGCGCAGCCAGGAAGGCACCTCGTCGCTGACGGGCAGGTAGCGGTACTGCCCGCCACCGATAAAGACGTTGCCCGAGCCGGTATTGATGACGGCGCCGCAGGCGAGCTTGTCGCCCTTGCGTGCCGCAGGCAGGCCATTGATAAAGACGTTGGTGGAGCCTTCGGCCACCTTGATCGGGCCGGGATGCTTCTCGCAGGCGCCAATGCTCTGGTCCACGTAGGCGGCCTTGCGCCCATTGATAAACACGTTGGGTGAGCCGGTGATCAAGGTGCCGGAGGGCGAGAGAAACCCACTGCCGATGGTTTCACCCAAGGAAGTGATCAGGCTTCCCCCTATTCCGGCAGCGAGCCCGGCCAGCAGCGCGGCGCCAAACCCGCAGGTGAAGGTAGTCACCGCCACGGCCGCTACCAGCCCAATACCAATGACAGCGCCCAACACAAAGCCGCCCATTGCGCCGGAGTGGGCGATCTCGTCGCCAAACCGTGCTGCCTCGAACATGGGCGTTACTCCTGTTCGAGGGTGGCGGGGGTCGCTGGCAGGCGAGGCTGGAAGCTGGCCAGCAGGTCTGCCCACCCTTGGGTCTGTTCAGGGCTGAAATCAGCCGCAGAGGTGGTCGAGAACACCAGAGCGCGTGTCGGCTCGATCAGAAACGCGGCCTGGCGCTGATAGTAGGGCCGTCCTTCGCCCATGTAGTACGCATCGATCTGCACGCCCTCCATGGGCGCCTCGGTCGAAAGAAACACGGCTTTGCGGCCAAGGGCGGTATAGCCGCGCAGCTTGGAGGCCATCAGCTTGACCTGCCGGTCCACATAGGCCTGCAGCGTTTCGGCCGGCAACAACGTGTCCCTGGACACCGTAATGCTCAAGGGCGCCGGCAGCACTGAACCCAGCACGAACATGTTGACGGTACGGTCCTGAAAACCTTCTGGCAGCGTGATATTGCCTTCTTGCAATGCGTATTCCATGTAACAGGAACTCCTTGTATCGAAAATCAGCCAGCGGCCAAGTCGGCCACCAGGCTATCGAAGTGTGTCAACCAGCCGCTAAGCTCGGATTGGGTAGGGTCGATCTGGCAGGACACTTCCAGCCATTGCAGGGCGTCACTGCCTGCCTGGGGCACCAGTGCCCCCACCAGCCGTGCGTGCTGCGCCTTGCCCTGCGCGTTGATATGAACATCCACTGCCTGGGCATCACATCCCAGAAGCGTACAGCCCTGCTGACGGATCACCCGCAGGCCCGGCGCTTGCGCACTGAAGGCCTGCAGGGCGCGTTCGAAGAGCACACCGAGCGCGTCACCTTCCCGCACCGGGCTACGTTTGATCGCCACCGTGAGCGGTTCGCCCTTGTAGTCCACCGTGGCCTGGACGGCGAGCAGGCGGGCGCGTGCCGGGAAACTCACCTGCAGGCCCCCAAAGCTGAAACAGCTGGGTGCCTCCTGCAGCGGTGTAACGGCCTGGGGCTCCGGCTCGGGTGCCGCTTCCACCACCGGGGCTTGAAGCGCGGCAAGGCGGGCCGCTTCTTCGTCGGCAATACGTTTGGCGGCAATGCGGTCGTACAGGCTTGGTCTGGCCATGGGCTGTTGTCTCACTGGTTGATATCGACCCGGTCGCCTTGTACGAAGGTGTTTTCGCCCAGCACGCTGATCGACTTTCCTTTCAAATAAGCCAGGCGGCTTCCCAGGAGAACTTTGCTGGGCATAGCCCGCTGCACTAACGGCCTCGAAACAACGAGTAAGTCAGCGGTTCAACCCTGCAGGGGAAGGGGTTCACTTTTAAAGCAGGTTGGCGCGCAAGGAAACACGCTTCCATAACAGGCTGTCAACCCAACTAGCGAACATGGCGGGGGGCTTAACGTGATCGGCAGGATGCGCTTTTGAAGGGAATAATACCCATTAAAGCCAACGATCACCGGGCGTTTGCGCGAAGCATGGAGGTTCACGCTTGGCACTCGGCGCGCAAAGTTTTTTTACAATTAAACAGATTTTCTAGTACAAAACAGTAAGTGCAAAAACATTTAAAAGGGGTTAAAGCTGGGTTATAAAAGCAAACATCAAGGCCAGGCAGAGCGCTCATTTAGAGCGTTCGATCTTAAAATATTTCGTAATAAAGCTTCTATTCCAAGAGGCTTCTAAAAACTCTCTTAAGGTGCTACGCCCAGCATTTACTTAATTAAACAAATGCTCAAGCCCTGCCAGGGCCAACTGGGCGCTGCGGATGTCGTCCAATGGCACGGCAGGGCTTACGCCCTGGGGCAGGCCGCGCCAGATGACGAAAGCCTGGCGGGCGTCGAAGAACAGGAAGTAGTCATTGAAACGCTCGGCTTCACGAAAGCGCCTGGCCAGCGCCGTGCGCAGTTGCTGTGCGCTAAGCACCTGGCCGGTAACCTGCAAAGCCAGGCCCCAACGGCGATGCTCACGGCAACTGACAAAACACACGCCTTTGGCGATGGGCCAGGTGGCCGCCCGCTCAGCGAGCAGGTGTTCGTAAAAGGCGCCTTTTTCCGCCACCTGGATCATAGGGCATCAATCCTTCAACGGGACCACAGTGAAATCTACCTGTGGGTCTCGGTCATTAAGGCCCTGACGCATATCTTCGGGCCACCACACCACCAACTGCCGGTCAGTGGAGTCTGGCCGCTTGCATGCGTAACCGGAGCAGCCTTCACGGCTGGCACAACCAGCGAGTACGGCCAGTGCAACGAGGGTAATCAGTACACGACCGGGCTTCATGGTGCGGTTCTCCGAAGCAGCGAGGTACGGCCCTGAGCTGCATTTTTCAAGGATTGTTTAGGCTGGCGCAGTGCGATGTAGATCTCGCTCTCCTCACCCGGCTGCAGCCACGCATGGGGCCAGGCACCCACGCCCATGGCCCAGCGCCCACCACAGCGGCTTTCATCGATGCGCAGCGGTTTGCCAGTATCGTTTTTCGCCACCACCACCGCCACACCCCAGTCTTTGCGTGCAAACCACTGGGAGCGCTGAGCATCGAGCACTAGGCCGTTGCCTGGGTCACACAGTGTTTGCGGTTCGAATGGCAGTGCCGTCGACGCACTGAAGCCCGGTGGGGATACACCATCGAGCAGTTGGCTGAACGCCTTTTCAATCTCGCCTCGGGTAGGCTTCACGAACCCATCGCGGCGCGTGTCGATACGGTCCATCTGCGCATCCACATCATGAGGGTTGCCGTTGTCCACATAGCGCGATGGGTCCACCTGGTCACCGATCAAGCGTGGGGTGAGGATGAACAAACGCTCACGCTGGCTGAACTCGCGGCTGCGGGACTGGAACAGCAGTTTACCCAGGTAGGGGATATCGCCCAGCAGGGGTATCTTGTTGATACGGTCGTTGGCCTCCAGGCCATGGAACCCACCGATCACCAGCGAGCCATGCTCGGCGATGACAGCCTGGGTGCTCACATTCCCTCGGCGCACGGCTGGCTGCTCGTCGTTGATCTGGGACACATCGATTTGGCCGTCTTCAATGTCGACAATCAGTTGCACCTGCGATTTGTCGGCATGGGACAGCGCCCGCGGGATCACCTGCAGGCTCGTACCTGCAGTGATCGGTTCGATGTTGGCCACCCGCTCACCCAATGCGGTCAGGTATTCGGTACGGCTAAAGTCGATCACCGCCGGCTGGTTTTCCAGGGTAAGAATGGACGGGTTACCAATGATCGAGGCCGAGCCATTACCTTCCAAGGCGCGCAGGTCGGCCGCGAACTTGCCCGCATCCTGAATGAACAGGGTGGAACTGGTGCCAGCATCCAGCAAGCTGGCCCCGCCGCTTATGCGCCCGGCGTTGAAGTTCCAGCGGCTGGACAACTGCGCCAGTTCGTTGCGGTCGATGTCCAGAATCACTGCATCGATCTCTACCACATTACGGGGCACGTCCAGTTGCTTGACCACGGCCTCGTACATGGCACGACGCTTGGGCAGGTCATAGATCAGCACGGCGTTATTGCGCACGTCAGCACTAACACGGATACGGGGCCGTGCCGTGCTTTTTTCATTCCGCCCCTTGCGCCCGCTGCCACCGCCCAGTACCTGGTCAATCCCTTGCTCTAGCACGCCCATGTCGGTGTCACCGCCACCTAGCCCACCGAAGTTAAGGCCCAGTGGCGTATTGGCCATGCCGCTGGCTGTTCCGCTGGAGCGCTGGGCAAGGCTGATGCCATTGAGGGATTCGCCTCGCGAACGGCTTTCGAGCAGCTCTTGCAGAATGCTGGCCACGCCGGCTACGTTCAGGGTCTGGTCACGGTAGTGGATGGTACGGTCTGCCGCGTTGGCATACTTGAGGGGCAGTACCATGATGTCCTGTTTTTCGGCCTTCTCAGGAGCTTCTACCTGGCGGCTGTAGTCACGGACAAAATCCACGTATTTGGCAGGCCCGCGTACCAGTACCAGCCCTTCGTCAGGCAATACACCCCAGCCGAACCGAGTGTCCAGCAGGCCAACGTCGGTGAGCGCCTGTTGCAGGTCATCGACCGCATCCGACGACACTTCAATGCGTGCAGTGGTCTGGTCCGAAGTGGGGCTGATGTACAGCGTTTCGTTGTAGACGAACCACTGGAAATGATGCTCCTGGCCCAGCCGGTCCAGGAAGGCCTGTGGGCTGGCAGCGCGGATGCGCCCGTCGACCACGGCGTCCATGGTAGGCATGTCCAGGCCCATGCCAAATTCTTTGGCAAAATCTGCCAAGGTGGTATTCAACGTCGTCTGCCGCGCATCGTAGGCATACGCGGTTTGCTTCCAACTGTCGGGCACGGCCGCCCAGGCTTGCTGGCCAAGCAACAGCACACAACAGGTCAGCCACATTACAGCCTTTTGCATTTCACGCTCCCAACAGCGATGCATCGAAGGTAGGCACGACCGAGGCGCGCCCCGGCCATGGTGTTGCTGGCCAAGAGTTTACTGGATTCCGTCGATGATTGACTTGGTAATGCCGTGCTTGGCGCGAAGCGATTCATTGAGAATGGTGTTGGCCATCTGCGTTTTGCGGGAGGCATCGTTGAAGGCAAGCATGTCTTCGAATTCACCGCTGTCGCTGGCGGTCATCTCGGCGTCGTCCATTTCGGACTGGGCGTTGGAATAAGCATGGTCAAGGCGGTTCTGCAGTGATTTCAGGCTTAGCATGGCGAGGGCCTCATGGTGAGTTCAGCCCTGTGTGGGGCTGAACCCCTCGGCGGTTCCCTGCGATGCCGCCCCAGTGCTGGCGCAGGCTATGCCGTCGCCGCCAATAGCCCGGCCCGCAGCTGGGCCCATTGAATATCGAAAGCCCCAGTAGCATGGCTAAGGGTAAGCACATCGTCTGCCAAGCGGCTGTTGGCTTGCACCTGCCACACTGATGCAAAACGGCTATCGGCCAACCATTGCGTGACGGCCGGCAGCAGGTCTGGGTGGCACTGTAAGGTGGCCCTCACCTCCAGCGGCTGGCTAGCCGCCAGGCTTCGTAACAGCGCACGGGTACGCTCAGCCAGGCCTGCTTCATCCAGCAGGCGAGCCATGGCAGTGCTTAGTAGCTGTTCGGCGGCAGCCAGTGCCTCGTCCTGGAAGTTCTGGCGTTCGGCTTCCAGGCCTTGCAGGAATGCACCAGCCTGCTCCCAGAACTCGGCCACGGCTTGGCTGACCTGTTCATGGGCCTGCTCTTGGGCATGAAGCTGTATCTGCTCGGCCTGCGCCAAGGCCTGGGCCAGCACGTCCTCAGCGCGACGCGCGTCCTCGATATGTTCACGCTTGAGTATGGGCTCAGCTAGGGAAGATACACCCAATGACAGTGAACGCTTGACCAGCATGGCAATCTCCGTAATAGGCAGGCTAGCGTGTTTCAACCCGCCACAACACAGCAGGCCACAAGGTATTGAGCCGTGCAGTGGCTAAGGCAGTGAACGCCGTTTGGTCAGTGGCGGCCAGCGTGTCCGGCCGAGGCCAAGCCAGCCGTAACCTGGCCCAGCACTGTGGGCCCAGCCAGCCACCCAGTAAAGTAGGTGCTTCGGTTTTTTCGCTTTCCAGCCATAAGCCGGGGCGCAGGGCCTTCGCCAGGCTTCGGCACCAAGCCAGGTGGGGCTGTGCAGGAAGGTCCTCTACCTCCGTTGGAGGCGGACCATTGCAGATGTACGTGACGAGGGACAGTGCCAGCTGTTGCTGGGCAGCTGTCATCGACAGCCACTGCAACACCTGCGGCACAGGCGGTGGCGGTTGTGGCGGGTAGACACCGGCAAAGGCCAGAAAGGCCTGTGGGCGGTGACCGGCCCAAGCCTCGCAGGCGGGCAATGGCACACCCGCTTGCTCGGCAAAGCTTTGCTTCCAGCTGGTATGGGCATCGTTCCACGGTGTGCACCACCACCTTACCCATTGTGCCTCGGAGACCGCCAAGGGCACTGCCTGGGGTGCGGCGGCAGGCTCCGTACCTTGGTCCGCATTCAGGGAAGTATCCAGCGCGATGTCGGCCGCCGCGTCACTCATACTCGGCTCGGCAAGTTGGTACCGCCACCACGGCGCGACACCCTTCCGAACAATGCCGCGCGCCAGTCAGCACGTACCACCAGCATCAACAGCACGATCAAGGCCAGCACACCGACCGGTGCCAGCCATACCATGCGGCTCCAGAACCCTACCTGCTTACTGTCCACCAGAAACGGCCCGAAGCTGACCAGTTGCTGGCTGTCCTGGAACTCCGCCGCTGGCACGAATACCAAAGAAAATTTGCGGGAATCCGGCCCAGTGCCGGACGCCATCCCCGGAATACTGCTAGCGACCATTTGTTGGATGCGGCCCCGTACGCTGTCCGGGTCCAATGCCGCCGTGTGCTTGATAAACACGGCTGCCGAGGCTGGCTGCACGGGTTCCCCAGGCGCCACTCGCTCGGGCAGCACCACGTGTACACGGGCCACTACCACACCATCGATCTGAGACAGGGTGGCCTCCAGCTCCTGGGACAAGGCATAGATGTAGCGAGCCCGCTCTTCCAGCGGGGTAGAAATTACCCCTTCCTTCTTAAAGATCTCGCCCAGGCTGCTGCGGGCACGCCGGGGCAGCCCGGCCGCATCGAGCACACGTACCGCCCGGTTGATCTCGGCACTGTCCACGGCCACCACGATGCCGGTCTTGGCAGAATGCTTGTCTGCTTCAATGTGCTGTTCAGCCAGCGAAGCGATCACATCGTTGGCGTCTTGCTCGGACAACCCGCTGAACAGTTCGGTCTGCTGGCCGCACCCGGTCAGCAGCAGGCACAGCGTTAGCAGTGCAGTGGGCCATTTCACAGGTTCGTACCTATTGCAGGTTGGTGAGCTTGTCGAGCGTCTGGCCGACTTTGTTGACCACTTTGGTGGTCACGGCCGTTTGCAGCGAATAGTTCGACAGGGCCCGGCTCATCTCAGTGATGTCAGTGGGGTCTTCCCCCACGGCTGCGGCCTTCATGCTGCGCATGGCCTGCTGGGAGAGCTTGTCAGTGGCCTGTACACGGCCCGACAAGGCCCCGGCCATCAACGCCGGGAGCGGCCCTGCCCCTGCGCTTGCCACCTGAGCGGCGCCCATGGCGGCTGAAAAGAAGTCGACGTCCGCCGAGGAAGGCTCATGCACCAAACCCTGCTCAAGGTCATGATCGGCCTTGGTCGCGGTGTGTTTGCTTACAGATGTAATGGTCATGCATGGCCTCCGGAGGGCGGTGTCGAATGCAACGGGCAGACGTAGATCAGCGGATAGGGCTAGGGCTGGTCTGCGAATCGCTGCTTTGTACTAGGGTTTTGAGCAGTTCCTGCACAGTTTGGGCGCTGGTGCTGTCCAGGTTGTGCTGTTGGCGAGGGGTTAGCTGTTGCGACGGCCCGTCGGTCTGTCCTTTGGCACCCTGATCCAGTAATTTCAGAAGCGCGGCCTCTAGTTTCTCGGCCGAGATGCCACCCTGTGGCACTCCGCCGATCGGCGTGCTACCCCCGCCACCGAAGCCGCCTGATCCACCGCTACCGCCCAGGCCACCTTGTGCGTTACCAACGGAACCTGCGTCAAGCTGGCTGCTAAGCATGTCCAGGGCACTTTGTACCTGGCCGGTTTCGTCGGCGTTCAGGAGGTTGTCTTGCTCGCCGCCACCCTTGGACAGTTCGGTTTTCCAAGAGCCTGAATCCGGTGGAGGGAACTTTGCAGGGTTCTGATCCATGAACTCGCCGATTTTACTCAGCATGGCCTGGTCTTTTTCGGAGAAATTGCTGTTCCCCTTGCCATCAGGCTTAAGCATGCCACCGAGCATGGACTTGACCAGCGCCTTTAGCAGCTGGGTCATCAGGTCTTCTTCACCACCATTTGCGCCACCCACACCTGCGCTACCACCCATACCACCCGCGCCGCCGGTCCCACTTGTCCCCTGCGCTTTAGGTTGAGCCTGGTCCGAACCGAAATTCTCGCCCAGCTTCTCCTTGATCAAGCTTTGCAACGCCTTCTCTACTTGAGCTTGACCACTACCAAAAAGACCTTCGTTAGGCATTTTGGAGGCAACCATCTTGCCGAGAGGAGAACTTTCATCAAGCTTGCCATCCATTGTCATTAGCTGACTGGCAAGCTCTCTGATCGCTTTTTGAAGAGAGCTCAGTTGTTGGCCGCCGCCCTCGGACGGCTGAACGCGCGCACCTTGAATGGGAAATGTGTTGGAAACCTGCATGTTGCCTCCTTAACCCGCAATGAGGCCCTGCGGTACGGGCAGGGCCGAACCCACGCTTAGAAGCTGATGCCTTTGGCGTTCTGAGCGGTAGCACTGATTTTCTTGTTGGTGGAGTCTTCCTTGCCCGACTGGATGGCGTTGAGCACGTCCTGGGTCTGCTTGCGGCGGGTTTCTTCACCCTGCAGGCCGATCAATGCGGCGCCGTTGGCGTCGGACTTGGCACTCTCAGCGCGCTGGGCTTCCAGCGACTTGGTGGTGCCGGTGCTGTCGATGATGGCTTGCTGATCGTTGATACCAGCTTTGGTCTGGTTGATGCCTTGCGCGAATTGGCCACCAGCATTGGTTACGTCGCCTACGAAACCAGTGACGCCAGTACCAGGGTTATTTACGGAGCCGACCATGGGGTGTACCTCAGTAGTGTGATGAATACCCGCAACATTGCGTGGTGCCGATAGGTGGCGCTGGCTTCCCGTTTGGTTCCATTACCGTTCGTCGGTACTCGTAATGTTGTTGTCCTGCCTCGCAGGGTGGTGGAAATGCGTGGGAACCGTCCGCAGCCCGGCGGCCACTCAGCAGCTCACTTACATTTTCACAGGCAGGTGCCGCTATGCGCGTAACTCAAACCACGCCCGGGCTGGGCGATATCGGCAATCAGGGAGGCGCAGGCGAGGCCATGCCTGCCTTGAACCCCGCCCTGAAGGCGCCGCTAGGCGGCATGGGCAATGGCGGAAATGGTGGCAATATCCAGTTTGGTACCGCTTTCACTGTATCGCCCCTTAAAGGCGCGACGGCGGGCATCCAGAACCCGCCGATAACGGCAGGCGCCAACGACGACACTTTACAATCGCTATTCAAGCAGTTTGCTGACCTCTTCCTGGGCAAGCCGCAGCCAGGCTCAAATAGCAACGGTACAACGCCCACATCAGGTAATGCGCCGCCTGCGCCTGCGGCAGGCTGCAAGCCAACTACGCCGGCGGCGGGCACAACACCTGCTGCGCCAGCCCAGGGCGCCAGCGAAACACAGGGTGCAGCGAAGCCTGACAACGGTACCGCCATACCAAAGGCAACCCCTGCACCGCTTCTTGATAACTCGAAATACTCCTCCCCCGAAGAGTTGAAGAAATACGACGCGCTGGTGGCGCACTTGCCTCCCAACGAGCGGGAGCAGGCGGCTAAGGAGCTGAACCGGCCAGTAGCGGCGGCCAAGATGATGGCGGCCGGAGGCGAAGATGGCAAAAAGGCTAGGGAGTTCATTGAGGCCAACCCTACGCTGAAAACCGCCCTCGACACCAGCAAGCATGGGGGTAAACCAGACGGCAACATTTCGAAGAACGACGTGTCCTCGTTCATCAAGAACATGGACAAAGCGACCAAGGCAGCCAGCAAAGACATCGAGGAGTATCAGAAAAAGAACCCTGGTGCTGACCCTCAGTCCCTGGCCATGGTGCAATCGGCAGCCATGCTGCGCGCTACCGAGCCCTTGGCTAAAGCTGCGGCGCTGAATGCAGATGGCAAGGTTGATAAATACATCACCGGCGACGCGCTTAACAACCTGCAAAAGGGCAACGATAACCCAGGCCTGTCCTCCCTTCTAAAGCAAACGGCCAAAACCTTCGCCGAGCCTGGCTTCCTGCACATGCTCGACCAGGGTGGTTTCGAAGGCGAAGGGCTAGCCCTTCACAACGCCGACAAGAAGATCAGCACCAAGAACATCGACGAGTGGATCAAGAAGCAGGCGCCCAAGACCGGTGGCGAGTTCGCTTCGATGATGAGCGACGCGGCGACACGCAACGCCGTGGCAAAGGTGGACATCAGCAACCTCAACGAGGATGTTTTTAACAACCCGGGCAAGTACAGCGGTGAGCAGAAAGCCGCTGTCATGGTCAAGCTCCAGGAAACCCAGGAGCAGGTTGAAGGTGGTAGCAAGCTGCGCAAGGTGGGCAAAACCTCCGAAGCCTTGCAGCAGAAGATTGCCCAGCTGCAGATGGACCCGGACGTTAAAACGTTTATGGATAAGGCTGTACCCCAACAGCAGAACGCCATGCTTAACAGCGATCCAGCCCTGAAAGCGTCAGTGGTGAAGCGAAACGCTGACCTGATCAGTGGTAAAGCGCTGCAGGATGATATGGCGACCGCAGAAAAGCAGGCCGAGGAAGCCAACAAGGGTAAAAAACCAGAAGACCGCACCCCAGTCGATTACAGCAAAGCATTGGGCGGCCTGAATGCCGAGCTTCAGATGCAGGGTGAGCTCTCCGGCAACAAGACCCCCATGACCGCCGCCCAGGTGCTGGATAAGCGCCCGGACCTCAAGGCCAAGATCAACCAGTCGTACCAGGAAAGCTTTGTACAGGGCAAAGCGGTTGAAGGCGCCCTGAAAAAAGACCAGAAGTCTGATGCCAAGGACGTGCTAGGCCACGTGGACAGCCAGAAAATGGCCTATGACGAAGCACTGGGCACCAGTGTGACCGCGGCGGCACAGAGCGGTTATGCCGAAGCCACCATGAAGGCCCTGACCACCACCGGCAAAGGCGCCAGCGTGCTCAAGGAACTGAAAGACGCCGGCACCCTGCCCAAGGATGCCGACACCCGCAAAATGACCGGCGCCCAGATGTATGGGCAACTGCGTGACAGTGTGGAGAAACAGACCTCCGCAGCAGGCCTGAGTACTACCGGCAAGCTGGCAGCGGCCGGCGGCGGCGCCTTCAGCGTGGCCAGCTTGTTGACCATCAACCAGAAGCTCAAGGATGGCGACACCAGTGGTGCGATCAAAGGCATATACGATGGGGCCAGAGGTGCTGGAGAACTGGGCAAGCTAGGCTACAACGCGGCCGCTCAAGCCTTGGGCAAGGACGCCTCTGCGGGCCTGGGCCGTATCGCTGGTGCAGCGGCCGGCCGTATCGCCGGTATGGTTGCCGGTGAAGCAGCAGGCCTGGCAGCAGCGAGTGCCATTGGTGCGGCTGCCGGGCCTATAGGCTGGGCCATTGACGCCATCATGGCTATTGGCTTTGGTATCAAGGCCATTGTGGACGCGGTGAACAAGCACAAGCGGCAGGAAACGTTCGACCACAACGTGGACCCTACCTTGAAGCAGTTCGGTATTCCAAAGGCCCATTGAAACCCTACTCGCCCGCCTGATAGTCAGGCGGGCACGGGGTTACACATCCAGCTCTTTCATGCGGTGGTACAGGGTGCGCCGGGGGATTTCCAACTCCCGAAGCACCGCCTCAATGCAGTGATTATTGCGCTTGAGTGACTCCTGAATCAGGGTTCGCTCGATGAGCCGCAGCTGTGATTTAAGGCCAGTGGCGCCATTGTCCGGTTCTTCCTCGCCTAGCAAGGGGAGGTTGAGTACAAACCGCTTGGCAGCCGATTTCAGTTCACGGATGTTGCCCGGCCAGTCATGGTTGAGCAGCACCTGAGCCATCAGCGGGTCGATCGCTTGAGCCACCTGCTGTTGCTCAACCGCCGCCTGCTCGGCAAAGCGCTTGAACAAGGGCAATATACGTTCGCGTTGTTCACGTAGAGGCAAGAGCTTGAAGGTGAGCACATTGAGGCGAAAATACAGGTCTCGCCGGAACATGCCCTGCTCCACCAGCTCGTCTAGTGAGCGCTGAGCCGAAGCGATCACACAAATGTCCAGTGGCACCGGCGTTGTAGAGCCAAGGCGTTCCAGCATACGGGTTTCCAGCACGCGCAACAGCTTGGGCTGCAACGTGAGGGGCATGCTGTCTAGTTCGTCAAGGTAGAGGGTGCCGCCTTGGGCCGCTTCGATATAGCCCATTCGTGACCGGTCCGCGCCTGTGTAGGCGCCGCTGACCACACCGAACAGTTCGCTCTCGCACAGGGATTCAGGAATGGCCGCGCAGTTCATGGCCACGAAAGGGCCGGTGCGGCCAGACAGGAAGTGAATGCGTTGAGCCAAGGTGTCCTTGCCGCAACCGGTTTCACCGGCCACCAGCAAATCAACACCCAGGTCCGACAGGCTCTTGGCTATGGCATCCAGGTTGCCCAGGTGATGGCCGAGCGCCAAGTGATCGTCTACTGCGTCGTACTCGCCCATGCTTGATCTCGATGCGGAACGGCCGGCCCCCTGCCTGGCCCATTCGCAGTAATTGAATCGGTTACACGCCCAATGCCTTCATGCGTTGGTAAAGGGTGCGTTTGGGGATGTCCAGCTCCTCAATGACCGAATCCAGGCTGTGTTTATGACGCTTGAGCGCATCCTGGATCAATAGGCGCTCCACTACGCGTAGCTGTGATTTCAGCCCCGCCGTACCTGGCTCGGACAACGGTGCGGGCAAATCACCCCCTAGCAGCCCGAAGCCCAACACAAAGCGCTTGGCTGCGGATTTTACTTCTCGGATATTGCCAGGCCATGAATGGCTGAGCAGCACCTGAGTAAGGTGGTTGTCCAACCGTGGTACGGAACGGCCCAGCTCAGCCGCTGTTGCCTGGGTGAACTGGTCGAACAATGGCAGAATCCGTTCCCGCTGCGCACGCAGGGCGGGCAACCTGATGGTTAGCAGGTTGAGCCTGAATAGCAGGTCGCGGCGAAAATGCCCTTGTTCCACCAGTACATCCAACGAACGCTGGCTTGAAGCAATGACGCGCAACTCGACCGGCACAAAGGTCGTTGACCCCAGGCGTTCGATTCCACGTGCCTCCAGTACCCTTAGCAGCTTGGCCTGCAAAGCCAGCGGCATGCTGTCTATTTCGTCCAGGTAAAGGGTGCCGCCGTGGGAGGCTTCTATATAGCCCTCACGCGCCCGGCATGCGCCCGTGAAGGCACCGCTGGTAACGCCAAACAGCTGGCTCTCAGCAAGCGCTTCTGGGATAGCCGCACAGTTTATGCCTACGAAGGCACCCGTACGCCCAGACGCATCATGAACCTGCCGCGCAAGTGTGTCTTTTCCAGTACCTGTATCGCCATAAAGCAGAATATCCATATCCAGATGACTGGAATTCAATACAGATGGGTCTACTTCTTGGGGTTTGTTTTGCGGGCGGGCAATATGACTAGGCAAATCGATTTCACCATTCATTGACTTCCCTCACCGAAGGCTGTCGGCAGTGTATAACCCACTTGGCGAGACCGTCAACAATATCAAGCGTGATGAAAATCACGGTGCTGTTACGAAAAGCTGACAGCGCTTTTTAAACGTCGGATTCAAACGACCATTTAACTATTCGCGAAAAATAGGCCTGTCGGCACGGTAGGGAGGGGATAGCCTAATCTCAGCAAAAACAACGCTTTACCCTTTCAGCTTGCGGGCTCTGCCGTTTTTTCGTCAAAAATCGATCCTGGTCTCTAGCGCTGAAATCAAACTGAAACAGAACGGTTGAAACCTTCTTTTAAGTGGATGACTTGACCAACTATAAATTATAAAGCTCAGAAAATATAAATGGGCAAAACTGTATGTTTGCAACGAACTTAAACGAACTAAAAAAGAGCCTTTCAATATTGCAGACCACTACATACTCACATCAAATTTCCAACTCATCCCACTTATCTTTAGTTATAGGGAACTTGTAAGACACCTCATTGGGTGTCTCCTGCATCCCCTTGTTTTCATGGGCAATCCCTCAGCGATCGCCGTGACCGGCTGCGCTTCGGGCAATGGGAAATCCACATAGGAAAGCAAATTATGGCAAAGGGCTATACGGTGGATCCGACTTGTCACCTACCGTGCCCGAGGACAATGCTGCATGCGCGCTACCATGGTTCGTCGTAATACCCCGCCATAACGTTTGTAAATGTAGGCCTATGGATACAATTTGTATAAATTTGCACAAACTGTGACATATCGTTTATGCGCAACTAGATAGCCAGCTAAGGTACTCCAGCTACTACTACACCTGTCGAAGCCTGCACCCGTTCCGGCTCAGCAGCACCCTCCGGGCTCGATCCACTCAGGTACGCCAGCAGCGGCCCCCTGCCTGTGACGGGCACTAGCACATGGCCAGGGCCGCCTGCCGTATTGCTGCTCGAATAGGCGGGATTAAGCATGCGCAGGTCGTTTTCGGATATGCCGCATGCGGTGGAGAGCTGTTTGAACCCCACAGGGTAAGGTAGCGCAACGGAAGCAAGGTAAGGCTGATCTGCCACAGGATGAAGCCGAAGGCGGTGTTCGCTGGGGTTGCTGATCAACTTGGACAAGGCCAGAAGGCGCGGCACGTAGTCCTTGGTCTCACGTGGCAGCTCCAGGTGCCAGTAGTCCACTGGCAAGCCTTTGCGGCGGTTGGCTTCCCTGGCACGGGTCACAGTCCCCTCGCCGGCGTTGTAGGCTGCCAAAGCCAACAGCCAATCGCCTTCGAACAACGTATGCAGCCGCTCCAGGTAATCCATGGCTGCCTGGGTAGAGGCTAATACGTCACGCCGGCCGTCGTAGCCAGGTGTACGGCGCAGCCCGTAGTCGGTCGCCGTAGCCGGCATGAACTGCCACAGCCCTACTGCCATCTGGGGTGACACCGCCATGGGGTTGTAGGCGCTTTCGATCATGGGCAACAAGGCGAGCTCCGACGGCAGGCCACGCTGTTGCAGGCTCTGCATGATCAGGTGCACATAAGGTGTGGCTCGCCGGCTGGCCTGTGTGACAAACCCGGGGTTGCCCATGAGCCACGCCATTTGGCTAGATACACGCGGGTTAGGGCCAACCTGGCTCCACCAGCTTGTGCCGCGCCCTACCCGCTCCCAGATCGTCTGGCCAGGAATGGAAGGTATGTCTGCGAGGAGCCTGGCAGGAATCGCTTGGTTTGAGGTAGGGCGAATCACCACCTGGGGCGAGCGTGGGCTGGCCAGTTCGACAGGGCCAGGGGCCTGGCAACCCGCGCACAGCGCTATTCCAAGCAATACCCCTATACGCTCCGAACGCAAGGGGCTCAATACACTAGCAAGGTGTGAGGTAAACATGGGGCAGTTCTCTGAAGGCACGCGCACCTGAGTGGCGCGTTCAGCCGGCCAGTTCCTATCCTTTGCCCATGCGCACCATACAAGCGATAAGGCACCCGCCTTTTTCATCGCCCCCTGGAACCGATCGCGCCTTTAACACCACACAGGGGTGAAGCCCGGGAGGCTTCTCAAGCGTAGCGCTGCCGTCTAGATTGCCTTGAGCAAACACGAGCAACAGGCTCGCCTGGCCCGTATACAGCGCACGTTATCGCCGGTAAGCCCTACCAAAATGCCGTTCCAGGTGGGCCTGCACCAGTTCCAGCAGGATCGACAGCACCCAATAGATCACCGCGGCCGTGGTGAGCATTTCAAGGTAGCGATAGCTGGAACGACCATAGGACTGGGCCAGGAACATCACTTCCCACACTCCCATTACGGAGATGAGTGAGGAGTCCTTGAGCATCGAGATGAACTGGTTGGCAGTGGGCGGAATGATCGCGCGCATGGCCTGTGGCAGCACAATACGCAGGAAAATCTGCCAAGGGCGCATACCCATCGCCAAGGCTGCCTCACGTTGACCACTGGCAACGCCCACAATACCTGCGCGGAAAATTTCGCTCAGGTATGCGCCATAGTTGAGTGACAGCGCAATAATGCCCGCGCTGATAGCACCGGGCACCAGGCCCACCTGTGGCAGCCCAAGGTAGATCAGCAGGATCTGGATCAATAAGGGTGTGCCGCGGAAGAATGACGTATAGAAGCTGGCCACGCCCACCAGCACCGCACTGCGGGACAACCGCGCCAGCGCAGCGGCGAAGCCGAACAGGGCCGACACCACCATCGAGCACAGGCACAGGAACAACGTCAGCGCCGCCCCCTGCAGAAAACCGTTCGGGGCCAGCTTCAGGCCAACCAGAGTGGGCAGCTTGTCCAGGATGATCGAAAACTTAAGGTCGAAGCTGAGGAAGAACCCTATAAATAGAAGAAACAAGACCAGCCAGGTCAGGTAAAGCCGGGTGCGAAAGCCGAAAAAGCGTTCGCCCGCAGGCTCGCCAGGCGAATGGGAGGGCGGAGGTAGCACACTCATTTGCTGATATCAGCCCCGATCCACTTTTGCGAGAGTTTGGTTAACGTGCCGTCCGCCTTCAACTCGGCGAACACCTGGCGCACCTTGGCCTCCCATTCAGGGTCCCCCTTTTCAACCGCTACCGCGTTGGGTTCCTCATACAGCGGCGCACCTGCCAATTTGAAACGCTTGTCCTGGGCGAGCCGCGGTTGAGCCGTCACCAGATTGGTAAGGATGGCATCCAGGCGTACCCCTGCACCCAGGCCCAGGTCCTGGAAGGCGACGTTATCGGTATCGTAGGGAACGGCCTGTACGAAATCGAAGGGGTATGTGAGAGGCTTGTCTTCGGCGCCCTCTATCACCAGGTTCTTGTTCAGGTAGCTTTCATAGCTTGAAGCGCTGGTTAGGCCGACTTTGAGCCCGTTCAAGTCCTTAGCCGCGTGGATGCGGTCATCCTTGGCATTGACCACGATCACGGCAGGCGACGCATAGTACTCCACCGGAAAATCGAATACCTCAGCACGCGCTTTGCTTGGGGTCATCGAGCAGATGCACACATCATAACGCCCGCTCCAGCGGCCAGCCGCGATCACGTCCCAGGAGGGTGTTTCCAGGCGCAGCTTTGCGCCCAGCTTTTCTGCTACGGCTTTGGCCACGTCAACGTCAAACCCATCCAGCTGGTTTTGATCGTTGAGAAAAGAGAACGGCGGGTAGCTTTCCATCAGCACATTGACCAGTTCCTTATGCGCCTCTACACGTTCCAGTGTGGCACCGGCATGGGCCTGCGCCCCTAATGTGAACAGCGCGAGACCTGCAAACAGCGAGCGAGAAAACCCCATGGACATACCCAAAAAGTTGATAAGAATAGACGCCGGGTATTTAATAGTTATAAGCATGCCTACCATAGTGAATTTTATTCATAAGCATAGTTAGAGACGTTATATGAGACAGCGACCTGTAATGATTCTGGACGGTGGGATGGGGCGTGAGCTGCAGCGCAGCGGTGCTCCGTTCCGCCAGCCTGAATGGTCCGCCCTGGCCCTTACCGAAGCGCCTGATGCGGTAGTCAATGTGCATAAGGCGTTCATCGCAGCAGGCGCCCAGCTGATTACCAGCAACAGCTACTCCGTAGTGCCGTTCCACATTGGTGAAGAGCGCTTTGCGCGTGAAGGCCAGCATTTGGCAGACACGGCTGGGCGCTTGGCACGCCAGGCCGCGGCTGCCAGCGAGCACCCTGTGCAGGTGGCCGGTTCGCTGCCGCCGCTGTTTGGTTCGTATCGGCCCGACCTGTTCCAGCCCGAGCGCGTAACCGAGTTGCTCACGCCTCTGCTGCAGGGCCTGGGCCCGCACGTTGACCTGTGGCTAGCAGAAACCCAGAGCGCCATTGCCGAGGTGCAGGCCATGCGTGCACAGCTACCGGCCGATGGCAAACCGTTGTGGGTGTCCTTCACCTTGCAGGACGACGAGGTGGACGCCCTTCCCCGCCTACGCTCAGGCGAACCGGTGGCAGAGGCGGTAAAGGCAGTCGCACAATTAGGCGTAGCCGCTGTGCTGTTCAACTGTAGCCAGCCTGAGGTCATCGGCGCTGCAGTGGACGTGGCCCGTTCAGTGATTGAAACGTTGAAGGCTGATATCGCTATCGGCGCTTATGCCAATGCCTTCCCGCCGCAACCGAAAGAAGCTACAGCCAATGACGGCCTGGACGAACTGCGCGAGGACCTGGACCCGCCAGGCTACTTGAAATGGACAACGGATTGGCGACAGCGGGGTGCCAGCCTGATTGGCGGGTGCTGTGGAATAGGGCCGGAGCATATTGCTGAGCTTAAGCGATGGGTGGAGTAGCATCCCTCTCTGTATAGCGCTCATTTTCGCCTAACAGGCGTCACGGTTGGTACACCACCACACAGCAAAGACATCAGCTGTCGTTGTACTCAGGCGGGGATCAATCCCGCCTCGCGATAGCTCGAAACCAGTTCATCGAACAGGCTGATGTCCTGGCGAGTGCGTGCGATCAGTTGAGCCCCCGCCACGGCAGTGTAGATCGCATAAGCACGGCGCTTTCGGTTCTCACCAGAGCCCCAGTTGAGGTCGGCCAATATGCCGACAAGCCACTCCACATTTATGTCTGCAAACGCTCTCACCTCCTTGGTTACCTGGTCAGGAAGGTCTTCGAACTCTGCTGCCATAAAACTCGAAAGACAAAGTCGGTTTTGATTCTCCAGCGATGTCCGGAAAATCGAGGGGTATAGCCGCAGGCTGTCTTCAGGGGACGCATGAGCCACCCGCAGCTCGCTGAGTACCTGCGCTGTCTCCTGCCAATACCTTTGAGCAACAGCTGCGCCAAGATCCGCTTTACTGGGAAAATGGTAGTAAATGCTGGCGTTCTTTATGCCTATCTCTTCGGCAATAGTGCGGAAATTGATTCCGCCGTAGCCGTGCAGTTGTGCTGCCGCCTTGGCGACTAGCAGAATCTGCTCACGAGCATTCTGGCTCACTGTGTACCTCCTATCTTGACATGGGCACTGCAGCCCTATTCTATGTCCAAAAAGCTTACCTACCAAGTGATAGGTAGGGGTTTACAGCCTAATAGCGCAAGCGCAATCTCTGCTTACCTACCAACTGACAGACAGGCAGAACACTATGACCGCTGCATATACCCTCACCGAGCAATCTTCGACTAACAAGATGAAGATCTATGACTGGTTCGATGGCCCCTATCCTGCCCGTGTTCGTATCGCTCTGGCCGAGAAAGGCCTGCTGCCAAAGGTTGAATTCGTCTCGGTGAACCTCTGGACTGGCGAGCACAAAGAGCCTGAGTTTCTGGCGATCAACTATTCCGGCACCCTGCCTGTACTAGAACTGCAAGACGGCACCCGTATCGCTGAATGCACCGCGATTACTCAGTACTTGGACAGCCTGGAAGGCAACTCCACACTGACGGGAGAAACGCCGCTTGAGAAAGGCCTGATCCACATGATGACCAAGCGGGCAGAAATCGAATTCATGGACGCGGTGAGCGTATATTTTCACCACGCCACTCCCGGCCTTGGGCCGAAGGTCGAGCTTTATCAAAACGCCGAATGGGGCGCGAAGATGGGAGAGAAGGCAACGCGCGGCATGCGTTACTTTGACAACCTGCTTCGTCAGCAGCCCTTCGTTGCCGGCAGTAAATTTTCAATGGCGGATATCGCCGTTATCGGGGGAATGATTTTCGCAGCCTTGGTGAAACTGCCGGTCCCCGATGAGTGCGATGCCTTGCGCGCGTGGTACGCAAACATGCAGCAACGCCCGAGCTACAAAACCTGGCGCGCGCTGGTCGAACAAGGTGCACCTGAAAAATAACGAACGTTAGTCGTTACTACGGCCCAGCCTGTAGCGGATATTTGCGTCAGTGCTTGGCCACGTTGAAATCAAGGCACAACATCGCAGTGCCGGAAGGCGGTCTACGCACGAATGCCTTGAGCCGAGCCTTATGCGCATATGATCGATCACGCTTGCGCCATACCACCGGCACATGAGGGATTGAATGTATGGCTAGCGAGCGCCAGAAACCAGAAAGCCCCGCATTGCGGGGCTCTCAGGGCGCATAATGGCGGAGAGATAGGGATTTGAACCCTAGGTACTGTTGCCAGTACAACGGATTTCGAATCCGTTTTCACCCCAAATATATATTGAGCAATAATCCTGAAAGCCTTTCAGCACAGGGCTTTCAGCAAAGCATAACGCCACTGCACTCCACACAATACGGGGGAGTGATTCCCCCAAAATTCCCCCAGGCTTTCGAGCTGCTCCGTTTTCATCAATACCTGCCCGCTCATCCCCTCAATATCGACCTTAGCTACTCTCTACACTACTGTATGCATATACACATAAAGAGTTAGCCCTCATGCACGACGAAGACCTGAACCCGGAACAATGGCTTGGGCTACCTACTCCGGAAGAAATGTGGCGCCAGCAGGCGCAGCTCTGCGCCGAAGAGTGCAACATGCTCCAAGAGTCACTGACGGAGCAGCGCAAGCGCATTGCGGCGCTGGTAACGATGTTCGTCGAGGCGGATAAGGAAAGGGTTCGACTTCGCACAGAGCTGGCCAAGGCGATCAAGGATGCCTCGCAAGCTCACATAGATAACTCCGAGAGCTGGAAGAAATGGCATAGCGAGTCCATGGCCAGGGCTACTGACCAAGCTTTCTTCTTCGATGTCATCACACGGCTTGGAGGAGACCCTTATGCGATTGTTGCTAACAGCTACCACAGTCATCTATTAGCAACAGCGCCCGCTGGCAAAACAGCTCCCTCGGCCAGCTAGACCTTGCGGTTGCCGAACTGACTGACCTTCACCTTCGAGTCCTGCGCAATGCCCGTGGCCAGGTACAGCCCCATGCGGCAGGTGATGGACGTTTCGGTCGCGTCGTAGGTGTAGCGCTGGGTTTCCAAGGCGCCCTTCCAGTTCGCTGGCATGGTGAAGGGTTCCTGATATTTGTCCATGGACCGGTAATAGATGGTCGTCGCGGTACCGGCCACCGGCTTCACGATGATCAGCTCGGCCTCCCAGCCCAGGATGCCCCGGCTGTTACCCACAATCTCCGGCGCCGACACCATCTCGATCACGTCGTTGGCAGACAGGTTAGACAGAGCCACGCTTGCCGTAGGCTGGAGGTAGATGTATCCCCCCGCCCCTGCCATGGTGCCCGCCAGTTCGATGCACTGGGCCTCGCCATAAGCGGCCTGCTCTTTGTACCACCTGGTGGTGATCCCGCTCAGGCCTGAGCCGGACGCCTTGTAGGAATCCGCCAGCACCGACCCGGCCACCGAGTTGACCGAAGCAGCCAGGGCGCCACCGGTACCCGTCATCAGCGGGTTTGCATTCAGGCACCCGAATGGGCGGATGGCTGAATACAGGTCGCCAGAGTCCGTGGGCAGCGGCACCCCGAAGAATTCGAAGTTGGCGTTGATGATGGGCGCCAGGCGGCCTGCAATGAAGTCGGCGCCCAGGATATTAGGGTGCAGGCCCTCTACCGTCATGTCTTGGGTAAATCCATCCCAGATGTTCACCACCGGTACGAACTGGCTTACATAGCCCAGCACCCAGTCTTTGTAATCCTTGGCTTCCTGCAGCGCGGTACCGGTCAGCGCCTTGTCGCCGAACCGTGGCGTGCCCGTGCCCACGATCAGATATTTGCCAGGCGTACCCAGGAAGCTCATCACGATCTTCATCACGTTGGCTTTGGTGTCTGCCAGGTTCATGCCTGTAGTGGTGCTGTCGTTGGTCCGCGAGAGCAGCGCCCAGAGGTCGGCTGTGGTTGAAGTAAGCGAGGCCTGCAGCCGGGCCATCATCTGCCCGGTGTTGTCCCCCACTTTACCCTGATTGTCCCGGTAGTCCGGGAATAGGCCGGTCTTGGCAGCCGTGGCGCCAGCGTATCCGTAGTTCTCGGTACCGAAGGCCGTGGCCGCGATGGTGTGGCAGTTGCCGCTGAAGCTGTCGCCCAGCAGCCCCAGCCCTCGGCGGATTCTGATGCGCAGTGTCTGTGGGATGGCGAGTAGGCTCATGCGTACACCTCAAGGGCCGCGCCACCGGTCGGCACAAAACGCATAGTTGCCGGGGGAATGTCCAGCGCATAGGCGCCGTCTTTCCACAGGGTATCAGTCGTAACCCAAGTGCTTGCGCCCATCCTCATCTGAATGGCCACCGAGCCGCCGTTGGCTTGGACACCCAGGGTGATGCGCATCGCGCGGCTGTATGTTTCTTCTTTGGTGGTGGTCTGCATCGTTATCCCCGTTGTTTTTTGGTCAGGCTGTCATACGCTCGCTCGCACGCCAGGCCAGCTATTCGGGCTCCGTCATACGCTGCTGCCAGCTCTCCCGCTCTTTTGTCAGCCCGCTGGAACAGGTCGGAGAGCACCATGGCGGCGCGGCTGGCTGCCTCGCTTCGGCGGGCAATGCTGGGATCGCTGCTGGTGCAACTTGCTCGGGCAGCAAAGCTACTGGCTGTGTTGCGCACCCGCTGGCCAGCGTCATCAGCGCCAGCCACATCAGCGGCAAGGGCCGCAGTCGCTTGTCTTGCATCGGAACCCACCTGGTTAGCGTCGGCCTGGCGCCGCTGCTCTTCTGTACGTGCATTGCCTTCGGCGGAAGCGCGGGCCTTTGCCTGAAGGGACTGTTGGTCTGAGGCCTTGGCCTGCCAGCGCAGGTCGGCGGTTGTCTCCCCGTGCCTGTATGCGCCGTATAGCGCGCCGCCGATGGCCAGCACCGTGAGCAAGATCGCAGCTGCATAGCCGATCAGCTTCAACTGAAAGGGCGTCACGCCAGCACCTTCAACGCCCGGTCATACAAGGCACGACGCTCGGCCAAGCCGTTCAAGCCGCCATTGACCTTGCGGGTAACGCCTTCAAAGTCGCCAGTATCGGCCAGCTCATTGATCCGGCGAACGGACCAGTACCAGCCAGCCGACATCGCGGCCCATTGTGGCTGCTCCAGCAGTTCAGGCTTATCTAGCAGGCGTTGGTCGCCGAACAAGGCCTTGCTGCAGGCCAGGTAGTTGTCGTGCCCGGTGACCTGAATCAGACCCCTGCCCCGGTATTTCTGGCCGTCGCCATCGGCCTCGGGCGTGTTGCCCAGGCGCCTGGACAGCGGGCCGGTGTCGTATTTGGCCAGGTAGCTATCGCTGCCCAGCTCCTTGCCGTAGCGCAACTGGCCAGACTCGTGCCCAATCTGGGCCAGGAAGGCGCTGACGCGCTGCGGGGTATTGATACCGTAGTAAGCGATGGTGGAATTGATCGGACCCGCGTAGGCGGCCGCCCGCGCGCCTGCCAGCGGCATGATCCGCCGCAGCTGCTCTTCAGTGATCTGCATGTTTTCTCCGGGCAAAAAAATACCCGCTCATGGCGGGTGGTGTTTTCAGCAGGTGGGGTTAGGCGGCTACAAGCTCGAGCGCGGGCAGCTCAGCCAAAAATTCATCCTGGCTCGGCACTGTGCGGGTGCCCGCCTCTACCGCCGCCAGTTGTTCGTAGGCGTAGTCCCACACCTTCGAACGCCAGGCGCGAAAGGCCTGCCCATCTTTCTGGAAGCGCGCTACGGCTGGTTCGTCTGCATAGCTCACGGCGGTCATGATGTTGTCGTAGCCCCGCCCCTTTGCCGCCTTGTCCAGGTGCTTCTGGACCTCGATTTCGAACATGCCTTGCAGCGCTGCCTGTGCCTCTGCCTTTTTCGCATCGGCAGTAATGAGCAGCGAGATATCGATGTTGCCCATGGGTTACTCCGGAAGTGTGATTCTGCCGTCGGCATTGGCCTTGATATCAGCAGGGAAGGCAACCGCCTCGCTTGGCTCGACCCCGTGGGGCAGCACAAGAGGGACGATCAATGTTCCGCCTGTACGCACTACGTCGCCTGCAATGAAAGAGGATTGGATGGCGACAGCCGGTAGGGTTGCACCTTCTGGCACCAACGTGAAGTCGTAGTCCTCGCCATTGATAGTCAGCACATCGCCTTTTTTGCTGATGGCCAGCGTATCGTCGCGGCGTTGAGGAGATAATTTAATGATCATCAGAACCACCGGCCTATTGCAGTGATGTAAACGTAGGGCGAGAGCGTTTGCGAGCTATTGCGGTTGACGACCGAATACTTACACGACGTTGTGGTAACGCCCGATTCAAAGTTCCCAGTGAGGTCGTAGGGATACGAACCCGAAAAATTCAGATGGCACCGCACTTCCGAAGCAAAAGCCGCAGGGAAAGTAATTATTCCGCTGTTGTAGATTGAACCAGCTGCGATGCTCAATGGCCCGGCCAAAATGGTGCAGATCATGGTGCCGTCAGCGAACTTTGTATACCGCCCGTTCGAATTGGAACCCGTCTCGATTATCGCGCCTGTGGGAACCCCAGAGCTTTGACTTACGGTGCCAAGGACGGGGGCTACTGCAGCTGAGCCTAGGCCGAGTGCAGTACGTTGGGCAGCTACAGTTTTTGCGGCTAGAAGGGTGCGAGCCTGAGCTGTGAAATCTGCAGAAGCCATAGCATCGGCCGCTGTGAAATAAGCAATTTTGTCAGCAGCTCCCGTAAGTGCTGCGAGAGCGTTGATGGACGGAGCGGCGGCTAGGGTCCCGAATTTGTTGACCAATGCCCGCAGTGCGTCGGCTGAATCCTTCACATACCCCTGCATGGGCGCCAGCGCATAGGCCCCGGCGTTTACCGTTGCTCCTTGGTAAGCGGGCAGAATGGACAGGACGGTATCGCTTGCTACGTTGGCCAACTCATAGAATCGGCCGTCCGGACCCAGGAAGGCATCACCCACACGGGCGTTAGCGGCAAAGCCGGTGTTGGTGCCGGTCACCGTAGTTGAATTTTGGGTGCACGAAACCGTGCCTGATCGAAGCCAGGGCATTCGAATGCTCCGAGTGAATTAAACGACTAGTTTGGCAAACAAGACAGGTCGGTGACCTTGATCGACCCATGCGGTAAAACCGTTGGCCCACATGCATGTTTGGTTATTGGTGTAATCCATTGAAACAGCACATGTAGATCCCGAGTTGTTGTCTTGGATTCCCAGTGAGAAAACATTGATCATAAAATACTCACCCGCCGCTAACGCTCTCCCACAGACCCATTTGTAATAGGCGCCAATTGTTAGCTGCACCCTGCCTACATAAGTCCATGTTGATAGGACTGTTGAAACCAGAACGGCGTAGGCGCCAGTGTCATAGGCCAGGCTTCCATCAGGACCGAACAAGCGCATGCCGAATGTAGCGTCCCCCCTGGAGGCGAAGGCTGCCACAAACCAATCTCCTGCTGGCCTATAGTTCAGGTTGCTTGCACTTATTTGAAATCCTGTCCAGTTACCTGCCGATCCTGTAAGGATCATGGTTCGGTAGGGTTCATTGCTATTAGCAGTCGATGGCCTGATAAAAACCATCGGAGGCTCTTGAGTCTTTATTGAGACTGGGAATGTGACTGTGGCTGTATAGCTACCTGCGCCGTACGTACCTTTTCCCAGAAGACATAGACGCGGTGAATCAGAGTCTATCTGTACATAGCTATTGTCGTTTACAGCCCTTAATCCGAATCCCATCAGGCATACCTAATTGCCATTGCACGTACAATGGCCCTACATGTGGACACAACCTTTTCAGCCGAAGGATTTCTGGCCGCGATCACAGCCTGCCCTGCGGATACGGTGACGTATGGGTAGGCCTTTGCATTGCCGGGACTGTCAGCAGAGGGAATGTCCTCAGCCCTGGTTGGAAGCAGCACAAGTGAGCACGTGGCGGGGTCAAACCCAGGAATCGAAAGCGTGTAGCTCGTGGGGTTCGAGGGAATGGAGTTTGAAAAATCCAACACCCACTGCCCTATGACTTGGTATGTGAAGGTGGTGGTGTCCAAGGACAGCGCGCCGTTCTCATTCCAGGTTCTTAGGCCATAGCTCATGCCGTCAAATCTCCCAGCTGCACCCGCAGTACGTTGTTGGCATCGAACACTTTCACAGCTCTGCTTGTAATCGTGAGCCGCCCTTGGCCAGCAACTGAGCCGTTGAACTCAATGGTTCCGTCCCTCACTCCAATGCGCCAACCAGTTGAGCCAGCGACATAGTTCGTGGACTGGATGTAATCCCCGATCTTAGCACTGGTGATCGTGCCGTCGCCGATGAAGGCCTGGTTGATGAAGACCTGTCCGTTCTGTACCACGAACGGCGTGTAGGTTGTGCCGCCGGCCAGTGTGGAAACCATCGCAAAGCTATCAGCCGCGATCAGGAAACGGCTTTGCAGGCCCGCCCCGCTGTTCTCGATACCTAGGCCGATGCCCGCTGCCACATACTGGCCGTTGGCGTTCAGCTGCATCTTCACCGACCACATGGTCGAAAGCTTCCCGTCGGTGTTGGCCTGCGCCTTGCTGACGGTTTGCACTGCCGCCGTATTATCGCCCACGGCCACCTGAAGCTGTGATATCTGCTGAGCTGTAGCGCTCTGGTTGGTGGCGACCACGGTTTGAACGTTGGTGATCTTGGCGTCGTTTGACGCCACCCCGGCCTGCAGCACCTCAGTAGTTTGAACCAGGGCTTCGTCCTTGTTGGCCCGAGCGACTACCTCCTTTGCATAGGTGGCCTGTGCGGCTGCCATGCTCAGCGCGTCGGCCAGGTCTCCTTCCCCATTATCATCACGAAAAGCGGCGCGCAGGGTCTGCGTGCTCTTGGTCTCGGCCTGCACATCGGTAATGGCCGCGCTGTTCTGGGCTACCTGCTGAGCGAGACCCGCAGCGGTTTCCAGTGACTGACCTACATCCGTCCAGTACGCGCCATTGGGTGGCGGTGTGTTCACAGGCACCGCGTCGGCCGCCTGATAGATACGGCCGTCCTGCACAACCATGTCGCCTACGGCGTAGGGCTGATCGGGCTGGTAGGCCTTCAAGCCATCCAGGGCGGCCACCTGACCCTTCAGGTTGCCGATCTCGCCTATCTCCTCCTGTAGTTCCTTGCTCAGTTCGGTCTTGCCGATTTTGCCGCCAAACGCCGCCAGGTAAGCCGACACATCGTTCGAGGTAGCGGCCGGCACCTTCAGGAAATCACTCGCCCCATAAGCGTTGCGTGAGCGGATGAAGTAGTAATAGTTAGTGTAGAACGCCAGCCCGGTGTGGGTGAAGCTCAGGCCCTGGCCCAAGTACTGCGCTTTATCAGCGCTGGCCTTGGGGTCCATAGTGAAGAAGTATTCGTAGGTGCCGCCGTTAAGGCCATGCAGCGGGTTGCTGGGCACCAGCACAATACTGTCGATGGAGGACTGGACCGTGCACGCTTCCGGTACCGGTGGGCCGTCGATGTTCACAGTGATAGTGGCTTCGCCAGAGCGCGCCATGGGGCCAATGGCAGCAACGCTCATGGTGTAGTTGCCGGCGCCGAGGCTGTTGATGTTGCACTGGGTGCCGCTCGCCGGAACGGTGTGCGACTGCACGGCTACACCTGCCTGGCGAACGGTAACCGCGTACTCCGTCACAATGCCCGTCGGTGCCGTCCAGGACAATAGACCCTGCACCACCTCGGCATTGTCTGCTGGCGTCCATGCCAGCCCAGTGGGCGAGCCTAAGCCACCAGACGGCAAGGTGATGAAGCCCAGCGGGTTGTAGGGTTCCCCGACAGCATCGCCAAAAATGGCCTGCTCGTACTGTGATACCGAGACCGTGCAGCCTTCCTTGGCCCCCATTGACCAGTTCGTCACGATGAACTCGCCCAGGATATTCAGCGAGGGGAGATTGACCCGCACCACCCTACCCGGCCGGCAGTTGTAGCCCGCGAAGTTCATTGGGATGCTGATAGCCCCGCCTGCCCGCCGGCGCCGCAATTCGATGTTGGCCAGGCGCTGGGACTGGTAGGGATCAGTCACGTAGCTGTAGCTGAGAGTTTCTGCCGCCTCGCCCCCGTCCTCGGTCACCCACTGGGTGACGACCACCTCGGGATAGTCGGTTTCCGCCCAGGCCTGTGAGGGGTCAATGAAAGTGCCGCGCACGGTATTGATGGCTGAATCATTGGTCGTCTCGGTACCGCCAGTGATGGTGCCGATCACCATGTCCTCGGTGATCTCGAAGTCATACGGGCCGTAATAGGCGCCAGCATGCAACATCCATCGCCCACCCACCCGGGTAAGCTTGCCAGCGCATGACGCCTCCAGCTTTTGAATGACCTGGGTGCGCTGCTCGTCTGCCCCTATAACGCAGGCCGTGGTGTAGCGTTGGCTTACCGAGTTGTCCGCATTGGTCAATGTCTCGTCGCAGACGTTGGCTGCGCTGGCGAAGGTCGAAAAGACGATCTCATCATCCGGAATCCCACAGCGGTTGCGTAGGTACCAGAGGATATGAAGAGCGGTGTTCTGGGTGTAACCGGTTGTGCCCGAGCGGGGGTCGTAGATGTCGTCTCGGCCGCGCACCACAAATCGAACGTCCGGGATACCCGATGGAAACTTCTCCGCGTTGTACTGCAGCGACAGCCGCACGAACGACAGGCCACGGCCTATCTGCTCGTCTTTCCAGTTCGGGCAGTTGGCCTTGAGAAACGCATTGACCTTCGTTGGATTTAGTACCAGCTCATAGCTGGCATAGGTGCCGAAGGTGCTGATGGATTCCTCGCCAAGGAAAATATCCTCAAGCTTGCTCACCGGGCCTTCGCTCAGCACGTAGACCAGGTGAACCCACTCGCCGTTGGCTACCCCGCCACTCTGCTCCTGCGCCCACACCAGCACGCCACCCGTACTCACACGCCCCAGGATGAATCGAGCCGGCGCCTTCGACGACCGCACGGTTTGCGCCGATGGCTCGCTGGCTTTGAGGGACGATGTGTTGCTCAGCGCTTCCTGCTGGGAAGCCGCATAGAACGCCAGCCCTGCACCAATGACTGCCCCAATTGGCCCGCCTTGGGCGAAGCCTATGGCAGCACCCACAGCAATCTGGGCAATTTTCTTTACACCGCTGCTCACTACTCGACCCTCCACACAGCCAGGGGCGTGCAGTGCACGCGGCCTACGCCCTCATCCGTTGCGCACCAGAACTCACCAGCCCAGAACACGGCAACCGCCCGCCCGGTGGGCGCGTCGTAAAGCGCGATATCGCCCCGCTGGATAAAGGCCGGGGGCACCCTTGAAAAGCAGGCGTCCCAGGCAGCCTCAAGGCTTCCGTGCCTTCTCTTCAAGGCACGCTTGGCGCCAACCTCAGTACTGTATGTGCCCCGGTAAAGCGCAGCCGGGTCAGTGCCACACACGGCGATCGCGCAGTCAGCGGCAAACAGGCAGCAGTCAAATTCGCCCCATGAAAAAGGCCGCTCTAAGGCGGCCTGGATGACATCGTGCAAGCGGGTGGTCCAATCTCGATTTCGCATCGGGGTCACTATTCGTAGGTGAAGGCGGGTGCGTCCTTGGTAGAACCCCAGTACAGCGGCCATTCCGACATCTGGGCAACGGCGTAGAAGAAGCGGTCCCCACCATGGCGTGCCCGATGGTTCTCGTCCGTCCAGCGCTCGGTGCCCGTGCGGTTCCACTCGGCCATTCGGTCGATGACCGGCACGGTGATGCTGTTACCGTCCGCTGCGTTTCCGGCGAACGAGAACTGCGCCGCATCCATACGGCCAGAAAACAGGATGTCCGAGGCGTAGTTACCGGCCTCATCAAACACCACGAACAGCACCTTGCCCGAGCGCCCCCGGCAGCCACGGATGTTGGTTTCCTTGATGATGTAGGCGTCAAGGCCTGTCAGCTTCAAGTCGATGGACATGGGCGAGCCTGAGTTATCGCTTTCCTGGGTCTGGCCAATCTCCCCGAAGGTGCCCACGCCGTCGTAGGTGATGCCGTCAATAACGAGTTGCCCGGTGCCCGTGTGGGCGAACACCATGCCATCGGCGAAATCGAGCTGGCAGGCGTGAACCACCATGAAGCGGCCGGTGGCCAGAATATCGACTACGGCCTGGCTGAATGGAAATGCTGCTGGCATCAGAAAGCCTCCCGAAATTGCAGGGTGCAGTTAGAGACCACAGGCTGAATCACCACCTGGTGGGAATCGTCGACGCGGCGCATTTCCGAGTAGGGGTTGCGGTACTCCACGGGGGTGCCCACGGTCAGGGTGCGGCGAATCCGCTTGTTCAGACTCACGGTCACTTGCCCCTGGGCATTGGCCTTAGCATCCTGCACAACCTCGAACATCTCACCAGCGACGGTGATGTAGTCGCCTATGGCAAAGGCCTTGATCCCAGCCTTCAGGCCACCGATGACCATAGCCGTTGCCTGGGCAATGCCGGACACAACTACCGGTGCACCGATGTCGTCGTCACGCGTCCGCGTAAGCGCGGGGATATTCACGGTTCCGAACATGCCTTGGAGGCGCCCGAGCAGCCCCGTCAGCTGTCGCTCATCCTCATCAAACAGCACACCGAAGGTCAGGGTGCAGACCCAGTAGGCACCGGGGTAACCTACTATCTGCTGAGCATTGGAAAGGGTCGAAGTAAACGCCCGGTTGTTGTAGGTCATGCCCCACGACGTCTCGGTCGGCTCTAGTGCTTCAGGCCACTCAAGCGCCATGTGTGCTCCTAACGCCGGTCATCGGCGATTGATCATTTGTGATGCAGCTCCATTGCGCTTTAGATCGCTCAACATCATCTGGTAACCCGCCTGCGCGCCATCCTGGGCCGCCTGCTTTACCTCGGCCCTGGACGCTGCATCGGTATTGCCGCTGAAGTGAAAATGCTGCGTGACGCCCGAAAGCGTGCTGGCGCTGTTCGAACTGGAGCCGTCACCGCTGTCCCCCACCATCCGCACACCCAATGAGCCGTCCGCCGCACGGGTCAGCGGCATGATTGCTTCCGGCCCTGCCTCGGCGAAGATCCCCGCCCCCTTGGCAAAGGCGAAGGTCTGGGGCGAGTTGTAGACGCCGTTGGAAAAGTTCGAAAGGCTCGGAGAGTCGTACACCCCGCCCTTGGCATTCATGACCGGCGCCAGCGGTGTGCTGGAACCCGTCATCACGCCTTGGCCAAGTGTGGAGGCGCCCCCGGTCAAAAACCCGAACGCAGAGCTGAGCAGGCCTACCGCCGCCTGGCGTATCTGGATACGGATCAGGTCCTCAATGATCGAATCGGCCATGTCCTTGAACGACAGCTTGCCGGTCTTCACATAGTTGAGTATCCCGTCCTCCATGCTGCTGAACGCATCGGTGAACATCGAACGCGTTTGCCCAGCAACGTCGGCGGCTTGGTCGGCATAGTTCTGCCAGGCACTGGTAGCTCCGTTGGCCCAATCGCTCTGCGCCTGGTCGACCTTTTGCCAACCTTCGGTCATGACCTGTACCTGCTTGGCGCCGTATTGCTCGGTCAGGGCGATCTGCTGCTCCAAGGCCTCTTGTTGCTTCTTGGTCGTAGCAGTGGCCAACTCGGTACGCAGTGACAGTATCTTGTCGTTGGTCTGCCGCTCCAATTCCAGCCGCGCCTGGGTGCGCTCGGCTTCCTTATCACCCATGCCCACGGCTGAGGCCATGGCGTTGTATGAGTCGCGCGCGTTGTTGAGTTGCTTTTCAAGGTCGGCCTGGTACTGCATGGCCTGCGACATACCCGAGGCCGAAGAAACCGCGCTGTCGTACTGCTGCTTAAGGAAGCTCAGGCCCTTGGTGTACTCATCCAGCGGAATCTTGCCGTTGAGGAACAGCAGGTCGAGTTCTTCGGTCTTCGTCTTGAGTTCATCCGCTGCAGCGCCTGCCGGATCGAACGATTTTTTCAAGGCATCGAAGGACGTTTGCGCCGTCTTGATGCGCTGCTCTAATGCACTGTTGGCAGCCTTGCGGGCTTTTTCTGAAGCTGATTCTTCCTTGGTGGAAGCCTTGTCAGCCTCCTTGCGGGCATCGATAGCTTTGGCCTGGTCGCGTATCTTGGTGGCCAGTTCACTTTCGGATTTGATCTTGTTTTCAACGATGAAACGGTCAGCCTGCTCCAGCGCTGTTTTGTCCTGCAAGGTATGTAGCTGCTTCTCCTGCTCTTTGAGGAAAGCTTGGCCCTTGTTCCTAGCCGCTGAATCATCATCTGTTGCTTTCGGCTTTTGCGGCTCTGCCATTTCCTTGTTCAGGGCCGCCTGAGTCTTGGTCAGCTTGGCGGCGGCCTGCTCGGCCGTGCTGTACGCCCCCGCACTTTCGCGGATAGATCGCAGGTTGTCTTCAGGGATGTTGAAGCGCTTGGCCAGGTCATCCACCACGGTGGACAGCTGCTGCCCCGAGGTGCGGGCGGCGTCGAACTCAGCGCCTACCCTGGTTCCTACGGTCGTACCGAGGTTTTGCCGGATCGTCTTTTGAAAATCCTTGTACGCCTCATCCGCTGCCGTAACGGCCCCTTCCTGCTCGCGAGAAATCTTGACCAGCTCTGCACCCTGCTGGTCCTGGGTGAGCTTTCGAAACTCTTCGCGGATCTCTTTTAGCGGCCGCTTCAATGCATCCAGGCTGCTGGCCACTGCAACGGTATTGTCGCGCATGGTCAGGAACGCGATACCTGCACCAACCGCCAGCGCTGCTATCCCAGCGGGGCCACCTAGCAGCGACAACAACCCGCTGGAAACGCCCTTCAACGATGCCTGGGCCACGGCTACCTGCGCGGTAGCAGCACGCTCCGCCATCCGGGCCTCTGCCAACTGGATGGACATCTGCGTCTGTACTGCGGTACCACGGGCTGCGATAGCCTCCTTTTCTGCCCGAATGACTGCGGACTGAGCCGCAATCTGGTTGGCGGTGGCCACCTGCACCGCACTGGCGGCCTGGGCTATATTGGCCGAGCGCGATTCCACACTGGCCGCAGTGCTCGCCGCCAGGTTGGAGATGTAGCCTACGAAAGCGGCAGCGACCTTGCCGCCAAGGATCGCCACCAGGATGTTCAAGTTATCAGCAAGGAAACCGATGCCGGCGCCCAGCCCATCCATGACGCCGTTCTTCGACATGGAACTGAGCCGCTGGGTGACACTTTCGATACCCGGCAGCATGCCTGAGACAAGTTGGCGGGTTGCGCCAGCAAAGGAAGCCTCAAGCGACTTGATGGACTGATTGACCTCAACCAACCGCCCTATCTGAATGCTCGACAGTACGTTGCCTGCGGCTTCTGCCTTATCGCCCCAATCCTTGAAACCTTTGCCGTTGTCGCGCAGCAGCGGGATCAGCGCTGTAGCCTCATCGGCCATGGCTTCCATGTAAGTGGTCATCTGCTGCTGGTTCAAACCCGCTTTTTCCAGCGAGTTGTAATACAGCTGCAGAGCCTGTGGCCCTGATAGGTTGGCAAAACTCTGGGCGGTGACGCCGACCTTTGGAGCGATTTCCTTGAAGAAGTCGGACATTTCCCCGCCGCCGCGAGCGATGAACTCGCCAGCCCGGTCGGTCGTATCCTTGAAGATATCGGCCAGCTTGTCCTGCTCGACGCCCACCGTCCTAGCGCCGGCGGCCATCCGCTGGAACTCTGTCGTCGAGGTATTCGACAGCGTCGAGAGATTGCGGATTTCCTGGGCATACTCGGCGGTCTTGGTGGTGATTGCCACCAGACCCGCCACGGCGGCCGTAGCAGCCAGCCCCATACCGGTGAATGCCGAGCTGATCGAGCGCTGCAGCACGCCTGCATTGGCGCCGGTGCGGTCGAATGCCTTGTCCACATCGCCCAGGCTGCTATCGATCTGGCCTGATGCTTTCGCTACCGCGCTTTCACCACGGGCAATCTCTTGGCGCAACTGCGCGGTGGTCGCTTCGATGCGAACGAGCATCCCCTGGACATCAGAGTCAGCCATGGGCGTCTCCAGCTAGAAGTAAACGAAACAGCTACTCACGCCGCGCCGTCAGGGCCAGACGCAGTTTCTCGGCCACGGTCGAAGGTTTTGGCTTCTCGGGCGTGGACTTGCTGCCAAAGGGATGAGTCATGCGCGCCCATTCGATCCGGGCGTCCATGGCGATAAACAATTCGGGGAGAGGCGTGCGCCAGGCCACGTCCGGCGGCCATCCAAGCCAGCCTGTGGCCACCGCAAACAGCCGGTCTACATAGCTACCGTCTTCGACGGCGCTTACGCCTTCCCCGCTTGGACGTTTCCCGAGTTTTCACCGCGTGGGTTGTACAGCGCGCCGAGGTAACCGGTGAGCTGGGTGGCAAGCCCGGCCACACCTTCCTGCCAGACTTTTTCCGGCAGGTCTTGTGCCTGTTTAGCCTCCAGGCCGGCGCCGGCGGCAATGATCAGTGCCACGCCGTCCACGCTCAGAACGCGCAAGGACTCGGCAGCCCCGCGCAAGCCGCCGAAGTGCGCTTCGATCTTGCGCACGGCTCCCAGGGTAATGGTGAGGTCGTACGATTCGTCACCCACTTTGATCGAGGTGGCGCCATGTAGGGTTTTGCTCATGGATCAGTACCTTGGAAATGGGACACTAGGCCCCGTGGAATCAGGTGGCCGGGCCGGCGTTGATCTCGATGATGTCGGAGTTGATGCCGATGGTGACGTTGCGACGTACCACGTTGTCAGCAGCGCCAGGCGCCACGGTGTTGTTCATCACCTTGCCGCGCATGTAGAAGGTCGTCGGCAGTACTGCTGGGGTAGCCGTGGAATCACCATCGTTGAGGGTGATCTTGATGTTGTAGTCGCCCTTGGTACGGTCCTTGTGCGCCACCTTGATGGCTTTCTGGCCAGCATCGCCATTGTCCAGGCCCACGGTCAGGGTCAGGTCGCCAGCGTCAGCGGTACCCTTGTACTTGCGTACTCGACCATCTTTGAGCGAGGTGAAGGTCACACTGCTGAAGGTGTCGCCAAATTCGCCCAGGTCTTCGATTTCGCCGACCTCGACATAGGTGTCCTGCTTGTAGGTGGCTTCTGTATCGGCACCGGTCTTGGTGCCCAGGGAAAAGCGGCAGCCTGCGGCGGTGTTGAGGTTGTTCGCCATGGATTGTTCTCCAAAAGGCAGATTGGATAGAGCCGCAAGCGGCGAGATGTAAATCAGTGGGTGGTGATGACGCGGACGGTAATCGACCCCATGTACGTGACGCCGTCGACATCGCGCTGCGCGTCGGCCCGCTCGACCCTAACGGACACCGCCTGGCCCTCTTCAAGGGGCAGGGGGCGCTCATCCAGGGCGGCGGTGACCTCGGCGTTCAGCTGCTTCACCTGCGCCTGCCCATGCGCATCGGACCAGACTGTCAGGTAGATCAGACGCTGCTGCCGTTTGCGACCTGAGATAGGGCTGATGTTGGTCGAGATTTCACGATCGATGGACACGTAGGGCTTGGCTGTGTCCATTGGTGCTCCGTCGTAGACGGGACAGGACACTTCGGCCTGCAAACGCTCTACGATCGCGATCTGCAGGGCTACAGAGGGATCAGCCATCAGTTACCCCCTGGCTCGCCTTGCGCAGCGTTCTGGACACCGCAGCCCGGATATCCATCAGCACCACCTCACGGTTCACATCGATTGCCGGACGCAGCCACGGATGCGCAGGCAATGCCGGGATGTCGGGGTACTTGCCGAAAAAGTGGGTACCGTCCGCTTTGTTCTTGGCTGAACGATTCTTGCCGCCAGCACGCTTGCTTCCGCTGTAGCCTTTGGTGCCGTACTCGAGGAAGCGCAGGTAGTAGAAGCGTCGGTAGTTCTTCTTGCCCCGTATGCCGATCTCAGCATCCAGGCCGCTCTTGGACACAAAGGCCGTGAGTGCCGCTGCGGCGGCGCCGGTATCACGCGGAACAGTGGCCTGCATGGTGGCCAGCACCTTGTTGGCCGCCTCCTGCATGGCGGGCCGTAGCTCGTTGTCCATGTTCTGGTGAATGTTGCGCAGGGTACGCCGTAGCTTGAAATCGCCTGAAAGCCGAGAGCGCCGGGCCATGCCCTACTCCTTGGCTTTGGCCGGCTTCTCTGCCTTGGCCAAGCTTGGGCTTTCCTGCATGTCTTCGACCAGGCCGCGGTCGATCAGGCCCTGGGCTGTGGTGGCGTCTACCACGAATTCATCACCAGCGGCGCGATCGCCGACAGCACCGGACAGATCGGCAAGTGCTCGAACTTTCATAAGGCTTCCTCAAGGGGTGGGATCGGTGGAACACAGCAGGCGAAGCATGGACCGCTCGTTGTCGGGCAGGGCCGCTGCAACCAGGTAGGTAGTGCCTTGGTAGACCAGACGACAGCCAGCTACTACATCCGCGCGGGGCCTGATGCGTATCTCAGCCGTCACCACGGCCTGCAGGCCTTCGGCAACACTTTCAACACGTCCGGTGGGCAGCGTGATCTCTGCCCATAACTTGCCCGCATCGACCCAGGTTTCATCGAAACCCCCGGTGCGATTTTTTACACGCTCTGGCTTGAGCAGCGTTGGGCGGTGACGTAACGGACCAGCTCTCATCAGAAGCGCTTCCTGTACCAAAGCAGCCGGTCAACGGCCAGTGGTACTTCAACCGGGGCGCCGCCAATGACGACCGCCTCCCGATTCGCATACCAATGCCCAACCAGCAGCAGCACTGCCTGTTTCACGTCGCGGGTCAGGCCCATCTCAGCTGGCACGACTGGCTCAGTCTCAACCAGCACCCGGTCGCAGTGTTGCTCCACATGCGCCAACGCTGCGTCGACGTAGCCCTGGATAAGCTGGTCTTCCTCAACACCGTCAACGCGCAGGTGCAGCTTCACCAGGTCGAGGTCGATCATTACTTGGCCTCTTTGGCAGCCTTTTCAGCGGCTTCCTTTTCAGCAGCTGCTTTGTCAGCTGCCTCTTTATCGGCCTGAGCCTTTTCGGCTTCTGCTTTTGCAGCTGCCTCTTTTTCAGTCTGAGCTTTTTCTGCTGCGGCCTTTTCAGCGGCTGCCTTTTTCTCAGCTGCGCTAGTCTGCTTGTTCTCCTTTGGCGCGGCGCCATCGGTGACTTCAACAGCCAGGCCTTTGCCGATAAGAACGTGGGCATACTCGTCGTCAGCGTCCTCGAACACGACCCCGGCGCGTACACGGTCGCTCTCTGCGCCCAGCTTGGCCGCATTACCTTCAAACCCCCACAGGATGCGAATCTTCATGACGTACCTCATAAAAAAGGGGCCGTCAGGCCCCGAGTTGGAAGGGTTCGATTACTTGGCCGCGAAACGGCCTTTCACGAAGGCATACGCTCGGCGAACGGCCAGGCCCAGACGCTCTTCCACCAGCACCACGCGCCGGTTCCGTACGAAGTCGTCATTGATCATCCCCACCTTCACGGTGTAGGCCATGCGGTCATACAGTCGCGCGCCTTGGGAAAACGAACCGACCAGGAACTCACCGCCAGTTGCAGCAGCGTTTCCAGCGGCAGGTGTGCCTTCGTCCATGCTGTCGGATACCACTACAGGGCGGCCCCACAGGATAGGGGTGACCAGACCTTGCAAGTTGGCGAACAGGTAGCGGTTCTCGGCATCCTTCAGCAACTCGATGTTCATCCAGTCCAGGTCAGTCATCACCACGGCGTCAGCCGAGCGCTGGGACTGTTTGCGCACCTGGTAGATGGAACGGCGCACGGTATCAATCGGAGTGTCCCCGGTTTGGCTAAGCGCTGCGTTGAATGCGCTGGCCTGGGTCATGATCCCGTTGAGGTTATTGTCTGTACCATCACCCTTGAGGATCTGGGCCTCTTCCTTGAGTTTCAGGTCGTAGCGAAGCAATTCCTGGATGTAGCTGTACAGCTGAGGGATGTCGTCCAGGGCCTCATCGGTCACCGGCATCCACACAGCGATCTTGCGGACGTTGTCCGTCTTCTGCTCGAAGGTCACGTCGCTGGAAGGCTTGACTGCGCCTTCAGCCACCATGCCTGCCCCGCGAGTGTGCAGTTTCTCCACGAAGTAGCTGTAGCTCTGGCCACTCACCGGCGTGGTCGGGATTAGATCGCGAATCACCAAGTCCTGGCGCGGGCGATCCTGAATCACCGGGTCCCATTGAGTGGGTACTAGGCCGGCACTGGTCAGCTTAGTTTCGGACATGGAAGCCATGTCAGATTTGGTAATTTCGATTTCGGCTTGGTTTTGGTTCTTTTGCTGCAGCGATTTGTAGGCTTCGTTGCCCTTCACCAGGTCGATGAAGCTTTTCCTTTCGCCGCCCTGGTTACGCAGCTGAATGCCTTTTTCCTCGAGCTTCTGAACCTGCTCGATGACGCGCTCCAGTTCGCCTTTCTGATTTTCGATCTTGGACTTCATTTCCAGCGTCACGGTGTTGCCTTTCTGCAGCTCTTCGGTGACGTGGTCGTATTTTTGCTGAAGGCCCTGGAAGCCATCTTTCAGTTGCTTGTCCAGGGAATCGCGCAGCTCTTTCACTTCGCTCATTGCGAGGCTCCAAAATGGTGGGTGAACAGTGTGGAAAGTTCTTTCAGCTCATCCACGATCACCGTGGCCGCTGTGTCACCGTCGCGGTGCACGGCGGAATAGCCGAGCGAAGCGACCGCAGCCGCTTCCTTTTGGGAAAGGCCCATGCGATCGCGCAGCGCCTTCTCGAAAAGTCTGATGTCCGATTTGACGTCGGTAATAGTTGCTTCCGGGTTCATGCCGAAAGGCACAAGCGAGGCTTCCCAGAGTTCGGCCTGCTTGATGATGCGGATCTGTCGGCCCTCGCGCTCTTCGTACGCCGCCAGCAGCGTGTTGAAGCCAATGGACATGCTGTCTAGCGTGCCCTCCTTCATCAGCTCGTAAGCATCACGCGCATAGCTCACACCCAGGTTCACCTTGCCCTTGAGGTACAACCCGTGGGCGTCCTGGGTGAAGTCTGCCGACCCTACCAACCGGGTCAGGTCATGAAACAGCGCCAGCTTCAGGCGGCCAGCGCGGGTGGTCTTCACCTTCGTGAACGCCCCCGGCAGGATCACGTCATCACCCAGGTCAACGTTGTTGAACACTGCGGCGTAGCCTTCGAAGTTGCCGGCGTCGTCGACGGCCTTGACCTCGAACGGCACTTCAATTTTTGTCAGCATTGGGCTGCATCTCCCACCGGGTAACCCGGTTGTATTCCTCACCAACGAGAGGCGTCTGGTTTTCCTTTTCGCGGACTTCGTTCGTGCTCATCCAGCCCGAACCACCCGAGCCACCGAGCGCGGCCTGGTAGTAGGTAGCCCGCGCTGCACTGTCGGCACGCAGCAGGCCCTCGACCACAAACTCGACGAACCGCTCGGTATCGGCATAAAGCTTGTCGTTGAACTCGTCCTCGATCGCATCGAGGTAGGGCTTTAAGCCGAATGTCACGAACCCGCTGGTTTGCTGCTCGAGGTTCGAACCCATGATTGAGGTCTTGCTGGCCCGGTTGGCCAGGTAGAGCGGAACGCCCCAGATCCCGGCCAAGGCCTCTTCCTGGAACTGCTGCGACTCAATGAACTGGCTGTCCTTTTGGGTAAGGCCCGCCGGGACGATCTTCGGGCCGCCCTGCAGGATGGCCATCTTGCCCAGGTCCTCGGTGTCGGCCTTGCGCACGTCGGGAAACTTCGCCATGACCTGAGCTTGCTGCTCAGCGGTCAGGAAGTTGTCGTAGATGACGTAGCCACCGGTGAAGCCGCCTTTGCGCATGAAGCGTGCCGACCAGTCGTGCGCAGCCTTGGCCAGGCCGATGGTCTCGGCCTGATGCTCGACCGGCGACATGCCGTTGATGCCGTCAGTGCTGAACAGTTTGAAGTGCAGCATGTTTTGGGGCGACACCGGCACACGCTTACCGTCCAGATTGACGTAATAGATCAACTGCCCCTCAAGGGTATCCGGCACAACCTCATCGGGTGATACCAGGTTGAAGCCGATCGCTTCGCCCGAGCTGGAACGCTCGATGATGGCGTAGGCATTTCCGCGCAGGGCCATGTTCACGACCACTGCCTTCAAGAAGTTGAGGCGAGTAATAAACGGGTTTGGCTTACGCATGATGCGGCTGGCGCGATCCTTGTAGGGCACCACCACACGTTTGCCATCCTGGTCGTCGTAAAGCTTGAGCGGCAGCCCGGCGACCGATTCGCTGAGAATCTTCACGCAGGCCCAGACGATGCTGATGTTCATGGCCTTGGTCGGGGTGATCCTCACGCCTGCTTTGGTGGCCTTACCGCCTACGGTCATGTCGACTTCGACGTAGTCACCGGTTTTCGGGTCCTCATAGCCGAACATCCGCCAGGACAGCGGGTTGTACCAATGAGATGCCATAGTCAGCCTACAAGTCCGAAGAAACCGTTGTTCAGGTAGTCATCCATCCCGCCTTTGCTTTCGGGGTTGAGCGACATAAGGGATACCGCGTTGAAGGTGGCCATCAGCGGGTCGATCTTGGCCGAGCCTGACGCCTGCTTTGTGATCAAGATCGAGTTGCCGCGTGGCTCGACACGGGCGTTGCCGCAGCACCAAGCCATCATCGGCTGTCCGCCGTGTACCAGGCCGCCCTCGGCCAGCTTGCGTTCGGTGGTCTTGATCGCACCGCCCAGCTTCCAGCCCTGCGAGATGCCGATGATCTTGTCCTGGGGCACGCCAGCGGCTACCAGCGCATCAAGCACGCCGCCTATACCGGCCGGGTCGACGCCGACCTGATCAAGCAAGCCAGCCTTCTCGACCCTTGCAGCAAGGTCTGCCACCTCTTCCAGGTCATCACCGATCACGTCCACCATGGTCAGGTGGCACTGTTTGGCGAAGTCGTGCAGCCGAGGCGCCTCGCCTTTACGGCGCTCTAGCACCGATGGGTGCGCCCAGGCATGCGTCCATAGCAGCCATTCACGCGTGTTCTTGTCTCGGCCTATGGCCGCGAAACCCAGCAAGTCATCCAGGCCGCCACCGTCGATGCCGATATCGATTACCTCGCAGCGCTCGATCAGGTTGTCCAGCGTCAGGCCGGGCAGCTTGGCCTGGACTTCCCAAAATTCGGCACCAGCCCAGCGATCGGAACGCAGCGCCAATCCGATCTCGACGTTGAGGTGCTTGGCCAGGAAGCCACGGAACGACTCTTCGCCATCGATCTGCGCCTGGGTAAAGCCGCGTTCAATGAACGGTTCGTCGACCGAAAGGCCCAGGTTCGGGTTGGTGATGTAGGCGTTAGCCACATCGCGGTGGCCGCCAGCGTCCAGCAGATGCTTGGGAAATTCGTACAGCACCGGCAAGAACGACTTATCGACGATGCCGCCATCACGAACCTGGCGCGCATACAGCAGCTTCTGCCGGAATACGCCAGCTGGTGGCGCATCAGACTGAGTGGTAGCCCAGATGATGAAACCCTCGGGCCGTGATGCCAAGCCACCGGTGGCTTCGCGCAGCATTGCCTCAGCGTTGGCGCGCTTGCCGAATACCCATAGTTCATCGATGAAGACGCCGATGGCTTTCTTGCCCGATACCGTTTCACTGTCGGCCGCGACGACCTTAAGCGTTGCGCCGGTCTCATGGTGGGTAACCGTGCGTAGATGGTCCTGCACCTTGAGCAGTGCGGACAGCTCTTCATCAGCCTTCACCATGTCCCGGATAGGGATATAGGAGTTGTCAGCAATTTCCTTGGTCGGTGCCAGGATGATGAATTCGCCTGAGGTCCGCCAGTTCAGCACCAGGGCCGTCAGCATGATGCCAGCAGCAATGGTGGACTTGCCGTTTTTCTTGCTGATCAACAGCATGAATTCGCTGATCATCCGGCGGCCGGTGTCCGGGTTGTACGCGCCGAAGATGGCGGCCACGAACTCATTCACCCAGGACCGCACCGTCTCGCACATCAGTGGGCTGCCGGTGGCGTCCACCATACGCAGCGCCCCAAATACTTCGAGGGCTTCCGCCGCCTGGTCGGGGAACAGCGGTTCGAAGGGGATCAGGCTTTGGCGAGCGACTATCCGCTTTTCCCAGTCGGGACACGCAGTCGACCACTCCATCATTTCACCGACTGTAGGGGACCCTTACGGGTACCGAACCGACCGGCCGCCACTTGGGCTGCTTTGTCCTTGGCCTGCTCCTTCTTGCCGCTCTCCCCTTTGCGGGGATGAACGAAGGGCATCAATGCCTTGGCAGCATCCACCCGCAGCTTCGCTTCCTGGCCCATGTCGTTCATGACGGCCAAGAGGAAGTCCTTGGGGTCCCGATGGGACAGAGCCTGGCGCAAGTCGAACGGCTGCGCATCCTCCTCCGCTGCAGGTTCAGGCTGCCCCTCGGCGGGCGTCTGTTCGTCCCCGGACGCTTTAACACCTTTAACAGTTTTAACATCCGCCTTGGCAGGATGCAGCGCGTTCAGCTTGTGCAGCTCGGCGATCACATCGGCATCTTTTGCAAGACGCGAACCGGCCGCAGAGGCAGTCTTTTCGGGGCATCCAGCGGCTATGGCTGCCTCTTTATTGGACGCACCTTCCCTCACCGCCTTCACGAAAGCGCGTTTTTTGGGTGTTAAAGCCATTAACAAAAAATCCTGAGCGGAAAAAAATCTGTACGTGCGGTCGAGGGCGGTCTAGTAACCCGAAAAACCCATTTTTTTGACCCCCCCCTCCAAACGGCCAATTTTCGCACCAAAACCGTGCAAATTCGGTCTAAATCGGTCAAAACGCACGACTTTTTGCCTCTTCGCGCTGTTTCACGCGGTCGTGGCAGGGTTTGCAGAGGGACTGCCAGTTGCTGCGGTCCCAGAAAAGGGACTGATCCCCGTTGTGGGCCTCGATGTGGTCGACGACCGATGCGGCGACGACCAGCCCCTGCCGATCGCAGTAGACGCACAGTGGGTTAGCGTTCAGGTGGACCAGCCGAGCCTTCTGCCATGCGTAGTTGTAGCCGCGCTGGTTGGCCGTGGTCTTGCCCGCACGCCAGGTGGCAGGGGGAGCAATGGCAACACGATCACCCTGGGTGCCGATGCGGTTACCCAGTGTCTTGAGTCGTGCCATCTTCAGCTCCAGCGTGCGCGCCACGAAATGGGCGTGTCGAGTTTTGTGGCGCGGTCAGCGCTTAACCGAACGCCGGTCGATCTTGCCAGGCTCAGGGCCGAACCGGGTGTCACGCAAGCACCCTTCGCAGCTAAGCCGGGAGCAGATCCAGCGCTTGACGCGGGGCCAGTAAGTGACCATGAACATATGGCGCAGTCCTGCTAGGGCCAGGGCAACATGAAGCGTTACCCCGGCAGAGTTTGGCGTAAAGAAGAAACGATCCGACCGGGCCAGGATGGCGTAGCCGCTGATGGCGATGACGGCGTACAGGATCTTGCCGATCACACCATCACGTACTCGGCCGCTCAGCACACACCAGGTCGCCCAAAAGGCGATTAAGCCTGCGGCTAATGCATTCAGGTATTCGAGGTTCATGGGCTAGGCCCTCCGAACTTGGACCTGATAAATGACCAAAGATCGGCAGCTTTGATCGCGCGGGTTATCGCGGCCATCATCGAGCCCCCGAATGTGCCCAGCAGAAAGCCAACTCCGGCGACACTGCGAGGCTCCGAGATACCGAAGTAGTCGCTGACCATTCCGGTAAGGTAATGAGCACACGCCATGCCCGTCAGCAGGAAAAGCAGCCATGCCTTACGGTCGGTCAGATCGTCCTTGTGCCATCGCGTCGCTACCAGAGCGCCGAATAGCCCAGCGATTAGCCAGTCGAACTTGTCGAGCAGCCGGTGAAAGAACTCCATGCGCTCAACTCCAGATCGCATTAGGGCAGCTTGAGGCGCCGGTTCATAAGCCGTTAAATTATCGAACGCGGCAGGTCAGCTGTTAAGAATGGGACGGATCAAATACGCTATTGTATTTTGACAATTGCGCGACAGCCAAAAGGGAAGCAGTGATGGATTGGAAGATGTTTGTAGGTATAGCGGCGGTCGTCATCGCTTTTGTTAACTTGCTATTCAACATTGCAAAGTCTTCTTCCCCAGAAAGGAAGAAGGTGTTTCAAGGGCTGAAGGGTTCCGTCATGGCGCTTGTCATACTGTGGCATCTATTTCAGATTTACCTATTCCTGATGGGACCTGGAACTGCTTCACGAATCGAAATCGGTGTCTTCGCGTTGAGTGTGCTGAACACTATCGCGTACTCCGGCTGGCTTGTAGAACTGCTTGTTGAAGCCAGAAAGGCAGAGCGCGCTAAACGAGAAGCGGATGCTCTCGACGCAGCTGAGAAACTTCGAGGGGAGCTAGAAGCTGCGAAAGACCGTCGCGTATCCAGTGAAATGCAACTTTATGTACAGCAAGAGATGTTGAAATTTGCGAAAGAGCTCACAGGACGAGCAAGTTCGAATTTATAAAAAACCCGACTCGATGGCCGGGTTTTGGAAGCTTGGATGCCGTTGCGTACCAACTCACGCAAGATCGACATGATGGCGCTAAATTATGATCATTTCGCCACTGCGTCAAGCTGCGTCGATAAAGATTTGCTCTCGGTCGAAAATCTCAGTTGCATGGATGACCGCCGCTTCTTCGAGACTTTCCAAGCGCTTGGCAATGCCGGTCTTCCAGCGTCGCCGGGTCGACTCTGGTTTGCCTTCGACATCCCAAGTGTTCATGTCGTAGAACTCGGCCGGCAGTACGATCATGTCGGTCGAGCGCTTGGTGGTTTGAACACCCTTGAGCTTAGGAATTGCCCAAGCAGTGAGCGCCTTGTAGATGAAGAGCTGCGGGGCCGGGGACGTGGTGCGCGACACCAGGCGTCCGATGGCAGCGACCTTGTTGGCCTTGTGCGTCGAATACTTCGCGACCAGGACATCCCATTGTGCTGGGTCCAGCTGGCGATGCAGAAGCGCGTACAGGCAGCAGTCGTAGTCGAACTTGTCGCGCACAGAAAGCGTAGCGCCGGTGCCGCCTTGGCGAAGATCGGCATCAATCAGCTTCTGCCATGACTGCTTGGTGCTGTTGTCAATGTTGTCGGCAGCCAGTACGCGGACCAGCGTGCTCATCACGTCTTTATAGATGCTCATGCCTCACTCAATCCCCTGTGTAGTTCGATCCGCCGGCGCCGCGACGGTTGTTCTGGTGGTATTGCTCGGCCGGGCCACGCATAGGCACGGTCCGCTCCAATTCGTTGATCCGGCGCTGGGCCTGCTGTAGCTTCATGTTCAATTGCAGCACCAGGTCTACCAGCGGTAGCGCCTGGCCGGTAGCTGCATCCACCCAGCCCGAGGCGTGGCAATGGGCACAGGGCATGTCATGGAAAATCCCGTGCACAACAGCCTTCCCTTTGCAGACCGGGCAATGGGCCAGGGGCTTTTGGGGCTGGCGGAAAGCGGGGCCATGGCTCTTTTTCATGCTTTTGAAACCTCGCCTATGGTTGATTCTTCGAGTGCTTCGCAAGGCGCGTCGGCCTTGGGCTGTGGCGAATTACCAGAATCTCCCAATCTAAAACCGGTCAATTCATGGATGCGCTTGAAGCCCTTCGCATCTAGGTAATGGCACCACCGATCCAGTGCCTCGCGCTTGCGGCTCATCACATCGGATTGGATGTACACCTTCACGTTGTGGCCCATGGCGTGGTTGATCAGCAGCTCCCCGATGAGGTGGTCAATGCCGATGTCTGCCCAGCCAGTGCGGGCTACCTTGCGCAGGTCGTGGCTGGTCCATTCACCTTTGCCCAGCCGGGTGAACACGGCACTGGCCTGGCCCTCACTCAGGGGCTTGCCATTGCGGCCGGGGAACAGGTATTGCCCGTCATAGCTGCAGGCCCATTGGTGGTCGCGGTACTGGGTGAGCAGTTGGCGCACCTGATCGGTAATAGGGAGGTGGTGCTCTACCCCGGTCTTAGTGTTTTTGGCTGGGATAAACCACTCCCGCTCGGCCAGACTGATATGCGACCACTGCGCCTGGCGGGTCTCTCCGATGCGCGTGCCATGGCAAAGCATCATCAGTGCGAACATGGCGTCTTGTGGCGCAGTCACAGCCGCTTCACAGAGTTGAGCGATCAGGTCCTGCAACTGCGTGACTCGCAAGCGCGACGGCTTCACGCCTACCTTTGCCTTGGAAAAGTCGCTGAACCTGACATCCTTCATTGGGTTGTCGGCGATCAGTCGAAGCTTGAACGCCTGACGGAACGCCAGGGCCAGCAGCTGGAACGCCGAGCGCACATAGTCGATGCCGATCACCTCTTGCGCAGGCCACATGAGCCTGTCGTCAAGTGCGGCCTTATTGATCGAAGCCAGGGGAAGCGAGCCCAGAAGGGGCTTAAGGTGGCACTTGATCAGCGAGGCGCCGGTTTTTTTGCGCTTGGCAGACAGGCTACGGTCACGGGCCATGCGGTCGGCATACCAATCCAGCAACTCGCCTACCAGCAGCCACTTCGAGAGGTTGGAGCCGGCGCCCGCATCAACCCGAAGGCGTATGCCCGGCAATGCTGCAATCACCTGCTTTGCGCTCAGCTCAGGGAACCCCCCGACAAGGTTCCATTTCCCTCTGAGCACCAGATACCAGGAGGCGCGGGCGCGATTTCGGGTAAAGCGAAGGTACAGGCCCCGGTGCTCAGGGTCGCGAAGGTCGCGGACAGCCCCGGACGCCTGCCGCCGTATTTCCGCATCCGTGATCTTTGTGACTAGCGTCTGCGTCATGTAATGGACCTCTGCTCAGGCATCTCACCCTGAAATATCCCTCTGGCCGTTGGCGGCAACCTCAGGTAATTGCGCAGGCATTCCATCGCGTCAAAGTGGCCATAGCAGACGATGGCCAGATAGCCCTGCTCATCCAGCAGGCGCAGATAGGCCCGTTGACTGGGCGATACAGGCGCAGGGTCAACGGTGGCCTTGAATTCGATGTACAGACCGAAGTACCCGCCGCGGGCGATGGGTAGCGACAGGTCAGGCACGCCAGCGCGCACTCCCTGGGCCTTCAACTTGACGGCTACCAACTTGGAGCGGTGGCCACCGTTCGGAATGTGGTGGAGCAGCTCAGCGGCTGCGGGGTACCGCAGGGCGAACTCCTCCAACAAGGCCGCCTGCTCAAGACCTTCGCGGTCAACAGGCTTGGCGCGCTTGGCACGAAGAGCACGCGGCTTGTAAGGGGAAAGGGTTACGCCCTGGGTCATTTTGCTAGGCCTCTACTTCTTCGAACCGTTGATGCGGTCTTTGCAGTCAGTGATCTGGGTGTAGAGCGGCGCGCGATCCTTGTCTGATGGGATCTTGGCCACCTGCTTGGAATAGGCGTTCATGGCCAGCAGTGCGTCATAGGGCGACATCTTCCCGGCTGCCCAGGCCTCGAAGGCGGATGCGATCTGCTCGGCCAGGGTAGGTTCTACGGGTTTGGCTGGGCCTGGCGGGTTCGTACTGCCTGCCTTGATCGTTTCCTTAGCTGCGGTCACCTGCTTGTAGAAAGCGCTGCGCTCGTCGGTCTTGGGAAACTGGGTATCAGCCTCGACCTTTTTGGCCTGGATGAAGTCGAGCGCATCGCTTGATGCCAAACGGCCGGCTTTGACGTCGACCAGTACCTGGCGGACCTCTTCGGAAAGGTCAGCAATGCTGCGCGCTGGGGCATCATCGGGCGGCACAGGCGTGCTTGCCGGCGGCGTGGTCACCGGATCTTCCGGCTGCACCTCGGGCAGGCCATATTTCGGCGCATTCGCCGCGTCGCCGTCGTACACATGCAACGCGAAGTAGCGCACCCAGCCCCTGCCCTGGCCGCCGACTTTCTCCTGGCTGTACACGCCAGCTTTTGGGTACCAGGTGTCCTTGGCATAGGAATTCATGTCGAACTGGAAGCCTTCCTCCAGCAGGACTTTGGTGGTGACCCGTGCGCGATTGATGAATGCCCGGAACAGCCCGGTGCCAGTCAGCTCGAAGCGATAGATGAAGGCCTCGCCCTGCTTCACCCCCTTGGCGATGAGCACCTTGTCTTCGGCGCCGTCCAGCTTGCGGCGAAGCTGCGCATAGATGTTCCAGGTGCCGTCGCTCTGGCGCGTGCCCTGGCCTTTAAAGCCGGGGTGGTTCGTATCGCCGTGCCATTGGGCAAAGATCAGCTTGCCGCTGCGAGGCCCCTCCATAATCGCGCAGCAACCTGCAATGACGTGCAGCGCGGCGCTGGCGATCTTCCAGTTGGCCTGCTTGATTGCACCAGCCAGCGTCGTGAAGCGAAGCTCACAACGCGGGAAGTCGCTGTTGGGCGTGGACTGGGCACCGCGCACATCCGAAGGGGCGATGAAGTCGATGAAATCAGGCGTGGGCTTGAAGTACGGGTCCACATAGCCCTTGTTCAGCTTCGCGGTGGGAATCACCGTTGCGCCGATTGGGATGGTCAGGTTCCAGCAGGAAAGGTCGATCAATGGCAGGTCCTCTTTGGGTCTCATTAGGCGGCCACGCCCTGGACCCGCAATAGGCCCTCGCGCAACCAGGTGGATTGGGTTTCGGCTACGGCGCGGATCACGTCCCGCCAGTCGATTTGGATATTGCGGCGGCCGTCCAGGGCGTCGTGGCAGTCGCTGCAGGCGAAGCAAGCAATCTGGTCAGGGCCTTTCATGCCCATGCCACGTTGCCCACACGGGACGTGAGCCAGGACGGTGGTTTCTGGGTTGCCGTTGCAGATGCCGTAGATGCGAAGGGTGCATTCACGGCCTCGGGCGCTGTTGCGGAGCTTTTGGGAGATCACGCGCATGGCTGTACCTCCCTTGCACGCTGCTGCTCAGGGGCGAAGTCGCCGCGCAGTGGCATGAGCCACTTCTCCCAGACGATTGCCTTGTCCTCGCTGACAACCCAAACCGGCTCGCCACCATCCTTCTCGTAAACACCTGGGTCCATGGGATTGGTGCGATCCACAGGCCCCACAAAGTGCCGGCTGATCAACTCCACGCAGGTGCCTACCACTGGGGCGTAGGTGTGATTTATGACCAGAGCCAGGTCGCCCGGCTTGAATTCATGGTTCATCAAAACCCCTCCTTACCGCGCTGTGATTCCCAGTCGAACGGCAGCACGATCACCCCGCCCTCGCGCAGGCGGTCGGCCGAGCGCTCGCCCATGGCACTGGGCAGTTCCTTAGCGCCCAAGTTGGAAATCACGATGGTGGGCAGCATCCGTTCGTAGCGGCCGTTGATGATCGAAAACAGGCGGCTCAACTCGAAATCGCTGGGCGCTTCCTTGCTTGCGCCAACTTCGTCCAGCACCAGCAACGTGGGGCGTACCAAGCCATCAAGAATGCTGCCTTCGGTCTGGCTGGAGCTGCCGTCGAACGTGGCGCGGATGGCGTGGAGGATTCCCCCAAGAGTGCGATAGGCAGCGGTATGCCCACTGGTGGCCATGACGGACTGAGCAACGGATATGCCTAGGTGGGTTTTGCCAGTGCCTGGGGTGCCAACCATGACCATGCAGCGGCCAGCGGCCAGGTTCTGCTCAAAGTCGGCAGCGTATTTTTGACACCGTGCCTTCGCCTTGATCTGCCCAGGGTTGGTGGCGGTGTAGGTATCGAACGTGCGGTCCTTGAAGCGCTTCGGAATCAGGGCATCGCCCATTTTCCACGCCAGCTCATGGCGTGAACGCTCAACCGCTTCCGCCCTCTCCTTTTCGGCCTGGGCCTGCTTGCACTGTGGGCATGGCGAACGGAACGTACTGCGCAGCACTCGGGTTTCCGTGCTTGAGTAAGGTCCGTGCTTCTCGCACATGGCCATGCTGGTGACTTGAGGGCTCGCCATGTTGGACAGATGCACAACGTTCTCAGAAGCCATAGCTGCCATCCTCCCGAGCGATCAGGCCGTCCGTGTAATCACGGTTAGCAAATCCGCCGTGCCGGGACTGAGGCATCGGGTGAACGTTGCTGTGCATGGTCAGCTCGTCCTCCCAGCGACGGCCATTCAGCCAGGTTGCGGGGTGAGGAACGAACTGCCCGTTGTCCTTGGTCCAGTCCTTGGAAACGCAGTGCTTGCCCAGTGAATCGATGATCTGGCCGTAGAGGGCCGGTGTAACCTTGAGCTTGGCCCAAGCCTTCTCGGCGTCTTTCTTGCTCGCCTTCCTGGGGTACAGCTTCCAAAACTTGGCGAACAGGTCTTCACTCGCCGGCGCCGATGGCGTGGTAGGGGAATCAGGGATCAGGGATCCGGAATCAAGAGAGAGGGAATCAGCCGGAGCGCTTCCGATTTTCTCGGAAGTCGTACCGATTTTATCGGAAGCAGTACAACCCATTGATGGAGCGGGTATTTCTGAATCGGGCTCGTTCTTGTGCGGGTTCTGATGTTTCTCGAAATTGCAGATCTCGATGTAGCGTTTGCCCGCCACTTCGTAACGTTGAATGAAACCCTCAACTGCCAGCCAGGCCAGGATTGCATTGGTATCCAAGCCATCACGGTACGGGAACAGTTCACCCTTGATCCGCAAGGGCCGGTCCTCCAGACGCCCAGCACGATCAGCGAGCAGCCAAAGCCCTTCGAACATGAGCGTGAACAGAGGATCAGCTACGCCAAGCACCTCATTTTTGAACAGTGCTGGCTTGATGTTTCTTGCTCTAGCCATTACATTTCACCTTGTAGAAGTTGTCGAAAAGGCCGGGGCGGAATCCCGGCTTTTTTGTGCCCAAAATTCAGGCGGTATAGGTGTCCGGCGCATCCGTGGTAGCTTTTAGCTTCCACACAAAAAGGCCTCGGAGGCCGGACATGACAGATGAACTTGCGCTAAACCCTGTATCGGGCTGGGATGTACGAACGGTCGAGGCAATGCAACTGGTGCTGCTTGAGCTGGGATTCATTTCAACTCCCTTCCAGCGCGTGGATGAGGCCCAGAAAAGCCCGATTTACGCGCTGACTCTTCCACAGACGAAACAGCTGATTGACGTACTGCAAAGGTCTGTGGATGCGGTAGAGCGTGCTGGGATAACTTCTCCCCCAGGTCAGCGCCATTAACAGAAAAGGGTGTTTGTCCCTTACTCAAGGGATAAGGCGCTGAGGTCGAATCCGCCGGAAGTACATGACCGGGTTCAAGGAAATTGAAGCCGGAGGACTGCTCGGCATCTTTCACATTGCAGATCAGTCCGCTCTTGAGCATCAGGCCGTAAAAGGCTTCCCGGCTCTCCTTATCTGCCTTGAGCCGGGTTGCGTTCTTGCGTCCGCGGCGGAAGCCTTCTCTCGAAGATCGCGCTTTCATCTCAGGCCACCTTCACTGAAGCTTTCAGTTGATCTAAGGCGGCCTGGGCATGCGCGATCTCTTTCAGGATTCGGGCACGCTCCAGCTGGTCGATACGGCCATCCGTCATGGCCACGTGGGTTTCCACAGTCACCTCGGAAATCTCGAGCGAGACCCTTCCCAACGCCTGGTGTACGTCGATGGCAATCGGCGCCGCCTTTGCCACTAGGTCAAAGCCGAATGACTCGGCCCATGCCTTCAGGGGCTGGAAGTCATTGGTGAACTTCATGATTCGGTGCAGCTCCTGGACATTCATCCGGTGGCTGTCGTAATCAGGGTTGGCCTTCTGCAGCAGCAGAGTGCGGGAAGCGAAGTCAGCACCCTCCGCAACCTTGGCCGAGCCGTGGCGCTCCACCACGTCGTGTATTGCTCTCATCAGATCCAGCATGTAACGAACCTCTGATTTTTACGTGGTGGCGAAATGCCTTGGTTGGCAAAATCCAATTCCTAAGCGACGGATTTCTTTGCGGCTTTTACATCGAGGTCCTTGAAAACCTCAGGGCGAGCAACACGCAGGAACATCATCCGTGCCCTTGGGATGCCGTATTTCCTCCAGTCGCTTACCGATGGAGGACGCACCTCGCACAGCTCAGCTACCCGAAAGGTGCCGCCGAGAGCGTCAATAATTTCACTGGGGTTCATGCCTGATCTCTCCGGCTAATCGCATAGGCAGAGATATTAGGCATACCTTTTATTTAGGTCAATAGGAATACCTTCCATGACGGATGATAGGCTCTCCTAATGAGAGCACTTCAAGAACGCTTAAAACTGGCTATGGCAGGTCCGCCGAAGGTCACTCAGGCCGCGCTGGCTCGGGCGTGTGGGATCAGCGCGCCTTCTGTGCATGACTGGATCTCAGGAAAAACGAAGACGATCGAGGGGCAAAATCTCCTGTTGGCAGCCGAATACCTGAAGGTAACGCCAATGTGGTTGGCCACTGGAAAGGGACCCATGCGCAAGGGTGGGGACAATGCGGGGCTACCTGGTCAAAAGGAGAGCAACGTGGTGTTGATCGAATCACGTCGAAAGTCTAAAGATTCTAGCTTCATAACAATCCCTCAACTAGAGGTAGCTGGATCAATGGGACCAGGCAGAGTGCCGCCTGACCATATTGAAGTGATCCGAGATATTACCGTCCACCTCGATTGGCTGAAGACACAGGGGCTGTCATATTCTCAACTTGAGAATCTAGCGATCATCGACGGTGACGGTGATAGCATGGAAGGGACTTTTCGCAATGGCGACGCTTTACTAGTAGATCGCGGAATAACCGAAATCAAGACAGACGCTGTATACGTTTTTACACTAGATGGCGAACTATTCATTAAGCGACTACAGCGTTTGACTGGCGGGGCTTTACGGATGATTTCGGATAATCCTGTATATCCGGCGATCATGATCGACGGCGATACCCTTGCAAGAGTCCACATCCAGGCCCGCGTACTACTCGTATGGAATGCCCGTAAGTTATAACTCGCCCTAGGCCTGGGCGCTACAGGCCCGGCGAGGTACCGGGCCTTATGCTTGCGAAAACTATCTAACCTCAAAGACTGCCATCATAGCGCTGCCACGCCAATAGTATCTCCTTCATTGCTGACTTCTGTGAATCCGGCAGAACGAAGTCATGATAGTACTGATTTCCTTCATAGCGGATCGTAACCTTTTTGGCTGAAATAACCTTCTCTACCATGCCCATGTTTTCTAGGCTTGAGTCTGACCACTCCCAAACAGTTCCGGCAGCGTTGTCTCTTTCAAAATCCAAATCGCCAAGTTCAAATACATCACTATCAGCCTTGATAGTCACACTCTTGATAAAAAGCCAGCCATCTGAATAATAATTGAATTTCAGCCTCAACGGATAAGCTTTCGTAGATCCTTCTTTCACACCAAAATACAACGACATATAGTTAGCTAGAACAGGAACTGATTTATGTGAAATCCATGTCACACCTCTAATTTCGTCTTTCTTTTTAACTAAGTTCGCATCAAGCCGCGCAAGAAGTGTGCGCTTCCCCTCTAGATCCTTTGCTTCCTGGGCCTGTCTAGCCTTTTCGGCCGCTTCGATTTTTAGGTTAGTGGCAGCCAGGAGAGACTTGGCCTCTTGAGCTTGTGCAGATTCAGGAAACCGGGCCACTAGATTCGATAGGGTTTTCTTCGCATCGGCCAAAGACCCTTCAGCGATTTCGTTTTTTGCCGAGGCGAGCGCTCGAGCTGGGCCATTACGCTCTGAGTCCAGCTCTGTACGCAAGGAACTGACTTCACCTTTGAGCCTGTCCACCTCCAGCTGAAGTTTGACATTGCTTTGCTTGTCGGCCTCACCACACCCCGGAAGCAAGACCGCCAACGCAGTCAAAACAGCGGCTTTCTTCATGAATCCATTCCCTGTGTGATTTTCGTCATCCTACCAAATTGACATTGCTATCCACACAGAGCACCTACGAGCACCCTCGAAAAATTAATTAGGCATGCCTATTGACTGATTACAAAGGAATGCCTAATGTTTGCCTTGCCGAGACGCAGGCCGAACCAATCGGCCCAGCAGAACGACCTGCTCTTTAACAACCCACCGCAACACACACACAACAGACCGCATTGCCTCTACCGGCGACCGGCGATCAGACAGGCCCGAAAGCCTGCCCACGACAGGGAGAACCCTGTACGGCTGATCGAGAGCGAAACGCTCTAACCGTGCGAACGACCCAGTATGCAATGCGCCCCGCCCTAGCCTGGCGGTAATGAGGCGATTTCACTGGCTGGCCTTGGCGACAGGGCCAGACGGGAAATCAACGGAGGGCAAGAACATGCAGTGCGAATGTAAAGAGAAGTACCTCGATGCTGTGAAGGAACACGTCGCGGCAGCTGCGCCTCAAGGTAGTGAGTGCTTCGACATTGACTTGGGCGGCTACGGCATGAGCTTCGGCAACGACGGCATGAAATGGCTGTTCAGGATCGATGTTATAGGCGAGTACAAAGCGCCGAAGAAGGCTGGAGGCATGAAGACGGTAAAGGTGAACACCTTCCTGGCTGCCAACTACTGCCCCTTCTGCGGTGTGAAATGCAAGGCGGATAAGCCTGACGCGGAAGCAGCCTGAACCATCCTCCTGCGCATTCACCGAGTGCGCAGCGGGATGCGGAAGTCTTCTGCACCGCGCAACGCGGCCCCCTGCATCACCCTTCTCCTCGACCGTATCGGACAGGCGCCAGGCTGGCTTTTCCCCAGTTTGGTCACTGGGCTTGGCGCCTGCCCCATACGGTCCAGTACGCACATCACACGTTAAGGATTACCAATGTCTACCTATCTTCTCACCGAACAAAAGCGTGAAGTGTACGAAGCCATGCGTGAGCGCACGGCCATTGCCAGCGCCGAAGCGCTGAAGAAGTGCCGCTTCCGTGTGGAACCCCATGATGGCGGCTGGGCCGTCGTCAGCGTCACCTCGCAGCGCCTGCATGGCCAGTGCAAAGAACACAAGGAAGCCGTTCAGTACGCTGAGCAGCTGGAGCGTGCCGTGGACAAGCGTGAAGCCACTACCTCAGTGGTGAAAGGCTTCGCCGACCGCATGTTTCGTTGGGCCTTGATCATCAGCGTGGCCATGATCGGACTAGCGCTCTGGGGGATGAGATGATCAGTCTCGACCTAAGCCTGGTTCGTGTTAAAGATGCCGATCGTGCCTGGCTGGGCCAGGCCATGGCCGAATTCGAGCAGCGCCAGGGTGTGATGGAGGTTGTGCCGCCCACCACGCGTTGCCCGGACATTGAGACCGCTTTCAACAACCGCACACAGAAAGGCCGGCGCGGTGAGGTGAATAAGCCACGGGAAGTAAGGATCGCCGAGCTGGCGCCGGGGCTCACCAAGTACGAAGCTGCGAGGAAGTTTCACCTTTCGCAGGAAGACCTGCAGATGATGGCCGACACCATGGGCTTTGCCTTCAAGCGCGGCCACTTGACCGATCAGGCCTTCAAGGATGGTGACGCGGCGCTGGTAGAGCAAATCACCAGCATGCGCGATAACGGTCTGAACCGGTCCCAGGTCCAGAAGCATATCGGTATGAGCTATCAGAAATTCCATCGCCTGCTCAGCGAGTACAACATCGACTTCCCTAAAGCCACCAATGGTGGGTCGCTCAAGAGGGTCAGGGCATGAACGGAGGTGGTCCATGGCGATAAGCCCAGCCGAGCGTTCCGCGAAGACCGCAGCAAAGCGCAAGGCGATGCAGGAAGAGGAGCTACGGCTGCGGGTACGCCAAGGCACGAAGCAAGCGCTCGCTGAGCTGATGCAGTGGGCAGGCTTGGAGGAACAGGGCGAGGCGATGACGCTGATGATTCATCGCCTGCATGAGCTGGGGCCTGAACGGGCTGTGCCACTGCTGACGCCGCCGCGCCACGAAATCACTATCTCGCCATCCGTGGAGCGGAAATTGAAGCTCGCTTACCAACGCGAAGCCCTGCGCATCTGCCGCGACGAATAACCCCACCATTTACCAACTTGCCACCACGCCGCCCCGGCACCGGAGGATGAGGCGTGTCTGGAGGAAAGCATGAGCAAGGTCAGGCTTCTGATAAACATCGATTTTATGGGTGATGGCCAGGAACGCGAATCTTTGTGCGTGATCCTGTCGCTCGACAAGGACAACCCCTCGGACGACCACATCGCTCAGTCGATCTACGACGAGGTGACCGAACATCTTTACGACAATCCTCGCTTCGAAACTGATAACTGACCTCACCCATCGCCACCACGCCTAGGCAGGCCCCAAGACCGCATGGCAGAGCTTTAAGTACGACAGCTGTATTAATCATCTCGGCCTGTGCGATCACGGATATGAACCGGCAGGCGCGGGTCATCTGGGTCATACAGATAGCGACCTGTTCCCTTCTGGAAATCAGAAAGGTCTTTGATGACATCCATCATCGAATGTAGCTGCGCTTCGATTTCTTCAATGCGCTCATCACGCTGCTTTGAAAAATAAAGTCGATCAACCTGAAGCGCTTCCATTCGATTAGATGAAGTCTTCAATCGCCACAAGATATCGAGAGCTATAAAAAACGTGCCTATCGCAGCCATATAACCAAACGTAGCAAGTTCCATTTCCATTCCTCTCAAATAGTCGTGCTCGAATCAAACACGATCTCCCTACATAACGCCACCACGCCTAGGCAGGCGGGCGGCTGCCTGGAGTACCAATGAATATCCCACCGGACGTTGAGGCTCTAGCAGCCTCGGGCGCGCTGTTTGTTGCCAACCATTCAGGTGGCAAAGACTCACAGGCCCAGCTCATCAAGCTGCTTGAAGTGATACCTGCCAGCCAGATCGTTGTGGTTCACGCCTCGCTGGGCGCTATGGAATGGCCAGGGGCAATGGAGCTTGCCCGCGATCAGGCGGCAGCGGCTGGCCTGCCCTTCATTGTGGCCAAGGCCGCAAAGACACTGCTGGAGATGGTTGAGCGGCGGTTCGAGTCGCGACCCGAGGTGCCGAGCTGGCCATCAGCATCGCACCGCCAGTGCACTAGTGATCTCAAACGGGGACCGATCCAGCGTGAGGTACGGCGTTATGCCAAAGCCAATGGCTTCAAGGTCATAGTGAACTGCCTGGGCCTCCGGGCGCAGGAGTCGCCAGGGCGTGCCAAGCGCAAGTTCTTCAGCCGTATGGCTATCAGCAACTCAGTACTCACTTGGTACGAGTGGCTGCCAGTTCATGAGATGAGCACGCCAGCAGTGTTTGAAACCATCCAGGCTGCGGGCCAAGCGCCCCACTACGCATACGCGCTGGGCAATGAGCGCCTGAGCTGCGTGTTTTGCATCATGGCCAGCCGTACCGACCTGGCCAACGGTGGACGAGAAGCGCCCGCGCTGCTGGCCGAGTACGACGCCCTTGAAAAGCGCACCGGCTACACGATGCACATGAGCCGAATCCCCTTGGTCGAGCTGGCCGCATAGATCCGGAGCATCCATGACCAATCCCAACCGCCCCACCCCGGCGCGGCGCTCCATGCCCGCGCTTTGCGTTAAGCCCATCTGCGAGTACTGCGGCATCCACCGCGCCCAGGGCAACCACACCAAATGCAGCAAGCGGCGCCAGGCCGACAGGAGAACCCTATGAATGCAGTGAAGGAACGGCCGATCCTGTTTTCGGCGCCGATGGTGCGCGCCATTCTGGAGGGGCGTAAGACGGTGACGCGGCGTGTCGTGAGGGACTGGCAAGTGCCAACGGAGGATGTAACCGAGCAGGACCCCGACCTGCGCTGGTCTGCCATAGCTCAGTCCCATCCCCGCTGGGGGTTCATCGCTGCAGGGTCCACGGCGCAGGAATGTGCGGACGATCTGGCATCGTGCGGCGTATGCCCATATGGCCAGCGAGGCGAGCGGCTGTGGGTGCGCGAGGCCTGGGCGGCAGATGCCCAGCTCGATTCAATAGCGCCCCGTGATCTCAGCCAGGGCGAGCCAATTTGGTATCCGGCAGATGGCACTACCCGCCAAACCGGCTGCGCCATGATCTCAAAAGGTAGAGGCCGCCCTTCCATCCACATGCCGCGCTGGGCCAGCCGCATCCTGCTGGAGATCACCGACGTGCGCGTCGAGCGGCTGCAGGACATCACCGACGAACAGTGCGTGGATGAAGGAACCGCCCTCACCAAACAGGCAGTGGGCGTGAAACTGACCGTGCCCCAAGGCAAGTCACTGCCGAAGGCCATGTTCGAAGACCTGTGGACATCAATCAACGGTGCCGAGTCTTGGGACGCGAACCCCTGGGTGTGGTGCGTTAGCTTTAAGAGGATTGATGCAGGACTGGCCCAACAGGTGACCAAATGAGAAACAACTTTTGCCGCCTTCATGAAGGCGAACTGAAAAAGCTGGACGGCGCCGATGTGCCCCCTGACCTAATGGGCATGCTCTGGAGCGCGTTCCACCTGAACGAGAGAAACGGATACATCTTGGTGCCAGTGGACTCGTTCCAGCAGATCACTGACTTTTTAACTGACCATGCTGAGCACCTAGCATCGCTGAAGACGGCCCAGCAGGTGACCAAAGATGCGTAAATGCAAACTCGGCTCCAAGCACAAATGGGCTTTCCAGCACAACGTCCAGATCACTCGTATCAGCGGTAACCATGGCTCTATCAGCTTGCGAGGTGTTTACCTTTGCGCCTGCGGTGAACAAAAGCAAGGTGCGCCAGGAGTGAAGCCATGACCCTGTGCGAATTCCTCGGGCTCTGGCTCGCCGTCTCCTTCCCGGCCGGCATGCTCGTTGGGCAGTTCATCAAGGGCGCCCAGGTGGAGGCCCGGCCGTGAACGATGACCTTCCTCTGATGGCTGGCCTGAATACCCAGATGCTCCAAGAGCTGCAGCAGGCCCAGGCGCGTATCGATGCGGCGCTGGCGCTGCTGAGGCCTGAACAATCCATTGCCTTCCAGACCCTTCCCCAGCTGCGCAAAGCGCTGGTTGATGCCCTGACCCAAGCCTAACCCCCTTCCCTATTTGAGCCTGCCGGTGAACGGTGGGTAGGAGATGCTATGGCCTGCTATTCGATGTACGACAAAGATCGGAGGCCAATTGGGCACCTATGCGGTGACCTCGGGCCACACTGCGCCGAGTGTGGCGATGTCGGCACCCAGCTTTGCGACTACCCGGTCGGCGATGGGAAAACATGCGACCGCCCTATTTGTGAATACCACGCCGCCGAAGTTGCACCCAACGTCGACTACTGCTCCGCGCATCATGCTGAGTGGAAGGCGTTTCGCGACTCAGGGGGCGTCACTAGAGAGCTTGAAAACGTCGTCCCATTTAAGGGCGCCTAACCCCGACCGCCGCCCTGGGCGGCCTGGAGCATCACGTGTCAGATGACGCAGAAGTAGTAAAAGTGGAAGGCCTGGCAAAAATGCTGGGCAGGACAGAAGCATCAATCAGAGAGGGGATTCGCCGCGGAGTCGTGTGGCTGCCCAAAAGCTTCAAAATGGGCGGTAAGCACTGCTGGCTTAAGGAGGACGTCCGGAAATTTCTTAGGGAGTTCCGTGATGGCGAGCATGAAAAGCCCAGAGTAGGAAGGAAAAGGAAAACCGCTCCATCTTTGAAAATTGCATAGAAAACCCCGCATCAGCGGGGTTTCATGACCTGACTGCAATCAATTGCAGATTGCTTTGACACTTGGCACAGGCTTGCCTTCACGTCGGCATTCAGCACGCAGTCGCTCATCCAAACGAATGTATTCATGAAGCAAAGCACTTAGTTCGTTGGTCGACTTCGAGCGCTTGATTTTGCTCACGTCCAGATTGTTCAGGGCCACGGTGGTCATAGCTATTCCCTTCAGAAAGTCAGGATGCAATCCCGATTTTGGTAGTAGGCCATCCTCATGTGACTGAGATTGTGCCGGTACTGCGTACCTTCGTACGTTAGGAATTCCATCTCATCTGAGTAACCTAACGCTTGAATAAGTTCATCAAAAAGCGCATCAAAAACCTGCACACCTACCGCTAGCTGCTCCCGCAGAGGATGACCTTCTTCAAGCTCATCGCGGAATAGGTAGTGAGCTGATGACTCCATGCAGATTTGCCGAGGGCGGTGATACATCAGCACTGATGGTTCCACTGGCCTTAAGGCAATCACATTGTCTTGCTTACGGATAGCGAACCACACCCAAATGAAGGCCGCAGCGCTCATGATGTGGCGGTCCATCAGTATCTCGACCTTAGCCTCAGTCGATTGAATCGCAAGAATCAACGCAAATGCTGCACCGATCTGGCCTCCATTATTGTGCTTCAGTATCACCCTTACCGTACGTTCATCATCTGCTTCGTTCAAGGCCGCAATTATCGGGCCAACGGTTTCGGTAGAAATTTCAGAAACTATTTCGAAATCCATAAGCTTCCAGCAGGACGGATCCGTTCGCCTAAACGGCGAAAAAGTCGCGGCATTCTATAGAGGACAGTACGTTGTTGAAAGCATCTGCATGTGGAAATTTCCATTTCCATCATATCGGCCGACAGGCGTCGCGCTTTAGCCTAGTTTTTCGGCAAGGTCCTGCGGGCTTAAATGGGTGTACCGCTTGAGCATCGCAAGCGTCTTGTGGCCTGTAATGCTGGCCACTTCCATCATGGTGAAGCCGCGCTCGAACAGGCGGCTGGTGGCTTCGTGTCTCAGGTCATGGAGGCGAAGCCCTTGGATATTTGCTCTCTCGCAAGCAAGCGGGAAGTAATTGCTGACCGTATCGGGCTTAAGCCGAAACAGCGGGCCGCCTGTGATGGGTGCCGGCAAACCATCTATGAGCTCACGCGCCCTGGACGAAAGGGGCACGGATCGACGCTCACCGTTCTTCGTATCCTCAAGGAACGCAACCTTTCCTCGAATTTGATCCTTGCGCAGCGTGACCAGCTCAGACCGGCGCATTGCGGTTTCAACAGCAAGCTCGATAATTATGGGTAGTTCCGGGCTTATTTCGGCCGCCGCCTTGTACAGCGCCTTAAGCTCGTCAGCCGTTGGCCGTCGCTCGCGCTGCTTGCTGCCCTTGGGCATACGCAGTGCACGGCAAGGGTTGGTAAGCCCTTCGATGCCCCAGTCCTTGGTGGCCACGGTATACAAGTGGCTGATGACAGCCAGGTCAAGGCGCACGGTGGCAGTAGAGCGCCCCGCCTTGATCTGTTCGTCGCGGTACGAAGCCATGTCGCTCGACCGAAGGGCGGCCAACGACTTACCAGCGTAAGCAGACTCAAGCCATTTTTTGATGCGGACCCGCTCTTGCTTGGCGCCCTTCTTCCCCTCGGTGATCTCCGACTCGTAGCGCTCGAGCGCCTTGGCGAGGGTGGTGGCTTCGGCCTCACGGATATCCACGAACCGCGCACGCGACATATCGCCTTCGATCTCGGCGGCCCAGCGCTGAGCTTCGGCCTTCGTATCAAAGGTGGCGCTAAGGGTAGGATATCCTTTGCGTCGAATCTGGGCACGCCAGGCTTCGCCGCGTTTTTCGTAGTAGGCCATGGGGGAATCATAGCGGAGTGGTTGGGGGAAATCACGTTCCCTCATTCCCCCAAAATTCCCCCAAATGAAAAAGGCCCCGAGGGCTTTAAGCGCTCGGGGCCTTATATATGGCGGAGAGATAGGGATTTGAACCCTAGGTACTGTTGCCAGTACAACGGATTTCGAATCCGTCCCGTTCGGCCACTCCGGCATCTCTCCAGTGGCGCGCATGATAGCAGCAGTTTCCCCCAAGGCGAAGCCCTTGGGGTGAAAAAAACTCTCCTGCTTTCAGGCGTTTGCGTGGCCGCTTCGGTGCAGGCGCTTATTGAGCGTACATTCAGCGGCCAGGTTCGCCCGCTGCGCTAGCGCTTCGCAGGCTCCTACACACCTTTGCGCAAACAAAGAGAACAACAGGTTACAGCGGCACGCCCAGGCGCTTGGCCACTTCTTCGTAGGCTTCGATCACATCGCCCAAGCCTTGGCGGAAGCGGTCCTTGTCCATTTTCTTGCGGGTGTCCTTGTCCCACAGGCGGCAGCCGTCGGGGCTGAATTCGTCACCCAGCACGATCTGGCCATGGAACACGCCGAACTCCAGCTTGAAGTCCACCAGCAGCAGGCCAGCGTCATCGAACAGCTTGGCGAGCACGTCGTTGACCTTCAAGGACAGCTGCTTCATGGTCGCCAGCTGCTCGGCGGTACCCCAGCCGAACGCAACCACGTGGGATTCGTTGATGAAGGGGTCGCCCATGGCGTCGTTCTTCAGGAACAGCTCGAAGGTGGACGGCACCAGCTGCTTGCCCTCTTCGATGCCCAGGCGCTTGACCAGGCTGCCCGCGGCATAGTTGCGCACTACGCATTCCACCGGGATCATGTCGAGCTTTTTCACCAGGCATTCATTGTCGCCCAGCAGGCGATCGAACTGGGTCGGCACGCCGGCTTCTTCCAGCTTCTGCATGATGAAGGCGTTGAACTTGTTGTTCACCATGCCTTTGCGGTCCAGCTGCTCGATGCGCTTGCCGTCGAATGCCGAGGTGTCGTTACGGAACAGCAGGATCAGCCGGTCGGCGTCGTCGGTCTTGTATACCGACTTGGCTTTGCCGCGGTACAGTTCTTCGCGTTTTTCCATGGTGGGCTCCGCTAACAGTGGTTGGGCTAGGCGATGTGTCGCCAGTCGAGCCCTGAGGCCTGGTCCGCCAGTTGCAGCCAGGCAGGGTCGCACCCGAGGGTATCGACGAAGCACTGCCTGGCGCGTTCCGGCAAGTTGTTCTTCTGGCTGATATGGGCAAGCACCAAATGTTGCAAGCCTTGCCATCCCAGCTCTGCCACCAGGTTCGCGGCCTGGTGGTTGTTCAAATGCCCCCGATCACCGCCTACCCGTTGCTTGAGATAGTACGGGTACGGCCCATAGGCCAGCAGCTCACGGCAGTGGTTGGCTTCGACCATCAAGGCATCGAGGCCACTGTAATGGTTCATCACCTTCGGGCACCACGAGCCCAGATCGGTGAGCAGCCCGAAACGCCGAGCGCCATCGCTGAATACGTACTGGGTGGGTTCGCGCGCGTCGTGGGCAACACCCACCACGCGCACATGCAGGTCGCCGATATCGAAGGCATCACCGCAATGCACGCTGCGCGCAGCGACCACCGGCTTGCGCAACCCCGTGCGTGTACCTTCGCTGAGGTACACCGGTACGTTGTAGCGCCGTGACAGCAGCTCCACCCCATGCACATGGTCGGCATGCTCGTGGGTGACCAGCACGCCCTTCAGTTGCGCCGGGTGCACCCCCAGCAGCGCCATGCGGCGCTCGGTTTCACGCAGGGAGAACCCGCAATCGACCAGCACCAGCGTGTTGCCACTGGAGACGAGCGTGCCATTCCCTTGGCTTCCGCTTCCGAGAACGGCGAAGCGCACTTAACCCAGGTTGTCCTGAATGGCGCTCAACACACGGTGAGCTACATCGGCCGGGGCCACGGTATTGATGTTCTTCTCCACCGTGACCTGAACCGCATCACCTACCTTGCTCAGGCGCACCTGATAACGGTCGGCACGGGCTTCCAACTCTTCCTTGGTAGGTTCGTGCCCGAACAGGCGACCGAAGAAGCCAGGCTTGCTGTCTTCCGGCTTGCCGCCTTTTTCTGCCAGGTTGATGTAATACAGGCCCAGGCTGCGGTTGATGTCCTCCACACGCCACTGGCCACCCTGCTCCAAGGCACGGCCAACGCTGGACCAGGCGCGGTCCAGGTCGGAGCCCACGGTGAGCACCGGGTTGCCGCTGCCGTCCTCGGTCATGGCCACCTGGCCAGGTGCGTCGAAGTCGCGAGCGGCCAGCAAGGACACCGTGCCACCTTTCTCGCTGCCGCGGGTGAGGCTGGAGAGCATTTCGTCCACGAGCGTCGTGTCTACGCCGCTGGTGGCACTGGCCGGGAAGCCGACGTTTTCAGTGCTGCCCGCCGGGCGCTGGGCACTGACTACGTAGATTTCACTGGTATTGCGCTGAACACCGGGCTCTACCCGCACCTGCAGGCGGATATCGCCGTTGGCATCCGTGGCACGCAGGCGTTGGGCCAGGTCACTGCTCAGGCTGCTGAAGGGTTGCCAGGCCGTGGTGAACTCGCCGGTCTGCATGCTTTCGTGGTCGATACGGAAGCCGTTGTCCTCGAAGAACTGGCGCGCCATCGGCCAGGCTTCGGCAGGCGGCCGCTGGGCCAGGACCCACCGGCTTGCAGCGCTTTTCTGGAGGGTGAAGTCACCACTCTCGGCAGCCACCGACAGGGGCTGCGGGCGCGGCACGTCATAGTCGTTCAAGGCCGTGTCGTCTGCCACGTTGCGCGGAATCGGCAACAGCGGATCCAGGCGCTTGGTGGTGGTCACGTCCTGGGGCAGGTTCATCGGCTCGGTGCGACGCGCTTCCAGGTAATCGTTGCCACGGTCACGGAAGTAGCCGTGCTCACCCCAGAGCCAACCACAGCCACTGGTACTCGAAATAATCACAGCAAGGGCAGAAAGACCAGCCAAGCGCTTCATGCGTTGTACTTCCTCACTCAAACCAGAACGCCGGACTGGCGCAAGGCCTGCCGCAGCGGCTCTTGACAGGTATCGCTCAACCAGGTGAGCGGCAGGCGAATGCCTTCGGGCATCAGGCCCATTTCGTGTAGCGCGAACTTCACCGGGATCGGGTTGGCTTCGAGGAACAGGTTCTTGTGCAGCGGCATCAGCTTTTCGTTCAAAGCACGTGCCGTAGCGGCATCCCCCTTGAGGGCTGCAGCGCACAGGTCGGCCATGTCACGTGGCGCCACGTTGGCGGTGACCGAGATGTTGCCTTTGCCGCCCATCAGGATGAGTTCAACAGCCGTAGGGTCGTCGCCGGAGAGCAGTACGAAGTCCTGGCTCATGCGGTCCAGGATCTGCTGGGCACGCTGCAGGTCGCCCGTGGCTTCCTTGATGCCCACGATGTTGCCGACTTTCGACAGGCGGGCCACGGTATCGGCCTGCATGTCGCACGCCGTGCGGCCGGGCACGTTGTAAAGGATCTGTGGAATAGCCACGGCCTCGGCAATGTGCTTGAAGTGCTGGTACAGGCCTTCTTGCGTAGGCTTGTTGTAGTAAGGGGTAACCAGCAAGCACGCATCGGCACCGGCATTCCTGGCGTTGGTGGTCAGTTCCACCGCTTCGCGTGTGGAATTGGCACCTGTACCGGCGATGACAGGAATGCGTTTGTTGACCTGGGCCACAACGCGGCGGATGACCTCGATGTGCTCCTGTACGTCCAGGGTAGCCGACTCACCGGTGGTGCCCACAGCGACGATGGCATCGGTGCCGTTTTCGAGGTGGAAATCCACCAGCTTGCTCAGGGCGTCCCAGTCGAGACCGCCTTTGGCATCCATCGGGGTGGCCAACGCCACCATGCTGCCCGCGTACATGCAACCGCTCCTGCCGGAAAAAGAGAGCGGTAATGGTACTGGCGCCACCGACCTTGCACAAGCGACGCCTCCGTTTCCAGCATTCCCACAGGCGGCGCTTTTCGCTACCCTTGGCCCTTTGATCGATACAGGCGGGCGCTATTGCTGCGCCAACCCCTGCAGGCCGACCGCACCAGGCCCTGTGGGCAGCCCCGGCGGCCCATGTGGCACCCGCGCTGGCACCTGCGTGTATCGACCGCTCATCGCTTTAGGAAGGCTGCATGTCCACCCCACCCGTTCGCGAACAATTCCTCGTCCTCAGCGCCATGGGCCGCAACCCCATGGAGCTGACCAATGTGCTTTGCCGGGCCAGCCACGACAGCCGCTGCTCGGTGGTTACGTCCCGCCTGACCCGCCACGGCGAATACAGTGCACTGGTGCTTCAGGTTGCCGGCAACTGGGATGCCCTTGCACGCTTCGAAGGCTTGCTGCCTGGCCTGGCCAAACGCCACGACCTGCACGTGGACGTGGTACGCAGCTCCACACTGGAAAGCCGCCCACAGGCTCTGCCCTACGTAGCCTACGTCAGCTCGGTGTACCGTTCGGACATCATCAACGAGCTGTGCCAGTTCTTCATCGACAACAACGTGGAACTGGAAAACCTGACCTGCGACACCTACCAGGCGCCCCAGACCGGCGGCATGATGCTCAACGCCACCTTTACCGTGACGCTGCCAGCGGGCGTACAGATCAGTTGGCTGCGCGACCAGTTCCTGGATTTTGCCGATGCCTTGAACCTGGATGCGCTGATCGAACCCTGGCGCCCGCAAAACCCTGTCTGAGGAGCCGTACATGGCCGTAATGCTGGATCAACCGGTACCGGATTTCACCGCCCAGGCCACGTCCGGGGAAACGGTGTCCCTGGCGCAGCTGCGTGGGCGCAAGGTAGTGCTGTATTTCTACCCCAAGGACAGCACCCCTGGCTGCACGACCCAGGGCCAGGGGTTCCGGGACATGCAGGCACAGTTCCAGGCCGCTGGTACGGTCGTGTTCGGGGTTTCACGGGATGGGCTCAAGTCCCACGAAAACTTCAAGGCCAAGCAAGGTTTTACCTTTGAGCTGATCAGCGACAAGGATGAAACGCTCTGCCAGCTGTTCGACGTTATCAAACCCAAGAAGCTGTACGGCAAGGAGTACCTGGGTGTGGATCGCAGCACCTTCCTGATTGATGAGCAGGGTGTGCTGCGGCGGGAGTGGCGCGGGGTGAAGGTGCCAGGGCATGTGGCCGAGGTGCTGGAAGCGGCACAGGGCCTGTAGGCGGCCCTGTTAAGGTACAAGCTACAGCAAGGGGGCGACGGTAACCTGGTTCCGTGGCCAGGCTTCCAGCACCGCTTTCACCAGCGTGGCCAGTGGGATGGCAAAGAAAATCCCCCAGAAGCCCCATAACCCACCAAACAGCAGCACAGCACAGATGATTGCCACCGGGTGCAGGTTCACGGCCTCGGCAAACAGCAGCGGGACCAGGACATTGCCGTCCAGAGCTTGAATGATGCCGTACACCACCATCAGGTAGATGAACTGGTCGCCCCAGCCCCACTGGAACAACGCAATCAACGCCACAGGCACCGTTACTACCACGGCGCCCACATAAGGCACTACCACGGATACGCCCACCAACAGGGCCAGCAAGGCCGCGTAGTTCAGGCCCAGGGTTACGAACCCGATATACGTGGCCACGCCACAGATAACGATCTCAATCACCTTGCCCCGAATGTAGTTGGCGATCTGCCGGTTCATTTCGTGGGTCACACGGGTCAGCAGGGCGCGTTCCCTGGGCAGATAGCCATTGATCCAGCGGCCTATCAGCTCGCGGTCCTTGAGGAAAAAGAACACCAGGATGGGCACTAGCACACAGTAGATCATGAGGTTGACCAGCAATGGCAGGCTGGACAACGACAAGGTCAGCGCCCATTGGCCGAACTTGCCGATCTGGCCACGGGCCGCTTCGATGGCCGCCAGCACCTGCTCGTCACTCACCACTTGCGGATAGCGTTCGGGCAACAGCAGCAGTAAGGACTGCCACTTGCCCAGCATGCCCGGCAGCTCATTGAACAGCGTGATGATCTGGTGCCACAGCAAAGGCACCAGCACCAGCACAATCACGGCCAACAGCCCCATGAACAGCGTGAACACCAGCCCAACAGCCATGGCCGGCGGCATGCGCCAGCGCTCCAGTTGGGCAACCAGGCCATGCATCAGAAATGAAAGCACCATGGCTGCCAGCACAGGCGCCAGCATGCCGCCTACGGTCAGCACTACGGTGAAGGCCAGCACCAGCAGCAACACCAGCACCACGGCTTCTTCGTCTGAGAAGTAGCGCTGGGTCCAGTCCCTGAACAGCTTGTACATTCAAAATCCTTGATGGAGAGTCAGCGTTTGCGCAGCCAATAGGTATAGGTGCCCGCCTGGGCCGTTTCACTGAACAGATCATTACCGGACAATTTGGCGAATGTCCGAAAGTCCCGCTGGGAGCCCGCGTCGGTCGCGATCACCTTGAGCACCGCACCCGCGTCCAACCCATTGAGCGCCAGCTTGGCCTTGAGCAAGGGCAGCGGACAAGTCAGACCGCTGGCATCCACCTCCGCGTCACACTTTATTTCGTCGACCATTACACCCCTCGTCTCATTCGCGTCGTTCCCAGCATTACGGCTTGCCACAAGGCACTTTGGCACAAGGGTACAGAAGTGTGAGCAAATCTTCAGGCAACACATTGAGCACACTACCCTTCACCCTGCGCTTGTGGCTGACCCCTTGCCATGGCTACAGTACCCTTTTGCCGCCCAGAGTCTCGTGCATGACCCTTCTGCGCCCTACGCTGTTGGCCCTGGCCTGCCTGCTTGCCCTGCCTGCCCATGGCGATGACCTTCCCTCACTGGGCGATGCCAGCTCGGCGATCGTTTCACCCGAACAGGAACACGACCTGGGCCGCGCCTGGCTCGCCATGTTGCGCTCGCAGGTCAAGCAATTGCCCGACGCGCAACTCAAGGACTTCGTGGAAACCAGCGTGTATCGCCTGGCCGAAACTAGCCAGGTGCAGGACCGCCGCCTGGAATTCGTGATCATCGATAGCAAGGAGCTCAATGCGTTTGCAGCGCCGGGGGGCATTGTGGGGGTAAACGGCGGGCTGTTCCTGGGGGCCCAGACCGAAGGTGAATATGCTGGTGTACTGGCGCACGAACTGGCCCACTTGTCCCAGCGCCACTTTGCCCGTGGGCTGGAAGCGCAGCAGCGCATGCAATTGCCGCTGATGGCGGCGCTGTTGGCGGGCGTGGTGATGGCTGCTGCCGGGGCCGGCGATGCGGGCATGGCCACCATTTTTGGCAGCCAGGCTGCTGCCATTCAGAACCAACGCGGTTTTTCCCGGCAGAACGAAGCCGAAGCGGACCGCATCGGTATTCTCAACCTGGAAAAAGCCGGCTACGACCCTCGCAACATGCCCAATATGTTTGAGCGCCTGGCGCGGCAATACCAGTTCGACGGCAAGCCGCCGGAGTTTCTGCTGACTCACCCCGTGACCGAGTCCCGTATTGCCGACACCCGTAACCGCGCCGAACAGTCCCCCAAAGGCGGCAAGGAGGACAGCACGCTCTACCAACTGATGCGTGCACGGGTGCAGCTGATGTACGAGGAAACCCCGGGGCTTGCCGCCAAGCGCTTTCGGGCGCAACTGGATGAGAACCCTGGTAACGATGTAGCCCGCTATGGCCTGGCTATCGCCCAGACAAAAACCGGGCAGCTCAACGAAGCGCGGGAAAACCTCAAGCCGCTGTTGGTCAAGGCGCCCAACGACCTGACCTACAACCTGGCCGAAGTGGACCTGGACATCACCAACAACCGGTTGCCAGATGCACAACAACGGGTGGATCGCCTGCTGACGCTGTACCCCGACAGCTACCCGCTCAACCAGGCCCGCATTGACCTGCTGCTCAAGCAGGGCCGCACCGCGGACGCCGAAAAAGGCCTGGACGCCTTGCTCAAGTCCCGGCCGGAAGACCCGGACGTGTGGTACATGGTGGCCGAAACCCGCGGCCAGAACGGCAATATCATTGGCCTGCACCAGGCCCGCGCCGAATATTTCGCCCTGGTGGGCGATTTCCAGCAGGCTCAGCAACAGCTGGACTTCGCCAAACGCCGTGCTGGTGACAACTTCCCCCTGGCCTCGCGCATAGACGCGCGCCAGAAGGAACTGATGGAGCAGGAGCGGCGCGTGAAAGAAATGATGCGTTAAAGGCCTGGCGCCTTGTACCGAACCCTCGGCCCTCTCAGGTGACCAACAAGGGCCGCTGCGTTTTATTTGCCCGCCGGGCTGGCCGTTTTGCCAGTTTGAGCGATGATTAAAGGATCTAGAAGGAGACCTGCATGCTTATCCGCACCCTCGCGCTTACCGCCCTGTTCGCCGCCAGCCCGCTGTATGCGGCAGACGGTGACTCGCCGCTGGCCCAGGACCGCGGCAAGGCCAGGCCCTTGCTGATCTACTCCAAAAGCAGCGGCGACCAGGCATTGGTCAACGAAGGCGCCGCGGTGCAGGACCCCGGCCTGAAGCAGCGGGACGTTGTGGTGTACAAGGTGGTTGGCCTGAGCGGCGAGCGCAACGGCAAACCGTTGGATACCCAGGCTACCATGGCTTTGATACGCGAGCTGAACCCAAACGCCGGCACCAAAACCAAAGTGGTACTGGTGGGCAAGGACGGTGAGCGCAAGCTGGAAAGCACCGACCCGTTACCACTGGAACAGGTGTTCTCGACCATCGACCAAATGCCCATGGCCGAGAAAGAAGCCGCGGCGGCAGCAGCGCCTGCCGAGCCTGCTCCGGAGGCCGCCAAGGCCAAGGGCAAGCCCGCCAAAGGTGCTGCGGCCAAGCCTGCGTCGGACCTGGACGACTAAGCCACCGCGTTTGTCGGGGCCAATAGCGCCACCAAATGTTCCACCACTTGGGACGCTTCGTCTTCTGTCAGCGTCAAGGCTGGCAGCAGCCGTATCACGGTGCCCCGGGTCACGTTCAGCAATAGCCCCCGCTCGGCGGCACGCTGGGCCAGGCCACCGGCGGCGTGATTCAATTCGATACCGATCATCAGCCCCTGCCCCCGTACTTCGCGCACCGCCGGGTTTGTGGCAAGGCGTGATTGCAGTGTTGCCAGCAGCCAGGCACCCAGTTGCCGCGCATGGCTGACAAGGTGCTGGCGCTGGATGATATCCAGCACCTCACACGCTACGCGACAGGCCAACGGGTTGCCACCAAAGGTACTGCCATGGCTGCCGGGGGTCAGCAGCTGTGCCGTACGTGACCGCGCCAGGCAGGCACCAATGGGCACACCGTTGGCCAAGCCTTTGGCCAGCGTCAGCACGTCGGGCACGATGCCTGCCTGGGCATAGGCAAACCAGTGCCCTGTGCGCCCCAGCCCGGTTTGCACCTCGTCCAGCATCATCAACCAGCACTGGCGATCACACAGCGCCCGCACAGCACGCAGGTAGCCAGCCGGGGCGGGGCGGACACCACTTTCCCCCTGAACCGGCTCCATCAGCACAGCTACCACCTGTGCACCATAGCGCTGGGCAATAGCGTTCAGCGCATTGATATCGCCGAAGGGCACCCGTAGGAAGTCATCTGCGTGCGCACCAAAGCCAAGGCGCACGCCCGAACAATCGCTGGCCGCCAGCGTGGCCAAGGTGCGGCCATGGAAGGCGCCCTCCATCACCACGATGCGCGGCTGCTCGATACCCCGGTGCCACGCCGTCAGGCGCGCCAACTTGAGGGCCGTTTCGTTAGCCTCGGCGCCTGAGTTGTTGAAAAAGGCGGCGTCCAGGCCACTGAGGGCGGCAAGCTTGCCAGCCAGTTGCCGCTGCCAGTCGATGTCGTAGTGGTTGGACGTGTGCAGGACCAGGCCCGCCTGGTCGCGTATGGCTTCAACCACCTGCGGGTGGCAATGGCCGACACAGGTCACGGCCACGCCGCCCATGGCATCCAGGTAGCGCTTGCCCGCGGCATCCCACAGGGAAGCGCCCTCACCGCGTACGAAACTCATTGGCAAAGGGGTGTACGTATTCATCAGGTTCGCGGCGGTCATGTCTGGGCTCCTTTCCTTGAAGGCTTCCAGTATCGTTAACCACTTGAGCTGGATAAACATCCGCTTTGTTTAATCATTGGCAAGCTGAGGTTGATAATGGATGTGTTGCTGGCCATGTCGGTATATGTACGGGTGGTGGAGGAAGGCAGCATGACGGCTGCCGCACAGGCGTGCGGGATGTCAACGACCATGGTGGGCAATCACATTCGGGCCCTTGAACAGCGCCTGGGCGTCAGCCTGTTGCAACGTACCACCCGGCGCCAGCGCCTGACCGAATTCGGCACCCAGTACTACCAGCGCTGTGTGGAGGTGCTGGGGCTGGTAGATGCTGCCGAACAGTTGGCTGAACAGGCCCAGGCCGAACCTGCGGGCCGACTGCGTATTACGGCGCCGCTGACGTTTGGCGTGGAACGGCTGTCCCCTGCCCTGGCCGACTACCATCGGCAGTACCCTAAGGTCCGGCTTGATGTGGTCCTGAGCAACCAGCGGCTGGACCTGCTGGACAACGGCTTCGATATTGCCATACGCCTGGGCAACCCTGACCCGGCCAACGGAGTCATTGCGCGCCGCTTGGAAGACTACACCCTTACCATCTGTGCAGCGCCCGCGTACCTGCATGCCCATGGTGTGCCCCAGGCGCCGATGGACTTATGCGCCCACAACTGCCTTGCCTTCGATTACCCCGCTGGGGATGACTGGCAATGGGTGGAGAAGCAATGGCGGCTGGAGGGTGCTGAGGGGGAGGTACTGGTACCGGTCAGCGGGTCGATCATCATGAACAGCTCGTCTGGGCTGCACCAGGCCGCCTTGGCCGGCATGGGCATCGTGATGATGCCGGACCCTCTTGTGGCCGATGACCTGGCGACCGGCCGGTTGGTGCCGTTGCTGCAAGCCTATCGCCTACCCCGCCGCCCCATGAACCTGATGTATGCCAGCGACCGCTACCGCTTGCCTAAAATCCGCACGTTCGTGGACTTCGCGCTCGACCATTGGGCAAAGCCCGGCTGAGAAACTATGGATACCCTGGCGACGAACGGAAAGATACATCTATAGACTGTTCTTAAGATATATCTTAATGTGAGCCCACACCCCATAGGAGTATCACCATGAAACACCATCATCCTCACCATGACGGCCTTGACCATGGCCCCCGCGGCCGTGAACGCGGCCCGCGCGGTGGCAAGGTCTTTGCCCCCGGCGATCTCAAACTGCTGCTGTTGTCACTAATCGCCGAGCAGCCCTGCCATGGCTACGACCTGATCCGCCGTATCGAAGGCTTGTTCGATGACACCTACAGCCCAAGCCCTGGCGTGATCTACCCTACCCTTACGTTTCTGGAAGAAAGCGACCTGATTGTCAGTGCGGCCGACGGCAACAAGAAGCTGTACAGCGTCACTGACGCCGGGCAGGCCTCGTTAGGCGAGCAGGCCATTGCGCTGGACGGCATTCGAACCCGCATTGACGTTAGCAAGCGGGCCTTGCGCGGCCCTGAGCGGCCACCGGCCATCCATGAGGCGGTGAACAACCTGCGCCATGCGTTGCATGTTCATCACGGCCGTTGGACCGAAGAGGAAATCACGCGGGTTCGCGACCTGCTCAACCAGACAGCTCATGCCATCGTCGGCAGCACTGCCTCTGAGGAGTAACCATGACTCAACGCCCTGAATCGGCCACACGCCGCGTGATGCATGAAATCAAACGCCGCCAGCTGGAAGTGTTGCGGGTAACCGACCTAACGCCGCGCATGCGCCGTATCACCCTGGGCGGCCCGCAATTGGCGGGCTTTCTAAGCCTGGCCCCGGATGACCACATCAAACTGATGTTCCCACGTACCCCCGAGGAAGCTGCGGCGCTGCCCACGCTGGTGCTAGGCCAGGGCGATGAAGGGCCCAAGCCCGCTATGCGCGATTACACCCCAAGGCGTATCGACCTGGCGGCTGGCGAGCTGGACATCGACTTCGTGATCCACGGTGACGGCCCCGCGTCGACGTGGGCTGAGCAGGCTCAACCTGGAGATACGCTATACATCGGCGGCCCCCGTGGCTCGCTGATTGTGGAGGACGTGTTCAACAGTTACCTGTTGATTGGCGACGAAACCGCCCTCCCCGCCATCGCCCGGCGGCTGGAAGAATTGCCTGCCAACCGCCAGGTGCTGGCGGTGATCGAAATAGAAGACGATCAGGAGCGCCAACCCCTGCCAGGGCGGCCTGGCCTGGAAGTGATCTGGGTGCTGCGCCATCCGCAACGCCTTGAGGACACTGTCGCCGGGCTGACCCTGCCCGCCGGCAGGCTCTATGGCTGGATTGCCACTGAAGCGTCGTTGTCACGCCGGCTGCGACGCATTCTGCTGGACCACTTCCAGCTAAGCGAAGACCACGTCAAGGCTGCTGGCTATTGGCGCCGTGAAGGCGACGACGCCTAGCCAAGCCAGCGTCCGCGCTTACCGTTATCAGCCCGCCCAGGCAAAACGCAACCAACAGGCCCAGTGCGTTGACGAACGCACGGGCAAAACCCAACTCGGTAGCGTCCATGAAGGGGTATGGCCATACACCGATGGACCAGCCGCGCATTAGCGTAAAGCCGTACCAGCTCAAGGGGTACAGTGCCCAAAGCGCCACATGGTGGCGGCGCAACTGCCCCTTGGGAACGCACACCCACCAGAACGCCAGCATCGCTGGCGGCATCAGGTCATGCAGCACCTCATTGACCACCCATTGCACTCCCTGAGGGTGCCAGAACTGGCGCAGTAGCAGGTTGTAGGCAATACCCACCAGCAGCATGCTGAGCACTGCGCAACTGGCTACCGGCGGCAAGCGCAAGAAACGTGACGGGCGTGTGCCCCGAGGCCAAGCGTGCGCACTCAATACCGCGGCAGCAAAGGTGTTGCTCAGTACCGTGAAATAACTCAATACGTGGATCAACCCGCCCACAAGGCTCGCCCCTATTGCCCAACGCGACTGCAGTACCAGGTAAACCTGCGTCACAATGGCGGCCCAGGCAATCAAGGCCAGTAGCTTTACTGCAGTGAGCCCCCGCATCAGTCGCCGCTCCGCATTGTTACGAAGTGAACAAGACTGTCTTTTTGCAGCGGCGCTTTGCCGCAGCGGCAGATGGCTATATTCTCCCCGCGCTTCTGGCTGAACCCGTTCAGCCTATTACATAAAACCATTAGAAAGACTGCCTTCAATGCCTGCCCCTATTCCCCGCCTACATGGCGGCGTTGTGCGTTACGTGGCCACTGCCACGGCGTACGCCGTGCCTACCCTACCTATCCTTCCCGTTTCATGCACAGGCCTGTTCGACGCAGGCCCAGCCTGGACGTTCGATGGTGGGAAATGGGCCCGTGAGGTGCGGACGTAGGCAGGCACCCCCCCACTGGCGCCCCTGCATAAAGGGCCCAGCATTTTCACACTTTGGAGATTCGTACGTATGAGCACTGACAGTGCCAAGAGCGGTCGGCGCCTGTTGCCTACCCTGCTCGGCCTGCTCTTCCTGCTGATGGGCCTGGCCTTGCTGGTGGGCGGTATCAAGCTGGTGGCGGCCCATGGGTCGCTGTATTACCTGGTAGCCGGTGTCGGCATCCTGCTGACTGGCGTACTCCTGGTCGCCCACAAGCGCGCCGCCCTAGCGGTATATGCGCTGGTCCTGTTCGGCAGTACCCTGTGGGCGTTGTGGGAAGTGGGCCTGGACTGGTGGCAGCTGGTGCCACGCTTGGCACTGTGGTTCGCCCTGGGCGTGGTCATGCTGCTGCCTTGGCTGCGCCTGCCCCTTACCCGTGGTGCGCGCTACCCGCTGGGCACCAATGGCCTGAGCGTAGCCGTGGTGCTGGCCGGCCTGTGTGCCCTGGCCAGCCAGTTTACCCACCCTGGTGAAATCAAAGGCGAGCTGGGCCGCGACACGGCAGGCACTGCCAGCGCCGCCCCTGCCATGGCGGAGGGCGACTGGGGTTCCTATGGGCGCACCGCTTTTGGTGACCGCTACTCGCCGCTTACGCAAATCACCCCCGGCAACGTCGCCAAGCTGGAACCGGCCTGGAGCTTCCGTACGGGTGATATTCCGGGCGCTGGCGACCCAGGCGAGACCACGGCGGAAAACACGCCGCTGAAGGTCAACGGCTTGCTGTACGTGTGTACCCCGCACAGCCAGGTCATTGCTCTGGACCCGGATACTGGTAAGGAAATCTGGCGCTTCGACCCGAAAATCAGCTCCCAGGGCGCTGACAGTTTCAAGGGCTGGGCCCATATGACCTGCCGCGGTGTGTCGTACCACGATGACGCCGCCTATGCGGCTGATACCCAAGCCAGCCCAGCGGTGGCGACTTCGTGCCCGAAGCGTATCTTCGTGCCTACAGCCGATACCCGCTTGATCGCACTCAATGCCGATACCGGCAAGATGTGTGAAGACTTCGGCAACAAAGGCGCCATCGACCTGAGCGCTAACATTGGCACCTTTGCGCCGGGCGGCTACTACTCCACGTCGCCACCCGCAGTGACCAAAGACCTGGTGATCATTGGTGGCCACGTGACCGACAACGTGTCGGTGGACGAGCCTTCAGGGGTGATCCGTGCCTTCGACGTGCATGACGGCCACCTGGTCTGGAACTGGGACAGTGGCAACCCGGAACACACCACCCCGATCGCGCCGGGCGAGCACTACACCCGTAACTCGCCCAACATGTGGTCGCTGATCTCTGTAGACGAGAAACTGGGCCTGCTGTACCTGCCCATGGGCAACCAGATGCCCGACCAGTGGGGCGGCGACCGTACCCCGGAAAGCGAGCGGTACAGTGCTGGCGTGACGGCCCTGGACATCGCCAGCGGCCAGGTACGCTGGACCTTCCAGTTCACTCACCACGACCTGTGGGACATGGACGTGGGCGGCCAGCCCAGCCTGATCGACATCAAGACCGCTGACGGCCTCAAGCCGGCCGTGATGGCGTCGACGAAGCAGGGCAGCATCTACGTGCTGGACCGTACCAACGGCCAACCGATCGTGCCGGTCAACGAAACCCCGGTGCCACAGGGCGCTGTGGAAGGTGACCATACCTCGCCGACCCAGCCCATGTCCGAACTGAACTTCATGCCGCCGACCCTGCGCGAGCAGGATATGTGGGGCGTGACGCCGTTCGACCAGATGCTGTGCCGTATGGACTTCCGCTCCATGCGCTATGAAGGCATCTACACGCCACCGTCCTTGCAAGGCTCTCTCGTGTACCCCGGCAACTTCGGGGTGTTCGATTGGGGTGGGATTTCGGTCGATCCGGTTCGCCAGATCGCCTTCGTGAACCCGGACTACATGGCGTTCAAGTCGCGCCTGGTGCCCCGCGCCGATGTAGAAAGCGGCCCCGCGCGCAAGAGCGAGACCGAAGGCGTGCAACCCAACAAGGGCGCACCCTATGGCGTGGTACTGGAAGCCTTCCTGTCCAAGGCCGGCCTGCCGTGCCAGGCACCAGCCTGGGGTTACGTGGCAGCCGTGGACCTGACCACTCACAAGACCCTGTGGAAGCATAAGAACGGCACCGTACGCGACAGCGCCCCGGTACCGATGCCGCTGACCATGGGTGTGCCCAGCCTGGGCGGCACCTTCGTGACTGCCAGCGGCCTTGGCTTCCTGAGCGGTACCCTGGACCAGTACCTGCGTGCCTACGACATGAACAACGGCAAGCAGCTCTGGGAAGCCCGCCTGCCAGCCGGTGCGCAAACCACGCCGATGACCTACACCGGCAAGGACGGCCGCCAGTACGTACTGGTGGTCGCCGGGGGTCATGGTTCGCTGGGCACTAAGCAAGGTGACTACGTGATGGCGTATGCACTGCCCAAGTGATGCACTAACGATGTAACGAAAACGGCGCCCTTCAAGGCGCCGTTTTCGTATGCCATACGCTGCCCGCTGTGGGACTGGCCGGAGCCGTAGGCGCAGGCCGGGAACCTGCCGGGCGCTGCGTGCACGGCCAGTTCGCCCGCTCCGCAGGCTCCCACAGGCGAGGTTTCTGTAGGTGGGTTGCACACTGTGGGACGGGTCGGAGCCGAAGGCGCAGGCCAGGAATCTGCCGGGCGCTACGTGCACGGCCAGTTCGCCCGCTACGCAGGCTCCCACAGGCGAGGTTTCTGTAGGTGCGTTGCCCTCTGTGGGACCGGTCGGCGCCGTAGGCGCAGGCCGGGAACCCGGCAAGCGCTGCGGCCCGGCCAGTTCGCCCGCTACGCAGGCTCCCACAGGGTTTGCAGAACAGGGCCTGCATCACTTGCGAATCACCTCACCCCGCTCGGCCGCCAACCGGGCCAGCAGCCGGTTCTGCACAGGCGTAGGCACGCCTTGGCTGTCCATTGAGGCCATCAGGTTTTCCACCAACGCATTGAACTCCGCAGGGCTGATCTGCTGGCCCTTGTGAGCTTCAGCCATGGTGTCACCGGTATAGGTACACGGGCCGCCTGCTTCAACGCAGAACTTTTCAACCAGCTTGCTTCTCAACCGCTCCGGGTCCACGTTGCGAAAGTGCTGCACAATACGCGGGTCTCGGGCAACGTTAAGCAACATGCCTTCCACGATACGTGTAATGCCAGGTCGGCCACCCAAGGCCTGGTACAAGCTGTCATCCGCAACAGGCGCCTGGGTACACGCCGACAGCAGTGCCACCAATCCCGCAACCAGCACCGCACGCCGCATCAGAAGCCCCCCTGAATAGACAGGTAGGTACCGTTCTGGTTATCCAGGGTGGCGATTTCGCCCAGCCGGGCATAGGCCAGCACCACGGATACATGCTTGGTCGGGAACCAGCCGATAAAGAGATCAGCCCAGTCGCTTTCACCCGCAAATGACAGGTTATCCGGCTTTTCCCGGTACTCCAGCCCCACCGCCCAGCGTGGGTTGAGCAGCACGGCCACGGCCCCCTCCTTGAGCAAGCTACGGCTGGTGCGACGGTCGCCGCCAAAGCCTAGCAGGCCCAGCTCGTTGGCGCGGCTGTAACGCAGGCCAGCGTTCACCAGCAGGTTGTAGCCAAAGGCGCCGCCCATGAACAACCGGCTGGCCGCCAGGTACCCCTCCACGTCTTCATCGCGACGCGCCCCAACTAGGCTGGGAATCAGAAAGTCCCTTTGGTGCTTGTATTCCAGCCCCAGGGATACCTGAGGCAGGCGGTCATAGATCAGGTCGCCGAACAGCCGCACCTTGGCGCCAAGCACGTCCTGGCTCAAGGTATTCTCCGGCAGGCTCAGCGTGTGTACCAGGCTGCCCAGGTCAAAGCGATTGCGTGCCACAGACAGCTCGACCCGGTTCCCATAGCCCACTGCCGCCCCCGCCACGTCCAGCCGGTAGTCCGGCAGTTGCACACGGGTGGCGAACACAGTGGCACCCACTTGGCCCTCGTCCCCATAGCCAGCGATCATCGCCCAGGGCGTAAGGCCACCGCCCGCCGCACCATCAATGCTGCTTGCGCCACCGGTGGCCAGCAGGCGGCCCTGGCGGCCAGCTTCATCGGCGAAGGCAGGCACGCTTAGCGTTAATGCCACGCCTAGCAGCACATTGGCAAACCGCTTCATCCCACCACCGTCTTAGCCGGTAAGTACACTGTTTTGCGTACCCAGGCTTCAAAGTGTTCAGCCGTCAAGGGGCGGCTGATGAGGTAGCCCTGGGCGGTGTCGCAGTTCCAGCGTTCAAGCAGGCGCAGGCTGCGCTCATACTCCACGCCTTCAGCCACTACCCTGAGCCCCAGGTTATGGCTCATTTCGATGGTGGAACGCACGATCACGGCGTCTTCGCTGGTTTCGTCTAGGTCCCGCACGAAGGACTGGTCGATCTTGAGTTCCTGCACAGGCAAGCGCTTGAGGTGGGCCAGGGAGGAATAACCGGTACCGAAATCATCCACCGACAGGCTTATGCCGCAGTTGCGCAACTGGTGCAGCACGTGAAGGGCGGCCTCCGGTTCGCGCATGATGGCGCTCTCGGTGATTTCGAACGTCAGTTGCTGGGCAGGGACGCCATGGCTGCTCAGTAGGCGCGGCACCCGATCGGCCAGGTCCGTGCCCAGCAAGTCCTCAGCAGAGACGTTGACAGACAGTTCCACTTGCAAGCCCCGGCTGTTCCATTCAGCCAGTTGGCGAATGCTTTCGGCGATCACCCAGCGCGTCAGCGCCTGGATGCTGCCGGTGCGCTCAGCCAAAGCGATGAATTCTCCAGGGGAGACCTGGCCGAACTGCGGGTGATTCCAACGCAGCAGGGCTTCGGCCTGGCGCACTTTGCCCAAGCGCAGGTCCAGCTTGGGCTGGTAGTGCAACAGCAGTTCACCGTTCTCGGCAGCGTTGCGCAGGTCGCGGATCAGGCTGACCTCGCGCAGGTGCACCAGGTCTCTGCCATGCTGGTACAACTGCAACCGGCCCGGCAACGCCTGGGCATCGGTGCGGGCAATGGCCGCACGCGAGGCCAGCACGTCTGCACTGCTGCCGTCATCGGGGAATACCGCAATGCCGATACTGGCATCCAGGCTGAAGTCGTGGCCGTCCAACCGCCGTGCCTTGAGCAGCGCTTGCTGCAACCGGTCTGCCACGGCCACGGCGCGTTGCGCGTCTACGGCTTCAAGTACCAGCAGGTATTCACCCCCGATGAGGTGGGCCAGGGTGTCGCCGGGCCGAAGCACCGGTTCCAGCGTCGGCCCTACGCTGCGCAACAGGTTCTCGGCAAAACCTGTTCCCCCGTTGGTGGTCAGCGCTGCCAGGTTGTCCAGGGTGAGGCTCAGCACCGCCGCTGGTCGCTCGGCCGCGATGGCGCTGCCCAGGCGCTCCATGGCCAGCGCTCGGTTGGGTAAGCCTGTCAGGTGGTCATGGAGCGCATTATGGGCCAGGCGATGCTCACGCTCGGCGATACCGGCCTGCATCATGTTGATGGCACTGGCCAGGGTGCCGAATTCATCGCTGCGGCGCAGTTGTACCCGTACGTGATAGTCGCCTTGGCCGATACGCTCTGCAGCATCGGCCAAAACACGCACGGGGCTTGAAATTGTGCGCGCAAGCAACAGCGCGCCAATCAAAGAGGCCACCAGTGCGGCCAGCGCAATAATCAGGATGTCGTGGTCCAGCGGCGCAAAGGCCTGCATGGCATCGTCTAACGGGCTTTGCAGCAAGGCGATGACACGCTCATCCGTACCGGGTGCCCCTGCCAGTTCCAGGCGCTGTTCAAGGAAACGTTGCCCACCATGTTCGCCCAGTGTGACCAGTGCAGGTGGGTGCTCGTTGAGCAGCCACTGAAGCAGCCCGGCGCGCAGGCCTTGGGGTTGGGTCGTGATCAAGGCGCCAGGCTGGTCGCCGTTCACCGCCAGGAAAGAGACCTGTAGGTTGCTCAACGCGTGCAGTTCCTGGGCAAAGGCATCGTCCATGGTGAACCCCATCACCACACGGGCGATGGGGAGCGGCGCCAGTACTACCGCATCCACCAGCAATACCGGCATGCCGCCCCACGCCACGATCAGCATGTTCTGGTTGCGTTTGCGTGCCTCCCGCAGAGCCTGGTCGTAAGGGAACAGTGCCCCTTCGGCGAAGGTGGCGTGGGTGCTGGCCATGACCTTGCCGTCCATGCCCAGCAGCACGGCGTCACTGGCACCGATACGGCCACCGTGGTTGAGCAGGGCCGAGCGAATGGTTGCAGCGTCGGCGCTGGTGATAGCGTCTCGCAGGCCAAAGTCGGCGGCCAGCAGCTGCACGCCATCACGCAGGCGCCGGCCTCGCATGTCCAGCAGGCGCTCGAAGACGCGCCCGCCCACCTCCAGCTGTTGGTGAGCCTGTGCCTGCACGGCGTCACTGGTCGCCAGCTTGACCGCGACGGTCAAGGCCACAATCACCACCAGTAGCAACAGCACCAGTACCGTGCTGATGCGCCATTGAACGCTATTCTTTGTTTTCACGCAGTGCCTTGCCGAACGCATCGCCGAATGGGCTGGTGGGCGGTACAGGTGCGTCGCTGGCCAGTGGCTGCACGGCCAGGGTGAACACTTTGCTCACGGGGGCTTGTGTGATCACTAGATTACCGCCGGCCTGGGGCTGCAGGTCTGCACGCTGGGGGTGCCACAGGGTCAGGCTGTAGCTGCCAGTGGGTAGATTGGCAAAGGTTACCTGGCCTTTGCTGTCCGTCACGCCGTACCAAGGGTCCTGAGTCACGTAAATATAGCCCAGCATCCAGTCATGGATATTGCAACCGAGCACCACAACGCCGGGCTGGTCGAACAGCACGGGGGCCGCTGGAATGCCTTCGTACAGGCGCAATTCGAAGCGCTTGCTGGGAGAGAAGGAGTACACCTGGTGGCGAATGTCATCGCTGTTGGGAAAGGTCACCGCCGTACCGGCATGTATAGCCAGCACGTGGGGGTAGAACACCTTGTCCCGCTGATCCATGTCGGCCTTCAACGGGCCAGGCGCAGCGCCGGGGGGGCCGGCCAGCGTGACCACCGCGTCCGCCAATGGCACACCCTGTGGGTCGATAAGGCCGACTTGCAACATCCCGGCACACACTGAGGTTGCCACCGAGCTGGCCAGTAACCACACCGCAATACGGCAGAAGAAAACACGCATCGCACACACTCACGTCAAATCTGGGAGGCCCCACTCAAGGGCTCTACACCGGCCGGGGTAACACTGCAGCATAGTGCAGCCAACGGGGTAGCGAGGCTCGATGTGGCACAGGGGCGCTGTACTTGGGTTATCGGCCGTAATGCCCAATCCTTCAGCCCTCCCATTGAAACCCGCGACGCTGTGCCCCATCTAAGCGTTCATAGCCATTTTCGCAGGTGCCCCATGAGCGACCAGGATTCCGTTGTGGACCACTCCAATGCTTCCGACGAAGCGTCCGCTGAATCGGAGCAGGTAGAGCATTCCACCACTTCCAGCACCGAGCTGGTATTGCCGGGCCAGAACCTGCCGGACAAAGTGTATGTGATCCCGATTCACAACCGGCCCTTCTTCCCCGCGCAGGTGCTGCCGGTCATTGTCAACGAGGAGCCTTGGGCAGAAACCCTGGACCTGGTCGCTAAAACGCCGCACCACTCCCTGGCACTGTTCTACATGGAAACCCCTGCCGAGGACCCGCGCCACCTGGACACGGACACGCTGCCTCTATACGGCACCCTCGTGAAGATCCATCACGCCAGCCGCGAAGACGGCAAACTGCAATTCGTGGCCCAAGGCCTGTCGCGGGTACGCATCCGCACGTGGCTCAAGCACCATCGCCCCCCCTACCTGGTGGAGGTGGAATACCCGCTGCAGCCGGTGGAGCCTACCGATGAGATCAAGGCCTACGGTATGGCGCTGATCAATGCCATCAAGGAGTTGCTGCCGCTTAACCCGCTATACAGCGAAGAGCTGAAAAACTACCTCAACCGCTTCAGCCCTAACGACCCCTCGCCCCTGACTGACTTCGCCGCAGCGCTTACGTCCGCCACAGGTGCCGAGCTGCAGCAGGTGCTGGACTGCGTGCCCATGCTGCGCCGGATGGAGCGGGTGCTCCCGATGCTGCGCAAAGAAGTGGAAGTGGCCCGTTTGCAGAAAGAAATTTCTGCCGAGGTGAACAAACAGATCGGCGAGCACCAGCGCCAGTTCTTCCTCAAGGAACAGCTTAAAGTCATCCAGCAGGAACTGGGCCTGACCAAAGACGACCGCAGTGCTGACATCGAACAGTTCGAGCAGCGGCTGGAAGGCAAGACATTGCCGGCACCCGCCCGCAAGCGCATCGACGAGGAAATGGGCAAGCTGGCCATTCTGGAAACCGGCTCGCCTGAATACGCCGTAACGCGCAATTACCTGGATTGGGCCACGGCCCTGCCCTGGGGTGTGTATGGCAAGGACAAGCTGGAGCTCAAGCACGCCCGCAAGGTACTGGATGCACACCATGCCGGCCTGGGTGATATCAAGAACCGCATTCTGGAGTTCCTGGCTGTAGGCGCTTACAAGGGTGAGATCAGCGGCTCTATCGTACTGCTGGTGGGCCCGCCCGGCGTGGGCAAGACCAGTATCGGCAAATCCATCGCCGAATCCCTAGGCCGACCGTTCTATCGTTTCAGCGTGGGCGGCATGCGCGATGAGGCCGAGATCAAGGGCCACCGCCGTACCTACATTGGCGCCCAGCCCGGCAAGCTGGTGCAGGCGCTCAAGGACGTGGAGGTGATGAACCCGGTGATTATGCTCGACGAAATCGACAAGATGGGCCAGAGCTACCAGGGCGACCCGGCCTCTGCCTTGCTTGAAACGCTGGACCCGGAACAGAACGTGGATTTCCTTGACCACTACCTTGACCTGCGGCTGGACTTGTCCAAGGTACTGTTCGTGTGTACCGCCAACACCCTGGATTCCATTCCAGGCCCTTTGCTGGATCGAATGGAAGTGATTCGCCTGTCTGGCTATATCACCGAGGAAAAGCTCGCCATCGCCAAGAAGCATCTGTGGCCCAAGCAGCTGGAAAAGGCTGGGGTGTCGAAAAACAACCTCACTATCAGTGACAGCGCCTTGCGCCTGGTGATCGAAGGCTATGCCCGCGAAGCTGGTGTACGCCAGCTGGAAAAACAACTGGGCAAGGTGGTGCGCAAATCCGTGGTCAAACTGCTGGACAACCCGGACGCGGTGATCAAGGTGGGGCCCAAGGAGCTTGAAGCCTACTTGGGCATGCCTGTGTTCCGTAGCGAGCAGGTGCTGTCGGGCGTTGGCGTGATCACCGGGCTGGCCTGGACCAGCATGGGGGGTGCCACCCTGCCTATCGAAGCCACACGCATCCATAGCCTTACCCGGGGGTTCAAGCTCACGGGGCAACTGGGGGAGGTGATGAAAGAGTCGGCGGAAATCGCCTACAGCTATATCACGGCCAACCTCAAGCAGTTCGGTGGCGAGGCTACCTATTTCAACGAAGCTTTCGTTCACCTGCATGTTCCTGAAGGGGCTACCCCCAAGGACGGCCCTAGCGCAGGCGTGACCATGGCCAGTGCCTTGCTGTCCCTGGCCCGCAACCAGCCACCGAAGAAAGGCGTTGCCATGACGGGCGAGCTGACCCTGACGGGGCATGTACTGCCCATTGGCGGGGTGCGCGAGAAAGTGATCGCAGCGCGCCGGCAGAAGCTTAACGAGCTGATTCTTCCGGAAGCCAACCGGGGCAACTTCCAGGAACTGCCGGACTACCTGAAGGAAGGGATTACCGTACACTTTGCGAAACGCTTCGCCGATGTGGCCAAGGTGCTATTCCAAGGTTAACGGTTCCGGGCGTCGCTTGCCTGCGCTATGCTCGCAAGCGTCGCCCCCGCCTGGATGCCCGTCGATGCTTCTTTTGCGTAGCCTTTTCCTTGCCAGCCTGGCCCTGCTTGCCGCTTGCGCCGGCCGCCACACGCCTGATGCCTCGGTGGCGTTCGACTTGAGCCGGCAGCAGCAATGCCCTGTGGTATTGGCCAAGGGCCAATTGCTTATTGTGACGCTCCCTAGCAACCCCACCACCGGCTACCGCTGGCTGGTGCAGAACCCTGCACCCGCTGCGCTGCGCAGCCTCGGGCCTGAGGTGTACACCAATGCCGAAGACGCTGGGATCGTAGGCGTGGCGGGCCAGTCAGTATGGCGGTATCGCGCTCAAGGTCCCGCCACTGGCCAGCTGCTGATGGTGCTGCAACAACCCTGGGCACCTGAAGTAAAGCCCGTGCAGACCTTCGCGTGTGATATTGAGGTGCAGTAAGCCGCGCCAAGGCGCAAGCTTCAAGCTTCAAGCTTCAAGCTTCAAGCAAGGGCATCGCAGGCCGCCATTACGCGATCCGCCTTTACTTGTAGCTTGTAGCTTGTAGCTTGCAGCTCTAAAATTCTCCGCCCCCGCCCTACCCGCAGACTTCCCGTGACTGAACGCCCCGATCGTCTTTTCGCCCAACCTTTAGCCAAGGTGCCGGACTTCGTCTTCAACGATGACGTGGTGCGGGTGTTTCCCGACATGATCAAGCGGTCGGTGCCGGGCTACCCCGCTATCGTGGAAAACCTGGGCGTGCTGGCAGCACGTTTTGCCCAACCCCATACGCACCTGTATGACCTGGGCGCTTCATTGGGCGCGGTGACTCAGGCGCTGCGCCGGCATGTTCGCCAGGACGGTTGCCAAGTCATAGCCCTGGACAATTCGCCCGCCATGGTGCAGCGCTGCCAGGAGTACCTCAAGGCGCAGGACGCCATGTACCAGGAACTGCTGCCTGTGCAGGTTCTGGAAGCCGACATTCTGGAGGTTGCGTTCAAACCGACCTCAGTGGTGGCACTGAACTTCACACTGCAGTTCATCGCGCCGGAGCACCGCCTGGCCTTACTGGCCCGCCTTCACCAGGCACTGGTACCGGGCGGCGCGTTGCTGCTGTCTGAAAAACTGCGCTTTGAAGACCCCCACGCTCATCACCTGCTCACTGAGCTACACGTGGATTTCAAGCGCGCTAATGGCTACAGCGAGCTGGAAATTGCCCAGAAGCGCAGCGCCATCGAACATGTGATGAAGCCTGATACCTTCGAAACACACCGTGACCGTTTGTTGGCTGCTGGCTTCAGCAAGGTCATCCCCTGGTTTCAATGCCTCAACTTCGCCTCGATGATCGCCCTACCATGATTGACCTTGCTCCTCTCGTCCGCCGCCTGGCCGGCTCTCCCCTCGCCGATTGGGCCAATGGCCTGCAAGCTGACCTGAACAACCGGCTGGAAAAAGGCCACGGCGATCTTCAACGCTGGCAGGCTGCACTCAATGCCCTGCCGGTGTTAACGGCGAGTGAGGTGGACCTGGTCCACGGCCTGGCCCTGGAGGGTGACTGCGACGACAGCACCCGACACCGACTGCACGACGCCCTGATGAGGCTATCCCCTTGGCGCAAAGGCCCTTTCAACCTGTTCGGTGTGCACGTGGACACCGAATGGCGTTCGGACTGGAAATGGGCCCGCGTGGTGCCCCATCTGAACCTGCGTGGCAAACGCGTGCTGGACGTAGGTTGCGGCAACGGTTACTACCAGTGGCGCATGCTGGGGGCTGGCGCCGAAAGTGTGATCGGCATTGACCCAAACTGGCTATTCTTCTGCCAGTTCCAGGCGTTGAGCCACTACCTTCCAGCCCTGCCTGCCTGGCACCTGCCATTCGCCCTTGAAGACCTGCCGCCAAACCTTCAGGGGTTCGACACGGTGTTCTCAATGGGTGTGCTCTATCACCGCCGCTCACCTATCGACCATCTGTTCGCCTTGAAGGATTGCCTTGTCAAAGGTGGCGAGTTGGTGCTGGAAACCCTTGTGATACCGGGTGATGAGCGCCAGGTACTGATGCCAGAGGACCGCTACGCGCAAATGCGCAACGTCTGGTTCCTGCCGTCGGTACCTGCGCTGGAACTGTGGGTACGGCGCGCCGGTTTTACCAATGTGAAATGCGTGGACGTCAGCCATACCACAACCGACGAACAACGCAGTACGGCATGGATGCGCTACCAGTCCCTGGAGCACTTCCTGGCCCCAGGGGATCACACTAAAACCGTGGAAGGGCTGCCTGCGCCGATGCGGGCGGTGATTACGGCGCGCAAGCCGGCGTAACCTGTTGCTCAGCGAACCTGAACGGATCAAGTTAAGCTTTACGCCTGTCTACAGCCCTTTGCCAGCCTTGATGGTACTTACCGGAGGTCATCCTTATGAGCAATCGCCAGGCCGAAATCGCCGCAGCGCTGAACGTTATTCCCCCCTTTGCCGATGAAGCCGCACTGGTAGCAGAAGTGAACCGTCGAAAGACATTCATCCAACAAACGCTACGCAATGCCGGCCTCAAAGTGCTGGTGCTGGGCATCAGTGGCGGTGTGGACTCCAGCACAGCTGGCCGCTTGGCGCAGCTAGCGGTTGAAGGGCTTAGGGAAGAAACAGGTGATAATGCCTATCGTTTTATTGCGGTACGCCTGCCTTATGCCCAGCAGCATGACGAAGACGATGCCGCCGCCGCCATGAGGTTTGTGAAGGCAGACGAGGAAGTGACGGTGAATATCGCAGGTGGTGTACAGGGGCTGGATGCTCAACTGGACGCACTCACCGTGGCCAAACCCTTGACCGACGCACGCCGTGATTTCGTGCGGGGCAATACCAAGGCGCGTATGCGCATGGTGGCGCAATATGCCATTGCCAATGCCAACGATGGGCTGGTGGTTGGTACGGACCATGCCGCTGAAGCCGTGATGGGGTTCTTTACCAAGTTCGGTGATGGGGCCTGCGACCTTACGCCCCTGGAGGGGCTGGTGAAAGGCCAGGTACGCGCCATTGCTCAGTACCTGGGTGCACCCGAGAAGCTGTTCGCGAAAACGCCAACCGCCGACCTTGAAGAACTGACCCCAGGCAAGCCAGACGAAGAGGCCCATGGGGTGACCTACCAGGAGATCGACGCCTTCCTCCACGGGCAGCCCGTGCGCCAGGAAGCCTATGACACCATCGTGCGTACCTACGACAAGACGGCGCATAAACGCCGCCAGCCGTATGCGCCGGAGTAGTTTTATCTAGCGGTGGGCTCGATCTGCAGCGGCCACGATCAGTGCTTTCATCTCGGCCACCGCGGCTGGGAAGCCAACGAACAGGGCATGGGCCACTAAAGCGTGGCCAATGTTCAGTTCGTTGATGCCTGGGATGGCAGCTACAGGCTCCACATTGTGGTAGTGCAAGCCATGGCCCGCGTTAACGATCAGCCCCAGGCTCAGGCCCAGCGCTACGCCTTCGGCAATGCGCTGCAATTCAAGCGCTGCTTCTTCAGCGGTATGAGCATCTGCGTAACGCCCGGTGTGCAACTCAATGGCCGGAGCACCCGTGCGGGCCGATGCCTGGATCTGTGCCGGATCAGCGTCGATGAACAGTGAAACCTCACTGCCCACGGCGCTCAGCCGCTCTACGGCGTCACGGATCCGCGCTTCCTGGCCCGCCACATCCAGTCCGCCTTCCGTGGTGAGCTCCTGCCGTGTTTCAGGCACCAGGCAAACATGCTCTGCCCGCAGGCGCTCGGCGAACTCAAGCATCGTATCCGTGACGCCCATTTCAAAATTCATGCGGGTTTGCATCACTTGCTTGAGCAGCAGCACATCCCGCTCCTGGATATGCCGGCGGTCTTCCCGCAGGTGAACGGTGATACCGTCGGCGCCAGCCTGCTCAGCATCCAAGGCGGCCTTCACCGGGTCTGGGTAGCGCGTACCGCGGGCCTGACGCAAGGTAGCAACGTGGTCGATATTAACGCCCAACAGAATACGGGTGCGGGTGGTCACGGAAAAACTCCCTGGCTCTAGATGACTTCAGGATACGTGGGATAGGCCTGGTACGCACCCATGGTGATGTAGTCGCACTTCCCGGCCTCCGCCTTCGGCTACACAGCAGGGCCATTGTAGGAGCTGGCGAAGCCCGCGAACCTGGCCGAACGCGTTGTGCCATACGTTCCCGGCCTTCGCCTTCGGCTACACAGCAGGGCCATTGTAGGAGCTGGCGAAGCCTGCGAACCTGGCCCAACGCGTTGTGCCATACGTTCCCGGCCTCCGCCTTCGGCTACAACCGGTCCCACAAGGAACGCACAGCAGGGCTATTGTAGGAGCTGGCGAAGCCTGCGAACCTAGCCCAACGCGTTGTGCCAGACGCTCCCGGCCTCCGCCTTCGGCTATGACCGGTCCAACAGGGAGCGCATAGCAGGTCCGATGCGTTGCCGTGCTCGTCACACCTTGCGAAACAGTTCGCGACTCATCAGAGGTTTGCCGCCCAGGTGCGCCGCCAAGGCTTGGCGCATGAGGCGTTTGGCTGCCAGCAATGCACCCTCGGCGGCCCAGTCCGCATCAGCCATGGCCAGCAGGTCTGCCCCTTTGAACAGCCCTGGCGCGAAGCTGGCTACGCGTTCCAGGCCTTCCTCCGTGCTGAGCCTATAGAGCCCCTGCGCTTCTACAGGGTGGCCGCTGTTGTCTTGGTTCAGTGCAAAGGCGTAACCCAGCTCCACCAACAAGCGCCACTCGAAAGCCCGTAGCAAGGGCTCCAAAGGGTGGCCTTGAGCGAGGGCTTCCAGGGTAAGGGCATACTGCTCATACAGGGCAGGGTTTGCCGTCTCGAAGGGCAACAAGCGAACCAGAAGTTCGTTCAGGTACAGGCCGCTGAACAGCGCTTCGCCGACCAGCCAGGGGCTGTTGCCTGCGCTTTCGAACCGACCTACGCTACGCAGCTCGCTTTTGCCCCGGAATTCGACCACCAGCGGCACAAAGGGCCGTGCCAGGCTGCCGGTCTTGCCCCGAGCGCTGCGCAGTACCCCACGCACGCGGCCCCCTGGGGTGAAGAAATCCACTAGCGCGCTGGTTTCACGGTAGGGCCGTGTGTGCAGCACATAGGCCGGCTGAGCCTCTGTGCTACTCATGAACGCACCCGCCGGTTATACGTCACCGTAGCCAAGCGAGCGCAGGGCACGCTCGTCATCAGACCAGCCGTTCTTCACCTTCACCCACAGGTTCAGCATCACCTTGTTGTCGAACATCTGCTCCATGTCCTTGCGCGCTTCCATGCCAATGCGCTTGATACGCTCCCCTTTGTCGCCAATGATGATTTTCTTCTGCCCGTCACGCTCCACCAGGATCAAAGCATGGATGTGCAAGGTAGCGCCCTGCTGCTTGAACTCTTCGATTTCGACGGTGATCTGGTACGGCAGCTCGGCACCCAGCTGGCGCATGATTTTTTCGCGGACCAGCTCGGCCGCCAGAAAACGGCTGCTGCGGTCAGTGATCTGGTCTTCCGGGAAGAAATGCTCGTTTTCCGGTAAGTAATTGCCAATCAGCGCTTCCAGGGTGTCCAGGTTATGGCCCTGCTGCGCAGAGATGGGCATCACTTCGGCCTTGGGCAGTTGCTGCTGCAGCCACTCGAGGTGCGGGATAAGCGCGGCCTTGTCTTCCAGGCGGTCCGTCTTGTTGATGGCCAGAATCACCGGGCCTTCCACGTATTGAACACGCTCGAGCACCATCTGGTCCTCGTCGGTCCAGCGGGTACGGTCCACCACGAAGATCACCACGTCCACGTCCTTGAGGGCTGCAGAGGCCGTCTTGTTCATGTAGCGGTTCAGGGCCTTGTCATTGTCCTTGTGCATACCGGGGGTATCCACGTAGACAGCCTGCACATTGCCTTCGGTCTTGATGCCCAGCATGGTGTGCCGCGTGGTCTGGGGCTTGCGGGAGGTAATGGCCAGCTTTTGCCCAAGGATATGATTGATCAGCGTCGACTTGCCCACGTTAGGGCGGCCGACGATGGCGACATAGCCGCAACGGGTTGCAGGGGTATCAGTCATTGCCATTCTCCACACCCAGGGCGATCAGGGCTGCGGCAGCAGCCACCTGTTCGGCAATGCGCCGGCTAACGCCCTGGCCCCGACTTTTTTCATTGAGCAAAGCCACTTCGCATTCCACGAAAAAGGTGCGGCAATGCGGTTCACCCTGGATATCCACCACCTCGTAGCGCGGCAATTCGCAGGCCCGGGATTGCAGGAATTCCTGCAACCGGGTTTTAGGGTCTTTGTTGGTATCCACCAGCGTAAGGCTTTCGAACTCACCGGCCAGCCAGGCCAATACCCGCTCGCGGGCCGTGTCCATATCGGCATCCAGGTAGATGGCGCCAATAAGCGCCTCCAGAGCATCTGCCAGAATGGATTCGCGGCGGAAACCGCCGCTCTTAAGTTCTCCCGAACCCAGCCGGAGGTACTCGCCCAAATCAAAGCCGCGAGCCAGCAGCGCCAGGGTCTCGCCTTTCACCAGGCGCGCACGCAGCCGTGACAACTGGCCTTCGCGGGCTTGAGGGAAACGGTCGTAGAGCGCCTCGCCTGCCACGAAATTGAGAATGGCATCGCCAAGGAATTCGAGCCGTTCGTTGTTACGGCCGGCAAAGCTGCGATGCGTTAAAGCCAGCAGCATCAGGTCCTTGTCTTTGAAACTGTAACCGAGCTGACGCTCCAGGCGGTTCAAGGTGTTCTGGTTCACGGGGTATGCACGCTGGTCTGGTGATCGAAACTGACGACCAGGTCAATATTGCCCGCCAGGTGTTCGCGCTTCTCATAGGCCAGGTGTGCTACGAGGCCGCCTTGTTGTTCGGTAATGCTCAACGCTTTTTTCAAATCCAGATCCCGGATGTTATTGACCTGCAGGCTGCGGCTAACGTAGTCGAAATAGCCGCCCGCCCCGTCAGCTTTGGCCGCCGGGTCAGTTGCCGCTTTGTCCATGGCCTTCTTGATAGACCAGAAATCGAGGTAGTGAGGGCCTAGCCTTGCCCCGGCAATGGCGATGAAGATAACGGCTACCAACAGCACCAGGCTTCCGATCAGGGACGCACCACGCTGGGATCGTACTGGGTTCATGCAAGCCCCCTGCTCGGCGTTACCGGGAAAACCCACAGGCGCCCATGCAGCACCTGCGGGATAGGACAGGCCTTACTTGATCAGGCCTACCCGATCCAGTGTAGGCATATGACGCATTTTCGGCTCGGGCCAGCTCATCCATACCGCAAAGGCCTTACCGACGATATTGCGGTCCGGGACCATACCCAGCAGGTCCTTGGGAATGCTGGTGTCATCCCAGTAACGGCTGTCATTGGAATTGTCACGGTTGTCGCCCATCATGAAGTAATGACCGGCAGGCACCGTCCACTCCCCACCCGGCAGCATGCGGTAGGCCGCCATCTGCTGATGGATAAGGTGCTCGGCTTTGCCGATCTGCTCTTTGTAAACACCCACTTCGCCCAGTTGCGGATCGAAAGTAGTGCCCACCATCTGCTCTTCTACCAGCGCGCCGTTGACATACAGGTGCTTGTCCGACGTATACCGGATGGTGTCCCCTGGTGTACCTATTACCCGCTTGATGTAGTTAACCGAGGGGTCGCTAGGGTAGCGGAACACCATCACATCACCACGCTGGGGGTCGCCCACGGAGATCACTTTGGTGTCCAGCACCGGCAAGCGAATACCGTAGGAAAACTTGTTCACCAGAATGAAGTCGCCCACTTCCAGCGTGGGTTTCATGGACCCGGAAGGAATCTGGAACGGCTCCACAAGGAACGAGCGCAGCACCAGCACAATGAACAACACCGGGAAAAACGACTTACCGTATTCGACCAGCAACGGTTCCTTGTTCAACTGCTCCAGCACAGCAGGCTCTGGCTGAGCCACGCTGCCCTGGTAGTTCGCAATGGCGGCTCGCCGCCGCGGTGCGTAGTACAGAAGGTCCAGCAGACCCAGCAAGCCACACACGGCCACGAGAATAACCAACAACAGCGGGAAGTTAAGAGACATAGAACCTGCTATTCCAACCTGAGTACGGCAAGGAAGGCTTCTTGTGGAATTTCCACGTTGCCGACCTGCTTCATACGTTTCTTACCGGCCTTCTGCTTTTCGAGCAGCTTGCGCTTGCGGCTGACGTCGCCACCATAGCATTTGGCAAGAACGTTCTTCCGGAGTGCCTTGACAGAGGTCCGCGCGATGATCTGGCCGCCAATGGCCGCCTGGATCGCCACGTCGAACATCTGACGAGGAATCAGCTCCTTCATTTTTTCCGTTAGTGCACGCCCCTTGTAATGGGCGTTGTCACGGTGAACGATCAAGGCCAGGGCATCGATCTTGTCGCCGTTGATCAGCACATCCAGCTTCACCAGGTTGGCCGACTGATAGCGGTCGAAATGGTAATCGAGCGAGGCATAGCCGCGGCTGGTGGACTTGAGGCGGTCGAAGAAGTCCAGCACCACTTCGTTCATGGGCAGGTCGTAGCGTACCTGCACCTGGCTGCCCAGAAACTGCATGTCCTTCTGCACCCCGCGCTTTTCCACACACAGGGTAATCACGTTACCCAAGTGCTCTTGGGGAACCAGGATGGTGGCTTCGACAATAGGCTCGCGGAAGTCCTCGACTGAGGAAATATCGGGCAGCTTGGATGGGTTATCCACGTAAAGCGTTTCGCCCGTTTTCATTTTCACTTCATAGATCACGCTTGGCGCCGTGGTGATCAGGTCCAGGTCGTATTCGCGCTCCAGACGCTCCTGAATGATCTCCATGTGCAGCATGCCCAGGAAGCCGCAACGGAAGCCGAAGCCCAGTGCGTCCGAACTCTCCGGTTGGTATTGCAGCGAAGAGTCGTTGAGGGTCAGCTTCTGCAGAGCCTCACGGAAATCCTCGAACTCATCGGAGCTGGTGGGGAACAGGCCCGCATACACCTGCGGCTGGATACGCTTGAACCCTGGCAGCACTTCCACATCGGGGGTAGTAGACAGCGTAAGGGTGTCACCTACTGGCGCCCCATGGATGTCCTTGATGCTGCCGATGATGAAGCCCACTTCACCCGCTTTCAAGTCAGCGGTAGGTGTGTGCTTGGGTGTAAACACGCCCACGCTATCCACCAGGTGGGTTTTACCTGTGGACTTGACGAGGATCTTGTCGCCTTTCTTGACCCGCCCGTGGCGTACCCGCACCAGCGAAACCACACCCAGGTAGTTATCGAACCAGGAGTCGATGATCAATGCCTGCAACGGCGCATCGATGTTGCCTACCGGAGCCGGAATAGTGTGTACCAGGCGTTCGAGTACCTCTGGCACGCCCATGCCGCTCTTGGCACTGCAGGCCACGGCGTCGGTAGCATCGATGCCGATGATTTTCTCGATTTCTTCCTTCACCCTGTCCGGGTCGGCCTGGGGAAGGTCCATCTTGTTGAGCACGGGCATCACTTCAAGGCCCTGCTCGATGGCGGTATAGCAGTTGGCGACCGACTGCGCCTCTACACCCTGCCCTGCATCCACGACCAGCAGTGCGCCTTCGCACGCTGCCAGGGAACGGCTGACTTCATAGGTGAAGTCTACGTGGCCGGGGGTGTCGATGAAGTTCAACTGATACGTTTTGCCGTCGTTCGCCTTGTAGTGAAGGGTCACGCTATGGGCTTTGATGGTAATCCCACGCTCGCGCTCAAGGTCCATCGAATCGAGCACCTGGGCTTCCATCTCACGGTCGGCAAGGCCACCGCACATCTGGATGAACCGATCGGCCAGCGTCGACTTGCCGTGGTCGATGTGGGCGATGATGGAGAAATTGCGGATATGACTCAGATCACTCACAGATCAACACTCGAAAAGGCCTTGGGCCGGGCGCCCGACAAAAAATAGCCGGGCATTGTACCTGATGCAGCGCACCTTGTGGGAGGGCCTGCATGTTAGCGGGTGTCAGGCATGAAAAAGGCGATCCGAAGATCGCCTTTTTCGAGGGCCTGCGTTACTCGGCCAACTTGAAGGTAATGAAGCTGGCGCGCCCCTGGCGCAGTACGCGCATGGACACCGAGCGATTCTTCGGCAGCCCTTTGGCCACGTCCGTGAACTGCTTGGCTGAGGTGATAGCCTGGTTGTTCAGGTGTGTGATCACATCGCCTGGTTGCAGGCCAATCATGGCAGCGGGGCCATCCTGAACGTCCTTGATCAGCACGCCGCCTTTAAGGTCGGCAGCCTTTTTCTGCTCATCGGTCAGGTCGGCCACAGCAACACCCAGTCGGTTGCTGCTGCGCTCAGGCTGACCATCTGCGCCAGCGGCTGCATCCATGTCATCTTCATCAGGCAATGCGCCTACGGTCAGGTCCAGGTTCTGGCGCTTGCCGTCGCGAATAATCTCAAGGGAGGCCTTGGCACCTGACTTGAGGCCACCTACGAGGTGGGGAAGGTCTGCCGACATGATGATGGGCTGGCCATTCATGCTCAAGATCACATCACCTACCTGCAGGCCACCCTTGGCGGCTGGCCCATCCTGCATCACCTGCGCTACCAATGCGCCGGCTGGCTTGTCCAGCCCGAAGGACTCGGCCAAGTCCTTGTTGACCTCCTGAATGACAACACCCAGCCAACCGCGGCTGACCTTGCCGTCTTTCTTGAGCTGATTGGAGACGTCCAGCGCCACGTCGATCGGAATAGCGAACGACAGCCCCATGAAGCCACCCGAACGGGTGAAGATCTGGGAGTTGATACCCACCACTTCCCCATTCATGTTGAACAGCGGGCCACCCGAGTTACCTGGGTTGATGGCCACATCGGTTTGAATGAACGGTACATAGGAGTCATTGGGCAGGGTGCGACCCTTGGCACTGACAATACCTTTGGTAACGGAGTGGTCGAAGCCAAAGGGCGAACCGATCGCCAGTACCCATTCGCCCACCTTGAGCTTATCAGAGTCGCCCAGTTTGACCGTAGGCAGGTTCTTGCCATCGATCTTGAGCAACGCCACGTCGGTGCGTGTGTCAGTGCCGATCAGCTTGGCCTTGAGCTCGCTGCGATCAGACAGGCGAACGATGATTTCATCGGCGTCGGCCACCACATGGTTGTTGGTCAGCACATAGCCGTCGGGCGAAATGATGAAACCTGACCCCAGCGACTGCGCTTCACGCTGACGGTCACCCCGGTTGCGCGGTGCGTTCTTTGGCATATTGCGCTCGAAGAACTCGCGGAACATGGGCGGCAGGCCTTGAAGGTCAGGCATCTGGCTGTCAGCTACGCCACGGTTGGGCAGCTTCTGAGTAGTGCTGATATTCACAACCGCAGGGGAGGCTTGCTCCACCAATGTGGTGAAATCAGGCAGCGCCTCTGCTTGGGCGGTCACAACCTGCCCCAGCATGAGCACTGCGGCGAAGAGCGACAGGCAGGTTTTCAAGCGTGGTATCGACATACGGCTCCCGTAGATTACGAGGATGGTTAAGCGAAGGGGCGTCCCTGGTCCCGTACCGGGGCGGCAAAGCAACGCACGCTTCCTGGTAGTAGTGACCTATAAAAAAAACAGGGTCGCATTGCAACTGTATCGTCTGAACTTTCATGTTGCATTTTGCTACATGAATCAAAATTTAACGCCTTTGAAGCGCGCTTTCAGACAATCACGCCTCTCCTTAACGGCTAGGGCTACTGAACCCTATGGCAACATTTCATGTAGCTAGAGCCCCCCCTAGATCCCCCACCAGAAACGCAAATGCCGCACATAAGTGCGGCATTCAGGGTAACCCAGGGGGCGGTAAGCTTACCGCTGTGTGCCTTGAGCCGCCGGGGCTTGCTGCCAACCGGCCTGATCCTGTACAGCGGGCGCTTTAACAGCATCGCTGCTCTCGCTTTCCGTGTAACCCGCCAGTACCGCAGGCCCTTGAGCCTGTGGGGCCACCAGTGCAGGCTGCGGAGCCTGTTGCGCAACTTGCGCGCCACCGATGTCGTTCTGGTTGTACAGGCGAACACCTGCCAGCACGGCCAGCGTGACGGAAGCCGCCACGGCCAGGCGGCCTACACTGCGCCAAGGATTACTAGCTGTACGGACAGGAGCAGCTTCATCAGCAAGCGCCGCTGCTACCGCTGCTGCCAGGTCCAGTTTAGGTTCAAGCAGCTCCTTGTGCATGGCAGCCCTTGCGACCTGGTAGCGAGACCAGGTGGCGCGCGCTTCACTGTCCTCCACGGCAGTCAGCACGCGGCGTAATTCAAGTTCGTCCGCTTCGTTATCCATCACCGCGGACAGCGATTCCTGCAGGGCTTCACGACTCATTGCGGTTCCTCTCTTGGCTGTCGCCGCTGTCTCAGGTTTCCTGCAGCAATGGCTGCAAGGCTTTGTCTATGGCTTCGCGAGCGCGGAAGATACGCGACCTCACGGTGCCCACCGGACATTGCATCACACTGGCAATGTCTTCATAACTCAGGCCATCGAACTCGCGCAGGGTCAGGGCCGTGCGAAGGTCTTCCGGCAACTGCTGGATGGTCCGGTGGACGGTGCCCTCGATCTCATCCCTCAACAGCGAGCGTTCCGGCGATTCGAGATCCTTGAGACCATGATCGCCATCGTAGAACTCCGCATCCTCGGAGCTGACATCGCTGTCCGGTGGCCGCCTTCCGCGGGACACCAAATAGTTTTTCGCCGTGTTGATGGCGATCCGGTAAAGCCAGGTGTAGAACGCGCTATCGCCGCGGAAGTTACCCAAGGCCCTGTACGCCTTGATGAACGCTTCCTGAGCTACGTCCTGCGCCTCATGGGTATCGTGCACAAAGCGCACGATCAATCCGAGAATCTTGTGCTGGTACTTGAGCACCAACAGGTCGAACGCACGCCGATCTCCGCGCTGAACGCGCTCGACCAGCTGTTGGTCTTCTTCCTGGGTTAGCATGAACACTCCTCGATACGCGCCAAGGAGCGCTGCAAGAGCCATTGTTCAGGCTTGCAACCATAGACTCGGGCTTTGTGCAAAAGTTCTCCCCTCTACGCAAGTTTCCTACCCGCAAATTCGGGTACAGGAAAAAACGCACCAGGCACTTACCTGCTGCGTGACAGTCCGGATGCCCGGTGACTGACAAGCCGCCCCCAGGGGCTGTGCACTGTCGTACCGTGTTGTGATAACCCACCTATGGATTGTGCCCCAATTAGGAAAGTTCCCAAATCCAGATAGCCAATTTCCTACAAGCCGGGCCATCAAGTCCAGCCCTTCAGCTCTCCAGCGGGACATTAACATGGCTCCGTCTGTGCGCCGCTGGTATAAATATCGACTGCCCATGCAGCACTATGGCTCCATTGTGCCATAGCCGCAGCAGTGGAGCCTTTGCTAGGGTTTCGTGCTACCGCAGTACCCCAGCGGTCAAGATAAAACCGGCCCCCAAGCCGCAGGAGTTTCCCAGCCACATGAGTCAGCATCTGCATCACGACGTATTGGTCATCGGCAGCGGTGCCGCAGGCTTGAGCCTTGCCTTGAATCTTCCAGCCCACCTTAGCATCGCGGTACTGAGCAAGGGCGAACTCTCGAACGGTTCAACCTATTGGGCACAGGGCGGCGTTGCGGCAGTTTTGGACGATGCCGATACTGTGGATTCTCATGTGCGTGACACCCTGGATGCTGGCGGCGGGCTATGCCAGGAAGAGGCCGTCCGCTTTACGGTGGAGCATAGCCGCGAAGCCATAGAATGGCTCATAGACCAAGGCGTTCCGTTTACCCGTGACGAAGCTGCGTCAGCGGAAGATGGCCATTTCGAATTCCACCTCACCCGTGAAGGCGGCCACAGCCACCGGCGTATCATCCACGCTGCGGACGCTACCGGCGCCGCCATCTTCAACACCCTGCTGGCCCAGGCCCGCCAGCGACCGAACATTGAATTGCTCCAGCAACGCGTCTCTGTCGACCTTATTACCGAAGCCAAATTGGGCCGTGAGGGTAACCGTTGCCTGGGTGCCTACGTGCTGGACCGCAAGACAGGTGAGGTGGACACCTTTGCAGCCCGCTTTACCGTGCTGGCCACAGGGGGCGCGGCGAAGGTGTACCTGTACACCAGCAATCCCGATGGCGCCTGTGGTGATGGAATCGCTATGGCATGGCGCGCAGGTTGCCGTGTGGCAAACCTGGAATTCAACCAGTTTCATCCCACGTGCCTATACCACCCCCAGGCAAAAAGCTTTCTGGTGACAGAGGCCCTGCGCGGTGAAGGCGCTGTACTCAAGCTACCTGATGGTGAGCGTTTCATGTCGCGCTTCGACCCACGTGAAGAGCTGGCGCCACGGGACATCGTGGCGCGTGCCATTGACCATGAAATGAAGCGCCTGGGCGCCGATTGTGTGTACCTGGATATAAGCCACAAGCCTGCCGCCTTCATACGCGCCCACTTCCCCACCGTGTATGAGCGCTGCCTGGCGTTTGGGATCGATATCACGCGCCAAGCCATTCCTGTGGTGCCCGCCGCCCATTACACCTGCGGTGGCGTGATGGTCGACAGCGACGGCCGTACTGACGTGCCCGGCTTGTATGCGATTGGGGAAACCACCTTCACCGGCCTGCATGGGGCCAACCGCATGGCCAGCAACTCGCTGCTGGAATGTTTTGTGTATGGGCGCTCCGCAGCCGAGCACATTCAGGCACAACTGCCAGCGGTTACGCTCCCGGAGGGCCTCCCCACCTGGGACGCCAGCCAGGTGACGGACTCGGACGAAGACGTGGTGATCGCCCACAACTGGGATGAGTTGCGCCGTTTCATGTGGGACTACGTTGGCATTGTTCGCACCACCAAGCGACTCACCCGGGCACAACACCGGGTACAGCTGCTGCTAGCGGAAATCGATGAGTTCTACAGCAATTACAAAGTCAGCCGCGACCTGATCGAGCTGCGCAACCTGGCCCAGGTGGCGGACCTGATGATCCGCTGCGCCCTGCTGCGCAAGGAATCCCGAGGGCTGCACTATACGCTGGATTACCCAGGCTTGCTGGATGAGGCCAGGGATACCGTGCTGGAGCCTGCCTGCCCTTGACCTCGGCCGTGACCCCTCTTAGCAAGCGACAGCACATACTTACGCTCATGACCGACCCTGGCCCGGTACGCCGTGCCGCCATCCGTCCAACCCTGCGCCTGATACAGGCGCAAGGCGGCAGTATTGCCTGGGTCTACTGACAGCACCAGTTCAGTGATATCCGGCCATAGGGCCTGGGTAGCAGCCGGTAGGGCCCGCAGGCACGCCGCACCCAGGCCTTGACGCTGGAAACGGCGGTCTATTTGAAAGGAATGCATCAGTGCTGCCATGGGGCCTACCCACGCGGGAGTAAGTGGCGCACGCATCAGCATCAGGAACCCCACAGGCTGTTCCTCTCTCAACACTGCCCAGGCGACTTGGGCTGAAGCAGGGCGGTCCATCAGCAGGTAGAGCGCACTTTCTACGGTGCCACAGGCATCACGCTGCCAAGGTTCCACATCCAGCCCCAGCACAGCCTTGCGCTGCTCGGCATTGAGGTTACCGTAGGGCACCAGGCAGGTGGCATTGGGCGTCATGCGTCTGACGCTTGGGAAACGGGATAGGCAAACAGGCGGCGATCCCAACGCAGCCTCAGGCGCAACCGCCGATGGGCTTCAGCGCCCAGTGAGTCTGCCGGAATGCAGGCTGAACGAGCCCACCATTGGCCCGGTGTGCGGAACCGCAGGATCACGACCGCAGGCAATGCCATGCTGTCTGGGCACAACTGGACCGCCTGCCATCCCAGGCTGCGACTGAACACGGCCCAACCTTGCGGGCTACGGCGCACGCCACTGACAGCACAGGCTGCGCTCAACAGAATGTGGCGGGGCAACACCCAGGCGGCATGGGCAAGGCACGCCGTTACCATCCCCAGCTGTACACTGGCAGGCAACTGCAATACGAACGTGGAGCACAAGGCCAGCAGCAGTGTGGCGCCGTAGGCCGCAAACAGCCGACGCGACGGCTGCCAGCGGCATTCGAACACGTCACTTTGGCTGGACACGGTCCAGGATCATGCGAACCATGCGCTGCAGCTCCGGGTCTTCGGACTCGCTGCGCTCCATGAACCAGCCGAACATGTCCTGGTCTTCGCACTCAAGCAGCCGGACATACACAGCGCGGTCGGTTTCGTTGAGTGAGGGGTACACTTCCTTGACGAAAGGTACCAGCAGCACGTCCAGCTCCAGCATGCCACGGCGGCTATGCCAGTACAGGCGGTTGAGTTCGATGTCCGCGACCATGGTGGGCTCCTTGGAAAAGGCCGCCAGTATACAGAGCGAGCGTTGCCTGGGCACACCAAGGGTATGAGTGAATATGGCGTGCCTGTTTATTTTGCTTGTGCCGCACTATGATGGGTGCACATCCGCTCAGCTAAGTGCCTCATGTCTGACTCTCCTTTTTTCTGTGCGCTCGACCACGAGGGCGTTCTTGCAGTCCGCGGCTCGGATGCCAGCAAATTCCTGCAAGGCCAGCTCACCTGCAACCTCAACTACCTGGGTGCCGACGCCAGCAGCCTGGGCGCTCGATGTACGCCCAAGGGCCGTATGCAGTCGAGTTTTCGCATCGCTCCCCAAGGCAATGGCTACCTGCTGGCGATGGCCAGCGAACTGGTAGAGCTGCAGTTGGCCGACCTGAAGAAATACGCCGTGTTTTCCAAGGCAACGCTCACTAACGACACACCACAGTGGGCACGGTGGGGTATCAGCCAGGGCGACGCGTGGCTGGCAAGCCTGGGCATTCAGTTACCAGAAGCGCCCCACGCCATGGTGAGCCAGGGTGATGCGATGTTCATCCGCGTATCGCCAGGCCGGGCAGAAGCCTGGGTGCCTGCCGAGCAGGCTGAAGGGTTGCGCTTGCAGTTGGCGGAGGGCTTACCCACAGGGCACCTCAACGACTGGCTGCTGGGGCAGGTTCGCGCCGGCATAGGCCAAGTGTTCGGCCCTACTCACGAACTGTTCATTCCCCAGATGCTGAACCTGCAAGCCGTTGGTGGTGTGAGCTTTAAAAAGGGCTGCTACACCGGCCAGGAAATCGTGGCGCGCATGCAATACCTTGGGAAGCTCAAGCGCCGCTTGTATCACCTGGCATTACCGGAAGGCGAGCTGCCAGCACCGGGCACACCGCTGTGCTCGCCTGCACATGCCAGTGCAGTAGGAGAAGTGGTAGTGGCTGCCGCCGCGCCTGGCACAGTAGAGTTGCTGGCCGTGTTGCAGAACGATGTGGCCGAGCAGGGTGAAGTGTTCCTGGGTACTGCGCAAGGGCCCCGCCTGACGCTACTTGAGCTGCCTTACACACTGGACCGCGATCGCGAGATTCAACGCTAACCTGTTGTACAGGGCGTGTTCGCCCAGGCTTCATGCCTTATAACCCGAGAGGCCCCATGAGCGAGCTGGCCCAGGCGGTTCAAAACGACTTGCTGGTCGCCATCGACCGGGATGATCTGATGCTGCCCACGCTGCCCGAAGTAGCGCTGGAAATCCGCCGGGCCGCCGAGAACAGCGAAGTCAGCGTCAGCGAACTCGGCAGGGTGGTGGGCCGTGATCCCGCACTCAGCGCGCGCCTGATCAAGGTGGTGAACAGCCCTCTCCTGCGAAGCCACGTAGAAGTGACCAGCCTGCAGGCGGCGATCACGCGCCTGGGGGTAAACTATACCTGCAACCTGGCGATCGGCTTGGTGATCGAACAGATCTTCAATGCTCGCCAGCCTGTGGTGGAAGCCAAATTAAGGGAAATCTGGAGCCAAAGCATTGCCGTGGCCGGCATTGCCTATGAAATTGCGAGGCGCCAGCCGCACCTCAAGCCAGACCAGGGAGCGTTGGCTGGCATGGTCCACCTGATCGGTGTCTTGCCCATATTGACGTACGCCGAAGAACACAACGACTTGCTCAGTGACCCCATCTGCCTTAACCACGTGATAGACCGCATTCACCCGGTGATCGGCGCACGCATTCTCAAATCCTGGGACTTTCCTCGCGCACTAGCAGAGGTGCCTTTGCTGTACCTGGACTACGAGCGGGAACAGGCCAAGGCCGATTATTCAGACGTGGTGCAGATGGCGTCGCTACTAAGTACGCCCATTGAGCAGCGACCCTCCATCAGCGGGCTACCCAGCTATCAGCGCCTGCGCATGGATGCACTTGACCCACCCTTACTAGGGCGTGAACTGGCTGATGCACGGACGATGCTGGCTTGAGCGCATGCGGGCACGTGAACAGAACGAACCTAGCCTCTTCCTGAGCAAATGAACAATACTGGCCCTGTCTCCCTAGAACCTTGTTCGCCCGCTGCGCGGGGTTCCTACAGAGACTTACTAAGCTCATCGCCATGCGCTATCGCTGTGGGACTGGTCGCAGCCAAAGGCGGAGACCGGGAACCTCCCCTATGAAGTTCACCCAGCTATCTACGGAGCCAGATCAGGCAGCTCAGTGAACGCGACCCTCACTTTCAACCCGCCTAGGGCGCCATCGTGCAGCGATATATCGGCCAGGTGCGCCCTACAGATTTCGCCCACGATCGCCAGCCCTAAGCCCGTGCCTTGTTGGCCGCGCCGGTAAAAACGCTGAAACACCCGTGCCCGATCGTCTTCAGGGATACCCGGGCCTTCGTCTTCCACTTCCAGCACGGCGTCTGGTAACACGCGCAGTACCACCGTCCCGCCCTGGGGCGTATGGGCCAAGGCATTGTCCACCAGGTTGCTGAGCAATTCGGTCAGCAAGGTGGGTTCACCGCGGATATACACCGGTTGTTCGGCCTCAAGGGCCAGGGCCAGGCCTCTTCCATGGGCCAGGGGCGCCAAGGCCATACCCAGCTCCCGGGCCAGTTGCGACAGGTCAATGCGTTCGGCACCGCCCTCGGCAATCGCCTGGGCCCCGTTCTCGATACGTGCCAGGGACAGCAGCTGGTTCGCCAGGTGGGTAAGGCGATCAATACCCTGCCGCCCTTCCACCAGCGCCAAGTGAAGCTCGGCTGGGTCGCTGCTGCGCAACCCTAGCTCCACACGTGCCTTAAGGGCTGCCAATGGCGTGCGCAGCTCGTGGGCAGCCTCGGCGATGAACTGGCCCTGCCGCTCGAACTGCACCCTCAACCGCTCGGTAAAGTGATCGATGGACTGCACCAGAGGCAACAGCTCACGCTGGACCTCTTCACGCGGCAATGGCCGCAGGTCATCGGACCGGCGCTCTTCCACTGCCCGCCGCAAGCGATCCAGGGGGTTCAGCGCATTGCTGACGGTAATCCAGGCCAGCAACAACGCACCGCCCCCCAGCATGCCTAGGCGCAGCAGCGTGTCAGTCATCAGGCCGCGTGCCATGTCTACACGGGCTTCGTCCGTTTCGGCCACACGAATCTCTGCCATGCCGTTCATGCTAGGTTCGGTGACCGCCTTGAGCAGGCTCACCACGCGCACGTCCTGGCCCTTATAGGTGCCGTTGTAAAACTTGGCCAGCGCCGGGTAGGCATCTGTACGAGGTGTACCGGCAGGGGGCGCAGGCATGTTTTCATAACCAGAAATCAACTGGCCATCAATCCCGTTGACCTGGTAGTAGATGCGGCCCGCGCTGTCGTAGGCGAACGTATCCAGGGCCACATAGGGCACATCCAGGCTCAGGCGGCCATCCTGGGCCGTCAAACCCGCAGAGATGGTTCTGGCGGAGGCCAGCAGGGTACGGTCATAGGCGATATCTGCCGCCTCACGCCCATTCCAGTAGGCGCTCATGCCACTGGCCAGCATCAATAGCACCAACAGCCACGCCAGGTTGCCCAGCAGGCGCCAGCGCAGGCTGGCCGGCTTAGGCATCACGGCCTTCCAGCAGATAACCCAGCCCTCTGAACGTCACAATGGCAACGCCTTGGCCGTCCAGCTTCTTGCGCAAACGGTGAATATAGATTTCGATGGCCTCGGCACTGGCGTCTTCATCCAGGCCGAATACTTGAGCGGCCAACTGCTCCTTGCTCATTACGCGCCCAGGGCGAGCAATCAGGGCTTCGAGCACAGCTTGCTCGCGAGAGGTCAGCACCAGTGCTACCTCATTCATGCTGAAGCGTCGCGCTTCCAGGTCGTAGACCAGTGAACCGCAGCGCTGAATGCGCTCTCCGCCTAATAAAGTACGGCGCAGCAGCGCCTTCACACGGGCTTCCAGCTCAGTCAGCTCGAAGGGTTTTGCCAGGTAATCGTCTGCGCCCAGGTTCAAGCCGTGAACCCGGTCCTTTACGTCGCTACGGGCGGTGAGCATCAACACCGGCAGGTTCTGGCCACGGTCGCGCAAGCGGGCCAGCACCTCAAAACCTTCCAGGCGCGGCAAGCCCACATCCAGAATAGCCATGGCGTAGTTTTCGCTGGTCAAGGCCAGGTCTGCCGCCACGCCGTCATGTAGCACGTCTACCGTAAGCCCGGCGGCCTTTAACGCCTGGGCAATGCTTTGCGACAATTGCTCATGATCTTCTACCAGCAGGATGCGCATGCGGTCTCCCTCGTTCAGCGACGCGCGGGAAGTGTCCCTTATTCCCTAGCGCTTGGCGATCCTGGCGCAGGAAAGATAAAGATTTTTTCAGAAAACCACGATTTTGAAAGTCTGGTGAAAGTTTCACGCCATAGGCTCGGGCTCAGCTTGTACTGACTATCACAAAAACAACAATCAGGACGTCGCCCATGACCCCCCTACTGCGCCCCCTCGCGTTGGCAGTCTCCTGCCTTGCATTCGCCCATTCCGCGCTCGCCGAAGAGCCCAAACGCCCTGAGTGCATCGCGCCAGCCTCCCCTGGCGGCGGCTTCGACCTCACCTGCAAACTGGTACAAAGCGCATTGCTGAACCAGAAGCTGCTGGAAAAGCCTATGCGCGTGACCTACATGCCAGGCGGCGTGGGTGCAGTGGCGTACAACGCCGTGGTAGCGCAACGCCCTAAGGATGGCGGCACTATCGTTGCCTGGTCCAGCGGCTCCCTGCTCAACCTGGCGCAAGGCAAGTTCGGCCGTTTCGACGAAAACGCCGTGCGCTGGCTGGCCGCCGTCGGCACCAGCTATGGCGCCATTGCAGTGAAAACCGACTCCCCCTACAAAAACCTGGATGACCTGGTACAGGCCTTGAAGGCTGACCCCAGCAAGGTCGTGATCGGCTCAGGGGGTACCGTGGGCAGCCAGGACTGGATGCAAACCGCACTGCTGGCCAAAGCCGCCGGCATCAACCCTAAGGACCTGCGCTATGTAGCGCTTGAAGGGGGCGGCGAAATCGCTACCGCGCTGATGGGTGGCCATATCCAAGTAGGTAGCACGGACATCTCCGACTCCATGCCCCACATCGAAGCGGGCAACATGCGCATCCTGGCCGTGTTCTCGGACAAGCGCCTGGACGAACCTGCCATGAAGGACATCCCTACCGCCAAGGAGCAGGGCTACGACATCGAATGGCCGGTGGTACGCGGCTTCTACGTGGGCCCGAAGGTCAGTGACGAAGAGTACGCCTGGTGGAAAACCACGTTCGACAAGATGCTGGCCACCGATGAGTTCGCCACCCTGCGCGACCAGCGCGAGCTGTTCCCCTTCGCCCTTACCGGTGCAGAACTGGACGCCTACGTGAAAAAGCAGGTAACGGACTACAAAGGCCTGGCCAAGGAATTCGGGCTGATCCAGTAACCCCCTGGGCCCGCACCCTCGCGGGCATGCCGGAGAATAACAATGAAAATGCTGCAACGGCTGTTTGCCGGGGTGCTGCTGCTGGTGTGTGTCGCCTTGGCGGCCATGGCCTGGCCGTACCAGGCTGCTTTCTCCTACGAACCCGTAGGCCCACGTGCGTACCCCCTGTTGCTGCTGGCCCTCATGGGGCTGGCGTTTGCCTACATGCTGATACGCCCTGCCACCATCGTGCATAACGAGGATGAGCCGGCCCTGGATCGCCACAGCCTGGTGAAGATCGCCGCCTGTGTAGGGCTATTGCTGCTGTTCGCCGGCCTGTTTGAGCCGCTGGGCTTCATACTCAGCGCCCTGCTCATCGGCCTGCCCATGGCGCGCCTGTATGGCGGGCGCTGGCTTCCCGCACTGGTGGTCATCCCGCTATCAGTCGTTGCCCTTTACCTCTTGTTTGACCGCGTGATGGACGTCCCTCTGCCCTTGGGCCTGCTCGACGTACTGGAGAACTGACATGGACACACTCGGTTACCTCGGGCAGGGCTTTGGTGTTGCCCTCACGCCTTACAACCTCACTACAGCCCTGATCGGCACCTTGATCGGAACCGTTGTGGGCCTGCTGCCTGGGCTAGGCCCAATCAACGGTGTGGCCCTGCTTATCCCTATTGCTTTCGCGCTGGGGCTTCCACCGGAGTCGGCGTTGATCCTGTGTGCTGCTGTGTACCTGGGGTGCGAATACGGCGGGCGTATCAGTTCAATTCTGCTGAACATCCCAGGCGAAGCGTCCACTGTGATGACCACGCTAGACGGCTACCCCCTTGCCCGCCAGGGTATGGCTGGCGTGGCCCTGTCGCTGTCGGCCTGGAGCTCGTTCATTGGCGCGTTCATCGCCACCTGCGGCATGGTGCTGTTCGCCCCGCTGCTGGCCAAATGGGCCGTAGCCTTTGGGCCGGCCGAGTACTTCGTACTAATGGTATTTGCCATCGTGTGCCTGGGCGGCATGGCCGGCAACCGGCCTTTGAAGACGTTTATCGCCGCGCTGATCGGCCTGTTTCTGTCCACTATCGGCATCGATGCCAACAGCGGGGTGTACCGTTTTACCGGTGACAGCGTTCACTTGGCCGACGGTATCCAGTTCGTGGTGTTGGTGCTGGGCCTGTTCTCGGTATCGGAAATCCTGCTGCTGCTGGAGAAGACCCACCATGGCCACGTGGCGGTGCAGGCCACCGGGCGCATGATGTTCAACCTCAAAGAGGCCGCTGCGGTCTGGGTGGTTAACCTGCGCTGTGGCTTACTGGGGTTCATTATGGGCGTGCTACCAGGTGCCGGAGCTACCTTGGCCAGCGCCGTGGCCTACATGACTGAAAAACGCATGGCGGGCACCACGGGCAAGTTCGGCCAGGGTGACCTGCGTGGCCTCGCGGCACCTGAAACCGCCATTGGCGCATCGGCCTGTGGTGCACTGGTGCCGATGCTTACCTTGGGCGTACCAGGGTCGGGCACCACGGCCGTGATGATCGGCGCGCTGAGCCTGTACAACATCACCCCAGGCCCCTTGCTGTTCGAACAGCAGCCGGACATCGTGTGGGGCTTGATCGCTTCGCTGTTTATCGCCAACGTGATGCTGGTCATCCTCAACATCCCCATGATCCGCGTATTCACCCGCATCCTGTCCGTACCCAACTGGGCGCTGGTACCGATCATCGCCATCATCACCGGTATCGGGGTGTACGCCGTACACGCCACCACCTTCGACCTGTTCCTGATGGTGGGCATCGGTATCTTCGGCTATATCCTGCGCAAGCTGGACTTCCCTCTCTCGCCGTTGCTGCTGGGCTTTATCCTGGGCGGCCTGATGGAACAGAACCTGCGCCGGGCGCTGTCGATCTCCAACGGGGACCTGCATATCCTTGCAGGCAGCCCGATCACCATCGGCACTTGGGTGCTGACCGTTGTCATGCTGGCCTTCCCGTTGGTGCGCATCTGGCGTAACCGTCAACGCGCACGACAGGCTGCCAATGCCTGAACGTGACGCGCCGGCCTGGTGGCTGACCGGCCTCACCGGCCTTGCCGGAGGGTGCCTGGCCAGCCTGGTCGGTTGGCCACTGCCCTTCATGACCGGCGCACTGATGGCCGTGATCCTGGTGCGCTGTGCCACGCCCTGGCAGCTGCGAGAAATACCCAACGGCCGCCGGTGCGGGCAATGGATCATTGGCATCGGCATTGGCCTGCATTTCACCCCCCAAGTGATCGAGCAGGTAGCCGACCATTGGGTGCTTATTCTAGGGGGCGCGCTGGTGACCAGCCTGTCCAGCCTAGTGAGCGTGTGGCTGTTGCTGCGCACCGGTGAAGACCGCCCCACAGCGTTTTTCTCCAGCATGCCCGGTGGTTCGGGGGAGATGGTAAACCTGGGCGCCCGTAATGGCGCCAACCTGAGCCGTGTTGCCGCTGGGCAAAGCCTGCGCGTGCTGTTAGTGGTGCTGTTGGTACCGGCCCTGTTCAAATACCTGCTGGGCGAGGGCGGCGTCGTTCAACACGGCGGTGCCCTGCCTTGGGGGTGGCTGGCACTGGCAGGCGTATCTGGTTTGGGTGCGGCGCTGATCTGGCAGAAGCTGGACCAACCTAACCCCTGGCTGTTTGGGCCGCTGCTGGTGACGGCCAGCTTGAGCATCGGGTTTGACCTGCACGGTTCACTCCCCACCGGCGGCAGCCAAGTGGGCCAATGGTTGATTGGCAGCGGCCTGGGCTGTCATTTCAACCGGGCATTTTTCCGCCGTGCGCCCTCCTTTCTCGGGCGTACCTTGGTAGGGACCCTCTTGACCATGCTGATTGCCGGGCTGGCGGCCTGGGTACTGAGTGCCGCCACCCAGTTGGACCTACGCTCGCTTACTCTGGGCATGATGCCCGGCGGCATCGCTGAAATGAGCCTGACCGCCGAAACCCTGCAGTTGTCCGTTCCCTTGGTGACCGCGTTGCAGGTCATGCGCCTGCTCTTCGTGCTATTCCTGGCCGAACCCCTGTTCCGGCGCTGGGCACAGGGGCTTCAAAAACCGTTATAGCGCCCAGTCGATGGGCGTCATGTCGTGGTCTTTGAGAAACTGGTTGGCCTTACCAAAGTGCCCGTTGCCGATGAAGCCCCGGTGCGCCGATAACGGCGAGGGGTGCACGGAGGTGAGGATCAGGTGCTTGGTGTTATCGATCAGCTTGGCCTTGCTCTGGGCGTGCGCGCCCCACAGCAGGAACACCACATGCTCGCACCGCTCATTCACGGTTTGAATGATCCGATCGGTAAACGGCTCCCAGCCCTTTTTCGCATGGGACGCCGCGTTGCTCCGCTCCACGGTCAGAGTGGTATTAAGCAGCAGCACCCCCTGCTCCGCCCACGGCTGGAGGCATCCATGGCGAGGGATATCAATGTTCAGGTCACGCTTGAGCTCTTTGTAGATATTCACCAACGAGGGTGGCGTGGCGATGCCTGGCTGCACCGAGAAGCACAGGCCATGGGCCTGGCCAGGGCCGTGGTAGGGGTCTTGCCCCAGAATAACCGCTTTTACCTTGTCCAGCGGCGTGAGGTTCAACGCGTTGAAGATCAGCGGGCCGGGTGGGTAGATCTCTTTGCCAGCCGCCAGCTCATGGCGTAGAAACTCGCGCAACTGGCGCATGTAGGGTTGGTCGAATTCATCTCTGAGCGCTTCTTTCCAGCTCGGTTCGAGCTTGATGCGGTCGTCTTCCGGGGCAGTAGTCGTCATGTGGCAGTCCATGGAACAATCCGGGGACACTAGGAAAGACCTTCTCTGTTGTCAATCGAACTGACCCAAGCGGTCCACAATTCCAACAAGCGTTACACAGAGGTGTTCGATGAACCTGAGTTTCGAAGAATTGATCGGGGCCAGCGGTGCCTGCATCGGCATCGCTACGCTGGACGCCCCCAAATCCCTCAATGCGCTCTCGCTGCCGATGATTGAGGCACTGCTGGAAAGATTGGAGGCGTGGGCTCAAAACCCGCGTATCGCCTGTGTGTTGCTCAAGGGCAATGGGGCCAGGGCGTTCTGCGCCGGGGGCGATGTCCGCACCCTGGTCGACGCTTGCCGCTCGCACCCTGGCGAAGTGCCCCCCTTGGCGGCACGTTTTTTCGAAGCTGAATACCGTTTGGACTATCGCCTGCACACATTCAAGTGCCCGGTGATCTGCTGGGGCCATGGCTATGTGCTGGGGGGCGGCATGGGCTTGCTGCAAAGCGCAACCATCCGCATCGTTACCCCGACCAGCCGGCTGGCCATGCCGGAAGTGAGTATCGGGTTGTACCCGGACGTGGGCGCGGGATGGTTCTATAACCGCCTGCCCGGCAAGCTGGGGTTATTCCTGGCCATGACCGGGGCGCAGGTCAATGGCACCGATGCGTTGGACCTGGGGCTGGCTGACCGCCTGCTGCGCGACGACCAGCAGGACGCCCTGATCGACGGGCTGGTACAACTGAACTGGCAGGAAGACGCTCAGGTGCAACTGACTAGCCTGCTGCGCGCCTTGGAACACGAGGCGCTTCCCGACCGCCCTGACCCGAAGTGGCTGGCGCGCCGTGCTGCCATTGATGACCTGCTTGATGTGGCCACCCCTGTGCAAGCGTGGAAAGCGATTGCCCGCTGGCACGACCACGCCGACCCAGACCTGGCGCTGGCCGCGCGCAACCTGGTCAGCGGCTGCCCCCTCACCGCGCACCTGGCCTGGCATCAGCTCAAGCGCGCCCGCCAGCTGTCCCTGGCTGACACACTGCGCATGGAGTTCAGCATCAGCCTTAATTGCTGCCGTCACCCAGAATTCAGCGAGGGCGTACGTGCCCGGTTGGTGGACAAGGACAACACGCCCCACTGGCACTGGCCCGACGTGGCCGCGATCTCCGAGGCGGTCGTGCAAGCGCACTTCAGCCCGGCGTGGGAGGGCGAGCATCCGCTGCAGGACCTGTAACATCCGCACTGCTAGGGCAGGCGGACCCGCCATGCCGCTGCGCCCTGTTAACCGTCTGCCGCTTTAACGTCGGCCAGCGTTATCGGCGGTCCCAGCCCCCTCTTCCACCATAACCACCGCGCGGCCCCCAGCCTGGCCCACCTGGGCCATGGCCTTGCCAACCTGGACCCTGCCAACCAGGCCCACGGTCGTGGCGCCACTGGGGTGGAGGGCCGCCTTGCCAGCCGGGGCCAGGCCGAGGTGGTGGGCCAGGGCGCCAGGCCGGTGGAGGGGGTACCGGGTAATACCGAGGCGGCGGCACGTAATAGCGCGGGGCGGGGGAAATGTAGTAACCCCCCGCATACCCATAGGGGTACCCGTAAGGGCGTTCTACGTACACAGGGCTAGGTGCACTGTACACCTCTGTGCGTACGTAACTGTCAGTGGCATAGGGCGCACAGCCGGACAGCAGTGCACTAAAGACGGCAATGATCGATAAGGTGCGATACATGGGGCGGCCTCCGGGACCGCAGTGGGATAGCTGCACAACCTCAGACTCTGTTTTAACGATCCAGTGCGTTTTGGGAAACACCTGGTAATACATCTAGGCCTATCGGCACACCGACCATCCGCCCATATCCAAGTGGAAGTGATTGCGGTGCGCAGCGTTGTAGTCGGGCCCCAGCACAGTGCTGAAGTACCGGCAGGCTGACGTGCGCGCTGCTTGCAAGAAAGCTGCATCGTCATTGGCACCGCTCCAGCCTTTAAGCACGCTGATGCGCCGGCCATTGGCCAGGCGAAACGCTGAAATGTCCAAAGCATTGGCAGTGGCGTGCTGGCTGAGGCGGCCTTGGGCACGGTGATAGATATTACGGCAGGCATAGCTGCCCATGTGCTCGACCTCCACCACGGATGAGTTGAACGCCGCTTGAGCTGCCGGTTGCAACCCGTAGCGTTCGAACAGTGCAAACGCAACGGCTACCGGGCAGGTGGCCAGAAAACTACTACTGAGGCGTACAGGCCCTCCGCTTACCCTCACCACATTTACCAACGGGCAACGGCTACTTGGCGCAGCATCTGCCTGGGCACGGGTCACGAAGCTTGAAGTGGCTAGGGCGGCCTTGCATAGGTCAGGGTCGCTGCGCAGGCGCATGAGTTTGTAGGGGGTCAGCCAGTTGGGCGGTTGCTCAACGTTCAAAGGGGCCCACGGGTCCCATTGGGAAGGAAGCGGGACGGTCCACCAGGCCAGCCACAGTGTTAGCCCAAGGCCTATCCAGACGCCTAGCGTGCGCACAGCAACGCCCGTGTCAGAGCAGCCCCATCTGCGCCGACGGCTCAGGTTCGGTCAGTGCTGGCATACCCGGTAAACGCGCCATCAGCCGAGCATGGAACCGTTGCGCAAAGGCAGGTGCGTCCAAGTTGTCTGCCGTGTGTAGAAACACGTAGGGGCACTTGTCGGCCTCGATCCATGTCGCGACTTTCTCTACCCAAGGGTCTAGAAACGGCTCGTTATCCTCCACATTGGGCAGCCCGATGATCCGTACCTGTGGGTGGTGGGTGAAGGCAGCCGGGCGCGGAGGTACGTGGGGCTTTTTTTCCTGTGCATGCACAATGCGTGGGTCCGTGGACGTCACGCTGAACAATGCGCGCGGGTCCAGGCAAATCCGCTCTGTTCCTGTAGACAACAGCAGCCGGTTGAGGGCGCGTTCTTCTTCGCCACGAGCAAAGAACGCAGGGTGGCGCACCTCTACAGAGACAGGCCGCCCCAAGGCTTCGATAAATACGGCCAGTTCGCCCAGGCGCGCTGGGCTGAAGCTGGCCGACAGCTGCAGCCAGACGGTAGATACCCGTGGGCCAAGCGGTGACAGCAATTTTAAAAAAGCTTCTGCCGCCTCTACCTGGGTTGCCAGGTCACCCTCGTGGCTGATGTCGCGGGGAAACTTGGCCGTGAACCGAAAATGCTCAGGCATCTCCCGCGCCCATCGCGCTACGGTGCTTTCAGCGGGCCGGGCATAAAAGGTGGTGTTGCCTTCTACCGCGTTGAAGGTAGTGGCATACAGCCGCAGAGCATCGGCGGCGGTGGATTCAGCGGGATAAAGGCGACCACGCCAGGCAGGGTCGCTCCACGAAGGGCACCCCAGGTAATAGGGCAGGTGAGCGGAAGTCAGATGTGCACGTCCAGGCCAAGCACTTCCCCTTCCCAGTCCACAAACGTGGCGGTGGTCATGTAGCTGGCCAAGGCAGACGCCACCCGCGCATTGATGCCGCGGAACATTTCTTCTTGCTGACGGGCCGAGAACACAGGCACCAGCGAGCCGCGACTTCCGCCTGCAGCGGGTCGCTGACGGGCTTCGATCACCTCGGTTTCGCCTTCCTGTTCGTCGACCGCTTCGTCTACCCTTGCCAGGCCGCTACGTGGCTTGCGCTTGATGGGGTAGGCGCGCGATCCCACTCCGTCTATGCGCATAAGGGGGCTCGGTTAACTGCTGTCTATAGGCAGGCACTGTAGCGTGAGGCTGCACGGCCTGGTGATAACTTGACCACATAAACTGTAAAAGGTTTATAGCCTGTCTTCGAACAAGAAGCGATCAGCCCGCGACCTGCGGCAAGTTCCCGCTACGTGGGCTTGTTCACTTTAGGTGTGGCGACATTATCACGCAGATAGACCGGGTGGGCCTGCGCCGCCTCGATGGCCTCGTTGCGCGCCCATGCGAAACCCGCCAAGGCAAGCACGTCTTCAGCGTGGGGCAACGCCGAAGCATCGAAACGCTGAGCCTTCACCGCCAGGCGATCCGCATAGCCCCATCCTGTGCCTGCGCCATACCAGCCTTCCAGGTTATCGGCAGGCACTTGGACAGCATGAGGTGGTAGCACGGCCTCGGTACCACACAGGCGCATTTCGCCACCCTCCTCGCGATAGCAGCCCCAATACACTTCATCCATTCGTGCATCGATAGCGGCCGCCACCTGGGTAGCGCCTTCCCGGCGCCAGGCGCCTTGCGCTAACGCGGCCAGGTTGGACACCCCTAGCACGGGGCGGTCCAGCGCAAAGGCCAAGCCTTGCACCACACCAATCGCAATTCGCACCCCAGTAAACGCGCCGGGGCCCCGACCAAAAGCGATGGCATCCACAGCACTCAGGCCTACCCCCGCGTCCGCCATGATCTGCTGGATCATGGGCAGCAGCTTCTGGGCGTGCAACCGCGGAATCACCTCGTAGTGGCTTAATACCTTGCCGTCATGCAACAGGGCGACGGAACAGGCTTCAGTGGCGGTATCGAGGGCCAGCAGCGTGGGCATTGCGGTATCCGGTCAGGTAGAAATGGGGGGGTTGGAAAGGCGGGCAGTATAAACGACGAAAGCCCGCGAACGGGCTTTCGTTTACCACCAGCGATCAGCTCAGCGCTGCAACCACCTTGTGGGTAATGTCTTCAACAGTGCCCACGCCTTCGATACGGGCGTACTTGGGCTTGCCCTGCTCAGCAGACAGGTTCACGTAGAAGCTGACCAGCGGCTCGGTCTGGTCATGGTAGACCTTCAGGCGCTTGCGTACGGTTTCCTCAGTGTCATCGGCGCGGTGAACCAGGGCTTCGCCTGTTACATCATCCTTGCCTTCCACTTTCGGCGGGTTGAATACCGTGTGGTACACCCGGCCCGAATTTTCATGCACGCGGCGGCCAGCGATGCGGTTGACGATTTCTTCGTCCGCCACGTTGATTTCCACCACGTAGTCCAACACGACACCTGCACTGACCAAGGCCTCGGCCTGAGGAATGGTGCGCGGGAAGCCGTCGAACAGGAACCCCTTGGTGCAATCGGGCTGGGCGATACGCTCCTTGACCAGCGCGATGATCAGGTCGTCAGACACCAACCCGCCGCTGGCCATCACTTCCTTGGCCTTGAGGCCCAGTTCGGTGCCGGCCTTGACTGCTGCGCGGAGCATGTCGCCAGTGGAGATCTGCGGAATACCGAACTTCTCGGTGATGAACTTGGCCTGCGTACCTTTCCCGGCTCCGGGAGCTCCCAGCAGAATCACGCGCATCGATATGCTCCTCAATGTTTTTTTATTTAAACAACACCAATGACCCTGGAGAAAACATAACTACCGGTGAGCCATCGAAAAATTCGGGCTGGCCGAACAATCGGCCAAAAGGCTGCCCAAGATACACAGCCGCCTACCCCCAGACAAGCCACCTAAGGTCGCAGGCACCCGCCGCAGGGCGACAGGTGCGACCCAGTGCAACCCTCTAACCTTTCAAGCACAGGTAAAGCAGCCCCTGACCCGCCTGTGGCCAGGAGCACAGCGCACGTGTTACCCCGTGTTGCGTAGCCCGGCAGCGATACCTGCCACTGTTACTAGCAAGGCCTGCTCAAGGCCACTGCCTGGGGCCCCCTGCTGAACGCGCGAACGTGCCAGCAGCTCCATTTGCAGCCGGTGCAGTGGGTCCAGGTAGGTATTACGCAGCGCGAAGAACTCCAGGGTTTCCGGGCTGCTGGCAAGCAGCTTGCTCTGCCCTGTCAGGGTTAGCACTTGCCGCACGCACTGCGACAATAAGTCGCGCAACTCATGGCCCAACGGCTTCAGGGCATCCTTGACCAAGTGCTCGTCGTACTGCCGCGCAATCTCGGCATCGGCCTTGGCCAGTACCATTTCCAGCATGTCGATACGTGTACGGAAGAACGGCCAGTGTTCGCGCATGTCAGCCAGCCGGTCGCCCTCCCCACGCTGCAGTGCATTGCCCAGCGCTGCTTCCCAGCCCAACCAGGCTGGCAGCATGAGGCGGGTCTGGGTCCAGCCGAAAATCCAGGGGATAGCGCGAAGGCTTTCAATGCCCCCTTGCCGCCGTTTAGCGGGGCGGCTGCCGAGGGGAAGGCGCCCCAGTTCCTGCTCGGGAGTGGATTGGCGGAAGTATTCGACAAATTGCGGGTGCTCACGCACCACCTTGCGGTAGGCCTGCACACCGTCCCTGGCCAACTCGTCCATCAGCGCACGCCACGGCGCCTCCGGTGGTGGCGGCGGTAACAGCGTGGCCTCCAGTACAGCGGCCAGGTACAGGTGGAGGTTCTGCTCGGCGATGTCTGGCAGGCCGAATTTGAACCGGATCATCTCCCCCTGTTCGGTGGTACGGAAGCGACCGGCTACTGAGCCGGGGGGCTGGGACAGAATAGCGGCGTGGGCCGGGCCACCTCCGCGCCCTACCGTGCCGCCCCTGCCATGGAACAACAGCAGTTCCACGCCATGCTCGCGGCAAATGTCGACCAAGGTTTCCTGAGCACGGTACTGCGCCCAGGCCGCAGCGGTAGTACCTGCATCCTTGGCCGAGTCGGAGTAGCCGATCATCACTTCTTGCGGGCCTTGTAGCCGTGCGCGGTAACCTGGCAATGCCAGCAGGCGTTCAATGACCGGGCCGGCGTTGTCCAGGTCGGCCAATGTTTCAAACAACGGCACCACACGCATGGCCCGCTGCAACCCGGCCTCTTTGAGCAGCAGTTGCACGGCCAACACGTCTGAAGCAGCGCCTGCCATGGAAATCACGTAGCTGCCCAGGGAGGCTGCAGGCGCTGCCGCCACTTCACGGCAGGTAGCCAACACTTCAGCAGTGTCCGCCGAGGCCTTGAACGACGGCGGCAGTAAGGGCCGACGGTTGTCCAGCTCCGCCAAAAGAAACGCAACGCGGTCTTCCTCGTCCCAATCGGCGTAACGGCCCAACCCCAGGTATTCAGTGATATCGCTCATGGCTGCACAATGCCGTGCAGCGTCTTGGCGCACGTCCAGGCGCACCAGGAACAGCCCGAAGGTGACGGCGCGCCGGATGCAATCGAGCAGAGGGCCATCAGCGATGACCCCCATGCCGCACGCATGCAGCGAATCGAAACACAGTAGCAAGGGTTCCAAGAGCTCGCGGTTGTCCTGCAGCACGTCTGCATAGGCAGGTTCAGGGCCCTTGAGAGCAGCTTGGGCCCAGTGGCGTGTGGCCTTGAGCCGTTCACGCAGTTGCTTGAGCACACTGCGGTAAGGCTCAGGGCTGTTTTCACTGCGTGCGCGCAGTGCGTCGCTGGCCTGCTGCATGGACAGCTCGCCTGCCAGGTGGTCCACGTCCCGCAAGAAAAGGTCTGCTGCCATCCAGCGTGCTAGTAGCAGCACCTCGCGGGTAACGGCAGCGGTAACGTTGGGGTTGCCGTCCCGGTCCCCGCCCATCCAGGAGGCAAAACGGATAGGCGCCGCCTCCAGGGGCAGGTGCAGGCCCGTGGCCTCGTACAGTGCGGCGTCTACCTTGCGCAAATGGCTGGGTACCGCGTGCCAAAGGGAATGCTCAATGACGGCAAAGCCCCATTTGGCCTCGTCCACAGGCGTAGGGCGTGTTCGCCGGATCTCGTCAGTGTGCCAAGCCTCGGCAATCAGCCTTTGCAGGCGATTGTGAAGGCTCTGCTGCTCCGCGGTAGTGAGGTCTCGATGATCCAGCGCCGCCAACTGGGCGGCAATGGCATCGTACTTCTGGATCAACGTGCGACGCGCCACCTCAGTGGGGTGGGCGGTCAGCACCAGTTCGATGTCCAGGCGGCCCACGTGCTGTGCCAGGTGATCCGCGCTGTGACCGGCGGCACCCAGCCGTGCCAGCAACTCGGGCAGGCGCTGGGCGTCCAGTACTTCACCGGCCTGGCCGCTGTCTTCGGTGCGTCGGCGGATGAGCTGGTATTGCTCGGCAATGTTGGCCAGGTTCAAGAACTGTGTGAAGGCCCTGGCCACTGGCAGCAGGTCGTCTTCACTGAGCTCATTGAGCCGGTCACTCAGCTGCGCCGGGCCGGCCTGGGCGCTGCGCCGGTCGGCCTTGGCGCCATGGCGAATGCGCTCGATCTTGTCCAGAAAGGCATCGCCGTATTGCTCGCGAATGGTGGTGCCAAGCAATTCGCCCAGTACATGGACCCGTTCGCGCAAGCGCGCGTCGATCTCACTCATGTTTCCATTCTCCGTCAAAGGGCCGGTAGACGCAGCAGGATAGCGCACCGGATGACTGAACGCGGCGTCGAAAAACAGCTCAATACCCAGGTAACTCACCCGTCGTCCAAGGGCACACACACCGCGGTTGTGCCTTGGGCGTTGTGTTATCCGACCCACGAGGTGCCCATGAAAATCCGTGAGCTAGCCCGCCACTGGGAACAGAACGCCAAAGGCCGCCTGACCGAAACCCCCTACAGCATCCACTTGGACGTTGAGTCAGCCGCACGCCTGGAAGCCTTGCAGGAGATGTACCCCAAGCACCACCCCGAAGAACTGCTAGGTGAGTTGATCGGGGCTGCTTTAGAAGAACTGGAAACCAGCTTTCCCTATGTGCGAGGCACCAAGGTAATTGCTACCGACGAGGAAGGCGATCCGATGTATGAAGACATCGGCCCTACCCCACGTTTCCTGGCGCTGTCGCGGCGTAACCTTGAGAAAATGACCCAGAGCTCACCCCAAGCGCCCATACCTCCTCAGCCTGCTGGTGCGCCACAAGGCTCATAACAGAGCCTTCAGACTGTAAAAAACCACGCAACAGGCCAGATTTCTGAACTATTCGAAAAACACTTGAGTCCCAAACATTAGCCATCGCAGTACAACGCTCGCGGCCACGTTGCCCCTGCCGCTGCCATGGAAACACCGTTCTGAAAAAAGCCCTCCTATGGAGTCGAAGATCATGAAGACTTGTACTGCCAACCCTTCGTCCAACGCTGTTCGTGGGCTCAAGCTCGCCGTACTGGCGTTGGGCAGCAGCTTCATCCTGGCCGGTTGCGCGGGTAACCCACCGACCGAGCAATACGCCCTGGCCCAGTCGGCCGTGAACAGCGCCGTCAGCGCTGGCGGCACTGAATTTGCGGCCGTGGAAACCAAGTCGGCCCAGGACAAGTTCAAGGCGGCTGAAATCGCCATGCACGACGAAAACTATGACAAGGCCCGGATGCTGGCCGAGCAAGCCGAATGGGATGCTCGTGTAGCGGAACGCAAGGCCCAAGCTGCGAAGGCACAGAAAGCTGTAGACGATGCGCACCAAGGCGTGGAAGACCTGCGCCAGGAAGGCATGCGCAACATCCAGCCTTAATTGCCACGACCGTACTTCGCACAGATAAGGAATAGCCCCATGCGTAAACAATTGATGATCCCTGCCCTGTTGGCCGTGGCCGTTAGCCTGAGCGCCTGCTCGCACGACCCGAACGCCAACCTGGAAAGCGCGCGCACCAACTTCACGTCGCTGCAGACCAACCCTAAGTCGGCCACCTTGGCGGCACTGGAAACCAAAGACGCTTCCGAGTGGCTGGACAAGGCTGACAAGGCCTACCGCAATGACGAAGACAAGAAGAAGGTTGACCAGCTGGCCTACCTGACTAACCAGCGCGTCGAGTTTGCCAAGCAGACCATCGCCCTGCGCACCTCTGAAGACGACATCAAGAACGCCGCTGCCTTGCGTGCCAAGGCTCAGCTTGACGCCCGCGATGCTCAAATCAAGAAGCTGCAGAACAGCCTGAATGCCAAGCAGACCGAGCGCGGCACCTTGGTCACCTTCGGCGACGTACTGTTCGACCTGAACAAAGCTGAACTCAAGCCTAGCGGCATGACCAACGTCATTCAGCTGGCTCAGTTCCTGAAGGACAACCCAGACCGCCAGGTGATCATCGAAGGCTACACCGATGCCACTGGCTCTGACTCCTATAACCAGAACCTGTCCCAGGCACGTGCCAACTCGGTACTGGCTGCACTGGTTCGCCAAGGCGTTGATATCAAGCGCATTGTGGCCCAGGGCTACGGCAAGCAGTACCCAGTTGCTGACAACAGCAGCAGCTCAGGCCGTGCCATGAACCGTCGCGTGGAAGTGACCATTTCCAACGACAACCAGCCAGTAGCCCCACGCTCTTCGATGAAGTAAGCGTTGCTGCCGTGCCAAGAGACCAGCCCTTAGGGGCTGGTTTTTTTTTGCGCCGTAGAAACAAACACTGTTGGACCACGCAGGGCCTGTGAACGGGCTGCAAACAATCCTGACGTATTTTCCAGCCTTTTTCGCAGGCTAGCGCCTGCTCCCACAGGGGGGTAGGCCGCCGGCTCAGAGGTAATTGGGAATCTCGCCCAGCCGTCGCAGGCCGTTGAAGTGGCTGGGGTCTTCCAGGAACTTGACCATGACTTGTCGGTAGGTAGGGTCGGCGAAGGTTTGCACGTGTGCGCCTCGGGTAAGTTGGAGTACCCGTGGCGGAGGCAATGCCTTGTACAACGCAAGGCCGTTTTCCAAAGGCACCACCGTGTCATCCAGGCTCTGGAACACCAACTTGGGCACCTTGGCCAAGCCAGGCGCCGCCCTCAAGGCACTGTCCCCATCGGGCACGAACCACGACAACGGCACCTGCAAGGGCCACGTCAACCATGACGTACTCAAGGCAAACTGGCCGACCTTGCGGTAACTGGCAGGCGCACCGTCGAATACCATGGCTTGGAACCGCGCGGCCTCCTGTGGGTGCCCAGCCAGGTAATGGATCGCCAGCGCGCCCCCTAGGCTTTGGCCCAGCAACACCAATGGGTGGCCTTGAGTCTCAGGCGACGTACGCAGCCACGCCAGTGCAGCTTGAATGTCGAGGTAGATACCCGGCAACCTTGCCTGCCCTTCAGACAAGCCATACCCCCGGTAATCCAGCAGCAATACCTGATAACCTTCAGCGGGCAACCACCAACTGCCGCCCAGGTGCCGTGCCAGGTTGCCCCCGTTACCGTGCAAATGCAGCACGGTCCCTTTCACGGGCACACCTGCCTTGGCAGGCAGCCACCAGGCATGCAGTCGCACGCCGTCGGACGTGTGCAGCGTTACCGGCTGCCATTGCACCTTGGCCACGTCTGGGGTGAACGGCTCGCCAGGCTCCGGATAGAACAGCAGGCTGCTGCAGCCCGTTATTGAGAGCAGCAGCGCCACTGTCAGGGCGTTAAATGATATTCGCGTAATCCGCTTCAATGCGGTCAAGGCTCAGGTGGTTGAGGAAGTTGGAAAAGCACATCCAGGCGGACAGTGCATTCATGTCACGAAATTGCTCTGGCAAGTACTTGGGTGGCGCTACCAGACCCTCGTCTACCAACTGGCGCAAGATACGCATGTCCTCCAGGGTCGTCTTGCCACAGAACAGCAGTGACACTTGGTCCAGCTTGCCCTTGCGCACCGCCAGCTGGATGTAGTTGTACACCATGATAAAGCCCTTGAGGTAGGACAGGTCCTTGGTAAAGGGCAGGCCCGTGGGGGTGGAGCCACGGAATACCCGGCTGGCATTGCCGTAGCTGTCCTCCATGCCAAAGCCCTGCTCCCTGAAGAACTCGAATACCTGCAGGAAATCGGCGCCCTCTTCCACCATATGGATAGCGCGTGTGCGGTTGGTAAGCTTGCGCAAGCGGCTGGGGTAGGAGGCGAACGCAATGACCTCCATCAAAATGGCCAGGCCCTCTTGGGTCACGGTAGACGAAGGCGGCCCCTTGGACAGGAAGGTACACACCGGCTGGTTAAGGCCGTTGAGGGTGGTGCCCACATGCACCAGCCCCTCATGCACCTCCAATGCACGCACGTCACGCTCATTGAACATGGCATCGGCGCGTACTTTGATGTAGTCCGCCCCAGCGGCAGCGTCGGCGACGATCCCGTCCGACTCGAACACGCGGATAGTTTCTTCGGTTTCACCGAACACTCGGTTAAGCCGGCTCTGCAGCATGTCTACCGCCTGCTTGGCGGTAAGGTTCTTGACCTCGTCCTTGAGGTCGCCACGGCCGTCGATCCTGTTGAGGTAGTCGGAGAGCATCAGGCCAAGGTCCGACAGCGTAGGGTCGCCCGCATGGAAAGCGTCGGAAGCCGCACCGTACAGTTCCTGGGAAATCAGCCCGAAGTCTTCGGTGCCACGGGCTTCGAGCATGCGCACCACCATGCGGTACTCGCGGCACATACGCCGCATGATCTGCCCCACAGGGTTGAACTGGCCCAGCTGACGGGTCACGTCACGCTCGATATTCTGAAACTCGATCCGTACCGCCGCCGCATCGAAACTCAATGGCCGGCCCTGGTACCAGGCGCGGTCTACGATAGGAAGGGCCTTACCCTTGGCCTTGAGAAAGGTTTGGCGAACGTTGTCGTCCCATTTCACCGCATCAAGAATCCTGATGGGGGTTTGCGCGCTCACAATGCGGTCAGACAGTGCGCGCACCGTCTGCTGATACTCGTCCATCAGCCCTCCTTGTCAGTCAATGCGCAACTCGCTTGTAGCGAGCAACCTCTACAAACACATCGGAATTGGCAGGGTCGTCCAGCCAGGCAAAGACCTGGGCCGGGGTGGACCGCACGGCAACGCCCTGGCCGTCCTGGGTATCGAAGCGCTCGCCGGCCAGGGACTGTTGTGCAATGGCCTGCTGCAAGGGCTCCAGGTCCAGGTTGTAGACCACCAATTCACCGGCATCACTCAGTTCAAAACCTACTATGGCAAAACGGCCCCCGTAGGCCTTGGGCATGGGGGCACTGGCGTACCAGCGCCCGCCGTGGCGGCTGACGGTAAACAGGGCCTGATCACGCGGGGCAGAGGCACCCTTCTGGTAGCTCACAGCCGAGTAACGACCATTGGTTGCAGGCTGGATGTTCAAGTGAAGGTGCTCACCCCAGGCATCTCGGGCTTGCCATTGGCCAATCAATGCGGCTGGCGCCTTGGTACCAGGCGGGATGGGCTCGTCGAAGGTCGCCAGGCAACCGGTCAACAGGCCGCTGGCGAGTAGCATTGCCAAAAGCGTGCGCCACACATTCATCCCAAAGCTCTCCTCGGTCAGGCTGCTGCCAGCACCAGGTGCATGTAACGAGTAAGAATATCCAGCATCTCATTGCCGTGTTTAGCAGATGCGGGCGCTAGCAGGGCCTGATATTCCATCTGCCCGATCAACGCCGTCAACACCTGCGCATCCTGCTCAGGGCAACGTGAGCCCAACACGCGCAGCATCTGGCAGGCCCCCTCATGGAGGATCTGTTGGTGCGAGAGTACCAGCCCGGCCAGGCGGGGGGTCAGCAGCGCTTCCTGACGAAACGCCTGCTCGGCCATCAAATAATCGCGCCGCGTGTTCAGTTGCTTGCGCACATAGTCTGCCGTCATGCGGGCAATGGCATCGGCCAGGCGGCCCCGTGCTTCAGGGGTGTTGTCGGTGGCAGCCAGCAACTGGCGCAGCATTTCCTCGCTGCTGGACCATAGCTTGGCCATGTGGGCGGCGCTTCGCTCCACATAGCGGGCAAAACTGTCTGCCAAGAGGTCTTCGATGTCCTTGAAATAATAGGTTGTCGCCGACAGTGGCACTCCGGCTTCCGTGGCCACAGCACGGTGTCGAACACCGCGTACCCCATCGCGTACCACAATACGCATGGCGGCATCGAGGATGGCTTGGCGGCGCTGCTCGCTGCCCTGCCGTGCCGGCTTGCGGCCTTCGTACTGAACACTGTTGGCCACGGCGCTGGCAACGCCGGCGGCCCCTGTTGCTACGGTTGCAGGTTCCACGTTTGATCCTTTCACATTGACGCATCCAAGGCCGCCAGCGGCCCTCTGTACCGAGGCGGCCATTTTGCCCCAATTGGACCAGGATGGAGGTTGTTTTGTGTTGAAAGAAGATCAGGCGTAAAAAAACCGGCTGTGAGCCGGCTTCTTGTGGTTTGAGATAACCTGCCATTGATCACATGGCACGTTGCGATGCCTCGAAATGGCGCGTCTGAAAAGGTAGCAGCGCCTGGACCTTAAGACCGAGCCCTTGCTCAAGCCCCCAAGATAAAGCCAATCGGTCAACCCGTCCTTTGCGTGTGACGTCGACTACCTTGCTGCCTGCAACCAGGCTCAGGGCTCGATACGTCTCGGATACCCTGGCATCCGTCGCGCAGGTGAATTGAGTCAATCGCTCAAGGAGATAACCCGCCCGCCGGATCTCTATCTCGCTATGAGGCGCCTGAAGAAAACCAGCTAACGCGTTCTCAAGACTGCCGTCTGAATACCAAACGGCCTTGGCAGTACTGATCAGCACTGCATCGTCCGTCTGATCGAGAGGCAGTTTCGTCAACACGGCCAACTGTGTAGAAAGCGAAGCCTCAGGGCAATGATTCTTCATGAGTAGCCTCCAAATCTCCGATGATGCCTCGCAGAATCGAACGCGGGATTCTTTGTTTCCAACGTACACATCAATCGCTTGCAAAGCTAGCTGCTCCAGCTCCGCGGTCGAAACGAGGCCATGGATAAGAAGCTTTTGGATATCTTCGACGTCCTGGTCAGTAGCACGCCCGAGCTTCGATATAGCAAGATCTACCGGGGCCGCAATCAGTATATGCAGCGCTGACGTAGGGCTAAACGCCTCAAGCGGAACGGCGCGATCAAGATAATCTTCGTGCAGTGGTCCTAGCGTTGTATTGAACGTCAAATCATAGTTAAGCGAAAGCGCACGCCCCGTGTCCGGGTCGATAAAAGTCTCTGGCGTAGCACCGAGGTTTTCGACCAGGGCTTGCTTATCTATTGCGCGGCTGCAGTAGAACATTTCACCGTCCACATCAACCGACACGCGATGATGGGTGTACAGGTGCACGGCTACACCGCCAAAAATGATGATCTTTACTGAACCCGGCGGATACCCTGCAAGCTCGTCTTCCACACTTTGAAACATGGCGACAACCGCCTGGCCCAGAGGGGTCGTTACCTGAATGTAAGGCAGAGCTTGATGTTGTACCACTGTCAGATATCCATACCTTAAAGTGAAACGCTCCATCAGCGGTTTAACGGCCGCTGATGGGGACTTGGCTGGCTTGAGTTTTCAGGCCTGTGGCCGCATGTGCGGGAACAGGATGACATCGCGGATGGAGGGCGAGTTGGTCAGCAGCATCACAAGGCGGTCGATACCGATGCCTTCCCCTGCCGTTGGCGGCATGCCGTACTCCAACGCCCGCACGAAGTCGGCGTCGTAGTGCATGGCCTCGTCATCACCGGCGTCCTTGTCGGCCACCTGAGCCATGAACCGCTCGGCCTGGTCTTCAGCGTCGTTGAGCTCCGAGTAGGCATTGGCCAGTTCGCGGCCGCCAATGAACAGCTCGAAACGGTCGGTAACGTTGGGGTTTTCGTCGTTGCGGCGCGCCAGCGGCGACACTTCGAAGGGGTACTGCGTGATGAAGTGCGGCTGCTCCAGCTTGTGCTCCACCAGCTCTTCGAAAATCATCACCTGCAGCTTGCCCAGGCCTTCAAACCCGAGCACCTTGGCGCCAGCTTTCTTGGCGATTTCACGGGCCTTGTCCAGGTCAGTGAGGTCGGCAGCCGTCAGCTCGGGGTTGTACTTGAGGATCGAGTCGAACACCGACAAGCGCACGAAGGGTTCGCCAAAGTGGAACACCTTGTCACCGTACGGTACGTCAGTGGTGCCCAGTACCTGCTGCGCCAGCTCACGGAATAGTTCCTCGGTGAGGTCCATGTTGTCTTCGTAATCAGCGTAGGCCTGGTAGAACTCGAGCATCGTGAACTCAGGGTTGTGCCGGGTAGAAACGCCTTCGTTACGGAAGTTGCGGTTGATCTCGAACACTTTCTCGAAGCCGCCGACTACCAGCCGCTTGAGGTACAGCTCCGGTGCGATGCGCAGGAACATTTCCATGTCCAGGGCATTATGGTGGGTTTCGAACGGCTTGGCTGCTGCGCCGCCCGGGATGGTTTGCAGCATGGGGGTTTCGACTTCCAGGAAGTCGCGCTTGGCCAGGAACGCACGAATGTGCGCAATGACCTGCGAACGCACACGGAAGGTATCGCGCACGTCTTCGTTAACGATCAGGTCCACATAGCGTTGGCGGTAACGGGTTTCGGTGTCGGTCAGGCCATGGTGCTTGTCTGGCAGCGGGCGCAGCGCTTTGGTGAGCAGCTTTACCTGTGTCATGTCCACGTACAGGTCACCTTTGCCAGAGCGGGCCAGGGTGCCTTCCACAGCAATGATATCGCCCAGGTCCCAGGTCTTGATCGCCGCCAGGGTGTCAGCCGTGAGCACCTTGCGGTTCACATACACCTGCAGGCGGCCGGTCATGTCCTGAATCACCATGAACGCGCCACGGTTGAGCATGATGCGGCCTGCCACCTTGACCGGAATCGCTGCAGCTTCCAGCGCTTCCTTGGTCTCGGTGGCGTATTGCTTCTGCAGGGCATCGCAGTAGCTGTCACGGCGGAAGTCGTTGGGGAAGGCATTGCCTGCCTCGCGGGCCTGGGCAAGCTTTTCCTTGCGCAGGGCGATCAGGGTGTTTTCTTCCTGTTGCAGGTCTTGCGGGTCGAGTGGTTGGTCGCTCATGTCATATCCGTCAAAGTGTTCTTCAGCCTCAAGCAGCAAGCTTCAAGCTGCAAGTAGAAGCAGAATCAAGAGCTGCAAAGCAGGCGCGGGCCGCTTCTGGCTTGCAGCTTGCGGCTTGTAGCTTGCCGCTGATGAAGCAAGGCCTAAAGGCCTTGCTTCAGGCTCGCCTCAAGGTATTCATCCAGGTCGCCGTCCAGCACCTTGTCGCAGTCACTGCGCTCCACGCTTGTGCGCAGGTCCTTGATACGGGACTGGTCCAGTACATAAGAGCGGATCTGGTGGCCCCAGCCGATATCGGACTTGGTGTCTTCCAGCGCCTGGGACGCGGCGTTGCGTTTTTGCACTTCCTGCTCGTACAACCGGGCCCGCAGCATTTTCATGGCGGTGTCCTTGTTGGCGTGCTGGGAGCGCTCGTTTTGGCAGCTGACCACGGTATTGGTGGGCACGTGGGTGATCCGCACGGCCGAGTCTGTGGTGTTCACGTGCTGACCACCGGCACCGGATGACCGGTAGGTGTCGATACGCAGGTCGGCCGGGTTGATCTCGATCTCGATGTTGTCATCGATTTCAGGGGACACGAACACAGCCGTGAACGAGGTATGGCGGCGGTTGCCGGAGTCGAATGGGCTTTTGCGCACCAGGCGATGCACACCGATTTCCGTGCGCAGCCAACCGAACGCGTACTCGCCCTTGATGTGCAAGGTGGCGCCTTTGATACCAGCGACTTCGCCCTCGGACAGCTCCATGATGGTGGCATCGAAACCGCGCTTGTCAGCCCAGCGCAGGTACATGCGCAGCAGCATGTTGGCCCAGTCCTGGGCTTCAGTGCCGCCAGAACCGGCCTGGATGTCCAGGTAAGCGTTGTTGATGTCCATTTCGCCGCTGAACATGCGGCGGAATTCAAGTTGCTCCAGGGCCAGGCGCAGCCGGTCCAGCTCGCTGACCACGTCGGCTACGGCGCCTTCGTCGTTTTCCTCGACAGCCATGTCCAGCAGGTCGCGGCAATCGGCCAGGCCGCTGTGCAGCTCGTCGAGCGTGTCGACGATGGTCGCCAGGGTTGAACGCTCCCGGCCCAGGTTCTGGGCATATTCGGGGTTGTTCCACACATTGGAATCTTCAAGTTCGCGATTGACTTCGGTCAGCCGTTCAGACTTTTGATCGTAGTCAAAGATACCCCCGAATGGTTTCGGAACGTTCGCGAAGGTCCTTGATAGTGTTCAGGATCGGGTTGATTTCCATGGCGGCTGGGCACTCGCATCAAAAGCTGCGGAGTATAGCATGCGGGGCACCTGCCTTGTAGCCGACAAGGCCAGTACCCGCCCCACCCGCGCTCGCCTGTTCATTCAGCCATGACCACCCGGTTGCGGCCACTATGCTTGGCCATGTACAGCCCTTTGTCGGCTGCCAATATCAGCAGGCGGCAGGCTGTACCGGGCGCTGGCGTGATAGTTGCCAGGCCAATGCTGACCGTAAGCGCCGAGTCGGGGTCTGGGGCGTTGTGCCAGATGCCCAACGCAGCAATGCTCTGCCTAAGCTTCTCCGCTATCAGGCGGGCGCCTCCTGGTGACGTGCTGGGCAGTACCAGCGCGAACTCTTCACCACCGTAACGGGCAGGCAGGTCGCTGGAACGGCTGGAACAATCGCGAATGGCGTCCGCCACCTTGCGCAGGGCTTCGTCCCCTTCCAGATGGCCGAAGTTGTCGTTGTAGGACTTGAAGTAGTCCACGTCAATCATCAGCAGCGTGAGCTGGGTCTGGTCGCGCATTGCCCGGCGCCACTCCAGCTCAAGGTATTCGTCGAAGTGACGACGGTTGGACAGGCCTGTCAAGCCATCGGAGTTCATCAACCGTTGCAGCACCAGGTTGGTATCAAGTAACTGCTGCTGGCTCACGCGAAGTGCGCGATAGGCCTCGTCGCGCTGCAGTAGCGTGAGGTAGGAACGAGAGTGGTAGCGAATACGCGCGATCAACTCGATGGTATCAGGCAGCTTGACCAGGTAATCGTTGGCACCTGCTGCAAATGCAGCGCTCTTGACCACCGCGTCTTCTTTCGTGGAAAGCACAATGATCGGTATGTCACGCGTGGAGGGATGGTTGCGGTACTCGCGCACCAGCGTCAGCCCATCTAGCCCAGGCATGACCAGGTCCTGAAGGATCACGGTAGGCCGAATACGCACTGCATTGGCGATCGCCTGATGGGGGTCGGCGCAGAAATGGAAGTCAATGTTCAGCTCTGTCGCCAGGCTGCGCCGAACGGCCTCGCCGATCATGGCCTGATCGTCGACCAGCAAGACCATGGCCTTGTTCTCGTCGGTGGATTTGAACTGGTCGATCTGCAGATCAATCATTGCGTTTCACCTGATTACTGCCAGAGGGCCGATAGGGCCTTATACCTATATTGATCATGCGAAGCTTTCCATTAATCGTGGCGCAATGCATTCCAGGGGTTGCACCTCTACCGCTGCATCGATGGCAACGGCAGCCTTGGGCATGCCAAAGACCGCACTGGTGTGCTGGTCCTGGGCAATGGTGAGGTGACCCTGCTCACGCATGCATTTGAGCCCCTGCGCGCCGTCGCGGCCCATGCCGGTTAACAGTACGCCTACGGCTTTACCCTGCCAGTACCGCGAGACGCTTTCAAAGAACACGTCGATGGAGGGGCGGTAGATTTCATCGACCGGCTCAGCGGTGTAGGCCAACGTGCCGTTTTGGGTCAAGCGCAAATGATGATTAGTGCCCGCCAGCAACACATCGCCGGGCTGGGGCCGATCCCCTTCCCTGGCCAACCGGACAGGCCGGCGCGATGCGGTACCCAGCCAGTCCGCCATGCCGGCCGCGAACACTTCATCCACATGCTGTACCAGCACCACTGCTGCCGGAAACGCCACGGGCAAGGCCTTGAGCAACGTTTCCAGCGCAGCGGGGCCGCCTGCCGAGGACCCGATGGCCACCAGCCCTGGTGGCTGAGACGCATTGGGCTGAACGGAGCGTTGCGTACCGGCCACGTCGGCGCGCTGACCAATCAACCATCCGATGTTGACGATTTTACGCAGCAGCAGGGCCGCGGCAGCCTTTGCGTCACCCACGCCTATGGCCGGCGTATCCACAACATCCAGCGCACCGTAGCCCATGGCTTCAAACACACGGTGCAGGTGCTGTTCCCGGTCCACTGTCACGATCACGATCGCGCAGGGGGTATTGGCCATGATCTGTCGGGTGGCCTCTACTCCGTCCATCTTGGGCATCACCAGATCCATCAGCAGAACGTCGGGGCGCTGTTCGGCACAACGCCGCACGGCCTCTTCACCGTCGCCTGCTACCCAGATCACTTCATGGGCCGGTTCGTAGGCCAAGGCGCGGCGCAGCGCCTCTACCGCCAGGGGCAGGTCATTGACGATCGCTATCTTCATCCCTGAGCCTCTCCAATCAGCTCGGCTACCGCATTAAGCAATGCATCATCATGGAAACTGGCCTTGGCCAGGTAATAGTCAGCCCCTGCCTCCAGGCCACGCTGTCGATCTTCTTCACGGTCCTTGTACGACACTACCATGACAGGCAGTGAGTGCAGGCGGCTGTCACGGCGCACTAGGCTCACTAACTCAATACCGTCCATACGTGGCATGTCGATATCGGTGATCAGCAAGTCGAACGCTTCGCTGCGCAGTGCGTTCCAGCCTTCCATACCATCAACGGCCACCGCCACCTCATACCCTGCTGCGGCCAGGAGTTTGCGTTGCAACTCGCGTACCGTAAGCGAATCGTCCACCACCAGTATGCGCTTGCCCGCACGCCGAGCCCCCTGGCCCGCTTGCCGGTCTATACGCTCCAGGCGCCCGCTGCTCAACAGTTTGTCTACCGAACGCGCCATGTCTTCCACATCTACGATCAGTACCACCGAACCATCATCAAGCAATGCGCCTGCTGAGATGTCCTGAACCTTCCCGAGCCTGGCGTCCAACGGCAGTACGGCCAGCACGCGCTCGCCAATGAAGCGTTCCACGGCAACGCCATAGAGGGCATCACGCTCGCGCACCACTACCACGCACAGGGTGTGACCGGCTGGCTGAGTGGGCGCCCGCTGCAGCAATTGGCTGGCCGCCACCAGCCCGACCTGCTGGCCGTGGTAGAAAAAATGCTGGCGCCCCTCAATCTGCACCATGTCCTCGGGGGCCAGGTGCAGGCTGTGTTCGATATGAGCCAGGGGGAACGCGTAGGCTTCATCGCCGACCTCCACCACGAGGCTGCGCACCACTGACAGTGTAAGGGGCACTTGCAGCATGAACCGGCTACCATGCCCGACGCTCTGGGTCAGCTCGACGGCGCCGTGCAGGTCACGCACCATGTGCTGCACGGCATCCAGGCCAACTCCGCGACCAGACACTTCAGTGACCGTATCGCGCAAGCTGAAGGCCGGCAGGAACAGAAACGCCAGCAGTTCCTCTTCGCTCATGCAGCCCACGCTGTCCGCCGGTGCCAATTGCCGCTCTACAATGCTCTGGCGCAGCCGGGGCAGGTCAACGCCCGCGCCGTCGTCGCTCAGCTCCAGTACCAGTTGCCCGGCATGGTGTGACGCGCGCAGGCGCAAGGTGCCCTCGGCAGGCTTACCAGCCAGCACGCGATGCTCCGGCATTTCGATACCGTGATCCACTGCGTTGCGCAGCAGGTGAGTCAAGGGGCCTTCAAGCCGTTCGAGCACGTCACGGTCAACCTGCGTTTTTTCGCCCTCCACCTCAAGCCGCACCTGCTTGCCCAGGCTGCGGCCCAGGTCTCGCACCATGCGCGCCTGCCCGCCCAGCACATCGGCGAAGGGGCGCATACGGCACGCCAGTGCCGTGTCGTACAGTTGCTGAGCCCGCTGCGCTGCTTCCCAACCGTAGTCATCCAGCTCAGCGGTCTGCCCCAGAAGGATGTGCTGTGTGCCCGCCAGGGATGACCGGGCCTGGGCCACAAGGCTGCGCAGGTCCTCGAGGGTGCCACCGTTATCAAGGCTGTCCTTGAGGTCGTCCAGCATTCGCAGGCTCTGGGCCTGCATCCGTTTGAGGCGGTGCAGGCTGGCCAGGTAGGGCTTGAGGCGCTGGGTTTCCACCATCGCCTTGCTGGCCAGGTCCAGCAGTGCGTTCAGGCGCTTGGCCGTGACGCGCAACACACGCTCGCTTTCGTTGCCACGGGGCTGAGCAGGGCCTGCCGAGGGAGCCTCTTCTGCCGCTGCCTGAGGCCTGTGTGCCACAGCATCCGGAGCACGCGGAGGCGGCGGGACTGGTAGCGGTGCTAGCACGGTTGACGGGTCCAATACCGCCGCCAGCCTGGCCAGGTAAGCATCAATGTCCGGGGCCTTGGGTGCGGTCTCTGGCGCAGCAATGCGCATCAGCAGGTCAGCCCCTTGCAACAAAGCGTCAATGTGCTCGGCAGCCAGGCGCAGCTCACCCGCTTGAGCGGCGACCAAGCAGTCCTCCATTACATGCGCTACCCGCACGCCCGCGTCCACACCAACGATGCGGGCCGCCCCTTTAAGCGAGTGGGCGGCCCGCATGCATGCCTCAAGCTGCCCAGCGTCTACAGGGTTGCGCTCCAGTGCCAACAGGCCCGCGCCAAGCACAGCGGTCTGCGCTTCCGCTTCCAGCGCGAACAGTTCGAGCAATGAGGCATCGCGCATCTGTTCGGGGGTCATGTGAGGCTCCGGGTAATGGCAACCATCAACGCCTCGTGGTCGAGAATGCGCAGCGTACGTGGGCCGTCATTCAGCACAGCTACCGTGAACCGCTGGCCATCCGGGCTGGCTCCAGCCGCGATGGCGCCCCCTTCGAAACGCCGGATACCGTCTACCTCATCCACGGGTACCACCACAGCACCGCCTTGGGCCGCCAAGATCAACAGGCGCGGCACCACGCGCCCGGCGGTAGTGGCTTGGGTATCGGTGTCTACCCCCACTAACGTGTGCAAAGCAATGCAGGGCACCAGGGCACCACGCACGTTGGCTACGCCCAGCAGGGTACGAGAACGTTGATGGGGCACCGAATGAATAACCTGACGAGGTGCCACTTCCACCAGGCAGTTGGTGGCCAGCCCCAACCACTCCGCGCCCAGGCGAAACACCACTAACGAACGGGACGGCACTGCCTCGGGCGTCGGCGCATAGACGAGTTCCCCCGGCGCTCGCTCAAGGCTGTAGCGGTCCAGCAGTACCGTGGCAGCCTGCGCGAACACCGGACAGTTGAGGCACCGGATGTAATCCACCAGCCGTGGGCAAGACTTGTCACCCCGTACACCGATGGTCTGCCAGCAGGGATCGATGGACTGGCTGGCGCTGTCAGCGGCGTAGACCAGCACGCTAGGGGGTTGAGCATCGCTCATGCGTCAGGCTCCTTGCGTGCGCGCAGGGCTCGGGCCTGCAAGCGTTGCGCCCCTTCGGTATCACCCTTGGCAGCCAGCAGCATCGCCAGGTGTGCCAGGGCCTCGGCGTGCTGCGGCGCCAGATAGAGCGCCTTGCGGTAAAAACCTTGGGCCTGCAGCGTATCGCCACTCACATCACTGAGCAGGCCCAGCCAATAGAACACCTGAGCATGGGGCGGGTGATCGCGCAGGTAGCGTTCGCAGGCTGCGCGCGCCTGTGCGCTGCTCCCACTGTTGGCCAGCACGGCAATGTGCTCTAGCAGCGCTGCTGCGTCACCGGCCCCCTGCTCTGCCTTGGAGGCAGGTGCCGGGGTGACCGCAGGTTGTGGCTTCACAGTGGCAGGCCGGGAGGGTGGAGCACTCCAGTAGGTAGGCGATACCGCTGGGACTACTGGGGGAGGCGCGCCTGCCGCTGTAGTTTGCTGGCGTACAAAAGCGAACGCCTGCGCAATGCCCAGTGGCCGCATACCATTTGAGGTCAGCAAACTACCTTCAGCAGGGCCAATAAACAGCACACCATCCTGCTGCACCAGCCGCTTGAGGGTTTTAACCACCTGCTGCTGGGTGGGCACATCGAAGTAAATAAGCAGGTTGCGGCAGAACACGACGTCGTAAGGTGGCTCACCGGCCAGCAGCAATGGGTCCAGGATATTGCCCACCTGCAGCTTCACTTGGTTGATAAGGCGAGCCTGCAGCCGGTGCCCGTCGCCCTCCGCCGTAAAGTGGCGTGCCTGAAAAGCCTTGTAGTCACCCCGGAATGAATTGCGCCCGTACAACCCCTGCCGTGCCTTGGCCAGTGAATGAGGGCTCACGTCTACACCATCGATGATAAAGGCCGAAGGTGGCAGGCCTGCCTCGAACAACGCCATGGCCAAGGAATAAGGTTCTTCACCTGTCGAGCAAGGCAGGCTGAGCAGCCGCAGCGGGCGCGTGCTGCCCAGCTCGCTCCAGCGCGCCCGTGCCAGCCGCCCCAGGGCTGCGAAGGATTCCGGGTACCGCATGAACCAGGTTTCCGGCACGATCACCGCTTCGATCAGGGCTTGCTGCTCGTCTGGCGCACTGTTGAGCAGCGCCCAGTAATCGGCCAGGGTAAGGGCTTGCACCGCCGCCTGGCGCAGGCGCACCGCACGTGCAATCGTTGCCTCGCCTACGGAAGCCGCATCCAGGCCAATGCGCTGGTACAGAAAATCCAGAAACGGCTGCTCCGGGTTCATGGCATACCTTCGCTCAGCAAGGCGCTGTTATGGGACGCGAACAGCAGCAGGCGCACACGCTCGTCCAGCAACTCGTTCACGCTAATCCATTGCAGCAAGCCCTTGGCATCCTCGCGTATAGGCCCCAGATACCGTGCATGAGGGTTATCCAACCCATAAGGCTTGAACTCTGCCGGATCGCAGCGCAGGGTTTCATTCACATGCTCAAGCACCAACCCTAGGCAGCGATCATCCCGGTATCGCACCAGAACGGTCCTGGTGCTGGTACGACGAATGGCTGGCTTACCCAGTGCCAGATGCGAAACATCCATCACAGGCACCACCTGGCCTCGATAAGCAAATACCCCGCCTACCCAAGCGGGCGCCTGGGGGATAGGCTTAAGCGGCAATAACGGCACCACTTCCACAATGTCTGCCGCAGGCAAGGCAAACCGTTGCTCACCCAAGGTAAACAGAAGGAACAGTTTGCCCGCCTTCGCGCTCGTGAGCGCACCTGTGGCCAGCTGGGCGGTAGTAGCCATCAGACCTTGAAGCGCGATACGCCGCCACGAAGGCCGGCAGCCACTTGGCTCAGCTCATCGATGGCAGAGCTGGCCTGGCGCAAGGAGTCCACGGTCTGGCTGCTGGCATCGCTGAGCTGGCTCAGGGCATGGTTGATCTGCTCGGCACCAGTGGCCTGAGCCTGCATGCCTTCGTTGACCATCAGTACGCGAGGCGCCAGGGCCTGCACCTGATGAATGATCTGATTGAGTTGCTCGCCCACCTGCTGCACCTCAAGCATGCCGCGACGTACTTCTTCGGAAAACCTGTCCATGCCCATCACACCGGCGGAAACGGCGGACTGGATCTCGCGCACCATCTGTTCAATGTCATAGGTGGCCACCGCCGTCTGGTCGGCAAGGCGGCGCACTTCCGTGGCGACAACCGCGAAGCCTCTGCCATATTCTCCGGCTTTCTCCGCCTCGATGGCGGCATTGAGCGACAAGAGGTTGGTCTGGTCTGCCACTTTCACGATAGTCACCACCACCTGCGTGATGTTTCCGGCCTTTTCGTTAAGCGTAGCCAGTTTGGCGTTCACCAGGTCTGCGGCACCCATCACTTGCTGCATGGTCTCTGCCATGCGCGCCAACCCTTGCTGACCATTACCCGCCAACATCGAAGCGGTGTCCGCAGCACCGGTCACCTCCCCCATGGTACGCACCAGGTCACGTGAGGTGGCGGCGATTTCCCGCGAGGTAGCGCCGATTTCGCTAGTGGTGGCGGCCGTTTCCGTAGCGGTAGCCTGCTGTTGGCGGGACGTGGCGGCAATCTCGGTGACTGACGTGGTCACTTGTACAGATGAGCGTTGTGCCTGGGCCACCAAGGCGTTGAGATCGTCCATCATGGCATTGAAGCCCGTTTCGATGGCGTGGAATTCATCGCGCCGCCCCAGGTTCAGGCGTGCGCTGAGGTCTCCGGCCCGCGTAATCGCCAGAATGCTCAGTAGCCGGTTAGTGGGTGCCATGATATTGCGCAGCAACAACAACCCGCACGCCATGGCTGCCATCAGGGCAACCAGCAAGCAGCCGAGCATGACCAGCTTAGTGGTCGCGACCGTACCTTCGATAGCCAGGCCTGCGGCCTCGGCGGCCTTGCGGTTAAGGTCCACCACCACATTGATCTGCTTGCGGCCTGCAGTCCATGCCGGCGTCAGGTCCTGATCCAGCACGTCCATGGCTTCAGTAAAATGGCGCTTCTGATAAGCATCAAGGGTTTTGCTCAGCGCAGCATCATAAGCGACACGCCAGCGCTCGAATTCGGCGAAAGCGTTCTTCTCTTCATCTGACTTCAACGTACCGCGCAGCGTCGCCATCAGTGTGGTCAGGCGCTCGTTGAACCCCTTGTACTGCTCCTCATCCGCAGACACCAGCTCGCGTTGGTAACTCAGGCCCAACAGCTGCTGGGTGTATAGGTAGCTGTCTACCCAGGCGCCGCGCAGCATCGAACTGGAGTACACACCGGGAATGCTTTCGCTGCGTAGGCTGGCGGCCTCCTGCTCGATCACGACCAGGCGTGAATACGCGATCAGTACCATGGAGAGCATGATGGCAATGACCACAGCAAAACTTGCCAGAATCCGCTGGCGCAATGTCCAGTTCTTCACAATCACTCCTCGGTGCTTAAGTGCGCGGGCGAAAGTGAGGCAGTATAGACCAGGCTTTTTAAGCGAGGCGGGACTTTCAATGATCCAATCGCCAATGCCTACGGCAGAGGCTTGCAGTTGGCACACAGCCGCCCATAGGCCCTTGGAACCGTGAACCATCCCGCCCTGCGTTGTCTACAAAAGCCGTAACGCCTGGGAAGCCGCGACATCGAACCTTCCAAGCCCCTGTCGCGCCCTGCTCCCCGGCTAACGTCCGTATTTTCAGTTAAGGGTTGTTCATGCACCGCAGAAGCCTGTTGAAAGCATCCATGGCCTTGGCGGCCTACACCGGCCTGTCGTCTACTGCACTGATGTCGGCGCGGGCATTGGCCGCCACGGCCGATGGCGATGCCGAGCATTTCGACTTCGAAGGCCTCAAGGCTCAAGCCAAGGCCTTGGCCGCACAGCCTTACACAGACCGCAAGCAGCAACTGCCGCCTACGCTGGCAACCATGACCCCGCAGCAGTTCAACGCGATCCAGTACGATGCCAATCACTCGCTGTGGAAAGGCCTGAACGGCCAGTTGGACGTGCAGTTCTTCCATGTAGGTATGGGCTTTCGTACCCCAGTTCGTATGTACAGCGTGGATGCGGCCAGCCGCCAGGCGCGTGAGGTACATTTCCGCCCTAGCCTGTTCAACTACAACGACAGCAAGGTCGATCAGAAACAGCTAAAGGGCGACTTGGGCTTCTCCGGCTTCAAGCTGTTCAAGGCCCCGGAAATTGCCAGCCATGACATCCTGTCATTCCTCGGCGCCAGCTATTTCCGTGCAGTAGACAGCACCAAGCAATACGGCCTCTCAGCACGTGGCTTGGCCGTAGACACCTATGCCAAGCGCCAGGAAGAATTCCCGGATTTCACCAAGTTCTGGTTCGAAACACCAGGTAAGGATGCCACCCGTTTTGTAGTGTACGCGCTGCTGGAATCCCCTAGCGCTACAGGTGCCTATCGCTTTGACATTGATTGCCAGGCCGAGCAGGTGGTGATGGCGGTGGACATGCAGGTGACGGCACGTACCGCCATTGAGCAATTGGGTATTGCCCCCATGACCACGATGTTCAGCTGCGGCACCTATGAGCGGCGCATGTGCGACACCATTCACCCGCAAATCCATGACTCGGACCGCCTGGCCATGTGGCGTGGCAACGGCGAGTGGATCTGCCGCCCCTTGAACAACCCGGCCAAGCTGCAATTCAATGCCTTTGCCGACACCAACCCCAAGGGCTTCGGGCTGGTACAGACCGACCATGAATTTGCCAGCTATCAAGACACCGTTGACTGGTACAGCAAGCGCCCCAGCTTGTGGGTAGAGCCCACCACGCCGTTTGGGGAAGGCTCCATCGATTTGCTGGAAATCCCCACCACTGGGGAAACCCTGGATAACATCGTGGCCTTCTGGACGCCTAAAAAACCGGTAGCGGCGGGCGATACCTTGAGCTTTGGCTACAAACTGTACTGGAGCGCCTTGCCACCTACAGGCACCCCTTTAGCCCGCGTCCATGCTACCCGTTCGGGCATGGGCGGGTTCCTGGAGGGCTGGGCGCCCGGCGAGCACTACCCCGAGAAATGGGCACGTCGCTTTGCAGTGGACTTCACGGGGGGCGGGCTGGATCGGTTGCCGGAGGGAACAGGCATAGAGCCGGTCGTAACGGTCTCAAATGGCAAGGTCCAGGATTTCAATGTCCTGGTGCTGCCGGACATCAAGGGCTACCGCATTACCTTTGACTGGTACCCCACCAATGACAGTGTGGAACCTGTGGACATGCGCCTGTTTATCCGTACCAGCGACCGTACCTTGAGCGAAACCTGGTTGTACCAGTACTTCCCGCCAGCTCCGGAAAAGCGCAAGTACGTTTAACGGGGTATGGAATAAAGCGGTTCGCCCCCTTCGTGGGCTTCTACAGAGGTTTGTAGGAGCCCACGGAGGGGCGAATCTCTTATGGTCAACCCTTCAGGTCAGACTCATGAATAGGCTGATCGCGGTGGGTCGCCCGCTGGTACTGTGCAGGCCAGGTGGCTTGGCGACCGCCGAGGTCTTCGTCCGCCTGCAATGGCCAGTAAGGATGACGTAGCAGTTCGCGAGCAAGGAAGATCAGGTCTGCTTGCCCAGTGCGCAGTATGTGTTCGGCCTGGGCAGGGTCTGTGATCATACCCACTGTGCCTGTGGGCAGCTCTGCCTCCTTTCGCACGCGCTCGGCAAAGCGCGTCTGATAGCCAGGGCCTGTAGGGATCTCGGCCTTGGCCGCTGTACCGCCCGAAGACACATCGATCAGGTCCACGCCAATGGTCTTCAGGCGCTTGGAAAGCGCTACGGTTTCGTCCGTGTTCCAACCGTCTTCAACCCAATCCGTGGCCGACACCCGCACAAATACCGGCAGGTCTGCTGGCCATACCTTGCGTATGGCTTCAGTCACTTCCAGCACCAGGCGCACCCGGTTCTCGAAGCTGCCGCCGTACTGGTCTGTACGGCGGTTGCTTAGGGGCGACATGAACTGGTGCAACAGGTAACCGTGGGCCGCGTGAATTTCCACCACCTTGAAATTGGCGGTCAAGGCGCGCTTGGCGGCGGCAACAAAGGCGTCTTTTATGCCGTTGATGTCAGCCTCCGTCAGCTCAGTAGGGCGTGCGTGCTCCGGATCGAACGGAACCGGGGACGGCGCTACGGGCGTCCAGCCCCCCTCCTCCAGCGTCACACTGCCATGCTTGCCCAGCCAGGGCCGCCAGGTACTCGCCTTATGCCCGGCATGGGACAGCTGGATGCCGGGGACGGCACCCTGGGCGTCTATGAAGCGGTTGATGCGCTGCAGCATCGAGATGTGTTCATCTTTCCACAGCCCCAGGTCTTCGGGGGTGATTCGGCCATCCGCTGTAACAGCCGTGGCCTCGAAGATAACCAGGCCCGCGCCGCCAGCAGCGCGGCTGCCCAGGTGCACCAGGTGCCAGTCATTGGCAAAGCCGTCTCGGGATGAATACTGGCACATGGGCGAAACCACGATGCGGTTGCGCAGGGTCAGCCCACGTAGGGTGTAGGGTTCCAACAGCAGGCTCATGAGGCACCTCTTGAATAGGGAATAAGCATTAGGCTTTGTACGAAAAGTGGCTGCGCTCGGCCATGCTGTGTCAAAAGCCAGGTCGGAATGCTCATTTACACCCAGTAAACTCCGCTTCCTCCCTGACTTTTTCCTTGCCTAGCCTTCGCTCGCCGACTTTTCGTACAAACCCTGGCAGCCTAATAGACCTACAGGGGCAACCACAGATTCCGCTAACGTGCACTCATGTGGGCAATCAGCAACTGGACGCTTTCGATACCCCGGTATTCGTTTACGTCCAGCTTGTAGGCCAGCTCCACCCAGCGTGCCTCCGGGTTGGGCCACTGCTCGCGGTCCACCCCGAAGGCGATGCCGTCCAGGCGCAGGCTGCCGCATTCGCTCTTGAGCACCACCTTCAAATGGCGCTCGCCGACTACGCGCTGCTCCACCAGTTGGAACACCCCATGAAACAAAGGCTCAGGGAAATGCTGGCCCCAGGGGCCGGCGTTACGCAGGGCGCGGGCTAGTTCCAAGTGAAACTCTTCAACAGCCAACGTGCCGTCCGATAACAGTCGCCCAGTGAGATCGTCTTCGTTCAAGTGCTCACGCACCTGAGCATCGAAAGCGTCGGCAAAAGCCTGAAAGTGTTCAGCCGGTAAAGACAGGCCTGCGGCCATGGCATGGCCACCAAACTTAGTGATAAGGGCTGGGTGCTTGGCGGCGACTGCGTCCAGTGCATCTCGGATGTGGAAACCGGGTACCGAACGTGCCGACCCTTTGAGCAACCCGTCACCAGCATCGGCAAAGGCAATGGTAGGCCGGTGATAGCGCTCTTTCATGCGTGAGGCCAGAATACCAATCACACCTTGGTGCCAGTCCGGCTCGAACAGGCACAACCCGAACGGCATGGACGCCAAGGGCAGGTCCTTGAGCTGGGCCAACGCCTCACGTTGCATGCCCTGCTCCACGGATTTGCGGTCCTGGTTCAAGCCGTCCAGTTCGCTGGCGATGTCACGGGCATGGGCCAGGTCTTCACTGAGCAGGCATTCGATGCCCAGGCTCATGTCGTCCATGCGGCCAGCGGCATTCAAGCGCGGCCCTAGAATGAAGCCCAGGTCACTGGAGGTGAGCCGCTGATGGTCGCGGCGGGCCACCTCCAGCAGGGCCTTGATTCCGGGCCGCGCCCGGCCTGCACGAATACGCTCCAAGCCCTGGTGCACAAGGATCCGGTTGTTGGCGTCCAGCGGCACCACATCAGCCACACTGCCCAGCGCGACCAGGTCCAACAGCTCACCAATGTTAGGCTGAGGGACGTCTGCGTAGCGGCCCAGCGCACGCAAGCGCGCCCGAAGTGCCATCAGTACGTAGAAAATGACCCCCACCCCGGCCAACGCCTTGCTGGGAAAAGTGCACCCTGGCTGGTTGGGGTTAACAATGGCAGCGGCCTGCGGCAACAAGGGGCCGGGCAGGTGATGGTCCGTGATCAAGACGTTAAGCCCGGCTTCGGTTGCAGCCTGCACGCCTTCCACGCTGGAGATACCGTTGTCCACCGTCAGCAGTAGCTGCGGCTGGCGCTCCAGGGCCACGGCTACGATTTCCGGCGTCAGGCCATAGCCGTAGGTAAAGCGGTTGGGCACCAGATATTCCACGTCTTTCGCACCCAACAGGCGCAGGCCAAGTACGGCTACGGCACTGGCCGTGGCGCCGTCAGCGTCGAAATCGCCTACCACCAGGATACGCTGGCCTTGGTCAATGGCATCGACCAGCAGCGACACAGCCTCGCCTATCCCTTTCAACTGCTGGTAAGGAATAAGCCGCGCCAGCCCTTTATCCAGCTCGGCCTCACTTTGCACGCCCCGGGCGGCATAAAGACGGGTCAACAAGGGTGGCAAATTGCCAAGGAACGGCAGCTCGGCGGGTAGTGGGCGGGGCTCGATACGCATGTGTGGCAGTGTTCTCAGCTCGTGGGGCAGTTCAATAAAGCCGGCATAGTGTGCCTAGCTGCGCTCGCCCATCAACCATTCCAGCTGAACTTCATGCTGGCCCCGATCGTCGGTCACAAATACAGTGCCTTCGCTGATCATGACATCCCACTTGATCACGCGGGGCATGTCCTTGGCCAACACCTCCAGCACCTCTTGAGGTACGGCAGCAATGTTCAGGTTTTTAAGCGGGCGGGCCGCTTCTGCAACCTTGCCCTGCCACACGCGCAGGCTGCCGTAGGCCAGCAGGCTCACACGTTCTGTACGGCGGGAGCACCAGGTCAGGCGATCCAGGTCCGGCTGGCCAACCTCGATCCAGTGAAGCACGCGGTCATCCAGGCTCTTTTCCCAGAGCGCCGGTTCGTCCACGTCCGAAAGGCCGCGCCCGAAGCTTAGGTGTTCGTTGTACCAGAGTGCATAGGCCAGCAGGCGTACCGCCATACGCTCTTCGGTTTCCGAAGGGTGACGCGCGATGGTTTGCTTAATGCTTTCGTACACGCCACGATCAAGATCGGTCAGGTTGAGTTCGAATTTATAGGTTGTCGATGGCTGTGCCATGGGGGGCTTCGAAATAGCGAGGGGGGCGATAGTCTACCCGATGCACCGGGTAGAGGTTTAACGCAGGCAAAAGAAACCCCGGACGCGGTGGGGAGGCCGGCCGGGGCAAACATGGCCTTCTGGGCCATCGGGCGGCTGACTGGCACCGGAGCACAATGCCAATCAAACGTCCATGAAATTAAGAGAACCTGTATTCTGGAAGGTTCCCGATTTAACGCATTTCCACTGTGAATCGACGACCGGCGCTCAATGCGCGCATGGCGGCATCATGCTTGGCTCCAAACGCCCTTCGGCAACCATCAGGTCACGGTGCAGGCCATCTACTACGTCGGTAAGCGCCTGTGTGCTGGCGAGTTGCGAATTAGCCACCTCACGGTGCAGAACTTCTTGACCTGCCTGATCAGTGACCGCCAAGCGCAGCCGACCTTGGAGATTCGATGGAGCCAGACTGACGCGGTAAGGCGCCAGTGCATCACTTAACAATAAGCTGACGTTATCCATCTCGATCACCCTTATTTACCCGAAATTCATTTCAGTGCCAGTAAATGACCATCGTGTGCTGGCAAAAGTTCTGAACGGGCGGCAAACAAGCGCAACGGCAGACCTGAAAGAGCATTCAGGCGATAAGCGGCTCGGCGCGCTGGGTTTTGAAGCGGCACAGCATGGCATGCAAAGGGCAGATGGACTGCCCCAAGGGCAGTACACCTAATACCCACAGGCCAGCCTGCCGAGCCCGTCGAATGGCGGCGCGGGCGTTTGCACAATCGGCATGACCTTGAATGATGACCGCCTGCGCATGCTCACCCCGCGCAAGCCGGTCCAGGAATGCCGGGGCCAAAGAAGCCTGGCTCCCCAATACCACGATGTCGGCCGCGCCTTGGCGCTCCAGGCAACGTTGTGCCCTGACGGGGTCTTCAGCAATTCGCACGCCGAACACGCTACAAGCGTTAAGCATCTGGTGCAGTTGCAGCAGGCGGGCAGGCTGCTGCTCAATGACGAGAACCTTGAGTGAACGCATGGGCGGCCTCCGGGAAAGAACGACCGCCACCTTAATGCAGCAAACCCCCGCAGCTAAATAGGATTGATCCTAAAAGTTTGCGGGAAAAGTCTGCACGCAATGCCATCACCTATGGCACTTTCCTACAAAGGCTTGCCGCGGTTCCCATGGGCGCTGACAAATGCCTGGACGGCTGCAATGTCGTTGGGCACTACGGTGCAACGCTCTTCGCGCTGGAACAGGTCCTCCAGGTGGCCAGGCAAGTGCAAGGCCTTCCCTACCCCCGCCTTTTCCACAGCCTCCGGGAATTTCACCGGGTGCGCCGTTCCCAATACGACCATGGGGGTGTCCAGGCTACGCCGGCATTCGCGGGCAGCGCGCACGCCGATGGCGGTGTGTGGGTCAAGCACTTCACCGGTGCTAGCAAATACGTGAGCGATGGTTTCGCAGGTTTGCTCATCGGTGACGGCCATCGAATCGAACAGACGCCGCGCCTCGGTCCAGCGGTCCTCTTCAACACTGAAGCCGCCGCCGAGCCTGAAGCTGGACATCAGTTGCGCGAGAACGGTGCCATTACGGCCATGAAGATCAAAGAGCAGGCGCTCGAAGTTTGACGACACCATGATGTCCATCGAAGGCGACAACGTAGGGTGCAGGGTGTCCTTGACGTACTGGTTGCCACTCATGAAGCGGTGCAGGATATCGTTTCGGTTGGTAGCCACGATCAGCTGATTGATGGGCAGGCCCATGTTGCGAGCCAGGTAACCGGCGAAAATATCACCGAAATTGCCCGTGGGCACCGAGAATGCCACGGACCGTGCTGGCCCGCCCAACTGCAGCGCCGCATGGAAGTAGTACACGATCTGGGCCATGATGCGCGCCCAGTTGATCGAGTTGACGGCCACCAGCCGGGTGCCCTTGAGGAAACCCTGGTCGGCGAAACTGGCTTTGACCATTTCCTGGCAGTCGTCGAAGTTGCCTTCCACGGCCAGGTTATGGATGTTGTCGCCAAACAGAGTGGTCATCTGGCGGCGCTGCACTTCCGACACACGCTGATGTGGGTGCAGGATGAAGATGTCCACGTTTTCGCAATGCTTGCACCCTTCGATAGCGGCCGAACCGGTGTCGCCACTGGTCGCGCCGATGATGACTACGCGCTCGCCCCGGCGGGCCAGGATATGGTCAAGCAGGCGGCCCAGCAGTTGCAGGGCGAAGTCCTTGAAGGCCAGCGTCGGGCCATGGAACAGCTCCAGCACCCACTCATTGCTGCCAAGTTGGCGCAAGGGCGCAATGGCAGGGTGCGAGAATTTAGCATAGGTGTCTTGCAGGATCTGCTTGAAGTCTGCATCTGCAATGCTGCCCGTCACGAAAGGGCGCATTACACGGAACGCCAGCTCGTGATAAGGCAGCCCCGCCCAGGAGGCGATCTCTTCCTGGGTGAAACGCGGCAGGTTTTCTGGCACATACAGGCCGCCATCGGTGGCCAGGCCAGCCAGCAGCACATCTTCGAAATTGAGCGCGGGTGCCTGGCCGCGGGTACTGATATAACGCATGGGGCAAACCTTTGGTTTGAGCTGCAAGCCACAAGTGGCAGGCTGCAAGAAAAAGCCGCGGGGCCTTGAAAACTTGCAGCTGCCTTGTTACCGCAGCGGTCATCGATTCATGTTAGGGCAGCGCACTGGAAGGCGCTGCAATCTCGCTCTACTTGGTGCTTGCCGCTTGCAGCGTGCGGCTGGAAACCTAGGCCAGGTGCTCGACCCGAATACGCACCACGCTACCTACCACGTCATCCAAAGCCTCAAGCGCCGTAATGGCTTCGATCATGCCCTTCTCCACCACTTTGTGCGTGAGCAGAATCATGGGCACCAGGCCGTCATGCTCTTCGGCCTCTTTCTGCATAATCGATTCGATGTTAATGCCGCGGGCCGAGAGAATGCTTGCCACTTGGGCCAGCACACCTGGGTGGTCCTTGGCCTGAATGCGCAGGTAATAGGCGCTTTCGCAGGCATCAATGGGCAGGATCGGATGGGCGGATAAGGCGTCTGGCTGGAAGGCCAGGTGCGGCACGCGATTCTCAGGGTCCGAGGTCATGGCGCGGACCACGTCCACCAGGTCGGCTACTACAGAGGAGGCCGTCGGCTCCATGCCTGCGCCTGCTCCGTAGAACAGCGTCGAGCCTACGGCGTCGCCGTTGACCATCACCGCATTCATCACACCGTTGACGTTGGCAATCAGGCGGTCTGCTGGAATCAGGGTGGGGTGTACGCGCAGTTCGATACCGTGGGCAGTGCTGCGCGCCACACCCAAGTGCTTGATGCGATAGCCCAAGGCTTCGGCATAATTCACGTCGGCCGTGGTGAGCTTGGAAATGCCTTCGGTGTAGGCTTTGTCAAACTGCAGCGGGATTCCGAAGGCAATGGACGCCAGAATGGTCAGCTTGTGAGCGGCGTCGATGCCTTCCACATCAAAGGTAGGGTCTGCCTCGGCGTACCCCAGTGCCTGGGCCTCTGCCAATACGTCAGGGAAGGTACGGCCCTTCTCGCGCATTTCAGTGAGAATGAAGTTTCCCGTGCCGTTGATGATGCCGGCCACCCAATTGATACGGTTGGCCGACAGGCCTTCACGAATGGCTTTGATCACCGGAATACCACCGGCAACGGCCGCTTCAAAGGCAACAATTACGCCCTTTTCGCGGGCCTTGGCGAAGATCTCGTTACCGTGCACTGCGATGAGTGCCTTGTTGGCGGTGACCACGTGCTTGCCGTTTTCGATGGCCTTGAGCACCAGCTCGCGCGCTACGGTGTAGCCACCGATGAGCTCGATCACGATGTCGATGTCCGGGTTGGTTGCCACCGCGAACACATCGTTGGTAATGGGGGTACCGGTAATCTGGCAATCGGGGTTCTGCGAACGCATCGCAATTTGCGCGACCTGAATACCACGCCCGGCACGGCGGGCGATCTCCTCGGCGTTGCGCTGAAGTACATTGAAGGTGCCGCCACCGACGGTACCTAACCCACAGATGCCTACTTTGACCGGTTTCACTCTTGACTCCCCATGAAACGGCCAGCCTGGAAGCCGGCCGCGAACCACTGCAATGGTTGCAGCGTGTGTGTTTAATAGCGTGTCACTGGGCTGCCAGCGCCAGTTTGGCCACCTGAGCGGCTGGCTGGTAGCCCGGAATTACCTGACCGTCTTGCAGCACGATAGCAGGCGTACCGCTGACACCAATGCTCTGGCCCAGCGCGAATTGCTTGCTCACCGGGTTGGCGCACTTGGCAGCGTCCACATCCTTGCCGCTGATCAGCTTATTGAGGGCGCTGCGCCGGTCGGCCGAGCACCAGGCCGCCTGTAGCTGTTGATCGCCTTCAGACCCCAGCCCCTGGCGTGGGAACGCCAGGTAGCGCACCTCGATACCTTGGCGGTTGAGCTCCGGTACTTCGGCATGCAGCTTCTGGCAATAAGGGCACGTGGTATCAGTGAACACGGTAATGTGGGCTTTGGCCTCGCCCTGCGCCGGGTATACCACCATCTCTCCCGCTGGAATGGCGTTGATGGTCTTGGCAATGGCAGCGCGCTCGGTTTTCTCGGTAAGGTTGACCGGTTTGCCGCCCTGCATCTGGTACAGGTAGCCCTGCATCACGAACTGGCCATCGGCGCTGGCATACAACACACGGCCGCCCTTGAGGCGCACTTCATACAAGCCGTTGAGCGGGCTGCTGGAAACGGCTTCGATGGGCACGTCGAGCTGAAGGGTATCAAGGGTTTTGCGAATAGCCTGTTCGGCGTCGTCAGCCAGTGCAAAAGTACTGGCCAGCGCCAAGGCAGTGGCCGCGAAAAGACGTGTCACGCGCATGGGAACTCCTGGAGCGGCGGACGAACAGCCCGGGCCGGCCGTGTGAACAGACGAAGCGGCACATCGGGCATTACTGAGCGGCAAAGACTATCACATTAGGCTCACGGGGCCGACTGTGGCACATATCACCAAATGTGTTCCATGCTAACCCCGAGGATGATGACGGGCGTGCAATTCCTGAAGGCGCGCCTTGGCCACGTGGGTATAGATCTGGGTGGTGGACAGGTCGGCATGCCCCAGCAGCAGCTGAACTGAACGCAGGTCTGCGCCGTGGTTGAGCAAATGCGTGGCAAACGCATGGCGGAGAGTGTGCGGGGACAGCGCCTTTTGAATACCCGCCCGCACAGCGTGGTGCTTGATGCGATGCCAGAAGGTCTGGCGGGTCATCATGTCCCCTCGCTGGCTGGGGAATACCACATCACTGGGGCGCCCATTCAACAACTCGGCGCGGCCATTTCGTAGGTAGCGCTCAAGCCAGGTGATTGCCTCCTCGCCCATGGGCACCAATCGCTCTTTGCTACCCTTGCCCATTACCCGCACCACGCCCTGGCGCAGGTTGACCTGATCCAGCGTGAGGCTTACCAACTCGGTAACACGCAGGCCGCAGGCATACAGCACCTCCAGCATGGCACGGTCCCGCTGGCCCAGCGCCTCAGCCAGCTCTGGCGCTGCCAGCAACGCCTCTACATCCGCTTCGGACAGGCTCTTGGGCAATGGCTTGCCCAGGTTTGGCAGCTCCACCAGCAAGGTAGGGTCTACGGGGATAATGGCTTCGCGCAGCAGGTAACGATAAAACCCCCTGGCCCCCGAAAGAAAACGCGCCGTGGAACGCGGCTTGAAGGCCTCGTCCACGCGCCAGGCCAGGTAGTCGAGCAGCACATCCCGCCCCGCCGTTTTCAAGTCCACGCCCTGCTCTGCCAGCCAGCCGTTGAAATGCGCCAGGTCACTGCGGTAAGCACTGCGGCTGTTCTCGGACAGGCCTTTTTCAAGCCACAGGGCGTCGAGGAATTGGTCTATGAGGGGGTGGTCGAGGGCGGGCATGGCGAGCATTTAGGGAAAAGGTGAATCTATCACCATCTTCTCCTATATGAAACCTTTCTACGGCAAGAGAAGTAACTTGTTGCAATCGGATGCTACAAAGCGAAAGCTTTTTAAGATAATCTCCAGCGTTAAAGGAGATATGCTATGAAAGTTTTTAAATCGTTCGTTATTTTTCTTCTATTACAGGGCTGTGGAACCATCAAAACAAATGTTCAAGAAGACGCCACCATATCCGCAGCGCTCACACAAAGAAAAACGCACTGCACTAGCATCCCAAGAATATATAGTGGGATTGCTTACAACTGGTGCACACTCAACGCACACCCAACCAACTCAAAAGGATGGAACCCAACACTAGAATCGACAATCATAGATATTGCTCTTTCTGGGATAGCAGACACTGTCATACTTCCTTACACACTTATTCAGCACCTACAAAATGGTCCTAACCAATTTTTCGATGCCAAGCATTAAAAGAGGCGCTATCACATAGCGCCCCTCTCGAGTCAATCAAACTTATACACGGTATAACTCAATGGCCCCCAGACTACAAGCTTCCGTTTCGGAGCCTGCCGCAGCCCAAATCGCGCCCAGACGGGACGCTCTAGCGCGACAGAAAAATTACCATTACTTTGAAACTGTGCATATGCTCCCGGATTCCCTGCCGTGTTGGTAGCCCACAGTACTTGACCGCTCGCGCTAATCACGAAATTTCCATCTGGGTGCATAACAGCGGTGTTAGCCCCTTTCCCCTGAGTACCACTACTCCAAAGCCGCAGCCCATCTGCTCTGTAACCTACAAGATCGCCGTCCAACTGAAACACTAATTTTGCGCCATCTACTACATATTCCCTTCCCATCTCCAGCACCACCCCGGATTCAAATCTGAACCCCACCTTGATTGCCGAAAATTCCCAAAGCGACTTATTGACGCTCCAAAGCGGAACAATGTCCACTAGAACTATATTTCCATCATCTTGCAATACTGCAAAGACTCGCTGCTGCCCAGCGTCGTGGTTATTGCCGTGCGCGCCGTAGCCAACAGCACTCCAATATCGCTTTTGTTTAGGCTGATGCACCTGCAAGTACTCATACATAATCACAGCAGGGTGGTCAAAACGCTTTATCTTATAGTATCGACTATAGCGCTGCCCATCATTAGCTATCTAGATATCATTTCCGGCGTCCTTCAAGACCAGATTAGCATCTTCCTGAAGAATAAGCTGATACCGTCCGGACGGCGACTGCAGATACTGTCCCACCGTCATCTTGTTCTTGGCTGGTAAAATTGGGCCACCAGAAGCCCCGAATGGAATTAGATCTTTCATGCGTATTCTCTCGTTACAATGAACATGAGCAACGATTTTTACGCACCAGCCCTATCCAATAACGGTAAATATTGACCTCATGAAACAGAAAACCCCGGCACGAAGGCCGGGGTTTTCGGGTAAGCCTTGGAGGCTTATGCCGCTATCAGGAAAGCTTTTCCTTGATACGGGCAGCCTTGCCAGACAGCTCGCGCAGGTAGTACAGCTTGGCTTTACGCACGTCACCACGACGTTTCACGGCCAGGCTGTCGATCTGTGGGCTGTAGGTCTGGAAGGTACGCTCAACGCCAACACCGTTGGAGATCTTGCGAACGGTGAATGCGCTGTTGACGCCACGGTTACGCTTGCCGATGACAACACCCTCGAAGGCCTGCAAGCGGGTACGCTCGCCTTCCTTTACCTTCACTTGAACGACAACGGTGTCGCCAGGTGCGAAGGTCGGGATTTCCTTGGTCATCTGCTCGGCTTCGAGCTGAAGGATAATCTTGTTGGTCATGCTGTGCTCCTAAGGCAAAGGTGATTCATTTGCCATCGATACGTTAACTATCGTCCCGCTCACGGAAATACTCCGCCAGCAGCTTTTGCTCTTCTCCAGAAAGTGAGCGACTTTCCAGAAGATCAGGCCGTCGTTCGTAGGTCCGCCCAAGGGACTGCTGCAAACGCCAGCGCCGGATATGTGCATGGTTGCCGCTAAGCAACACGTCGGGTACACGCCGTTCCGCATACACCTCAGGCCGGGTGTAGTGCGGGCAATCCAGCAGGCCATCCGTGAAGGAATCCTCCTCCGCGGAGTCTGCATGCCCTAAAGCTCCAGGCAGCAAACGTGTAACCGCATCGATCAGCACCATGGCCGGCAGCTCGCCACCGGACAACACGTAATCGCCAATCGACCACTCTTCATCCACATGCGCTTCAATGAAACGCTCGTCGATGCCTTCATACCGCCCGGCAATCAGAATCAGGGATTCCGCCGTTGCCAGTTGCTTCACCGCAGCCTGTGTCAGGCGTTGGCCTTGTGGCGACAGGTAGATCACCTTCGCCGCGCCTCCGGTTGCCTGCCTGGCCTCGGCCAGCGCATCTTCCAGTGGCTTGATCTTCATTACCATTCCCGGCCCACCGCCGAACGGGCGGTCGTCCACTGTGTGGTGACGGTCCGTGGTGTAGGCCCGCGGGTTGCGACAGGTCAGCTCAAGCAGACCCTGCTTTACCGCGCGGCTGGTAATGCCGTATTCGCTGATGGCCGAAAACATCTCCGGAAACAGGGTGATGACTTCTATGCGCAGGCTCGCCATGGCCTAGAAATCCGCATCCCACTCAACCCTCATTACACCGGCACCCAGGTCGATGGCTTGCACGCAGTCGTCCGTATAGGGCAACAGCCGCTCGCGATCATCCAGGCTACCTGCACAAGGCTTGACCACCATTACATCGTTGGCGCCGGTTTCGAGCAGGTGATCAACCTTGCCCAACACCTGCCCTTTGCCATCAATGACCTGTAACCCCTGAAGCTGCCACCAGTAGTAGTCGCCATCAGAGAGGTCGGGCAGCAGGCTGCGCGCGATGCAGATCTCGTAACCAGCAAGGAGGCGGGCCTCTTCACGGTCATCAAGACCTTTCAACTTTGCGACCAGGACCTTGTTCTGCGAACGGCCACTGATCATGTCCACCTGCTTCACGGTGCCTTCGTGCCGAAGCGTCCAGCGTGTGTAATCAAGCAGGTTTTCAATCGGGTCGGTAAAGGAGTACACCTTCACTTCACCGCGAACACCGTGCACCGAAACAATTTTGCCGATGACGATGAGGTCATCTGCGGCGTCTGGCGTCGGGTTCATACTGCTCAGGCAGCAGCCTTGGCAGCGTCCTTCAGCAGCTGAGCAACACGCTCAGACGGCTGGGCGCCCTGGGACAGCCAGTAGCTTACGCGCTCCTGGTTGACGGACAGGCGAACTTCGCCACCGGCAGCGATCGGGTTGAAGAAGCCAACACGCTCGTTGAAACGACCGTCGCGCGCATTGCGGCTATCGGTCACGGTGAGGTGGTAAAACGGGCGCTTTTTAGAGCCGCCACGGGCAAGACGGATGGTTACCATATGAACATCGTTCCTGTTGTCGGTGCTGCAAATCTGTAAGGCACAGCGGGCACGGGTGCCCGAAAGGCCGCATATTCTCAGGGAACGCCGGAGTTTTTGCAAACTCCTTTTGCCCCTGAGGCGGGCAGGCGTCGAAAAAGGCAACCAAACGGCTCGCCGAACGGCTGGCCGAACGGCATGCCCAGTCGCATCAAAGGCGCGGCATGCCGCCGGGCATCATCCCACCAAGGCCGCGCATCATTTTTGCCATGCCGCCCTTGGCCGAGAATTTCTTCATCATTTTCTGCATCTGCTTGTGCTGCTTGATCAAGCGGCCCACGTCCTGGACCTGCGTACCTGAACCCAGGGCGATACGGCGCTTGCGCGAACCGCTGAGCAGGTCTGGGTCGCGACGTTCGGCCGGGGTCATGGAGTTGATGATCGCTTCCATCTGCTTGAACTGTTTTTCAGCCGCGCCTTGGGCATTGCCCATTTGGGAGAGATTCACGCCGCCGATGTTGGGCAGTTTTTCCATCAGGCTGCCCAGGCCGCCCATGGTTTTCATTTGCTGCAGCTGGTCGCGGAAGTCTTCGAGATCGAAGCCTTTACCCTTCTTGATTTTCTTGGCGAGCTTCTCGGCCTTGTCCTTGTCCAGGTTCTGCTCGGCCTGCTCGATCAGGCTGAGCACGTCCCCCATGCCCAGGATGCGCGACGCGATACGGTCCGGGTGGAAAGGCTCCAGGGCTTCGGTCTTCTCGCCCATGCCGATGAACTTGATGGGCTTGCCTGTGATGGAGCGCACGGACAGCGCCGCACCGCCACGGGCATCGCCGTCCACCTTGGTGAGCACCACGCCAGTCAGCGGCAGTGCATCACCGAACGCCTTGGCCGTATTGGCCGCGTCCTGACCCGTCATGGCGTCGACCACGAACAGGGTTTCGACGGGCTTGACCGCGGCGTGCAACGCCTGGATCTCGGTCATCATGTCGGCGTCGATGTGCAAGCGGCCGGCGGTGTCGAGGATGACCACGTCGATAAATTTGAGCTTGGCCTCGCGGATGGCGGCCTCGGCGATGGCAACAGGCTTCTGACTGATGTCGGACGGGAAGAAGGTTACGCCCACCTCACCGGCCAGGGTTTCCAACTGCTTGATGGCGGCCGGGCGGTACACGTCCGCCGACACCACCATCACCGACTTTTTCTTGCGTTCTTTCAGAAAGCGGGCCAGCTTGGCAGCGGTGGTGGTTTTACCCGCGCCCTGCAGGCCGGCCATCAACACCACGGCCGGCGGTGCCACATTAAGCACCAGGTCTTCGTTCGCCGCGCCCATGACCGATTCCAGCTCGGCCTGCACGATCTTCACAAACGCCTGGCCTGGTGTGAGGCTGCGTGACACCTCGGTACCGACCGCCCGCTCCTTGATGGCGTTGACGAAGTCCTTCACCACCGGCAGGGCAACGTCGGCTTCGAGCAAGGCCATGCGCACTTCGCGCAAAGTGTCCTTGATGTTGTCCTCGGTCAGCTTCGCCTTGCCGGTAACGTGGCGAAGCGTCTGGGAAAGACGGTCGGAAAGATTTTCAAACATGGGGGCGATCCTTTACAGGCTTCGTCGAACCGAAGTGGCATGCGGCCTGCCGATGTGCTCTGGCCACGGGCAAGGGAAGACCGGCGATTATAGCGGGAAGTTGCCTGGCCTGACACAGGGGCTGTCGGCAGTCTTTATCCGGGCCAACGTTCTATGCCACACTCGCGCCTTTAATGGCCGCTCGTCAGGACCTATGCTCCCCTTGCCCTCTAGTCTGCTTCCCAGCCTCGCCTCAGCCTTGATCTACGCAGCGGTCACGGCCTACCAGGGCACCCGGCTTGCACGCGGGGCCAAATCCAGCAAGCGCCTACTGTGCGGCGCTGGTGTCGTGGCCGTATTGCTGCAGGCGCTGGCCGTGTCGTCACAGATGCTGACCCCTGGCGGGCTCAACCTGGACTTCATCACAGCGGCAAGCCTGATCGCCGTGGCCGTGATCGCCCTCACCTTGCTGGCCTGTGCTTCGCTGCCCGTGGAAAACCTGCTGGTGCTGCTGTTCCCCTTGGGTGTCGTTACGGTGCTAGTGGCACAGTTCGTACCACCGGGCACCGTACCGCGCATCGATGACGAGCCTGGCATCCTGTCCCATATCCTGCTGTCCATCCTGGCGTATGGGGTGTTCACGATTGCAGCATTCCAGGCCCTGCTGCTGCTGGCCCAGGACCATCAGCTCAAGCATAAGCACCCGTCAGGCCCTATCCGTGCGTTCCCGCCGCTGCAAACCATGGAAAGCCTGCTATTCGGCTTCCTCTGGGCCGGGTGGGTGCTGCTGTCGCTGTCCCTGATCTCGGGGTGGCTGTTCCTGGAGAACATGTTTGCTCAGCACCTGGTGCATAAAACACTGCTCTCTTGCCTGGCGTGGATCGTGTTCAGTGTGCTGCTATGGGGGCGTACGCGCCTGGGCTGGCGTGGGCACGTGGCCATTCGCTGGACCCTCTCAGGCTTTGTGCTGCTGATGCTGGCTTATTTCGGCAGCAAGCTGGTCCGTGAATACATCCTTCATATCTGAGCGCCCGCTATGACGCCCCTGACTGTTGCACCTGCCGCTGGTGGCATTGCCTTGGCGCTGCTGTGGTCTGCCGGCCTTGGCACCTACGACCAGGCCCGACGCCTTCGACAGGGGCGTGGCCAACGTGCGTCGGACCGTGAGCGGCTTAGCCTGGCGCTGGCGCGCCTGATGTTTCAGGTGATTGCCATCAGCCTGGCGGTGGCGCTGGGGCACTACTGGCGAGGTGATACAGGCGCTGCCTACGGTGCGGTACTGGCCTGGCTGGCCATTACCTTGCTGACCGGCACCCTCCCAAGGCTGCTCGCCCAGCGTTACCCAAATCGCTTCAACGCGCCCGGGCCTGTGCTATGGCTTCCCGTGCGCGCCATGGCCCCCCTGGCCATCTTGCAACAGGCCATGGTGGGGCCACTCTCCACACCCCGGCCTCATTCGCCACCTTCCGGGAGCATGGACCAACGCCATGCCGATGCCTCGCAAGGCCCTGAAGCAGAAAGCCGTGCAGCGCGACAAAACGTTGCCGCCAGTATCATGGGGCTGGACCAGATGACCGTGAATGACATTCTGGTACCCCGCCATGAAGTGGACGGACTGGACCTGAACGACCCACTAGAGCAGATCATCGACCAGTTGATGGTTAGCCGCCATACACGCCTGCCCGTGTTTCGAGGCGATATCAATCACGTGGACAAGGTGGTCAATACTCGCCAGATCAGCCACCTTCTGCCCTCTCGCAGCCTGACTGAACAAGACCTCCTTGGGGCCTGCTACGAAGCGTATTTCGTGCCTGAAGGCACGCCCTTGCACATCCAGTTGCTGAATTTCCATAAACAGCAACGCCGCTTGGGTGTGGTGGTGGACGAATACGGCGAAGTCATGGGCTTGGTCACGCTGGAGGACATTCTCGAAGAAATCGTAGGTGAGTTCGAGAACGAGCAGGCCGCTAGCCACCCCCATGTCTTCCCTCAGGCCGATGGTCGTTACATCCTTGACGGCGCTGCCAGCTTGCGGGACCTGAACAAGGTGCTGGGCTGGCATTTACCCAGCGACGGCCCAAAAACGTTGAACGGGCTGGTGACCGAGGCGCTGGAGTCCATTCCCGAGCGGGCAGTGTGCCTGAAGATCGGGCGCTACCGCCTGGAGATCCTGGAAACCGAAGAAAACCGCGTCAAACGCCTGTTAGCTTGGCAGCACGTACCACCGGCTGCACCCTAGCACGATCACCAAAGCCTTCATTTCTTACGCAATTTTTACGCGCCAAGCCGCTCTACTACGCTGTTTTTAGGCACAGGTCGATACAGTGGCTACGTGTCTTCAGCACGTAGGTGCGCTATGAAACTTCCGCTTGTCAGTACGTTATCTTCAATAGCCTTCACCCGCCCGGCCTTTGCCGACGCCAATAGCAAACACCCTGATGCGGCAGCTTCGGCAGGCCCGGCCGGTTGGCATCAGCGTGAACAGCACCAGCAACAGAATCACGACTTGCGCAGGGCATTAGCCAGCCAGGCACCGGACATGCAGCACATAACCGACCTGCTTGCAGCGGGCGCGGACCCTGCAGCCACCTCTTCGAAACGAGGGGACACGGCAGCGCATGCACTGGCCCGGGCACCGAGCGTTTCCAGCGAACAGGCGGCTGCGTTGCTCGCACAATTGTCGGCCCATGGCCTGACCAACCTGCGTGCCAGCAATGCCAAGGGGAATACGCCGTTGCATCTGGCGCTCGAGGGCCAGAGCGAAGTGGCGAGCGCGCTATTGGCCCAAGGTGGCTACTCGACCAAGCGTAACCTTCAGGGCGAGTCCGTCAGTGATATAGCCAGAGCCAAGGTGGTGGATGCCCGCACCACGGCGCTGTTCAGCTATAAGGCCGCGCAGCTCAAAGAGGCAAACCCTACTGAGCCGGTGCTCCAGGCCTACCAGTTGGCCAAGCGGCTGGAAGGTGCTGTGAAGCAGGCGAGTGTCAAAGAAAACACCAGGCCACGTGTTCGCTTTGCCGAGCCGCCTTCGTTAGGCGCTGCCGCTCGGGTAGTCGAACTGGAGCAGCAACTGGCTCAGGCGCAGCAAGTAATTCAGGGCCTGCAGGCAGACATTGCTCAGCTGCAGCGCTACGCGCCCGGCCCATCGCGTTAAGCACGCACGGTGTCTCTCGGCGTCTTCGGCTATTCTGGCTGTCGTTCTGCACGGTATTAAAACAATACGCCAGCGCCGCCCTGTTGCGTTTGGCCACAGACTGCCGAGATGCCCATGACTGCTACCACCCTTGCTGCCGATGACGCTACAGCGGGGCAACCCGTCAATTCCCTTGCCCGGGTTGCTACCGCCAGCTTTATTGGCACCGCCATCGAATTCTACGATTTTTATGTGTACGCCACGGCCGCCGCATTGGTGATAGGGCCGGTGTTCTTTCCACAGAGTTCGGGCACCGCGCAGATGCTTGCCGCGTTCCTTACGTTCGGTATTGCCTTTCTGGCGCGGCCGCTGGGTTCGGCCTTGTTCGGCCACTTCGGGGACCGCGTAGGCCGAAAAGCCACGCTCGTGGCGTCCCTACTGTTGATGGGCGTATGCACAACCCTGATTGGCGTACTCCCTGGCCATGACCAGATTGGCCTGTGGGCCCCGGCGTTGCTGTGCCTGCTACGGTTTGGTCAAGGCTTGGGCCTTGGGGGAGAATGGGGCGGCGCGGCATTGCTGGCAACGGAAAATGCCCCCAAGGGAAAACGCGGCTGGTTTGGGATGTTCCCCCAGCTTGGCCCTTCGATTGGTTTTCTGGCGGCAAACGGGCTGTTCCTTGCCTTGGCAGTTGGCTTGGACGATGAGCAGTTCAGGGCGTGGGGCTGGCGTTTACCCTTCCTGCTCAGTGCGGTACTGGTGGTGGTGGGCCTGTACGTTCGCCTCAAGCTGGCTGAAACACCGGTGTTCGCTGCGGCCCTGGCACGCCATCAGACCGCTCGGGTACCAGTGATCGAGGTCTTCACCCACCATTGGCGCCCTACCCTGCTGGGTGCTGCGGCCATGGTGGTGTGCTACGCCCTGTTCTACATCTCTACGGTATTCTCGCTCAGCTATGGCGTAAAAACCCTGGGCTATAGCCGGCAGGGTTTTCTGGCCATGCTGTGTTTCGCTGTGCTGTTCATGGCCGTGGCAACGCCTGTTTCGGCATGGCTCAGTGACCGGTATGGGCGCAAGCCGGTGTTATTGGTTAGCGGCGTGCTGGCACTGCTGTCAGGTTTTGCGATGGAGCCTTTGCTCACACAGGGCTCCACAACTGCGGTGGTGGTCTTCCTAAGTATCGAGCTGCTGCTGATGGGGGCCACCTTTGCGCCCATGGGCGCCTTGCTGCCTGAGCTGTTTCCAACGCGAGTGCGTTACACCGGTGCCTCGGCGGCCTATAACCTGGGCGGCATCGTGGGCGCCTCGGCAGCGCCCTTTTTTGCACAGAAGCTGGTGGAAATGGGCGGCCTGGGTTGGGTAGGCGGTTATGTGTCCGCCGCTGCGCTGATCAGCCTGCTGGCAGTGGCGTGCCTGAAAGAGACACGTGACACCACGCTTTGACCGATAGGCCTTGCCCTTCAAGCGCAGGCACCCCTGTGGGAGCAGGCGCCAGCCTGCGAAAGGGTTCGAAGGCTTCGCTGGGCGGGCCTATAACTCGACCTTCACCGCCTGAGCAGCGCGAGTGGCCTTGGCGCGGGCGGCCTCGATGGATTCATCACGGGCCAGGGCCACCCCCATGCGGCGCTGCCCGTTCACTTCCGGCTTGCCAAACAGGCGCAAGGCCGTGTCCGGCTCACTGAGTGCGGCACCCAGGTTAGCGAAGGCTGTTTGCTGCGAAGTGCCTTCCACCAGTACCACTGCCGAGGCGGACGGGCCGAACTGGCGCACCACGGGGACGGGTAGGCCCAGAATGGCACGCGCATGCAAGGCAAACTGGGACAGGTCCTGGGAAATAAGTGTTACCAGGCCAGTGTCATGGGGGCGCGGGGACACTTCGCTGAACCACACCTGGTCACCCTTGATGAACAGCTCTACCCCGAACATGCCCCGCCCGCCCAAGGCTTCAGTCACAGCCCGGGCCACCTCACGTGAGGCTTCCAGTGCTTTCTCGCTCATGGCCTGGGGCTGCCAGGACTCCTGGTAGTCGCCCTTTTCCTGACGATGCCCTACCGGCTCGCAGAAGGTGGTGCCGTTGCCATGACGCACCGTCAGCAACGTGATTTCATAATCGAAGTCGATGAACCCTTCGACGATGACACGGCCTTTGCCAGCGCGCCCTCCTTCTTGGGCATAGTCCCATGCACCCTGCACATCGGCGTCGCTGCGCAACAGGCTCTGCCCCTTGCCCGAAGAGCTCATCACCGGCTTGACCACGCAGGGGAAGCCCAGCACCTGCACCGCTTCACGGTAGTCCTCAACGGTGTCAGCAAAACGGTAAGGTGAGGTAGGCAAGCCCAGCTCTTCGGCCGCCAGGCGGCGAATGCCCTCCCGGTTCATGGTCAGCTGTGCAGCACGTGCGGTAGGAATAACCGTAAACCCTTCGTTTTCCAGTGCCACCAGGGTAGCCGTGGCAATGGCTTCGATTTCGGGCACGATGTAATGAGGCTTTTCCAGCTCGATCACGGCGCGCAGGACGTCGCCATCAAGCATGTTCACCACATGGCTGCGGTGCGCGACCTGCATGGCCGGCGCGTTGGGGTAGCGGTCCACGGCAATGACCTCCACACCCAAGCGTTGCAGCTCGATCACCACTTCCTTGCCCAGCTCGCCAGAGCCACAGAGCAGCACACGGGTAGCCGTGGTCGACAGGGGGGTACCGATACGGGTCATGGGAAGGTCCTCAAGGTGAACGAGTCGAGGGCCGCCGGGTGCGCACCCCATAAAGGCGCGCATTCTACATCAGGCGTTGGCCGCTTACAGCAATACGCCCTGCTGCCGCGCACGCTCATGGGCCTGTGCGATGACCTGCCGGCGTTCCTCATTGCTCATTCGCCCCCAGCGGGTGATCTCATCACCCGTGCGCTGGCAGCCGATGCACAGATCGTACTCGTCCATGGCACAGACGCTTACGCAGGGGGAACGCACTGGGCGTTCGGCAGGGTGATCGTTCACAGTACTGCTCCCGCAGGCTGGTCAGGTTTCGCTGAACGGCCCAACGGGCCTGTCCATGCAAATATTGGCGTCATACAGCACATTGACCAGTTCCACGATCATGATGGCCGTAAGGCCCCATATCTTGTAGCGGTCGAAACGGTAGCTGGGGACGTACCAGCTTCGGCCTTGGTAGTCGATGCGGTGCGTGTGCTCGCGCGGGTCCTGCCGGAAAAAAGCCAGCGGCACCGAGAACACCGCGGCAATTTCCGCGTCGTTTGGGCGGTACTCCACATAATCGGGAATAAGCCCCACATAAGGCGTTACCTTCAAGCCGTGGCGAGAGACCAGAGGGCTAAGAGGCCCTATGATTTCCACCATACCGGGCGGCAGCCCAATCTCCTCCTCGGCCTCGCGCAGGGCGGTGAAGACCAGGTCCGGGTCCTCTGGGTCTCTGCGACCGCCTGGAAAGGCCACTTCGCCGCCATGGGTCGATAACCCTGCAGCACGAAGGGTAAGGATCATTTCCGGGTTGTCGCCACGTGTAATGGGCACCAGCACAGCGGCTTCCGGAAAGCGTGCATCGGTTTCCAGCGCAAGCGGAACATGATTGCCAATACGGCGCAACAACTCCTCAAGCATGGTTTTCCTCACCACAAGGCCCGGCCTCCATCATGCAACAAACAACCGTATTGCCCAACCTCTAAAAAAGACCCTCCGGGCTAGCGGGATCGGCCCTCTATGAAAGCCTGCAGCTTTGTCGGGGCAGGCTTCTCCCACACGGTGGCCGTGCTTTAGAATATGCCCCCACCCCCCTGGAGCTGAAGCTGCCGATGCGTGTGCTGTTCGCGTTGTTATGCCTGGCGTTCGCAAGCGTGGCCAATGCCGCTTTCACCCAGACCATCATCACCCGCCCGCTGGTGCCGCCGGCGACGAGCCCGCTTGCGCCTTCGGCGCGGGTGGATAAGCTGCTGGTGATCAAATCCACACGTCAGTTGCAACTGATCAGCCAGGGGGTGCCGATCAAGACCTACAAGGTGTCCTTGGGCAAGCAACCCAAGGGCCCCAAGGAGCGCGAGGGTGACAAGCGCACGCCTGAAGGCCTGTATTGGGTAGACTGGCGCAAAGTGAGTGACCGCTACAACCTGGCCCTGCACCTGTCCTACCCCAACACCCGGGATGCCGCCAAGGCCCAGGAGGCCGGTGTGGCGCCGGGCAGCATGATCATGATTCACGGCACGCCTGCCAGCGAGGACTACCCTGAGTGGTATTTCCAGTCGCTAGACTGGACCGACGGCTGCATTGCCCTGAAAAACGACGACATGCGTGAGGTATGGAACCTGGTAAAGGACGGCACGTTGATCGAGATCCGCCCCTGAACCTACACGCAACAGGTCCTAGGACATTTCCTGCAACAGCCTAGGCCGCCTCACGCCTTCCTTCCAGACCTGCCCTAACGCGCTCACAGGCGTCGAGCCGATAAGGTAAAAGCCATTCGTTCGAGTGGTTTTTATCGATGCGCACTAGTCTTCCTATCTTTTTGAGTATCGTTCTCGTTTGGGCTTTTTGCAGCTCAGGGCTACAGGCCAGCGAGCCTGCTTCCGTACCATTAGAGGCCAATCGATTTCTGGAAGAGGCCCAGCAGCGGCGTGAAGCCATTGAGCAGGCTGGGCGTGAGCGCCAGCTTCGACGTGGTGCGCCAGGCGCTCCTGCCCCCGATAGCCGGCCAATACCGCCTGAAGAACAACCGGATGCACCTTGCTGGTACTTGACCGGCATGCAACTGAGCGGCAATCAGGTAATCACCGATCACCGCCTTCGTACCGCCATGCAGCCTGTGCTCAAGCCCTGCATGAGCCCAGGCCAGATAAACCGTTTACTGGCGGCCATCACAAAGGCGTACGCCGACGCAGGTTACGTGGCCAGCCGCCCGCTATTACTCAGCCCGCCCAGCGACCATCAGCCGCTTTCATTGGCCATCGAAGAAGGCTTTGTGGAAGCGATCGAACTGGCCGACCAGGACCTTCCCATCAGCCTGGCCAGTGCGTTCCCCGGCATGATCGGCCAGCCCCTTTACTTGCGAGACCTTGAAAGCGGGCTGGACCAGCTCAACCGGCTACGTTCGGTAGACCTCACTGCCGACATCGAACCAGGCGCATTGCCGGGAGGGTCGCGCATTCTGCTGCGCACCCTCGCACGCTTGCCACGCTGGCAGGTGTCGGCCACGTGGGACAATGGCGGCAGCCTTGGCACGGGGCGCCACCGAACCACCCTTGGCGCCAGCCTGGACAGCCCCCTGGAGCGCAATGACGCGCTGAGCCTTTACGGCACGTTCAGCCATAAGGCAGGCCCTGCTGGCAGTGAAACCTTGGGGCTGTACTACAGCCTTCCCTACGGGCGCTGGACCTTGGCCCTGGCGGCCCACCACTTCCAGTTCCGCAGTACAGATAAAGGCCTGTTCGGCCCCCTGAATACCCGCGGCACCACACGCCAGGTCAGCTACTCCCTTGAGCGTACCCTGTGGCGAGACCAGAACCGCCTGTTCAGCGCCAGCCTTCGCCTGGATGACAAGCGGCAGCAAACCCGGTTCCAGCGCCTGCGCCTGCCCTATCAGAGCCCCCATTACCAAGCGCTGGAGGCTGGCATTCACGGCGTATGGACGGGCCAGACGACCTGGACGACCTTCATAGGCCATTCCCGGGGGCTGGGCGGTTGGAGAAGCGACAACCACCTCACCCACAAAGCGTCCAACGCACGTACCGCACGTTACGGAAAATGGCGCGCCAGTGTGAGCCGTACCGCTGGCTACAGCATCGGCGGGTTGCACTGGATCGTTAACAACAGTTGGCAAGGCCAATACAGCCAGGACGCCTTGCCCTCTTTGGAAGGCTTTGTACTAGGCGACGCGTCGCAGGTGCGGGGGTTTGCCCACCAAGGCGTGGAGACTGGCAGCGGCCTGGCCTGGCGCAACGCACTGTATTTACCCATCGCCCTGGGTGCAGGGCTGAGCCTTACACCCACGTTGGGCCTGGACGCAGGCTGGGCCGATGGCCGTGGCCGAGACGCTCGCGTGTTCAGCCCTGCACCCGTACGAGGCGACCAGTTGATCGGCGCCAGCCTGGGCTTTTCCCTCGACCACCGCCACGCCACTCTGGCCGCCGACTACCAGCGTGGCCTGTACCGACGCAATGGTCCCCTTGCGCCGGGGTACTGGCGGCTTGCCCTGCAATTGAAGCTTTGATCCCCCACCCCCAGAGAAACCCCTAATGAAAAAAACCAAAGGTTCTCCGCTGTTCCACCTGCGCCCCGACCCGCTTCGCTGGTCCATTGCAGGCGCCTTGATGCTGCAACCGCTGCTGGCACTGGGTGAGGGCATCACACCTGTTCAAGGCCCCAACGGCAGTGCGCAGGTGCACTTGCAGAACGGCATCCCGGTGATAAACATCACGGCGCCCGGCCCCAGTGGCCTGTCCCATAACCCCTTCAACGACTACAACGTGCCTGTGCAAGGCTTGGTATTGAACAATGCCCTTACGCCAGGCGACTCCCGGCTGGCGGGCGCGCTTGGGAGTAACCCCCAGCTACAAGGGCAAGCTGCAAGCGTGATTCTCAACCAGGTGGTAGGCGCACTACCGTCCACGGTACTGGGTACTCAGGAGATCTTTGGCCAGGCGGCGGACTATGTGCTGGCCAACCCCAACGGCATCCATGTTCAAGGGGTCGGCTTTATCAATACGCCCCGGGCCGTGTTTCTGGTCGGCACCCCAGAAGTCACGGACGGGCGCCTCACTGGCCTGAACACCTTCTCCGCCCCTGGCGACCTTCATATCAGTGGGCGCGGCCTCACAGCTGAAGGCGCTGTAGACCTGATTGCCCCGCGTATCAACAACGAAGGCCAGCTGGAAACCACAGGCGCCCTCACTGCCATCGCCGGGCGTAACCGCGTGGCTGCCGACGGTTTGCAGGTACTTGAAACCCAGCAGCGCCCTGACGAAGCAGCAGGCATCGACCTTAACGTACTGGGCGCAATGAAGGCAGGCCGCATTCGCATGGTGAGCACGCGGGAAGGCGCCGGCATCCGCCTGGCAGGGCCCAGCGTGCTCGGTACACAAGGCGTGCATGTGGTATCCGCTGGCGATGTGAGCGTAGGCCGGGAGGGCAATGGCAAAACCATTGTGGCGTCTACCCAAGGTGAACTGGCCTTCGATGCCGGGCAGGACATCACCTTCACCGGCAGCCGCCTGGCAGGCCGTACGGTACGCGCCAAAGCCAGCCGTGACCTGACCCTGGACGCTGCCACCGAAGCGCAGGTAAAGCGCCAGCGGGAAGACTGGAAAAAGAAAACCTGGTTCGTAACCACCGAAACCTATAGCAACAACACTGAAGAACACCGCACCCTGCTGGAAGGCAATACCCTCACGGCAGTGACAGACATGACGCTTGAGGCAGGGCGCAATGTGACCCTGCGTGCCAGTGACCTGCAAGCAGACCATTCGCTTGCGATCAATGCCGGGAACCAGCTGCTGATTGAAGGCGGCATTGAAACCACCACCCGCACCTCGGAAACTCACCACCGCAAACACCTCTGGAGGGGCGACAAAACCGAACGCAGCCTGGAAGAAAAGGCACGGCCTTCGGCATTGAGTGCAGGTACTGTCACCCTCAGCGCGGGTGACAAGGCGACCGTGCGGGGCAGCGACATCACTAGCCGGGGTGACCTCAACATCACGGCGGGCAGTATCGAGGTAGGCAGCCAGACCGTGAAACGCACAGCCAACCGCGATGACTACCGGGGTGACCTGATCGGCGGCTGGGCGTTTGGGGAAAACGGTGACCGGGAAGAAACCGGCACGCGCCAACGAGGCAGCCACCTCAAGGCCGAAGGCACGGCACGGCTGATTTCCGATGATGTAGTGATCCAGGGCAGCACTGTGCATGGCAAGGGGGGCACTCAGACCATTGGTAAAAAAGGGCCGGTGATCATCGAAAGCGTGGTGGATGTGACCCACGTGAAGGAACGCCGCCACGCCTCCAAGCTGGCAGGCCTGGTAGGCGACAAGACGTCCAGTGTTCGGAACCAGGAACAAGTAGTGCGCGCCTCTGTCACCACCGACGGTGACCACCTCGCTACCAGCGCCACGGACATCACGGTGATCGGCTCGGACGTAACGGCTGGCGGCGCCAACGTGAACAAAGCCAAAGGCAACGTGAATGTGCTGCCGGCCAAAGCCACCCGTAATGAAGTGTCCACCCATGAAACAGCCGGGTTCTATGCCAGGGCTGGGGAAACCCGCAAGGCCGAGGATGGCAAGGCAGGCTCCAAACAGTATGAAGCGGCTGTTGGCCACAAAACCACATCTCAACAAACAACCTTGGATGAAGCCAAGGTAGCGGGCAGCTCATTGACAGGCCGTACCGTTCAACTGGACGGAGAAACGGTCACCCTCGACAGCTCCAAGGTGACGTCCAAGGAAGGCAATGTGGACGTGAATGCAAAAAACCTCAACGTGGTGTCGCAACTCGATACGGCTAAGGAAACGTCCCGCGAGACCAGCCGCGCTTTTAGCGAGCAGGTTACTGGAGGCATAGAGCGCGTGGGCTCTGGCCACGTCTATGAGCAGGAAACATCAACGCGTAGCGAAGAAAAAGCCACCTCGGCCCAGGCAGAGGTAACGTCTGCTGCAGACATCAACTTCAATGTGGATGAACGCATTCACTACAAAGGCGGGTTGGTAAAAGCCGCAGGCAATGTAAACGAGAACGCCCGCGAGATTACGCGCGAGGCGGTGCATGAAGTTGAAGATATCCAAACCACCCGCGAACAGTATGCGTTCAAACCTACGGTCAGCGTGGAGGTTGAAGATGTGACCAAACCGCTGATGCGGCTGTTCACCGGCGAAGACCCTGCCAGGTTCCAGCAGCCTGGCCAGGAAGATTCTATGGTACCGCCTTCCCTGGGCATTGACCTGGAAGCCACCTACCTCAACCGTGAGCAAGGCAAACGGGTGGAAACGCCCGTTGTTACCGCCGTGGAGGGCAAGCAGGTGAATACCCAGGTGGCTGGGCTATTAAAAGACGAGGGCACCCAGTATGTGGCCAAGGAAGGGCCGGTCAACCTTACGGCAGGTAGCCACGAGGCACCGGCTGCCATTGCCAAGACGACTGAAACCTTGAACAGGACGGATGCCAAGGCCGCTGTTCGCGTCGATACCATCACCGGCAGCGACGTTAATGTGAGCGCCAGTGGCGACGCTACCCGCCAGAAGACGCTAACCGAAAACAGTGTGGCTGTACCTGCGTCCCTTGATGGCAAACGTGGCGTGAATGTACAACTGGGTACCGATGGGCGCTATGAAGGCACCGTTATCAAGGCAGGCGAAGGTGAGTTTATCGCCAAGGCAGGTGGCGACTTCACCCTCAAGCAGGCTCAAAACACCCAGTACACCAGAGAGGAAAACCTGGACGGGTACTTCCTGGTGAGAGGGGGTACCGCGCCAGCGGGTAAATCGGCCCTGTTGATGGTGGGTGCTAACGGTAAAACCCTGGAAACCACCAACACCCAAGGCATAGGTGGCAGCATTCAAACCGGCAAAGGCCAGATAACCGCGGGCGGCACCGCTCTGCTTCAAGGCGTAAGCATCAACCAAGGCAACCAGCCCACGGAAACATTTGATATCAACACAGGCGGCAAGGCCGAACTCTTGGCCACGGTGGATACCCACGAAGCCCATGGGCAAGTACTGGGCGGTGCCCTCCAACTGGGCATCAACCGCAACCCCACGGCAGGCGTTGAACGCTTGGGCGGGTCGGTCGGCGGGCATGTGGACATGGGCACTGTGAACGAGCAGTCCGAAACCCGTACAGGCGCGAAGCTCTCGGTCAACCACTTGAATATCAACGCCAAGGCGCACGAAGACGTAGCCATTCACCTGGAAGGCACGCAACTGGCCGGTGAAACCCTCAAGCTTGATGCCGTCAATGGCGGTATTTTGCTTGATGCCGCGCGTAGCCAGGAACACAAAGACAACCTTCGGCTGACGGCCGGTGCCGGCATTGGCGGCAGCAGCGGGCTGAAGAAAGAGGACGACGCCTCCGCACTGTACGGGCGCGTGAAGGTTGACTTGGACAAGGTGGACAACACCACCTACACCCCCCTGGATATTCGCCAGAAGGCCATCGACCTGAACGCTGCCATGAACGTGGAGCTCAAGGGCGCTGTGGTATCAGCAGGCACGGTCACAGGCAACGTGGGCGGCGACCTGATCGTGAGCAGCGCACAGGACAGCGTGTCGGCTACACAGGTAAACGTGGATGCGCGCCTGGGCAAGGAGAAGAACCCCCAAGGCTTGCTTAACGGCCTCAAATCGCTGACAGGCCCTTTCGCCGATAAAGCCACCGAGAAAGTAGGCAAGCAGGTGCAGGCTATGGACCTGGCTGTAACGCCTACCCTGTTGGTGGACGTGGTAACTGAGCAGCGCACCACCGCCGCCAAGGTAGCTTCACTGAGTGGCCAGCAAGGGATCAACCTGAACGTGGGCGGTGACACCTTGCTCAATGGGGCGAAGCTCAAGTCTGCGCAGGGCCAGGTCGCGCTGGGTGGAAGCGAGGTGAAACTCAACGACCTGAGCGGCCGGGACTACCGCGCCGACGTGAGCATCAATGCCTCCAATGGGCCGGCGGAATTGATAGGGAGTGTGATCAACGAATTCACCGCCAACCGCAGCGAACAGGCCAAGGCGGACGAGCATGGCAATGCAGGCCTGATTCGTACCGGTGGGCACGACAGGTCGCAAGCCATCAAGGCGGGGGTAGAGGCGCGTCAGTAATGGGTAGAAGCTGTTCGAAGGCTGCGTCCGCTCGGCTTTCTGTAGGAGCGGGCGCAGCCCGCGAACGGCTTCGGCACTATCTACAGATCATGCAGGTTACAGATCATGCAGGCGCCAGGTGTCATACGCGGGCGTTTCATAGGGATGGCTTTGCTTCAGCGCGGCAATGACAGCCTCAATGCTTTCGTCCACTACCACCAGCTCCACCCGCCACTCCGTGATGGTCTCCAACGCTCCAATGGTGCCTATGAACGGCGCGCTGCCGTTCATAGGCCGGAACTGGCCCTGGCCCAACACCTGCCAACTGCAATGCTCGTAACCGCCCATTCTGCCGCCACCGGCCGCAAACACAGCCGCCTTCACCTGTTCCACATGGCTGGGAGGCACGAAAAAACACAGCTTGTACATCGTGCCCCCCTGCCCCGCGGTCAGTTCACCCATACCCGTGCATTACGGAACATGCGCATCCAGCCGCCGTCTTCGCTCCACTCATCGGCGTACCAAGAGTTCTGCACGGCGCGGAAGACCCGCTCCGGGTGCGGCATCATGATGGTTACACGGCCGTCGCGGCTGGTGAGGCCGGTAATCCCGCGGGGCGAACCGTTAGGGTTGGCCGGGTAGGTTTCCGTAACCTTGCCGTGGTTGTCCACGAAGCGCAGTGCGATGCAGCCTGAGGTGTCCGCTTCGATCAAGGCCTGCTCGTTGGCGAACTCCGCATGGCCTTCACCATGGGCAATGGCGATTGGCATACGCGAACCGGCCATGCCCTGCAGGAAGATGGAGTTGCTCTCCTGCACTTGCACCAAGGCTACGCGGGCTTCGAACTGCTCGGAGCGGTTGCGCACGAAGTGGGGCCAGCTTTCGCTGCCAGGGATCAGCTCGTGCAGGTTGGACATCATCTGGCAACCGTTGCACACGCCCAGGGCAAAGCTGTCGGCACGCTCGAAGAACTGCTGGAAGCCTTCCCGTGCGCGGCTGTTGAACAGCGCCGACTTGGCCCAGCCCTCGCCCGCCCCCAGCACATCGCCATAGGAGAACCCGCCGCAGGCCACCAAGCCCTTGAAGTCGTTCAGGTCTACACGGCCAGCCAGAATGTCGCTCATGTGCACGTCCAGGGCGGTGAAGCCAGCGCGGTCGAAGGCGGCAGCCATCTCGACCTGGCCGTTCACACCCTGCTCGCGCAGCACAGCCACCTTGGGCCGCACGCCCGTCTTGATATACGGCGCGCTGATGTTCTCATTCACGTCGAATGACAGCTTGGCGTGCAGCCCTGGGTTGTCTTCTTCAAGCAACGCGTCGAATTCCTGGTCGGCACAAGTGGCGTTGTCCCGTAGCCGCTGGATGCGGTAGCTGGTTTCGGCCCACTGGCGTTGCAACAGGCGGCGCTCGCCTTCGAACAGGGTGGCCTCGGCCAAGCGAATGGACACATGGCCGTTGTTGATCGGTTTGCCGATCACCACCACGCAGTCGGCAAGGCCGGCCGCGCTGAACTGGGTGAGAATGGCCGGGGTAGCATCGTGACGCACTTGAATCACGGCGCCCAGCTCTTCGTTGAACAGCACGGCTGCCGCTTCTTCAGGGCCATGTGCCAGGGTGTCCAGGCGAAGGTCCAGGCCGCAATGGCCGGCGAAGGCCATTTCCAGCGCCGTTACCAGCAGGCCGCCATCCGAACGGTCATGGTAGGCCAGCAGGTGGCCATCCGCGTTCAAGCCTTGGATCACGGCAAAAAACGCTTTCAGGTCTTCGGCATCGTCCACGTCTGGCGCCGTACGGCCCAGCTGGCTATGCACTTGGGCCAGGATGGAGGCACCCATGCGGTTCTTGCCGCGACCCAGGTCGATCAGGATAAGGTCTGTTTCGCCCTTGTCCATGCGCAACTGAGGCGTGAGGGTTTTGCGAATGTCGGTGACCGGCGCAAAGCCACTGACGATCAGGGACATGGGCGAAGTAACGGACTTGTCCGCGCCCTCATCCTGCCAGCGGGTTTGCATGGACATGGAGTCCTTGCCCACGGGAATAGTAATGCCCAAGGCCGGGCACAGTTCCATGCCCACGGCCTTTACCGTGTCGTAGAGGCGCGCATCTTCGCCGGGATGGCCGGCTGCGGCCATCCAGTTGGCGGAAAGCTTCACGTCCGACAGTTTGCCAATGGCCGAAGCCGCCAGATTGGTAAGGGTTTCGCCAATGGCCATGCGCCCGGACGCGGGAGCGTCCAGCAAGGCTAGCGGGGTGCGCTCGCCCAAGGCCATGGCTTCACCGGTATGTACATCGAAGCTGGTAGCAGTGACCGCACAGTCTGCCACAGGCACCTGCCACGGGCCGACCATCTGGTCGCGAGCCACCAGGCCCGTGATAGTGCGGTCGCCAATGGTGATCAGGAAGCTTTTACTGGCCACCGCCGGGTGGTTCAGCACACGTTTGATCGAGTCCGCCAGGTTCAGCGTGGCCGGGTCGAAATCGTCACCTTGCTCGGCTTCACGCGCCACGGCGCGGTGCATACGGGGCGCCTTGCCCAGCAGTACTTCAAGTGGCATGTCCACAGGGCTGTTGCCAAAGTGGCTGTCGGTGACGGTCAACTGCGGCTCGGCAGTTGCCTCGCCTACCACCGCGAACGGGCAACGCTCACGCTCGCAAATGGCCTGGAAGCGGGGGAAATCTTCCGCAGGCACGGCCATCACGTAGCGTTCCTGGGACTCGTTGCTCCAGATTTCATGCGGGGCCATGCCCGGCTCGTCGTTGGGCACGCTGCGCAGCTCGAAACGGCCACCACGGCCACCGTCATTCACCAGCTCGGGGAAGGCGTTGGACAAGCCGCCCGCACCCACGTCGTGGATGAAGCAGATGGGGTTGGCATCGCCAAGCTGCCAGCAGCGGTCGATCACTTCCTGGCAACGGCGCTCCATTTCAGGGTTTTCACGCTGTACGGAGGCGAAGTCTAGGTCTGCCGAGCTGGCGCCCGTGGCCATGGACGAGGCTGCGCCGCCGCCCAGGCCGATCAGCATGGCCGGGCCGCCCAACACGATCAGCTTGGCCCCTACGGGAATCTCGCCCTTCTGCACGTGCTCGGCGCGGATGTTGCCCAGGCCGCCAGCCAGCATGATGGGCTTGTGGTAGCCGCGGACTTCCTCGCCACGGGGGCTATTCACTGCCTGTTCGAAGGTACGGAAATAGCCGGTAAGCGCCGGGCGCCCGAACTCGTTGTTGAACGCCGCGCCGCCTAGCGGGCCTTCAATCATGATGTCCAGGGGCGTGACAATGCGCTCGGGCTTGCCATAGGCTTTTTCCCAAGGCTGTTCAAAGCCGGGGATATTGAGGTTGGAGACCGTGAAGCCGGTCAGGCCTGCCTTGGGCTTGGCGCCCCGCCCAGTAGCACCTTCGTCGCGGATTTCCCCCCCCGAACCGGTAGAAGCACCTGGGAATGGTGCAATGGCCGTAGGGTGGTTATGGGTTTCCACCTTCATAAGGATATGCACGGGCTCACGCACGGCGGCGTATTCACGTGTGTCCGGGTTGGGGAAGAACCGGCCGGCCTCGTTGCCCACGATCACGGCAGCGTTGTCTTTGTAGGCCGACAGCACCCCTTCGCCATGCATCTGGTAGGTGTTCTTGATCATGCCGAACAGGCTCTTTTCCTGAGCCTGGCCGTCGATGTCCCAACTGGCGTTGAAGATTTTGTGACGGCAGTGCTCGGAGTTCGCCTGGGCGAACATCATCAGTTCGATGTCGTTGGGGTTACGCTTGAGGCCCTGGAAACTGGTGACCAGGTAGTCGATTTCGTCATCGGCCAACGCCAGGCCCAAGCTCACGTTGGCTGCCTCCAAGGCTGCACGGCCGCCGCCCAGCACGTCTACAGAGGTCATGGGTTGAGGTTCGGCATGGCGGAACATGGCCGAAGCGTCTTCCAAGCGATCCAGCACACGCTGGGTCATGCGGTCATGCAGCACGGCGGCCACATCGGCGGCCTGCGCATCGCTCAACTCGCCCTGCACATAATAGGCAATGCCGCGCTCCAGGCGCTCCACGGTACCCAGCCCACAGTTGTGGGCAATGTCGCTGGCCTTGCTCGACCACGGCGAGATGGTGCCGAACCGTGGCACCACCAGGAACAGACGCCCAGCGGGTTCCTGCACCGGAACGCTTGGGCCGTACTTGAGCAAGCGCGCCAGCACCTGCAGCTGTTCATCGTTGAGGTCTGCCTTGAGTTCGGCAAAATGGGCGAACTCGGCGTAAAGACCGGTGACAGCGGGGACCTTCTGACTCACTTGCTCCAGTAATTTACCGTGGCGGAAGGCAGAAAGGGCAGGAGCGCCGCGCAGGATCAACATCGTGGGGACAGCCTCGAGAGGGTGTAGAGGGGTCGCGCATTCTAGCCTAAAGCGGCGCGGCAGGCACCCGTCTCGGCGCAGCGGCAGGCAGACGGTCGCCCTCCTGGGCATAGCCCTGGCGCCTTAGCAGAACGCTGTTACGATGTCGAGATATGGTGGCGCAAGCGCTTTGCGTATACTGCACCCATGTTTGCCTCCAGTGTTCCCCACGTGCGCCATGCGCTGTGGTTCCTTGCAACCTGTCTTCTCCTGATGCTCAGCGGCTGTGTGGAAAAACCCAGCACACTGGAGCGAATCAAGGAGGACGGCGTGTTGCGCGTGATTACCCGCAACAGCCCGGCCACGTATTTCCAGGACCGCAACGGCGAAACCGGCTTCGAATACGAACTGGTCAAGCGCTTTGCCGACGACCTGGGGGTGAAGCTGGAGATCCAGACCGCCGACAACCTGGACGACCTTTTCGACCGCCTGGGCAAACCGGACGGCCCGGTGCTGGCCGCCGCCGGCCTGGTCAGCAGCAGCGCCCGCCAGCAAACGGCCCGCTTCTCGCACCCCTACCTTGAAGTCACGCCGCAGGTCATCTACCGCAACGGCCAGCCCCGCCCGTCCGAAGCCAAGGACCTGGTCGGCAAGAAGATCACTGTGCTCAAGGGCAGCACCCATGCCGAGCAACTGGCCGAACTAAAGCGCCAGAACCCCGGCATCGAATACGAAGAGTCCGACGCGGTGGAAGTGGTAGACCTGTTGCGCATGGTCGACGAAGGGCAGATCGATTACACCTTGGTGGACTCCAACGAGGTGGCCATGAACCAGGTGTACTTCCCCAACGTTCGGGTAGCCTTCGACCTGGGCGAAACACGGGACCAGCGCTGGGCCGTGGCCATGGGCAATGACAATAGCCTGCTGCACGAGATCGACACCTTCCTGGACAAAGTGCGCCGTAACGGGACACTGCAGCGGCTCAAAGACCGTTACTACGGCCATGTGGACGTGTTGGGCTATGTGGGTGCCTATACCTTTGCCCAGCACTTGCAGGAGCGGCTTCCGCGCTTTGAAAAGCACTTCCAGGCCGCCGCCAAGCAGCAGCGGGTGGACTGGCGCCTGATGGCTGCCATCGGCTATCAGGAGTCCATGTGGCAATCGTCGGTCACGTCCAAGACCGGGGTGCGTGGCCTGATGATGCTCACTCAGAACACCGCCCAGGCCATGGGCGTGGCCAACCGGCTGGATGCGCGCCAGAGCATCTACGGCGGCTCCAAGTATTTTGCCCTTATCAAGGATGGGCTCGATGACAGCATTCAGGAGCCAGACCGCACCTGGTTCGCCCTGGCTGCCTATAACATCGGCACCGCTCACCTGGACGACGCACGCAAGCTGGCCGTAGACGAAGGGCTGGATCCGAACAAGTGGCTGGACGTGAAGAAAATGCTGCCAAGGCTGTCCCAGAAAAAGTGGTACAGCAAAACCCGCTACGGCTATGCCCGCGGTGGCGAACCGGTGCATTTCGTTGCCAACATCCGCCGCTACTACGACATCCTCACCTGGGTGACACAGCCCCAGCCCGAGGGTGGGCAAGTGGCGGATAACAACCTGCACGTACCCGGTGTGGACAAGACCAAGCCCCAACAGCCCCCACAGCAGGGTCAGCAGCAAACGCCGCCGCTGTAACAGTACAGAGCCAGTGACGGTACAAAGTGAGGGGGTTGCCATGGCGCGCGCAGCAATCCCACATCTGAAACGAAGCGTTAACACGGAGGCAGGGTTGCGGTATGACGGGTTATGAACACCTGGAGCAAGATGGCACTGTACAAGTGGAGCACCGGTTGTCCTGGCTGGCCTACGTGCGCGTAGTGTTTACCTTCCTGCTCATGGTGGCTATCTCCGTGGGTATTGGCTGGTGGGCCTTGAACGAAGCCCTTACTGACCGGGCGTTTCAGGCAGGCATCGTGGCAAGCGGCGTCGTGCTGCTGAGTGCTTTGGCGTTGTTCGTGTATAAGGTGCTGTACCTCAAGAGCATCTACCTGTACACCGATGCGTCAGGTGTGTGGATACACAGCGGAATCCTGCCTTGGAGCAAAGGCACTCGCGGCGTGAAGTGGCGTGATATCGAAGACGCCGTGTATTACCCAGGCTTTGTCAGTTGGCTGTTTCGTTCGTATACCGTGCGCATCGGGCACCGCTTTACCAAAACCAGCGAAATCTTCGTGTACAACCTGGCCCAGGGCAACAAAGTGGTGGAGCAGATCAATGCGCTGCACCAGAGCAACCTGACAATGGAGCCGAACGGCACGTTGTAAGCTGGAGCTGGTGGTGTACCGCTTTATCCGGCCATTTCACACGCCATGATGTGTAGCCCCACCCTAGCGCTTCCGCGCCCCCAAGCACGAGGGAACTCATCGCCAACGATGGCCACTCATGGGGACACAGAGGGGGTTCGTGATGCACGTAAATCAGCCCAAACATATAGACCACAGTAACTTCTTATCCGCAGCCAGCAAACTATCCGCACCCGGCAAAGTTTCGGTCAAGTTCTCAATCCCGAAATCGCCGTTCAAAATCAATGGGGATTCGCTGGGATGGGTGGAAGGGGTCATCTCGAAACTGAGTGCTTCCCTTGGCAAGCGCTTGATGGACAGTATTCAAAGCAACAGCCTGTTCAAGGTGGCTGGTGCAGGGCCCAACACCTTCGGCATGCACACTTTTACCGAAAACGGGCAAGACTTTCACCCTCAACTCAATTTCGTGCAAGACCACAATCAGGACCTAAACCTCGCCAGTGTCAATGTAAAGATCAACAACGGCCCTTATCAGCAATGGGGAGCTGCGCCAGGCGCAGCACACCCAGCTCCGCCTCCTCAGGCCCAGCCCAGCGCCCCCCGGCCTACATTGCCCCAACGTCCGCCGGTGGGTATAGGGCTAACCAGCGTTGGGTTAGGGCTTGGTAACCATCAGGCATTTAAAAATGCACGCCCAGCCCGTGAAGTGTATGAGGCCAGGCACAGTTCAAACTCAAACGCCCAACACCTTGCTGACAGTATCAATAACATGCGACAGCAGCAGGAAGAACTTCAAAATGCCGCAGCGTTTATTGCTGAAGAAAAAGATAAAGATTTCAAGCCTCCCTTGAGCCGTGAAGCTTACGAGGCCAAGCTCAATGCTAACCTCTAGGCCATGAACCGCTTAGTGGGTGGTCAACCCAAATACCGTATCGCATACCTGCATACTCTGGAGTCGTCATTCGATAGGGTATTTTTTGAAGCGTTGCCGTGGAAGGCGGTACTGGAAGTGATGGGGCCACTAGAAATGGCTCATACCACCTGTGCAGTGATGGTTGAAGCAAACGTTTCAGAGCACTTCACTTATGTTTCGTGGCGACGTGCCAAGGGTGCGCTTAAATGCCGCACCAAAGGCACTGTCAGATGCATAACCAAGCGATGCTGCCACACGGCTGATGGTAGCCCCTTTGACAGCCAAGCGTTCGCAGGCCAGTAGCATGCGCCATCGAGTAACGTACGCCATAGGCGCCTCGCCTACCGTCTCGGTAAAGTGCGCAGCAAACGCCGAGCGCGACATACCAGCGGCGGCAGCAAGCAGTGCAACACTCCATGGGCTCCCCGGTTTGGCATGCACCGCACTGAGGGCCTTGCTCAGCTTGCTATCCTGCAGCGCGTATAACCAATTGCCCCGTCCCGGTACGGCACTGTCGAGGTAATGGCGCAGCGCTTCGATCAGCAGGACCTGAGCAAAGTGGCTGGCCATCAACTGCCCACCTGGCCGTGGGTAGCGCAGTTCCTCCATCAGCCGTGCAATCGCTAGCCTCAACGCTTCACCCGTCGTGGAGGTGACGTGCACCACCTCTGGCAACAGGCCGAGCAAGAGGCGCGCATGCGTATGACCAAAGCCAAGGTAGCCACCCAACCCGGCGCAGTCGATGCCGGACCCAATGCGTGCCACGTTGCCTGGCGCCACTACCGTCAATGCCTCAGCCACATCCACCGGCTCACGCTCCATGTCGCTGCATAAGCGAAAGGCCGTGCTCCCTGACACCGTCACCACATCGCCCTGCACCAAGCGACGCTGGCCAATGGGTGCATCCCCATATAGCCAACAACTGCCCACGGTGATGGCGAAGCACTTGAGTGAACCGTCAGCGGGATAATGGAGCGACCAGCCCCCACCCGCTTCCAACCCGCGAAAGGCATAGTCGGTAGGGCGCAGCATCGACAACACTTCGGACAGTGGATCCATCGGCTAGACCAGTTCCAGTAGCTAGGCCAAGCATCATATCTGCTTGCCATAGCCCCGTCGGCTGCCAGTGGCGCACTCAACAAATGACGTGCGATGGGTCGTTCTTGGACGAATGCGACGAGTTAAAGGGGTTTTGCGCATTTTTCATCAATGGGTCACTCCCTAAACTGTGCGCTCGTCATCCTGGAGTGGGCACCATGCAAGATACTGCTAACACGGCCTTGTGGCTGTCTGCAAAGCAGGCGGCCTTTACGGTAGCGCCGGCGCCCTATATGGCGCCCCGCGGCCGTGAAGTGGTGGTGCGCACCCGTGCCGTTGCACTCAACCCTTTCGATCGCCACATTCAGACCATCGGTTCTCTCGCTTGCCCGTGGCTTAAATACCCCATGGTGGTCGGCCATGATGTGGCTGGCGATGTGGTCGAAGTGGGTGAGGCCGTTACTCGCTTCCAACCAGGAGACCGTGTACTAGGTTTGGCCGGCGGTATCGACAAGGGGCGCAATCGTGCCGCTGAAGGCGCATTTCAGCGCTACGTTGTGTTGCTCGAACACATGGTAACGCCATTGCCTGCCGAGATGAGTTACAAGGAAGCCAGCGTGTTGCCGCTAGGCCTCTCAACAGCGGCCTGTGCCTTGTTTCAGGAGGGGTTCCTGGCCCTGGCGCCGCCCCAGGCCCAACCCCAGCGCCGTAGCGAAACCGTCATAGTGTGGGGAGGTTCAACCAGCGTCGGCGCCAATGCCATCCAATTAGCAGTAGCGGCTGGCTACGATGTCCTGACTACCTGTTCCCCTAAAAACGTTGAGTTTGTGCGGGGGCTGGGGGCGCTTCAGGCCTTCGATTACCGCAGCGCCACGGTTGTGGCTGATCTGGTGGCCGCACTCGGGCAGTCACGCTGTGCTGGCGCGGTGGCCATTGGTCCAGGCGCCGCGCTCACGTGCGTGGACCTCGTAGTTGCGGCAGGAGGCGCGCTTACTGTGGCGGTGGTTACGCCACCCGTTACCTTCGACGGCATCCCCATTGGTCGTGGACGCGTGCGCAAGCTGCTGCCCACGCTGGCCAACAATGGCATTGGCATAATGAAGTTGATGTGGCGTGGGAAGCGAAGCGGTGTTGCAACGCCCTTCGTGTGGGGCACCTCACTGATTCACAATGAGGTGGGGCCGATGATTTTCCAGGATTACCTGCCACAAGCGCTGGCATGCGGAGCGTTCAAGCCTAGCCCTCCCTGTCAGGTTGCAGGTCATGGCCTGGCGGCGATACCGGCAGCAATGGCCATGCATGAGGCGGGCCTCTCTGCCGCCAAACTGGTCGTTACCCTCTAACCGTGCGCACGAATACCTTAGGTCGCAGCCTAGATGAGCCAATGCCCCTTGGGTACGCCAGGGTCAACCTGCGCTGGTGGGAGAGAATACGGTGAACACCACAGCGCACATACTCACCGTGAAGCTGGGATCAATGCTATGGAAAGCAGTTCGATACGGCGGCGTGCTGCTCGGCGTGTGTGTCGGCTTACTTTCCTATCGTTACGTTGCCAACGTTGGCCCCGTGCCAGAGAACGTGCTCGCCAATCGGTTCTATAACCCCTGGATTATCGTTCACGCTGGCGCCGCTTCGACAGCCTTGATACTGGGCGCCATTCAGTTTTCTCACACTGTACGGCGGCGCTTGCCCAGATGGCATCGCGCAAGCGGATGGCTGTATGTATTCGGTTGCATGGCCGGTGGCGCCTCGGCATTGGTGTTGTCGGCGGGCCTGTCCACAGGCCCCATAGCGGCTTCCGGTTTTGGCGCACTGGGTGCACTGTGGCTTTACACCACGGTACAGGGGGTGCGTGCTGCCATTGCACGCGATTTTTCGAGGCACCGGGCCTGGATGATACGCGCTTACGCACTCACGTTTGCGGCGGTCACGCTCAGGATATACCTCCCCCTGTCGCAGATTTGCGGTATCGATTTTGCCCTTGCCTACCCGTGCATCGCATGGTTGTGTTGGGTACCGAATATGATCGTGGCCGAAATCTACATGCGCTGGCCTGTGGTAGGCCCTGCAAACCCTCAGGCTTGACGCGCCGCCCTCCGCTGCTTGAAGAACTCACTCAACACCGCTCCACACGCCTCAGCCATCACTCCGCCCTCTAGCAGCACCCGGTGGTTGAGAAATGGCTGGGTAAAGAACTGGCCCTGGCTTTGGGCAATGCCGGCCTTGGGCTCCAAGGCGCCAAACACCACCCGCGCTATGCGAGCGTGAACGATTAGCCCCGCGCACATGCTGCAGGGCTCCAACGTGACATAGAGCGTGCTGCCAGGCAGCCGGTAGTTGTTCACGGCCTGGGCGGCTTCACGAATGGCGACCATCTCCGCATGAGCACTGGGGTCGCTGGTGGTGATCGGGCAATTGAAACCCTGGCCTATCACCTCACCGTTCTGAACAACGACGGCCCCCACAGGTACCTCGCCCCGTGCGGCGCCTTGTGCAGCCAGTTCCAGAGCAAGTTGCATAAAATGCCGGTCCTGACTTCGGTCGACAATGACGGGCTGGCGCATCACGCCACCTCAATAGCGGCCATCAGGCCGGTTTCCATGTGGTCGATCACATGGCAGTGGAACATCCAGGTGCCTGGGTTATCGGCCACCAGTGCCACCTGCGCACGTTCGTTGCGCCCCAGCAGGTAGGTGTCGGTGAAGTAGGGAATGACCTTATGGCGGTTGGAAGCGATCACCTTGAAGCTCATCCCGTGCAGGTGCACCGGGTGCTGGTACTGGGTCATGTTCTTGAGCTCGAAAATGTAGCTCTTGCCCTTTTCAAGCCGTGCAATGGGCCGGTCTGCGCAGGTTTTATCGTTGATGTCCCACGCCACCCCGTTGATTTGCCAGAGGCTAGGCGTGCCAGTGTCGCCTTCCTCGGCCGTGCTACCTACCCATTCGAAATTGAAATTGAGTTTCTCGGCGGTGGCCAGGTCCGGTTCGGCAATGGGGTTGGCCGGGAGCGCAGGCGGCCACGGCGTGGCGCTACCTTCGGCGGCCACAGCACGCAACGTACCTAGGCGCACCGGGCCGTCGCGCAGTGAAATCTCTTCGCCTACCGCAGGTACTTTCAGGGCCAGGCACAGGCGCATGCCAGGGCCCAGCCAGTAGTCTTTCCCCAAAGGCCGTGGTTCGATAGGGTTGCCATCCAGCGCATAAATACGCGCCTCACCTGCACCTTTGAGGTTCAGCCGGTAGGTAGCGGTGTTGTCCAGGTTGAGTACACGCAGCCTCACGATCTGGCCAGCAGGCAAATCGAGGACAGGCATTGGCGTACCGTTGATGGTCGACAAACGGCCCAGGGTGCCATTGCGCGCTGCCTCACGGACGACGCTGAACGGCAGGAAGCCGCCCTCCTCGTCCACGTGCCAGTTCTTCAGGCATAGGGTGCGCTCGTGCAGGAAACCTGTAGATTCGCGCTCCTCGACGATAAGCGGCCCTACCAGCCCACGTCCCAGCTGCTCACTGCTGGCTACATGGGGGTGGTACCAGTAACTGCCTGCGTCGGGCACACGGAAGCGATAATCAAAGGTTTCCCCCGGCAATACTGGTAGCTGCGACACATAGGGCACACCGTCCATGTTCAACGGCAGGCGGATGCCGTGCCAATGAATCGTGGTAGGCACCGGCAGACGGTTCACGAAACGCACCCGCAGCCAGTCACCCTGCCGTACCCGCAGCTCGGTACCTGGCGCAGTGCCGCCAAAGGCCCAGGCCGTAGTGGTGTGGCCAGGCACCAGCTCCACATCCAGAGGCGCGGCGATCAACTCGTAATCGTGACCGCCTGGCGCTTCGTTTCGGCCCAGCCAGTATCGTGCGCCACCGCCAGCACCCAGCCCTACGACTGCCAGGCCGGAAAGGCCAGCAAGGATTTGGCGACGTGTGAAGGACATTGAGCTCAACCTCTGATACCGAGACGCGGCCCAGGCCGCGAAGGGGGCAGATACGATACACGTGTACTGCAAAAATTTTAAGTAACGGCGCATATGCCCCTGCAGGCTTTGTAATACCTCTGTACCACCCTTGGCTTGCCTCGCCTGCCCATGCTAGGCCCCTTTTCTCTGGAGGCACAGCATGAGCGATTCTGATTCTTCTCTTTCCCAGCCACAGGCCGCCCTATTGACGTTGGCCCAGGAGGTGGCCAGCAGTTGCCCGGACATGCGCCAGCAGGCGTGGGACATCGCCAATAGTGTATTGAAAGCGCACAACCTGGGCATCCTGGCACCGGACAAGGTGTACTGGCATCGCTTCCGTGATCAGGTCAGCAGCCCCCGTGCCTTTTCCGGCTGGGCACATTACCAGCGTCCTCTCCAGTCCCTCACTTTGGTGGAACTGGTGATGGTGCGTTTCAGTGCCAACGACAGCGAGGTTCCGGATGCCTTGGATGCGCAAACCGGTTTTTACCGGGAGGGGCCAGACGCTGCTGCGTTTGACGAGCGCAACGACATTCCTCTCTTGCCCAGCGCAGTCATGAATAAACTATGGGCCGTAGATTTCAAGCAGCGGTTCACGTCGCAGTGCGAGCAGTTCTGGGCAACCCATGCGGATGACTACCGCACCTTGGCCAAGGCCACGCTGATTGCCCATGCCTTGCAGGCACGGCAGCACAAAACGTTTACAGACGTGGACCTTTCCCGTGTTCTCCAAGCGCTTGCTGGCACTATTCAAGCACCCGCTACCCTGCCGATGTTGCAGGCTGCCTTCATCCCGCCTGCGTCAATGCACGTAGGCTTTTTGCGGATCGGGCAGCATCAAGCCACGGATATTCTGCATCTGATTACGGGTGACACCCATTACCTGTACATGCCTGGCGAACCGGAGCCTTGGCAGGTGTGTGCCGATTGGAAGGCTGTGCACTGGTGGCTGCTGATGCACAACAACCAGGCTGAAAACCGGGCACGCTTCGCCAGCCATTTTCCCTTACGCAGCGCGTTGGCCGATGAAGGGAAGCAGCCTTTGAACCAGACGCTGGACTTGCTGTACAGCACCTGGGGCCGGACCCAGTGCCCATTGCTGGAACCGCCAGCGCCCAGTTTACGCCAAGACGTGTTTACCCAAATGCGCACGCAGGCACAGGCCCGCATGGCCGATGATGCTGAACTGCGCCTGACCAGCAATGCCACCCTGCGCAAACAGATCTGGCTGGGCTACCTGGGTGCCTTCAACCGGGTATTCGGCCCGCTTGGGGCACTGGACTGGCCCATAACCCTGGCTTGTATAGGCGCCGGGCTAGCTGAGGTCGCGCTTAACGTGGACCTGGCTGTGAACGCACCGAGTACTGCCCGTCGACAGCACGCTATTCTCAACGCTGTGGTCGCCAGCGTGAACCTGCTGTTCAACAGTACCTTCTTATGGGGGGCGTGGCGTGGGGCACAGCCTGTAGAGGCACCACTGCTGCCGGAGGTCAGCGCAGCCGGCGACGCAGGCTTGCCTGACATTACACCCGAGCGCCAGTACCCCACTGACACGGCTGCCTTGTTAGACCAGTTTCATAGCAATCGCCTGCTCGGTGCTTACACACCAGGACAAGCGGGCCTGCTGCAAGGTGTATATACCCTGAACGGCCAGTTCTATATCGAACTGGACGGGTACAGTTATCAGGTACGCCATGCTTCCGCGCTTAACGAGTGGGCCATCGTCGATCCAGCCTCACCCTTTGCGTTTCAACGCAATGTACCGGTGCGCCTGAACGCGGACGGCCGGTGGGAATTGGCACCACGCCCCGGTTTGCTAGGAGGTGGGCAAACGTTGGGTTGCCTCAACCGAGGCCGCGGTTTGGCAGTAGTACCGGATTACACGCCGCCGCCCCCAAGCCCCTATGACGTTCCCTCGGCACATCAGGCACCGCTGCGCACAGCCGCAGGCAACCTGGGCAGCCCCCTGCTCGACGGTGAGGATTACGACTTTGTGGGTTATCCAGAAGGCAGTGAAGCGCTCGCTGTGTTTCGTGAAAGGCGCGCCAGCTTGCAGCGGGACTCACAGGCCTTTTTCCAGGCCTATGTGCCGCCTTTACGCTCCTCTAATATCGAGCTTGTGCCGCCCAGTACCGCACGCGCGGTACTGTCAGAGATATTCGGCGACCATGACGGTGTCGTTTTGGGAGAGGCGCACCAGGATAACGCTTGCAGGGTGTTTCTGATCGACCACATGGCTAGCCTGCGCAAGCTGGGTGTTAACACGCTATACATGGAGCACTTGCTGGCAGACTTCCACCAGGCCGACCTGGCTACAGCACTTCAACAACGCACCTTGCCTCCCAACTTGAAAGCCTACCTGAATCGCATGGACATCGGTTTCTACAACGGGCACCCCAGCCTCGGCACCTATACTGAACTGGTTCAAACCGCATGTGAGCAAGGTATACGCGTTGTTCCGCTGGATTGCCTGGCCAGCTACAGGGTCAACGGCTTGGAGAACCCAGCAGGCAACCTGCGCCAGCAAATGATGAATTTCTACGCCCATGGCGTGATACAGGCTGATGAAATAGCGCGGGCAAGTGGCAAATGGGTTGCGTTGGTAGGTAACACCCATGCCAGCCTGTTTCGTGGCATTGAAGGCCTTGACACTTTGGAGGGCGTTAACAGCGTACGCTTTGAGGACGTGCCACCAGGCACAGGTCAAGGCTTGCAGGTGGACCCGGGCCGGTATGTAGAGGTGGGGGATGGACGGCAAAACGTGATCCTGCACAGCGACTACCTGTACCGCATGGAAGCGCTTCGCCTTACGCCACCTATTGCTGATCACGAGATTGCCGAGCGGTTGGCTTTGCAGCAAACCTTCCTACTAAGCCCTAGCGACGAGGGCTGGAAACTGTCTATCCACTTGCCCAGTACGGGATTGGTCACGACCCCGGTAATACAGGAAGACACGCTGTTCTGGGTGGACCTGCCGCAGCTGCGCCAAGTCCATCAGGTGCGCTATACCAGCCTCACCGCCTTGAGCAATGATCTGAAACGGCTGGGCTTTAGGTCAGCAAGCTAACGGATCACAACACTTCGGCTGATTGCGTGCACCGTTCTGCACCCGGCATTGCCCAATGTAAGGTCCAGTTCCCGCTGTAGCAGGTTGAACGCATGCACGGCCCCAGGCTGCCCACCTACGGCCGTGCCATATAGAAAGGCACGGCCAACCATCACAGCCTTGGCGCCCAGCGCCAGAGCCTTGAACACGTCACTGCCGCGCTGTATGCCGCTGTCCATCATGATGGTCAGCCGATCAGCAATGGCCTCACTGATGGGTTCGAGGGTTTCCATGGGCGCCACTGCGCTATCCAGGTTTCGGCCCCCGTGGTTGGATACCACAATCCCGTCAGCGCCCAGCTCCAGCGCCTTGAGCGCATCGCCAGGGCGGGCAATGCCCTTGACCACCAAATACCCTTTCCATAGCTTGCGCAGGCGCGCGATGTGCGCCCAGGTCAGCCCAGGGTCATGACGCATCTGCTGCTTGGCGCCTCCACCCAAGAGGGTTTTACGATACGCCTCAGGGTAGTTGGCAAAACTGGGCATACCCCCATTGAGCCAATAACGCCCAAGCACACCCAGTACCCAACCTGGCCGTAGTGCCACATCGCCCAGCAAGCGTGGCGAAAACCGGAACGGCATGCCCATGCCATTGACCACATTGTATTCCCGGTTAGGCACTACGGGCGTGTCCACCGTAATGACAAGCGTACGAATACCCAGGTGTTGTGCACGCTGAACCAGCGCATCTGAAAGTGCCGGGATGTCCCATAGGTAAAGCTGAAACCACAGGTTCTGGACCTGTGTGGCGCTCGCAATAGCCTCGATGGACGTGATGGCTTCCGTGGCGGCACAAAAAGGGATACCCACTTGCTGCGCAGCCTTGGCCAGGGCAATTTCCCCCTGGTACCACACAAGGCCTGCGAACGCGGTGGGCGCAACGACCATTGGGGCGGATATCTCCTGATCGAACAACCGGGTACGGGTAGATCGCGGGGCCCCTCCGGTCAGTACCTGAGGGGCAATACGTACCCGTTCGAACGCTCGCCGATTGGCGATCAAGCCGGTTTCGTCCTCGGTGCCGCGGTCGATGTACTCGAAAATCGGCCGAGGCAGGCGCTTACGTGCGTGGGTGCGTAACGCCTTGAAATTGAGCGGTCGGCTCATTGGGCGTGCCTCGATACTGGGAGGCAGGTGCGGTGCAGGCAGGGGTTACCTGTCACGCTCATTCCGCATAAACCCACAGGACCACGGCCTCTTGCGCGCTGGTGGAAACCCACTTGTGGCCGGCGCTTGCGTCGTAATACAGGCTGTCGCCTTCGCCCAGCGCCACGGGCGCATAAATTTTCGAATACACCGTAAGTTCGCCCGTAAGCACATACACGAATAGCTCACCGGCATGGGTTGCCCAGTCGCTATAGTCGTCTGGGTGCCGCGCCGCCACTTGAGTCTTGAGCGGCAGCATGCGCTTGTGCCTGAGGTCAGCCGCCAGCCACGTGTTCTTGCAGGTGTGTGTATTGGAAACCAGGCCATGGGCGCAGCGGTTCACACTGCGCCGGGCATCGGAGGCATGGGCAGGATGCTCGGACAATAAGGTGATGACATCGATGGAAAAGCCCCGTGCAATCTTGTTCAGGCTGCCCAACGTGGGCGATAGCTCGTTACGCTCGATTCTCGACAAGGCCGAATGAGACAGCCCCGTCTGCTGAGCGGTCTTGGATAACGTCCAGTCGCGCTCTTTACGCAGCTTCTTGATGCGCTCCCCGATATCAAGGGCTACTTCATCCTCTATGATTTCGTACTCCGCCCCTGGAACGGAGGCTTTACCCAGCTGGATATCCAATTGTTTCACCTGATCGTTTTCAATACGGCACAGCATGCCAACTGATGCTGGCGTGCTTGGGTTACAACGTTGAAAGTATGTTCTGTGGCGCTGTGGTTCAAAGATGACACCGTTGCAACCGGCTATCAATTCTGTGATCCATTCTGGCGTGTTGCCCGAACGAATCAATCGAATACTTTGCCAGGGTTCATGCGCCTTTCGGGGTCAATCACGCCTTTGATGGCTTTCATCAGCGCCAGGTCCTGCGGGCTACGGCTGGCCTGCAGGCGCGCCTTGTTGGTCTGCCCGATGCCATGTTCGGCACTCACGGTGCCGCCCAGGCTCAGGGTCACGTCGTCTACCAACTGATGCACGCCCTTGGCCGCAACTGCCAGTTGTTCAGCCGAATGCTGGTCGCGCTGGAACATGTGGATCACGTGAATGTTGCCATCCCCGATATGCCCTACCATCAACACCTGGCCTTGGGGATAGGCCTGCATCAGCCGCTGCTCCACTTCAGTGGCAAACACTCCCTGCTGGCTTAGGGGCACTGCGGTGTCATGGGTGACCCCATACCCTTCCAGCTTGTTTGCCTCCGAAACGCTGTGGCGCAATTGCCAGAGGCTGTTCTGCTGCGCCTGGCTGGTGGCCACCACCGCGTCCGTAATAAGTTCGGTTTCAAGGGCCTTTTCAAGCTCAGCCTCAAGGGCACCGCGCAAGTCGTAGCCTTCAAGGGTTTCAGTCACCTCGATCAGCAAACACCAGGGCGACGGCTCGGCAAACGGCCAGGTGACCCCTTGGGCATGCTTGAGCACCAGCGCCACCTGCGCCCAATTGATGATTTCGCATGACAGCAAGCGCTCGCCCAGGCTGCGCCGCACCCGGTGAAGCAGTGTGAGGGCCTGCTCGACGTTGTGCAGGGTCACCATGGCCAATTCCCGTACCTTGGGCGCGGGAAACACCTTCAACGTGGCGGCCGTGATGATACCCAAGGTGCCTTCCGCACCAATAAAGAGCTGCTTGAGGTCATACCCGGTGTTGTTCTTGCGCAGCGGCGTAAGCCAGTCGTGAACCGTGCCATCGGGCAGTACCACTTCCAGGCCCAGAACCAAGTCTCGCATGGGGCCATAACGCAACACCGCCGTGCCCCCGGCATTGGTCGCAATATTGCCACCAATCTGGCAGCTGCCCTCGGCACCCAAGCTCATGGGAAAGAAGTAACCCTGCTCGGCGGCCAAGTTCTGTACCGTTTCCAGCACACAACCAGCGTCCAGCGTGATACTGCCATCGATCTCGCTAAATGCACGGACGTTGTTCATCCGGCCTAGCCACAGCACCATTTGGTTGCCGTTGGCGCTCGGCGTGGCAGCACCGCACAGCCCGGTATTACCCCCTTGGGGCACCACTTCCACCCCATGGCGCATACACAACGCCATTAGCTCGGACACTTCCCGCGTATTCCCTGGCCGGGCCACACACAGTGCCTTGCCTAAGTAACGGCCCCGCCAATCCACGTCGAAACCGGCTGTGTCAGAGCCGAACAACAGGTTGTCGACCCCAACCACTTCAGCAGCGGCTTGCAGGAACTCATTCAAAATCAATCCCCTACGCTTGATCCCAATAGGCCACAAAGTGCAGTGCGCTCAAAAGTGAAGGTTTTTTGTTGCATTCACTATGAACACAAAGTAACACTATACGCACAATCTGTCACTATGGTGGATGCGGGATATGACTGAGCACGTCGGTAACAACCAGAAAGGCATGACACGCCGCAGTTTCCTGCACAAAGCTGCAGCGACGGGTGCAATGGCAGCGGCGGCCCCTTATTTCATTGGTTCGGCACGCGCTGAGAGCAAGCGCCTGCTGGTGCGTGACGCTGGGGGCAACTGGACCGACGGGTATCGAAAGGCATATTTCGAGCCATTTTTCAAAGAAACAGGCATTGAGGTCATTGGGGTCACGTCCACAGCCGAACCCACAGCCGAAGTGAAGAGCCTGGTCGATACCGGTAACTACACCTGGGACATGGGCGGGGCCATCAGCCTGGCGGCGGCCAACTTGCTGGCGCAGATGAACCTGCTCGAACCCCACCAACTGGGGGACAAACCGGTCATCAAAAGCATTCCCGCGCAGTTCAACACTGACTACGCGGTGGGCTCCGATATTTACTCCACCGCCATCGGCTACAACGTGGAGCGCATCAAACAGGTGCCCGCTGGCTGGCAGCAATTCTGGGATACCCAGAACTTTCCAGGCCGCCGTGGGATGCGTAAATACGCCTTCGACACGGTAGAGGAGGCCTTGATGGCTGATGGCGTGCCGATGGCTGATGTGTATCCCTGCGACCTGGACCGGGCCTTCGCCTCGCTGGACAAGCTGCGCGACCATGTATCGGCCTGGTGGGGCTCCGGGGCGCAGGCCACCCAGATGTTCACCAGCGGGGAGGTAGAGCTGATGCCTACTTGGACATCCCGCATACTGGCGGCCCGTGACGCTGGTGCGAAGGTGGCCATTTCCTGGGACCAGCACATCTGGGGTGTAGATGCCTGGATCATCCTGCGTGGCACGCCCAAGGCAGACCTGTGCCGCCGGTTCATCGAGTTTGCCTGCGACCCCAAGCGGCAAGCCGCCCTCACGGAATACGTGATGAACGGGCCCACCCAGCCGGCAGCCTTCGAGCATATCCCCGAGGGCCGCGCGCGCGACCTGCCGACCTACCCCGACAACATGAAGCGGGGGTTACCCATCGACACCGCGTACTGGGCTGAGAACAAGGCTGAGGCGCTGGACCATTTCAATGAATGGATTCTCGGCTAACGCGCGGCGGACCCCCTATGCAGGCAAAGTTGAAGATCGAAGGCATTCAGAAGCGCTTCGGCGCTTTCCAGGCACTGGCGCCCACGTCGCTGGAATTGCGCCAAGGTGAGTTTCTGACACTGCTTGGCCCCTCGGGCTCGGGTAAGACCACGTTGTTGATGATGGTGGCAGGCCTGCTGGAGCCGGATGCCGGCAAGCTGTGGATTGACGGCACCCTGGCCACCTATGCCCCGCCCTATGAGCGCGACATTGGCATGGTGTTTCAGAATTACGCCCTGTTTCCCCACATGACCATTGCTGAAAACGTCGGCTTTCCCTTGCGCATGCGCCGTCGACCTCTGGCCGAGGTCAACAGCGAGGTGGCCAGAGTATTGGAACTGGTACAACTGGGCCATACCGCGCACCGCCTGCCCCGCGAGCTGTCCGGGGGCCAGCAGCAGCGAATCGCACTGGCGCGGTGCATCGTGTACCAGCCCAGCATCATCCTGATGGATGAACCTTTGGGGGCGCTGGATAAAAAACTGCGCGACCAGCTGCAAATCGAAATCAAGCGGCTGCATCGCCAACTGGGCACGACCATTCTGTTCGTCACCCACGACCAGCAGGAAGCTCTGACCATGTCGGACCGCATCTGCCTGATGAACCACGGCCGGATCGAACAATTGGGCACGCCCAGCGACCTGTACTTCCGCCCCAACACCACGTTCGCGGCAGATTTCCTGGGTGAATCCAACATCGTGCCCGGCGTTGCCCAACCCCAAGGGGCAGCCCGCTGCCAAGTGGCCTGCCAAACGCTGGGCATCAGCCTCACCGTGGAGGGCGCACACAGTGGCCCCGTTAATGTGATGGTGCGCCCTGAACGGGTTGGGCTGTTCACGGCTGCCCAGCCTGCCATGAACAGCGTGCAAGGCACACTGACGGATGTGATCTTCACAGGTGGAATCACCCGCTTTATGGTCACCACGGCCGGTGGCGCCGCGTTGATGGTCGAGGGCCTGACCCTTGAGCGCGAACTCGACGCTACGCCGGGTACACCTGTTTGGGCATGCTGGCAGCCAGCCGACACCGTGATACTGCCGGCTGATGCCGTGCCGGAGGCCGCATGACGGAAGTTGCCTGCGCCCAGGCAGTGGACCAGCGCATGGGGCAACGCCGCTGGCGGGTACGCCCGTGGATGCTGGTACTGCCCGCTATTGTGTTCTTGCTGGCGCTGATGGTCTTCCCCGTGGCAGACCTGCTAAGCCTGAGCTTCACGCGCAAAGGCAGCTTCTCCCTCTATCACTACCAGCGCATCCTGGACCGTGACATCTACTGGCGCGTACTGGGCATCACCTTGCAGTTCGCGGCCTGGACCACTGTGCTGGCGGTGCTGTTCAGCTATCCGCTGGCTTACCTCACCAGTGTTAGCCGTGCCAGCACCCGCACCCGTTTGATGTTCTGGCTGCTGTTGCCGTTCTGGACCAGCTTTCTGGTCAGAACCTTCGCCTGGATCGCGCTGCTGGGTAGAAACGGCCTTTTCAATCAATGGTTCCAGGCCATGGGCCTGAGCGAGGCACCGGCTGAGCTGCTGTACAACTTCACCTCGGTGATGATCGGCATGCTGCACGCCATGATGCCCTTGTGCGTAATCACGTTGCTGTCTGTGCTGGACAATATCGATGGCAACTTAAGCCGGGCCGCCATGACACTGGGGGCCAAGCCTGGCAGCACCTTCTGGCGTATCTATTTCCCGCTGTCGCTACCTGGTGTGGCAGCGGGGGGCCTATTGGTGTTCATTTCGTCTCTAGGCTTCTTCATCACGCCAGCCCTATTGGGCAGCCCGCAAACGATCATGCTGCCCCAGCTGATCATTCAGCAGGTGCAAGAGCTGTTGAACTGGCCGTTCGCCGGTGCTCTGGCCGTGTTGCTGTTCGTGGCAGTCATGGTTGTGTTTGTGCTCTACGACCGCATATTCGGGCTGTCGACACTGGCAGGCGGCGAAGCACGGCAACGGCCGGGCAAACGGGGCGTGCTGGCACGGCTGGGCAACCTGCTGCTGGCGGCGCTGGGCCGTGTATCGGACGGGTTGGTGACCTGCGTGCGCCCGCTGGCAGGAAGGGGTTCGGAAAAACGACGGCGCCCTGTGGGCCGAATCATCCTGTGGGCCATTTCGCTGATGATTCTGACGTTCCTGGTGGCACCCGCCTTTGTGATGGTGCCGCTCTCGTTCACCCAGGGCACGGTATTGGACTGGCCTCCTCAGGGCTTCAGCTGGCAGTGGTACCAGCAGTATTTTCATTCGCCGCAGTGGCTCTCGGCCACGTGGCGTTCCATCAAGGTGGCCACGCTCACGGCGGCCCTCTCCATGGTGTTAGGCACCTTGGCAGCCTTCGGGCTACAGCGGGGGCTCAAGCGAGGTAATGCCTGGGTACTGGCGTTCCTTCTGTCCCCCCTGATCGTGCCAAGGATCATTGTGTCGGTCGCACTCTTCTACCTGTTTTCACGCCTGTCATTGACCGGCTCAACCCTTGGCCTGGTGTTGGGCCATACCATCCTGGCCATTCCCTACGTGGTGGTGAGCGTGATGGCAGTATTGAAGAACTACGACCACCGCTATGACCAGGCGGCCTGGAGCCTAGGGGCCAGCCGGCTGAAAACCTTGCGCTACGTGACCCTGCCCTTGCTGCGAGGTGGGCTGGTGGCCGCCTTCCTGTTTGCATTCGTCACCTCCTTCGACGAGCTGACATTGTCGCTCTTCATCAGTGGCGGCATGCAATCCACGCTGCCCAAGCAAATGTGGGACAGCGCCATCCTTCAAGTGAACCCCCTGCTGGCGGCCGTCTCGACGCTGCTGTTACTGCTGATTGCCTGCATTTTGTGGGTCGCGGGGAAACTTGCCAACCGTGACCAGGCCAAGCGCTGACTGACCCATCCTTAAAGGACCTACCCATGAACGTGCCTACACTTGCCGGTATTCTGCCGCCTTTTCCTACCCCCATCAAAACGGATGGCAGTGTTGACGAAGCCGCTTTGAAAAAGCTGGTAGAACACCTGATTCAAGCCGGGTGCAGCGGCCTGGTGCCCATTGGCGGCACAGGCGAGTACACAGCGCTATCCCCTGCCGATCGCGAGCGCGTGGTGGCTATTACGGTGGAGGTGTCAGCGGGGCGCGTGCCCGTGGTCGCCGGCATGGTGTCGCCAGGGTTTGCCGAATCGGTGCAAGCGGGGAAAGCGTTCAAGGCCCATGGCGCGGACGCATTGCTGACGATCACGCCGTTCTATGTCACACCTTCGCAACAGGGCATTCGCGAGTATTTTCGTGCCTACCGTGAGGCAGTGGACCTGCCCATCGTGTTCTACGACATTCCTTACCGTACGAGGATTGTTACCGACGCCGCCACCATTGCCCAAATGGAACAGGACGGCTCCATTTTTGGCATGAAAGCCTGTAATACCGACATGGCCCACTTCAATGAGATTGCGGCCTCCACTAGCCAAGATTTCCAGTTGCTGGCCGGGGAGGACATGCTGTTCCCGGCGCAGATGGCACTGGGTGCGCGGGGCGGCATTCTGGCGTCGGCCCCACTGATCCCCGAGTACTGGGTAACGCTGTACCAGGCCTTGAAAGACGGCCATATCCAGGCAGCCATCGACGCCCAGCGGGAACTGCTACCGCTGCTCAAGGCGTTGTTCGCCGAGGCCAACCCTGGCCCTTTGAAGGCTGCCATGAAGTGGATCGGTCATGACTGTGGCGAGGTGCTCGCGCCCCTGCAGGCTCCCTCACCCACCACCCTCGAACGCTTGTCCAGTGCATTGGTAGCCTTGGAACGTAAAGGCCTTATTCCTTCAGGTTCTGTATTGGCACATTAACGCAAAGCCGTGCCTCTTACTGCCCGCCTTTCATACGCCGTGCGATCAGGTACAGGCCAAGGCCAGCCAAGGCAGTGGCCGCACCGATGTAACCGGTGCTGGTCCAGCCCAGCCCGGCGGTAATAGCCATGCCCCCGAACCAAGGGCCCAGCGCGTTAGCCAGGTTGAAGGCAGCATGGTTGGAGGCTGCCGCCAGGCTGGGGGCTTCATGGGCGATGTCCATCAGGCGGATTTGCAGGGGCGCGGCTAAGGCAACCATGGTGCCCACCAGGCCAATGCCCAGCATCACGCCCCACAGCGAACCCGCCGCGAACGGGAAGAACAACAGTACGGCGATGGACCACACCAACAGCAGCCCTACGGCCCGGAATTGCAAACGATCGAACAGCTTGCCGCCAGCGATATTACCGATGATGCCGCCTACGCCGAAGGCGGCCAGGCCAAACGGAATCATCTCAGGCGTGGCATGGCTCACATTGAGCATGATGGGCGCCAGGTAGCTGAATACGCAAAACATGCCGGCAAACCCAATGGCTGCGATGGCCAAGGCCATCCAGATCTGCGGCTTGGTAAAGGCGCGCATTTCCTTCATGGGGTGGCTGCGGGGCTCATCGTGGGGCTGGGGTACAAAGCGCCACACCAAAGCAATGGTGCACAGGGCAATCACGCCCACCAACGCAAACGCCGACCGCCAGCCCAAATACTGGCCCAAAAAGGTAGCGATAGGGTTGCCCAACAGCATGGCCAGGGTAAGCCCCATCATCACCCGCGCCACAGCACCGGCCCGTTGGTTGGCCGGCACCATACTGGACGCCACCACGGCTGCAATACCGAAATAAGCCCCGTGTGGTAAACCGCTAAGGAAACGAAACACCACCAGGCTGCCGAACGAGGGTGTAAACGCTGTGGCCAGGTTACCCAAGGCATACAGCATCATTAGCAGCATCAGCATGTGCTTGCGCAGCAGCTTGGCGCCCACAATCGTCAATAACGGTGCACCCACCATCACACCCAGCGCGTAGGCGCTGATGGCGTGCCCTACCTGGGGTTCGCTCAGGTGCAGATTGCTGGCGATGTCCGGCATCAGCCCCATGATCGCGAACTCGCCTGTACCAATGGCAAAGCTGCCAACGGCCATGGCGGCTTCCATCTTGGCGGCAGAATGCGCGGGTAAGGCAGCGCGGGAGGTGTGCGGGATAGACATGGGCAGGTCCGTTTATTGGCAGGTGGAAACAAATTGCTACGTTTATGGGGAACCTGTCTAGAGCAGGGTTTTGGCGTAGAGTTCAGGTGGGGTGTGCAAGACAATCAAGAAGAAGAGCGATGCGCGTAGAGTCGCGTAAAAGGCGACCAAACCGTCCTCTGGAAAGCGACGGGAAAGAAGGGGGGGGATAAAGCCCCAACGGGCACTCTAGCGCAGCCGCGAGACAACAGCCGGTATCTGGTCCCAGCTCAGGGGGCATGTCAACGCGGAGCTGCGGCGAGGGTAGGGGTAAGCCGAATCCTAGCCTTCGACCATAACGACACCGAAGTCCGGTCTCAATTTGTTAAATGAAAGCGTCAGGTAAAAATGTTCAGCTAACTTCCCAAGGATTTATAACTGTTACACCTGCAGCTTCATAAGGAGCGGTATCACGCGAGGCCACGATAAACCCCCGTGATGCGGCAATCGCTGCAATATAACCATCAGGCGTTGGGCACCCTCTTCCACAGCCTCTGGCAGTTAAAGCCAGTCGTGCATAGCAACGTGCAGCACCTGTATCGAAGTTAAGCACCCGCCCTTCGAACAACCCAAGAAGCCCTTCAAAGGCCTCGTCTAGCATGTTTTTCCGCTTACCCGCTGGCAGTGCAGCAATTCCAAACGTCAATTCAGCAATGCTGACGCTGGAGAGGTAAAGCGTGTCTGCTGCTTGTTCGTTCAGCCAATCCCGAACGTTTGGAGCTGGTATAGGCTTCATCGCCTCAGATACGACATTGGTGTCCAAGACGATCATTCAAACCTCATCGGTTCAGCTGAAATCGTGTCGCGCACTTGGTCAAGCACTGCAACGTCTTCGTTGGTGAGGCCTACTTTCTTACCTAGCTCTGCCAGGGCATCACCGAGACGCAAACGCTGATCGGGCTTCACCGCATTAGCTAAGATCTCCCGAACCTCTGCTTCTGCGCTACGGCCGTGCTGAGCGGCCCGAACGCGAATGGCGCGATGCACCTCATCAGGCACATTTCTTACCGTCAGGATTGCCATAGTCACACCTCATAAAACGCATTCAATGACATCAAAAATACAATAATGCAGTCATTCTGGCAAGATCAGTACACACCCGGCCCATGTGTAGTTTTTAGCATGACGGCCTCACTCATCACACCCTGCAGTAGCCCTTAGTCAAGCTCGTAATGACCGGATTGCTGACGGCTCTGGTGAATTGCTATTGCGTCATCGGTGAACCAGGGATTGAGCACCCGATCCGCACCACGTAAAAGAGCTGCTTGGTGCTGCCATAACTGCCAGACGCAAAATGCAAGAAGCCCGCAATGATGCGGGCTTCTTGATTAGGGTAGCGGTGCGGGGATGATTCCCACTGGATTATTAACAGAGGGCGGCCTCAGGTTCAAAGTGCAACAGTCAATTGATCATGTTGAGTCGATTGGTCGCCAGTAACTGCAGATGATCCGTCAACACTTCAACAGGGAATTTCCAGCCCAATGTCTGACGAGGTCGGGTATTGAGCAGGTCGGCAATCTCGTCCAGCCGCTCCTGGCTAACCAGTGACAAATCGGTGCGCTTGGGTAAGTACTGCCGCAGCAAGCCGTTTGTGTTCTCGTTGTTGCCTCTTTTGCCAAGGGCTGTGCGGGTCAGCGAAGTAGATCTTCATTCCCGTGCGCGCTGTCAGCTCCGCATGCCTGGCCATCTCGCTGCCTTGGTCATGGGTCATGGTTTTCAGCAGCGCCGATGCCATACGCGAAAGTTCTCGCGTCATTGCCTCCAGCGCAGCGTTTGCGGTGGGGCATCCAACTTGCCCAGAATCACGAAATGGCTCGTGCGCTCGACCAGCGTCGCCACTGCCGAGCGATTGTTCGTGCCCATGATCAGGTCGCTTTCCCACTGGGCCGGCATACCAGTGACCTGGCACTTGCCGACCTTCGACCTCTTCAGGCCGGTAGCGAATATTCTGTTCAGCTGGATAGCGCTCGCGCCGAGCTGGCGCAGTGCTCCGAGTACGCCGCTTGCGGCCGCCCTGGCGCAGGTAACCGATGAATTGACGCTTAAGCTCGCCGCGGAGGTATGCATAGATTGTCAGGTAGATCGTTTCGTGACTCACATGCCGCTCGGGATTGTCAGGCCAGTAGTTCTTGAGTTTGGCGGCAATTTGCTGAGGAGACCAGCCTTTGGCCAACATGCTGCGTACGACCTGGAACAGTTCAGAACCAGGGCAAGAATCTTGTTGCGCCTCGGGACGTGCTTGAGAGCGCGCGCTCGGGCACCGGCAGCGCTAGCGTCATAGCGCTCAGGCTGCAACTGGCGCCGAACCTCTCGACTCAGTGTGCTGGGCTGACGCCCAAAAATTTGGGCGACGGCTCGCAGCGAGGAGCCTTGCATACGCATGATCATCAGCGTTACGCGCTCTTTTATGGTCAAGTGGGTGTAGTGAGTAGTCAGCAGCACCTTACCTCGCGTGTTGCACTTGGTCACTGAGACCGCCAGGTGTATTTCTCAGCGCTGGGTAAGGTGAGGTTCGAGTTCACGGGCAAAACGTCCATTGTGGAAATAGCGAGGTTGATTTCGGGGCATGTGCTGGGATGAGTTGATTAGTTGAGTTTTACCACTGTTGTTGGTGCTAATAGGCCAATCGTATAAAAAACTAGCCGCCTTGTTCGAGAGCTTGGTGAATAGACGCGCTTACTAAGTTAGGCGAACCTCTATTGTCTGGTATATTTTCTGACAATTAAAAACAGGATTTCCATTTTTTCTATTTGCAATTCGTTACGCGTGATCTATAAGAGTCAATTTATAGCCAGACTGTAACATGAAGTTACATCGTATTGCACTAAGGTTGCAATACGATCCAATTTTGGTTTAACGTCCACGCCTCGCTATTTTTCAAGCAAGGAGCAGGGTTATGGCATTTGATGCTTTCATGAAGATTGAAGGGGTTCAGGGTGAATCGTTGGATGCAGGGCACGAAGGTTGGATAGAGCTACTTTCGTACCACTACGATGCCGCTCAATCCATTAGTCAAACAGCCAGCTCAAGCGGAGGTGCTACCGCTGGCGGTGTGTCGTTAGGGGATTTCCAGATAAGCAAATACGTGGACTGCGCTACCCCAAAGCTGTTCGAACTTTGCTGCCGCGGTACACATATCCCTACCGTCACCATTCGTATCCACCGTGCAGGCTCTGAGAAACTCAAGTACCTCGACATCGTAATGGAAGAGGCACTGATCGCCTTGGTAAGCGGCCAAGGTGCGGAACACTCCGGCTTTCCTGTAGAGGTTGTGACCCTGAACTACGGTCGCATCAGATTCGAATATTCAAAGCAGCGGCGTACCGATGGAGCCAGTGCCGGCATTGTTACAGGCGGCTGGGACAGAAAGGCGAAAAGGCCGTTTGCGTAAGGGAACACACCATGTCTGACGATGGAAGCTTTCGCGTCATCCTCAATTTCGCCCAGATGGCCGCGATACTTACTCACGAATCCCTTACACCTGCCGAAATCATGTCCAACCGTATATTCGGTAGCCTTCGGTTGGTAGGCGGAATTATCGAGCTGGCAGGTTCGGGCGTATTGTGCGCGGTACCTGAACCAACGATGATTTCAAAACTTGGCTGCGTAGCAATGGGGGTTCATGCCTCCGACCAGCTTTCGGCGGCCTCTACACAGCTTTTCACAGGCCAGCAAACGGACTCCTACGCATTCAAAGCGGGGGCAACAGCGGCCGAGGCTTTAGGGGCGTCTCGGATAACAGGTCAGGTAATCGGTTTGGCTACGGAGTTCGCTGTGCCGCTGACTACAGCCTCGCTTTACAACGCGTTTCGGGTGTCTTCGGTGCGGGCGGGTAGGATGAGCATAGCTACGAGCGAAAAGCCGCTTCATGCCCCTAAAAATCTCGGCGGGGGGCACACTATGCTCAAACACGTCGCCAAAGATTTAGATTATTTGAAAAAGAGATTTGCATCGAAGCGAGTTCACACTTCCTCCACGTTCTACAATTTGGAAATAGCGGAATGGGCGGTTAGCCAAGCCCTTAAGAAAAACAGGCTGAAAATATTAATGCAATCCAAAGCAAAGCTAGTGCTAAAGGAAAAACGATATGATTTTTCTACATCATTGGAAAAGCCAGTAGGTTGGGGCGTAAAAAGAGAAGCTCCTGACAAGATCATAGAGATGTCCAAAGTCACAGTTACAATTAAATTTGTAGAGTACAACCACATGCCTTATTATTTAGTAACAGCTTTCCCTTCAGCGTAGAGCAATAATTATGAAATACGGACTTATAAATGACTTCATTTACGATGTCGGCGATGCCGTAGGGGAGTTCCTACCTGAAGAGGAAAAGATAGATCTCACACCTATCAACTTGGAAGACATAGTCAAAAAATATATAGACGAGCGTAACTTGCTAAATGTTTTTTTCTTAAAACGACAGATAAAAATCTATATAAAAAGCCATATGACACCCGACGGCTTGGAATATGCCTACCCCCCTTTCGGGCAGGACACATCTTTTGTTGAAGACTATTTTGAGGGAGACCTTCATACCTTTTTTATCCGTGTCATAAGTCTGCTTGATCTAGAATCCAAGAATCGCTTACGTAGCTTTCTATCAAATGCAGTAAAAAAAGTTAATAACTCAGAAACTGGGAAAAAGTAAAATTTTGCAAAATTATTCAACCAAGAACTCAATGTGATATTTTTAAACCGTACATCGCGCGTACTATCCTAACTCTCCAAACCTCGGACTCTAATGATGCGTGGATATATGGAGCTAACAGACTTCATGAAACATTTAGCTGATGGCATACTTGACTACCTTCCAGATGACCAGAGAGTTGGACAACTCTCGATCGCAACCATAATCGAAAAATGGATGGCAGAGAAATCTTATTTTTCTGCCCTTTCATTGAGAAAAGACGTAGCTTCTTACATAAACCTACAGAAGTCCGGAGACTTTAAAGTTGATGAGATACTGTCATGGGACGACCTTTGCTTTATCCATGAAAGATTCGATGTCGAAGAACATATATTTTTCACCGCCATCTTTGGCTTGATTGACTGTCATGTCGAAAAAAAGAGAAAATCTCTTCTCGCTAAATATTTTGGATGGTTAGGCTATCGATAAAAATGGCCTGGTTTGAGTGGCCTGATGATCTTGGAATTCCAATAGCAGGATAAGGAGATATGGCCTACGGATCAGCGGATCTCTCGATGTGCCTGAATAAACTTATCTTAAAACCAGACTCTTGGCGTCTATTCGGGTATATCAGAACTGATTATGTACGCGCATATAGAAATACGTCAGTACCTGCATTAATTCTAGATAGAGCTGCCGACGCCTTCACAATAGAAGGAATGCAAAAATAGTGAACAAACAAAAAATCGGGCAAATTTTCACACGCAAGAGTTTATTTATTTGCGATTGCATGTGCTGCTTTTCATTCAGTATGGATATTACTTATTGTTAATTATTTTTTTGATTTTAGCATTTTTGTGGCTAGGCTTATTTTGGCAGTATCCTTTATCATAATCTCATTATTTTGCATTAAATTATTCCATCGAAAAACAAACAAGGTTGACGGTTAAAAATGAGTGCAACATCAAAATTTAAAACACGGTATACGCATGTCTTATCAAGAACTCAGCGTCGAAGAACGCGTCCCGATCCAGCTCAGCCAGCTCCAGAGATTGAGCCAACGAAACAGTGCTCGATAGGAATCCGTCCGATCGTCAGCCGTAAGCTACGTCGTCATGCTGCCAGTATCTCGCCCTACTCGGCCAGCCAAGCCCACAACGATAGGCGCGACGCTGCAGGGTCTGCGTCCAGTGCTATGGGCCTTCCTAGTGCTAGACTTGGTTTTGAGAAGCGATAAAGCAGGAGTAAAGAATATCAGCGAAATCATGCTCATTGATATCACCAACAACCAAGTCCCTAACGGCATCCGCTATCAAATCGTTATCTAGAGTAATTTAATAATCATTAAGCGAAAGGTACTCCAAGCCGACTGCAAGCCAGGTACGCTTTTTCGCATCAGGCAATGCGTGGCCTTGCGCGATGCTGGCAGTGTACTTAGCGGCAATTTCAAATACATCGTCAAGGCCATTATAGGCAATCGCGTTGTCAATTCGAGCCAGCGCGCCTTGTAAAAGCGGAATATTTACCACCCCTTTCATACCGGGCTCGGTAGTCAAGATCTGAGCATTTATCTCAATAACACGTTCAAATGGAAAAAAGATCAATTCCATTACATGTCAGCCAACTTCTTAAAGGTTTTTTTGTGCGTCCTGAGAACGAGCTTGGTTTCTGAATGAACGATCTGCTTACCCGAGTCGCCACCCAAGTCCAGCTTCTTGATGGCTTTAACTTTAGGTCGCTCTACTATGGATACACCATAAGTTTTCAGCTTGTGGTTCATGACTTGAGTACCCCAAACGGTTTAATCAATTCTGCTCACACGGTAGCACACTGAGAGGCAAGATACACTGAGCCGTTGGCTGCATCGGGCGCCGCTTACTGGCTAGCATCGGTGTAACGCCAGCGCATGGTTTAGCATCCGTCATTACTTAGGCTGGCCTTGGCGAGCCCAGCTTGACTCTGGCGGCCGCACCGTAGGCATCTAAAATGTCTCGCATCCCGACCTTGAGATTGTGATCGTGTTGAGCTGCTTTTAAACAGATGCGCCAGTTTCGAAGGGTGACAAATGCAAAAAGCCCGCAACTGAGCGGGCATTTTCGTTAGTCAAGACAGGTCCCTTAGAGGGCGCGGGATCATTCCCACTCTATTATTAACAAGCAGGTAAACCTCAGGAAAACCGGCGCTTCTGGAGAGTTGAAGCGCACAAGACCATGAAAAATACCATTTTACATCTCAGCGCATCATTCGTTATCTGTCGCAGATTATGCCATAACACTCAGGAGTAATTCCCCTACTGACTCGCCTACAAGACCTAGCCAAGTCGTCGATGTGCGAAGGCTGACAGGTTCAACGTCAAGCCCTGCAGCAACCGCAGGACCTCTGGATCGTCGTCCGTGAGAAGCTCGACCAGATCCTCTTGGTCAGGTTGCCCAAGCGCCACGCGATATAGGAGGCGTTGCGCCTTCAGCTTGGCAAATCGATCGATGTCGCGGCTCTGCGGCAGGGCGAACAGGTGGCGTTTGAGGTCAGCACCGGGCAGCGTCCACCAAGGCGTAAGGCCGGTTTCGTCATCTTTGAAAGCCTCGTCGGCACCTTTTGCTATCGCGTCCCAGGGAGAGGTCAGGTCGCGCCGGGCCTTGGCCAAGGCGTCCTTTCCGAGCTTGTCGGCGAGCGGACGGCGGACGGTGAGGCCGCCAAAACGCTGAACGCGGCCCTCGCGCTGCTCGAGATCGACCGGGCTCGAGCACAGGTCCCAATGCCCGAGACGGTCACACCAGCTATGGAAATCGAGACCTTCCTGACCAACTGAGGTGGTCGCGAGGACATAGGGCCAGAATGGCGTATTGAACGCGCTGCGAATTTCCTCCGAGCGCGCGGGCGTCTGGTTGTCGTCGCCCTGATCCTGACTCTGCGTCTCGCTCTCAGTGCCGCCGAACGGCACGGCGGCATGGCAGCGGATGCGGATCTTCTCTTTCTTGGCCAGCCCTTTGAAGCCGAACGTCCCGACATTTGCAGAAAGCGCTTCAGACAGGTCGTCGATGAGGCCGATGCCTCCCACCTTGGATTTGCGCAGCCAGAAATGCTCGTCGAGCACCGCCTCGAGACAACCCTCGACGCAGGCACGCTGATATTTGGCCGTCGCGTCGTCTCCCGGCAGTACCGACCAAAACACCGGACGATCAAGATAGGTGCGTAGCTTGCTCCAGCAGAACCGCGCCAACTTACGATAATGCTGACCTTTATAGTCGAAGAGCTCCGGGAGGTGGCGATAGAGCGCGCGGCCGGCAACAACACCCGGGGCGCCGAGCGCCATGTCGACCAGCGCGTCGAGCTCCCACTTGCTAATCCAGCTAATCTGCTCCGCCTGCTGACGCTGTTCGAGGAGGGACTGGAGAGCCGCGTCCTTTGGCGCCACCCCTCCCCACTCCTTTTGGATCGCGGCAAACTCGCGAACGTGTGGCTGCGGCTGTGCAGCTTCGATCGTTGCGAGCACCGCCCAAGCTGGCTTGCGACGGCGACCATCACGCTTGTTCGGCGCCTCGGGCGCAATGGATACCGGCAGCGCCCGAATGATCTGCTGCCTTGCCCGAGCACGAACTTGCTTGATCGAGGCGCCGTCGCGGACGTCGAGCGGATCGACGGCGCGGATCAGGAACGGGCTCGGGTGGAAGAGCGCGAAGGTTGGCCCCTGATTAGGCTTAGGATTGAGGTGGCGCTTTTTCCAAGCGTTCGTATAGGGCAGGGAGCTTCTCCCTACGAACTTGCGCTCGACCTCCAGGCTTACCAGCGCCGCGACGCTTTGCGGCGTTGCCCTAAATCGGCTGAAGATCATCATCTTTTGGGGTCGCGTCACCTTAGCCCAAGGGCCTGCAGGATCCCACCAACTCAACGACGGCAGCATCCAGGGTAAAGCGAGCGCATCGGTTGGCAAGATATCGCCGAGCGCCCGGAGCTTGGCACTCCCCCAGGCATCTTTCGGTGGCTTGGCCCAAGTCGTGATGCCAAGATGCGGGACGCTGCGCGTCACCGGGAACTCCACACCACGTGTGATTTGATAGCGGTCGCCGAGGGCCTGTGCAGGCAAAGGGACCGACAGCCAATAGGCGATCGTGGCGGTCTTCAGGTTGTTGGGCACCCCAGCGGTAAAATGGCGATAGACGTCTAGGTCGTGCGGCTCTATGCGCACGGGCTTAGGCGATGATTCGCTATTTTCTCGAGCGGCAGGACGTTCCGTCCGAGACATGAGCGGCGTGAGCAGTCTCTCTAACCGATGCTTAATCGCCTCAGCCTCGCCGATCGCCGCCCCACGGCTCTCGACCGGCAGGCGGCCGATCGCGTGCAGCAGATCGCCGAATCGGCGGAATTGGGTCTCAGCCTTGCAACGAACATCAGCACCGCCCAGAAACGCGATGAGTTCAAACAGTTCGACGTGCGGAGCAACGCCCGCGCCGGTCTCCCAACGCTCCGCATAAAAGCGGTAAGGCGTGGCCGAGATCAACAGGATTGGCGGCGGCGAGGAGCCGCTCTTGCCTTCGAGCATCTGGCGCGCGAGTGGATTGTCCGCGCGCGCATCGAGCAGTTCGCGGTAGCACTGGAACTCGTCGAGGATAACAAGATCCGGCCTCGCGGAGTCAAGCGCCGCTTGCGCCAGAGCCTTGCGCATTAGACCGATCGTGTGGCCGTCTGAGATCATCTCGTCATTGGCTGCTTGCGAGATGGTCTTGCGCGCAGCCCTGCCAAACTCTCCTCTGAGCGCCCTGCCATAGGCGATCTTGAAGGCAACCGAGGCATATTCGAACTTTCGTTCGGCTTCGGCGAGAGCCCAGACCCAGCCTGTCGTCGCGCCGTGCTCAATGAATTTGTCCGGAAACGTGCTTGTCAGCCCTGGATAAATCTCATCTAGCAACAGTTTGATAAAGGCACGTTCGACAGCTTTGCCGCCGTAGAGGCGCTTCTTGCTGGAGAAGGACGTGTGGGGCGTAAACGCATAGAGCCGCAGGCTGCCGGTACGTTTCTCCTCAATAGGGATCAGACCGACGCGATCAATCTTCGAGAGCGCCGCGTCGGCGGCATCCTCGTCCAGGAAGCGCAGCAGTTCAACCTTGTTCTGATCAGCGACCTTGTGACCGCTCGAGATGTAATAGACCGTGAACTTGCGGGCCTTATGGGCGAGCGCCGCGAGCGTGTCGCGAGCGACGACGGTCTTGCCGAGGCCAACCTCGTCAGCAACGAGGAACCGGCGAAGCTGATTTCCGCCCGAAAGAGCTTTTGTAGCAGCTGCGACCGTCGCTTGCTGGAACGGCTTGGACCGGGCACTCATGAGGCGAGTTGCATGCGTGCGATCGCCCAAATCTGCGCGAGCTCGTTCAAATCTTTCTTCTCCGCTGTGGTGAGGTTCTCGTCATGGGCAAGTAGCGCTTCGACATAAGGCCCGAAGTGTTTATCAACCCTTGTGAACGCCCTCTCATCGCGAGCCCAAGCGGTGAGGATGTCTTCGAGCGTCAAACGGCTATAGCTCAGCGCCTTGCGCCCATTGGCCGGCCCTTCCATTTCTTCGTCCCAGGCAACGTCACCGATCGGAATGGTTTCTCCGCCTAGCATCGCCCGCATCCAATCGTGGAAGGCGCGCAGCCCCATGTGACTGGCGAGAGCGGCGAGGTCGCGCTTTTCGTCGAGCGGGGGATCGACCGTCACGCGCTGCATCCACCGCGCTGATCCCCCGGCTGAGGTTATGCGGACCTGGATGAACGCTGATTGGATCGACAGCGGAATAGCCCCGAGATCGAGCCGGACACCGTCCTGGGGCCACTCGAGAAGATCGCCATTGGCATGCCCGGCGGACAGGCGGTGGCTCGCATCCGTGAGTTGCGGCTCTGCTCTCGCATCGAGGACGAAGCGATCGTCATCACGGCGGAGGATCGGATCCCACGATGCCATGAGCGCCTTGCGTGATTCTTCTAGCGCATCCCCCTTGCTGGTGTCGGCGGGATTGGTCTGCGCAAGTTCCTCGATCGTGACCGGGGTGGCCTTGCCAATCAGGAAATCGAGGCCGGCATTGAACGCGTCGCCCGCTTCGAGCTCGACCATTACTTCGGAATTCCTGCCAGCCCAAGCGCGGTCAGTGGCGTTGGCGCTGCCAACGCGGACGATTGTGGTGTTACGCTGATGAAAAGCGACGAGTTTGGCATGAAGCGCAAGAGGCTGCGGCTCGGCTTCGTCGTCCGACGTCGAAGTCTTGGGTACCTCCGGAGCCTTCTCCTCAATGGTCTCATCTGGTGCTGCGTAGGCGAGGATACGTGAAAAGGCCGCGAGCGGCGATCCCGAACGGTTCGCAACGTCGACCAACGCAGGCATTGAGGAGACCAAGGTTCGCGCGCCGGTCGGCCCCCAGCGCCCCGCTACTTTCAGAAACTTTGGCGAGAGAAACGGGCTAACGATCGTGATGCCATCTATAGTGCCCGCAGGAGGCTCGACGGCCAGAGCGACACCGTCTTCGAGACCGTTAAGAAGAGCCCGCAGTCGAAAGCCCTCCGGTGCCTCCCACCAGACAGAGTCAAGTTCCTCACTTATGGCCGAGGCGTCCGCCCGACCCGCTGCTCTGGCAAGGCTAGCGCCAAGATCACCAATACCGTCGAGGCGCATCCGACCTTTTCCACGCTTTCCATATCCGTCGAGAAGCACGCCCACCTCAAGGTCCTGTGACCGGGTGAGGTTCCGGCTCCCAACCCATAGCTTCCAGCGGGTCGGCCCCTTCTGGCCTTCGTATGCCACGAGCGCGATCTTTGGATGCCAACTGCGGAAACGCTCGTCATGCGTCTGCTCAATCACGAATTGGTCGAGAATACCCGCGACCCTCGGTAGCGCGACCGGCCGCACGATTCTCCCGCGCTGAACTATGATCCGCACACGGTTCCGCAACTGATCAACCGCTTCTGCGAAATCGATCGCCGCGCCCGAGCCCTTCTCGTTATTACGACCGATCAGCGCTAGCAGCATCGCTGCGATGGCCGAAAGGTCCACCGAATAGGTCGCGAACAGCGCGAGACGGACGGTCTCGCCGCGCTCTGGACGAAGCTCGTCAAGATAGGGCTGTCCGTCCCATGCTGGCAGGCGCTCCATTATGCGACGCCCTCCAAGTCCCGGAGAAGGCGTTTCACATTGCCCCAGCGGTAGTGAAGCGGATGCGCAAAGCCATGATTCTCTGCCTGCCACTCCATGCGCCGATCGACACCGAACTGGTTGTTAGCGAGGCGCGACCGATCACCTTTTCGGCTGTACTCGGCCCTGCTATAGACATCGAGCAGGGAGGCTGGCTTCTTTGTCCTCGAGCGGATCCAGGCAAGCGTCTCGCGAAGCACGGCTTCGACGGGCGCGGGGAGGTGGCCGACATCGTCGAGGAACTGAGCGAAATCGAGGCGCCCCGCCTGCGCCCCCCATTCATCAACGACGCCCCCGAGTCTCGCACGGTGCAGCTTCTCCTGGGGGCGCTTGTCTCGGGTCTCCTTTAAGGACTCAACAAGTGCGGCATAGACAGCCCGGCCAATCGCCGAGAGCGCGGCTGCCTGTCCGGCGCGGTTCAGAAGAGCGGCGTCCTTACCAGCAAGGCTAAGGATCTCGTCGCCCCAGCAATGCACAGCATCGTCCAGCGGACGCCCCACGAGCTTGGCAAAAAGGGAGGGCTCGCTCGGGTCGCTCGGCGAACGGACAGCGCGAAGCTTGCGAGCCAAGAATTCCTGTTCTCGTGCCGAGAGCTCAAGCGTCAGCTTGCCGTCGCCGTCCCATCCCGCCGGTGCGTCGATCAAGCCCGTGATCGGCCATGCGACCGCATCGAAGGGCTTGCCGTCGTCATCGTGCATCGACCGCTTGCTTCCGCCCGCGAGCAGCCGCGCCATGTCGGGGCGGCTCCAGGGACGTCCGTCGGGGCGGGCGCCGATCAGTCCCCATTTCGTGAGCGCCGTCCAGTAGACATAGGCAGGCGGCTGGCTGATGGTGCGAGGATAGACCTCACCACCGATCACGCCGTCGCGTTCCCCTTCACTGCCTTTGAACTGAAGGCGGCCGGTCAGCCTATGCTCGAGATCAATGAATGCATGTGCGAAATCTTTGGGGGACGGCCGCTTCGCCCGCAAGCTCTGATATAGCCACGGAATGAGGAGCGCGTATCGGAGTCGGGTGTGCAGGACCGAGGTGCCCGGAAAGAAATGGTCCGCGTAACGCTGGTGGACAATTAGAAAGCCGACCTCATCGCGGACCCCGGAGCTAGCACCGAACATCATCTGCTCTGCCTGCCCAAGTGCCTTCCGCGAAAGGAACGTAAAGCCAAAAGATGACAAGAGACTGCTCCCTATGAACTCTGAGAATCGGATTGCTGTTCGATCCCAGGTAGGACACCGGTCCTCCGGTTCGCAGTATTGCCCTCGCGCGGCGGTGCGATCAACTCTTTCATCCACGCGTTTGCTTTGATCTAGCTGTATTTCGCTTGCTGGGGACATTCGGGCAGCCCTTGCCGCATCTGCATCGATGAAGCTGCGTGGTCCTCCCCCCCAAACGTGGTTACAATACAATTACCATTCGCAGGGAATAAATTTGATGGAACAGCATGACGACCTATTAAACTTTGCTGACGACGCTGATGACGAGCTAGAAAAGCAGGAGAAGCCTGAGTTTTTCGCACAAGCCGTCCTCTACGGTACGGATTGGACCGTCAAAACGATACTTCAACAAATTGAAGACGGAAATATCGATCTGTCACCCGATTTTCAGCGTCGCGATGCATGGTCGTCTAAGAATAAAAGCAGATTCATTGAGTCTGTAGCACTTCAAATCCCAATACCACAGATTGTACTAGCAGAAAGAAAAGAGCAGCGAGGAACCTACATAGTACTAGACGGAAAGCAGCGACTAATCACGCTAGCACAGTTTGCAGCAAGGCTAGAAGATTCACACCCTGTCATTGCCATGTCGAAAGAAAGTCCGCCGCTGCGCTTGAACGGCCTAAAAATATTGAGTCAGCTTAACAAAAAGTCTTATTCAGACATTTGTGAGGATCATAAGCTCTCGGTATTCAAAACACAGTTTGACAATCATACAATCCGAAGCGCTTTAATTCGAAACTGGCCAGACGAAGATTATCTCTATGAGGTTTTTATCCGACTTAATACTGGCAGCGCAAAGCTATCTCCACAAGAGCTGCGCCAGGCAATGAAGCCTGGAGCATTTACTGAATATCTGAGCCTAAAGTCAACACAAATTAGTATTCTTCAAAACATATTGAAACTGGAAGGTCCAGATTTCCGTATGCGCGACGTCGATCTATTATTGCGAATGATAGCATACTCCTACCGCCTTGCAAGTTACAGAGGCAACCTGAAAGACTTCCTCGACAAAACACATGATGAGCTTAACGAAAAATGGGAACTACACCTACCTCCTATCGCTCGACTGACCGAAAACATTGAAGCCGGTTTGACCTATTTGTGTAACAACTTTGGCTCACCCCATCTCGTCGGACGCAGAGTGAAAAATGACGAGTATGAATCCAATATCAATCGCGCGCTTCTAGATGTTCAGTTAGCTTCAGTTATGTCTTCACACAACAGACTTCTGTATGAGGAAAAAGGACTGCGCTTAGCTGACGTGACTCACGAAGTATGTATGAACAACGCTGAGTTTGTTGACGCAATCTCGGGGACAACGAAATCCCTAACAGCCGTCCGTGCTAGATATTCGATTTGGCGCTCCGCGATTGAGTCACGCGTCGGAAAAATCGATATGCCGGAGCTGCCTTGATGCCTGCCGACTCCAAACATTTCACCGATCTAGTCACTGCACACCAGACACTATCATCAACCTATTTACCACACATAAACGACGTCGGCATCCCAACACCGAAAGAGCAGGAAATGGTACGTGCCTTTATAGCACTAATGCATTCGGAGATAGAATTTTACTTTGAGTCGATTTGCGAGGAAATCGTTCTCACAACGGAGGCTGAATTCAAAGCCGGTCGGGTCACATCGGCTGCTCTCGGACTGATAACATTCTCAGGCCAGCAACAATTGACACCCGGTGACAAGATAATACCGGACCAAAAAAGCTCGCCTCGGAAAATAGCCGAGCGCTTTTATACAGCCATCAAATTTTACAAAAAAGATTTAAGCGATAACCATGGAATTAGACAAAAATACCTCGCACCACTGCTCGTCCCATTGGGGTTAACTCAGGAAGACGTAGACCCAAACTGGGTTTTGCTAATAGACTCGTTCGCTGGAAAGAGAGGGGCTATAGCGCACAAATCCATGTTTCACATTGAGGCGCAATCAAAGAATATCAACCCTAAAGATGAGGCGGAGGAGGTTCGCCGAATATTATTCGACGATCCAAAAATAAAAGTTGCCGGATTAATTTCGTCCATCCAAAGCTTTGACGAGTGGGCAATGAGGAACATCGGCGCCCCCTCCAACAGATTTTTAAGCGGCCAACGACGGTATAACAGTTTTTTTAAGCGTATGCTTTGGCAAGTAATTAGAATAATTGAAAGAACTTAAATACCACCTAGCATGACACAAAAAAACTATCCCTGACCTATTCTCACCAATGGGTCAGAGGCTTTAAACCACTCCACCGCTACCTGATAGACGGGCTGCTGATGAGATTTGATACCATGCTCTTCCCTACCAGGGCGACATGGTATCGAGCACCGAACATGGCATTTGGCTCAGTCAATGCCCCGTACCATGCCACATAAGCACGCTGCTTGGCGATGCCCGAAGCTGCCTTTATTTGCCAGACCCAAAAAGCCAAAAGCCCGCAATCACGCGGGCTTCAGGGAATTTTCGCTAGCAGGTACCGGCAAATCCCGGCAACCCAATCATTCCCACTCAATAGTCGCCGGCGGCTTGCTCGACACGTCGTAGGTCACCCGCGAAATACCTTCGATCTCGTTGATGATACGGCCGCTTACCTTTTCCAGCAGTTCATACGGCAGGTGGGCCCAGCGGGCGGTCATGAAGTCGATGGTTTCGACGGCGCGCAGTGCCACTACCCAGGCATAGCGGCGGCCATCGCCGACCACGCCCACGGACTTGACCGGCTGGAACACGACGAAGGCCTGGCTGACTTTGTGGTACCAGTCGGCGTTGCGCAGTTCTTCGATGAAGATGTGGTCTGCCTGGCGCAGCAGGTCGGCGTATTCCTTCTTCACTTCGCCGAGGATGCGCACGCCCAGGCCTGGGCCTGGGAAGGGGTGGCGGTAGACCATGTCGTAGGGCAGGCCCAGCTCCAGGCCCAAGCGGCGTACTTCGTCCTTGAACAGCTCACGCAGCGGCTCGACCAGCTTGAGGTTCATCTCCTCCGGCAGGCCGCCCACGTTGTGGTGGGACTTGATCACGTGGGCCTTGCCACTTTTGGCGCCAGCGGACTCAATCACGTCCGGGTAGATAGTGCCTTGGGCCAGGAACTGGATGTTGTGCAACTGGCTGGCCTGGGCATCGAACACGTCGATAAAGGTGCGGCCAATGATCTTGCGCTTTTTCTCCGGGTCCGCTTCGCCCGCCAGGTTGTCCAGGAACTGGGCCTCGGCGTTGGCACGGATTACTTTCACGCCCATGTTCTCGGCGAACATGGCCATTACCTGCTCGCCTTCATGCAGGCGCAGCAGGCCGTTGTCCACGAATACACAAGTGAGCTGGTCACCGATGGCCTTGTGCAGCAACGCAGCTACCACGGACGAATCCACGCCACCAGACAAGCCCAGCAATACGTTGGCGTCGCCCACCTGGGCGCGTACCTGCTCGATGGCGTCGTCGGCAATGCGCGACGGCGTCCACAGGGCTTCACAGCCGCAAATGTCCAGGATGAAGCGGGACAGGATGCGACCACCCTGCTTGGTGTGGGTCACTTCCGGGTGGAACTGTACGCCGTAGTAGCCACGGGTATCGTCGGCCATACCGGCGATGGGGCAGCTAGGGGTGCTGGCCAGCACGTGGAAGCTGGACGGGATTTCGGTGACCTTGTCGCCGTGGCTCATCCACACGTCCAGGCCCAGCACGCCGTCTGCGTCGATATGGTCTTCGATACCGTCCAGCAGGCGGCTCTTGCCGACCACATCCACACGGGCGTAACCGAACTCACGCAGGTTGGAGCCCTCTACCCGCCCGCCCAGTTGCTCGGCCATGGTTTGCATTCCATAGCAGATCCCGAACAGTGGCACACCCAGGTCGAACACTGCCTTCGGCGCACGCGGGCTATCGGCCATGTGCACGGATTCCGGGCCGCCGGCCAGGATGATCCCGCGCGGGGCAAATTCGCGAATCGCTTCATCGCTCATGTCGAACGGATGCAGTTCGCAATACACACCGATTTCCCGCACGCGGCGAGCGATCAGTTGGGTGTACTGCGAACCGAAGTCGAGGATCAGGATACGGTGGGCGTGAATATCGAGGGCCATGGGGAGAACCTTGGAGGGCAGCTGCAAGCCATAAGCTGCAAGCCGCAAGTTGTTAGGAGCAACACAGCCGCTGCGGTATAAAACGCGGCGGCTGCGTTTTGCCTCAAGCTTGCCGCTTGAAGCTTATAGCTGGAAGCTGTCGGCGCAAGCCGACCGGTTAGCCGACCCTGTAGTTCGGCGCTTCCTTGGTGATCTGCACGTCATGCACGTGGGACTCGGCCATGCCGGCACCGGTGATGCGCACGAACTCGGGCACGGTACGCATCTCGTGGATGTTGGCGCTGCCGGTGTAGCCCATGGAGGACCGCAGCCCCCCCATCAGTTGATGGATGATGGCTGACAGTGCGCCCTTGTACGGTACGCGCCCTTCGATGCCCTCAGGCACCAGCTTCTCCGCACCAGCGGAGGAGTCCTGGAAATAGCGGTCCGAAGAGCCTTGGGCTTGTGCCATGGCGCCCAGCGAGCCCATACCACGGTAGGCCTTGTAGGAACGGCCCTGGAACAGCTCGATTTCACCCGGTGCTTCTTCGGTACCAGCGAACATGGAGCCCATCATCACGCAGTAGGCACCGGCCACAACGGCCTTGGACAGGTCACCAGAGAAGCGGATGCCCCCGTCGGCGATCAGAGGCACGTCCGTGCCCTTCAAGGCCTCGGCCACATTGGCCACGGCGCTGATCTGCGGCACGCCCACGCCGGCCACGATACGGGTGGTGCAGATGGAGCCTGGGCCGATGCCCACCTTCACACCATCCGCGCCGGCTTCCACCAGCGCCAGTGCCGCCGCGCCAGTGGCGATGTTGCCGCCGATGACCTGAACCTGTGGGAAGGTCTGCTTGACCCAGCGAACACGGTCGATCACGCCCTTGGAGTGACCGTGCGCCGTATCCACAACAACCACGTCCACGCCTGCAGCAACCAGCGCCGCAACCCGCTCGCCAGTGTCCTTGCCAGTGCCCACGGCGGCACCTACGCGCAGGCGGCCCTGGTCGTCTTTGCTGGCCAGGGGATAGGCCTTGGCCTTCTCGATGTCCTTGACGGTCATCATACCCTTGAGCTGGAAATCGGCGTCTACGATCAGCACTTTTTCCAACCGGTGCGTATGCAGCAGGTGGCGGACTTCTTCTTTGGTAGCGCCTTCGCGCACGGTCACCAAGCGGTCACGTGGGGTCATCACGTCACGTACGGGGATGTCCAGGCGGTTCTCGAAGCGCACGTCGCGGGAGGTGACGATGCCGACCAGGTCACCGTCATGCAGCACGGGCACACCCGAGATATTGTGCAGGCGGGTCAGCTCGAACAGGTCGCGAACGCTGGCGTCGGCTTCGATGGTAATCGGGTCCTTCACCACGCCAGCCTCGAACTTCTTGACCTTGCGGACTTCCGCGGCCTGCTGTTCGACGGTCATGTTCTTGTGAATGATACCGATGCCGCCTTCCTGTGCCATGGCAATGGCCAGGCGGGCTTCGGTCACGGTATCCATGGCGGCGGACACCAGGGGAATATTCAGTTCGATGCCACGGGTCAAACGGGTCTTGAGGCTGACTTCATTGGGCAGGACCTCGGAATAACCGGGGACCAATAGGATATCATCGAAAGTCAGGGCTTCTTGGCTGATACGCAGCATCGCGGGGGCTCCCGGGCGGGAAAAATGGAAGCGCGCCATCATACCCGTTTATGCCCTGCGGCTCAATGGACAGGCGACTTACAATTGCACGTCTACTACGCGCACCGGCCAGTCCAGGCGCGTGGCGAAGTCCTGCACGAAGGCGTCGGTAAACCCGGCTTCGCTCCAGCCTTCGAAAATGAACCCCAGGTTGGAAAACCCACAGGGCTGCAAGAACAGGAAACCATTGATGTCGTCTTCAAAGCCACACAGCGGGCACATGAAGTTGTCGGTCAAGCCGGGGTACCACTCGTCCAGGCTCTCGAACAGCGGCTCGCCCACTTCGCGCTGGCATTTGGGGCAGCCTGCTTCCTCAAGAAAGCCTTGCTGCGGGGTATAGATGCAGCGCTTGGTGACGATGCGCAGGCCGTTGAATTTCTCGCCAAAGGGGAGCCGCTCAGGATAACGCACCACACGGCGCGCGCCCTCGGCGATGGCATAGCCCATGCCGTTGCCGCCGCGGCAGCAGGTAGTGGCCTGGCCGTCTACTACGTTCTTGTGGACCAGCCAGCGCAACATCAGGCTGGCGGCGCCTTCGTTGCCGGGTACGGAGGACAGTTGTGGAACCAGAATGCTTTGAGAAGCCATGTAAACGCCATGCAACGTTGAAACGGTGGGCAATTCTACCATCAGTGGCCGCGACAGCCGACCGGGTTGCCTTTATTATCGGCCCATGAATAACGATCCCTTTGCCAGGCTCGGCCTGGATCGCCAGGTCCTTACCGTCTCCCAGCTCAACGGGCGCGCCCGGGTGCTGCTCGAAGACGTGTTCAGCAATGTGTGGGTGGAGGGGGAGCTTTCCAACCTGGCACGGCCGGCCTCTGGGCACGTGTACTTTACCTTGAAGGATGCCGGCGCCCAGGTGCGCTGCGCCCTCTTCCGTCAGAATGCGGCACGCGTGCGTTCTGCTCTACGTGATGGGCTGGCGGTAAAAGTGCGCGGCAAGGTGTCCTTGTTCGAAGGGCGCGGCGACTACCAGTTGATTCTCGATACGGTCGAGCCTGCCGGGGATGGCGCGCTGCGGCTGGCTTTCGAAGCATTGAAGGACAAACTGACTGCTGAAGGCCTGTTCAGCGCCGAACGCAAGCAACCCTTGCCTGCGCACCCCCGGCGCATCGGCATCGTCACCTCGCCCAGTGGTGCAGTGATCCGCGACATCATCAGCGTGTTCCGCCGCCGTGCGCCTCAGGTAGAGCTGACCGTGATTGCCACGCCAGTGCAGGGCCGCGAGGCCATTGCGCAGATCGTACGTGCCCTGGGCCTGGCAGACCGCCATGGCTTCGATGCGATCATCCTGGCCCGTGGCGGGGGTTCGCTGGAGGACCTGTGGTGCTTCAACGAGGAGGCGGTAGCGCGGGCCGTGGATGCTTGCGTAACGCCGGTGGTCAGTGCCATTGGCCATGAAACGGATGTGTCGATCAGCGACTTCGTGGCCGACGTGCGGGCCCCTACCCCAACAGCTGCTGCCGAGCTGCTGGCCCCGGACAGCAACGACCTGCAACGCCAGGTGGCCAGCCTTCAGCGCCGCCTGCTGTTGCGCATGCAGCATCGGCTGGCCCATGACCGGCTGCGGCTGGACGGGCTGGCCCAGCGCCTGCGCCATCCCGGCGAGAAACTGCGCCAGCAGGCACAAAGGCTGGACGACCTGGACATGCGCCTGCGCCGCGCCTTCGCAGCCGCCCAGCAGCATCGGCAGCAACGGTTGGTGCACCTGGATGCACGGCTGGCGGCCCAACACCCTGGGCGCACCCTGGCGTTGCTAGGGCAACGGCTGGAACAGCTCCGCCAGCGCCTACCCAAGGTGATGCAGGAACGGTTGCGCGCCGAGCGCCTTCGCTTGCAGGCCCAGGCCCAGGCCCTGAACATCGTTAGCCCCCTTGCCACCTTGGGCCGGGGCTACAGCATTCTGCTGGACAGCCAGGGCCACGCCGTACGCCGGGCCGAGCAAACCACACCCGGCCAACGCCTGACCGCTCGTTTAGGCGAAGGCGAGCTGAGCGTGCGGGTAGAAGATAACCATGTGGCTCCGGTCACCCTTTCCCTGCTGGATTGACCATGCGCCGACTGCTGTGTGTTGCGGTACTTGCCTTTAGCACCCTGCCCGCCTGGGCGGACAGCTACCTCACGCGCCAGTTGAACCGCCCGGTGCCCGGAGGCGTTGCCGTGGTAGACCTTGGCACTGGCGCTACCGCGCCGCAGGCTTCCCTGGCAGGTAAACCGGTGCTCGTGGTGAAAGAGCAGGAAACCTGGCGAGCCATCGTCGGCATCTCTTTGAAAACCCCGGCCGGCCCACTGGCGCTCCAGGTTCGGCAGGCCGGTAATGTGCGTAACGTGCCCTTCACGGTCGGCAGCAAAACCTACCCCGAACAACGGATCACGCTGAAAAACAAACGGCAGGTGAACCCCGAACCTCAGGACCTCACCCGTATCGACAAGGAGCTGGCCGAGCAGAACCGGGCCTATGCCAGCTTCAGCCCAAGCACGCCCAGCAACCTGCTGCTGGACAAGCCCGTGAATGGCCCACTGTCGAGTCGCTTTGGCGTACGTCGGTTCTTCAATGGCGAAGAGCGCAACCCCCACGCAGGCCTGGACTTCGCTGTACCAGCCGGCACGCCCATCCGGGCGCCCGCGGCAGGCAAGGTCATCTTGGTAGGCAACTACTTCTTCAATGGCAATACCGTGTTCGTCGACCACGGCCAGGGCTTTATCAGCATGTTCTGCCATATGTCGAAGATCGATGTGAGCTCGGGTCAAGTGCTTGCACGAGGCACGGTGGTGGGTCGTGTAGGCAGTACCGGCAGGGCAACCGGGCCCCATATGCACTGGAATATCAGCTTGAATGATGCGCGGGTTGATCCTGCGATCTTTATTGGTATGCCTTGAAAACGAACTGGTCCAGATTAAGCAGATCAGGCCTTTGAACCTGACGGTTTGCCAGGAGTAACGGAAACTTACATGCCTGTATGCTTTGAGAAAGCTACTCATAGGCCACCCCATGCTAATGCTTACCGACTCAGCCAATACCCTAAGCAGCAGTGTTCCCTCCCCTCATGAACGTTATAGGTACCGTTTCACCCCCTGGGGTTTTATGTCCATTGGCCCAAGCGGTCCAGGCCTGCATGGTGAATGGCGTGAATCAGGTTCTCAATACCTGATGGGCAATGGGTACCGCCTGTATCAGCCAACACTTATGCGCTTTGCGTCCCCTGACAGCCTCAGTCCCTTTGGAAAAGGCGGACTGAACGCTTACGCCTTCTGCTCAGGCGATCCCTTGAACGCGACTGATCCCACCGGGCATATGCCAGTTCCTTTAATGGCTATGACACGCTCATTGGACGATGTCATTGAAGCGGCCCGCAACATCGCCGTGCATCTGGACCCTTCGAGCACACTGGCGCTAAGTTCTGTTTCCCGCTCATGGAGAGATGCACTGAGAGTGGAGCAAGCAGCTGCTGTGCGTGCTATGCGTGCTGAGCGTGTAGGAAACTATGCGCGGCATGCGCCCGCATTTGCCGAAACTTTTGTCATATCTCGACTCACCGACGGTGATGTACCCAGTGAGGTGCTATTGCATTCGTGGGGATACAGGACTGCGGATATACCCCATGACACGAGGGAGTATTTGCGCGGGAAAGATACTGGCTTCCAAAATCAGGCAAGCGCTTTGAACCGCTTAGAAATAATGCACAGTGTTCTTAAACAGGAGTTCCCGATTACCCAAACCAACGAGGGAAGGCAGGGCTATGAAGTCATGCTAACGCAATCACACCGACGCATGATTTCTACTGTTCAGCACCACACGCGTCAACCGGAATTCTGGTTCGATCGGTTGCCGTCGCTCCACTGATCTCAACGCTGTTGCTATGCCAAAAGCACGTGCGAGCCAATTGATCTCAACCTAGCTGTCCGTCTCGTCAGCGGCATGACCCTACAATACAGACCAGGGCGGACTGATTCATGCGCAAAAAAATGCCATTTTCTTAAGGATCAACAAATTTTTTTTGCCTACAGCGGCTCAATCAGCGTTTTTATACCAATCTTTTTCAGTCGCTTGCGATATTCCCCTGCAATGGTTAGGGTTCTAGCCATGAATAACCCACGCACCCATATTCTGCTGCGCCAGCACCTGACCTTGAACCTGGTCAGCTTCCGACTGCCGGGCTGAATCGCTGCGCCTTGCCTCTTTAAACGACCGTATTCAGAAGCCAAGCAGGCCTATTGCCGCTGCCGCAAAAGGATTAGCCCCATGACCATGCTCAAAGACCCGTCCAGCAAATACCGCGCGTTCCCTATTATCGACCTGCCCGACCGTACCTGGCCTTCAAAGGCCATTACCGAAGCGCCCATCTGGTGCAGCTCGGACTTGCGGGACGGCAACCAGTCGCTGATCGAACCCATGGACGCCGAGAAAAAGCTGCGGTTCTGGAAAACCCTGGTCAAGGTTGGCGTAAAAGAAATCGAAGCGGCCTTCCCATCGGCATCGCAGACTGATTTCGACTTCATCCGTACCCTGATCGAAGATGGCCACGTGCCCGAGGACACCACCATCCAGGTGCTGACCCAGGCCCGTGAAGACCTGATCGCGCGCACGTTCGAATCCCTGCGTGGTGCCAAGAAAGCCATCGTGCACCTGTACAACGCCACCTGCCCTTCTTTCCGCCGCATTGTGTTCAACCAGGACAAGGCCGGTGTGAAGGAAATCGCGGTCAGCGCGGCCAAGCTGTTCGTGAAATACGCCGCTCAGCAACCGGACACTCAGTGGACCTTCCAGTATTCACCGGAAACTTTCAGTGCCACCGAGCTGGAATTTGCCAAGGAAGTGTGCGACGCAGTGATTGAGGTCTGGAACCCAACGCCTGAGCACAAGATCATCCTTAACCTGCCCGCCACGGTAGAAGTGTCCACACCCAACGTGTACGCCGACCAGATCGAGTGGTTCTGCCGCAACGTAAACCGTCGGGACAGCGTGCTGATCAGCCTGCATACCCACAACGACCGCGGCACCGGCGTGGCAGCGACTGAATTGGGCCTTATGGCGGGTGCCGACCGCGTCGAAGGCTGCCTGTTCGGCAATGGCGAACGTACCGGCAACGTGGACTTGGTTACCTTAGGCCTGAACCTCTATACCCAGGGCATCAACCCTCAACTGGACTTTTCGGACATCGACGGCGTGCGCAAGGTGGTCGAAGAATGCAACCAGTTGCCTGTTCACCCGCGCCACCCCTACGTGGGCGACCTGGTACACACCGCATTCTCCGGTTCCCACCAGGATGCTATTCGTAAGGGCCTTACCCAGCAGCAGGAAGGCGCTGTATGGGAAGTACCGTACCTGCCGATTGACCCTGCCGATATTGGCCGTAGCTATGAAGCGGTTATTCGCGTGAACAGCCAGTCGGGCAAGGGTGGGATCACCTACCTGCTGGAACAGGAATACGGCATCAGCCTGCCACGCCGCATGCAGATCGAGTTTAGCCAAGTGGTACAGGGCGAAACCGACCGCCTGGGCCTGGAAATGACCGCCGAGCAAATTTACAAGCTGTTGCAGAAGGAATACCTGCAGGCCAACCTCCCCTACGCGTTGGTCAGCCATCGGTTAACTGAAGAGAACGGTAACAGCCAGGTATTCGTGGAGATCAGCAGCGACGGCGAAACCCTGCACTGGAAAGGCAAAGGCAACGGCGCGCTGGAAGCCTTGGTGGGCTGCTTGCCCGTGGCTGTGGAAATCATGGACTACAACGAGCACGCCATCAGTTCCGGCACCAATGCCAAGGCGGCGGCCTACATCGAGCTGCGGGTGGCCGGTGAGCGGCCGGTGCACGGCATAGGGATAGACGAAAACATCACTACGGCCAGTTTCAAGGCGTTGTTCAGTGCGTTGAACCGTTCGCTGAGCCAGCGGGCGGCACAGGCAGCATAAGCAACACAACCCCGGCATTGGCTTCGTAGGAGTAGGCGCTAGCTTGCGAATATTCATTTCGCCCGCTGCGCAGGCTCCCACACAGGCCTCTGCCCTGAACACACCCACGGCATTGGCCTTGTGCAAGTAGGCGCCAGCCTGCGAACAATCATTTCGCCCGCTCTGCAGGTTCTCACACAGGCCTCTGCCTTGAGCACACCCACGGCATTGGCCTTGTGGGAGTAGGCGCCAGCCTGCGAACAATCATTTCGCCCGCTCTGCAGGTTCTCACACAGGCCTCTGCCTTGAGCACACCCACGGCATTGGCCTTGTGGGAGTAGGCGCCAGCCTGCGAACGTTTATTTCGCCCGCTGCGCAGACTCCCACACAGGCAAGCTGCCCAAAGCGCCTTGCACCGCGACTCAGGACAGCTCGAAACCATCCGCATCCAGGTGTGCCGGGAAGCGGGTACGGTAGGCCGCCAAATTGGCGCTGCTCAAGCTTACGTGAAACACGCCTTCGGCATTGCCTGCGTTGAGCAGCGTTTCACCCTGGAAATCCAGCGCCTGGCTATCGCCGCTGTAGGCATGGCCCTTCCCATCCGAGCCCACTCGGTTGATTGCGGCCACATAGCACAGGTTTTCAATGGCGCGGGCCGGTAGCAGCCGGTTCCAATGCTGGCGACGGGCGCCGGGCCAGTTGGCGGTGTACAGCAGCAGGTCTGTGTTCTCAGCATCCCGGCTCCACACTGGAAACCGAAGGTCGTAGCAGATCAGCGGGCGAATACGCCATCCCTTCAGCTCTAGCCGTACCTGGCGTTCGCCTGCTGCGTAATGCTCGTGTTCGCCTGCCATGCGAAACAAGTGTCGCTTGTCGTAATACAGCACAGTACCGTCTGGCCGCGCCCATAACAGGCGATTCCGATACGTGCCGTCTTGGGCCTGAACAATCACGCTGCCCGTGACCACTGCATTCAACTGCGCGGCCTGCTCGCATAACCAAGCCTGAGTCGGCCCCTGCTCAGGTTCTGCCAGGCTGGCTGACGCCATTGAAAAACCGGTGGTAAACATCTCAGGCAATACCACCAGGTCTGCACCCTTTGCCTGCTGCAGTAATGCTGCAAAGCGCATCAGGTTTGCTTCACGGTTGTGCCAGGTCAGGTCACTTTGTACCAAGGCCAGCTTCAGGTCGGGCAGGTCATTCAGATCGCGCATAGTTTCTCCGCCGCTGCCCGCAAGGTCGCTTCTTGCTTGGCAAAGCACAGGCGTACCAGCCGCTGCCCTTCTGCAGGCACTTGGTAAAACACTGAAATTGGGATAGTCGCCACGCCATGCTCGGAGGTCAGCCACAAGGACATGTCCACATCATTCAGGTCTGGCCGAATAGCGCTGTAATCCACGACCTGGAAATAGGTGCCCGATGTGCGGGTGAAGGTAAAACGCGAATGGTCCAGCAGGTCGCAGAACAGGTCACGCTTGGCTTGGTAAAACGCGGGGAGCTCATCCACGTGTTCCGGGTGGGCAGCCATGTAGTCCGCAAGCCCCCATTGCAGCGGGGTCACGCCACAGAAGTTGACGTACTGGTGAACCTTGCGCAGCTCGGCGGTCAGCGCTGGCGGTGCGACCACATAGCCGGTTTTCCAGCCTGTCACGTGGTAGGTCTTGCCAAAGGAGCTGACCACAAAGGCATGCGAGTACAACCCTGGATGGGCCAGCACACTGGCATGGCGCACACCGTCGTACACCAGGTGCTCATAAACCTCATCACTGATGAGGTACAACCCGCGCGCCTCCACTAGTGCTGCAAGGCGGTCCAGGTCCTCGGGGCTGACTAAGGCACCGCTGGGGTTGTGGGGGCTATTAAGCATAATCAGGCGGGTACGGGGGCTCAGCGCCGCCGTCAGCCGGTCCCAATCAATGGCAAAAGTATCCGGGTTGAGTTGCACATGAATACATCGGCCGCCCGCCAGCTCCACGGACGGTTCATAACTGTCATACACCGGGTCAAACACGATCACTTCATCACCCGGCCGCACCACCGCCTGAACCGCGCAGAAGATGGCCTCGGTGGCGCCAGGGGTAATGGTGATTTCAGCGTCAGGGCTTACCGAGGCGCCATAGGTGCGGGCAATCTTGGCTGCCACCTGCTCGCGCAAAGCTGGCAGGCCGGTCATGGGGGAATACTGGTTGTGCCCGTCCATCACATGCCGCGCCACGGCTTCGCGCAGCGCCAGTGGCCCATCGAAATCAGGAAAGCCCTGGCTGAGGTTCAACGCGCCGGTTTGCGTAGCGAGCTGCGACATGGTGGTGAAGATGGTAGTGCCAACATTTGGCAGTTTGCTAACGATCATCTGGGTCCCCTGGCCTGCGCCCATGGATCGGGCGAAGGCGCAGGATAGCCCATCAGCGCTTGTCTTTGCGCTTCTTCTCAGCCTTCTTATGGTGCGACATCAAACGCCGTTTCTTGTTGACCTGGCGGTCAGTCAGCGTGTTCTTGTTGCCTTCGTACGGGTTCTCGCCGCCCTTGTATTCGATGCGAATGGGCGTGCCCACCAGCTTCAACACACGGCGGTAGGTATTTTCCAAGAAGCGGGTATACGACTTGGGTACTTTATCTACCTGGTTACCATGGATCACGATCAGCGGCGGGTTCGCACCACCCAAGTGGGCATATCGCAACTTGATCCGGCGGCCATTGACCATGGGCGGCTGGTGATCGCCTACGGCGTCTTCCAGGATTTGCGTAAGGCGGCTGGTTGGCCAACGCGTGATGGCAGACTTGAACGCTGCCTGGACCGACCCATACAGGTTCCCGACGCCCGTGCCGTGCAAGGCAGAAATGAAGTGGATGTCTGCGAAGTCTACGAAGAACAACCGGCGTTGCAGCTCGGTTTTCACATACTCGCGCTCGCCCGGCTCCATACCGTCCCATTTGTTCAGGGCAATCACGATGGCACGCCCCGCTTCCAGCGCAAAGCCCAGCAGGTTCAGGTCGTGGTCCACCACGCCTTCGCGAGCGTCCATCACAAAGATCACCACGTTGGCGTCCTTGATGGCCTGAAGGGTTTTAACGACCGAGAACTTCTCCACCTCTTCATGGATCTTGCCGCGCTTGCGCACACCGGCCGTGTCGATGAAGGTGTACTTGTCCCCATCCCGCTCGAACGGGATGTAGATGCTGTCACGGGTAGTGCCGGGCTCATCGTAGGTGATAACCCTTTCTTCACCCAGCATACGGTTGACCAGCGTGGACTTGCCTACGTTGGGGCGGCCAATGATAGCGATCTTCACGCCATCCTTTTCGCTTGGGCCGGGTATACGAACCGGCTCCTCGCCCTCGGCCACGTTCTGGTTGAACTCGTCGTCCACTGGATCACGGGGGTACTCGCCCAGTGCGGTTTCCAGCAGCGCGTTCATGCCGCGGCCCTGGGAGGCGGCCACAGGAATCGCGTTACCCATGCCCAAAGGCGCGAATTCCGCCCGGGCCATTTCTGGGTCAATGTTGTCGACCTTGTTGGCCACCAGCAGCGAACGCTTGTTCCGCTTGCGCAGGTGTTCGGCAATCATCTGGTCAGCCGCGGTGAAACCGGCGCGGGCATCCACCATGAACATCACAAGGTCGGCTTCTTCAATGGCCAGCAAGGATTGCTCGGCCATTTTTTCATCCATGCCCGCTTCGTCGCCGGTGATACCACCGGTATCGATCACGATATAGGTACGGCCCTGCCATACCGCCTCGCTGTACTGGCGATCGCGGGTGAGGCCAGAGAGGTCGCCCACAATAGCGTCGCGGCTTTTGGTGAGGCGGTTGAACATGGTGGACTTGCCCACGTTAGGGCGGCCCACCAAGGCGATTACGGGAACCATGCGGCTCTCCACGTTGCAATTTCAGAAAGGCAAAGGCCGCTGCGGGGGCAGCGGCCATCAACGAATGCGGGATCACCCCGCGTGCTTGGGGCACTGTGCCCCAAGCATAGCAAGCATTACTTGAGGGTCAGCGCCTCCAGCTTGCCGCTGTTTGCATACACGTACAGCATGTCGCCTACCACCAGCGGACGAGCACGCAAGCCGTCGCCGTCTATTTTGGTACGGCCTACGAACCGGCCGTCTACCTGGCTGAGCAAGTGCAGGTAGCCTTCCATGTCGCCCACGGCCACATAGCTGGAGAACACTTCCGGCGCCGTTAGCTGGCGGCGTGCCAACTGGTCGTTGCTCCACAGGGCGGTAGTGGAACGTTCATCAACGCCCTCTACCGTACCCGAGGCCTCGGCCACATACACACTGCCAAAGCCTTGGGCCACGCCCGCGTAGCTGGACGCGTCACGCTGCCACAGCACTCGGCCGCTTTCCAGTTCCAGCCCGGCCATGCGGCCTTGGTAGGTAGACACATACAGCGTGCCGCCCGACAGCAGCAGGCCGCCATCGATATCCACTACCCGGTCCAGTTCCGAACGGCCCTGGGGGATCGCCACACGGGTTTCCCAAACAGGAGTGCCGTTTCGAACGTCCAGTGCGACTACCTTGCCGGTGGACAACCCTGCCACGGCTAGCTGATTGGTGACCAGCGGCGCGCTGGTGCCACGCAATGTGAGAACGGCCGGGGTGCTGTCATACACCCACAATTGGTTGCCATTGCTGGCATCCAGGCCTACCAGGCGGTCGTCCTGAGTCTGGATGACGACCACGTCACCGTTGGTAGCAGGCGGTGCCAGCACCTCGGCTTTTACATGGGCGCGCCAGCGCTCTTCACCGTTAGCTGCGTCTAGCGCCACGATGTCACCGCGCAGGGTTCCGAACATGACCATCCCACTGCCCACGCCCACGGCGCCGGAAATGGGCATTTCCATGTCCTTTTTCCACTGAACGTTGCCGTTCATGCGGTCCATGGCCTTAATGATGCCTTGGGTGTCAGCGGCATAGATCGTGTTGCTCTCTACTGCTGGCACCAGCATGTTGTAGGTCTTGCCTTGGCCGTCGCCAATGGACTCGCTCCACACTTTACTCAAGGTGACCTCTTCCTTGAAATCGGTCAGCTCTGCGGGAGGCAATTCCTTGTTGCTGTTGCTGCTGCAGCCTACCACCGTCACGGCCAGGGCCAGCAATACCGCCTGTTTCCATCGAATCACGTCACGCATCCCCTTTGGCCAGGTCATCCAGCTTGAGTTGGAGGTCGCCTACGGCGGCATCATCGGCCAGTGCAGCCTTGGCCTTGCGGTACGCCGCAGCGGCGTCATCGGCGCGGCCCAGTTTTACCAGCAGGTCGCCACGCAGCTCTTCCCGGCTGGCCACGAAGGCTTTGTCAGCCTCGCCATCGAGCAACTTGAGCGCGTCCTCGGCTTTGCCTTGGGCTGCCAGTACTTGCGACAGCCGCTCCCGAGCGATCTCGCCCAAGGCAGCATCGGCAGGCTTGTCGATCACAGCCTGCAACTGACCAGCCGCCGCGTCTGGGCGGCCGGCGTCTGCATTCACTTTGGCCTGGAACAGCTTGCCATACTGAGCGTAAGCGGTGCCGGCGTAGTTCTTGTCCAGTTCGCCTGCCAGGTAATCCACCTTAGCCTGCTCCGGCTTGCCACCTGGCACCAGGACGGTTTCAAGCAGCTGCTGGTAAAGGTTCGACGCCCCTTGAGCCTGGCTGCCTTGGTACCTCTGCCAACCCTGCCAGCCAAAGACCACGACCAGTGCGATCAGGCCACCGGTCACCAAGGGCTTGCCGTTGCGCTGCCACCAGTCCTTCAACTGGACGACCTGTTCATCATCGCTACCCGACACCCCAATACTCCTGTGTTTTATAAACGTCATGCCCAAGGGGGCAGTTGATCAGGCCTGCAAGGCGCTGGCGAGATGTCCGGCCAGCGCGCCCCAGGCAATATTCTGTTGTTCGCCCTGGCCGCGCAGGGGTTTGAACCCTATCACCTCTTGGGCCAGCTCGTCCTCCCCCAGCACCAAGGCATAGAGCGCGCCGCTTTTGTCAGCCTTCTTGAACTGGCTCTTGAAACTGCCACTACCCGCATTCACCTGTAGCCGCAGGCCTGGAACCTGATCGCGTAACTGTTCGGACAAGGTAAGCGCTGCCAGCTCAGCCGCCTCGCCAATGGCACAGAGGTACACGTCCACTTGGCGCGCCAGCGCATCGGGCACCTGCTCCAGGGTTTCCAGCAGCAGGATCAACCGCTCGATCCCCATGGCGAACCCTACGCCTGGCGTGGGCCTGCCGCCCATCTGCTCGACGAGGCCATCGTAACGGCCACCGGCACAGACGGTGCCTTGCGCACCAAGCTTGTCGGTTGTCCACTCAAATACGGTCTTGGAGTAGTAGTCCAGGCCACGTACCAATTTGGGATTGATCACATAAGGAATACCCGCCGCCTCCAGGCGTGCCTTCAGCCCGTCGAAGTGCACACGGGATTCGTCGTCCAGGTAGTCAGCCAGCTTGGGCGCATCAACCAGCAACGCTTGGGTCTGAGGCGCTTTGCTGTCAAGAATGCGCAGGGGGTTGCTCTTGAGGCGGCGCTGGCTGTCTTCGTCCAACTGCTCCAGGCGTTCGGACAGGAACGCGACCAACGCATCACGATAGCGTGCCCGCGCTTCGCTGGTGCCCAGGCTGTTGAGCTCCAGGGTCACGGCATCGCGGATGCCCAAGGCACCCCACAGGCGCCAGGTGAGCAGTATAAGCTCAGCGTCGATGTCCGGGCCGGTCAGGTTGAACACTTCTACGCCGATCTGGTGAAACTGGCGGTAACGCCCCTTCTGTGGGCGTTCATGGCGAAACATGGGGCCGATGTACCACAGCTTCTGTGGCTGGCCACTGCCTGTGATGCCGTGCTCGAGCACGGCGCGTACACAGGCGGCCGTACCTTCAGGGCGCAAGGTGAGGGAATCACCATTGCGGTCTTCGAAGGTATACATCTCCTTTTCGACGATGTCGGTCACTTCACCAATGGAGCGCTTGAACAACTCGGTGAATTCAACGATAGGCATGCGAATCTGGCGGTAGCCATAGCCATCGAGCAGGCCCGCCACGGTGCCTTCAAAGTAGCGCCACAGCGGCGTCTGCTCGGGCAGGATGTCATTCATGCCACGAATGGCTTGCAGAGACTTTGTCACGGTGTGTCCTTAACGAATTGATTAGCCGCGGGCGATCAGCGCCGCATCGGCCTCGGCTTTTTCCGCCGCCTTGTGGCGAATCAGCCGCTCCAGCTGCTCTACCAGGTTGTCGTTGGTCAGTTTCTGCGCAGGCTTGCCGTCGATGTAGACCAGGTTAGGTGTACCCCCCGTCAGCCCGATATGGGCTTCCTTGGCTTCGCCGGGCCCATTCACCACGCACCCGATAACCGCCACATCCATGGGAACCAGCAGGTCCTCCAGCCGCCCTTCGAGTTCGTTCATGGTTTTCACCACGTCGAAGTTCTGACGTGAACAGCTGGGGCATGCGATGAAATTTATACCGCGGGAACGCAGGCGCAGCGACTTGAGAATGTCGTAGCCGACCTTCACCTCTTCCACCGGGTCTGCTGCCAGGGAAATACGGATGGTGTCGCCGATGCCATCCATCAGCAGCATGCCCAGCCCTACCGAGGACTTCACCGTACCGGAACGCAGGCCGCCCGCTTCGGTGATACCCAAGTGGAGGGGCTGAACGATTTGCGTTGCCAGCTGGCGGTAGGCCGCTACGGCCATGAACACGTCAGAGGCTTTCACGCTCACTTTGAAGTCTTGGAAATCCAGCCGGTCCAAGTGCTCCACATGACGCAGGGCAGACTCTACCAAAGCCTCTGGCGTAGGTTCGCCGTATTTCTTCTGAAGGTCTTTTTCCAAAGAACCGGCGTTCACGCCAATACGGATGGGAATACCCCGGTCACGGGCAGCATCCACAACCGCGCGCACACGGTCTTCACGGCCAATGTTGCCAGGGTTGATCCGCAGGCAGTCCACGCCCAGCTCCGCCACCCGCAAGGCAATGCGGTAATCGAAGTGGATGTCTGCCACCAAAGGAACGTTCACAAGCTGCTTGATTTTCCCGAAGGCCTCGGCGGCGTCCATATCCGGCACGGACACGCGCACGATATCGGCGCCTGCTTCTTCCAACCGAGCGATCTGGGCGACAGTGGACAGCACGTCCAGGGTGTCCGTATTGGTCATGCTTTGCACCGCGATGGGTGCGTCGCCGCCTACCGGGACCGAGCCTACCCAGATCTTCCGGGACTCGCGACGTTTGATGGGTGATTCGCCGTGCATGGTGTTATTGCCCCAGTTTCAGGCGAGCGGTTTCGCCCGAGGTGAAGGGTGCCACATTGACGGCTGCGCCGTTGTAAGTGACCTGTGCGCCGCGGGCAAAGCCCAGGCGTACTTGAAAAGGTGGCTTGCCGTTAACATCCAGGCTGTCACCCTTGCGCTTGAGGCCGCTGCTCAGCACCTTGCCGGTGGCGTCTGTCACCTGGGTCCAGCAGTCAGCGACAAACTGGATCTGCACCTGGCCCTGGCCGGCAGCAGGCGCTGTAGGTTCAGAGGTTGCTGCAGCACTTGGCGCGGTACCCGGCACGGTAGCCGGCGTAGTAGCAGGTACAGTCGGCTGCGCAATGGCGGGTGCAGAAGCCGTGGCTGCTGGCGTGGATGAATGGGTGGTAGCCAGGGGCGGCGCTGTTGGGGTTGCAGCAGGCGCAGAGGCGGAACCCGCCGTTGAACCTGTACTCGACGCCACGGGGGCCTCCGAAGTGGAGGTGTCCGGCGCAGGTGCTACCTGGCTATCGCTTACCGCACGGTCTTCCGGCTCATCGATAGGGTGGATTTGCGTCGTGCCGTCTGCGCTCTCCACTTCAACGTGCTCCATGGCCGTACCGGCCTGGTCACGCCCGCGGGAAGCGTTTTGGTCCTGCCACCAGAGGAAGCCGCCGCCAATCACCAGCACCAGAAGCAACAGGCTCACGATACGCAGAATGTTATGAGACAGCCGCACCGGTTCCTCAATGCGCCCTAGCCCATGCACGGCGGCGCCTTGGGCATTTGTACCGGTGTAATGGTCAAAGGCTTGGACGAGGGGGGTCTGATCCATGCCCAGCAACTTGGCATAGGCGCGAATGTAGCCCCGCGAGAACGTATGCCCTGGCAGCCGTTCGAAAGCACCAGACTCCAGGTTGGTCAGAGAGGTAGTGGTGAGGTTCAACCGCGCGGCGACTTCCTGCAACGACCAGTTTCTGCTTTCACGGGCCTGTCGCAAGGTTTCGCCGGGATTGGTGCGAGCCGCTGCTGCTACTTCGGGATGCGCCGCTTTCATCTTTGCTCCGACAGGTATTGCTGATATTCCGGCGTACCGGGATAGAGTCTTTTCAATTGCAGACCATAACTGGCCGCCCGGTTCTTGTCGTCAAATAGCTTGGCCAGCCGCGTGCCTAATAACAAACTGCGCGCATTCTGCTCGCTCAGCTGGCTGAAGCGCTCATAGTAATCGCGTGCAGGCACATATTGCTGTGCTTCATAGGACAACTGAGCCATTTCGAGCAATGCGCGAGGTTGCTGGCGATTCAACCGCAAAGCCCTGTCCAGCAATTGCCGGGCTTCATCCTTGTTACCTAGCATCAGTGCCGTGATCCCCATGTTTTCGAACACTCTTGAGCGTTCAGGGTAGAGGGCATCGGCAGACGCTTGCTGGAATTTTTCGTAAGCGTCCTTGTAGCGTTTTTGCGCGTATAAAAAACCACCGTAGTTATTCAATATGCGCGCATCGCCAGGGCGTGAGGACAACGCCTTGCCAAACTGCTCCTCGGCAAGGGCCGTTTCACCCTCGGCCTGGAACACCAGGGCCAGGGCTGCGCTTGCATCGGCATTGCTGCTGTCCAGTTCAAGCGCCTTCTTGAGCGGAACCTTGGCGCGCTCGGTATCGCCCTGCTGCAGGTAGCCTAACCCCAACTGGATATAGGCATCGCGTGCCTGCTCCCGCCCCTGGCGGGTATCCATGGGGTTCACCTTGCCTGTGGTCACACAACCAGTGAGCACCAGCAACAGGAAAATCAGAGGTGCGCTGCGCAAGGTCATCGAGTTCCTCTCTAGGTTGCGCTCAGGGGCGGCTAACGTTGGCCGATAGCGCCTCGGCGCCAGCTTCCAGCTGACGCACTGCAATATAACGCTCGCTACGACGAGTACGGTCCATCACCTGCCCTACCAACTGGCCGCAGGCCGCATCGATATCTTCACCACGGGTGGTGCGCACCGTTACGTTGAAACCCGCATGGTGCAGGGCATCCTGGAAGCGCCGGATAGCGTTGTTGCTGGGACGTTCATAACCCGAGTGAGGGAACGGGTTGAACGGAATGAGGTTGACCTTGCAGGGCACATTGCGTAGCAGCTCGATCATCTGCTCGGCATGCTCGGGGCGATCATTCACGTCTTTGAGCAAGGTGTATTCGATCGTAAGCACCCGCTTCTCGCCCAGCGCGGACATGTACCGCTGACAGGATTCGAGCAGCATGGCGAGGGGGTACTTCTTGTTGATCGGCACCAGCTCGTTGCGCAAGGCATCATTCGGCGCATGCAACGACAAGGCCAGCGACACGTCGATGTGCTTGGCAAGCTCGTCGATCATAGGGACCACACCCGAGGTGGACAAGGTGACCCGGCGCTTGGAAATGCCATAGCCGAAGTCGTCCATCATCAGGTGCATGGCCGCGACCACGTTGTCGAAGTTCAGCAGCGGCTCGCCCATGCCCATCATCACCACGTTGGTGATGGCACGGTCCACGGTGGCCGGGATGCTGCCGAAGGACTTGCTCGCGATCCACACCTGGCCGATCACTTCGGCGGCGGTGAGGTTGCTGTTGAAACCTTGCTTGCCGGTAGAGCAGAAGCTGCAATCCAGTGCACAACCCGCCTGGGACGACACGCACAGGGTGCCGCGCTTGCCTTGGGGGATGTAGACGGTTTCTACACAACTGCCCGACGCCACACGCACTACCCACTTGCGCGTGCCATCGGTAGAAATATCTTCGCTGACCACTTCCGGGCCGCGAATTTCGGCACAGGCCTTGAGCTTGGCGCGCAGAACCTTGCCGAAATCGGTCATGGCGTCGAAGTCGTCGACGCCAAAGTGGTGAATCCATTTCATCGCCTGACCGGCGCGGAAGCGCTTTTCCCCGAGCGAATCGAAGAACTGTTCCATTTCCTGGCGGGTAAGGCCCAGCAGGTTGATTTTGTCGGCTGACGTTGTCATGAATTCACCCTTCACTCCTAAGCGATGCTTAGCGAGTGGTTACCTCGGTAGCAGCGAAGAAGTAAGCGATTTCGCGAGCAGCAGCGGCTTCGGAGTCCGAACCATGAACAGCGTTGGCGTCGATGGAGTCTGCGAAATCAGCGCGGATGGTACCGGCATCGGCTTTCTTCGGGTCGGTTGCGCCCATCAGCTCACGGTTCTTGGCAATGGCGTTTTCGCCTTCCAGTACCTGAACAACCACTGGGCCGGAGGTCATGAAGGCCACCAGGTCACCGAAGAAACCGCGCTCGCTGTGCTCAGCGTAGAAGCCTTCGGCCTCGGCCTTGGACAGTTGCTTGAGCTTGGACGCTACAACGCGCAGGCCGGCGTCTTCGAAGCGCGTGGTGATCTTGCCGATGACATTCTTGGCAACAGCATCGGGCTTGATGATAGAGAAAGTACGTTGAACAGCCATGTGACACTCCAGAAACAATGAGTTAAGCAAAAATAAAACCCGCGAATTATACGCGGGTTTGGAGGTATTTCCTAACCACGGAATATTTCAATCCGCTTCTTCGATCCAGTACGCCTGGATCGCTTCCAGTACCTTTTCACCACAGCGGCCAGGATCGTCGTCAAACTTCGGCAGGGCCATCACCCATTCACGCAAGCGTGGAAAGCTGAGGGTCCTGGGATCGACTTCTGGCCTGGCTTCGGCCAGCTGGATAGCGATCTCCTGCACATCCACCCATTTCAGACTCATAGGTACGCTCCTGCTCAGTGCGGCGCTTCAGCCGCATGGTTGAGAGAGTACTTCGGAATCTCAATGGTCAGGTCCTGGTCTGCCACAATCACCTGGCAGCCCAGGCGAGACTGCGCTTCCAGGCCCCAGGCCTTGTCGAGCATGTCCTCTTCCATCTCGTCTGCCTCGGCAAGCGAATTGAAACCCTTGCGTACGACGCAATGACAGGTGGTGCAGGCACATACGCCACCGCAGGCGCTTTCCATCTCGATATGGTGTTCGTGAGCCAGCTCAAGAATATTAGTGCCCGCAGGCACTTCTACCACCAGCCCATTGGGGCAAAATTTTTCATGCGGCAGGAATTCAACCCTGGGCATCGGTTACTCCTCGATCTCATTCAGGTTGCGCCCGGCCAGTGCGGCTTTGACCGTCGAATCAAGGCGACGGGCGGCAAAGGCATCGGTTACTTGCGACAGACGCCGTGTCTGCTGCTCGATGGCAGGGCCATCGGTGCCGTTCATCAAATCACGCAGCTCCTGCATCTGGTAGTCGATGGCTACACGCTCGTCGGCGTCCAGCAACCGATCACCGTCGGCGTCCAAAGCGCCCTGGACGGCTTCAAGCAAACGCTCGGCATCGACTTGGTGCTCGCGCAACTGGCGAGCCTGCTTGTCGTCGCCTGCGTACTGGAACGAATCCTTGAGCATGCGGGCAACTTCATCGTCCGTAAGCCCATACGAAGGCTTGACCTGAATGCTGGACTCTACGCCAGAGGCCAGCTCGCGGGCAGACACATCAAGCAGACCGTCTGCGTCTACCTGGAAGGTCACGCGAATTTTTGCAGCCCCAGCCACCATTGGTGGAATGCCACGCAGCTCGAACCGCGCTAGAGATCGACAATCGCTCACCAACTCACGTTCGCCCTGGAGCACATGGATCACCATGGCTGACTGGCCATCCTTGTAGGTGGTGAATTCCTGTGCACGGGCTACAGGAATGGTGGTGTTGCGCGGGATCACCTTCTCCATCAACCCGCCCATGGTCTCCAGGCCCAACGACAGTGGGATCACGTCCAGCAGCAGCAAGGCTTCGCCGTCGCGCTGGTTACCTGCCAGGGTATCGGCCTGAATGGCTGCACCAATGGCAACCACCTGATCCGGGTCGATGGTGGTCAGTGGCTCGCGCCCAAACAACTGGCCCACGGCCTGGCGTACGCGAGGTACCCGAGTAGAGCCGCCCACCATGACCACGGCGCCGATTTCTTCAAGCTCTACGCCCGAATCGCGCACGGCGCGGCGACAGGCTTTGAGGCTGCGCGCCAGCAGGGGCTCGATCAGGGCTTCGAAACCCACTCGCGTCAGCTCACCGGACCAGCCGCCGTAGGCCAGCGTCACCACGTCCGAAGCACTAAGGGCTTCTTTTGCCGCACACGCTGCCTGTAACAGTTCGCGTTGTGCTGCAGGCGCCAGATCGACTGATAACCCAGCACTTTCCAGCACCCAGGTCGCGATGGCGTGATCGAAATCATCGCCGCCCAAGGCGCTATCTCCGCCGGTGGCCAACACCTCGAACACTCCACGAGACAACCGGAGAATGGAGATATCGAACGTGCCCCCGCCCAGGTCATAAATGGCAATCAGGCCTTCAGCCTGTTGGTCCAGGCCGTAGGCCACAGCAGCAGCCGTGGGCTCATTCAGCAGGCGCAGTACATTAAGGCCAGCCAAGCGAGCAGCATCCTTGGTGGCTTGGCGCTGTGCATCGTCGAAGTAGGCCGGCACGGTGATCACTGCACCCACCAGGTCCCCGCCCAAGCTGGCTTCGGCCCGTATACGGAGGGTGCGCAGAATCTCGGCAGACACTTCCACCGGGCTTTTCGGCCCTTGTACCGTTTCAATGAACGGCATGTGGGACTCGCCCTGGCTGAAGCGATACGGCAGTTGCTCACCCAACTGATGAACATCGGCGATGCCACGGCCCATCAGGCGCTTCACGGAAACGATGGTATTGAACGGATCGGTAGCAGCGGCCTGCCGTGCAGTTGCACCTACCTCGACGCGCTCAGCGTGATAGCGCACGGCGGAAGGCAGAATGACGTTACCCTGCGCATCAGGCAGGGTTTCGGACAGGCCGCTGCGCAAGGCGGCAACCAATGAGTTGGTAGTTCCCAGGTCTATCCCCACCGCCAGCCTGCGCTGGTGCGGCTGAGGGCTGAGGCCGGGTTCGGCGATCTGCAATAAAGCCATGCTTGTCTTTTTTCAGGCGTGCGACCGTAGCGGCACAGGTTAATCGTCGAGGCGTTCTTCGAGCTGGCGCACTTCCTGGGCAAGCTTGTCCAGAAACTGCATACGGCGCATCAAGCGCTCGGCCTGCTCGCGCTGTTCAGGCTGGTCCCAGCAAGCGGCGAAGTCGCTGTCCAATGTGGCTTGCGCAGCTTTGAGGCGCTGCTTGAAGCGAGCAACACCTTCCAGGTCAGCAGCGTCCTGCAGGTCTTCCAACTCTTCGCGCCATTGCATCTGCTGCAAGAGAAAGTCCGGATCATGCACGGTCACTTCCTGCGGCACCTCTTGCCCGCTGACCGCCAGCAAGTAACGAGCACGGCGGGGAGCGTTCTTGAGGGTCTGGTAAGCCTCGTTCAACGCCGCCGACTTTTCCAGCGCCTGGCGCTGTTCAGCGGCAGGGGCATCGGCGAAGCGGTCCGGGTGGACACCCCTGGCCAACGCCCGATAGCGAACAGCCAGTTGATCCAGGTCCAGGCTGAAGGCCGGCTTGAGGTCGAACAGTGCAAAGTGACAGAGCGTACCCACAAGCGACCTCAGATGTTGAAGCTTTCGCCGCAGCCACACTCGCCACGTACGTTAGGGTTGTTGAACTTGAAGCCTTCATTCAACCCTTCGCGAACGAAGTCCAGTTCGGTGCCGTCCAGGTATACCAGGCTCTTGGGATCAATGATCACCTTTACGCCGTGGCTTTCGAACACTTCATCCTCGGAGGCCGTTTCGTCAACGAACTCCAGAACGTAAGCCAACCCCGAGCAGCCGGTGGTACGAACGCCCAGGCGGATGCCCTCACCCTTCCCGCGCCCGTCGAGGGAGCGGCGAACGTGGTTGGCGGCGGCTTCTGTCATGCTGATGGCCATTGGAACTCCTGGTATGCAAACGCGTTTCGAGCGAGTTAAAGCAGGCCTTTCTTCTGCTTGTAATCCCGGACGGCCGCCTTGATAGCGTCCTCGGCCAGCACTGAGCAGTGGATTTTCACCGGCGGCAAGGCCAGCTCTTCAGCCAACTGGGTGTTCTTGATGGTCTCGGCTTCATCCAAGGTCTTGCCCTTCATCCACTCGGTAGCGAGGGAGCTGGAGGCGATGGCGGAACCGCAGCCGTAGGTCTTGAACTTGGCGTCTTCGATAACACCCTGCTCGTTGACCTTGATCTGCAAACGCATCACGTCACCGCAGGCTGGGGCGCCGACCATGCCGGTGCCCACATCCGGGTCTTCGGCATTCATTTTGCCAACGTTGCGTGGGTTTTCGTAGTGGTCGATAACCTTTTCGCTGTAAGCCATGTCAGGTACTCCTCATCAATTCATCAAAGGCCGCTCTGGTGGCGGCCTTGCTAATCAGTGCGCGGCCCACTCGATTTTCGAGATGTCGACACCGTCTTTGTACATGTCCCACAGCGGCGACAGAGAACGTAGCTTCGTGACGGCATCACAGACCTTGGCGGCTGCGTAATCGACGTCCTCTTCAGTAGTGAAGCGGCCGAATGTGAAGCGAATGGAGCTGTGTGCCAGCTCGTCATTACGGCCCAGTGCCCGCAGCACGTAGGACGGTTCCAACGAGGCGGATGTGCACGCCGAGCCAGACGAGACAGCCAGGTCCTTGAGCGCCATGATCAGCGACTCGCCTTCCACATAGTTAAAGCTCAGGTTCAGGTTGTGCGGCACACGGGCATACTGGCTGCCATTGATGTACAGCTCTTCGAGGTGTTCGACCTGCTTGAAGAAGCGATCGCTCAATGCTTTTACATGCTCGCGATCCTTCACCATATCCACCTTGGCAAGGCGGAACGCTTCGCCCATGCCCACGATCTGGTGAGTGGCCAGGGTGCCGGAACGCATGCCGCGCTCATGGCCACCGCCGTGCATTTGCGCTTCCAGGCGTACCCGAGGCTTACGGCTGACGTACAGCGCGCCGATACCCTTGGGGCCGTAGGTTTTGTGGGCCGAGAACGACATCAGGTCCACTTTCAGCGCTTGCAGGTCAATTTCCACCTTGCCGGTGGATTGAGCTGCGTCCACATGGAACAGCACGCCGCGCGACCGGGTGACTTCGCCGATGGCGGCGATATCGTTGACTGTGCCAATTTCGTTGTTCACGTGCATCACCGACACCAGGATGGTGTCATCGCGCAGCGCGCCTTCAACCATGGCAGCTGTGATCAGGCCATCATCGCCGGGCTCCAGGTACGTGACCTCAAAGCCTTCGCGCTCGAGCTGGCGGGTAGTGTCCAACACCGCTTTGTGCTCGATCTTGGTGGTGATCAAGTGCTTACCCTTGCTGGCGTAGAAATGAGCAGCACCTTTAATGGCCAGGTTATCGGATTCGGTTGCGCCAGAGGTCCACACGATTTCGCGCGGGTCGGCGTTGACCAGGTCCGCCACTTGGCGACGGGCATTTTCCACCGCCTCTTCAGCCTTCCAGCCGAACACATGGGAGCGCGACGCCGGGTTACCGAAGTTCGTCTCCATAGTGAGGCAGTCGATCATCTTCTCGGCAACGCGAGGGTCGACAGGGGTGGTTGCAGAATAATCCAGGTAAATCGGCAATTTCATCGGGAATCTCCTAATCAGGCGCGCTCCGCTCTACGGCGGTCAGTCGACGGCAGAGGTTTCTATCTTTTCGAGGACGGGCTTGTCCGGCATCGCAGCCTGGGTGCCACAGCGGCGCTGATCTTGTCGCAGCGCCACTTCCTGGACCTCACGGCGAGTCACCAGGTCAGCAAGGCTGATGCCGCTGAGAAATTCATGGATCTGCTGGCTAAGGTCACACCACAAGTGGTGGGTAAGGCAGGTATCACCGGCATGGCAATCGCCCAGCCCCTGGCAGCGAGTAGCATCGACGGATTCATTGACCGCATCGATGACCTGCGCGACCTGAATGCCCTGCATGTCCCGGGACAACTGATAACCCCCGCCTGGCCCGCGAACGCTGGACACCAGGTTGCCACGGCGAAGCTTGGCAAACAGCTGCTCGAGGTACGAGAGAGAAATACCTTGGCGTTCGGAAATATCGGCCAGGGACACCGGCCCCCGCTGCGCATGTAACGCCAGATCCAGCATGGCGGTCACGGCGTATCGGCCTTTGGTTGTCAGTCGCACAGTTGGGTTACCACGGTTTGCGAATAGGGACGCGATGGGGCAAGTATGCGATTCCCGAGTATTTAAGTCAACTATAAGACCTAGTAAATTACTCGGGATTAGCGGGAAAGCGGCGACGGATAATAGCATAACAATGCACTGCAAGGCCGCTTGGGTTGCTTGCCCAGACCTCCGTGGTAACAGGTAAGCCGCTTCGCCCCTTGGCAGGGGCTCCTACAGAGGGTATCAGGGCTTGGATGCTTCCTTTACGGGGGCGAAGTCTGCTTCGTTCAGCTGAGGCAGGTCTTTGGCACAGTAGTCACTGCCCAGTTGGGTGAGCGCGCCGCACATGCCTTCAAGCCGACCGTCCACGGCATGCAGGTGGTCCAACAATTGGCCAATGGCACGGGCAACCGGGTCGGGCATATCTTCGGTAACGCCGTACGCATCGAAGCCGATTTTTTCGGCCATGGCCTTGCGGCGGCTTTCCTGGCTTTCATCCCGCTTCACGATAATACGGGCAGGAATACCTACCGCTGTCGCCCCAGCGGGCACGGCCTTGGTGACCACCGCGTTGGAACCGATCTTGGCACCTGCCCCCACTGTGAAGGGCCCCAGCACCTTGGCACCGCCGCCCACTACCACACCATCCTCCAGTGTGGGATGGCGCTTGCCAGCGTTCCAGGTAGTACCGCCCAGGGTTACACCCTGATACAGGGTCACGTCATTGCCGATTTCAGCGGTTTCTCCAATCACGATACCCATGCCGTGGTCTATGAAAAAACGACGACCAATGCGCGCACCTGGGTGAATCTCCACCCCCGTGAGCCACCGGCTGAAGTTGGATGTGCAGCGTGCGAGCCACTTCCAGTCCGAGCGCCAGAGGCGATGAGCCACACGGTGCAGCCATATGGCATGCAGCCCGGGGTAGCAGGTCAGCACCTCAAGGGTGTTACGAGCCGCCGGGTCCCGGTGGAAAACGCTTTGGATGTCTTCTCGCATGCGCGCAAACATGGTCAGTCCTTTCGCTTGTAGGGCTCGCCTCGCGCAGCCTTGCGGGTTTCGGTGAGAATGCCGCGCAGGATGCTGACTTCAGTGCGCTCCATGCGGCATCGGCTGTATAGCCGGCGAAGGCGCGCCATCAGATGGCGGGGTTTTTCCGGGTCCAGGAAACCGATCTCCACCAGAGCAGCCTCCATATGCCCATAAAAGCCTTCCAGCTCCTCTGCGGTGGCCAGTTCGGCCACAGGCTCGGCTGCCACGGCGGGCACTGAAGTTGGCAGGGCCAGGAAGGCCAGGCGTACTTCATAGGCCAGCACCTGCACAGCAGCCGCCAAGTTGAGCGAGCTGAATTCCGGTGCGGACGGAATATGCACATGGAAGTGGCAGCGTTGCAGCTCATCGTTGGTAAGGCCGGCATGTTCGCGCCCGAACACCAGCGCCACTTCGCCACCCGCCTGGGCGTCCTCAACCGCTTTGCTGGCGCAGGCACGTGGGTCCAGCAAGGGCCAGGGCAGGCTACGGTCACGGGCACTGGTCCCCATCACCAGGCTGCACCCTACCAGCGCCTCTTCCAAGGTAGGCACCACGCGTGCATTGGCCAGGATATCGTCGGCGCCCGACGCGCGTGCGCTGGCTTCGGCCGAGGGGAACACAGCGGGGTCTACCAGTACCAGCTGTGAAAGCCCCATGTTTTTCATGGCGCGGGCAGCCCCACCGATATTGCCAGGGTGGCTGGTATTGACCAAAACGATGCGAATCCTGCTTAGCATCCTGGGCGTTCCCGTATAAGAAAAAGGGGGCGAATTCTACAGAAGCGACGAAAGCAACGCTATGAAGGCTCAAGGCCCACTTCTGAATGCCAGCTTTTCTGTTAGAATGCGCGGCTCTTTTTAATGACCAGGTGAAAGAACATCCATGCAGCCCATGCTGAATATCGCGCTGCGCGCCGCCCGCAGCGCCAGTGAACTGATCTTCCGCTCCATCGAGCGGCTGGATAGCATCAAGGTCGATGAAAAGGACGCAAAGGACTACGTCAGCGAAGTGGACCGCGCGGCCGAGCAGGCGATCATTACTGCACTGCGCAAGGCCTTCCCTACCCACGGCATCCTGGGCGAGGAAAGCGGCCTGCATGCGGGCAGCGGTGAAGGCGAAGACTACCTCTGGATTATCGACCCGCTCGACGGCACCACCAACTTCGTGCGTGGCGTTCCGCACTTTGCTGTCAGCATTGCCTGCAAATACCGCGGTCGCCTTGAGCACGCCGTGGTGCTTGATCCTGTCCGCCAGGAAGAATTCACTGCCAGCCGTGGCCGTGGCGCTGCCGTAAACGGCCGCCGCATCCGCGTCAGTACGCGTCGCAGCCTGGAAGGCGCCCTGCTGGGTACCGGCTTCCCATTCCGCGACAACCAGATGGACCACCTGGACAACTACCTGGGCATGTTCCGCAGCCTGGTAGGCCAGACCGCCGGCATCCGCCGTGCCGGTGCTGCGAGCCTGGACCTGGCCTACGTGGCCGCCGGCCGCTTCGACGCCTTCTGGGAATCGGGCCTGTCCGAGTGGGACATGGCGGCAGGCGCGCTGCTCATCCAGGAAGCGGGTGGCTTGGTTAGCGATTTCACAGGCGGCCACGAATTCCTTGAAAAAGGCCATATCGTTGCCGGCAACACCAAGTGCTTCAAAGCGGTGCTGACCGCCATCCAGCCGCATCTGCCTGCGTCCATCAAGCGCTGATCGCAAGCGGCTGACATAGAAAAGCACCTTTCGAGGTGCTTTTTTTATGTTCGCGCTATTTCAACACCATCGAAGCGGCTGCTACCACCATCACCAATGCCGCACCACGAAAGAGGCGCTGCAGGGCTTGAGGGCTGCGCAGCAGGTGGCGAATGCGCAACGCCAACACCACAAACACCCCGCCGACACTCAGCAACACCAGTATGGTCAAGGGCACCAGCGTGGATGCCCACACGTGGAACGTTACTGCCTGCAAATCGATAACCAGGGGCAGCAGCGCCAGGTAAAACGCGATGGTTTTAGGGTTTCCCAGTGTAATGGTCAGGCCGGACACGGAGGCCGCCCACAATGCCCTACCCTGCTCGCTGGCAACGCTCTGCGCGGGCTCATGACGCGCTACCCAGAACTGCCAAGCCAGATAGCAAAGGTACAGCGCTGCGCACCAACGTACGACATGGAACAGTGCAGCGAAATGTTCGGCCACCATGGCCAGCCCGAATACCGCGAACGACAGGTAGGTCAGGTCTCCCAGTATCAGGCCGGCTAACAAGCAGAACCCTGCGGCACCTCCACTGCTTACACTTCTTGCCACCAACGCAGCCATACCAGGGCCAGGAATGGCAGCCGCCAGGGCAAGCGCTGCGGAGTAGGTCAGGGCCTGTGTAGTGTCCAGCATGGTTTCTCGCTCGCCTCTAGTGGATTCTCTCTACAAGAGCCTATACCGTTAGGCAGAAATAACTGTTCTGAATTGTCCTTATTAGCGGCCCTGCCGGGCAATTTTCTTCTTATTACTCCAGTTTCAGGGTAGATATGACCACCGACCTTTTACCCCCTACAGATGCCCGTATCTTGGCGGCACTGCAACAGGATGGCCGCATCTCCAACCAGGCCCTGGCAGACCAGTTAGGTATGTCAGCCTCTCCCTGTTGGCGCCGTGTACGCCACTTGGAAGAGCATCGTTATATCCAGGGTTATCGCGCAGTACTGGATCGTCGCAAGATCGGGCTGGGCGTGATGGTGTTCATTCGGATCAATATCGACCGGCACAGCGCGGCAGAAGCAAAGAAGTTCGAGCAGGAGGTGATGCAGCTGGACAGGGTGGTGGCGTGCTATAGCATCGGCGGGGATGCGGACTTCCTCTTGCAGGTAGTGGCACCGGACCTGGACAGCTTTGCAGAATTCGCCATGTCAGTGGTGCGGCAACTTCCCGGCATCAAGGAGATGCAGAGCATGTTTGTGCTCAAGGAGATCAAGCCGTTTACGGCCTTTCCGGTGTAGCGTCGTGCGGCAGGCCGTGGTGGCAGAGTTATACCCCCACGGCCATAGGCCCCGCCCTATTTAGAAGGCATAGCGCGCCTTCAACATCGTAGTGTCGGCGTTATAGCCTGAGCGCCCTTCATAGGTGTAGCTCACGCCCAACGTCAGCGCGTTGATGGCGTAGTTCAGCCCCACTGTACCTTCGTAGGTGTCACGTACAGGCTTGGCACCGGTCACAGCAAAGGTAGCGCCGCCTTGGCTAAAGGCCGAGGTCTGATTGATGCGGTCGCCAATCAGGTCGTGATAGGCCATCACCGTCGCTTCAGGCTGTAGAGAGCCCCCAAACAGCGGCGAGTTACCTGCGACACGCAGCCCGGCCCCTACTTCACCCGTCTCGAAACGCTGGTCGCCATTGCGCAAGGCGGCGCTGGAGCCATGCTCGGTGTAGCCATCCACCTGCACGTTGGCATAGCGGGCAGCCACACGCGGCTCCAACACCAGTTGCTCACTCATTTTGAACGTGTAGCCCGCCAGGGTATTAACGCTCAATACGTCGCTGTCATAGCTGCCCTTGGCCAGGGTGCCAGCCACATAGCGTTTGCTGTCGTTATCGTTATGGCCGTAGGACAGGCTGCCTTGGGTAAACCAGTTGCCTAGCTGCCAGTTGCCGTACAGGGCCAGCGCGCCACCTTGCACATCGGTTTTGTTGCCTGTGTCCGAGGTTACGTTGGCATTCACATACGAGTACGCCAGGCCGACTGTGGTGTCAGGGTTCAGCATGCCGTCCGCACCAACGGCGATGCCGCCAGCATTGGCCGAGTAACCGGCTACGCCATCGCGCGCGTTCTGGTCCATGGTGCTGTTGAGCGCCTGGGCCCATACGCCTGTGTTGGTGAGCACATCCCCCGACGACATACCCCGAAGGCTATTGATGCGAGTACCGATGGCACGGCTGGTGGCGCCCTGGCCGGCCATGGCAGCATCGACACCGCCACGGCTCACTTCAGGCGACAGTTGCTTGCTCAACCGAGCCAAGTTTTCGGTATTGGCGTTGGCAAAAGCTTGATACACGCGGTCGTCGGCCTGCAGGCCACCCAGCACGGTATTTTTAAAGTGATTGAGGATGCCCGTGGTGGCGGGCGTCGCTGCACCTACACTGCCCAGGTCCTCATTTACTTGCTGGTCGGACTTGAGTGTTACCACGGCGGCGACCGAAGTAGGGTCCACGCTATAGCTGGCTACGTTCAACAAGGCCGAAGAACTGGCAACGCTCAGGCCGCTGTTCTGCACGGCACTGGCCGACAACAGCGAATAGGTTTTTCCTTCAGCAGTAGGCGTGAAGTCCCCCGGGTTGGCGCTCAGCGTAATACGAGCGCCATCGGCAAAGCGTGCCACGCCGCCCACGGTGAGGTACGGCGTGGTGTTCACGGTAGCATTGGACAGGCGCATATCGATGGCGCTCAAGCGTGCAACGTCCAAGTCGCCGGTGATCGCGGTCCCGGCGCTTGCCAGGTTCAGCGAACCGCCCTTGCTGACCGACACATTGCTATCGATGCGCGAACCCTGGAAGCCGGCAGGGCCAGTAACATTCACGCCAGCCATGTCTAGCAGGTCGCCCTGGATGTCACCGCCGGACCAATTCAACGTCGCCAAACCGCCGCCCTGGATGGCGGCGCCGTTTGTGCTGACGATCTGGCCTGCACGCTGGTTGATCTCGAAGCCTTGGGCTGGCGCCTCCCGGCCAACGACGATGGTGTCGCCCTCAGCGCTGATAATGCCGGTGTTGACTACACCACGCTCGCCAGAAGGAAGGGTGCTGGTCAGGGTTGCGCCCTTGAAGACAATAGCGTGGGTATCCACGCCTTGGGCAATAATGCTGCCGGAGTTGTTGAAGGTATCAATAGTGCCATCCCACAAGATGACACCTACGGAGGTATCACCAACAACTTTGATAAGGCCGCTGTTCTGGATATCCAATGGGGTGGTCTCGACTTCAATGTCCACACCGCGAACATCATTGCCAGTTACACTGATGGTGCCACTATTGATCAGCTTGCCACCCAGATCAAATTTCAGGTCACCATCCATATCAATAATGAGGCCGCGGCCCTCTTCTGCCGTAACATCAATCAGGCCGGAGTTGACAACATCGCCCTCAACAAGAGTGCCATGAAGATAAAGGCCTTCCGACCCTCCCAGAAAGTCAGGCTTGGAGCCCTGCCGAATGATAACGGAACCGGCGTTGACAACGCTGCCTTTGACGGTCACAGGGCCAATATCAATGCCCTCGGCACTGTCGACATTATCGAGGGTAATCATGCCGTTATTGCGTATATCACCCCCGATGACTGCGGCGCGACCAGGTAGGTCAGAGCTGTAGTAATTCCACTCAGCAATACCAAGCCCTGAGAGGTTGTGATCCGCTGCATCTACCGTAAACGAAGCGTTATTGATCAGAGAGCCAGTAATAAAGGTATTTCTTAAACGTATTTCAGTTTCATCCTGAACAGCATTCTTTAAGGCTGCATTTCCTGTAACTATTACGCTTTCGTTTATTTGCTGCCCACTCAATAAAACACGGCCCTGGCCAATATCAAAATCCAGTGCGAAAGAAGGCGATGCACAAGCGCTGATAGCCAGTGCCAAAAGGGTTTTACTGAAGCTGTTCAAGTGTAGATATCCATGTAATGGTGACAGCGGCCCAGCTGTATTTCCAGTGGGTACATAGGCGCGGCCTGCGTTGGATCCCCTGCGTAGGCGAGGGCGATCTTAACCAGCTGTCAAATTTGTGCAAGCTTTTTAAGACAAATGACTGACGTCAGTTTTACGCCGCTTCGTTTGTGTCAAGGCGTATGGCAGCCAATAGGCTGGTTCGCCAAACGCTCCCACTGGGCCTGGTAACCTTGCGTGTGATCGGCCGGAACGGTTACGACTTCTACACATGTGCCCTTTAAGGCTGCGCCATAAGCCTGTGCTATCGCTGCTGGCATTACTGGGTCGTTCAGCCCTACGAAATGGCGTTGAGGGAGGCTGCTCAACCGGCCTTTGTAATCCAGTGGGAGCATGGGCTGAGCCAAGGGGGTCAGATGGTGCAACTGAACCCAAAGGGCCGGGTCCAGATTACCTGCAAGGGTTTGTACCTGGCCTACGTCCTCGCGCTTGCCCGCCAGCACCAGCGCTACCGCCCCACCACCCGAATGCCCCACCAGTTCGAAATGCTCCACGCCATAGCGTCGCTTGAGTAAAGACAGGGCAGCGTCCATGGCTTGTATCTGTGGGCTATCGAAGCGCGAGCGTGTCCACACGTCCACCGTGCACGCAGGGCCCTGTATGAATTGGCATGGCCTGGCCAGATAAACTGCGGGTGTAGGGTCTTGGGCGGCAAGCTCCACCATGAGCGAGGTATAGGGGGTGGGATCAGTACTGGGCTGGGAAGCCGTAGCCCAAGCATGGCCATCGCCTTCGATATACACCCGCAAACGTGGGTAACCACCCTCAGGGGGCACCAGTGCCTGCAAGCTGAATGGTGCGGTAGGCAGTGTAGCTGGCCGAAGCCTGGCCGTAGGGTAGGTGTCCAGCTTTAAAGGGGATTGGCATGCGGCCAGGAAGGCGAATATGCAGCCCGCTGTGAAAGCTTTGAGCAGGTGCGGTGTTTGGCGAGGCGATGCTTTGAAACGCAGAGCGTGTTGGCGTTGCAGGCACCTAAACATAGGGACGGTGCCTGCAGCGGCCAGGAAGCACTCGAAACGACGTGTTATTGAACAGCCGCTTGGGTCAACACGAGCTGGCCGTCTTTAGTGACCGGAATCTGCCCGCCAGGGTTGTGATCCATGCGCACCTGCCCTTCTTTGCCATTGAGCTGGTACTTCACGTTATAGCCCACCACTTTGCTGCTCACGTCATTGACGGTGCTGCAACGGTTCTGGGTGGTGGTGTAGGTGTCACCGGACTGCAAATGCTCTTGGGCCTTGTTACCGGCATAGCCGCCACCCACTGCGCCAGCTACGGTCGCCAGCTGCTTGCCGTGACCGCCGCCTACCTGATGGCCCAACAGGCCACCGGCAACGGCGCCCAGTACGCTACCTACGATCTGGTGCTGGTCTTGCACAGGGCGCTGGTGCGTTACCGTCACATCCCTGCACACCTCACGCGGCGTCTTGACCTGCTCGTTGATCGGCTCTGCCGCCAACACCTGAGCGTACTCAGGCGCTTTGTTGTTCACGAAACTGTAGGTAGCAACAGCACCTCCGGCGGTGACACCGACAGCACCCAATACTGCACCAATCAGCAACGACTTGTTCACGGAAACCTCCTGCGGCGAGGAAAGTTAGGGCCTCGCGCTTTGCCAAGCCTTGGAGCAAAAAAAACGGCGAAGGTTCAACCTTTCGCCGTTTTTCAAAGACTTAGCACAGCCTAAAGGCTGCCGGATAGCTCAAGGACGGTCGTCAACCGCCTCTTTGGTAGCCGGCGGAATCAGGTCGTCGCTAGTCAGGTTCAGCCAGATCAGCACCACGTTCGCGATGTAGATAGAGGAGTAAGTACCTGCCAGCACACCGATGAACAGCGCCAGGGAGAAGCCGAACAGGTTGTCGCCCCCGAACAGCAGCAACGCGCCAATGGCCAGCAGCGTGGATACCGAGGTGGCAATGGTACGCAGCAGGGTTTGCGTGGTGGACACGTTGATGTTTTCGATCAGCGAGGCCTTGCGCATCACGCGGAAGTTCTCACGCACACGGTCGAATACTACGATGGTGTCGTTGAGCGAATAACCGATAATCGCCAGTACGGCTGCCAGCACCGTAAGGTCGAACGTGACCTGGAAGAACGACAGAATGCCCAGCGTGACCACAACGTCGTGGACCAGTGAGATGATCGCACCTACCGCGAACTTCCACTGGAAACGGAAGGCCAGGTAAAGCAGTACGCCCCCCAGCGCCAGCAACATGCCTAGGCCACCCTGGTCGCGCAGCTCTTCACCCACCTGTGGGCCTACGAACTCTACGCGTTTCACGGTAGCCGGGTTATCTCCGCTTACCTTGCGCAGGGCGTCGGCCACTTCAGTACCCAGCTTCGGGTCTTCGCCTGGCATGCGTACCAGTACATCGGTCGCCGCACCAAAGCTTTGCACGACCGCTTCGTGGTAACCGGCGCCGGACAGCTCTTGACGCAGGCTGCCCAATTCTACGGGCTTCTCGTAGGTCAGCTCGATGAGCGTACCGCCGGTGAAGTCCAGGCCAAAGTTCAGGCCTTTGTAGAACCAGCTGAACAACGCCAGCAGGGTCAGCAACAGCGTGATGGCGAACGCAATATTGCGAACGCCCATAAAGTTGATGGTCTTTTTCATGGCAGTGGCCTCAAATCCACAGCTTCTTGACGTCACGGCCGCCGTAGATCAGGTTGATCATCGCGCGGGTTACCATGATGGCAGTGAACATCGAAGTAAAGATCCCGAGGGACATGGTGACCGCAAAGCCTTTCACCGGCCCAGTACCCATGGCGAACAGGATCGCGCCCACCAGCAGGCTGGTCAGGTTGGCGTCCACGATCGCGGTATAGGCCCGGTTGAAGCCTTCGTTGATGGCCCGCTGCACGCTCATGCCGGCGGCGATCTCTTCCCGGATACGGGAGAAGATCAGCACGTTGGCGTCCACCGCCATGCCCATGGTGAGCACGATACCGGCGATACCCGGCAAGGTGAGCGTAGCGCCCAGCAACGACATCAAGGCCAGCAGCAGGACCATGTTGAAGGCCAGAGCCACGGTCGCGATCAGGCCGAAGAAGCGGTAGATGGCCATGATGAACAGCGACACGAAGAGCATGCCCCACAGCGCGGCATGAATACCCTTGGTGATGTTGTCTGCACCCAGGCTTGGGCCGATGGTGCGCTCTTCGGCAAAGTACATCGGTGCAGCCAGGCCGCCGGCACGCAGCAGCAGGGCCAGCTCGGACGATTCGCCCTGCCCGTCCAGCCCGGTGATACGGAACTGGCTACCCAGCGGCGACTGGATGGTCGCCAGGCTGATGATTTTCTTCTCTTCCGTAAACGTAGGAACCGCTACTTCCTGTTCCACACCGTTGACCGTCTGCTTCACGTATTTGGTCGTGGGCTTCTGCTCAATGAAGATTACAGCCATGCCGCGACCAACGTTGCTGCGGGTCGCACGGTTCATCAGGTCGCCGCCATGGCCGTCCAGGCGAATGTTGACCTGTGGGCGGCCATGCTCGTCGTAGCTGGCCTGGGCATCGGTAACCTGGTCACCGGTGATGATCAGGCCGCGCTCCACGGCGGCTGGCGCACGGTTACCTTCGCGGAACTCGAATTGCTCGGTGGTAGCGCGGCTGTCATCCGGGCCTGCGGCCAGGCGGAATTCCAGGTTCGCGGTTTTGCCAAGAATACGTTTGGCCTCGGCCGTGTCCTGCACGCCTGGCAGCTCTACCACGATACGGTTGGCGCCTTGGCGCTGCACCAGCGGCTCGGCCACACCCAGCTCGTTCACGCGGTTGCGCACGGTGGTGAGGTTCTGCTTGATGGCGTAGTCGCGGATTTCCGACACCTTGGCCTGGGTCAGCGACAGACGCAGCACAGCCAGTTCGCCACGCTCGGTGGGCGCAAGGTCAAAGTCGGTGAAATTCTTGCGGATCAGGTCACGGGCCTGGTCGCGGGTAGCGTCGTCAGAGAAGCCCAGCATGATGCCGCCGTCCTGCTGAGGCAGGCTGCGGTACCGCACTTTCTCTTTGCGCAGCAGGGTCTTGACCTCGCCTTCATACACTTTCATGCGAGCGTCGAGAGCTTTGTCCATGTCCACTTCCAGCAGGAAGTGCACACCACCGGACAGGTCCAGGCCAAGCTTCATCGGGCTGGCGCCCAGGTTGCGCAACCACTGGGGGGTGGTACGCGCCAGGTTCACCGCCACTACGTAATCATCGCCCAGCGCTTTGCGGACAATGTCCTTGGCCGGCAACTGATCTTCCTGGCGGGTGAGGCGCAGCAAGCCGCCCTTGCCATTGTCGGCCAAGGTCGCGGCCTTGACGGTAATGCCGGCATCGCTCAAGGCTTTGCTGGCCTTTTCCAGGTCGGCCTGGCCTACCTGCAGTGCGGTGCTGGCACCGGACAGCTGGATCGCCGGGTCATCCGGGTAAAGGTTGGGTGCGGAATAAATAAAGCCGATCGCAAGTACCGCCACGATCAGAATGTATTTCCACAGAGGGTATTTGTTCAGCATCACGCCGCCCGTTCAAACGCGGGGCACGTTGCGCGCCCCGCCAAGTAGATGTCTTGATCAGATCGCTTTGAGCGTGCCCTTGGGCAGAGTGGCCGCAATGGCACCCTTCTGGAATTTCAGTTCAACGGTGTCCGACACTTCCAGTACCACGAAGTCGTCGCTGACCTTGGTGATTTTCCCGGCAATACCGCCGGAGGTCACCACTTCATCACCCTTCTGCAGGCCACCGAGCAGGTTTTTCTGCTCCTTGGCACGCTTGGCCTGTGGGCGCCAGATCATGAAGTAGAAGATGACCAGGAAGCCAACCAGGAAAATCCATTCGAAACCGGTACCGGCCGGGCCGGCAGCCGGCGCAGCTGCATCCGCATAGGCGGCGGGGATCAGAAAGCTCATTCAGCGCTCCATTCGACGTGTTTCGTCAATTATTAAAGTGGGTCCAGAGGCGGCACGGGAAGCCCGAGCCGTGCATAGAAGGCGTCGACAAAGGCGGCCAATTTACCCTGTTGAATAGCCTCGCGCAAACCAGCCATCAGGCGCTGATAATGGCGCAAGTTATGGATGGTATTGAGCATGCTGCTCAGCATTTCGCCACACTTGTCCAAGTGATGCAGATAGGCGCGGGAGAAGTTCTGGCAGGCATAGCAGTCGCAGGTTGGGTCCAGCGACGACTCATCATGGCGGTGAACCGCGTTGCGGATCTTGATCACGCCGGTTTCAACAAACAGGTGCCCATTGCGCGCATTGCGAGTGGGCATCACGCAGTCGAACATGTCGACGCCTCGGCGCACACCTTCAACAAGGTCTTCCGGTTTGCCAACCCCCATAAGGTAACGAGGTTTGTCTGCGGGCAACTGCGCTGGCAGGTAGTCCAGCACCTTGATCATTTCGTCCTTGGGTTCACCCACAGACAGCCCGCCGATGGCCAGGCCATCGAAACCAATGTTTTCCAGGCCTTCCAGGGAGCGCATGCGCAGGTCCTGGTGCATACCACCCTGCACAATACCGAACAGTGCGGCGGTGTTATCGCCATGGGCCACCTTGGAACGCTGGGCCCAGCGCAGGGACAGCTCCATGGACGTACGCGCCACGTCATGGGTGGCCGGGTATGGGGTGCATTCGTCGAAAATCATCACCACGTCCGAGCCCAGGTCCCGCTGCACCTGCATGGACTCTTCCGGCCCCATGAACACCTTGGAACCGTCCACTGGCGAGGCGAAGGTCACGCCTTCTTCTTTGATCTTGCGCATGGCACCCAGGCTGAACACCTGAAAGCCGCCCGAATCCGTGAGGATGGGGCCTTTCCACTGCATGAAGTCATGCAGGTCACCGTGGCCTTTGATCACCTCAGTGCCAGGGCGCAGCCACAGGTGGAAGGTATTGCCCAGGATCATCTGCGCGCCTGTGGCCTCGATGTCACGGGGCAGCATGCCTTTTACCGTGCCATAGGTGCCCACCGGCATGAACGCCGGGGTTTCCACCACGCCACGGGGGAAGGTGAGGCGGCCACGACGGGCCTTGCCATCGGTGGCCAGCAGTTCGAACGACATACGGCAAGTGCGACTCATGGGTGGTCCTCGATGGCGCTGCCCGCAGGCCCTTCCGGCGCCGGATTGCGGGTGATGAACATGGCATCACCGTAACTGAAGAAGCGGTATTCCCCGGCAATGGCCGCCGCGTAGGCTGCCATGGTCTGGGGGTAGCCAGCGAAAGCGGAAACCAGCATCAGCAAGGTGGATTCCGGCAAATGGAAATTGGTGACCAGGGCATCGACCACATGGAACGGCCGGCCCGGGAACAGGAAAATATCGGTGTCGCCACTGAACGGCTTGAGCTCGCCATCACGGGCAGCGCTTTCCAGGGAACGCACACTGGTAGTGCCTACGGCGATTACCCGCCCTCCCCTGGCCTTGCACGCTTTCACGGCTTCAACCACCTCGGCGCTCACTTCCAACCACTCTTTATGCATCTGGTGGTCTTCAAGCCGCTCGACCCGCACTGGCTGGAACGTGCCCGCACCTACATGCAAGGTCACGAAGGCTGTGCCCACACCCTTGGCGCGAATGGCCTCAAGCAAGGGCTCGTCAAAATGCAGCCCGGCCGTGGGCGCAGCCACGGCGCCGGCATGCTGTGCGTACACGGTCTGATAGCGCTCACGGTCGGCGCTTTCATCCGGCCGGTCTATATAAGGCGGCAACGGCATGTGGCCGACCTGCTCCAGCAAGGGCAATACCGGCTGGTCGAAATGCAGCTCAAACAGGGTATCGTGCCGCCCGACCATCTCTGCCTGGCCACCACCTTCTATCAATAGCGTGGTACCCGGCTTCGGTGCCTTGCTGGCGCGTACGTGGGCCAGTACCTGATGGGTGCCGGTCACACGCTCCACCAGCATCTCCACCTTGCCGCCGCTGGCCTTCTGGCCAAACAACCGCGCCGGGATCACCCGCGTGTTGTTAAACACCATCAGGTCGCCGGGGCGCACGTAGTCCAGCAGGTCTGCAAATTGGCGGTGAGCCAGCTCGCCTGTAGGGCCATCGAGCACCAGCAAGCGGCTGCCACGGCGCTCGGCCAGAGGATGGCGGGCGATCAGGGCGTCGGGAAGGTCAAAGGAAAAGTCAGCGACACGCATTATTTTGCACAGGGGGATCCGCAGGGCCGGGAAGCTTAGCGGAAAACTGCAAATTTGACCATGAAAGCTGATTGACCAACGGTCGCACCCTCTCTATACTTCGCGCCCAGCAAGCCCTGATGGCGGAATTGGTAGACGCGGCGGATTCAAAATCCGTTTTCGAAAGGAGTGGGAGTTCGAGTCTCCCTCGGGGCACCAAATAGAAGGATCACAATTCTCGGTATGAGGATCGTGTAAAAAACCGGCGATAGGCCGGTTTTTTTGTGCCTGCATGTTTAGTGGATGGTTGACCGGCGGATACGGCGCCCCCTTATTCAAACGCCTGACACACTGAAAAGGTGCGCTTGAATCTTGCCCATGCTGAGTCCCACCGCAAAGGCTGCCCCATCGCCAAACCGCCAACAGCCTCACCATCGGCCTCTCATTGAAATTCCGGAAATGCAAATACATTGACGTCAATTTTGTGACGAAATATTATGATCGTCCATCCTGCTTATGCTCAAAGGCTCTGTGCCGGCATGAGTAGTGCCTTTCCGTCGTCCATGTGTAATCAGCAAGGAAGCCTTTTATGTTCAAAGCCTTTTGCAAAGCCACAGCTGTATTTTCAATAGCTCTCCTTTATGGCTGTGCGTCTTCACCCTCCCCTGAACAGATGCAAGCTGAGGTAGCCAATTTTTCACTGCCCAAGAATGCCGTGTCTGATAAGGGTCTCGTTTATGTGGTCCGACCAAGCAATGCCGGGATGATGGTGCGCTTCAACGTCTTTCTTGATGACAAAGAAGCTGATTCCGAAATGGGCTACAACCGTGGGAATCAGTACATTTACTTTTACGTAACGCCTGGCAAGCATGTCATCAGCTCTAAAGCCGAAAACTGGGCAGACATGCCGATTACTGTTAAAGCGGGTGAGGTCACTTACCTCAAGCAAGAAGTTGAAGTGGGCGTGGTCATGGCGCGCAATAGCTTGAAGCAGCTAAGTGATGTAGAAGGTCGGTACTTGGTAAAAGATGCAAAGCTTGGTACGGTTACCAAAGAGAGCAAGTAATACCAGCCTAGGTTCTGTACAAAATTAGCTGTCGCAAACACCGTAGCGAGCAAGCGAGTGAAACCATCGCTGAAAGGCTTTTAGCCAGCTTGTCGCAGCGTGTACCGATCCGGCGATTTTCTCCTTCAGCTAACCGAACATCCGCTCAACATATTGGCTTTTCGAACAGGCGGGGCAGCCATCCTGCGGTAAAAGCTACCTATGCCGAGGGTACTTCACTACTGGGAAGCTTGGGCGGCAGCACGCTAGGTGGTGCTTTGGGCAGTAATCTTGCGGGGATGATATGTGCTGGATTAAGTATACCCACAGGCGGAGGTGCTGCATTAGCCTGTGCGGTAATAGGGGGAGCTGCCGGTGGCATAGCATTAGGCGCGTTGGGGGCTAAATTTGGTGAGGTAACAGGTGAGTATCTATATAGGCAGACCAGCTCATGATAGGCGTGGATCCTAGGCTAATAGCAACCATTATAACTTTTTCCATCTCAATAACGATGTGCGTTTCTTTCTATGTGGCTCACGCCTATATCGAGAAATTTGAACGCTGCCTTCCCAACTGTAAATTTATTGAAGAAAATAAAAGAGTTTTTTCGAGTGCAGGGCTGTCGGGTAAGGTTATGCGTTGCGGCATGATCTATTGGTACCTTTGGATACCAAGCCTTGGAGAAAGAAGAGGCTTATTGAATAGACAAGAGATCAAGCGCTTTCCTGTGAAGCTCAAATACCTGCTTACGATTCCGTGGACCGCGCAGATTATTCTTGTAATAGCACTAATATTATTTCATCAACTAGTTGAAGTTTAATCCCTGTTTCGCTTCCCGAGACCCAAGGTGTTTTTGATCGGCAAATATATGGATGCACATTAAAACCTTATACACCTGTCGCGGTAGAAACTGCTGTTTACTACCGCAACCAAACGAGTGGATTCAGAAGCTGGCGGAGGTCTCTATCAGTCCTGCCCCATTACGCCTACCTCGGCACACCTCCCATCACTCCCCCCTCAACCCACCCTGTGCCGTCTCTCGCAACGTGGTCAACGCCCCCAGCGCCAGCACCGCCGCCCCGCCCATAAAGTAACCGGGCAGCAGCAGGTTGCCTGTATCGGCAATCAGCGACGTCACCACATAGGGCGTCAACCCACCCCCCAATATCGCCCCTATGTTGATACTGATCGCCATGGCGGTGTAGCGCACTTGGGTCGGGAATTGCTCGGCATAGGTGGGGTAGCCCACTGATTGCACCACCGGCATGGGCAAGGTGGCAACGAACATGGCGAAGGCGGCGACCCAGAAGCCCCCGCTGCCCATTAGCATCATCATGGGCACCACCAGCACTACGTAGCCACCAAAGCCAATGGCAAGGGCTTTCTTGCGGCCGATGCGGTCCGATAATCCACCCCAGAACGGCATCATGGCTGCCATGCACAGGCTCACTACCGCAATCACCCAGTACACCTTGGCCTTGTCGAAGTGCAGGTAGGTGGTGAGGTAGATGTTCATGAACACCATGCCAATGAAGTAGCCAGCGTTTTGCGCAAAGGCGAACACAATGACGCGCAACAAGGATGGCAGGTTATGGCGGAACACTTCCCTGACCGGTGCTACCGGTGGTTTATCCTTGGCCAGGAAGGCTTTGAACGCCGGGGTTTCTTCCACGTTGTGGCGCATGTAGAACGAAAAAACCACCAGGGGAATGGACAGAAAAAACGGAATGCGCCACCCCCAGCTCTGCAACTGTTCAGCACTCAGTAGCCCTGTGGTAACCCCGCATACTATCGCCCCTGCCGCGCCGCCGACTGCAACCCCCAACGGCGTGAATGCGCCGAAGAAGCCGCGACGGCCGTCTGGCGAGGACTCGGCGACAAAGGCTGCGGCACCTACCACCTCGCCCCCGGCGAAAAACCCCTGGAACAGCCTGAGCAGCACCAGCAACACAGGCGCGGCGATGCCGATATGGGCCGTAGTGGGCAGTACGCCGATCAAGGCGGTGGCCGTACCCATGCCAATCACCGTGGTCAACAGCACCTTGCGACGGCCGATGCGGTCGGCCAACCGCCCTAGCAGCACGCCACCAATAGGGCGCACCACAAAAGCGATGCCAAACACTGCCAGGGTTGCCAGCAGCGCGGCCGTAGCGTTACCGCTCGGGAAGAACAGCGGTGCAATCAGAGTCGCCATGTAGCCGTAGATACTGAACTCATAATATTCAACCGCGGTGCCCGTAGCAGACGCCATGGCCGCTCTTCTGGCTATCAGGGTCGAAGCGTCAGTGTTCGTGACGCTAGTGAAGGGGGCGGAAGCGGTTTCAGAAAGCACACGGGACATGGTTACCTTCCCTCTTGGCGGATGGCCAATAGCGTTATCGGGCAGGCATTCACAGGGTGTGAATACCCAACGTTCGGCAAGCTGGGCAGAGGTAAACCGTCGCAAATAAACTGTTCATGTAGCGCCTCTTATTGTTTTGTATGGCTACGGATTTGTTGTAAAGCAGTGCCCTAGGGCCGCATTGTTACCTCACAGGTGTTGCAGTGACCGTTACGCCTAGGCATTGAAGGCCTCCATTGCCTTGAGCCCTCGGGCGCGCTTGATAAGCAGCGCCTGTGCGCTGTGCAAGTCGATAAGGGAAAAGCGCAACGTATCGCCCGGCAGCATTTGCGCCAGCCGTGGCAGGTCTACGCTGGCCACCTGGGCAATACGGGGGTAACCCCCGGTGGTTTGCCTGTCCGCCATCAGGATCACAGGCTGGCCATTGGGCGGCACTTGCACCGTGCCAAAGGCCACGCTTTCCGATAGCAGTTCGCATGGCATCGCCAGCGGCAGTGCCTCCCCCTCAAGCCGGTAACCCATACGGTCCGACGCAGGGGTCAGGGTGTAGCGACTGTCTAACAGTACTCGCCGTGCCTGCTCGCTGAAGAAGCGCCACTCCCTGCCCACCATCACCCTGATCGGCGCCTCCAGCCCCTCCTCCACACCGTGTTCCTGCCAGGCCGCCAGCCGTGGCGGGTTGGCGAACGACGAACAGATAGGAATAAGGTCCCCCGCTTGCAACGCTCGGCCTCGCAGGCCGCCGAAGCCACCACGGGTATGGGTGCTGGTGCTATTCATCACCGCAGGCAACAGGAAACCACCGCCAACAGCCAAGTACGCCCTGGCGCCTTTGACCCGTTTGCTAAAGCTGAGCACGGAATCGGCAGGCACGACCCGTGACATGCCGGGTTTGAAAGGTTCGCCATTGATGACAGCCCCGAGGTCAGCACCGGCCAGCCCAACCAGTGCCTTGGCTTGGAAATGCAGGGTCGGGCCTTGAAGGGTCATCTCCAGCGTAGTGAAGGTCCGTGGGTTGCCTACCAGCAGGTTGCACAGTTCATGGGCGGCTTCGTCCATTACACCCCCCACCGGTACCCCCCAATGCTGGAAACCATGGCGCCCGGTGTCCTGGAAAGCCGATAGCAAGCCCGGCTTGATCACTTTAAGGGTCACAGGGCCTCTCCTTGCGCCAGTACGTCAAACTCGCGGCGGCTGATTGCGGTAAAGCGAACCTGGTCACCCCCCTTCAGCAGGCAAGGTACTTCGTCGTTTGGTGAAAACAGGTTTAAAGGCGTAAGCCCCACCAGGTTCCAACCACCAGGCAGGTCAGCCGGGTAGATCACGCTTTGCTGGTTGGCGATCCCAATGCTGCCTTTCCTTACCTGCGTGCGCGGCACCGAGCGGCGGGGTACTGCCAACGCTTCAGGGTGCAGGCCGATGTAGGGGTGGCCAGGGGCGAACCCCATCATCAGTACATCAAGCCAATGTGCCGTATGGGCTTCTATCAGTTGCTTCACCGAGAGCGAACAGGCGTCTGCCACCTGTTCCAGGTCCGGCGCATACTCAGCTTCGTAACACACTGGAATTTCAACGCGCTTGGCAGGCGCTGTAGTTCCAGCTACAGGCTGGTTCAGTGAAGCACTTAACAACTCACATACGGCCTCGAATGGAGAGGTATGTGGGTATTGAGCGGCAAACGCCATGGGTGAGTAATGCACGCCTACTGTCACCATGGCAGCGACCACATCAGTAATGCCTGGCAACAGGCCCTGCCTCTTCAGGTGGCGCAAGGCATTGGCGGCTGCCGCTGCCTGGCGGTTGCGCTCAATAGAGAACACCGTGTCGAACACCAGGATGACGCAACACTCGCCACATGGCTCGAACTGCCAGGCGTGATTGCGATCAACAGGCTTTGGAACCGACACAGGTCGCTGGGTAGCGTTGGCATTGACGTCAAACATACCGGTCCCTATGGGTTGGCCGCAGCGGCAATCGAAACCCAACCGTTACTTGGCGAACAGCTGGCTCATGTCCTTGAACGCCTTGAACTCCAGCGCATTCCCACAAGGGTCGAACAGGAACATGGTGGCCTGTTCGCCCACTTGGCCCTGAAAACGTACATAGGGTTCGATCACGAACTGGGTGTCACGGGCGCGCAGGCGGTCTGCCAGGGCTTCCCATTCATTCCAATGGAGGATGATGCCGAAATGCGGGACGGGCACATCGTGGCCGTCTACCGGGTTGGAGTGAACGGACGCCTGGGATTCGGTTTTCGGGTGCTCGTGGATTACCAATTGGTGGCCGTAGAAATCGAAGTCCACCCATTGAGCGCTGGAGCGCCCTTCGGAAAGGCCAAACACAGTGCCGTAGAAGTGACGTGCGGCTGCCAGGTCGTAAACGGGAATAGCGAGGTGAAAAGGAGAGAGGCTCACGGTGGTCATCCTAGTCGTTGTTAGGCGTGACCTGATTCTTGACCGAAAGCTTGCTGGATAAAAACGGATATTTCAGGTGCTGAGCAACACTATTTTTGTTGAGTCAGCGGTTTTTTCCCTGTTTTGCATCATATTCAACAGGGATGAAGCCTAAGTGCTCAGAAGCTGTGCGCAATACAGAAGTAGGCATTAGTGGCCAAGGTCAAGGCGAGGCGCTTGAGCGCTATGTCTCGCCATGGCATCTACCACGCAGGTACGGAACAGGCTGAACAGCGGTGCGTGCCGTTGCTGGTAGCGCGTTAGCAGTACGATTTCGCGGTAGAACGTCTGTGCTTTCAGCGGGATGATTCGAACGTCAGAAGCATTCTCCAGCCACAGCCCCGCCAAAGGCACCAGCGCCACCCCTAGGCCGCTGCGCACCATTTTTACGATGGCGTCCAACTCATCCAGCTCCAGGGCCTGGCGAACAGAGAGTTTGTGCTCGCGCAGGAACTGCGTGACCGAACGGCCACCGAACGAGTTTCTGTCGTAGCGGATAAAAGGATGGTCTCGCAGTAGTTGCGCCGGGTCGCTGCCGCGTACGCCTTTGGGCGTAATGAGCACATAAGGCTCCCGGGCGATCACTTCGGCGCGCAGGTCCTTGGGTAATGCAAACGGCGGGTTAATCATGATCGCCAGGTCCAGGTCCCCAGAATCCACCAGGCTGAGCAGGTTGAGCGACACACCCGGAATAAGGCTGGCCTCGATAAACGGCGCCTTTGCCTTAAGCGCTACCAGCACCTGCGGAAGGATGCCGGTTTGCACCGTGCCAATGGCGCCAATACGCAAGGCGCCATGAAAGTCGTTCTCTGTAGCAGGCGCACCCATACGTGCAAACAGCTGCAGCATTTCCTCCGCTAGGGGAATGGCCCGCTGGCCTGCGGAGTTAAGGGTGGCGGCCCGGCCAGTACGGTCAAAAAGCTTCACCCCCAGGCTGTCTTCAAGGGTGCGGATTTGCGCACTCACTGCGGACGGGGTCAAGCCCACCTCCTGCCCCGCTGCGGCAAAGGTACCTCGGCGCGCAACGCAGATGAAGGTTTTGAGTTCTCGGATCACAGCTGGCTCTCTGGCTAGGGAATGTTGGCCGCATCTGGATATAGTTATACAAGCGGGCCAGCCCCCCTATTCAATCGCAGCAGCGCTTTATGCAAACAGGAATGTGAGCGCCAAGGGCATTACTCAAGGGGCTTCCCACTCAGGTGGAATATTCTTCCAGCCCGACAAAGTCTTTTTCCCCTCATCATTAATCCACCCCTTGTCGTAATAGTCTCTGTTTGTGACGTTGGAAAGGATTTTATAGGCATTGTCGAGTTGCGTGAACCGAGCTTGGGCATCTGGGTCATTTGGATTCTTGTCTGGATGATCTTTTAACACTCTTTTCCTATAAGTCGTCTTGATTTGCGCAGTGGTGGCATCAGCTAGCAGGCCCATATGCTGATAAAGCGGTTTAGCAGCCGACTCTTTTGGCGCCGCCTCCTCAACCTTGCCAGCACCTGCGGTTGATTCGGTATGAGGCTTCTCCTGTTCGACCTTAGGCGGCCTGGGTGGCGGTGCGTTCTGTGCACGCGGGCGTTCGGTACCGGCGCTGGCACTGGGGCGCCCAGTGCGCTCATCGACGCCAGCGGTAGGTGGTTGATCGCCGCCGGCTGCTTCTGTCTCCTTAGGCGGGCGAGGTGGTGGCGCCGCGTTTTCAGCCTTTGGTGGCTGAGCGAGGTTTGGTGTTGGATTGGGCTCACTGTTGCGACGGGGCCGTGGCGGCGGTGTTGTGCTCTTTTGGCTTTCTTGTGTCCCAGGCTGGTCTGCAAACGTAGATGGCCCCGTCCGCACAGCGCCAGCGGTCTGTGACTGCCCGCTGCCGGGAGCCGCTTCTCTTTCTTTGGGTGGGCGAGGTGGCGGTGCTGCGTTGTCAGCCTGTTGTGGCTGAGAGAAGTTCGGTGCTGGGTTAGGTACACTGGGGCGCTTCGGCAGCGGTGGCGGCCTATCACCTTGCGCGCTCGTTGGAGTGGCAAACGTACCAGGCTTGGATGTGCTGGGGCGCGGCGGCAGCGGTGGAGGCGTATCACCTTGTGCGCCCGGCGGATTAGCGAACGTATTAGGGTTCGGTGGGGTATAAGGCGGTGGCGGCGAGGATGGCCGCGCATAGCCTTGGGACGCCTGAGGATTACGGAACCGGCCTGGGTCCTGTGCGCTATAGCGTGGCGGTGGCGTAGCAGGCCGCCGCCCACTCGCCTGTTTAGCAGCATCCTGAAAAGCCCGAAGCCCACTAAGGCTACTACGGCTCAGGAAAGCCTGCTTTGCCTGGGCAGCGACCTCTTTGCTGAATTGCGGTGCAACCGAGTGCATTGCAGACAGTAGGCTTTGGCCAATAGAGTGCAACAGAACGCCTGCACGATCGCTGATGCCTAGGTAGCTCATAAGGTTTGAAAGCTTCACATCGCGTTCATAATTGACCTTGCTGGCACCTCGCACCTCCTGCGCCAATTCAAACGCTCCACCCTTTTCGTGCGTTTGCACATTGCGTACGGCCGCCTTGCCCTGCAAGGCTTGCATAACGTGCGCGAACATCTCGTGCTTCGGATCACCAGGCTTGGCCGTATGCTGTGACATCAGCGCCTCGGTCATCTGCAACCCAACGCTGCCTGCAATATTGCTGGCAACCTTGATGGCCTGCGTTAGCTTCTGCTGCCCTGTTTCGCTGAAGGCTGCCTTCAGCAACGAAGACGCCGCATTCGTAATGGTGTTCATAGCCGCCCCAGCTGAACCAATTAGCGCCTAAGTGGCCAATGGCGCTATTAGGTTCCCTGACATGTCGCGGTTCGGTACTCCCCCTTCAACGTCTTTAGTGTTTTCACAACGGCTCGTTTTCGCTGGTGCCTGCTTTGGCCAAGGGTTGGGGTGGCTATACCCCTGCCTGCACCGCCAACACCTCGCCCTCCCAAACGCCCGCACGCCGACAGGCAATAACCAAGCAATCGCCCGTGCCTGCAGCACTCACCACCAGCCGCCCGCCCTGCGCCCAAAACGCGCTACGCCCCGCACAGGCCCAGCCACCCGAAGGCCCGCCGTGGTTGGCCATTAGCACGCCGAATGGGTGCGCTGCCGCGTAGCCTTGAAGTAGCGCGCTGTCCTTGGCATAGCCGGCCTCACTGATCAGCACGCTGGCGGCGTATATACCAGCCCCGGCGCGTGCCGCAGCCTGGGCATGGCTGGCATGGGTGAAGTCTGCGCATACGGACAGCGCCAGAGGCTCGCCGCTCACCTCTACCAACGCACCGCCCGTTCCAGGGCTGAACACGACGTCTTCACCTTCATGGAGGTGCTGTTTGGTGTACAGCGCTTGAGAACCGTCCGCGCCCAATACAAGCGCACCGACCATAACCGTGCTCTGGCCAGCCAACCGCACGGGCAAACCTACCACCGTGGTCATACGTAATTGCCTTGCCAGTACCCGCAAGGGTTGCAAGCAGGGTGCGCCTGGGGGCAACGCCAATTGGGCAGCCAGTGAAGGCTCATAACCTGTCAGGGAAAGCTCCGGAAACACCAGAAATGCCACGTGATGCTGGGCCGCCTGGCGCATGAAGTGTTCATGCCGAGCAATATTGGCTTCGATATTTCCTGCTACCGCACAGTACTGTGCTGCACAGACGCTTATATCACTCCTATGGCTTGGCCCTGGCGTTGCCTGGCCCATGCTCAAAACCCCTTCCAATAGTCCACGAAGCCTGCTTTGTAATGAAAGTAAGGGGTCTGCAGCTCTTCGTTGATACGGGCTACTTGTTCAGCCAGGGTGCTCAGGTGTGGGCTGCCCGCCTTGAACAGGAACCAGGTTTTTGCCTGGGGCGAATACAGTGAGGCTGCGTAACCCCACTGCTCCATCAGCATGGCCATGCTTTTGTTGGTGTGCAGCGCCGTGTGCACCATAGGGCTGATGTAGAACCAATTCGGGTCCTGGGGGATGCGTTCGCACACCAGCGTGTGCAGCGCCAGCACCCCGTCGTCAGCGACCAGGTTATTGACTTCATCAAGGGCCGCCCGGTCCAGCACATGCTCGAACATGGCGCTGTTGATCACCAGTTTGTACACCCCCAATGCTTCTGGGGAGACGTACGACACGCCGCCCGTTTCAGCACGCACATATTTGTCGAATACGTGAAGGTCGGTATTGAAGTACTTCTTCAATACCTTGGAGAGGGTGCCATAGCCCGCGGCGTAATCGAGTGCACGTGAGAGGTCGAGCAGCCCGTTCTGTTCAAGCAGCTTGATCGCCAAGCCCTGGTCGGCATAAGGGGGCTGGTTGTTGGTGCGCGCGGCAAGGTCGCCTTCAAAATGAAGGTGCCAGCTTTCGTTCAGCGCCGCCCATTGGGCATGGCTCATGTTTTGGTGAGTGGCGGAAATGACGAACCCGCAATCGCTGCACTTCCAGAAGGCTGCGCTCAACGCCTGCTCGAAAGGGCTGCCTGGATAGGGCGGGTAGGTTTTAGAGAAGAAATAGCTCAACGGGGCATCGCAAATAATACAGCCCTTTTGGTCCACAGCCTCGATACGCATAGTCCACCTTGCAATAACCACAGCGAAACGTTAGCCCTGTGAACGTATGGCAGGCCAACATGGAAGGCACCGAGTATTGCAAATCTGATTGAAAGCAGCGAGGGCGCTGCGCCAGCCAGGCCCGCAAGCAGTGCTTGGAGGTGTGCGGCAATAGAACGTTGCGCCCTGCTACTGCACCCCGTAGGATCCCTGCAGGGTGTACCTAGGCCGCAGCCGGGTGCAGGTTAAAATCTATGCCAGTCGGGCCGCTGGCAGGGACGACCATGCCTGCACCTAACACACCTGCCTCAACGTCAGTGCCTCGTGCTCAACAGCTTACTCACCAGGCACTCACTGCCCTTGAACGTTTCAGCCATGTAGAAGCGGTTAGCGGCATCGTGCTTGTCATTGCCGCCGTTATAGCCTTGGCCTGGGCCAATAGCCCACTGGGTGCTACTTACGAAACCTTCTGGCATTCGCGGCTGAGCCTGACCTTGGGCGACTACTCGCTCGGTGCTTCACTGCATTTCATCGTCAATGATGGCCTGATGACCATTTTCTTCCTGGTCGTCGGTATGGAAATCCGGTCGGAGATCAAAGACGGCTCATTGTCCAACCTGCGAATGGCTGCTTTGCCCGTGGCGGCAGCCTTAGGTGGCGTTCTGGTACCCGCCCTGATCTACAGTGCAACCAACCTTGGCCACCCTTCCCTGTCGGGCTGGGCTGTTCCCACTGCCACTGACATTGCCTTCGCGGTAGGTGTGCTGGCGTTGCTGGGTAAATCCATTGCCCCTGGGGTAAGGATTTTTCTGCTGGCGCTGGCCATCATCGACGACATCGCTGCCGTGCTGATCATCGCGCTGTTCTATACCACATCCCTTGAGGCTACTGGCGCCGCGCTGGCCGTGCTGGGCATCGCTACCGTGCTAGCCATGCAGCGCATGGGGTTTGCAAACGCCTGGGTGTACGTGGTGCCGGGCGTAATGGTGTGGGCAGGGTTAGCCAAGCTGGGCGTACACCCTACCCTGGCTGGCGTAATACTTGGCCTGATAACACCGGTTTATTCCCGCCCCGCCATCGAGCGCCCGTTCGATACGCTGCTCAGCGCCGTTCGCGACCTGGCCCACCACATAAAAGAAGCGCCCGAGGCGGACTCGGTCAAGCAACCGCTGGGCCAGATCCGAAAGGCACAGCGGGAAATGCTGCCGCCGGTCAAGCGTGTGCAGACGGCCCTGCACCCTTGGGTGGCCTATGGAATCATGCCGCTGTTCGCCTTGGCTAATGCCGGCGTTGCCTTCAATGCCACCTCCCTTGAAGGCCCCAGCGCCTATGCCGTGGGCCTGGGCGTAGCCTTGGCGTTGCTGGTTGGCAAGCCTGTGGGGGTGGTTCTCACCTGTGTCGCGCTGGTCAAACTCAAGCTGTGCCAACTGCCAGAGGGCGTCACCTGGCGGGGCGTGGTGTTGATCGGCCTACTGGCCGGAATCGGTTTTACCATGTCCATCTTTATCGCCGGCCTGGCCTTCAGCGACCCCAACTTGCTAGGCGTTGCCAAACTGGCGGTGCTGGTGGGCTCTGCCTGCTCGGCCCTGCTAGGCCTGGCCTGGGGCGTCGTGATGTTTGTACGGCGCCCTGCTTCTCGGCACGTGTGACAACACGTGCCCAATGCTCCACCCAACACAGAGGTAAACAGTGGATCTGGCTTTTCTGACCAACATCACACAAACCGAATTTCTAGGTATCACCCTTGCCAACTGGTGCCTGGCCCTAGGGGCCATCACCCTGAGTTTCACCGTTGCCCGGGCGGGCATCGGCTTTGTGCTCAAGAACCTGCGCAGGCGAGCTAACCGCCCAGATGCACACCTGAGCCACATTGCAATCGAGGTGCTGTCCAGTACCAATAATGCGCTATTACTGCTGGGGGCGGTATTGATAGGGGTAGGCATACTGGACCTGCCTGATCGCTGGGCGTCGCGGGTGAGCAGCCTGTGGTTCGTGGTTGTGGCCCTGCAAGTGGGCTTGTGGGCGAACCGGGCCATTGCACTGGCTGTACTGCGATACTTCAAGCGCCATAGCCGGTCTGAGGTCTACACGGGCAGTGCCTTGGGCACATTGGCGTTATGGGGTGCCAAGGTACTATTGTGGGCCGTGGTGGCGCTGGCCATGCTCTCCAACCTTGGGGTCAACATCACCGCGTTCGTAGCCAGCCTGGGGGTTGGCGGTATTGCGATCGCCTTGGCAGTGCAAAACATATTGGGCGACGTGTTTGCGTCACTGTCGATTGCGGTCGACAAGCCTTTCGAGGTAGGCGACTTCATTGTGGTCGGTGCTTTGGCTGGTACGGTCGAGCACGTGGGGCTGAAGACCACACGCATTCGCAGCCTGGGGGGCGAACAGATTGTGATGGCGAACGCCGAAATGATCGGTAGCACCATCCAGAACTACAAGCGCCTGCAGGAACGCCGCATCGTTTTCAAATTCCGACTGACCTATGGCTGCACACCTGAACAGGTCAAAGAGGTACCTCGGCAAGTGGAGCGGATCATCAGCGAGCAGAAACTGGCACGCTTTGATCGGTCCCACTTCTTGGCCTTCGGCGAAAACGCACTGGAATTTGAAACTGTCTACATCGTGCTGGACCCTAGCTATAACGTGTACATGGACGTTCAGCAGGCTATCAATGTGCAAATGATGGAAGCCTTTGCCGACATGGGTGTGGAATTTGCCTTCCCTACCCGCACCTTGTACGTAGCATCGCTGCCGTCCACGCTGGAAAACCAGTTGCAGCAAAGCCATACCACCCAACAAGGCGACGCATTGCGAACGGTACAGTAACCTGGTGCCCTGCCGCCTGGTGCGAACCAAGTAGCAGGGCAAGTTGGGACCAAGCAGCCCCTACCCCCCTCCCGCGTACTGTCAGGCTGGGCGCACTATCGCCGCTGGGGTTGCGCTGCGCGCCTTCACCGGCCGGTTGCACACCACAATGCCCACAATAATCAGAACGCCACCTATAAAGGTGTAGCCGCTGAGTACCTCCCCTAGCAGTAACCCGCCCAGCAGCACGGCTGTCAGCGGGTTGAGGGCAATGAACACACCTGCCCGGGTGGCCCCGATTTTCTGAATGCCGTTGTAGTACCAGATATAGGCAATGGCCGAGCCCATCACGCCCAGGTACACCAAGCTCAGCATTTCACTGAGCGGCAAGGCCTGAATGGCCGCCAGTTGGAACTGCCCCATGCCCACTGCCGTCACCGTTAGCATCGCAGCCCCGGCCATGATCGAATAGGTCACAGTATGCAGAGCACCGATCTCCTTGACAGTGGTTTTACCGAAGATGCTGAACGCCACCCAACTCAATACGCAGCCAAAAATCAGCAGGTCCCCTATCCAGCTGCCCTCCACGCCTGCAAGGCTGCCTGATAGCCGCGTGAGCAACACGACACCAGCGCCCACCACACACAGCACAATCCCGCCTACTTTCGACAGGGACAAGTGCTCGCGGTACAACAGGTAGGACACGATAGCCATTACGGCAGGGTTCAACGCCACTATCAGAGAGGCCCTGGACGCACTGATGTAATGCAGGCCGTAGAAGAAGCACAGGTTGTACGCAAAAATGCCGCAAAAGCCCAGGCCGATCAGTTTGAACGACTGCGGCCGGGTAAGGCGAACAAAGCCTTGGCCCGATATCAGCAGGTATAAACCCAGCACACCGCCCGCCAGCAGAAAGCGTAAGCTGGCCGACAGCAAGGGCGGGGTTTCACCAGAAATATAACGGCCGGCGACGAAGGTGCCACCCCAGATCATGGCCACCAGCGACAGCTTTAGGTAGGTGCTGCTGTCTGCCAATGGGCGGCCCAGCATTGTATCTTGGGTCATGCCGAGTATCTCCCCAGCGCTACAGAAAGGGTTTGCTGTGCGGCGTAATCCAGCGTCAGCTCAAGGATTTCCCGCTGCGCGTGGCTGCCGCCGAGCAAATGCCAATGGGCGCGCGTATCGCGCAACAGTTCCAGGCACTGCCCATACTCCTCCAACGTGAAGAGGTGGATGGCTTTAAGAACGCCCACGCCTGCAAGGTGCGTTTTAGGCTCCACGCCAAAACCATCGCTTTCGGCAATCTGCTTTTCAATCAGCAACGGCTGGTTGCTGGCGGAGAAGGCGAAGGCAGCGTGGAGCTTGTGAAAGTACGAGGTAGACGTGAAGATACCGCCGCTCCATAGCACGGCCAGGCGCTTCCACACACCGTGATACCGACCATCGGCCGCCTTCAACCGTAGCCGCCATAGAAACCCGACTGCATCCAGGTCCTGTTTGGCAAAAGGGCTGTCCTTGAGCTTGTACAAGGCATCGAAGGCCATCAGCGCGCGCTCGGTGTTCTTGCACCGTTCGTAGGCAATCGCCAGGTGCCAATACACATGCATGCGCATGCCAGGGTTGTCGATCCAGTCGGGCTTGCGGCTTTCCAGGAACCCGGCCAACTCCGCCCAGCGGCCCAGCTCATGCAGCGCATGGGCCGCAGCATGAATGCCGTAGATGTTGCCCGGCACCAGGTTGACCGCTTCCAGTGCAATATCAAAAGCTTCCCCGAACAGGCCGCACTCGCACAGCACAAACGCTTTCATGGATAAATAATAAGAGTACAAAGGGTGCTGGGCCGAGAGCGCCGCATCAAGCATAGGAAACTGATTTTTCAACCGCGTGGTCTTGCCCGTACAGAAATCCAGCATGTGCAGGAAAAACAAAGCGACCACATCGGTGGGGTATACCTTGATGTGGCATACGAAGGCGGCACGCGCCGCTTCATAGTCAAAATTCACCCACGCCTTGAACCCATGCAGCACCATGTTCAGCTCAGGGCGTGATGCCATGTCTGGTGGAACCTGGGCTAGCAACAGCTTGAACCTGTACAGCTCTTTGATTTCACAGCTGGTGATTCTATCGAAACCTGACAGCAACTGTCGGTACAGCGCCTGGTGCTCATTACCGGGTTCCACCGCTTCCGGCATACCGCGCAGGGCCAGGAAAGGGCCATTGGCCTCTGGCCAAAAGCCCGAAATACCATCCGTTTTCCACTGAGTCATCATGGGCACATCCTTATTTTCCGAACCGAGCGCCAGCCTTGGCCCTTATGTCCGCTTCGTCTATCCTTGCGCATTTACGCACTCATGCGGAAATGAGCCTTTACTCATGGCCAGGCAATGACGCTCACTCAGCTCGAGATTTTTGTCGCGGTTGCGCAACGGCGCGGCTTTACCCTTGCGGCCACGGAATTGAACATCTCTCAGTCTGCCGTTTCCCATGCCATCCGGGCGCTGGAACAGGAACTGGGCGTAGCGCTGTTGTTGCGCTACCAAGGCCAGATCGAGCTGACCGACATTGGCGCAACGCTGGTACAGCGTGCCAAGGCCATGCTGGGCCTGGCGGAGGCCATGCGTATGGAGGCCGCTGACGCACAGGCCATGAAGGTCGGCACGCTACGCATCGGTTCATTCGGGCCCACCTCCTCCCAACGGCTGTTGCCCTTGATCCTGGACTCTTTTTCCCACCTGCACCCAGGGATCGAAATCCATATCGATGAAGGGCCAGACCGCCAAGTGGTGCAATGGCTATTGGACCGCCGTGTGGACGTCGGCTTTGTCACCTTGCCCAATGACCAGTTCGATACTTGCCTGCTGCTTGAGGATCAGATGGTGGCCGTGCTCCCCCTCGGCCATCGGCTGGCAACGCAGCCGGCGGTCAGCCTGAATGACCTATGCAGCGACCCCTTTGTGCTGACTGAGGCCGGGTCCTCTGCGCTAGTCTCCCAGTTGTTCGCCGGTGCCCGGCTGCAACCTCGGGTGCGCTACCGCACCTCCCAACTGATGAGTACCCTGGCCGCAGTAACACGTGGTGATGGGGTGACCATTGTGGCCGAATCGTCCCTGCCGCAGCAGACAGCATCCCCGTACGTATCAAAGCCATTGACCCCCCGTGTGAAGCGGCTGGTGGGCATCGCCGTACTGGACAAGGCACAAGCTACACCCGTTACCAAAGCGTTCATTGAAGTGGCGCGGAAGTGTTGTGCGGCCCATGGCTTATAACTCACTGCTGGGCAACGTCCACAAGGTGTGCCTTGGTGAAATGGGGGCGAATCGCCGCTTATGGCTGGCCCTTGCCCCGAACATTCCCACGTCACCGTGTTCCTATGCTGTTCAACCGTAACCCCGCGAAACGTACGAGGTTGTACTACCGTGTCCCAGCCGCAACAGTCAGACGCCTTCCAACTCGCCATGGACAACTGTGCCCGCGAACCCATCCGCATTCCCGGCAGCATTCAGCCGCAGGGGTTCATGCTGGTGATCGAAGAGCCCGACATGGTGATACGGCAGTTCAGCGAAAACCTGATGGCCTGGCTAGGCGTGGATGCCGACCAGTTGCTGGGCGCACGCTTGCCTGACGTCATCCGGGATGGGCATGAGCTGGTTGAACAGCTGGGCGAGCTGGAGGAGGACGAATCCCACCCCTACCACGTGGCAGACGTGGAATTCCTGATCGGCAAGGCCGGGCCAGTGGCCCTGCCCATGATGCTGCACCGGTACGACCAGGTATTGGTCGTGGAGTTTGAACGGCCTACTTCGGAAACCGTGACCCATAACCGGTTGTACCCCATCGTGCGCTCGTTCATTAGCAGCGCGCCGGAAATCGAAACGGTGCAGGGGCTGTGCGAGCGTGCCGTGCGGGTGGTCAAGCGGCTTACCGGCTTTGGCCGGGTCAAAACCTACAAGTTCGACGAGCAAGGCAACGGCCTGGTGAATGCCGAGTTGCTGGATGAGGGTTACCAAAGCTACCTGGGCTTGTGCTTTCCTGCGTCGGACATTCCTGCACAGGCCAGGGCACTGTACTGCTCCAATCGCATTCGCGTGATCGAGGATGCCAATTACACCCCCTCCAGGCTCATTCCCGCTAATAATCCACTAACGGGCCAGCCCTTGGACATGAGTTACGCGACGCTTCGCAGCGTATCGCCGATTCACTTGCAGTACATGCGCAACATGCAAACACTCAGCTCCATGTCCATCTCCATTGTGGTGGAGGGTAAATTATGGGGCTTGGTATCCTGCCACCACAGCGACCCGCACACGGTAAGCTTCCAAACCCGTACGGCTTGTGAGCTGTTAGGCCGGGTACTGTCGCTACAGATCGAAAGCCGTCAATCGCGCCTCAACGCGGCGCGGATGCTGGATATTCGCCAGCGCATGGTGCAGCTGTTGTCGGCCATTGCTGACCACGATAGCGTCCTGCTGGGCTTGCGTGCTGAAACCGATACCTTCCTTGGCTTTGTAGGGGCCGCAGGTGCAGCCGTGGTCTCGACTACAGGCTGCGACCTGTATGGCGATACCCCTGCAAAAGCCGATGTGCAGTTGCTGGCCGAGTGGCTGTTCCAGCGCCCGGCCAACGACTTTTTCGAAACGGACAATGCCAGCCAGAGCATCCCGGAGCTGCCTGCCATAGGTGAAGCCACCAGCGGTGTGATGGCCGTCGCCATTTCAGAGCTGCACCCTCATTACTTGATCTGGTTCAAGCCTGAACAGGCTCACGTGGTGCACTGGGCCGGCAAACCGGACAAGATTCTAGGTGATACCGGCAGCCTCAACCCTCGGCAGAGTTTCGAACAATGGCGGCAGGTGGTTCATGGTTTCTCAACCCCTTGGCTGGCCAGCGAGGCCGAGGGTGTTCAGGAGTTGCGTCAGGCCGTATTGGGCATTGTGCTGCGCAAGGCAGAAGAGCTAGCGCAGATGTCTGAAGAGCTGGACCGCTCCAACAAGGAGCTGGAAGCCTTCTCATACAGCGTGTCCCATGACCTGCGCGCTCCCCTGCGCCACATCGCCGGCTTTACCGACCTGCTGACGGACATGGAATCGGACAACCTCTCGGAGCGAGGCCAGCGCTTTGTCACCACTATTGCAGACTCAGCACGGTTTGCCGGCACACTGGTAGATAACCTGCTCAGTTTTTCCCAAATGGGCCGCAATGCTATCCACCTGGCGCCCATAGACCTGCGCAAGCTTGTGGACACCATTCGCGTGGAACTCCAACCGGACTACGAAGGGCGCGAGGTGCAATGGCACTACACCGACCTGCCTGAGTTGGTGGCAGACCCGGCCTTTATCCACTTGGCCATGCGCAACCTGATTTCCAATGCACTGAAATACTCACGCGCCCGGCCTGTAGCCCTTATTGAAGTCACGGCGGTCAAGCGCGACGACGACACGGTGGTGTGTGTTCAAGACAACGGCGTCGGGTTCGACATGCAGTACGTGGACAAGCTGTTTGGCGTCTTCCAGCGGCTTCATCGCATGGAAGACTACGAGGGCACCGGCATTGGCCTGGCCAACGTCCGCCGTATTATTGAACGCCACGGTGGCCGGGTTTGGGCCAAGGCAGCGCCTAATGAAGGCGCCGCGTTTTCATTCACCCTGCCCCACGCTACCGTGCCACCACTCCCTGACGAGGCGAACGAGCTTGGATAAAGACCTCACAGGTGCTTCTTGGCTTCTTTATCAAGGTGTTTGTCCGCCTTATGGCGCTCTTCGTCGTCGTGCTTGACGCCTTTGTCTACTTCGCTGGCGTCATGCTTCACACCTTTGTCCACCTCTTTGGCGTCATGGTCCATGCCTTCGTCCAACTCACGGTTATCGTGGCGTATGCCCTCTCCCACCTCACCTTCGGCAAAGGCTAATGGCATGGCGGCGGCGAACAACACAGCGACTGCAATCAGTTGTTTACGCATAAAACTGCTCCCGATGGATCCACTTTAAAGGTTGAGCTTTAACTTTAGACCACAGGCGCTTAGCTAGCCGGTTGTATTCAGCTCACGCCGTTAGGGCCGTTCAGTACCTGCCTGACCTTGGCCGATAGCACATTGGGCAAACACGGCTTGGACAGCACTTCAAACTGTTCGCCACTGGCGCCTGTGCGCTCAATGGCATTCTCAGCGTACCCCGTGGTGAGCAGTATCTTCATATCTGGGTAAAGCTTGCGTACTTCACGCGCCAGTACCACGCCATTCATGCCGCCAGGCATGATCACATCCGAAAACAGCAGGTCGAAGCGGGCGTCGCCGGCCAGGATTTCCAGCGCCTGGTTGGCGCTGTTGGCCACGGCCGTGGTGTAGCCACAGTCGTCAAGTACCGCCTTGGCCAGCTCGGCCACGTCTTCCCGGTCTTCAACAATAAGAATGGCCTCGGTACCCGTAGTAGCCGCTGTTGGTTTGGGCACTTCATGGTGAGTAAGGCCTGCGCTGTCGGCTGGGAAATACATCCGCAAGGTGGTGCCTATACCGTCTTCGGAATAGATGCGCACAGCCCCACCTGACTGCTTGGCGAAGCCATACACCATGGACAGTCCCAACCCAGTGCCTTTGCCTTCATCCTTGGTGGTGAAAAACGGCTCCATCACCCGGCTTTTGATGCTTTCGGGCATGCCACAGCCGTTATCGGTCAACGCGATGCACACATAGCGGCCAGGCAGCATACCGTCATAGGCGCGTGCATTGGCTTCAGACACGTGCAGGTTTCGCGTTTCTACGCTGACCGCCGGCCGCTCACGGCCCAGCAGCGCATCGCGGGCATTGATGATGATATTGAGCAACGCCATTTCGGCCTGGGTAGGGTCGATGCGGCAGTTCCACAGGTCCTGCTCCAGGTCCGTACGGAAATCGATGTTATCGCCCATCACATGCTCAACGTTGCGGCGTATTTCATCAACCAGGTTATTTAGGTTGATCACACGGCCTTGCAGCTTTTGCTTCCTGGAAAATGCCAGCAATTGTTGAGTCAGGGACGTCGCACGCTCGATGGCTGTGCGGGTCATGGCCAGGTTGCGCACGATGCGTTCGCCGTCTACCTCAGCCTTGCGTGCCGAACGGTCTGCTAGGTCTACGTACCCACCCATCACTTGCAACAGGTTGTTGAAGTCGTGGGCGATGCCCCCGGTCAGTTGCCCCAGGGCTTCCATTTTCTGAGCCTGGCGCAGTGCGTCTTCAGCGTCCCGGCGACGGCTCACATCCAGTTGCGAGGCAAAGAAGTAGATCAAGTCGCCATCGTCGTTGTACACCGGCGAGATGAACAGGGCATTCCAGAACGAAGACCCGTCCTTGCGGTAATTGAGTATCTCTACCGACACGTCCCGCTGTTCATCCACCGCCCGCTTCACCTGCTCCACCAAATGCCGATCGGTATCGGCCCCCTGGAGGAAGCGGCAGTTGCGCCCGTACAGCTCGTCGGTGCTATACCCCGTCATGTCAACGAAGGCACCATTGGCGAAGATGATCGGGTTATCAGGCTGGTTAGGGTCCGTCACGATCATCGGCATACGCGTGGTAGACACGGCCGCAAAAAAGATGTTTTTGCCTTGTGAGGACAGGTCGGCTGTCTGTGCGTTGTCTACCCGCGCATGCAGGTCTTTGGATTGGTCAGGCATCGGGCTCGTTTTCCTGAAAGCATAAGGCGCCGTACATCTGGTGTTCGATACACAAAGAAGGCAAATAGTTTGTGCAGCGTGTACCCAATGCTCCAAAAAAACTCAGAAATCGGTATCAAGCCGAAGAAAATAGTTGTCGCTCATTTATTTAGCGCGCTTTGTCTGGAACTAACGTGCCACCTGTGCAATAAAGGCACAATAACATCATTCCTCTCTATTTTTCAGTGACGCCCCTATGAACGCTTACGATGCACGACACCTGCGCCTGCTCAACCTGATCGAAGCCCGCCAGTGGAACGAAATAAGCCAGGACGATGCCGAGGAACTACGCGTATTGATTGTGTGCAAGTACGTAGCGTTGGCAGAGGCGGCGGGCAAGGCACCTTCCATGGTGCTAAACCCCGAAGGCCAGCATTACCACCAACGGCTGGCTGAATTGGCCCTGCAGCAGGCTGCCAATATCGCCTGACAAAGCGCAATAGCTCGACCGTTCGTCGCCCAGCAAGGCGAACGTCTTTATCCAGCACTTCGGTTGCCGATAACCATCGCAACCGTCTCGCTGGATAACGCCATGGCGTATCGCAAAACCAACCTGCTGCTTGCAGCCATGGCCGCCATGCTGGTGATGTCGATCACGGCTGCCGTAAGCCCTGTAAGCCTTTTCTGGACCAACCAGACCCGCATGGAGCGTAACTTGGTCGAGCGCCAGCTTGATAGTGTGCGCCAAGTACAAGGCCTGCTGGTGGATGCGGAAACCGGCCAGCGCGGGTATGTGATTACGGGCAAGGAACCCTTCCTGCAACCCTACTTTATTGCGGTTGCGCAATTGCCCGGCGCGATCCGTCAACTCCAGGCGCTGTACGAGGGTAGCGCGAGTACGGAAGCGGAGCAGATTCAAACGTTCATCACCCGCACCCACCTCAAGATGGACCACTTGAACATGGTGGTAAAGCTGCGCAGTGAGGCTGGCTATAGCGCTTCGGAAGCCGAGATTGCCAGTGGCCGTGGCAAGCAGCTAATGGACGACGTGCGGGAAGTCACCACAAGCCTTATGGCGGATGAAACCACCAAGGTCGCGCAACTGGATGACCAGCTTCAGACCAACCTGCGCATTGCGGTTGCCGTCTCCGTGGCCACCTTTCTGCTCACTCTGTCCCTAGGCCGGTTTATCTACGTCTCCATGCGCAGCGCGGTGCAGCGCCAGACCGAGTCGGCACGGCTACAGGCCGACTCTGCTGCGACAGCCCAGATCGCCAGTGCACGCTTGACCCAGAGCCTTGAGCACCTAGAGCACCGCAACCTGGAAATCAGCCTGCTGGCCGAGATGGCCAGGCTGCTGCAGACCGAATTGAGCCAGGAAGAAACCCTGCAGCTGGCCAACAGTTATTGCCAGCGCCTGCTAGAGGGCAGCGCCGGTACGTTTTTCCTGTACCGCAACTCGGCCGACGCCCTGTTACCAGCAGCCAGTTGGGGAACCGTGGACCTGGCGCCCGACACGCTGCTCAGCCCCAAGGATTGCTGGGCCATCCGCCGTGCCCGCGTGCACCTGGTAGAGCAAGACCACGACCTGTGCTGCGCCCATTACCCGCAACACACGGATACGGCGACCTACACGCATTGGTGTATTCCCCTGCTGGCGTATGGGGAAACACTGGGGCTGCTGCACATTTACAGAGACGCACGCCAGCCCACGGAAGAGGCCAGCCTGAAATGCGCCGAAGCCATTGCTGAACAGACCGCCTTGGCCCTGGCCAATGGGCGCATGCGCCAGGTGCTGCAAACCCAGTCCATACGCGACCCCCTCACCGGCCTGTACAACCGTCGGTTCATGGAGGAAACCCTGGAGCGAGAACTGGCCCGGGCCCGTCGAACCCACGCCTGCCTATCGGTGATCATGCTGGACCTGGACCACTTCAAACGCCTGAACGACAACTATGGCCACCCGGCCGGTGACAGCGTGCTCAGAGCTGTTTCGGCTTTGCTGCTCGGTGCCCTGAGAGCCTCGGACATCGCCTGCCGCTTTGGCGGTGAAGAGCTGATCGTGATCCTGCCCGACTGTGCGCTGGAAGGCGCGGTGGTCCGAGCCGAAGCCATACGTGCAGAATTTGCCGCCATGACCCTTCACGAGTTGGGGCAGCCACTGACCGTCACTGCCTCCTTTGGCGTGTCCTCCACTGCCGTGTGCGGTGCCGACCAGAGCCTGCTGCTCAAGGCGGCTGACACCGCGTTGTACAAGGCAAAGCAGAGTGGGCGGAATCGGGTTCAATCCTGCCTGGATGCCTAAGGCTTTGTGTGCAACACCTCTATCCACAACGCCCCTTTACCTGAAGGGGCCTGCCCAGTCCGGGTCAAGGCACCTTTTGGTCCAATGGCATAGCTGCCCACTACGGCGCTTTTTTCACCCGTCACCAGTAACCAGCGCCCGCTAGGGTCAAATGCGATGTTGCGGGGCTGCTGCTCCTGAACGGGGTAGTTGCCCATGAAGGTAGGTTTGCCAGTGTTGGCATCCAGGCTGAACGCGGAGACGCTGCTGCTGGTGCGTTCGGTCATGTACAGCAGCTTGCCGTCCGGTGACAGGCGCAGGTCCGCGGCCCAGATGCGACGGGTGGAATCGTTAGCCAGGTTATTGTTGCTGGCGTCTCTTACTTCTCCGTGGGTCAAGCCCAGGCTGGCCGGTATGCCAGGAACTGCGCCTGCCTCGCTCAGGACGCCGCTTTTGGCGTTGATGGCGTAGGCGGTCACCGTGCCGCTCATTTCTCCCACCACATACAGGAAATGGCCATTGCGGGAAAACGCGATATGCCGCGGCCCGGTTTTGGCCGGTACTGAAACATGCCCATCACCTATTGGCGTGAGCTGCCCCGTGGAGGCGTTGAAACGGTATTGCAGCACATGGTCTGCGCCCAGGTTGCCGGCATAGGCAAACTGGTTGGAAGGGTCGGTGCGTATGGAATGGGCATGGGGCCCGGTCTTGAAGGTGTTAAACGCCGCAGTAGGCTGGCCATCGGTGCCAATGGCCTGGGTGCTGATCAGGTCTGCACCGTAGGAGGCGGCCAGCAACCAGCGCCCGCTTCTATCAGTCGCCAAGTAGGCCATGCTCTCTGCCAGGGGGGCAGTGCCGTGCTCGCTGAGGTGCCCCGTTTCAGGGTCAATACTGTAGCTGCGCACCGTGTAGGGCTTGGCGCGCAGCGCGGCATACAAGGTCTTGCCATCCGGGCTCAATGCCATGGGGTTGACCTGAGCGCCGGCCTGGGTCTGCTCGACCAGCTCCAATTGCCCGGACGTTTCGTCCAGTTGGTACTGGGAAATCAACCCGTCTTCAGGGCTTGAGATATAGGCGAAGGTGGCGGCCTGAACAGGCCCGACCAATGCAGCAACAATCAGGGAAACAGCACAACCTGTACGCAAACCCATGGTGAAGTCCTGTTATTTTTATGATCAGTCATCCTATGACTAAGCCACTATGGACTGCAACGGGTGCCAGGGCCGCGCCACCCTGGCTTGCCTCAGCGGCGGATGTTTGCGTAGAAAATACAGCCGATCAGCCGTGCAAACAGCTCCAAGGTTTCAGCCAGGTTCTCATCATTGAAGGCTGTAGCCTTCGTATCCAAAGCGCAGAGCGCGCCATACAGCGTGCCATCCGGCAGGATCACAGGCACGCCGGCATAGCTGCCAAGGCGATGCTCGGCCACCACTGGCCGCGCAGCCAGCCTGGGATGGTTGGCGATGTTGGCCAGAAACAATGGCCTGGGGTCACGCTGCAACTCATGACACAGGGTGGTTTCCACGTCCAGCGACTCGCCTGGCGCAATGCCCAGGCCAATGGCGTCGTATACCGAACACACCACCCACTGCGTGTCCGTGAATTTGGAAATGCCCGCAAAACCCATCCCAGTCAAGCGCGTAACGAGCTTCAGAACATGGGTTGTCGCTTCGATCTCGGCGATGGCCGAGCGCTCTTCCAGGGTCAGCAGACCCTGCCGTTCACACAGCCTTTCCATCGACTACTTCTCCACTGATGGTCGAAAACGCCAAGGGCTCGCAGGCCCTGGGCGTAATGTAAAGGGAGCCTTCGCACCGCGCAATGTATGCAACACATCGGACGACGGAGCGGCGCCTGGCGGGGAACGGGCTGCGTGTTAGACCTGGCCTGATTGGCACGTAACAATCGGTAATAGCATTACGCGCTTTCTTTGCACAACCACGCATCAATCGCACAAAAAGCCAACCGGTGTCGTGTAAGCTCCGGTGCCTTGGCACAACGGAACACCCGAGCCCTCAATGCCCTTCGCACGTACCTCCTTGCAGGCCCTCCTCACCGCGCTCGCTGCCTGTGCGATGGCGTCAGGCTGCCGCCCTGCAGATACCCCGCCCTCGGCATCGCTACCGGTGGTCGATGTGGTGGTGGCTACACCTTCGGCCAAGGCCGCTACCGCCCTGTTGCCAGGTCGGTTGGAGCCCTACCGCCGGGCCCAGGTGCGCGCGCGGGTGGAAGGGATCGTGCACAAGCGTGTGTACACCGAAGGGCAAGAAGTGCAGGCAGGGCAATTGCTGTTCCGGATCGACCCCGCCCAGCTTGACGTGGACCTGGCAGCAGCCCAGGCCGAGCTTTCCCAGGCCAAGGCCGCGGCAGACGCCGCTGAAGACATCGCGCAACGCTCCCGGCAATTGATCGCGGACCAGTCCATCAGCACTCAGCAGTACCGCAAGGATTTCTTCGCGGCAAAACAGGCACGTGCCTTGGAGGAATCGGCCCTGGCTAAGGTACGCAGCGCACGGCTGCGGCGCGTGTATGCGGACGTGACGGCACCGATTTCCGGGCGCACCCGCAAAGCTGACGTCAGTGAAGGCGCCATGGTAGGCCAGGATGAAGGCACCGTGCTGACCACGGTGGAGCAGATCGACCCTCTGTACGTTGACTTCTCCGAACCCGTATCGGCGTTTCTTGCGCTACGCCAGCAGCAGGTGGACAACCCCCAGGCCGGGCGCGAAGTGGGCCTGATACTGGCAAACGGCTCCCGATACCCTGCTGCCGGCACTCTTGAGTTCCAGGACTCTGCCGTGGACCCTAAAACCGACACGGTCACCCTGCGCGCCGTGGTGCCCAACCCGGATCGCCTGCTGTTGCCCGGCATGTATGTTCAAGTTGAAGTGGCACGCCCCCAGGCGCTTCACACAGTGCTGGTACCGCAGCGTGCGCTGGCACGAGGGGCGGATGGGGCCTACGTGATGGTCGAACGCGACGGCATAGCCCACCAGGTCAGCGTGAAGGCAGACGCGCTGGAAGGCACACAATGGCGCGTGGAGGCCGGGTTGCTTGGCGGCGAACGGGTCATTCTTGATGGCGCTGCACTGAGCGATGGCCAGGCGGTAGCGCTCAAGCCCCCTCCAGCATCGGTGGCGGTGAGCACCCCCTGAGGAAGTCATGTCCGCATTCTTTATCGATCGGCCTGTCATGGCCTGGGTACTGGCACTGCTCATTCTATTGAGCGGCGGCTTTGCGGCTTCTCGCTTGGCGGTGGAGCGTTATCCCAATGTGGCGCCACCCAGGGTGGGTATCGAAGCCTACTACCCTGGTGCCTCGCCACAGGTGATAGCCCGTACGGTCACGTCGGTGATCGAGCGAGAACTGAGCGGGATTCCAGGCCTGCTGGCGTTCAACTCCAGCAGCATCGAAGGCATGGTCAGCATCAACGTACTGCTCGAACCAGGCACTAACACGCAACTGGCGGCGGTAGAGGTGCAGAACCGCCTCAAGCGCGTGGAGGAGCGGCTGCCTGAAACCGTGCGCCGGCAAGGTATTTCCGTAGAGCAAAGCAGCCAGAGTTCGTTGCTGTATGTATTGCTGACCGCTGACAATGCTCAGGTCACCGATGCCCACTTGGGCGATCTGGCGTCTACCTTGGTGCGGCCCGTACTGCTACGCCAGGAAGGCGTGGGGCAGGTGAGCCTATGGAGCGCCGAATATGCCATGCGCATATGGCCCAATGTGCACAAGTTGACCGCGCTGGGCGTGACCAGCACAGAACTGGTAAACGCCATTTCCCTTCAGAACCAGCGCATCCCCCTGGGATCAGTGGGCGGTGCCCCAGCCCCGGCCAGTACGGCCCTTACCGCCCCGCTTGTGGTAGAGGAGCGGCTGGAAACGCCCCAGGCGTTCGGTGACATTGCCTTACGTGTGAACAGCGACGGTTCGGCGCTGCGGGTGGCCGATGTGGCCCAGGTGGAGCTGGGCGCCAGCAACTACGATTACCCAGGGTTCTATAACGGCCAAGCCAGCGCGGTCATGTCCATCAAACTGGCGGCAAGCGCCAATGCCCTGGCTACGGCTGACCGAGTGAAAGCGGCATTGGCCGCGCTGGCGCCCCAACTCCCGCCAGGTACGCACCTGCATACGGCCTACGACGGCTCTGCCTTCGTGAAATTGTCTTTGAAAAAAGTCGGTTACACCTTGGTGGAAGCGCTGGTACTGGTGTTCCTCGTAATGTGGCTGTTCTTGGGCAGCATTCGCGCGACCCTGGTGCCAGCGCTGGTGGTACCTATTGCACTGGCAGGCACCTGCGGCGTGATGTGGGCCATGGGGTTTTCCCTCAATGTGCTCACCTTGTTCGGCATGGTATTGGCCATCGGCATTCTGGTCGACGACGCTATCGTGGTGGTCGAGAACGTAGAGCGCATCATGCGGGAGGAAGGCTTGCCGCCGCGTGACGCCACGCGCAAGGCCATGGGCCAGATCAGCGGCGCGATCGTCGCCATTACCCTGGTGCTGACCACGGTATTCCTGCCCATGGCCTTCCTGGACGGCGCCACGGGTGCCATTTACCGGCAGTTCTCGGTGGCCCTTGCCGCCCCCATGGCCTTGTCCGCCTACCTGGCGCTTACCCTTACACCTGCCCTGTGCGCGTCGTTTCTCAAGCCTGTCAACCGCTCCGCTCACACCGCTGGTGCACTGGCACGCCTGGGCGAACGGTTCGCCTCTGGTTATGCAAAGGCCCTAGGTAGTGTGCTTCAGCGCCCCCTGCGCTTTCTAACCTTGTACGTGGCCTTGGCCGGGGTGCTGGTCTTCTTGTTTGTACGCCTGGCCGGGGGGTTTCTGCCCAACGAGGACGAAGGCCGGTTTGCGGTAGTCGTTCAGCTCCCTACCGGCTCCACTCAGGCGGCCACACGGGGCGTGCTGGACGAGGTGCAGGCTTACCTTCGCCAGATGCCTGGCGTGAAGCATATTTTCGCCATGCAGGGGTTCAGCTACTTTGGCGATGGCCAGAACACCGCCATGGCCTGGCCAGAGTTGCAGGACTGGGCCCAGCGACAAGGGGCCGACCAGCAAGTGCAGGCCATGGTAAAACGCCTGAACGACCACTTCGCGTCCGGCACGGCCACCTACCCTACCGCCTTGATCAAGGCCCTGCGCCCACCGCCCATCAATGGTTTGGGAAATAGCGAAGGTATCGAGCTTCAGTTGCAAGACCGTGCTGGCCTAGGCCCCCAGGCGCTGGCAGCGGCTGGGCAACAATTGCTTGCCTTGGCTGCCCGTGAGCCAGCGCTGGCCAATGTGGAGTTTTCAGGCCAAGGCAGTGTGCCGCAACTACGCGTGAGCATAGACCGGCAAAAGGCGCAGAGCATGGGTATCATCCTGGGGGAGATCAACCAGACCCTGGCCACCCTGTACGGCTCGAACTACGTGGGCGACTTCATTCATGAAAACCAGGTGCGGCGGATTCTGGTACAGGCGCGGGGTGAAGACCGCCAGCAGCCCGACAGCCTGTTGCAGGCCCGCGTGCGTAACAGCAGCGGGGATATGGTGCCGCTGGCCAGCTTCGTGAGCCTGCATTGGACCCAAGACGCCCTCAGCGTTGACCGCTACAACGGCTTTGCCTCCATGGCCCTGAGCGGTAGCGCCGCACCTGGCTACAGCTCCAGCCAGGCCATGGCCGCCCTCGCCGGGCTGGTAACACGTTTGCCGGTGGGCTTCGGCTACGAATGGTCCGGGCAGAGCTATCAGGAACAGGTGTCCGGCCAGCAGGTGCCACTGCTGTTCGGGCTGTCCATTCTTATTGTGTTCCTGTGCCTGGCGGCCCTGTACGAAAGCTGGGTCACGCCGCTCAGCGTTATCCTGGCCATCCCCTTGGGCGTACTGGGTGCCTTCCTGGCCACCACCGTGTCAGGTCTGCCCAATGACCTGTATTTCAAAGTAGGCGTGGTCACGGTTATCGGCCTCTCCGCCAAGAATGCCATCCTGATCGTGGAAGTGGCGCAAGCGTTGATTCATCAAGGCCAGCCTGTCAGCCAGGCCCTCATAAGCGCCGCGCGCATGCGCCTGCGACCTATTGTGATGACCTCATTGGCCTTCATGATGGGTGTGCTGCCCCTGGTATTCGCCAGCGGCGCAGGTTCAGCCAGCCAGCGTGCCATCGGTACTGCAGTGTTTGGCGGCATGCTCAGCGCGACGGTGCTTACGTTGTTGTTTGTGCCACTGCTGCATGCGGGGGTGGTGAGGCTTAGGCAGCCTCGACGAGTGCTGGCGCCCGCAGGAGATTCGAACACCTGACACATCAGGGCCGGGTGAGTGAATGCAGCGGCATTACGCTGGCATTCACCACTCGGCGATGCTCAGGCTTAGTCGATACGGGGGTGCTGTTGCACTAGCAGATCCCGCTTGGCTTGCAGCTCTTTAAGCTGCTGATCGATGTCCTCGATTTTCTGCTCGATGTTGTCGTGGTGCTCCTGCAACAGCTCTTTGGCTTCGTCCAGGTCCGACGCGGTGGGTGCAGCGCCGCGCAAGGGCTTGTTGGCGGTTTCTTTCATGGTGATGCCCGTTACCAGGCCAATTACTGCCACCACCATCAGGTAGTACGCCGGCATGTACAGGTTATTGGTGGTTTCCACCAGCCAGGCAGCCAGCGTGGGGGTAAGGCCGGCGATCAATACCGAAATATTGAAGGCACTGGCCAACGCACTGTAGCGAATGTGGGTGGGGAACATGGCCGGCAATGTAGAGGCCATCACACCGATAAAGAAGTTGAGCACCACGGCCAGCATCAGCAGGCCAGAGAAGATAAGCCCCAGCTTGCCACTGGTGATAAGCATGAAGGCCGGAATCGCCAGGCAGAACAAGGCGATACTGCCGCAGACAATAAAGGGCTTGCGGCCAATCTTGTCACTGAGGCGCCCGATCAGGGGCTGCACGAACAGCATGCCCACCATGATCGCGATGATGATCAGCACACCGCGGTCTTCGCTGTAGTGCAGGTTATGGGACAGGTAGCTGGGCATGTACGTGAGCAGCATGTAATAGGTCACGTTAGTGGCAATCACTATGCCTACGCAGGTCACCAAACTGCGCCAGTGCTTGGTAGCCACTTCCTTGAACGACACCTTGGGGCCATCGGCCAGGCCTTCCCGGTCGCCCTGCTCCAGCTTTTCCACGTGCTGCTGGAATGCTGGCGTTTCTTCCAATGCATTACGCAGGTACAGGCCCAGCAGGCCAAGCGGCAACGCCAGGAAGAACGGCAGGCGCCAGCCCCACTCCTGGAACTTGTCTTCGCCCAATACGGTGGAAATGGCTACCACCACACCTGCGCCGACCACAAAGCCGGCAATGGAGCCGAAGTCCAGCCAACTGCCTAGGAACCCGCGTTTGCGGTCAGGCGCGTATTCAGCCACAAAGATAGAGGCACCCGTGTACTCGCCCCCTACCGAGAACCCTTGGGCCATCTTGGCCAGCAGGAGCAAGATGGGCGCCCAGATACCAATGGAGGCGTAGGACGGGATCAAGCCAATGGCAAAGGTGCTCAGTGACATGATCACGATAGTGGCCGCCAGCACCTTCTGCCGACCATAGCGGTCCCCCATGGCACCAAAGAACAGGCCACCCAAGGGGCGTATCAGGAAGGGCACAGAGAAGGTCGCCAGCGCGGCGACCATCTGCACACTTGGGTCTGCGCTGGGGAAGAACACCTTGCCCAGCACATAGGCAACAAAGCCGTATACGCCAAAATCGAACCATTCCATGGCGTTGCCCAGTGCAGCGGCGGTAATTGCCTTGCGCATCTTGGCGTCATCGACAATGGTGATGTCCTTCAAACCAAAAGGTTTGACACGCTTCTTGCTTAGTTTCATGCATCTTTCCTGGCTGGGGTCGAGCGACGGCTTGTTCGCGCACATGGCACGGCTAGCCGCGTGTGCGCTATTGAAGCTCAGACAATGGGACGCTAAATAATTCACCCGTTGTTTGCCGCCAAGTGCGGTTGTACCTTCTCAAGACGTCCCTTATGAGCAGAGCCCCGTAATGCCGCAAAACACACCACACGCTCTGAGCCTTCGCACCATGAACGCCGCTGACGTACCGGCTGCCTACGCACTGTCCAGGGCATTGGGCTGGGCCCATCGGCAGGAAGATTGGGCCATGCTGCAGCGCTGTGCAGAAGGCGTTGTGGCTGAGTACAACGGCGAGGTGATTGGAACGGCGTTTGCGTGCCATCAAGGCGCGTTTTCTACCATTGGCTTAGTGATCGTAAGCGCTGCCCACCAAGGCAAAGGCGTTGGCCGCCAGCTGATGAACCAGGTACTGGGCACCCTAGGCCCACGCACGGCCCTGCTCAATGCCACTGAAGAAGGCGCCCGGCTTTATGAGCGTATGGGGTTCACAACCTATGGGCATGTGGCGCAGTGGCAGGGCCTGGCGCCTGAACCCGTAAACATGGGCGACCATTGCCGTGCGCTCACACCGGCCGATACCCCTCGGCTGCTGACCCTGGCGGCAGCGGGCAGCGGCCTGGACCGCAATCACGTACTGGCCGACGTGTTGCCTACGGTGGTTCAGGGTGTGGGGATTGAACAGCAGGGTCAGTTGCAAGCGTTCGCACTGTTGCGCCCCTTTGGCCGCGACCTGGGCCTGGGCCCGGTCATTGCTGAGAATGAGGCGCAGGCCAAGGCGCTGGTGCTGGCGTTGCTAGGTACTGTGCCGGGCCGGTTCGTACGCGTAGACATTCCCAGCACCTGCGGGTTGGCAAGCGTATTGGCACAGCAGGGGCTGGTACAGGTAGGCACGGTCGCTCAAATGACCACAGGGCCCGTGCCGCAGCCCCGTGAAAGCGTATGCCAGTTTGCCTTGGTGAGCCAGGCGCTGGGCTAGGGCCGCCGCCTGGCGAGCCGCCTCAGGGGATCAGCTTCAGTTCGCGCAGCCGTTCGAACACTTCGAAGAAGGCCGCGTCACTGGCTTGATAGGACAGGAAGCCCAGTTGGCGGCTCTTGGACATGTCCGTGACCACCTCGATAGGCCGGCCTAGGTCGGCGTCGGTGTGCCACGGCGAAACCAGGCGAGTGATGTCGGTTTCAGCCAGCCCCTGTTCCTCAGCCAAGGCTTTCCACACCGGTGCATCATTGGCCATCTGCTCCTCCAGCGGCACCGCCGTACCGTCAAAGGGCGCTGCTTCCACGTCGAACCATTCGGCCAGTTGAGACCACATCCAGCTCCAGCGGAACACGTCGCCGTTGACGATGTTGAAGGCTTCATTGGCAGCGGCAGGTGTGGTGGCAGCCCACAGCAGTTGCCGCGCCAGCTGGCGTGCGTCGGTCATGTCCGTGAGGCTGTTCCACTGCGCGGCCGAGCCTGGAAAACGGAAAGGCCGGCCGGTGTGGCGGCACAGGCTGGCATACACCGCCAGGGTAGTCGCCATGTTCATGGCATTGCCCACCGCAACGCCGGTAATGGTGTGCGGGCGGTGCACGCTCCACGTGAAGCCATCACGCTCGGCGGCCGTGAACACTTCGTCTTCCTGGGCATAGTAGAAGTTGTCCACATCCAGGCGGGGCTGCGATTCGCGGAACGGCGTCTGCGGCAGGGTGCCTTTGCCGTAGGCTTCGAATGGCCCCAAGTAATGCTTAAGGCCAGTTACTAGTGCCACATGACGAACGCTGCCTGCGGGGCGCAGCGCGTCCAGCACGTTGCGCACCATGGCTGCGTTAACCTTGATGTTCTCTGCTTCCGTGGCCTGGCGCGACCAGGTGGTGATAAACACATGGGTAGGCGCAAGCCCGGCCAGGGCCTTGGCCAGGTCGGCTGGGTCCATCAAATCGGCCGCGACGGGGGTGAAGCCCTCTCGGGCCTGGGGCGTGCGCGCCAGCCCTGCCACCTGCCAGCCTTCGCTGATCAGCAGGTCGGTAATGGCACTGCCCACGATACCGCTGGCGCCTACAACCAATGCAACATTTGACATCTGTATTTTCCTCTCACCTGAACATAACGGTTAGGTGATGGACAGCCGGTGCTAGCGGTTAGCACCAAAAACCTGAAGGTCCGTACACCCAAACTGATCGGCAAGCGGGCTATCACGCCGTGGTATTGGCGAGGTAAATGGCACTTTGCCCACCCGCTGAACGGTGTTAAAGGGCAATCGATCACGGCAGATAGCAGGGTATCGCCCTTCACGCCCCGTTCAGGACCGTACAGGGCCACCTGCTGACCTATTACGGATGTCTACCATGATCGACTTAAGCGTTTGGGACCTGATTCTCCCCATTGGCACACCTGCTCAGGAAGTGGCTGCCAACCGGCTGAGCACCTTTACCAACCCCTACTTCCAGAACAACGGCAGCGGCCTTGTGCTGTGGGCCCCTGTAACGGGCGCGCAATCGGGCAGTAGCCACTTCCCGCGCAGTGAAATGCGTGAGGTGAACAAGAGTGGCACCCAGCGCAACTGGAAATACAACAGCGGCACCAACGAAATCAGTGGCAAGGTGGCCGTGAACCAAGTGCCGTCCGAAGGCAAAGTGGTGGTGGCTCAGATCCACGCCAAGGATGCTGAATCCCCGTTGCTCAAGCTGCAATACCGCTACGCCAAAGGCGTTGGCAACGTCGACATCACCTGGCGCAAGAAGCCAGGCGATGACAAGTCCCCGATCATCTACACCTTGAAAAACGTGCCCCTGGGCCAGCCTTTCACCTACGACATCAAAATGGTGAGCACGGGGGAAGTGACGGCCATCATCAATGGCGTGGCCACCCAGGTGACCCTGGACAGCAAATGGCGGCCCTACTCGTTCTTCTTCAAGGCGGGCAACTACACCCTGGACCACACCGGCTATGCCACTGAAGGTGGGCGTGTGACCTATTACGAGTTGAAGACCAAGCACTGATTACACAGGGGCTTGTTCGCAGGGTACCCCTGCTCCTACAAAACCAACGCATTAACCTGTTGGACCGGGCAAAGCCCGGGAAACGGGCTTAGTACCAGAGCCGCACGCCTACCACCAGGCGTGCTTCTTCGGCGTCGTCGCCTTCTTCCCGGGCATAGTCCAGGGTGCGGCCGTAGCTTTTGGTCCAGTTCACACCGATGTAAGGCGCGATTTCAGGCATGATCTCGTAGCGCAATCGCAGCCCGGCCTCAAGGGTGGATAAACCGCTGCCCTGCTGGCGCACTGGGTCGTTGCGGCTGAAAAAGTTGGCTTCCATCCGAGGCTGGAGCACGAGTGAGCTGGTAATGGCCAGGTCGTACTCGCCCTCAAGCCGCAGCGACGTTTGATGGTTTTCACCTACGTAAAACGTCGCTTCGGTGTCCAGGTCTGCCAGGGGTTCGCCCTGCACACCGAACGCGGCCCAGGTTTGCGGGCTTTCGGGTTTGAAATCCTGGCGCACACCCCCCAGCAGCGTCCACCACGGGGTGACCGAATGGCCATACAAGGCCTGCAGTTCAGCCTGCTCAGTGTGGCCATTGGTGCGTTCGCCCTGGGAGCGAAGCCACAGGCGGTCCACGTCGCCCCCAATCCAGCCTTCGGCGTCCCAGGACAAGGCCGTGCCTTCATCGGCTTTCTGGTACTCCAGCCGGTCAAACAGCCAGTAGGCGCGCAGGTCGCTGTCATGCAACGCATGGCCGGGCACATCCGGGAATGCGGCGGCGCGCTCGGCGGCGGTGGGCGTGGGTAGCGCTGGCGCAGCAGCAGGTGCGGCCTGAGCCGGGGCCGCATCGTGGCCCATGGTGCTGTGGTCCATGCCTTTCATGGCGCTGTGGTCCATCCCGGGCATGCCCTCGGCAGCCAGGGCCGGGCCGGCGCACAGGCTCAGCATCACTAACAGGGCGGGCTTATTCATCAACGCGTACCTCGCGGAACATGCCCGCTTCCATGTGATAAAGCATGTGGCAGTGGTAGGCCCAACGGCCTAGTGCATCCGCACTCACGCGGTAGCTACGCCGGGTGCCGGGTGGCACATCGATGGTGTGTTTGCGCACCATGAAACGCCCCGCTTCGTCTTCCAGGTCGCTCCACATTCCATGCAGGTGAATGGGGTGGGCCATCATAGTGTCGTTTACCAGCACGATGCGCAGCCGCTCGCCGTAGGTGAGGCGAATGGGCTCTGCATCAGAAAACTTCACGCCATCGAAGGCCCAGGCGTATTTATCCATGTGCCCCGTGAGGTGCAGTTCCAACGTGCGACTGGGCTCGCGTGGGTCCGGGTCAGGGAAGGTGCTGCGCAGGTCTGCGTAGGTCAGCACGCGACGGCCGTTGTCACGCAGGCCGATGCCTGGGTCTGCCAGGCGCGCCATAGGCATCATGGCTTGCATGTCTACCAAAGGGTTGCCTTGCTCAGTATCGGGGTGATGGGGCATGGCCATGCCCGGCATGCTGCCGTGGTTCATGCCCTTCATACCTTCATGATCCATGCCCATGTCCGACATGTTCAACATCACCGGTTCATCCAACGCAGGTACTGGCGCGCTGGCACCGGGCCGCGTGCTCAGGGTAGCGCGGGCATAGCCGCTGCGGTCCATGGCCTGGGCAAACACGGTATAAGGCCCTTCGGCGTCGGGTTGCACGATCACGTCCAGGGTTTCGGCCACGGCTATGCGGAATTCGTCCACACTCACCGGCTGTACCGGCTGGCCATCGGCGGCCACGACGGTCATTTTCACGCCAGGAATGCGTACGTCGAAGTAGGTCATGGCCGAGCCGTTGATAAAGCGCAGCCGCAACGGTTCGCCGTGGGCAAACAGGGCGGTGAAGTTATCGTCTGGCGCGCGCCCGTTGATCAAGTAGGTGTAGGCCTGGCCTGTCACGTCCGCCAGGTCGGTGGGGTCCATGCGCATGCGCGCCCACATCCACCGGTTCTTAAGGGTACTGCCCAGGCCCCGCTCGGCAGCGTCCTGCACAAAGCGGGTAAGGGTGAGCGGGTTCTGGTTGTAGTAACCGGGCTCTTTTTTAAGCCGGTCGAAAATGCGCGATGGGTTTTCGTCGGTCCAGTCGGTGAGCATCATCACCTGCTCGCGCATGGCGGGCTGCGCGGGCTCACGTGGCTCGATCACCAGCGGGCCGTACACCCCGATCTGCTCCTGAAAGCCCGAATGGCTGTGGTACCAGTAAGTGCCGCTCTGGCGAACCTTGAAGCGGTATTCGTACATGCCGCCCGGTGGAATGCCGTGGAAGCTCAAGCCCGGTACGCCGTCCATGTTGGCCGGCAGCACAATGCCGTGCCAGTGCAGCGAGGTGGGCTCGTCCAGGCGGTTGTGCACCCGTAGTGTCACGGTGTCGCCTTCGCGCCAGCGCAGCAAAGGGCCTGGCAACCCACCATTGATGGTGAGCGCGTCCCGCACACTTCCACCCAGCGTGACCTGCTGTTTATCAATCACCAGGTCAAAGGTGTCGCCGCTGAGCTCGGTCAAGCCGCTGGCCGGCGCTGCTGCCCAGCCAGGCGTTTGCCACAGGCCGGTGTAGCCCACGGCGCCCAAGGCAGCCAGGCTTTTAACGAAGGTTCTTCTGTGCGGGTGATAGGGCATCAGGGTGTCCTGTAAACGGCGAATAAGCCAGCGCCTGCGCGCTGGCGCTTATCAGAACATTAAACGCGTCCAAGGTTGCGCGGGTTACAGCCGATGCGTCCAACCATAGAACCTTCATAGGCCATAACCTTATGCACAACAGGTCTTGGAACCCACTGCACCGAGCAGGATCTGCGATTTACACGGCAAACCGCGCTGCTGGTACGTACCGCCTACGAAAACGACCATCCTGCCCAAGTACAGAACGTGGCCGCCCCCCGGGTAGTGGCCGCGCAGTGGCCCAGCGTGCTTGATAACCAGTAGGCAGCCCCCAGGCCACTGCCGCGACGGTAAGCGCCCCGGCCCGGCCTGCACACCTACCACGCCCTCGCAACCGCAGCGACAGCGCAGTTATCGAGCTGCGCGACGATGTGATGAGCGACTTTACCGCAACGCACTAGCCGCATGCCTCGTGTACAGCCCACCCACAACCTGAGATGCTTGGCGGCCCTGTTTTCCTGACCGCCGCCATGTTCCTACCTGTCGCCCACCGTTCTGCCTTTCTGCGCGGCGCTGTTGCCGCCATGCCCCTCTCACTGGCCTGCCTGCCGTGGGGCCTGCTGGCCGGCTCGCTGGCCGTTGACGCCGGCCTCACAGCCTTGCAGAGCCAAGGGCTGTCCACCCTTGTGTTCGCCGGCGCAGCGCAGCTGGTGGCTATCGGTATGTTCAAAGGCGGTGCGGGGGCATTGTCTATCCTCATCACCACACTGCTGCTTACGTCCCAGCACCTGCTCTACAGCATGCACATGCGTGCTCGCATTTCGCCGCTCAAGGCGCGCTGGCGAATGGGCCTTGGCTTTCTGCTAACCGATGAGTTGTTTGCACTCACCAGCCAACAACCGCCAGAGCAGTTCCAGCGCTGGTTTGCATTGGGTGCCGGGCTCTCGTTCTACCTGGCATGGAATGCCTGCACCCTGGCAGGGATCGTGCTGGGCAAGAGCCTCCCTGGGCTGCAGCACCTAGGCTTGGACTTCTCAATTGCAGCCACCTTTATTGCACTGATCACGCCCGTGGTGCGGTCGATACCCGTCGTTGTGTGCGTGGGGGTCTCACTGCTGTGTTCGGTACTGTTCAGCCTGTGGCAACTGGAAAGCGCCTTGGTATTGGCAGGGCTGTGCGCAATGGCAGCCGGCTATACGTGCCAACAGCTCATGGAGCGTAAGCCATGATGGTGTGGGCTGTGATAGTGGGTATGGCCCTGGTGTTGTTCTTCAACCGTTATATTTTCCTGGAGCCCCGCTTGCCGGTACGCCTGGGGAAACACGTGCAGGCCTTCCTGAGCTTTGCCGTGCCTGGCATGCTGACGGCCATTTGCGGCCCCATCCTGTTTATGCCAGGCCACCAGTTGAACCTGTCTGCGAACAACCCCTACCTGTTGGCTGGCTTGTGCACGGCCGTGCTCATGCTGGTCACGCATCGGGTGCTGACCAGCGTAGCCTTGGGCATGGCGGTGTTTTACGCCCTGCGCGCCTGGCTGTAATCGCAGTGGAACGTTTGCAAAGGTAAACAGGACGAACGCAAGGCGTGAAAATTGCCTATCGTTGTGGGAATCGTCGTCATAAAGGTGATAGCCATGGAAATCGAAAAACTGTTTGCCCAGTTGCACAGCCTACCCAGCATTCCAAAGGTGGCTCAGGACCTGATCGCTCAGTTCGACAACCCTTCGTCGAGCCTTGAGGCCATCGCCCGCAATATCGAGAAAGACCCGGTCATTTCCGCGAAAATCCTGCGCCTGGCCAACTCGGCCCGCTTCAAGGGCGCGCGCGAGTCCACCAGCATTGAAGACGCGGCCATGCGCCTGGGCTTCAACACCATGCGCACCCTGGTGCTGGCCAGTGCTGTAACGGGCGCTTTTAGTGCACCCGCTTCGTTCAACCTCAAAGCGTTCTGGCTCAAAAGCTTTCAGGTAGCCAGCATTGCCCGTGTGCTGGCCAAGCAAAGCGGCCAGGACCCGGAAGTGGCCTTCACCACCGGCCTGATGCACAACATTGGCGAGCTGCTGATCCAGACAGGCGCCCCGGAGATGGTCGAGCGCCTGAACGCCCGCCGTGCAACCACCTCCCCGGCCCATGCCGCTGACGAAACTGTACAAATCGGCTTTGGTTACCCCGAAGTAGGCGCTGAGCTGGCCAAGCGCTGGAACCTGCCCAAGCAGATTCTCGACGGCATTGCCTACCAAGCCAAACCTCATCAGGCACCCGGCCATTCTCCCCTGCCCCTGATGGTGGCCCAGGCTGAAGAAGTGAGCGATCACCTGCACCAGTACGGCGGCCCTACGCCGGAAGCCAAGGCACAGCTTAACGACGAGTTGATGAAAGGCGTGGACCTGGACCTGCTGTTCGACGCGCTGCCGCCGGTGCTTGAGGCCGACAAGGCGTTTGCCCAACTGCTGGACTGACCCTCGCTACCGGCAACGCTACCCTGCGCGTTTTTCGAAGGTGTCAGTAAGCAGCTGCCCCCGTGGCAAGCCGGCCAAGAACAGCCGCTTGCCAATGGCCTCCACCAGCGCTGGTGCCCCACACACCAGCGCCATGGTGTGCCGGCCGGGGCGTAAATCGTTGAGGTCGGCCACTGGCGCGCGCAGGTCCAGTTCAAGGTTGGAATGCTGAGCGGCCAAGGCGCGTAGCTCCCCTTCGAGGTAATGCTCACCAGGGGCCGCCAGGTGCACCAAGCGTATTGCCCCGGTGTGGCCCTGGCGCAGGGCTTCCCCCAGCACCGCCCACAAAGGCGCCAAGCCAGTTCCACTGGCCAGCAACCATAAGGGCCGCGCCTCCCAGGCCGGGTCATAATGCAGCGGCCCACCCAGTACCTCACCTAGCCGTACGTGATCCCCCACCCTCAACTGCCGGGCCAGCTCAACGAACACCCCAGGGCGCCCGCATTGCACCTGCAACTCAAGCCAGGGTGATGCGCCGGGCACGCTTGCCAGGGAATAGGGCCTTGCCACATCACTCCGGGCCCACACCACCACATGCTGGCCTGCCTGATAGCGCAGCGGGCGGGTGGGCATCAAGCGGATACGCAGTACCTGCGGGCTTAGCCAATGGAGGTCGCTCACCGTAGCCTCCACCCCATCACGGCTGGCGTTATAAGGCACCACCTCAAGGTCTGTGATGACCTGACACTGGCAGGCCAGGCGCCACCCCTGGGCATATTCAGTGGCAGGCAAGGCGTGAGGGCGCTGATCGGCCGGTGCGCCGGTGACACAGCGCACCCGGCACGTGTGGCAATGCCCTGCCCTGCAGCTGGAAGGCACCTTCACGCCTTGGCGGTTCAGCGCCTCCAGCAGGCTTGTACCAGCAGGTACGTGCCAGCGTTGGTCACCTACGGTAAGTTCAGGCATCGGCCGGTTCCCAGGCGGCCACGCACCGGTTGCGGCCTTCACGTTTGGCCTGGTACAGGGCTTTGTCCGCGCGTTGAAGGGCGTCGTCCAGTGCGTCCCCCTCTTCCAGCAAGGTCATGCCGGCACACAGGCTGACCGAGGCTGGTTGGCCTTCTGCAGGGCGGGAGGCGGCAAAGGCCAGCCGCAGGCGCTCGCAACACATGGCCAGGCGGTCGGCATCGGTGTCTAGCATCAGCAACACAAACTCCTCACCCCCGTAGCGAGCCAGCACGTCACCCTCGCGCAAACTCGCGTTGGCAACCTGCGCAAAGCTCTGTAGCACCGCATCGCCTGCGGCATGGCCATGCACATCGTTGATGCGCTTGAAATGGTCAAGGTCGATCAGCGCCAAGCCATGGCTATGCCCTGGCTGCAGCGCCTGCAATTCCCGGGTGGCGAGCCGTAGGAAATGACGGCGGTTGAACAGGCCAGTCAATTCGTCAGTGGAGGCCAGCTCTTCAAGCTGCCGCATCATGCCGCGCAGGGTTTCCTGGTGCGCCTTGAGTGCGAACCGTCGCTGGCGCGTACGCTGCCGGTAGGCCTGCACATAGTTGGAATAAAGGCACAGCCAGAACAGCACAATAAACAGCACCGCGCCCTGGATGGCCACCAGGCCTGGGTCTTGTACCCGGCCTGTGAGGGCTTCATACCCCACCAACCCGGCGAAGCTGATGCACACCAGCCCGGCACAACGCAGGAACACCGCCCGCGGCAAGTGAAACAGCCCGAACATCAACGGCACGATGTACACCATCATAAACGGCCCACGGGCGTTATCCAGGTGGTACAGCAGCCAGGTTTGCCACAAGGTGCCCATCCAGATCTGCAGCTCAGTGAGGCTGGGGTCGGTGAAGCGCCGGTTCAGGCGCGTCACAAACAGGGCTGCCAGCCCGGCCTGGCTCAGCAGCACCAATGCCCCGCCTACTGCCACACTGTGAAGGGTGCCGTCGTAATAGCCGCCCCAGAAGGCGACTGCGATCAATGCCAGCATCATCAGGTAGCTGCTGGCCCCGAGCAGAAACCGTTTGATGAATAAAGCCTGCAGGTTGTGCTCGGTCACTCGTTGACTCATCTCACTCATAGGGATCCCATCCCTTACCACGTTATGGCAAGGTGCCACTTTAGAGAGCCAAGCCTGAAATAACCACAGGATTTTCATCCAACCGATCAAGAACTTCGCTGGTTGATATCGCCGAATACCGCCCGTTGTCCTTCAATGGCGAGTGCGCGGCTGCTACAGGGAGGGTTATACTGCCGCGCCTTTTACAGGTGCCCGCGTGCCCTGCGCGGTGCCTAGAATGTTCCCGTGTCAAAGAGGAGCGCGCCCGTGACCCTGATCAAGCAAGACGACCTCATCCAGAGTGTCGCCGATGCCCTGCAGTATATTTCCTACTACCACCCCGTCGATTTCATTCAGGCAATGAATGATGCCTATTTGCGTGAGGCGTCCCCAGCCGCACGGGATTCCATTGCCCAGATCCTGATCAACTCGCGCATGTGCGCCACCGGCCACCGGCCCATCTGCCAGGACACCGGCATCGTGACCGTGTTTGTGCGCGTGGGCATGGACGTGAGCTGGGCTGGTGCCACCATGAGCGTGGACGACATGATCAACGAGGGCGTGCGCCGGGCCTACAACCTGCCGGAAAACGTACTGCGCGCCTCGATCCTGGCCGACCCGGCCGGTGCCCGCAAGAACACCAAGGACAACACCCCGGCCGTTATCCACTACTCCATCGTGCCCGGTAACACCGTGGAAGTGGACGTGGCCGCCAAGGGCGGTGGTTCGGAAAACAAATCCAAGATGGCCATGCTCAACCCGTCCGATTCCATCGTGGACTGGGTACTCAAAACCGTCCCCACCATGGGCGCCGGCTGGTGCCCGCCGGGCATGCTGGGCATCGGCATCGGCGGTACGGCTGAAAAGGCAGCGGTGATGGCCAAGGAAGTGTTGATGGACCCCATCGACATCCACGACCTCAAGGCCCGCGGCCCGCAGAATCGCCTTGAAGAAATGCGCCTGGAGCTGTTCGAGAAGGTCAACCAGCTGGGCATCGGTGCCCAGGGCCTGGGCGGCCTGACCACAGTGCTGGACGTGAAGATCATGGACTACCCCACCCACGCCGCCTCGTTGCCGGTGTGCATGATCCCTAACTGCGCCGCCACACGCCACGCGCACTTTGTGCTGGATGGCAGCGGCCCGGCGTTGCTGGAAGCACCGCCCCTGGACGCCTACCCAGAAATCGTATGGGAAGCCGGCCCTTCGGCCCGCCGCGTGGACCTTAACACCGTAACCCCCGAAGACGTGCAAACCTGGAAGCCGGGCGAAACCCTGCTGCTCAATGGCAAGATGCTCACCGGCCGCGACGCCGCCCACAAGCGCATGGTGGACATGCTCAACAAGGGCGAAACCCTGCCGGTGGACCTCAAGGGCCGCTTTATCTACTACGTGGGCCCTGTGGACCCGGTACGCGAAGAAGTGGTCGGCCCTGCTGGCCCAACCACCGCTACCCGCATGGACAAGTTCACCCGGCAGATCCTCGATCAAACCGGCCTGCTAGGCATGATCGGCAAGTCCGAACGCGGCCCTACCGCCATCGACGCGATCAAGGACTACAAGGCCGTGTACCTGATGGCCGTGGGCGGCGCCGCCTACCTGGTGGCGCAAGCCATCAAGGGCGCACGCGTGGTGGCCTTCGAAGAGCTGGGGATGGAAGCCATCTACGAGTTCGACGTGAAGGACATGCCGGTTACCGTGGCCGTGGACAGCCAGGGCGAGTCCGTACATATCACCGGGCCAGCTGTATGGCAGAGCAAGATCGCTGAGAGTTTGGCGGTTGAGGTGCGTTGATCCCCCAAGCCCGGTGCAATGCCGGGCTTTTCTTTGGGGCGGGCCTGCCATGGAACCTCCCTGGCTGGCCTGCCACTTACCTTCCTGAACTGTTAACACCCCGCGTCTGAACGTGGGGCTGCTACGGCCCTGCGCCATCGACCTTGGCCGCACGCCGTAAAACCCTGCCCGAGCCCTTGTTATGCATGCCAGAAGCACGATTGATGCGTGGCTGTCCCAGATAAACCCGGACGACCCTTCCCTGTTGCTGGACCCAGAAGGCCAATGCCAGCTAATCCGCAGCCCCAGCGAGATGTGTACATTGTTTTTACCGGCGCACGCCCGTGAAGCCGTAATGCTCTACAGCCACCTTTGGCAATTGAGCGGTGAAGTGAGTGCAGACCAATACGAGGCGTTGCTGGGCCTTAACATGCTGGGTATCAAAACCTTGGGCTGCACGCTTGGGCTGGATGCACGCATGAGGAGCCTTGTGCTTTCTTACTCATTGCCATTGCACGGGTGTGACCTGGACGGCTTTTGCAATGCCATAAACAACTTTTTCTCCGCTATCAGCGAGGTGCGCCGCGAGATCGACCTGGCGCTCAAAGCTAAAGCGCGTCGCGCTCCACGCGCTGCCGTAGGGCGAGCGGGTAACGCCCTACAGCAACCCCACTTCCTGGAAAAAAACTGAGCCGCCCCACAGCCACCTGGAGAGCCCTATGCAAGCGATTGGCGCTTTAGTGAAAAACCCCGCCCAGGTATTGGGCACCCTTGTGACAAGCGGCAGCAAAAGCGGCCCCCCTGCAGACATTGCTAGGGCTTAAGGGCGCCCAGGCGCCACACAGTGTGCGCGAGCTGAGCACCACCGCCGTGCAAAGCATGGGTTACATGGGTAGTAACCAACCCAATGCTTTCAACGAAACCAAGCGCGCCGGTGTCGCTGGCACTGCCTCTGCGCTGGGAAACGGTGTAGGGCAAAAGCGCACCAAGTTCACTATGTTGGACTACGCAGACTTTGAAAAACGTAAGACGTCCGGCCAGCTGGAGTTCGTAGGCCTGCATGGCACCGCCGGCTTTGCAGCTGAAGCCATGGAAAAAGATGGTATCGACGCAGACTTGGCTGGCAAATACACGGGCGGGCGCTCAGGAGGCGGTAAGGGCATCTATACCGCCAACTCCAACAACGCGACAGCGCCGGAGCAGGCCGCGGATGCATTCGAAGCGGTCAGTCACTACGCACGCCGTGCCAGCGTGAGTGAGCCGCTGGCCTATGACCTAAACACCACCAAGACCATCCTTGCGTTTTACCGTGCCCCGTCTCAACACTTGAAGAGCAAGGCCATGCCCTCGGACATACTGGGTAACCCAGAAGCCGTGGCGGCCTTCCGCAAGGAGCACCCCGCCCATGAATACAACCTGGGACCAACACCCTTGCCTCGGCGGCAGGAAGGTGTGAAGGCCGATACCACGCTGATTACAGACGACGCCTTGCGGGGCGACGAGGTGGAGTACTTTGCGGTGCGCTTCGAGCCCAAGCGATAAGCCGGGCAGGCAGGGCCACGCCCTGCCAATGAAGTGTTGAAACCATGGGAAAAGCATTGGCGATACAGCCACGCTTTCCCCCACTGGCTTTTAGTCCGTCCCGTACTTGGGCGACCGCGGCCCATACAGCAAGCCCGCCGGGTGCCCAGCCGACAGTAGCCGGTTGCTGGCGATGCCGGCAATGGGGTGGCCTGCATCGGTGGAGGCGGCGATAATCTGCTTCACCGCTGCGGTGATCAGCATGCCGATCAACCCGCCGCCGCTGTTGCTGCGCCCTTCCTCGCTGGAGGCAGAGGCTGTGCCAGTCCACAGCGCGGTGCCGGTGCGCAGGTCCACGAGCTTGGCCGTAACCGTGACCACCGTTTGGCTGCTGATCAGCACATAGCTGGTGCCGTACTGCTTGACCGTGATGTACATGGCCGCGTCTGCACCGAAAATCTCCCGAAGCTTGGCCGGCGAGGTTTCCTGAATGTCATTGGCGTTGGTCAGGCCGTTGTTGCGGAAGGTTTCGTCCACCAAGGCCACCGGCAACACGTAGTAACCCGACTCTGCCAAGGGGTAGGTCACTTGAGAGAGCAGGCTGTAGGTCGCCTTTACATCCGGGGATTCGTTGACCGGCGGCAACACCAGAATCGAACGCGGCTTGCTTTCCTTGAAGGCGGAATAGTCCACCACGGCCGGGGGCGTGGCACAGCCTGCCAACAGGCTGATGGCAAGCAGGCTGCCGGCGACGTTCAGGTAACGGGCGATCATTGGGCAACTCCGGCGTGGGCGTTCTTGAGCAGGAAGTCCATGTAGGTGGCGGACTCCGGGAACAACGCTTTCTCGGTGCGCAGTTCCTGAACCATCTGGTCGTCCTTGCCCAGGCTGCCGTACAACATGCCCAGTTGAGCGTGGTAACCGGGTGGTGGGTTAGCATTGGTGGAGCGGATTTTCTGCAGGTCTTCTTCGAGTTTGGCGACCTGCACGTCCTTGGGCTCGCCTTTGAAGTATTCGTACACCTCAGGCTGGTAGCTGCCCCACTGGTACAACGGCTTAGGCTGCGGCGCGCAACCGGCCAGGCAAACACCCACGGCACAGACCGTGGCAAACAGGCGCAAAGGCGCCCCGCCGATAGACTTGAACATGGTAAACATCCTTTTAAATGATCAGTTGGCCACTGGCTTCCAGGCACCGCTGTCCAACGCGCGCACCATGTTATTCACCGCCTCACGCATGGCCAGGTCCAGCACCTTACCGTTAAGGGTGGAGTCGTAGCTGGCGGTACCGCCGAAGCCGATCACTTCACGGTTGGAGAGTTGGTACTCCCCTGCCCCTTGGGTGGAATACACCACTTCCGACGTGCTGATGTTCACGATATTGAGGGCCACCTTGGCGTAGGCGATTTGAGATTTGCCACGCCCCAGCAGGCCGAACAATTGCTGGTCGCCCACTTCCTTGCGGCCAAATTCGGTCACGTCGCCGGTCACCACATAGTCCGCGCCCTTGAGGTGCTGGCTGGTGGCTTTGATGGACGCTTCACGCTGAATCTCGTCCATGTTGTCCCGGTCCAGCACGGTGAACCGGTTGGTTTGCTGCAGGTGCGTGATCAGGATGGTCTTGGCCTGGCCCCCCAGCCGGTCCACGCCATCCGAAAAAATCCCGCGCATGTAGCTGGAGCGGTTATCGAACTTGCCCACCGCCATGGGGTGGCGCACGCCGCTGTAGGCCACGCTGGCGCTCTCCACATTGGCCACCGGCAATGCCCTGGAACTCTCCGTGGCACAGCCACCGACCAGCGCAATGGCGACGGCCGTGATCCCTGTTATCCCTACCTGTTGCAGCTTGTTCACACACATGCTCCGACTGTTCTGAAATAGGCGGCCTTGACCGCTTCTGTGGCGATTTCAAGGCAGCAGCAAGGTGTGTATCCGCAGGGATCCAAAGAACTGTAATTTTTTTCGTGGGGTTGAGGGGGCGAGGCGTATGGGAACGTGAGGATTGGGAGGGGAAAGGTAGCCCGCCGCTGCCCTGCTTCGGTGGCTGAATGCGCTAAGCGTTGGGCGCGGCGATAAGCTCCATTACGTCGGCGCGTTGAACTGAAGGCCCTCCTGGATGCGTGCATTTTCCTTGATGATATTTACACGCATGGCTACGCGGGCCACATCCAGCGTAACGCGAGGCACAGGGTAGGTGCCCTTCCCGTCCATCCAACCCAGTACTTCAGCCAAATGCCAGATAACGGCGCTACCTTCATGCACAGGCGTCGGAAAACTGGGATGGTTAGTCACCAGTTTGCGCATGTTTTGCCGAGACACGCCCATGATGTCGGCCACGTCTGTCAAGCCCACCAGATCAGGGGTGGCCTCTATCAACCTGGCGCCGGGCAATGCGCGGCGGACGTCTGCCAATGCGCTTTCGATCGCTTCTCTAGCGCTGGCGGCCTCCCTTGTGAACTCAAGGGCAAGGCGGCCGGTTTGGCCGATGCCTACCAAAGCATCGTCACACCCTTCCTCTGCCAAACGCTCAACGAGGGCATCCGTGTCAGTGCTGCTGTTGGATAAGTGGTACTTAAGCGTGAAGGTAAATTTCATCTTCAATGCTCCGGTTTGTGGGGTCACTGCGCCCATAGTCGGGTGCGTTCTCAGGGTTCTGCTGGGCTTGTGCGTTTTTCAGCTTCGCGCTTTTCACGCTGCCTGGCGCAGTTGTCGACCACTCTGGAAATTTGGGCAGCGTGGTTAGCTGGATTTTTCGGCGTGCTCCACTCGCTGCTGGTGCAAAATTCTCCACAGCGACAGTCGTGATCGTTGAATGGGCAATATATTTTGCCCCAGGCGTGGGAGCCGCCCTGCTTGATGCTCCAACCTTGAGATTCGGCGTATTTCAAAGCGCCTTCAATTTCTTTATTCGCGTGTTTAGAACGACTCATAAGCCCATCCAGTATGGGAAGGTGAGCATTGGTTGTCAATTGACAACCACAAACAGCAAACCAGTATGCGAGGTCGCGAACCGGGGCTGCTACAAAAGGGTACGGCATCATAGCATTGGATCCTTTAAGAGGCCGAAGCGGCTCTTCCCCGCTGGCGAACTGGTCTAGATAAGTGGCGGCGGTGTTTCATCTTGCGGCCAGTGCTCGGGCTCAGGTCGTTGGCCGCTTCGATGCGGGCGGCGTTGTCGGTGTAGTCGGTGTGGCGCTGGCCGTAGGCGGCGGAATTTACCGCCGTAACGGTGCGTTCGTTGAGCACGTCGCCGTTAACCGCCGTCACGCTCACGTCACGGCCGGCGATGATGCCACCGGCCTTGTTGACGATGGTGTTGCCCGCCAGCAGGTCCAGGCGGTTGCCGGCCTGGATCAGGCCGCTGTTCACCAAATCATTGCCTGCCGTGGCGGACAGGTTGTTGGCAGCCTTGAGCGTGCCCACGTTGTCCAGGTTCTGGCCAGCGATCAGGGTTACGTTGTTACCGGCGATCAGTGCGCCGGTGTGGCCGAGGCGACCGCTGGCCTGGGCCAGGTACACCACCGGCACCAGCACGGTTTCGCCGTTCACTACGGCGTTTTCCATCCACACGATGTCGTGGGTAAGCGCGGCGACTTGTTCGGCCGTGAGGCTGACGCCTACCGAGAGGTTGAGCTCGGTTTTGCTGGCCAGGGCGTTGTTCATCAGGTACTTGAACTGGGCTTCGTTGGAGGTTTGCCCATCAATAAACGCCTGCCCGGTGCGGGCGGTGACGGCTTGCCAGGCAGTTGCAGGAAGCGTTACCACCCGTTAACCTCTGCCCGTCGCTGTCAATCCAGCGACCGGGTTTGGCGACCCGGCTAAGCAAAGGCGCACCAGCGCCCACTTCATGTCAGAGGCGCTTTTTTGTGCCTGCTATGACGTGTTATGGCGGCTGTGCGCGGGAGACTTTCGAGTCTGCCGGGTTCCTTTGCCCCGGTTCGCCAACCTGCGTACAGCTGCCACCCCTGCTCGTTTGGCGACGAGTTGTGGCAGCTCCCACATGCAAAGGAGCTTTATCTATGGATCTTTCTATCAGGGCTTGGTTTTACAAACCTGCAACACGTGCGCAAGAGGCGTTAGTCGTCTTGAGAACTGCGCCAACCTTTCTATGTTTAAAGGGCAGCAAAGCCTTCGTGGGGATAGTGAGTGGAGGTGTTTGGAAATGACCAACTTCATTCAGATTCAAAGAAATCTTGAAATACTAATCCAGCAGTCCGATTCCTTCCCGGCCACTGAAATTGATATAGAGATCAGAAGCCTGCGCAAGACGGCAACAAAATTGGATAAAGTCAGAAATCAGCTTAACGCGATGGAGTGTGAAGTGCGCACTGTCCTTGAATTACTGGACACAGCTGAGAATAAATATATGACCTGCAGTCAATTTCACTGCCTACTATCACCGCTTCATAAGCAGGTATTGTCGGCCGTCAGCGAGCTGGATGATTTATTATAGCTTTACGCTCAGGATCAATTAGTGCCTTAGTTCGGCCATAAAAAGCGCAGGCCTGGCCTACGAAGTTCAGGCCTGCTTTTATCATTTACCCAAGTTCTCAACCAGCTTTTTGCTGAGAATAGTAGCCACTCCATTCAGGGCTGCCTTCAATTTTTCGGGGTCAGTGCGGTATTCAAGTGGTGTAAAGGCATAGGTATTATCACCATTGAAAGGCGTGATATAGTTTCCATATCGCCAAACAATAACCTTGCCCTGCTTCATTTCTGCTTCAACTTTCATGGTAGGGTACATGACGCTGCTGAAACCTTGCGTCAGTCCAAACCCCCAGTTGACCACGGTTAGCTGAATTTCCGCGTCAGCTTGAGCATCCGCGCCTACCACTTTGTACTTATTCAACATAGTTATTTGGTTCTCAAACTGAGACTTCACGATCTCCCCTAAATCAATTTGGTTGATGCTCATGCTTGATATGATTGCTTGATAGGTTGGCATAGAGGCCAGGTCACCCAGCTTCATACCTGCTGCCAGGCCAGCGCCACCAAGTGCTGCTTGCCCAATTTTAGATGCCCCTGTTGCAGCTCCGGCCAGGGTCCCGGCCCCTGCGCCCAGCGCCATACCCCAAGCTTGCTCTCGACCTATGTAGGTAAACTCTTTGGGAGACCAAATGACAGGAAGTATTTTTATGGTGTGTATCTTCGAACCAATTTCAGGCTGAAGCGGTTTATTAGTACAACCTGAAAGGATAAAAATAAATACAAAAAAATAAAATATTTTCATAAGTCCTCAAAATCCTTAGAAGTGATTTCGGATTAAAATCTCGTATTCAGTGAATATACGCATCCAAACCAAAACACTTCAGTAACAATGATACCTTCTGAGCAGTTGGCATATCGATATCCTAATCTACATAGGGAACATGATTATTAGAAACATATTTTTCATGTCTCGGGATCTTTTACTCCAAAATGTACATGCAGAACTCTTGGTGCATGCGCTTTTGATGTAGACCCTGAATCGACACGGAACCCCTTGGGGCCAGCAGCGCTGTAACCCCCCCCAGAGCAGGGCTTACCAAACTCCTCATACTCCGGACCGAGGTATTTTTGCGCTGCTGATGTTGTCCCATCGGTTGTTAACCGACGTGAGACAGATGCATTCGCCAATACTATAAAATCTACTCCCCGTCTATCCACGCCTGTTTTATCCAGCTAGCGAGACTAGGCCAAGTTTCATTGGAATTCCAATCATGTGCCCAGTAGACAACAGAACCGTCTTCACGAATACAATAGTAGTTGCCATTGTCCTCGCAAATAGGTAGCCAAGACTTTGGAACACCTTGCCCCCGGGCCTCAGCAACAACGCTCAGAAGTTCTCTTGGGCTGTTTCTTTCTTCCGTTAACCGAAGCGAATCTTTACCATTAAAAATACTGTCACTTGCCTCTTTCAAAAAAATCTTGTACTCCTCCGAAAATGCAATACCCAGCTCACGCTCATAATCATTAATTAAGGCATCGTCAGGAAGCCGCTGTACATTAGGCAGAGATAAACGAACGCTTTTTAACTCTGCAATAGCATCTTTTATTTCAACAGTCATAATAACCCCTAACATTATATTTCATGAATCAAAAGTTATTTTATCGATTCTTCCAATATTCTTTTTTCCATTTCTCAAACTGGGATCTATTGATTCCAGAAGATATACCAGAGCCCGAATTTATATGAATAACTCCACTATTATTTTGGTGGGAGCTTTGCGTAACTTCAGCAATCGGACCGTCTTGAGTTTGCAACATATGATGCAGATTAATCTTCTTGCCATCAGGTCCATAAGGAGCTAATCCATTCTTCATAAGGTCCAAATTTGTAAGACCAGTTTGACTATCTATCCTGCTGGGGTCAATCAAATCATTCCTATGATAAACTTTATTACCGTTAAACTGCATTGGCTCTTGAGACCAATACTTTCTTTGCTGACTAAAAAAGCCTGTCGCTTCGCTCTCTAAAGTTGCTTCAGAAGCTTTTTCACCAAATAGCCTCGGCTGGGCCTAGGCTATTTTTTATTCGAAATTAAAAAGAGATATTATCCAAGAGCTCTTCTACTTTCGCAGTATCTTCGGGATGGCATTGAAGATATTTTTCACAAGCCAATCGAATGTATTCAGAGCAAACAGCTTCACTAACAACAACTGTATCTTCATTCTTAGGCGGATAACCATAAGCAAATTCAACCCCCTCAAAATGCTCCTCATCAAACGGACTATTTTCATCAGGAAAGTTACAGTACGCCCCATCCGTACTAAACCCCCACTTCTTAACTATATAGCCAACCGCTTCAACGAAGCAGCCATCATTATACATTCTATCAAAATACCCTTTAACCGCCCAACAAGGATCTGAATCATCGTATGGCTGACCGAAAAGTTCTTTCATAAGTACTTACCTTTACTTCGGGTGGAAGTTTGTCACCACACCTGTGGCTTTATCTAAATACACCCTAAAGGTGACGCTCCCTGCAATAGAGTCATATTGACTCAACCCTTTAGATAACGCTTCCCTATAGCCACTGGCTGCGGCTTGCTGCCCTAGATCAAGAATTTTCTGATCGGTAAATATTTTCGGATCATAAACAGTTTTCGGGAAGATCTTGTCTTTAAAACCAATAACGTTACCCGCCCGGTCATATGCAGGTATTTGGTATTTGACTGTAGAAACTCCCGCGACGGAAGTTGGTGTTTCGCTGAGTATCTTCAAACCATTCGTAGCTGCCGCCTGATTGAAAGCATCCAAGTTATGGGTACCGCTAATCCCGTTCTTCTGCGTCAAACCATCAAAGTCGCTGAGATGGCTCTTAATATTGGGATTAAAACTCATCCCCTCTGGGAAATCAGCACTTACTTTTGGACCGTCGAAATTCGCATCGTTAGCCGCAGCTTTACCAGTACCTACAACTCCAGTTTCTCCAGAAGCCAAACCTGATGGAATTGCTTTTGGACCAGCTGAGAGATAGTCTACAGCCTTCTGGATTCTTGATAAAGCCGCAGCCTCTCCAGTTTTCAAAGCCGCCCCGGTAGAACCCGCCCCTATTACGGCTCCATCGACCATCCCTAATCGATCATATGTTGGTGCCCAATCTTTGACCACACCAGACAGATAGCTAACTGTGCCCAATGAGCGCTTGATCAATAACTGCTTGTACCCTTCGCATGTACCGTTCCCGCATTGCATCGATACGATACCATCTAAGGAATCAAGCACTCGGTCCCGAGCCTCCTTCGCACGTTGGGAGCCAGCTATATCATTTGCATACTCAACATTGCCCAGGCTGTCTTCGTTATATTTACCTTGCTCCCACTTTCTTTTTGAGCATTCATCATCGGCGCCACAACCACCCATATCCTGCACGAATGCTTCTTTTTCAGGATGCTCTAAGTAATTGAAACTAGTTGCTTGCCGAGCAACCCAACCAGCGACTTCCTGATCTTTATTTGATCCTCCAGCAGCAGCTGATACTGTAATCCCTATGAGCTGCGACGTAATTGCAAGTAATTGATCACGCGGCAAGTCTTTAAAAATCTTATCGCCGACAGAAGCTACGAAAGCTTCATTCGCACCTGATGCTAATGCGCCTGTTCTAAAGTCACCACCAGCGATCTCTGCAATCAGCCCCCCTACTAGTGCGTGAGCACCAACTTTTGCTGTCAGCCCTGAAAACTTTAGCCGGTCCCCCAAGGTACTATATATACTTGCCGTGAGTGCGTCGGCTGCCGAGCTAATAGCTGCTTGAGCCAAATTATCTTTAAGGCTTCCGCCGCTTATCGCAGTACGTGTAGCAGCGCTAAAACTGCCTTCAGCTAAGGTATAGCTCGCATATTGAGTGAATCCATCGATAGTACCTAGTTTGAAACCATGTGAGGCTTTGGCAGCATTTTCAGGCGAAACGCCATAAATCTTGTCGAGAAGACCAGCAGCAAAACCAGCAGCTATCCCACTGATAACATAGCCTTTTAAGCTATCTGAAGAAGTCACATCTTTCAGTACTGCGCCTGGCCTTCCTTTATTGTTAACAGTACTGATTGCTGCCTGCGAAACGGCTGCAGACATAGTTGCTATGGCAGCAGCATTTGCAGCATTGCCTATAGCAACAGCCGTTGCTTGTGCAAAACCTGCTGCTGTTGCAGCACCACTAGCCGTGGCACCAGCGGATGTGCCTATCGCAGCAGCCGTTCCTGAGCCTGCAGTCAAAATCGTAGCCACAATGATGATCGCCAACTGCGCCCCTACACCCAACCCCGACTGGCTGTACTTGAACGAGTCATGAATCTCCTTCACCTGCCGCCAGTCCACATCACCGCGCTGCTCGGCATCTTTCAGCCACGCCAACTGCGGGTCCGCCTTCACCATGGCGTCGATGGCTTGGCTTACGGTCTGCTGGTTCACCTGCTTCACGTCGATGTTCAGACCGTCCACGGCATGAATGGCCACTTCACCTTGCGCCACCAACTCGCTCTGCTTCAGGGTTTCGTCGGTCTTGCCTTTGCCCTTGGCGCTGTTCCAGGCCAGGTTGCTATTGCTCTTGGTGTGGCTTTCCTGGTGCAGGTCCTTCACGCCTTCGAAGGCGATGGCGCCGCCGCTGTTGAGGGTCAGGTCCTTGCCGCTGTCGAGCTTGGCGGCCTGGTAGGTCTGGTCGCCGCCGCTGACCAGCAGCAGGTCGCCGCCGGTTTTTATCTCGGTGCCGATGTTGGTCACGTCGGTGACTTCGTCGTGCTTGGTTTTCTTGGCGCCGAAGTGGCCTTTTTTCTTTTTGTCGTACAGCGAATAGTCGCTGTCTTCGGCAGCGAGCAGGGCCAGTTTGCCACCTGCGACCAAGTAGGCTTCGTTGGCGGCTTCGATGCGGCTGGAGGTAACGGTCAGGTCCTGGCCGGCGCTGAGGGCGACGCTGCTGCCGGAGGTGATGGTGCTGGCCACCTGGCTAACGTGATCTTCCTGGCGCGTGACCTTTTTGCTCTTGGAGTAGGAGTGCTGCTCGTCCGCTGCCGAGCTGATGCTCAGGTCTTCAGTGGCTGACAGGGCCACGTCCCGCTTGGCGTCCAGGGAGCTAGCGATCACGTTCAGGTCGCGCCCGGCCTGGGCGCTGAGGTCGCGGCCGGCGGTGACGGTGGCGCCCAGCTGGGTGATGTCGCTGCTGGTGTGCTTGCGGTCCAGTACCAGGCTGTTGGTGACCTGGGTGGCGGCGAGGTTCACGTCGCGGCCGGCGCTCAAGCTCAGGTCGCGGCCGCTTTGCAGGGTGCTGCCCAGGTTATTGATGTCCCGCCCGGCCTGCACGCTCAGGTCGTTGGCCGCTTCAATGCGGGCGGCGTTGTCGGTGTAGTCGGTGTGGCGCTGGCCGTAGGCGGCGGAATCTACGGCCGTGACAGTGCGCTCGTTGAGCACGTCGCCGTTAACCGCCGTTACGCTCACATCACGGCCAGCGATGATGCCACCGGCCTTGTTCACGATGGTGTTGCCCGCCAGCAGGTCCAGGCGGTTGCCGGCCTGAATCAGGCCGCTGTTCACAAAATCACTGCCTGCCGTGGCGGACAGGTTGTTGGCGGCCTTGAGGGTGCCCACGTTGTCCAGGTTCTGGCCGGCGATCAGGGTCACGTCGTTACCGGCGATCAGTGCGCCGGTGGGGCCAAGGCGACCGCTGGCCTGGGCCAGGTACACCACCGGCACCAGCACGGTTTCGCCGTTCACTACCGCGTTTTCCATCCACACGATGTCGTGGGTAAGGGCGGCCACCTGTTCGGAAGTGAGGCTGACGCCTACCGAGAGGTTGAGCTCGGTTTTGCTGGCCAGGGCGTTGTTCATCAGGTACTTGAACTGGGCCTCGTTGGAGGTTTGCCCATCGATGAATGCTTGGCCGGTGCGGGCGGTAACGGCTTGCTGCACCAAGCGCTGTTCGTACAGGCCATCGCCCAGGCGCTTGGCGCTCTGGTCGGGGTCGTAGCCCAGGCCGGCGAGTAGGTAGTCCGAGCTCATGAATTGCTTGAGGTCGGTGAGTACGGGGTTGGTTTCGATCAGGTATTTATTGCGGTTGGGCTGCGCTGCCGAGCCGGGCAAGCCCTGTACTTTGCTGACAGTTTGCGCAGCGGCAGGTGTTGAGGCGGCAGGCTGAGTGCCCGCGCTCACCGCGGCCACACTGCCAACCTGAGTCATGTCACCTGCACTGGCCTGGTGACTGGGCACCACGTAGGTGCTGCTGCCTAGGCCGGTATCCCCTTGCGCGGTGATAGCAGTGGCGGTGCCCTCAATGCCCGCGCTGTGCCGGGTGACGCCAGCCAACTGCCCGGCGCTGGCGGCCAGCAATGCCGCCGAGCCGAACTGCACGTCCCGTGCCTGGGTGGCAGGTGCGCCTTGCTCACGCTGGGCCGTTGAAATACTGGCCCCGGTGAGGGTCCAGCTTTGGGGCGTGCCGGTGGCTTGGGTGAATTGCGGGGTGCTGCTGCCCTGCCCGCTCAGGCGGAACAGGCCGTTCTGGCCGGTGGGCAGGCTGAAGCCCGGCAGGCTCAAGGGGTTGATTTGTTGCTGGGCCAGGTTGGGGGGGAGTTGGGCGTTGATTCTCAGAACAACAGGCGCACTGGTGCCAGACGCTTGTGTGCCTTGAACTTTACTGGTGCCAGCGCCTACAGCGTAATCTTCATGGATAACGCTGTTTTGCAGGTCCTGGGAGGCTGTAATGGAGACTTTGCCGCCGGCTTGGATGACGGCGCTGCGGCCACCATTGCCGGTGTCATCCTTGGTGACTTCTACATCGCTTACTAATGTAAAGTTGCTTAATTCCGCAGGCAACTCCATTAAATTGGCTGGGTCGTACTCGGAAGTGGGCAATACACCAGAATCATAGCCAACCAGCGTTCTAGGGTACTTCCTGCTACTCCATAATGTTCCAGTTTCTATTTCTTTATAAATAAAGTAGCCGTCATGAAGTATTGGCTCTGCCAACACCAGCTCACCGGCAAGGTTTGTTATGTAGACGTTGGGGAAATCCGGGTTATTACGCTGGTTATAGGCATCTACGGTAGGCATGAATGCCCTTACTGCACCTGCCGATACTTCATGCCCTGAGTACCTGCCGCCCTGGTATTAGGTTCTGGTGCGCTCAACGGTTCCGCTTCTAGCCCCGATATTTTTAACGGTATCGGCCTGTATAGTGATATTACCGACAGCACCAATAGTACTTTTGCTGTTTAGGAAGCTACCGCCATTGAAGATAAAATCACTGCCAGCCATCAGTAGCGCTGAAGCACTGGTGTCATTATCTTCGCCTGCACTAAACGTTTCGCGGGCAATGTAATTTACTTCGTAGTGCGTTTTATTGCAGTCAATACACTCTACCGCAATAAACCCTTTAATCAGGGTACGGCCAACTGCAAAATTCTGCGCACCGTCCGAGCCCTGCGTCCGATTCTCAAACGCCGTCGCGGCAATAGAAAACTGACCGCCACTCTCCATAGAGCCCGAGATATTCAATACCTGGTCAGCCCGCGCTGTGCCGTACCCTGCCAGCGTGACATTGCGCAGCCCATAGAAATCGCCGCCCTGGTTGGTGACGTTGGCGACATTGAGCTGCATATCCCCACCACTGAACACCAACCCATGGTCGTTCACCAGCGACGGACCATTCACCGTCAGGTTCTGCCCGGCCCCCAAGGTGCCGTAGTTGCCTACCCCGCCCGCACCTACCGTAAGGTCACCGGCCGAGGTAAGGCGGCCGTAGTTGGTCAACTGCCCACTTACGTTGATGCCTGTAGTGCCACCGCCGGCGAGGCTGGCGGCGTTGCTGAGGTTCAACTGTGCGGCGCTGAGGGTGAGGTTGCCCAGGCTGGACGCCCGCCCATTACCGCCATAGGCACCACTCAAGATCAGGCTCAGGCTGCCATCACTCGCTATCAACCCATCATTGGTCCAGTTCCCACCGGTACCCACAAACGCGTCGGACGCCAGCAATTGCCCGCTGGCGGTTTGCACGAACTGCCCCACGTTGACGGTGAGGCGCCCGGCCTGGATCACGCTGCTGTTGGTCCAGCTGTCGGCGTTGAGGGTAAGCCCGCCGCGGGTGACGATGCTGCCGCCGGCGTTGGTGATGTTGGCGGTGGAAATGCCGAATTCGCCGGTGCCCACGTGCAGCAGGCTGCCGTTGGTGTTGAGGAAGTTGCCGACATTGAAGGCCAAATCGCTATTGGCGGTTTCCAGGGTGCCGTTGCGGTTGTCGAAGGTGCCGCCGATGTTGAAGCGGGTGGCACCGGCGCTGCCCAGGGCACGGATTTTGCCGGTCTGGTTGTCCAGGCTGGCGGCGGTCACGTTCAGGGTAGTGTCGCTTTCAATCACCCCAAAGCGGTTGTTCAGGGCGCCGGTGAGGTTCAGGTCTATCTGGTTGCCGGCGATCTGGCCGTCGTTGTCGCCGCTGTTGTCGAAGGTGTTGCCGGTGAAGCGCACCAGCCCTTTGGCGTAGAGGCCGCCGTTGCGGTTGTCGAAGCTGCTGGCGTTCACCAGGGCATCGCCGCCTTGGGCGGACACGCGGCCGCCGTAGTTGTCCAGCCCGTTGGCGGCGAGCAGGTCCAGGCGCTGGGCCTGGATCACGCCGCCCTGGCGGTTGAGGTCGTAGCCGTTTTTCAGCACGCCGGTGATACGGGCGGTGAAGGCGCCTTGCAGGCTGGAGAGCACACCACCGCGGCTGTCCAGGTTGGCAGCGGTTACGGTGAGGTCGCCGTTCTGGGCGATCAGGCGGCCGTCCAGGTTGCCCAGGTCCCCGCCCACGTTCACGCTTAGCGCGCCCTGGCTTTGCACGGCGCCGTTGGTGTTGGTGAGGCTGGCGGCCTGCAGTTGCACGTCTGCGCCTTGGCTGTAGATCAGGCCGTCGTTGCTGTTGAGCACCTCGCCGCTGGCGGTGAGGGCCAGGCGTTCGTTGGCGGCGATGGTGCCGCGGTTGCGGTTGTCCAGGCTGCCGGTGTTCAGGGTCATCAGCCGCTGGCTGACCAGTTGCCCGCCCTGGTTGGCCACTTGGCTGCTGCGCAGCAGTTGCAGGGCGCCGCCGCTGGCCAGTTTGCCGTTGGTGTTGATGAGGGCGCCCAGCAGGTCCAGGGTGACCACGCCTTGGCTGCTGAAGGTGCCGGCGCTGTTGTCCAGGGTGGTGCCGGTGAAGCGGGCGCCTTGGGCGGCGTTTACCTGGCCGGCGGCGTTGTTCAGGCTGGTGGCGGTGAGGGCCAGGTCGGCCCCGCTGTCGATCAGGCCGTTCTGGCTGTTGTCCAGCACGCCGTTGATGGAAAGGCTTTGTGCGGTGCCGCTGGAAAGAATACCGCCACGGTTGTCCAGGCTTGCGGTGGACACGGTGAGCGCCTGCTGGCTGACCAGGGCGCCACCGTTGCTGTTGAGCACAGCGCCGCTGAGGCTGGCGGTGAGGTTACCGGCGCGGGCGGATAGGGTGCCGTTGCTGCGATTGTCCAGGCTGTCGCCGGTGAGGCTCAGGCCCTGCCAGCCGGAGATCAGGCCGTTCTGGTTGATCAGGCTGTTGGCGGTCAGGCCCAGCTGGGCGTTGCTGATGAGCTTGCCGTTGGTGTTGTCCAGGGTGCCGGTGGCCAGGGTAAAGCCTTGGGCGCTGGAGATTTCGCCGCCCTGGCTGTTCACGTTGGCCACGTGCTGCAGCAGGAGTGGGCCTTTGGCGTTGATCAGGCCGGTGCGGTTGTTCAGGTCGGCGCCGTGAAGGTCCAGGTTGAGGCCCGCGTCGCTGAGCAGGCGGCCACCGGTTTGGGTGAGGCCGTTGAGGGCCAGCACCATGTCGCCCACTGAGGACACTTCGCCCCCATTGCTGGTGTCCAGGCGGGTGGCGGTGAGGTTCAGGGTGCCCTGGCTGTTGATCAGGCCCTTGGCGGTGGTGTTCAGGGTGCCGGTGGTAAGGGTGAGCGCACGGGTGCCCAGCAGTTGGCCGGCCTGGTTGTCCAGGCTGCCGGCGAACAGGGTCAGGGCCTGGGCGGCGTTGATCAGGCCGTTGTCGCGGTTGCTCAGCAGGCCGTTGGCGGTCAGTTGCAGGTCGCCACGGCTGGTGAGGGTGCCGTTGCTGTTGTCCAGGCTGGCAGCGGTGGCGTCCAGGCTGGCGGCGGCGATCATGCCTTTGACGTTGGTCAGGGCCTGGGCGATGCGCAGGCTCAGGGCCTGGTTGCTCAACACCTTGCCGCCATTGTTGTTCAGCTGTTGCGCGGCCAGGGTGAAGCCTTCGCTGCTGGAAATCTCACCGCCCTGGTTCTGCACCTCGCCCAGTTGCTGCAACAGCAAGGCGCCGGGGGCGTTGATCAGGCCGTTCTGGTTGTTCAGCAGGCCGTTGTTCAGGTTCAGGGTGAGGCTGGTGTTGCTGAACAGCTGGCCGCCTTGTTGGTCCAGGCCGGTCACGTTGGCGACCAAGGCCTGGCCGCTGCCGATGCTGCCCCCGTCGCGGTTGGTCACTTGGCCAGCGGTCAGGGCCAGCTGGGTGGCGGTGCTGATGCGCCCGGCGGTGTTGTTCAGGGCGCCGGTGGTGAGCGCCAGGGCGCCCTTGCTGCTGAGGCTGCCAGTGTTGCGGTTGTCGAGGGTGGTGCTGGTGAGGGTCAGGGCGTCGTCTGTGACGATTTCGCCGCCTTGGTTCAGCACGTCGCCGGTGGCGCTGAGGGCAAGCACGCCGGCGCTGGAGAGGCTGCCGCCGGTGTTGGTGAGGCTGCCCACGCGAGCGCTGAGGGTGCCTTCGCTGGTGATCACGCCTTGGCTGTTGTTCAGCAGGTCGGCCACAGCCAGGTCGATAGCGCCGAGGCTGGCCAGGGTGCCGCCTTGGTTGTCCAGGCCCGTGCCGGCCAGGGTAAGGCCCGTATGGCCAGACAGCACACCCCGGTTGCGGTTGGTGACCTGGGCCAGGTTCAGGACTAGTGCCCGTTGCGCCAGCACCTTGCCGCCGTCGCTGTTGTCCAGGCGCTGGCCGGTGAGGGTGATGTCGCCCTGGCTGGACAGCTCCCCACCCCGGTTGTCCATATCGGCCACCGTCAGCGTGAGGCCTTGGGTGGCGGCGATCAGGCCGTCGGCGTTGTTGACCAGGCTGTCGCCGGTAAGGTCGAGGGTGCCTTGGGCGATGAACTGCCCGCCCTGCTGTTGCAGGTGGTTAACGTGGGCAATGAGGTTGCGCTTGGCCGATACCTGCCCCTGGCTGTTGTCCAGGGTAGCGGCGGTCAGTTGCAGGTCGCTGTCGGCGGTAACGGCGCCGTTCTGGTTCAGCACGCCTTGGGTCACGTTCAGTGCCAGGCTGTCGCGGCTGCTGAGCAGGCCGTCGCTGTTGTCCAGTGTGTCGGCCTGTACGTCCAGGCCACGGGCGGCCACGGCGCCCTTGAGGTTGTTCAGCACCTGGGCGATGCGCAGGGTCAGGCCCTGGTTGCTCAGCACCTTGCCGCTGCGGTTGTCCAGTTGCTGGGCGGCCAGGGTGAAGGCCTGGTCGCTGGAGAGTTCGCCGTTCTGGTTGATCACCACGCCCAGGTTGCTCAGGGTGAGCGCGGGGGCATTGATCAGGCCATTGCTGTTGTTCAGCAAACCGTTGTTCAGGTTCAGGGTGAGCGCGGTGTTGCTGAACAGCTGCCCGCCCTGTTGGTCCAGGCCTGTGACAGAAGCGTTCAGCGCCTGGGCGCTGGCAATGCGGCCGCCGGCCTGGTTGGTCACCTGGGTGGCGGTGAGGGCCAGGGTGTCGGTGCTGGTGAGGCGGCCCTGGCTGTTGTCGAAGGCGCCGGTGGCCACGGTGGTGGCGCCCTTGCCGGAGAGCAGGCCGCCGTTGCGATTGTCCAGGCTGGCGCTGTGAACCATGAGGGCGGCATCGGTGGTGATGGCACCGCCCTGGTTGCTCACCTCGCCGGTGGCGGTGAGCATCAGGGCCGCCGCGCTGGAGAAGCTGCCGCCCGCGTTTTGCACGGTGCCGGCGTTCACGGTGAGCAGGGCTTCGCTGCTAACGGTGCCGGCGGTGTTGTTCAAGGCGTCGCGCAGGGCCAGGGTGGTGCCGTGCTGGCCGGCCAGGGTGCCTTGGGTGTTGTCCAGGCTGTGGCCGGTGAGGCTGAGGGTGTCGCCGAACAGCAGGCCCTTGTTCTGGTTGATCACGCGGTCCACGGCCAGGGCCAGTGCGGTGCCGGCCAGTACCTTGCCGCCGTCACTGTTGTCCAGTTGCTGGCCGTTGACGGCCACGCCCACCTGGCTGCTCAGCTCGCCGCCGCGGTTGTCTACCTGGGCCACATCGAGTGTCAGCGCTTTTGTGGCACCCACCAGCCCGCCGGTGCGGTTGTCCAGCTGGTTGCCGGTCAGGTGCAAAGTGCCCTGGGCGACCAGTTCGCCGCCCTGTTGGGTGAGGGTGTCAACGGTGGCGGTGAGGTCGGCCTGGCTGGCGATACGGCCCGCGCCGTTGAGCACGGTACCCACTTGTACCTGCAAGGGGCCGGTGGCGTTGAGCAGGCCGCTTTGGTTGTTAAGCTGCTGGCCGGTGAGGTCGATACCGGCGCTGCCGGTGATCACGCCTTGGGCGCTGTTGTCCAGTTGGCCCGCGGCCAGGTGCATGGCCTGGGTGGCGCGCAGTACGCCGCCGCGGTTGTCTGCGGTGTCGGTGCGCAGGCTTAACACGTTCTGGGAGGCCACGCGCCCGCCCCGGTTGTCCAGGGCCTGGCTGGTGAGGGTAAGCGCACCTTTGGCCTGCACGCTGCCGCTGTCGCGGTTATTCAGGGTGCCGCCCACGGTGGCGTTCAGCTCACCGTCGGTGACCACAACGCCAGCCTGGCGGTTGTCCAGGCTACCGGCGTTAAGGGTGAGGCCCTGCCCCGCCCCCAGGGTGCCGCCCTGGTTGTCGAGGGCCCCGGTGACCGTGAGGTTCAGGCGCTGGTCGGCGGTTACCTGCCCGCCCAGGTTGCTCAGGCGGGCGGCGGTCAGGGTGGCGTTGCCGGCGGCAGACACTTCGCCATTCACGTTACTGAGCACGCCTGTGGTGCGCAGGGCCAGGTCGGTATCGCTGCTCAGGGCGCCGTTGTCGTTGAGCAGGTCGCCTGCGTTTACCTCAAGGCTGTTGCCCGAGACCAAGCCGCGTACGTTGGCCAGTTGCTGGGCCACCCGTACGGTGAGCGCGTTCTGGCTAAGGAGCGAGCCGTCGGTGTTTTGCAGGCTGTTGGCCGCCAGGGTGAAGGCGTTGATGCTGGAGATTTCACCGTTCTGGTTATTTACGGCGTTGAGGTTGCGCAGCAGCAGTTGGCCGGGGGCGGTGATCAGGCCGCCCTGGTTGTTGAGCAGGCCGTTGTTCAGGTCCAGGGTGACGTTGCCGTTGCTGTACAGGCGCCCGTCGTTGTGCTGGTCCAGGCCCGTGACGCTGGCCGTCAGGGCCATGGCGCTGGCGATGCGGCCGGCTTCGCTGTTGTCCACCTGGCCGGCCGTAAGCTGTAGCGCGCCGGTGCTGGTGAGGCTGCCGCCTTGCTGGTTGCTGAAAGCGCCGGTGGTGACTGCCACGCCGTTGCCGGCCAAGCGGCCTTTCTGGCGGTTGTCCAGGCTGGCGCTGGTGAGCGTAAGGGTGCTGTTGGTCAGCACTTCGCCGCCCTGGTTCACCACCGCCCCGGTGGTGGTGAGGGTGAGTGCGCCAGCACTGGTCACGCTGCCGCCGCTGTTGCCCAGGCTGGCGGCCTGCAGGTTCAGGGTGCCGTCGCTGCGCAGGGTGCCTTGGTCGTTGTTCACGGCCTGGCGGGCGTTCAGGCCCAGGGCGTTTTTGGCGTACAAGGTGCCCTGGCTGTTCAAAAGGTCCGTGGTGGCCAGGTCCAGGCTGCCTTGGCTCAGCACCCGGCCCGCCTGGCGGTTGTCCAGGGTGGCGGCGGTGACCTGGGTGCGGGTCTGGCTGTTGAGGGTGCCGCCCTGGTTGTTCAGGGTTTGCCGGGCCGTGGCAGTGAGGCCGCGGCTGGCGGTGACGCTGCCGCTGTTGCGAAGGTTCTGGGCTGTGAGCGTTACGTCACCGGTGGTGTTGCGGCTGTTGTCTGCATTCACCCCGGCTTCCACGATGCCGCTGTTGGTGAGCTGGCCGCCGCTGCTCAGGCGCACGGTATCTCGGGCAGCCAGGTTGCCCCGGTTGGTGAGGTCGCCCGTGGCGGTGGCGGTAACGGCGGTACCGGCATACACCGGCCCTGTAGCCTCCAGGGCGGCGGCGTTGACGTTCACAGCAGCGGCGGCAGAGGCCTGGGCCACGGTCAACTGGCCGTTGGCGTCGATCTGGATGTCCCCGGCACTGGCCGCCAGGTTACCGGCCAGCTTCACGCCCACGCCGGCTTCGGTGCCCACCAGCTTGATCGCACCAGCATACATGCCGCCCAGTGCCGAGCTGTCGATGGCCACCGTCGGCTTGGCGCTGCCGTCGTCCGCCAGGGAGGTGGGGGTTAGGGTTTGGGCGTCCACCGCGTTGCGGCCCGCCACCACGGTCAGTTGCCGGGCGTTGATCTGGCCGTTGATCTGGGCGGCGCGGGTGATGATTTCGAACTGGTCAACGTTGCTGGCATCCAGGCCCTGCCCTTCCACCGTGACCTGGCCGCCGTTGACCTGGAAGTGGTCCAGGCGGCCGTTGTCCAGCACCGGCGTACCGGTGGTGAGGGTGGCCCTGGGGGTGTTGATAAAGCCGCAGCCGTTGCAGGTCACGCCATAGGGGTTGGCGACGATTACCCGCGCCGCCTGCCCGGCTACTTCCGTGTAGCCCTTGAGCTGGCTGGCGTTGGCGCCGACCACTTCGTTGAGGATGGTGGTAGCGGCTGTGCCCTGGAGGTTGGGGTTGCCAACGATGATGCCGCCCAGCTGGGTGTTCTGGGTGCGGGCGGTGGCGTTGTTGAGAATCGCCCCTTCGCTGCCCACGTTGTACTGCTGGTACTGGTTGTGGGACAGGCCCGTGGCATTGGGGGCGGCGATGTTGACGATGGGCACGCCGTTGCCGGCCTGGTTCAAGGTGGTGTTGGTGCCGCCGCTTACGGCAATGCCTTCGGCCTGGGCCCAGATAGGCTGCCAGAACAGGGCGTTGATCAGGATCAGCGCAATGCCGCGTTTGGGCAGGCCCCAGAAGGTATGCCGCTCCACCAGGCGGGCAGAGGGCTGGCGCACGAGGAAATCGAAGTGACGAACGTCCATGTAAAGAGTCCTGTGCGAGCGCGGGCTAGAGGAAGCAGGCGAGGCTGAAGTAGATCGGTGATTCGCGTTCGATCAGGCCGCTGGGGCGTTCCAGCGAATGGGCGAAAGTCACGCTGGCGGCCACATGCTGGCCCTTAGCAAACAGCTCCAGGGCATTGCTGGATAGCCGCCCGTGCTGGGTGCCGTTGTACCGGTCGTTGCTGATCACGCCTTGGTCGTAGCCCACGGCGGCGCCGTACTGGGCAAACGCCGGGCGCAGCCAGCCCAGGGTGATGGGGCGCGTGAGCCGCAGCTCGTTGCGCCAGTAGCCGCCGCTGTCGCCGGCCAGCAGTTGGTCCTTGTAGCCACGCAGCGACGAGGTGCCGCCTAGGCTCATGCGCTGGCCGCTGAACAGCACGTCTTCACTGCGCTGCCCAGTGGCCAGGCTGCTGAAGCTCAGGTTCTGGCCCCACAGGGTGAAGGGCTGCAGGTAGCTCACCGTGCTGGTGTACTTGCGGTAGCGGGCATCGGCTTCGCCGGGGCCAGGGTGGTTGTTGGCCTGAGCACCAAAAGCGCTGATGCCCTGCTGCATGCCCAAGTCGATGTTCAGGAACGCCGAGCCCACGCGGCGCCCATGGTTGAGCCCGTACTGCACTTCGGTGATGCGGTTGCTGCTCAGGGCCAGGCGGCTGTCTTCGATGTAGTTGTTGGTGCGCAGGTTGGACAGGCCGATGTTCAGGGAGGTCTTACTCAGGGCGTCCCGGTAGATCACACGCTCGGCCCGTACCTGATGGGTTTGGCTGTCGCCGGTCTGCTTGAAGTTGAAGCCGTTGGCGGCGGCTTGGGAGCGGTAGTCGCTTTCGCTGTAGTTGTAGCTGAAGGTCCACCAGCCATAGGGCAGGCTGTAGGCCAGGCCAGCATTGTGGCTGGTGTGCTGGTGGTCGGTCATGGCGTCGTGGCCGCCGCGCAGGTTCAGCTGGTCGGCCAGGCCCAGGGGGTTGTCCCATTCAAACCCGGTGTTCCACTGTTGCTCGCCGGTGCTGCGCTGGCCATCGTTGGTGCGGGCCAGGTTGGCGCGCCATGGCCTTTGCGGGGTGTTCTTCACCACCACGTCGCTGCCGCCTACGGCCTTGCCGGGGGTGAGCTCCATTTGCGCCTGGTTGGACGGCAGGCGGTTGAGCTGGTCCACCATCTGTTCGATTTCGCGCAGGTTCACCAACGCCCCGGTGCGGCCTGGGAAGGTCATGGCCAGTTCCCGGTCGGTCAGGCCGCTGTTGGCGTCTCCTTTGAGGTTTTCCAGGGCGCCTTCGATCACCAGCACCTGCAAGTGCCCTTTGGACAGGTCTTGCTGGGGCAGGTAGGCCCGGCTGGTGACCAGGCCTTTCTCGATGTACAGGTTGGTGACCGCCTTAAGCAGCGCGTTCAGCCCGGTTACACCTAGGCATTGGCCGGTGTAGGGCTGCGTTAAACGGGCGCGCTCGGTGGCGGACAGGGCATCGGCGCCCTTGAGTTCGATGGTGTTGATGGTGAAGCAGCGGGTGTCTTCTGGCGCTGCAGGGGCAGGCGCGGGGGCCTGCTGGCCGGGCAGGTTCTTCAGGTCTTCCAGGCGGCGCTGTTGCTCTTCCAGCAGCTGCTGTTGGCGGTCACGCAACAGGTCCTGATCGCCCGGCGTGGGCGCGGCCATGGCGATAAACGGCACGCTGAGCAGTAGCGTAGACAGTGCGATCCGAGCAGCGAAACGTTCCACAAAAGCGTTCCCAGTAATGGCACAAAGGCATCATTTGACACAATGCTAAATAGTTCAATTTTTGGCGTCAAATAATCGGGACGAGTGGATCCAGCTAGCTGAGCGCACAGTAGCTATCGGGCGGACAGGGGATTTCTTAAGGTTTTTTTCACAAACCCTTATGAAATGGCTGCTCTGGGGCGGGGGTTTGGGAGGGGTTGGTTGTTGAGGCAACCCACATTGGCGCCGCCTGTCCCCTGTGGGAGTTCGCGAAGCGGACGAACCTGGGCAGTTGATACACCGCGGCGGCCTGTTCCCGGTCTCCGCCTTCGGCTGCGCCCGGTCCCACAGCAACCAAGGCTCACGCTGCCTGCCCCCCTGTGGGAGTTCGCGCAGCGGACGAACCTGGGCAACTGATACACCACAGCGGCCTGTTCCCGGTCTCCGCCTTCGGCTGCGCCCGGTCCCACAGCAACCAAGGCTCACGCTGCCTGCCCCCCTGTGGGAGTTCGCGCAGCGGACGAACCTAGGCACTTGATACACCGCGGCGGCCTGTTCCCGGTCTCCGCCTTCGGCTGCGCCCGGTCCCACAGCAACCAAGGCTCACGCTGCCTGCCCCCTATGGGAGTTCGCGCAGCGGACGAACCTGGGCAACTGATACACCACAGCGGCCTGTTCCCGGTCTCCGCCTTCGGCTGCGCCCGGTCCCACAGCAACCAAGGCTCACGCTGCCTGCCCCCCTGTGGGAGTTCGCGCAGCGGACGAACCTGGGCACTTGATACACCGCGGCGGCCTGTTCCCGGTCTCCGCCTTCGGCTGCGCCCGGTCCCACAGCAACCAAGGCTCACGCTGCCTGCCCCCTGTGGGAGTTCGCGCAGCGGACGAACCTGGGCACTTGATACACCGCGGCGGCCTGTTCCCGGTCTCCGCCTTCGGCTGCGCCCGGTCCTACAGCAACCAAGGCTCACGCTGCCTGCCCCCCTGTGGGAGTTCGCGCAGCGGACGAACCTGGGGAACTGATACACCGCGGCGGCCTGTTCCCGGTCTCCGCCTTCGGCTGCGCCCGGTCCTACAGCAACCAAGGCTCACGCTGCCTGCCCCCCTGTGGGAGTTCGCGCAGCGGACGAACCTGGGCAACTGCTACACCGTAGCGGCCTGTTCCTACAGGGCATGCGCTAGCCGCGCGTGTCCAGCAGGTTTGCGACTAATCGATCCAGCCAGCCCCACACCCGCTGCTTGGCACGGCGCCATAGCGGGCGGGCTTGCCAGTGTGCCTGGGTGACCTCATGGCTATTAGCGAAGTCTGCCTCAAAGCTGGCCACCACGGCGGCTGTAAATGTGGGGTCCAGCGCTTCCACATTAGCCTCTAGGTTGAACCGCAGGTTCCAGTGGTCGAAGTTGCACGAACCCAGGCTTACCCAGTCATCCACCAGCACCATTTTCAGGTGGGAGAAACAGGGCTGGTATTCGAAAATCTTCACCCCCGCGCGCATCAGTTTGGGGTAGTAGCGGTGCCCAGCGTAGCGCACGGAGGGATGGTCGGTACGGGGGCCGGTGAGTAGCAGGCGCACATCAACGCCCCGCGCGGCGGCACGGCGCAAGGACCGGCGCACACTGAAGGTAGGCAGGAAATACGGTGTGGCCAGCCAGATGCGCTTCTGCCCCGAATGCAGGGCGCGCACCAGCGAGCGGAGAATGTCCCGGTGTTGCCGAGCATCGCAGTACGCCACCCGGGCATACCCTTCCCCACTGGACGGCATGGGCGGCACACGTGGCAGGCCGAAATGGGTGGGCGGGCGCCAGGCGGTGCGCCGCACATTGGCGCGCCATTGGCGGTCGAACAGCATCTGCCAGTCGCTCACCACCGGGCCGTGCATTTCCACCATCACTTCGTGCCATTCGCTGGTGGGCTCGCCGGGCCGCCAGAATTCATCCGTAACGCCTGTCCCGCCCACCACTGCCAGGGTGTGGTCCACCAGCAACACTTTTCGATGGTCGCGAAACAGGTTGCGCCCGCCTCGGCGCCAGGACACCGGGTTGTACAGCCGCAGCTCCACCCCGGCTGCGATCAGGGCCTGGCGCGAAGGCTCAGCAAAGGCCAGGCTGCCGTAGCCATCGAACAGGCACCGTACCCGTACACCCCGCTCGGCAGTGGCCACCAGCACCTTCACTACCGCGTCCGCACACGCGCCGGCTTCTACCAGGTACAGCTCCAGGTCCACGCATTCCTGCGCGCCCTCGATAGCCGCCAGCATGCGCGGAAAAAAGGCAGGGCCGTCGACCAGCAGCTCGAAGCGGTTATCGCCACGCCAGGGAAATATAGGGCCGGCCATGGATCAGGCCAGGCCGCGCAGGAAACAGCGCACGTGAACATCCTTCAATAGACAGGGCCTGTGGAAAAAGACCCAGCCCCAGCCGTTTAGTTGCTAAAGGCGCCCTGACCTTGCCCGTAACCTGACGCGAACGCCTGCACCTGCGGGTAGAACAGCCGGAAGTCGTTCAACAGCTGCGGGTACAGCGCACGCAGCTCTGGCAACGCCCCCAACAGCCCTTCGGGCCGGGAGAGCCGCCGAGAAATACCCTGCAGCACACGGCCGAGCACCTCGAAGTCCTGATAGGACCCTAGCCAGTCGTCCATCACCATGTAGGGCGCAATGTTAGCCAGCCGGCCTGGTAGGTCCGGCGTGCTGTTCAAAACGGCGTACACGCGCCGGGTAAATACCGGCAGGGGTTCGGGGTGATAGTCCGCCCAGTGCAAGGCCAGGCAGTGGTCGAAAAACACATCCAGAACGATGCCGGCGTACCGTCGCCGCTCGGCGGGGAACCGGCTAATGGCTTCCACGACGCGAGGGTGGGTGTCGGTGTAACGGTCGATGGCCCGGTGCAGGCGAATACCTGCTTCCAGTTCGATAGGAAACCGACCCTCAAGCGTGCCTTTGACGAAGTCGCCATACAGGCTGCCGAGCATCTGCTCAGGGGAAGGGCCACCCAGGTGGAGGTGCGCAAGAAAATTCATGCCCGCAGCGTATCACTGGGTGGCGGTGCCATATAGCGAGAAACCTGGACATCACGACAGAACGATATTTGTATATCGCGATATAACGATTTATAGTTCGTTGCATCGCGATATACCGTTATGCCTTCACCCTGTACCGCCATTGGCCCTCGGCACTGAGCCTATGAACCTCGACGATATCTTCAAAGCCCTGTCCCACCCTGTACGCCGTGACATCCTGCGGTGGTTGAAACACCCGGAAGCGGAGTTTCCAGGCCAGTGCCACAACCTGGGCTACGGCGTGTGCGCCGGGCAGATCGACCAGCGCTGCGGCTTGTCCCAGTCCACCGTGTCGGCTCATTTGGCCACCTTGCAGCGGGCGGGCCTGGTGACCAGCCGCAAGGTGGGGCAATGGCATTATTTCCAACGTAACGAGGCCCAGTTGCAGCTGTTCCTCACGCAATTGAGCGACCAGCTCTGAAAGGACCTTCCATGCCACTTCCGTTGTTTATTCTGGCGCTGAGCTCATTCGCCATCGGCACCACCGAATTCGTGATCATGGGGCTGTTGCCCAATGTGGCACAGGACTTGGGCGTATCCATTCCCGGCGCAGGCTGGCTGGTCACAGGCTATGCCCTAGGCGTAGCACTGGGCGCCCCCTTCATGGCCATGGCCACGGCACGCCTGCCCCGCAAGCTGGCGCTGGTGGTGCTGATGGCGGTGTTTATCGTGGGCAACCTGCTGTGCGCCGTGGCCTCCGACTACAACGTACTGATGTTTGCCCGCGTGGTCACGGCCCTGTGCCATGGCGCGTTCTTCGGTATCGGTTCGGTGGTGGCGGCCAACCTGGTCGCCCCCAACAAACGGGCCTCGGCCGTGGCCTTGATGTTCACCGGGCTTACCCTGGCCAACGTGCTGGGGGTGCCACTGGGCACCGCACTGGGCCAGGCCCTGGGCTGGCGCGCTACCTTCTGGGGCGTGACCGTGATCGGCGTACTGGCGTTCGTGGGGCTGCTGCGTTTTCTGCCCAACCGCCACGACGAGCAAAAGCTGGACATGGGCGCCGAACTGGCCGGTCTCAGGGGCCGTGGCATTTGGCTGTCCTTGAGCATGACGGCCCTGTTCTCTGCGTCCATGTTCGCCCTGTTCACCTACATCGCGCCGTTGCTGGGCGAAGTGACGGGGGTGTCTGACCGGGGCATCACCCTCACCCTGCTGCTGATCGGCCTGGGCCTGACCCTGGGCAATATCGTGGGCGGCAAGCTGGCAGACCGGCAATTGGCTGGCACCCTGGCCGGTGCGTTTATCGCCATGGCAGTGATGTGCACTGTGCTGGCCTGGGCCAGCGTGGCCGTGGTGCCTACCGAGGTCACGCTGTTCGTGTGGGCCATGGCCGCCTTCGCCGCCGTGCCCGCGCTGCAAGTGAACGTGGTGAGTTTTGGGAAGGCTGCGCCCAACCTGGTGTCCACTTTGAACATCAGCGCGTTCAACGTTGGCAACGCCTTGGGCGCCTGGGTGGGCGGTACCGTGATTGACCACGGCCTGGGCCTTACCCGTGTGCCCCTGGCCGCTGCGGCCTTGGCCGTGCTCGCACTGATTGTGACCTTCTTTACGTTTTACCGGGGCGGCACTGCCGGCCTGGCACCTGCTACCCACTGACGAGAGGCCTGATCGATGACGACGCTGTTCGACCCCATTCGTGTAGGCGACCTTGAATTGCCCAACCGGGTATTCATGGCACCGCTCACCCGCTGCCGTGCCGATGAAGGCCGCATTCCCAACGCCTTGATGGCCGAGTACTACGTTCAGCGCGCCAGCGCTGGGCTGATCCTGTCCGAAGCCACCTCGGTAGAGCCTATGGGCGTGGGCTACCCCAACACACCTGGCATCTGGAACGATGAGCAGGTGGCCGGCTGGGCCAAGGTTACCCAGGCCGTGCACGGGGCAGGTGGGCGTATTTTCCTGCAGCTCTGGCATGTGGGCCGTATTTCCCACTCCCGTTACCTGGACGGCAAGCTACCCGTAGCTCCCAGCGCCCTCCAGCCGGCTGGCCATGTGAGCCTGGTGCGCCCTATCACAGCCTTCGAAACGCCACGGGCGTTGGAAACGGCTGAAATCCCAGGGATCGTCGAGGCTTACCGCCTGGGCGCTGAGAACGCCAAGAAAGCCGGCTTTGACGGCGTTGAAATCCATGGCGCCAACGGTTACCTGCTGGACCAGTTCCTGCAAACCAGCACCAACCAGCGCACCGACCAGTACGGCGGCAGCGTGGAAAACCGTGCCCGCCTGTTGCTGGAAGTGACCGATGCGGTCGTGGGCGTATGGGGCGCAGGGCGCGTGGGCATGCACCTGTCGCCACGGGCAGACCTGCACGACATGGGCGATGCCAACCGTGCCGAAACCTTCACCTACGTGGCCACCGAGCTGGGCAAGCGGGGCATTGCGTTTATCTGCGCCCGCGAGAAAGAGGCGGCTGACAGCCTGGGCCCACAGTTGAAAGCCGCGTTTGGTGGCGTGTACGTGGCCAACGAAAGCTTCACCAAGGCCAGCGCCAATGCGGCCATCGCCCGGGGTGACACGGATGCGGTCGCGTTTGGCGTACCGTTCATTGCCAACCCGGACCTGCCCGAGCGCCTGGCGGCCGATGCCCCCTTGAACGCACCCCACCCGGAAACCTTCTACGCCGAAGGTGCCACAGGTTACGTGGATTACCCTGCGCTCTGAAGGCGTGTAACACCCCCACGGGGCTTAAGGGGCCTTATGGCCCTTTACGATCCAGTTGCTGCTGAAGGTTCTGGATCTGTGCCTGCAGGCCATTGATGTTACGGGTGGTCTGCCCTCGGAAGCTGTCAAACTCGGTAGTGCTGGGGCCGGCAGCCTGAGGGGCCGGGCGGTTGTCCAGTTCGCTTTTCACCACGATCAGGTCCTGCTCCAGGCGTTCGATACGGCTGGCAGGGTCCCCCTGTTTCTTCAGCGCAGCGACGTCTGCAGCCAAGCCCTTGAGTTGAGTATCAAGGGCCGCCTGCCCTTCTTGTGCCGCCTTGAGGGCGGCCAGGTCGGCGGCCAGGGTTTTGAGCTGGTTCTGCACTTGTTCTGCAGCGGCCTGTTGCGCACTGAACTGGCTACCTAGCTGCTCCACACGCTTGTCGGTAGCACCCTGTTGCCCGCTGGTGCCTTGCTGCTGGCGGCTTTGGTCATCCAGCTTGGCTTGCAGCTGGCGTACTTGCAGCTTCAAGGCTTCTGTGTCGCTGGCCACGCTGTTTTCCCCATCGGCCACCTTGCCGCTGATGGCTTGCAACCGCCCTGCGGCTTCTTCGCTGACCTTGGCAAAACTGTCCTGGGTGGCGACCAGTTGCTGCTCCATCATGGACATCTGCTGGAAGCTCCACCAACCCAGCACACCCAGGGCAATGAACAGGGCCGCTACCAGCGCCCAGAGCGCACCGAACCCCGGTGCCTTCACCTTCACCACAGGCGTGTCGCGTGAATACACCGCCTCGTGGCGGTTGACCGGCTGATCAAGCAAAGGGGCATCGTCGTCGCGGTCGTTGGCCGTAAGGCTGGGCAGATTGTCGTAATCGTCTGAGGCGTCTTTGCGCATGTGCAAGCGTTCCGGAACGGTAAGTAGTGGCAGAAGGCGCCCAGTTTACCACCGTGGCCACGCCGGAAGGCCGGCCGCCGTGGCTAGCGGTATTTGCCGGACGTGTCCCTGGCGCGCCAGCCTTGGCATAGGGCGTCCATGCCAGCCCACACCGAAGCCTTGGGCTGATAACCCAGGTACTGACGGGCGCGGGTGATGTCCAAGGCGAAATCCTCAGTCATCCAAGCGATATCGGCGGGCAGCAGTAAAGGCCTTGGGCGGCCAGGCCAGTACTCGCAGGCCAAGGCCGAGGCGCCGGCTTTGAAGCGGGCCAGCCCTGCGCCTGTGTAGGCCCGCAACGGCGGCAGCTGCAATTGGCGAAGCCCATAGTTGAGTACGTCCCAGAAGGGCACCGGTGCGCCATTGGCAATGTTGTACACGCGGCCCACGGCGTCTTCACCCGCGTACAGTGCCGCCAGCAGTGCCTGGTTCAGGTTGGCCTGGGTGGTGAAGTCCACGGTGTTCAGGCCCTTGCCCAGAATACGCAAGCGCCCTTTGGCGCACCGGCCGAACACACCGGGCCAGAACGTCGGCTCACCTTCGCCCACCACTGGGGCCGGGCGCAGGGCCAGCACCTGGAGGCCGAACTCCTCGGCACCGAACACCCGCTGTTCGGCCCGAAAGCGAATATCTGCCTGTACGGTGCGACGGCGCGCGGGCAGTTGATCCTCTCGCAAGGGCTGGGTGGTGCGGGGGCGCTCGTACACTTGGGCGCTGGACAGGTACACCAGCCGCTGCACCTGCTCTTTGAGGCAGGCTTCCACGATGTTTTCGGTCACCGCCAGGTTGGCGCGTTCCAGGTCCGCCATGCGCGCCCAGTGCCCGCCCAGCCCGGCACAGTGCACCACCGCGTCCACGCCTTGGCATACGCGGCGCGCGAACGCCGCATCGGCCAGGTCCCCCTCCACCACCTCAGCCCCTGACTGGGCAAGGGGCGCCAGGCGCTCGCGCCGGCGCCCGGTAGCACGCACGGCCAAGCCTTGGCTCAAGGCGTAATGGGCGAAGCTGGCGCCAATGAATCCGCTTGCGCCGGTGACCAGTATGCTCATAGGTTACTCATCAGGTGTTCACGTCCACAGGGCCGACGCTTGCCAGCGGCACCAAGGCACGGCCCGCTGCGTTTACCAGTTCGGTGGTCAGGTCGGCGAGCAGCTTGCCGCCATTGCGCCAATGGTGCCAGTACAACGGAATATCGCTGGGCCGGTCTGGCAGCAGCTCCACCAGCGTACCGCTGGCCAGTTGTGCCTGCACCTGCCGTTCGGGCACCAGCCCCCAGCCCAGGCCCGCTTCAGTCATGCGCACGAAGCCTTCCGAGGACGGCACCAAGTGGTGCGCGAACCCTCCATCAAGCCCCAATGACGCCATGAACCTGTGTTGCAGCAGGTCATCGGGCCCGTAGACCAACGCAGGCACCTGGGCCAGCAGAGGTGCAGTGAAGCCATGAGGAAAGTGACGCGCCAGGAACGCCGGGGTAGCCACCGCCCGGTAACGCATGGCGCCCAGGGCTTCGCTGCGGGCGCCTGCCACTGGCCGCGCTTCGGCACACAGGCAGCCCGCCACTTCGCCAGCCCGCATGCGCCGCAGCCCCACGTCCTGATCTTCGACGACCAGGTCCAGCAGTACCCCGCGCTCCTGGCAAAAGCTGGCTACGGCATCAGCCCACCAGGTGGCCAGGCTGTCGGCGTTTATCGCCACACGCAGGCGCTCTGGTAGCGTGCTGTCGTCCAGGCGGGGCACAGCGTCGCGCAGGTCATGCTCTAACAACCGAACCTGCTGCACATGGTTGAGCAACTGGCGGCCTACTGGGGTTGGGATGGGTGGTGTGGCGCGAACCAGCACCGGCTCACCCAGCCGCGCTTCCAGCAGCTTGATGCGCTGGGATACCGCCGACTGCGACAGGCCCAGTACATGGGCCGCCCGTTCGAAGCCCCCCTGCTCGATCACCATAGCCAGCGCCGACAGCAGTTTGTAATCGAACATCAGTTTTGCTAATGCCTCATGAGCAAGATGTGTTTTTCTTATAGCTCATGGGCCCGCAGACTGTCACCTATTCAAGGGAGACAGACCATGCTGCAGAGTTACCTCAACGGGCTGATCATCGCGATCGGCCTGATCATTGCCATCGGCGCACAGAATGCTTTTGTGTTGGCTCAAAGCCTCAGGCGTGAACACCACCTGCCTGTGGCAGCCCTGTGTGTGCTGTGTGATGTGCTGCTGGTGAGCGCAGGGGTATTCGGCCTGGCCACCGTACTTGCCCAAAGCCCTACTCTGCTGGCCATTGCCCGCTGGGGCGGCGCGGCGTTCCTGTTGTGGTATGGCTACTGCGCCCTGCGCCGTGCCTGTTCACGGCAGGCCCTGGCGGCTGCCAACCAGGCACCCCGCTCGCGCCAGGCCGTGCTGCTCAGCGCACTGGCCGTTACCCTGCTCAACCCCCATGTGTACGTGGATACGGTGTTGCTGATCGGCAGTGTCGGCGCGCGCCAGGCCGTACCGGAGGCCTATGTAGCAGGGGCCGCCAGCGCATCGGTGGTGTGGTTTTTCACCCTGGCACTGGGCGCTGCCTGGTTGGCGCCCTGGCTGGCGCGCCCGGCCACATGGCGGGTGCTGGACCTGTGTGTCGCCCTGATGATGTTCGCAGTGGCGGTGCAGTTGATCCGCGGTTAGGCCGTTGCGCCTGGCCTGCGCGCAGTGTCTAGCGCCTGACATTGGCGCGTGGTGATGCCCTGCCACGGGTGCTATGATCCTCGGCCTGTGCCCGCCCTGCGGGTGCAGCCACGGCCGCCCGTGATCGGCCTTGCGCATAATGCAACAGCCTGACTAGGAGAGTTTCACATGGCTTTTGAACTGCCGCCGCTGCCCTATCCACACGATGCCCTGCAGCCGCACATTTCCAAGGAAACCCTGGAATTCCACCACGACAAGCACCACAACACCTACGTCGTGAACCTGAACAACCTGGTTCCAGGCACCGAATTCGAAGGCAAAACCCTCGAAGAGATCGTCAAGTCCTCCTCCGGTGGCATCTTCAACAACGCCGCCCAGGTCTGGAACCACACCTTCTATTGGAACTGCCTGTCGCCCAACGGCGGCGGTGAGCCTTCGGGCAAGCTGGCCGAGGCCATCACCGAGGCCTTCGGCTCGTTCGAAAAATTCAAGGAAGAGTTCAGCAAAACGTCCATCGGCACCTTCGGTTCCGGCTGGGGCTGGCTGGTGAAAAAACCTGATGGTTCCCTGGCCCTTGCCAGCACCATTGGCGCTGGCAACCCTATTACCAGCGGCGATACCCCTCTGCTGACTTGTGATGTGTGGGAGCACGCCTATTACATCGACTACCGCAACGTTCGCCCTAAATACGTTGAGGCGTTCTGGAACGTGGTGAACTGGGACTTCGTAGCCCAGCAGTTCGAAGGCAGCACCTTCAAAGCGTAACGCTTTGCACAGCTGCATCACCCGCGAACCCACCAGGTTCGCGGGTTTACCCCCCTCCTGGCGCTACCGCTTCAGCGCACTGCCTGTACCGTTGGGCAGGTTTTGGCCACTCCCCCTCAAGTTCCCTCGCTACGCTCCGATACAGAGGTGACGCACTTTTTTCGTCGGCTGCGTGGCACGCCGCGTCCTGAATCTGCTCGAACCCTTTGACGGTCAACCCTGGTTTTGCCAATACTCGGCCGACTAGTACCGCGCGCTCGGAACAAGGAATCTTCCTTTGAAGGTGGAACTCAAGCACAGCTTGTCGCTGAAACTGCTGAGGATCGTACTACTCTCGACGCTTATCGTAGGTGTGGCGCTCAGCTGTGGGCAAATTGTGCTGGATGGCTATAAAACCCGCCATACGATCGCCCGAGACGCCCAGCGCATCCTTGACATGTTCCAGGACCCTTCCACCCAGGCGGTCTACAGCTTGGACAAGGAAATGGCCATGCAGGTGATCGAAGGCCTGTTCCAGGACCCGGCCGTGCGTGCGGCTTCCATCGGTTACCCTGGTGAAGAGATGCTGGCCAGCCGCGAACGCCCGCTGACGGCTTCGCCCACCCGCTGGCTGACCGACCCGGCCTTGGGCCAGGAGCGTTCGTTCAGCATCCGGTTGGTGGGCCACCCGCCGTACAGTGAGTACTACGGCGACCTGAACATCACCCTCGATACCGTTACCTACGGGGACGAGTTCGTACGCAGCTCCGTGGTGCTGTTCGTGTCCGGAGTATTGCGCGCCATGCTGATGGGCCTGGTGCTGTACCTGATCTACCACTGGCTGCTGACCAAGCCACTGTCGCGCCTGCTGCAGCACCTGAGCGAAATCACGCCAGACCGGCCAGGCCAATACCAGTTGCCGGTACCGCCGGGCCACGAACACAACGAATTGGGGCTGTGGGTACGCACCTCGAACCAATTGTTGGCTTCGATCGAACGCAATACCACCCTGCGCCGCGAAGCCGAGGACAGCCTGCTGCGCATGTCCCAGTACGACTTTTTGACCGGCTTGCCCAACCGCCTTCAGCTTCAGCAGCAACTGGACCAGATCCTGATCGACGCTGCCCGCCTGCAACGACGTGTGGCCGTGATCTGTGTAGGCCTGGATGACTTCAAAGGGGTGAACGAGCAGTTCAGCTACCAGGCCGGGGATCAATTGCTACTGGCCACAGCAGACCGCCTGCGGGCCCACAGTGGGCGCCTGGGGGCACTGGCCCGGCTGGGTGGCGACCAATTCGCCCTGGTGCAGGCCAATATCGAAGAGCCCTACAAAGCAGCCGCCCTCGCCCAGCAGATTCTGGATGACCTGGCCGCGCCCTTTGCTCTGGACGGTCGGGAAATTCGCTTGCGTGCCACCATTGGCATCACCTTGTTCCCCGAAGATGGGGACAGCACTGAAAAGCTGCTGCAAAAGGCTGAGCAGACCATGACCCTGGCCAAGACCCGGTCGCGCAACCGTTACCAGTTCTACGTGGCCAGCGTGGACAGCGAAATGCGCCGCCGTCGTGAGCTGGAAAAGGCCTTGCGCGATGCAATGGCGGGTAACCAGCTGTTCCTGGTGTACCAACCGCAGATCAGCTACCGGGACCATCGCATTGTAGGGGTGGAAGCCTTGATACGCTGGCAGCATCCCGAATTCGGCTTCATTCCACCTGACCAGTTCATCCCCTTGGCCGAGCAGAACGGCACTATCGTGGGCATTGGCGAGTGGGTATTGGACCAGGCCTGCAAGCAACTGCGTGAGTGGCATGACCAAGGCTATACGCACCTGCGCATGGCCGTGAACTTGTCTACGGTGCAATTGCACCACAGCGAACTGCCTCGGGTAGTGAGCAATATTCTGCAAACCTACCGGCTGCCGCCGCGCAGCCTTGAGCTGGAAGTCACGGAAACCGGCCTGATGGAAGACATCAGTACCGCTGCCCAACATTTGCTGAGCCTGCGCCGCTCGGGCGCGCTGATTGCGATCGACGACTTTGGCACCGGCTATTCGTCGCTGGGCTACCTGCGCTCGTTGCCGCTAGACAAGATCAAGATCGACAAGAGCTTCGTGAAGGACCTGTTGGACGACGAAGACGACGCTACCATTGTGCGGGCGGTGATCCAGCTGGGCAAAAGCCTGGGCATGCAGGTGATCGCCGAAGGGGTGGAAACCGCTGAGCAGGAGGCCTACATCATTGCCGAGGGCTGCCATGAAGGCCAGGGCTACTATTATTCCCGTCCGTTGCCGGCCAGAGAATTGCTGGCCTTCCTCAAGCAAGCGGAACGCGCTAGCTCATTGCCACTGTGAACCTGCCGGGCCCATGAATTATTTTTCACCCGGCCCTTTACATCAAATGCAAATCCTTCGCATCATGTGGCCCGCTTCGTTCGGCGCCACGGGCGCCTATCGCCACTTTGACGCAGGAATTGCCCATGATCCGTACGCCCTTGGTTGCCAGTCTGCTGGCTGTCGCCATTTCGCTCGCCGGTTGCGGTGACAGCGACAAGGAAAAAGCCGCTGCCCAGAATTCCACGCCTGCTGCCACCAATGCCAGCGCTACGCCAGCGGCCGTTGCCTTGGACGAAACCGCGGCCAAGGCTGTGGTCGCCCACTACAGCGAGATGGTGTATGCGGTGTTCAGCGACGCCCTCACTACGGCAACCACCCTGCAGGGTGCAGTGGACGCCTTCCTGGCCAAGCCTGACGCCAGCACCCTGAAAGCAGCACGGGACGCCTGGCTGGCCGCTCGCCCGTCCTACCTGCAAAGTGAAGCCTTCCGCTTCGGCAATACCATCATCGACGACTGGGAGGGCCAAGTGAACGCCTGGCCTCTGGACGAAGGCCTGATCGATTACGTCGCTAAGGGCTACGAGCCGGCCTTGGGCAATCCGGGCGCCACCGCCAACATCATCGCCAACACCCAGATCCAAGTAGGCGAAGACAAGGTAGACGTAAAAGACATCACGCCGGAGAAACTGGCCAGCCTCAATGAACTGGGAGGTTCGGAGGCCAACGTCGCCACTGGCTACCACGCCATCGAGTTCCTGCTGTGGGGCCAGGACCTTAACGGTACAGGCCCCGGCGCCGGCAACCGCCCTGCCAGCGACTACCTCGAAGGCAAGGGCGCCACCGGTGGCCACAACGACCGCCGCCGTGCCTACCTCAAGGCGGCTACCGACCTGCTGGTCAGCGACCTCACTGAAATGGTGGGCAACTGGAAGCCCAACGTGGCAGACAATTACCGCGCCAGCTTGGAAGCCGAGCCGGTGGACGGTGGCCTGCGCAAAATGCTGTTCGGCATGGGCAGCCTGTCCTTGGGCGAACTGGCAGGCGAACGGTTGAAGGTGGCACTGGAAGCCAATTCACCTGAAGACGAACACGACTGCTTCAGCGACAACACCCACAATTCTGCCTTCTACAACGCCAAGGGCATTCGCAATGTGTACCTGGGCGAGTACGTGCGCACCGACGGCACACGCCTGACCGGGCCAAGCCTGTCGTCGCTGGTGGCCAAGATCGACCCCGCCACGGATGACGCCCTGAAGGCCGACCTGGCCGATACCGAAGCCAAGATGCAAGTGATCGTGGACCACGCCAACAAGGGTGAGCACTTCGACCAGTTGATCGCTGCAGGCAATACCACCGGCAACCAGATCGTACGGGACGCCATTGGTGCATTGGTCAAGCAGACCGGTGCGATCGAGCAGGCTTCGGGCAAGCTGGGCATCACCGACCTGAACCCGGACAACGCTGAACACGAGTTCTGATCGCACGCTTTCAAAAGCCCCTACTGGCGAGCCCTGCCCTGCAGTGGCTCGCTTTTGCATCTTTGCAGCACAGGTTGTTCCGATGTTTGCGATGCCGCTTCGTTTGCCACTGTTGCTGACGGTACTGTGTGCTGCACTGGCGGCGTGCGACCAGGCGCCCCGTTTCACCCAGCCCGAGCCAGGTGAGCGCCTGTCCGGAGGCACAGCGACCGTACAACGCACCGATGTGAACGCCTATGCCCTGCCCTCTGCCAACCTGAGCCCGGCCCGCCGGGTAGACTTCAGCGTGGGCAACAGCTTCTTTCGCAACCCTTGGGTGATCGCGCCCTCCACAACCACCGCCCGTGACGGCTTGGGGCCGCTGTTTAATACCAACGCCTGCCAGAACTGCCACATTCGCGATGGCCGGGGCCAGCCACCTGAGCCCGGTGCCACCAACGCCGTGTCCATGCTGGTACGGCTGTCTGTGCCCACGGTTGATCCTGGCCTGGACGTTGTACGCCAGCTTGGCTTTACACCGGAACCGGTATACGGCATGCAGCTACAGGACATGGCTATTCCAGGTGTAGCGCCTGAAGGTCGTGTGCGTGTGGACTATGACCCCGTGCCCGTCACCTTTGCAGATGGCTTTACGCTGGAGCTTCGCAAGCCTAGGTTGCGTATTGATCAATTGGGCTACGGCCCATTGGCCCCTGAGGTACGGATGTCGGCACGCATTGCCCCGCCGATGATCGGGCTGGGCCTGCTGGAGGCCATTCCGGAACAGGCCATTCTGGATACGGCAACCGCCCAGGCTGCCGCTGGCAACGGGGTAAAAGGGCGGCCCAACCGCGTGTTTGACGATGTTACCGGGCAGCAGGTTGTTGGCCGGTTCGGCTGGAAAGCGGCGCAGCCCACCGTGGACCAGCAAAATGCCCATGCCTTTGCAGGCGACCTGGGGGTCACCTCCTCGGTGCACCTGAACGACGACTGTACGCCAGCCCAAGCGGCCTGCCTGCAGGCCATCAATGGCAATCAAAGCGCCGAAGAACCTTTCGAGGTCAGTGACAATATTCGCCGCCTGGTGTTGTTCTACAGCCGCAACCTGGGTGTGCCAGCGCGCCGTGGCGAAGGTGAGCCGCAGGTGCTGCAGGGCAAGGCCCTGTTCTATCAAGCCGGCTGCCAAACCTGCCATGTGCCCCAGTACCGTACGCGGGCCGATGCCGCCGAACCCGAGCTGGCCAACCAAGTGATCCGCCCGTATACCGACCTGTTGCTGCATGACATGGGCCCCGGCCTGGCAGATGCCCATAGCGAGTTCGAAGCACGGGGGCAGGACTGGCGCACACCGCCACTGTGGGGCCTGGGCCTGTCGAGCACCGTGAACCCCCGTGGGCGCTTCCTGCACGATGGCCGTGCACGCTCCCCTCTTGAAGCGGTGCTATGGCACGGCGGCGAAGCTGCCGAGGCCAAGGCTCATGTACTGGGCTTTGATGCCAGCGAGCGCGCGGCATTGGTGGCCTTTCTCGAATCCCTATAACATTCCTACCCTTTTACCCTGGAGCCTTTCATGTTCCGTCCCAAGCTGTTGTTCACCAGCCTCGCCGCCCTGGCCCTTGGGGCCTGCGCCCCTCAGGACCCGCAGGCAGTGACCAGCGCCGCCCTGGCCAAACAAGTCATATTGCCTACTTACAGCCAATGGGTAGACGCCGACCGCCAGTTGGCCCAAAGCGCCCTGGCGTTCTGCCAGGGCACCGAAAGCCTGGACAAGGCCCGTGCAGACTTCCTCGCTGCCCAGAAAGCCTGGGCGGCCTTGCAGCCCCTATTGATCGGCCCACTGGCCGAAGGTAATCGCCCCTGGTCCGTGCAGTTCTGGCCGGACAAGAAAAACCTCGTAGGCCGCCAGGTCGAACAACTGGTGGCGGGCGGTGCGGTAGACGCGGCCTCCCTGGCCAAGGCCAGTGTGGTGGTTCAAGGGCTGTCCGCCTACGAATACATCCTGTTCGACAGTAAGCCGGAAGTGGCCGACAGCGCACGCAAGGCCAGCTACTGCCCGCTGTTAGTGGCCATTGGCGCCCATCAGAAAGCCTTGGCCGAGGACATACTCGAAGGCTGGAAGCGTAACGACGGCATGCTCTCGCAGCTGAGTACCTTCCCCAACCAACGCTATGCCGATGCTCACGAAGCCATTGCAGACCTGCTGCGTGCGCAGGTTACCGCGCTGGACAGCTTGAAGAAAAAACTCGGCGCCCCTATGGGTCGCCAGAGCAAAGGCGTGCCTCAGCCCTACCAGGCCGAAGCCTGGCGCAGCCAGGCTTCCCTGAAAAGCCTGCAAGCCAGCTTGAATGCGGCCCAAGCCGTGTGGAACGGGGTGGACGGCAAGGGCTTGCGCAACCTGCTACCTGGTGACCAGAAGCCCTTGGCACAGAAAATCGACGCTGCCTACGCGGTAGCTGGCAAGGCCTTGGCTGACAACACCAAAACCCTTACTGAACTGCTGGCCGACCCCGCCGGCCTGCAAACCCTCAACCACCTCTACGACAGCCTGAACACGGTTCACCGGCTGCACGAAGGCGAGTTGGCCCGGGCACTCAACATTCAACTGGGCTTCAATGCCAACGACGGTGACTGACATGTGGCCACGTTCGCTTTCGGCATTGGTTGGCCGACTCACCAACGCCTTGCAATTGGGAGGCTGGCGGTTGGCGGGCAACCGGGGCGCAACACCTCTGCTGCTGTCTGCACGTGATGACGCGCAAGGTGGTCACTACGCGGTAGGTTACCGTTTGGATGGGCGTGTGGCGTTCAGCACGCCGGTGTCCCAACGCTGCCATGCCATCATCGAGCACCCTTCACAGCCTTTGGCATTGTTCGTCGCAAGGCGGCCGGGCACTGAGTGCTACCTGCTTGATCTGCGTGACGGCCGACTCGTGCAAACCCTGCACGCTCGGCCAGGCAGGCACTTTTATGGCCATGCCGTGATTCACAGCAGCGGGGAGTGGCTGTACACCACCGAGAACGATACCACCGAGCCGGGCAAAGGCGTGGTGGGCCTGTACCGGTTCGCGGGTGAGCACCTAGCCTTTGCTGGCGAGCTGACGACACATGGGGTCGGCCCCCATGAACTGGCCTGGATGCCCGATGGCGAAACCCTGGTGGTTGCCAACGGCGGTATCCGAACTGAAGCTGAAAGCCGCGTGGACATGAACCTGGACGCCATGGCGCCCAGCCTTGTACTGATGCACCGAGACGGCACCCTGATCAGTAAGGAAACCCTGGCCCAGCCTATGAACAGCATCCGGCACTTGGCGATTGCCCATGACGGCACCGTGGCGGCATGCCAGCAATTCATGGGCAGTGCAGAGGATGTGGCGCCGTTGCTGGCGATCAAGCGGCCCGGGGAGGCGTTCATTCCATTCCCGGTAAGCGACGCTCAACTGCGCTCGATGGGCCACTACACCGCCAGTGTCGCCATCAACGATGAGCTGCGGCTGGTGGCGATTACTGCACCGCGCTCAAACCGCTTTTTCGTCTGGCACCTGGACACGGCTGAGGTAAAGGTAGATGCGCCCATGCCGGACTGCGCTGGTGTGGCCGCAGTGAAGGGGGGGTTTGTGGTGACATCCGGCCAAGGGCGCTGCCGCTATTACAGCGCCCACACAGGGCAATGGCTAGGTACGCCCATGGACCTGCCTTCGGCTTATTGGGACAACCACGTGCAGGTGGTTGGGCTGTAGACATTCAGCCCAGTGCCCCTGTGGGAGCTGGCGAAGCCTGCGAACTGGGGGAGGCGCTTCACGCCGCAGGTTCCCGGCCTCTGCATACTGTGGGAGCTGGCGAAGCCTGCGAATTGGGGGCGCTTCACGCCGCAGGTTCCCGGCCTCCGCCTTTGGCTACGACCGGTCCTACAAGCCCCCCGACGCATACTGTAGGAGCTGGCGAAGCCTGCGAACTGGGGAGCGCCTCACGCGCCGGAACGCAGGCCCTGGGTCAGCCCAAACATCAATAGGAGGGCATTGTGGCTTGGCTGTACCGCTGAAGCGGCTTCACCCTTCTGGGCTCGCGGTAACACGCAGAACCCCTGCCCGTCTTCAGCACGCAATACGCCGGGGCGTGGTTCGTCCCATGCCGCGAACGCTGCGGTCGCCACTGCCAGTGAGCCCAACAGAAACAAACTTCGTGCAAAGTGTAGGTTCATCGCTCTAACCCTTTGACAACGCTGCCAAACGCGTTCTCATAAAAGTAGACCAGCTTGGTCCAGTCTGCCTTGCTGAACGACGAATGGCGGCGCAATTGCTTCATGTCGTGCTGGGAAGCAGCGGCGGCAGTGAGGCGGCGCCTGCACTTTTCAAGGTCCAGCAATGCCACCTCAGCGCGAAGCCCACTGGCGCCTTCCACTACCCGCACAAATACGTGCTTGATGTACAAGCAACTGTGCTGCCAGCGCCCTTGGTGCATGCGGGCCAGGTTATCGGCCAGGTCCTTGAGCAACTGGTCGTGCACCGCCTCGCCGTAACGTTCGCGGCCGCCTTTTTCATACCACTGGGTAATCTCCTCGAACCCGTCCAGGGACTCGGTCACCAGCAAGGCTTTCCAGCCCAGCGCCGTGTCGCGTTGAGCATCGCAGAACAACAGCCTGGGAACGCGCACGTTCAGCTTACTCAAACCCTGCAAGGCATCTCGCTCGCGCAACACGGTGGGGCGGCCAAAAGGATGCAAAGGTGAGCGGTAAATGTGGCCCACCTGGCGCTTTACATAAATCAGGTGGTCATTGCCCAGGACTACACGCTGCACACCGCTTTCACCGCCCCGCCGCCGGTTGGGTTCTTCTACCCACTCGCCTTTGGTGCCCCAGTAGTGATCGAACCCGGAGGGCCCGCTGGGCTGGTTGAATTCGCTTGCCGGTTGTACTGCCATGCTACTCACTCCTTACGTAATACGTACACTCGCCACATGGCATACAGCGGCAAGAAATCTAAACGCTCCTGAAGCCTGAAACCTGCCTGAGCAAACTCGGCCTCGACCGTGGCAGCTGGCAACATGAACCGGTTCTGGTAGGCCGGCCCTTCTCCACGGCGAGCGCGACGATGCTCAGCCCGTTGCCGCTTCCAGGCCTTGAAGTTGCCGTCTACCCACAACGACAAAATGACCGAATCCCGGGTAACCCGATGAAACTCGCGCAGCATTGCCAACCGATGGCTGGACTCTCCGATGTGGTGCATCAACCGCATGGAGAAAATGCTGTCTACCGCGTTATCCGGCAAATCGATGTCAAAGGCTGACGTCTGCATAGGCCGAACACGTTCCACTACGTCTTTGGGTTGCATCCTGCAAGCCGTAGCAACCATGTTTGGCGAATTGTCCGCTCCGATGATCACCCGGTTTTGCTTTTCCGCCAGCATGGGCCAGAAGCGCCCCGCGCCACAGGGCAGGTCCAGAACCAGGTTGGGATCGCCAGCCAGTTGGAGTGCCTTACGTGCCAGTTGCACATCGCGCATGTGCGACAGGCGGCGCGACAAGCCGTTCTGGTGCTTTTGAAAATAACGCTGCGCGTGGGCTTCGTCGTATTTTTCGGAAAATTCAAGCTTGATGGGGCTGGTCATTGGAACCTCCTGAAACCTGTGCGCACCTTAGGCGCCAGGAGGTCATCGACCAGTCATCTAAACGTGAAAAAACCGTCATGGACGTTAACAGGCCGGACTTGCTGTTGCCAGATGTTTCAAGACGTCGCCGTCTGAAAATACGTTTCAGTGCACAGGGTGTACGGGAGGCGCCGGCACCAGCACCACATGAAACGCGCAACCCTGGGGTTCGTTCGCAGTCAGGGTGACAACCCAGCCTTGGTCATCGCAGATACGTTGCACCAGTGACAGGCCCAACCCAAGGCCTTCTCCACGCTTTTCATTACCGCGTACGAACGGCTGGAACATGGCTTCGCGCTTTTCTTCAGGAATACCGACCCCTGAATCCTCCACGCTGAAGCCTCCTTGATTCAAGCTCAGGCGAATGAAGCCTTGGTCGGTGTAGTGCAAGGCATTACGCAACAGGTTGCTCATGACGGTATGCAGGAAGGTGGCGTTGAAGTGCTCACCATCAGGTTCGCCCCGTTCATAAACCAAGCGTAAACCCTTCTGCGCGATGGGTTGCTGCCATTGGGCCACAAGGTCGTCGGCCACTTTACCTAGGGTGGTCTGGGCACCCATGGTTTCATTGCGCTGTGCACGGGCCAGCATCAGGAAGGTTTGAACCAGCTCGCGCATTTCTTCGCAGGCACGGGTAATACGCTCAACCTGGGCACGGGCGCGGGTGTCCAGGTTATCGTTGGCCAGCAAGAGTTCGCAGGACGTGGCCAGCACCATCAAGGGGGTTCGCAATTCGTGGCTCACGTCGCTAGTAAACAGCCGCTCGCGGGTGAGCGCCTGGCGCAGCCGCCCCAGGGTAGCGTCGAACGCAACAGCCAACTGCCCTACTTCATCCTCGGCGTAGTCTGGCGCCAGGGGTGGAGCAAGCCCCAGCAACTGGTCCCGGTGCCGTACTTGCCGGGCCAGACGAATCACCGGCGCCATCACACGGCGAGCCAGTACCCAGCCCAGGAAGCCGGCCAGCGCCAGGCTGAGTACGAAACCCACCAGAACCACGGCGAACAGAATGCGCTCGCGCTCCTCGAAATCGCTTTGGTCTTGAAGCAGCACATACCGCCGGCCATCCACGATCTCGACCATGGCGTGGTAGGACAGGTCTCCACGAAACACCTCATGAAACCCTGCCGAAAGGTGCCGAAGGTCCTTGGGGAGGGCGAAGTCCCCTTGGCCATCGCTGAAATAGAACAGCTGGTCCGGCTCTGGCCGGTGGCTCCAGTCGTCCATGGTGTCCATCAGCAGCAGGCGCTGAAGGTCCCCTCCAAGGCCCGAAGAGATCAGCTTTTCTTCCACCAGGTGCACCGTAGCCACGATACCGACCGCGAAAGCGCCAGCCACCAATGCGCTCATCAAGGCAAAGGCGATGATGATCCGTTGGGCAAGGCTTTGCTTAAACTCCATCACGCCCCTCGGTGAGGCGGTAGCCCACACCGTGGACGGTATGCAGCAGCGGCTTGGCGAAGGGTTTGTCGATCACTTGTCGCAGCTGATGCACATGGCTGCGCAGGCTATCGCTGTCTGGGCAATCGTCCCCCCACAGGGCTTCTTCCAGCACCTCACGCCGTAGCACATGCGGGCTTTTCTGCATCAGCACCGCCAGCAGCTTCAACCCTACAGGGTTGAGCTTGAGCAACTTGCCCTCGCGGGTCACTTCCAGGGTGTCCAGGTCGTATTGCAGCTCACCCACTTGCAAGGTTCGCCGGCCGCCGCCTTGAGCACGCCGCATCACGGCTTCGATCCGCGCGGCCAATTCCGACAGGGCAAAGGGCTTGACCAGATAGTCGTCTGCCCCATGCCGGAAGCCTTGGAGACGATCATCCAGTTGGTCCCGCGCCGTAAGCATGATCACGGGCGTATCACGGCGGGCGTCTTCGCGCAGCCGCTTGCACAGGGTAAAGCCGTCGATACCGGGCAGCATCACGTCTAGCACGATCAGGTCGTAATGCTCGGTGGCTGCCAAGTGCAGCCCCGACAGGCCGTCCTGGGCACAATCGACCGTATAGCCTTTGAGGCCAAGGTAATCGGCCAGGTTGGCAAGAATGTCGCGGTTGTCTTCCACCACGAGAATGCGCATGGGTGTTTCCTCTGTGAACGCTGCACGGCCTGAAGCGGGGGGCAGCTTACCCCCTGTTTGCTGCCTTCGGCCAGCGTAAACGTCACTCCGAAATTTTCACACCGGCTTGACGCCACTGCCACGCATGCACGGACACAGTATGGCGCCATCCGGCCCTTGCCCAGTATTTGGAGGCACCATGGTGTTGCATCGTTCCCGCCCGCTCAACTGGCCACTTGCATTGGGTATTCCAGCGCTGTTAGTGGTGGGCCTGCTGCTGCTCGAATTCACCAACCTGGACATGTGGATGGCGCGCATGGCCTATGACAGCCGTGCACGCCAGTTCCTTGGCCGGCACAGTGCGTTCCTGGAAAACGTATTGCACGACCGGGCCAAGCAGGCCGTGATTGCCATTGCACTGCTCGCATTGCTGGCATTTGCAGGGGCGTTTGTTGTGCGGCAGCTCAAGCCATGGCGTAGGGAGCTGGGCTGTGTGGTGCTGTCGATGGCCCTCTCGACCAGTTTTGTCACACCGCTCAAAGCCCTTACGGCTGTGCAGTGCCCTTGGAGCCTGACGCAGTTCGGGGGCAGCGAAACCTACAGCAAGGTGTTCGACACCCGGCCGGAAACCGACAGCCCTGGGCGCTGCTGGCCGGGGGGCCATGCCGCCACAGGCTTTACGCTGTTTGCACTCTATTTCGCCTTGCGTGACCGCCGGCCACGGCTGGCGCGCTATGCCTTCGGTGTAGCGTTGGGGCTGGGGGTGATTTTTTCTGTAGGTCGCATGCTCCAGGGCGCGCATTTCTTTTCCCACAATGTGTGGACGGCCGTGTTCTGCTGGTGGATCTGCCTCGGGGCCTATTGCGCGGTGTTGTACCGTCGGCCGGTGGCTGCCCTTGGCGGGGCGGTTGAAGCGGTGGGGTAAAGACGGTGAAGCCACCGCCGGTTAGGGTGGCCTGATTAAGCCTATTCGCCCGCTGTCGCAGGCTCCTACATGATGGACGATGTAGTGCGTAAGGAGAAAAGCATCCCCGTAGAAACGACAAACCCCTGCACGTAGGCAGGGGTTTGTGTTGACGCTGGCCCTGCCGTTTTACCGGCAGGGCCTTATGGCGCAAGGTGAGGCTGGCTTACATCATGCCGCCCATGCCACCCATACCGCCCATGCCACCCATGTCTGGCATGCCGCCAGCTGCCTTGTCTTCCGGCAGGTCAGCGATCATGGCTTCGGTGGTGATCATCAGCGAAGCGATGGAAGCGGCTGCTTGCAGCGCGGAACGGGTAACCTTGGCTGGGTCCAGGATACCCATTTCGATCATGTCGCCGTACTCGCCGGTCGCTGCGTTGTAACCGTAGTTGCCGGTACCCTGCTTGACCTTGTCTACCACGACGCTTGGCTCGTCGCCAGCGTTGGCCACGATCTGGCGCAGTGGTGATTCAACAGCGCGGCGCAGCAGTGCAATACCCACGTTCTGGTCTTCGTTGTCGCCTTTGAGGTCAACGATGGCCTGCAGGGCACGTACCAGGGCAACACCACCGCCAGGTACCACGCCTTCTTCAACGGCTGCACGGGTCGCGTGCAGGGCGTCTTCAACGCGGGCCTTCTTCTCTTTCATTTCAACTTCGGTACCAGCGCCAACCTTGATCACTGCAACGCCGCCAGACAGCTTGGCCAGGCGCTCTTGCAGTTTTTCGCGGTCGTAGTCGGACGAGGTGTCGGCAACCTGGGCACGGATCTGGGAAACGCGGCTCAGGATGTCTTCCTTGGAACCTGCACCATCGACAACAGTGGTGTTTTCCTTGGTCATGGTCACGCGCTTGGCGGTGCCCAGGTGCTCCAGGGTAGTGGTTTCCAGGGTCAGGCCGATTTCTTCGGAAATCACGGTACCACCGGTCAGGATGGCGATGTCCTGCAGCATGGCCTTGCGGCGGTCGCCGAAGCCAGGCGCCTTGACGGCTGCCACTTTGACGATGCCGCGCATGTTGTTCACCACCAGGGTGGCCAGCGCTTCGCCTTCAACGTCCTCGGAAACGATCACCAGCGGGCGGCCCGACTTGGCAACGGCTTCCAACACTGGCAGCAGTTCACGGATGTTGGAGATCTTCTTGTCAACCAGCAGCAGCAGCGGGTTGTCCAGCTCGGCCACCATGGTGTCCGGCTTGTTCACGAAGTAAGGGGACAGGTAGCCACGGTCGAACTGCATGCCTTCTACAACAGACAGTTCGTTTTCCAGGCCCGAGCCTTCTTCAACAGTGATCACGCCTTCGTTGCCGACTTTTTCCATGGCTTCGGCAATGATGTCGCCGATGGCACGGTCGGAGTTGGCAGAGATGGTACCTACCTGAGCAATGGCCTTGTTGTCGGCGCAAGGCTTGGACAGGTTCTTCAGCTCGGCAACAATGGCGATGGTCGCCTTGTCGATGCCGCGCTTGAGGTCCATTGGGTTCATGCCGGCTGCGACAGACTTCAGGCCTTCGCTAACGATGGCCTGGGCCAGCACGGTAGCGGTGGTGGTGCCGTCGCCTGCTTCGTCGTTAGCCTTGGAGGCTACGTCTTTCAGCAGTTGGGCGCCCATGTTCTCAAAGGCGTCCTTGAGTTCGATTTCCTTGGCAACGGAAACGCCGTCCTTGGTGATGGTCGGTGCGCCGAAGCTCTTGGACAGTACAACGTTGCGGCCTTTCGGGCCCAGGGTCGCTTTGACAGCGTCCGCCAGAACGTTAACGCCAACCAGCATTTTCTTGCGAGCGGAGTCGCCGAATTTTACGTCTTTAGCAGCCATGATAGTTTCCTATGAACAGAAGGGATGACGGGAGGCCAGTGCGAGCACTCAGCCTTCGACGACGGCGAGGATTTCGTTCTCGCTCATGACCAGCAGGTCTTCGCCATCAACCTTGACAGTGTTGCTACCCGAGTAAGGACCGAATACGACCTTGTCGCCAACCTTGACCGCCAGGGCACGTACTTCACCGCTGTCCAGAACGCGGCCGGTGCCAACTGCAACGATTTCACCACGGTTTGGCTTCTCGGCAGCCGAACCCGGCAGAACGATGCCGCCCGCGGTCTTGGACTCTTCTTCGCTGCGGCGAATGACGACGCGGTCATGCAGAGGACGAAGCTTCATTGTCGATCTCTCCTAATTATGGTTGTTCATCGGCCAGGTTCACCCGGCCCATTGATGCAGTCCGGCTATCGCCGGTCGCGTTGCGCGATACGCCCAACGCAGATTATTGACCGGCATTCGCGCCGGAACCTTGCGGTGACCCATACATGAGGCCGTGCACCTGGATTGCAAGGCCGGCCTTGAAAATTTTTTGCCTTTTCCATGGCCCATAACGCACTACGCCCCCGAAAATGGAGGCGTAGTGCGTTATGGCGGTGGGTCAGGAATCGCGGTGTTCGTACTCACCTTCAATAACATTCGGCTGCCGGGCACTATGTGGCGGTGCGCCGGGCCCTGCATCCGTGAACGAACGCTGGCGCATCACATGCGCCTGGGTGCGGTCTTTAAGCTTGCCCGCCATCACTCCACGAGTAATGGGCAATAGGAAGAACAGACCAACAACGTCGCTGATAAACCCTGGAATAATCAACAGCAGGCCACCCACGGCGACCATTGCGCCGTTAAGCATGTCCTGAGCCGGCAGCTCGCCGCTTTGCAGGCTGGCCCGCGTTCGCAGGGCGGTAGCAAGGCCGGCGACACGAAGTACCAGCACCCCTATTGCAGAACCGGCGATAATCAGCAGCAAGGCCGGGAAGAAGCCTATGGCCTGCCCCACCTTGAAGAAAACGTAAAGCTCCAGTACAGGAAACAGGAGCAGCAACACCAGAAACGCACGCATCGAACTATCCTCGGCGAAAGTCACCTGCATATGTGACGACGATACGCCTCATTTCAAGCCAACGCTTGTGACATTACTTTCAACAAGCCTTGAAAGCCTCGCCAGTGCTGGGCTGGCGCAGGTGTTTCCAGGTATTGCGCGGGTGATGTATTACCAGGTTACGCCGAAGCCAGCGGTGTAACGGCTGCTGTCCAGGTTGTTGCCATTGGTCGTACCGGTGACCACATCCTTCTCATACTTGAGGTTGAGCGAGGCCCATTCGGTCACTTTGTAGCGCAGGCCTGCTTCGGCATCGAGGCTGTAGTCTGCAACGTTGCTCAAAGGGCGCCCCAGTTCGCCTGTGGTGAAGAACTCGACGGTTTTACCAATGAGGTAGCGGTTGTAATCCCACTTCACAGCCACCGAGTAGAAGTTCTCTTTCGAGTCATCGGCAAACAGGTAGTCGGTGCGGTTGACCAGGCTGCCCAAGGAGAACGCACCCAGCTCGTTGTCCCAGAACTGATAGCCTGGGCCAGTACCCACGGTGCGCTGGCGACGGATGTCTTCAATGTTGTCGTGCTTGTAGTTCAGGCGGCCCTGCCAGTACCACTGGTCCGTAAGGAAGCGGTCCAGGGAGTACTCCATGCCCCAGTTGTCTGTACCCGTCGTGCCGTCTTCCACTTCGCGGTTGTACTCGCCATCGGCGATATGGCGCCACTGGCCGTGACGGGCCGTAGTCTTGAAGCCAATGTTGTAGTCGTCGGTATTGGTGTCAGCGCGCTTGAAGTCCATGGCGGCATCGATGTTGCCCTTCCAGTTCAGGTCTTGCACCAGAGGCTTGGGCTTCATCAGCTGGTGAATGCTGGCCAGCTCCACGGTCTGGGGCGCGTCACCACTGGAGAGCACGACCTTGCCTTCGTCTGAGGGCTTGAGCGAATTGATTACTTCGTCATCGTTCGCGTCCTGGCGTACCAGCAGCGGCTGGTCGCTTTCCAGGGTCTTGACCTGTTTCATGTCCACCGGGATAGACCCACCGTAAGCGGTATCGACCATCAGCTTGCCGCCATCGAATACCTTGATGGTGCCGGTGATACGGTCGCCGTTTTTCAACCAGACAGTGTCGGCGAAGGCGGAAGACATGGTGCAGGTGACAGCCACACACAGCAGGGTTCTGGTGAACATAGGCGACTACGGACTCGGTTTCGTGGAAGATCAACGTTATCTTGCGACAACACAGGGCTCAGGACTGACCTGATTATGCCAAATGAGTTCCGCTTCGCTGACTGTAATAATGTAACGGATCCGTTACCTGATCCGCGCAAGCTTGCGTTATATACGGTGCTCTCTGCTGTTCCGCCGGGGCACGTGGTGACATACGGCCAGTTGGGCGAGCTGGCAGGCCTTGGCCGTGCGGCGCGGTGGGTAGGCCGCCAGCTGAGCCAATTGCCGCCTGGCTCTACCCTGCCCTGGCATCGCGTAGTAGCCGCCGGGGGCCGCCTGAGCCTGCCAGTGGGTAGCCCAAGCGGAGATGAACAGCGTGCCCGCCTGCGGGACGAAGGCATGACAATTAACGGGAATCGTGTGGATATCCTGAGCCATGGCTGGCGCCCAGGCGAGCACAGCGGTTAGAGTGCGCGCTTTGTTTTTGCAGATGTGAGGCACCGCTCCGCCCATGCCCGGTAAAACCTGGCGCGCCGCCTTGGCCGCCTATGCCAGCCCCTCCACCTTGGTGCTGTTGCTTCTCGGCTTCGCCTCTGGCCTGCCTTACATGTTGGTGTTCTCTACCTTGTCGGTGTGGCTGCGTGAAGCCGGCGTGGCGCGGGAAACCATCGGATATGCCAGCCTTATCGGCCTGGCCTACGCCTTCAAGTGGGTATGGTCACCGCTGCTGGATCAATGGCGCCTGCCGGGGCTGGCTCGCCTGGGGCGCCGTCGCTCCTGGCTGGTACTGGCCCAGGCGCTGGTGATCCTCGGCCTGATCGGCATGAGCTTTTGCGACCCTCAACAGCACCTGTCCTGGTTGATCGCCATTGCGGTGGTGGTGGCATTCGCTTCTGCCACCCAAGACATTGCCGTGGATGCCTATCGCCTTGAAATCGCCGGCGACCAGCGCCAAGCCGCGCTGGCAGCCAGTTACATGGCCGGGTACCGCATAGCGGCGCTGCTGGCCACAGCCGGCGCGCTGTTCTTCGCCGAATGGTTCGGGTCCACGGGGTTTGCCTACCTGCACAAAGCCTGGGCCGGCACCTATTTGCTGTTCGGCGTGCTGATGGTGCCCGCGCTGGTAACCACCCTGCTCATGCGTGAGCCGCCTGTGCCGCTGCGCACCCAGCTGTCGGCCGCGCGCTACGGATTCATCCACCAGGTCGCATCGGTAGTTGTGCTGATCATTCTGCTGGTATCGGTGCCCGCCATGTTCACGCAGCTGTATAACACCGACTTTGCCAGTGTGCTCAGTGGTGACATGAGCCCGCTGGACCTGCTGCTGCAGGACCGCGCGTTTCTTCGGGCGCTGCTGTACACGATTCTCACAGCCTTGTGCCTGTCCGCTGTAGGCCGCCGTGGCCTGGCCCCGGTGCTTACGCCGGTAAACGACTTCATTTTGCGCTATCGCTGGCAAGCCTTGCTGCTGCTGGGCCTGATTGCAACCTATCGTATGTCGGACACAGTCATGGGCGTAATGGCCAATGTGTTCTATATCGACCAGGGCTTTACCAAGGACCAGATTGCCAGTGTCAGCAAGGTGTTCGGGCTGGTGATGACCTTGCTGGGCGCAGGTGCAGGTGGGTTGCTGATTGTACGGTTCGGCATTATGCCTATCCTGTTCATTGGCGGGGCGGCTTCGGCAGCGACCAACATCCTGTTCCTGATGCTGGCAGACATGGGCCCTAACCTGCGCATGCTGATTGTGACCATTTCCCTGGACAACCTCAGTTCAGGTTTGGCGACGTCCGCCTTCGTGGCCTACTTGTCCAGCCTCACGAACCTGAAGTTCTCGGCCACACAGTACGCCCTCCTTAGCTCCATCATGTTGCTGCTGCCCCGCCTGATCGGGGGCTACTCGGGCGTGATGGTGGAGAAGTACGGTTATCACACCTTCTTCCTCATCACAGCTCTGATGGGTGTACCTACGCTGTTCCTGATCCTGCTGCACTGGCGCTATCACAACGCTGCTGACATGGAAGCCGCCAGCAGCGAAGCTGATCCGGAAAAACCCTAATCGGCCTTTGCCTGAGGCGCTGGTGACGCAGGCAACGGCTTGCCATCTTCCTGTACCAGGCGAATCACCCGCTGCGGGAATGGAATGTCGATACCGGCATCGCGCAGCCGGTCACGTACCTCGGCGTTGAGCTTGTTCAGAACGCCACCGTAATCACCGGTATTGACCCACAGGCGCAGCGACAGGGTAATGGCGCTGTCGCCCAACGCGGCCACTACCGCTTCCGGTGCGGGGCTTTCCAGCACGCGTGGGTCCTTGGCCAGCTCCAGCAGTACTTCACGGCCTTTTTGCAGGTCCGCGTCGTAGTCCACACCAATGTCCAAGGTGATCTTGCGGGTTGGCTGGCGGTTGGTGTTGGTGATGATGCCGTTGGACAGGTTGCCGTTAGGCACGATCACGGTCTTGTTATCACCCGTGCGTAGCACCGTGTGGAAAATCTGGATCGCGTCCACGGTTCCGGACACCCCTTGGGCTTCGATCCAATCACCGATACGGAAGGGCCGGAACAGCAGAATCAACACCCCGCCCGCAAAGTTCGACAGGCTGCCTTGCAAGGCCAGGCCTACGGCCAGGCCGGCTGCACCGATCGCTGCCACGAAGGAGGTTGTCTCGATACCGATCATCGAGGCCACGCTCACCAACAGCAGGATCTTGAGAATGATGTTGGCCAGGGTACTGATGAACCCCTGCAGGGCCAGGTCGGCGTGACGCAGGGCCAGCAACTTGCCGATTTCCCGCGTGACCTTGTTTATCAGCCACCAACCGATGAGCAGGGTGGCCACGGCCAGCAGCACACGGCTGCCGTATTCCATGATCATGGGTATCCAGGCCTGGGAGGCACGGATAAGGTGATTGACTTGGGCGTTCAGATCCATAGGGGGCTCCTGTGTCGACTTTCGAGGGGCGGACCAGGCGCCCCGTTAACAGCCGTCCGACGCCGATCCACCCGTGATGGTTCCTCGGGAAAGCGCCTGGGCAGCCACTTTCCCGAGCCTGCCTCAATCCCGGAAGTTGTTGAATTGAAGCGGCATGCCGAATTCTTCACCCCGTAGCAGCGCGATGGCTTCTTGCAGGTCATCGCGTTTCTTGCCCGTGATACGCACTTGTTCACCTTGAATGGCGGCCTGGACCTTGAGCTTGGCATCCTTGACGCGGGCCACGATTTTCTTGGCCATTTCCTTATCCAGGCCCTCGCGAAGGACCACGTCCTGCTTCATTTCCTTGCCGGAGGCATAAGCATCTTTCACTTCCAGGCACTGCACATCGATCTTGCGCTTGACCAGTGCCATGCGCAGGATTTCCAAGGTAGCTTCGAGCTGGAATTCCGCTTCGGCGGTGAGGTTGACCGTCTTGTCCTTGTCATTGAAGGACATTTGCGCCTTGCCTTTGAGGTCGTAGCGGCGGTCCAGTTCTTTGACGGCATTGTCGACGGCGTTTGTGACTTCGTGTTTGTCCAACTCGGACACTACGTCGAACGAGGGCATTAAGTTTTCTCCAGAATGTTACAAATAAGCGGCGTACGAGTGATTCTGTCGGTTAAGCACCATAAACCTGCGCACTTGGCTTGACGACTAAAAGCACGGATCATTATAACGAGTGCCAGCATTGAGACACGCATTCCTCCCGAATCTGGTCACAAGCCCGTGAACAGCGTTGCTTGCGTTGCACAGCGGCCCATCCTTCCTTGCGAGAGTGCGAGTTCCAGATGTCAAACCCCAACCTGAGTATTCTCCTGGCCATCAGTGATGCAGGCATGCGCCACTGCGCGGCTGAGTTGCTGTCGCAAGGGGGGTATCACGACGTACGTACCTGCACCCTGGAGGATGCGCCAGGTGAACTGGACGAGCGTGCGGCTGACTTGCTGGTGGCACACGGTGAGGCTGGCATGCGCATGGCCTCGAAGGTTCGGGTGCTGGACGAGGCCACTAACGGCCATACCTGGGTATTGCTTTTGGGCGAGCAGGCAAGCGAACAGGTGCTGGACGAAACGGCCGACCTGGGGGTTGACGACCTACTGCCACCTGAGCTGATCGGCGCGCACTTGCTGGCACGGGTGCATGCCGGGGACCGGATGCACAGCGTACTGCAGCGCCTGGCCCGCGAAAACCGACTACTGCGTGACAACATCGCCAGCCTGGAGCAACGCAACCTGGTGGACTCGCTGACGGGCCTGGGCAATGCACGCTACCTGCGCCAGAAACTCGAAGACAGCCTTCGCCAGATCCAGGCCCGTGGGGGGGCGCTGTGCTACCTGCTGATCGGGTTGCAGAACGCTGGCACCCTGCAGCAGCAACATGGGGAGGCCCTCTATGAAGAACTGCTTCAGGGTGTAGGCCGTCGCCTTCAGCAGATGGTTCGCCCGCTGGACGTACTGGCGCGTGTGGATGACCAGCACTTTGTATTGCTCACCCTGCCCAGAAGCCTGCAGGAGTGCGCGCCTAGCAGTTTCAAGCGCCTCCATGACGGGTTGAACCTCAGGGGGTTCATGACCAGCGGCGGCTTGGTGGACCTGAGCGCAGGCATCAGCCTGGTAGGGCTGGATGAGAAAAGCCTTCCCATAGAGCCAGTGAGCCTGTTTGGTGAGGCCAGCCGCCTGTTGCAGGAGTCCTATGTTTCCGGGCTGGTCAACGCCCGCCGCTTGCCCGCCAAAACCTGACAGCATGGCGGACACCCCCTGGCATGTATTGGGTGCGGGCAGTATTGGCACCCTATGGGCCTGCCGGCTGGCACGTGCGGGCTCACCTGTACGCCTTCTGATGCGCGGCCCTGCGCAATTGGCCCACTATCATCGAGGCTCTGGGTTACGGTGGGTAGAGGATGGTGTTGAACGCGCCTTCCAGCTGCCCGGCGAACTGCCTGACGCGCCGCAACCCATTGCCCGGTTGCTGGTGACCTGCAAGGCCTACGATGTGGCCGCGGCCGTGGCGGCTGTCAGGCCCCGCTTGGTACCTGGCGCACAGGTGATCCTGTTGCAGAACGGCCTGGGCAGCCAGCACGCCCTGACGGCCACCCTCCCCCATGCCTGCGTCACACTGGCGTCTACCACCGAGGGTGCCTTCAGGCGTAACGACGGTGCCATCGTGTTTGCCGGGCAAGGCTTCACCTGGCTAGGCGGCACAGGCGACCAGCCTGCGCCCCTGTGGCTAAGCGAGCTGGAACGCGCCGGCATTCCCCACCAATGGACACCTGACATGCTGGCCAGGCTCTGGCGCAAGCTGGCTATCAATTGCGCCATCAACCCGTTGACCGTGCTTCACGGGTGCCGTAACGGCGCCTTGGTGGAGCATGCGCCTGCGATCACCGGTCTGTGCCAGGAGCTGGCACGGCTGCTTCAAGCCGTGGGCCTACCCGACGCTGCCGTAGGCCTTCTGGAGGCGGTATGGGAGGTGATAGCAGCCACCTCGCAGAATTATTCGTCCATGTATCAGGACATGGCAGCAGGGCGCCGAACCGAAATCCATTACTTGATAGGCCATGCCTGCGCTGAAGCAGCGCGCCTCTCAGTGGCTGTGCCTGCGCTTGAGCAGCTTCGTCAAAACCTGATTGCGCACCTTCATGCCAAAGGCCTGCCCACAGACTGAGCGCACCCTTGCTACACTCGCTCCGTTCCCTTGAGCTGGATGTGTGATGCCTCTGCGACAGCGCCTCGAAAACCTTCCTGTTGGGCAAAAGCTGCTGGCCGCCCTGCTGGTCCTGATGGTCACGGTACTGGTAGCAGCCAACCTGACCTTCATCACGGCTGCCTACTGGATTTCCCACGAGAGCATGGCGCCTCAGGCCATGCAGACCATCGCTCGGCTGGTCAGCCAGCCGCAGCTGGCGCACCAGGCCGCCCGCTCTGCCGAGGCCGCCAATGACCTGCTTCGCGAGCTGGACAGCTACTCGCCCCTGCGTGCGGCAGCGGTATACGCGCCAGATGGTCAGCGGCTGGCGCAGTTGCAGCATGGCAGCAAGCTGTCGGTGCCGCACCTGTTCGAGGAGCTGGGCCAGTGGCGTTTGACCGAATTCCGCAGCACCCAGGTCGCTGAGTTGCCGTCAGACGACGGGTTGCCAGGCCACTTGCTGTTGGTAGCGTCCAGTGAATTGCCTGTGGCGTTCTATACCGGCACGTTTACGGCCAGCCTGGGCATACTGGTATTCAGCGTGCTGCTATGGATGGTGATTGCGCGGCAGATCCGCCGGTTGATCACGCGCCCTATCTACGACCTGGAAGAGCTGACCCGGCAGGTCACGCGCGAGGAAAACTATTCGCTGCGCGCCCTGCCCGGCAACCATGACGAAATCGGCAGCCTGGCCGAAGCCTTTAACACCATGCTGTCGCGCATGGAGGCACGGGAACAGCAGCTCAAGCGGGCACGCGATGATGCCCAGAGCGCCTATGACGCGGCCCAGGGCCTTGCCGAGGAAACCCGGCATACCAATCGCAAGCTTGAGCTTGAAGTGCAGGTACGCAGCAAGATCGAGAAAAAGCTCACCGGCTTTCAGAATTACCTCAACAGCATCATCGACTCCATGCCCTCGGCGCTCATTGCCCTGGATGAGCAGCTGTACGTCACCCAGTGGAACAAAGAGGCCAGTGCCCTTTCAGGCACTCCCCTGGACGAGGCGCTGAACCAGCCCATATTCCTGGCCTTCGAACCGCTCAAACCTTTTCTGACACAGCTGCGTGCTTCGGTGGAGCAACACCGCGTGGTCAAAGTGGAGCGCGTCACGTGGCTCAAGGATGACGTGGCCCATCACTATGCCCTGACCTGCTATCCGTTGGCAGGCGGTGCGGGCCGTGGCGTGGTCATCCGTATCGACGACATCACGCAGCGGCTGTCGCTGGAAGAAGTGATGGTGCAGTCCGAGAAAATGCTGTCCGTGGGTGGGTTAGCAGCAGGCATGGCACACGAGATCAACAACCCCTTGGGGGCCATCCTGCATAACGTACAGAACGTTCGCCGCCGCCTGTCTCCAGACCTGCCCAAGAACCTGGAACAGGCACAGGCCGCAGGTGTACCTCTTGACGGTATCAACCGTTACCTGCAAGCCCGTGAGATCCCTCAACTGCTGGAGGGTATACACAGCGCCGGGGCGCGTGCGGCCAAGATCGTGACCCACATGCTCAGCTTCAGCCGGCGCAGCGACCGGCAACTGGCGCCCTGTGACTTGCCCGCCTTGATCGACCAGGCCATTGAAATCGCCAGCAGCGACTTTGACCTGAGCCTCGGTTTCGACTTCCGTGGCCCGTCCATCGTGCGCCAGTTTGACCCTCGGCTAAGCCCTGTTCCCTGCACGGCCAATGAATTGGAGCAGGTGATCCTCAACCTGCTGAAAAATGCGGCCCAGGCCATTCACCAGCGCGAACACCCCAGTGAGGCCGGCCGTATTGTGTTGCGCACACGCCTTAATGGCACGTGGGCGGAAATACAGGTGGAAGACAACGGCGTGGGCATGCCGGAGCACGTACGCAAGCGCATGTTCGAGCCCTTTTTCACCACCAAGGAAGTGGGCCAGGGCACTGGGCTGGGGTTGTCCGTGTCCTACTTCATCATTACCAATAACCACAAAGGGCAGATGGAAGTGCAGTCGACGCTGGGGGTGGGCACCTGCTTCACCCTGCGCCTGCCGCTGGTGCAGCCAGCGGTGACAGGCGCCATCGCCTCAGGAGCATGACATGGGCTTCAGGCTGTCGAAAATCTACACACGTACCGGGGACGCTGGAGAGACTGGGCTGGGAGACGGGCGCAGGGTTGCCAAGGATCACCCTAGGGTCGAGGCCATTGGCGAGGTAGACACCCTCAACAGCCAACTGGGCCTGCTACTGGCACACTTGAGCGATAAACCTCACCTGGCACAGGTACAGGACGTGCTTGCCCCCTGCCAGCACCGCCTGTTCGATCTGGGCGGCGAGCTGGCCATGCCGGGGCATCGTGCGCTGTACACCAGTGAAATCGAACGCGTGGAGGCGGCCATCGATGCCTGGAACGAGGTGGTAGGCCCCTTGCGCAATTTCATCCTGCCCGGAGGCTCTGTGTGCATTGCGCAGGCGCACCTATGTCGCGCCCAGGCACGCACTGCCGAGCGCAGGTGCCAGCAACTGCAGCGCGAAGAGCCGTTGGACGGTGTAGGGCTGGCTTACCTCAACAGGCTATCGGACCTGCTGTTCGTGGCCGCCAGAATGATCGCCCGGCTGGAGGGTGTGGAAGAAGTGCTGTGGGCACAGGCGGCGGCCCCATCGGAGGGCTAACGCGCTTGGCGTGCCTGGTTTATGTTCTGTGGGAGTAGGCGACAGCCTGCGAATACGGGCCCACAAACCGGCGCCATACCCGGACCTCGCGAGCCCTGTTCGCCCGCTTCGCAGGCTCCTACACAAACCCCAGCAGGCAGGGCCCTCAGGCCGGCTTTTCGGGCCAGAACGCACGAATGCCGGCTACACCCTGTGCACCTATCTCCCATGCCCGCTGGGTATCACCCGGCCCCACCCCACCAAGCAGGAACACAGGCTTGTTGAAGCCTGCAATCCAGTGCTCTGCCTGCACCCACCCTAAAGGCACGGCATCGGGATGGGTTTGAGTGGGCTGTACGGGCGAGAGCGTAACGAAATCCACGCCCATGCGTTCTGCCAGCTCCAGCTCCTCAGGGCCGTGGCAGGACGCCGCCAGCCAACGGTCTGCTGGGAACGGCCGGCCGTTGGGTGCGTATTTGCGCAACTGTTCAGCGGTCAGGTGCCAGCCTGCGCTAGGAAAGTCCCCAAGCCACTCCAGCGGCCCCTTGAGCATCAACTGCGCCTTGGCCGCACACAACCCTGCCGCATCCACTGCCAGGTCCCGGTACTGAGGGTCGTACAGGTTTGGCGCGCGCAGTTGCACCAGCCTGGCACCCTGGGCAATGGCCGTACGCAGCCCGCCTAGCAATTCAGGGCCTGGCAAGCCATCAGGGGTGATCAGGTAGGCGGCTGGGAGGCGCGCTGCGCTCACAATGGGCGCATTGGCTGCCGGGAAGTCATAGTTGCCCAAAGCCTTGGGAGCGACCCATGCCAGCGGCTGCCCCTCGGCACCCTGGGGTTCACCCTCGAAGCCGTCTACCTCCCACACATCCAGCAGCACCTGCTTGTCGGGATAATCGTGGGCGACTTTGATCAGGGGCCGAGCCGAAGTGACCCGGATGGCCAACTCTTCGGCCAGTTCCCGTACCAGGCCAGCCTTGGGCGACTCACCCTCCTCCAGCTTTCCCCCAGGAAACTCCCACAGGTTGCCCTGGTGCTGAGCGGCATTGCGCCGGGCAATCAACACCTTGCCATCGGCGCGTCGAATCACAGCAGCCGCTACATGAACCCGTTTCATTGTGCCTCCTCGTCGCTTGCGCGGGTCAGGTGCGATATTCGGCGTTGATCTTCACATACTCGTGGGAAAGATCGGTTGTCCAGATCGTTTCGCTGCACTCACCGCGGCCTAGCTCGATACGGATACCGATCTCCGGCAATGCCATCACCGCACTACCCTGCTCCTCGGTATACGTTGGCGCACGGCCGCCCTGGCTGGCGATGCACACGTCACCCAGGTACACATCGATCTTGCTCACATCCAGGCTTGGCACACCTGCGCGGCCGACGGCGGCCAAAATACGCCCCCAGTTGGGGTCTGAGGCGAACAGCGCGGTCTTGATCAGTGGCGAGTGCGCAACGGCGTAGCCTACGTCCAGGCATTCCTGATGGTTGCCTCCGCCATTGACCTGCACAGTGACGAACTTGGTAGCGCCTTCGCCATCGCGAACAATGGCCTGGGCCACCTCCATGCACACCTCGAAGACCGCGGCTTTCAGGGCCTGGAACAACGGGCCTTGAGCGTCAGTGATTTCAGGCAATGCAGCCTTGCCTGTGGCGATGAGCATGCAGCAGTCGTTGGTGGAGGTGTCACCGTCGATGGTGATGCGGTTGAACGACTTGTTCGCCGCATCGCGGATCAGGTCTTGCAACAAAGGTTGGGCGACCTTGGCGTCGGTGGCGATGTAGCCCAGCATGGTGGCCATGTTCGGGCGAATCATCCCGGCCCCCTTGCTGATGCCTGTTACCGTAACGGTAACGCCGTCATGGGTAAATTGGCGGCTGGCGCCCTTGGGCAAGGTATCGGTGGTCATGATGCCCGTGGCGGCGTCGGCCCAGTGGTGCTCGGACAGGTTGTCCAAGGCGGTTTGCAACGCACCTTCGATTTTTTCCACTGGCAACGGCTCGCCGATCACACCCGTTGAAAAGGGCAGCACGGCGCTTGCTGGCACGCCCGTCAAGCGGCCCAAGGTTTCGCAGGTACGCTCAGCCGCCTGCAGCCCTGGCTGGCCAGTGCCGGCGTTGGCATTGCCCGTATTGGTCAACAGGTAACGCACGGCACCACCCGCACGTTGCTTGGCCAGGATCACAGGCGCCGCGCAAAAGGCGTTAAGGGTAAACACGCCTGCCACGGTGCTGCCCTCGGCGCAGCGCATCACTACCACGTCCTTGCGCCCTGGCCGCTTGATACCTGCCGAGGCGATGCCCAGCTCGAAACCGGAAACAGGGTGCAGCACAGGCAAGGGACCGAGACCAACCGCCATGTAAGACTCCTTGAGAGGGGTAGCGCTGAAAAAGTAACGCCGCGATGGCAAGGCCAGTCGCGGCGTGATTCAACACGAAAACCAGAGATTATTCAAAGGTGCGTGTTATTCGATACGGCCATGGCAGTGCTTGAACTTCTTGCCCGAGCCACACCAGCACACTTCGTTACGGCCCAGCTTCTGCTCGTTGCGAATGGGCGCCAGGGCCGCTTCCACAACACCTTCAGTGCTTTCCTCCAGCACTTCTGGCTGATCCAGGCCAGGTGCCTCGGCGTGGCGGAACTCCATGCGTTGGGCAAGCTCTTCGGCCTCGCGGCGCAAACGGGCTTCTTCTTCGGCCGGGTCTTCGCGGCGCACCTGCACGTGGGACAGCACGCGCAGGGTATCGCGCTTGATCGAGTCCAGCAGTTCCTGGAACAAGGTGAAGGACTCGCGCTTGTACTCCTGCTTCGGGTTCTTCTGGGCGTAGCCGCGCAAATGAATACCGTGGCGCAGGTGGTCCATGGTAGACAGGTGGTCTTTCCACAGGTCGTCGATCACACGCAGCAGTATCTGCTTCTCGAACGTACGCAGGGCCTCGGCGCTGGCCTGGTCCTCTTTCTCGTTGTAGGCCGCCAGAATCTCGGCCATCAGGCGCTCGCGCAGGGTTTCTTCATACAGCTTGTCATCGTCGTCCAGCCACTGCTGGATAGGCAATGTGACGGCAAAGTCGGCCTGCAAGGCGGCCTCAAGGCCTGGGATATCCCACTGCTCAGGCAACGATTGCGGTGGAATGTGCTGGGACACGATGGTGTTGAGCACTTCCTCACGGAACTCGGCAATGGTGTCGCCGATGTTGTCCGCCGCCAGCAGGCTGTTGCGCATGTGGTAGATCACCTTGCGCTGCTCGCTGGACACGTCGTCGAATTCGAGCAATTGCTTGCGAATGTCGAAGTTACGGCCTTCAACCTTGCGCTGGGCCTTCTCGATGGCGTTGGTCACCATGCGGTGCTCGATGGCCTCGCCGGACTGCATGCCCAGTGCCTTCATGAAGTTCTTCACCCGGTCCGACGCGAAGATACGCATCAGCGGGTCTTCAAGGGACAGGTAGAAGCGGCTGGAGCCGGAGTCCCCCTGACGGCCGGCACGGCCTCGCAACTGGTTGTCGATACGGCGCGACTCGTGACGCTCGGAAGCGATCACATGCAGGCCACCGGCTTCCAGCACCTGCTGGTGACGCTTCTGCCAGTCGGCCTTAATTTGGGCGATCTGCTCATCAGTGGGGTTTTCCAGCGCGGCCACTTCCACTTCCCAGTTGCCGCCCAACAGAATGTCCGTACCCCGGCCTGCCATGTTAGTGGCGATGGTCAGCGCGCCGGGCCGGCCGGCCTGGGCGATGATCTCGGCTTCCTTCTCGTGGTACTTGGCATTGAGCACCTTGTGTTCAATGCCTTCTCTCTGCAGCAGGTTGGACATGTGCTCGGAGGTTTCGATGGTCGCGGTACCTACCAGCACTGGCCGGCCGGTGGCCATGCATTCCTTGATGTCGGCGATGATGGCGACGTACTTCTCTTCGGCCGTGAGGTACACCAGGTCGTTGAAATCCTTTCGGGCCAACGGGCGGTTTGGCGGAATCACCAGAACGGGCAAGTTGTAGATTTGCTGGAATTCGAAGGCTTCGGTGTCGGCAGTACCCGTCATCCCGGACAGCTTGGTGTACAGGCGGAAGTAGTTCTGGAAGGTGGTAGAGGCCAGTGTCTGGCTCTCGGCCTGGATATTGACCCCTTCCTTGGCTTCGATGGCCTGGTGCAAGCCTTCGGAGAGGCGACGGCCCGGCATGGTACGGCCGGTATGCTCGTCGATCAGCAGAATGCCGCCGTCCTGCACGATGTATTCGATATTGCGGTGGAACAGCTTGTGCGCACGCAGGCCGGCATAGACGTGGGTCAACAGGCCCAGGTTGTGCGCCGAGTACAGGCTTTCGCCTTCGGCCAGCAGGCCGGCCTGGGTCAGCATGTCTTCGATGAACTGATGGCCGGACTCATTGAGTTCCACCTGGCGGCTTTTCTCATCGATGCTGTAGTGGCCCTGCTGGGTCACTTGGCCTTCCACTTCCTCGATGTGCTGCTCAAGGCGCGGAATCAGGCGGTTGATTTCCATGTACAGGCGGGAGCTGTCCTCGGCCTGCCCGGAAATGATCAGCGGGGTACGGGCTTCATCGATGAGGATGGAATCCACTTCGTCGATGACGGCGAAATTCAGCTCGCGCTGGAATTTCTCGTCCAGGCTGAAAGCCATGTTGTCGCGCAGGTAATCGAAACCGAATTCGTTGTTGGTGCCGTAGGTAATGTCAGCGTTGTACGCGATGCGCTTGTCTTCCGGAGGCATGAAGGGCGTGACCACGCCTACCGTCAGGCCCAGGAATTCGTACAGCGGGCGCATCCAGTTGGCGTCGCGGCGCGCCAGGTAGTCGTTTACCGTGACCACGTGCACGCCTTTTCCGGACAGCGCATTGAGGTACACCGCTAGCGTTGCCACCAGGGTTTTACCTTCACCCGTACGCATTTCGGCGATCTGGCCCTCGTGCAGGGTCATGCCACCAATGAGCTGCACATCGAAGTGGCGCATGCCCATGATGCGTTTGCCGGCTTCGCGGCATACGGCAAAGGCCTCGGGCAACAGGTCGTCGAGGGTTTCGCCTTTGGCGATGCGAGCCTTGAACTCGGGGGTTTTGGCACGCAGCTGTTCATCCGAGAGCGCGACCATCTTCTCTTCGAAGGCATTGACGTTGCCGACCGTCTTGAGCATGCGTTTCACTTCACGCTCGTTCTTGCTTCCAAAGAGTTTTTTCAACAAAGGCGCAAACATATCGGCTGGATCTTCCACACTTAGGGATGGAGGGCGGCCCCAAGGAGTCGCCCGAGCAGCCCTCATGGCCGCACGCGAACGAACATTCTACCCGGAAACGATGGAGAGGAAAGTGGCGACGCCACAATGCTGGCACAGCGCTTTTACGGGGCGGGTTTACAATAAGGCCTTTTTTTTCAACTTCAAGCGTCTGAAGCAAACGTCATGGCAATGTTCCTGACTTTCGTGCTGGCGGCCTTCTGTTAACATGCCAGGCCCACCGGAGACCGCAGATTTGGCCTTTCGCCCCCACCCTGCCCGCTTGCCTGCCACACTGCTGCGTGAGGCCAGGCCCCTCAAGGCACTCCTGAGCCAGGCGCAGCGCCTGGCGCTGGTCAAGCGGCTGCTGGATACCCAGCTGCAACCCGCCGCTCGCGCGCATTGCCAAGTGGCCAAATGGCGGGAGGGCACCTTGGTGCTAGTAGTCACGGACGGGCATTGGGCAACGCGCCTGCGCTACCAGCAGCGGCGGTTGCAGCAGGGCCTGAGCGGCATGCCTGAGTTCAGTGGCCTTGCGCGCATTCAATTCAAGGTTCAGCCTAGTGTGACGCCTCCAAGCGCCAAGGGCGCCGGGCTAGACTTGTCTGACAGTGCGGCAGACAGCCTGCAGGAAACGGCCGAAAATATCGCCGACCCCAGCTTGCGGGCCGCCCTGGAACGGCTGGCCAGGCATCGGCGCCGGGGTGGCGGCCTAGCTGTAGGACCGGTCGCAGCCACAGGCGGAGGCCGGGAACCTGCCGAATGAAGTGCCCAGTCCAGTTCGCAGGCTTCGCCAGCTCCCACAAGGCCCACGCGTAGTTTCCACAACGAACCTTCAGCCTTTGAATAAAAAAGGCCACCCGAGGGTGGCCTTGAAAGAACAGAGAGAGGAGGTTCGAACTTAAACCGCTGCAACCGGGCGCATGTACGAGATAGGCGCGGTGCTGGCGTCTTCGAACGTGACCACTTCCCAGGCATCCTTCTGCTCGATCAGCTTGCGCAGCAAGCGATTGTTCAGGGCGTGCCCGGACTTGAAGCCACGGAATTCGCCGATCAGGCTGTTGCCCAGCAGGTACAGGTCGCCAATGGCATCAAGGATCTTGTGTTTGACGAATTCGTCTTCATAGCGAAGGCCGTCTTCGTTCAATACGCCTTCCTTGTCCACCACGATAGCGTTTTCAACGCTGCCGCCGAGGGCCAGGTTGTGCTTGCGCAAGTACTCGATGTCACTCATGAAGCCGAACGTGCGCGCCCTGCTCACTTCCTTGACGAAAGAGGTGCTGGAGAAGTCTACGCTGGCACTCTGGGTGCGATCCTTGAAGGCAGGGTGATCGAAATCGATTTCGAAACTGACCTTGAACCCATCGAAAGGCAGGAAAGTAGCGCGCTTGTCGCCATCTTCCACGGACACTTCATGAAGGATACGGATGAATTTCTTCGGGGCGTCCTGCTCTTCCAGGCCAGCCGATTGAATCAGGAATACGAAGGGGCCTGCGCTGCCATCCATGATCGGCACTTCCGACGCGGAGAGTTCGACGTAGGCGTTATCGATCCCCAGGCCGGCCATGGCCGAAAGCAAGTGCTCCACGGTGTCGACCTTGATGTCCCCCTGGATCAGGGTAGTGGACATGGTGGTTTCACCAACGTTTTCCGCACGCGCGGGAATCTGGACCACTGGGTTCAGATCGGTACGACAGAACACGATACCCGTGTTGACCGGTGCAGGCTTGAGGGTAAGGTAAACCTTCTCCCCGGAATGCAGGCCGACGCCGGTGGCACGGATAATGTTCTTCAGGGTGCGTTGTTTAATCATGGCAATGGCCGCTTCAGCGCTAGTTGCGAACTGGTATCAACAAAGGCTGGCGATAATAACAGACCCTGCCTTTGCTGAACACCAATCACCCTTATAGCCCTGATAAATTGCATTAATCGGCCTGGCGACGCAGGAAGGCCGGAATGTCCAGGTAATCCAGATCGTCGTTAGGGTTGAGCTTGGCGGCTGCAGCGGCACCGGCATGGGCCTGGTTACGCATGACCGTTGGGCGTTCCAGATCACGGTAGTTGACGGCTGCCTGGTCATTGCGAACCGGTGCAGGGGCCGGCGTTTGCTGGGCGGCTGCGGTGGATTGCAGGCCGTTGTCGATCACCTTGACCGGTTTTTCGATCTTGGCGCCCAGGCCGGTGGCAACGACGGTCACGTGCAGCTCGTCGCGCATGTCCGGGTCGATCACGGTGCCTACCTTGACCATGGCGTGATCTGAGGCGAAGGCCTCGATGATGCTACCGACGTCTGAGTATTCACCCAGAGACAGGTCCGGGCCTGCGGTAATGTTCACAAGAATGCCACGGGCACCCTGGAGGTTTACGTCTTCAAGCAGCGGGTTGCGAATGGCGGCTTCGGTGGCTTCACGCGCACGGTTCGGGCCACTGGCGCAGCCAGTACCCATCATTGCCATACCCATTTCGCTCATCACGGTACGTACGTCGGCGAAGTCGACGTTGATCATGCCTGGGCGCTTGATGATATCGGAGATACCGCGAACCGCACCGGCCAGTACGTCATCTGCCTTGGCGAACGCCGACAGCAGGCTGGCGTCCTTGCCCAGGATAGTGAGCAGTTTTTCGTTGGGGATGGTGATCAGCGAGTCAACGCTGTCCGCCAGCATACGGATGCCTTCGTCGGCGATCTGCATACGCTTGCGGCCTTCGAACGGGAACGGGCGAGTCACCACCGCTACGGTCAGAATGCCCATTTCCTTGGCCACTTCAGCGATGATCGGCGCAGCGCCCGTGCCGGTGCCCCCGCCCATGCCCGTGGTGATGAAGACCATGTTGGTGCCCTGGAGCACTTCGGCAATGCGCTCGCGGTCTTCCATGGCAGCCTGGCGACCCACTTCAGGGTTGGCGCCAGCGCCCAGGCCCTTGGTCACGCCGGTGCCTAGTTGCAGAATGGTACGCGCACCAATGTTCTTCAAGGCTTGGGCATCGGTGTTGGCGCAGATGAACTCAACGCCTTCGATGTTGCTCTTGACCATGTGATTGACAGCGTTGCCGCCGCCACCACCGACACCGATCACTTTGATGACCGGGCTTTGCGGAATGTTGTCTACCAGCTCGAACATGTGCCCTCTCCTTTCAATCTCTAGTTTTATTCGCCTACTGCCGTTATCAGAAATTGCCCTGAACCCACTTCTTGAGGCGTTCGAATACTGGCGCCTTGGGCTCATCCCCGTAATGAGTTTCACGGCCCGCCAGGCCGGTGAAGGTTACGCCCTCGGATTGCTTCTGCAGGCCATAGGTCAGTAGGCCTACGGCTGTCGAATAGATGGGGCTGCGGATAACGTCATCCAGCCCACGTACGGTGTGCGGTACGCCAAGGCGCACCGGCATATGGAAAATTTCTTCAGCCAGCTCGACCGCACCTTCCATTTTGGCGGTGCCACCGGTGAGCACGATGCCCGCCGGAATGAGGTCTTCATAGCCACTGCGGCGCAATTCTGCCTGAATCAATGTGAACAGCTCGTCATAACGCGGCTCCACCACTTCAGCCAAAGCCTGCCGAGACAGCTCGCGAGGCGGGCGATCACCCACGCTTGGTACTTTGATGGTTTCTCCGGCGCCTGCCAGCTTCGCCAGGCAGCAGGCGTAACGGATCTTGATTTCCTCAGCGTACTGAGTTGGCGTGCGCAACGCCATGGCAATATCGTTGGTTACCTGATCGCCGGCAATGGGAATGACCGCCGTGTGACGGATGGCGCCTTCGGTAAAGATGGCGATGTCCGTGGTACCGCCGCCAATGTCCACCAGGCACACGCCCAGTTCCTTTTCATCATCGGTGAGCACTGAGTAGGCCGACGCCAGTTGCTCAAGAATGATGTCGTCGATTTCCAGGCCACACCGGCGCACGCACTTCTCGATGTTCTGGGCGGCGTTTACCGCGCAGGTTACCACATGCACCTTGGCTTCCAGGCGAACCCCGGACATGCCCAGCGGCTCGCGTACACCTTCCTGGTTGTCGATCACGTAGTCCTGGGGCAGCGTGTGCAGCACACGCTGGTCGGCGGGGATAGCCACGGCCTGGGCCGCGTCCAGTACACGCTCCAGGTCCGCCGTGCTCACTTCACGGTCGCGGATGGCCACGATGCCGTGGGAATTGAGGCTACGGATATGGTTGCCTGCTACCCCGACGAAGGCCGAGTGAATGCGGCAACCGGCCATGAGCTGGGCCTCTTCCACGGCGCGCTGAATCGACTGTACGGTCGATTCGATATTCACCACCACGCCTTTCTTCAGCCCACGCGAGGGATGCGTGCCGATGCCCACGATTTCCAGGGTGCCATCGGCCGCGACTTCGCCTACCAGCGCCACCACCTTGGAGGTGCCGATATCCAGCCCGACGATCATTTTGCCGCTTTGCGCGTTTGCCATGTCCTGCCTCTTGTCAATTCTTCGCCACGGTCGGTACCGCTGGCGCCGCCGCGTTCGGATCGCGCCAGCCGACGGCCAGGCCGTTGGCATAGCGCAGGTCGACGCGGGCAATGTTCGTGATCTGGTCTTTTAGGGTCTTGTCATAAATGGCGATGAACCGGCGCATCTTTTCCACCAGATGGTCACGCCCCAGCAGCAAGTCGATTCCAGGGCCGGCACTACCTGCACCTGTTGTCAAAAACCAGCTGCCGCGTTCACGCAATTCAAGCCGTACTATGGAAAAACCAAGAGGCCGGAGCATCTGGCTGAGTACTTGATACTGCTGCATGACCTGTTGCTGAGCACGCTGCGGGCCGAACAGCTGCGGCAGGTGCTCATAGTTGGCCAGTTCGCGTGGTGCGAACGCTTGGCCCTGATTATTCAGTAACTGGGCCTCGCCCCAACGGGCGATCGGCAATTGCTCTTCCAGGCGAATCACTACCTGATCCGGCCATACGCGGCGCACTTCGGCATGGGCAATCCAGGGCATCTGCTCCAGCTCGGTTCGCATGCCGGTCAGGTCAATGCTGAAGAAACGGGCATTGGAGTAAGGCGCGATGCGCTCCTGCACCGCCTGCTGGCTCACATAGCTGAGGTCGCCTTGCACATTGATCTTCGAAATCGGGCGGTCCAGGTAGGGCAAGGCGCGCTGCGTACCTTCATAAGTGCCTGCCGCCAGTGCCAGCAACAGCAAGGGCCACATCAGCTTCTTGAGGAAGCCGCCACCCCCGCCAGGCAGCCGCGCACGCCCAGGCTCTTTGGCGGCCATGCGGCTGGCACCGCGGGGCGGGGCCTTGCGGGCCGGCACAGGGGGCTGATGTCGAAGGTTCACGGCGCGCATGGGTTAGCCCCTCGCCTGCAATGAGTCGGCCAGAATGGACACTACCAGCTGCTGGAAATCCAGCCCGGCGGCACGCGCTGCCATGGGTACGAGGCTGTGATCAGTCATGCCTGGCGCGGTATTCACTTCCAGCAACCAGAAGGTGCCGTCGGCATCCTGCATCACATCCACCCGCCCCCAGCCGCTGACCCCGATAGCCACGCAGGCACGCTGGCACAACTCCATCAGCTCCTGTTCCTTTTCAGGGGCCAGGCCACAGGGAATGCGGTATTGGGTGTCGTTTGCCACGTACTTGGCGTCGTAATCGTAAAACGTGTGGGGCGTACCCAAGGCGATCGCAGGCAGTACCTGGCCACGCAGAACGGCCACAGTAAATTCCGGGCCGTTTATCCATTGTTCGACCAGAACTTGCGAGTCATAGGCGCTGGCGTCTTTCCACGCGGCGACCAGTTCGTTGCTGCTGGTCACCTTCGCCATGCCGATACTTGAACCTTCATGGGCGGGTTTGACGATCAAAGGGAACCCCAGTTCCGTAGCCGCCGAAATGCAATCGGCTTCGCTGGCCAGCACTGCATGGCGAGGGGTCGAAATCCCTTGGCTATGCCACACCTGCTTGGTGCGCAGCTTGTCCATGGCCAAGGCTGACGCCAGGATGCCGCTGCCGGTGTAGGGAATGCCCAGGCATTCAAGCAGGCCTTGCATGCTGCCATCTTCACCCCCACGGCCATGCAGAATGATGAAGGCGCGGTCGATCTTTTCGCGCAGAAGTACCTGCAGCAGATCACTGCCTACATCGATACCGAAGGCGTCCACACCTGCGGCCTGCAGCGCGCTCAACACCTGAGCACCGGACTTGAGTGATACCTCACGCTCGGCACTGGTGCCGCCATACAGCACAGCAACGCGGCCGAAGTCGCTGGCCGTGATGGTGGACTTCAGGCTCTCATAGTCATGGGCGTTCATTGGTTTTTCCCCGGGGTGGCAATTGCACCGGCAAACAACGGGCTTTTCAACAGTTGAGGTGCAATGGTGCCAACATCCCCTGCGCCTTGGCACAGCAGGATGTCACCTGGGCGTAGCAAAGGCTTGACCACAGGTGCGATGTCCGTACCCCGTTCCACGTAGATCGGGTCCAACTGGCCTCGCTGGCGGATGCTGCGGCACAACTGGCGGCTATCGGCGCCTGGAATAGGCTCTTCCCCGGCCGGGTACACTTCCATCAGCATCAGTACATTGGCATCGGCCAGCACCTGCACGAAGTCATCGTACAGGTCACGGGTGCGGCTGTACCGGTGCGGCTGATAGAGCATCACCAAGCGGCGCTCGGGCCATCCGCCCCGAACTGCCTGGATGACTGCAGACACTTCACGTGGGTGGTGACCATAGTCATCCACCAACATCACCGACCCACCCTCCACTGGCAACTCGCCATACACCTGGAAGCGGCGGCCTACGCCTTGGAAACAGGACAGCCCGGCCACAATGGCCTCGTCGCTGATGCCTTCGTCGGTGGCGATGGCAATGGTAGCCAACGCGTTGAGCACATTGTGATTGCCCGGCATGTTCACCGATACGTCCAGCGGCTCGCGGTCGCGGCGCAGTACCGTAAAGTACGTTTGCATGCCGTCCTGCCGGAGGTTGATCGCCCGCACATCGGCGGCTTCGTGTACACCATAGGTCACAGTAGGCCGTGCCACCTGGGGCAGAATTTCCCGTACCACGGCATCGTCGATGCACACCACGGCCAGGCCGTAGAACGGCAGGTTGTGGAGAAACTCCACAAAGGTCTTCTTCAACTTGTTGAAGTCGCCTTCGTAGGTTTCCATGTGGTCGGCGTCGATGTTGGTGACAACGGCGACCAGCGGCTGCAGGTGGAGGAAGCTCGCATCGCTTTCATCGGCTTCGGCGATCAAATAGCGGCTGCCGCCCAGCTGAGCATTGGTGCCGGCTGCATTGAGGCGGCCACCGATTACAAAGGTCGGGTCCAGGCCACCTGCGGCGAATACTGACGCCAGCAGGCTGGTGGTGGTGGTTTTGCCGTGGGTGCCGGCGACAGCGATGCCATGACGGTAGCGCATCAGTTCGGCCAGCATTTCGGCACGGCGCACCACTGGAATGCGACGCTCAAGTGCAGTCGCCACTTCAGGGTTGTTGACGTTCACAGCACTGGACACCACCAGCACATCGGCGCGGGCAGCGTTTTCGGCACGGTGGCCAATGAACACTTCAGCACCGAAGTCGCGCAGGCGATTGGTCACCCCTGAGTCTTTCAGGTCTGAGCCCGATACCTGATACCCCAGGTTCAGCAGCACCTCGGCAATGCCGCACATGCCCACCCCGCCGATACCCACGAAGTGGATACGGCGGATGCGGCGCATTTCGGGTTGTGGCATGGCGCGCTGGCTCTCAACCATGAGCCACCTCCAGGCACGCGTTCACAACGCTGCGGGTTGCATCGGGTTTCGCCAGGCGGCGGGCAGTCTCGGCCATGGTCACGAGTGTGTGCGGTTGCATCAAAACCTCTTCAAGGCGCGCGGCCAGTTCGGCAGCGCCGGTTGTTGCTTGCGGCATCACGAAGGCAGCGCCTTCACGGGCCAGAAATTCGGCATTGCGGCTCTGATGGTCGTCAATGGCATGGGGCAAGGGTACCAGCAGCGAGGGCAGGCCCGCGGCAGCCAGCTCGCTGACGGTCAGGGCGCCAGCACGGCAGATCACCAGGTCTGCCCAGGCATAAGCCTGAGCCATGTCTGCAATAAAAGGCGCAACCTGGGCTGTAACGCCGGCGGCCTTGTAGCGCTCGGCTGTCACGCCGTCGTGCACTTTGCCAGCTTGATGAAACACCTCTGGGCGCTCTGCTTCAGGCAGCGCTGCGAGGGCTGTGGGTACCAGCTTGTTCAAAGGTTCGGCACCCAGGCTGCCACCCATTACCAGCAAGCGTGCACGGCGGCCCGCCAAGGGCTGGCGAGGGGTTTCCAGGAACAGTTCGGGCCGCACAGGGTTACCCGTGGTGCGGCGTTTGGCAGAGGCGGCGAAAGTCTGCGGGAAAGCTTCGCAGATACGGCTGGCCAACGGTGCCAGCAGCCGGTTGGCGGTGCCGGCCACAGCATTCTGCTCGTGCACGATCACGGGCACCTGGCTCAGACGCGCCGCCAGGCCGCCAGGGCCTGTGACATAGCCACCAAAGCCTACAACGCATACGGGCTTCAACTGCTTGATGATCGCACGCGCCTGCAATACGGACCTGGCCAGCATCAGCGGCGCCTTTAGCAGGGCCAAGCGGCCTTTGCCCCGCAACCCGCTAGCCTGGATGGTGTGCAGCGTAATACCTGCGGCCGGCACCAATTCGTTTTCGATGCCTCGGGGTGTGCCCAACCAGTGCACAGCGTACCCACGCGCCTGGAATTCCCGCGCACAGGCCAGCGCCGGGAACACGTGGCCCCCGGTACCACCTGCCATGATCAGTACATTACCGGGCATGTCGTGGCTCCTCGGCAAAGTCCTTCTCCGTGAACTCCACCTCTTCGCTGCCCAGGTGCGTACGGCTTTCCCACTCGATCCGCAGCAACAGGCCTAGGCAGGCACAGCAGATCACCAGTGAACTGCCTCCGTAGCTGAGGAACGGCAAGGTCAGGCCCTTGGTAGGCAGCAGGCCAACGTTTACGCCGATATTGATCAGGAACTGGCCGATCCACAGGAACGACAAACCGTAGGCCATGTACGCCGCAAAAAACTGTTTGGAGCGCTCGGCCCACAGGCCGATGTACATGCCGCGAATGCACACGAAGACGAACAAGGCCACGGTGCACAGCGAGCCGACTACGCCCAGCTCTTCGGCCAGCACCGAGAACACGAAGTCGGTGTGCGCTTCAGGCAAGTAGAATTGCTTCTGCACGCTGTTACCTAGGCCTACGCCGAACCATTCACCACGGCCGAAGGCGATCAGCGCCTGAGTAAGCTGGTAGCCAGAGCCGAATTGGTCCGACCAAGGGTCAGTAAAGGTAATCAGGCGCGCCATGCGATAAGGCTGTGCCTGTACCAGCACAAAGACCGCGCCAACGGCCAGCACTACCATCAAGGCAAAGCGGAACAGCCCTACCCCTCCGAGGAACAGCATCGCCGCAGCCGCACCCATCATCACCACGGTGGCGCCAAAGTCCGGCTCCATGAGCAGCAGCACGGCCATGGGCATCAGCACGATGAACGGTTTGAAGAAACCCATCCAGGTTTCGCGCACTTCGGTCTGGCGCCTTACCAGGTAACCGGCCAGGAAGATCACCACGAACACCTTGGCCAATTCCGAAGGTTGAACGTTGAACGCCCCGAAGCCGATCCAGCGCATGGAACCGTTTACCTCACGGCCAATGCCCGGCACGATGACCATGAACAGCAAGCCGAACGCCCCTGCCAGCAGTATCCAGCCCATGCGTTGCCACGTGGCGATAGGGATCAGCAGGGTTACCCCGCAGGCACCCAGGCCCAACACCAGATAGATCAGGTGGCGAACCATGTTGTACAGGGTGTTACCGGTCTGGGCCGCCGCCACTTCGGACGACGCCGACGTGATCATCACCAGCCCCAGACCCAGCAGCGCCAAGCAGCCTGCCAGCATGGGGAAGTCGATGTCGATGCCGCGGTTACCGATCAGCGGTGAGGGGTAAGGCTTGATGGCGTTGAAGATCATGCCAATGCCTCCACGGCTTGGGCGAACAACCGCCCGCGTTCTTCATAATTACGGAACATGTCCAGGCTGGCGCACGCCGGCGACAATAGAACGGCATCGCCTGGCTCGGCCAGCTCGGCGCAACAGCGCGCGGCGGCGTTCAAATCATTCACGTACACCTTGACTACCTGTTCATCCAAGGCCTGCGCCACACGCTGGGCGTCACGGCCAATCAACACCACCGCCCGGCAATACCGGCTCACCGGTGCACGCAGGCCAGAAAAGTCGGCCCCTTTGCCATCGCCACCGGCCACCAGCACCAGCTTGCCGGCGATGTCGCTTCCCAGGCCCTCGATAGCGGCCAGCGCCGCTCCCACGTTGGTGGCTTTGGAGTCGTCGTACCAGGCCACGCCGTTACGTTCGCCCAGCCATTGGCACCGGTGTGCCAGGCCAGTGAACCCTCGCAGGGCTTCAAGCATGGCGGCCATGGGCAAGCTGGCGGCATGGCCCAGCGCAAGTGCAGCCAGCGCATTGGCCTGATTGTGCGCGCCACGGACCTTGAGCTCACTGACCGGCAGCAAGAGGGTCTGGCCAAAGGCGAGATACTTCACCCCACCTTCCTGCCGGAGGCCAAACGCGTTCAAGTCGGGTACATCCAGCCCAAACGACCCAGTGCGCATGTCATCACGCAGCAGTGGGCGCGTCAGTACATCCTGCCGATTGATCACTACCTGGCGGGCACCGCGGAAAATCCGATGCTTGGCCTGGTGATAGCCCGGTATGCCGCTGTAGCGGTCCATGTGGTCTTCACTGAGGTTGAGCACAGTGGCCACTTCGGCATTGAGCTGGTGGGTGGTTTCGAGCTGGAAGCTTGAGAGCTCGATTACGTACAGCTCCACGTCGTCGGCCAGCAAGTCCAGTGCAGGCGTACCCAGGTTCCCACCCACTGCCACGCGCTTGCCGGCTGCCTGCCCCATGGCACCTACCAACGTTGTCACAGTGCTTTTGGCATTGGAGCCGGTAATGGCAACGATGGGCGCCTTGGCATGGCGGGCGAACAGGTCGATATCACCGCTTAGCTTCACGCCACGCAAGGCCGCCTCCACTAGGGCCGGTGTGGCCACTGTGAGGCCGGGGCTGACATACAATTCGCTGGCACGGCAGAGAAAATCTACATCCAGCTCACCGCAACGTACGTCCACATAGGGGAAGTCACGCTGCAAGGTCGCCAGCTCCGGAGGGTTCGCGCGCGTATCGGCTACGGCAAAGGCAGCGCCCTGCTTCGCCAGGAAGCGAACCAGGGACATGCCGCTCTTGCCGAGGCCGACAACGATGCGGAATTGATCGGAAGCGATCAGCGACACTATGGGTTACCTCAACTTCAACGTGGCCAGGCCGATCAGCACCAGGATCACGGTAATGATCCAGAAGCGCACGATCACCCGGGGCTCGGGCCAGCCTTTGAGTTCGAAATGGTGGTGGATGGGTGCCATGCGGAACACGCGCTTTCCGGTCAGCTTGAAGGACGCGACCTGGATCACCACGGACAGCGTCTCCATCACGAACACCCCGCCCATGATGAACAGGACGATTTCCTGCCGAACGATAACGGCGATGGTACCCAGGGCGGCGCCCAGCGCGAGCGCACCTACGTCCCCCATGAACACCTGTGCCGGGTAGGTGTTGAACCACAGAAAGCCAAGGCCGGCGCCAATCAGCGCGCCGCAGAACACGATCAGCTCGCCGGCGCCTGGTACATAAGGAATCAGCAGGTAGTCGGCAAATTTCACGTTACCGGACAAGTAGCAGAAGATCCCCAACGCTCCCCCGACCATTACGGTAGGCAGAATCGCCAGCCCATCCAGGCCGTCAGTAAGGTTTACCGCGTTGCTCGAACCTACGATAACCAGGTACGCCAACACCATGAAGCCGACACCCAAGGCAATGCTGGCGTCCTTGAACAACGGAATGATCAGTGTGGTTTCCACAGGTGAATTGGCCGTGGTGTAAAGGAACACGGCTGCACAGATGCCGAACACCGATTGCCAGAAATACTTCCAGCGGCTGGGCAGGCCGCGCGAGTTCTTTTCGATTACCTTGCGGTAGTCATCGACCCAGCCGATGGCCCCGAACGCGAAGGTCACGGCCAGCACTACCCACACGTAACGGTTGGTCAGGTCAGCCCACAGCAGTGTGCTAACGCCGATGGCCGACAGGATGAGCGCACCGCCCATGGTGGGGGTACCCGACTTGGACAGGTGCGATTGCGGGCCATCATTGCGCACGGCCTGGCCGATCTGGCGGATCTGCAAGGTACGAATGAACCAGGGCCCCAGCCACAGTGCCAGGACCAGCGCCGTCAGTACACCCAGAATCCCGCGTAGGGTGAGGTACTGAAAGACCGCGAAGCCCTTGTAGAACTGTTGAAGGAATTCGGCCAACAGCAGCAACATTAATGTGTCTCCCCGCTTGCACCGCACAAGGCTGCTACGACGTGTTCCATCGCAGCGCTGCGCGAGCCTTTTATTAAAATGGTTGTGTCGGTGACCTGCTCGGCGGCCAATGCCGCGATCAGTTCAGCCTGGGTATGAAAATGGCGGGCGTGTTCACCAAAGGTAATGACGGCGTTGGCCATGAGCGGACCAACAGCATATAGCGCGCTGACCTTGCCCCGGGCATAGGTGCCCACCTCGCGGTGGCCTTCGATTGCCCAGTCCCCCAACTCGCCGATGTCACCGAGCACCAGGACAGTGCGACCGGAAAAGCCGGCGAGTATATCAACCGCCGCCGCTACCGAGGAGGGGTTAGCGTTGTAAGTGTCATCGATAACGCGCGTACCCTGCGCCGTGACTTGCGACACGGTGCGGCCCTTGACAGGCTGTACGCTGTTCAGGCCCCGCGCGATCTCCGGCAGCGTGGCGCCCATGGCGCGGGCTGCAGCGGCGGCTGCCAAGGCGTTGCGCACATTGTGCTCGCCCAGCAGGTTCAGTTGAACAGGCTCGATGCCGTCCTTGCAACGCAGCTCGAAGGCAGGGCAGCCACGGGCATCCGTACTCACGGGGCCGGCGTGGAAACTGGCCTCGGGGTTTGCCAGGGAAAAGGTGAGCACCGTATGCGTGCCTGCCCGAACGGCCCACAGGGGAAACGCCTTGTCATCCAGGTTGAGCACTGCGACGCCACGCTCGCCCAGGCCCTCGAGTATTTCGCCCTTGGCCTCGACGATTTTTTCAGGGCCGCCAAACTCGCCCACATGGGCAGTCCCTGCGTTGTTGATCAATGCAACCAACGGCCGGGTAAGGCCAACGGTGTAGCGGATCTCGCCGACACGCGAGGCCCCCAGCTCAATCACAGCCGCCCAATGTTCTTTGCCCAACTCCAGCAGTGTCAGGGGTGCACCCAGGTCATTGTTCAGGTTGCCGCGAGTGGCCAGTGCCGGGCCACGCACACGCAGCACCGCTGCCAACATTTCTTTGACCGTGGTTTTGCCACTGGAGCCGGTAATGGCCGCGACCGGCCCATTGAACGCGTCGCGATTCAATGCACCTAACTGGCCCAATGCCACGCGACAATCCTTTACCACCAGTTGGGGCAGGTTAACGTCGCTTACCGGGTGTTCCACTAGCGCCGCGACAGCGCCTTTGGCCGCTACATCGGCCAGGTAGTCGTGGCCATCGAAACGGGGGCCGGCCAGCGCTATGAACAACTGGCCCGGCACAATATTGCGGCTGTCGATGCTGACGCCCTTGAAGGTGCAGTCCGCGCCTGCCAGTTGCCCATTGAGGGCAGCAGCCACGTGGCTCAGGGACAGGGGTTCAAGCATGGTCTGCCTCCCAGGTGGCCAGGGCCTGTGAGGCCTGTTGAATGTCGGAGAATGGATGGCGCTCGCCCAGAATTTCCTGGTAATCCTCATGGCCCTTACCGGCCAGTACCACTACGTCCCCGGTTTTCGCCTGGGCGATGGCCTGGGCGATGGCGCCGCCGCGCCCCGCCACGAAGCGTGCTTGTTCAGGCCGGTCAAAGCCTGGGCGTATGTCAGCGAAGATCCCTTCCGGAACCTCGCTGCGAGGGTTGTCATCCGTCACGATTACGCGGTCGGCCAGGCGCTCGGCCACGCTGGCCATCAAGGGGCGCTTGCCACGGTCACGGTCGCCGCCACAGCCGAACAGGCATACCAACTGGCCTGTAGCGTGTGGGCGAAGGGCCTGGAGCACTTTTTCAAGGGCGTCGGGTGTGTGGGCGTAGTCGACCACGACCAGTGGTCGATCCCCGCCACCCAGGCGCTGTACACGCCCTTCAGGCCCTTGCAAACGTGGAACGACCTTTAGAATTTCATCCAGCGGGTACTCCAGTGCGACCAGGGCACCGATGGCGGCCAGCAGGTTGCTCAGGTTGAAGCGCCCGAGCAAGGCACTGCGCAGGCTGAACGTACCGTGGGCAGTAACCAGCGTCGCGCTTACACCATGGTCGTCGAAACGGGCGTCTCGGCAATACAGCGTGGCACTGACGTCTTCGAGGCTGTAGGTGATGACCTTGGATACACCTGGTCGCGACGCCAGGCTCTGACCGAACGTATCGTCCAGGTTAATGACACGGGCGCGCAGCGTAGGCCAGGCAAACAGTTTTGCCTTAGCCTGCCCATAGGCTTGCATGCTGCCGTGGTAATCCAGGTGATCGCGGGACAGGTTGGTGAATACGGCGATGCCGAAGTCCAAGGCCGCGACACGGCTTTGCTCTAACGCATGGGAGGACACCTCCATGGCAACCGCGCGTGCCCCGGCCTTGCGCAGGTCGGACAGCGTGGCCTGAACACTCACGGGGTCAGGCGTTGTCATGCGGCCGCTTTTGAGTTCCCCATGAAACCCACTGCCCAAAGTGCCGATCAAGCCACACGGCAGGCCAAGGTGGTCCAACGCCTGGGCAATCAGCTGGGTGACACTGGTTTTGCCATTGGTGCCGGTTACCCCGATCAATCGCAGGTGACGGCCAGGCTCGGAGTAGAAACGGCCGGCAATGGCAGACAATTGCCCGGCCAGGCCACGAACAGGGATCAACGGCGTGTCGGTAAGCGGCAGTACTGTAGCGCCTTGGGCTTCGTAGGCAATTGCCGCAGCCCCGCGCGCCAAGGCATCGGCAATATGCGCACGCCCGTCTACGCGGGCGCCCGGCACGGCCAGGAAGAGGTCGCCAGGCCGCACGTCGCGGCTGTCCAATGCCAGCTCACGAATCAGTGGGTCACGCCCGGCATCCGGGAACAGGTGAGTCAAGAGCATGCTCATCAGCCTTGCCGTCCTTTGACAGGGGCAGCCAGAGGAACAGCCACGGGCGTGGCGTTGGCCTGCTGCTGCGGCGTGGCAGGAAGGTTGTCTGGCGGCACGTTCATCAGGCGCAACGTACCGGACATGACCTTGCTGAACACAGGGGCCGATACCAAGCCACCGAAGTAACCCCCTGCCCCCGGCTCATCGATCACCACCACCACGGCATACCGGGGGTTGCTGATGGGGCCAAAGCCAGCGAACAAAGAACGGTAGGCGTTTTCAGTGTAACCGCGGGAACCAATGGTGGCCTTACGCGCGGTACCGCTCTTACCCGCAACGTGGTAGCCCGGTACCTGGGCACGGTACACACCGCGGGGCGCTTCGATCACCTGCTGAAGCATGCCTTGGATAGTGGAGGCGACGTTTTGCGGAATGACCTGCGCACCTTCGGGTTCGTTATCCACCTTGAGAATCGACAGCGGCACCAGCTTGCCATGGTTGGCCAAGGTGGCGTAGGCATGCACCAGTTGCAGTGCGGTGACCGACAGGCCGTAGCCGTAAGACAAGGTGGCGGTTTCAGCCTTGTGCCACTCGCGGTGGTTGGGCAGGTTGCCTACCCGCTCGCCCGGGAACCCAAGGCCCGAGTACTGGCCCAGGCCTACGGAGGACATCACGCGGTAGATGTTCTCGCCACCTACATCGAACGCTACCTTGCTCATCCCCACGTTACTGGAGTTGATCAGGATGCCTGTAAGGTCCAGTACAGGCCCCTCCGTCTTGGACACGTCCTTGATGGTGTAGCGGCCGATCTGCAACGAGCCGGGATATACCTCGACCTTATCGGTGGGTTTCCAGCGACCGGTTTCCAGCGCTGCACTCATGGACAGCGGCTTCATTGTGGAACCGGGTTCGAACACGTCGATGATCGCACGGTTACGCATAGCCGCCGGGACCATGGTGCGACGGTTGTTGGGGTTGTAGGTGGGCATGTTGACCATGGCCAGCACTTCGCCGGTTTTCACGTCCATGATCACCAGGCTGCCTGCCTTGGCCTGGTTGTCGGTAATGGCCTTTCGCAGCTCACGGGTAGCTAGGTACTGCAGGCGCAGGTCAATGGACAGAGCCAGGGTTTTTCCGGCCTTGGCATTCTTGGTGACCTGCACGTCGCGAATCAACCGCCCGCGGCGGTCCTTGATCACCTGGCGCCTGCCCGCCACGCCCGCCAGCCATTCGTCATAGGCCAGCTCCACGCCCTCGCGGCCGTGGTCGTCCAGGTCGGTGAAGCCCACCATGTGGGCGGTTACGTCGCCCGCTGGGTAAAAGCGGCGGAATTCCTCAAGGCTGTACACACCTGGCACTTTCAGGTCCATCACCGCCTGGCCCTGCTCTGGCGTAAGGCCGCGCACCAGGTAAAGGAATTCCTTGCTGGCGTTGGCTTCGAAGCGCTCGCTCATCTGCGCCGGGTCTTGCCCCAGGGCACGTGCAAGCTCGGGCCAGCGGTCCTTGGCCAGTTGCAGCTCCTTAGGGTTGGCCCACAGCGTGCTTACAGGCGTACTAACGGCCAGGGGTTCGCCGTTACGGTCGGTGATCAGCCCGCGGTGAGCTGGAATGGGGATGTGCCGCATACTGCGCGCATCGCCCTGCCCCTTGAGAAAGGCCCGGTCGATGACTTGAAGGTCGATGATGCGCCAACTAATGGCGGCCACCATGATGCCCAGCAACCCAAGCACCACGCGAAAACGCCAGGGGAAGAGCGCCCCTTCAAGCTTCATCATGGCGCCACCATGCGTACGTCGGCCGCATCGGGCACATGCATCTTCAGTTGGTCGGTAGCCAGGGCCTCGATGCGGCTATGGGCCGTCCAAGTGCTTTGTTCCAGAATCAGCCGGCCCCATTCGGCCTGTGCTTTGTCCTTTTCGCTCAACTCGGTGTAAAGGCCGTTGAGCAGGGTACGGTTAAGGTGTGCGCTGTAAGCCACGGCAATGGACGACACCAGTACTGCCACGAACAGCAGCAACATAAGGAAGCTGCCGGTAGGCAGGGGTTTGAAGAACACCTTGCTCACCGTAGTTTCTCCGCCACGCGCATGACGGCACTGCGTGAACGCGGGTTGGCCTTGAGCTCTTCTTCGGATGCAAAGCGTGCCTTGCCTAGTGTACGGATAACAGGTTCGAACCGCTGAACCTGCACAGGCAGGTTGCGCGGCAAGGTGTCGGCTTCGCCTTTCTCCAGGCGCCGCATGAACAGTTTAACAATCCGATCTTCCAGGGAATGGAAGCTGATCACCACCAACCGGCCGCCCACTGCCAGAATATCCAAAGCCGATTGCAGGCCGGCCTCCAGGTCTGCCAGTTCATTGTTCACATGAATGCGCAGCCCCTGGAACGCACGTGTTGCCGGGTGCTTGTGCTTTTCCCAGGCCGGGTTGGCGACTTTAAGCACCTCGGCCAAGTCACCTGTGCGCTCGAAGGGCTGCTGCGCACGGCGCTCCACCACGGCACGGGCCATCCGCCGGGCAAAACGCTCCTCTCCATACTCCTTGAACACGCGGGCGATTTCTTCCTCAGGCGCCAGGGCAATGAACTGTGCAGCGCTGATGCCACGGCCTGGGTCCATGCGCATGTCCAGCGGGCCGTCGTTCATGAAGCTGAAGCCCCGGCTGGGATCATCCAACTGAGGCGAGGAGACGCCCAGGTCCAGCAGAATGCCACTAACCTTTCCGGACAGGCCCAACTGTTGGGCTTGGCTGGCCATTTCAGCAAAACTGCGCTGCACAATAACAAAGCGGCCGTCTTCGGCCGCTAGCGCTTGCCCAGTGGCAATGGCTAGAGGGTCCTTGTCAAAGCCCAGCAACCGGCCGTCACTGCCCAGTTGTTCAAGTAGCAGGCGGCTATGGCCGCCTCGGCCAAACGTGCCATCTATATAGCAGCCGTCCGCGCGCACGGCCAAGGCCTCGATCGCCTCGTCTAGCAACACGGTAATGTGGTTGAAGCTGCTGTCAGTCGTCACAGGATCAGGTCACGCAATTCGTCAGGCATGGCGCCCGGTTGTTGGATAGCATCGAGGTCCGCCGCGGAAACTGCGTTCCAGGTGTCCTCGTCCCACAGTTGAAACTTGTTCAGTTGGCCGACCAGCATCGCCTTCTTGTCCAGCCGGGCGTGTTCTCGCAGGCGTGGCGGTACCAGAAAGCGCCCGCTGGCGTCCAGCTCCAGATCCACGGCGTTCCCGATCAACAGCCGTTGCAGGCGCTTGACCTCTTCTCGCAACGAGGGCAGCGCCTTGAGCTTGGTTTCTATGATTTCCCACTCGTCGAGGGGGTAGACGTTCAGGCAGCGGTCAACGGTGTCAATGGTGATGATCAACTGGCCAGAGCTGCGCTTATCCAGCTCGTCACGGTACCGGCTCGGCATAGCGAGACGGCCCTTTGCGTCGAGACTGATGGCATTGGCTCCGCGAAACACTGTTGAGCTACCCCGAAAAAGACCCTGTCGCGCTGTTATTCCCTACGCGCCTGAATTTCCCACTTCCTACCACTTCCCGCCACTCGCGCACACTATAGGAACCCGCTCCCTACAGCGTCAAGGCGCGTGGTCAGTGAATTCCCTTACATATCGGTGATTTAGCGCATAGAGAGCGTGGAAACCCTCAAAAAGGAACTGGAAACACCTGGAAATACCCTTTCCATACAGGCAATTACGTCAAATAGTTAAAGCTAATCGGGATGATTAAGATTTTTTCGGTATTACCCAAACCGGGTGATAAGCGAAACGCTGAGGAGGGGAAAAGCGAAACGGCGGGGAGAAACGAAAAGGTGGAGAGCCGGCCTGTAAGCCGGGTTCTGTCGAGGACAGTCATTCCTCTACGATGGCCATCACTGGACACCTTTAGCAACCTACCCGGTTCCAGCGCGGGCCACGCCTATGGAACCCTATTTGGTCTTGCTCCGAGTGGGGTTTGCCTTGACCACGAACTGTTACCAGCCGCGCGGTGCGCTCTTACCGCACCTTTTCACCCTTACCGGCGCCGAAGCGCTTAGGCGGTTATTTTCTGTGGCACTTTCCGTAGGCTCGCGCCTCCCAGGCGTTACCTGGCACTCTGCCCTATGGAGCCCGGACTTTCCTCCCCCGCGCATGCGAGCATGCAACGGCAGCGACTGTCCAACCGACTCTCCGCTGCCAAGGATACAGGCGTTAGCGCCGCGGGGCCAGCCCACGGCGGCATTTCCTGTCAGTGGTACTGCTCACGAGGGCGCCTGCCTTTTAATCAGGCTTGACGATCAAGGGCGGCTTGGTACAGCAGGTTCTTTCGCACGCCGGTGATCTGGGCCGCCAGGGCGGCGGCTCGCTTAAGGGGCATTTCTGCCAGCAGCAGGTCCAGAATACGCAAGGCGTCGGTGCTGACGGCCTCCTCTCCCACGGGCGCTACCCACCCGCCCACCAGCACTACACACTCTCCGCGCTGCTGGTTGGGATCGGCCTCGATGAAAGCACGCAGCTCAGCCAGTGGTACGCCCTTTAGGGTTTCGAACGTTTTGGTCAGTTCGCGTGCAAGCACGGCAGGGCGGTCTGCCCCAAAAGCCAGCTCCATGGCCTGGACCGACTCAAGGATACGGTGGGGCGCTTCATAGAAAATCATTGTACGAGGCTCTTCCTGCAGCGCTGCCAGCCTGCTGGCACGCGCCGCGGCCTTGGCAGGTAAAAAGCCTTCGAAGATAAAGCGATCGGAAGGCAGCCCTGCCGCCGACAAGGCAGCAATGACAGCGCATGCGCCGGGCACAGGTACTATGCGCACGCCAGCGGCACGTGCCTGCCGCACCAGGTGATAACCGGGGTCCGAAATCAGTGGCGTACCTGCATCGGAAATCAATGCAATGTGCTCGCCTGCCTGAAGCCGGCTCAAGAAGCGGCCGCCGTCTTCACGCTCATTGTGTTCATGGCAGGCCGCCAGGGGCGTGGCGATGCCGAAATGCTGGAGCAGGCGCAGGGAGTGGCGCGTGTCCTCGGCTGCAATGAGCGCAACACTCTTGAGCACCTGCAAGGCCCGGGGGGTCATGTCGTCGAGGTTGCCGATGGGAGTGGCCACTACATAAAGTGTGCCTAAAGTTGAATCTGTCGCGCCTGAGAGGGTCACAGCACACACCTTGGAAACGCCGGAAAGCGGGCATTGTAGCGACCTCGGGCGGCTTTTGCCGCATCCAGGGCAGCTCGGCCCGTAGCATCGCACCGGCCACAGGGCTTGGGTACAATTGCCCGTTCAACGATTCGTATCAGGAAGATGTACATGACCGGTTGCCTGCGTCTGCTAATCGCCTTATTCATGGCCACGCTTCTTGCGGCCTGTGCCAGCCAGCAGGGCTCGCCCCTGGGTGAACTGCCGAATACGGCCAACCTCAGTGTGGAACAGCTGTTGCAGCAAGCGGCAGCCAGTACGTCCCCTGACGAGGCAGCAGTATTGCGCCTGAGCGCTGCGAGCAAAGCCAAGGAGCAGCACCAGGATGCACAGGCCACGCAGATCCTGGGCAGCGTTGACCTCAACCGCCTCAAGCCTGCGCAACAGGTGTTTGCAAGTACATTGCTGGCCGAGCTGGCCTTGAGCCGCAACGATGCCAAGGCGGCACTCACGGCATTGAGCCACCCTAGCCTGCAGCACCTGGGGGAGCTGCCGATGGAGCAGCAAGTGCGCACTCAAACCGTTCGTGCCCAAGCGCTGGAAGCCGACGGGCAACCCCTGCCCGCAGCACGCGAGCGCGTATTCATGGCGCCCATGTTGCAAGGCGATGTCGCAACTGCTAACCAGGAGAGCATTTGGGCGCTTGTGTCGAGCCTGCCAGCGGATCAATTGCAGCCTGCCGTTAACGACGACCTGGCCGGCTGGCTCAGCCTGGCGCAAGTGGTGAAAACGCCTGGCACTCTGGACCAGCAGAAAGCAGCGATCCAAGCGTGGCAAGCACAGCACCCTAGCCACCCTGCGGCTCGTACGCTTCCTGCACCGGTGCAGCAATTGATGGCCTTGACCAACCAGCCGCTGGACCACATTGCGCTTCTGCTGCCTCAGCAGGGCCCGCTGGCGGGCGTGGCGCGTGCGCTACGTGACGGCTTCATGGCCGCCCATTACCAGGCGCTGCAGGCCGGCCAGCCAGGGCCTGCCATCGAGGTGTACGACAGTTCCCGTGTCACGTCCATGGACGACTTTTACCGCCAGGCTCAAGCCGCAGGCATCCAGTTGGTTGTGGGCCCTCTTGAGAAGAACCTGGTCAAGCAGTTGAGCAGCCACGCCCAGCTGCCCATCACTACCTTGGCGCTCAACTACAGCGACAGCACCCAGGCTGGCCCAGCGCAGTTGTTCCAGTTCGGCTTGGCCGCAGAAGACGAGGCACGCGAAGTGGCACGGCGTGCACGGGCCGACGGCTTCCACAGCGCTGCAGCCATCGTGCCCAAGGGCGAATTTGGCGATCGCGTGCTAGCGGCCTTTAGACAGGACTGGCTGGCAAACGGGGGCAGCTTGGTCTCCGCCATTCAGGTCGACCAGCCTGTGGCGCTGGCCCAGCAGATCGCTGAGCTGATGCAGGTCAGGCAGACGGGCACTGGCGGCCAGGGTACCCGGCGCCAGGATGTGGATTTCATCTACCTGACGGCGACGCCCCAGCAAGCCCAACAGATCAAGCCCACGCTTAATTACCAGTACGCGGGTGATGTGCCCGTATATGCCACCTCCCATATCTACAGTGCCAGTGGTGACCAGGCTCAGTACAACGACCTCAACGGTGTGCGCTTCTGTGAAACCCCGTGGTTGCTGGATGCGAACAATGCCCTGCGCCAGCAAGTCGCGCGCCAATGGCCACAGGCCAATGGCAGCCTGGGGCGCTTGTATGCCATGGGGGCCGACGCCTATACCCTGGCACCTCGCCTTGGGCAACTCAAGGCCCTGCCAGACAACCGTATTGAGGGGCTTTCAGGCAGCCTCAGCCTGAACAGTGCGCAGCGTATCGAGCGGCAGCTGCCCTGGGCTCGATTCAGCAACGGCAAAGTCGAAGCGCTGCCGGCTGGTAGCCAGTGACCCCAAAAGCCAGCCCTGGCCATGCAGGTCAACAGGCCGAAGCGTGGGCTGAGCGACACTTGTGCGAGCATGGTTTGACCGTGATCGCTCGAAACTGGCGTTGCCGCGAGGGCGAACTGGATCTGGTCATGCTAGACAGCGATACAGTAGTATTCGCCGAAGTCCGTTATCGCGCGCACCCCCAATGGGGCGGTGCGCTTGGTAGCATCGACAGCCGCAAGCAAGCACGTGTGATTACGGCGGCCCAGCGTTTCCTGCTCCAGGCACCAGCCTGGGCGGAATACCCATGCCGGTTTGATATCATTGCGCTTGAAGGTCGCGACGCTAACGCGCCTGGCCTTACCTGGCTAAAGGATGCTTTCGCCGGTTGACCCTAGCGCCACCCGCCCGACTCACCTCGTTAATTCGAGCACCCTGCCCTCGCCGACAAGCCTCTGCGTACGAGGCAGGGCCAGGTTTCTAAGGTAAACGATGGACATGCAATCCCGGATTCGCCGGCTGTTTCAAGCCAGCATCGACACCAAGCAGCACGCGATGGAGGTGCTGGCACCCCATATCGAGCTGGCCAGCCAGGTCATGGTCAATGCCATGCTGGGCGAGGGCAAAGTGCTGTCCTGTGGAAACGGTGGTTCTGCAGGGGATGCCCAGCATTTCTCCTCGGAAATGCTGAACCGCTTCGAGCGGGAAAGACCTGGCCTGCCGGCCATTGCGCTGTCTACCGATAGCTCGACCATTACGTCCATCGCCAACGATTACAGCTACAACGAGATCTTCTCCAAGCAGATTCGTGCACTGGGGCAGGCAGGCGATGTGCTACTGGCCATTTCAACCAGCGGCAACTCGGCCAACATGATCCAGGCCATCCAGGCAGCACACGACCGCGATATGACGGTCGTGGCCCTTACGGGCCGGGACGGCGGCGGCATGGCCTCGCTGTTGCTGCCTGAAGATGTGGAGATACGTGTACCGTCCCAGGTGACGGCACGCATTCAGGAAGTACACCTTCTGGCGATCCATTGCCTCTGCGATTTGATCGACAGCCAACTATTCGGGAGTGAAGAATGAGCCCCACCCGTATCAGCCTCGCGGCCCTGACCCTTTGCCTTGCCCTATCCGGCTGCAGCTCAGTGCTGACCGCTACCCGTGAAAAACCGATCAACGATGATCGGGGTACCCGCACCCTGGGTAGCAAGATCGACGACTCACTTATCGAAACCAAGGTGGCGGTGAACGTTGCCAAGGCCAGCCCAGACCTGGATCAGGGCTCCCACATCGTGGTAACCAGCTACAACGGCGTAGTACTGCTGGCGGGACAGACGCCCCGCGCAGACCTCAAATCCATGGCCGAACAAGCCGCCGCCTCTGTGCAGCGTGTGAAAAAGGTGGAGAACGAACTGCAGGTTATTCAGCCCTCCTCTCTGCTGGCTCGTAGCAATGACGCTGTACTGACCACCAAGATCAAAACCCAGATGTTCGCCGACAGTACTATTCCTGGCTCACGCATCAAGGTAGTGACTGAGAACGGTATTGTCTACTTGCTGGGCTTGGTCACCCAGCAGGAGGCTACCCGGGCAACTACCTTGGTGCAGGGCGTCTCTGGCGTGCAGAAGATCGTAAAGCTGTTCGAATATATCGACTGAAAGGCGTAGCGTTACTTGCAAAAAGGCGACCCAAAGGTCGCCTTTTTTCATTTCACCACTTTCAAACTAGGTCGGCCACTAGGGCGAGGCGGCTCGTCGTCAGGCGGCAGGCCAGGGCTGCTCGCCGGCTCATGCTCGGTGGCTGGCTCGTCGTCGAGATCCGGCACTTCGGGATCGAATACCATGCCTTGGCCATTTTCGCGGGCATAAATGCCCATGATTGCACCTATGGGCACATACAACGTATGAGCCACGCCTGAGAAGCGACCTTCAAAACTGACGGCCTCGTTATCCATGTTCAGATGACGAATAGCATTTGGGGAAACATTGAGCACGATCTGCCCATCCGTCGCGAACCCTTCAGGCACCTGAACCGCGCGATACTCAGCATTGACCAGGATATGGGGCGTGCAATCGTTATCTACTATCCACTCGTAGAGTGAGCGGACCAGATAGGGACGACTGGAATTCATTAATGGCTCCTATAGAACTAACGCATTTCTCGTTCGGCCGCCGAAAGGCTGGCCTGAAAAGCTTCCCGAGCGAACTGCCGATCCATGTAATCGAGCAGCGGCTTGGCCGCGCGTGGCAACTCTACCCCCATAACTGGCAGGCGCCAGAGGATAGGCAATAGACAGCAATCCACCAGGCTTTGCTCATCGCTCATGAAATGAGACATTTCGGCAAACAGGGGCGAGACGCCTGCCAGGCTTTCCCGAAGATGCTTGCGGGCGTCCACCCGAGTTGCTTCTTTGCTGCGAGGGTCCAGCAATGCATCCACGTGGCAGCACCAATCTCGCTGGATTCTATGCATCAGGAGGCGCGCATTGGCACGGGCAACGGGATACGCCGGCAGCAAGGGCGGATGGGGGTAACGTTCGTCCAAGTACTCCATGACCACTGTAGACTCGTACAAGGCCAGGTCACGGTCTACCAGGGTTGGGAGCGAGCCGTAGGGGTTCACCTCCATTAGTGCCGCAGGTTGACGCCCAGGAACGATATCGATGATGTGCACAGTAACGGCTTTTTCAGCCAGTACGATACGCACGCGATGGGAATAATGGTCGGCAGGATCGGAGTAGCAGGCCAACCGGTTGGTTACGCCCATGGCGATCTCCTCGCTGAAAGCAGATAAACAAACGCACCTGATGCGCTCCTTTGCTGCGTGCAGATCAGGGCCTGCTCGGCGACAGCAAAGAGCGCCTCAGGCGCGCAATAACGGCGAATCTTACAGGAGTTTTGGCCCCCACGGGCGGAAGCACGCTACGCGGAGCAGCCTTTCCTACCACTGCGGTACCTCCAAAACGAAAAAGCCCGGCTCTTTCGAACCGGGCTTTTTGTTGAAGCACGAGCAGCGAATTAACGCTTGGAGTACTGCGGACGCTTACGCGCTTTGCGCAGACCGACCTTCTTACGCTCGACTTCACGGGCATCGCGAGTCACGAAGCCAGCACGGCGCAGTTCGCCACGCAGGGTTTCGTCGTAGACCATCAGGGCACGGGTAATGCCGTGACGGATAGCGCCAGCCTGGCCGCTTACGCCACCACCGGAAACGGTCACGAACACGTCGAATTTCTCAACGTTGCCGGTCAGTTCCAGAGGCTGACGAACAACCATGCGAGCGGTTTCACGACCGAAGAACGTGTCCAGCGCGCGGTTGTTGATGGAGATGTTACCGGTACCCGGACGCAGGAAAACGCGAGCGGTTGCGGTCTTGCGACGGCCAGTGCCGTAATTTTGAGTCGCCGACATAGTGGACTATTCCGTTAAAACTTCAGTTCTTGGGGCTGCTGAGCAGTATGAGGGTGTGCAGCGCCCGCATAGACTTTCAGCTTACGGTACATGTCGCGACCCAGCGGGTTCTTCGGCAGCATGCCTTTGACCGCGGTCTCGATCACGCGCTCAGGTGCCTTGTCGATCAGCTTGTCGAAAGTGATCGATTTGATACCGCCCGGGAAACCGGAGTGGGAGTAGTACACCTTGTCCGTGGACTTGGCGCCGGTTACACGAACCTGCTCGGCATTGATAACAACGATGTAGTCACCGGTGTCAACGTGCGGAGTGTATTCAGGCTTGTGCTTGCCACGCAGACGGCTCGCGATTTCAGTAGCCAGACGACCCAGGGTCTGGCCAGCGGCGTCGACGACAAACCAGTCGCGCTTTACTGTTTCCGGTTTAGCAGTAAAAGTTTTCATTCTTTATAGCCTCAGGGGCCGCCCAGCAAAAATAGACGGCGGAGCTTACTGAATAGTGCTTGCTTTGACAAGGTCAAAGACAGCCGCATCCAGACGCTTTTGGGGGCTCGGGTCATCGCGTCGGGGGTCGGCCAGGGGCCTGTTCGGGGAGGGGCATCACTTCCTCCACGTTCAGAGCAGGCGAATTATCCGGATTACGAAGAAAAACTCAAGCAGCTTTTTCAATTCACGGCTTGTGAGCGCGTGAGAGGAACTCATGGGACTGCATTTCCAGCAGCCGGCTAAGTGTGCGCTGGAACTCGAAATTCAACCGGCCACCGGAGTACAGGTCCTTGAGCTCCACTTCTGCCGAGATGATCAGCTTCACGTTACGGTCGTAGAACTCGTCGACCATGTTGATAAAGCGTCGCGCGATGTCATCGGTTGCCACACTCATCTGCTCTACGCCACTGAGAATGACGGCGTGGAAGATCTTGCCCAACTCGATGTAGTCGTTCTGGCTGCGCGGGCCATCGCACAGCGCACGAAAATCAAACCAGGCCACATCGTCACAGGTACGCAATGCCTTGATCTCGCGGTTTTCGATCATCAGCACATCGTTTTCGACCGGTGCAGTGCATTCAGGCGTCAGCGCCTTGAAGCTCTCACGCAGGCTTTTTTCGGCAGCCTCATTGAGCGGGAAATGGAACAGCTCAGCTTGTTCGAGGTGGCGCAGGCGATAATCCACACCGCTGTCGACGTTCACGATTTCGGTGTGCTGCTTGATCAGCGCAATGGCCGGCAGAAAGCGTGCACGCTGCAGGCCATCCTTGTAGAGGCCGTCGGGCACGATGTTGGACGTGGCTACCAGCGTCACGCCGTGCTTGAACAGCTCTTCCATCAAGGTGCCCAGAATCATGGCATCGGTGATGTCCGAAACGAAGAATTCGTCGAAGCAGATCACGCGCGATTCGTCAGCGAAACGCTTGGCGATCAGGGTAAGCGGGTTTTTCTCGCCCTTGAGGTGCTTCATTTCCTCGTGCACACGCTTCATGAAGCGGTGGAAGTGCGTACGGGTTTTTTCCTTGAACGGAAGCGCTTCGAAGAAGGTATCCACCAGGTACGTTTTACCGCGCCCTACGCCTCCCCAGAAGTACAGCCCCTTGACCGGCACCGTGTCCTTCTTCCCGAACAGCTTGCCCAGCAAGCCTGGCTTGGCACCGTTGGCGGCAATCAGGTCATCGTACAAACGTTGCAGGTGGCGAACCGCTGTTTCCTGGGCCGCATCGTGGAAGAAGTCAGGACGTTGAAGGTCGGCTTGGTATCGTTCAAGGGGCGTCATAGGTCATCTACGGGGCTTTAAAACCGGGCCGTCACTGTAACGGCGGCCCTGTGGGATGGCAATCAAGGCCGCGACCGAACGTCACAGCCTTTGCGGGGGCTCAGGCCTGGGGCCGTAACGCCTCACGTACCGCACTCATGGCGGTGTCACGGCCAGTGTCGTCTGTAAAGGCCGGGCTGTCGGCCACACAGGTGTCATCCAGCCACAACTCGAAACCAGCACCGTTGGCCCGAAGGTCAACCCCGGCCTCTTGAAGGCGCTTGGTGACGGCACCTGCACTTTTGCCATCAGCGAACGGCCTGGACAGCAGCAACTGCTCACCCTCAGCGCTCAGCAGGCGGAACCGGAACGTGCCGTCTTGCTCACGGAAACTGACAAAGCGCGAGGCCTTGCCCGCTTTCTTGCGCGCTTCACCGGTGCCTGCCACCTGTGTACGGAACGATCGCAGGCCTACGGCCTCACGTAGCTGCTCAAGGAACGGCGTTGCCACTTGGCGCGCCTTGGCGGCACCTGCCTGGAGAATGTCTTCCAGGTCTGCCGGGCGCTCCATGAACTGGTGATAACGCTCGCGCGCTTCGCCCAGTTCGCTGTCGAGCAAGGCGAACAGTTGCTGCTTGGCCTCTCCCCACCCTAGCCCGCCCAGCAGGTGAGCACGGAACGCCTGCGTTTGCGAGGGGGTAGCGAATGCGCTGTAGAGGGTGAACAGGTGGCTGGCGTCGGGGTCTTTCGGCTCTCCCGGCAGGCGTGAGTCTGTGACGATTCTGGCGATGGTGTCCTTGAGCTGCTTGGGGCTGCTGAACAAAGGAATGGTGTTGTCATAGCTTTTGGACATCTTGCGGCCATCAAGGCCGGGCAAGGTGGCCACGCTTTCTTCTACCACGGCTTCAGGCAGCACGAACAAGTCGCTGCCCTTGCCGAACAAGTGGTTGAAGCGCTGGCCAATGTCACGGGCCATTTCCACATGCTGGATCTGATCACGCCCCACCGGCACCTTGTGGGCATTGAACATCAGGATGTCAGCAGCCATAAGAACCGGGTAACTGAACAGCCCCATGGTGACGCCGGCATCCGGGTCTTCGCCGGCCTCCACATTCTTGTCCACCGACGCCTTGTAAGCATGGGCGCGATTGAGCAACCCCTTGCCTGCGACGCAGGTGAGCAGCCAGGTCAGCTCCGGGATTTCAGGGATGTCGGACTGCCGGTAGAACGTGGCTCGCTCCACATCGAGACCGCCCGCCAGCCAGGTAGCGGCAATTTCCAGGCGGGAACGCTGGATGCGCAAGGGGTCGTCGCACTTGATCAGCGCGTGGTAGTCCGCCAGGAAGTAGAACGAATCCACATTGCTTTGGCGGCTGGCTTCGATCGCCGGGCGAATGGCACCGGCGTAGTTGCCCAAATGGGGCGTGCCAGTGGTGGTAATGCCTGTGAGAATCCGGGTGGTCATGGGTAATCGCTTATCGGGCTGCAGTCAGAGGGGCAAGGCGTGGCAAGACCAGGTCTTTGAGTTCGGTAAGTTTGCCATGAAAGAAGTGACCACATTCAGCCACTTTCAGCAGCTCATGGGGATGGCCGAGGGCCGCTGACCATTCATACACCTGAGCAGGGCTCACCACTTCGTCGCTGTTGGGCTGAATCACAGTGATAGGGCAATGCTGCGGTAGCGGCTCGTCATCACGCAGGCGTGCCACGGCTGGCGCGCACATGAACAGCTGGCTCAGGGGTGCGTTCTGGCGTTCCAGCCTGCCGGCCAATGTGGCGGCCACAAACCCGCCAAAGGAAAAGCCCAGTACCGTAAGCGGCAGCCCCGGATGGCGAATACGCAGCCAGTTGGCCGCGGCGTGGGCGTCGTCCACCTCTCCCAGGCCCATGTCGTGGCTACCTGCACTGCTACCTGTGCCCCGGTAGTTGAAGCGCAGGGTAATGTAGCCCGCATCCCGCGCCGTGCGCTGCAGGGTAGACATGACTTTGTTGAGCATCGTCCCACCCTGCTCCGGGTTGGGATGGCAGAGCAATGCCAGGCCCTGTGGCTCGGGCACTTCAAGGTAAAGGGCTTCAAGCTGGCCTATGGGACCATCGAGCATCAGAGGGTTTTCGCGGATCAGCAAGGGTATGAACTCCGTGACCCTGACCAGGGTCGACTCGTCTAGCTATCGGTTTGTACCTGTGAAGGGCCGGCGCAATGCTGCGCTTTTCAGGCCCTATGACGGTATACAGCGCCGGTGTGAGCCGTTAACGTAATGCAAAGCCGTTTATAGAGGAAGGACTCGTGGAATACTCGCTCTTGATTTGGTTGCTGCCCACCCTGGCGCTCATCGTGGGTGTCGTGGCGGGGTTCCTCATAGCACGCGTGGCGCCCAATGCCGTACCGGGGGGTACCCAGCGCCAATTGGATGACCTTCAGCAGAAGTTCGACAACTACCAGCATGAAGTGGTAACCCATTTCAACAGTACGGCGGTGCTGGTGAAGAAACTGACCCAGAGCTACCAGGAAGTGCAGGACCACTTGGCCGAAGGCGCCAACCACCTGGCGCTCGACGAGCTTACCCGCCAACGCCTATTGGCTGCGTTGCACTCGGATGCCAACCAGGTGCACCGCGATCGCCTCACGCCCCCACGCGACTCGGAAGCCCCCAAGGACTACGCACCGAAAGGCCCTGACATGCCCGGCATGCTCGACGAGCATTACGGCATCAAGCGCAAATAATGAAAAAGGGCCTCGAATGAGGCCCTTTTTCAGGATAAGCGAGTGCGTAAGCTTCCAGGTTACTTCCGCTGCTCGCAGGCCGAAGGGCTAGGCGTTCGAGCAGGTAGAATTTCAAAATTTCCAGAGCGCAAAGCAGCCTCGTAAGCCTGTAGTGCTTGGTTATCGACCCGAACCTTGTGCGCCTTGAGTTCGCTCAATAACACTTGCTGCGAAGCCTTCTTCGAATACTGCATACCCCTGCCCCCCTAGGTATATCTGCGGCTTGTAACCGTACTCACCAAGAATAGCCGCATGCTTTCTATATAACCGCCTATAGAAATCTTTCAACTGCGGCCGCTCATCCAGTACAAGCGCTGCAATGCCGTTGGGACGAATCTGCGCCTGTATCTCACGTATGCTAAGCGCTAGCCCTAGTCCCAGTTCCGTCATGGAAGCCATGCTCAGCGGCTTGAAACCCATTTCTTTGGGCGTACTGAAGTCTATCATGCCATCGGTCGCGTCCTCTGAAAGGTAGAACTTCATTTCCAGATGAAGACCAACCAATTCGCACCCCCAACTCGGCTTCCAGGATATCCCGACAACCGCTCGCACTGGACCCAAGAGGTGTGAAAAGCACTTTGTATGCGTAGCTTGAGGTGTTCAGATCCTGGACATAGAAATATCCGTCAAAACCATACCGCTCGCCCGCTATTTTCGTGAGGTTTCCCAGCAACCGCTGTGGCATCACGGCTCCACATCTACGTCTTATGGGTGCTACGCAAAGCAGCCTGAATTTTGTGAGGGCCATCCTAACGAAATCGACCCACGAGGCCTACACCACAACACATCACCATACAATTCACTGCGCCTGACAGCGCCCATCCCGGCATGCTCGACGAGCATTACGGCATCAAGCGCAAATAATGAAAAAGGGCCTCGAATGAGGCCCTTTTCATTAGGTTAGCGGTACTTGCAAGTCTCAATCACGCAGCGACCTGCAGAAAGGGGCATCTGAAGCTCCCCTTTCGCAGGCTATCGCCAGCTCCAACAGGCTATGCCATGCGCTGCTGGTGTGGGACCGGTTGCAGCCAAAGGCGGAGACCGGGAACTTGCCAAAAACCTCCCGGACACTTCCCAGGCAGAAACGGCCTTAAACCGCGCCACGTGCCCGTAGCAGGTCAATGACCTGTTTCACGCCCTCTTCCACCGACACCGCCTGCGTATCGACCACCAGGTCAGCTTTGAGCGGCACATCGTACGGGAAGGACTCGCCCGGTATATTGTCCTGAGCGGCCGCATAAAGGCCTTGAGGGTCACGCTCGCGGCAGGCTTGTGGCGATGCCTGCACATAAACGGTGACCAGCCGATCGCTACCGATCAGGTCCTGCGCCTGGGCACGGCCCTCAGCATCGGGTGCTACAAAGGCGGCCAGAGTCACCAGGCCCGCTTCGTTGAACTGGCGCGCCACATGCGCAGCCCGGCGCCAGTTTTCGGTACGGCCGGCGCGGTCCTGGGGCAAGCCCTTGTTCAGGTCATGGCGCAGGTTTTGCCCATCCAGCACAAAGACGGCACGGCCCATGTCGAACAGCTTGCGTTCCACCGCGTAAGCCAAGGTGCTCTTGCCTGCGCCGGACAACCCGGTAAACAGCACGGTGGCCGGCTTCTGTCCAAACCGCCGTGCGCGCTCTTCCACGCTCACGTGGGCCAGCTTGCCATGCGTACCGGCTGCGCCATGAGAGACCACCGCAGGCGCAACGATCATGCCTGCGCCGACAGTACCATTGGTCAACCGGTCGATCACGATGAATGCGCCGGTGGTGCGGTTGCTGGCATAGCCGTCCAGGGCGATGGACGAATCCAACGCCACCTTCACCTTGCCAATCTCGTTGAGCGCCAGCGCGCTGGCCGGCCCCTCTTCAAGGGTATTCACGTCTACCCGGTGGGTGATGCTGGCAATGGAACCCGGCACATAGCTCGTCGCACGCTTGATGTCGTACTTCTTGCCCGGCAGCATCGGCTCCTCGGACATCCACACCAGCATCGCTTCGAACTGGTCCGTCACCGGAGGCACATTGTCGGCATGTACCAGCAAGTCACCACGGGAGATGTCGATCTCGTCTTCCATGGTCAGCGTTACCGCCTGGCCAGGGCCAGCCTGCTCCAGCTCGCCCTCGAACGTTACGATGGACTTTACGCGACTGCTCTTGCCTGACGGCAGCACAACCACGTCATCACCCTTGTGCACCACACCGCTGGCAAGGGTGCCGGCGAAGCCACGGAAGTTGAGGTTCGGGCGGTTCACGTACTGCACGGGGAAACGCAGGTCTGTCAGGTTGCGGTCCGCGGCAACCTCAACGGTTTCCAGGATCTCCATCAGTGATGGGCCGGTGTACCACGGAGAGCGCTCACTGTGGTTGACCACGTTGTCGCCCTTGAGGGCCGACATGGGCACGAAATGAAGGCTCGACGGGTTTAGCTTGATGGCCTCGGCAAACTGCAGGTAATCAGCTTTGATGGTTTCGAACACGTCCTCATCGAAGCCTTTGAGGTCCATTTTGTTGATGGCGACCACAATGTGCTTGATACCGAGCAGCGAGGCGATATAGCTGTGCCGGCGAGTCTGGGTCTGCACACCATAGCGCGCGTCTACCAGAATGATTGCCAGGTCGCAGGTCGAAGCGCCTGTGGCCATGTTGCGGGTGTACTGCTCGTGGCCCGGAGTATCGGCAATGATGAACTTGCGCTTGGCAGTGGAGAAATACCGGTAGGCCACATCGATGGTAATGCCCTGCTCGCGCTCGGCCTGCAGGCCGTCGACCAGCAGTGCCAGGTCGATATCATCGCCCGTGGTTCCGACCTTCTTCGAGTCACGGGTGATGGCTTCGAGGTGATCTTCGTAGATCATCTTCGAATCGTGCAGCAGGCGCCCGATCAGGGTGCTCTTGCCATCGTCCACGTTCCCGCAGGTCAGGAAGCGCAGCAATTCCTTGCGTTCATGCTGGGCCAGATAAGCAAGGATGTCCTCGCTGATCAATTCGGATTGGTGGCTCATGGGTCTAGCTCCAAGCTGTTAGCTTCAAGCGGCAAGCTTGTAGCGTACAGCTATCTGAAATTATTGATCCATCGCGAGCATTGTCGAGGGTGCGTACGATGTCAGCAGCAGGCTACAAGCGCAGGACGCTTTTGACTTGTAGCTTGCCGCTTGTAACTTGCAGCTTCCTGTAACTTAAAGCTTAGAAATAGCCCTGACGTTTCTTGTCTTCCATAGAGCCCGCACCATCGTGGTCGATGACGCGCCCCTGGCGTTCGGACGTACGGGTCAGGAGCATTTCCTGAATGATGTCGGTCAGGCTATCTGCGTCCGACTCCACCGCGCCTGTGAGGGGGTAGCAGCCTAGCGTGCGGAAGCGGACCTTCTTCTTGACGATGCTTGCCTTCTCTTCAGGCGACAAGTGCTCGAGGATACGGTCGTCGTCGATCATGATGAGCGTGCCGTTCTTCTCAATAACGTCGCGCTCGGCCGCGAAGTACAGCGGAACGATCGGGATCTGCTCCAGGTAGATGTACTGCCAGATGTCCAGCTCGGTCCAGTTGGACAAGGGGAACACGCGGATGGACTCGCCCTTGTTCACCTTGCCGTTGTACAGGTTCCACAGCTCGGGGCGCTGGTTTTTCGGGTCCCAGCGGTGCTTGCTGTCGCGGAACGAGTACACCCGTTCCTTGGCCCGGGACTTCTCCTCGTCACGGCGGGCGCCACCGAAGGCCGCATCGAAACCATACTTGTCCAATGCCTGCTTCAGGCCTTGGGTTTTCATGATGTCGGTGTGTTTGGCGCTGCCGTGGGTGAACGGGTTGATACCCTGCGCCACGCCTTCCGGGTTCACATGCACCAGCAGGTCCAGGCCCATTTCCTCGACCATGCGATCACGGAACTGGTACATCTCCTGAAACTTCCACCGGGTGTCCACGTGCATTACGGGAAAAGGCAGTTTTCCTGGGAAAAAGGCTTTGCGGGCCAGGTGCAGCATCACGGCAGAATCCTTGCCGATGGAATACAGCATGACCGGGTTGTCGAACTCGGCGGCCACTTCACGGATGATGTGGATGCTTTCCGCTTCGAGCTGTTTCAAGTGCGTCAGTTTGTCGACCATGGCTACTCACGGATTGCGTTGCAGATAGGACGGCCTGCGGGCCGTGTTCGAGCCGGGCACTCTATCACAGCATTAAGGCCTATTAAGGCAGCGCCTTAGATCCAAAAGGTATGAGCATATGCCCGCGAGTTTTGACTACACCGGGTTTGGGCAGTCTATGAACAGGTGCTCGATGGCAAAGCGCCGTGCCAGGTAATCACCCAGCGCCTGCACGCCATAACGTTCGGTAGCGTGATGGCCGGCGGCAATGAATGACACGCGATTCTCACAGGCGCTATGGAACGTCTGCTCGGAGGCTTCACCGGTCAGGAACAGGTCTACCCCAGCCTCGATAGCCTTGTCGATGTAACCTTGGCCACCCCCGGTACACCAACCTACACGCCGTACCACCTGGCCACTGCACACCACCAGTGGCTCGCGGCCCAGCACCTGCGCTACCTGGCGGGAAAATGCCAAGGCGGTTTGAGGCATGGCCAGCGAACCGATCAAGCCAACGACTTTCGAGTCACGCGGGTCGAGGGGACCTTCCACCGTGATGCCAAGCCGCGCAGCCAGCTGTACGTTATTGCCGACGTCTGGGTGTACATCCAACGGGAGGTGGTAGGCCAGCAGGCTCATATCGTGCTTGAACAATGTCTTGAGCCGCCGATGCTTCATGCCTGTGATACAGGGGTTTTCACCTTTCCAGAAGTAACCGTGGTGCACCAGCACCAAGTCGGCACCGGCATCTACAGCGGCGTCCAGCAGTGCCTGGCTGGCCGTCACGCCGCTGACGATCTTGCGTACCTGGGGGCGCCCCTCTACCTGTAGCCCGTAGGGGCAGTAATCGGCAATGCTAGCCGCATTAAGATAACGGTCGGCCTCTTCTACCAGAATGCTCAGCGACACCGCCATAAAAGTCTCCACAAGACAGTTTGCGAGCGGCGATGCGCTCGTATAATGGCGCCCATTATGGGCCGGCACCGGCTCGGTGGAAACGCTATTACCGCTCAGGACTCATTGATGTCGATTGCCTTGCGTTACTTCAGCTGGCCGCTGCTGACCGGCATTCTGGTCGCCCTGCTGATTATCCTGCGCTTTCCCGAATGGGTCGGCCTGCCTAGCCAGGATGTGAACCTGCAAACGGCACCGCAACCAGGCGCCGTTGTCCGTGGGCCGGTTTCCTATGCCGACGCCGTCACCTTGGCCGCCCCGGCGGTCGTCAACCTCTATACCACCAAAGCGGTGAACAAATCGGCCCACCCCTTGCTGGACGACCCTCAGTTCAAACGGTTTTTCGGTGACAACCTACCCCGGCAACGCCGGTGGGAGTCCAGCCTGGGCTCGGCGGTGATCATGAGCCCGGAAGGCTACCTGCTGACCAACAACCATGTGACCTCCGGGGCGGATCAGATTGTGGTCGCCCTCAAGGATGGCCGCGAAACCCTTGCTCGCGTCATTGGCAGTGATCCGGAAACCGACCTGGCCGTGCTGAAGATCGACTTGCAGCACCTGCCCGCCATTACCATCGGCAGTTCAGACAGCTTGCGTATCGGTGATGTGGCCCTGGCCATCGGCAACCCTTTTGGCGTAGGCCAAACCGTGACCATGGGCATCATCAGTGCAACAGGGCGCAACCAACTGGGCCTCAATACCTACGAGGACTTTATCCAGACTGACGCTGCTATCAACCCCGGTAACTCCGGCGGCGCGCTTGTGGATGCCAATGGCAACCTGACCGGCATCAACACCGCCATCTTCTCCAAATCCGGGGGAAGCCAAGGCATCGGGTTCGCCATTCCTACCAAGCTGGCGTTGGAGGTGATGAAATCCATCATCGAACATGGCCAGGTGATTCGTGGCTGGCTGGGCATTGAGGTTCAGCCTTTAACGGATGACTTGGCAGAGTCGTTTGGCCTGAAAGACCGGCCAGGCATCGTGGTAGCTGGCATCTTCCGCGATGGCCCTGCGCAGAAAGCCGGCTTGCAGCTAGGTGACGTGATCCTCAGCATCAATAATGAAATGGCCTCCGATGGCCGACGTTCGATGAACCAGGTCGCCCGCACCAAGCCTGGAGACAAGATCGTTATCGAGGTGATGCGCGACAACAAGACCTTGAAGCTGACGGCTGAAGTAGGGATGCGGCCACCGCCAGCACCGGCGGCTGTGCCCAAGGAAGAGGGCTAACCCTTCTTATGGCAAAAGGGATTGCCACACTGTGGCGGCGCATCATTCGCCCGCTGCGCGCGGGCTGCCACAAGGGACCGTGCCAGGCACGACCCTTAGGGTGTTTAAAGCGCTCTACAGAGGATAGGTAGTGCCCTGTGGGGCCGGTCGCAGCCGAAGGCGGAAACCGGGACCCGCCTTATGTCAAAGCGTCCAGCAGCGCTTGGTTCTCCTCAGGCGTACCGATGGAGATTCGCAGGAACTGGGCAATCCGGGCCTGCTTGAAGTGCCGCACGATCACGTTGTGCTCACGCAAATGAGCCGCTATCGCCGCAGCGTCCTTCTCCGGGTGCCGAACAAAGATAAAGTTCGCCCCCGACGGCAACACCTCAAACCCACGTTGCGTCAATTCGGTAGACAGTTGCTCCCGGCTCGCGATAACACGCTGCCGGGTCTGGTCGAACCAGGCATGGTCCTCGAATGCAGCCGCCGCACCCGCTAGGGCAATACGGTCAATGGGATAAGAGTTGAAGCTGTTCTTCACCCGCTCAAGCGCCTCGATCAGATCTGGGTGCCCCACCGCCAGCCCTACCCGCAGCCCTGCCAGCGAGCGAGACTTGGACAAGGTCTGGGTCACCAGCAGGTTCGGGTACCGGTCTACCAAAGAAATGGCCGTCTCTCCGCCGAAATCGATATACGCCTCATCCACTACCACGACCGAATCCGGGCTGCCTTGAAGGATCTGCTCAATGGCTTTCAAGCCCATCAGGCAACCGGTGGGGGCGTTGGGGTTTGGGAAAATGATTCCGCCGTTGGGCCTGGCGTAGTCGCCCGGGTTTATCTGGAAGCTTTCATCCAGGGTCACCTGTTCGAAATCGATGCCATAGAGCCCACAGTACACGGGATAAAAGCTGTAGCTGATGTCCGGGAACAGCAGCGGCTTATCCTGCTGAAACAGGCCATGGAAGATATGGGCGAGCACTTCGTCCGAACCGTTGCCCACGAATACCTGGCCGGGCTGTACGTCGTAGAAAGCGGCCACGGCTTGTTTGAGCCGGTCCCCGTTCGGATCGGGGTAAAGGCGCAAGGTATTGCCGATTTCAGCGCGCATGGCCTCAAGGGCCAGGGGCGACGGCCCATAGGGGTTTTCGTTGGTATTGAGCTTCACCAAGTTGGTGAGCTTGGGCTGCTCGCCAGGCACATAGGGCACCAGCTGTTTAACAAAGGGGCTCCAGAACTTGCTCATGGTCAGGCTTCCTTGATCCGGTATTCGGCACTACGGGCATGGGCGCTCAACGACTCTCCGCGGGCCAGTACCGAAGCGGTACGGCCCAGTTCGGACGCGCCCTGCTCCGAACAGAAGATGACCGACGAGCGCTTCTGGAAATCGTATACGCCCAGGGGAGAAGAAAAACGTGCAGTGCCCGACGTAGGCAATACGTGATTGGGCCCCGCGCAATAGTCACCCAAGGCCTCGCTGGTGTGGCGCCCCATGAAAATGGCGCCGGCGTGGCGGATGTGCGGCAACCATTGGCTCGGCGTTTCGACAGACAACTCCAGGTGTTCAGGTGCAATACGGTTGGCCACGTCGATGGCCTGGGCCATGTCCGCGACCTTGATCAGTGCACCGCGATTGGCCAGAGACGTGCGAATGATCTCGGCTCGCTCCATGGTGGGAAGCAGCTTGTCTATGCTCTGTGCCACGTTGTCCAGGAAGGCCTGGTCCGGGCTGACAAGAATGGCCTGGGCGTCTTCGTCATGTTCGGCCTGGGAGAACAGGTCCATGGCGATCCAGTCCGGGTCAGTACCACCGTCGCACACCACAAGAATTTCCGAAGGGCCTGCAATCATGTCGATGCCCACCTGCCCAAATACATGGCGTTTGGCAGTGGCCACATAGATGTTGCCCGGCCCGACGATCTTGTCGACCCGGGGCACACTCTCGGTGCCATAGGCCAGCGCGGCGACAGCTTGGGCGCCGCCAATAGTGAATACCCGGTCCACGCCCGCGATACAGGCAGCGGCCAGTACCAACTCATTGATTTCACCGCGCGGGGTAGGCACCACCATCACCACTTCAGGCACCCCGGCCACTTTTGCCGGAATGGCATTCATTAGCACTGAAGAGGGATAGCTGGCCTTCCCACCCGGTACATACAGGCCCGCCCGATCCAGGGGGGTCACCTGCTGCCCCAGCACCGTGCCATCGGCCTCGGTATAGCTCCAGGAGCCCTGCTTCTGCTTTTCATGGTAGCTGCGCACGCGGGTAGCGGCGGTTTCAAGGGCTTCCCTTTGTGCTGGCGTAATACGCTCCAAGGCCTGTTCAAGGCGTGCACGGGGCAGAATCAGGTCAGCCATGGTGGTGGCCTGCACGCCATCAAAACGCTGTGTGAACTCGACCACGGCAGCATCGCCCTGCTCACGCACAGCCTTGATGATGTCCAGTACCCGGCCGTTTACGGCTTCGTCAGACACGCTTTCCCAGCTCAGCAGATGATCCAGATGCCGCGCGAAATCCAGAGCGGTGGCGTCGAGTCGGCGGATGGCGGTAGGTGCGGTCATAGCAAGCCTCAGGCGTTGAGCAAGGTGACGAAATAAACGAACAATCTAGCAGGACCACCGCGCCGTTATCAGCCTTTCTTCATGGAAGTAGCCTATGGCGCGGATAGTGAAAGCGCACCTGAGAAGGCGCGCGAGGTGTCAGCTACGGTGTCGGGATTCTACCGCGTGGCGCAGGCTGTCGATCAGGGCCTGGATACGCCCGTGCTGCATTTTCATGGAGGCCTTGTTGACCACCAGGCGGGAGCTGACCATGGCGATCAGGTCCTGGGGTTCCAGGCCATTGGCCCGCAGGGTATTGCCGGTGTCGACCACGTCGATGATCTTGTCTGCAAGGCCAACCAGGGGCGCAAGCTCCATGGAACCGTACAGCTTGATGATGTCCACCTGGCGCCCCTGCTCGGCGTAATAGCGCTTGGCAACGTTCACGAATTTGGTTGCGATACGCAGCCGGCCCTTAGGCGTTGGTGCGCCGACAGCACCGGCAGTCATCAGTTTGCAACAGGCGATTTTCAGGTCCAGCGGCTCATACAAGCCCTGCCCGCCGTACTCCATGAGTACGTCCTTGCCTGCTACGCCCAGGTCTGCCGCACCGTGCTCTACGTAAGTGGGCACGTCGGTGGCGCGTACGATCAACAGGCGAACGTCGCCTTGAGTAGTAGGAATAATGAGCTTGCGGCTTTTGTCCGGATCTTCGGTCGGGGCAATACCGGCAGCCGCCAGCAGCGGCAAGGTATCGTCGAGAATGCGGCCCTTGGACAGCGCGATGGTTAGCATGGGAGAAACGAATCCCTATCAGAAATGGGCCAGGCGAACCCGGCCCCAAGCAACCTAACCCGGTACGCGACGAATCTTCGCGCCCAGCATTTGCAGTTTTTCCTCGATGCACTCGTAACCACGGTCGATGTGGTAGATACGGTCGATGAGGGTGTCACCTTCGGCCACCAAGGCAGCCAGCACCAGGCTTGCCGAAGCACGCAGGTCGGTAGCCATCACGGGAGCGCCCTTGAGCCCTTCCACGCCGGTCACGATTGCAGTGTTGCCTTCGACCTGAATGTGCGCACCCATGCGCAGCAGCTCGTATACATGCATGAAGCGGTTCTCGAACACCGTTTCAATGACCGCACCCGTGCCTTCGGCCACGCAGTTGAGCGAGATGAACTGCGCCTGCATGTCGGTCGGGAACGCCGGGTACGGTGCTGTGCGCAGGTTAACCGCACGTGCACGCTTGCCATGCATGTTCAGCTCGATCCAATCTGCGCCGGTCGTCACGTCGGCACCTGCCTCGCGCAGCTTTTCCAGCACGGCTTCAAGGATGGTGGGATCGGTGTCCTTGAGCTTCACACGCCCGCCCGTGACCGCCGCCGCTACCAGGTAGGTACCGGTTTCGATACGGTCTGGCATGACCTTGTAAGTGGCCGAATGAAGGCGCTCTACGCCCTCAATGGTAATGGTGTCAGTGCCGGCACCCTGCACGTTGCCACCCATGGCATTGATGAAGTGGGCCAGATCGACCACTTCCGGTTCACGGGCGGCATTCTGCAGGACCGTGCGGCCCTTGGCCAAGGCAGCGGCCATCATGATGTTCTCGGTGCCGGTCACGCTCACGGTGTCGAAGAAGAAGTTCGCCCCACGCAGGCCGCCTTCCGGCGCCTTGGCCTTGATATAACCGCCTTCCACGTCAATGGTCGCGCCCATGGCTTCCAGGCCACGAATGTGGAGATCCACAGGGCGGGAACCGATGGCGCACCCGCCAGGCAACGCCACTTCCGCCTCGCCAAAGCGGGCAACCATGGGGCCGAGCACCAGAATGGACGCGCGCATGGTTTTCACCAGCTCGTAGGGTGCTACCAGTGTTTTGATGGTACGCGGGTCAATTTCGACCGCCAGCTTTTCGTTGATCACAGGCTCGATGCCCATGCGCCCGAACAGCTCGATCATGGTAGTGATGTCGTGCAGGTGCGGCAGGTTCGCCACGGTTACCGGGCCATCGGCGAGCAGGGTCGCAGCGAGGATCGGCAGTGCAGCGTTCTTGGCACCGGAGATGCGGATCTCGCCATCAAGGCGAGCGCCGCCGGTAATAATCAGTTTATCCATAACACTCTCGAAGCCTGTGGCTCAGGTACGCTCAGCCCAGGCTGCGCGGGTGAAAAATTTCATGGTCACGGCATGGATGCTGCCATCGGCGATCCATGGGTTCAGGTGCGTATAGATCTGCTGCTGCCGCTTGACTGGGCTTAGCGCGGCCAGTTCGTCGCTGACCACGTTCAGCTGGAAGTTGCAGCCTTCACCTTCGACTTCTACCTGAACCTGTGGCAGCTGCTCTTCAAGAAAGCGTTTAACTTCTAAGGCCTGCATGCTTAACCTCGATCGGCGCCCTGTGCGCGCGGGTCGGCCATGATACAAAAAAAGCCCGTTGGCTGCGAGGGCAGCAGCGCGAACGGGCTTGTTTCATTTTAGGGCGTGGCGCAGCAAAAGCCTTTGCTCAGGCGCGGCTTAGCAAACCGTCGATGCCACAGACTTCGGCAATCTGGCTCAGCTCCTGGGGCAAGGCACGTATGCTGAAAGCCTTTCCAGCCTTTTTGGCGTCCCGACTCAATGCCAATAGCAGGGAAACACCGACGCTGTTGGCACTCTGGACTGCTGAGCAGTCCACGATCACCTGAGCGGCTGGTAGCTGCCCTATGAGCTTTGCGCCCTGCTCGCGTAAACGCGCGCCTGTGCGATAGTCCAGCACGCCTGACAGGCGAAGCTCACCTGCGGCAACTTCGATAGAACCCAGGCTCATGGCTGCCCTTGCAGCGGCTGGCTGCCTGCAGCGTCCTTGGCCTTGGCGACTTCACCTGCCCAGCCATCGATGGTCTTGTCCAGGTTGTTGCCATTGCGCTGCATGGCATCGGCGAACTGGTCACGAAACAGCTTGCCAATGTTGATGCCGTTAACGATCACGTTACGCACTTTCCAGTCGCCATTTACCTTTTCCAAGGTATAGGAAACCGGATACATCGCGCCGTTGTTGCCTTTTACCTGCATGCCAACGGATGTGCGGTCGCCGCTTTCATCCTTGGGTGCATCTACGGTGATGCCTTGGTTGTTGTATTCCAGCAAGGCATTTCCATAAAACTGGAACAGGCTGCGACGGAAGTTTTCCTGAAAGCGCTGCATCTGCTCAGGCGTCGCCTTACGTGAATACTTGACCGTCATGATGCTGCGAGAGATGCCATCGGCATCTACCACAGGCCCTACGATGCGATTAAGCGCGTCGTAGAATGCCTGAGGGTTCTGGCGGTAACTCTCGCGGTTGGCACTGAGATCAGACAGCAACTGATCCGTAGTGCCCTTGATCAGGTTGTAAGCCGGAGTTGCCGGGGCCGCGCTGGCCAGCAGGGGCACTGCCAGCAGCATGGCGACCAGGGCTTGACGCAGAATAGCTAACATTGAAACTCCTTATTTCGCCTCTTTGCTCACATTATTGAGCAGGAATTTGCCGATCAGGTCTTCGAGCACCAGTGAAGACTGTGTGTCATGGATGGTCTGCCCATCCTTGAGCACAGCGCTCTCACCCCCTACGCTGACCCCGATATATTTCTCGCCCAGCAGGCCAGCGGTCAGGATGGAAGCAGTGGAGTCCACCGGCAGATTGTCAACACTCTTGTCTATTTGAAGCGTTACTCGGCCGGTAAAGGTGTCATGGTCGAGATCGATGGCCGTGACCTTACCAATGGTCACACCGGCCATGGTCACCTTTGCTCTGACCGTGAGCCCGGCAATATTGTCAAAAAAAGCGTAAACCTTGTACGTGTCATGGGCAGTGCCAGGCGATAGCCCACTGACTCGCAGGGCGAGCAGCAGCAGGGCAAGGATCCCGGCCAGGAGAAACAGGCCGACACCAACTTCCAGGGTGCGGTTTTGCATCAGAAATCTCCAAACATCAAAGCGGTCAGAATGAAATCGAGCCCCAGTACAGCCAGTGAGGCGTAAACAACGGTATGTGTGGTTGCACGGCTGATGCCTTCGGAAGTGGGGTCGCAGTCATATCCTTGATAAACCGCCACCCAGGTCACCACGAACGCGAACACAACGCTTTTGATCACGCCGTTGAGCACGTCTTCGGAAAAGCTCACGCTGTTCTGCATGTTTGCCCAGAACGAACCTTCGTAGACACCCAGCCAATCTACCGCTACCCATGAGCCGCCCCAGATGCCTACTACGCTGAACAGCGCAGCCAGAATGGGCAGTGAGATGAAGCCGGCCCACAGGCGGGGCGCGATGATGTACTTGAGCGGGTCTACGCCGATCATTTCCAGGCTGGACAGCTGTTCAGTGGCCTTCATGTTGCCTATTTCCGCCGCCAGGGCAGACCCGGCACGCCCTGCGAACAGCAACGCCGTTACCACAGGCCCGAGCTCGCGCAGCAGCGTAAGGGCAATCATCTGCCCTACGGCCTGTTCCGATCCGTATTTGGCCAGGATGCTGAACCCTTGAAGGGACAGCACACCGCCAATGAATACGCCCGACACCAGGATAATGGCCAGCGACAGCACACCCACCGAGTACAGCTGTCGCACCAGCAGGGAAAAACCGCCTGATACCCCATTCCGGCTGAACACAGCGTGCCCCAGGAACAGCGTGGCACGCCCGAACCCGGCGACGATATCGATAGCAGCCCGGCCCAGTTGCCGTACCCGCTCTATCAAGGACCTGCGACGCATCAGCGACTCTCCAGAAAGTCGTCGGCCAAAGCTGGCGCGGAAAAGTGGAAAGGGACCGGCCCATCGGGCTCCCCTTTCATGAATTGGCGGATACGCGGGTTGTCCGAGGCCATAAGCTCGGCAGGCGTGCCGTGACCCAACACTTGCTTGTCGCCGACCACATACAGGTAGTCGGCAATGCTGGCCGTCTCGGCCAGATCATGGGACACCACGATACTGGTGATGCCGAGCGCGTCGTTGAGCAGGCGAATCAAGCGCACCAGCATGCCCATGGCAATGGGATCCTGCCCCACGAACGGCTCATCGTACATGAGGATCCCAGGGTCCATGGCAATGGCGCGCGCCAGGGCTACCCGCCGCTTCATGCCACCGGACAGCTCATCGGGCATCAGTGCGATGGCGCCGCGCAACCCTACGGCTTGCAACTTCATCAATACGATGTCGCGAATCATCTCCTCTGGCAGGTCGGTATGGACCCGCAAGGGGAAGGCGACATTCTCGAAGACATCAAGGTCTGTAAATAGCGCCCCGCTTTGAAACAGCACGCCCATGTGCTTGCGCGCATCGAACAGATCACTGCGTGAAAGGGCTGGCAGGTTCTGCCCATTGACCCACACTTCGCCTGTGGTCGGGCGCAGTTGGGCACCCATCAGCCGCAGCAAGGTCGTTTTGCCGGAGCCGGATGGCCCCATGATACCGGTCACCTTCCCACGTGGAATGCGGATGTCCACATTCTCGAAAATGCTGCGCGCACCGCGCTTGAAGGTGACGCCCTTCAGCTCGACCGCGTAGGCGTGTTCGACACTCATTCGTTCTCCTTACGATGCGATACTGCGGTAAGACGTGCGGGCCAGACGCTAGGGCACAAATCGGCAGGGTCGAAGCGCGGCGCACTATACCATCGCCACTGGATACCATCGCCACTGGACTGTGACAGCGCGTGACCCCATTAGTGGCCCAAACTGGGCAAAAGGCGGGCTGAGGGGCACCGCCATCGCCTGCAGGCATCCCTCTTGATGACTCGATTTTGCCGCCCCGTGCGCAGTTCGGGCATTCCAGATATAATCTCGGCCCTTTCTTGAGACCGACCATCCCGGCATGAATAGCACCCGCGACCTTATCCAATCGGCGCGCCGTACCATCGGCCTTGAAATCAAGGCAGTGGAAGGCCTGCTTGAACATATAAATGCCGATTTCGTGCAAGCGTGCGAGATGATTCTTGGCAGCAGCGGCCGGGTCGTGGTCATGGGAATGGGTAAGTCGGGGCATATCGCTCGCAAGATTGCCGCCACGCTGGCCAGCACTGGCACGCCGGCCTTTTTCGTGCACCCGGCCGAAGCCAGCCACGGGGACATGGGCATGATTACGCCCAACGACATCGTGCTGGCTTTGTCGAATTCTGGCACTACCGCGGAAATTCTTACGCTTCTGCCCCTGATCAAGCGCCTGGGCATTGGGCTGATCAGCCTCACGGGCAACTCGGAATCCACGCTGGCTCGGGCCTCTGAAGTGCATCTGGATGCCCGAGTGGAGCACGAAGCCTGCCCACTGAACCTGGCACCCACCTCGTCGACAACGGCGGCGCTGGTGATGGGCGATGCCTTGGCGGTGGCCCTGCTGGAAGCACGTGGTTTCACTGCTGAGGATTTCGCTTTCTCCCATCCGGGGGGCGCATTGGGCCGTCGCCTGCTGCTTCGGGTTGAACAGTTGATGCACAGTGGGCGGGCCTTGCCTACCGTAAAACGGGGCACCCTGCTCAAAGAGGCCCTGTTGGAAATGTCCAGGAAAGGCCTGGGCATGACCGTAGTGGTCGAAGAAGATGGGCGCCTGGCGGGCGTGTTCACCGACGGCGATCTGCGCCGCACCCTGGACCGCAACCTGGACGTTCATGCCACGCCCATCGAGCAGGTGATGACCGTTCATGGAAAATCCGTAACGGCAGACATGCTGGCGGCTCAGGCGCTCAAAATCATGGAGGATTTCAAAATAGGTGCATTGGTGGTGGTAGACGAACGCGATCTTCCTGTCGGCGCAGTCAACATGCATGATTTCCTCCGTGCGGGGGTTGTGTAATGGAGCGTACCCTGCTCGAACGCGCAAGCCGCATCAAACTGGCTGTCTTCGACGTTGATGGCGTACTCACTGACGGCCGCCTTTACTTTCTTGAAGACGGCAGTGAAATGAAGGCGTTCAATACGCTTGATGGCCAAGGCATTAAAATGCTCATGGCCTCTGGCGTAGCCACGGCCATTATCAGTGGCCGCAACAGTGTGGCCACCGAACGTCGCGCCCGGAACCTGGGCATACCCCACGTGTTCCAGGGCCGGGAAGACAAACTGGCCGTACTTGAGGGGCTTGTGGCCCAGCTTGGCCTGCCCCTCGATCAGGTCGCTCACTTGGGGGACGATCTGCCAGACCTCCCCGTCATGCGTCGCGTGGGGCTGGGCATGGCAGTGGCCAATGCCGCAGACTTCGTGCGCAAGCATGCCCATGGCGTTACTCAGGCGCGCGGTGGTGAAGGCGCCGCCCGGGAATACTGCGAACTCATTCTGCGCGCCCAAGGCAACCTGGACGCCGCATTGAATCATTACCTGTAGGTTGCTCATGCCAAACCGAAAGTTGCTTACGCTTGCCATTGCCGTTTCACTGGTGGCGCTGTTGGTTGCCGTGGGGTATTGGAACGTCAGCCCAGAGCGCTTCCTGGACAACCCCAAAGCCAGCGTGGATGCTGCAACCATCGATTACTACGCAGTCAATGCCCACACGGTGCAGTATCTGCCCGACGGCAAAATGCAATATGAAATGACGGCTGATCGCGTCGAACACCTCAAGGCCAGTGAAATCACGCATGTGACCAAGCCGGTAATGGATATCTACCGAGGCACTACGTTCCCCTGGCACGTGGTCAGCGAACGTGCGGAGGTGAATCCGGACGGCACCCAGGTCGAACTCATTGATGCGGTTCGGCTCAACCGCACAGACCAGCAAAATCGCGCTACCGTCATTACCACCTCCCGAGCCATGGTCTTCCCGCAGAAGCAATATGCGGAAACTGATCAAGACGTTAGAATCGACGGCGCCGGTGGCGTCACGACTGCCAAGGGAATGAAGGCGTATCTGAATGACAGCAAGATCCACTTGCTGTCCACTGTAAGAGGACAGTATGAGGCTCGTTAAAACCCTCCCCTTTCTGCTTGGCCTGGGCGCGGCACTGGGAAGCGTGAACGCCTTGGCGCTGCCCAATGATCGGGACCAACCCATTCATATCCAGTCCGATGACGCCCAGCTTGATGACAAGCAAGGCGTGGCCGTCTATACCGGCGGCGTGGTCATCACACAGGGCTCCATGAAGATCACGGGCAACAAGGTAACTGTTACACGTACGCCCAGTGGCGATGTGGACGTGTTCACGGCTGTGGGCAACCTGGCGTACTACGAGCAGAAGCCTGCCGTGGACAAGCCGATCGTCCAGGCCTATGGCGTCACTATCCAGTACTTTGCCTCTCAGAACCGTATCGTGCTGATCGACAAGGCGAAGGTCATCAACGATGGCAATACGTCCGAAGGCGAAAAGATCGTCTACGACACGGTACGCCAGGTTGTGAACGCTGGCCGTGCAACGGGTAGCAAGGTCACTGCACCGCGCCCACGCATCGACATGGTGATTCAGCCCAAGAAGAAAACCGATCAGCCGCAGAAGGCCCAGTAATGGCGACGTTGAAGGCCCAGCATCTGGCCAAGAGCTACAAAAGCCGCCAAGTGGTAAGGGATGTGAGCCTTTCCATCGAAAGCGGGCAGATCGTTGGCCTGCTGGGGCCGAACGGGGCTGGCAAAACCACGTGCTTTTACATGATTGTTGGCCTTGTACAGGCTGACCAGGGGCGCGTACTGATTGACGACTTGGATGTCAGCCACCAGCCGATGCATGGCCGTGCCAAGGCCGGCATCGGCTACCTGCCCCAGGAAGCGTCCATTTTCCGCAAGCTGTCCGTGGCTGACAACATCATGGCCATCCTGGAAACCCGCAAGGACCTGGACGCTGCTGGTCGTCGCCAGGCCCTGGAAGGCCTGCTGCAGGAATTCCACATCACGCACATCCGGGACAACCTCGGCATGAGCCTGTCCGGGGGCGAGCGCCGCCGGGTAGAGATTGCACGAGCGCTGGCCACAGCGCCTAAATTCATCCTGCTGGACGAACCCTTTGCCGGGGTAGACCCCATCTCCGTAGGCGATATCAAGCAGATCATTCATCACCTCAAGGCCAAGGGCATCGGTGTGCTGATCACCGATCACAACGTCCGAGAAACCCTGGACATCTGCGAAATCGCTTACATTGTGAACGATGGCCAGTTGATTGCAGAGGGTGATTCGGCAACTATTCTTGCCAATGACCTGGTGAAGGAAGTGTACCTGGGGCACGAGTTCCGGCTGTAGGCCGTGTCTTAATGTAAAGACCTCTAGGCAAACACCCTGGTTTCAGGCATATAATTTGCTTAAGTTCAGGCGCCTCTCTGGGGCGCCCGTTGTGGATGGCGCCTCGCGCCGGCAACCAGGGTGTCAAGCTCACACCATGAAACCATCGCTTGTCCTTAAGATGGGCCAGCAACTGACGATGACGCCGCAGTTGCAACAGGCCATCCGCCTACTCCAGCTCTCGACCCTGGACCTCCAGCAGGAGATTCAGGAAGCGCTGGAGTCCAATCCAATGCTTGAACGCCAGGAAGAAGGCGACGACTTCGACAACACTGACCCGCTGGCCGACAAAGCCGAGCAGTCCGGGCCTGTCGAAGCCCAGGAGCCTACCTTTCAGGAAACCACGTTCCAGGAAACCTCCAGTGCTTCGGAAACCAGCGAGGAAGGCGATTGGAATGAACGCATTCCTGACGAACTTCCTGTGGATACGGCCTGGGAAGACATTTATCAGACCAGCGCCAGCAGCCTGCCAGGCGGTGATGATGACGAGTACGACTTTACAACCCGTACATCGGTAGGCGAAAGCCTGCAGAGCCATCTGCTGTGGCAGCTCAACCTGGCGCCCATGTCGGACAACGACAGACTGATAGCGGTCACGCTGATCGATTGCATCAATAACCAGGGCTACCTTGAGGAAAGCCTGGAAGACGTCTGCCAGGCGTTTGATCCGGAACTGGATATCGAGCTCGACGAAGTGGAAGCCGTGCTCCACCGCATTCAGCAGTTCGAGCCAGCCGGCATCGGGGCGCGCACGCTCAGTGAATGCCTGGCGCTTCAATTAAGGCAGCTTCCTGCAAAAACGCCTTGGCTGGCCGAGGCTCAACGCCTGGTGGCGGACTACATCGAACTCCTGGGCGCGCGGGATTATAGCCAGCTGATGCGCAAGATGAAGCTTAAGGAAGATGAGCTTCGCCAGGTCATCGAGTTGGTACAGAGCCTCAACCCTCGCCCAGGTTCGCAGATAGAATCCAGCGAGCCCGAATACGTGGTGCCTGACGTGATTGTACGCAAGGATAGCGAGCGCTGGCTGGTAGAGCTGAACCAGGAGTCGATGCCACGCCTGCGCGTAAACCCGCAATATGCAGGCTTCGTTCGCCGCGCAGATAGCAGCGCCGACAACACGTTCATGCGCAATCAACTGCAGGAAGCGCGCTGGTTCATCAAGAGCCTGCAAAGTCGCAATGAGACGCTGATGAAGGTGGCGACCCAGATCGTCGAACACCAGCGTGGCTTCCTCGAATACGGCGATGAGGCCATGAAGCCGCTGGTGCTGCACGACATCGCTGAAGCGGTGGGTATGCATGAGTCCACCATTTCCAGGGTGACTACTCAGAAATACATGCATACGCCCCGCGGCATATACGAGTTGAAGTACTTTTTCTCAAGCCATGTGAGCACGTCAGAGGGCGGTGAATGCTCGTCCACGGCCATTCGGGCGATCATCAAGAAACTGGTAGCGGCGGAAAACCAGAAAAAGCCATTGAGTGACAGCAAGATCGCTGGTTTACTGGAGGCACAAGGCATTCAGGTCGCACGCCGCACTGTCGCCAAGTACCGCGAGTCCCTAGGGATCGCGCCCTCGAGCGAACGCAAGCGGTTGATGTAAGCCTCACCCGGAAACGCCTGCTGTCACTGGCGCTACAGCACGCACGCCAATGTCGCGTTACCGGGATGCCACCAGCGTTTCAGTGGCAGGTGCCTCGCCTGCCTCTTTATGCACTGGCAACAAGGAGAAGCAGTATGCAAGTCAACATCAGTGGGCATCAGCTGGATGTGACCGACGCCATGCGTAACTACACCACCGAAAAACTCGCCAAGCTTCAGCGGCACTATGACAAGATCACCAACGTGCAGGTGATCATGGAAGTGGAAAAACAGAAGCAGCGTGTGGAGGCCACCCTCCGGGTGCCAAACTGCGGAGAAATCGTTGCCCAGGCGGAACATGACGATATGTATGCCGCTATCGACCTCCTGACTGATAAACTCGACCGGCAATTGCTCAAGCATAAGGAAAAACAGCAGAGCCACCTGCAAGGTGCGGCCGCTCGCTGAACCCCCAATGATTCGAATAGACAATATCCTGACCCCCGGCCGTTCACTCGTGAACGTGCCGGGCGGCAGTAAAAAACGTGTTCTTGAAGAGATTTCAAGGCTGATTCACGCAGACCTGCCTCAGGTCGGCCAGCAGGTGATATTCGATGCCCTGCTCGCTCGTGAACGCTTGGGCTCAACCGGTTTCGGAAACGGAATCGCCATCCCCCATTGCCGCCTGGCTAATTGCGATCAACCCATGAGTGCGCTTTTGCACCTGCAGGCAGCTGTGGACTTCGACGCTATCGATGGCGCGCCCGTAGATCTCATCTTTGTGCTACTGGTACCCGAGGCGGCTACCGATGCGCACCTTGAATTGCTTCGTCAGATTGCAAGCATGCTGGACCGCAAGGACGTGCGAGAGCAGTTGCGCTCTGCCCAAGACAGTACCGCGCTGTACCAGGTGGTGCTCAATGCGCAGGCTGGCGCCTGACCATGCGCCTGGTCATCGTGAGCGGTCGTTCAGGCTCCGGCAAGAGCACCGCCCTTGATGTACTGGAAGACAACGGCTTCTATTGCATAGACAACCTGCCGGCCGGGCTTCTGCCAGAGCTGGCAGACCGTGCATTGATCCATACCGAACTGGCCGAGCCGCTGGTAGCGGTATCCATTGATGCGCGTAACCTGCCCAGCCACCTTTCGCGCTTCCCACAGTTGCTCGAAGAGGTCCGCCATAAGCACATCCAATGTGACGTGCTGTTTCTGGATGCGGACGAGGATACGCTCCTCAAGCGCTTTTCTGAGACCCGTCGTCGTCACCCATTAACCAGCGCCGACCGCTCGCTGGCCGAAGCCATAGGCGTGGAAAGCGACTTGCTGAGCCCTATTGCGGACTTGGCCGACCTCAAGATAAACACCACTCACCTGAACCTGTACCAACTGCGGGATACACTCAAGCTCAGGTTGCTGGACAAGCCGGAAGCAGGCACGGCGTTTCTGCTGGAATCTTTTGGCTTCAAACGCGGCATGCCCACGGACGCAGACCTGGTGTTCGACGTCCGCTGCCTGCCCAACCCTTACTGGAAGCCCGAGCTCCGGGAGCATTCGGGGCTGGAGCAGCCCGTTATCGAGTACTTGGCAGCACAACCAGATGTCGAGGACATGTTCCAGGATATCTCCCAGTACCTCCTGAAATGGCTCCCCCGTTTTGCAGCCAGCAACCGGGCTTACGTTACGGTTGCCATTGGTTGCACAGGAGGGCACCATCGCTCGGTCTATCTGACCGAACGCCTTGGCAAACTATTGCAGGGCACACTCAGAAACGTTCAGGTACGTCACCGAGACCTTCCCTGAATTCAAGGATTTCCTACGCAATGCCCGCACTCGATATCACCATCATCAACAAGTTGGGCCTACATGCGCGCGCTGCTGCCAAATTCGTAGGCGTGGCCGGGCGCTTCCCTTGCCAGGTTCGGGTAGGCCGTACTGAAGGCAGCCTGGTAGATGGCAAAAGCATTATGGCAGTGATGATGCTGGCCGCCGGGAAAGGTACACAAATCCACTTGAGTACCGAAGGCGACCAGTCTCAAGAAGCATTGGATGCTTTGGTAGTACTAATCAATGGCAAGTTCGACGAGGGCGAGTAAACGCACAAGCCTGCGACCGGCTCCTCATCGGGTCGATATGCCGGTCGCAGCGATAGCCTGTCAGGCAGCCTGTAGCGCTGCGTCGTAGCGTTTCTGCACTTCAGCCCAATTGATCACATTGAAGAACGCACCAATGTACTCGGGCCTGCGGTTCTGGTACTTCAGGTAATACGCATGCTCCCACACGTCCAGGCCAAGGATGGGCGTGTTGCCCTTCATCAGGGGGCTGTCCTGGTTAGCGGTGCTTTCAACCACCAGCTTTTTCTCAGGCGTTACACTCAGCCATGCCCAGCCACTCCCAAACCGGCTCAGGGCTGCTTTGGTGAAGGCGCCCTTGAACGCTTCAAAGCCTCCCACGTCTTTTTCAATGGCCTCGCTCACGCTGCCGGTAGGCTGGCCGCCCGCACGTGGCGCCATCACTTCCCAGAACAGTGAATGGTTGGCATGCCCACCGCCGTTGTTGGCAACGGGGCCTTTAAGCTTCTCATCCAGGCTGGCATGGTTGGCCATCAACTTCTCGATAGGCCATTCGGCGTACTCGGTGCCTTCCAAGGCTGCATTGAGGTTATTGACGTAGGTTTGATGGTGCTTGGTATGGTGGATTTCCATGGTTTGCGCATCGATGTGCGGCTCTAGTGCTTTGTAGTCATAGGGCAAGGCAGGCAGGGTATGGGGCATGTCAGTGAACTCCGTAGCGGGAATGAGCGCTCGTGTGGCGCGACTGTCGGCCCATGGCACTGGCGAGCAAGCTCGAAGTGCGGGGGTATTGGCCATGGACGGCGATGAATCCCAGCAGTTCCGTGTAGGTACGATTGCTGTGACGAAGCGCAGCGTCGCGCAGGGGTTGAGGCAGGCTTTCTTGAGAGGCTGCAGCTAGCAAGTGCTGATGCGCTGCACATAGGTACTCGACGCTTTCTTCAGGCTGATGCAAGCAAAGGTGCAGGTCGGCCAGGTTGTGGTGGGAGACCACGAATGCCATAACGGCTTCGTCTGCATTGGCCCACCGCTCGAAGAGGATTTGCGCCAGTGCTAATGCTTGGAGGTAGTATTCCCGGGCATCCACCCATTGCCCTTGTGCAAAAAGCGCATTGGCGCGCTCAATGGTCTGTTTCCAATGGTCCATGGCCGCTCCGCTGTAAGGCTGGATGGAGGCGGAACCCACCTCCTGAGACTGACTATTAGTTGATAATCAATCTCATTTCAAGCGCAGCGGAGCAGTTTCCCGACGCTTAACTGCCCGCGACTGTCATTCGCTCGATCAACACCGAACCTGTACGGGTACTACCTCGCTGTTCGACATCGTTACCGATACTCACAATTTGGCGGAACATGTCCTTCATATTGCCGGCAATGGTGACTTCCTGAACCGGGAACTGGATTTCACCGTGCTCTACCCAGTAGCCGGCCGCACCACGGGAATAGTCGCCTGTAACCATATTCAAGCCACTGCCCATCAGCTCAGTCACCAACAGCCCGCGGCCCATGCGCCGAATAAGGGCAGCTTGGTCTTCGTTGCCATGGGTCACGAACAGGTTATGCACGCCGCCTGAGTTGGCCGTGCTCGGCATGCCCAGCTTGCGCCCGGAATAGGTGCTCAACACATAGGACACTACCCTGCCCCCTTCCACAAACGGCTTGGCATAGGTGGCGAGCCCGTCTCCGTCGAAACCGGCACTGCCTAGGGCGCGAGGCATGTGCGGGCGCTCGTCCAGCGTAAGCCACTCGGGAAACAGCAACTGCCCCATGCTGCCTTCCAGAAAAGACGACTTACGGTAGAGGTTGCCGCCCGATACCGCAGATAGAAAGCTGCCAAACAAGCCACCTGCCAGGTCAGCTGCAAACAGCACAGGCACTTCACAGGTTGGCACCGGGCGGGCGCCCAGGCGGCGGGCGGCACGCTGCGCTGCTTTGCGGCCAATGGCCTCAGGTGACGCTAGCAGGTGGCCCTCGCGGTTTACGTCGTACCAGTAGTCACGCTGCATCTGGCCATCTTTTTCGGCGATCATTACGCAACTGAGGCTGTGTCGCGTGGACGCATAGCCGCCGATAAAACCATGGCTGTTGCCATACACGCGACACCCTTGGTGAGTAGACACCTGGCTGCCATCGGCATTGCGAATCGACGGGTCTGCATCGAAGGCTGCCGCTTCACACGCCAGGGCCAGGTCAATGCTGGCCTGTGGCGAAATATCCCACGGGTGGTACAAGTCCAGGGTTGGCAGGTCGCGGGCCATCAGGGAGGCGTCAGCCAACCCGGAGGCTTCGTCTTCGGAGGTATGCTTGGCAATGGCCAAGGCCGCAGCGACCGTCTCGCGGATGGCCTCAACCCCGCTGGCCGACGTACTCGCCGACCCTTTGCGCTGGCCTAAGTAAAGGGTGATACCAAAGCCCTGGTCGCGGTTGAACTCAACGGTCTCTACCTCACGCTGGCGAACGGAGGTGGACAGGCCCTGCTCCAAGGATACCGCCACCTCGCAGGCGCTGGCACCTTGGCGACGGGCTTCGGCAATGATCGCTTCGACCTGCTCCTGCAACAGGGGCAGGGCCTCGGGACCAACGCTTTCAACTGCTTTCATTGGATTCTCCACACTTCAAATTCGGATCGCGGCAAAGGCCTCTGCTGGCCGGGCCGGACAATCGGCCCCCGACTGGTTATCATGGCGGCGTTTATCTGCGGACGGCCCCCATGGTTGATTCATACGACGATTCCCTCGGCGAGGGAAAAAGCAAGACACAGGTCAAACGTGAACTTCACGCGTTGACCGAACTGGGCGAGCGGCTTACCACGCTCAAACCCGACCTGCTCGCCAAGCTCCCCCTTACCGAGCCTCTACGGCGTGCCCTTGAAGAGGCGCCTAAACATACTGCCAATGCCGCACTCAAGCGCCACAGGCAGTTCATCGGCAAGCTGATGCGTGACCAGGACACCGATGCCATTCTCCAGTTGCTGGACCAGGTGGATGCCTCTACACGCCAGTACAACGAGCGCTTCCATAACCTGGAACGGTGGCGCGACCGGTTGATCGCTGGCGACGATGCCCTGCTGGACAGCTTTGTGACCCAGTACCCGGAGACCGACCGGCAGCACTTGCGATCCCTGGTGCGCCACGCGCAACACGAAGCCACGCACAACCGGCCACCTTCGGCGAGCCGCAAGATCTTCAAGTACATCCGCGAGATCGACGAACAGCAGCGCGGCCTTCGCTAGACACTAGGCCGGCGCTGCAGGCCTGCACACTCACGCGCCGGTGCCGCCTACGGTAATGGCATCGATTTTCAGGGTCGGCTGGCCAACGCCAACCGGCACTGACTGCCCATCCTTGCCACAGGTGCCAACCCCGCTGTCCAGCGCCAGATCAGTGCCTACCATCGACACGCGGCTCATGCAGTCCGGACCATTGCCTATCAGCGTAGCCCCCTTCACAGGTGCGGTGATCCTGCCGTCTTCGATGAGGTAGGCTTCACTGGTAGAGAACACAAACTTGCCGCTGGTGATATCCACCTGCCCGCCACCCAGGTTGGCGCAGTACAGCCCCTTCTTGACCGACTTGATGATCTCCTCAGGGTCATGTTCACCTGCCAGCATGTAGGTGTTGGTCATGCGAGGCATGGGCAAGTGAGCGTAGGACTCGCGCCGCCCATTACCGGTCGCGGCTGCACCCATTAACCGGGCATTGAGCTTGTCCTGCATGTAGCCTTTGAGAATGCCCTTCTCGATGAGGGTAGTGCATTGGGTACGGGTCCCTTCATCATCCACGCTCAGCGAGCCGCGGCGCCCCTGCAACGTGCCATCGTCCACGATAGTGCACAGGCTGGACGCTACTTTCTGCCCCACCTGGCCGCTATAGGCCGAGCTGCCTTTGCGGTTGAAGTCTCCTTCCAGGCCATGCCCAACCGCTTCGTGCAGCAACACGCCTGACCAGCCAGAGCCCAGCACCACGGGCAGGGTGCCTGCAGGTGCCGGCTGCGCCTCCAGGTTAACCAGCGCCTGACGCAGCGCTTCCCGGGCATACCCCATGGCGCGCTCTTCATCCACGAAATACTGGTAGTGGGTGCGAGCCCCGCCACCATGGCCACCACGTTCACGACGGCCGTTTTGCTCTACGATAACGCTCACATTGAAACGCACCAGCGGGCGCACGTCGGCGGCAAGGCTGCCGTCCATGGCCGCCACCAGTATGCGGTCCCACACGCCCGCCATGCTTACGGTCACTTGCTGTATACGGGGGTCGAGGGTACGGGTGTAGGCGTCGATGCGTTTCAACAGCTCGACTTTTTCGGCGCGCGTCATCACGTCCAGCGGGTTGTCGGGTGCGTACAGCTGTTCGACCGTGGGCGCCTTGAAGGCTTGAACCCGACCCTGCTGGCCGGCCCGGGAAATCGAGCGGGCCGCTTGAGCCGCCAGGCCTAGCGCTTCCCTCGTGATGGTATTGCTGTAGGCAAAGCCGGTCTTTTCACCCGCTTGAGCCCGCACGCCGACACCTTGATCGAAACTGAAGCTGCCTTCCTTGACGATGCCATCCTCAAGTGCCCAGGATTCGGACACTTGGGCTTGGAAATACAGGTCTGCCGCATCGATGCCCGGACCTGCCAGCTCACCCAGCACGCCCGTGAGGCTGTCGAGGGTAAGATTGCCAGGCGCCAGTAATTGTGCGCTGACCGTGTTCAACATTTCGCTCATGTTCACTCCGCGAAAGAGGCAGGCCGCAATGCGCCCTGCAAGGAAAACCGCCGATGCGCCTGCACCGGCATTGGCCAAGGTCATTAGTGCTGACATAAGGCCTTGTGCAAGAAGCTATGCCCGCATCCTAGCGCACTCGATTAAATGGGGCTAACTATCGACGTGATCAATGGGCTTTGTCGAAAGGGCGATCAAAGGTAAGTTTGGGCTCTTTCAGTGTGCCTTCAAGGCGGTACTTGACACTGACTAGGCGCGATACGCGATCGCCCAGCAGCTTGTCTACCAGGAACAAGGCACCGCCAATGGCCGGCGCACCCGCAATAAGCGCGGCCAGTGGCAAGTTGGTGCTTACCGGCAGAGAGACGAGAAGACGTGCGTCTACCCGGTCTGCGGCCATGTCCAGCGTGCCATCCAGCTCCAGGTTGCTCGAAGGCCCTGCCACTGTGATCGGCGTTCGCGTCACGTAGACGCCGTCGCTGGCCGCCAGCTGGCCCTTGATCTTGTCGTAGCTCAAACCCCGGTCCCACAGGTCGGAAAAGTCCAGGCGCAGGCGCCGCCCGATGGCATTGAAATTGAGCAGGCCGAACACGCGCAGAGCCTGCGCACCGCCTTCCACTTCCACAAACTGGCCATGGTTGAGCGTTGCATCAAGGCTGCCTGAATAACGCTTGGGCGACGCCCAGGCAGGCGACCCAGGCCAGCGGCCATCGATGTCGACCGCAAAGTCCTTGCTGGTGACAGAGGGCGCGAATCGCCAGGCTTTGAGGACGTCAGCCAGGTTGCCCCCGCTCACGCGCCCCTTGAACCAGCTGGCCGTGGAGCCGGGGGTACCCTCCCAACTGCCGTCGCCTTGCAACTGCATGCCCTTGAGGCCCAGATTCAATTCATTCAATGCCAGCCCTCGCGTTGAGGGGCGCAGCTTGAGCGACCAGGCGCCTACTAGGTCATCGCCTTGCCAAAGCCTCGCAATGTGCACGTTGGTTGCAGGCAACGTATGGGGATCCACGTCTGCCAGGGGATCTGGCGTGTCTGGCGGCTCAGGCGCCGCCGGGTCGTCCGGTGCAGGGGCGGGCAAGTGAATGTCCTGCATATCGATGTCCAAAGGCGCGGTGGCGCTGTCTGGCAGGGTTGCACGCCCTGTCACCTGCACGCTGTTGACCTGTAGCAGCCACGCCTCGGGCGCCCGATCCAGGCGCACCCTGGCCTGCTCCAGAGACTGCCCAAACGCACTCAGGTGCCCGATGGTCACGTCTGCGCCGCTGATGGCTGAGCTGGCCATCGCCGCATTGGCGGTTGGTGCACCAGCCTTTGCCGTCGCAGGCAGGTACCGGTCACGAACGGCTTGCCACGCTTTGAGGTCTAGCGTGTCGGCTGCACCTCGAATACGCAGGCCTGTACCCTGAGGCAACCGTGGTGTGCCCTCTCCCAGCCACAGCTCGCCTCGGCTAGCGCCGATAGGTGCCGTGAACCGTCCTTCGGCCGGCTGATAGATAAAGCTGGCAAGGTTGGCGTAAGCGACCCGCAGTTGAGGGGCACTGCCCTGCAGGTCCAGTTCCACATGAGCGGGGCGGCTGTCTTCGGGCGCCTTGCCATAAGGGCTAGGCAGGTCCACCGTCACCCCCTTAAGAGGAGAGTCCACTACCAACTGGCTGTTGGCGTTCAGATCTAACCGCAGTTGATAGGGGAATTCCCCGCTGACAGGCAATGCCTGTGTAGCGCCCAACCAGCTGCCAAGGGTGGCAACGTCCATTCGGCCGCCTACGTTTATCTGGGTGAATAGCGCCCCAGGGGCGCCAAGCGCAGCGATACTACCTGTAAAGGGTTTTCCAAGGGCCTGGCCCTCCACGCTCTGCGCTGAAAGCCCTTTATCCAGGTCGAAACGGAAAGCGCCTTTGAGCTGGCTGAGTTCCAGTACCGGCTGGGGGATTTTCAAACGTGCACCACTGGTGTTGAAGTCCACCACCACCTTGGGTGCCTGGCCATGGGCCAAGGGAATGTCCAGGTCCACGCTGCCTTGCAACGGCCCCTCTGCTTCCCAGCCCGTAAAGACTTCTCCGGTGCCTATGGGGGCAGTTTGAAGAATGTTGATGCCATCGCCCAGGGGGCCTTCGAACGCGCCTTGTACCGTGAGGTGTGGTGCTTGCCCCTCCGGCACATGGGGCACTTTTACCTTCACACCGCTTAAGGCGGTATTGAGCAAGGTGCCACGGCTGGCATTGATGCGAACATCGCCATCCTGGATGTAGACCTTACCGTCTACCCCATGAAGCGCCGGCCAGCCGGGCTGGAAGGCCAGCATTGCGTTATGTACGTTAAAAAACAGGGTAATGCTGCGCGCATGGTCCGGGGCGGCATGGGCCAGAGACCCCTGGTACTGGAAGTAGCCTTCCTCAACGTTGCCCTGCTGTACAGCGTTGCGTAGCCAGTCCGCCACCTGTGGGCTCAGTGCTTCAGGCAGGTATTTGGCGGTATAGCGACCGTCCCCTTCATGCAACCCCACGCGCAGGTCCATGTAGGGCTCCAGGCCTTCGCCAAAAGGCAGGCGAATCATGAAATCAGCTGCGATCTTTCCTTCTTCACCCAGCACCTGGATCACAGGGGCCACCAGGCTGAACCCCTCGCTGTTCAAGTGCCACTGAAGCCGCGCGTGGGCTTCCTTGTAACGCCACTGCTGCTTGAAGATTGGCCACAGGTGCAACATAAAGTCATTGCTGGCCAGGCGCAGCTCACCCTGCCCCAAATCACCGCTGATGCTTCCGCTTACGTTGGCAGCGCCGGGTGCGCCGTGATAGGCCTGGAAAGCCACTTGTTCCAGGTTTGTTTCGAACGCCAGGCGGCGGTCGCCTGCTTCCTGCGGGCGTAGCGTCAGCCTCAGGTTACGCAGGGTGCCGCTGGGTTTAAGGATGTCCATCGCAAGTGCCGCTTTGTCTGGCCACGGCGTATAGGCATCCAGCAAGGGCAGCAAGGGGCCGAGATCAAGGCGGTCTGCCTGCACCTGCCACGCCTCGCCTGCTTGCACGGCCTTGATATGGGTCTCCCATCGCTGGCCGTTCAGGCTCATGGCCAACGGCTGGGCCACGGCGGTATAGCCTTCGCCCGTGCGCTGCAGGCAGGCCGTGAGGGCAATGTCTTCTGCTGCGGCAGGCGTACGGCCTTCGATGCCCCCCTTAACACGCGGGGCATTCAAGCGCAGGGTGGCGCTGGCCAAGTGCTGCTGCGCCCAGCTCAGCCATACCTCCCCTCCCGCTTTCAATTCAGCGAAGCGCCACTGGCCCAAGAGGCTGGCGGGCACCCATTGAGCCCAGTCACTTTGGGGCACACTGATGTAGACCTGAGCAGAACCGTCTTGCCAGTGTGCCTGCTCGGCCTGAGCGCGTAGTTGTACAGCCACCGGTTTACCGTCCGGCAAGTGGAACCGGGCGTCCAGCCGCTGCTCGCCTGTTGCTGTTCGCAGGCTCAGGCCCAGGTACGTGAACGCCATGGGGTCTCGCTGCCATGGCCGTACAGTCAGTTGGCTATCCACCACATTCAGCTCGCCCAACTGCCGCAGGCGAGCCAGGGCTACGCCGGGGTCGAAGGGCGTATGGTCCGGGTTGCTGGCCATGCCCTGCAAGGCCCAGTGGCCTTCACCGTCCTGCTGCACGGTCAGCTGCACGCCCTCAAGCTGCAAGGTGGCCACATGGGGTTCAAGGGTGATCAGGCTGCGCCACAGCGCCGGTACTACCCGTATCTGCTCCAGATGCAGGGCGCCAGCACCTGTGCCCAGGCTGACATTGTGCGCAACAATGATGGGCGCCAGCCCGCCCCAGGTGCCTTCAAGCTTGCCGATCTCAACCGGAATGTTCAGCGCCTGGCTCGCCTTCAATGCCAGAACAGGCCGGTAATCACTTACCATGGGCAGCAGTTGCCGCCCCAGGCTTACATACAGGGCCAACAGGATCAGGCACAGGGCGCAGGCGCCGAGGCCCCAGCGGACAAGCACGCTGGCGACTTGTGTCAAACGTGCCATTCGAAGGGCCTTGTACCGTTACGCCACTGACTCAGAGCAGCACCACATCGTATTGTTCCTGCGAGTACATGCTCTCGACCTGGAAACGAATGGTGCGGCCAATGAAGGCTTCCAGTTCCGCGACGTTACCGGACTCTTCATCCAGCAACCGATCGACCACCTTCTGGTTGGCCAATACACGGTAGCCCTCTGCCTCGTAGGCCCGCGCCTCGCGCAGTATTTCCCGGAAGATTTCGTAGCAGACGGTTTCCGGGGTTTTCAACTTTCCCCGGCCCTGGCAGCAGGCACAGGGTTCGCACAGCACCTGTTCAAGGCTCTCCCGGGTGCGCTTACGGGTCATTTGCACCAGGCCCAGCTCGGTAATACCAATGATATTGGTCTTGGCGTGGTCGCGCTCCAGCTGCTTTTCCAAAGTGCGCAGTACTTGGCGCTGGTGATCCTCATCCTCCATGTCAATGAAGTCGATGATGATGATCCCACCGATATTGCGCAGCCGCAGTTGGCGCGCGATGGCAGTGGCCGCCTCCAGGTTGGTCTTGAAGATGGTTTCCTCAAGGTTGCGATGCCCCACAAAGGCTCCGGTATTCACGTCGATGGTGGTCATGGCTTCCGCCGGGTCTACCACAAGGTAGCCACCGGACTTGAGCGGCACCTTGCGGTCCAGCGCGCGCTGTATCTCGTCTTCCACCGCATACAGGTCGAAAATGGGCCGCTCGCCAGGGTAGTGCTCCAGGCGGTCAGCGATCTCAGGCATCAGCTCTTCAACAAACTGCGTGGTTTTTTGAAAGGTTTCCCGCGAGTCGATACGAATTTTCTCGATCTTGGGGTTTACCAGGTCCCGGAGTGTACGCAGGGCAAGGCCCAGGTCTTCGTAGATGACGGTGGGCGCCCCTACGGTTTTGATCTGGGTAGCGATCTGCTCCCAGAGGCGGCGCAGGTAACGGATGTCCATCAGGATTTCTTCAGCGCGTGCGCCTTCGGCCGCCGTGCGCAATATGAAGCCGCCGCTTTCCTGAATGCCTTCCTTCGCTACGCAGTCGCTTACGACCTGCTTGAGCCGGTCACGCTCGGCTTCCTCTTCGATTTTCAGCGAGATGCCCACGTGGCTGGTACGCGGCATGTACACCAGGTAGCGGGAGGGAATGGACAACTGGGTGGTCAGCCGTGCGCCCTTGGAGCCGATGGGGTCCTTGGTAACCTGCACCACCAGGCTTTGCCCTTCATGAACCAATGCACTGATGGCTTCCACCGCAGAGCCTTCACGCAGTGAAATTTCCGAGGCATGAATAAAGGCGGCACGCTCCAGCCCAATATCGATGAACGCTGCCTGCATGCCCGGCAGCACCCGTACCACCTTGCCTTTGTAGATGTTCCCGACAATGCCCCGGCGCTGAGTGCGCTCCACATGCACTTCCTGCAGCACACCGTTTTCCACCACCGCTACCCGGGATTCCATCGGCGTGATGTTGATGAGGATTTCTTCACTCATGACAGGCTCTCGTCAGAACAGTGACCCATGATGCCCGGACTGGCGACGCGGCGCGACGCCAGCGTGCGCTCACTCTACGGAACCTGGTACGGAAGCCGGCTGCCAGCAGGCAACGCCGAAGCGCGCCAGCAGTGCTGCGGTTTCGCACAACGGTAGCCCTACCACGGCGGAATAGCTGCCTTCTATCGCCTCCACAAACACGGCACCTAGCCCCTGAATGGCGTAACCACCGGCCTTGTCCACGGGTTCGCCACTGGCCCAGTAGGCTTGGATTTCGTGAGGCGAAATGTGCCGAAAGCGTACCTGGGTGCTGACACAGCACACTTCACTACGTGCCTCAGTGCTCAAGGCAATGGCTGTAAGCACGTAATGCGTGCGACCACTCAGGGAGGCCAGCATGTGTGCAGCCTGCTCGGCGCTGGTGGGCTTGCCGAAGATCTCACCTTCGCATACCACGGCCGTGTCTGCGCCCAAGACCACTGCACCCGCTGGCGCCTGAGCCAGGCCAGCAGCGGCCTTGGTAACCGCCAGGCGCTGTACGTAGGCGTCAGGCGCTTCTCCGGGCAGAGGCGTTTCGTCGATGCTTGCCTGTACTGTAGTGAAGGGCACGCCAATTTGCGCGAGCAGTTCGCGGCGGCGTGGGGAGCCGGAAGCCAGGAACAGGTTGGTCATGGGTACGGCTCCATGAAACGCGGGTCAGTGGATGTTGAAGCGGCGACGCAGGCCGCGCAGGCCGTAACTGACCCAAGGCCACAACAGGGCACTGGTCACTGCTGGCAGCACCAGCGCCAGGGTAGGCTGGCGATTACCGGTAAGGGCGCTCAGCCAGAGCTGCACCAGCTGCATCACGCCTAGCACCACGAAAATCACCAGGCTTTGCTGCCACATGGGGAACATACGCATGCGTTGCTGAAGGGACAGCACCAGAAAGGTGGTAAGGCTGAGGATAAGTGCATTCTGCCCAAGCAAGGTGCCGTAGAGCACGTCCTCGGCCAACCCAAGCAAAAAGGCCGTGGTCATGCCCACCTTGGCCGGCACGTTCAGGCACCAGAACGCCAGCAACAGCGCCAGCCATAACGGGCGTAACACTTCCATGAACTGGGGAAGCGGCGACACGCTCAGCAGCAGGCCGATGGCAAAGGTCAGCCAGATGATCCAGCCATGGTTGCGCCGGGTATTGACCATCAATGCGCTCCTTCAGGCGTGGCGGGTGCCGGATGGGCTGACCGCCCAGTAGAGGATGTAGTGTGAGGCTGGGTAGGCGCCGGTGTACTTGCCGGATGAGTAGAGGTGGCAGGTGCAGGGGTCGCAGGCGTACTGGTTGCGGGGTGCGCCTGAGTTCCCGAATGCGCGGGTTGGGCCGTGCCTGCAGGGGTTGAAGGCCCAGGCGTAGCTGCCGCAGGTGTCGACCCGGCCGGCGCGGTGGCTGCTGCACCGCCCTCCTCGGCCTGGGCAGCCTCTGCGGCACGCTGCTCTGGCGTACGGCTGTCCGAGAACACCAACAACACGTAGCGGCTTCGGTTCAGGGCTGCGGTAGGCACGGCACGTACAATCGCGAAAGGCTGCCCAGAGTCGTGGATCACCTCTTTCACCATTGCGACCGGGTAGCCTGCTGGGAAACGCTGCCCCAGCCCGGAGCTGACCAGCAGGTCCCCTTCCTTGATATCGGCAGTGTCGGCTACATGGCGCAACTCCAGCCGCTCGGGGTTTCCTGTGCCGCTTGCGATCGCCCTCAACCCGTTGCGGTTCACCTGGACAGGAATGCTGTGGGTGCTGTCGGTCAATAAAAGTACACGCGAGGTGTAGGGCATCAGTTCGACCACCTGCCCCATCAGCCCCCGCGCATCCAGAACGGGCTGGCCCAGAGACACACCGTCACGCTCACCCTTGTTAATCAGGATGCGATGGGTAAAGGGGTTGGGATCTACGCCGATCAGCTCGGCGACCTCGACCTTTTCATTCACCAGCGTGGACGAATTCAATAGCTCGCGCAGCCGCACATTCTGCTCGGTAAGGGCGGCCAGCTTCTGCAAGCGCCCTTGAAGCAGCAAGGCTTCGGTCTTGAGCTTTTCGTTTTCGGCAATCAGCTCGGTGCGGCTGCCAAACTGGCTGGCGACACCCTGGTAGAGCCGCTGAGGCAGGTCGGTAACCCAGTAGGCCTGCATCAACAGCAGCGACATCTGGCTACGGACCGGCTTGAGCAGCATGAAACGCGCGTCCACTACCATCAGTGCAACCGAGAGGACGGTGAGCACCAGCAGGCGGACAATCAGCGAAGGCCCCTTGGAGAACAGCGGTTTAATGGGCTGTTCCTCCCGGGCAGTAGGGCGAAAGATCAGTCATGGAACGGCGCCGCGGTAAAAACGGAAAACACGCGAGCGCCCGGGGCTGCGGCAACACCAATAGGCATTGCCCCACGGCACCAGGCGCCGCCCTGGCTCATTCGCTGGAGAGCAGGTCCATGGTGTGCTTGTCCATCATTTCCAGTGCACGGCCACCGCCGCGTGCCACGCACGTAAGCGGGTCTTCAGCCACGATCACCGGCAGGCCGGTTTCCTGGGCCAGCAGTTTGTCCAGGTCCCGCAGCAACGCACCGCCACCTGTCAGCACCAGGCCGCGCTCTGCAATGTCGGACGCCAGCTCCGGTGGAGACTGCTCCAGGGCGCTTTTAACGGCCTGAACGATAGTGGCCAGCGACTCTTGCAAAGCTTCGAGCACTTCACTGGAGTTCAGCGTAAAGGCACGTGGAACGCCTTCAGCCAGGTTACGGCCGCGCACATCGACTTCGCGCACTTCGCCGCCTGGGTAAGCGGTACCGATTTCCTGCTTGATACGCTCAGCAGTGGACTCGCCAATCAGGCTGCCGTAGTTGCGACGCACGTAGGTCACGATGGCTTCGTCGAAGCGGTCGCCGCCGACACGGACGGACTCTGCGTACACCACACCGTTCAGGGAGATCAGGGCGATTTCGGTAGTACCACCTCCGATGTCGACCACCATGGACCCGCGGGCCTCCTCGACCGGCAGCCCGGCACCGATGGCCGCCGCCATGGGTTCCTCGATCAGGAACACTTCACGGGCACCAGCGCCCAGCGCCGATTCGCGAATGGCACGGCGCTCCACCTGGGTGGACTTGCATGGCACGCAGATCAGTACACGAGGGCTGGGCTGCAGGAAGCTGTTCTCGTGAACCTTGTTGATGAAGTACTGAAGCATTTTTTCGCAAACGCTGAAGTCGGCGATCACGCCGTCCTTCATCGGACGAATGGCTGCAATATTACCCGGGGTACGGCCGAGCATGCGCTTGGCTTCGGTCCCGACGGCCACAACGCTCTTCTGGTTTCCGTGAGTACGGATGGCAACCACCGAGGGCTCATTCAGGACGATACCGCGCTCACGCACGTAGATAAGGGTGTTGGCCGTTCCCAGGTCGATGGACAGATCGCTGGAAAACATGCCACGCAGTTTCTTGAACATGGAGAAGTGACCCTGGCAACGCGTGGGTAAAAAAGTGCGGCAAACTCTAACAACGGTAGGGATTTTGGGCAAGGCGCCAATATGTTAAATTGGCTGTTTTTCCGGGCACACGGCCCCACGATCGCAGCTCTGTGCCAGCATTTTCGTAGCTTTGCCCCCTGTCGGGCGGACACTTTCCGCCTGACTTTACTGGAGATCCCCCATGGCGCTCGAACGCTCCGACGTGGAAAAGATCGCCCACCTGGCCCGCCTCGGGCTGCGCGAGGCTGATCTTTCCACCACCCTTGAGGCCCTGAACCGCATCCTGGGGCTTGCAGACCAGATGCAGGCCGTTGATACCCAAAATATCGCGCCATTGGCCCACCCCCTGGAAGCCAGCCAGCGCCTGCGCATCGACAGGGTTACCGAACACAACCAGCGCGACGCCTACCAGGCCATTGCACCGGCCGTAGACAGCGGCCTGTACCTGGTACCGAAAGTCATCGAGTAAGGGAAAACCGCCTGCCATGCATCAATTGACCCTGGCCGAGATCGCCCGCGGCCTTGCCGCCAAGCAATTCTCCTCCGAAGAGCTGACCCGCACCCTCCTCGCCCGTATCCAGGCACTGGACCCGCAGCTCAATGCCTTCATCACCGTGACAGAAGCGCTCGCGCTGGAACAGGCGCGCGCCGCCGATGTACGGCGCGCCAATGGCGATAACAGCCTACTGCTGGGCGCACCCATCGCCCACAAAGACCTGTTCTGTACGCAGGGCATTCGTACCAGTTGCGCTTCGCGCATGCTCGACAACTTCGAAGCCCCCTACGATGCCACCGTGGTAGAGAAACTGGCTGCAGCGGGCGCCGTGACCCTGGGCAAGACCAACATGGACGAGTTCGCCATGGGGTCGGCGAACGAAAACAGCTATTACGGCCCGGTGAAAAACCCCTGGCAGCTGGAGCACGTCCCCGGTGGCTCTTCTGGCGGCTCGGCAGCCGCCGTGGCAGCGCGCCTGCTACCGGCTACCACCGGCACCGATACAGGCGGTTCCATTCGCCAGCCGGCGGCCTTCACCAACCTCACCGGGCTCAAGCCTACCTACGGGCGCGTGTCCCGCTGGGGCATGATCGCCTACGCCTCCAGCCTGGACCAAGCCGGCCCGCTGGCGCGTACCGCCGAGGACTGCGCCCTGCTGCTGCAGGGCATGGCCGGGTTCGACCCGAAGGACTCCACTAGCATCGACGAACCCGTGCCGGACTACACCGCCACGCTGAACGACTCCCTGGAAGGCCTGCGCATCGGCGTACCCAAGGAATACTTCGGCGCCGGCCTGGACCCTCGCATCGGGGAGCGTGTACAGGCCAGCATTCGTGAACTGGAAAAGCTGGGGGCCGTGATCAAGGAGATCAGCCTGCCGACCATGCAGCATGCCGTGCCAGCCTACTACGTGATCGCACCCGCAGAGGCCTCGTCCAACCTGTCCCGCTTCGACGGCGTACGCTTCGGCTACCGTTGTGACAGCCCCGTGGACCTGACCGACCTGTACAAGCGCTCTCGTGGCGAAGGCTTCGGCCCGGAAGTACAGCGCCGGATCATGGTCGGCGCCTATGCGCTCTCCGCAGGTTACTACGACGCCTACTACCTCAAGGCTCAGCGCATTCGCCGCTTGATCAAGAACGACTTCATGGCCGCCTTCCAGGACGTGGACGTGATTGTCGGGCCTACCACGCCAAACCCGGCCTGGAAGCTCGGCGCCAAAGGCAGTGACCCGGTCGCGGCCTACCTTGAGGATGTGTACACCATTACGGCCAACCTGGCCGGCCTGCCAGGCCTGTCCATGCCCGTTGGCTTCGCCGATGGCCTGCCGGTAGGCGCGCAACTGCTGGCCCCGTATTTCCAGGAAGGGCGGCTGCTGAACATCGCACACCGTTATCAGCAGATCACCGACTGGCATCTCCAGTCGCCCGAAGGCTTCTGAGGAGCTCCACACATGCAATGGGAAGTCGTGATCGGGCTGGAGATTCATACCCAGCTCTCGACCCAATCAAAGATTTTTTCGGGCAGCGCCACCACCTTTGGCGCCGAACCCAACACCCAGGCCAGCCTGGTAGACCTGGGCATGCCTGGCGTATTGCCCGTATTGAACGAGGAAGCCGTGCGCATGGCCGTAATGTTCGGCCTGGCCATTGAAGCCGACATCCGCCCGCAGAACGTGTTTGCCCGCAAAAACTATTTCTACCCTGACCTGCCCAAGGGCTACCAGATCAGCCAGATGGACCACCCCATCGTGGGCAAGGGCCACCTGGACATCACGCTGGAAGACGGCACCGTCAAGCGCATCGGCGTAACTCGTGCACACTTGGAAGAAGATGCGGGCAAGAGCCTGCACGAAGACTTCGCAGGGTCCTCCGGTATCGACTTGAACCGGGCCGGCACCCCGCTGCTGGAGATCGTTTCCGAGCCGGAAATGCGCTCTGCCAAAGAGGCCGTGGCCTACGTGAAAGCCATGCATGCCCTGGTACGTTACCTGGGTATCTGCGACGGCAACATGGCCGAAGGCTCGTTGCGCTGCGACTGCAACGTCTCCATTCGCCCCAAAGGGCAAGCCGAGTTCGGCACCCGTTGCGAGATCAAGAACGTCAACTCGTTCCGCTTCATCGAACGCGCCATCAATAGCGAAGTGCAACGCCAGATCGAGCTGATCGAGGACGGCGGCCGGGTAATCCAGGAAACACGGCTGTACGATCCGAACAAGGACGAAACCCGCTCCATGCGTAGCAAGGAAGAAGCGAACGACTATCGCTACTTCCCGGACCCTGACCTGCTACCGGTAGAGATCGCGCCGGCCTTCCTGGAGGCCGTACGCGCGTCCTTGCCTGAGCTGCCACCCCAAAAGCGCGAGCGCTTCCAGAGCCAGTATGGCCTGTCGGCGTACGACGCTACCGTACTGGCCTCCAGCCGCGAACAAGCCGATTACTTCGAGCAGGTGGTCGCGCTATGCGGCGATGCCAAGCTGGCGGCCAACTGGGTGATGGTGGAGCTGGGCAGCCTGCTCAACAAGCAGGGCCTGGACATCGAGCAATCCCCGGTCAGCGCCGAACACTTGGGCGGCATGCTGGTGCGCATCCGTGACAACACCATTTCCGGAAAGCTCGCCAAGGTGGTCTTCGAAGCCATGGCCAATGGCGAGGGTACGGCGGACCAGGTCATTGAAACCCGCGGCCTGAAGCAGGTCACCGACAGTGGCGCCATCGAAAAGGTGCTGGACGACATGCTGGCGGCCAACGCCGAGCAGGTAGGCCAGTACCGCGCTGCCGACGAAGCCAAGCGTGGCAAGATGTTCGGCTTCTTTGTGGGCCAGGCGATGAAGGCTTCAAAAGGAAAGGCCAACCCGCAACAGGTGAACGAGCTGCTCAAGCGCAAGCTTGAGGGCTAAACGTGCCGGCAAACTGGCCGCTGCTTTACAGGCGGCCAGGACCGCTATCGCATAAGGACAAACCCATGCGGCGCCTGATGTTCTTAACCGCTGGCCTGCTGTTGCTGGCTGGTTGCGCCAGTGATAACACTCCGTTGGAGCGGGGGCAGGGCCAGGAAGGTATGGCCTCCTACTACGGCGCTCGGCACCAGGGCAAACGCACGGCCAGTGGTGAGCGCTTCGATCAGAACAGCCTGACCGCTGCTCACCGTAGCCTGCCCTTCGGCACCGAAGTACAGGTGACCAACCTGAGCAATGATCGCACGGTGGTGGTGCGTATCAACGATCGAGGGCCTCACGCACGCAACCGAATCATCGACCTGTCTCGCAATGCTGCGCAACAGCTGGGCATGACTGCCTCCGGCACTGCGCGCGTGCGTATCGAACGCCTGGACTGAGGAGGCCCTATCGCCGAGCTCGCTGCCCTGCCACCCTTGAGCCTGCTGCAATTTGCAGCGGGCGTATTGATGCTGATACTGGGTGCCGAACTGATGGTACGCAATGCCCTTCGATTGGCAGCTCAGGCCGGTGTTCGCCCATTGATGGCGGGCCTGCTATTGATGGCACTGGGCAGCAGCGCACCACAACTGGCCATTAGTTTGGGGGCCGTCGACGCTGGCGCACCGGATATCGCCTTGGGCAGCCTGGTGGGCGGCACGTTGTTCAACCTGCTGGTAACGCTGGGGGTGTGTGCGTTGGTTGTGCCACTTCGGGTGTCTTTGCCCGTGGTACGTGTGGATGTACCGTTGGTGATTGGCGCCGCGGCGCTGCTCTATGGTGTATCCATGGACCAGCACCTGGGCACGTGGGAGGCGATGCTGCTGCTGGCAGGGTGGGTGTTCTACCTGGGCGTGGCAGGCTGGCAACTTCGCCAAGGCAAGCGGCCAGTGCCTGTGGCCCTCAAACATGAACGCTCAACGCCTGCCACACTGGTTCGCCTAGCCGCTGGTATCACGTTGCTGACCCTTGGGGGCCAGTGGCTACAGGGCGCAGCCGTTGCCTTTGCCAACGAACTGGGCCTGTCTGAACGGGTGATGGGGCTTACTGTGGTCGCTGTGTGTGCCTCGCTGCCACCGCTGATGATATCGCTATTGGCGGCCTGGCGAGGCGAGCGCGAGCTGGCCGTCGGTAATGTGATCGGGAGCAGCCTGTACAACCTCACGGGCGTACTTGCCATCACTGTGCTTGCCAGCCCTGGTGGGGTATCCGTGTCACCCAACAGCCTTTCGTTCGACTTGCCGGCATTGCTGGGCGCTGCCCTGCTCGCCTGGCCGCTGTTCCGCCTGGGTTACCGGTTGACCCGGCTGGAAGGCCTGCTGTTACTGGCGCTGTACGGCGTGTACGGTCTGCACCTCATAGCGTTCAGCACGGGCATGCCTTTGGCGACTCGCCTGGAGCGGCTAGTGCTGGTGTACGTGCTACCGGTGCTGGTGATACTGGTGTGCGCGGGCGCATGGCGGTATCGGCGCCGCACCCGTGCGCGTTAAATCCAGCCACCCCAGTGCAACAAGAAGATACCGATATTAGTGGTCAGGATGGCAGCGATGGTCGTAATCACGACGATGGTCGCCGCCAACCGATAGTTGCCATTGGCCGCCCGGGCCATCACATAGCTGACCGAGGCGGTAGGCGCCCCGAAGTAAAGGAAGAGGATGCCCAGGTCTGCACCACGGAAACCGCATAGCCAGGCACCCAGCGTAGCCACGAGCGGCAACGCAACCATCTTCACCAGGCTGGCACTGATCGCCATTCGGCTGCCTGCGCGCAAGGCAGAGAGTGAGAGGGTGCCACCGATGCAGATTAACGCCAGTGGCAAGGTCATATTGGCCAGATACCCGGCCGACTTGTCCAGCCAACCAGGTAGCGGAATGCGCCAGATCGCGAAGGGTACCGCTGCCAGTACGCCGAGAATAAGCGGGTTGCGAACGATCCCTACCGCAAGGCTGAGCGGGTCGGATTTCATGGTAGGGCTGTAATAGGCCAGCACCACGGATGACAGGCTGTTATAGAGCACGATCAGCACTGCTGCCAGGATCGAACCCACCGCAATGCCGTAATCTCCGTACATACTGGCCGCCAGGGCCAGGCCAATGATGCCGTTGTTGCCCCGGAACGCGCCTTGAACGTAGATGCCACGGTCCTCCACCGGGCAATGCCAGCGCGCCCACAGCCAGATAAGCGCAAAACTGACCACGGTCGCTACCGCGAAATAGGCCAGCACGCCCAGTTGCAGCGCTTCATTTAAATTGGCGTGGATGATGCCCAGGAACAGCAGGCACGGCATAGTGACGTTGAACACCAGCTCAGATGCGACCTTAATGAACCCGTCGTCGATCCAATGCACGCGCTTGAGCAGCAACCCCATGAACAGCATCGCGAACACCGGGGCGGTGATGTTCAGTGTTTCAAGGAAAATGCCAAGCATGCGGTGGGCGGTCCGTTAGCGGTCGGTGATCACATGATAAGTCACTGGAACGAAAAAACGCGCCGAAGCGCGTTTTTCGTCAAGGGCGTTGCGCGTTACTGCGGGCCCAGCTTGTCCATCAGGGCCGCGAGCATTTCGTATTCTTCGCCAGTGAGGTCAGTCAGCGGTGTACGTACCGGGCCGGCATCGTAGCCCGCGATCTTAGCGCCTGCCTTGACAATACTGACCGCATAGCCGGCTTTGCGGTTACGGATATCCAGGTAAGGCAGGAAGAAGTCATCGATCATCTTGCCCACGGCTACGTGGTCGTCTGCAGCAATGGCGTGGTAGAAGTCCATGGCCAGCTTGGGCACGAAGTTGAACACCGCCGAAGAGTAGACCGGCACGCCCAGGGCTTTATAGGCAGCGGCGTAGACTTCGGCAGTGGGCAGGCCGCCCAGGTAGCTGAAGCGGTCGCCCAGGCGCCGGCGGATGCTAACCATCAGTTCGATATCACCCAGGCCGTCCTTGTAACCGATCAGGTTAGGGCAACGCTCGGCCAGCTTCTCCAACTGTGGTGCGTTCAGGCGGCACACGTTGCGGTTGTAGACGATAACGCCAATGTTTACGGATTTGCACACCGCCTCCACATGAGCGGCTACGCCGTCCTGCGATGCCTCGGTGAGGTAGTGAGGCAGCAGCAACAGGCCCTTGGCGCCCAGGCGCTCGGCTTCCTTTGCGTATTCGATGGCTTGGCGGGTAGCACCGCCAACACCTGCAAGGATCGGCACGCTGGTTGCGCAGGTATCGACTGCGGTTTTGATGACTTCGGAGTATTCACTGGCCGCCAGGGAGAAGAACTCGCCGGTACCGCCAGCAGCGAACAAGGCGCTGGCGCCGTACGGGGCAAGCCACTCCAGGCGCTTGATGTAGCCCGCGCGATTGAAATCGCCCTGAGCATTGAAATCGGTAACCGGAAAGGACAGCAGGCCGGCAGAAAGGATGGACTTGAGTTCTTGTGGAGTCATTGTAGTGAACACCCTGGTGCGCTGTAGAACGAAAACCGGCCTTGGCCGATGTTGTAAGTCATCGTACAACTAGTAAGACAAAGCAGCAAGGGGGGTGTCTGTAGATTCCTTGGGGAGACAGCGCTATGGGGACGGATAGGGCCTTTTGAAGCCGATTAGCCATGCGGCGCGGCAGGTTCCCGGCCTCCGCCTTCGGCTGCGACCGGTCCCACCGTAGGTAGCGCCTGGCTTACGCCGGCCTGGCGGCTTCTTCGTGGGCCTGACGCAAGCGTTCGCGGCTATTGGTAAGGTGCAGGCGCATGGCTGCACGGGCAGCGTCGGCATCCTGGCGGGCGATGGCATCGAAGATTTCTTCGTGCTCGCGGCTCAGGCGTGTCATGTAGTGCTGCTGGTCATCATGGGCCAGCCGCGCAGAATTCAGCCGGGTACGTGGAATGATGCTGGTGCCCAGGTGGGTCATGATGTCCGTAAAATACCGGTTACCTGTGGCCAACGCGATCTGCAGGTGGAACTGGAAGTCCGAGGCTACCGCATCGGTGGCATGTGCCGCGCTTTCGTTAAGGGCATCCAGTGCTGCACGCATGGCAGTAAGCTGCTCATCATTGCGGCGGTGGGCCGCCAGCCCGGCGGATTCCACCTCAAGGCTGATGCGCAGCTCAAGCACTGCCAACACGTCACGCAAGGTGACAATGGTGGCTGGGTCGATACGGAACCCGCTGGGGCTTGGGGTATCCAGCACGAAGGTGCCGATCCCGTGACGGGTTTCAACCTGACCGGCCGCCTGCAAACGGGAAATGGCTTCGCGGACCACCGTACGGCTAACGCCCTGCTCTTCCATGATTGCCGACTCGGTGGGCAATTTATCGCCGCGTTTGAGCTGGCCATTACGGATGCGCTCGCTCAGGATGGCTACCAGTTCCTGAGCGAGGCTGCGAGGTTTCTTGCGGGCGCGTGGTGGGGCGCTCTGATTATCCATAGATAAAGCCGGTCTCGGGGTTGATCAGCCGCCATCATAGCGCAAAAGCCCCTTGGACAATCACACCAGGCTGTGTACCTCTTGCGCCTGCAAATGTCCTTGTTCAATGCGCACCAGGCGCGGGTGGAAGCGTTGCAAGCTGCTGCGATGGCCCACGCTTAGAACGCTCAAGCCAGGCAATGTATCGATAAGCCCTTGGTAGAGCACGGCCTCATCCTCCTCGTCCATGGCTGAGGTGGCCTCATCCAGGAACAACCATTGAGGTTTGTACAGCAGTGCCCTGGCAAACGACAGGCGCTGCTGTTCGCCTGGGGATAACAGGCGCTGCCAGTGATTGCTTTCATCCAGTCGCGTCGCCAGGTGCCCAAGGCGGCAGCCTTCCAGCGCTTCGCGATACGCCTCATCAGGATAGGCATCGCCTGCCAAAGGGTAGCTCAACGCTTCGCGCAAGGTACCAATGGGCAGGTAGGGTTTCTGGGGCAGGAACAGTGAGCGCTCGGCTGGCATATGAATAGCCCCGCTGCCTTGCGGCCACAAGCCACCCATTGCACGCAACAAGGTACTCTTACCGCTGCCAGAGCGACCGCTCAGCATCACACGCTCGGCAGGGGCAATGGCCAGGTCTGCTTTGTCGACCAGGGTACGGCCATCGGCCAGGCCTAACACAAGCCCCTTGACGTCTACGCTCGCGTGATCGTGGCGTACGTTAATAGCAGCCGGCCGATCCTCATGCTCAGCCATCGCCTGGCGGAAGCTGAGCAGTCGGTCGCAGGTGGCTCGCCATTCAGCCAGCGAAGCGTAGGCATCCACGAACCAGCTAAGGTTCTCCTGCACATTGCCGAAGGCGGAGTTGATTTGCATCAGCTCACCGAGTTGAATCTTTCCAGCAAAGTAGCGGGGTGCAGCTACCACAAACGGAAAGATGATCGCGATCTGGCCGTAGCCTGCTGTAAAGAAGGTCAAGCGCTTTTGCACCTGCATCAAAGACCAGAAGTTGCTCCACACATGGCCAAACCGCTCTACCAGGCGAGCCTGTTCGTTTGGCTCCCCCTTGTATAGAGCAATGCTTTCAGCGTTTTCTCGTATACGCACCAGGGAAAAACGCAAGTCGGCTTCATAACGCTGCTGGCGGTTGTTCAAAGGAATCAAACGTCGCCCGATCAGGTGGGTTAGCCAACTGCCAACAACGGCATAGACCAAGGCCGCCCAGAACATATAGCCCGGGACGGTAACGCCGAATACTTCGATACTGCCGGACACGCCCCACAAGATCACCGAGAACGACACCAGGCTCACAATGGTACGCAGCAGCCCCAGGCCCAAGGAGAGCGTGGAGCTAGTGAAGCTGTTGATGTCTTCGCTGATGCGCTGGTCCGGGTTGTCCGTATAGGCCCCGGTTTCCAGATGGTAGTAGTTCTTGTGCGCCAGCCAGCGGGCAAAGTGCTGCTCGGTGAGCCATCGGCGCCAGCGGATAGTCAGCATCTGTGTCAGGTACAGCCGGTAGACCGCCCCAAGAATGGCGATGGCGGCAATACCGCCGAAATAGAGAATAAGGTGGCTGAATGCAGCCGTGTCTTTTTCTTGCAGGGCGTTGTAGAAATCTCGGTACCAGTTATTCAGCAGCACCGAAATGGCGACGCTGAACAGCGACAGCACTATCACTGCCCCCAACAGCAGCCAGGCCTTGCCCTTTTCTTCACTGCGCCAATAAGGCGTGGTCATGTTCCAGACGCGGCGTAGAAAATGCCCGCGTACAGCATCGTTCACTGCGGTGTATTCAGCGTTTTCGGTCATGGTGTGCTCAGCGCATCAGGTGCCCGCCAGGCCACCTGGCCTGGTACAGGCGGAACATGGAAAATCTGGGGATTCAGCGCCTGACGGGGCGCTTCTGCAGCTTTCTCTGCAACGTGCGCCGGTGCATGCCCAACGCCCGCGCAGTGGCTGAAATGTTGCCTTCATGCTCGGCCAGCACACGCTGAATGTGCTCCCACTGCAAACGGTCCACGGACATGGGGTTTTCCGGTACCAAGGTGTCCAGGTCGGCGTGCTCGGTCAGCAACGCGGCGAGCACGTCGTCTGCATCGGCGGGTTTGCACAGGTAGTTGCAGGCGCCGCGCTTGATAGCTTCCACAGCGGTCGCAATGCTGGAATACCCCGTAAGGATCACCACACGCATTTCCGCATCCAGCTCCAGCAACTGGGGCAATAGCACCAGCCCGGAATCGCCTTCCATTTTCAGGTCCAGCACGGCGTAGTCCGGAAGGTCCTGCTGGGCCAGCGTCAGCCCTTCTTCGGCTGAGCCTGCGGTGCTTACCCTGAAGCCACGGCGGCCCATGGCGCGTGCCATCACGCGTGTGAAGGTAGCGTCGTCGTCTACCAACAGCAGATGAGGCAGTTCTTCGCCCTCTGCAGCCTGGGGTTGATCAGTCATGTGTATCTCCTCGTGCGTCCCGCGGCAGGCGCAGCTCGGTGAGCGTGCCCCCGTCTTCGTGACTGTAGAGCCTTACCGAGCCACCAGCGCGTGTCACGCTGGCCTTGCTCAAGAACAGGCCAAGGCCGAAGCCTTTGCCCTTGGTGGTGAAGAAAGGTTTACCGATTTGTTCGGCAATGGCCAGAGGTACACCCGGCCCGTGGTCGCGAATTCGAATGAAGATGTTTTCATCGTCCCACTCGAGGCGCACTTCAAGCCCGTTCGGGCACGCATCTGCAGCGTTGTTGAGCAGGTTGAGCAACGCTTGGGTAAGGTCGGCAGGGGGCGACACCCGCGGGATGCTGCCCTGCCCCAGGCGTTGTAGCCGATAGGTGGCTTCCGGGCGCATCAGGTGCCAGCGGTCCAGGGCCTCATCCAGCCACGCTGTAACCTCCAGCTCGACCACGTCCTGCCGCCGATTGGCTTCGGCGGCACGCACCAGTTGCTGCAAGGTCTGCTTGCACAGCTGTACCTGGTCCTGGAGTACCTGAAAATCGTCCTGCAAAGCCGGGTCGTTATGGTCTTGGCGCATTTCCTTGAGCAGCACGCTCATGGTCGCCAAAGGTGTACCCAACTCGTGGGCAGCACCGGCGGCCTGCGTAGCGACCGCCAGCAGTTGCTGATCCCGCAAGCCCTCCTCACGACGCTGGGCGCGCCATTCTTGCTGGCGGCGAAGCTCTTCGGCCATGCGCGCCGCGAAAAACGTGATCACCGCTGCTGCCAGGGCAAAGCTGAGCCACATGCCGTAGATCTGCATGTTCTCCCGGGCGGCAAGGTAGGTTTCCAGCGGAACGAAGCGCACCAGCAGCACAGTGTAACTGGCCAGGGCCAGGCCGGAGAGCAGCAGCGAGTACAACCACGGCAGCGTGACGGCGGCAATGGTCAGTGGCACCAGGTAATAGGAGACGAATGGGTTGGTGCTACCCCCGGCGTAATACAGCAGCACGCTGTGAATCAGGAGGTCGCACGCCAGTTGCAGGGCATATTCCAGTTCCGTGACGGGCAGGCGGCTGCGCAGGCGCAACGCGGTCAGTGCACACAGCACCAGCGAGCAGCACAGGGTGGCGCTCAGCGGCCCCCATGGCAATGGCAGCAGGTGGGTGAGGTAGGCAAAGCCGACGGAGCCGGCTTGGGCGCCCAGCACCAGAATGCGCACGAAGGTCAGTCGCCAGAGGTTCTGGCGAGTAGCGGACAAAGGCAGAGCTACAACGGGCATGGCGTATCCGGCAAAAATGCGCTGGCAAGGAGGGTTGCAGTATAACGGCGTTGATTCAAACCGGCAGCGAAGGTTCGTTAACCGATGTTCCCCAAGCCTGCACTTCCCTTTCAATTACCTGCACGGCCAAGCTGCGATACACCCGAATCGGAACCGTCCGTGCCCCGCCAAGTCTTAGAACCACGATACACACTAAGGAAGGAATACCTCATGCCCCTTACGCTCCGCCGTTCCGCCCTGGCGCTCTGCCTGGCCGCCCTGTCAGTGCCCGCCCTGGCGGACGAGCCGCGTTACAACCAGGTGTCCCTGCACGCCGAAGCGACCAAGGAAGTTGCTCGCGACCTGATGAGCGTGACCCTGTTCAGCGAAGCTCAAGACACCGACCCTGCCCGCCTGGCTGAAACCGTAACCAAAAGCCTTAACGAAGCGTTGGCCAAGGCACGCCAAGCCAAAGGCGTAACCCTGCGCCAGGGCAGCCGCAATAGCAGCCCCGTGTATGACGATAAAGGCCAGAGCATTGTGGCCTGGCGTGAGCGCGCAGAGTTGCGCCTGGAGAGCCAGGACTTCCCCGCATTGGCCAGCCTGACCGGTGAGCTGCAAAAAAGCCTGAAGCTAGCCAGCATGGATTTCAGCATCGCCACCGCCACTCGCCAGCAAAGTGAAGACGCACTGATCAAGGACGCTATTGCAGCCTTCAAGGCGCGTGCAGACATTGCGCGGCAAGCCATGGGTGCGCAGGGTTACAAGATCGTCAACCTGACACTGAACAGTAGTGGTGCGTCGCAACCTTACCTGCGCGCGCCCATGCTGATGAAAGCAGCCCGCAGCGATGCGGTGACACCTGATGTAGAGGCAGGTACCACCGAGGTAACAGTCAGCGCCGACGGTACGGTTGAACTGCAGGTGCAATAAGGTTCAACCCGCCCTACGCTTTGCACCAATAAAGTGCAAAGCGTAGAAACGGTGCACTCGGTAACGGCGAAACAGCGGATTATTTGATCAGCCGACGCATCATTTCGCCTAAAACTTACATCCATGCGACATTACAGTACGTTCGTACTGCATTTTCGGAAGACTATTACCCTCAAGCATTGCATTAGGTATGGCCCCTGCATAAGTATCGGCAGGACGGCCCACAAGGCCCTCCCTCTTTTCGAAAAAAAGACAACAATGAGGCCCCCATGATCAAACACGCAGTCATTCCGTTCCTGGTCGGTGCAGGCCTGCTTGCCGTTACGCCGCTGAGCCAAGCCGCTTCGAACCTGGTGTTCTGTTCGGAAGGGAGCCCGGCAGGCTTCGATCCAGGCCAATACACGACCGGTACGGATTTCGACGCTTCGGCTGAAACCATGTTCAACCGCCTCACGCAGTTCCAGCGTGGCGGCACCCAGGTAGAACCAGGGCTGGCAACCAGCTGGGATGTCTCTCCAGACAACCTGACCTACACCTTCCACCTGCGCCAGGGCGTGAAGTTCCACACCACCGACTACTTCAAGCCCACTCGCAATTTCAACGCCGACGACGTGCTGTTCACCTTCAACCGCATGCTCGACAAGGACATGCCGTTCCGCAAGGCCTACCCTACCGAATTCCCGTACTTCACGGACATGGGTATGGACGCGAACATCACCAAGCTTGAAAAGCTGGATGACGCCACCGTTCGCTTCACCTTGAAAGACGTAGACGCCGCCTTCATCCAGAACCTGGCCATGAGCTTCGCGTCCATTCAGTCTGCCGAGTACGCCGACAAGCTGCTCAAGGAAGGCAAGCCGGAAAACATCAACCAGCAGCCCATTGGTACCGGGCCGTTTGTGTTCAGCCGCTATCAGAAAGATGCGCAGATCCGCTACAAGGGCAACAAGGACTACTGGAAGCCGGCTGACGTTCGCATCGACAACCTGATCTTCGCCATCACCACCGATGCGTCGGTGCGCATGCAGAAACTGAAGAAGAACGAGTGCCAGGTCACCGCCTACCCTCGCCCGGCAGACATTAAGCCACTGGAAGAAGACAAGAACCTGCAGATGCCCCATCAAGCGGGCTTCAACCTGGGCTATATCTCCTACAACGTGACCCACAAGCCACTGGACAACCTCAAGGTTCGCCAGGCGCTGGACATGGCCGTCGACAAGAAGCACATTCTGGAAGCCGTTTACCAGGGCGCAGGGCAATTGGCTGTAAACGCCATGCCGCCGACCCAGTGGTCCTACGACACCAGCATCAAAGATGCAGGCTTCGATCCAGAAAAGGCCAAAGCACTGCTCAAGGAAGCGGGCGTTGCCGAGGGTACTGAAATCCAGCTGTGGGCGATGCCGGTACAGCGCCCTTACAACCCCAATGCCAAGTTGATGGCCGAGTTGCTTCAACAGGACTGGGCCAAGGTGGGTATCAAGGCCAAGATCGTGAGCTACGAATGGGGCGAGTACATCAAGCGCGCCAAGGCCGGTGAAACCGATGCCATGCTCATTGGCTGGAGCGGTGACAACGGTGACCCGGACAACTGGCTGGGCACGCTGTTCAGCTGTGACGCCCTGAACGGTAACAACTTCGGCAAGTTCTGTAACCAAGACTACGAGAAGCTGATCAAGGGCGCCAAAGCGACTGTTGATCAAAGCAAGCGCACCGAGCTGTACAAACAGGCACAGCAGTTCCTGAAACAGCAAGTGCCGCTGACCCCCATCGCGCACTCCACGGTGTACCAACCCATGCGCGCCAACGTGGCGGATTTCAAGATCAGCCCGTTCGGCCTCAACTCCTTCTATGGCGTGGGTATCAAGGACTAAGTGTCAGCCCATGGCTACGCCGACGTTTGGCGTAGCCGGCTGAACGCTCGCACAACACCTTCGGATACAGCGTATTTAGCGCCTCAGTAACCCCTTACTCTTGGGCCGCCGGCCTGCCTGTCCTTATGGGACAGGGCTGGCTGGCGGCGCCTTGGGAAAGGGAACCCCTGCCTGCCACAACGTCCGCACAACGCCAAGGCTTGTCAGGTTTGAGCACTGCAATACCCCTTAACGCAACACAAAAAGAAATGACCGGGGCACCGCCACCGGAAATAAAGAAGTCAGGAGCTACCACTGTTATGAAAACTACCCAGCGCACATTGCTCGCCATTGCAATCGGCAGCCTCAGCACCGTGGCCATGGCTGAACCGGCGAGCCAGGAATTTGTGCCTATCACCGTGAAAAGCACCAATGCCCAAAGCGAAGCCACCGGCTTTGTAGAAGGTCAGTCGTTGTCTGGCACTACCCGTAACTTCTTTGCGAAAGAACTGTATCGGCGCACTGACGAGGGTTTTTTTACGGTTCCCAAGAAAAATGGCGTAATTGACCGCAAGGACCGTCGTGACACTTGGACTCAAGGCACCATCGTCAACTATACCTCGGGCTTCACTCAAGGCACGGTTGGTTTTGCAGTAGAGGGCGCGCTGTATAACGAAATCGCTTTGGAGCGAGGCCGTGGCCGGATCGTTGGTGGTGGCAACCGTACCTTGACCGACCATGATGGCGATGCCGTGGACCAGTGGAGCAAATTGGGCTTGGGTAACATCAAGGCCCGCTACTCCAATACCGTACTGACCGCCGGCCGCCAGACCCTCAACACCCCCATGGTCGCGACCATCGGTAACCGCGCCCTGCCTTCCAGCTTTGAAGGGCTGAGCCTGCACAGCGCGGAGCTCGAAAACCTGACCTTCGACGCCGGGACCTTCGACCGCGTATCACCACGAACCGAGCAGAGCCTTACCAAGTTCGTCAGTGAATACGGCGACCGTTCCGTCACGGCCGACCACGTGAGTACGCTTGGCGCCGTCTACAAGCCCTTCAAGAGCGTGGAAGCCAGCCTGTACGCCACGCGTGTCGAGGACCTGTGGAACCAGTACTACTTTGGCCTGACCCATGAGCTGGGCGATGCCGATGTGCTCGCGTTGACCACCAGCCTGAACTACTACAAGACCAAGGACGAAGGCGCCAGCAAGCTAGGTGACATCGACAATAACACCTACAGCTTGAGCTTTACGGGTACCCATGCTGCGCACAGCCTCACCCTGGCGTATCAGGAAGTGGACGGGAACGAATACTTCGACTACCTGCACGAAACCAACGGCATCTTCCTGGCCAACTCCCTGTTGTCGGACTTCAACGGCCCGAATGAAAAATCCTTCCAGGTCGCCTATGGCCTGAACATGGCCGAATACGGCGTGCCAGGCCTCAAGTTCAACATCTACACCGCTCGCGGCTGGGATATCGACGGCCGTAAATACAAAGGTGGTGGGTACGATGGGGTCCAAAGCATGGCCGATGAGCATCATTATGAATATGGTGTAGGCACGTCCTATGCCGTTCAAAGCGGCCCATTAAAAGCTACTACTGTACGCGCCACCTACACCACTCACCGTGCAAGTGAAAACCAGGTGGACGGCAGCCTTAACGAACTGCGCATCGTAACTACTGTCCCCTTCAACATCCTGTAAACCACAGCAAGCCCGCCTGGCGAGGTACACCCTGGCCCGGCGGGCTATGTTGCATCTGATAGCGAGAGGTTTCCCATGAAGCGCACCCCTTTGCGCATGGCCATCGGCGCAGCATTGCTAGGCCTTACGGCACTGGCCTCTGCCAAACCCCTGGTGGTCTGCACTGAAGCCAGCCCTGAAGGCTTCGATATCGTTCAATACACCGCAGCTACCACAGCGGATGCGGCTTCAGAAACGGTGTTCAACCGCCTGGTGGACTTCACACCTGGCAGTACCGACATCGAGCCAGGGCTGGCCGAGCGCTGGGACATCTCTGAAGACGGCAAGACCTACACCTTCCACCTGCGCCAAGGCGTGAAATTCCAGACCACGGATTACTTCAAGCCCACCCGCACCCTGACTGCCGACGATGTGGTGTGGAGCTTCCAGCGCCAGCTGGACCCCAAGCACCCGTGGCATGAAAAGTCCCCCATGGGTTATCCGTACTTCGAAGCCATGGGCTTCAAGGACCTGCTCAAGAACGTGAGCAAGGTGGACGATGCCACCGTGGTGTTCGAACTCAACCACCCTGAAGCGCCTTTCCTGCGGGACCTGGCCATGGGCTTCAGCTCGATCTATTCGGCCGAATACGCCGACCAATTGCTCAAGGCGGGCAAGACCGGGGACCTGAACACCAAGCCAATTGGTACGGGACCGTTCATCCTTACCCGCTATAACAAGGACGCACAAATCCGGTATAAGGCCAACCCGGACTATTACAAAGGCAAGCCGCCAGCCGACCCGCTGGTGTTCGCCATTACCGTAGACAGCAACGTGCGTTTGCAGAAGCTCAAGGCCAATGAGTGCCAAGTAGCGGTATACCCCAAGCCAGACGACATCAAGGCCCTGAAGGCCGACCCCAATGTGCGTGTGGATGAGCTTGAAGCCTTGGTGGTGAGCTACCTGGCCATGAACACCTCGCATAAATACCTTAGCGACGTGCGGGTGCGGGAAGCCATTTCACTGGCGCTGGACAAGAACAACCTAGTGAAGACGTTGTTCGGCGAGGGCAATGCGACCATTGGTACCGGCCCTTACCCATCGACGCTGCTGGGTTTCAACTCTAAAATCACCAACCCCGCGCCAGACCTGGACAAGGCACGGGCGCTGCTCAAGGAAGCCGGTGTGCCCGAAGGCACGACGTTCACGGTGTTCACCCGCAACGGTGGCGGCGTGACCAACCCCAACCCGGCGCTGTCGGCGCAGTTGCTGCAAGCGGACCTGGCCAAGGTAGGCCTGAAAGCCGACATCCGCATCATGGAATGGGGCGAAATGGTCAAGCGCGCCAAGATGGGCGAGCATGACCTGGTGTTCTATGGCTGGGCTGGCGACAACGGCGACCCGGACAACTTCGTAACACCCAACCTGAGCTGCGATGCAGCCAAGAGTGGGGAAAACGCGGCGCGCTGGTGCAGTGCGGCGTTCGACAAGCTGATTATCCAAGCAAGGGCCGAGACGGAACCGGCCAAACGGGCTGCGCTGTATGAGCAGGCCCAGGAGATTTTCCACAAGGACCAACCCTGGATCAGCCTGGCGTATCCAAAGCTGTTTGTGGCATTGCGTAACTCGGTCGAAGGCTTCCATATCAGCCCGATGACCAATAACAACTTTGCCACTACCCAGGTGAAGTAAAAAACTGACCTGCCGCGGCCCTATCCAGGCCAGCGGCGGGCTCCGAGGCGCCAGGGGTACCCTCCTGGCGCCTCGGCCGTACTGGCCGATGAGGTATGACCCTGAAATGTTGAGCTTTATTGCCCGCCGAGTGGGATTGCTGATCCCCACCTTCTTCGGCATCACCCTGCTGACGTTCGCGTTGATACGCCTTATCCCCGGAGACCCGGTGGAAGTGATGATGGGAGAACGCCGCGTCGATCCCCAGATGCACGCCGAGGCCATGGAACGGCTGGGGCTGAACAAGCCGCTGTACGTGCAATACGGTAACTACATTGCCCAGCTGGCCCATGGTGACCTGGGGCAGTCTTTGCGCACGCGTGAAAGCGTGTGGACCGAATTCACCTCCCTGTTCCCCGCTACCCTGGAGCTGTCCATCGCTGCGCTGATCTTCGCCGGCATCCTGGGCTTGCTGGCCGGGGTGATCGCCGCACTGCGACGAGGCTCACTGTTCGACCATGGCGTCATGGGCATTTCCCTCGCCGGGTATTCGATGCCGATTTTCTGGTGGGGCCTGATCCTCATCATGTTCTTCTCGGTCAGCCTGGGCTGGACGCCTGTGTCCGGGCGGATCGACCTGCTGTATGACATTCCGCCGAAAACCGGCTTCATGCTGATCGACACCCTGTTCACCGATGACGAAGGCGCCTGGATGGATGCCCTGCGGCACCTCATTCTGCCTGCCATCGTGCTGGGGACGATTCCCTTGGCGGTGATCGCGCGCATGACGCGCTCCTCCATGCTGGAAGTGCTGCGCGAGGACTACATTCGTACCGCACGGGCCAAGGGCCTGTCGCCTGCCCGTGTGGTGTTCGTACACGGCCTGCGCAATGCCTTGATCCCCGTACTGACCGTGTTCGGGCTGCAAGTGGGCACATTGCTGGCGGGCGCTGTACTGACCGAGACCATCTTCTCCTGGCCGGGCGTGGGCAAGTGGCTGATCGAAGCCATTGGCGCCCGTGACTACCCCGTGGTGCAGAACGGCATTCTGTTGATTGCCTGCCTGATCATTCTGGTCAACTTCGTCGTGGATATTCTCTACGGCCTGGCCAACCCACGCATCCGTCACCAGCGCTGAGATCTTCACCATGACTACTCAAGTTCAACCCGTGGCAGCGGATCAAAGCCTGCTGTACCCCTCGCCCTTCAAGGAATTCTGGAAGGCTTTCGCGCGTAACAAAGGCGCGGTCGCCGGCCTGATGTTCATGATCCTTGTCGTGTTCTGCGCCCTGTTTGCTCCTTGGGTCGCCCCCTTCGACCCAAGCGAGCAGTTCCGTGACGCGCTGCTCACACCACCATCGTGGGCCGACGGCGGCCAGGCGCGCTACCTGCTGGGCACCGATGAACTGGGCCGGGACCTGTTGTCTCGCCTGATCCACGGTGCGCGCCTGTCACTGCTGATCGGCTTGTCGTCGGTAGTAATGTCGCTGATTCCCGGCATCCTGATGGGCTTGGTGGCTGGGTTCTTCCCGCGCATCCTTGGGCCCTCGATCATGCGCCTGATGGACATCATGCTGGCCCTTCCCTCGCTGCTGCTGGCTGTGGCCATCGTGGCTATCCTGGGTGCCGGCCTGATCAACACGGTGATTGCCATTGCCGTCGTGTCGTTGCCCTCCTACGTTCGCCTCACCCGCGCTGCAGTCATGGGCGAGTTGAACCGCGACTACGTCACCGCCGCCAAGCTGGCCGGTGCCAGCCTGCCACGCCTGATGTTCGTGACCGTGCTACCCAACTGCCTGGCGCCCTTGATCGTGCAGGCCACCTTAAGCTTCTCCTCAGCCATTCTCGATGCCGCCGCGCTGGGCTTCCTGGGCCTGGGCGTGCAACCGCCTACGCCTGAATGGGGCACCATGCTCGCTTCGGCACGGGACTACATCGAGCGCGCCTGGTGGGTGGTGAGCCTTCCCGGCTTGACCATTCTGCTCAGTGTGCTGGCAATCAACCTGATGGGCGACGGCCTGCGCGATGCGCTGGACCCGAAACTCAAGAACGCGATTTGAGGAAGCCTCCATGTCATTGCTCGAAATCAAGAACCTGAGCGTACGCTTCGGCGACGCCAGTGCAGTGCCTGTGGTAGACGGCCTGGACCTGACCGTGGACCGCGGGCAGGTATTGGCCATCGTGGGCGAGTCCGGCTCGGGTAAATCCGTCACCATGATGGCCCTGATGGGCTTGGTGGAAGCCCCCGGCATCGTAAGCGCCGACGCCCTGCGCTTCGACGGCCACGACATGCTCAAATTGAGCAAGCGCCAGCGCCGCCAAGTCGTGGGCAAGGACCTGGCCATGATTTTCCAGGACCCGATGACCGCCTTGAACCCCAGCTACACCGTAGGGTTTCAGATTGAAGAAGTGCTGCGCGCCCACTTGGGCCTCTCAGGCCGGGCGGCCCGTGCTCGGGCACTGGAGCTGCTGCAAAAGGTGGAGATTCCTGCTGCGGCCAGCCGCCTGGATGCCTACCCGCACCAATTGTCTGGCGGCATGAGCCAGCGCGTGGCAATCGCCATGGCCATCGCAGCCGAACCCAAGCTGCTGATCGCCGACGAACCCACTACCGCTTTGGACGTGACTATTCAGGCGCAGATCATGGAGCTGTTGCTGGCGCTGCAGAAGGACCAGGACATGGGCCTGATCCTGATCACCCATGACTTGGCCGTGGTCGCTGAAACCGCCCAGCGCGTGTGTGTGATGTACGCCGGGCAAGCCGTAGAAGTGGGGCATGTACCCCAGTTGTTCGACGCGCCTGCTCACCCCTACAGCGAAGCGCTGTTGGCGGCGATCCCGGAGCACAGCGAAGGGGCCGAACGGCTGTCGACACTCCCTGGTATCGTGCCAGGCCGTTACGACCGCCCGCAGGGTTGCTTGCTATCACCCCGCTGTCCCTACGTTCAAGAGAACTGCCGGGTACAACGCCCGGCCCTGGACCCCAAGGCTCAGAGCCTGGCCCGTTGCTTCTATCCGCGTAACCAGGAGGTGGCGTAATGAGCGTCGTCCTTACCGCTCGCGAGCTTACTCGCCACTATGACGTCTCCCAAGGGGTGTTCAAACCCCATGCCACCGTGCGTGCGCTCAACGGCGTGTCGTTTGAACTTGAAGCCGGGAAAACCCTGGCGGTTGTAGGTGAGTCCGGCTGCGGCAAGTCCACCTTGGCGCGCCAGCTCACCCTGATCGAGGAGCCTAGCTCCGGCTCGTTGAAAATTGCCGGCCAGGAAGTGGCAGGCGCGACCAAAGAGCAGCGCAAGCAACTGCGCCGTGACGTGCAGATGGTGTTCCAGAGCCCTTATGCCTCCTTGAACCCTCGCCAGAAAATCGGCGACCAGTTGGGTGAGCCGCTGCTGATCAACACCAGCCTGTCCAAGGCCGAGCGCCGTGAAAAAGTGCAGGCGATGATGCAGCAGGTGGGGCTTCGCCCGGAGCATTACCAGCGCTACCCCCACATGTTCTCTGGTGGTCAGCGCCAGCGGATCGCCTTGGCGCGGGCGATGATGCTTCAGCCCAAGGTATTGGTGGCAGACGAACCTACCTCAGCGTTGGACGTGTCTATCCAGGCCCAGGTGCTCAACCTGTTCATGGACCTGCAGCAGCAGTACCAGACCGCCTATGTGTTCATTTCCCACAACCTGGCGGTCGTGCGCCATGTGGCCGATGACGTGCTGGTGATGTACCTGGGCCGACCAGCAGAAATGGGGCCCAAGGAGGACCTGTACCATAACCCGCTGCACCCCTATACCCAGGCCTTGCTGTCGGCGACACCTACCATCAAACCCAACCCGGACAAGCCCCGCATCAAAATCGCAGGCGAGCTGCCGAACCCACTCAATCCGCCCTCCGGCTGCGCTTTCCACAAGCGCTGCCCGTATGCCACGGAGAAATGCGTGACAGATGTACCCGCCTTCCGCCCGGTCGGCACTCGCCAGGTGGCTTGCCACTATGCCGAGCAATTTCTGAAGTAACAGCTTGGTTCATGCTCCGGCTTTGCCCGCATCGCCTGCTGGGTGCGGGCAAAGCCTCTGGTTAAGGTCGTAGAGCGCTTCACCTTATAGGTTGGAGCTGGACATAAAAAAACGCCGTAACCTCAGGGCTACGGCGTTTTTTAAGCTTCGCGACTCAGTGCACGAACAGTGCGATCAGGATAATGATCGGGATTGGGATGCCAAGGAACCACAGCAGAATGGAGCGCATAATGTTTCTCCTAGTTTGGGTTCAGTAACCGTTCGAATCAACGAACAGGCACAGTAGTGGTCTGGGTAGCGTGACGCTCTTCGATCCAGCGAGCGTTATCGCGCTGACGGCCACCGGCCAGTGCAGCCAGGCTTGCCGCGAATGCACCGCACAGCAGGGTCACGAAGGTCCACAGGGCAGCCCAGGCAGCGGCTTTGGCAGCAGCGTCGGCCGCTTGTTTAGCAGCCAGCTTGGCGTCATCAACAGCCTTACGTGCTTGCGCATACACTTGGTCTACACGGGCTTCGGCTTCTGCCTGGCTCAGGTTGGTACGCTGTGCGACCAGTTGAGCAAGGTAGGTACGATCATCAGCGTTCAGGCTACCGTCGCCGGCCATAGCCTTGGACAAGATGCGGTTGGCCACACCATTCACTGCATCATTGCTCACCGACGCTGGGCCGTTGCTACGGAACAGGGTATCGGTGAAGTAATCCATCGGGTTACCGCCATTGGCGTTTGCAGCGGCACCGCCAGCTGCACTACCCACCATGCTGGCCGCACCTGAGGCAACGCTTGCACCCGCTTGAGCGCCAGCACCTGCGATGTTGCCAGCGGTACCCACGATCAAAGCGGTGGTCACCAGCGTGGCAACGGCCCACGACAGGAAACCATGGGCGGTGTCACGGAAGTAGACCTCATCCCCATGCAGGTTGGCCCACTTCACCCGCAAGCGACCCGCGATGTAACCACCCAGGCCAGAGGCCAGAATGGCAGTCACCAGCAGCCACAGGATGCTGGAAATACCGATTGCCTTGGCGCTTGCGCCTTGGTCTGCCCACGGTGAGGTCGCGGAGAAGCCCAGGCCTGCGCCTGCAACAACAAGAATCAAGGTAAGCGCTGCAGCACCGGCAGCACCGGCAAAGATGGCACCCCAGGAGACGCCAGAGCGGTTTGGTCCGTCAGAGACGGCGGATGTGTAGTCGGCAGTGGTGATCATTTGGTGAGGCCTTTTTTAGTTAGCAATAAGTCCGTCGCCTTAATCTATTGCACTGTGCGTGCCAGCCTTCAAAATCAGGAAAGCTGTTTAAAAACATAGATATAGACTTGAATGCTATTAAAAGGCCTCATGCAAAATGCCAGATTGCTCTGTCAGCACTCTGGCGTTATGCAACATCTGGCAACGTTTAGGTAGCTACAAAGCACCCATAGTGGGCCACCGCGCTTTCAAGCAGAACGCGTATCTACCAATACTTCGCTCACCTGAGTAATCGGGGTGAGGTTGGTAAAATTGGGAACATCAGCACTCAATTCCTGCCCATGGGAACCCATGCCCGCACTCAGTGCTTCCAGCGAATCGAAGTACAACGTGCAGTGGGTGATGTAGGGAGGGGTACTATCAGGCTCTCCACCCGCTACACCCCTGTCCACGCTGTAAGACAGCAGGCTTGCGCCCAGCCGGTCGCTTACCAGCGTCATGTGCTTATCAAGGTAATAGTCGTAATCGAAGGTGGCGTTGGCAGCGTAAGGGTAAAGCACGGAAACCTTGATCATGCTGGAGGCCTTTTCAAAAAGAAGAAGCGCCCCAGCATAGGCCTAATGCGCCACAGGTCAATGATGCTCGCGTGTGGCGCGGAATTTCACGTCAGGCCAACGCTCTTCCATCACCGACAGGTTCACCCGCGTAGGCGCCAGGTAGGTCAGGTGGCCGCCGCCATCGATGGCCAGGTTCTCCATAGCCTTGACCTCGAAATCTTCCAGCTTCTTTTTGTCATCGCAGGCAATCCAGCGGGCCGACCACACGGTGATGGGCTCGTAGGCACATTCCACTTTGTATTCCTCCTTGAGCCGGCTGGCGACCACGTCGAACTGCAGCACACCCACCGCACCGAGAATGATGTCGTTGCTGCGCTGTGGGAAGAACACCTGGGTAGCGCCCTCCTCTGCCAACTGCTGCAAACCCTGGCGCAGTTGCTTGGACTTGAGCGGGTCTTTGAGGCGAACGCGCCGGAACAGCTCTGGTGCGAAGTGCGGGATACCTGTGAAGCCCAGGCTCTCACCTTCGCTAAAGGTGTCGCCGATCTGAATGGTGCCGTGGTTGTGCAGCCCAATGATATCGCCTGCAAAGGCTTCCACCAGTTGCTCGCGCTCTGAGGAGAAGAAGGTCAGCGCGTCGCCTACCCGCATGTCTTTGCCGGTACGCACGTGGCGCATTTTCATGCCTTGGTCGTAACGGCCTGAGCAAATGCGCATGAAGGCAATACGGTCGCGGTGCTTGGGGTCCATGTTCGCCTGGATCTTGAACACGAAACCGGTGAATTTCTCCTCCACAGGCTCCACAGTGCGCTCATGGGCCACACGCGCCAGTGGGCGCGGGGCCCAATCGACCACTGCATCCAAAACGTGGTCCACACCGAAGTTGCCAAGGGCTGTACCGAAGAACACCGGTGTGAGCTGGCCATTCATGAACTCGTCCTGGTCGAACGGGTGGCAGGCGCCCTGTACCAGTTCCAGCTGGTCCACGAAACGGTCGTACTCGTCGCCCAGGTGGGCGCGGGCTTCGTCCGAATCCAGCTGTTGGATGATCTTCACCTCGGTGCGCTCATGGCCATGGCCTGGGGTGTAGACGATGATGTAGTCGCCTTCCAGGTGGTACACGCCTTTGAAATCCCGATAGCAACCGATGGGCCAGGTGATAGGCGCGGCCTTGATTTTCAGCACGGCCTCGATCTCGTCCAGCAGCTCGATGGGGTCGCGGATGTCACGGTCCAGCTTGTTGATAAAGCTGACGATAGGTGTGTCCCGCAGGCGGCACACGTCCATCAAAGCAATGGTGCGTGGTTCAACGCCTTTACCGCCGTCCAGCACCATCAGGGCCGAGTCCACCGCCGTAAGGGTGCGGTAGGTGTCTTCAGAAAAGTCTTCGTGGCCGGGGGTGTCGAGCAGGTTGATCATGTGCTCGCGGTAAGGGAATTGCATCACGGACGTGGTGATGGAAATGCCCCGTTGCTTTTCCATTTCCATCCAGTCGGACGTTGCATGACGGTCGGATTTACGTGACTTCACCGTACCGGCCACCGCAATCGCCTTGCCCATCAGCAACAGCTTTTCAGTGATGGTGGTTTTACCGGCGTCGGGGTGGGAAATAATTGCGAAGGTGCGGCGTGCATTGACTTCGCTGACAATCTTGCTATCAGACATCGCTTAAAATCTCGATTGCGCGCATATGAGTACGCACAGCTAAAAATACCTTTGACCGGCTTAATGCTGCCAATCCAGAAAACATGCATTGTAATACAGCGCAGCCTGCACACGGCCTGTGGGAGGTAGGCGTAACGACAGATCAGCTATTGCAGTCCGTGTTCAAATCACGAAAGCCTTCCAGCTTTACCGGGCTGCGGCCGGGTAAATGTGCTACCAGCTCCAAGGTTCCGCCAAGCGCTTCCACATAATTACGCAGCGTGGAGATCAGCATGTCCGTGCGCTTTTCGACTTTTGAGACATTTGCCTGCTTCATGTCCAGAAGGCCTGCCATGGTCTCTTGCGTCAGGTTCAGCTCCTTACGCAGCGCTTGCAACGTAAGCTGCTCCTGAATAAGCGCATCAGCCCGCTGCGCAACCTTCTGGCGCCGTGTGGCCGGAAGCGTGCCCATCACTTGGTCAAGCGACTTAGCCATTACTGACCTCCTGTTTCAAAGACGCAAGGTGCCGGTCAAACCGTACATCAGCGGTTCTGATCAAGACCTTATAAAACCTTTTTTCACTACTGCCTGACTTATCGCCCCCTACCAGGACAACCGCTTTACGATAGGGATCGAATGCAAACGCTATGCGCCATACGCCATTATCTGCCTTGAAACGTAACTCCTTCATGTTGGCATGCTTCGACCCTTTTAAAGTATCCACGTGTGGCCTACCTAGGTCAGGCCCGAAGCGCTCAAGTACCTTGAGCTGAGCCAGCAGCTCATCCTGAACGACCTCTGCCATGGAGGCAAAATCCACGTCGAACTCATCGCAGAATTCGATGAACCACTTCGTCACACGATATACCTTTAAGTGACTATTTCGTCAAGCACACAAGCAGGTTTCTGACGCTGCCAAAAGCCTGCTGGGTCATTGAAAATCACCCCGGGAGCTGATCAAAAAAGGCGACTGATTATAGCTCAGTTCGAACGCCGTGCCGAGCCGCCGGGCACATGGCGGGTGGCCATAGTCCCTTTTATGTGGGAACCTTTAAAACACTGGAGCCGTCCATTACCACGCTAACGCTTCGCTTACGTGGCTGAATCACCTGGCTTTTGCGACCTGACGAGGTCGTGCTCATGGTTTGCCGAACACCTGTTTACAGGTCGCTTCGACCGAGCCGCTTTTCGCGCTCACGCCTGACCGCAGCCCTTTTCGGGGCGCTGCTATCACCGCGCGCGCAGACTGATAAAACAGGAGACGTCTATGGCCACACGCTATGGAACGGGCCTGGTAGGGTGCGCCGCCGTGCTCGCCGTCCTGGCCCTGCTGATCCGCTGGATCGGCGTCGATACCGTATTGCACTACCAAGATGACTTGGTGTTCTACCTTCAAGCTCACCTGATGCTTGTGCTGGTGTCCATGCTGGCGGCGCTGCTAGTTGGCATTCCCGCCGGGATAATACTGAGCCGCCCCGCCATGGCCCGGCACGCCGAACGCTTCATGCAAGTGTTCAACATCGGCAACACCGTCCCGCCTTTGGCAGTCCTAGCCATTGCCTTGGGTATCCTGGGTATCGGCAGTGGGCCTGCCATCCTTGCGCTGTTCCTCGCCTCCCTCTTGCCCATTGTGCGCAACACCTATGAGGGCCTTAAGAACGTGCCCGGCTCGCTCAAAGAGGCTGCCACGGGTATTGGCATGACCCCACGCCAAGTGTTGTGGCAAGTGGAGCTGCCCAATGCCGTGCCCATTATCGTAGGCGGTGTACGCGTGGCGTTGGCCATCAACGTAGGGACTGCACCCTTGTCGTTCCTGATCGGCGCAAACAGCCTGGGCAGCCTGATTTTCCCTGGCATTGCCTTGAACAATCAGCCGCAGCTGGCGTTAGGTGCAGCCTGTACCGCCTTGCTGGCATTGATACTGGACGGCCTGGTGCTGGTGATCAGCCGAACCTGGCTGGAACGCGGCCTCGCCCCTGCCCGCTGATAAAAGGACATGCACATGAAACCATCAGGCTGGTTGCTGGCAGCAACCCTGCTGCTCTCCAGTGTTGCCCATGCGGCAGGTGAACCGCCTTTGCTGCGCATCGGCGCGCGGGTGTTCACAGAACAAACCGTGCTGGCGACACTGACTTCCAAATACCTGGCTACTAAAGGCTTTCGCACCGAAATTACTGGCGGCCTGGGCAGCAATATCGCCCGTAGCGCCCAAGAAAGCGGCCAACTCGATCTACTGTGGGAATACACAGGCGTGTCGCTGGTGTCCTACAACCATATCGATGAGAAGCTCGACAGTGATGCCACATACGCCCGGGTAAAGGCGTTGGACGCGCAGAAAGGGCTGGTATGGCTGGCGCCTTCGAAGTTTAACAATACCTACGCGTTGGCTTTCCCAGACAAAGTGGCTCAGCAATACCCGCAGGTGAATACCATCAGCGAGCTGAACGCTCTGGTCGCCTCTGAAAAGGGCAAAGACCACGTACTGGCGTTGGATACAGAGTTCGCCAACCGCCCGGATGGGCTGGTGGGGCTGACCAAGACCTACGGCCTGACCTTCGACCGTCGCGATATCCGGCAAATGGACGCCGGCCTGGTGTACACCGCCTTGCGTAACGGCCAAGTGTTCACCGGCTTGGTGTACACCACAGATGGCCGGCTGGATGCCTTCAAGCTGAAGGTGCTCGAAGACGACCTTCACTACTTCCCCGACTACACCGCAGCGCCTGTAATACGCAAAGCGTTTCTCGACCAGCACCCGCAACTGGCCAGCCTGCTCAAGCCGTTGGCCGAGTTGCTGGACAACGCCACCATGCGCCAGCTCAACGCCAAAGTGGACGTAGACCATGAGAACCCAGGGGCCGTAGCCGACGCCTTCCTGGCACAACACCCTGAACTGAAGGAGGCGAAATGAATTTTCTCGCGACCTTCCAGCACATCGACTGGCAGCAGGTGCTGCAGCTTACCGGCCAGCACGTGATGCTGGTGGGCATTGCCGTAAGCCTGGCCATCTTGATCGGCGTGCCACTGGGCATTCTGATGACACGCTTCCCCGCCTTGGCAGGCCCTCTGCAAGGGGCGGCCACGGTACTGCTTACCATTCCATCCATCGCACTGTTCGGGCTGCTGTTGCCGTTCTACTCCAAGTTCGGCCAGGGTTTAGGACCGTTGCCAGCTATTACGGCAGTGTTCCTTTATTCGCTACTGCCCATCTTGCGCAACACCTACCTAGCACTGACCAGCGTGGAGCCGGGCATTCGTGAGGCCGCCAAAGGCATTGGCATGACCTTCGGGCAACGCCTGCGCATGGTGGAGCTGCCCATTGCGGTACCTGTAATCCTGGCTGGCGTGCGCACAGCCGTGGTGATGAACATCGGCGTGATGACCATCGCCGCCACCATCGGGGCCGGTGGCCTTGGTGTTCTTATCCTGACGTCCATCAGCCGCAGCGACATGTCGATGCTGGTAGTGGGCGCGGTACTGGTGAGCCTGCTCGCCATCGCCGCTGACCTGCTGCTGCAATGGCTGCAACGCTCGCTCACACCCAAAGGGCTGCTCAAATGATCGAACTTCAGAACCTGACCAAAACATTCAACAGCAATGGCAAAGACGTCCGTGCTGTGGATGCCGTAAGCCTGACTGTCAATGAAGGCGAAATTTGCGTATTCCTGGGCCCTTCGGGGTGCGGCAAAAGCACCACGCTAAAAATGATCAACCGCTTGATCGAGCCCACGTCCGGGAAGGTGCTGATCAATGGCGAAGACACCAGCGCCCTGGACGAAGTGAGCCTGCGACGCAAGATCGGCTACGTGATCCAGCAGATCGGCTTGTTCCCCAACATGACCATCGAAGAAAACATCACCGTGGTGCCGCGCCTGCTGGGTTGGGACAAGAACCGCTGCCGTGAGCGTGCGCGGGAATTGATGAGCATGATCAAGCTTGAACCCAAGCAGTACCTGAACCGCTACCCGCGTGAGCTTTCCGGCGGGCAACAGCAGCGTATTGGCGTGATCCGCGCCCTGGCGGCCGAAGCCCCATTGCTGTTGATGGACGAACCTTTTGGCGCGGTGGACCCGATCAACCGGGAGATGATCCAGAACGAGTTTTTCGAGATGCAACGGGCGTTGAACAAGACCGTGATCATGGTTAGCCACGACATCGACGAAGCCTTGAAGCTGGGTGACAAGATCGCGATATTCCGAGGGGGCAAACTGTTGCAGCTTGACCACCCCGACACCCTCCTCGCCCACCCGGTGGACGACTTCGTCAGCAATTTTGTGGGCCAGGACAGCACCCTCAAGCGGTTGCTGCTGGTTAAAGCCGAAGACGCCGCAGACAACGCACCGTCGGTAAGCCCGGAGACCTCCGTTGCCGAAGCGCTGGAACTGATGGACGAGCACGACCGCCGCTATGTAGTGGTGACCGATGGGGAGAATCGAGGCCTGGGCTATGTACGCCGCCGAGAACTCTATCGCCAGCAAGGCGACTGTGCGGCGTTCCTGCGCCCCTTCACAGCGACCGCTGCCTCGGAGGAAAACTGCCGGATACTGCTGTCGCGCATGTATGAATTCAACCGGTCCTGGCTACCGGTGATGAATGCCGAGCAGGTGTTCCAAGGTGAAGTGACCCAGGAATCCATTGCGGCTTACCTAAGCTCCGGTCGTTCCCGCGGCATGAAAACCAGCATTGTGTCGCCGGCCGAACAGGCTGCGGTATAGCTGCTCGTACACACAGGCCAAGGCGGCAGGTGTTCTTTTGTGGGACTGGGCGCAGCCCGGGAACAGGCTCAGTCCCCTTTTACTGCTGACATAAGCCACATCAAGCGGTCATATCAGTCGTTAAACATAGGTACTTCAAACGCTGTTTAATTTATTTAAATGCGACGTTGAATTTATTTAAACACGACATTTTTAGTTGATCTCGTTTTCCCTACGCCCTACAGTGCGCGCCGAACGTCCATGCTGGAAACGATCCATGCGGCCCAAGGGGTTGGTAGCACGCCTTGGGACACAAGCGAACCAGAGTGGGGATACGGAGGGCGTTCAGTTCAGCCACTTTCATTCACGCCTCCTCAAGGAGTTCCCGCATGCCGATCAAGGTCGAAGATTACTACCCGCGCGAAACCTTCCAGAAAATGAAGGCTTTTGCCGACACTCAGGAAACCCCGTTCGTACTGATCGATACCGCTATTATCGACAAGGCCTACGACGACCTGCGCGCCGGTTTCGAATTTGCCAAGGTGTATTACGCCGTCAAGGCCAACCCAGCCGTCGAGATCATCGACCTGCTGCGTGACAAGGGCTCCAGCTTCGACATCGCCTCTATCTACGAGCTGGACAAAGTCATGGACCGCGGTGTGGGGCCAGAGCGCATCAGCTACGGCAACACCATCAAAAAGTCCAAGGACATTCGCTACTTCTATGACAAGGGTGTGCGCCTGTACGCCACCGACTCGGAAGCAGACCTGCGCAACATTGCCAAGGCAGCGCCGGGTTCGAAGGTCTATGTCCGCATCCTGACCGAAGGCTCCACTACAGCCGACTGGCCACTGTCACGCAAGTTCGGTTGCCAGACTGACATGGCCATGGACCTGCTGATTCTGGCGCGCGACCTAGGCCTGGTACCTTATGGCATTTCCTTCCATGTGGGCTCTCAACAGCGCGATATCAGCGTCTGGGACGCTGCCATCGCCAAAGTAAAAGTGATTTTCGAGCGCTTGAAGGAAGAAGATGGCATTGAGCTGAAACTGATCAACATGGGCGGTGGCTTCCCGGCCAACTACATTACCCGCACCAACAGCCTGGAAACCTATGCCGAGGAGATCATTCGTTTCCTCAAGGAAGACTTTGGTGATGACCTGCCAGAAATCATTCTGGAGCCTGGCCGTTCGTTGATTGCCAATGCCGGTATCCTGGTCAGCGAAGTGGTATTGGTAGCGCGCAAGTCTCGTACGGCCGTGGAGCGTTGGGTATACACCGACGTGGGCAAGTTCAGCGGCCTGATCGAAACCATGGACGAGTCCATCAAATTCCCGATCTGGACCGAGAAGAAAGGTGAGATGGAAGAAGTGGTGATCGCCGGCCCAACCTGCGACAGCGCTGACATCATGTATGAACACTACAAGTATGGCCTGCCATTGAACCTGGCCATTGGTGATCGCCTGTACTGGTTGTCCACAGGGGCCTACACCACCAGTTACAGCGCAGTGGAGTTCAACGGCTTTCCTCCACTGAAGGCGTTCTACCTGTAAGGCATCAGCCGCCGACAGGGAACGGGGTCTGTCAAAGGTCCCGTTTTTTGTCGGCAACGGGCAGGCAAGGCTGAGGTGGCTTACCAAGCGCGCCCGCAGTAGCCGCTGTGCGGCTTTCCTTGCGCCATACAACAGCCAGGTGGCGCAGCTCAGGAACCGCCGCAGCGGCAAGTGCCTGCGCGCCTTTTTCACGAAAGCGTTCATGGCCACTCAGCCTTGCCCGTTCCAGCCACATCAGGCCTTCGTTCAGCTGGCCAGCGGCGACCAGTACACCGCCATGACTGAACTGGCCGCGAAAGTCACCCCCCTCAGCGGCACGCCGGTACCAGGCATGAGCGGCAGGAATGTCTTGCACCACGGCTACGCCCTCCTCCAGGTAACGTGCGTACACATTCATTGATTTGGCATGCCCCAGTTCGGCCGCCTTTTTGTAATACGCCACAGCTGTACAGACGTCCCGAGAAACACCACACCCGGTGGCCAACAGGTTGGCCAGGTTGTACAGCCCCCAGTCCAGCCCGCCCTGGGCGCAGGCACGGTAATGCCGTGCAGCAATGGCCGCGTTTGCGTCACACCCCCAGCCGTGTTCATGGCACCGCCCCAGCATGTTTCTGGCCATCAGGTGGCCCGCTTTGGCAGCGATAGCAAACCAGCGCCGGGCCAATACCGGATCACGCTCAATACCGCGCCCATCCAGTAGTATCTGCCCAAGCAGCGCCTGCGCCTCCACAACCCCGGCACTGGCGGCTGCCAACATGGCCTGGGCCGCACGCGCCGGTGTATCTGCCAGGTGAGCCTTCAACTGATCGGCATCGAGCATGCTTTCGCGTCGTAGTGTCCAGCCGCTCATACGTCTACCCAACGGCGCAGCAGGTTGTGGTAAGTGCCGGTCAAGCGCAGTAGCCCAGGGTGATCGGGCATGTCCACCGTCAACGCCTGAATGGCTTCGTCCATCTCGAATAGCAGGGCGCGCTGGGCATCCTCACGCACCAGGCTTTGGGTCCAGAAAAATGCCGCAAAGCGGGTACCTCGTGTGACTGGCCGTACCCGGTGCACGCTGGTACCGGGGTATAGCACCATGTCACCCGCCGCCAGCTTGACCGCTTGATTGCCGAACGTGTCCTGAATCTCCAGCTCACCGCCCTCGTAGCTGGCCGGGTCGCTGAAAAACACGGTGGCGGACAGGTCGGTACGCAACCGCTCGCCACCGCCCCTGGGCTGGCGCACGGCGTTATCGATATGGAAATCGAAACTGCCGCCCTCCCGATAACAGTTGACCAAGGGCGGGAACACTTTATGGGGCAACGCGGCCGAGAGAAACAATGGATGTGCCCACAACCGTTCAAGCACAGCAGCACCGATTTCCCGCGCCAGCGGGTGCTCTTCGGGCAACTGAAGGTTGTGCTTAGCTTTTGCGGACTGGTAACCCGCTGTAAGCCTGCCGTCAGCCCATTCTGTTTCAGCCAGTGCCTCACAAATGCGGGCGGCCTCGCCCAAAGAGAACAGGGCAGGAATGTGAATGAGCATGGAAGCACCTCCAATCAAGGGGGCGCAATGATATTGATTCCCAGTTGCGCAGAGCAAGCACTGGTTTGTTACAGGGCCCTTTAGGGTTTCAAAGGGTGCAAGGCTTCCAACCCTACGACACAAATAATAATATTTCTCAATTGATACAAATAAGCATTTGTCCTATATTCCGCCGCCTTGAATCCGGGGAGGGACCTTCATGTCAGGCAAATTCAACCATTCACCACCTTCATCGCGGCTGTTGGCCTCAGCCGTGGGCGTTGCGATCAGTGCTGTGTCAGTTACACAGTTGGCCCAGGCCACAGAAGCGGATGACAACACGGTTACGCTTGGGGCTACAGAGGTTACGGATAGAGCAGATACGGCATCGTACAAAACTGAGGCCTCGGCTTCGAACAAGTACACCGCGCCCCTACGCGAGACGCCTAAAAGCGTTACTGTCATCTCGCATCAGGTCATTGAGGACACGGCAGCCAGCTCTTTGGCAGACGCACTGCGTACAACTCCCGGCATTACCTTTGGCGCTGGTGAGGGCGGCAACCCTGCAGCTGACCGGCCGATCATCCGTGGTTTCAATGCTGAAAGCGACGTGTTCGTGGATGGTATGCGTGACGTGGCAGCGCAAAGCCGGGAAATTTTCAACGTAGCGTCTGTAGAAGTCAGCAAAGGCCCAGGGTCAGCGTATACCGGGGCGGGTTCGACCGGCGGAAGCCTCAATCTTGTGACTAAATCTGCAAGGCTGGGTGACGCCTACAATGGTGGCTTTACCTGGGGTTCGGACCAGACTAAACGTACAACGCTGGACCTTAACAAACAGCTGACTGATACCTCGGCATTTCGTTTGAACCTCATGAAGCATGAAGCTAATGTGGCTGGCCGCAATGACGTCGATGTCAGCCGCTGGGGCTTTGCCCCCTCCTTCGCATTCGGCTTGGGTACCGATACCCGCGTACAGGTTAATTACTATCATCTGTCCACGGACGACATGCCTGACTACGGCCTTCCTCTGTCACTAAGCCCCAACCGGTCGAAATACACGGTGGACAAGCCTGCTCACGTGAACGAAAACAACTTCTACGGGCTAAGTGGCCGGGATTACAGAAAGAGCACCAACGACAGCGGCACCATTCGTATCGAGCATGACTTCAATGAAAACGTGACGGTCGCCAACAGCTTCCGCATGTCTCGTTCCACCTTGGACTACATCGTCACCAACCCGGATGACAGCCGTGGCAATGTAGCTAATGGCTTGGTATCTCGGTCGGCCAAAAGCCGCAATTCCACCTCATCGGGCTTTGTGAACCAGACGGACATGACCCTGAGGTTCAATACAGGCTTTATTGAGCACACGCTTAATAGCGGTGTTGAGGTGAGCTATCAGGACACCCATAACCGTAACTACGTAGTCTCTGGCACTTCTAATTGCAGAGGTACTACTGTGGGGGCAGGTGACTGTACAAGCTTGTACCGCCCGCGGCCTGGCGACCATTGGGCTGGCACCATTACCGACAGCTCAGCCTATACAGACACCGATACAAAAACCTCGGCTGCTTACGTATTCGATACGCTCAAATTGAACGAACAGTGGTCGCTCAATGCCGGCCTGCGATACGACGATTACGAAACCCAAGCCAGTGGTTATGCCACTGCCGGCCGGGGTACAACGGCAGGTGACTTCTCACGGGAGAACACAGCACACCTGTGGAACTACCAGTTGGGTGTGGTTTACAACGTACAGCCCAATGGAAGCATTTACGCAGCGTGGTCTACCTCCAGCAACCCGGCAGGCGAAACCAGCGGTAACGGTGGCCTTGAGCTAAGCGCGGCGAACACCAACCTTGACCCAGAGCGTAACCGCAACTATGAAATCGGCACCAAATGGGACCTGTTTGATAATAAATTGGCGCTGACTGCAGCGCTGTTCCGTACAGACAAAACCAATGCGCGGATCACGGACCCAGATGGCAGCAGCTATCAGGTACTAGGCGGCAAGCAACGGGTAGACGGGGTCGAGTTGACCTACAGTGGAAAGCTGACCGAGCAATGGAAGGTCTACGGCGGCTATACCTATATGCGCAGCGAGCTAATGAAGGCTACCAATGAGGTGGATGAAGGCAATCATCTGCCTAACACGCCTCGCCACTCGTTCAACCTATGGTCCACGTACGCCATTTTGCCCAAGCTGACCGTTGGCGCTGGTGCGACTTTTGTAGACGCCCGTTTCGGCAACGAAGCCAACTCGGTGGAAGTGCCCTCCTACTGGCGCTATGACGCGATGGCTCAATACAAAGTGACGAAAAATCTAGATCTGCAACTCAACGTGCAAAACCTGACCGACAAGCGTTACTTTGATCAGGTGTTCCAGACACACTATGCACACGTAGCACCCGGCAGGGCAGCTCTTGTAAGCGCCAACTTCCACTTCTAACCCACGCCGGCAAACCGCCCCGCTCAGGTCAACAGCGGGGTTTTTGCTGTCTGCCCACCCTATCGGCCCCGTCAACAGGCAAGCCACGTGTTCAAGAAAACTATTTTCCAGCTTCACTGGCTGTTTGGAATCACGGCCGGCCTGGTGCTTTCGCTGATGGGTATCACCGGGGCGTTGTACTCGTTTCAAGAAGAGATTCTGCTGGCGTTGAACCCCACCACGCTCAGGGTGGAAGTGCGGCCGGCAGGCATGCTGCCCCCTTCGCAGTTGGTCACGCGCTTGGAAGCCCAGGGGTTGGGCAAGGTCAGCAACCTGTGGGTGATGGCCGACACCAATGAGGCGTCGCGGGTGTACTACGCACCACCAGCAGGCGAGCGACGCGGCCCCATGCGTTATTTCGACCCCTACACCGGGGAGCTGCGTGGGCAGGTCACAGGGCAGAACGTCTTCAATTTCGTATTGCAGCTGCACCGTTTTCTGGCCATCGGCGAAACAGGCAAGCAGATCACCGGGGCCTGCACCCTGATGTTGCTGTTCTTTTGCCTGTCAGGGATATACCTGCGCTGGCCTAGAAAGGCCTTGAACTGGCGCACTTGGCTAACCCTGGATTGGGCCAGAAAGGGCCGTGCCTTTCACTGGGACCTGCATGCAGTGGCAGGTACATGGTGCCTAGTGTTCTACCTGATCGCCGCCTGCACAGGCCTGATGTGGTCCTACGATTGGTATCGCGAGGGGGCCTCGAACATACTGACCGGCAATACCCCAAAGCCTCGCGGGGGAGAACGCCGCGGCAAATCAAAGGATGCCGCTCCACAGGCCGACTGGGCAGCGTTGTGGCAGGCCGTACAGAACGCAGCCGGCCCCCACATGAGCAGCTTCACCCTTCGCCTGGCAGCGCAGCCGGGCCAGCCCGCTACAGCGTTCTACCTGCTGGACAGCTCTCCCCATGACCGTGCGCTCAATGCGTTGGAGCTCAACCCGGTGACCGGTGCCGTACTCTCCCATGAGCGCTACGCAGATAAGCCACTGGGTGAGCAGTTGTTCGTCAGCAACTATGCCGTTCATACCGGCAGCTTTTTCGGGCTGCCAGGCCGCGTACTGATGACAGCCGCCAGTGTGTGCATGCCGCTGTTCTTTATCACGGGTTGGTGCCTGTACCTGGACCGCCGCCGCAAGCAGCGCCATATTCGCCTCAGCCAGCAGGGCGTGGACGGCACCGCTGAAGGCTGGCTGGTGGCGTTCGCCAGCCAAAGCGGCCTGGCGGAACAACTGGCCTGGCACACCGCCGCACGGCTACAGGCCAGCGGCCAGGGCGCACGCGTGGTCAACCTTAGCGCTGTTAGCGAGAGCGACTTGAAAGGCGCGAGACAAGCCGTGTTCGTGGTCAGCACCTTTGGCGATGGCGAAGCGCCAGACACGGCCCGGCTGTTCGAGAAGCAACTGGCAGCCCGGCAATGGCCACTGCCCCAACTGCACTATGCCTTGCTGGCATTGGGTGACCGCAGCTATACCCATTTCTGCGGCTTCGGGCGGCGGCTGTCCAGCTGGCTTGACAGCCAAGGTGCACAGCCGCTGTTTCCACCTGTGGAAGTCGACAATGCCAATGCTGACGACCTGCAGCAGTGGGACCGTGCGCTGGCCTCTATTGGCGTTGCAGGTTCAGGGCAGGCTGGCCCTGCCCCGCTGCAGCCATGGCCACTGGTCCAACGCTGCCTGCTCAATCCCGGCAGTGCAGGCGCTTCCCTGTTTTCCGTAGACCTGGCCATTCCCGACGGGTGCCAATGGCAGGCAGGCGACCTGCTGGAAATCATGCCACCTGGCCAGGCGCTGGCCACACGCCCTCGCGCGTATTCCATTGCCTCGTTGCCCAGCGAAGGTTACCTGCGGCTGCTGGTGCGGCAACATCCACAGGGCCTGTGTTCGGGCTGGCTGACTGCACAGGCTGAAATGGGCGAGCCGGTAGAAGCACGCCTGCGGCGCAACAGCAATTTCCATCTGCCCGAGGGGGGCTGCCCGCTGATACTGATCGGCAATGGTAGCGGCCTGGCAGGCTTGCTCAGCCTGCTCAAGGCGCGCATCACTGCTGGGCAGGTAAGCAACTGGTTGATCTTTGGGGAACGCAACCGCGCAACGGACTTCCTTTACGAACGCGAAGTGACTGCCTGGCTGGCTGAAGGCGGCCTGGCACGCCTAGACACGGCTTTTTCCAGAGACCAGGCCGAAAAGCGCTACGTGCAGGATGTGATACGCGAAACAGCACCTGTGCTCACACAATGGCTGGCGGAGGGCGCCGCCCTTTATGTGTGCGGCAGCCTTGAGGGCATGGCGCAGGGTGTGGATGACGCCCTGCGCCAGGTGGCAGGCGATGCGCTGGTGGAGCGGTTGATAGAAAGCGGCCGTTACCGCCGGGATGTGTATTGAACGCCCTACACCGGCGCTAGCTTCTTTTCGTACACCGCTACGCCGTCCAGGTCGCGCAGGGTGACAGTCAGTTCGCCGCTGTGGGCCTCGATATTCACTTCGCCAAAGAACTGGAAACCAGCAAAGGGTGACGTGTTCTGTGCAGTGGGCGCCTTCTGGAACACCAGTTCCGGGCCAAACGTCATGTCCAGCGGGTTTGGGCCGAAACTGCCCGCATTCAACGGGCCGGCAACGAATTCCCAGAAGGGGTCGAAATCCTGGAACGCGGCGCGGTCAGGATGGTAGTGGTGCGCGGCGCAATAGTGCACGTCTGCCGTGAGCCACACCGTGTTCTTCACCTGTTGCTGGCGCAGGTGCCCCAGCAGTTCGGCCACCTCCAGTTCGCGCCCTTTGGCAGGCCCATTGTCGCCATTGGCAATGGCTTCCCAACGCCCTACCCCTGGGCTGACTTCGCCATCGGGAACACCCAGGCCGATGGGCATATCGGCTGCAATCACCTTCCACTGCGCCGTTGACGCTGCCAGCTCAGCCTTGAGCCAATCCAGCTGCGCACGCCCCATGAAGGCGCTGTTGGCGTCCATCTGTTCGCCCAGGTTGGCATCATTGCCGCCTCTGTAGCTGCGCATGTCCAGCACAAAGATATCCAGGGTAGGCCCATAGGGAATACGGCGGTAAACACGTCGGCCCGCGTCACCGGCCTGTGGGCGCATGGGCGAATACTCCAGCCAGGCCTGGCGGGCAGGCGCCACCAGTTGCTGGATATCCCGGGTATGGTAGCGTTCGTCCAACTGCTTGCTAGGGGACCAGTTGTTTGTCACTTCATGGTCGTCCCATTGCCAGATCTGCGGCACCTCAGCGTTGAAACGGCGCACGTTTTCATCCATCAAGTTGTAGCGGTAGTTGCCCCTATAGTCTCCGAGGGTTTCAGCCACCTTGCTCTTGGCCTCTGTGGTGAGGTTGCGCCACACCCGCCCGTTTTCCGTGGTGAGTTGGGCAGGTACAACGCCATCGGCATAGATGGTGTCGCCACTGTGGATAAAGAAATCCGGCAGGCGCAGGCGCATGGCTTCGTAGATGCGCATGCCGCCTATGTCCGGGTTGATACCGAAGCCTTGGCCTACAGTGTCGCCGCTCCACACGAACCGGATGTCACGTGCTTGAGCGGGCACGCTGCGCAGGTGCCCGAACCAGGGTTCACTGGCTACACCGGTGTTACCGTCTTCGAACCAGGCTCGGTAGAAAATGGCTTGGCCGGCGGGTAGGCCAGTAAGCTCTACCCTACCTGTGAAATCACTCGCGGCGGTGACCAGCGCAGACGTTGCTCGCCGTGGCTGGGCGAACATGCTTTGAGTGTCCCATTCCACCACCAGCTTTGCGGGCCGATCACACCTGCTCCACACCATGGCCCGGTCCCCGAGTGGATCACCGGACTGCACGCCGTCAGTCAGTTGAGGGCGATCCTTCACCGATGCCAGGACCACAGGCGCCAGCCCAGGCAGCAACAGGCCAGCGCCGACGCTCTGGAGCAAACGGCGGCGGGCAATCGGAAATTGGCTCATGAACAGCTCCTTCAGCGTGAGTGAAGGGCTAATCAACTACATCAAGATGACAGCAACATGTACGACCCTTTGGGGCGCGGGCGCAGCGCTTGCACAGCGGGCGAACAGAGGGGCCTTTTGAGTGCCTGGCCTGGCCACTTCGCGGGTGGTCACCCGCTCCTACACGGACGGCAGCAGCCTGTATACCACCGTGTAGGCGCTTGCACAGCGGGCGAACAGAGGGGCCTTTTCGAGTGCCTGGCCTGGCCACTTCGCGGGTGGTCACCCGCTCCTACACGGACGGCAGCAGCCTGTATACCACCGTGTAGGAGCTTGCGGAGCGCTAGCGCAGCGGGCGAACGGATGGCCTGTTTTGAGTGCCAGCCCGGTCGTTTTCTCAGGCCGCTTCAGGTACCACCAGTTGCGCAGACTCAGCCTTTTTCAGTACGGCATACACCAAAGCGGTGACCAGGCTGCCTGCCAGGATAGCGATCAGGTAAAGCAAGGCATGGTTGATCGCGTTAGGGATCAGCAGCACAAACAACCCACCATGGGGCGCTACCAGCTTGCAACCAAAGTACATGGACAGCGCCCCTGTCAGCGCACCGCCTACCATGGACGCTGGAATCACACGCAGTGGGTCTTTGGCCGCGAACGGGATGGCACCTTCGGAGATAAAGCACAGCCCCAAGATCACAGCCGCCTTACCTGCTTCACGCTCAGTTTGGGCAAACTTGCGCCGTGCCAGCAGGCTGGCAAGGCCCAGGCCGATTGGGGGCACCATGCCAGCGGCCATGGTCGCAGCCATGGGCCCTGTGGTCTGGCCTGCCAGCAACCCAACGGAGAATGCATAAGCCGCTTTGTTGATCGGCCCACCCAGGTCCACACACATCATGCCGCCCAGCAGAATCCCCAACAGTACTGCGTTGGTGGTGCCCATGCTGTTAAGGAAGTCCGTGAGTGCGTGCAGCATGCCAGCCACAGGGCCGCCTACCACGTAGATCATCACCAACCCGGTAAACAAGCTGGCCAGCAAAGGGATGATCAAGATGGGCTTGAGCGACTCGATACTGGCCGGTAAGCGCGCAGCCTTGCTAATGCCCTTGGCGCCATAACCGGCGATAAACCCCGCCAGAATGCCACCAATGAACCCGGCACCCAGGGTGCTCGCCAATAGCCCGCCGATCATGCCGGGCGCCAGGCCTGGTCGGTCAGCGATAGACCAGGCGATGTACCCCGCCAGCAATGGCACCATCAAGGTAAAGGCCGCATCCCCGATTTGCTTGAGCGCGGCCGGCAGTGTGCCCGGCTGCTTGAACGCTTCGATACCGAACACAAACGACAACGCGATCAACAGGCCGCCAGCAACCACCATGGGCAGCATGAAGGACACGCCGGTGAGTAGGTGCTTGTATACACCACGCTTTTCCTGACGTGCCGGTGCGGCGCTTCCTTCTGCCGCCGCGCCTTCTACCTGCCCCTCGGCCAAGGCCTTGTCCAGCATGGCCTTGGCTTGCTTGAGCGCGATCCCGGTGCCGCAGCGGAAGATCCGCTTGCCTGCGAACCGCTCGGTAGCCACTTCGATATCACACGCTAGCAACACCACATCGGCTGCCGCAATGTCCTCGGCCGTAAGCGGGTTGCGCGCACCAACAGACCCCTGGGTTTCCACCTTCAAGGCATAACCCAGCTGGGTCGCGGCCTGTTGCAAGGCCTCGGCAGCCATGAAGGTATGGGCCACACCGGTCGGGCAAGCGGTAATGGCCACCAGCCGTGGCTGCTGGCTGGCAGCAGGCGCTGCAGACGACGTGCTTGCCTCATAAGGCTGAGCTTCGGCCATGGCGCGGTCTAGGAAGGCATCCACGTTACCTAGTGCTTCGGCAGGCGTGCTCTGGAACACGCGCTTGCCGTGCAGCCGCGCGAGGTCAACCGGGCCGGTATTGACCACCAATACCCAATCCGCCTCTTCGATATTCAGCGGCGACAGGTGACGTTCCGGGTGCTGCGGGTCGTGGATTTCCACGCACGTGCTCCAGCCGCGCCGCTGTGCTGCGCCGTCGAGCAGGCGCGCACTGAGTACGCTGGAGATCTTGCCACTGGGGCAAGCCGTGATAATGGCCAGTTTCATTTAGACACCTCCTGGGAGGTCGACAGGGGGCGTACGCTCACGCCGCTTTCAAGCTGAGCCAGCGCAGCGTGGTCTGGAATGCCAAAGCCGATCTGGGTCACGGCCATGGCGGCAATGGCCGTGGCCGTACGAAGGGTGCTCTCTGGTGACGCCTCGCTCAGCAGGCCGTGCACCATCCCAGCCAGCAACGAGTCACCGGCCCCTACGGTACTGGCGACTGCCACAGTAGGTGGCTGCGCATGCAGCCCCTGGCTTGGGGTCAACCAACTCACACCCTGCGCACCTTGGGAAATCACCACATGCTCAATGCCACGAGCGTGTAGTGCATGGGCCGCGCGGGTCTGGCTCTGGAGGTCTTCGACGGGCTCATCCAACACTTGCGCCAGTTCCTCGGTATTAGGCTTGACCAGCCAGGGCTGGCAGGCCAGGCCGGCACGCAAGGCGGCGCCACTGCTGTCCAGCGCCACACGCACGCCTACGTTACGAAGGGTTTCGAGCAGTGTCTGGAACCATTGGGGGCTTACCCCTTTGGGCAAGCTGCCCGCCACAATCGCCACGTCAAAGCCTGGGGCCAGGCTAGTGAGTTTTTCCAACAGTGCCGCCTGCAAGTGCTCCGGTACATCAGGGCCTGTGCCGTTCACGTCGGTTACACGGCCATCACGCTCGGCCAGTTTGATATTGCGACGGGTTTCCCCCGGTATGCGGATAAAGGCATCGGTAAACCCGCGCTGCTGGAACAGGGTTTCGAAGCGGTCGCTGTTGGCGTCGCCCAGAAAACCGCTCACGGTCAGCTCATGGCCCAGGTCTGCCAGCACCTGCGCCACATTGAGGCCTTTACCTGCCGCATGCACATGCAGCGCCTCGCCACGGTTGACTTCGCCAACGCGCAAGGTCGGCAACTCGACGGTAAGGTCCAGCGCCGGGTTGAGCGTAATTGTCAGAATCCTTGCCATCATGCGTTCTCCACCAAAGCCCGTACATCGCCTGCGCTTGCCGACACCAGCGCCTGCCTGGCCAAGGCCTGGGCATTGCTCAGGGTAAGGGCGCGCACGCCGGCCTTCACTTCGGCGATGCTGCGCGCCGACACACTCAGTTCATCTACGCCCAGGCCTACCAGCACAGGTACGGCCAGAGGGTCGGCCGCCAACTCACCACACACCCCTACCCACTTGCCATGGGCATGGGCCGCACGCACGGTGATGTCGATCAACTGCAACACCGCCGGGTGCAAGCCATCTGCTTGGGCCGACAGCGTGGGATGGCCACGGTCCATGGCCAGGGTGTACTGGGTCAGGTCATTGGTGCCGATACTAAAGAAGTCCACTTCGGCGGCCAGCACCGGTGCCAGTAACGCTGCAGACGGCACCTCGATCATGATGCCCACTTGCAAGTCATCTACCGGATGCTCCAAGCGCAGGCGCTGGACCATGTCACGGCCCAGGCGCCACTCCTCGACGGTGGCGACCATGGGGAACATGATGCGCAAGGGGTGCCCTTGCCCGGCCTGAAGCAGCGCACGCAGCTGGGTTTCCATCACATCTGGCCGTTGCAGGGTCAGGCGAATGCCGCGCACCCCCAGGAAGGGGTTTTCTTCAGCCGCAATCGGCCAGTACGGCAGGGGCTTGTCACCACCCACGTCCAAGGTACGGACCACCAGCGGCCTACCTTCGAGGCCTTCGAGCACACGCTGGTACTCAGCGCGCTGGGTCGCCTGGTCAGGGGCCTGCGGGTGTGCCATGAAAATCAGCTCGGTGCGCAGCAAACCGATACCTTCGGCGCCTTGCTCCACGGCCTTGGCCACGGCGGCGGCTTCGCCGATGTTGGCGCATACTTCTACGTCATGGCCGTCCAGCGTCACCGCAGGCTCATGGCGGCGCTCGGCGGCAGCGGCCAGGCGCGCAGCGCGATGGTCGCGCTCGGTACGCGCACGCGCCAGGGTTTCCTCAGTGGGCGCTACGGTGGCTTGGCCACGCTGCCCGTCCAGCAGCAGTACGGTACCCGAAGCCATGCGTAGCACGGCTTCACCGGCACCTACTACGGCAGGAATGCCCAAGGCACGGGCGACGATAGCGCTGTGGGCCGTGGCACCACCCCGTGCAGTGAGAATGCCGGCCACGCGTGCCGGGTCAAGCCGGGCCACATCCGAAGGGCCCACCTCGTCCATCACCAATACATAGGGCTCGTCCGGCGCTCGGCTGGCTTCTACACCGCAAAGCTGTGCCAACACGCGACGGCCGATATCGCGCAGGTCGGCTGCACGCTCGGCCAGCAAAGCATCATGGAGGGCCTCTTGGCGCTGGGCGGCTGACTCGATAACGGCAACCCAAGCCGCAGCAGCACTGTCACCCTGGCGCAGGCGCAGCGAGACTTCATCGATCAATGCAGGGTCGTCCAGCATTTCCAGGTGGGTAATGAAGATATCGCGGATGGACTGGGCCGCGCCCCGCTCTACCAACTGCTGAATATCGATACGGATGGCGCCAATGGCAGCCTCCAGGTGTTGGCGCTCAGCGGCTGCCGACTCACCCTTGGCGGGGTAATCGAACTGCTGGGGGCCTTCCACATGGGCTGGGCCGATAGCAATGCCAGGGGCGGCTGCCACAGCCCGCAAGGTGGTACCGGCCACAGGGGCCTGTACCTGGACAGGCGCGCTTGGGGCACTCGCCAGTTGCTCGGGCGTGACCAGCGGCAGCGGCTCCACTTCTTCGCCAAGCCCCTGCTCAATCGCGGCGATCAGGGCAGGCAGCGCCTGTTCAGCGATGGTGGGCTCGGCGGCCACTTCTAGCACCTGGCCGCGGCGGGCGCCCAGGCTGAGCAAACGGCTGAGGCTTTTGGCGGACACCGGGGCCTCGCCACTTCCCAGCACGCGAATTTGCACTTCTCCGTCAAACCCTTTGGCCAACTGCGCCAGTTCTTTAGCTGGGCGTGCATGCAGGCCATGTGCGTTGGCCAGGGTTACCTGCGCACTGGGCCAGTCTGGCGGAATGTCACCGCCCAGTACCTCCAGTACCGCCCGGCTGTTCGCGGCATGGAACAGCTCTTCGCCACGGCCGGCAATTAACAGCGCACACAAACGTTCCAACAGGGCCTCATGGGCCTCGCCAAGGCTGGCCAGGCAGAACAGGCCGTTCACAGCCTGGTCCTGGTAGGTCAGTGGCCGCTCCGGCGTCACAAAGGCCAGGCCAGGGCGGCCAACACCTTGCTCGCTGTGCAACCACCACAGCCCTTCGCCCAAGGGGAGTGGCGCCATCTGCTGCAATTGGCCAGCGAAACCGCTACCCACGCATTCGGCTTGGCGCAACAGGCGTGCACCTCGCCATACCAGCTCTTCGAAGTCGTCCACGGGCAGGCTGAGGCTGACCATCTGGGCGTCCAGCGCCAAGGCCTGTGGCGCGCCTTGCAACAACTTGAGCAAGGCATCCGGCGTGCTGGCCCGGCGCAGGGCTTCGCCCAGGTCGGTTTCACCCAAGGCACGGGTAAGTAACTGCAGCAGGCGCAAATGCTCGTCGGACTTGGCCGCGATACCGATGGCCAGGTACACCCGTTGGCCGTCGCCCCAGTCTACCCCTTCGGGGAACTGCAGCAGGCGCACACCGGTGGTAAAAACCTGGTCACGGGTTGCAGGCGTGCCGTGGGGAATGGCGATGCCCTGGCCCAGGTAGGTAGACCCTTGGGCTTCGCGGTCTTGCAGGCCTTGCAGATAACCTTCGGCAACCAAGCCATCGGCTACCAGCCGATCAGCCATCAGGCGCAATGCAGCGGGCTTATCCGCAGCGGCCTGGCCCATGGAAATCTGCTCAGAGGTGAGCTCGAGCATGCTGACTCCTTATCGCGCCGTTGAAGCGGTCGCTCAGGTATTGTTGTGAGTGTTTCAGCTCGCCAGAGCTATCCTGAAGTGCAGCGCAGGCAGTGCGCTTGTGTTGCCATTGAATATGAGACCGGAGAAGGGCCTGTTTTTCTCGTGGTACATCAAGCTGAAACGTTTAATCTGTCCAACCGCGAACGTTACTCGAATTCGTGCAACAAGGGAAAGCCTGCCGTCGGGCGACGGATGAGAAAGTGAGCCTGCGCCTGTGGGGCAGATAAGCGACAATGCGTCTGCCGCCCACTTGGGCGCGCCATGCCGTCCCTAGGGTCATACAAGGAACCTTTGTTTGAAACTCAGCGATATCGCTCGGCTTGCCGGGGTCTCGGTTACCACCGCCAGTTACGTCATCAATGGCAAGGCCACGCAGCAGCGTATCAGCCCCGCGACTGTTGCTCGGGTACGCGCGGTGGTGGACGCCCATGGCTTCACGCCCAACCCCCAGGCAGCGGGCCTACGCAGCCAGCGCACGCGCACCCTAGGATTTATTCTTCCCGACCTTGAAAACCCCAGCTATGCACGCATTGCCAAGATCCTGGAGCAACAGGCCAGGGCCCGTGGCTACCAGCTGTTGATCGCCAGCTCGGACGACGAGCCGGACAGCGAACGACAGTTGCAGCAACTGTTTCGCGCCCGGCGCTGCGATGCGTTGTTTGTAGCCAGTTGCCTGCCTGGCAATGATAGCTGCTATCGCGAAATCCAGAGCCGTGGCACCCCGGTCATTGCCATAGACCGGCAAATGGACCCTCACCTGTTCTGCTCGGTAGTCAGCGATGACCAGGAAGCAGCCCGGTTGCTCACGGCCAGCCTGCTGGCCCCTTCGCCCCGGCATATCGCGCTGATTGGCGCACGGCCTGAACTGAGCATCAGCAAGGCGCGAACAGGTGGCTTTGCGGCTGCCTTGGCAGACTTCCCAGGCACGGTACTGGTGCGTGAGGGCGCCGCCTTCAGCCGAGAGTGGGGCCAGCGGCTGATGGAAGAACTGATTGCTGAACTGGGTGGCCTGCCCGATGCCTTGGTCACCACCTCCTACGTGCTGCTGCAAGGCGTATTTGACGTATTGCAAAGCCGCGCTGCTGCCGACCGAACTCTGAGCCTAGGCACGTTTGGCGATACTCAGCTGCTGGACTTTCTTCCCTTGCCCATCAATGCCATGGCCCAGCAGCATGAGCTGATTGCGAGCCGGGCGCTGGATATCGCCCTCACAGCCCTGGAAGAAAAACACTACCAACCTGGTGTGTATGCCATCGCTCGAACCTTCAAGCAGCGCATCGACGAGCACCTGGCGTGAGGCTGGTGGACACCCATACACACCTGGACTTTCCAGACTTTGACGCCGACCGCAGCGCCTTGCTGGACGCTGCCCAGGCCGCCGGTGTGGAGCGGACCGTAGTGTTGGGTGTTCATCGTGCCAATTGGGCACGGGTATGGCAGCTGGCTGAACAGGACAAACGCGTGTATGCGGCTTTGGGCCTGCACCCGGTGTTCCTGGATGAGCATACCCAGGCCCACATAGACGACCTGCGCAGCTGGCTGGAACGCCTGAACGGCAATAGCAGGCTGTGCGCCTTGGGCGAATTTGGCCTGGACTACTACCTCAAGCATCTGGACCGCGCGCGCCAGCAATGGCTGTTCGAAGCGCAGCTACAACTGGCGGTGGATTTTTCGCTGCCTGTGCTGCTGCATGTGCGCCATAGTCACGCGGCGGTAATCGCCACCCTCAAGCGCTACAAGGTTCCCCGGCGCGGCGTGATCCATGCCTTCGCCGGCAGCTGGGAGGAAGCACGAGAATACCTCAAGCTAGGGTTCAAGCTGGGCCTTGGCGGCGCCCCTACCTGGCCACAGGCCTTGCGGCTACGCAAGGTAATACCGCAGTTGCCCCTAGAGAGCGTGGTGCTGGAAACCGACTCGCCTGACATGGCACCCAGCATGTACCCCGGCCTGCGTAATAGCCCCTTGCACCTGCCCGCCATCTGCCAAGCCCTGGCTACGCTGATGGGCGTGGCACCCCAGGCACTTGCCGAGGCCAGCAGCCGCAATGCCTTTGAGCTGTTTGGCTGGAGCGAAACCGCCCTGTAAACGCAAGCCTTGGGCACGCTACAGGCGTTAATACAGCAGCGCCCACACGGCGAACAGGGCATACCACAGCACAGCCGCCCGTTGCAGCAGGGCCCACAGCGCATCGATGCCTGCTACAGGCGCCGTGTCGCTGGCCGATGCCGGCAGGTCCGTAGCGAGGCACCCGGTGTGGGCAACAAAACGTGCCGCACTGCCCTGCCAGTCCAGCAGCTCATGCAGCATCCACCTGCACACCGCCACGAAGTTTCCCACCAGTGCAAAGCTGGCCCCCAGCAAGCGCGCAGGCAACCAGTTCAAGGCATGGCGAAGCCCACGAGCCTGCTCCCTCACCCCAGGGTGCTGACTGTGCTCGGCAGTAATGGCAAGCAAGCGATACGCCAAGGCCAGCGCAGGGCCAAGCAGGCTGTACCAGAACACGACAGCAAAGAAGCTCTGGAAAGCCTGCCATAGCAGCCAGCCCTGAACCTGCTCTGTAAGCGCGGCAGGGCTGTCTGCGGCGATGCCCAGGTCCCTTGCCGCCACATGCGCTGCTGCCGAGGCATCACCTCGGCGCCAGGCATCGCGCAAGGGCCCCATGGCCACCTTGGGTTCACCCCTGCCCAGGCTGTACAGCAATACCAGCAGGTGCACTGGCAGGGCCAGCCAACCATAAGCGACCGTCGCCAGCAGCCACAGCACCACGGCCACTCCCATCACAGGCAGGCCGATCAGCAAAACCAACAGCAGCCAAGGCTGGCTTGAGAACCTAGCTTGGGTTTCACGCGCGTGCAAGGCGTTCAAAAACCAGCGGTCGCGCTGAATGCGCAAGCGCCAGGCTGAAAATTTTTCGATCCATACAACGGCCAACAGCACCAGAAAACTCACGCATTGCCCTCCTTGCCGGGTGCGAGGGTGGAACGGAAACGGTCCCAGTCAAAGGCCGGCCCAGGGTCGGTTTTGCGGCCTGGAGCGATGTGGCAATGCCCCTGAACCGTTGAGGGGCCGATGGCGGGATACAGGCTTTGAAGCTGTTCAGCCAGCCGGGCCAGGCTACGGTATTGCGCCTCTGTATAGGGCAGGTCGTCCGTTCCCTCAAGCTCGATGCCAATAGAAAAGTCGTTGCAACCGGCCCGCCCCTCAAACGTTGACACCCCGGCATGCCAGGCGCGATCCCTGCAGGACACGAACTGAATGATGTCGCCTTCTCGTTCGATCATGAAGTGGGCAGACACCGTTAGGCTAGAAATGCTCTGGAAATAGGGATGCTCGGCAGGGTCCAGGCGGTTCTGGAAGAATTCCACCACTTTGCCTGTCCCGAACTCGCCCGGTGGCAGGCTGATGTTATGGATCACCAGCAGTGAAACGTCATCACCAGGGCGCGTGTTGAAGTTGGGCGAAGGGCAATGGCGCACGCCATGGCACCAGCCGGAGACGGGATCCAGGCGGACCTCATCAAGGTGCATAGGGGTTCCTTGTGAAGCGTCGATCAAGGGCGCAGTATGCCTTGTTCCGTCAGCCTGCGCAGCGTCGACACATCACGCCTTGAGCTGGCGCAGTTTGCCTACCACGGCATCCAGGGCACGGTCGAACAGCAGGTTGTCATCCAGAATGCGAATGCTGCCTTGCTGGAACTCTGCGGCCAACCCCATGCGAGACTTCTCCAGCACCTTCATGCCCGTGCGGTTCACGAATACGTACTTGCCCGTGCTTTCGATGATGGCCGTAAGCTTACAGCGAAGGCGGGTTTCGCTGTCTTCTTCCAACTCCACCCACATGCCAGGGCGCAGGCGGTCGACCTGTTGCAAAGAAGGGTCGCCTTCAGGCAGGCGTGGCGCGGCCTCACGTGCCGAAGGCGGTTCGCTGCCGGCCAATACGATTTCGTCTAGTACTTGGACCATGCCAGGGTCGTTGGCAGGGTCTGGCAGGCTGGCGCCCAAGGATTCGCGCTGGAAGGCCTGCACATGGAGGCTCTCCAACTGGCTGAAAAACTGGCTGGTTGCAAACGGGTCGAAGGCCGAGCTGGTCAGCCCCTCGCGCAACGACTTGAGCAAGCCTGGTACCAACTCAAGCAACCGCAGGCGGCTTTGTGAGTCATCGTGGGGCGCCACGCTCCAGATAAGCTGGTCCATGGTTTCAAGGCCAGCCCTCCACTCATCTGAATGCGCCCCATGCTTGAGCCAGGTCAGCAGCAGAAACTTGCTCCAAGCCTCTTCCAGCAGGCGCACTACTACGTGTGGCAACGTCTTGCCTACTAGACGGCGGTTCAGCTCATACTGCACTTGGGCACGCGCCATCTCCGCACGCGCACGCCCCTCTTCCGCATCCCGAGTACGCTGCTCCAACAGCTCGCTGCGACGGCGCTCCTCTCCTGTAAACGCCAGGAAATCCACCAGCAGTTCAGAGAACAGCGCAGGATCGTCCACAAAGTCATTGAGCAAGCGCTGAACGATCTGCTCGATACGTGCATGCAGTGCATCACGCTCGGACTCGCCGCGGTTGCTCCAGCCCATGGCCGCGCTGGCGATTTCATTGAGCAGCCGACGAGCCGGGTGTGTGCCCCGGCTGAAGAAACTCTTGTCCAGCACGGCCATTTTCAGCATAGGGATCTGCAGTCGGCCGATCAATACTTTAAGGGAGTCCGGCAGGTTGCGGTCGTCCAGGATGAACTCGAACAACATGGCAACCAGGTTGATCACGTCTTCGTCTACACCCCCAACGACACGGAATTTGCCGCTTTTTACGCTGACCCGCGTCAGCAGCTGTTCAAGCTGGTAACGCAAGTCATAGTCTTCGTGGCTGGTGGGGTGAGTCGGCACGTATTGCTGCAAGTGCGACAATAGCCTTAGCAGATCGTTAGTCGAAATAGGCTGGGCTTCGACAGAGTGTTCCAGCTTGGGCGCCACGGTGCCGCGCACGGTGCGCAGTAGTTCCTGCAACGCAGAAAACACTTCACGTACGCCTTCATCCAGAGGCGCTTGCGCCGAAGGTTGCTGCAGCACCGCAGCACTCTGGCTCAGTTCTTCCCGCTTTCGGCCGGTGGCCGTGCGGTCCTCGGCACGTCGGCTAGGCGCGGCCTTCAGCTCAGGCAGGATGCCAGTGGCGATCAACAGGTGGTTGGCATCGGCATAAAGGTGGTCCGTATCGCTGAGTACATACTTGTCGAACAGCTTGAGGATGATCAGCTTGACCTTGATTTCCACGCCCAAGGTGCGCCCGGCTTGCAAGAAGAACTCGCACAGCATTGCCGGCCCAAGGGGGTTGGTATCGTCATTGAGCTTGCGCGGCACCAGCGTATTAAGGCGGGTAGTCAACTGGCCGAGCGCCAGGCCGTCACGGGCCATGACCTTGCCGACCATGGCGTCCAGCGCCACAGTGCGCTCCAGTTCATCATGAGGAACCAGGGCGAGCTTGTCGTAAGTGACGGCCATGGCGCTGGTATCGGCCACGTCGTACTGGCCGATACGTACGAACGATTCGTAGAATTTTTCCAGGAACCCACGTTCAATACTTTTGCGCTTGAGGCGAAGGTCTCGCATGGCTTCGAAAAACGTATTCTGGTCAACGTTGTTCTGAGCCTTGTCTGCCATTTCAAACAGGGTGTCGTCAGCGTTATCAAACAACGCTTGCAGGCCCTCTTTGAGTTGCTGAGCCGCTTTGTCGCGCACCTGCAGGAGTACCACAGGCAGGCGGGCCAACGGGGCTGATGAAGCCGGGTCGGCAGGCACCTTGAGAGGTACCACTTTGCCATCTGTGGACATGACGTGCTCCTGAGGATTTGGGTTGGACGCTCGGCAGCGGCCGAGCATGACGTGCCGTAAGAGTGGCGTCAAACGCTGGCAGGGCCAATCGTGAACCTTATCGCTAATGCCTGCGTGACGCAAAAAATCGCACGGGCTCCAATGGTGCATAGACCTTGCGAAATGGGAAAAGCTCCCAGCCAGCGCTAAAAATCACGGATTGCCAACCCCGTCACACACGGGCTACGCAGCCACCGGGCACTGCCCTATAATCGCCCCCGAATTCGCCTACGGAGCTGCCCATGCCCCCTGTACAGACCGCTGGCCTGGCCACGGAAATCGAAGCCAATGTGCGCCGTGCATTGCTTGAAGACGTTGGTACCGGCGACATTACCGCCCAGCTGATACCAGCCGAGCGCCTGGCGCGCGCGACCGTGATCACCCGTGAAGCCTGTGTGGTGGCGGGCAGTGCGTGGGTCGATGCGGTATTCCGCCAGCTAGACCCGCGTGTAGCCGTGCATTGGCACGTGGCAGAGGGTGCGCGTGCCGAGCCTGGCCAAACGCTGTTCAGCGTGGAAGGGCCTGCTCGTTCGCTGCTCACAGGGGAACGGTCAGCGCTCAACTTCCTGCAGTTGCTGTCTGGCGTGGCCACGCGGGCAAGGCATTATGCCGACCAGGTCGCGCATACCAGCGTACGCCTGCTGGACACTCGCAAAACAGTGCCTGGGCTGCGCCTGGCGCAAAAATACGCGATCACCTGCGGAGGTTGCTACAACCACCGGATCGGGCTGTATGACGCTTTCCTGATAAAGGAGAACCACATTGCCGCCTGTGGGGGCATTGCCGCCGCCATCGAAGCCGCACGTCGCATTGCCCCAGGCAAGCCCGTGGAAGTGGAAGTGGAAAGCCTGGACGAGCTCAAGCAAGCGTTAGCCGGGGGTGCGGATATCATCATGCTTGATGAACTAAGCCCGGATGACATGCGCGAGGCAGTGCGGCTAACAGCGGGCCAGGCCAAACTTGAGGCCAGTGGCGGCATCAATGACAGTACCCTGCGTAGCGTTGCTGAAACGGGTGTGGACTTTATTTCCATCGGCACCCTCACCAAGGACGTGAAAGCCATCGACCTGTCCATGCGCCTGAGCCTGTAACCTGAGCCGCTACACATAAGCCTGCCAGCGGCCAGGGCCGCATTTACCTTCTTATCGATAAGGGTGCTATGGATATCGGGCCACGACTGAAAATGGTGCGTGAACGTCACCAGTTGTCCCAGCGAGAGCTGGCCAGGCGCAGCGGTGTGACCAACGCGACTATCTCGCTGATCGAGCAGAACCGCGTAAGCCCTTCGGTAAGCTCGTTGAAAAAGCTGCTAGAGGGCATTCCCATGTCCTTGGCAGACTTTTTCACCGCTGATGAAGCGCCTGTGGAAAATGCCCATGTCTTCCGCGCTGCCCTGCAGCCGGACCTGGGCCGCCATGGCCTGCGCTTGCTGCTGGTGGGCGCTACTGTCAAGAACAGGAATATGCGGATGTTGCGCGAGCTATACGCGCCTGGAGCAGACAGTGGTGAACCTATTGTCCACCCGGTGGGCGAAGAGTGCGGGCTGGTGACCCGAGGCACCATCGAGCTGACCCTCAATGGCGAGGTGAGCATTTTGCAACCGGGCGACGGCTACTACTTCTCCACCACCCTGCCCCATAGCTTCAAGAACATTGGCCAGGACGAGGCCGAAATCATCAGCGCCAACACGCCGGCTAACTTTTGAATTACACGCCGGCCAACGGCAGGCCCTCCACCTCCGGCTTGGCAAACAGGTAACCCTGCATCAGTTCAATCCCCAAGCTGAGCAAGGCATCGCGCTCGGCCTGGGTTTCGACGCCTTCAGCTACGATCTGGATATTCAGTTCACGCGCCACCAGCACGATGCCCGCCACAATGGCCTGGCGAACCCGGTCGTCATCGATGTTGCGGGTAAGCACCATGTCCAGCTTGATCACGTGGGGCTGGAACGTTGCCAACAGGTTCAGCCCCGAATAGCCCGACCCGAAATCATCGATGGCCGTGGTAAACCCCTGCCGGGCATATTCAGCAAAGATCGATTGCAGGTGTACCGGGTCTTCCACCCGCTCCCCTTCCATCACTTCGAACATCAGCCTGTCCAAAGGAAAGTCGAACCGGCGCGAGGCTTCCACGGTAGCGCGGATACAGGTTTCTGCACGGTACACGGCATTGGGGTAGAAATTGATGCTCAGCTTGCAGTCAGGCAGGCGCGCCAAACCTAGCCCGGCGGCCAGTTCGATAGCCTTCACTCGGCAGGCCTGGTCAAAGCGGTAAAGGTTGGCATCATTCACCTTGGCCAGAATGTCGGCCGCCCCCTCTCCGTTTACCCCACGCACCAGCGCCTCATAGGCAAAGGGCCGGCCACTGGGCACGTGGACGATAGGCTGGAAGGCCATGGTGAACTGGAAATCGAGCGTTTCCAGGGCACGGCACTGTGCACACCCTACTGCTACAAAGGGTTGCTCGAATACTGGCCTGAGCATTAAAACCTCCGAATACGGTGAAAATGATGTCACTTAGACATCATTGCGGTGAGCCGTTCGCTTGTTCGTTCAAAACATCCGTAAAGGGCGTTTTCGGCCGGCGGCCTTTTTTCTTTGAAAAGATAGACGAAAGGTCGTCTCGCCATTCAAGCCCGCTGTTTCACAGCCGATGAGTTAGACGACGGACAGGGAGGGTCTGGATAACGCAAACCGCCACGTTTTGATTGAGAATTCTCCATGTCGTTAAAGACCTCCCTTAAGGCGCAAATGCTACTGCTCATCGGCGGCAGCCTATTGGCGATCCTGCTGATCGCCCTTGGTTGTTTCCAGTTTCTGGCCCGAGGCGTACATGACTACCGTGCCTTGGTCGATGGCCCTGTCCATGCTTCCCAACTGGTCGAAGACGCCAACCTGCAATTTAAAGTGCAAGTACAGGAATGGAAAAACGTATTGCTGCGTGGCAAGCAACCGGCCGATGCTTCCAAATACTGGGGGCAGTTTGAGGACCGTCACCGCGCCGTGCAAGGCCTGCTTGGCCAACTGATCGCTGAGCCTGGGCTGACACCTGACTTCAAGCAACGTGCCACACAACTGAGGGACAGCCACCAGGCGTTGCTTGCAGCCTATAGCAAAGGCCGTGATGCCTTCACCGCCGCCGATGGCGACCCTGTGGCCGGCGACCGTGCCGTACAGGGCGTTGACCGGGCTACCACTGAACAGCTTAGCCAATTGGCCAAGGATATCTCCACCGACGCTGACACCCAGGCTGCAGCCATCAGCAGTACCGCCGAACGCGCGCTCTGGCTTGGCTTGGCGGTGATGATCGCTTCGGCGGTGTTGGTGGCCGTGCTGAGCCTCTGGCTGGTAAGCCGCCGCCTGGTGGAACCGGTGACCCGCCTGATCGCCTATGTGGCTGACTTGAGCCAGGGCAAGTTCAAGGACCGTGTGCACAATGACCGGCAGGACGAGCTGGGCCAGCTGGCCACTGCCGCCAATACGCTGCGCGACTTCCTGGACGAAACCTTTACACGCCTCAAGCGCAACGCGACTGAACTGGACGGGGCCAGCTCTGCCCTGCACCAGATTGCCCGGCAAATGGCCAAGGGCACTGAAGAACAATTCAGCCGCACGGACCAAGTAGCCACGGCCATGCACGAAATGTCCGCCACGGCGCAGGAAGTGGCCAACCATGCACAGGAAGCCGCCCACGCCGCCGAAGAGGCCGACCAGTCCGCCCAGCGCGGTGGTGAAGTGATGCAAGCCACCATCAACGCCATCAACCAGATGCGAGGCGAGATCGACACCACCTCTACCGTGATTCGCAAGCTGGAAAACGACAGCGGCCGGGTGGGCAAGGTGCTGGAAGTGATTCGCGGCATTGCCGAGCAGACCAACCTGCTGGCCCTCAACGCCGCTATCGAAGCCGCCCGTGCAGGCGAGGCTGGCCGAGGCTTTGCGGTGGTCGCTGATGAAGTGCGTAGCCTGGCACAACGTACGTCGTCGTCCATCACCGAGATCAACCAGATCATCGATGCCGTACAGCTGGGTACCAACGATGCTGCCCGTGCTATAGAAAGTGGCCGGCAGAGCAGCGAACGAAGCGCCGAGCATGTGGGCCAGACCGGCACCATGCTGAGCCGCATCACCGCTGCCATTGAATCGATCCGCGGCATGAACCAGCAGATCGCGACCGCTGCCGCCGAGCAGACCGCCGTGGCCGAGGACATTTCCCGCAACCTCACGGAGATCACCACCATCGGCGTGGCCAATCAGCAGCACGTGCAAGGCACCGAACAGGCCAGTGGCCGCTTGCATGATTTGTCTGGGCAATTGAATGCGCTGACGGCACGCTTGGGTAACTGATTATCGGCGAAATGATTTGAAAACTTTCCAACCGTAGTGTGTTCATGGCATTCCAGCCAAGGAAAACGCCTTGTTCCAATAGCCCTGACATTAGGTCAGGGCCAGGCTAACTAACCCAGGCAGCCCAACGCTTGAAAGTTTTGCATGGCTTTAAATCAATTCCATGAATATCTGGCGTGCACACTTTAAAGCTTCCTGCCTCTCAAGCCGATAACCGTCAAAGCCTAACGGTTACGAGCCTGCTGTCATGCCTGATGCGCCCTCCTCACAGCGTTTTCGTCGACGCCTTTATCCCATTTTGGCGATCTACCTGCTATCTCTGTTTATCGTATCAGTGTTGTGGGAGTTCAAGCTTGAAGGCGCTGCCATGGCGCTATTGGGTTTACCCTATGATGGGGATTTCGAAACTGCAGAACGCTGGCGGTTTGTACTCACCGCTGCAGGTTTTGCACTCCTGTCCATGGTGGTTCCTGTCATTTTGCTGCACCGGCTCCTTCAGCGTCTTAGACGTAGCTATCTTGATGTGCTCAGCGCCCAAACGCACAGCGAAGCCCTGGCTCGCTACGATTCTCTTTCCGGGTTGCTTAATCGTCGCGTGTTCAATGAGCAGCTGATGGATCTTCTTGCACAACAGCAGCCCACAGCAGTGTTCCTGATCGACCTTGACCATTTCAAAGGTATCAATGACAACCATGGCCATGCAGCCGGAGATGCGGCCATCTGTGCTGTCGCTGAGCGATTGCGAGAGGCCACCCATGGCTGGCAGGCTTCCTTGGCCAGGCTAGGTGGCGACGAGTTTGCCGTAGCCGTCACCGGCCATTTTGGCCGTGCCGAGCTGTCTCTTTTGGCTGAAGACGTGCTCAAGCGTATTTCCAAGCCTGTCGCGCAATGGCCAAGTATTTCGCTTGGTGCCACCTTGGGCATCGCTATAGCACCAGGGGACGGGCTGACCCCTGATACGTTGTTGCAGCGTGCAGACCGTGCCATGTACCGTGGTAAACGCAGCGGGCGTTCAGTCTTTCATTTCTTCGAAGCCAGTTTTGAAGCTGAGCAACGTGAACAGGCGCTGTTCGAGGAGGAACTGCGGCAAGCGATCAAAGACGATCGGATTCAGCCGTTCTATCAACCCATCGTAAAACTGCCGGAACAATACCTGGCAGGGTTTGAAATCTTGGCCCGTTGGCCACACCCCACACGCGGGATGATCATGCCACTGACCTTCATCGCCCTTGCCGAGCAGCTTGAACTGATCAAAGCGTTGACACAAAGCTTGTTGCTACAGGCTTTCGCTCATGCCCGCGTGTGGCCTAATACACTGATGCTGGCTATTAATGTGTCCTCCTGCATGATCGAAGATCCCGAGTTTCCACAATGGCTTGAGCACCTTGCCGCTGAAGGCAGGTTTCCTTTGACACGGCTGGAGATTGAAGTCACGGAAAGCATGTTGGTAGCCAACGTGGACAGTGCTCGGGTCAACCTTGAAGCACTTCGCGCCATGGGTGTCAGTGTGGCCCTGGATGACTTTGGTACCGGCTACTCAGGGCTGTATCACCTGACCCAATTGTCCATCGATAAGATCAAGATCGACCGGTCGTTCCTGGACTGTGCGTCGGAAAACCAGAATGAGATGGTCAAGGCTATTCTGGCTTTGGGCAAAAGCTTGAGCATGCAGGTGACCGCCGAAGGCGTGGAGCATGACCAGGTAGCGGACTGGCTGGCTACGCATGGCTGTGACCTTGCCCAGGGCTACCTCTTTGGCCAACCCATTTCTTCGCTTCGTGTAGAACAGGTACTGCGGCAAAACAATGTTTCTGATCGGGTCAGGTACTCGGCCACGTAATAGAATTTTTCAGAGCCTGGCTGCGATTTACTACGCCTTTTAGAGGGCCTGATCTTGCCCACTTCCAGTGGACACCCCGTTAAGCGATACACTGCAACGAGGTGAACCATGGCAAGCCAAGCAAACACGATGAAACACACCCGTACTCGTCATTCTCAAACCTACAAAGATGAAGCGCTGGCCTTGGCTGACCGGGCCGGCGTCAAACAGGCTGCTGAGTAGCTCGGGCTGCATGCGTCGTAGCTCTACGGCTGGAAAAACAAGAAGCATCAGGCCAAGGACAGTACCGAGCGCGAGCAATCGCTTGCCGACGAGAATGCACGGCTCAAGCGGCAGTTGGCTAAGCAGGCGGAGGAGCTGGCCATCGTAAAAAAAGGCCGCCGCGTACTTTGTCAGGCACTTCAAGTGAAGTACGCCTTCATACAGGCGCAGACGCCGCATTTCTCGATCAAAGCCCTGTTTGCTGTGCTGGGCGTCGCCCGCAGTGGCTACTACACTTGGCGTTCATGTCAAACATCAGTGCACCTGCAATGAAGTGTTGAATTGGACAAACCCATATGGCAAGTAGGCCCTCAAACTACGAGTCGCGCTTGCATACGGGCTTCTGCCTCCTTCACCACTTGTGCAGAGATATTGGCCATGAATATGTCTCCATTTTTCACAGCCGGTTTCGTCGCGCCTGAAGGCTTTCACGGGAGCCACTGACTAATCCGATGATGTTCTAACAAGAAATCCACGAACAATCGAACTCGCACCGGCATCGCCGCGCCGCCGACGAACACCGCGCAAACCGGTTCCCGGTCGCCAGGGTTGCAAGAAGCGCTGCCGATACCTGGGTTGTATGCTAGTGCAGGCTTACGACAACGCCCGAATGACGTCCAATGTCATGCTTTCAATGCTTATTGTCCCGTCAATTCGCATGGCTGGAGACGTTTGCCTAGATAGCCATTGCTCGTGCCAAGCTCGGTTGCGCCCTGAAAAGGTAGGATTATCATACTGTGATGCCCACTCCATGAAGCCCGTGTGTATTTCATGCATGTCCCCACCACGGGCTATACGATCTCCAAATCGAGCCTTCTCACGCGCCGCTAGCCGTTCAAGACGTACAGATGTATCGGTCACAACAAGCACTATCAAATCAAGTTGAGCCAGTAGCGCATCACCCCAGCCCATACATGAACCCGTTAGTATCCAGTTATCCTCGCCCAGTGCTTGCTGGATTAATGGGACGCGCTCGCTGACAGGCCGCTTGGTCGTAAACGGAGGGTCTGTGGGTATCCAGAAATAGTCATCCACATCCGCGTGCCGTAACCCGAGCTGCACAGCAAGATTCTGTCCCAACGTAGTTACACCCGCACAAGATGCACCTGTGATGCAGATCCGCATGTACTTCCCTATGAATGCCCGTCGATTTCCGGGACAGGACCTTACCCTGTTTCATGTCGATCTCACACTCGCCTGCATGGGGAGTGGCTAAGTTCTACCTATTGGTATCGTTCTCCATGGGGCCAGGCTTTGTGAAAACGCCAACTGAAAAACCACATACGCGTTCCGACGCGAAATCCGAGACTAAGTAACGGGTGAGCATATTTGAATTTGGCTAGAGACGCGGTTTTGAGAAAAATTTTCGAGTGACCCGGCGTCCAAAAAAATTTTCACACAGCCTGGGCCGATTTCGGCCTACTACCATCAGCAGTCACCCACCTAGCGCAGCTACTGATCAAAAGCGGTTTATCACCGTGAAGAAATGCGCCTCTCACCCAAGCGTTCGACCAATCTGATGAGATACCCATCGGGATCTTGAACGATGAATTCTCGTTGGCCGACTTCTACATCATCAGCTCGATACCAGGTGTCTGAGCAGCCTCGGTAGAGCGCATACCCAGCCTGGCCAAGCTTCTGGATAATAGGCGCGACAGCGATAACATCAATCTGGAGGTTGCTCCCTCTCCCAAACGGCTTGCTCAAAGGCGCGGCGAGCCACTGACCTGCGTCCGGGTTTACCTTCTCCAGCATCACTTGAGCACCATTCAAATCAAGGTAGGCAAATCCGTCTTCTGGACGCTGATAAGCCACTTCGAAACCGAGGCAAACTACCCAAAAATTCAAACTGGCATCTAAGTCTGTAACCATCAACTCTGGAACCAGCTTGTTGCGCTCGAACATGAAGCTTCCTTTTCTGTAGAGCAGAGGCGAGTGTTGTCTCATTAGGCTATCAGGTGGCATACCTTCGTTCCGACACCAGTCAAGCCGATTATCTTCTATGGCGTATTGCCCGGGTGAGTTGATCCTCAGCTTCTTTAGGTTGCTCCTGCCCATTGCTCCCCGAGTTCAGCGAAACATCAGCGACTGATGTGCCGCGCCGCCAGTGCGTGCGCCCTCTCCCACGGCGATGGCGACATTGCCTGCGCCTATGGCGGCATCACCGCAGGCAAACACTCCCTTGACGCTGGTTTCACGCATCGCATCGACCTTGATAAATTCACCCGTTGGCCCTGCTTCAAATTCACAGCCCAATTGCTCTGCCAATGGGCTACTCATGTAGGTTTTAGGCTGAGTAAACAACCCTGCAAATGTGATGACTTGGCCGCTGGCGAGGGTTACATCGGCTTGTTCTCCGCTGACCGACAAGACTGGCTCATCAATTACCGTAACCCCACGCGCGGCCAGGCTGGCCAGTTGCTCGGCATCTGGCTCGAACACCCTATTGAGCAAAAGCGTGGTGGGGCCCCAGTCGGGCAGCATAAGAGCGTGATGGATAGCCAAAGGGGATGCCGCCAATACCCCGATGTGTCCGCCATCCAGTTCATATCCGTGGCAATACGGACAATGAAACACTTGCTGGCCCCATCGCTCGAACACTCCGGGAATGTCAGGCAGCTCATCCACCACGCCGGTGGCCAGGACCAAACGCCGCGCTGTGAATTGTTCCCCGCGCTCGACACTAACCGTAAAGCCGGAGGGGCTTGTACTCGCCTGGATAGCAGATTGGGACACCCACGTCACCGTTGGGTACGCCAACAGTTGTGTCCGTGCTTCACTGGCTATCGTGCCAGGATCACGGCCGTCTTGGCCCAGAAACCCATGTGAGTGGTTGGCAAATCGGTTGCGTCGCCGTCCTCCGTCTATGACTAAAACCTGGCGGCGCGCCCGTGCCAGTTGCAAGCCTGCAGAAATACCGGAATAGCTCCCGCCTACGATAATCACGTCATACACCATGGATCAGCCCCCCTGAATTTTCACCCTTGGACAAGTCTAGATACAACGTAAGTTACGAGATATTGGACTGTCAATAGTCTCGTAACTTTTACTGTGGCGAGCGATACTCGCATCCAGTAATTCAGGAAACCGATCTACATGAGAAATGACACGCGGCTATCACGCATGCTCCACGTCTTGATCCATATGGCGCGCCACGATCAACCCTCAACCTCTGACACCATCGCGCAAATGCTTGGTACCAATCCGGTAGTGGTCCGGCGCACCATGGCGCTGCTCAAGGATAAGGGTTACGTGCGTTCAGAAAAGGGGCACCGGGGCGGCTGGACATTGGCTAAACCGCTAGCGGATATGACGTTGCTGGACATTCACCATGCATTGGGCTCTTCTTCGATTTTCGCCATTGGCTTGTCGACCGACCACCCACAATGCCCGGTTGAACAAGCGGTGAACGCTGCGCTCACCGACGTGTTCGACGAGGCGCAGGCTTTGCTCATCAACCGTTTGGGAAGCATCACGCTTGAGCAACTGGCCCGTGATTTTGAGCGGCGCTATCAGAATCTTTAGGATGTGAGACCTGCAACCCAGCGCTTTAATATGAATGGCTGTCAGGCATATAGACGTCCACGTAGAAACCCCACATAAAAAAATCAGGTTGGAGCTTGTGAGGCGGTAATGGGTACGTTGTCGCCCCTCTCCACACTGACCTGTCATTCCTGCGTGAGTACCCAATGCTGATCTCTACCCTTATCGACGGTCGACCTATAACGCCATCCTTGCCAGCCGAACCCCTCGTGCCCTGGTGGAGTTTCACGAAAACCGTGTTAGCCGTGACTGCCCTTACACTGGTGCGCGACGGTCGGCTCGACTTGGATGCTTCGCTTCCCGAAGGTGTTTTTACGCTGCGCCAACTGCTGCGTCACGAGGCGGGCCTTGCAGACTATGGTGAACTCCCCGAGTACCACGCTGCTGTCACCAATCATGAGTCCGCATGGCCCGCAGGCGAAATGATGAGGCGCCTGGAGGGGCACCGACTCCGATACACCCCCGGAACAGGTTGGCGGTACTCGAATGTTGGTTTCATGCTGGTAGCCCAAATCATCGAGCGTGCCGCCGATCTGCCGCTCGCAGACGCTATAAGGCAGCAAGTCCTGAGTCCGCTCGACATCGCAACGGCTCGCTTGGCAACGGAGCGGGCTGAACTCAATGGGAAATCCCCCGGTAGTTCGCTGAATTACGACCCCGGCTGGGTCTACCACGGATTGCTGATTGGTCCTGTCTCAGAGGCTGCCCGGCTGCTGGATGGCGTGCTCGCTGGAGGCCTCCTGCCCGACAATCTGCTTCAGGAAATGCAGGCGACACGAATACTGGGTGGCCCGATAGCAGGCCGGCCTTGGCTAGCACCTGGTTACGCACTCGGGCTGATGCGAGGGGAAATCAAAGGTGACCTGATGTTGGCTGGCCATACCGGACTGGGGCCAGGAAGCGCTATTGCAGTCTATCGGTGTACCGTTGGTGGCTCCGCCGTATGCTGTGCAGCTCACTCCACTGGAGAGGATGAGGCAGGTATCGAAAAGCGAGTAGTTCAAGAAATACGAAAGGCGTTGGAAACCACACGCTGAGGCTTCGCATATCCGTTGAATGTACTCTGCGCAATGATTCGGTTGCGGCCTGTCGTAAGTGTCTGGCGAAAGAAACTTGCGGATTTGTAATAAACGCACTTTGCAGAAGCCGGGGTTAACGAGTGCCGATTCGGTGGTTTTTTAGCAAGCCAAGCATCAGCTCAATGCCCAGGGTCAGTTGAGCATTCCAAAGGGAACTTAATGCCCTTTCCATGGGCATATACTGCTTTAGCAGCAGCACGCGAACCTTCCGGCAATTCGCATGCTTGGCAGTCGCTCCCGGCCACTTTCTATAGCTCAGAGAGCCCTGCCATGCCTACTGCGAACGACGACGATATCAAGCAGATCAACCGCCCTACCTACATTACCTTTATCGGCACCGACGGTGACGACACCATTACCGGCACCGAGAAGCGCGACGTCATGATCAGCGGCGCGGGCGACGATAAGCTCGATGGGGTAGGCGGCTCTGACATCTACATTGGCGGAGCAGGCGCCGACACGCTGGTTTCGCACCCATTCCACTTCGGGCTTATACCCAGCCAGTTCATTTACACCGCATTGTCCGACAGCTACTACAACGCCTCGGGCTCGCATTCCGACCTGATCGAGAACTTCAACGACAGCAAAGATGTGCTCGACCTCACCGCCTTGGGGCTGGAGCGAGTAGGCGATGGCCGCAACGGCGACTTGGCAGTGCGCTACAACGCCGATGAAAACATTACCTACGTGTATTCGCTGGACAAAGATGCCAACGGCAACGCTTTTGAAGTACGCCTGGCCGGGGACCACACGGCAATCAACACCGGCAACTTCGCGCTCATGTATACGATGGCGCCCAATGAGGAGTTCCCCTACGACAGCAGCGAGAAGGAGTGGCATGTCACCGGCACTGATGGCGATGACTTCATCGGCGCGCCCAAGTATGCCAGCACCATTACCGGAGGTGCAGGAGCAGACACTTACTATCCCGGCTGGGATACAACGTTTCAGTTCGACAAAGTGACGGACAGCTTCGTCAACGATGCGGCCGGCACCTCCAGCATTGATGAGGTGCGTTTCTTTCACGTCGGTAGCAGCGTGCTGGATGTCTCCCGCCTGGGCTTTACCGGGTTGGGCGACGGCTACAATGGCACCTTGAACTACGCCTTCGACGAAGCGCTCGGGAAGATGGTGGCGCAGTCGTTCGAGGCCGACTCGGAGGGCAACCGCTTCGTAGTTTACTCCAACAACACCGACCGCTACGGCGTGGAAAGCTTGCAGGATGTGGACCGCTTCATCTTCGCCGGCAACCCAACATTCGACCGCGCCACCGCGACACTCACTGGCGACGGCTACCACAACATCTTCACTGCGGGCAGCGACGGTGGCGTGTTCATTGGCAATGGCGGGAATGACTTGCTAACGGCCGGTGCGGGGGTAGATACCTTTCTCTACACAGACAAGAGCGACAGCCTGCGCGGCCGTAATGACCTGATCGTAAATTTCGATACCAAGCAGGACAAGATCGACGTGTCGGCGCTGGGCTATACCGGGCTGGGTGACGGCACCGACGGCACTTTGAAGGTGGTATATGACACGGCGAACCACCGTACCTACCTGAAGGATTTCGATACCGATGCCCAAGGCGACCGGTTCGAGATCGGGTTGCAGGGGAATTTTTCGAAAACGTTTAGTGCGGACAACTTGGTGGTACGCGTCCTTGTGGTACCGAGATATCCCTGGCCGTAGTAAAGGCCTAGGGACAAAACGCGGCAGACAAAAACAGCAAAGCCCGCATTAGGCGAGCTCTATTATGAGGGCGTTTTGTAGACAGTCATGGACCTTTAGAAACTAATCTGTGGTGCCGGAGACAGGAATCGAACCTGCGACCTTCGCGTTACGAGTGCGCTGCTCTACCGACTGAGCTACACCGGCGTGTTTCGGGGGTTTACGCTATCACCGCTTTGGCAGGCGGGCAAGCCCTTGTCGTAAATGGATTTTTAGGCGCCTGGGCAGGACTTTGGAGCGTAGGTATTAAGAGCTGTGGTAGCACAGGTCCAGGCTGGCGTGGCGTCACGGGTCCAGGTAATGGTTTGGCCCTGCACAGAGGCAGGGGCGTTGGTGATTGTGCAGACAATCGTGCCTTGTCCAGTCGAGGCGGTGCCTCTTGTAACCAGAGTGCTGCAATTTGCCGTGCTGAATTAGCCGCCGATTTCATCAGGTGAAGTAACGTTGGCCCCACTGTCCAAGCGATCCTGGAAGCTAGCTTTCAACGCGGATGATTCTGCTACACCTGCTGTTACTTTGGCCCGAGCTTGATAGCTGCTGTAAGCCGGGATTGCGATAGCGGCAAGGATGCTGATGATGGCTACTACAATCATCAACTCGATCAAGGTAAATCCTTGTGTACCTTTCACGGATACGCTCCCTGTAAAAATTCAAGGCCCTGAAGTGGGCCTTGAGCATTTCCTATCACTAAATCAGGTCCAGCCCCTTGACTTAAGTGCAGCCCTTTGGCTTAAGTTCTGTAGGAATACTGGCATTGGTAGCACAAGTCCAGCCGGCTGTTGCAGTACGGTTAAGGGTGATGGTACCACCCGCAACAAGAGCCGGAGCGCTTTGAAGGGCGCAGACTAGGCTACCTGTTTGGCTAAATGTGATTGTGTAAGCGCAGTTTGCGCTGCTTGCAGCTGCTCCCAAAGCTGCAGCATCCGCTGTAGTCGCACCGTTATTAAGCAGGTCTTCAAAGTTTGTTTTCAACGCTGATATTTCAGCAAGCCCCGCCGAAACCTTCGCCCGCGCCTGATACTTCGAATAAGCCGGAATCGCAATCGCCGCCAAAATACCGATAATCGCAACCACGATCATCAATTCAATAAGGGTAAAACCCTTCTGGTTCTTCATACTCGTTCTCCTAATGCGAGAAGCCTGGTGGCCTGTTTCCCTACCAGCAACCACCATGCCAACCGCCCATATCACAGCATTTCTACCTTCAAACCCACTTGGCCATCATTTAGCCCCTACCCTTTCATCGTCGTTTAGTGACGTTTTTTGTCACTTTATCCTGTGCATTTGGCACCTGAGGGTCGACTAGGCTATAAACGAGCGACCGAAGGAGTTCCGCCACCCATGAACGACATTGCCCTCACCGGCCTGGCCAAGCAGTTGGTCATTGCAGAGCTGCTGAACGAGAAAAACGCGCAGCAGGCGTTTCAGCAGGCCCAGCAGAACAAGATCCCGCTGGTGCATTACCTGGTGCAGACGAAGCTGGTGCGCGGGCGTGACATTGCGGAGCTGGCGGCGGATCAGTTCGGCATGGCGGTGCTGGATATCTCCGCGGTGGATAAAGAGGCTTTTCCCCAAGGTGTGGTCAATGAACGCCTGGTGCGCCAGCACCGTGCCCTGCCCTTGTGGCGCCGGGGCAACAAGCTGTTTATTGCCCTGTCGGACCCGACCAACCAGCAGGCCATCACCGACATTCAGTTCAACACCGGCCTGAATGCCGAAGCCATTTTGGTAGAAGACGATAAGCTCAGCGACGCTATCGAAAGGTTCTTCGAAAGCACCACAGGCCTGGAAGACCTGGCAGACGTGGACCTGGATGGCCTGGACATTGAGTCCGGTGACGACAAGCGTGACGACGCCCCTGGCCAGGATGCTGACGATGCCCCGGTGGTGCGCTTCGTGAACAAGATGCTGCTGGATGCCATCCGCAGTGGCTCGTCAGACCTTCACTTCGAACCCTACGAGCGGGCCTACCGCGTGCGTTTCCGTACGGATGGTATGCTGCGCGAAGTAGCACGCCCGCCTATCAGCCTGGCTGGGCGTATCGCTGCCCGCTTGAAGGTAATGGCCAGCCTGGACATTTCCGAGCGGCGCAAGCCCCAGGATGGGCGCATCAAGATGCGCATTTCCAAGAGCAAGGCCATCGATTTTCGGGTAAACACCCTGCCCACCCTGTGGGGCGAAAAGATCGTGATGCGTATTCTGGACCCCACCAGCGCGCAGATGGGCATCGATGCCCTGGGGTATGAAGAAAACCAAAAGGCCCTGTACCTGGCGGCGCTGGCACAGCCCCAAGGCATGATTCTGGTCACCGGCCCCACGGGGTCGGGTAAAACCGTGTCGCTCTACACGGGCCTTAATATCCTCAACACCGTGGACATCAATATTTCCACGGCCGAGGACCCGGTAGAGATCAACATGGAAGGCATCAACCAGGTAAACGTGAACCCTCGCCAGGGCATGGACTTTGCCTCGGCCTTGCGTTCCTTCCTGCGCCAAGACCCAGACGTGATCATGGTGGGGGAAATCCGGGACCTGGAAACGGCCGAGATTGCCATTAAGGCGGCTCAGACCGGTCACTTGGTGTTGTCCACCCTCCACACCAACAGTGCCGCAGAAACCCTTACGCGCTTGCAGAACATGGGCGTGGCCGGGTTCAACATCGCCACGTCGGTGAACCTGATCATCGCCCAGCGGCTGGCCCGCAAGCTGTGCCCCAACTGCAAGATCGAAGCGGACATTCCCCGTGACGCCCTGATCGAAGAAGGCTTCCCGCCCGCCAGCATCGGCACCTTCAAGGTGTACGAACCCAAAGGCTGCGACCAGTGCAATGGTGGTTACAAAGGCCGGCAAGGTATCTATGAAGTGGTGAAGAACACCCCGGCCCTGCAGCGGCTGATCATGGAAGCGGCCAACTCCATCGACATCGCCGCCCAGATGCGCGCCGAAGGCTTCAGCGATTTGCGCCAGTCCGGGTTGGCAAAGGTCATGCAAGGGGTCACCAGCCTCGCAGAAGTCAACCGCGTGACCAAGGACTAAACCATGGCAGCAAAAGCACCCAAGGTCAGCGTGTTCAGTTGGGAAGGCGTGGACCGCAAAGGCAACCGCATCAAGGGCGAACTCACCAGCCTCAACACGGCCTTGGTCAAGGCACAGCTACGCCGCCAAGGCGTGGTACCGGGCAAGGTGAAGAAGAAGTCCACGTCCATTTTCAGCCGTGGCAAAAAGATCAAGCCGTTGGACATTGCCTTCTTCACCCGGCAAATGGCGACCATGATGCGCGCCGGTGTTCCGCTGTTGCAATCGTTCGACATCATTGCCGAAGGCGTGGACAAACCCAGCATGCGTGAACTGGTGCTGGAGCTTAAAAACGAAGTGGCGGCCGGTAACAGCTTCGCCAGTTCATTGCGCAAGAAGCCTGAATACTTCGACGACCTGTACTGCAACTTGGTGAACGCCGGTGAGCAGGCCGGTGCACTGGAAACCCTGCTGGACCGGGTAGCCACCTATAAGGAAAAGACCGAAGCCCTCAAGGCCAAGATCAAGAAGGCCATGACCTACCCCATCGCGGTACTGGTAGTGGCCGGTATTGTGTCCGCCATTCTGTTGATAAAAGTGGTGCCGCAGTTCCAGCAGGTGTTCCAGGGCTTTGGCGCTGAACTTCCCGCGTTTACCCAGATGGTGATCAACCTGTCTGAAGCGTTGCAGAACTGGTGGTACATCATCTTGCCTGCGTTGTTTGGGGTAGGCTTGGTATTCCGCAGTGCCTATAAAAAGAATGTGAAGTTTCGCGATACCATCGACCGCCTATTGTTGAAGATGCCTATCGTGGGGCAGATTCTTTATAAAAGTTCGGTGGCACGTTACGCCCGTACCTTATCCACCACCTTTGCAGCGGGTGTGCCGCTGGTAGAGGCCCTGGACTCAGTGGCGGGTGCCACGGGCAACGTGGTGTTCCGTACAGCGGTCAACCAGGTGCGCCAGGATGTCTCTACCGGCATGCAGCTGAACGTGTCCATGCGCGCCACAGGTACGTTCCCTAGCATGGCGATCCAGATGACGTCCATCGGGGAAGAGTCCGGTGCGCTGGATGAGATGCTGGGCAAGGTTGCCAACTACTACGAGGAAGAAGTGGACAATGCCGTGTCCAGCCTCACCACCCTTATGGAGCCTATGATCATGGCAGTGCTCGGCGTACTCGTCGGCGGGCTTGTCATTGCCATGTACCTCCCCATCTTCCAGCTTGGTTCTGTGGTTTAAATGCTCGCTTTCGACCTTCTGGCCAGTTCGCCACTGGCCACCACCCTCTGCGCCCTGCTGTTAGGCCTTATGGTGGGTAGCTTTCTCAATGTGGTGATCCACCGCCTGCCTGTGATGATGAACGCCGACTGGCGCGCCCAGGCCAGGGAGTACCTCAACCTTCCGGCAGAGCCGCCGGGGCCTGTGTATAACTTGATGCTGCCGCGCTCGGCCTGCCCCCAGTGCGGCCACGGGATTCGTGCGGTGGAAAACATTCCGGTGCTTAGCTACCTGTGGCTGCGGGGCCGCTGTGCCAGCTGCAAGGCGGCCATTCCTAAGCGTTACCCGTTGGTGGAGCTGGCAAGTGGGCTGCTGTCGGCCTTTATCGCTTGGCATTTCGGCCCCACCTGGCAGGCCGCTGCCCTGCTGGTACTGACCTGGGGCCTGTTGGCCATGAGCATGATCGACATCGATCACCAGTTGCTCCCGGATACGCTGGTGCTGCCGCTGCTGTGGCTGGGGCTGATCGTTAATGCGCTGGGGCTGTTCGTGCCTCTAGCGGATGCACTGTGGGGCGCTGTGGCCGGTTATCTCAGCCTGTGGATAGTGTTCCAGCTATTCAAGTTGATCACGCGCAAGGAAGGCATGGGCTTTGGTGACTTCAAGCTGCTGGCCCTGATCGGCGCCTGGGGCGGTTGGCAGGTGCTGCCATTGACGATACTGCTGTCGTCGGCGGTGGGTGCCGTGCTGGGCACGCTGATGCTTCGTGCCCGTGGTGCCAACACTTCTACGCCTATCCCCTTCGGCCCGTACCTGGCCGTGGCAGGCTGGGTGGCCTTGATCTGGGGGGAGCAGATCACGGCGGCCTACCTTCAATTCGCGGGGTTCGGCCAATGACGGCTCGTGAGCATCACCCTTGGGTGCTGGGCCTGACCGGAGGCATCGGCAGCGGCAAGAGCGCGGCAGCCGAGCGCTTTGCTGCGCTGGGCCTTGAAGTGGTAGACGCGGACCAGGCGTCCCGCTGGGTAGTGGAGCCCGGCCGGCCAGCGCTGGCAGCCTTGGCGGAGCATTTTAGCCCTGCCATTCTCCAAGCCGATGGCACCCTGGATCGCGCTGCACTAAGGGCGCGTATCTTTGCCGACAGCAACGAACGGCTGTGGGTGGAAAAACTGCTGCACCCGCTGATCGCCACGGAAATCGCTGAGCGCCTGCGCACGGCCACGTCCGCCTACGCCGTGTTTGTGTCCCCACTGATGATCGAATCCGGGCAGTATCGCCTGGCCAATCGCCTCCTGGTGATCGACGCGCCACGAGAGCTGCAGATGGCGCGTACCTTGCGCCGTGACGGTAGCAGCCAGGGCCAGATAGAGGCCATACTGGCCGCGCAAGCCCGTCGCGAAGACCGCACGGCCTTGGCCGATGATGTGATTCTCAACGACGGCACCTTGGAACACTTGCACGCCCAGGTGGACCGCTTGCACCTTGTTTACTTGTCTTTAGCTGGAACCCGTTCATGACCCAACCTTCCGTTGTCAATTGCCCCACCTGCGGCGCCCCCGTGGAATGGACCGCCGCTTCGCTTAACCGCCCGTTCTGTTCCGATCGTTGCAAGCTGATCGACCTGGGGGCCTGGGCCTCCGAAGAGCACAAGATCGCAGGCCGTGAAGAATCCGAAGATGAGCTGTTCTCTGGAGACCTGCCACCGAGCCACCACTGACACAAAGGGTTGTAGTCGGGCGCGGTGGCTGTTACCAATAGGCTAAGCCGCCTACGAGGCATGGTTATGGACGATTCCGATTACCTGAGCCTGCTGACCACCCAGGCCGAACAGGCAAACGCACTGCTTTCCAATGCACGCAAGTGGGAGCGTGAACGCTGGGTATGCCAGCGGTTGCTACAAGGCTTGAACATCGCTCACAGCCCTGAAGAATGCCTGCCTGTGAGCCAGGAGCCGCCGGACGTGCGGTTCCGCGAGGCCAATTTCGAAGTGTTCTTCGTGCTGGATGAAGGCCGGCGCCTCAATGACGAATGGCGCGAGGAGCTGCAACGCCGCCGCAGCGCGTTTTCCCTGAGCCAGCTGGTACGCCGGGAAGCGCGTCCCAAGCGCATTCGGGCACCGGAGCTGCTGGCCCGCCTAGGGCCCACCCTGCGCAAGAAAGCCCATAACTACCGCGAGCGCGGGCTGAATCTGGGCGAGCTGGACATGGTGGCCTTTGCCAGCCTCAAGCGTGAGGTGCTCAACCTTAACAGCCACTTCCCGCCCCCTACCGAATACTTGCGCCAAGGCTGGCGCTCGCTCTCGTTGGTAGGCCCCAACTTTGCCCGTGTGCTGTTCGCTCACCCCAGCGCGCCGGACTTTCTGCGTGCCCACTTGGGCCGCAGTATTGTTTTTGATGTGGGTATCACGCTCTGAGCGTACGCCCATGGCACCTTTTCCCCCATAGTGTTACAACTGAAGCATTGCGCACACCTGCCGGTTTTTCCTTATGGCGACCCTCGACACCACCCTGCTGCCCTCAATCTCTGCTTGCAGACGAATGAGCGTTGGCCCTGTGCAACATTTTGCACAGTGGCGTGGTCTACTCGCGCAACCTGAATTTTGCCCCACCCTGGAGAGGCGCTCGAAGCTGCCTTGCGCTCGCCCCCTCCTGGCTCCCGAATTTTTCAACTCTACGAGATACCTCCATGAAACATCGCATCGTGATCGTTGGCGGCGGCGCCGGCGGCCTGGAACTGGCGACCCGCCTGGGTAAAACCTATGGCAAGCGCGGCAAGGCCAACGTAACGCTGGTGGACGCTAACCTGACCCACATCTGGAAGCCCTTGCTGCATGAGGTTGCGGCGGGGTCGCTGAACTCTTCGGGCGACGAGCTGAATTACCTGGCGCAGGCCAAGTGGAACCACTTCGAGTTCCAACTGGGCCGCATGAGCGGGCTGGACAGGGCCAACCAGCGCATCACCCTGGCAGCGACCCAGGATGAAAGCGGCATGGAACTGGTGCCCGAGCGCGAGCTGAGCTACGACACGCTGATCATCGCCGTAGGCAGCACCACCAACGACTTTGGTACCAAAGGCGCTGCCGAGCATTGCCTGTTCCTGGACACCCGCAAGCAGGCCGAGCGCTTCCACCAGCAGTTGCTCAATGCCTATTTGCGCGCTCACGCCCAGGATGAGTCTCACCAGGAAGAAATCACCGTGGCCATCGTGGGCGCAGGGGCGACCGGCGTGGAACTGGCGGCCGAGCTGCACCATGCTGCGCACGAGCTGGCTGCCTATGGCCTGGGCCGCATTCGCCCGGAAAACATGCGCATCACTGTGATTGAAGCCGGCCCCCGTGTATTGCCGGCCTTGCCGGAGCGTATCAGCGAGCCCGTGCACCGTACCCTGGAAAAACTGGGCGTAACGGTGCTGACCGGCGCAGCCGTAAGTGAAGTGACCGCCGACAACTTGCTGACCGCCGATGGCAAAGTCATTCCTGCACGGTTGAAGGTGTGGGCAGCAGGCATTCGCGCACCGGGGTTCTTGGCGAACATCGACGGGCTGGAAACCAACCGCATCAATCAGTTGCAGGTACGCCCCACCTTGCAGACCACGCGCGACGATAACGTGTTCGCCTTTGGGGATTGCGCGGCCTGCCCGCAACCTGACAGCGACCGTAATGTGCCGCCCCGCGCACAGGCTGCGCATCAGCAGGCCTCGTTGCTGGTGAAGTCCATCAAGCAACGGCTGGAAGGCGGCACGCTGCCGGAATACCGCTACACCGACTACGGCTCGCTGATCTCGCTGTCACGCTTCTCTGCAGTAGGCAACCTGATGGGTAACCTGACCGGTAGCGTGATGCTGGAAGGCTGGCTGGCGCGGATGTTCTACGTCTCCCTGTACCGCATGCACCAAGTGGCGTTGTATGGGCCGTTCCGCACGGCCATGGCCATGCTGGGCAGCCGGCTGGGCCGTGGTACAGAGCCGAGGCTGAAGCTGCACTGACAGGCAAGGTTGAACCAGGCGCTACCCTGTGAGCATCTGTTCGCGGGCTAGCGTCGGAAGACCGGCCTCCTACTCACACAGGCTATGTTGTGTGCTACCCCCTGTGGGACAGGTTGCAGCCAAAGGCGGAAACCGGGAACCGACGGCGACTGGGATATAAAAATCTGCACTTGCCATACCTGTATATACAGGTTTAGATGACAGGCATTCTTCATGCCCTGGGACATCCTGTCATGCCTGCGCCCTTGCTGATTCAGCCTGGTCTGTTCGACCTGGCCCAACTGCGTGCCATCTACCATACCCAAGCCCCTTTCCAGCTGGACCCGGCTGCTCGGGCCACGGTGGATGAGGCGGCCGCCACGGTCACGCGGATCATTGCCAGCAAGCGCACGGTGTATGGCATCAATACCGGTTTCGGGCTGCTGGCGCGCACCTCCATCCCTGAAGCTTCCCTGGCGCGCCTGCAGCGCAACTTGCTGCTCAGCCATTGCACGGGCACCGGGGTACTGCTGGACGACGCGACTGTTGGCCTAGTGCTGGCCCTCAAGGTAGCGTCCTTGGCGCGAGGGTTCTCGGGCATCCGCTGGCAGGTGATCGAACACTTGACCGCCCTCTACAACACAGGCGTGTACCCCTGTGTACCCTCTCAGGGTTCAGTGGGTGCCTCCGGTGACCTGGCACCACTGGCGCACCTGTCGGCGGTGTTGATCGGTGTGGGCCGTGTGCGCCACCAAGGGCGGGAAATGGACGCCACCGAGGGCCTGGCCATCGCGGGGCTGGTGCCGTTGGAACTGGGCCCCAAGGAAGGCCTGGCACTCATCAACGGTACACAGGTGTCCACAGCGCTGGCCCTGCGTGGCCTGTTTGCAGCCGAGCGCCTGTTCAGTGCTGCTGTGGTAGCAGGCAGCCTTACCGTTGAGGCGCTCAAAGGCTCGGACGTCCCCTTCGATGCGCGTATCCAGGCGGTAAGGGGCCAACCCGGCCAGATCGATGTGGCGGCGTTCTACCGCACACTGCTGGCAGGTAGCGACATCCGTGAATCCCACCGGGAATGCCCTCGCGTTCAAGATCCCTATTCCCTACGTTGCCAACCTCAAGTGATGGGCGCCTGCCTGGACCACTTGCGGTTTGCGGCCGGCGTGTTCCTGCGCGAAGCCAACGCCGTGTCCGACAACCCCCTGGTGTTCAGCGCCGAAGGCGATGTGCTGTCGGGCGGTAACTTCCATGCCGAGCCGGTGGCCATGGCCTCAGACGTATTGGCCCTGGCCATTTCGGAAATCGGCGCGCTGTCCGAGCGCCGCACCGCGCAATTGGTAGACCCCGCCCTGTCCGGTTTGCCAGCGTTCCTGGTCAAGGAAGGCGGGCTCAACTCCGGCTTCATGATTGCCCAGGTCACGGCCGCTGCACTGGCGTCCGAGAACAAGACCCTGGCCCACCCGGCGTCGGTCGACAGCCTGCCCACGTCCGCGAACCAGGAAGACCATGTGTCCATGGCCACCTTCGCTGCACGGCGTCTACAGGACATGGCCGGGAACAGCAGTGCGGTGGTGGCCATCGAACTGCTGGGCGCGGCCCAAGGCATAGACCTTCTCGCGCCCCTGCGCACGTCACCACCGTTGGCCGACGTGATGGCCTTGATCCGTTCCAGGGTTGATCACTACCACGAGGATCGCTACTTCGCGCCGGACATCGCTTGTGCAAGGGCGTGGGTGGAGGGCGGCGCATTCGAGCCCTGGATGCCTGTGGCACGGCTGTATGGCGAATAACCGATGTTCACGGTGCGAAACCCTCGGACAAATCCTCAGAAATCATTATTATCCCAAGGTAAGGAACGGCCGGTGATGAGCGGGCCGATATTGTTGATCGAGGGTGTCATGGGCAACGAAAGCATCGATTGGGACAAACTGGGCTTCGACTACATCAAGACTGACCTGCGTTACCTGGCCTACTGGCGTGACGGCGCCTGGCAGCCTGGCGTGCTGACCGAAGACAATGTGCTGCACATCAGCGAAGGCTCCACCGCCCTGCACTATGGCCAACAGTGCTTCGAAGGCCTGAAGGCCTACCGCGACAAGGACGGGTCCATCAACCTGTTCCGCCCGGACCAGAACGCCCAGCGCATGCAACGCAGCTGCCGGCGCGTGATGATGCCCGAAGTGCCGACCGAGCTGTTCATCGAAGCCTGCCAGCAAGTGGCCAAGGCTAACGAACGCTTTATCCCGCCCTATGGCACCGGTGGCACCCTGTACCTGCGCCCCTACGTTATTGGCGTGGGCGACAACATTGGCGTGCGGGCGGCCCCCGAATTCATCTTCGCCGTGTTCGCTGTGCCGGTAGGCCCTTACTTCAAGGGCGGCCTGAAGCCCCACAATTTCCTGATTTCCGGCTACGACCGCGCTGCGCCCAATGGCACAGGTGCGGCCAAGGTGGGGGGCAACTATGCCGCCAGCATGATGCCAGGGGCCGAAGCCAAGAAGCATGGCTTTGCAGACTGCATCTACCTGGACCCACAAACCCACACCAAACTCGAAGAAGTGGGTTCGGCCAACTTCTTTGGCATCACCAAAGACGGCAAACAGTTCGTGACGCCTAAATCCAGTTCCGTGCTGCCGGGCATCACCCGCCTGTCGTTGCTGGAGCTGGCTGCTGACCGCCTGGGCCTGGAGGTGGTTGAGGGCGACGTGCATATCGATCAGCTGGACCGCTTCGCAGAGGCCGGCGCCTGCGGCACCGCTGCAGTGATCACGCCCATCGGCGGGATTGAATACAAAGGCAAGCTGCACGTGTTCTATAGCGAGACCGAGGTGGGCCCGGTGACCCAGCGCCTGTACAAGGAACTGACGGGCATTCAGACCGGTGAAGTGGAAGCCCCACAAGGCTGGATCGTGAAAGTCGTTTAAACGCAGCACTCAAGAAAAAGGCGCCTGTCAGAGGCGCCTTTTTTATACCTGCCCGTTACATCACGGCGGCGAAGGCCTCGATCACATGGCCAAGGTTGCTGGGGCTGAGGCCAGCAATGCAGATGCGGCCGGTTTCTACCGCATACACCGCATGTTCAGCCTTGAGCGCCCGCACTTGAGGGGCGCTCAAACCGGTGTAGGCAAACATCCCTTCCTGATGGGCCAGGAACGCAAAATCCTGCTCGGGCAGGCGCTTGCTCAGGCCTTCCACCAAGGCAGCACGCATAGCCGTGATACGGTCGCGCATCTGGGCCAGCTCACCTTGCCACTGTTTGTTCAGGGCCGGGTCACCCAGTACGCGGGCCACGATACTGGCACCGAACATGGGCGGGCTTGAGTAGTTGCGGCGTACGTGAAGTTTCAGTTGCCCGAACACCTGCGCATGGCTGTCCCGGCCAGTGTGAACGCTCAAGGCCCCTACCCGCTCGCCATACAGAGAGAAGGTTTTGGAGAATGAGCTAGACACCAGGAAGGTCAGGCCACGGCGGGCACATTCGCGGATCAGCCAGGCATCCTCGTCCAGCCCTTTGCCAAAGCCCTGGTAGGCGATGTCCAGGAACAGAATGGCATCGCGCGCTTGCAGTACGTCCAGCATCTTTACCCAGTGCTCCCGCTCAGGCTGGATGCCGGTGGGGTTATGGCAGCACGGGTGCAACAGCACGATAGCTTTGGCCGGCAAGGCTCCCAGCGCTTGGAGTGCGCCCTCGAAATCGAACTGCTTGGTGGCAGGCTCGAAATACGGGTAACGGTTCACCGTAAAGCCGGCGCCCTGGAAAATGCCCAAGTGGTTGTCCCAGGTAGGGTCGGACACCCATACCTGGGAATCAGGCCAGGCGGTCTTGAGAAAATCTGCGCCCACTTTCAAGGCGCCCGAGCCACCCACCGTCTGGATAATGGCCACACTGTTACGGCTTGCGTCTACGCTGTCGGCGAACAGCAATTGCTCCACCACACGGCGGTAGGCCGGTGCCCCCTCCATGGGCAAGTAACTGCGCGGCTGGTGCTCGCCCACCAGCAGCTCCTCGGCCCGTTGTACAGAAGGCAGCAAGGGGACACGGCCCAGCTCGTCGTAATAGATGCCTACGCCCAAGTTGACCTTGTTGGGGCGAGGGTCTTCAGCAAACTCCCCCATCAGCCCGAGAATCGGGTCGCCAGCGTACAGGGGCAAGTGTTCGAACATAGCGGGGCATTCCTGAAAAGGTGTGTGTGGCGAGGGCCGCCAGGAGAGGGGAATTAGTCCACAGCAGCCTTGCAGGGTCAAGGCTGGGAAAGGAATCGGCCCCACAGGTCCGTGGGCTCCCCCCAAGAAGTTGGACACCTCTCCAACCTTAGGAGGATCTATGGGTAAGCACACCGTGTGGGACCGGGCGCAGCCCGGGAACAAGTCCCGAGCCACCCACCATCCATCACGCCACCACAGGCGTACCTTCAGGGCCTGCCTGCACAGTTGGCTCAGGTGGCCGCACCAATTCGCGCGCAACCGTCCACACCACAATGGCGGCGATGATGTCGAACACCGCCAGTACCACGAACAATGGGCTGTAGCCGATCTTGGTAACCAGCACGCCAAATACCATGGTGAACGCTGCGGCGCCCAGGTAACCGAACATGCCTCCCATGCCCGTGGCCGTGGCCACTTCGTTTTTGCCGAAGGAGTCGGAGGTGATGGAATACAACGCGCCCGACAGGGTCTGGTGTGCAAACCCACCGATGCACAGCAGCAGGATGGCGGTATAAGGGCTTTCCACCAAACCGATACAGGCCGGGCCGATCATGCAGGAGCACCCGAACAGCAGCACCATCTTGCGCGAGGTGAATAGGGACACCTTGCAATACTTATGGAACAGCGGGCTGAGGTAGCCACCCAATACGCAGCCGATGTCCGCGGCCAGGAAAGGCAGCCAGGCAAACATGGCCACTTCCTTGATGTTCATGTGGCGTTCGGTCATCAGGTACAGCGGGATCCAGGCATTGAAGGTCTGCCAGGCGGGCTCGGACAGAATCCGCGCCGAGGCAATGGCATAGAAGTTACGGCTGCGGATGATGTTCTTCCAGCTGCCCTTCTGGGGTGCAGCGTCCTTGAAGTGCGCTTCCTGCCCCGACAGGATGTACGTGCGCTCGGTATCGCCCAGCAGGCGCTGGTCACGGGGGTGCTTGTACAGCACCAGCCACAGGAAGCTCCACGCAATGCCCAGCCCCCCTACGATCAGGAACGCCAACTCCCAGCCGTTTTGCAGAATGGCCCATACCACTAGTGGCGGCGCCAGCAGCGCACCGATGGACGAACCGATGTTGAACCAGCCAATGGCTACAGAGCGCTCTTTGGCGGGGAACCACTCGGTGGTGGTTTTCACGCCCGCAGGCAGGCCGGCGGCTTCGGTCAGGCCTAGCAAGCCGCGCAGGAACGCCATGCTTTGCCAGCCAGTCGCCAGCGCCGCCGCCGCACAAGCGGCCGACCAGGCCAGGGCAAAGGTGAAGAAGCCCATCTTGGTCCCGATGGCATCCAGGATATAGCCCGCCACTGGCTGCATGAAGGCATAGCACAACTGCCAGGCCACCACGATCTTGGCGTACTGCTCGGTGGAGATACTGAGTTCTTGCATCAGGGTGGGCGCGGCCACCGACAGCGTGTTGCGGGCGAGGTAGTTGACGATAAGCCCAGCCGTGACGAGGCCGACCATCCACCAGCGGATGCCTTTGATTTTCATGGGCTGACACTCTTTGTATTGTTTTTGTCGAGGTAAAGCGTAACGACATGTGTCGTCGTACTTGTGCGCACTTTATAGGGCGATGCGGGTGCTCTGTCAAACGGATACTGCCTGCCAGCACGTGGCAATGGGGCGATTTCATTTTGCGACCAGGCAGTCACATTTTCCCCAATAACACCTGTAAAGCAGGCGGTATAAGCAGGTTGCATTGACAGCAATAACAACCAACCTGATAATTCCAATCAGTTGTACGACAACCTACTGCAATCATAAAAACAAGCGAGCGTGCGCCCTTATGTCCGTATCCAATGCTGAAGAGCGGCAACTCTACAACCGTGTGCTCTTGACAGGTGCGGCTGGAGGATTGGGCCAAGTGCTGAGGGAACGGTTGCCTGGGTTCGCCAAGCACGTGCGGCTGTCTGACATCTGCGAGATGGCCCCTGCGCAGTCTCAAGAAGAGGTTGTGACCTGCGACCTGGCGGACAAGGCCGCAGTGGACGCACTGGTAGCCGACTGCGACGCCATCGTGCACTTCGGCGGCGTGTCCACGGAAAAATCCTTCGAGACCGTCCTGGGTGCGAACATCTGCGGCGTATTCCACCTGTATGAAGCGGCACGGCGCCATGGGGTAAAACGCGTCGTATTTGCCAGCTCCAACCATGTGATCGGCTTTTACAAACAGACCGAACGCCTGGACCCTACCTGCCAGCATCGCCCAGACAGTTACTACGGGCTGTCCAAGGCGTATGGCGAGGACCTGGCCACTTTTTACTACGATCGCTATGGCGTCGAAACCGTCAGCATTCGCATTGGTTCGTCCTTCCCCGAACCCCAGAACCGGCGCATGCTCGACACCTGGCTCAGCTATGACGACCTGGTGCACCTGGTGGAGCGCAGCCTGTATGCCAGGGGCGTGGGGCATACGGTTGTGTATGGTGTGTCTGCCAACCGCAATACGTGGTGGGACAACCGCCTGGCCGCGCACTTGGGCTACCACCCCAAAGACAGCTCTGAACCCTGGCGTGCGGCGATCGAAGCGTTGCCACCCTTGGCCGATGACGACCCTTTAAGGGTGTATCAGGGCGGCGCTTTTGTTGCCGCTGGCCCCTTCGAAGGCTGAATGGCTGTTCAACCCCTCTGCCATTGCCTATAGTGCCCGCATTCCAATAAATGCCTCTGCCCGCCCCTGGTCTTTTCCAGCGGCGCGCGGAGCGTTGTGCCTTTTACGGACTCGAGGTTTTATGGCTTTCACTTCACTGCGTCGGGACGCACTCGCAGGGCTGACTACAGCCTTCGCTTTGGTGCCCGAATGCATCGCGTTTGCACTGGTTGCGCACCTGAACCCTTTGATGGGCCTGTATGGCGCGTTTTTCATCTGTACGCTGACTGCGCTACTGGGCGGCCGGCCTGGCATGATCTCCGGCGCAGCCGGTTCCATGGCCGTGGTGATTGTGGCGCTGGTGGTGCAGCACGGCGCTCAGTACCTGCTGGCCACGGTGGTGCTGGGCGGCGCACTGATGATGCTGTTTGGTGCCTGCCGCCTGGGCAAGCTGATTCGCATGGTGCCGCACCCGGTCGTGCTGGGCTTTGTCAATGGCCTGGCTATCGTGATCGCCATGGCGCAGCTGGAGCATTTCAAGCAAGGCGAGCACTGGCTACAAGGCAGCGCGCTGTGGGTCATGCTGGGGCTGGTTGCCCTGACCATGGCCATCGTCTACGCCCTGCCCCGCCTGACCCGTGCCGTGCCACCGGCGCTGGTGGCCATCGTCAGCGTCGGCGCGCTCGCGGTGGCCTTGGGCTTGCCTACTCGCACCTTGGGCGACATGGCCCACATTGCGGCTGGCCTCCCGCAACTGCAATTGCCCCAAGTGCCATGGACCATGGACACGCTTCGGATCATCCTGCCCTATGCCGTGCTGATGGCGGCCGTAGGCCTGCTTGAAACCCTGCTGACCTTGAACCTTACCGACGAAATCACCGAAACCCGTGGCCAGCCCGACCGTGAATGCCTGGCACTGGGGGTCGCCAACGTGGCCTCAGGGCTGTTTGGGGGCATGGGCGGTTGCGCCATGATTGGCCAAACCATGATCAACCTGTCCTCTGGTGGGCGTGGGCGCCTGTCCGGCGTGGTCAGCGGCGTGATGATCCTCATGTTCATTCTGTTCCTGTCCAACTGGATCGAACGCATTCCGCTGGCGGCGTTGGTGGGCGTGATGTTTGTGGTCGCCCAGCAGACCTTTGCGTGGGGGTCCTTGCAGGTATTGGGCAAGGTCCCTCGGCACGATGCGCTGGTCGTGGTAGCGGTCACCATCATTACCGTGCTTACCGACCTGGCCACAGCCGTATTGTGTGGCGTCGTGATCAGCGCATTGAGCTTTGCCTGGCAGCACGCTCGGGAGATCCGCGCTGAATACACCAATGGCGAAGGCGAGCGCCATTATCAGGTGCACGGCACGTTGTTCTTTGCCTCGACTACGGCCTTCCAGGCGCTGTTCAACCCCGCCAGTGACCCGGCGAAGGTGGTCATAGACTGTGCTGGCCTGCGTGTGGCAGACCACTCGGCCATTGCAGCCCTTGAAGCGCTGTTCACACGCTACCGTAGCCAGAACCGCCAAGTACGGCTGATCCACCTGTCCCCGCGTTGTGAAATGTTATTGGGGCGGGCGGGTATCCCTACCGCCTGACAAACTGACCGGTTAACCAAAGGGCCTTTTATGGCCCTTTTTTTTGCGCCTGTGTTTGCCGCGCTCAAATCACCTTCCCTCCGCGCCTTCCCGATCTTGACACCTCGCCGCCGCCCATCACGCTCAATTCAAAGCGCCACCATGCCAAAAAACTGAAAGTATACGATTGTTTATTGACGTTACCCTTCGTAACACCTGGCTTACAAAGGAACCGTCATAGGTTATTCGGCATAAAACTGACGTTTTTTTCACATCTGTCCGATCTATTGACGCTAATCGATGGGTGGCCCCGCAGGATTGTGTGAACTGTGTCATAAAAAAGATCAAGCGTGCGTTGAATTATTGGCACCTAACCCCCCTATATATCCAGGATCGGAGCAAGTCCATGATTTTTAACGTAAAGGATTTCGGTGCCGTTGGTGATGGTGTCACGGATGATACCGCTGCCATGCAAGCCGCTATTGATGCAGCGTCTGCTGCCGGCGGCGGCACCGTGTTCGTACCCAGCGGGACCTTTATCGTGTCTGCCGGTGAGGAGCCCTCTGATGGCTGCCTGATGCTCAAGAGCAACGTTCACATGGAAGGCGAAGGCGCTGGGCTTACCACCGTGAAAGTCGCCGATGGCTCCAACACCAAGATTACTGGTGTGATTCGCTCAGCCTACGGTGAAGAAACCCATGATTTCGGCCTGAGCAACCTTACTATCGACGGCAACCGGGACAACACCACCGGCAAGATCGATGGCTGGTTCAACGGCTACATTCCCGGCAAGGACGGCCAGGACACCAACGTGACCCTTAGTGGGGTCGAGATCAAGGACTGCTCGGGGTACGGCTTCGACCCGCACGAGCAGACCGTGAACATGCTCATCGAGAATTGCGTGTCCCATGGCAACGGCCTGGACGGCTTTGTCGCGGACTACATGATCGACACCAAGTACGTGAACAACGTGGCGTACGACAACGATCGCCACGGGTTCAACATCGTGACCAGCACCCACGACTTCACCATGACCGGCAACGTGGCCTACGGCAATGGCGCCGGTGGCATCGTGGTGCAGCGCGGCAGCGAGAACATTCCGTCGCCCTACAACGTCACCATCGAAGGCGGCGCCGTGTATGACAACGGCGCTGAAGGCGTGCTGGTGAAGCTGTCCAGCGGCGTGACCGTGACCGGCGTGGACATTCACGACAATGGCAGCGCGGGCGTGCGCATCTACGGTAGCAGTGACGTCACCGTCACGGGGAATACCCTGACCAACAACGGCCTGAATGCACCGGTGCCGGAAGTGATTATCCAGAGCTATGACGACACCAACGGCGTGTCGGGCAAGTTCTTCCCCGGCAGCGACAATAACGTTCTCAATAACACCATCACCGGTGGCGCCAACTCCACCTATGGTGTGGCCGAGCGCAACGAAGATGGCACGGACCGCAACACCATCGTGGGCAACGATATCACCAATACCACCAAAGGCTCGACGCTGGCCTATGGCGACGGCACCTATGTGGGCGACACACTGCCGACGCTGACCGTTGAAGGCACTGCAGGCAATGACACGCTCACCGGTACGGCCAGGGACGAGCTGTTCCTGGCAGGGGCTGGCAAAGACACCATTTCAGCCGGTGCAGGCAACGACATTCTGGTGGGCGGCGCGGGCGCGGACAAACTCACTGGTGGCGCCGGTGCGGACACATTCCGCTATACCGCCTTGACTGACAGCTACCGCACGGCCAGCGCGACCTTTAGCGACCAGATCACTGACTTCGACGTGACCCAGGACACCCTGGACCTGGCGGACCTGGGCTTTAAAGGCTTAGGCGATGGGTACAACGGCACCTTGCTGGTCCAGTACAACGCCAATACCGGCCGGACCTACATTAAAAGCTATGACGCGGACGCCAGCGGCAACCGCTTCGAGCTGTCCCTTAATGGCAACCTGACCAATACGCTCAAGGCTGATAACTTCGTGTTCCAGCGGGTGATCAACGGCACCAGTGGCAGCGACTCCCTGATGGGCACTAGCGGCGCAGACACGCTCAATGGCCTGGCCGGCGCGGACAGCATCAATGGCGGGGCTGGTGCAGACCGTATCAATGGTGGCGCCGGGGCGGATACCCTCACCGGGGGCGCTGGCGCAGACACGTTCGTCTATACCAGCCGCTTGGACAGCTACCGCAATTACAACACCGGTGGCGACACCGTCACGGACCTGATCACCGACTTCACCGTAGGCAGCGACAAGATTGACCTTGCTGCGCTGGGGATCACGGGCCTGGGAGATGGCCGCAATGGCACTGTTTACCTCACCCTCAACAGTGCCGGCACCAAGACCTACATCAAATCGCTGGACGCCGATGCCTCAGGCAACCGTTTCGAGATCGCCCTCAATGGCAACTACCTCAACAGCCTGACCGCCGCGAGTTTTGTATTTACCACGGTTGCACCGGTCAACCACGCACCTGTGGTCGCCACCCCACTGATGGATAAAACCGCCAGCGAGAACACACCCTTCTTCTATGCCGTGCCGGCTACCAGTTTCAGCGATGCCGACAAGGACACGCTCACCTATTCCGCCAAGCTGGCCGATGGCTCGTCCCTGCCCAGCTGGCTCACCTTTGATGCCGCCACCCGCACTTTCAGCGGTACGCCAGGGGATACCGACTCGGGTACGTTTAACGTTACGGTCACGGCGGCTGATGGCAAGGGCGGCACCGTGGACGACACCTTCACCCTGGCGGTGCAGGATATGCCTGCTACCGGCAGCATCATTAACGGGACAGTGGGCAAGGACACCCTCACCGGCACCAATGGCAATGATCAGCTGTTTGGCCTGGACGGCGCCGATACCCTTAATGGTGGCGCTGGCAATGATGTGCTGGTGGGTGGTGCCGGCGCGGACAAGCTCACCGGTGGTGCTGGGGCGGACGTTTTCCGCTTCACGGCCCTCACCGACAGCTACCGCACCGCCACTGCCAGGGCCAGTGACCTGATCACCGACTTCGATGTGGCGGCGGACAAGATCGACTTGTCAGCGCTCGGTTTTATCGGCCTGGGGGACGGCCTTAACGGCACGTTGAACATCTCCTACAGCAGTAGCAGCAACCGCACCTACATCAAAGAACGTGATGCAGATGCCAATGGCAACCGCTTCGAGCTGGCGTTGCAGGGCAACTACCTGAACACCCTCAAGGCCTCGAACTTTGTATTCAGCACCGATAGCCTGCCGCTCAACCATGCGCCTGTCGTTACCGACCCCTTGCTTGACAGCACGGCCACTGAAAACACGCCTTATAGCTACACGCTGTCCCAAAGTGCGTTCACCGACAGTGATGGCGATGCCCTGACCTTCACCGCTACGCTGCAAGACGGCACCCCCCTGCCAAGCTGGCTCACCTTCGACGCGGCCACACGCACCTTCAGTGGCACACCAGACGATGACGCCGCCGGTGTGTACAACTTCATGGTCACTGCCACGGACACCAAAGGCGCTTCGGCCAGTGACGTGTTCGCACTGACGGTGGCCAATGCACCGCCTGTCACGGTCACCGGCACGGAGAATGCCGAAACCTTGAACGGCACAGGCCGCGAGGACCTGATCCTTGGCCTGGGGGGTGACGACACCCTCAACGGCAACAGCGGCAACGACGTACTGGACGGTGGTAACGGCCGCGATACGCTAACCGGCGGCGCCGGCGCGGATACTTTCCGCTATACGGCCTTGAGCGACAGCTACCGTGATTACGACGCAGGGGGCATTACGGCCACCGATACCGTCACCGACTTCACCGTGGGTGTGGACAAGATCGACGTCAGTGCGCTCGGTTTCCTGGGCCTGGGGGATGGCACCAATCACACCCTCTATACCACCACCAGCAATGGCAAGACCTACATCAAGTCGGCCGACGCTGACAGTGAAGGCAACCGTTTCGAAATCGCCCTCACCGGTGACTATTCAGGCACGCTGACGGCCAGTGACTTTATCTTTGCCGAGCGCCCCCAGCAGGACATTCTGTTCCTGCCTACCTTGGGCCAATCCAACGCCCGCCTGCTGCGCATGACCGAAGACGATGGCGAATCCGGCATCACGGAAATGGTCAAGGACCTGAGCAAATACACCGATTACGACGTACGCAGCCAGTTCACGGACGCCGACGGCAATGGTGTCGACGTGGCGGTGGGTGGCAGCACAGTGAGCGGCTTGTCTACCGGCACGCCTGAAGAACTGCGCCTGTCCTGGTGGCTGACCGACACCAACGAGCCCGGCCCGGCCCTGCTGCGCGCCGTGGGCCTGCTGCAGGAGCAGCTCGCCTCGCTCAAGGCGGTGGACAACGTGACCATGGGCATCGTCTGGGGCCAGGGCGAGGAAGCCGCCCAGGAAATCGGCCGCGCGGCCGACCCAGTCGCCTATGCCGCCCAGTACAAGGCTGACACCTTGAAAGTGTTCGACTACCTGCACGCGCAGTTGGGCGATTTCAAGGTGTACATCATGGAAACCGGCCACTACGACGACAATGCAGCCCGTGTACGGGGCTATGACGACGCCAAGATTGCATCCATCCAGAATGGGGTGGTTGCCGTCAGGGCCATGCAGGAAGCCATCGCTGCCGAGCGCGCAGACGTTGACTTGGCCGTGGACTACAACGACCTGCCCCTGCGCCAGGAAGCAGACCCCGTCACCTACCCCGATGACGTGTGGCACCTGCACGAAGAAAGCGCAGAAATCGTGGGCCAGCGCCTGGCCGATTACATTGCCGGCGATGTGGGCTTCCAAGGCGATACTACGGATAACCGTACCTCGCAGGATGTGTACGACGAGGTGGCCAGCCAGAAAGGCGGGTACATTCTGGGTACCGACCAGGACGATACCCTGGTGGGCAGCGGCTGGAATGACACCCTCGATGGGGACCTGGGTGCGGACAACATGACCGGGGGCGATGGCAAGGACGTGTACATCGTGGACAACGAACTGGACACGGTGACCGAAACCAATGCCGAAGCCAGCCAGATCGACACCGTGAAGTCCTCGGTCAGCTGGACACTGGGCGCCAACGTCGAGTACCTGGTACTGACCGGCTATTCGGCCATCAACGGTACCGGTAACGAGCTGCGCAACTTCCTGACCGGCAACGATGCCGCCAACGTGCTGGACGGTGGTGCGGGCGCGGACAACATGACGGGGGGCAACGGCAACGATACCTACTATGTGGATAACGTTGACGACACCGTGGTGGAAAAAAGCGGTGACGGCAGCGGCATCGACACGGTGTACAGCAGCCTTGCTACCTTTACCTTGGGCAGCAACCTGGAAAACATGGTGATCAACAGCGACGGTGCGGCGGATGCGGTGGGCAACGGCCTGGACAACATCCTGTTCGCTGGCAGCGGCAACAACCTGCTCGATGGCCGTGCAGGCACGGACACCGCGTCTTATGTGTTTGCCGCCGCAGGTGTGAACATTGCGCTGAACACCAGTGCCCAGCAGGACACCCTGGGGTCGGGCCTGGATACGCTCAAGTCCATCGAAAACGTCGTCGGCAGCCGCTTTGCCGATAACCTCACGGGCAACAGCTACGCCAACGTGCTGGACGGCGGTGACGGGGATGACGTGCTCGTAGGCGGTGCCGGGGACGATACCCTGATTGGCGGCGCTGGGACCGACTCCCTCACCGGCGGCACAGGTGCAGACACTTATGTGTTCAAGGCGTTGGCTGACCTGGGCCTGGGTGACCTGCGGGATGTGATCGCAGGGTTCAAGACCACCGAAGGCGACAAGCTGGACTTCACTGGCATCGATGCCGATGCCAGTACTGCAGCCCATGAGAACTTCACCTTTATTGGCAGCCAGGCGTTCAGCAGTACCAACGCAGCCGGCCAGCTACGCCTTGAAAACGGCATTCTGTACGGCAGCGTGAACAGCGATGCCAGCGCTGAATTCGAGGTTTCGCTGGTAGGGGTCAAGGAACTGCAGCAAAGCGATTTCGTCGCGTAACACGGTGTTCGTTTGTAGGCGTGGTACCCAGTTGTGCCATGCCTGCAAACGCCTCAACACTCCTCTTCCCAAAACGCCAGCGCGCTTCGCGCTTCGTGTGTTTCCCGCTGCCTCAATTCCACCCGGCGGATCTTCCCTGAGATCGTCTTGGGCAACTCTTTGACGAACTCGATGCGCCGCACCCGCTTGTAGGGCGCCAGCTGTTCGCGAGCAAACGCAAAGATAGCCTCAGCCAGTTGCCTGTCCGGCTCATACCCCGGCGCAAGCATCAAATAGGCCTTGGGCACGTTGAGCCGGATAGGGTCCGGGCTAGGCACTACCGCCACCTCCACCACGGCAGGGTGCTCGATCAAAGCACTTTCCAGCTCGAACGGGCTGATGCGGTAGTCCGAACACTTGAACACATCGTCTGCCCGGCCTACGAAGGTCACATACCCGTCCTCATCACGCTGGGCGGTATCGCCTGTGCGATAGAAACCGTCGCGCATCGCCTCGGCGGTTTTCTCCGGTGCATCGGCGTACCCCAACATCAGGCCGAGGGGTGCCGGCTGCAAGGGCAGCGCCACCTCCCCTTCACACGCTGGCTGGCCCTGTGTATCCAGCAGGTTCACCTGGTAGCCAGGCAGGGGCCGCCCCATGGAGCCTGGTTTCAAGCGCTGGCCGGGGGTGTTACCAATGATCGCAGTGGTTTCCGATTGCCCAAAACCATCACGTAGCCATAGCCCCCACGCATTGTGTACCTGCTCCAGAATTTCAGGGTTCAAGGGTTCGCCCGCGCCTACCAGTTCGCGCAGGGCCAGGCCAGGCCTGGCAGCGGCCAGGTCCTCTTGGATCAGCAGGCGCCACACCGTAGGCGGCGCACACAGGCTAGTGATGGGATAGGCTTGCAGCACGGCAAGCAACCCCTTGGCACTGAACCGCTCCACGTTATGGATAAACACGCAGGCGCCAGCATTCCAGGGTGCGAAGAAACAGCTCCAGGCATGCTTGGCCCAGCCAGGCGATGAAATGTTCAGGTGCAGGTCACCAGGTTGCAAGCCAATCCAGTACATGGTCGACAGGTGCCCGACCGGGTAGCTTTGGTGGCTGTGCACCACCATCTTGGGCTTGGAGGTGGTGCCCGAGGTGAAGTACAGCAGCAACGGATCGCGCGCCTGTGTCGGGCCATCCACAGTAAAGCCTTCACTTGAAGCATAGGCTGGGTGCAACGGATGCCAGCCTGGCGCGGCCTGCCCCGTGGTGATGCAGGTGCGCCCGCCGCCTAGCCCTTCGAACCGGGGCACATGGGCGTGTGCGGCCACAATGTGCTGAATGCGCCCCCGCTTCAGGCGGTCCTCCAGGTCTTCCCGGGCCAGCAGCGTGGTTGCCGGCACCACCACTGCACCCAGCTTCGCAGCCGCCAGCATCAGGTCCCATAGCGCCACTTCGTTGCCCAGCATTAGCAACAGCCGGTCCCCGCGTTTCACCCCCAACGTACGTAGGTAGTTGGCGATCTGATTGGAGCGAATGCGCAATTGGGCAAAGGTGTAACACGCCTCCTGCCCGTGCTCGTCCACGATGCGCAGTGCCGGGGCGGGGTTGCCCATTGCCATGTGATCGAAGTAATCCAGCGCCCAGTTGAATTGCCCTAGTACCGGCCACTGGAACTCGCGTACCGCGGCGTCATAGTCCGTGCGATGGCGCAGCAGAAGGTCCCGGGCCTCGATAAAGGCAGCGGCCGGCGCCACCGAAGGCGCAAGCGGTGCAGAAGCGTACATAGAAAGGCCTGCTTATTGTTGTTGTGATGGGCCAGAGTATAGGTACGCAAACGCTGCTCGGGCAGGGTAAAAAGGCCTGACCCACCTGTAAAAAACCAGCAGGTTCTCGCACGGCCCGGCCATTGACGGGGCCACTTTAAAGGGGCTTTCAGGCGTCGCGGTTAGGGCTCGATGGCTTGCGAAGCAGAAGCTGAATGACCGGAGCCTGGGTGTAGAAAGCGTGGCAGCACCAGCATATGGGGCACTGCGAAAGCGGCCAGCAGGGCAAACAAGGCACGCATGCCTGTGTGCTCTTGCGGCAGGAACAGCATGCCACCTGCCAGGATGAACAGTGCGGAGGCCAGCAGCACCGGCCAGGTCAGCCACATATAAGCGGTTAAACTTGGTACCCCAAGCAGGCGCTGGCGCGCGTGGGTCTGGGGTGCAGCGTGCAAGCAGTGGAACCCCAACGCGAACCCTATCAGGGGCGGCGCTACCGTGATCCCTGCCAGCGTTGCCATCATCCAGAGGCAGCGTCGTTGCCAGGCGGCCCATAACAGTATGGGCAACGCCACTGCACCGCCTGCTGCCAGGAGTGTGCTCACCACAACCCCTGTCTCAGCAGGCACCTGTGGCCCCATGGCCGCCGCCAACAGCTGGGCAACAGCCTCGCCATGGAGCAGCGCCGGCCCGCCTACGATAAACATCGCCACGGCCAGAGACGTTACGCGGTGGGGGAACAGGTCGTCTTCATGAGCGAAATGCCAGATCGACATCAGCAGGAACAACGAGAGCGCCAGCGCACCTGCCACTTGCCAGCAGGCCAGGGATATCAGGGCGACTGCCAGGTAGCAGCCTACAAACCTGAAGCGCCTGGCAGGCAAAACCAGCTTCAGGTCGCTGGCCCCATGCAGCAACCCAAGCCCTAGGCCTACGGCCACTACAAAGGCCAGCTGCCCTCCACCGCCCGCCAGGCTGGCGAACAACGCCAGCAATGCAAGCGCCAGCCAGTTCCAGCCGGTGACCGTCATGCTTAGCGGCCAGGCTGTGCCAGTGCCGCCTTGAGGTTGCGCTCAGAGGTAAAGGCGTAAACCACTTTGGCGAGTACATCCAGCACCAGGAATGCCCAGACGGTGGCCGCATCGCTGACCATCCATATCCCTTCCGGGCCTACCGCGAACACTACGGGGTAGATAAGCCAAAGCACACTCAAGAAGCCTGTGTTGCGACGGTACGCAGCCCCCAGTGCCGGCTGCTGCCCGGCAACGGCTGCCAGGGGTTTCCACAGCAGGTACAGCACGCCCGCAAAGGCCGCGCAGGACCAGGCAAAAAACACCCACTTGAGAGTCCCATAGGGTGCTAGCGAGGCGACCAGGCCTGTCACGATCATCACCACATCCAGGGTCACAATGGAGGCTACGAAACCGGCCTGCCCTTCCCTTTCCCGTGCGGCCAGGTACGCCGAGCTCACTACACCTGCCAGCAGCAATGGCGTGGTGAATGCCCAGTCCAGGTAGCGGGCGATATAGGTCACGGTACCGTCTGGTTTGATCAGGTTGCCGACGCCCAGGTACATGGCCAGGTAGGCGGTGGCAGCAATGAAGGGAACGGCGGCATGTATCAAGGTATGGCTGGTCAACGGCCCCCGGTGTGCGCCTTTCGCGTAGATGGCCAAGGAGGCCAGCGACATGATGATAAAACCGATAAGCAAAGGCGTTTGGATCATAGGGATCTCCAGGAACATTAAGCGCGCATCGCTGGCATCAGGCCACTTCACGCCCACTGCTCAGCGTGCGCTTCGCTTAACGTAGAGATTTCCACGTAATAATTTGTTCCAAAACATTTCAAGCAGACAATGAGCGAACTAAGGGCTTCAAGGGTGTTTCTGAAAGCCCTTCAACAGGCAGGTTTCAAGCGTTACTCATGGCTGCTCAAACAGCTCCACGAGCATCTGTTCGTTGTCATGGATAAAGGCAAAGCGACAGCCGCCGCTGTTAGGCACTTCCCGTGGCGGCGATACGATGCTCACCCCTTTTGCCTCCAAGGCCTTCACCGTTGCGTCCAGGCCTACGACTTCGATAGCGAAGTGATTGATACCGCCGACCTGCAGGTTGGTCTCAGGCCGGCGACGCTCCACGGCCATGGGGGCAGCCTGCTCGTTTTGAAACAGCTCTATTCTCAAGGCGCCACGGCCAATGAACGCCGCCTTGACACCTGGCCATCCGTACTCATAAAGGGGCTCGAAGCCAAGGTGCTCCCTATACCACGCCATGCTGGCCTCAATGTCCTGAACCACGATGCCAATGTGATGCATACCTGAGAAGCTAGTCATTCGCTACATTCCCATTGCCAGTGTGTGGAGGGCAGAACAGTAATACACGGGGCGTTGAGGATCACCACCCCGCCTCGGTTTTTCCGAAGCAATACCCCGCGCAAATGCTGGTTTCGTCCAGGCCAGGGCGATGTGAAGCTTGGTGCATTCCTCTCCAAGAGTCCCTCGCCATGGTCACGCACACTCGCATCCGCATGTTCAACACCAAGCAGACCTACCCTAACCAGTCCTTGGATAACGACCTGTGCCAGGCCGTGCGGGCGGGGAATACGGTGTATGTGCGGGGCCAGGTGGGTACCGACTTCGAAGGTAACCTGGTAGGCCTGGGCGACCCACGGGCGCAGGCCGAACAGGCGATGAAGAATGTGAAGCAACTGCTGGAAGAGGCTGGCTCGGACCTTTCACACATTGTGAAAACCACTACCTACCTTATTGACCCACGCTACCGCGAGCCGGTGTACCAGGAAGTGGGGAAATGGCTCAAAGGCGTGTTCCCGATCTCCACCGGCCTGGTGGTCTCGGCGCTGGGGCAGCCGCAGTGGCTGATGGAAATAGACGTGATTGCTGTCATCCCCGATGACGCGAGCGCGCAATAGCCTTCTCCCCTCGCCTTTTGGAGCTGCCCATGGCGATTGCCCAGATCAAGCCCCCTGTCCCGCTGGCCAAGGCCGAAGTACCTCTTGCTGCCGGTATCCGTACCGCCGTGCAACTGGATGGCGTACTTAAACGCTTCGGGCAGTCCATCGCGCTACACAAAGTCTCTCTCAAGATTCAGGAAGGCGAATTCGTCACGCTGCTCGGCCCTTCTGGGTGCGGCAAAACCACCTTGTTGAACCTGATGGCTGGCTTTGCTGAGGCGGACAGCGGCGAGATTTTCATCGATGGGCAACTGGTCACTGAAACGCCGCCCTATCAGCGCGAGATCGGCATCGTGTTCCAGAACTACGCGCTGTTCCCCCACATGAATGTGGCCAAGAACGTGGGTTATGGCCTGCGCATGCGTGGTGTTCCAAAGGCGGAAATCGACGAGCGTGTGTCGCAGGCCTTGGCCTTGGTCAAACTGAGCGGCTATGGGGAACGCAAGCCCCGTGAGCTGTCGGGCGGCCAACAGCAACGCGTTGCCCTGGCCCGGGCACTGGTGATTCGCCCCAAAGTGCTGCTGCTGGACGAGCCCTTCTCGGCCCTGGACAAGAACCTCCGCCTGTCCATGCAGATCGAGCTCAAAGACATTCAGCGCAAGCTGGGCGTGACCACGGTGTTCGTGACCCATGACCAAGGCGAGGCCTTGAGCATGAGCGACCGCGTAGTGGTCATGTCCGCCGGGCACATTCGCCAGATCGGCACGCCGGACATGATCTACCGCGCCCCGGAAGACCCTTTCGTTGCGGGCTTTGTGGGGGATGCCAACATCCTGCCCGGCCGCTACCTGAGCCGTGATGAGCTGGCTTGCATCGAACTGGGCGGCGCCACGCTATACCTGCCTGCCGGGCGCGTTCATGCCTCGGTAGGCGACCGGCTGGAGGTGTACGTACGCCCCGAAAACATTCGCCTGGTGCCCTTGGGCAACACGGCAGTGCTCACGGGCACGGTCATCAATCACGTATTTCAAGGCGACCACGTGGATATTCACCTGGACGTGGCTTCCCTGGGCCAGGCACGGCTGTTCGTACGCCAGTCGGGCCTGGAAGCCTTGGCCCGCTGGCCGGTCGGCGCAGTAGCCGGGCTGGCCTTCGACGAAGAAGGCCTGTGCGCCTTCGCCAGCGACCCTACCCCTGCCTGAAACGGAGCCCTGCATGACTGCCTGCCCTGACACCATGACTGCTGTGATCGCACGTGAACCCGGTGGCCCTGACGTACTTGAATGCGTGCACCGGGCACTGCCACGCCCACGGGAAGGCGAAGTGCTGATTCGGGTGGCAGCGGCGGGGGTGAACCGGCCCGATGTGATGCAACGCACCGGTGCGCCGGTGCCGCCAGGCACCACCGATGTGCTGGGCCTGGAGGCTGCCGGCACCGTGGTTGCCCTTGGCGACGGGGTGAGCGGTATTGCCTTGGGCGACCCTGTGATGGCGCTGCTCAACGGTGGCGGCTATGCCCAGTATTGCACCGCCGTGGCCACCCACTGCCTGCCCGTGCCTGAAGGCCTTGGCCTTGAAGCGGCCGCGGGCGTTCCTGAAGCGGCTTTTACCGTGTGGCACAACCTGTTTGAGCTCGGCCGTTTGCAACGCGGCGACACGGTGCTGATTCATAGCGCGGCCAGTGGCGTGGGCACCTTTGCCATCCAGTGTGCCCAGGCCGCTGGCGCTCGCGTGATTGCTACCGCCGGTGGCGCCAGCAAGATCGCTGCCCTGGAAAAACTCGGTGTATGGCGTGCGGTGGACCGACACACCCAAGACTTTGTCGAGGTGGTGGCCGAATGCACCGGCGGGCGTGGTGTGGATGTGGTGCTGGACACCGTTGGCGGTGCCTACGTGCCCCGCAACCTGGCGGCCCTGGCCCCAGGCGGTCGCCATGTGAGCCTGTCGTTCATGCAGGGGCAAACCGTGGAAGTGGACCTGCTGGTGTTGATGCGCAAGGGCCTGAGCATGACCTCTTCCACCCTGCGGCCCAAGAGCCTGGAAGAAAAAGCACGCCTGGCCACCGCCATACGACAGCACCTGCTGCCTTGGTTGGCGTCAGGCCAGGTGCGCCCTTTGATTCATGCCGTGCTGCCGCTCCAGCAGGTCGCCGACGCTCACCGGTTGCTGGAAGCCAACCAGAACATCGGCAAGGTGCTGCTGGCCATGGGCACGGCTTAAGCACCGCACCGGGTGTTTCGTCTAGGGCGCTGCACCCTGGAACCTGCCAGCGAACCAGCAGCGCAGCCTTTCAATGCGTGGGGAGCCACCATGTTCAAGCTTTATTTCGCCGCGACGTCGGCCTACGTACGCAAGGTGATGGTGTGCGCGCAGGTGCTGGGGCTGGAGGATCAGATCGAGAAACTGGCGTCTGCGGCCCACCCTGTGGCCCGTGATGAGCGCATTGCCGCCTTCAACCCATTGGCCAAGGTGCCTGCGTTAAAAACGGCTGATGGCCTCTCGCTCTACGACAGCCGAGTGATCTGTGAATACCTCAACGCATTTGCGGGCGGCTCGCTGTTTCCTGCGCAGGGCAATGCTCGCTGGATCAGCCTTTCCCGCCAGGCGCTGGGTGATGGCCTGATCGATGCGGCCTTGCTGGCGCGCTACGAATCCACCGCCCGGCCTGCGGAAAAACAGTGGGATGGCTGGATAGCGGCGCAACTGACCAAGGTGCGCGCCGCACTGGTCGAGATCGATAAACAAGCCCCGCTGTTCAGCCCAGCGCCCGATGACATCGGCCTGATCGCCATCGGCTGTGCACTGGGCTACCTGGACTTCCGATTCGCCCACCTCAACTGGCGTGCTGACCATCCGGCAGCTGCCGCCTGGTTCGCCACCTTTAGCCAGCACCCTGCCATGCGCGCCACCGTGCCGGTGGCCTGACCTCCTGGAGCGCCTTGATGCCCCACACCGTGTTTTTCCTTAATGGCCCCAATGCCAACCTCTACGGCTTGGACAAAAGCGGGACCTACGGCAGCGAAAATTTCGCCAGCATCGAACAGGGCTGCCAGCGCCACGCCCACGGCCTGGGGCTTGCCCTGGACTTCCGCCAGAGCAACCACGAAGGGGTGCTGGTGGACTGGATTCAGGAAGCCCGCCAGCACGCCAGCGCCCTCATCATCAACGCGGCGGGCCTGACCTACAGCTCAGTGCCCATCTTGGATGCCTTGTTGGCGTTCGACGGCCCGATCGTCGAGGTCCATATGAGCAACCTGTGGAAGCGCGAAAGCTTCCGTCACCATTCCTATGTGTCCAAAGCCGCCACTGGGGTGATTGCCGGGTTCGGTGCACTGGGCTATCGCCTGGCTCTTTCTGCCGTGGCCGAACTGCTGGAGAACCGCCCATGACCCCGACACTGGTGTTTCATAGTGAGTTCGACAGCTTCGAGCAATGGCAGGCCCTGCTCGCGCCCCTGCTGCCCCAGGTGCGCATCTGCCAGGAACACGACGTGGAAGACCCGGACAGCGTGCACTACGCCCTGGCCTGGAAGCCCCCGCAAGGGTTCTTTGCCCGCTACCGTAACCTCAAGTTGCTGGTGAACCTTGGTGCCGGTGTGGACCAGTTGGTCGGCCGGGACGACCTGCCTGCCATTCCTATTACCCGGGTGTCAGACCCCGACATGGGCCGGATGATGGCCAGCTATGTGCTGTTCGCCGTGCTGCGCTATGCCCGTGACATTCCTGCCTTGGAGCGCGCGCAGCGCGAGTGCCGCTGGCACTACCTGCACCCGCGCCTGCCGGGCAGCATTCGGGTGGGCGTACTTGGCCTGGGCGAACTGGGCGCCTATGCCGCTCAGGAACTGGCCCGCCAGGGGTTCGATGTCCGGGGCTGGTCGCGCTCGCCCAAGCACTTGCAGGGCGTGTGCTGTGTCAGCGGCCTGGCGCACCTGGATGCGTTCATTGCCGAGAGTGACATCCTGGTCACGATGCTGCCATTGACCCCACAGACGCGGCACTTGCTGGACGCCCGGCGCCTGGCCTTGCTGCCTGAGGGCGCGTGTTTCATAAACGTGTCCCGAGGCGCTGTGGTAGACCAGCAGGCTCTCACCGAAGCATTGAGCACGCGGCGCATTGCCGAGGCAACGCTAGACGTTTTCGACTATGAACCCCTGCCCCCGCAAGACCCGTTATGGCGCTTGGACAACGTGCTGATCACCCCGCACCTGGCTTCCGTGGCCATTGCAGAATCCGCGGCTCGGCAGATCGCCGACAACATCGGCCGGGTGGACCGCGGCGAGGCTGTTTTGCATCAGGTGGACCCTGTGCGAGGTTACTGACCCTGCGCGCCCTTGCCTGGATCGGAATTTTCTATGCAAAGGCACGGCAAAGGCTCTTTTACCGCCTTGGGTGCTCACCCCTAGTATGACCACAGCAGTTACCAGACCTGCCAGCGCCTCCGGGGCTGGCGTTTTGTTTGGCCACTAGGCCACACGTTGGGCCCCCTCTACTAGGAGCAGACCACCATGCGTAAAGCCATCGCCTTGACGGTACTCAGTGCCAGCTTGCTGGCCAGTGCAACAGCCAGTGCCGCCGATAAGCTGATTGTGAGCACCTGGGGCGGCAGCTTTCGCGACTTGATCGACCAGGCCATTGGCCAGGAATTTACCCGGCGCACTGGCGTTGAGGTGGAGTACGTGACGGGGGGCACCATTGACCGCTTGAACAAGGCCAAGCTGGCCGGCACTGCGGAAACCGACCTCACGTTCACCACGGCCCATGTGGGCTGGCTATACGTCAACGACGGCCTGTTCCAGGAACTGGACACGAGCAAGGTGCCCAACGCGAAAAACCTTGTTCACCAGGCCAAGCTCAGCCCGAACCATATTGGCGTGTGGGGCTATGTCTATACCATCGGCTACCGCCCAGACCTAGTGCCTAAAGGCGAGACCTTCGAGAGCTGGAATGATCTCTGGAAGCCCGAACTCAAAGGCACCCTCGCCCTGCCGGACTGGGACCCGAGCCACATCATTGCCGTGTCCGCCAAGCTGGCTGGCGCCGACGCCCAGCACTGGGAAAAGGGGCAGGACAAACTCAAGGCCCTGATCCCTACTATCAAGTCTTTCTACACCAACGATGCCAACAGCCAGCAGTTGATCGCCACCGGCGAAACACCGGTACAGGTGATGCTCTCCATGAACGCCTACCACATGATGGAAGAAGGCGTGGACATCAAGCTGGCCATTCCCAAGGAAGGCGCCGTGCTCGGCATCGATGCCATGGGCATCAACAAGGGCAGCCACCATACTGACCTGGCGTACCAGTTCATGAACATTGCCCTGTCCCCTGAGGTACAGGCCAAGATTGCCCAGATCAACCGTGGCAGCCCGGTCGTGACCAATGCCACGGTTGACCCGGAGATTGCCAAGCTGCCTGGCATGCTCACCACACCGGCCCAGTGGGACGCCACTATTGACGTTGACCCCAAGCTGCGTGCTGAGCAAACCGCCGAATGGCGCAAGTGGTTCTCGGAAAACATCATGGCGCACTGAAGTGCCCCCCAGGCGCAGGCAGCGCTGCCCCTAAGGCAAAGCGCGTTTATCGATAGCGGTGCCCGTGGTGGCCGCGCTGGATGGAAAACCCTATGACCCGTAACCCTGCGTTTGTTCGCTGGTTCCTGCTGCCCTCGGTACTCACCGCACTAGGCCTGGCCCTTGCCATGCTCACGGTGTTGCAATACAGCGTGCGGGCCTATGTTCCAGGCTCGTTGGAGGTAGGCGGCTTCACCCTGGCCAACTTCCAAGGCATGCTCAAGCCGCTGTATGCAGAGGCCTTCCTCAATACCCTTTCACTGAGTTTCAAGACCGCAGTGTTCGGGCTGCTGTTGAGTTACCCCTTGGCCTATGCGCTGGTGCGTACACAGACCGCTTGGCTGAAGTCGTGCATCCTGATCATTGCGATCACGCCCCTGTTTCTTGGGGAGGTGGTGCGGACCTACTCATGGATCATCGTGCTGGGCAGCAGCGGCTTCCTTAACAGCCTGTTGCTGGGCATTGGGCTGATCGACAAGCCGCTACAGTTGATGTTCACCAACACCGGTGTCGTACTGGCCTTGGTCCATGTCACCCTGCCCATTATGGTGCTGATGCTGGCCACCGGCCTGTCGCATATTGACCCTGGCTACGAAAAAGCCGCCACCAGCCTTGGCGCTGGGCCCGTTCGCGCCTTTTTGACCGTTACCTTGCCGCTGTCGTTGCCCGGCATTGTGGCCAGCGTTACCACGGCGTTTGCCTGGACGTTCAGTGCCTTTGCCACGCCACAGTTGATCGGTGGGGGACGAGTGAGCACGCTCGCCACATTGGTGTACCAGCTGGGCTTCTCCTCGCTCAATTTCCCTTTCGCTGCTGCCCTGAGCATTGCCGGCCTGGTGCTGACGGTGCTGGTGCTGGCCGCCCTCAAGCGCATGAGCCGCTCGCTGCAGAACGTGGGAGCCCACTGAGATGACCCGTTCCAATCAAGACAGGTGGCTAGGCTACGCCGGGCGAGTGCTGGTAGGGCTGATCCTGTGTTTCGTACTGCTGCCCACGGTGGTGGTGATCATCTCGTCGTTCAGCAGCACCTCGGTACTGTTCTTCCCGCCCAAGGGCTGGTCGCTGCGTTGGTTCGAGCGCGCCCTGAGCTACGCTGATTTCCGCCATGGCCTCTCTGCCGGCCTGGTTGTCACGGCGTGGGCTTCGACCCTGGCCGTGCTGATCGGTACTGCCTTGGCCATCGCCATCAACCGCTACACGTTCCGGTTCAAAGCAGTGGTGGAGGCGGTACTGCTGTCACCCCTGTTCATTCCCCACTTCACCATTGGCCTGGGCCTGCTGATGCTGGTGGCGCAGTTCAACCTGGGACGCGGCTATGCCTTGGTGATTTTCTGCCACGTGCTGCTGGTGCTGCCCTTCGTGCTACGCAGCCTCTATGTGTCGCTGCATAACGTGGAGCAACGTATCGAGCTGGCTGCCGCCAGCCTTGGCGCATCGCCCTTGCGGGTGGTGTGGACCATTACGGTACCGCTTATCGTGCCCGGCCTGTTCGGCGGCTGGCTGTTCGCGGCAATCCTTTCCTTCAATGAGTTCACCGCATCGCTGTTCGTGACCACCCAGGCGACCCAGACACTGCCCGTGGCCATGTACAACTATGTGCGGGAATTCGCCGACCCCACGCTAGCAGCCTTATCGGTGTTGTATATCGCCGTTACGGCCACCCTGCTGACCTTGGCCAACCGCTTTTTCGGGCTGGGCCGGATACTCAACGTTGATGCGCCGCGCTAGGCCACAGAGGAACCGAGCATGACCTTTTCAATCACGGGCCGCTGCGCCAAAACCGGCCAGCTGGGCATTGCCATCAGCTCCTCAAGTATCGCGGTAGGCGCCCGCTGCCCTTGGCTACGGCCAGGTGTGGGCGCGGTCTCGACACAAAACGTTACCCTTCCCGCCTTGGGCGAGCGCGCGCTGGATCAACTGGCCGCTGGGCTGGCGCCAGACGCGGCCAGAGACGCTGCCCTCGCTACGGACCCCTTTAGCCAGTACCGGCAACTGACCATGATCGACGCCCAGGGCCGCACATCGCATTTCAGCGGCAGCGAAACCCTCGGCTGCCACATGGCATTGGCGGGTGACCAATGTGTAGGCGCCGGCAACATGCTAGCCAGTGCGTCAGTGATCGAGGCTTTGGTGCAGGCTTTCGAGCGCAGCGAGGGCGCACTGGCGGATCGTCTGCTAGCCGCGATGCAGGCGGCCATGGCCGCTGGGGGTGAAGCCGGGCCTGTGCATTCGGCGGCGCTGGTGGTGGTGGGTGAGCAGCGCTGGCCTATCGTCAACCTTCGCGTGGATTGGGCCGACGAAGCCCCCATTGCCCAGCTGGCCCAGCTGTGGGTCGCCTATCAGCCCCAGATGCAGGATTACATTACCCGCGCCCTTGACCCGACCAGGGCACCCAGTTACGGCGTGCCCGGAGACGAATGATGAACAGCCAAGCGCTTCTCGGCCAACTGGTGGCCTTCGACACGACCAGCCGCGAGTCCAACCTGGCGCTGATTGAGTTTGTGCGCGATTACCTGGCCGAGTTGAAGGTGCCCTGCGAACTTATCTTCAATGAAGCGCGAACCAAGGCAAACCTGTTCGCGAGCCTTGGGCCGGACGATAGACCAGGCATCGTGCTGTCTGGGCACACTGATGTGGTGCCGGTGGATGGCCAACCCTGGACCATGCCCCCTTTCCAGCTCACTGAAAAGGACGGCAGGTTATATGGCCGCGGCACCGCCGACATGAAGGGCTACATTGCCTGCGTGCTGGCGGCAGCCCCGAGGTTCCTCGCCCAGCCGCTGCGCATGCCTGTGCATATTGCCCTGTCCTACGACGAAGAGGTGGGCTGCCTTGGCGTGCGAGACCTGCTCGTTCAGCTTGGCCAACGGCCGCAAAAGCCGTTGCTGTGTATCATCGGTGAGCCCACCGAGCTGCGCCCTGTGCTAGGCCACAAGGGTAAGCTGGCCATGCGCTGTGACGTGCACGGGGCTGCATGCCATTCGGCCTACGCACCCGAGGGCGTGAATGCAATCGAATATGCCGCCGAACTCATAGGCGAACTGGGCCGCATCGGCCACCGCCTGCGCGACCCGGCCCTGTGCGACCCGCGCTTCAACCCGCCCTTCAGCACCGTGCAGACCGGTGTAATCACCGGTGGCAAGGCCTTGAACATTGTGCCGGCCGATTGCCGTTTCGACTTCGAGGTGCGTGCGCTTCCCGCCATGGCGCCGGGCGACGTCGCCGTTGAGCTGGAGCGTTACGCCCAGGAACAGGTACTGCCCAGAATGCGAGCGGTGAATGCCAGCAGCGACATTCGTTTTTCACCGCTTTCTGCCTATCCAGGCCTGGCCACCGACGCGAGCAGCGAAGCGGCGAAATTGATTGCGCAACTGTGCGGTTCCGATGACTTCGGCACCGTGGCCTTCGGGACCGAAGGTGGCCTGTTCGACGCCATAGGCATACCCACCGTGGTGTGCGGCCCTGGCTCCATGGACCAGGGCCATAAGCCCGACGAATTCATCAGCCTGGCTCAGCTCCAGGGGTGTGATGCACTGCTGGAACGGTTAGCGGACTACGTGGCGATGCCCTAGGCGGACAGGACACTGCACGTTTCGAACACCGCAGCTAACAGCATTTGGCTAATAAGGCGGCTGATAACTTTCGACTCGCCCGGCGATGACTTCGCTTTGTTTTTTCCTAAGCGCTGAATACAAAAAGCCTGATTTCTAAAAGCACGTGACCTGATCAGACTTACCTACAGCCGGAAGTTGGCACCTGCCCTCTACCTAACACACCGCGTCGCCTTTCTCTAGGAAACGAACATGTCAGTTGAAACGATCAACACCTTAGTGGTCGGTGCCGGACAGGCTGGGATCGCAATGAGCGAGCACCTTTCGTTGATGGGCGTACCCCACATTGTGCTTGAGCGCAGCCGCATTGCTGAGCGCTGGCGTTCGGAGCGCTGGGACTCGTTGGTAGCCAACGGCCCCGCCTGGCATGACCGCTTTCCGACCATGAAATTCGATAACGTGTCCCCGGAAACCTTCCCGCCGAAGGAGCGCATGGCCAAGTACTTCGAAGACTACGTGTCCATGCTTAACGCGCCCGTGCGCACCGGGGTGGAAGTATTGAAAGCGGAACGCCTGAGCGGCCGCCGTGGCTTCAGGGTCACCACCTCTGAGGGCGTGATCGAGGCCGCCAACGTGGTCGCCGCCACCGGCCCCTTCCAGAAACCCACGTTTCCGCAGATCGTCCCTGCAAGCGCCAAGGTGCACCAGTTGCACTCCTCAGCCTACAAGAACCCCGGCCAACTGCCAGAGGGTGCTGTGCTGGTGGTCGGTGCAGGTGCCTCTGGCTCGCAGATTGCCGAGGAGCTGCAGAAGGCCGGCAGAAAAGTCTACCTCTCGGTAGGCGAGCATTACCGCCCACCCCGCGCCTACCGTGGGCGCGACTACTGCTGGTGGCTTGGCGCCTTGGGCTTGTGGGACGAGGTGAAGGTTCGTCCGAAAAAGGAGCACGTTGCGTTCGCCGTCAGCGGCTATGAAGGCGGCCGTACCGTCGACTTCCGGCGACTTGCCCACGCCGGCATCACCCTGCTAGGTATTACCAAGGCCTATAACAATGGCGTCATCGAACTTCAGGAAGGTTTGGCCAAGAACATTGCCGACGGCGACCAGGCGTACTTCGATGTGCTGCGCGACGCTGATGCCTATATCGAACAGAATGGCCTGCCTTTCCCTCCAGAACCTGAAGCCTGGTCCTTGCTGCCCGATCCGGATTGCATTACCCACCCGATCACGACGCTCGATCTGGAGCAGGCCGGTATTGGCACTATCCTGTGGGCAACCGGGTTCAAGTTCGACTTCAGCTGGCTAAACGTGAATGCTTTCGACGACAAGGGCCTGCCGTTTCATAAGCGCGGCATTTCCGCTGAGAGCGGTATTTATTTCCTGGGGCTTCCCAACCTAGTCAACCGGGCGTCCTCGTTCATTTACGGTGTGTGGCACGACGCCAAATACCTTGCGGACCATATTGTTCTCCAGAACGACTACATGGCCTACGAAAAAGCCTGACATCGCCCTGGGCTGAACACTCATGCCCGCCTGTGCTGCGTTCGATAGCGATGCGGCGGGCTTGTTATGGCAGCACCACTTCAGAAACGCTAAAACCATGGCTGAGTTTACGTGTATTGAAGACTTGCGCTGCCTGGCGCGCCAGCTTGTGCCACGCATGTTCTACGACTATGTGGATGGAGGCTCGTGGACGGAGTCCACCTATCGGGCTAATGAGCGGGCCCGTGGGGCTCGTTGCACTGCGTTAATGGTGACCATGGACCTGTAGATGTTCGGCCAGCGCCACAAGGACATTAAAAACGCGCTGGTGCCTGAACATGCTTCGTACGCGCCATAGAAACTTTGGCAACATCCTGGGCCACGCCAAGGGCGTGGACAGCATTGATTCGCTGGTGGAATGGACGCGGGATCAATTCGACCCCTCCCTTTCCTGGCGTGATGTGGAATGGATCAAGCAACGGTGAGGCGGCCCGCTGATCGTGAAGGGTATCCAGCATCCCGAAGACGCCCGCCTGGAACCCAGGCCTGGGACTGGCGCCTGGGCCACACACCCTTCATCCGCTTTTTCAGACATCCAGAAACGCCAAAACCCTCCAATTAGGAGGGTTTCGGGTGAAGCTGGTGGGTCGTGTAGGATTCGAACCTACGACCAATTGGTTAAAAGCCAACTGCTCTACCAACTGAGCTAACGACCCAAAAATGGTCGGGGTGAGGGGATTCGAACTCCTGACATCCTGCTCCCAAAGCAGGCGCGCTACCGGACTGCGCTACACCCCGAAGTTGGCTCCGTGACCAGGACTCGAACCTGGGACCCAATGATTAACAGTCATTTGCTCTACCGACTGAGCTATCACGGAACTACATACAACGGTCAAACATACAACGGTCAAACTTTATTGCTTCCGAAGGGTTCGGCCTTCGTCTCAACCTGCGTCGCGTATCGCTACGTTCGCTTGTCTGAGGCGCGCCATTCTACACCTTCGTTTTGCTCTGTCAACCCCTGTTTTAGCGTTAAGATGCTGATTTTGCATCTTTTTTTCGCTACCGGTAAAACCGGCTGTCACAAGTGCGTCTGGAGCGGGGCGCATCATATATAACCTCGCCAGTGCATGCAACCCTGCATCCACACACTGGCGAGATTTTTTTAGGCGAAGGTGATTTCGTCCCCGTCTACACGCGCCTGGATCGACGTACCGGGCATAAACGTACCGCTGAGGATCAACTGCGCCAATGGGTTCTCGATCCAGCGCTGGATCGCGCGCTTCAACGGCCGCGCACCATACACGGGGTCATAACCCACAGCGATCAGCTTGTCCAAGGCCTCATCGGTCAGGTCCAGGGCCAGGTCGCGCTCGGCCAGGCGGCTGCGCAGGCGACCCAACTGGATCTGGGTGATCCCTGCGATCTGCTCACGTCCCAGTGGCTCGAAGATCACCACTTCGTCCACGCGGTTGATGAACTCGGGGCGGAAGTGGGAGCTGATGGCATCCATGACCGCTGCCCGCTGCGCCTCACGATCCCCTACCAGCTCTTGGATACGCGCAGAGCCGAGGTTAGAGGTCATGACGATCACGGTATTGCGGAAATCCACCGTACGGCCGTGGCTATCGGTCAAGCGGCCGTCTTCAAGCACCTGTAGCAGGATGTTGAAGACGTCCGGGTGGGCCTTCTCCACCTCATCGAGCAGTACTACCGAGTAAGGCTTGCGCCGTACCGCTTCGGTCAGGTAACCGCCCTCCTCGTAGCCCACATAGCCTGGCGGTGCGCCAATCAGGCGGGCAACCGAATGCTTTTCCATGAATTCGGACATGTCGATCCGCACCATGGCCTCTTCCGTGTCGAACAGGAATTCGGCCAGGGCCTTGCACAGTTCGGTTTTGCCCACCCCTGTTGGGCCCAGGAACATAAACGAGCCGCTGGGGCGATTAGGATCGGACAAGCCCGCGCGTGAGCGACGCACGGCGTTGGCCACGGCCACCACAGCTTCGTGCTGGCCAATCACACGCTGGTGCAGCAGGCTTTCCATCTTCAGCAGTTTGTCGCGTTCACCTTCAAGCATCTTGGACACGGGAATACCGGTCCACTTGGACACTACTTCGGCGATCTCTTCCTCAGTCACCTTGCTGCGCAGCAATTGGTTCTCGGTCTTCCCATGCTGGTCGACCATCTGCAGGCTGCGCTCCAGGTCCGGAATAATACCGTACTGAAGTTCAGCCATGCGGCTCAGGTCGCCCCGGCGGCGCGCCGCCTCCAGCTCCTGACGGGACTGCTCGATTTTCTGCTGGATCTGCGCTGACCCCTGTACCTCAGCTTTTTCAGACAACCAGACCTCTTCCAAGTCCGCGTACTCGCGCTCCAGCCGAGTGATGTCTTCGGTGAGCTTCTCCAGGCGCTTGCGTGCAGCCTCATCCTCTTCTTTCTTCAAGGCCTGGGATTCGACCTTCAGCTGAATCAGGCGCCGCTCCAGGCGGTCGAGCTGCTCAGGCTTGGAATCGATCTCCATGCGAATGCGGCTGGCGGCTTCATCGATCAGGTCAATGGCCTTATCGGGCAATTGGCGGTCGGTGATGTAGCGGTGGCTCAGTTTGGCAGCCGCGATAATGGCACCGTCGGTGATCGCTACCTTGTGATGAACTTCATAGCGCTCTTTAAGGCCACGCAAAATGGCGATGGTGTCTTCTTCGCTGGGCTCGTCCACCAATACTTTCTGGAAGCGCCGCTCAAGGGCCGCGTCTTTCTCGATGTACTGGCGGTACTCATTGAGTGTGGTGGCGCCCACGCAATGCAGCTCACCACGCGCCAGTGCCGGCTTGAGCATGTTACCCGCGTCCATGGACCCTTCGCCTTTGCCGGCGCCGACCATGGTGTGCAATTCGTCAATAAAGAGGATGACCTGCCCTTCCTGCTTGGCCAGGTCGTTGAGTACCCCTTTCAAGCGCTCTTCGAACTCGCCACGGAACTTGGCCCCGGCAATCAGCGACCCCATGTCCAGGGACAGCAGCCGCTTGCCTTTGAGGCCATCCGGCACTTCACCATTAATGATGCGCTGCGCCAGGCCTTCGGCAATGGCCGTTTTGCCCACCCCAGGCTCGCCGATGAGCACCGGGTTGTTTTTGGTACGGCGCTGGAGCACCTGGATGGTACGGCGGATCTCGTCGTCACGGCCGATCACCGGGTCCAGCTTGCCTTCTTCGGCACGCTTGGTGAGGTCCACGGTGTACTTTTCCAGCGCCTTGCGTGACTCCTCGGCATTGGAATCGTTGACGGCCTCACCGCCGCGCAGGTTATTGATGGCGTTTTCCAACGCCTTTTTGCTGACACCCTGAGCCAGCAGCAGCTTGCCGATCTTGGTGTTTTCATCCATGGCCCCCAGCAGCACCAGCTCACTGGAAATGAACTGGTCACCCTTTTGTTGTGCCAGGCGGTCAGCCTGGTTCAGCACACGGGCCAGGTCGGGCGACATGTTCACGTCACCGGTGGGGTTCTGTATTTTCGGCAGCCGGTCCAATTCCTTGGCCAACTCCTTGCGCAGGGCGCCTACGTCGAAGCCAACCTGCATCAGCAAGGGCTTGATGGAACCGCCTTGCTGGTCGATAAGCGCCTGCAGCAAATGCGCAGGCTCAATGGCCGGGTGGTCCAGGCCCACCGCCAAGGATTGAGAATCGGACAGCGCCAACTGCAGCTTGCTGGTTAAGCGATCTATACGCATGGTTGCACCTTCCCCCTAAAGACAAGGCAGGCCGGAACGCATGAACGCTCCCTAGCGATGGCGAGACAACCTGCCCGAGATACCGGTTAGATAGGGGCTATTGTTTAAGATTCAAGCAGGCGGGACGTGACAGGGATCAAGCTTGCCGCTGGAGCCATACCAGCGACGCAAACCGGCCTGTGCGGGCGCTACGGCGGTAGGAGAACCAACGCTCGTCGGTGACGGTGCACAATCCGCCACCATACACGGCAGTGACGCCCATGGCGGCCAGGCGCAGGCGGGCCAATGCATAGATGTCAGCCATCAGCTTCCCAGGCCGTGCGCTGGGCACAAAGGCCGAACGTGCAGCGGGGTGCTGGGCGACAAAAGCGTCCCGCACCTCTTCGCCCACTTCAAAACTTGAGGGGCCAATAGCAGGGCCTAACCACACCAGAACGTCCTGGGCAGGTACCTCAAGGCTGGCCACCGTGGCTTCGAGCACGCCGTTGGCCAGCCCGCGCCACCCGGCATGGGCGGCCGCTACACGCGTACCGGCACGGTCCGTAAACAGGGCGGGCAGGCAATCGGCTGTCATCACCGTACAGGCAATGCCCGGCGTGGACGACCAACTGGCATCGGCGTCAGGCCGCTGCTGGGGGTTCGCTTCCACCACCTCAATGCCATGCACTTGGGAAAGCCAGGCAGGCTTGATGCCATACAGCTCGCCTAGGCGGCTGCGGTTTTCAGCCACTGCAGCGGGGTTGTCGCCCACATGCCCGCCAAGGTTGAAGGTGTCAAAGGGGGCAAGGCTAACGCCGCCTTCACGCGTGGTGACGCAGGCGCGCACATGGGCTGGCGCAGGCCAGTCCGGCAGAAGCAGGCTGCCGGACTGGCCACTCATCCGACGAACGCCTCGCGGTCCTGCTTGAGCAGGGACGTGAGCCAGACGAAGTCATCGGGCAAGGGAGACTCCCAGCCGATGCGCTCGCCTGTGGTGGGATGGTCCAGCTCCAGGAAGCGCGCATGCAGCGCCTGGCGCGGGAACGTCTTGAGGGCATCGACCAGGCTGGCACTGGCCGCCGGCGGAATACGGAAACGGCCGCCATACACCGGGTCCCCGACCAGCGGGAAGCCCACATGGGCCATGTGCACGCGGATCTGGTGCGTACGGCCGGTTTCCAGCTTCACCCGCACATGGGTATGCGAACGGTAACGGTCCAGCACGCGGTAATGGCTTACGGCTGGCTTGCCGTTGTCCATCACGCCCATGCGCTGGCGCTGGGTACCGTGGCGGCCGATGGGCGCGTTGATCTTGCCACCGGCTGTGACCACCCCTACCACCACGCACTCATAGATGCGGCTGACGCTGCGCTTTTGCAGCTGCGCCACCAGGTTGGTCTGGGCTTGAAGGGTTTTGGCGACCACCATCAGACCGGTGGTGTCTTTGTCCAGCCGGTGCACGATGCCGGCACGTGGCACGTTGACGATGTCCGGCACGTGGTGCAGCAGGGCATTGAGCAGGGTGCCATCTGCGTGGCCGGCTGCCGGGTGAACCACAAGGCCTGCAGGCTTGTTGATCACCAGGATTTGATCGTCTTCATAGACGATGTCCAGCTCGATGGCCTGGGCAACCCATTCGCCTTGGGCTTCCTGCTCCGCTTCCAGCGCCAGTACGGCGCCGCCATGTACCACATCGCGCGGGCGCAAGGTGGCGCCGTCGACGGTCAGGCGGCCTTCTTTTATCCAGGCGGAGAGGCGTGAACGGGAGAACTCCGCGAAGAGTTGTGCGGCGACCTGGTCGAGGCGCTGGCCTCCCAGATCGGGGGTGACTTCGGCGCTAAGCCGGATGATCTCAGACATGCTTGGCTACACAGGAAACAGCGCGACCGCACAGCCTTTGGTTTCAGCTGCGCGCTTGTGGTTAAATACGGCGTCTTTCGTCCCGGAGGTTCGCGGGGCGCTCATCATAACAGGACGGCCGCGCCCAAGACAGCGGCTGTTAAGGGACGCAAGCCGCCATGCAACTGAAACACCTGCTGCTGATCGCCATTGTCGGCCTTACTGCCGCCTGTTCGTCGAACAAGGAAGTGGTCGACGAGAACCTGAGCGAAGTGGAGCTGTACCAGCAGGCCCAGACCGACCTGGATAACCACAGTTATACCAGTGCGACGGCCAAGCTGAAGGCTCTCGAGTCCCGCTACCCCTTCGGCCGTTATGCGGACCAGGCCCAGCTGGAACTGATCTACGCCAACTACAAGAATGCCGAGCCGGAGGCTGCCAAGTCTGCCGCCGAGCGCTTCATTCGCCTTCACCCCCAGCACCCGAACGTAGACTACGCCTACTACCTCAAGGGCCTCACCTCCTTTGACCAGGACCGTGGCATCGTGGCGCGCTTCCTGCCGCTGGACATGACCAAGCGGGACCCAGGCGCTGCGCGCGACTCCTACAACGAGTTCGCCCAGCTCACCAGCCGTTACCCCAACAGCCGCTACGCGCCCGACGCCAAGCAGCGCATGATCTACCTGCGCAACCTGCTGGCGGCCTACGAAATCCATGTGGCGCACTACTACATCACTCGCCAGGCTTATGTGGCCGCTGCCAACCGTGGCCGCTACGTGGTGGAGAATTTCCAGGAAACCCCGGCTGTGGGTGATGGCTTGGCCGTAATGACCGAAGCGTACCAGCACCTCCACCTGGATGACCTGGCCGATACCAGCCTGCAAACCCTCAAGTACAACTACCCGGACCACCCCAGCCTGAAAGACGGCCAGTTCGTGCCGCTCAAGGAAGAGGCAGACGACCGCTCGTGGCTGTCCAAGGCCACACTGGGCCTGATCGAGGGCAACGACGCGCCGCCACCACCGAGCGAAAGCCGCGCCAACCAGGAGCTGGCCAAGCAATATCAGGACGCCAAGGACAATATCCCGCGTGAACTGCGCCCTGCGGACGAAGGCGGTACTGCCGACGACGCGCCAGCCGATACCGATGCGCCCAAGCCGCACCGCAGCTGGTTCAGCCGCCTGACCTTCGGCCTGTTCGACTGACCCCCTGTGCAGCGGTCGCCCCACCACCGGGGTGATCGCTGCACAGCGCTTTTGCCCGCTAGCCCTCCCCTGCTCCCCTTGGCTACACTGCACCCTCCCTTTCGCAGAAGCCCCGCCATCATGATTCGCCTGATCTTCTGGATCGCCCTTGTTGCCATCGCCATCTGGGCATGGCGCCGGTTCAAGTCTCCCAAGCCATCTGTGCCACGCGCCTCCGGCACTACCCTGCCCATGGTCCGTTGCGCCCAATGCGGTGTGCATTTGCCTAGCGAGCGCGCCTTGGCCGACGGTAGCCAGTGGTACTGCAGCCGCGAACACCTGGAGCAAGGCCCTGCCCAGCTCGATCGCTGAAACCTCCATGGGCGGGCGGGCACAGGCGCAACGCATGTTGCGGCTGTACCACCTGTACCGGTTGGTCATCGGCATCAGCCTGGTGCTGCTGATTTCCAGCGACATGGACAACCGCCTGCTTGAGCTGGCAAACGGGCAACTGTTCCGCTTGGGCAGCTGGCTGTACCTGATCTTCAACTTGCTGGTAGCGCTCACGTTTGGCAGCGCACACCGTTCGGCCAAAGTGTTCAGCCTGTCCACAGCCGATATCGTGCTGCTGTCCGGGCTGTTTTACGCCGGTGGCGGCACGGCCAGTGGCATTGGCAACCTCATGATTGCCTCGGTAGCCATGAGCAACCTGTTGCTGCGTGGCCGCCTGGGCCTGCTGATTGCGGCCCTGGCGTCTATCGGCATCATCTACCTGACGTTCTACCTGAGCTTCACCCGGCCAGCAGGCCCTAATGATTACGTACAGGCTGGTTCGCTGGGCGTACTGTGCTTTGCCGTGGCCCTGATCGTTCAGGGCTTGAGCCACCTGCTGCGCACCAGTGAAACCTTGGCTGAGCAGCGGGCCAGCGATGTCACCAACCTGGAAGAGCTCAATGCCTTGATTCTGCAGCGCATGCGCACGGGCATCCTGGTACTGGACACAGGCCACCGGGTACAGCTAGCCAACCAAGGCGCACTGGCACTGTTTGGAAAACCTGTGCTTATCGGTCAATTGATCAGCCTGCATGCGCCGGATTTGATCGAGCGGTTGCTGCAATGGCGGGTAAACCCTGCGCTGCGGGTAAACAGCCTCAAGCTCAAGGCCGATGGCCCTCCTGTGCAAGTGAGCTTCATCGCCCTAAGCCGCAATGCGGGGCAGCAGACCCTGGTGTTCTTGGAAGACCTGTCGCAGATAGCCCAGCAGGCGCAGCAGCTCAAGCTTGCCGCGCTGGGCCGCCTTACCGCCGGCATTGCCCACGAAGTGCGCAACCCCCTGGGTGCCATCAGCCATGCAGGCCAGCTGTTGCAGGAGTCCGAGACGTTGGACGATCCAGACCGGCGCCTGGTGCAAATCATTCTGGACCAGTCCAAACGCATGAACCTGGTGATCGAGAACGTGCTGCAACTGTCTCGCCGGCGCCCGGCCGAGCCTCAGATGCTGGACCTGAAAGCATGGCTGTCTGATTTTGTCGACGACTTCATGACCACAGCCCCCAGCCATCACCGGCTGCACATGGAAAGCCCGCCCGGCGTTGTGGAAACTCGCATGGACCCCCATCACCTCACTCAAGTTGTGACTAACCTTGTACAGAATGGGTTGCGTTACAGCGGCCTGAGCCATACCACGGCACAGGTCTGGTTAACGTTGGGGGTGGACAAGGCCAGCGGGTTGCCCGTGCTGGAGGTGGTGGACGACGGCCCTGGTTTCGCCCCGGAAAAGCTGCAACACATTTTCGAGCCCTTTTTCACCACAGAAACCAAAGGTACGGGGTTGGGGCTGTATATTTCCCGGGAGCTGTGCGAAGGCAACCGCGCTCACCTGGATTACCGGCCGGTCCCCCGAGGTGGCAGTTGCATGCGCATTACCTTCGCCCATGCCCGCAGACAGGCCTGACCATGACGCAACGGCAAAAGATTTTGATCGTCGACGACGAGCCGGATATTCGTGAACTGCTGGAAATCACCCTTGGCCGGATGAAGCTGGAGACACGAGGCGCGCGTAACGTAAAGGAAGCAAAGGACTGGCTGGCCACCGAAGCCTTCGACCTTTGCCTGACCGACATGCGACTGCCCGATGGCTCTGGCCTGGACTTGGTCCAGTATATTCAGCAGCGCCACCCCAATGTGCCCGTGGCCATGATCACGGCCTATGGAAACGTGGACACGGCCATCAATGCCTTGAAGGCCGGTGCATTCGACTTTCTGACCAAACCCGTAGACCTGCCCCGCCTGCGCGAACTGGTCGGCACTGCGCTACGCCTGAGCCTGGGTAGCCCTGAGCGTGCCGCTGCCGACGACCGGCTGATCGGTGGCTCGCCGCCCATGCAAGCCCTGCGCAAGCAGATTGACCGCCTGGCACGCAGCCAGGCACCGGTGTACATCAGCGGTGAGTCCGGGACGGGCAAAGAGCTGGTCGCCCGGCAAATCCACGAACAGGGCCCGCGCAGTGAACGGGCGTTTGTGCCCGTGAACTGCGGCGCCATTCCCACTGAACTGATGGAGAGCGAGTTTTTCGGGCACCGCAAAGGCAGCTTCAGCGGGGCCATGGAAGACAAGCCCGGCCTGTTCCAGGCCGCTGAGGGTGGCACCCTGTTCTTGGATGAAGTGGCCGACCTACCCTTGGCAATGCAGGTGAAGCTGCTACGGGCCATTCAGGAAAAGGCCATCCGCAGTGTGGGTGGGCAAACCGAGCGTGTGGTGGATGTGCGGGTGCTGTGTGCAACCCACAAAGACCTGGCCCAAGAGGTGCAGGCCGGGCGTTTCCGGCAGGACCTGTACTACCGCCTCAACGTGATCGAACTGCGCGTGCCACCCCTGCGCGAGCGCCGCGAGGACATCGACGCCATTGCCCAGGCAGTGCTCAAGCGCCTGGCTGCCAGCAGCGGACTGCCCCCAGCCCAACTCGCGCCAGGCGCACAGGCGATCCTGCGCCAGTACCGTTTCCCAGGCAATGTGCGGGAACTGGAAAACATGCTGGAGCGGGCTTACACCCTGTGCGAAAACGACACGATCGAGGCCACTGACCTGCGCGTGGAAGACACCGGGGCGCTGCGTGAGGGCGGCGAGCACAGCTTGGCCGAGGTGGACAACCTGGAGGATTACCTTGAGAACATTGAGCGCACGCTGATTCTTCAGGCACTTGAAGAAACCCGCTGGAACCGCACGGCCGCTGCACAGCGGCTGAACATGAGTTTCCGTTCCATGCGGTATCGGTTGAAGAAATTGGGGCTGGAGTAGCCCCTATTCGCCCGCTGCGCAGGCTCCTACACGCTGAGTTAGGTGTAGGCCTTATGGGAGCAGGCGCCAGCCTGCGAATGAACTGCCCCCTTAAAACGGCGGCGCATAAGGCGCCGGGTCAACAATCGGGGCTCTCTCCAACATAAGGTCAGCCAACAGCTGACACGAAGCCGGTGCCAATACCAGGCCATTGCGGTAGTGCCCGCAGTTCAGCCAAAGCCCAGGGTGGCCGCCTACCGGCCCGATATAAGGGATACCTTCAGGCGACCCAGGCCGCAGGCCAGCCCAATGGGCAACCGGTTCGGCATCACGCAACGCCGGCAGCAGGGCTTCGGCAGAGGCCCGCAAGCTGGCCAGGGCCGGTTCGGTGGGCGTTTTGTCGAACCCGGCATGCTCCAAGGTACTGCCGACCAGCACATGCCCATCTCGCCGTGGAATGGCATAGCGGGTACGCGCCAGCACCATGGCCGGAAGAAAGTCCTCGGCACACTTGAACAGAATCATCTGGCCTTTCACGGGCTCCACGGGCAACGCAAGGCCCAACGTAGCCAACAATTCTCCGCTCCAGGCACCGGCCGTCAGTACCACCTGGTCGGCCAGGATCTCGCCTGCCTCGGTGCTCACGCCTTGAATACGCCCCTGCTTATGCACAAAGCCCTGCACCGGGCAGTGCTCCTTTAACGTTACGTTGGGCAAGGCCGCCAATGCGGCGCGCAGGGCCTTCACCAGCCGTGGGTTACGCACGTTGGCCACGCCCGCCATATGGATACCACTGGCAAAGCCCGCACCCAGCACAGGCACTTTGCGGTACACGTCCGTGATGTTCACCTTGTTCAGAGGGCGCGCCTCTTGCCGGGCCCAGGCCAGCGCCTGCGCTTCATCCTCCAGGTCCAGCCAATACAGGCCCGTAACGTGCACCTCCGGGTCCACACCCGTACGGGTGAAAAGGTGATCGCCCAGCTGTGGATAGAAATCCTGAGACCAGTGAGCCAATGCGGTCACAGCCGGGCTGTAACGCCAGGGGTAGAGGGGCGAGACGATGCCCCCACCGGCCCAGGAGGCCTCTCTGCCTGCTAGCTGGCGGTCCAGCAAGGTCACCTGAACGCCTGCGCTGGCCAGGTTGAGGGCGGTCATCAGGCCGATAACGCCTGCGCCGATGATGAGGGTGTGGTCTGAGCTGCTTGTAGTGCTGTGGTTCATGGCAGCTTATCGGCCCCAGCAGAAGGCATTTGTTGTGCCTGCTGGCAATTGAGAGTTGGATCGCTCGCCCGTTTGGTTAAGGATAAAGCTGCCGCAGACATCGTTGGCCATCATCGTGTTGTTCACCGGCTGGGCGGTTAAGGTAAACGCTTGGTCCTGGCGCACTGCGATCAAGTTATACCAGGCGTTACCTGTCGGAATAACAGGTTCGGTCACACCATCAAGCTTCGAGTACCTCCCAGCTCGTGAATAGTAACGCTCCATATTCTGGGCGGTTTCAGTCAGCAACTGCACAATTTCTGCCCGATGGGTTTTACGCACATAGTTCATGTAGGTGGGGTACGCGATGGCGGCCAGCAGACCGATAATCGCGACCACCACCATTAGCTCAATCAGTGTGAAACCCTTGGATGCCTGCTTCATGGTTGCCTCTACTGAATTTGTCGCCACATGATGCGCCTGTTGGGCGCATTTTCCCCATCAGAAGAAGGGGGGTCAGTAGGAAGGTCTGTGGGCTTGGAGCCACCCTTCTCGTCAATCTTGTCTGCCACACCGCCTGACGTGTTGACGATCTTGCTGTCCCTGCCGTTATCACCTTCAACGATAGAGTTGAGCGTGGGAATCCCCGAGCTGTAGGTTTTGCCGGCTGACATAAGGTCGTTGCCGTCCACCACGCCATCGCCGTTGGTATCGATTACGGCGTAGTTGAGCATGCCGCCACTCAAGGCATCGAGCTCCACCAGCCTGCCATAACCCTGGCTGGCACAAGGGTCTGTGATGTCGACCCCGGCGGTCGTGAATACGATGCGCCCTCGGGTATAGGCGGCCTGATAGATTACGCGTTCGCCTATCAAGGTGTTGTTATAGCTCAGCGGCAGGTACCAACCACTCTTGTTCGTATAGTCCACCGTGTTCTGTGACACCCTCAGGTATTGCCCTCCCGTTGAGCTGAAGGCTCCAGTAATGGACTGCGCCTGCAGGTTGTTCACAACCAGGTTGCCGGCACCTGAGGTCGCATCCAACACCCCGTAGAACGCTTGGGTCGCGCTGGTCGTTTTGTCGGTGTTTTCCAGCAGCTTGCCGGTACCGAAGTACACCATGCGGCCCTTGCCACTCAGGTTGGTGACAAAGGGTTGTGCGGTAATGGGCTGACTGGTGCCACCCGGTGCTGTGAACAAGGGGTTGCCAGAGAAGGCAACTTTCCAACCCGATGTGGCTGTGCTGGTAAGGTCGAATTTCCACATCCGCCCTTTCAGGTCCCCGCCGTAGGCTGCCTGAACCACGTTATTGCCATTGACCACCAGCCTTACCGAGGACAGGCCGTTGTCAGTCTCGCTTTTGTTGATCACGATCTTTTGAATCAGCGAGCCATCCGCCACATTCACTACATACAGTGCAGCCACGCCTGTGTTACTGCCAAAGCCATTACCAATAAATGCCGCCCAGGTACCGTCTGCCAGGCGCGCAACCTCGGGCTTGGCGTAGGCATATCCCAGGTCGTTGAAAGCGTCGGTCGCAGAGGCCGTAGCCGGGGCTCGAATTTCCCACAGGGCCTTGATGTCATTGCCCGTGCCCGCGTCGAACAGTTGCAGTGCATAAAACGCTTTGGCCGCCCCGCCCGTTCCGCCAAAAGCGATGGTTTTCCATGTGTTACCTGGCTTGGCGTCGAACACGGCCAGTTGACCGTCGTTCAAAAACTTGTGGGACGTGCCATTGATATAGGTGGGGTCTTCAACTGTGACCAAGCCAGGCAAGGTGGTAGAGGGCAGATACCCGTAACGACGAGCGCCCGTGGTGGCGTTGAGCACATGGGTAAAGCCGTCATTGGCGTTTACCAACAGAGTGCCTGTCATGTTGGCAGCTTTGTTGGTGGTGTAGGTGCTGTAACTGTAGTCCCCAGGGGTGTCTGATGCCGTCTTGTCCGAGCCAGCGGCCAGTACCACAGGTGAATTAATAATATCCCCCATCAGTACAGCACGGGTTCTCAGGCCATTCTTGTTTGTGCCCTTCAGCCATTCGATCAGGTCTGCACCTGTCACCCCAGCCCCGGTTGTATTACGCGTGCTAAGGCTGGCGAGGCTGCTGGTCAACGCACTCTGCTGTGCGGCAGAGAAGTTACCGTAGGCCAAGGTAATCGGCACGTTGGTGGCCGTGTTCCATGACTCGAGCGTTCCGTTGGCGTTCCCTACGGCCATGGTGGTGTTGGTCGTCCACTTGGGCGTACCGGCGGTGTCCAGGCCCCCATCGCTGTCAAAGGCATAGGCACGGATCAGGCCTCGCCAGTCGGAGGGGTCATACAGGCCCTGGTAATAGAAGTTGGCGTTGTAGGTGGTGGAAGAGGCTGTAGTTCCGCCGCCTCCAGAGCCTGACTGGGAACTGATGTCGTTCAATGCCTGCGTCAGCACGGCGGTCAGGGTGGCGCTGTCGGTGGCTTGGTAGTACTTGCCATGCCCATAACCAGCGGCATCGGACAGCATCTGGTTGGCGGCCGTAAAACCGACGGTGTAGGTCACGATGTTTTGTTGAGGAAAGTCGGTAGCGTCCCAACTTTTCCCGGCAAGGTCGGTACCGTTGTTACTGTTGGCCGCTGTTCTCAGGTCGATGTCGTAAGTGAACTTGGCAAGGTCATCCAGGTAGAGGGTGTCCCCTTCATCGTCTCCGGTAGGGTCTGCCCCGTCATTGTTCACGTTGTCCCAGTTCGGTAGCTTGTTGGCGGAGGTCACTGCCGGGTCATTGGTGGGGAACGTACGGTCGTAGGTGGGCAACCCATCGGTAATGACTACACCAAAGTTTCGCTGGCAGCGGTACTGGATAGGGCTGGTATAGGTGGTGGGCGAGCTGTTGTAGAACGGCGTCATCCCCCTGAAATACCGGGAAATCTCGTAGTAGGTTTCGGCCAGCGGCGTGTTGGCAATTGCGCCCAGCCCACTGATGGAACTGAGCAGATTGTTGTAGTTGGTGTTCGCCTGGGTGCTAGTGGTAGAGCTAGTGGCCTGCAGGTCCGAGATCACACGAGCGATATAACCACCAGGGCCCCGGTCGCTGCTGCTAGGCGGGTTGAACGTAGCCAGGCCCATGCGCAAGCCGCGGTTGGCGGTCACCAGCGAGGTGGATACCGTGCGCGCGACGTTGATGCGATAGTCGTTAGGGATACTGCCGTCAGTGTAGTCCTTGATGTTGACCGAGTTGGGCAGCAAGCCAATGAGGTAGGAAATGTACCGTGTGGAATAGCGGGTGTTCTCGTTACCTACCGGGTCCGGCAGTTTCAGGCAGATCCTGGAGCCCTGGTTGTAGCGGTAGAACCCATAATACCCAGCGCCGCAACCGCCCTGGAACAAACCGCTGAGTATCAGGTTTTCGCTGGTCATGTCCTGGGCGGAAATGTAGTTGCAGTCGCTGTCACGGGTACAGGCATACAATTGTGTACGCGCCACTGACTGGTCGAACGCGAGTGCCCGGATTACGTTGTTCATACTGCCGGAGTCGTCCACCAGCAGCATTACGTTGGGCGGTACTGCTGCGGAGCTCAATAAGGGCGCGGTAGCAGGCGTAAAGGCAGCATAGGCAGGCACGGAAATATACAGCCCCAGCAGCATACCGATGGCGACTGCACGCAGGCGCGCCAGCCGCTGTTTAATTGCAGTTTTTCGCATAAATGCTCTCCAGCACGGTACGCGCGTTACCGGCTACGCCCAGGCTCGTAATGCGGTACATATCCGTACTCTGGGTGGCGCTTCCTGCAACTACACAGTTGAGGGCGTCCTTGCTGCTACCTAGAAACTGCACGGCATACACCCCACTCGTACCGGCCTGTACCCAGAGCACGTTATCCTTTCGCCCCGCCACAGCAGTATCAGGAGGACTAGGCGGCGCACAGGCATTGCCGCAGGGTGGCAGCTGATAATCACTTTTGCTTACAGCCCTTTCACCCAGGCGAAGCGCGGCCTCTGCCGCCTGGAAAGACTGGTTGCGGAATTGCACGCCGCTGCTCATCTTTTCCTGCAGGGTGGAATTCTGCATGGAGCTCAAGCCGACCAAGGTCAGCAGCAGCAGGAAAATCAAGGCAATGATCAAAGCCATGCCTTGTTCTGCCTTGGCCTTCACTAAGGTGCTTGAGCACAGGCGCAGGTTCCTCATGGCAGACGGTTCCGTAGTGCTGCCACAACAGAGTAGGTCTGGTTACGAGTAGTGTTTGCAGGGTCTGTGAGGGTAAGCGTCAAGCGCAGGGTACGTATTTTTCCCATATCGGCCTTGTTCACAACCGTCACATAACGGGTAACCGTGCTGCCAGTGTCATCCGCAGCCAGGCCAAAGCGTACCTGGAAGTCAAAAACATTATTTATCAGGGCCTGCTGGCCCCCTGGCGCGCCTGTCCAAATCTGATTGTTGCGAAACGAATAGGTTACCTGGCGCAATGGGAAGGCGATTTGGCCAGCGGGGACGACCGGCGCGCCTTCGAATGCCTGTGCTGAGCTCTTGCAGTCGGTAACGATGGTCCAGGCAGGCGCAGTACCCGCGGCCCCTACATCGGCTGTTATCAGGACTAGGCGGTTGCCATTGGCGTTGTCCACAACCCAGTTGACCGGCATGGCCTTCGCGTCGGTAAAAGGCGCAGGGTTGTTACTGGGGGGGGTAATGTCATTCAAGCAACCGAACATGCCAGTCATGCGAATCTCCTGGCTCATGCGGCTGAGCAGGTAGCGGGCATCTTCCTGCATGGCCGAGGAGGCGTTTTGGGTCAGGTAGGTGTTCTTGGCGGAGATGAATGTCTGCGTCACCCCCAGTACGATGATCAAGCCCAGCACCAAGGCGACCATCAGCTCGATCAGGGTAAGCCCGCGCTGGTTATGTAAGTTCATTGAGGCTCAACCCCATCCGCGCCTACTCGGCTGGTAAGCACAAAGGTTTGCGTCACCGCGTCGTTCGAACTCTTGCCGCCCGCCGTTACTGTTTTGACAGCACGGGTGTCGTCCCAGGTGATGGTGATGATGTACCGGGTTCTATCCGTCAGCTTGATGCTGATAGGGTCCTTGCCGCCAATGGCCGTAATAGCCTTGTTGAAATCCATAAGGTCTTGCATGGCTATCACCGACGAAGTGTCACCTGTTGGCAGCGCCCCCATGTTATCCACGTTATAAGCACCGGTAGGGTTTGCACGAATCCGGTCCATCATGTCGTAGGCAATGAAACTGGCTTGAGTACGCAAGGCCGAACTGTCGGTATATTTCAGCGCGTTAAGCTGCAAGGCGGCGGCGCCCAGCAAGGCAATGGTCATGACCAATAACGCGACCAATACCTCGATCAACGAGATGCCTGACTGCCGTTGATTCAGCATCCGGCGATTGCTCCATTGGGAACCACACGGCCATTCACGCACACCAGCACGGTTCGAACCACGGTGCCGTTGGTGTATTTGAGAACGGTTTGCTCAGCGGGCACCGCCAAGGCACCTAAACTATTGAATTCCACAAAGTCAGGAACCGTGGTGCCTGCGGCAATGGTAAGCGTGGGAGTACCGCCCAGCCCGGGCACAAGGCGCAGCTTTTTAGGTTCGGCGCATTCCATGCACTGCACTAACAGGTCGCCCTTCCACACCCCTGTATTGACAGGCGCAACACGCACCCTTAGCCCACGGTTGATGGCTTCCAGCCGGGCATAACTTAGTGCGCGCGCGATCTCGGCGGTGTCCGCTTCGCCACGGTTACGGGCAATAAGGCCGGTAAAGCCGGGCACAACCATGGTGATGCCGATGACCAGCACCGCAATGGTGACCAACAGCTCAACGAGCGTAAACCCCTTGTTACCGTGCTGCATTGGACTCTCTCCCTCGATGCACTGACTATAAACCAGCTCCGGCACCGGACCACTGCCCAAAGCATATACGGTTATTTCGGAGTGTTCAGCGCAGGGAAGCGCTGCTTACGGATTATTTCAAGGAAGACACCCATGGCCCTCCATCATCTGTATCAGCGGGGTTTTACTTTACTTGAGCTATTGATTGCGGTGGCGTTGCTGGCGACCTTGGCAAGGCTGGCCGCGCCAGGCTTCAAAACATTGGTAAGCAATCAGCAAAGGCAGGTATTTGCCAATGAATTGGCCAGCGGGTTGCGGATGGCGCGTGTGGAAGCAGTCACGCGCAATCGTACAGTGATCGTTCAGGCCATTGGAGGGGATTGGCGCAACGGCTGGAAAATTATTGCTGATGAAACCGGAAAGGGGCCAGAGGACCCGCGCAACCCAATTATTGCAGTAAGCGAAGGAAATGCCCGTTTCCAGGTGATTGCCAGCAAGACCATGCAAACCCAGATCGCCTTCAACTACCTAGGCATCCCTCGCGCACTTAGCCAGGCAGCCCTGAATGGTTCGGTCCACCTCTGTGGTGCCTCGGCCAGCGACCGGCATTACCGTGTCGTGCTTGCCCGCTCGGGCAGGGTGCGGGTCGCTACCTCCCCAGGAGACACCTCACCCTGCCCCCTCAACTAAGCGTTTTCACCCGCAGCTCCTTGGGCATCGAAAACGTTACGTTCTCCTCGCGGCCAGCCAGCTCGTCTGCGCCGGTGGCACCCCACGCTTGGAGCTGCTGGATCACGCCACGCACCAGCACTTCCGGCGCCGAGGCGCCTGCTGTGATGCCGATGCGACCTATGCCGTCGAACCAGGCCTGGTGCAGGTCTTCGGCGCCGTCGATCAGGTAGGCCGGGGTGCCCATACGCTCGGCCAGCTCGCGCAGGCGGTTGGAGTTGGAGCTGTTGGGGCTGCCGACCACCAGTACCACGTCGCATTCATCCGCCAGCTGCTTGACCGCGTCCTGGCGGTTCTGGGTGGCGTAGCAGATGTCGTCCTTGCGCGGCCCGCCGATGTTGGGGAAGCGGCTGCGCAGCGCATCGATTACCCGGCTGGTATCGTCCATGGACAAGGTGGTCTGGGTCACGAACGCCAGGTTGTTCGGGTCTCGCACTTGCAGGGCAGCCACGTCAGCCTCATCTTCGACCAGGTAGATAGCGCCGCCGTTGCTGGCGTCGTACTGGCCCATGGTGCCTTCTACTTCCGGGTGGCCTTCGTGGCCGATCAGAATGGTTTCACGCCCGTCGCGGCTGTAGCGAGCCACTTCGATGTGCACCTTGGTCACCAGTGGGCAGGTGGCATCGAACACCTTCAAGCCCCGGCCAGCCGCTTCATGGCGTACGGCCTGGGACACACCATGGGCGCTGAAGATCACGATGACGTCGTCTGGCACCTGCTCCAGCTCTTCAACGAAAATGGCGCCACGGCTGCGCAGGTCTTCAACCACGAACTTGTTGTGCACCACTTCATGACGCACGTAGATCGGCGGCCCGAACACTTCCAGCGCCCGGTTCACGATTTCGATGGCTCGGTCCACGCCCGCGCAGAAGCCACGGGGGTTGGCGAGTTTGATGTGCATGCTGGGCTCCGCGGCGCTGGGCCTGTTGAATAGGCTCAAAGAGCCTTTACGTCGATGATCTGGACTTCAAACCGCAATGGCTTGCCTGCCAGCGGGTGGTTGAAGTCTACCGTCACCTGCTGGTTGTCGAAGGCCTTTACGATGCCCGGCAATTCGGTATTGGCCGCATCGTTGAAGATCACCAGCAGGCCTTCGGCCAGCTCCATGCCGTCGAACTGGTTGCGTGGCATCACCTGAACGTTCTGGGGGTTGGGCTGGCCAAAGGCGTTTTCTGGCGGCACTGTCAGGTCACGCTTGTCACCAGCCTTGAGGCCGAACAACGCGTTCTCAAAACCCGGCAACAAGTTGCCATCGCCTACTTTAAAGGTGGCGGGCGCCTTGTCGAAGGTGCTGTCCACGGTGTTGCCGTCTTCCAGGTGCAGTGCGAAGTGAAGAGTCACTTCGGTGTGCTGGCCGATACGAATGTCACCCATGAACGGCTTCTCCGGTTTTCTTGCCCTTGAACATGTCCAGCGCCAGCATGATCGCGCCTACGGTAATGGCACTGTCTGCCAGGTTGAAGGCTGGGAAGTACCAGCGCTTCTCCCAATGAACCAAAACGAAGTCGATCACATGGCCCAGCACGATACGGTCGTACAGGTTGCCAATGGCACCGCCCAGCACCAGGGCCAGCGCAATGGCCAGCCAGGTGTCGGCGCGGCCCAGCCGCTTGAGCCACACCATCAGCGCCACGCTGACCACGATGGCGATCAGCGCGAACAACCAGCGCTGCCAGCCAGAGCTGTCAGCCAGGAAGCTGAAAGCCGCGCCTGTGTTGTAGGCCAGGGTCCAGCTGAAGTAGTTGGGAATCACCACAATTTGCTGGTACAGCTCCAGGGTGTTCTCGAAATACCACTTGGTGGCCTGGTCCAGCACCACCACCAGCACGCTTAGCCAGAGCCAAGCCAGGCGCCCGAAGCGCCCCGCCATATCAGGCATAGTGGCGCACCTCGCCTGCCGTGGTGATGTTGGTCACACAACGGCCGCAGATGTCCGGGTGCTCGGCATTGGCGCCTACGTCTTCGACGAAATGCCAGCAACGGGCACACTTGGTGTTGGTGGACTTGACCACCTTGAGCTTCAACCCGGCCACATCAGTGACTACGGCATCGGCCGGCGCAGCTGCCAGCGGGGCCAACGTAGCCTTGGACGTGATCAGCACGAAGCGCAGCTCGTTGCCCAGTTTGCTCAAGTCGCCAGAAACGGCCTCGTCGGTGTACAGGGTCACTTCGGCTTGCAGGTTACCGCCAATGGCCTTGGCCGCGCGCTGGTTTTCCAGCTCCTTGTTGACCGACGCCTTGACCGCCATCACGCTGTCCCAGAACGCACGGTTCAGCTCGATGCCGTCTGGCAGCTCGGTAAGGCCGATGTACGGGCCGTTGAGCATCACGGACTCGTTGCGCTCACCTGGCAGGTAGCTCCAGATCTCATCGGCCGTGAAGGCCAGGATAGGCGCGACCCAGCGCACCAGGGCCTCGGCAATGTGGTACAGGGCAGTCTGGCAGGAACGGCGCGCCACGCTGTCTGCGGGCGTGGTGTATTGCCGGTCCTTGATGATGTCCAGGTAGAAACCGCCCAACTCCTGCACGCAGAAGTTGTGCACCTTGGAGTACACGTTCCAGAAGCGGTAGGTAGCGTAATGCTCTTCCAGCTCACGCTGAAGCAGCAGGGCACGGTCCACCGCCCAACGGTCCAGGGCCAGCATCTGGTCCGGTGGCAACAGGTCGCGTGCCGGGTCAAAGCCACTGAGGTTGGAAAGCAGGAAGCGCGCGGTGTTGCGGATACGCCGGTAGGCGTCGGCACTGCGCTGCAGGATCTGCTCGGACACCGCCATTTCGCCGGAGTAGTCGGTAGAAGCGACCCACAGGCGCATGATGTCAGCGCCCAGCGTGTCACTGATCTTCTGCGGCGCCACCGTGTTGCCCAGGGATTTGGACATCTTGCGGCCGTTCTCGTCCACGGTGAAGCCATGGGTGAGCAATTCGCGGTAGGGCGCGTGGTCGTCGATGGCACAGCCCGTCAGCAATGACGAGTGGAACCAGCCACGGTGCTGGTCGCTGCCTTCCAGGTACAGGTCCGCACGCGGCCCCTGTTCGTGGCCCATGGGGTGCGAACCGCGCAGCACGTGCCAGTGGGTGGTACCGGAGTCGAACCACACGTCCAGGGTGTCGCTGATCTTCTCGTAATCAGCCGCCTCGGCGCCCAATACATCAGTGGCATCCAGCTTGAACCAGGCTTCGATACCCTGTTGTTCCACGCGCTGAGCCACGGTTTCCATCAGCTCGACGGTACGCGGGTGCAGTTCGCCGGTCTGCTTGTGCAGGAAGAACGGGATCGGCACACCCCAATTGCGCTGGCGCGAGATGCACCAGTCTGGCCGGTTGGCGATCATGGAGTGCAGGCGCGCCTGGCCCCAGTCCGGCACGAACTCGGTCTGTTCAATGGCTTTCAGGGCCCGCTGACGCAGGGTGTCGCCTTCCACAGGCTGTTTGTCCATACCCACGAACCACTGGGCGGTGGCGCGGTAGATCAGCGGGGTTTTGTGACGCCAGCAGTGCATGTAGCTGTGGTTGATGGTGTCCGAATGCACCAGCGCGCCCACGTCAGCGAGCTTCTCGACGATGGCTGCACCGGCTTTCCAGATGAACTGGCCGCCGAAGAACGGCAGGCTGTCCACGTACACACCGTTGCTTTGCACGGGGGTGAGGATGTCGTCGTTGTGCATGCCGTAGCGCTTGCAAGTCACGAAGTCGTCTTCGCCGTAGGCCGGGGCGGAGTGAACTACACCTGTACCGGCGCCCAGCTCTACGTACTCAGCCAGGTAGACCGGGGACAGGCGCTCGTAGAACGGGTGCTGGAACTGAATGTTTTCTAGTGCGGCGCCAGGCGCGCGGGCGATGATTTCGCCAGTGCGGCCGTAACGCTGCAGGCAGCTCTCCACCAGTTCCTCGGCCAACACCAGCAGGCGGTCACCTACATCCACCAAGGCATACACGAATTCAGGGTGAACGTTGAGTGCCTGGTTGGCCGGGATGGTCCACGGGGTGGTGGTCCAGATCACGATGGCAGCCGGCTTTTCCAGGCCTGGCAGGCCAAACGCGTCGGCCAATGCTGCCTGGTCGGCAATTGGGAACGCCACGTCGATGGTGGTGGACTTCTTGTCGGCGTATTCCACTTCGGCCTCGGCCAGGGCCGAGCCACAGTCGAAGCACCAGTTCACAGGCTTGAGGCCCTTGAACACGAAGCCATTGCGTACCATTTCGGCCAAGGCACGGATTTCACCGGCCTCGTTCACAAAGCTCATGGTTTTGTAAGGGTTGCTCCAGTCGCCCAGCACGCCCAGGCGGATAAAACCCGCCTTCTGCTCTTCGATTTGCTCGGCCGCATAGGCACGGCACAGCTCGCGGGTTTTATCGGCGGACAAACCTTTGCCGTGAGTGACTTCCACCTTGTGCTCGATCGGCAGGCCATGGCAATCCCAGCCCGGCACGTAGGGGGCGTCGAAGCCCGCCAGGGTGCGTGACCGCAGGATCATGTCCTTGAGGATCTTGTTCACCGCATGACCGATGTGAATGGCACCGTTGGCGTAGGGCGGGCCGTCGTGCAGGACGAACTTGGGCCGATCCTTGCCAGTTTCGCGCAGCTTCTGGTACAGGCCAATGCTGTCCCAGCGCTGCAGTATCTGCGGCTCGCGCTGCGGCAGGCCGGCCTTCATGGGGAAGGCGGTGTCCGGAAGGTTTAGCGTGGCTTTGTAATCGGTCATTTCAGGCTCTTCATTAGGCGGTTAGCCCTGCCAATGGGCACGGGCGGCGGCGACGTCCGCATCGATCGCCGACTTCAACGCCTCCAGTGAGGCGAAACGCTGCTCATCTCGCAGCTTCTGGTGGAATTCCACCGTCAAATGCCGGCCATACAGATCGCCAGCGAAGTCCAGCAGGTGTATTTCAAGATGCGGCCGGCCATCACCGGCCACAGAGGGGCGTACCCCTATATTGGCAACGCCGGGCCATGTACGGCCCTCTACAACCGTGCTGACCAAGTAAACGCCGGTAAAGGGCACACGGTGCCGCTTGAGCTGCACATTGGCCGTGGGCCAGCCCAGCTGACGCGCCAGCTTCTGGCCATGCAGTACGCGGCCAGTGATGCAGTACGGGCGGCCTAGCAATTGCCGGGCCTGGGCGAAATCAGCATTGGCCAGCGCTATGCGCACCTGCGTGCTGCTGACGCGAACCCCGCTCTCCTCTACCGTACGCGCGGCTTCCAGGGTAAAGCCGTGGGCGCGCCCGGCCTGGGCGAGAAAATCGAAATCTCCCAGGCGGTCGCAGCCGAAGCGAAAGTCGTCGCCAACCTCCAAATGCTTCACGCCAAGGCCGCGCACCAGGATGGCATCCACAAACTCGGCAGCCGTAAGGCTACGCAAGTGCTGATCGAAAGGCAGGCACAGCACTTGGTCCACACCTGCGGCAGCCAGCAACTGTACCTTTTCACGCAACCGCGTAAGGCGCGCTGGGGCCGCGCCGGGCGCAAAATACTCGCGCGGCTGCGGCTCGAAAATCACCACGCAACTGGGTACGCCAAGCTCACGAGCGCGTTCACGTAGGCGCTGAAGGATGGCTTGGTGCCCCCTGTGTACGCCGTCGAAGTTGCCTATGGTGGCAGCACAGCCCCGATGCTGGGGGCGCAGGTTGTGAAGGCCTCGGACCAACTGCATAGCGCGCTTCTTGCTCATAAAGTCGCCGATTATAACCATACCCGGCCGCCTACGACAGGCAACAGCACAGGCAGTGGGCCATGGGGTAATGAAACCGATATTCGGGCAGCGCTCCAGGTTTTCAATGCAGGCCCCGACGAGCGAACTGATGAAGGCGCATACCCATGGCCAGCAAGGCAATAAAGTAAGTGCCTGCGCCGGCGACTACCAATACCCCGAGGCGACCGAAACGCGCAAGCATGGTGCCATCCGCCCACGGCGGCATCACAGCCATCAGGCCGACCAATACCCCAGTCATGGCCAGCACGGCAATCCCGAGACGTATTAGGAAGCCTAGCCAGCCTGGCTGTGGCTGAAACAGTTTCTGGCGCCTTAGTTGCCAGTACAGCAAGCCCGCGTTCAGCGTCGCCCCACCGCTGATGGCCAAGGCCAGCCCAGCGTGTTTGAGTGGCCCGATCAAGGCCAGGTTGAGCAGTTGGGTTGCCAGCAGCGTCACCACTGCAATCTTGACGGGCGTTCGCAGGTTTTGCTGAGCATAAAACCCCGGCGCCAGCACTTTAATCAGGATGATGCCCAGCAGCCCCACAGAATAGGCCACCAGCGCTCGCTGGGTCATGGCGGCGTCGAAAGCGTCGAAACGGCCATACTGGAACAGTGCAACGGTGAGCGGCTCTGCCAGCAACCCCAGCGCGATGGCGCAGGGCAGCACCAGCAGAAAGCACAAGCGCAGGCCCCAGTCCAGAATGCGTGAATACTCGTGCCGGTCCTTGTTGGCGTAGGTGCGCGCCAGGGTGGGCAGCAGAATGGTGCCCAGTGCCACGCCCAGTACGCCGGACGGGAGTTCCATCAAGCGGTCGGCGTAATACATCCACGACACCGAGCCGGCCACCAGAAAGGAGGCAAAGACGGTGTTAATGATGAGGGAGATCTGACTGACCGACACTCCAAGGATGGCCGGCCCCATCTGCCTGAGCACCCGTCGGGCCCCGGAATGCTTGAGGCTGACGCGCGGCAGTACCAGCATGCCGACCTTGCGCAGGTGCGGCAGCTGGTACAGCAATTGCGCCAGGCCACCAGCCAGCACTGACCACGCCAAGGCCATCACCGGCGGGTGGAACAAAGGCGTCAGGAACAGCGCAAAGCCGATCATGGCCACGTTGAGCAATGTGGGCGTAAAGGCCGGCACCGAGAAGCGGTTCCAGGTATTAAGAATGGCCCCCGCCAGCGATGACAGCGAAATGAGCACTATATAGGGGAAGGTGACCCTGAGCAGCGATGTGGTGAGTTCGAACTTTTCCGGCGTGTCTGCAAACCCTGGCGCAGTGACATAAATGACCCAGGGCGCGGCGAGCATGCCCAGGGCGGTTACCACAGCGAGCGCCAGGGTAAGCAGGCCTGCCACGTAGGCCGTGAAAGTTCGCGCCGCCTCATCCCCCTGCTGCTGGCGGTACTCGGCCAGGATAGGCACAAAGGCTTGGGAGAAAGCGCCCTCGGCAAAGATACGGCGCAGCAGGTTGGGCAGCTTGAAGGCAATGAAGAAGGCATCAGTTGCCAGCCCGGCACCGAAGATCCGCGCCACCAGGGTGTCGCGTACGAAGCCCAGCACACGGGAAATCATGGTGATGGAGCTGACCGCAGCCAGGGACTTGAGCAGGTTCATAAGGAAGGAGTGCCGCTGCGCCAAAAAGCCGAAAGTGTACAGGGCTTGCGTAGCAAGGAAAGGTTTTCTGTAAGCTGCCGTTCGTCCTGCCAGTTGAGTAATCTCACCGCTACCGCCCTTGACATTAGCTCGGCGCATGGGCATGATTCGCGCCCTATTTGTTTGCTATTACCCAAGTCTTTCGAGGAGCTCGACGGTGGCCAACTCACCTTCCGCCAAAAAACGCGCAAAACAGGCTGAGAAGCGTCGCAGCCACAACGCCAGCCTGCGTTCCATGGTTCGTACCTACATCAAGAACGTAGTCAAGGCAATCGACAGCAAAGACGCCGAGAAAGCGCAAGCTGCCTACACCCTGGCCGTGCCTGTTATCGACCGTATGGCCGACAAGGGCATCATTCACAAGAACAAGGCCGCTCGCCACAAGAGCCGCCTGAATGGTCACGTGAAGGCCCTGAATCTGGCTGCTGCCGCCTGAGCATGCTGATTCAAGAAAACCGACCCTAGGGTCGGTTTTTTATTGCGTGTTGCAAATGTCAGGCGCCAACGCTGGGCGCAGCACCTGACAAGTCTTAGTAAGCGACCCGCCTAGCGAACCGGCCAAGGCAAAATCGGAATAGCCGTCACGGCATTTTGCGGGCTGCCTTCGATCATGCGGTCGCTGTACACCAGGTAAACCAGCGTGTTGCGCTTGGTATCGAAGAAGCGCACCACCTGCATCGTTTTGAACACCAGTGACGTACGCTCCTTGAACACCTCTTCCCCATCCTTCAACGGCTGGGCGAAACGAATGGCCCCCACCTGCCGACAGGCAATAGAAGCCTCGGCACGGTCTTCTGCCAGCCCCAGCCCACCTTTTACGCCGCCCGTCTTGGCCCGGGACAGGTAACAGGTCACGCCTTCAACCTTGGGATCATCGAAGGCCTCGACCACGATACGGTCATTAGGGCCTACAAACTTGAACACGGTCGACACTTCGCCCACCTGCTCGGCACTGGCCAGCACAGGGGCGAACGCCAGGCTCAAGAGCGCGAACTTCAATACATTCATTGTTTGCCTCATACCAGAATCAGGTTGTCGCGATGGATCAGTTCAGGCTCGGCCATATAACCCAGCACACCATGAATGGCATCCGACGGCAGGCCAATAATCCGCTGCGCCTCGGCGGCGCTGTAGTTGGTAAGCCCTCGGGCCACCTCCGACCCATCTGGCGCAAGGCAGACCACCATCTCGCCACGCCGGAAGCCCCCTTGTACGGACTTTACCCCCACCGGCAACAAGCTTTTGCTGGCCGCGCGCAGAGCCTGAACCGCCCCATCGTCCAGCTGAAGCGTGCCACGGGTTTGCAGGTGCCCGGCCAACCACTGCTTGCGCGCGGCCAGCATGCCCCGCTCCGGCGATAGCAAGGTACCCAACCGCTCGCCAGCCTTGAGCCGATCCAGCACGCGCTCGATACGCCCACCTACGATCAAGGTATGAGCGCCGGACCGCGCAGCCAGCCGTGCTGCACGAAGCTTGGTTTGCATGCCGCCGCGCCCCAAGGCCCCCCCAGTACCTCCCGCCACTGCATCCAGGCTGGGGTCATCGGCGCGGGCTTCGTAAATCAAGGTGGCATCCGGGTTGTGCCGCGGGTCTGCGTCAAACATGCCATCACGGTCCGTGAGGATCACCAGCAGGTCAGCCTCGACCAGGTTGGCCACCAGCGCTGCCAGGGTGTCGTTGTCCCCAAAACGGATTTCATCCGTGACGACCGTGTCGTTCTCGTTGATGACCGGAATCACCCCAAGCTCCACCAGCGCCCGTAGCGTACTGCGGGCATTGAGGTAACGCTTGCGGTCGGAAAGGTCGTCATGGGTGAGCAGAATCTGTGCGGTGCGGCGCTCGTGCTGAGCGAAGCTGGATTCCCAGGCCTGCACGAGCCCCATCTGCCCAATAGCCGCTGCGGCCTGCAGCTCATGCATGGCCGTAGGGCGCTGTACCCAACCCAGGCGGCTCATACCGGCGGCAACGGCACCTGAAGACACCAGCACCAGCTCCACGCCGGCCTCGTGCAAGGCCACCATCTGCTCAACCCATACCGCCATGGCTGCACGGTCCAGGCCTTTGCCATCGGCCGTCAGTAAGGCGCTGCCGATTTTCACGACCCAGCGCTGCGCACCTGTCACCTTGCTCCGCATGTTTCCTGTCCTTGCGTGCCAAACCCATCAACGAAAACGCCCCGAAACCGGGGCGTTGGTAGTGTACTGCAACCGATCAGTCGCGCACGTAAATGATTTCCGGGCCGTCGTCGTTGTCTTCTTCGTCCCAGTCGTCGTCATCGCCGATGTCGTGCACGCTTTTTACACCGGTACGGCGCAGGGCGCGAGCATCGTCCAAGGCCTGCAACTGCGCACGCGCCTCGTCTTCGATGCGCTGATCCAGCTCGGCCAGCTCCTCGGCAAAGCCAGCTTCTTCGGCAATGCGTTCGGCACGCAGCTCCAAATAGCGCATGATGTCGCGGCTAAGGCGTTCGGTGCCTTCCTTGGCCAGGGCAGAAATCACGTACACCGGGCCTTCCCACTGCAAGCGGTCCACCACTTCCTTCACCGCTGCTTCATGCTCTTCTTCGAGCAACTGGTCACACTTGTTCAACACCAGCCAGCGATCCCGCTCGGCCAGGGAAGGGCTGAATTTCACCAGTTCGTTCACGATCACTTCGGCAGCGTCTGCCGCGCTGCTGCCATCGAAGGGCGCCATGTCCACCAGGTGAAGCAGCAAGCGGGTACGTGCCAGGTGCTTTAGGAAGCGAATACCCAGGCCAGCACCGTCAGAAGCGCCTTCGATCAGGCCAGGAATGTCAGCAATGACGAAGCTTTTCCAGCGGTCCACGCTTACCACGCCCAGGTTTGGCACCAGGGTGGTAAAGGGGTAGTCGGCAACCTTCGGCTTCGCGGCAGAGACCGAGCGAATGAAGGTGCTCTTACCAGCATTGGGCAAGCCCAACAGGCCGACATCGGCCAGCACTTTCATTTCCAGCTTCAGGTCACGCTGGTCGCCCGGCTTGCCTGGTGTGGTTTGGCGCGGGGCGCGGTTGGTACTGGATTTGAAGCGGGTGTTGCCCAGGCCGTGCCAGCCTCCTTGAGCAACCATTAGCCGCTGGCCAGCCTTGACCAGGTCACCGATCACTTCCTGCGTGCTGGCATCGATCACCGTAGTGCCTACCGGTACACGCAATACCAGGTCCTCGCCCTTGGCACCGGTGCAATCGGTGCTGCCGCCGTTCTCGCCGCGCTGGGCATCGAAATGGCGGGTGTAGCGGTAATCCACAAGCGTATTGAGGTTCTCGTCGGCGATCATGTACACCGACCCACCGTCACCGCCGTCGCCACCGTTGGGACCGCCGTTTTCGATGAATTTTTCGCGGCGGAAGCTCATGCAACCATTACCGCCATCACCCGCCTTCACGCGAATGGATACTTCGTCTACAAACTTCATTAAAACCATGCCCCTCGCCCGAAGGCGAGCTTATAAGCCAGAAAACGTAAGGCTCTTGCAAAAATGAGCGCAGCGCCCCAATCAACGACCGAGAAAAATAGCGCTGGAGCTCAGGCAGACAGCTTTGCAAGAGACTCACAAACAAAAAAGCCCCGTCGCGAGACAGGGCTTTTCAGCGGGGTCGCGATCAGGCTGCGACGACGCTTACGTAACGACGGCCGAACGCACCTTTGACTTCGAACTTCACCACGCCTTCGACTTTAGCGAAGAGGGTGTGGTCCTTGCCAATGCCAACGCCGTAGCCGGCGTGGAACTGGGTGCCGCGCTGACGCACGATGATGTTACCGGCCTTGATGACCTGGCCGCCGAACATTTTCACGCCAAGGCGTTTACTTTCGGAATCGCGACCGTTACGGGTACTACCACCAGCTTTTTTGTGTGCCATGAGTTCAATACTCCAATGTGCGGTACAGGCTAGAAATCAGCCCTGGATACCGGTGATTTTGATCTCGGTGAACCACTGGCGGTGGCCCATACGCTTCATGTGGTGCTTACGACGACGGAACTTGATGATGCGGATTTTATCGTGGCGGCCTTGCGCAACGACTTCGGCAACCACTTTGGCGCCTTCAACAACTGGTGCGCCGATGTTCACGTCGTCGCCATTGGCAACCAACAGAACGCGATCGAAGGTAACGGATTCGCCGGTAGCGACTTCCAGTTTTTCGATCTTCAGGTATTCACCTTCGGCGACCTTGTATTGCTTGCCACCGGTAACGATTACTGCGTACATGGTATTTCTCCGTTGATCCTGCTCACCCAGCGCTTTATAAGAAGAGTGTCGGCTGGCATGGCTGCAGCGGGTGGGAAACCCGTTCTGCAATTGCGTAAGGCAGGTGATGCCCAAGAAGTTCAGGGTGCGCGATTGTACGCAACACAGGCAGGTGACGCAAGGGCCCGGCCGCAGTCACGCGGCCCTGAGCGGGGCATTGCCTTGACAGGCCTGACCCTGCAACCTAGCATGCCGCGCAACCTATATGGAGCGTTAGTCGCTGATGCAACCCCAAGCCTTTTATCGTGCGGTGGCGGACGATTTCACCGCCGTCGACGAGATCATCAAGCAGCAGCTGACCTCTCGGGTGCCGCTGGTATCGAAGATCGGCGACTACATCACCTCTGCCGGGGGCAAACGCCTGCGGCCGCTGCTGGTCCTGCTCAGCGGCAAGGCACTGGGCCACGAAGGCGACAACCTGCGTTTGCTGGCGGCCACCATCGAATTCTTGCACACGGCCACCTTGCTTCACGATGATGTGGTGGACATGTCCGGCATGCGCCGCGGCCGTTCTACCGCCAATGCCATGTGGGGCAATGCCCCCAGCGTGCTGGTAGGCGACTTCCTTTATTCCCGCTCCTTCGAAATGATGGTAGAGCTGGGCTCGATGCCTGTGATGCAGATCCTCTCCCAGGCCACGCGCATCATCGCCGAGGGCGAAGTGCTGCAGTTGTCCAAGGTGCGCGACGCCAGCACCACCGAAGAGACCTACATGGAAGTCATCCGCGGCAAGACCGCGATGCTGTTCGAGGCCTCCACCCATAGCGCCGCGGCGTTGGTGGGCACTACCGACCAGGCACGCGAGGCGCTGCGCCAGTTTGGCGATCACCTGGGTGTCGCCTTCCAGCTGGTAGACGACCTGCTGGACTACAAAGGCGACGCGGAGGCCCTTGGCAAGAACGTGGGCGATGACCTGGCAGAGGGCAAGCCTACCCTGCCCCTGATCTACACCATGCGCGAAGGCACTGCCGAGCAGGCCGCGCTGGTTCGCCAGGCTATCCAGAAAGGCGGTATTGAGGACCTGGAGCGTATCCGCGAAGCCGTGGAAGCCTCAGGCGCATTGGCTTATACCGCCCAAATGGCGCAGGGCTTTGCGGGCCGCGCCATTGCTTGCCTGGATGCACTCCCGGCCAGTGAGTACCGCGATTCGCTCATCGAATTAAGCGAATTCGCCGTCGCCCGCACCTACTGACACCCGTTACCCTACCCGCTTGCCGCCGCCTGCCTGCCCACCCCGGCACCGCAGCCGTGCGGCTGCCTGCGCTATGACCTGGAGGAACCCCTGATGTCGCTGCCACCCTGCCCAAAATGCAATTCCGAATTCACCTATGAAGACGGCACCCAGCTGGTGTGCCCCGAGTGTGCCCATGAGTGGACACCGGGCGAAGCGGCGGGGAGCGATGACGATGCACGGGTTATCAAGGATTCGGTGGGCAACGTGTTGCAGGATGGGGACAGCGTGACAGTGATCAAGGACCTGAAGGTTAAAGGCACCTCGCTGGTAGTCAAGGTCGGTACTAAAGTGCGTGGCATTCGCCTGTGCGATGGCGACCACGACATCGACTGCAAGATCGATGGTATCGGCGCCATGAAGCTCAAGTCCGAGTTCGTGCGAAAGGCCTGACGACAGCCGGTATGGCCACTACTTTGCAAAGCTGCAAATACGAATTATTCTCAATGAACCTCATTAAGGAGAATAATCGTGACCTACCTCATCGACGCCTGGCTGGACCGCACCCACCCCTACTTGCGTATTCTCCATCGGGAAACCGGCGAAGTGTGTGCAGTACTCCATGAAGACGCCCTGGACGAATTGCGTGACCAGGGCGAGCTCGACTACGACGGGCTGAATTCGACCGAGCCGCAGGTACAGAAAGAGCTGGTACGCAGCCTCTTTCTGTTCTGCTATGCACGGGCTTTGCGCCCGGCAGGGGCGTTGCACTGAAGCGGGCCAGGCCTAGCTAGGGGTTCCCGGCCTCCGCCTTCGGCTACGGCCGGTCCCACAGCAAATACCGGCCCATTTGGCTTAAAGAATGTCCAGCAGCTCTACGTCGAAGACCAGCGTGCTGTGCGGTGGAATGGAGCCCACGCCCTGCGCGCCGTAGGCCAGCTCGCTCGGTACGTACAGGCGCCATTTGCTACCGGTATTCATCAACTGCAGGGCTTCGGTCCAGCCAGCAATCACGCCACCGACGGGGAATTCGGCAGGCTGGCCACGATCATAGGAGCTGTCGAACACCGTGCCGTCGATCAACGTACCGTGGTAATGGGTGCGCACGGTGCTGTCGCGGGTAGGCTTGGCGCCTTCGCCTGCGGTGATCACTTCGTACTGCAGGCCCGACGCCAGGGTGGTGATGCCTTCGCGCTTGGCGTTGGAAGCCAGGTAAGTACGCCCTTCACCCGCAGCCGCCTCAGCCTTGACGCGTTCCTGCTCTTGCATCACTTCGCGAATGGCACGGAAGGCATTGTTCAGGTCATCGGCCGCCACACGGCTTGGCTCGCCGTGAAACGCATCGGTCAGGCCGGCAATGAGGGCATCCAGGCTAACGCCCGGTGGCGGGTTGTCGCGGATCTGGTCACCCAGCTGGCGGCCAATACCATAGCTGACACGCGTTTCGTCAGTGGTGTAATTCACTTCGGACATTGCACTGCTCCGTGGAGGGCCAGCCTGCTGGCCCGGAAAAAAGGGTGAAAGCCTAGCACATCAGTGCTTGGTGAGCTTGTCGAGGTAGCCCATGGCGAAGGCGGAGACCACGAAGGTCATGTGGATGATCACGTACCACATCAGGTGATCGGCGCCGATGTTCTGGGCGTCCATGAACACACGCAGCAGGTGAATGGAGGAGATCGCTACGATGCTGGCCGCCACTTTCATCTTGAGCGACGTGGAATCCATCTTGCCGAGCCAGCTCAGCTTCTCGGAGCCTTCGTCTATGTCCAGTTGGGACACGAAGTTCTCATAGCCGGAAATCATAACCATCACCAGCAAGCCGCCCACCAACGCCATGTCGATCAACGACAGCAGCACTAGAATCAGCTCGGATTCGGCCAATGCAAAGACATTGGGCAAGATATGGACGATTTCCTGGAAGAACTTCAGGGCCAGGGCCAGCAGCCCCAGCGACAGGCCAAAGTAGATGGGTGCAAGTAGCCAGCGAGAGGCGTACATGCTTCTTTCGATAAAGCGTTCCATTGAGACTCACAGGTGGCCGAAAACTGGCGTGAAGTATATCAATATGAAGCCCGTGCGCGGCACACAGCCCCTTAAGGGAAAAGCCCTCAGGCCTCGGGCCCGTGGTCGATCAGATGCTGCCCACGGTCGGCATTGATCTTGCGCAATTGCCCATGCAGGTGAATGTCCCAGATACGGGGGTCATGCTTGAGCCGGTAACCGTGCAACGTAAGGCTGTCTACGATGGCTTCGAGCACCGATTCGGCAGCCTGGGCTCCGTGAAAAGGCCCTTGGGCCTTGATAGCCGTAGGCTGTTCGCCCTCCATGCCAGCCGCAAATAGCAGGGCCCAATGGCCTGCATCACCTGCCACGGGGCGGATGATGCACTCGATCCTTGTTTCCAGCCCCAGGCATTGACGGGTAAGGCTGAGCGAGTGGGTCATGCGTCAGTCCTCTTGTCTGATGCCCCTAAGACCTTCGATAAGCAGAAAATTCCGTGGTTGCTTAATGATGGCGCCGAGCGGTCATGCAGGCCTGGCGCCTTCGCAGGGTTACGAACAGGGCTTGACCTCGGCTAGCGCCTCCACCTTGTGCTCGCGCTCGGCTTCACGCAATTCCTCTTCACTGATTACCTCGGCAATGGCGCGCAGGCGGTCAACCACCAATGCGTTCACGCTACCCTCGGGGAAATTGCCCTCCCCATCAGGCTCGCCTGCATCTTCCCCCACCAGCAGGCTCAAGGCTTCGTCTGCCTGGCTGACGGCATACACGTGGAAGGTGCCCTCGCGCACGGCGTTTACCACGCGCTCATCAAGCATCAGCGTGGCCACATTGGCCTTGGGAATGATTGCGCCCTGCTCCCCGGTCAAGCCGCGCGCTTCGCACAGGCGGAAGAAGCCCTCGATTTTCTCGTTCACCCCACCTACGGCCTGCACCTCACCAAACTGGTTGATCGAGCCGGTGATGGCGAAGCACTGCTTGAGCGGCTTGCGCGACAAGGCGGAAATAAGCGTACAGGCTTCACCCAGCGAAGCGCTGTCGCCATCCACGTAACCGTAGGATTGTTCCAGTGCAATGCTGGCGGAAATGGCTAGAGGAAACTCCTGGGCATAGCGGCTGCCCAGGTAGCCAGTCAGAATCATCACCCCCTTGGAGTGGATGGGCTGCCCTAGGTTGACCTCGCGCTCGATGTCCACGATGCCACTACTGCCAGGGTAGACCGTTGCGGAGATACGCGCGGGCACGCCAAAGGCCGAATCCCCCACTGCTAGCACCGTCAACCCATTGCATTTGCCCACCGCAGCACCTGTGGTGTCGATCAGCACGATACCGGCCAGCATGTCGTCCAGAATGCGCGCCGACACCCGCCCTGTACGGGTGGCCTTGGCCTTGAGGGCGCGTTCGATATGGCCGGCGTCGGTAACCGGGTCGCCGGCGATCTGCCGAATGAAATCGGCCTCGCTTACCAGCTGAAACAGGTCACCGATCTTGGCCGACAGCCGCCCTTGATGTTCGGCCAATCGCGCGCTGTAGGTGGCCAGGCGGGCCACAGCGTCCGCGCTGAGCGCGGCCATGCCTTCTTCCGACGTACGGGTTTTCAGCAACTGGGCGAACTGGTCCAGGCTTTCCCCATCCATGGGAATGTCTTCATCGAAGTCCACCAGCACCCGGAACATCTCCTGGAAATCCGGATCATGGTCCTGCAGGGCGTAGTACAGCTGGCGCGACCCGATGATCACCACCTTCACATTCAAGGGAATCATCTGCGGCGTAAGCGTAACGGTGGCCAGGCGGCCGTATTCGCCCAGTGGAGACTCCATCTTCAACCGACGCGACTGCAGCGAGCGTTTGAGAGCATCCCAAACAAACGGCTCGCCAAGCATTTTCTCAGCTTCCAGGATCAAGAAGCCACCATTGGCGCGGTGCAGAGCGCCGGGGCGCAACTGGCGATAGTTGGTGTAGAGCGCGCCTTGGTCTGTGCTGTACTCGATGCGGCCGAACAGGTTGTCGTAGGTAGGGTGGGGCTCGAACTCCACCGGAGCACCACCACTGGCGTGGTGGCCAATGACCAGGTTGGGTGCGTACTGCTCCTCCAGCATCTTGCGAGCGACCGCGTCCGTTTTTGGATCATCAACCAATTGCTCGACAATGGTGCGCAGCAAATTGACCTGCATGGCTTGCAGGTAGGCGCATACCCCGGCGAGCTCAGCGTAGCGCTCCGACAATGGCCCTAGCAGAGGCTGCAGCGCGAGGGTAATGGTCTCTTCGTTGAGCTGGCGCAGTTGATTACTGGATTCGCGTTTCCACTGGGGCAGGCTGGCCAACTCCTCATTGAGGCGCTCCTCCAAGCCAGCAATATCACTGTGAAAGCGATCACGGTCCGCTTCAGCCAGTTGTGCGAATTCGGCCTCGTCCAGCGCCTTGCCCTCCACCATGGGGGTAAACGCGATGTTGCTGCTGTCCCGGTAAAGCGCCACGTCTTTTTCCAGGGCAGCCCGTTCGATCACATCCAAGGCACGGTCATAGCGGTGGTTGAAGGCACGGTCTATGGCGCTCTTCTTCTGCTGGTAGGAAGGGTGCTCGAAGACCGCTGGGAACGTGGCAAGCAGGTTATCGATCAGCCCGCCGATGGCGTTGATGAACTCGCCCGCACTGCCTGGGGACATTTCCAATGCACGCGGGTTACGCGGCTCATCGAAGTTGTTCACGTACACCCAGTCGTTTGGGGTTTGCAGGCGTTTGGCTTCGGTTTTCAGGTAACGCTTGGCAAAGGAGAAACGCCCCGTGCCGGGTTCCCCCATCACGAACACGTTGTAGCCAGGGCGTGGCATGGCTACCCCGAACTGCAAGGCTTCAACCGCACGCTCCTGGCCCAGTACGCCGCGGAACGGCTCGATGTCTTCTGTACTGACGAAACTGAACTGCTTGGCAGTGAAGGGGCGGGCCAATGCTTCCGGGGCAAGACGCAAGCGGGCAGCAACGGAATCGGGCATCAGGCTTCCTTAGGTTTACAGGCTATGGGGCATTCTGGCGCTCGCAGGGCGCGGCTGGCAAGGCACGTTGCCAATCGCCTGTGCCGCGCCGTGTTTGTGAATGACTTTTTTAAAACGGCAGTAAATGCCAACGGAACCGTAAACCCTGCCTAAACTCCAACGTGCGCACCCTGACCAACGGTGGGGTGTGCACCTGGTGCTTAAGGCCCAGGCCATTTTTGATCGACATGCGAGAACAATGCTATGAAACGGATTCTGCTTGGCTCCCTGTTTACCGTCGTTTCCATCCAGGCATTCGCCCAGGCCCCCGGTGGCCCGGACTGTGGATGGGGCAACATGCTGTTCGAAGGCCAGCGCGGCACCCCGGCTCACTTCCTGGCGTCCACTACCAATGGCACCTCCGGCAACGCCACCTTCGGGATGACGTCCGGCACCAACGGCTGCAACACCAGCGGCGCGCTGACCTATGGCGGCAAGTCCTGGATCGCCATGAATGGCATGATGAACGAACTGTCTGAAGACATGGCCCAGGGCCAAGGCGAAGCGCTGACAACTTACGCCGTGGTGCTGGGCGTACAGCCTGAAGACCGCGCGTACTTCTCCAGCGTGACCCACCAGCACTTCAACGATATTTTCAAGACGGCAGACGTGACGGCTGAAGACGTTCATGCCAACACCCTGAACGTGATTAAAAACGATCCACGGCTGGCCAAGTACGCTACCCAGGCGTAAGGTCTCGGCGTCTCCCGCCCCGTTCGGGGCGGGTTCTGTTTTCCTGACCGGATGCAACGGATGCTCACCCGCTTTCTGTGGCTGGCCTTGCTGGCCTGCGCGTCGACCCCTGCCGCTTCGCTTCCTGCCTCCGCCACGCTGGATCAGCTAGCGCTACAGCCTGGCTGGATCGCGCTGGGGCATTACGAGTACAAGGCGCTGCGCGGGTGGCACAGCTATGTTGACGACACGCGTTTCTTCCTGGCCCCCGATGGCCGCCAGTCCCCAGCCCATGAACTGGGCGCTACGCTGCAGGCGCTCTATGCATCGCCCAGCCTCGGCGACCAGCATGCCCAATGTGTATTTCCCGCACGCACGCGCTGGCTGAAGGCCCAGCTTGGGCTCAATGACCTGCCCACGGTGCAATGCCCCAATTTCAAGCAGTGGTACAGCGATATCGCGCCCCACGCGGCTGTGCTGGTATTTCCCGCCGCTTACCTGAACAGCCCCTCGTCGATGTTCGGCCATACCCTGTTGCGCATCGACCAGGCAGATACCCAGGCCGACAAGACCGCCCTGCTCAGCTACGCGATCAACTTCGGTGCCTACGTTGAAGGCAGTGACAACAGCATGCTGTACGCCTGGAAAGGCCTCGCAGGCGGCTACCCTGGGCTGTTCTCGCTAGTGCCCTACCAGCAGAAGCTGGCCGAATACCGCAGCCTCGAAAACCGCGACTTGTGGGAGTACCAGCTCAACCTTACACCGGAGGAAACCGGGCGGTTGGTGGAGCACGTCTGGGAGCTTCAACAGATTCGCTTTGACTACTACTTCTTCGACGAAAACTGCTCATATCGGTTACTGGAACTACTACAGGTAGCCCGGTCTTCACTGAAGCTGACGGATCAGTTTCCATTGGCGGCCATTCCTACCGACACCGTCAAGGCCGTGAAAGCGGCTGGCCTGGTTCAACACACCGAGTACCGCCCCTCCCGTGAGCGCGAGCTGCTGGTACGCGCCGCGCCGTTAAATGACCAGGAGCAGGCACTGGCGAAAAGCCTGGGAGCGGGCTCAGGGACACCCAATGATGCGGCCCTGGCAGCACTCCCTCGTGACCGCCAGGCCTTGGTCTTGGACACGGCCTACCGCCTGCAGCGCTACAACGCCACTGGAGAGGCACGGGATGCGCAACGCAGCCAACGTAGCTTCGACCTGCTCCAGGCCATCAACCGCAACCCGCCGCCCCCTTTGACGGTGGAACGCCCAGGGCTGCCAGAAGAAGGCCACCCTTCCCGCACCTGGGAGCTTGGGCTAGGCAGCCGTGATGACCGTGCCTTTGCCGAGTACGGGCTACGCATGGCGTACCACGACCTTAACGACAACGCTTACGGTTTCCCGTTGGGCGCCCAGATCGAACTGGGAGGGCTTAAGGTACGGCAGTACGAGCGAGGCGAGTGGCAACTGCAATCCTTGAACCTGGCCACGATCCGGTCGCTGTCACCGCGCAGTGACCTGCTCAAGCCTCTATCCTGGCAAGTCACAGGTGGCCTTGAACGCGTGCCCGGCAAGCACGGGGATGAGGTGCTGGTGACTCACCTCAATGGCGGCGCAGGTGGCACCTGGCAACTGGCACCCGACCTGCTCGGCTTTGCGCTGGGTACGGCCCGCCTTGAGCACAACAACGACTTTGCGGCCTTTGCGGCACCTGCTGCTGGCTTTGACAGCGGCCTTCTGTGGCGCAATGCCTTGGGTAACCTGCGGCTGGAGGCCACGGGTGATTATTTCACCAATGGGGAAGTGCGCCGGCAGTTGAGCCTGAACCAGCAGTGGGAACTAAGCCCCACTCTGGGCCTTCGTTTGAGCGCGATCCGGGACTTCAGCCACTTGGGCGGCACTACCAATGAGGTGATGCTTGAGATGAAGTGGTACCACTACTGACAAATTACTGACCGACGATTAACGCCGTATCCACAAAAACCGACCTAGACTTATACCTATGCCAGGCAACACGCCTGGCGCCTGAGGTATTGAGCATGAACATGCAATGGTGTGTGGTCTTCGGTGTACTGGTGCTCGCCGGCTGTCAGACAACCCACGAGCAATTACTGCAGCAAGGCTACCCGCCGGCCTTCGCAGATGGCTACCAGGACGGTTGTGGCAGCGGGCGTGAGGCGGCCGGCTCGATCAGCGGAACCTTCACCAAGAACGTGCCACGTTACTTGTCTGAGAAACTCTATAGCAGTGGTTGGGATGACGGGTTCCGTCAATGCCAGGCCGCATTGGCCAGCCGCGAACAGCAGGACCTTCATGACAAGGTGTTGAATGATCGTGATCGGGACTGGCAACGTGACGTGAACAACGGCAAGGCGCGGGCATTCCACTCGAACTGAACATTGTCTGGTACACAAGGGAAACTCTGGGGCGTGGATTGCTGCCTACAGTAAGGACGCATAAGGAGGGTTACCATGAGCCGCGCATTCGTCAATGAAGATAACGCCGCTGCCCAGGCCAGCCAACCGGTTGAGCGCTCGATCAGCTTGCACCCCAACTACGTTACCGAATCTGGCCTGGTACAACTGCGCGCCAGGGCCGACGAGCTTAGAGCACTGCACCTGGAGCAAAGCGCCCTGGGTGACCGGGCAGACCATCAGGCCTTGGCCGACCTGGAGCGGGACATGCGCTATTACCACCAGCGCCTGTCTACGGCCAAGGTCGTGCCGCCGGTTCGTGAAACTGAAAAGGTCCAGATCGGCAGTTGGGTCAGCTATGCCGATGAGCGAGACGTACACCGGCAAGTCTGCCTGGTTGGTGAAGACCAGGCCGACGTAGGCGTAGGACTGGTGAACTGGGCCTCTCCCCTTGGACGCGCGCTAATGGGCGCACGGGTGGGGGACGAGGTGGTGTGGCACCGGCCTGCGGGAGACCACACGCTCGAAGTGCTGGCCATTTCGGCAACACCGGACTAGCCCGCTGCTTTTTGGTCGTGTGCTTTGCCGGAGAGCTAGCAAAGCACGCGAACAGGCCAAGCCTCACGCCAACTTGCGGTACTTCACACGGTGTGGCTGGGCCGCAGCTTCGCCCAAGCGCTTCTTGCGATCAGCTTCGTATTCCGTGTAGTTGCCTTCAAAGAACACAATGGACTCGTCCTCGTACGCCAGAATGTGGGTCGCCACACGGTCCAGGAACCACCGATCGTGAGAGATCACAATGGCGGCGCCAGGGAAGTCCAGCAAGGCTTCTTCCAGCGAGCGCAAGGTTTCCACGTCCAGGTCGTTGGACGGTTCGTCGAGCAGCAGCACGTTGCCGCCTTCCTTCAGCGTCAGGGCCAAATGCAAGCGGCCACGCTCACCCCCGGACAGGTCACGGACGAACTTCTGCTGGTCCCCCCCTTTGAAATTGAAGCGGCCTACATACGTACGCGAAGGCACTTCATAGGTGCCGATACGGATCTGGTCCGAACCATCGGAAATCTGCTGGAATACGGTTTTGCTACCGTCCAGGTCCTCACGGCTCTGGTCTACGCAGGCCAGTTGCACGGTATCACCGATGTCGATCACACCTGAGTCCGGCTGTTCCTTGCCCATGATCATGCGGAACAACGTGGACTTACCTGCACCGTTGCCCCCGATCACGCCCACAATGGCGCCTTTGGGCATGGCAAACGACAGGTTGTCGATGAGTACACGGTCGCCATAGCTTTTGGTGACGTTATTGAATTCGATAACCTTGTCGCCCAGGCGTGGGCCCACCGGGATATAGATTTCGTTGGTTTCACTGCGCTTCTGGAATTCCTGGGACTGCAGCTCTTCAAACCGCTGCAGGCGAGCTTTGGACTTGGACTGACGCGCCTTGGCACCCTTGCGTACCCACTCCAGCTCTTCCTTGAGCGCCTTCTCGTGGGCGGACTGCTGCTTGGATTCCTGCGCCAGACGCTCGGATTTTGCTTCCAGCCAGCCAGAGTAGTTGCCCTCGTAAGGAATACCATGGCCGCGGTCCAGTTCCAGAATCCAGCCAGCCACATTGTCCAGGAAGTAGCGGTCGTGGGTAATAGCGACCACGGTGCCTTGGAAATCATGGAGGAAGCGCTCCAACCAGGCTACCGAATCGGCGTCCAAGTGGTTGGTGGGTTCGTCGAGCAATAGCATGTCTGGGGCAGACAGCAACAAGCGGCACAGGGCGACACGGCGCTTTTCACCACCGGACAGGTGTTCAATGCGTGCATCCCATGGCGGCAGGCGCAGGGCATCGGCGGCCACTTCCAGCTGGCGCTCCAGGTTATGCCCATCGGACGCTTGCAGAATGGCTTCCAGCTTGGCCTGCTCGGCAGCCAGCTTGTCAAAATCCGCGTCAGGCTCTGCATAGGCGGCATACACTTCATCCAGGCGTGCCTGGGCATCCTTGATGACAGACACTGCCTCTTCCACCACTTCTCGCACATTCTTGGTGGGGTCGAGTTCCGGCTCCTGAGGCAGGTAACCGATGTTCAGGTCCGGCATGGGGCGCGCTTCGCCATCGAACTCCTTGTCTACACCGGCCATGATGCGCAACAGGGTGGATTTACCCGAACCGTTCAGGCCCAGCACGCCGATCTTGGCACCCGGGAAAAACGACAGGGAGATGTTCTTGAGGATTTCCCGCTTCGGCGGAACAACCTTGCTCAGCCGATGCATGGTGAAAACGTATTGGGCCATGGTAAACCTGACTTATAACGAGGGTGGCGCGCAGAGATGAAAGCGCACGGTGGAAAGCAGTCAAAACTACCGGAATGCGTGATAGAGGGCAAACTTGCAGGCCGCAGTGATAGCACTTTGATATAATCGGCCTCAGCCCGCCTGCTAACGCAGGTGTGCCCTGCTATCATGTCGTCTTTGGCGCCGCCTAAGCATGTGGGCGCAGTGTTAATGTCGGTCGTGGCGTAACCTGGCAGGATTCCAGTTTGAGCAACCTCAATCAGTCGTCGCCTTTGCGCCAGCCTCACCTCCTCACAGGCAGCGTACTTTCAAGCTCCCTCAAGGGTGTGCTGGCTGTTCTGACACTCTTGCTGTCGGGGTTGCTCGTTTGGCAGGTGATTGGCGAATACCGCCACAGCCAGGAAACGCTGCGTAGCAATGCACTGACCCAGAGCGTCAACCTGGCCGACCAGCTCAACCTCAACATGGCGCTCTTTGCCGAAAGCATGCTCAACGGGCGATTGCTGAAGGCTGTTGGTGCAAAGCCTGCGGCCCGCTCCGATTCGCCTGCCGGGCTGATCGCAGTGGTTCAACTCGATGCCCACGGTCAGCTCCTGCCTGGCCAGGAGCCAGGGCCGCTTCTAAGCAACAGCCTCGATAGCTTGTTTGAGCAGGCCGCCGGCGTAGATTACTGGTACAGCAACAGCTCAGACGGCAAGGAAGCCTGGCTGCTGCTACGCGACCCCGTCAGCCAAGGCTACTGGATACTGCGCTTCAAGCCTGCGCTTTACTCAGCCCTGGCCACGCAAATGGCCCCCCAAGGCCCACTGCAATGGCTGATCGAAACCAGCGACGGGCAGGTTATTCATCGGAGTGAGAGCCCGCCTGAAACCCCCGAAGGTGCAGCACCTTTGTCGGCCCATGAGCAGGAGATGGCGCTGGCCAACTACCCGCTGGCCAACAGCGACTGGCAATTCCATAGCGTGTTCGATGGCCGTCAGGCCCGCCTGCCCCTGCTTCCAGGCCTGTTCAGCAAGTTGTCGGTCGGGCTGGCCTGTGCGCTTCTTCCGTTGCTCGTATTACGCGGAATACGGCGTAGGCAACGGGATGTACAGGCGCAACGCCGGCGCTATCAAGACATTTTCGAAGGGGCCGGCGTAGGGCTGTGCGTCTTCGATCTGCGGCACCTGCGCCACCTGCTTGACCAGAACGGTATCCATCAGGTCGAAGACCTCTTGCCGTGGCTGCAGGCACATCCGGGCGAACACGACCTGTTGCGTGATGCCATGTGCCTGACCGAGGCAAACCAGGTGGCACTGAACCTGCTACGCCTTCAGGACACAGCGGGTGTGTGGGAGCTACTGATTGCCCAAGGTGCCTTGGAACACCAGGGGCTGCCTTATGAGCTGCTGGCTGCATTGCTCTCGCCTGCGATGGTGGAACTGGAGTTTTCGCTCCAGCACAAGGACGGCAAAGTCTGCCATGTGTGGGCACAGGTGCGCATTCCTGAAGACGGCAGTGTGGATGAGGTGATTCTCAGCCTCAACGACGTCACTCAGCGTAGACAGGCCCAGGTGTCACTGGTAGAACGCGAGCGTTTCTGGTCGGACGTCGTGCGCGCAGTACCCGACCATCTGTACGTGGCAGATGTGCTTACCCGAAAAGCGCTTTACAGCAACCATCATCTGGGAACGACGCTGGGCTACAGCCCCAGCGAACTGGACGACCTGGGCGAGCAGTTCTGGGAAGGGCTCATGCACCCGGTGGATGCAGAGCAGTACCGTGGGCTGCGCCAATACCAGCGCGACACGCGTTATGTAGGCCAGTTGCACTGCCAATTGCGCTTCCAGCATCGAGATGGCACGTGGCGCTGCTTTGATATTCGTGAACAGACCCTGGCCGAAGACGCCAATGGGCAGGTAACACGCATCATCGGTGTGGCCAAGGATGTCACCGAACAGATCGAGGCCAGCCAATCCTTGCGTGACAGTGAGCAGCGTTATCGCATGCTTGCCGAAAGCATCAGCGACGTGATTTTTTCCACTGACAGCCGCCTTGCGCTCAACTATGTAAGCCCATCCATTAGCCGGATGCTGGGCTATGACGTTCAGGCGATCATGGACAGCGGCTGGCAGGCCATCGTAGCTACACCCACCCAGCTTACAGGCCTGGAAACACTGCTGGGCCGCGTAGCCTCAGCCCTTGGCAACCCTGGGCTGCTAGCCGAGCTGCGAGCCCAGGTACAAAGCCAAACGTTTATTCTGGACTGCCTGCGCGCCGACGGTCGCAAGGTACCCATCGAATTGCGCCTTGTGCTGATCTGGGACGAGCAGGACAACTTCGAAGGTGTGCTAGGTGTAGGCCGCGACATGAGCCAGCAACGACGGGCCGAAAAAGACCTTCGCATGGCTGCCACGGTGTTCCAGCACTCCACGTCGGCCATCCTCATCACAGACCCGGCAGGCTATATCGTTCAGGTCAATGAAGCCTTCACGCGTGTTACTGGGTACCAGCCTGCAGAGGTGCTGGACCAGTTGCCGGCCCTGCTGACGGTCACCGACCAACAGGAAGCGCACCTGCAGTATGTGGTCAAGCAACTGCGCCTTAACGGCAGCTGGGAAGGAGAAATCCGCCTGCAGCGGCGCAACCGGGAGCACTACCCGGCCTGGGTGGGTATCACGGCAGTGCTCGACGAAGAGGGCGACCTGGCCAGCTACGTATGCTTTTTCAGCGACATCAGCGAACGCAAGGCCAGCGAACAGCGTATCCACCGCCTGGCCTACTACGACGCCTTGACCCACCTGCCCAACCGCACCCTGTTCCAGGATCGGTTGTTTACCGCCCTGCAGCAGGCGGAACGGCAAAAGGCCTGGGTCGTGCTGATGTTCCTGGACCTTGACCGGTTCAAGCCTATCAACGACTCCCTGGGTCACGCCGCTGGCGATCGTATGCTCAAGGACATGGCCATGCGCCTGCTGGCTTGTGTCAATGAGGATGACACGGTTGCCCGCATGGGCGGAGATGAGTTTACCCTGCTGTTGCAATCGCGGGGCACACGCGAAGCGGCGCTGACCCAAGCCATTCATGTGGCCGAAGAAATACTAGGCAGCCTGCATGCGCCCTTTGTGCTGGAAAACCGCGAATTCTTTGTCACAGCCAGCATCGGCATTGCGCTCAGCCCCCAGGATGGCAACGAGCTGAGCCAGTTGATGAAAAACGCAGACACGGCCATGTATCACGCCAAGGAGCGCGGAAAAAACAACTTCCAGTTCTATCAGGCTGACATGAATGCCAGCGCCCTGGAGCGGCTTGAGCTGGAGAGCGACCTGCGCCATGCCTTGGAACAGGAAGAGTTCGTGCTGTACTACCAGCCGCAGCTTAGCGGCGACGGCAAACGCCTGACCGGTGCCGAGGCCCTGCTGCGCTGGCGCCATCCACGGCGCGGCCTGGTTCCCCCGCAAGACTTCATACCCGTGCTCGAAGAGCTGGGCCTGGTAGTGGACGTAGGCGACTGGGTATTGGCTGAAGCCTGTCGCCAGCTCAAGGCCTGGCACCAGGCACGGGTGCGTGTACCGAAGGTGTCGGTCAACATATCAGTGCGGCAGTTCTCCGATGGCCAATTGGGCAAACGTATTGCCAGTATTCTTGAGGAGACCGGCGTATCCCCGGCGTGCCTGGAGCTGGAGCTGACTGAAAGCATTCTGATGCGCGATGTGAACGAAGCGCTGCAGATCCTTGATGGTTTGAAACGGCTGGGCCTGAGCATTGCTGTGGATGACTTCGGCACAGGCTACTCATCCCTCAATTACCTCAAGCAATTCCCCATCGATGTGCTGAAGATAGACCGCACGTTTGTAGATGGCCTGCCCGAAGGCGAACAGGACGGCCAGATCGCCCGCGCGATCATTGCCATGGCACACAGCTTGAACCTTTCGGTGATCGCTGAGGGCGTGGAAACCCACGAACAGCTGGACTTCCTCCGCGAGCATGGGTGCGATGAAGTGCAGGGCTACCTGTTTGGCCGGCCAATGCCGGCTAACCGGTTCGAAGCACAATTCAGCAATGATGCGTTGTTCATGTTTGACTGATTATTGCCTGACAGTGACTCTGGTTTCAGGCAGACCTGGCACCCGCCTGAAGGCACTGCCTGTCTTGTAATAGGTGTGCTCAATGCTGCCTGACACCAATGCACCTGCGAAATTGAAGGCTCCCCCGACCAGGTTTTCAGCGGGCTTGGTCGATCCCCCTCGAAGCCAACCGACACTTGAACTGGCGAATGCATAGGTTATTCCTATGGTGCCTTGGTCCGTAGCCGAAGTTAGCGCCGCATACTGGTGAAACTTCTGAACAGACAGGTCCCCAACCCCGTTAGATAGCTGATTACTGTTTACCATCTTTACGGCCTCCGTAAAATGACTTCTACTCTCCGCGCCAATCAACTCATCAAGCCTGAGTCGACGCGTGACCTTGGCCGCATCAATAATTGTTTTTCCTGGTACAAGGGAGTGCTTGGCGACTTCCTTAGTATCTGAAAGAAAAGAAAAAAGTGGTTTTAGCAGCTGTTTGAAATGCCCCCCGCTATCATGATGATTGATAGGGTCGGCAGCGCAATAGCCATAAGCGTTTACGCCCCCATCTCCAAAAGGGCTGATCGCATCCGGGCCGCCGAAACGCAGTATTCCAGGAAGATAAAGCCGATACCCATTGCCCAACAAATAACCAAGGGTTGACCGCTCACAGTGGGCACCTGTAAAACCAGATTTCGCGGTAATGCCTGACGAGTAACCGAAAGGGGTATACGAGCCTTTGCCTTCAAGGTATTTCAGAACAGTGTGCAACCTGTCTGTACTTAATAAGGTAACAGTAGACTGCCGTTTGAGTGCTGGCGATGTGTTAACCGTCATGCCGATCCTCCTCTGGTGTGGTGACAGTAGATACCGGTCCAGCGCTGTCCGTAACTGACAGAAAGATAGACTATGCCCGTCATGAGCCCTGGGGTGAGTACGCATGACAAGCGCTCATATGCTTGGCAGGCTGCAATCTTGTAGAATGTACGCTTTCTCTCTGCCGATCCACGAGGACCGCCATGTTCAGCCGTGATTTGACCCTTGCCACGTTCGACGCTGACCTCTTCGCCGCAATGGAGCAAGAAGCCCTGCGTCAGGAAGAGCACATCGAGCTGATCGCCTCCGAGAACTACACCAGCCCTGCGGTGATGGAAGCCCAGGGGTCGGTGCTCACCAACAAATATGCCGAAGGTTACCCGGGCAAGCGCTACTACGGCGGTTGCGAGTACGTGGACGTGGTAGAGCAACTGGCTATCGACCGCGCCAAGGCGCTGTTTGGTGCTGATTACGCCAACGTCCAGCCCCATGCCGGTTCACAGGCCAACTCAGCGGTGTACCTGGCGCTGTTGCAGGCCGGCGACACCATTCTGGGCATGAGCCTGGCACACGGCGGTCACCTTACCCATGGCGCTTCCGTGTCGGCCTCCGGCAAGCTGTACAACGCCGTGCAGTATGGTATCGACGCCAATGGGCTGATCGACTACGACGAAGTGGAACGCCTGGCGGTCGAGCACAAGCCCAAGATGATCGTGGCGGGTTTCTCTGCGTACTCTCAATTGCTGGACTTCCCGCGCTTCCGCGAAATCGCCGACAAGGTGGGGGCCTACCTGTTCGTGGACATGGCCCACGTAGCGGGCCTGGTTGCTGCTGGCGTGTACCCTAACCCGGTTCCCTTCGCAGATGTGGTAACCACCACCACCCACAAGACCCTGCGCGGCCCACGTGGCGGCCTGATCCTGGCACGCAGCAACCCGGACATCGAGAAAAAGCTCAACTCCGCCGTGTTCCCCGGCGCTCAGGGCGGGCCATTGGAGCACGTAATCGCTGCCAAGGCCGTTTGCTTCAAGGAAGCGCTGCAACCGGAATTCAAGGTGTACCAACAGCAGGTGGTCAAGAATGCCCAGGCCATGGCCGAAGTATTTATCGAGCGTGGCTTCGATGTGGTCTCCGGCGGCACGCAAAACCACTTGTTCCTGCTGTCGCTGATCAAGCAGGACATCTCCGGCAAGGATGCAGACGCAGCCCTTGGCCGTGCGTTCATTACCGTGAACAAGAACTCAGTACCCAATGACCCACGCTCCCCGTTCGTGACCTCCGGCCTGCGCTTTGGTACGCCAGCGGTGACCACCCGTGGTTTCAAGGAAACCGAATGCCGCGAGCTGGCAGGCTGGATCTGCGACATCCTGGCCGACCTGGGCAACGAAGCCGTGATCGACGCCGTGCGCGAAAAGGTCAAGGCCATTTGTGCCAAGCTGCCGGTATACGGCAACTGATACCCCGGCTTGCAAAGAAACCGGCTCAGGCCGGTTTTTTTGTGCCTGGTCAGCGGAACGGGTTCCGTCTGCGACGTGCAATGGCAGCAATAGTAGGGTGTGCAGGCAAGCCTAGGCTGGGCTTTCACATAGACCAGGAGGTCGCCATGCCGTCAGACAAATCTCTTTCATTTACCGCTACGCTTTCCTGCGGGAACAAACCGGTCATCATATTGGGAGAATGGACACGCGGGCCTGTGATCGCAGGCCCGGTTACATCGGGTTCATCTCAACCCAGGCTTTTCGACGCCACCTCTGCATTGGGCACCGTCGATGACAGGCCGGGCGCACTTGACCATGAGCGTGAACTGGGGCTTGTTACGTTCGACGTGATCCCAGGCGTCACCCCTGTTCTGCTGTATTTCCGCCACTCCAACGGTGCCTACCGACTGTATGTACGAAGCGGTCGCCACTTTGGCGACGGCCTGTTCAGCTCGCCACAAGGGGTGTTGATCAGTGCCAACATAGGCCGAGTCGATCCGCCACTTTGGCGCCTTGGCGATGCTGCCACAGGCGCAGCGGTCACCTTGCCGAACCTCACAGACGCCATGGAGATAACGCTCGAATCAGCTGATTCACGTACAGCGGTTTCGCTGCAAGGCATTGCGCCGGGTGCCGGCTACCTGGCTCAACACCCTTCCACCCTGCTAACCACGTTCACAGTAAATATCGTCGAGCGTGAAGTCGATTGGCTCAACGCCTGAACCTTAAAAACAGACGGACAACAATGCGGGGGCTCACTGGCCAGGCTTGACCGGCTGGCTACCCCGCTTCCTACTGGAGGATGCAGGCATGGCCTACCCTTATCCTTTCTCCTTCACCGCTGAGATCCATGCTGGGCAAGGCGCATTGCACACGTTGAAAACCCTTGGCAAAACAAGCGACATTGGGGGCGCCGATCACTACCTGGCGATTGACCCTACCACCTACCTCGATGAGCCGCTGACCTTGACGTTCACACCTGTTGATGGGTTTTACCACCTTCGCGTTGCCTGCGGCCCGCTTGAAAACCAGATGGCTTATCTAGCCTATGGCTACCTCTGCCTGGGCCATGCAATGCCTGCCCCGTTCGCCTTGCGTGGCCTGAACGGCGAACCGCTAGCCGATCCTGGTATGCCCCCGGATTATCTGGAGGTCAGCTTATGCCTTCCGGAAGGGCCTGCCATCGCGGCTTATCGCGGGCAAAGAGACAACCTGCTGCTTATCGGCCCTGGTGCGCCTGACCCCTTACAGATAAGCCTGGCAGTACTTGCCATCCATTGACCCCAAGCCAGCAGTGGCGTGCCATAGCCTGGCTACGGCAGGGCCGAGGCCGCCGCTGCCTGCCTTTCAACTCACCTTGATCCGCACGCCCGACGAAGTCTGACCCTTGCCAAGTGCTTCAAAGCTGCTCGAAGGCCGTTCGAATAACGTCTTCAGGCAGGTCATCAGCAATGAACACCAAGGTACTTTCGCGAGCCTCGTTTGCTGACCACTCGGTATCCCAGTCAAAGCCATACAGCTTGAGCACTCCCTGGAATACCAGCTTGCGTGGCTCGCCTTCAATATTGAGCACGCCCTTGTAGCGCAACAGCTGGCGGCCATGGTCTTCCAGCAGTTGGTTCATGAAAGCGCTCAACCGATCGATATTCAGAGGTGTTGGCGTACGGAGCACCAGGCTACGGATCCGGTCGGTGCCGACGCCAATCAGCATAGGCCGCGCCCCAAGCCCTACCCCAAGCTCGGCATTAAGGTTGAAACCGCGAATATCCAGCAACTCGGACAGGTCGATTTCGCCATGATCCACCACGCGGACAGGGGCGCGGTGGTTGATGCGAGCCAGCCTCTGGCTCAACGCCTCGAACGCTTCAGGCGTGACCAGGTCGGTTTTGCTGACCAGCAAGCGGTCCGCAAAACCAACCTGAGCCTGGGCGATCGTCTGCTTCAGATGTTCAGCAGCATGTGCGGCGTCCACCAGGGTCACAATGCCATCCAGCACGTACCGATCACGCAGCGCCTCTTCAATAAAGAAGGTTTGTGCCACAGGGGCGGGGTCTGCCAGGCCCGTGCATTCGATCACTAGCCGGTCGAAGGCGATCTCCCCTGCGTCCAGGCGCTCAAGCAGCAGAAACAAGGCATTGGTCAAATCCGTATGGATACTGCAGCAGACGCACCCGTTGGCCAGGGTTACGACCTGTACAGGTTCGCTGCCCAGCAGTTGCGTATCGATACTGGTGTCGCTGAATTCGTTTTCGATGACTGCGAGCTTCAAACCATGCTCGGCCTGTAGCAAGTAGCGAAGCAACGTTGTTTTGCCAGCACCGAGAAAACCGCTCAGTACTGTCACAGCAATAGGCGTGGGCACAAAGGCCTCCCAAGTCATGCAGTGTGTAGGCAGGGGGCGGGTTGGCCGCCCCCTGTCGAGGAACGGGCCTCAGCAACAGCGGGGCGAACCCTTGCCGCCGCCGTAGCGCGCCTCTTGCCGCTCGCGAAAGAAGGCCTCGTAGTCCATTACTGCCTGCTCCGGGTGGGTCTTGCGCATGTGCTCCACGTAGTTGTCATAGTCCGGCATGCCTACCATCAGGCGTGCTGCTTGCCCCAGGTACTTACCCAACCGGCTCAGGTCATTGAACATCGATCAGCTCCTCAAGCGTCCGGGAGTGCCTGGAAAGGCGCCTCTTTGTCTGTACGGTCGCGCTTGCCCAAGGCCGCGTAACCCACTTTGACCGCAAACACCAGCACGGCCAGCACCACGAACAGGAACAGCACCGTCAGAGTGGCGTTGGTATAGGCGTTGAAGATCACATGCTGCATCTGGTTGATGTCCTTGGCCGGCGCGATCACCTGCCCTGCCGCCAGCGCGTCGCTGTATTTCTTTGCCAATGCCAGGAAGCCGACTGCCGGGTTGGCATCGAACAATTTGATAAAGCCTGCCGTTGTGGTGCAGATCAGCAGCCAAGCCGCAGGCAGCAGCGTGACCCAAATGTATTGCTGGCGCTTCATCTTGATCAGCACCACAGTGCCTAGCATGAGTGCAATACCGGCCAGCATTTGGTTGGAGATGCCGAACAGCGGCCACAGGGTATTGATACCGCCCAGCGGATCAATGACACCTTGATACAACAGGTAGCCCCACAGCGCGACGCAACCTCCTGTACCGATCAGGTTGGCTCCCCACGATTCAGTGCGCTTAAGGGAGGGGACAAAGCTGCCCAGCAAGTCCTGCAGCATGAATCGCCCTGCCCGGGTGCCCGCATCCACGGCCGTAAGAATAAACAGCGCTTCGAACAAGATCGCAAAGTGGTACCAGAAGGCCATTGCGTTCTGGCCTGGCATCAACCCATGAAGAATTTGCGCAATACCCACTGCCAGGGTAGGCGCGCCGCCTGCACGGGCCAGAATGGTATTTTCGCCGATGTCGTGGGCTACCGCCTGAAGGGCATCCGGGGTAATTGCAAAGCCCCAGTGGCTTACTGCGGCGGCAACCGCCGTGACATCGCCACCGACTACCGCTGCCGGGCTGTTCATGGCGAAATACACGCCAGGTTCGATCACAGAGGCCGCTACCATGGCCATGACCGCTACGAAAGACTCCATCAACATGGCGCCATAACCGATGTAACGGGCGTTGACTTCATTATCCAGCAGTTTGGGCGTGGTTCCGGACGCAATGAGCGAGTGGAACCCTGATACTGCGCCACAGGCAATGGTAATGAACAGGAACGGGAATAAGGTGCCCTTCCATACGGGGCCTGTACCATCGGTGAACTGAGTAAGCGCAGGCATACGAAGCTCGGGCATGGTGACCAGAATGCCGATAGCCAACGCGATGATGGTGCCGATCTTGAGGAAGGTAGACAGATAGTCACGGGGCGCCAGAATCAACCATACCGGCATCACTGCTGCAACAAAGCCATAGCCGATCAGCATCCAGGTGATCTGTACGCCGGTAAACGTGAAGGCTTTTGCCCAGACCGGGTCCGCCGCCACCTGCCCTCCCGCCCAGATCGATGCCAGCAGCAGCGCTACGCCGATCAATGAGATTTCGCCAATGCGACCGGGGCGTATGAAACGCATGTATAGCCCCATGAACATGGCAATTGGAATGGTCGCCATAACCGTGAACACACCCCAGGGGCTTTCGGCCAGTGCCTTGACCACGATCAGGGCCAGCACCGCCAAAATGATGATCATGATCAGGAAGCAGCCGAACAGCGCGATGGTACCGGGAATACGGCCCATTTCCTCACGCACCATGTCGCCCAGGGAGCGGCCGTTACGGCGCGTGGACAGAAACAACACCATGAAATCCTGAACAGCGCCTGCCAGCACTACCCCGGCAATCAGCCACAGCGTGCCTGGCAGGTAGCCCATCTGCGCGGCCAGCACGGGGCCCACCAACGGGCCTGCACCCGCGATGGCTGCAAAGTGGTGCCCGAACAGAATATGTTTGTTGGTGGGGACGTAATCCAGCCCGTCATTATTCAGTACGGCAGGCGTGGCCCGCCGAGGGTCCAGCTGCATCACCTTCTCAGCAATGAACAGGCTGTAATAGCGATACGCGACGAGGTAGATGGCAACGGATGCCACCACGATCCATAGCGCGTTGACACTTTCACCCCGACGCAGGGCCACAACGCCGAGCGACCATGCCCCGATCACTGCCAGCGCAAGCCAGGGAAGATGGCGGGCTAGGCTATTATTGTTTTTCATGTTTTGTATTCCAGCAAATGGGAACGGATAAATCCGGCTCAAGTCTAGCTACACTTGCCACACAGCACACCCCCTTACGAGGTGGGACGCGCAATCCCTGTGTATCTGGCTAAGGGTTTGGCAAGGTTGTCGCAAAAAAGGCACATAGGCATTGCCGAGCACTCACAGCCACGGCAGCATAGACATCATCCCGCGCGGCGGGGGCCTTATCGAGGAAGTACCATGTCCCAGACCACCACAGAAGACCGTCGTCGCTTCAAGCGCATCGCCTTTGATGCACTCACTACGCTCACCCAGGGCAACCAGCAGTGGGAGGTCACCCTGTTGGACCTGTCCCTGAAAGGCCTGCTGGTATCTCGCCCGGCCGACTGGGCGGCAGACCCTGCCCTTCCTTTTGCCGTTGCCATTACCTTGGGCGAGGACGCCCCCATTGCCATGGAAGCCGAGCTGCGCCATGACAACAACGGCCAACTGGGCTTTCAATGCACCCATATCGACCTGGACTCCATCAGCCACCTGCGCCGCCTGGTGGAGCTGAACCTGGGCGACGAGGCGGAACTGGAGCGGGAATTGAGTGCGTTGGTAGGCTAAGCCTCAAGGAAACGCAGGCAACCCCCACGCCTGCGGTTCAAACTCCAGCAAGCTGCCGAGCCGGCCATTAGCATGGGTGTACTTCTCTGGGTCCATAGCCGAATCCGGCACGGCCAGGGCATACATGCCGGCAGCCTTGGCGGCAGTCACGCCGAAGGGTGAGTCCTCGAACACCAGGCAATCGGCCGGCGCTACGCCTAATCGGCGTGCGGCCACGAGGAAAATATCCGGCGCCGGCTTGGCAGCGCCCACCTCGGGGTCATCGGCCGTCACAATAGTGTCGAACAGTGAAAACCACTCCTCGTGCTGCTGTGTCTTGAGCTTGAAATAGGTGCTGGATGAGCTGGTGCCGACGGCGATAGGCACCCCGTTGGCCTTCAAGTGCCGCACCAGAGCCTCAGCCCCTACCATGCCCAACGCCTCGGGAAAGCGAGCGGTCATCAGGGGCGCGCGGATGTCCAGAAACTCATCCACGCTGATCGGCAGCTCCAATGCGGTGACCACGTAGTGCGCCAGGTCTCGGGCGCCGCGGCCAATGATGTGCTGCTTGTGGCTCCAGTCGAAGGTTTTCCCGTACCGCTGGGCAATGGCCTGTGTCACCTCGGTATAGATACCTTCGGTGTCCAGTAGCAGGCCATCCATGTCGAAAATCACAGCCTTGATCTGCGGGGTGGGGCGTGGGGCGTTCACCATGGGGCTTCCTTCGCAGGCTTAAAATACGGGTTTACCCTGCCCCATGGCTTCGGTCAAGGTGGCGCGCTATTCAAACAACGCGTCCAACGCCTGCTCCAGACGCGTTACGGCTACCACCTCAAGCCCTGCGGGCGCCTCCTTAGGCGCATTTCCCTTGGGCACGATAGCGCGCTTGAAACCATGCTTGGCCGCTTCCTTCAGGCGTTCCTGGCCACTGGGCACAGGCCGCACCTCACCTGACAGGCCCACTTCACCAAACACCAGCAGGCCGTGCGGCAGGGGCCGGTTGCGCAAACTGGACATCACCGCTGCCATCAGCGCAAGGTCCGACGCCGTTTCCAGCACTTTCACACCCCCTACCACGTTCAGGAACACGTCCTGGTCATGGGTAGGAATACCTCCATGGCGATGCAACACCGCCAGCAACATGGCCAGGCGATTCTGGTCCAGGCCCAACGTAACCCGGCGAGGGTTGGCCAAGTGGCTGTCATCGACCAGCGCCTGCACCTCTACCAGCATGGGGCGCGTACCTTCCCAGGTCGCCATGACCACGCTGCCAGCAATTTCCTCCTGCGCCCGGCTAAGGAAGATCGCCGAAGGGTTAGATACCTCCTTGAGGCCACGGTCGGTCATGCCAAAAACGCCCAGCTCGTTCACTGCGCCAAAACGATTTTTCACCGCCCGCAACAAACGCAGCCGCCCGTCGGATTCCCCTTCGAAGTACAACACGGTGTCCACCATGTGTTCCAACACCCGAGGGCCCGCTAGGGAGCCCTCTTTGGTTACGTGCCCTACCAGGAAGACCGCCGTGCCGCTTTGCTTGGCGAAGCGTACCAGCAGCGCAGTGCTTTCCCTCACCTGCGCCACGCCGCCCGGTGCAGATTGCAGCTGCTCGGTAAAGATGGTCTGAATAGAATCAATCACCATCACTTTGGGCTTCTCCACCCGCGCCGTGGCAATAATGCTTTCGATGGAGGTTTCGGTCATTACCTTGAGCTTGTCCTGGGGCAGGCCCAACCGGCGCGCCCGCATGGCCACCTGCTGCTGGGACTCCTCCCCCGTGACATACAGCGCCGGCATGCGCTCGGCCATGTTGCACAGGGTTTGCAACAGGATGGTGGACTTGCCGATGCCAGGGTCCCCACCAATCAATACCACCGAGCCATCCACGAGGCCGCCGCCCAGCACGCGATCAAGCTCAGCGGAAGCAGTGGAAAACCGTGGAATTTCTACAATGCTCACTTCAGCCAGGGTTTTAAGCGACGCCTGCTCACCCGCCCACCCGGCACGGCCAGTGCCAGAGGCCGCCGGGGTGTTTTCGATCATAGTTTCCACCAGGGTATTCCAGGCACCGCACTCGGCACATTGCCCTGCCCACTTTGGGAAGGTCGCACCGCACTCGGTGCAGCCATACATGCGTTTGGCCTTGGCCATCGGGATACTCCACTGGAAAAGGCACCTATCATACGCTTGAGCGGGACCACGCCGAGTGGGTTGCAACAAAACTAATCGGTTTGATGCCGGTCTGGTAAAACAGTGGCTGAAGCGGCAACACACTGATTTGACAGCAGTTCGTGTAACACCGGCTTCAGAATTCTCTAACCTGCAAAAAAGGATTCATGCATGAGCTTGCTTAAAGAGTTCAAAGCCTTTGCCGTCAAAGGCAATGTAGTCGACCTGGCCGTAGGTATCATCATCGGTGCCGCTTTCGGCAAGATCGTGTCGTCGTTCGTGGGCGACATCATCATGCCGCCGCTCGGCTTGCTGATCGGTGGCATCAACTTCACAGACCTCGCTATCACCCTGCGCCCCGCCGACGGCGCTACGCCTGCTGTGGTACTGGCGTATGGCAAATTCATCCAGACGGTGGTGGACTTTGTGATCGTGGCGTTCGCTATCTTCATGGGTGTGAAGGTAATTAACCGCCTCAAGCGTGAAGAGGCCAAAGCCCCAAGCCTGCCGCCAGTGCCCAGCAAGGAAGAAGTGCTTCTAGGCGAGATACGCGACCTGCTCAAGGAGCAGAATGCGAAAGCGGCGCCCGTGACGCCGCTCAATCCGCCGATAGGCTAATGGCCTTACTGACGGGCACTCCAAACTAGTAAGCCGGTTTTGGTTTGAAGTGTCTGCTCTTAGGAAACAGGCTACCAGTAGGTCTCCACCGCCACAGCACCAGGGCGGCGGCTGAGGCTCAGGTTCAGCTCGCGGGCCTTCAGCAGCGCACGGGTCTCCTCGACCATGTCCGGGTTGCCACAGATCATCACACGCGAATGCTCAGGCGATAGTTGGGTGCCAGCAGCGTGTTCGAGCGTGCCGTCGGAAATCGCATCGGTGATCCGCCCTTGCAAGGCCCCCGGCCAAGGCTCGCGGCTTACCAGCGGGAGAAATGTAAGCTTGCCGGCATACTCAGCCAGGTAGTCCCGGTGCTCCAAGCCAGCAATGAGCTCTGCATACGCTAGGTCCTGGCCGTGGCGGGCGCTATACACCAGGAAAATTCGCTCGAACCGCTCCCAGGCTTCGAAGCCCTGCAAGATGGATAAGAAAGGCGCCAGCCCTGTACCTGTAGCCAGTAGCCATAGGTCCCGACCGTCCGGGAAACGGTCCAAGGTCAAATAGCCAAACGCCTGCCGTTCCACCAGCAGTTCGTCCCCTACTCCAAGGCGCGACAACTCACTGGTGAACTCGCCACCCGGCACCACTACCGAAAAGAACTCAAGAAACTCGTCATAGGGCGAAGAAACCATCGAATAGGCCCGCCACACCACGCTGCCATCGGCCTTGGCAACACCCAAGCGGGCGAATTGCCCGGCCTGGAAGCGAAAGCCTGCATCCCGGGTGGTGCGTAGCGTAAACAGGTTCGGGGTCAGGGTGTGCACGGCCAGCAGGCGCTGGCGGGTGAATTTCTCGTCGCTCATGAAACCTCCACATCTTGTGCTGTGTAGTGTGGCGCAATCGTGCCCTTACAAACACCGACGGCCTGTGTGGAAAGCCCGTAGAATTCTTCTTTTTTTCACGTTTGAGTGCTCGCATGCCCCGCTTCCACAACGCTTTCGCCCACCTCGACCTGGTTCGCCAGCCGGAAATGGCCAATGAACCGTTGTATGCGTTTGATGCTGCCGACGACTACTTGCTGGCGAACCTGGCAGCGCAGCTGTTGCCGCCGAGCACCCGTGTACTGGTGCTCAATGACAGTTTCGGTGCCTTGGCGATCAGCCTGGCAAGGCGCTTCGAGGTGGTCAGCAGCGGCGACTCGCACTTGGGTGCGCTGGCACTGGGCAAGAACCTGGCACGCAACCACCAGCCCTACGACGCGTTGACCCTTCGCCCGGCCAGCGAGCCATTCGAAGGCAGGTTCGACTATGTGCTGGTACGTGTGCCCAAGACCCTTGCGCTGCTCGAAGAGCAACTGATCCGCTTGCAGCCTCACCTGAGTGCCGGGACGCAGGTGGTGGCTGGCGCCATGATCAAGCACCTGCCGCGGGCGGCTGGCGAGTTGCTGGAAACCTACATAGGGCCTGTTCAGGCATCGCTGGCCGTGAAAAAAGCCCGGCTGCTGACAGCCACCTACCAACCCCGAGAGCTTGCCCAGTCCCCCTACCCTACTCGCTACCAATTGGACACGCCGCCGCTTACGCTCATCAACCACGCCAACGTGTTCTGCCGCGATGGCTTGGACATTGGCACCCGCGCCTTCCTGCCCCACCTGCCTCGCAACCTGGGTAACGCAAAGGTCGCAGACCTGGGCTGCGGCAATGGCGTGCTGGCTATCACGAGCGCACTGGCCAACCCGAATGCCCGTTACACGCTGGTGGATGAGTCCTATATGGCGGTGCAATCGGCACGGGAAAACTGGGCAGCGGCGCTGGGCGATCGCGAAGTGGACATCTGCCCCGGTGATGGCCTGGCCGACCAACCTGCAGGCTCATTGGACGTGGTGCTCTGCAACCCGCCCTTCCACCAGCAGCAGGTAGTAGGTGACTTCCTGGCCTGGCGCATGTTCCAGCAAGCCAGGGAGGCACTGGTCACGGGCGGCGCGCTGTACATCGTCGGCAATCGTCACCTGGGCTACCACACCAAGCTGGCGCGGCTGTTCCGCGGGGTAGAGCAAGTAGCCGCTAATCCAAAGTTTGTGGTGTTAAAAGCGCGTAAATAATTAGGTATTGCCTATCAGGTACCTATCAGATTGCCAGCTACCGGCAAGGCAGCCCTTGGCGTAGCGTTTGCAAGCCCCTATACGGAGTTTGCAAAAATGACAAAAGGTACCGCTGGCGAACTTGATAAATCGTACGGAGAAGACGGCATTGCGCCCATTCCTGCTCCAGGGTTCGAGCCTGACGTAAATACACTCGTGGTTCGCGCTATAACTACAGACTCGGATTATGGCATCGCATGCTTTGGCTACCCACTAGGAGGAAGCTAATGCTCGGCTCCTGGAATGGCCATATACTCATCAATAACAGAAAAATTCTAACTCGGAATTTTCTCGTATTACTTTCGATTTCCCTAGTTGTTTGCCTTCCGCTTCTGCCCGGCGGCGTCTATTACCTTGATGACTTTTCCAGGCTTGTTGGGGGAAGTATAGACTACTGGGCAAACAACGGTAGGCCATTAGCTGTATGGCTAGCAAAGGCCATCAACTATTCTACTGTGGTCAGTGATACATCCCCCTTGTTTTTAGTGCTAGGCTTGGCAAGCCTAGCACTAATACTCTCCCTGGCCATGGAACGCTTGACCCATGCCTCTCCCGGCATGGCCGTATTCTATTCATTGTGTATAGTGCTAAGCCCATTCATTTGCCAACCTCTACTTTATACCTTCGACTGCTTGCCTATTTTACTCGGCGTTGGCCTGAGCATTGCAGGAACAGTAAGAATCAGCGAGCGTTACGTCGCTCAGTTTGCCTTTAGCTGGGTTTCATACCTGGCAGCGCTCTGCCTTTATCAAACCTCGATAAACTATAGCCTCATACACATACTGTTAAGCGGTACGCTCTTGCTTGCGGCAGGAGGTGAAGCGCTTCAAAAAAATATAAAACCCTTCATAGCAATCATCCTTGCTTTCGTACTATCGCTGGTAGCCTATAAAACTTTGGTCGTTCCCTATTACGTGATCGATGACTGGAACCAGGCAAGAGGCGCGTTGATAGAGCCGACAGTGGCAGGGCTTGCACAGCTAGAAAGTAACCTGACCAAAGCCTACGCTTACGGCCTGCTGGCCTTTCCTGGCTTAAGCCTATGGCCTGTGGCCGCATTGTTCCTCATCGGCACGCTGGCGTGCTGGTGGATTGGTGCCCAACAGCTAAACATGAAACTGAGCACAGGGTACCGTTACAGCCGCGCATTGTTCTGTGCTTTAGCCCCATTTGCCGTGATGCTGGGGATAATGGGCGTGCTTCTTGTGTTGAAAAATCTACCTTTAGACCCTAGGGTGTTCACTGCATTTTCGTCGGCGCTCATTTTCAATGCAAGCGTAGCTTGCGCCGCATGGCCGAGGGTAAAACCAGCAATAGCAGGGCTTCTTTTGCTGTACTTGGTTTTTTCTGCAGTTTTCATGATGTCTGCGTTTAGAGCGGTTATTAACCAGCACACCTTCGATGAAGGCATTGCCATTAATATGCGAGGCGACCTTTCGAGGATTGGCATTGAAAACTACAGCCAATTAAGCTTCATAGGCACTAGCCCAAGAGCCCCTAGCACCGGACCTGCATTACTTAACTACCCCTTGCTGAAAAGCATTGTATTCCCCACATTCAGGGAAAACGGTGACTTCGGTTATTATGGCTTCATGGATAAGCAGATGGTTTTCCATCACCTCGCTACCACTACAAATGACATCATATTTCATACACCTGAAAAAGCGATATCTTCAAACTGCATCTATAAACTATACGTCTATCAAAGCACTGCAGTCTTCGATTTCAAATCGCCCACTTGCTCCATGCATAGAAACTTCATATGGGAGTGAGCGCCCTCCGAATTATCAGCTGCTTGGCCGTTCATACACCCTACAGAAAGCGGCAATCCAGCCGCGTGTTGGTAGGGGTGAGACGCACATAGGCCAGTTCGTTTTCGAGATAAAGGCGATAAAAGGGCCTGATCAGTACAGGCTCTGCCGGAGGCGCGGCAGCGTGAATAGGCTGAAGGCGAACGTTGTTCAGGCCTCGCTTGGCCAAGTGCTCTGGTAGCATCATGTAATGATCATTGGACAAATAGTCCATGAGGGGCTGGCCTTTTCGCAAGCATACCGGCGAAAAAAGAGGGTCGTTACTTTCGCGTAGAATGACTGTTTCCCGAGCGTGAAAAAATGCACTGTGGTTCAAAAGGTCGGCCGCTACAAGGTCTCGTGTGAAGCTTTCCTGGTCGTGTTTGTCTCGTACTATTTGCCCATACGCATAGGCGAAGGACAGAAAGCAGAACAAAGGTGCGTAAAGGGCCAAGGTCAGCCCGGGCCGTATCCTTACCAGCCCTACGTAGGCAAGGCACAGCAGGCCGACCATCAGCGAGGCAGCACCGATCATTGCCAATGGATCAAGCGTAAGCCCAGTCTGCCTGGAAAACAGCGTCACTCCACCAGTGGCCCAGACAAGCCCGGCTCCGCTCAAACCGCACAATAAGAAGTGATGCGCCCGTGCGCCGATAAAAACATGGCCTGCCTGGTAAAATACGACCCACCAGCCAGCCACCGCCACCACTGCCACGGTGATGAAGATCACAGCATTGAGTGGCGTGATGAACAACGCCAGGGTATGAGCGACAACACTGGATCGTGCGATGAGCGAATCCAGGGTCGGCCATGCCAACCCTACCTGCTCAGGCGCGACGAACCCACGTACCAACAAGTACAGCGAAATAGCACCTGCGGCGACCTTGATGTGATGCAGGGCCAAGACCCTGGCCTCACGGTTACCAGGCTGGGCATGGGCACGCTGGAGCACATCCACACACGCCAGGCCGAGAAATAGGTTGAGCATCGCTACATGAACACTCATCCCCGCCATGACCAATATGCAGGAAAAGCCCCAGTGGAAGAGGCCGATGCGATGCTGATACGTAATGGCAATGACCGCCATGGCCATTGACAGCGTTATCGGAATACAAGCCTCGTGCCACGAAAGTACAGGCAATAAATAAGGGTTGTACCAGAGGGGAAGTAGCAATGTGCATTGCATCACTGTAGGGCTGGAAAACCAGCGATGCGCCAGGCGACAAAGTGCATAGGTCATGATCGCTATGGCCAGAAGCAACGATAACGGAAACACGTCCAGCGTTGGCGTGCTCCAGTTCAATGCGTGCATCAGGTATAACCTTAACGTGCGCCCCTCTTCAGACCACAACGACGTCGCCAATCCGGTGCGTGACGGTGCATCTATCGCAGGGTAGTTATCCAGTATCAATGGCACGCTATAGCAGGTGAGTGCAGCGAAGAAAAAGCCGGCGGCTTGCCAGGTGGATAACAGGCTAGTCACCAGTTTTAGTGACAGCGGATCACTGGTTTTCATGGGTTTCTCCGGATTGCGTTGAACATTGCGAGGTGTGCACGTGTTCCTGGCGCAAAACGCTATCCACCAGGTAACGAGGCCGCGACTTGGCCTCGGCATAAATGCGGCCTACGTATTCACCTAGCACGCCAATGCCTATGAGCTGAGCCCCGCCCAGGAAAAGCAACGCCGCCATAAGGGAGGGGTAACCTGCCACAGCATTTCCCCAGATAAGTGTGGAAGCCACTGTCCACCCTGCGTAAAGCAGGGCGGAGAGTGCGATCACTGCACCAACGTATGTCCAGACCCTAAGCGGAAGCGTGGAAAAGGACGTAATACCCTCTAACGCCAGATTCCATAGCTTCCAGGCATTGAACTTGGAACTTCCCGCTATACGCCCCGGCCGTGAGTACTCGACAATGGCGCAACGCCCACCCACCCAATGCATCAGCCCCTTCATGAAAAGGTTGCGCTCGGGCATAGCCTTGAGCTGCTCAACTGTTTTGCGTGACAAGAGCCTGAAGTCCCCAACGTTTTCTTCGATAGGGTTCTGGCTAATGGCGTTATTAAGCCGATAGAACCAGGCGGCTGTCTTACGCTTGAGCAGGCTGTCGCTTCTGCGATCGATGCGTTTGGCCAGCACGATGTCAGCGCCTTTCTGCCACTGCTCGATCAAGCGCGGAATCAGCTCCACAGGGTCCTGGAGGTCCACATCGATAGGGATTACCGCTTCACCGCTACTGTGCTCCAGGCCCGCCAACAAGGCAGATTCCTTGCCAAAGTTTCGGCTGAGATTGATTAACAGTACCGCTGCGTCTTTGGCTATAAGGTGTTTGACGGCGCTCTGCGTGCCATCGGTACTGCCGTCGTTTATAAAGACGATCTCGAACGTATGACATTGTTCGCCCGCCATGTGCATCACGGCTTCATAAAACAGAGGGATTGCAGCTTCTTCGTTGAAAACGGGGACTACCAGCGATATACGGCTCATCGAACCTGCCCCCCAAATACAAGAATACGGGCAAAGGTATATCCCAGGATCAAACTCAAGCCACTGAACAGGCAGAAGGTGTAGAAAGGCGGCCAGCCCAGCGGCTGGGCTACTTTCCCCAGCCCGAACGCAAGCAGGGCCAGGAAAGAGGTGAACAAGAGGTAGCGTCGAAAGGAAAGTTGGGTGCGAAACGTCCAGCGAGCGTTAGCCATATAGCTAAAGGTTGCCGCGAGCAGAAAGCCACAGAGGTTTGCCAGGCTTTGATCAGCCACGTCCGCCTGGATCAAGCAAAAGAACACTGCCGCGTGAAGCGTCGTATTGATAACGCCTATGCACACATAGCGAAGGAAGGAAGGCGACTCATCCATATGACGACATACCTGAAAGCCTTTGAAGGCGAGCCCATGCAGCCTATCAATGGATGTCAGCCAGGATAAGCTGATAGAACTGCTAGGTTTGGCTGTTTGCCTTTATCAGTACTGATGCGCTAGCAGATAAACCTCATAAAAAAGCCCGCTGGAGCGCGGGCATAAAGAAAGGCGTGTTTTCAGTGGCTTCGCATCCCTGCAGCTGCCATCAGCAGCCGTAGCAGCCCGGCCACCAGGCCAAGGCTGACTACGCTGGCCACCCAGATAAGGACCAGCCAGCCCACGCGTTGCCATAGCGGTTTCTTCGTTTCAACTGGCTTGATCATGAGCACGCCTCCCTAGTGGTAGCCGTCGTCGATGGTGACCTTGCCTCGGAACACGTAATAGCTCCAAAAGGTATACACCAGGATGCACGGCAGGATGAACAGCGTGCCCACCAGTACAAAGGCCTGGCTCTGGGGCGGCGAAGCTGCATCCCAGATGCTGACGGCGGGCGGGATGATGTTGGGCCACAAGCTGATGCCCAAACCGCTATAGCCCAGGAAGATCAACAGCAATGTCAGCAGAAACGGCATGTAATGCGCTTTCTGTGCCACGGCTTTGATCAGGCCAATGGTGGCGACCACCACCAGAATAGGCACGGGCAGGAACCAGAACAGGTTAGGCAAGGTGAACCAACGGGTGGCGATAGCGCCATGGGCCAGTGGGGTCCAAATGCTGACGGCCCCTACAAATGCCAGCAATACGAAGGTCAAGGGCTTGGCCAACTGGTGCATGCGTTCCTGAAGCTCACCACCGGTTTTCATGATCAGCCAGGTGCAGCCCAGCATCGCATAGGCCGCAATCAACCCCAGGCCACAGAACAGTGAGAAGGGCGTGAGCCAATCGAATGGGCCACCGGCATAGGCACGCCCCACCACCTTGATACCGTCAATGTAAGCTCCCAGTGCAACACCCTGGGAGAACGTGGCCAGCAGTGAGCCGCCGATGAACGCCTTATCCCAGATGTGCTGCTTGTCCATCTTGGCCTTGAAGCGAAACTCGAACGCCACACCTCGGAAGATCAACCCGATCAGCATCAGGATAAGTGGAATGTACAGTGCCGACAGCACTACTGCGTAGGCAAGCGGGAACGCCGCGAACAGCCCTGCCCCACCCAGCACCAGCCAGGTTTCGTTGCCGTCCCAAACAGGGGCGACCGTGTTCATCATCACGTCACGGTCTTGGTTCTTGGGCGTAAACGGGAAGAGAATGCCGATGCCCAGGTCAAACCCGTCCATCACCACATACATCATCACACCAAAAATGATGATGATGGCCCAGATCAAAGAAAGATCGATGCCCATGGCTCAGTTCCTCTCGCTCGGGGTCGCGTGGTGGTCATGCTCGTTTTCTTCATGGGCAGCAGACAAGGGCCGTGCAGGTGTGCGGATCTGCCCAGGGCCACCCTGGCTGTGCGGCTCTGCGATTTTTGGCCCGCGCCGTACCAGGCGCATCATGTAGCCGAAGCCCACGCCGAACACGGCGAAGTACACCAGTACGAACAAGCCGAGGGTGAAGCTCATCTGCCCTACATCGTGGTTGGAAGAGGCATTGGCCGTGCGCATCAGGCCGTACACCACCCATGGCTGACGGCCGATCTCGGTAGTGAACCACCCTGCCAGCAAGGCAATGATCCCCGAGGGTCCCATGAACAGGGCAAGGCGCAGGAACAGCCGCGAATCGTACAGCCTGCCGCGCCAGCGCAGCCACAGGCTCCACAGCCCTACCGCGATCATCAACATGCCCAGGCCAGCCATGACCCGGAAGGACCAGAAGATAATCGTGGAATTGGGGCGGTCTTCTTTCGGGAAGCTCTTGAGCGCCGGGATCTGCTTGTCCAGGCTATGGGTCAGGATCAGGCTGCCCAGGTAAGGAATTTCCACAGCAAAGCGGGTTTTTTCCGCCTCCATATCAGGCCAGCCGAACAGCACCAGCGGCGTGGGGCCACTGTCCACGTTTTCCCAGTGGCCTTCGATGGCTGCAATTTTGGCCGGTTGATGTTCGAGCGTGTTGAGGCCGTGCATGTCGCCCAGCATGGCTTGCACCGGCGCAACGATCAGCGCCATCCACATGGCCATGGAGAACATCTTGCGCACGGTAGGGTTGTTTCGGCCACGCAACAGGTGCCAGGCAGCGGAAGCGCCCACAAAGAATGCGGTAGCAACGAAGGCGGCCGTGGCCATGTGCGCCAGGCGGTACGGGAAGGACGGGTTGAAGATAATGGCGAACCAGTCTGCCGGGACAATGCGCCCATCGACAATGTCGTATCCCTGCGGCGTCTGCATCCAGCTGTTGGAGGCTAGAATCCAGAAGGTGGAAATCAGCGTACCAATGGCGACCATCACAGTTGCGAAGAAGTGCAGCCCACGCCCTACGCGGTTCCAGCCGAACAGCATTACCCCCAGGAAGCCTGCTTCCAGGAAGAATGCCGTCAGTACCTCATAGGTGAGCAGCGGCCCCGTTACGGCCCCTGCAAAGTCTGAGAAGCGACTCCAGTTGGTGCCAAACTGGTAGGCCATGACTAGGCCGGATACCACACCCATGCCGAAATTCACGGCAAAGATCTTCGACCAGTAGTGATAAAGCTCTTTATATACGCTATTGCCGCTCTTCAGCCACATGCCTTCTAGAACTGCCAGGTAGCTCGCCAGGCCAATGGTGATGGCCGGGAACATGATGTGGAAGGAGACAGTAAAGGCAAATTGGATGCGGGCGAGGTCTAGCGCCTCCAAACCGAACATAGGGTTTCCTCTGACAGGCGGCAAGAATCACGGCATTGATGTAGATCAATGACAGTGCATAGCGTAGTCCTGTTCCACCAGATTCACGCTGCGGTGCAGTGCCGCGTGACCAATTGCCTCACCCGCTTCGAAGCGGCGCGCTTAGTGCAAGCCATTCTGTAAAAAACCTGCAACTTTTTGTTTCAGACTAATGATAGGCTGCTAACTTCCCTTGCCTTGCTAAGGTACACGTCGGCCCATGGCGACTTCGCCCCCCCTGCTGCTACGGCATCACCGCCCTTTCCTTGCCTTCTGGCTAGCACGTGTCTGCACAGCCAGCGGCTTCCAGATGCTAACTGTGGCCATTGGCTGGCACCTGTACCAGTTGACCGGTAGCGTGCTGGACCTGGGCTTGGTGGGCTTGGTGGAATTTGCCCCACGGGTGCTGTTCATGTTGCACACCGGCCACGTTGCCGACCGTTACGACCGACGCAAGGTGGCGGCCCTCTGCCAAACCTTGCAAGCGGTTGTAGCTTTGGTGCTGGTGGTGGGGAGCAGCCTGGACAGCGTCAGCCGGGACATGATCTTTGTGCTCGCCTTCTGCCTGGGCGGTGCGCGGGCGTTTGAAATGCCTAGCACGCAGGCCTTGCTTCCCAATATCGTGCCAGCCAGCCTATTTCCCCGGGCTGTAGCCGCTTCCGCATCAGCCATGCAAACCGCAACGATCGTCGCCCCTGCCTTGGGCGGCTTTCTTTATGCGCTCGGCAGTGTATGGGTGTACGGGCCCACCGTTGTGCTCTATCTGCTCGCGTTGACTTTAATGCTCAGCTTGCCCAAGCGGGACACGCCACTGCCTACCGGCAAGCCCACGCTGCACTCGCTGATGGCAGGCATTCGCTTTATTCGTAGCCGGTCAGACATTCTGGGCGCTATCTCCTTGGACCTGTTCGCCGTACTGTTGGGAGGTGCGACCGCCCTTCTGCCTGTGTTCGCCAAGGACATTCTGCTCACCGGCCCCTGGGGCTTGGGCATGCTGCGCTCGGCACCAGCTGTGGGGGCGCTATTGATGTCATTCTACCTGGCGCGCTTTCCCATCGAACGGCAGGTGGGGCGCATCATGTTCGCGGGCGTGGGTGTGTTTGGCGTAGCGACCATTGCCTTCGGCTTATCCACTTCATTCTGGTTCTCTTTGGCCACACTTGCCGTACTGGGCGCGGCAGACATGATCAGCATGGTGATCCGTGGCGCTTTCGTCCAACTGGAAACCCCGGACGAAATGCGTGGGCGTGTGAGTGCGGTCAACGGCCTGTTTATTGGTGCCTCTAACCAGCTTGGCGAGTTCGAGTCGGGGCTGACGGCGCACTGGTTTGGCACGGTACCGGCTGTGGTGATAGGGGGCGTGGGAACGTTGGCTGTAACAGGTATCTGGATAAAGCTATTCCCTAGCCTGGCCAACCGGGACCATATGCAGGCCCCGGTTACTGACAATCCTGCGGCCCAAGCGGCGTCTGCTCCTGTGCTCTAGGGGCAGACGACGGGTGAGAGCTTAAGGGTCAACCCTGTTCAGGCCCGTCCAGCAATTTATCCAGCGTGATAGGGAAGTCCCGAACACGCTTGCCCGTCGCGTTATATACCGCGTTGGCCACGGCCGCTGCAACGCCTACGAGGCCAATTTCGCCGACGCCCTTGGACCCAAGCGCATTGACGATGGTGTCCTGCTCATCCACGAAAACCACGTCGATGGGGCCGATATCGGCCTGAACAGGAATATGGTACTCCGCCAGGTTGTGGTTCATGTGGCGGCCCAACGCATGGTCGGTCAGCGTTTCTTCGTGCAACGCCATGCCGATACCCCATACCACGCCTCCCAGAATCTGGCTGCGTGCCGTCTTGGGGTTCACCACATTACCCGCCGCCACCGCGCTGACCACGCGCATGACGTGAACGGTGCCCAAGTCTTCATCCACTTCCACTTCTGCAAAGACTGCCGAATGGGTAGCGGTAGAATACGCCTCGCGCTTCTTGTCGGGCTCGGCATCGACCTGAACCTCTACTGCATCCTGCCCACTGGCGTGAACCAGGTCGACGAAAGTCAGCTGCTTATCTCCCCATACCAGCGCACTGTCCGTGAACTGCACCTGACCCAACGTCAGCGTGGCGAAGTCCGGATCGATGCTGGCGGCGGCCGTCAGCAACTGCTTGCGCAAGGCTTCGCAGGCTTGCTGTACGGCGGTACCCACGGAAGAGATGGTGAACGAACCGCCTTGCAATGGCGCAGTCGGCAACGAGGAATCGCCCAGCTTGATCTTCACACGCTCGGGCGGCAGACCAGCCGTCTGGGCGGCGATCTGGGTCAGCACGGTGTAGGTGCCGGTGCCGATATCGGTGGTGGCTGTACTGACGGTGAGCATTCCATCCTTACCCAGGCTGGCCTTGGCGCTGGCGGGCATTTGCATCGCCTCCCAGACGCCGCCAGCCATGCCCAAGCCTACCAACTTGTTACCCTTGCGCAGGCTGCGAGGCTGAGCTTGACGGCGATCCCAGCCGAACCGTTCCCGCCCTTCGTTGTAGCAGGCAATCAGCGCCTTGCTGGAGTAAGGCTTACCTTCGTTCAGGTTGCTGTCTGCAAAGTTGAGTTCGCGGAACGTGACCGGGTCCATACTCACACGCTCGGCCAGTTCATCCATGGCGCATTCCAGGCCGATGAGCCCCAAGGCCGCGCCCGGTGCACGCATGTCCAAAGGCGTGTACAGGTCCACTGGAACCAGGTCATAGCTGAGCTTCACGTTCTCGCAGTGATAGAGCATGCCGCTCCACTCCACCACGTGCTCGGTAAACTTCTCGAAGCGGGACGTTTGCCCGGTAGCATGGTGGGCCACCGCTAGAAGCTTGCCGCCAGCATCGCTGGCCAACTGCACACGTTGAACGGTGCGGGGGCGGTAGCCAAACGTGAACATCTGTTGCCGCGTAAGGGTGACTCGCACAGAACGGCGAAGCTTCAGCGCTGCCATGGCCGCCAGTGGCAGTTGGTATTGCGGGCGCAGGCCAGACCCGAATGCCCCGCCTACAAACGCCGCCAAAACCCGCACCTTGTCTTTTTCCAGCCCTAGCGTTTGGCACAGGTAGCTTTGGCAGTTCTGAGTGCCCTGGGTTTTGTCGTGCACTTCCAGACTACCGTCGGCCTTATAGATCACGGTACTGGCGTGAGGCTCCATAGGGTTGTGGTGTTCGATGGGCGTTTCGTAGGTCGAATCCACTTGGTAGGCAGCGGCGTTGTAGACACCGTCAAAATCGCCACGGGGCTCAGGCAGTTCCGCCGGTGCTGGCGCGGCCTTGTCCCATTCGGCCTTCATGTCCGAGCACCAGTCATGGGTTACATATTTGATACGCACCAGCGAGGCCGCATGCCGTGCCAGCTCTAGGTTCTCGGCCACCACCAGCGCCAAGGGCTGGCCGTTGTAAAGTACCCGGTCGTTATACAGCGGGCGGAAGGGCTTGCCATCAGCCGCATCGTCGTCTGAATAGTCTTCGTCATCACCGGCCATCGGGGGGCGATTGCTGTGGTCGATTACGTCCACTACACCTGGCAGCGCCAAGGCAGCGCTGCTATCAATCTTTACCACACGCCCAGCGGCGATGGTGCTGGACACCACACTGCCATACAGCAACCCCTGCTCAGGGTATTCACCCGCGTAGCGTGCCTTGCCAGTGACCTTCAGCAGGCCGTCTACACGGTCCATTGGTTTACCGACTACCGTCATGACCGTGCTCCTCCGCTTACCGCTTCATCCAAGGCGCGAACAATGGCCCGCTGAACCAGCTTGACCTTGAAGGCGTTTCCATCCAAGGGCTGCGCGTCCTTCACCAAGGCCTGCGCTGCTGCTGTGAAGGCTTCGTGGCCGGCAGTCTGCCCCACCAGGGTGGCTTCCACCTCTGCATTGCGCCATGGCTTGTGAGCCACACCGCCCAGCGCCACCCTGGCCTCGCGAATAACATCACCGTCCATTTTCAGCGCAACGGCAACGGACACCAGTGCAAAGGCATAAGAGGCACGGTCCCGCACCTTGAGGTAATGGCTATGGGTTGAAAAATCTTCAGCCGGCAGGTCAATGGCCACAATCAACTCATCGTCTGCCAACTGGTTGTCACGCTCAGGCCGGTCACCTGGCAAGCGGTGGAAATCGGCAAAATCGATTACGCGGGCGCCTGCCCTGCCTTTTACCTCGACCTTGGCATTGAGGGCCGCCAGGGCTACGCACATGTCAGAGGGGTGTGTCGCTACACACTGCTCACTAGCACCAAAAATCGCATGAATACGGTTCAGGCCTGTACGGGCCGGGCAACCACTACCAGGCTCACGCTTGTTGCAGGGCACACCGGTGTCATAAAAGTAATAGCACCGTGTGCGCTGGAGCAGGTTGCCACCGGTTGTGGCCATGTTGCGCAGCTGGGGGGAGGCCCCTGCCAGGATGGCCTGGCTAAGTAGCGGATAGCGGTTCTGAATCACAGGCTCATAGGCCAAGTCTGCGTTGCTGACCAGTGCACCGATGCGTACACGGTCGTCGGCCTGGGTGGTGACCTCATGCAGCGGCAACCGAGTGATGTCGATCAACCGTTCGGGCCGAACCACATTCTCTTTCATCAGGTCCAGCAGGTTGGTACCACCGGCAATGAAGCGACTGCCTGGCTGATAAAGCGCCAGGGCTTCGTCGACATTGGTGGCCCGTGCATAGTTGAAAGGCGTCATGCTGCGCCCTCCCCAGGTGCCTGCACCACCTCTTCGATTGCAGCAAGGATGTTGCCGTAAGCGCCACAGCGGCACAGGTTGCCGCTCATTTGCTCACGGATGTCATCTGCCGAGCTGGCCCGCCCTTCTTTGAGCAAACCTGCCGCCGAGCACAGTTGGCCAGGCGTACAGTAGCCGCACTGGAAGGCATCGTGTTTGATAAAGGCTGTTTGAAGCGGGTGCAAGCTGTCGCCAGTGGCCAAGCCCTCAACGGTGGTCAGGCTGGCCCCATCGCACATTACCGCCAGGGTAAGGCAGGCATTGACTCGCTTGCCATTGACCAGCACCGTGCAGGCGCCGCATTGGCCATGGTCGCAGCCTTTCTTGCTGCCGACCAGGTCCAGTTGTTCACGTAGCAGGTCTAGCAGCGTTGTCCAAGGCAGCACATCAAGCGCTTGCCGTTGGCCATTGAGCTCGAACTGGATCGAATGGCTGGCGTAGCACTCCAGGCCAGTGCGGTGGGAGAGAGCACTCATGGGGAAAGCCTCACGGTCATCTGCGCAAGTCTGGGCGCCTGCGTCACTCGTGTTACGACTTTCCCGTGTAGCGGTTCGTTCAGCCCGATGGCGTGGCATAACGCCGCCTGACGACTTGCCTAACCGTTAGCTGACCGACACTGGCCCGGCAGGAACCATGGAGCGCACCCGGAAACAGCCTGCCTCGCCGTTGTCAGGCTGCTCTAGCGCCCAAGCCCTGGCAGGAATTTCCCGGCCCTGGCTGGTCAAGTGGCTATGAACCAGCAACAGCCAACCGTTTTCTTCCACAGCCAGCAACGCGCCGCTGGCCCTTGCGCCCCCTGCAAACCTGAGCTGGCACGGCACCACGCCGGCAGTGGCCGACGGCAGCGCGCCATTGCCTATTTCACCTTCAGCCCCAGGATAGAGCAGGTTGGCGGACAGATCGAGAAAGGGCTCAGAGACTACAGCAGCCGTCATGTGAAAAACCTTCATAAGAGAGACTGGAACACTTGAAACCTCCCGCAGAGGACAGCTTAACAGCCCATCAGTGCCTGCTGTAGCCTCAGATCATGCCCTAGCCTAGGCGCCTTACACGCCATTGCAAGCGCGACCGCTGATCGCAATCAGCCAAAGGGGGTACGGCAGGCGTCAATGTGCGTTCACCACGGGGGCCTGCGCTGGTATGATGCGCGGCTTTTTTGGGGCCTACGCCAAAGCTGTGCTTTGCTGATAGGTCATCATTTATGGCGCCTATGGAGCGCCGCAGGGGAGCGGGCATGCTGGAAAGGCTGTTTCAATTAAGCGCACACAACACCAACGTGCGCACGGAAATCCTGGCGGGGGTCACCACCTTCCTGGCCATGGCCTATATCCTGTTCGTGAACCCCAGTATCCTGGGCGCCACCGGCATGGACAAAGGCGCCGTATTCGTGGCCACCTGCCTGGCCGCTGCCATCGGCTCGGCCATCATGGGCCTGATCGCCAACTACCCCATCGCACTGGCCCCCGGCATGGGCCTGAACGCCTTCTTCACCTACACCGTGGTGCTGCACATGGGCCACTCCTGGCAAGTGGCACTGGGCGCCGTGTTCATCTCGGCCGTGTGCTTCTTCCTGCTGTCCATCTTCCGCATCCGCGAATGGATCGTGAACAGCATCCCCCTGCCCTTGCGCAGCGCCATCGCCGCCGGCATCGGCCTGTTCCTGGCCCTGATCGCCCTGCAGAACGCCGGCATCGTGGTAGACAACCCCGCCACCCTCGTGGGCCTAGGCGACCTCAAGCAGCCAGGCGCCATTCTGGCAGCCCTGGGCTTTGTGCTGATCATCGGCCTGGAGGCCCTCAAGGTACGCGGTGCCGTGCTGATCGGCATCCTGGCCGTGACGGTGGTGTCGATCCTGTTCGGCTTCAGCGCCTTTGGTGGCCTGGTGTCCATGCCACCCTCACTGGCCCCCACCTTCCTGCAACTGGACATCGCCGGCGCCTTGAACATCGGCCTGGTGAGCGTGATCTTTGCCTTCCTGTTCGTGGACCTGTTCGATAACTCCGGCACCCTGATCGGGGTGGCCAAGCGTGCAGGGCTCATGGGCAAGGACGGCCACATGCCCAAGATGGGCCGTGCGCTGATCGCTGACAGCACTGCGGCCATGGCCGGGTCCCTGCTGGGGACCTCCACCACCACCAGCTACATCGAGTCAGCAGCGGGCGTAAGTGCTGGCGGGCGTACAGGCCTTACCTCCATCGTGGTAGGCGTGCTGTTCCTGCTGGCGCTGTTCTTCGCACCGCTGGCCGGTAGCGTACCGGCCTACGCCACTGCCCCGGCCCTGCTGTTCGTGGCCGTGCTCATGGCCTCGGGCCTGGCGGAAATCAACTGGGACGACATCACCGAAGCCGCACCCGTGGTGGTCACGGCCCTGGCCATGCCCCTCACCTACTCCATCGCCAATGGCATTGCCTTCGGCTTTATCACCTGGACCGCCGTAAAGCTGGCCTCCGGCCGCCTGCGGGACCTGAACCCGGCGCTGGTCATCCTGTCGGTACTGTTCGTAATCAAGCTGGCGTGGTTCAACGCATGACTGCCGTCAACCCGGCGGGGTACGCCGAGCAATTGCAGGCCAAGGTGGATCGCCTTCAAGGGCTGCTTGCACCTTTCGATGCGCCCGCGCCACAGGTATTCGAGTCGCCACCACAACACTACCGCCTTCGGGCGGAGTTTCGCCTGTGGCGTGAAGGCGGCCAACGTCACTATGCGATGTTCGCGCCTGGGGACAACCGCACGCCCATCCTGATCGACCAGTTTCCAGTGGCCAGCCTGCGCATCAATACGCTGATGCCGCTGCTCAAGGCAGCGTGGCACGCGGACGAACACTTGGGGCACAAGCTGTTCCAGGTAGAGTTCCTGACCACCCTGGCAGGCGATGCCCTGGTCACTTTGTGCTATCACCGCCCGCTGGACGCCCAATGGGAAGCCGCTGCGCAGGCTTTGGCGACAAGGCTTGGCGTGCATGTGATCGGCCGCTCGCGGGGCCAGCGCGTGGTGATTGGCCAAGACTTTGTCACCGAGCAGATGACCGTCGCCGGGCGTACGTTCAGTTATCGTCAGCCCGAGGGCGCGTTCACTCAACCCAATGGCACCGTGTGCGGGCATATGCTCAACTGGGCCCATGAGGCCCTTGGTGCACGCGAGGATGACCTGCTGGAGCTGTACTGTGGCAATGGCAACTTTACCTTGCCGCTGGCCACACGCGTGCGCAAGGTACTGGCCACCGAAATCAGTAAAACCAGTGTGGCGGCTGCCTTGCACAACCTGGCCGACAATGGGGTGGACAACGTGACGCTGGTGCGTTTGTCCGCCGAAGAGCTGACCCAGGCCCTCAATGGCGTGCGCGAATTCCGCCGGCTACAGGGTATAGACCTGGCCAGCTATCAGTTTGGCACTATCTTTGTGGACCCTCCCCGCGCCGGCATGGACCCAGACACCTGCGAGCTGGCCCGCCGCTTCGATAACATCCTGTACGTGTCCTGCAATCCTGAAACCCTGGCAACCAACCTGGAACAGCTGAACAGCAGCCACCGCATCGAGCGCTGCGCCCTGTTCGATCAGTTCCCGTACACCCACCATATGGAAGCTGGGGTGCTGCTGGTTCGTCGCTGAACCCTGCCTTAACCCGGGGCCTGCGCCCCGGCGTTTCACATTTTCTTCACGCGCCGCTCACCCCGCACTTACGAATTCGCCTCTACCCTCTGCGCCGACCCCGTTTCCGGGCTTGCCCACGCGCTTAGGCAGAGTATCCATGACTGTCGCACGCCGTTTCCCCGCCATCGGTTCTTCCCGCATGGTGATGCTGTTCTCGGCCTTTCTGGTCGTCGCTTTCAACGTTGCCAGCTGGCATGCCCTGGCCACACTAGTGGAGCTTCAAGGCTTCAAGCGGGTGCTGTTCGAAGCGTCCTTTGGCATATTTCTGTGGTCGGCCTTCACCCTGTTGTTTATCGGGTTTTCGTTCCGTCCCCTGCTCAAGCCCGTGCTGAGCCTTACCGTGCTGGGTGCCGCGGCGGCGGCCTACTTCATGGGTAACTACGGCGTTGCCATCGACACCGTGATGATGCAGAACGTAGTGGAGACCAACCCGGCCGAGGTGGCGGACCTGCTCAGTGCAAAAATGCTGGCCTACCTGCTGCTGCTAGGTGTGCTACCTGCCGTACTGATCTGGGTGTGGCCTGTGCGCTATGCCGCACCGTTGCGCGGGCTGGCCAACAAGCTGGGCGTCGCCCTGTTGGCTGCCCTGCTGCTGGTAAGCGCCGTGGCCGCGTTCTACTCCACCTACGGCCCTCTGCTGCGACAGCACGACCAACTGACCCACTTCATCAACCCCACTAACTTCATCTATGCCGGCGCCAAACTGGCCAAGGAGCAGCTGGGTTTGCATGAGCACCTGACCGTTCAGCCTATAGGGACCGATGCGGTGCAACGTGCACAAGGGCCACGCAAGCAGCTGATGATTTTTGTGGTAGGTGAAACCGCCCGCGCTGATCACTTTTCGCTCAATGGCTATGGCCGCGATACCAACCCTGAGTTGAGCCAGCTCGATGTACTGAACTACACCCAGGTCCATTCCTGCGGCACCTCGACCGCCGTCTCGGTGCCGTGCATGTTCTCGATGTTCGAGCGCAAAGACTACACCGACAAAAAGGGCAAGACGGTAGAGAGCCTGCTGGATGTCTTCCAGCACGCTGGCGTGAAGGTGCTGTGGGTTGAGAACAACAGTGATTGCAAGGGCACGTGCCTGCGTAGCCCTCATCGGGACATTCCGAAAAACCAGCCCGGCCCTTATTGCGATGGCCATAACTGCCTGGACGAGTCCCTCCTTGAGGGGCTGCAAGCTGACATCGACTCAATGGACGGCAATGGGGTGATATTCCTTCACTCTGACGGCAGCCATGGCCCGGAGTACTACCTGCGGTACCCACCGGCGATGGAGCACTTTGCGCCGGTCTGCCATACCAACCAGTTGGGCAGTTGCAGTAGCGAGTCCCTCAACAACGTGTATGACAATACCATTGTGTACACCGACCACTTCCTGGCCCGCGTAGTGGACCTGCTCAAAGCCAACCAGGCCCGCTTCGACACGTCCATGTGGTACGTATCAGACCATGGCGAGTCACTGGGCGAAAATGGGCTGTACCTCCATGCAGCGCCCTATGCCATTGCGCCGGAAACCCAGAAGCACGTGCCCATGGTGCTATGGTTCAGCCAGAACACACTGGCGGATGCCGGCGTGTCTCGCGACTGCCTGGCGGCGAAGCGCGATGAAGCCGACTTGAGCCATGACGTTGTGTTTCATTCGCTGCTTGGCCTGTTCAACGTGCAGACCCAGGTTTATAAACCTGCCTTGGACATCTTCAGCAGTTGCAGGGACAGGGCCCCGCCCGGTTGACAGACACCGCCCTGGGACCGTTATGGCACACGCTAACCAGGAGGTTATTTGACTACACCAACGGCTTTGGCCTTGTCGCCTTCACGCGCACGGTGGCTGGCGTTGCTGGTGGCGGCAGCGTTCTTCATGGACAACCTTGACGCTACTGTGATTGTGACAGCGCTTCCTGCCATGGCCTTGTCCTTCGGGGTGCAGGCCGTGGATGTAAACATCGGTATCACGGCCTACGTGCTTACCTTGGCCGTATTCATTCCAGCCAGTGGGTGGGCCGCAGAACGCTTCGGCCACAGGCGTGTGTTCATGGCTGCACTGGCCGTGTTTACCGCCGCCTCAGTGCTGTGCGCGGCCAGCCAGGCCCTCTGGCAGTTCGTGCTGGCGCGCGTGCTGCAAGCCATAGGCGGAGCCATGATGGTGCCCGTGGGGCGGTTGGCCGTGCTGCGCAACACCGAAAAGCATCACCTGCTTGGAGCGATCGCACTCATCACGTGGCCCGGCTTGATGGCGCCAGTGCTGGGGCCGCCCTTGGGTGGTTTCATCACCCTTTATGCGTCCTGGCACTGGATATTTTTGTTGAACCTGCCGCTTGGCACACTCGCGCTGGGGTTTGCCTGGCGCCTGATGCCTCAAGCACCGCTTTTGAAGGAGGATCACCTCCCCTTCGACTGGGTAGGGTTCGTGTACTGTGCGCTGGGATGTGGCGCGTTAGTGTATGGCCTGGAGCAGATAGGCCAACGGCCAACCGCCGCTGCAAGTTGCCTTTGGCTGGCAGGCAGCACCATGATGCTGTGGGTGTTGGTGCGGCATTTGCGGGTGGCACCGGCACCACTGCTGCGGCTAGGCGTTTTGGAAACACCCACCTATGCCGTCACCGTACGCGGCGGTTTCCTGTACCGGGCAACCGTCAGCACCGCACCCTTTCTACTGCCGCTGATGTTTCAGCTCGCATTTGGTCTGGACCCTGTCCACTCCGGCTTGCTGGTGCTGGCGTTGTTTGCCGGCAACATCGGCATGAAACCAATGACGTCCCGGATCCTGCGCCGCCTAGGCTTCAGAACGACGTTGCTGGGCAGCATCGCCGTACTGGCGATCACAACGTTTGCCTGTGCGCTGATCACTGCGAGCACGCCCTTGTGGGTGGTTGTACCCGTGCTGGTGGTGTCCGGCATGGCACGCTCCATGGGCTTTACCGCTTACCAGAGCCTGGCATTTGCAGACATTCCACCACCTCTGATGGCACCCGCCAACACCCTGTTCAGCATGGTCCAGCAACTGGCTTTCGGCTTGGGTATTGCCCTGGCAGTAATCCTGCTACGGGTGGCCCAAGGTGTACTGGGCCTGCCTGAAGCCAGTGAGCATGTCTTCCATGCCGTGTTCATGATGGTAGGCCTGCTTACCCTGGTTGCCGCCTTCGACGTATGGAGGCTTCCTGCCGACGCCGGCACTGCGGTGTCCAGGGCCCAGTGACCGATTGCCGCCCAGTTTTGACGCGAGCCTAGGGCAGATGCCGGGAAAGCCATTGACCAAGGTAACCGGCTGGTACAATTTAACGCCAGCCAACAATAACAACGGAGTTCTCCATGATTGCCACCCCTCCCGGTAGTATTCTCGCGGGCCTGATCGGTTCGGGCATTCAACTGTCGCGCACCCCAGCCATGCATGAACAGGAAGGTAAAGCCCAAGGGTTGGGTTATGTGTACCGGCTCATCGACCTCGATACGCTCAAGCTGGACAACTCCGCGCTGGAGGCATTGCTGACGTCGGCCCAACGCATGGGCTTCACGGGGCTCAACGTCACCTTCCCCAGCAAGCAAGCCATCATCCCGCACCTAGATGCGTTGTCACCCGAAGCCAAAGGCATTGGTGCCGTGAATACCGTGGTGCTCAAGGACGGCCAGCGCGTGGGCCATAACACTGATTGCCTGGGTTTTGCCGAAGGCTTCAGGCGCGGCCTTTCGCAGGCGGCGCGCGAACACGTGATCCAGATGGGCGCAGGCGGCGCGGGCTCGGCCGTGGCCCATGCCCTACTGATGGAAGGCGTGAAGCAGCTGACCGTGTTCGATGTGAACCCCAAGAGCGCGCATATCTTGGTGGACAACCTGAACGCGAGCTTCCCAGGCGAACGCGCCAAGGTCGGTGCCGACCTGGCCGTGGATATGGCTACAGCGGACGGCCTGGTCAACACCACGCCCATGGGCATGGCCAAGCTGCCGGGCACTCCAGTACCGCGCGGCTTGCTGCGCGCGGACCTGTGGGTGGCAGAGATCGTGTATTTTCCCTTGGAAACCGAACTGCTACGCGATGCCCGTGCGCTGGGCTGCCGTACCCTGGATGGCAGCACCATGGCGGTGTTCCAGGCGGTAAAAGCCTTTGAGCTGTTTACCGGCCTGCACGCCGATGCCGAGCGCATGAGCGCGCATTTCCATAGCATGAACGGCTAACGCAACCAAGTAGTGTGGCGGGCGGCTTGCCCGCCTTTGGCTATGCCCTCACAAACCTCACCAGCGCATCCACAATCATCGCCCTATGGTGCTGCTTGAGCGTGTTGTCCTCGAAGTCCACCTGGAAGATTTCGCCAAAGGTGTGCTTGTTCGACACGCGGTAGAAGCAGAACGAACTGATCAGCATATGGACGTCGATGGCGGCCAACCCTTCACGGAACACACCGCTTGCAACACCTTTGGCCAACAGGGCTTCAAGCTGGAGCAGCACAGTCTGGTTCATGCTGCGAATAGCGCTGGATTGCTTGATGTACTCGCCCTGGTGGATGTTTTCGTTACACACGATGCGCACAAAATCCACGTTGCGGTCATGGTGGTCAAAGGTGAATTCCACCAGGCGCTTCAGGCCTTCGAACGGCTCCAGCTCGGTCAGGTGCATGCTGCTTTCAGTGTGGCGAATCTCGCCATATAGCTTTTCCAGCACTTCGACGTACAGTTGTTCCTTGCTGCTGAAGTAGTAGTAGATCATCCGTTTGGAGGTGTGCGTGCGCTCGGCAATGGCATCAACGCGCGCGCCTGCCAAGCCCTGGGCCACGAACTCGGTAATGGCCGCCTGGAGAATGTTTTCGCGGGTTTTTTCAGGGTTGTTCTTGCGGGTACGTCGTGGTGCGTCAGGCACGCTCACGTCTTGTGTTGTTGTCATGGGCTATGGGCCTGTGGGGATCAGCGGTAATTATGTGCCCCCAGGCATCAGGAAGGAAGCCGCTCCAGGCCAGGGCCGCTTCCTTCCTGATGTTTATAACCGGGCCTGGCGGGCGGCACCGCTGCGGGCCTTGGCCATGGCAGCCAGGCGTACCGCCACATTGGCCGCACCGTAACCTGCATAACCGCCACGGCGCTGAAGCACTTCGAAGAAGAAGCGGTTCTCGAAGGGTTCGGTATAAACGTGGAACAGTTCGCCGCCATTGGCATCGCGGTCATACAGCACGTTGAAATAGGCCAGCTCGCTCAGAAACTCGTCGTCGAAGTCAAAACGGGCTGCCAGGTCATCGTAGTAATTCAGTGGAATTTCCAGCAACGGCAAGCCCGCTTCCTTGGCTTGGGTCACGGTTGCAAAAATGTCGTCGCAGTCGAACGCAATGTGGTGAACGCCCGACCCGCGATAGGACGACAGCGCATGGGAAATCGCTGTGCCACGGTTTTCAGAAATGTTGAGCGGCAGCCGTACCGAGCTGCAGCGGCTACGGATGGCGCGGCTTTTTACCAGGCCGTAGGGGTCGGGCAATACCACTTCGTCATCGGCCGTAAAGTCCAGTACGGTTTTATAGAACAGCACCCAGGTGTCCAATGCCTCCGGCGGCAGCGCCATCGCCATGTGGTCGATGCGGTTGAGCCTACCTGCTGGCCCCTGAGCCGGGGCGTTGAGGTTGAAGTCCGTGTCGTAGATGGTGCGGCCCTGGGCGTCTGGGTCTACCAGGTACAACAGGCTGCCGTCAGGGGCGCGTACCGCTGCCAACTCCCGCTCGTTGGGCCCTACCAGGCCCCGGTAAGGCTGGGCCTTGTAGTCCACGGCGCGCTGCAAGCCTTTGGCGCTGTCCGGCACCCGCAACGCGGTCGCACAGAGCGAAGGCCCGTGGGCTTCGAAGAAGTTATGGGCGAAGGAATAGGGTTCGGAATTCAGGATCAGGTTGATATCGTTCTGCCGTAGCAGCGTGACACTTTTCGAGCGGTGCTGCCCGGCCACGGTAAAGCCCAGTTGCCCCAGCCAATGCTTGAGCTTGGCGCCGGTGCTTTCATCTACGGCAAATTCCAGGAATTCGACACCGTCGTAGCTGGCCACAGGCGGGGTGGAAAACAGTGGCACGGTACTCGCCTTGTCAGTGCCCTCACGTGCCAGCAATTCGCGCGTCTTCTCCTCTAGGTACAGCAGCGAGCGCAAACCGTCGGCAGCATTGGCACGCGGGGGCGCGGCACGAAAATCGTCGTTGAAGATTTCCAGCGAGAGCGGCCCTTGGTAGCCCGTCTTAAGGATAGGCGCGAGGAAACGCGGCAGGTCGAAATCACCCTGCCCTGGGAAGTTGCGGAAGTGACGGCTCCACTCCAGCACATCCATGGCCAACAGGGGCGCGTCGGCCATTTGTACGAAGAAGATTTTGTCGGCCGGCAGTTGCGCAATACCCGATGGGTCTCCACGCAGCGAGAGCGTATGGAAGCTGTCCAGGATCACCCCCAGGTTGGGATGGTCTGCGGCTTTGACAATATTCCACACCTGCTGCCAGGTATTGACGTGGCGGCCCCAGGCCAGAGCTTCGTAACCGATGCGCAAGCCATGCACCGCCGCCCGTTCGGCCAGCAGACGCATGTCGTCCACCAGCACCTGATGCTCGCCTATGGAATCCGGTGCCACGTTGCTGCACACCAGCACCAGGTCGGTGCCCAGTTCCTGCATCAGCTCGAACTTGCGCTCGGCGCGCTCCAGGTTGCGGGCCATGCGCTCCCGGGGAATGCCTTCAAAATCCCGGAAGGGTTGGAATAGGGTGATGGCGATGCCCAGGTCCGCGCACATCTGGCGGATTTCCCGCGGGCTGCCGTCGTAATAGAGAAGATCATTTTCGAAGATCTCCACCCCATCGAAGCCTGCCGCGGCAATGGCTTCGAGTTTTTCCGGCAGGGTGCCGCTGAGGGAAACGGTGGCGATCGAACGGTGCATGCTCTACTCCTGAGGGCGCGTGGGCAATGGCCCATGACCCAACGGCCACCGCGCACCACTGACCGGCTGGCTAGGCCGAAATGCTTTGGGTTTTGTGGGTAGGTTTATACCTGAAAACAATCCTGCGCAAGCGTACCAGCTGGTTAGTATTCCGTTCGATTACCGCCCGATTCACGCCTGTATGCCTTCAGGCCGGCTTTGCCGCGGGGCGGTCAGCGTTATTGGCGGCAACCGAAGGCTGGACCTGTGCAGTGGCCAAGGGTGAGGTTAGGCGCGCTCGCCGCTGTACCCAGGCAGCGGCTATGCCACTGCCACAGATCACCGCAATTCCTATGACGGTGGTCGTGGTTGGGCTGTGGCCGAATACCAGGAACCCGTAGAGGCCTGCAAACACGATCTGGCAATACCCCAAGGGGGCAAGCAGCGCGGGCGGTGCGTAACGAAAGGCTTGGGTAAGCAACAGGTGTGCAGTCATCCCACAGGCCCCCAGCGCTATCATGAACAGCCCGTCGAACCAGGTAGGCCAATGCCAGAAAAAGGGCACCACGGTGCTCATGAGTACGGTATTGAAAATACCGGCAAAGAAGTTGCTGGTGGTAGGGCTATCTACCTCTGCCACTTTGCGGGTGAGTATCTGATAGAAGCAGAAGCACAAGGCCGAACCAAAAGGGAACAGGATGGCAGGGGTAAACAGCTCGCCCCCAGGGTGCACAATGGTCATCACGCCGCAGAAGCCCACCAGTACAGCCGTCCACTGGCCAGCGCTCACACGCTCGCCCAGTAAAGGCACTGACAACGCCGTTACCATCAGCGGCGCAAGAAAGTTGACCGCCGTGGCCTCCGCCAAGGGTATGTATTGCAGGCCGGACACGAACAGCAGGCTGGTACCTAGCAGGCAAAGGGCTCGCAGTACCTGGTGCCAGGGGCGCCGCGTGCGCAGTATGCGCAGCCCGGATTGCGGCAGGAAGATCCCCATCATGAGCAGCGTGTGCACCAGATAACGCACCCAGATCACTAGCATGACCGGGTAGATGCCAGACAGGTACTTGGACAGCACGTCGTGACTGGCGAACAGCAACGTGGCGATCACGATCAGCAACATGCCCTTCAGCGGTTGGCTAGCACCGGTGAGCGACGAAGTGGAATGGGTCATCGGTTAAAGGCGTTCCAGTACGCGGCGGGTGGCGTCCAATGCCAGGGTGGCGCGCTCCAGCGCACTCTTGCCCTGTTCTATCAGGCGGCGGGTCGGGATTTCAACGCTGATCGCAATACCCTCTGGCAGCGCCTTCAACAAGCCGAGCAAATTGCAGTCACCGTCGCCGGGCAGGCACCGTTCATGGCGTGCCTCGTACAGTATCTGGTCCATGTCGGTGGGTGCAGGGCCAGCAATATCACACAGCTGAGCGTAGCGCATCCAGGCTGCCGGTAGCTGTTCCAGTTGCGACAATTGCGAGCCTGAGCGGTTGAAATGAAAAGCGTCCACAAGGATACAGCCGTTGGGCTGATCGGCTTGCGCCACCACCTGAACCGCAGTGGCCAGGTCCTGCACATGGGTCCATGGCATGAACTCCAAGTGAGGGTAGAGACCGTAGCCCGTGGCCAACTCACACAGTGCAGCAAACCGTGCTGCACATCGGCCCAGGTCCGGGTCATTGCCTGCCACCAGCAACTCTGTGGCACCGCATTGGGCACCAAATGCCAGGTGGGGCTCGAACAGGCGGATGTCCGTTTCAGGCTTGAGCCGCAGGATCTCCAGGTCCAGCACCTTCACGCCGGTGTCTTTTAAACGCTGGAGGGTGGCTTGGCGCAGGCGGGGGTCGTTCAACAACGCAAAGTGATGCTCTTGCGCCGTGGCCGGCTCAGTGCGTAAACCTACGTGGCTGTACCCTGCCCGGGCCGCGACCTCGATCATGTCTACCGGTGACAGTTCCAGTACCGTCAACGCGGCCAGGGAGAACACCTGCTGCATGAAGTACCCCACCGATCATTGAAGTAGCTTATTTAGAACCCGGTTCCAGTTTTCGCGCAAGCCTGTTTTTCATTGAAACCACTCTGAAGCGGGGCTTGCTTCGGCCAGCTCCACCGCAGCGGACTGGGCCGCAGGCGCCAAGGCATGCAGCCGTGCTTCGGGCAACCGGGCAGTGGGCCCTGCCACGCTGAGTACCCCTAACGTGGCATGGGTCCGTGGGTGGCGCACAGCAACAGCCAGCGCGGACATACCCACAGCAGAAGACTCCACTACCCAGGCATACCCTTTTTCTCGCGCCAGCCTCAGCCGCTTGAGCAACGCGGTTTTGCTTTTCGGTGCGTTGGGGCCTAAGCCTTCTCTCGACGCTATACCTTGTGCATCCACAAGCTCCAACGCTTCTGCATCCGTGTACGTGGCCAGTAATGCATGACCGCTGGCGGTATAGAACAGGGGGGCTTCGCGGCCCATGTCCGGGTCGTATCGCAAGCCGGCCCTGGCCCCTTGTGCCTTTGCCAGCCATGTCAGGCGTGTGCCCTCCACGATCCCGAGCCGAATCAGTTCGCCACTGTGGTCAGCCAGGCGGTCTAGAACGGGCTGTACCACGTCAACGCCGCTGTTGCTCAAGTACCTGAAACCTTGGGCCACCCAACGGGTGGTGAGCAGGTAGCGCAGGCTTTCGGGGTTCTGGCGGATGTAGCCCAGGCGCGTCAGCTCTGCCAGCAAACGGTGCGCCGCGCTTTTTGGCATACCTGCCTCGTCAGCTAGCACCTGCAAAGGCACGCCACGAGGTTCCAGGGTAAGGCGCTCCAACAGGGTAAGGGCGCGTTCGATCTGACTTCCAGCCATAGGGATGTGTGACTCGACAGGACCGTACTGTGGGCGATCTTCGCCCACTTTTAACGCAAGCGGGCTGGCACCAGCGTAGAGGGCTTTCTACCCTTATGGAACCGAGTTCCAATAAATAATAAAACCGGAGCGTTCTGTGCCTGAGCATTCTCACCCCTTCCCTACCGCGCACTGCGATTTGCTGGTGATCGGCTCAGGGGCCGCCGGGCTGGCCGCTGCCGTGAGCGCGGCGTGGGCAGGTTTGTCTGTGATCGTGGTCGAAAAAGACAGGGTACTGGGAGGCGCCAGCGCCTGGTCGGGCGGCTGGATGTGGATACCCTGCAACCCGTTGGCCAGGCGCGCAGGCATTGTGGAAGACCCTGCCGATCCCCGCCGTTACCTGGAACATGAACTCGGCGATTGGTTCGAGCCTGAACGCATTGATGCGTTTCTGAAAGCAGGCCCGCGCATGGTCGCGTTCTTCGAGCAGCACACGGCCCTGCAGTTTGCCGATGGCAACGGTATCGCTGATATCCATGGGAACAGCCCCGGCGCAAGCACTGGGGGGCGCTCGGTGATTGCTGCACCTATCAGCGCCTATTCGCTGGGCAAGTTGCTTGCGCGCCTGCGCACCACCTTGCGCGAAACTGCGGTGATGGGCATGCCGATCATGGCGGGTGCCGACCTGGGCGCATTTCTAAGCGTGACTCGCTCCTGGCGCTCCGCCTGGCATGTGACCAAGCGGCTGAGTGCGCACCTGTTGGGGCTGGCGCTCAAGGGGCGCGCCACACACCTGGTCAACGGCGTGGCGCTGATCGCCCGGCTGGCAAAGTCGGCCGAAGACCTAGGCGTAGTGCTATGGCCCAGTGCGCCAGCGATACGCCTGGCCCAGCACCATGATCGCGTTACGGGTGCCGACGTGCTTACTGCCAAAGGCACGGTGCGTATTCATGCCAAGCGCGGCGTGGTGCTAGCCACTGGCGGCTTTGCTCACGATAAACCACGGCGCCAGGCCTTGTTTCCTCGAACCCCTACGGGAGAAGAGCACTGGCCATTGCCACCCTCGGGGGCAAGCGGCGACGGGCTGCGGTTGGGTGAAAGCGTAGGGGGTGTGGTCGCGACGGACCTGGCGAGTCCGGTGGCGTGGTGCCCGGTGTCCGAGGTGCCCTACCCTGACGGTACCCATGGCCACTTTCCCCACATCATCGACCGTGGCAAGCCCGGCATTTTCGGTGTGTTGGCCAACGGTAAACGCTTCGTCAACGAGGCCGGCGGTTATTACGACTATGCCAAGGCGATGGTGGAGCAGGCGCCTGGCCCAGAGGTCGTGTCCTGGTTGATCTGCGACCATGCCTTCCAACGTCGTTACGGGCTAGGTATCGCTCGCCCCTTCCCCTTCCCTGTCGGGCCTGCGGTACGGTCGGGTTATTTGAAGGCCGCCGACACTCCCGCTGAACTGGCCCGGCTGTGCGGTATCGACCCTCAAGGGCTTGAGGCTACGTTCGCCGAATGGAACCTGCATGCCCAGCGCGGTGAAGACCCGGCTTTTGGCCGAGGCACTACCCCTTACAACCTTAAGCAAGGCGATCCCCGCCATGCACCTAACCCCTGTGTCGCCCCCTTGCATACACCACCGTTCTACGCCGTAAAGGTACGCCCAGGCAGTTTTGGCACGTTCTCTGGCTTGAAGACCGACGCCAGTGCCCGCGTGCTGAATAACCAAGGCGGCCCTGTCCCCGGCCTCTATGCCGCTGGCACCGACATGGCCAGCATCATGGGCGGCTTCTACCCGGCAGGGGGCATCAACCTTGGGCCTGCCCTGACTTTTGGCTATATCGCTGGTCGCCACGCGGCGGGCGTATCGGACACCCACTGATACCTTGAGGACACTGTCATGCACACCCTCCATAATGCCCATGGCCTGAACATGCCCAAGCTGGGCCTGGGTACCTGGCCCATGCTAGGCCCGGAATGCACAAGCGCTGTACTGAGCGCACTGGACATGGGCTACCGGCATGTCGACACGGCGACGGCCTATCACAATGAGGCCGCCGTTGGCGCCGCACTTACCCACACCTCCGTGGCACGGGACGCTATTCACGTGACCAGCAAGGTGTGGTGGGACCAGTTAGCGCCTGCGGCTATGCAGGCGTCCTTCGACGCCAGCCTCAAGGCCTTGAACACGGACTATATCGACCTGTTCCTGATTCACTGGCCAGGCCAGGAAGGCTGGAACATGGACGCCAGCCTGGAAGCACTGGCGGCGATCAAGGCCAGTGGCAAGGCGAGAGCCATTGGGGTGGCCAATTTTCCGCTCGCCCTCATGCGCCGGGCCGTCGAAACGCTGGGCATTCCACTGGCGGCCTTGCAGGTGGAATACCATGTGGCCTTGAACCAGCAGCCCTTGCTGGACTTCTGCCGCACCCATGATTTGGCCCTGACCGCCTACAGCCCCCTTGCGCGCAACCAGGTGTCGAGCTACCCCGAACTTCAACGCATCGCGCAGAAGCACGGTGTGCTGCCTACGCAGGTGGCCTTGAAATGGCTGCTGGTCCAGGACGGCGTGGCCGCTATCCCCAAGGCTGCCAGTGTAAAGAACCAGCAGAGCAACCTGGACGCGCTCAATGTACGGCTGGATGACGAGGACCGTGCGTTGATCGCCGGGCTGCCCAAGAACAAACGCCTGGTGAGCCCGGACTTCGCGCCCGTGTGGGATTGAAAAGCTGCAGGCCTGTCAGAAGTCGAAGAACACCGTTTCGCCCTCACCCTGCACACGAATATCAAACCGGTACGCAGTTTTGCCTTCCACATCGCAGCGCTGTGCAATCAGGGTTTCACGGCGTTGCGGTTGTTCGATCAGGTTAAGGATTGGGCATTTGGCATTGGCTTGGGCTTCGTCATCGAAGTAAATGCGCGTTTGCAGGTGAATGTTGATGCCCCTGGCAAACAGGCTCACGTTGATATGCGGCGCCATGGGAATACCCGCCGTGGTCGTCACAACGCCTGGTTTGATGGTATGCAGGTTCCACTCCCCGGCATCGAACGTGGTGGCGGTTCGGCCAAAGCTGTTGAACGACTTGGCCAGGTTGTATTCAGTGTCGTAGCGCCCTTGGCTGTCGGCTTGCCAGAACTCCAGAAAGGAATCGCGGATCAGGTGGCCGTTGCCGTCGTACACGTTGCCTAGAAGCAAAATATGCTCCCCTGGCGCGCCGGCTTTAGCCATTTCATTCCAGATTTCCTGATCGCGGGTCGGGTTACCGGCAACACCCAAGGCAAGGCCGATATGCACGTAAGGGCCAGCGGTCTGCGAAGGGGTTTCCTGCAGGTATTGAACAGGCATGTGTGTCACTCCTCTCAGCAGTTTTCGAAATGGGTCTGGCGCTGGCCACGCAGCACGATGTCAAACCGATAGGCCAGGCAATCCATAGGGTTGGCGTTGGTCATGTCCAGGCGTGCAACCAAGCTCTGTACGGCCTCAGGGTTGGCAATGGACTTCACAATAGGGCACATGGGGATGAGGGGATCCCCTTCGAAATACAGTTGGGTAATCAGGCGGGTAGCAATGGACGGCCCACTGACTGACACGTGAATGTGGGCCGGGCGCCAGTCGTTAGGGCCGTTGCGCCATGGGTAGGGGCCTGGTTTGACGGTTCGAAAACTGTAATAACCTTCCGCGTTCGTACGGGTACGGCCCACGCCACCGAAATTAGGGTCCAGCGGCGCCAGGTAACGGTCATTCTTGTGGCGATAGCGACCGCCGGCGTTCGCTTGCCAGATTTCCACCAAGGTTTGAGTCACTGGCTTGCCGAACTGGTCCACTACGCGCCCGGCAAGAATAATGCGCTCGCCAATGGGTAACCCGCCCTGATTGAAATTCAGCAGCAGATCGTTGTCGAATCGTCCAAGTTCGAGGTGTGAGAAGTCCGGGCCGGTACTTTCGCTGGCGGTTTGCGGAATGCTGACCAAAGCCTGGCGGGGCGAGCGCGGTACCGAAGTCTTGTAGTCAGGGGTCAGCGCCTTGGGGTGCCAGTTGCGGTCACGGATCATGAAACGACGGGTGTCTTGTTCAGACATGTCGAGCTCCTGTTCTTGGATTTATAGGGCGTATCGGCAAATACACAGGCAGTGAGTGTCGAATAAAGGAAACCGCTCGACCACTGAAAATATGCAGTTCTTACATAACCTGATGGTTATGAAAAATGACAAAGGAGAGACACGAGCATGCTTTGGAAAAAAGGCCGGCGTAGCGACAACGTGGTGGATGCCCGAGGAGAAGGTGGCGGTGGCGGAGGAATGCGCATTGGCGGCAAAGGCCTGAGCCTGGGCGCGGTTGTGCTGATCGTTGGTTTTGGGCTGCTCACCGGCCAGGACCCTATGCAGATATTGGGGCAGCTTACGGGGCAGGCTACCTCCTCAGCCCCCACCCAACAGCGCACGGCGCCTGCAGGCAACGACGAACAGACCCAGTTCGTACAATCCATTCTCGGGGACACGGAGGATACCTGGCAGGCGATCTTCAAGGAAAACGGTCGCCAGTATCAGGACCCAACCCTTGTGTTGTTCGGCGGCCAGGTGAACTCAGCCTGTGGTCGCGCCACGTCGGCTGTGGGCCCGTTCTACTGCCCAGGTGATCGCAAGGTGTACCTGGACACTGCCTTCTTCACCGAAATGAGCCAGCGCTTCAACGCGGCAGGTGATTTTGCCCAGGCATACGTGATTGCTCACGAAGTGGGTCACCATGTGCAAACCTTGCTGGGAATCTCCGATCAAGTCGATAAAGCCCGCCAAAGCGGTCAGAAGCTGGAAGGTGACAACGGGCTACTGGTGCGTCAGGAATTGCAGGCCGACTGCTTTGCTGGCATCTGGGCCAACCATGCCCAAGCACGCCTGCACTGGCTGGAGCCTGGAGATGTGGAAGAGGCGCTGAACGCTGCCAATGCCATTGGCGATGATCGTCTCCAACAACAGGGCCAAGGGCGCGTGGTGCCCGACTCCTTCACCCATGGTACATCGGCCCAGCGCGTGCATTGGTTCAAGACCGGGTTTGAAGGCGGCAAGCTGGATCAGTGCAATACGTTCAATGCACAGCGCCTCTGAGAACCGCTACATGGCGGTGCCTACAGCGGCTTTGAATACCCGCTGCAGGCGCCAGGCGCTGCCTGCGCTTGGGTAATGGCCGGGGTCAAACCAGCCCCATCAACGCGTCGCAATCCACCACATGCCAGTCCGTCAGCTCAGGCCAGAGGTTGTCGGGCTGGTTCACCAGCACCGTTTGCGTACCCGCCGCACGGCCGGCGGCCAGGTCGAAGCGGTAATCCCCTACCATCACCATGTTCGAGGGCTGTACCTGCCAAGCCGCCGCCAGTTTGAGCAGCCCCTCAGGGTCAGGTTTGAAGGCGGCTTCGTCACGGCCAAGGATGTATTCAGGCGCAAAACAGTCGTCAATGCCAATGGCTGCCAGGGTGATGTGCGCCAGTTCTCGTGCGTTACGGGTCAGTATGCCTAGGCGATGGCCGCGTTCAGCCAGGGTACGTACCAGTGTCACGGCACCTGTTGCAGCCCGTGAGGCAAGGGCTACCTCTCGCTCGTGCTCCAGTAACCAGGCATGTTTGGCCGCAGCTTCTTCAGCAGGGAGCGCAGCAAGGTGGCCGAGAATATCGTCCTCTAACGGAATGCCTAACTCGGCCCGAATGGCCATGAAGTCATGGGCGGCAATGGTCAGGGTGCCGTCCATGTCGAACACCCAGTGGCGAATCTCGCTCAGCTTCATGCCCAGTCCTTGCGGTGGCGAATCAGCCCTTCCTGGGCCGAGGAGGCCACCAGTTGCCCGGCACGGTTATACACGCTACCGCGAGAGAACCCACGTGAGTTGCCCGCCCACGGGCTGTCCAGCGCATACAGCAGCCAGTCGTCAGCGATCAGGTTGCCATGGAACCACAGCGCGTGGTCGAGGCTGGCCAATTGCATGTCCTTGTGCCAAACGCTCTTGCCGTGGGGCAATAGCGCAGTGGTCAGCAGGTTGAAATCAGACGCATAGGCCATGACGTATTTGTGCAGCGCAGGGTTGTCTGCCAAGGCACCGTCAGCCCGGAACCACACATATTTGACCGGGTCCCCAGGCTTAGGGTTGAAGGGGTCGCCTTCGGTCACCGGGCGCATCTCAATGGGCTTGGCACACAGCAGCTTTTCCCGCATAGGGGAAGGGATCCGGTTCTCACCAAGGCGCAATAGCTCAAGTTCAGTAGGCAGGTTTTCCGGCCCCACTACGTTGGGCATCTGGCGTTGGTGGGCATAGCCTTCTTCATCGTATTGGAAGGACAGCGAAGCGGTGAAAATCGTGTTGCCTTTTTGCACCGCTGTCACGCGGCGAGTGGAAAAGCTACCGCCGTCACGCACGCGGTCGACCATGTACACCACAGGCAGTGCAGCGTCACCAGGGCGCAGGAAGTACCCGTGCAAGGAATGAACGTGGCGGCTGTCCTCCACCGTCTGGCAAGCGGCCGACAGGGCCTGCCCCAGTACCTGACCGCCAAACAGCTGACGAAAGCCCAGGTCCTGGCTGTGGCCACGAAACAGGTTTTCTTCGATGGGCTCCAGGCTCAGCAAGCTGACCAGGTCGTCGAGAACGTGGCTCATGTGGTGTTACCTCGGCTTACAAAATCGTATAAGTGGCCATCATACCTTGATCCATCCGCGCAGCGGCCAGCACTGCGTTGTCCGAAGTCACGTAGCTGGCACATTAGGATCGCAGCTAATGGCACCGCCGACGCTTTTGTGATCGTGACCCAAAAGCTGGCACACTCCAGGCTTTCGTGCCATGCAGCCGACCATGCGCTTACCTCTGGTTTATCACGATGACTACAGCCCGGCCTTCCCCGCTGAGCACCGCTTCCCCATGGAGAAATTTCGCCTGCTGCATGACCACCTGGTGGCCACAGGCATCGCCGTGCCCGAGCACTTGCACGCGCCCGGCCTATGCCCAGCGAGTGTGCTGGCACTTGCTCATGCCCCGGACTACATAGAGCGCTACATGGCAGGCGAATTGTCCCGCGAAGACCAGCGGCGGCTGGGCCTTCCCTGGAGTGAAGCCCTTGCTCGTCGCACAGTACGTGCGGTAGGCGGGTCCTTGTTAACCGCCGAACTGGCGCTGCGCCATGGCCTGGCCTGCCACCTGGCAGGCGGCACCCACCATGCGCACTTCGACTACCCTGCCGGCTTCTGCATCTTCAACGACCTGGCGGTGGTCAGCCGCTACCTGCTGGAAGCCGGCCGCGTGCAACGGGTGCTGATTTTCGATTGTGATGTTCATCAAGGTGATGGCACGGCACGCATACTGGCGAACACACCAGACGCCATTACCGTTTCGCTGCATTGCGAGCAGAACTTTCCTGTGCGCAAGGCCAATAGCGATTGGGACATTCCCCTGGCCAGGGGCTTAGGTGACGAGGAATACCTGAAAGTTGTGGACGATGCGCTTAATTACCTTCTGCCGCTGTACGCGCCTGACCTGGTGCTCTACGACGCCGGGGTGGATGTTCACAAGGATGATGCCTTGGGCTATCTCCAACTGACGGACGCCGGTGTGGCCGCTCGGGACCGGCAGGTGCTGCACCATTGCACTGGGCGTGGCATTGCGGTGATGGGTGTGATCGGCGGTGGTTACAGCAAAGACCGACAGGCCCTGGCCCGCCGACATGGCATTCTTCATACCGTCGCCACAGAAGTATGGAACACGGGGTTTAGCTGACAGCGCCAAAGCTTACCCACATTCACTGTGGAACGGCCTGTGGATAACCTGCGTGAAAGCCTGAATCCGCCCGCAAATACAGGCACCTTACACTGCTGGTTGTTTTTTGATCGATTCCACAGGAGTGTTTATACACAAGGTCCGGTACACTAGCGCCCCTCTTTTTTGCTCAGTGAACCCCATGGCTGTTACTTCCTCTGCCTCAACGGTCGCAATCATCGGCGGCGGGCCGGCCGGCCTGATGGCAGCGGAGGTCTTGAGCCAGGCGGGCTACGCCGTCACTGTGTATGACCGAATGCCGTCGGTAGGGCGCAAGTTTCTGCTGGCGGGTGTAGGCGGCATGAACATTACCCATGCCGAACCCGCTCCAGCGTTTGTAAGCCGCTATAGGGAACAGGCTAGCTGGGTGGAAGGTTGGCTGGCCACGTTTGGCGCCGAGCCACTGCGCGCCTGGATTCACGGGCTAGGTATCGACACCTTTGTAGGCAGTTCTGGCCGAGTGTTCCCTGCGGACATGAAGGCCGCGCCCTTGCTGCGTGCTTGGCTCAAGCGGCTACGGGACACTGGGGTGGTTATCCACACCCGCCACCAGTGGCAAGGTTGGGATGAAAGCGGCGGCCTGTTGATAACTCACGAAGGCCAACAAATGGCGGTTCGCCCTTCGGCGACGGTGCTTGCACTGGGCGGTGGCAGCTGGCCGCGCCTGGGCTCGGATGGCGCCTGGCTGCCATGGCTTTCGGCCCGAGGTGTGGCAACCCGAACGTTGCAGGCCGCCAATTGCGGCTTTGAAACCCAGGGCTGGAGCGCCTTGCTCAAGGAACGCTTCGCCGGCGCCCCGCTGAAGAACATTGCCTTGCAACTGGCCGGAGAAGCGCCCCGTGTGGGCGAGTGCGTGGTAACGGAAACAGGCATGGAAGGCAGCCTGGTGTACGCGTTGTCTGCGCCGATTCGCGAGGCCATCGACCGCCAAGGCTATTGCGACGTGTTCTTGGACCTGCTGCCCGCGCGCAGCCTGGCCCAAGTGGAAGCCGCCTTGAGCAAACCACGAGGCACACGGTCCATGGCCCGCCACCTGCAAGGCCAGCTGCGGCTCGATGGCGTAAAAGCTGCCCTGCTGCGTGAATGTAGCGAGGCGGCCGTGTACCAAGACCTGCCACGGTTGGCGAAGGTGATCAAGGCGCTGCCCCTGAAGCTGCTGCGCCCTCGCCCGCTGGCAGAAGCCATCAGCAGCGCGGGTGGGGTCTGCCGCTCCGCTCTGGATGATGGCTTGATGCTCCAGGCCCTACCAGGCGTATTCTGCGCAGGAGAAATGCTGGACTGGGAAGCGCCCACGGGTGGCTACCTGCTTACCGCCTGCTTTGCCAGCGGGCGGCGTGCAGCCGAAGGCGTTTTAACCTACCTGGCCAATAACCGCCGCCTACCTTAAGGCTTGCGCTTGCGCGGCCCGGTATTGAACGCCGGCACCTTGCGTACAGGCTTTATTTCAGGCTCTGGGGCGGCAACCTCACGGCTTTCGGTCCAGCGCCCCAGGGTGGCTTTACCACCCGTGGTCTTGGGCTTTTTAGGTTTCTTGGGCTTTTTGAGTATCTGCCCACCAGCGGTGGTTTCCGGCACGCGGTGCTCAGGTTCGAAATCCGGCTCCTCCACCCGCTTGAGGGTTTGCCGGGTCATGGCCTCGATGGCCGCCAGTTGTTCCACTTCATCTGCGCAGACCAGGGAAATGGCCTCACCCGTAGCGCCTGCACGGCCTGTACGGCCAATGCGATGAATGTAGTCTTCAGCCACAATGGGCAGGTCCAGGTTGACCACCAAGGGCAGGTCCAGGATGTCCAGGCCCCGAGCGGCCACATCCGTCGCCACCAGCACCGTGAGTTCGCCTGCCTTGAAGTTGTCCAGTGCTCTTTGGCGCGTTGCCTGGGGCTTGTCCCCATGGATGCCATCAGCGGCCACACCAAGCCCCTGAAGGCGCTCCACCAGTTGGTCCACGCCGTTACGGGTTTTTGCAAACACCAGCACATGCTTCCAACGGCGCTGGCGCAGCAGGTGGCAGAACAGCTCAGGCTTGCGCTTCTTGTCCACAGGTACAACAGACTGGCGGACGCTGGTCGCGGCCTGGTTTCGTGGGCTCACTTCGATGCTCAAGGGGTCATTGAGCATCTGGCCGGCCAACAGGCGAATGTCATCGGAGAACGTTGCCGAGAACAGCAAGGTTTGCCGTTGTTTTGGAAGGGCTGCATACAGGCTGCGTAGCTCCTCGGCAAAGCCCAGGTCCAGCATGCGATCAGCTTCGTCCAGCACCAGGGTTTCGACCTGGCCGAATTTCACAGCGTTCTGGCGGTTCAGGTCCAGCAAACGGCCTGGCGTGGCGACTAACACATCCACACCCTTGCGCAATGCCATCATCTGCGGGTTGATGCTCACCCCGCCGTATACCGCGTAGGTACGCAGGGGCAGGCCCACGGCATAGGCCTGGATATTGGCATGCACCTGCTCCGCCAGCTCGCGGGTGGGCACCAACACCAAGGCGCGCACGCTGTTGCTGGCTACCTGGCTGCCCTGCAGGGTAAGGCGCTGCAACACCGGCAAAGCAAAGCCTGCGGTCTTGCCGGTGCCGGTTTGTGCCGCAGCCATCAGGTCGCGGCCTGCGAGCACAGCGGGAATCGCCTTGTCCTGAACAGGCGTGGGCTTCTCGTAGCCAAGGCTGTGCAAGCGGCTCAACAACGGCTCGATCAAGCCCAGTGAAGCGAAAGTCATCGGGTGTACCTGAAAAAATGGACTGGCAAGGCGCGCAGTTTACCCGGTATCCATGCTCAACGGCGGCGCCATTGGGGTAAACCAATCAACACCACTGCCCCGACAATCACCCCCATGGCCACCACCTCCCAGGCCCCGATGTGTTCACCGGCAAAGGTAACGCCCAGCAATACGGCTACCACAGGGTTTACGTAGGCATAGCTGGTGGCCGCCGCCGGCCGCACGTGCTTGAGCAGGTACATGTAGGCGTTGAACGCCAGTATCGAGCCAAAGAAAATGAGGTAGGCCAGGGCCAGCCAGCCTGACAGGGTGGGCCAGGCATGCAGCCGCTCACCGCTCAACAGGCCAGCCAGCAACAAGGCAGCGCCTGCGATCAGCATTTCCACTGCGCTGGCCATCCCGCCAGCGGGTAGTGGCAGGTAGCGGCTCCACACCGAGCCAAAGGCCCAGGCGGCCGCGGCGAACAGCAGTAACGCCGCGCCGGCCGGGCTAGCCTGGAGGTTGGCGCCCAGGTTGAGCAATGCAATACCGGCAATGCCCAACAGGATGCCCGTCCATTCCAGCCACGAATTACGTTGCCCCCAGAGCAAGCCAAACAGCAGTGTGAACAGCGGCATGGTAGCGATCACCAAGGCCGCAACGCCGGAGGCGACGCCGGCATGTTCGGCCAGGGTAACGCCGCCATTGCCACAGGCCAGCAACAGCAGACCAATCCAGCCACCGGCCCGCCATTGCGGGGCCGTAGGCCGGGGTGCGCCCCTGGCACGCAGTACACCGTACAAAATGGCACCGGCTACTAGAAACCTGATGCCCGCCATGGTCAGCGGTGGCCAGGACTCCACGCCAATGCGGATAAACAGATAGGTGGAGCCCCACACCAGGTACAGCGCAAGAAAGGCACCCACCAGCAAGGCGGGGACAGGACGGGATGGCATGACAGGCGCTCGGCAGCCAGGAAGGCTGCTCAGTGTACGAGGGAAACAGCGCCTGTCCAGTTCAGTGGCGCAGCAGCAACTCGCCCTCGATAGGGATGTAGTTCGTAGCGGCACGAATCAACGACCCGGCCGTCAGGCCTGGGGTACCAAACACTGTGGTTTCGACGCCATGACGCTGGTGAACCCGTTGCAGGAGCAAATCGAAATCACCGTCTCCCGAAGCCAGCACCACCTCGTCCACATCGGCCGCTGCTTCCAGCAGGTCGATGGTGATACCCACGTCCCAGTCACCTTTGGCAGAGCCGTCGCTGCGCTGGATGTAGGGCTTGAGTTTCACCTCGAAGCCCAGTTGTCGCAGAATGCGTTGAAACTGTTGCTGCTTGGGGTCACCACGGTCGATGGCGTAGGCGTAAGCAAGCACGATGTCGCCGCGCCGGGCCACTTGGGCCCATAGGGCCGCGTAATTGAAGTGACAACCGTGCACTTGGCGCACGGTGTAATAGAGGTTTTGCACGTCGGCAAACAACGCAATACGCCGTTTGCCGGCAGGTGCAGGTGTGGCTTCAGACGTAGTCGTCGTCATCCGGGAGGAACCCTCCGCTGTCGCCGCTATAGTCGGTGTCGGAGAGGCCGCCACTGTCGTTGTTCCAGTCGTTGTTATCGCTTACAGCCTGCTGGTTGTTGTCATTGCCCCAGTCGCCACCGTGATCCGCAGCCGGCGCAGGCTCCTCGCGAATGATTTCCACGATTTCCTGCGGGTTGTCGTGGTGGAACAGGCTGCTGATGCCCTCAGCCAGCATCACGCCCCCCGCTACGCCAGCCGCCGTTTGCAACGCACCGCGCATGAAGCCGCCGCCAGCGGCCTGTGGTTGCGCATACCCTGGTTGTTGGTAAGCGGGCTGTTGATAACCAGGCTGGTATTGAGGCGGCTGGGGCGGCGGTGCAGAACCTCGCGCCGGCTCTCGCCAGCCACCGCCTGAAGACGCTGGCTGCGCAGGCGCTGGCGACGGGTCGCGGCCGCCGCCGAAGATGCCTGACAGGAACCCACCACTCTGGGCGGGTGCCTTGGCGCTGGCCGCCCTGGCTTGCTCAAGTTCAGCCTTGAGCTGCTGGTTTATCTGGTCCAGGCGCTTGACAGCCGCTTCCTGCACCAGAATGGCCTGGGCCATGTAATACGGCGCCGCTGGCTGCTTGCTCACATGTTCATGGATGCGTTGTTCGGCCTGCGTATCGCGGGTACTGCCTTCGGTTTCCGCTTGCTTGAGGCGGGAAAACAGTCCGTCGATCAGGCTCTGCTCATCAGTGTTCATGGCAACCTCTCTGTCAGGCGGCCCTGCAAGGGCCTGATGCAGACATTATGGGGCTGTGCCCCCTGGTTTCAACGACGTGGTGCGATGAAAGATTGTTAATCACTCACTCCCCGTTTGCCCTGCCTGGCCCATCCGGTACAGTGGTGGGCCTGCTGACCCAAGACACTGGCGTGATGAACCCGCTCACCATTCTTCAAGACTCCTTCTACTTCTTCCGTACTCACCTGCTGGCGATCGTGCAGCTGTGCCTGCCGTTGCTGCTGCTTCAGTCACTGGCCGAGCAGCTGGTGGACCACCACGTGGCCGAAAACGTACGTGGAGCGTTCGACATCCTAGTGGGGCTGCTGTTCTATCCGCTCTACACGGCGGCCTTGATTCTATACCTGGACTCACGCAGCAACGGTGAACAGCCTTCCCTGAAAATGCTGCTGGGCATGGGCGTGCGGCTATGGCCGCGCTTTGCACTGCTGGCAGCCATTTCCTCCCTGGCCATTTTATTAGGCATGGCGCTGTGGCTACTGCCCGGCCTCTGGCTCATGGCCCGCCTGGCGTTTGCAGAATACCTGCTGGTGCTGCGTGGCCTTAGCCCGCTGGCGGCCATCAAGCAAAGCTTTGAGCTGACCCGGGGGCCCTTCTGGCGCGTGCTCGGCTGTGTGCTGGCCGTGCTGGTACCGTTGTGGCTGATCGACTATGCCAGCGTGGCCGTCTTTCCTGACGACGACAGCCTGCCCCTGTCCATCGCTCTGGATACCTTGAACGGCCTGGTACAGCTGATGACCACCGTGGTGCTGTTCCGCCTGTTCATGCTGGTGACAGACCCGACACTGCGAGAACCTCGCACGTAGCTTGGGCTCACGCGCCGCCTCGGCTATGCTCTCAGGCTTCGTGATGCCGTAGCCGAGCCGATGATCCGACGACTGCGTACTGCCATGCTGATCCTGCTGCTGATGGCCATTGCGCTTGCCGCACTGGCCTGGCAAGTGTCGTGGCACCCTGCACCCCATGCCGTGCTCTCGCCCGCCTGCCGGGGCACCCCACCGTCACTGGCACCGGGCCAAGCCCTGAAGGTGATGACCTGGAACGTGCAGTTTCTAGCCGGCAAACGCTATTTGTTCTGGTACAACGCGCCCGAAGGCCGCAGCCATGATGACAGTCCCAGCCCCGAGGACATTGCCCATGACTTGGACGAAGTGGTACGGGTAATCCGTGAGGAGCAACCTGACTTGGTGCTGCTGCAGGAACTGGACGACGGTGCCAGAGCGACGGGCTACCAGAACCAGCTGGCCTTGCTGCAGGAACGCTTGGTCGACCTCTACCCTTGCAGCGTCGAAGCCTTCGACTGGAAGGCGGACTTCGTCCCCAGCCTGGACGTATTTGGCAGCGTGGGCCGCAAGCTGGCCACCCTTAGCCGGTACCGCATCGATCAGGCCGAGCGCTGGCAACTGCCGCGTGCCGGCAGCACACTGAGCCTGTTCCACCCCCAGCAAGCCCTGCTAGGGGCCTACCTGCCGATTGCAGACGGCGCGCAGCACCTGGCCGTCCTTAACACCCGTTTGGAACCCTACCGGCAAGGCAGCGATGCCCAAGCTAGGCAGCTGCAAGCGGTGGCCAAACGTGTTGATCGCCTGGAGGGGCAAGGCACACCCTGGTTGCTAGGCGGGGACTTCAACCTGCTGCCGCTGGGCCAATACCGGCGCCTCCCTCCCGGGGAGCAGCCTCAGTATTCTCCGGCGGATGATTTGCACCTGCTGTGGGACCGCTACCCCATCATCCCCAGCAACGTACAGGCCAGTGGCGCAGACCGCGCGGACTGGTTCACCCAGTTCCCGGCCACCGCCAAGGGCCCGGACCGCACCCTGGACTACCTGGTCCACAGCCCTCGCCTGCAACAGCTGGAGGCGCAGGTGAGGCAGGAGGATACACTGGGGATTTCCGACCACTTGCCACTGCTGGGGCGGTTCTTGTTGCCGGGTGGGTAAGGGGTAGCAAAATAGATGCGCGGGCGTTGCAATAGCTGTCAGTGAAAGATCCCCGCTATGTCATCCAACGTGGGCAGCCTGGCGGGTGTCACCGTGCATTCGCACTCCAGCGCAGCCAGCGTTCGAGCATAAGCAGACATGCCTACAGACAGGTCGCCCTTCTCTACGGCGATAACCTTTTGCCGTGTCAGCCTGGCCAGCTCCGCAAGCCTAGCCTGGGTAAGCCCACGGTTTAGGCGCTTTGACCGAATCTGGTCACCCAGACGAGTTGCTATCAGTTCATAATCCATGTCTTGTTTACGTAACAAATGAGCATCGATGTAACGTATACGTAACCCTGGCGTAGTGCAATTGGCCGACAGCGGTTTTTAGTAAGAACGCTTAATTCCACAGTGATCTCTGGCAGGCCTCATTTCCAAGCCACGTCGGGCTTCGTACTGGCAGAGCCATAGCGGCAAGAAGAGCCAAGACGGCGCCTACAGGTACCATTTTCAGCAACGTGCAAACGGCTTCACGTACCCCGCGGCTTTGCCCGCGCTGTCGCTTCAGCCACCAGCGGATCGTCGGGCCAGTAGTGCTTGGGGTAGCGCCCCTTCAGATCCTTTTTTACCTCGCCATAGGTACTGCGCCAGAAACTGGCTAGGTCTTGGGTGACCTGGACAGGGCGGCGTGCCGGTGACAGCAGGTGAAGTTTAACCTGCACACGCCCGCCGGCAATGCGCGGCGTATCCGCCAGGCCAAACAGCTCTTGCAAGCGCACGGCTAATACCGGCGGCTGCTCGCTGTAGTCCAGCCGGATGGACGAACCCGATGGCACCGAGAGGTGTGTGGGGGCCAGCTCGTTAAGGCGCTGGGGCAAAGGCCAGGGCAGCAAGCCTTGGAGAATGACAGGAAGGTCCAGCTGGGCGAAATGCGCAAGCCGGGTGACCTTGCCCAGGTAAGGCGCCAGCCAGCTTTCAAGGGTACCCAGCAGGGCTTGGTCGCTCACATCAGGCCACTGGCTGGTGCCTGCTGGAAGGTCCTGCTCGCGCAGCAGTTGGATACGTGCCTGCCATTGGCGAAGGTCTGGCGTCCAAGGCAACAGCGCTAAACCTTTGCGGCGTACCAGTTCTACCAAGGCACGGCCACGGGCCTGTTCGTCCAGCCCTGAGAGGGGTTCCCGCCGTAACACCAGGTCGCCCACGCGCCACTGCGCTTCAGCACGCAAGGTGCCTTCCTTTTCGTCCCATTCCAGCAATTCCCGCCGCTGCACTTGCTCGGCCAGAACAGTGCTGAAGAGCGCAGGGTCCAGATCGGCCGCCAGATAGATACGCTCCTCTCGCTGACCCTGGCGGCTACCTAGGTCGGCTACGACCAGCCATTCGTGCTTCATTAGCGTATCCGCTTCGCCAAACTGAGCAGCGCGGCCATTGGCCAGCCGATAGTCAGCGCCGCCCGGCCGACGCTGCTGGGCAACGCGGTCGGGGTAAGCCAAGGCCAGCAAGGCACCAAGCCAATGGTCAGCCTCTGGTTCAGCCACAGGTTGGGTGGCCAAGGGTTGAGCGTTGAGCAAGCTGCGGTATTGTTTGGCCAGTTGCTTGATCCGCTGAGGTGCTCGGCCTGCGCTATACAACAAGGCCATGCGGCTGTGCAGGTCCGCGCCACGGTCTCGGCCGATGTCGCGCTCGCCCAGCAGGGCAGCCAGGTCACAACCCATGGCCTCTAGGCCCAAGGCCCTTGCTCGCAACAAAAGATGTGCGATCCGCGGATGCGCTGGCAACACGGCCATAGCCTGGCCATGATGCGTAAGTCGGCCGCCGTGATCGAGTGCAGACAGCCGTGCCAACAGGTCATCGGCCTGCGCCAAGGCAGCAGCAGGCGGAGGATCAAGCCAGCGCAATTGCTCAGGCGTAGCGCCCCATCGGTGAAGTTGCAATGCAAGTGATGCCAAGTCGGCCTGAAGTATTTCCGCGCTATCGTAGGCGGTCAGTTGCTCATGCTGCGCCTCGGACCACAACCGGTAGCAAACGCCTGGCTCCAGCCGCCCGGCCCGCCCCGCGCGCTGAGTGGCACTGGCTTTGGAAATGCGCTGAGTGTCCAGGCGGGTCATGCCGGTACCAGGGTCAAACCGTGGCACGCGAGCCAGGCCTGCATCCACTACCACCCGCACACCTTCTATGGTGAGGCTGGTCTCGGCGATATTGGTGGCCAACACTACCTTGCGCTCACCTGCTGGGGCAGGTGCTATGGCAGCTCGCTGGGCTGAGAGGTCCAGCTCTCCGTGCAACGGGCAAAGCCGAACATTTGGGGCGGCACCCAACACCGTTTCCAGTCGTTGCTGTACGCGGCGAATTTCCGCCTGCCCAGGCAGGAAAACCAACAGGCTTCCGCTTTCCTCTTCCAAAGCCTGAAGCACAATGCTCTCTACCCGTGCATCCAAATATTCACTTGGTTGCAAAGGCCGGCCCCAGCGTACTGAAACCGGGTACATTCGGCCCTGGCTGCTCACTACGGGTGCGTGGTTCAGCAACGCCGATAGCCGTTCACCCTCCAGAGTGGCAGACATCAACAACACCTTGAGCGGCAGCTCGTCACGCAGCAATTCACGACCGTTAAGCACTAACGCCAAAGCCAGGTCAGCATCCAGGCTACGCTCATGGTACTCATCGAAAATAACCAACCCCACCCCTTCCAGCGCGGGGTCCTCTTGCAGGCGGCGGGCGAGAATGCCCTCTGTCACCACTTCGATACGCGTACGCGGCCCTACCCGGCTTTCCAGCCGAATACGATAGCCCACTGTTTCGCCAACGCTCTCCCCCAGCTCACTGGCCAAACGCTCAGCCGCCGCTCGGGCCGCCAATCGACGAGGCTCAAGCATGAGAATGCTCTGGTTGCCTAACCAGGGCTCATTCAACAGGGCCAGCGGTACACGCGTGGTTTTACCTGCACCTGGTGGCGCCTCTAGAACGGCTTCGTGGCGCGACCCAAGGGCCTTGCGAAGGGAAGAAAGTGCAGCATCGATGGGCAGCGAAATCATGAAGGCTCCTGGCAGGGGGCCAATTATAGCGATTTCAGCTTGGAGCACGTCTGATCCAATAAGGTACACTTGTGGCCAAATAATGGCTCATTGCATTCTGTGCGTGCTCGTCAGTCGACGCTGGCACCCCGTAGGGCCCGACCAGATAGAGCGCAACCTATGGAAAAATTCAGTGGCCTTGTTGCTTTTGTACGTGCGGCAGAGCATCAGAGCTTCACCATTGCCGGGAAGACGTTGGGCATTTCTTCTTCGGCGGTAGGAAAAAGCATTAGCCGTTTAGAGCAGCGAGTAGGCGTGCGCCTGTTCCACCGCAGTACTCGGCAAATCAGCCTTACCAGTGAAGGGGCAGATTTTTTCCTCCGCTGCAGCGAACTGCTGCAGCAGCTCAAGGACGCTGAAGAGGCGCTGGCCTCCTCCAGGCTCAGCCCCAACGGCCGCCTGCGTATCAGTCTGCCAGCAATGGGCTATCGGCTCATTTCGGACCTGCTGCCTGAGTTCAGCCGACGCTATCCTGATGTAGAACTGGATGTGGATTTCAGCGACCGGATGGTAGATGTGATCAACGAAGGCTTCGATGCGGTGATACGTACGGGTGAGCTCTCAGACTCAAGCTTGGCGGCAAAGCGTATTGCCACTTTTCGCTTCCTCGTGTGCGCCTCGCCTCGATACCTTGACACCTTTGGGCCGCTTGACCTGGACAGCAACATAGGCCAACACCCGGCCATTGGTTACAAGATTCCCAACACCGAGCGCATCCAACCTTGGGTGCTTCAAGACGATGCCAAGACTGTAACCTTGGCGCCCAAGGTCACGCTTACCATGAATAGCATGGAGGCGGTGCTGGCTGGGTGTGTGAATGGAATGGGCATGGCCTACCTGCCTGATTACCTTGTCCAAGACCATATCAGGCGTGGAACACTGGTTGTCATGCTATCCAAGGCATGTCAAAGCGGAGACTTCTGGATTCTATGGTCGCCCAGCCAGTTCCTGGCGCCCAAAACACGTGCCTTCATTGATTTCCTGACCGAGGTTGGGTTGAGCAATGCGAACACTATCCAGAACGCCCCGGCGGCTGGGCCACACCTGAAACTAGTGCCCTGCCCTGTTTGCAAGGTTGCCCAGTAACTTCTGGCTCAAGGCGCCTGCACATAGACCGGAGCATGGATATGCGCCTGCCCTAAAGACAGGCGACAAACGCTGACGGAAAACCCACCGCCAAACCCACAGGCGATCACTTGGTCCTGCTGCATGTTTTGTAGCTGCTGATGGTGGGTCAACATCAGAGGAATGGACGACGGCCCTGCTTCGCATACGCCGGCAACTTCCTTGGGAATTTTTTCAGGGGCGATGCCAAGCTTGCGTGCCACATAATGCAACATGAATGTACTGGCTTGGTGTAGAAGGAAGTAAGGCACCTCCTCCAGGTTTCGCTGCTGCGATGCCAGAAACCGAGTGATCATATAGGGGACTTTTTCGAAGGCGAAATTAATCAAACCCTCACTTTCAACTTCAAAAGCTTGCCGATAGGCCTTGTCTGTATCAATGTCATCATACGAGATGGAAGAGCGGAAGATCGGTGCCGGGTCAATACCCGTATCGAAATCAAAGGCAAGTTCGTCATCGCCCTGTTCCACTAGCGTGCAGGTTGCAGCGCTAGCGAAAACCAACTTCATGCCATGACGCTGCGGAGCCAGTGGCTCACTGATCATATCGCTAGTACACATCAGTACGCGCCTGCAGCCACCTGCTTTTACCAGCATAGCGGCCTGATAAAGGCCATAGATGTAGCAACTGCATGCACAACTCAGGTCAAACACTACAATATCCGCACGTAAGCCAAGCTTACGCGCTAGGTTAGCGCTGCTGGCAAGCATTGATGTCTCAGCAGCCTGGGTCACCAACACTAAACCGTCGATGCTCTCCGGGGCAATATTGCTGCGCATCATAAGATCCCGCACGGCGACCTCGCACAGCTCCACTGTAGCAAGGTGACCCGCAAGGTGGACCTGCTCGATCCCGGCATTTCTGGCAATGCGCTGCACATCAAGATCGCTGAACAGCAGATCAAAGTCACCACGGGAAGTACGCACTTGTGGAAGCGCAGCACTGACTGCTGCTACCCTGAGACCGGCAATCAATTTGGGCATTGCAGTCTCCCGCCACAGCTGTGCAGGGAATCTTTATCCGCATACGACTCTTTCAGCGCAAGGGCCCGGCTACACAGGCTCGGTATTTCATTCATAGTCGTTACTGGCCGCAATCTTGCAAAAATGATTAACTCGAAGGTGCTTGGCTGCTGCTTATCAAATAGGCCTCGACCGAGATAAATCGCATTACGGCATGCACGGACACCGCATCGAAGCCTGCACTCAACCTATTCTATTTCAAAGCTTTTAGCCACAGTAGAGCTTTTCAGTCCACAGTCTTCAAACCTGCGGTCTCGAATACGGTGCGCGCAAACCAGTAAAAATTACCCCTCCTGCAATATCTCCAGAGTATCGCAAACCAGAAAATTGAAAAAAAATTTACACATACTTCTGTAGGCCTGACTTCCTCTCCAACGGGTAGCCATGATAGTTCGTTAGTTCTAATAGCGCCTGCTTACCTTATATTTTAATAAAATGCGCAAGCCTCACATATGCCACTCTCCGCTCATAGGTGCACACTATGCCCAACGCACCACCCCTGCCAACGACAGCTAGCGGTAACGGCTGCTCCACGGTATAACGGCGAACCGCACGGTGTGGCGATGGTCGTACAGGGGCTGTACGACAGGTTGCCGTGACCATGCCCCTTACCCTCAGGAGAACTTGATGCGTTTCCCATCCCGTATGATTGGCAGTGTGGTGGTTGTGTCGGTGCTGACGCAGCTAACGGCGTGCGGCACATTGTTCTGGCCTGACCGTCGTGGCCAGATCGACGGCAAGATCGACCCGGTGATCGCGGTGCTCGATGCCGTGGGCATTTTGTTTTATGTCATTCCTGGCCTGATCGCCTTTGGCGTGGACTTTGCCACTGGCGCTATCTACCTGCCGGGGGGCACTCACGCACAGGTCGCCCCGGAGCTGCTCAAGGGCGCTGTGAACCCGGATGGCAGCGTGGACAACAAACGCCTGCAAGCCATTCTTGATGCTCAGCTGGGCAAACATCTACCTTTAGACGACCCGCGCCTGATCCAGCACCGCGGCAGTGTCGAACAACTGGCCGCGTACGGCCTGCGCCCGGCGGCCTGATCGCCCATGGTTATTGACGCACGCCATCGCCGCCTGCTTCGCCTGGCGACCCGTGCGTCGTTGGCCGTTGCTACAACATTGATACTGTGCAAGGCCATCGCCTGGTACCTGAGTGGCTCGGTCAGCCTGCTGGCAGGGTTGACTGATTCAATACTCGACGGCGCAGCCTCCTTCCTCAACCTGCTAGCCGTTCACTACGCCTTGCGCCCGGCCGACGATGACCACCGTTACGGCCATGGCAAGGCCGAAGCCCTGGCCGGTATGGGGCAGGCACTGTTTATCGGGGTCAGCGCGGTATTTATCGCGATCCAGGCCGTAGAGCGCTTACGCTCGCCAGCGCCCATTGGCGAAGCAGGGATCGGCATTGCGGTGATGCTGCTGTCACTGGTGCTTACCGTTGGCCTGCTGACGCTGCAGCACAAGGTGGTCAAGGAGACAGGCTCTACCGCCGTACGTGCAGACTCCCTGCACTACCGTTCGGACCTGATGCTCAACGGCAGTATCTTGGTGGCTTTGTTGCTGGCCCATTGGGGGTATCCACAAGTGGACGCTTTCTTCGGGTTGGCTATTTCGCTTTACATCCTGTGGAGCGCTTTCCAGATCGGCCAAGAGAGTGCAGCCATTCTCATGGACCAGGAACTGGACCCCGGTGTGGCCCAGGACATGCTCGCACTGGCCTGCGCCATCCCAGGCGTTCTAGGTGCTCATGACCTGCGGACGCGCATGTCTGGCCAGCACTGGTTCGTACAGCTGCATCTGGAGCTGCCGGGCACCCTGAGCCTTTCGGCGGCGCATGCTTTGTGTGAGCAGGTAGAGGCCGCCATTATTGCCCGCTTCCCGAAAGCCGAGGTGCTAGTACACGCGGACCCGGAAGAAGCAGTGAACCACGTTCAGTTCAAACCGTAACCACGGCTGGTCAAGCAATTTGCCATGCTCTGCCTGAACAGGTTTACCACCTGTTCGGACGGCGCATACGTGGCTGTTTCCGGGTTGAACCCCGTCTGCTGAGCGGCCCAGTTCTGGCAGGCGTACCTGTCCTGCTCCATCTGCGACGCCGTTTGGCCGTTGGCAGGGTAAAAGGCGACATCATAGCCAGCAGTGGGCGTGACAGGCTGTGGCTGGGACTGGACTGGAGCGATAGGGGTATCCACTACCACGTACTCCTGAGTGTCATTCAGCCATTGGTAATAGGTGCCGGCGGCTACGAAGAACATGCCACCTCCGATCCACACGCGAGAGGCATAGTCCGGCAGATAGCGCACACGAATGCCCCGAGGGGGTGGCGTGACGATGTACCCCCCGCGGTCTGGTCTATACCAGTAGCCACTGGAAAAGTAGTAGTCACTGCCACGGTAAGGCACTCGATAGTTATCCCCTGGGAAGCGGTCAATGCGCTGGCCTGGCCGATACTGAGGTCCGGGCCCCCATCCGTTGCCGTGGGGGCGGGCATCCCAGTTGTGATCGGGGTAGCCACCCCCGTGCCACCCAGGGCCGCCGTGAGGCCGAGGCAGGTCGGGATAGCTGCCAATCAGCGGCGGCTCAGTCTGCCGCACTTCGCCAGGCTTGGGCTGGATCGGAAGGCTATTGTCTGGCCGTGGCGGCGGTGGGCGATCGTTGCCGTTCGGGTTAGCCTGCCAACCCTGCCCGTTCTGCGGGCCTGGCCCCATGCCTGGGCGTTGATTGCCGGGCGGCGAATAGTTGGGTTGCCCGTAAGGTGCTGGCTGATAAGGCGTTGCCTGGTAGGCAGGCGGCAAGTAATTGGGCCGCTGAGCGCCTGGCCGTGGGCCGTCCGGGCGGTTGTAGCCTGGCTGTGGTGGGCGCTGTGGCCCCTGAGGCCCATTGCCTTGGGGCTGCCGATTGGGCGCAGCGCCACGTAGCTGGTCCTGGGCACTGGGCGTGTTATCAGCGAACGTCGGGGTGCCAAGGCAGAGGCACAGCGCGGACGCACTGGCCAGGCACCAGTCGCGGGTTTTCATGGTTGATCCTCGATAGGTGCGGGGCACTGACATTTGACTTGAAAAACCAAAGACGGTTCTGGGCGGCTATCAGCTGCTTTAAGAAGGTTATCGGCCGCGTGGTGGGTTTCATGAAAGAGCGCCCACAAAAAAAGGAGGCCCCATGGCCTCCTTCGAAAACAGCGTCCAGGCGCGTCGCTTGTGGCAACGGCTCACACATGCCAGCCTGATTGAGCCGGCACCAAACCCGGTGGCCAGTCGCGCCTGTGGGGGCGGTGGCCGCAGGCGGCCTGATTGGGCGGCCTGCAGTGGACGTATGTCCGGGTGGTGATCATGGTGTAAAGCTTATCGCGCAAGTCGCAGCACAGGATTGCGAAGATTGTCTCTGTAAAGGGCTATTGCGCAATATATAACCGTCTGGACATAATCGACCGCAATTAATCCCATCCAGGTACGCACCATGGGCAAGCTGGACCGTTACGATCTGAACATTCTTGCTGAATTACAGCGTGATGCGCGCATTTCCAACCAGGAGCTGGCCGAGCGTATCGGTTTGTCTCCTTCGCCATGTTCGCGCCGCGTCAAACAGCTGGAAGACGATGGCTATATCACTCGCCAGGTGGCGCTTCTGGACAGAAAGAGGCTGGGCCTGAACCTGACGGCTTATGTACTGATCGGCATGGACCGCCATACGCCAGAACGCTTCGAAAACTTCGAAGCGGCTGTACGCAACCTGCCTCAAGTACTGGAATGCAGCCTGGTCACGGGCATGGAAGCCGACTACCAGCTCAAGGTTGTGGTCCAAGACATGGACCATTATCAGCAATTGCTACTGGGGCATCTCACGCGTATCGAAGGGGTAACCAGTGTGCGCTCCAGCTTTGTACTTAATCAGGTGATTGCGAGCTCTGAGCTGCCGTTGTCTCACTTGCGGCCGTGAACATTGCTTCATAGCCGCGTGTACAAGGGGTGGTAAAACGGTGTGGAACAGGCAAGATAAACGCCTTGCCTGAAAGAGAAGGATCCGCCTGTGAGCACCGAGCCGTTTGTTACCTTTAGCACCCCTGAACAGGCTGTGGATCGCCTGGCCTGGCTGCATGAGCGCGCCACTACTGCGCTCAGCCAAGCCCTCAAGCGCTACTTGAAAGACCGTACCGAACCCAGCCCCGAGGAAAGGGCACAGTTTCGGTACCCCGAACTCCGGTTTACCTACCAGTCACATGGCGAAGTGCCCAGCACCACCCGCGCCTACGCCAAACTGCAGTTGCCTGGCACCTACTCGGTTACCGTGACCCAGCCGGCAGCGTTCCGCAAATACCTGATTGAACAGCTGGCCCCGCTGATCCGCGATTTCGACGTGACCCTGGAAGTAGGCGTAAGCCAGCAGGACATTCCCTACCCTTATGTGGTGGAGCAAGGCGACGAGCTGGCCGGCACAGGCGTGACCGCAGCGGCACTGGCCCGCGTGTTCCCCAGCACGGACCTGTCCGCAGCAACGGACAACATTGCCGACGGCCTGTATGACTGGGCGGACGCCGACCCCCTGCCCCTGGCCTTGTTCGATGCCGCGCGGGTGGACTTCAGCCTGCGCAGGCTGGTGCACTACACCGGCAGCGACTGGCGCCATGTACAGCCCTGGATTCTGCTCACCAACTACCACCGGTATGTGGACCAGTTCGTGGCCCATGGCCTGGAACAACTGAACAGCGATCCGCGTTTCGTCCGCCTGGTCATGCCGGGGAACGTCATCATTGAAAAAGGCATGGACCATGGCGAAACCCAGGCACTGGTCGCCAGCGTGGTCTGGCATCGCTACCAGATGCCGGCTTACCACCTGATCGCCGCCGATGGCGATGGCATCACCCTGGTCAATATCGGTGTGGGCCCGTCCAACGCCAAGAACATCACCGATCACCTGGCTGTGCTGCGCCCGCACTGCTGGTTGATGATCGGCCACTGCGGTGGCCTGCGCGCCTCGCAAACCATAGGGGACTACGTGCTGGCGCATGCCTACATGCGCCGCGATGGCATCCTGGACCGTCTGGTGCCGCCGCACATCCCAATACCGGCACTGGCCGAAGTGCAACTGGCCTTGCAGGACGCAGCCGCCCAAGTAACCGGCGAGCGAGGCGACGAACTCAAGAAGCGCCTGCGCACCGGAACCGTACTGACCTACGACGACCGCAATTGGGAACTGCGCTGGGCTCAGGAGCGGCCGCTGATCAACCTCTCCCGCGCCGTGGCCGTAGATATGGAAAGCGGTACCATTGCCGCCCAAGGTTACCGCCTGCGTGTTCCCTACGGCACTTTGCTGTGTGTCTCGGACAAACCGCTGCACAGTGAAATCAAGCTGCCGGGCTCGGCGAACGCCTTCTACAACCGCGCAGTGAGCCAGCACCTCACCATTGGTATCACGGCCCTGGACCTGCTGCGCACCCAGCTCAACGCACTGCACTCTCGCAAGCTGCGCAGCTTCGACGAGCCGCCGTTCCGCTGATCGTAAGCGGCGGGGCTGCTATGCTATCGGCCCCGCTGCAATCGGTTTGCCTTTATGCCTGCTCCTACCCGTCGCCCTCTGCCTCGCCGCCTGGCCAAAGCGGCCCCGGCCACCCCTCGGCTTATCCTGCTCAACAAGCCCTTCGACGTGTTGACCCAGTTCAGCGACGATCAAGGGCGCCCAACGCTCAAGGATTACCTGGACCTGCCCGGCGTTTACCCGGCAGGGCGCCTGGACCGCGACAGCGAAGGCCTGTTGATGCTAACCAACGACGGCCGCTTGCAAGCACGTATTGCCGACCCAAAGCACAAGCTGGCCAAAACGTACTGGGTACAGGTAGAAGGCGAGCCTACCGAAGCGCACCTCAAACAATTGCGCGAGGGCGTGGTGCTCAACGACGGCCCTACGCTGCCAGCTGAAGCCCGCTTGATGGCCGAACCCGCCCTGTGGGCGCGCAACCCGCCCGTGCGCTTTCGCAAAAGCATACCTACGGCCTGGCTGGAACTGGTGATACGGGAAGGCCGTAACCGGCAGGTAAGGCGCATGACTGCCGCAGTGGGCTTGCCCACCCTGCGGCTGGTGAGGGTAAAGATAGGGCCCTTTGACCTGGAAGGGCTAGAGCCTGGCCAGTGGCGGGAGGTGGATTCAACCCACGTGTAAAAATAATACTGCGCAGTATCAACATACTGAACGCGGTACAGGTGTATACCTAGGTGTTTGATAGCTGTGCAGCAGCAAAGTGACATGGTACCTATAGCTCTACTATGAACTAGACAGGCCATGCCATTATGAAAAAGGCCAATGTGATACATCTGTTACTGACAAGCGAGTCAGGCTGCACATTTGATACAGGGCCCTACGGATACACACGAGCAACGTCTTACAGCTACTTCAACTTCTGCCGTGCAAGCGGTGGCAAACCGTATCACCCCTTGGGGAATGGGCGCCGTTTTTACCACACGGTACCCATGCGCTTCCTTCAGCCTGACACCCTTAGCCCCTTCGGCCCTGGGGGGTTGAGCAGTTATGCGTACTGCCTGAACGACCCTATCAACAGAAACGATCCAACGGGCGCAGCGTCTGTCTTTGGACAGCTTGCAGGGCGATTTGGCAAGCTATTCAAGCGTAAGCCTCCAAAAGGTCTTTATGAACGCCCCAATAACTTTTCTCTAAAGGCAGCAGAGGCTCTTGAAAATCACCAGCCCTTTGAGATTTTTGAAGAGCTCGAAATTTATCAACAAAGCTCATACAAAGGCAGGGCAGTATTTATAACAGACGAAAAATCCCTAGCTAACCTGAAAAATAGAAAACAATACCTTTTCGCTATGTCACGCGAGGGAAAAATTGTTGCAAGCCCTTGGGATTGGCGAAACCATATACCTACTCATGCGGCGCTTGCTGAAGAGCTTGAGAGCAGGGAAATAATTTCGGCAGGGGTACTAAAAAGAAAAGGTAAGAAGCTTGTAAGAATCACCAATAACTCTGGTCACTTCAAGCCCGACAAAGAGTCACTTGATAACGCTGCCTGGCAGTTATCAAGCTTTGGCATATCCGTTCAAATAAAGCCGTGGGAGGCTCCTGAACCATGGCGCAATCGCTGAATATGTTCCAGCTTACGTTAGGTAGTGGCTGCCGGGCTGTGCAGCGCTACAGAAGAGGTTGCCAGCAGTTGCATTGCCAACACCCCTTGCAGCACCTCGAAACGCACAGGGCGCGTGATCACGGCGGCCGCGCCTGCATCCAGGCAGCGCTGGCGATCGGCACTGGACGCGCTGTCGATCAGGGCCAGCAGGTTTAAACGCGTCGAGCCCTGCCGTAGCCGACCCAGTTGTTCAAGCAGTGCGTCCATACCACCATTGGCTTCCAATAGCACGGCAGTCGCGGGCTGGTCCCCTGCACGTTCCAGCACAATCGCTTCGCTGCCCAGGCTGTGCACCTTGTACCCCAGGCGCAGCAACATCCCGCGAGTAAACAACTGGTCCACGCGCTCATTCTCAATCAGCACCACCGTGCAGTCCCCCGGGTAACGCCCACTTGGGCTGCCAGGCGCACCCCAGCGTACCGCCTGCTCAGGCGCAGGCCCATCTACACCCAATGTTAGGGTCAGCTCGAAACAACTGCCTTGCCCAGGTTCGGATTGGTGGCTGAGCAGGCCGCCTACCAGCGTCGCCAATTGGCGCGAAATGGCCAACCCTATGCCCAACCCACCGTGCTCGCGGGTACTGGACGCATCACCCTGATAAAACTGTTGGTAAAGCGTGTCGTCGGGCACATCCAGGCCAATGCCTGTATCGATGACCCGGAACACCACGCGCACCTCGCTGTAGTGCTGCTCAAGGGCTGCCACTTCCAACGTAACCGAGCCGGCTTGAGTAAACTTGATGGCGTTGTCCAGCAAACGCCCCAGGCATAACGCTATTTTCTTCAAGTCGCCATGCAAGGTATCGGGCACACCGGGCACGACGCGGGTGCGCAGGGCGAGCCCTTTGCCAGTGGCTTGGCCGACAAACTGCATGTGCAGGCTATCCAGTAATACCTGCAGGCGGAACGGTGCCTGTTGCGAAGACAGGCGCCCGGCCTGTAGCTCGGTAAGAATCAGAATATCGTCCACCATGCGCATCATGTCGCGGGCCGAATGGGCTGCCGTGCGCTGATAGATGGCCAGCTCGGCGCCCATGGGCACGGTCTGCATCAGTTCCAGCGAGCCGATCACGCCGTTCATGGGCGTGCGCAGTTCGTGGGTCACTGTGGCAAGGAATCCATCTTTGAGGCGATTGCTGTTGGACAGCTGAAGGTTCAGCGCTTCAAGCCGCTGATGGGCATCCATCAGCACCTGAGCCTGCTGGTCGCGCATCACGTTGATACGGTGGGCCAACGCCAAAGACAGCAAGGCCACTTCCAGCGCCGAGCCCAGTTGGCTGGCATACATGGTCAAGAATACATTGGGCAGCAGACCTAGCACCATGAACGTGTTGGCAAAGCCGCCCACCAGGAATGCCGACCAAGCAATCATGAAGTAGCGGGCCTGCCGCTGCCCTTTGGACCAAGCGATGGTGCCTGCAATGAAAATCAGGAGAATGAATACCAAGGCCAGCCCGGTCGCCAGGCGTAGCGCCAGGCCATGGCCTTCCATCAACGACACCCCCATGACCGCAACGCCTGCGCCCATCAACAGGGTTAAAAGGCGGTCCAGCCAGGGGCTATGGCTAGGGGTGTGCAGGAAATAACGCGAAAACTGGCAGCCAAAAAAGGCTGCTGCGCCAACGAAGAAAGGCGTGGCCGCATTCGCCCACCAAGGGTTGTCAGGCCAGAAGAACTGAATGCCTGCGCCATTGATCGAGACCTGGTACAACCCGAACGAGGCAATATAAAGGATGTAGTACAGGTAGCTGGTATCGCGGACGCTGAGGTAGATAAACAAGTTGTAGACCAGCATCACCAGCAGCACGCCGTAGATCAGGCCGAACACGTAGATCCGTTCTGGCTGTGCTTCCAGATACGCTTCTGTAGACCATAGCGAAAGAGGTACCTGGACCGAGCCCTCGCTCTGGACACGCAACAATACTGTGCGGTGCTCGCCAGGCTTGAAGGGCACGCTGAACACATAGGTATTCTGCTTCAACGGCCTGCTGGCCCATGGCAGCTCATCCCCTGTTCGAGCTTCAACCCGCCAGCTTCCGTTGTTGTCCTGCAGGTAAAGGTCCACATGGTCCATGGGCGGATAAGCCAGCTCCAGTAACCAATTGCGTACGCTGTTGGAGGTATGGGTGGGGACATAGTGCAGGTCCACCTTGAGCCAGAAGGCTGCGCTGGAATAGCCTGCGTTCAATACAGCGGTGGTGTTTGGCGTGAAGGGCTGCGCCAGCACCTGGTCCAGGGTAGCCGTGCCGGCCTTGTCCTCGAAATACGCCAGGTGCTGCCCGAGGGGCAGTGCGCGCGTGCTGTCATCAAAGTCCACCGCGCCTGCCAGCAAGGGCAACACGCACAGCATCAGAAAGAAAATGTAGCGCATACCGCCCCATTACAGATGCCAGGCACCGTAGGCCCCTTCAAGCTCCCTTTGAGCCGACGTGCTGGCAACCTGTTATCAATTTTGCCGCATCCTACCATGCCGATTACGGCTGGATCACTTCCTCGCCAGTGCGTTGCGGCCAAGCATTTTTTTGTAATGGCTTGGGGGCTAGGCCTGCATGCCCCAAGGGTTGAGCCGTTAAAATCAGCCTTGCCGTAGCCACGCTCCCGCTGCTTTGGTGATAAGCTCGCGCACCATGAATACCTACACTTCCCGCCCTGTTGTTCTCTGCCTCTCGGGCCACGACCCTAGTGGCGGTGCCGGCCTGCAGGCCGATATCGAGGCCCTGATTGCCCAGGGCTGCCATGCCGCCCCGGTGGTCACTGCTCTAACGGTACAGAACACCGTGGATGTGCTGGATTTCCGCGTGCTGGACCGTGAATGGGTACTGGCCCAGGCCCATGCGGTGATGGCAGATTCGGCTATTGCTGCGATCAAGCTAGGCATGCTGGGTTCGCTGGCCATGGTCGATACCGTGGTCGAGGTGATCCTGGCCAACCCAGGCATCCCCGTCGTCTGCGATCCGGTGCTGCGGGCAGGCGGCGGCGGCCGATTAGGCAAGGATGAAGTAGGCTATGCCATTCGTGAACGCGTGCTGCCCTTGGCCACCATCACCACGCCCAACCTGCCCGAAGCGCGTATCCTGGCAGAGCTGCCTGACGGCTCTGCCCAAGCCTGTGCCCAGGTGCTGCTTGCCCACTGCCCCCATGTGCTGATCACTGGCGGCCATGGCGATGAGCAGGACATTCACAACCGGTTGTTCAGCCGTAACGGCTCGCAAGACACGCGCACTTGCCAGCGCCTGCCAGGTAGCTACCATGGTTCCGGTTGTACCTTGGCCAGTGCCTTGGCGGGTCGCCTGGCCTTGGGTCAAAGCCTGACCAGTGCCGTGCACACGGCACTGGACTACACCTGGCGTACCTTGCGTGATGCCGAGCAACTGGGCAAAGGCCAGTATGTGCCACGCCGGTTGCCACTGGACTTCTGCCACTGAATACGCCTGCTCAGGGCGGCAAGCCTTACATGGCCCCAAGAGGTTTGAAATGAAACGACGCGGGCTCTATGCCATCACTGATCACAGGCTGTTGGCCGGGCACTTTCTGGACTATGTGAAAGCGGCCCTGGACGGCGGCGTTACGCTGCTGCAGTACCGCGACAAGAGCCAGGACGAGGCGCGTCGCCTGCGCGAGGCTCAAGCCCTGCTGCGTGTGTGTGAAAGCTACAACACATCCCTGATCATCAATGACGATGCCGAGCTGGCGGCTCGGCTGGGTGTGGGGGTCCATCTGGGCCAGACCGACGGCCCGCTCGCCCCCGCGCGCAGCCTGTTGGGGCCCAAGGCAATTATCGGCGCTACTTGCCATGCCGACCTTGGCCTGGCACGCCAGGCTGCCGCCGAAGGTGCCAGCTACGTAGCCTTTGGTCGCTTCTTCGACTCGGCCACCAAACCCGAGGCGCCCCCGGCCAGTCTGGATTTACTAACGCAGGCACGTGCCGAGCTGAAGGTGCCGATCTGTGTGATCGGCGGTATCACGCTGGAAAACGCACCGCAGGTACTGGCGCGCGGTGCCGACCTGCTGGCCGTAGTGCATGCCCTGTTTGCCGCTGATACCGCCGCTGACGTCACTCGCCGCGCCCTTGCCTTCAACGCGCTGTTTAGCGCCTGAATCGATCGAGAGAATTGCCCATGTCCCGCTCCGAACACCTTTTTGCTGCTGCCCAGAAACATATCCCTGGCGGCGTGAACTCTCCTGTGCGCGCATTCAAGAGCGTGGGCGGTACGCCTTTGTTCTTCAAGCACGCGGCGGGCGCCTACGTGACAGACGAAGACGACAAGCGCTATGTGGACTACGTGGGTTCCTGGGGCCCGATGATCCTTGGCCATAGCCACCCGGATGTGCTTCAGGCGGTACGCGACCAGCTGGAGCACGGCCTGTCCTACGGCGCGCCTACTGAAATGGAAACGCAAATGGCCGAGCGGGTATGCTCCCTGGTACCGTCCATGGAAATGGTACGCATGGTCAGCTCCGGCACCGAGGCCACCATGAGCGCCATACGGCTGGCCCGTGGCTTTACAGGTCGCGACAGCATCATCAAGTTCGAAGGTTGCTACCACGGCCATTCGGACAGCCTGCTGGTCAAGGCGGGCAGCGGCGCCTTGACCCTGGGCGTGCCCAGCTCACCTGGCGTACCTGCCGCGTTTGCACGTCATACGCTCACCCTCCCCTTCAACGACTTGGATGAAGTCGAGAAATTGCTGGCCGAGTCCGGCGACGAAGTGGCCTGCATCATCGTCGAGCCGGTAGCTGGCAACATGAACTGTGTGCCGCCTGCGCCAGGCTTCCTGGAGGGGCTGCGCACCCTGTGTGATCAGCATGGCGTGGTACTGATCTTCGACGAGGTCATGACAGGTTTCCGCGTGGCCCTCGGTGGTGCCCAGGCTTACTACGGCGTTACCCCCGACCTGTCCACGTTCGGCAAGATCATCGGCGGCGGCATGCCGGTAGGCTGCTTTGGCGGCAAGCGTGAAATCATGTCCCACATCGCGCCGCTCGGCCCGGTGTACCAGGCCGGTACCCTGTCTGGAAACCCGCTGGCCATGGCTGCAGGCCTGACTACGCTCAACCTCATCAGCCGGCCTGGGTTCCATGACGAACTGACAGCCTATACCAGTACGATACTCGATGGCCTGCAACAACGGGCTGACGCGGCGCAGGTGCCCTTTGTGACCACCCAGGCGGGAGGGATGTTCGGGTTGTATTTCAGCGGTGCTGACGACATCGTCACCTTCCAGGACGTGATGGCAAGCGATGCGGAACGATTCAAGCGTTTCTTCCATCTGATGCTGGACGGCGGCGTCTACCTGGCACCCAGCGCCTTCGAAGCCGGGTTTACCTCCATCGCCCACGGCGAAGCGGAATTGAAGATCACGCTGGACGCAGCTGAGCGCGCCTTTGCCCAGTTATAACGCCAACGCCTTTCCATTTGATGCACGGCTGTGCCCACCTCTATGGGGCTGGTACGGCCGTATCAATACGGAAAAATCCCAGTAAAGCTTTGTAAGGTGCGGCTGGCTTATTTCATAATGTGCGCATTGTCATCGCCAGGGCGGGCCTCCCCGCCAGCTCAGAGGTAAATCGATTCCCATGAACCGCACCGGCCGCGCCCTTTCCCTGGGCTGCCTGATGCTCCTCGTACCGCTGATGGCGCAGGCTGAAAGCAATTCATTGCTGGTGCCAGCGCCCAGCCGCTGCATCCTCGACAACGCCCCAGCAGACCTACCCGCTGCCATTACGGCCTGTGAGCAGGCGGCAGCCAGTGGCGACCCCCAGGCAGAATACGAACTGGGCCGGCTTTACTACGAAGGCAAGCAGGCCGAACGCGACCTCAACAAGGCATTGACCTACTTCGAGCAGGCATCACTCAAGGGCCACCCTGATGCGCAATACCACCTGGGGCTGATGTTCTTTCGCGGCGAAGGTGTACCGGCGAACAACATACAGGCTTATATCGTACTCAAGATGGCAGCCGTCAATGGCGCTGAGGATGCGTTGGACTCAGCTGATGAAGTGTCGGCGAGCATGAGTCACGAAGACCTTCAGCGGGCTACCGAAGTGCTGGGGCAGATCTTCCGCAAGTACCTGCTGGAACTGCAAACCGCCGATGGCCGTACGCCGTTCTCACCGCTGCCTTAACCCTACCTGTCTGGCACCGGCAAGGGAAAGGGCATCACATTGCCTACGCCTTGGGCGTCGGAAATCTTTGCCGTACCCAGGCGCTCTACTTCATCGATACGCACAATCGAATGAACCGGGACAAAGCTGCGCACTACCCCTTCGAATTGCGTCTTGAGCTTTTCTTCGCTCGGGTCGACGATCATTTGGGTACGCTCGCCAAACACAAACTCTTCCACCTCAAGAAAGCCCCACAGCTCGCTCTGGTAGATATGTTTGGCGTACATCTCGAACACTTGCCCCTGATTGAGGAAGATCACTTTATAGATGGGATCGCGCTTGGTCATCGTCTTCCGGGGAAACAATTGGAAAGGAAAAAGGGCCGCGATCATAGCATGGGGCAGGCTCATCAATGGCCACACGCTGTCTTTTAAACAGGGCAATGCGCACCCTGTCAGCCCATCATTGCGTTGCGCTTTCACCTTATGGCCCTTGGGGGTATCCTTGGGTCCAACTTCTCAGCCGTAGAGCGGCCAAAAAACGACCTTGAACGCACCTATAGAACCCCATCGCTTTACCCTGGAGCCCTTCGAAGCTCGCCGGTTCGCCAACCTGTGCGGCCAGTTCGACGAGCATCTTCGCCTGCTTGAACAACGCCTGGATGTGGAAATCCGCAACCGAGGCAACCAGTTCGAGATCATTGGCCAGCCTGAGGCTTCTCACTCCACCGAATTGCTGCTACGCCGCCTGTACAGGGAAACCAAGGCCACCGAGCTATCGCCGGATATGGTGCACCTGTTCCTGCAAGAGTCGGCTGTCGAAGCACTGGGCGATCCCGCCAATAACGAAGTGGCTGTGAGCCTTCGCACCCGCAAGGGCATGATTCGCCCGCGGGGGCTCAACCAGCAGAAGTACGTCAAGGCGGTATTGGCCAACGACATCAATTTCGGGATCGGCCCGGCAGGTACGGGCAAGACCTACCTGGCGGTAGCGTGCGCGGTAGACGCGCTGGAACGCGAACAGGTGCGTCGCATTCTGCTGGTCCGCCCTGCAGTAGAGGCTGGCGAGAAGCTGGGCTTCCTGCCTGGCGACCTGGCGCAAAAGATCGACCCGTACCTGCGCCCTCTCTACGACGCCCTGTACGAGATGCTTGGCTTTGAACACGTGGCCAAGCTGATCGAGCGGCAAGTGATCGAGATTGCGCCGCTGGCCTACATGCGGGGGCGCACCTTGAACAACAGCTTCATCATTCTCGACGAAAGCCAGAACACCACCACCGAGCAGATGAAGATGTTCCTGACCCGCATCGGCTTTGGGTCCACGGCCGTGATCACAGGCGATATCACCCAGGTCGATTTGCCTAAAGGCACGCGCTCCGGGCTTGCCCATGTGATGGATGTGCTCAAGGATGTACCCGGCATCAGCTTTACCCATTTCAAACCCAAGGATGTGGTTCGCCACCCCTTGGTGCAGCGCATCGTAGAGGCCTATGAGCGCTTCGACGAAACGGCTGCCCAGGGTAACCCCCGTCATGGTTGAGCTTGATCTGCAGCAGGCCAGTTCACGTGCCATTCCCAGCGAGGCGCAGTTCCGGCAATGGTGCGCGCTGGCCCTGCGCCAACGCACGGCAGATTCGGAACTCACTATCCGCATTGTTGACGAAGCGGAAGGGCAGTTGCTGAACAACACCTACCGGCAGCGAGACTACCCTACCAATGTGCTGTCGTTTCCGGCAGACGTGCCCGACGACATGCTGGACATTCCGCTGCTAGGCGACTTGGTGGTGTGTGCAGCGGTCGTGGAGCGTGAAGCGGCCGAGCAGGGCAAGCCGGTGGACGCTCACTGGGCCCATATGGTTATTCATGGCTGCTTGCATTTGCTGGGCTATGACCATATTGACGACGAAGAAGCCGATGAGATGGAAAGCCTGGAACGGGAGTTGCTTGCAGAACTGGGGCATCCCGATCCCTATGCAGAACCTGTCACATCGCCAAACATCCCATCCTCCGCTGTATCCAAGGAACACGAGTAAACAACGCCATGAGCGAAGATCGATCGAGCAACGGGCAGAAGTCCTGGCTGGAAAAAATCACCCAGGCTTTTGCCCATGAGCCGAAAAACCGCCAGGAGCTCCTTGAGCTGCTGCGCGAAGCCCACAGCAACAAGCTGCTGGACAGCGAAGCGCTGGCCATTGTGGAAGGGGCCATCCAGGTCGCCGACCTTCAGGTACGGGACATCATGGTGCCCCGCTCTCAGATGATCACCATCAAGGCCACGCAGGCACCAAAAGACTTTCTGCCGGCGGTCATTGACGCGGCCCACTCCCGCTATCCGGTCATGGGCGAGAACCATGACGAGGTGCTGGGCGTACTGTTGGCAAAAGACCTCCTGCCCTTGATCCTGAAAGGCACTACAGAAGGTTTCGACATCAAGGCGATGCTGCGCCAAGCCACCTTCGTGCCGGAATCCAAGCGCCTGAACGTGCTGCTGCGGGAGTTTCGCGCCAACCACAATCACATGGCTATCGTCATTGACGAGTACGGCGGTGTGGCAGGCCTGGTCACTATCGAAGACGTGCTTGAGCAGATCGTTGGCGATATCGAAGACGAGCACGATGTTGAGGAAGACAGCTACATCAAGCCGCTGCCCAGTGGCGACTTTCTTGTCAAGGCGCTGACGCCCATCGAAAACTTCAACGAAGCGTTCGGCAGCGACTTCTCTGATGACGAGTTCGATACCATCGGCGGCCTGGTCATGAGCGCCTTTGGCCACTTGCCCAAGCGTAACGAAACCACGGAGATCGGAAACTATCGGTTCCGCATTCTCAACGCCGACAGCCGGCGAATCCATCTGCTGCGCCTAACACCGATAAACCGCTAAGGACCCCCATGCGCTGGATCACCCACCCCGGCTGGCCCGGTAACTTGCTGGCCGTGGTGGCTGGCGGCCTGACCACCCTGGCCTTGGCGCCGTTCGATATCTGGCCATTGGCCGTATTGTCGCTGGCGCTGTTCTACTTGGGGCTACGCCACCTTAGCCCTCGCCAGGCCTTTGCACGGGGCTGGTGCTACGGCTTTGGCACATTCGCGGCGGGGACCAGCTGGATCTACGTCAGCATTCATACCTACGGTGGTGCATCTGCCCTGCTGGCAGGCCTGCTGATGTTCGGGTTCATTGCGGGGGTAGCACTGTTCTTCGCGCTGCCAGCCTGGCTATGGGCGAAGTTGGTACGCAACACCACCTCGCCTCTAGGTGACAGCCTGGGGTTCGCCGCCTTATGGGTTGCTCAGGAAGCCTTCCGAGGCTGGTTTCTCACCGGCTTCCCATGGCTGTATATGGGCTACAGCCAATTGGAAGGCCCCATGGCCGGCTTGGCACCGGTAGGCGGTTTGTGGCTGGTGTCTTTCTGCCTGGCGTTGACCGCCAGCGTAATATGCAACATCCCCGGTTTGCGTGCTCATAAAGGCTTACTCGTGACGGGGCTGGCCCTGTTGTTAGCGCCCTGGCTGGTGGCCACGTTGGTACAAGGCAAGGCGTGGACAGCGCCGGCTGGCAAACCACTTACCGTGGCTGCGCTTCAGGGCAACATCGCACAAAGCCTGAAATGGGACCCGGCGCAGATCGACGCTCAGCTTGAGCTTTACCGGGACCTCACCCTTAAGGCTCGCCGCACCGACCTGGTGGTATGGCCGGAAACAGCGGTGCCTGTGCTACTTGATAGCGCCCGCGGCTACCTCAACGGCTTGGGAGACTTCGCTGCCAGTCGGCAATCGGCACTGATCACTGGCGTGCCCATTCGCCAGGAAGTAGACCACGAGCGGCGCTATTACAACGGGATCACCGTGGTAGGCAATGGCCAGGGCACCTACCTTAAGCAAAAGCTGGTCCCCTTCGGCGAATACGTTCCTTTGCAGGAGCTGCTACGGGGGCTGATTGCCTTCTTCGACCTGCCCATGTCCGACTTCGCTCGGGGCCCGGCCGACCAGCCCTTGCTACAGGCCAAGGGGTATGAAATCGCACCTTACATCTGCTACGAAGTGGTCTACCCGGAGTTTGCAGCCAGCATGGCAGCGCGCAGCGACCTGCTGCTGACGATCAGCAATGACACTTGGTTCGGCACCTCCATTGGCCCGCTGCAACACCTTCAGATGGCCCGCATGCGTGCCCTGGAGGCCGGGCGCTGGATGATCCGGGCCACCAACAGTGGTGTAACTGCACTGATTGACCCCCAAGGGCGCATCACTGAACGCCTGCCCTCGTTTGAAGTGGGCGTGATGTATGGCGAGGTAGTGCCCATGGGCGGCCTTACGCCTTACCTGCAATGGCGTGCCTGGCCACTGATCGGCTTGTGCACCCTTATTTTCGGTTGGGCACTCTGGCAGCGCCGCACACGTTCAATGGCCGAATAGGTTACGCCTGCAATCAATAAAACAGACGATAGCCCAGTTGGCCCACGGCTTCGTTCAGCAACTGGGTGGTCTGCCAGAAGGCTTTTGCATCAGGTATCCAGCCACTGAGAGGGCGCCCGTTACTGTGGCTTAGAAAACCGACCGGGGCGCTTACTACCTCAAGCCCGGCGTGCTCGAAACTCCAGCGCGCGCGGGGCATGTGCCAGGCTTGGGTCACTACCACAACACGGCGCAGCCCTTGGGCCTTTAACAATTGGGCACTAAAGGTCGCGTTTTCCCAGGTGGTACGGCTATGGGGCTCAAGCCAGCGTGTTTCTATGGAAAAGTCCTGTTCAAGCGACTTTGCCATAATGTGGGCCTCGCTGGGCGGCTCGCCGTAGTGCAGCCCACCAGACGTCAACAGCGGCAAGCCGCTGGCTTTAGCCAGCGCTGCGGCATAGCGCAGTCGTTCCAATGCGATGCCCGTAGGCTGATCCTCACCCCCCCAGGCCGGGTCTCCCCGCTCCCGCCCTGCCCCCAGTACAACGATAGCGTCCGCACGCTGGCCCAGGGTTGCCCAACCCTCGACCGGCAGGGGTGGCTCTGTTTCCAATAGCGTGGCGCCCCCCTGCATGGCTGCAGGGAGACTCATCACAATGAACCCCACCAGGCCCGCTGCAAAACAGGTGATGGCCACCCGAGGTGCCCGGTGGCGCATCAGCCAGCCTGTCAGCAGCAGCATGATCAACAGGCAGGGAGGGTAGAAAAGCTGTTTCAGCAGGTAGCGAGCAAACATCGGGCACCCTCTCCTTGGCGGGTGCCCGATGGTATCAGGAACTACTCGAACGGCAGGGCTTGGGCATCGCTTTGCCGGGGTCGACGACGTCGGTCTTTAAGCCAGATCACATTGCCGAGCGGGTCTGCCCCTAACCGCGCTGGCACGGGTGGCACCAATGCACCACTGGCGTGCAGGTAGGCATTGAGCCAATCGAATTCGACGCGGGTGAGGCCTTTGAGCTCAAGCTCGGCAGGTATTTCCTGACGCAGGTGCCTGGACGTACGGGCAACATCCAGTGCCAGGCCCAGGCGATCTAACAGGCGCTCGTAAAGCGCCGGTTCAATGGCTGTGAGATGTGTTTTCACCCTCTGCTGACCTCTGTACTAACGAAACTTTTATCCCCACTCAACAGCTTAGCGGCACCCCTCGCCCAAGCTTGCTGCTGCGACCAACGGAGCACGCACAGCAATCAGCGTTTCACAGGCCCCGCGGGGGTCATGTATGCTACGGCGTTCATTGAGACACTTAGGCTAGCCTGGTCTCGGGCCACTGCGCTCGTTGCCTCCGAGCCTGGACAAGGTCGCCCACTTCCCCAGCAAAAAGTAGCCATGCACGAACACTACCAGCCTCGCGAAATCGAAGCCGCCGCCCAAGCTTTCTGGGATGCGCGCAAGTCCTTTGAAGTCAGTGAAGAGCCCGGCAAGCCGACCTACTACTGCCTGTCCATGTTCCCGTACCCCAGCGGCAAGCTGCACATGGGGCATGTGCGCAACTACACCATTGGCGACGTGATCGCCCGCTATCAGCGCATGCTGGGCAAGAACGTGCTGCAGCCCATGGGCTGGGATGCGTTCGGCATGCCGGCGGAAAACGCCGCGATGAAAAACAATGTCGCGCCGGCCAAGTGGACGTACGAAAACATCGCTTACATGAAAACCCAGCTCAAGAGCCTGGGGTTGGCGATCGACTGGTCGCGGGAAGTGACCACCTGCAAGCCTGATTACTACCGTTGGGAACAATGGCTGTTCACTCGCCTGTTCGAAAAGGGCGTGATCTACCGAAAGAACGGCACCGTGAACTGGGACCCGGTTGACCAGACCGTCCTGGCCAACGAGCAGGTGATCGATGGCCGTGGCTGGCGTTCGGGCGCCGTGATCGAGAAGCGGGAAATCCCGATGTACTACTTCAAGATCACTGCCTACGCCGAAGAGCTGCTGCAAGGCCTGGACGACCTGCCGGGCTGGCCGGAGCAGGTCAAGACCATGCAACGCAACTGGATCGGCAAGTCCAAGGGCATGGAGGTTCGCTTCCCTTATCACCAGCCCTCCATTGGCGAAGACGGCGTGCTGAAGGTCTTCACCACTCGCCCCGACACCCTGATGGGCGCCACCTATGTGGCCGTTGCCGCCGAACACCCGCTGGCTACTTTGGCCGCCCAGGGTGATGCCGACCTGCAGGCTTTCATTGCCGAATGCAAGGCAGGCAGCGTGGCCGAGGCCGACATGGCCACCCAGGAGAAAAAGGGCCGTGCTACCTCGTTGTTCGTGGAGCACCCGCTCACGGGCGAAAAACTGCCTGTCTGGGTCGCCAACTATGTGCTGATGCATTACGGCGACGGTGCAGTGATGGCCGTGCCTGCCCATGACGAGCGTGATTTCGAATTCGCCAGCAAGTACAACCTGCCTATCAAGGCGGTAGTGCGCACCAGTGCCGGTGATGAAACGCCAGCGCCTTGGCAGGCGGCCTATGGCGAACACGGGCAGCTGATCAACTCTGGTGAATTCGATGGGCTGGACTTCGAAGGCGCATTCGACGCCATGGAAGTGGCCCTTCTGAAGAAAAACCTGGGCCAGTCCCGGGTGCAATACCGCCTGCGCGACTGGGGCATCAGCCGCCAGCGCTACTGGGGCTGCCCGATCCCGATCATCCACTGCGACGGCTGTGGTGATGTGCCCGTGCCGGAAGACCAACTGCCGGTGGTCCTGCCCGAGGACGTGGTACCCGACGGTGCCGGTTCGCCGCTGGCACGCCTGCCCGAATTCTATGAGTGCGCCTGCCCGCGTTGTGGCCAAGCCGCGCGCCGCGAAACCGACACCATGGACACCTTCGTGGAGTCGTCCTGGTACTTCGCGCGCTATGCCTCGCCTCGCTACGAAGGTGGCATGGTCGACCCTGCTGCAGCTAACCACTGGTTGCCGGTAGACCAGTACATCGGTGGTATCGAACACGCCATTCTCCACCTGCTCTACGCTCGCTTCTTCCACAAGCTGATGCGCGATGAAGGCCTGGTCACTTCCAGCGAGCCCTTCACCAACCTGCTAACCCAGGGCATGGTGATTGCCGAGACCTACTACCGCACAGAGGCCAATGGCGGGAAAACCTGGTTCAACCCGGCGGACGTGGACCTGGAGCGCGATGCCAAGGCCAAGGTCATCCGGGCCACCCTACGCAGCGACGGCCAGCCGGTGGAAATCGGCGGCACCGAGAAGATGTCCAAGTCCAAGAACAATGGCGTGGACCCGCAATCGATGATTGATCAGTTCGGGGCTGACACGTGCCGGCTGTTCATGATGTTCGCCTCGCCGCCGGACATGAGTGCCGAATGGTCTGATGCCGGTGTGGAAGGTGCCAACCGTTTCCTGCGCCGCGTATGGCGGCTGGCCCAGGCACACGTCGCTCAAGGTATACCGAGCCCACTGCAGGTCACCGGGCTCAACGACGGCCAGAAAGTCGTTCGCCGTGCCATCCACCTTGCCATTCGCCAGGCCGGCCAGGATGTAGGCCAGCACCACAAGTTCAACACGGCTATTGCTCAGGTCATGACCTTGATGAACGTGCTGGAAAAAGCCCCTCAGGTGGACGAGCAGGACCGTGCCTTGCTGCACGAAGGCTTGGAGGCCGTCACCCTGCTGTTGGCCCCGATCACGCCTCACCTGTCGCATGAGCTGTGGCAACGCCTGGGCCATGGCGAGCCGGTCATCGATGCGGCCTGGCCGAAGCATGATGAGTCCGCCCTGGTACAGGACACCCTTACCCTGGTGATTCAAGTGAACGGCAAATTGCGTGGCCAGATCGACATGCCTGCGGGTGCAAGCCGTGAAGACGTCGAAGCGGCAGCGCGCAGCAACGAGAACGTGCTGCGCTTTACCGAAGGCCAGACCATTCGCAAGGTTATCGTGGTGCCAGGCAAGCTGGTCAACATCGTCGCCAACTGATCCCGGCCCCGAGGCGCCTGGCGCTTCGGGGTGCGTCGGCTAATAAAGGTTTGAAGGAGCAACACGCAATGATCAAACGTAACCTGCTGGTATTGGGGCTCGCCACGCTGCTGAGCGCTTGCGGTTTCCAGCTGCGCGGCACTGGCACCAATGAAATGGCCGTCAAGGAAATGGATGTGAAGGCACGTGATGCCTACGGTACAACGGTCAACGACCTGCGCGCGGCCCTTCAGCGTAGTGGTGTGGCGGTGGTTTCCGGTGCTCCATACACCCTTACATTGACCAATGAAAGCGAAGACAACCGTAGTGCGACCTATACAGGCTCGGCACGCTCTTCGGAAATCGAGCTGACCCTGCGCGCGGACTACACCATCACTGGCAGCCAGCAACGGGTGCTGGTCAGCGATCATATGGACGTACAGAAGATATACGTGCATGACAGCAATAACCTGACCGGGTCCGATCAGGAAGCCAGCCGGGTGCGTACTGAAATGCGCCGCGAGCTGATCCAGCGGATGATGCTGCGCCTGGCGCAACTGACCCCGGCCGAGCTGCAAAAGCGCCAGGCCCAAGAAGACGCCAAGGCCGAAGCCGCAGCAGCCGCTGAAGCGGCGGCACAGCGTGTGCGTGATGAAACACCACAGCAGTCACCGATGCAGCTGCCTGGCCAGTGATCGGCTTGGGTAAACGCCAGCGACTCGTGCAATGAAACTGGCGCCAGCCCAGCTGGGCAAACATGTGCAGGGGGCATTGGCGCCGATCTACATGGTCAGCGGCGATGAACCCCTGTTATGCCAGGAAGCCACCGATGCTATCCGTAGCGCGGCGCGGGCGCAGGGCTTCGACGAGCGCCAGGTGTTCAACGCCGACCCGAACTTCGACTGGGGTACCCTGCTCCAGGCGAGCGCGAGCCTGTCCTTGTTTGCTGAAAAACGCTTGCTTGAACTGCGCATGCCCGGCGGCAAACCGGGCGACAAGGGTGCCGCGGCCCTGATCGAATACTCGGCGCGTCCTGCCGACGATACCGTGCTACTGATCAGCCTGCCCAAGCTGGACGGCAGCACACAAAAAAGCAAATGGGCCTCAGCCTTGATCAATGCGCCCCATGTGCAATTCGTGCAGGTGTGGCCTGTAGACGCCAGCCAGTTGCCTCAGTGGATCGGCCAGCGGCTTGCCCAGGCGGGCCTCACCGCTCACCCTGACGCCGTGCAATTGATTGCTGAACGGGTAGAGGGCAACCTGCTTGCCGCTGCGCAAGAGGTGGAAAAGCTCAAACTGCTGGCTGAGGGCACCCAGGTCACCCTTGAAACCGTGCAGGCAGCCGTAGCCGATAGCGCCCGCTTTGACGTGTTTGGCCTGGTTGACGCTGTGCTTGCAGGGGATGCTACTCATGCGCTGCGTATGCTCGAAGGGCTGCGCGGTGAGGGGGTAGAGGCCGCCGTGGTCCTGTGGGCTTTGGCGCGGGAGCTACGAACGCTGGCGGGCGTAGCCCAGCTATACGGCCAGGGCATCCCGCTGGACAAAGCGTTCAGCCAGATGAAACCGCCGGTATGGGATAAGCGCAAAGCCATCGTGGGCAAGGCCATGCGGCGCTATACGGCCCTGCGTTGGAACCTGCTGTTACAAGATGCTCAACACCTAGACGCACAGGTCAAAGGGCAAGCACCAGGCTCTGTGTGGGCCGGGCTTTCTCGGCTGGTGCTGATGATGACGGGCCAGCGTTTCGCACTTCCTGCGCAATAGCCCCTTGGCGGGCCCTGGCCCCGGCGTGTTAAGGTTTCCCTTACCTCTGTATGCCTGGGCAATTGCATGTTTTTTCGCCGTATCTGCCGTCATCGCTCCAGCCGGATCATCGCCGCGTCCAGCCTGTTCTTCCTTGCCGCCTGCTCCGAAACGCCCACCGCTGCCGACGCGCTGCCTGGCAGCCCTGCAGCGGCAACAGCAGTCCCCGCCGATGCTGTGCCTGCACAGAGTTTTGAGCAGTGGCAAGCAGCCTTCCGCGCTCACGCGCTTCAATCTGGCATTCGCACCGATGTGTTTGATAACGCCTTCAAAGGCGTGACGCCAGACCCTTCCGTGATCGAAGCAGATCGCAGCCAGCCTGAATTCAGCCGCCCCGTATGGCAGTACCTGGACAGTGCCATTTCGCCCGTACGCGTGCGTAAGGGGCAGGCCCTGCTCAATCAGTACGCGGCTGACCTGCAGCGCATCGAGCAGCGCTTTGGCGTAGACCGCCAAGCCTTGGTGGCCGTGTGGGGTATGGAAAGCAGCTTCGGCCAGTTCCAGGGTGACAAGTCCGTGATCCGGTCGCTGTCGACGTTGGGCTACGAAGGGCGGCGCCCTGGGTTCGCTCAGGAGCAACTGGTCGCCGCGTTGCAGATCCTGCAGAACGGCGACATCGACGCGGCTCATATGCTGGGATCTTGGGCGGGTGCCATGGGCCAGACCCAATTCATCCCTACCACTTATAACGCCCATGCAGTGGATTTCGATGGCGACGGGCGCCGTGACATCTGGAACAGTGCGGTAGACGCGCTGGCCTCTACTGCGCAGTACCTGCAAGCCTCTGGCTGGCAGCGTGGCCAGCCTTGGGGTATGGAAGTGCAGCTACCTGCAGGCTTCGACTATGCCCAAGCGGATGGCAGCCTGCGCAAACCTGTAAGCGAATGGCTGGCCCAAGGCGTGAAACTGCCGCCGGGCGCGGTAGTAGCGCCCGCAGTGGCACAGCAGCAGGCCAACCTGTTGCTGCCAGCTGGCTACCGTGGCCCCGCATTCCTGGTACTAGACAACTTCAGGGCCATTCTCAAGTACAACAACTCATCGTCCTATGCCTTGGGTGTGAGCCTGTTGTCCCAACGCTTCAGCGGCGGTGGGTACGTGCAGGGCGCATGGCCCACTGACGACCTCCCCCTTAGCCGTACCGAACGTATCGAGTTGCAAACGTTGCTAAGTGCTGCCCAGTACGACGCCGGCGCCCCAGATGGGATTATCGGCAGCAATACCCGCAAGGCCATTCGTGCAGCCCAGCAAGCCCGTGGTTGGCCGGCGGACGGGTATCCTACACACAAGCTGCTGGAGAGTTTGCGCCAGGGGCAGTGATGGCTGTAAAAGCCTGTTCGCGGGCTACGCCGGCTCAGAGCGGCAGGCATCGGCTTCTGTGGGAGCTGGCGCAGCCAGCGAATGTGAAGGTATTGCACTCGCGGGCTGCGTAGCGTGGTTCTTTAATAGGTGATGGGCTGAGCCAGCCTCACCTGCTGACGGTCCGCATCCAGTACCACTTGGGCGCCAAGCGGCAAGGTCAGGTTAGGATCGCAGTGGCCACTGCGCCAGCCTGCCAGGATCGGAATGTTCAGGTGAGCGAAGGTGGCCTGAACCAGCTCGAACAGCGGTGCTTGTTCGACTTTCGCCACATCGCCCAGCAGTACCCCTTTCAAGCCCTTGAACTTGCCTGCCAGCCGCAGTTGGTTAAGGGTGCGATCTATGCGAAACAAGGGCTCGTTGACGTCTTCGATAAACAGCACGCTGTCTTGGGTATCAATGGGCCACGGAGTACCCAACGAAGCGCCTATCATGGTGAGGTTACCGCCTGTCAGGCGCCCTTCTGTCGTGCCACTGGCCAATGTTGTCAGCGGGAACTCAGAGGGGTGCTCAATAACATCCCCCTCCCCTAGCACCCCGCGCAGCATCTGCAGCAGCAGGGCCTCGGTAGGCGGCAGGCGCGGTGTCAGCAGGTCTGGGCGCATCATTGGCCCATGGAACGTCACACACCCTGTTTCCAGCCACAGCGCCTGGTGCAGTGCAGTCAGGTCGCTGTAGCCCACAAAGGGCTTGAGGTTGGCAGCAATCAAAGCGTAATCGATCTGGTCCAGCAGCCTGGGGCTACCGTACCCACCTCGAATGCACAGGATGGCGGCGATATCAGGGGCCGCGAAGGCAGCATGCAGGTCCGCCAGGCGTACTGCGTCACTGCCTGCCAGGTAGCCAGCCTTTTGCGATACACCGGGGTAGATCTTTAACCGGTAACCGTGCCCCTCTGCCCACAGGTGGGCAGCAGCATGGTCGAAGTCGGCAGGGCCTGCGGGGGCGATCAACGCCAGGCAGTCACCTGGGCGCAGTGCCCGCACAGGCCTGCCATAGTGCGTGGTCAAAGCTTGATCTTCGCCTCGTGGGCCTGCTGGTCCGCGTGATACGAAGAGCGCACCAGGGGGCCTGACGCGACGTTCTTGAAGCCCATGCGGTACCCTTCTTCGGCGAACCAGGCGAAGGTGTCCGGGTGAACGAAGCGCTGTACCGGCAAATGGCTGCGGGAGGGTTGCAGGTACTGGCCGAGGGTAAGCATGTCGATGTCGTGCTCGCGCATCCTGTGCATGACTTCGATCACTTCTTCGTCGGTTTCGCCCAAGCCCAGCATCAAGCCGGATTTGGTAGGCACTGTGGGCACACGCTGCTTGAATTTCTGCAGCAGGTCCAGCGACCAGTCGTAATCCGAACCTGGGCGGGCGGCCCGGTACAGGCGTGGCACGGTTTCCAGGTTGTGGTTAAACACGTCTGGCGGCTCCTGAGCCGTAATATCCAGAGCGACGTCCATGCGGCCACGGTAGTCCGGTACCAGTGTTTCCAACTGTACGCCTGGCGACAGCTTACGGATTTCCCGCAGGCAATCGGCAAAATGCTGGGCACCGCCGTCACGCAGGTCGTCCCGGTCCACCGACGTGATCACCACGTACTTCAGGCGCAGGTCTGCGATGGCCACGGCAAGGTTGTGCGGCTCATCCGCGTCCAGGGCTTTCGGGCGGCCATGGCCAACGTCACAGAACGGGCAACGGCGCGTGCAGATATCGCCCATGATCATGAACGTAGCGGTACCGCCGGAGAAGCATTCGCCTAGGTTCGGGCAGGACGCTTCCTCGCACACGCTGTGCAGCTTGTGCTTGCGCAACAGTTGTTTGATACGGTCCACTTCCGGCGATACCGGGATGCGAACACGAATCCAGTCCGGCTTCTTCGGCAGTTCGTCCGTGGGGATGATCTTTACCGGAATGCGCGCAACTTTTTCAGCGCCACGCAGCTTTACGCCCGCTTCCACTTTTTTAGGCGCCGAGGGCTTCTGGATCGCCACTTCAGGGCTTGCGACGGTGTCTTGGGCAATAGTCATATCAGTCGATTCCGCCCGTGAGGGTCGTCTGCTCAGCATAATCGAGGTGTTCGACGAGCTGCGCCTGCAGCCTTGCACTCACCTCACACATTTGGACACCGGGGGCATGGTCGGCCAGTTGCGTCATCGCAAGGCCGGCGTAGCCGCACGGGTTGATTCTCTGGAACGGACGCAGGTCCATGTCCACATTCAGGGCCAGCCCATGGAACGAGCGGCCATTGCGAATACGCAAGCCCAGCGAGGCGATCTTGGCCCCTTGTACATATACACCCGGTGCATCGGGCTTTGCCGAACCGCTGACCCCATAGCTGGCGAGCACAGCCACCAGCGTGTTTTCGATACGGGTTACCAGTTCTCGCACGCCGAACCCGCGCTCGCGCAGGTCCAGCAGCAGGTAGGCTACCAGTTGGCCGGGCCCGTGATAAGTCACCTGGCCACCGCGGTCCACCTGCACCACCGGAATGTCCCCCGGCAGCAGCAGGTGCTCTGGCTTGCCTGCCTGGCCCTGCGTGAACACGGGAGGGTGTTGGACCAGCCATATTTCATCACAAACCTGGCGCTCGCGGGCTAGGTCGGTAACACGACGCATGGCCTGCCATACCGGTTCGTAAGGTGTCAGGCCTAGCTCGCGAAAGCCCAGGCAACCCTGCATCACAACACCATGTGCACGAAGCCGGTGGCACGCAGGGCGCTATTGATATCGCGTAGCTGCTCTTGCCCGGTTGCAATGATGTGCAACTGGATGGTGGTGTATTTGCCATTGCTGCTTTGCCGCTCCGCCAGGGTATTGATGTCCACCTTGGCGTATTTGGCGAGAATTTCGATGACCGCGTCCTTGAACCCTACCACCGTATCGCCAATCACCTTGATGGGATAGTCGGGGCAAGGGAACTCAATGATATGAGACTTTACATCGGTGTCTGTCATGGCAGTGACGGCCTCATCAAGCCGTGGAAAAAAGCTACCCCTCCCGCAGCCGCAGGCTGGGGAGGGGTAACCGACGGTTCGTTAGTTGAACAAGCCGTAGAAGAATAGGCGAATGCTATCCCACAACCGGCGGAAGATACCACCCTCCTCAACCGCGTCCAACGCAATGAGGTCTTTGGTTTCCACAACCTTGTCACCGTTTTTCACTTCAACCTTGCCCACCACCTGGCCTTTTTCAATAGGCGCGGTCAGTTGTGGGTTCATGGTCATGCTGGCCTGCAGGTTTTTGAGCTGGCCACGTGGCAGGGTCATGGTGAGGTCTTCAGCCAGACCAGCCTTCACTTCGTTGGTAGTGCCTTTCCAGACGGGTGCCTTGTTCAGCTCGGCGCCGGCCTTGTAGAAGGTCTGGGTTTCGAAGAAGCGGAAGCCGTAGGTCAGCAGCTTCTGAGTTTCCGCCGCACGGGCCTGCTCGCTGCTGGTACCGAATACGACAGCGATCAGGCGGGTGCCGTCACGGACCGCCGATGCCACCATGCAATAGCCTGCCTCCTGGGTGTGGCCGGTTTTCAGACCGTCAACGGTCTTGTCACGCCATAGCAGCAGGTTACGGTTGGGCTGCTTGATGTTGTTCCAGAAAAACTCTTTCTGGGAGTAGATCGCGTAGTGTGCCGGGTCTTCATGAATGATGGCCCGTGCCAGGATCGCCATGTCGTGGGCCGAAGCGTAGTGGTCCGGGTTAGGCAGGCCAGTGGGGTTCATGAAGTGGCTGTTTTCCATGCCCAGCTTCTTGGCGGTCGCGTTCATCATGTCGGCGAAGGCGTCTTCGCTGCCAGCAATGTGCTCTGCCAGGGCAACGGTAGCATCGTTACCGGACTGGATGATGATGCCGTGCAGCAGGTCACTGACCGTGACTTGGGAACCCACCTTGATGAACATCCGGGAGCCGCCAGTACGCCAGGCATTTTCGCTGACCGTGACCAGGTCGTTCTCGCCGATCTGACCACGGCGGATTTCCAGGGTCGCGATGTAGGCAGACATCAGCTTGGTCAGGCTGGCCGGGGGCAGGCGTTCATCGCCAGCGCTGTCGATCAGCACATTGCCACTGGACGCCTCCATCAGCACGTAGGCACGCGCCGCCAACTGAGGGGCGGCCGGAACCATTTGGTCGACGGCCCAGGCGGTGGGCGAAAGCAGCAAGGGAACTAGCAGGCACAGGCGTTTGGCAAAGTTGGTGATGTTCATCCGTCTCTCGAGATTACTGATGGCACAGGCCCTGAGGGCAAATCTTTAAAAGCCTTGTCAGGGCTTACGTGGGTTGCCGTCCTTGGCGCACGCTCGCAGGGAGCATGAAGCGTTGCAGGTGCAGGTTAGTCTGCCGTGACCATGCTGGGCGAGCCAAGCCTGGCCAGGCGCACACTGTTCTGCACTTGCTGTGCTTCATCCTGGGTTCCGATCGGCCCCAGCCTCACGCGATAGAGCGTTTGCTGGTTGCGAACCGTAGGGCTGGTAAAGGCCGGAGCCTTGACCATGGTACTGAGCTTCGAACGGAGCAGCTCGGCAGCGTCCGGGTTGGCGAAGGCTCCCACCTGGAGATAAAGGCCAGTTGCCTGCGCAGAAACGTTTTTTTTTGGGTCCATGACAACGGGTGCCGTTGCCACGGCGTGCTGCTCAGGCGGCGGGGTGTACTGTTCCACCGTTCCTGTGGACGGCAGCAACGCCGCCTGTGCCTGCGCAGCCTGCACAGGCTCTAGCACCATCGGTGCTGGCCGCCCGCGCTGGGCCCACCATTGCTGCGGGTCGATGCCTTCCACCCGAACCCGAGCGGTGCCGTTTTCGGCATACCCCAACTTCTTCGCAGCGGCGTAGGACAGGTCGATCACACGGTCAGAATAGAACGGCCCGCGGTCGTTCACACGCAGGATCACCGAACGGTTGTTATCCAGGTTGGTAACACGCACATAGCTGGGCAGGGGCAGCGTCTTGTGGGCTGCACTCATGCCATACAGGTCGTACACCTCACCGTTAGCTGTGTTCTGGCCATGAAACTTGGTGCCGTACCAGGAAGCCGTACCCACTACGTTGTAGCTGCTGGCACTAGGGATCGGGAAATAGGTTTTGCCCAGTACCGTGTAAGGGTTGGCTTTGTAAGGGCCTGTATGCAGCGTAGGCACCGCGTCGGGAATACGCGAGATGTCCACATCCCACCAGGGCGCACCGTCTTTGTGGGCACGGTTTATATCCAGGCCGGGCTTGGCGCGCACGGTGTAGGTGCTGGTGCCGGTAGACGTACCCTGCGGGGCCCGGCTGCTGGAGCAACTGACAACCAGCAAGGCCAGCGCGCCATAGAGCGCCAGTTTCAGTGGTGTGCGAAACGGCAAAGCCCGCATTACTTGTTGCCCCGTGCTTGAACCAGCATTTGCGACAGTTGGTGAACGGCCATAGCGTACATCGCGCTGCGGTTGTAGCGCGTGATCACGTAGAAGTTCTTCAGGCCCATCCAGTACTCAGGGCCAGCCGCCCCGTCCAGCTTGAAGGCAACGACCGGCAAGTCATCGCGCAGCGCATCATGACTCGACCACCCCAGCGCTCGCAACTCCCCTACGGTTTTCGTCGGGTCCAGGCCGGGGCTGAGCCCTTCGTCCGCGCGCTCGCCTCGTACGTCGGCACGGCTGACCACGGGCTCGCCAGACACCCAGCCATGGCGGCTGAAGTAGCTGGCTACACTGCCGATGGCATCGGTAGGGTCGCTCCAGATATTGATATGGCCGTCACCGTCGAAGTCCACCGCGTAGGCGCGGAAGCTGCTAGGCATGAACTGCGGCAGCCCCATGGCACCGGCATAGGAGCCCTTGAGGGTCATGGGGTCGACCTGCTCATCCCGCGCCAGCAGCAGGAATTCGCGCAATTCCTTGCGGAAAAAGTCTGCACGGGGAGGATAGTCGAAGCCCAAGGTGGACAAGGCGTCGATCACTCGATAATTGCCGGTATTGCGGCCGAAGAAGGTTTCCACGCCAATAATGGCCACGATCACCTGGGCAGGCACGCCGTATTCCTGCTCTGCACGGGCCAGAGCAGCCTCATGTTGGCGCCAGAAGTCTACACCACGAGCGATACGTGCATCGGTAATGAAGATGGGGCGGTAGTCTTTCCAGGGTTTCACCCGCTCGGCCGGCCGGGAGATGGCGTCCAGAATGGCCTGCTTGCGCTCCACTTCACGGAACACACCCATCAACTGCTCGCCGGCGAAACCATAGTCGCGGGTCATTTCACCTACGAATTCGGCCACCTGGGGCGACCCTTCGTAGTCGCCGGCGACCGATGTAGCTGGCGTGCCAAGGATGCCTGCCAGGCCGACCCAAGGAGCGTATCGAGCGACCCAGCCGCGCATTGCTTGCATTGACATCTTCACCTTATTCAAACCTGAGCGATCCACTTGCGATGGGTATGGACCGACATCAAAACCCCAAACGCTGACAGTAGTGTCACAAGCGAAGTTCCGCCGTAACTAATGAAGGGCAAGGGCACGCCAACTACAGGTAGAAGGCCGCTGACCATGCCGATGTTTACGAATACATACACGAAAAAAGTCATGGTGAGGCTGCCCGCGAGCAGTTTCCCATACAGGGTTTGTGCCTGAGCCGTAATTACCAGCCCACGGCCGATCAACAGCAGGTAGATCAGCAACAGGGCACAGATACCTACCAGGCCAAACTCCTCGCCAAGGACCGCAATGATAAAGTCCGTATGGCTTTCGGGCAAAAAATCCAGGTGGGACTGGGTGCCCAGCAGCCACCCCTTGCCAAATACCCCGCCCGAACCGATGGCTGCCTTGGACTGGATGATGTTCCAGCCTGTGCCCAAGGGGTCACTTTCTGGATCCAGGAAGGTAAGGATTCGCTGCTTCTGGTAGTCATGCATGATGAAGAACCACATGGCGACCGCTACCGGCACCGCTGCAGCCACCACGCTGATGATCCAGCGCCAGCGCAGGCCTGCCATGAACATCACGAAGGCCCCAGATGCCAGGATAAGCAAGGACGTGCCCAGGTCTGGCTGCCGCACGATCAGCACGAAGGGCACACCAATCAGTGCCAAGCTGATTGCCACATGCTTGAGATGAGGCGGCAGCGTACGCTTGGACAGATACCAGGCAATGGTCGCCGGCATGATGATTTTCATGAACTCCGAGGGCTGGAAGCGAATCACCCCAGGGATGTTGATCCACCGAGTCGCCCCCATGGCGTTGTGGCCCATCACATCCACCACCACCAGCAATATCACGCCCACCACGTAGGCCAGGGGCACCCAGCGGGCCATGAACCTGGGTTCCAGCTGAGCAATGACGAACATGGAGACCAGGCCGATCCCGAACGAAGTAGCCTGCTTGATCAGCAGGTCCCAGCTTTTTCCACTGGCCGAATACAGCACGAACAAGCTGCCCGTGGCCAAGGTCAGCAGCAGGACCAGCAGCGGCCCATCAACATGTATACGTTGTAGAAACGTGGCGCGACGGCGCATCACATCTTCGCTGGACAGAATACGGTCGAAATTATTCTTCACGGGCCGTGACCTCCGGGGTCGAACCGCTGGCGAACTGGGGCTTCAGCTGGCCATCAGGGCCCAGCAGCCAAGCATCCATCACCTGCCGAACCACGGGTGCAGCCACACCCGAGCCTGCCTCGCCATTCTCGACCATCACCGCTACCACGATTTTTGGCCGTTCTGCCGGGGCAAAGCCCACGAACAAGGCGTGGTCACGATGGCGCTCTTGCAGCTTGTTGCGGTCATAGCGCTCACCCTGCCTGATGGCGACCACTTGGGCGGTACCACTTTTACCCGCAATGCGGTACTGGGCGCCCAGTGCAGCCTTGCGCGCTGTACCTCTGGCGTTCTGCATCACCTGTTCCATACCATGGGTGACACGCGCCCAATCTGCCGGGTCGCGCAGCACGATATCCGGCATTGGCGAGAGGTCCTTCGGCGGCTGGTTTTCGATTGCACGCGCCAGGCGAGGGCGATTCCAGCGGCCTTTGTTGGCGATCAGCGCGGTGGCTTGTGCCAGCTGCAGCGGGGTAACCTGCATGTAGCCCTGGCCGATCCCCAGGATCAAGGTTTCACCGGGGTACCACACCTGGCGGCGGGTAACCCGTTTCCATTCACGGGAGGGCATCAACCCAGGCGACTCTTCAAACATGTCCAGGGAAACCTTTTTGCCGATACCGAAACGCCCCAGGTATTCACCTAGGCGGTCGATTCCCAGCTTGTGCGCCAGGTCATAGAAATAGGTGTCGTTGGAACGCATGATGGCGGTGTCCAGGTCAACGAAGCCATCACCACTGCGGTTCCAGTTACGGTACTTGTGGTCGTAGTTGGGCAGCGTGTAATAGCCCGGATCGAACACCCTTGTGGAGGGCGTAACCACACCACTGTCCAGCCCTGCGATGGCAACAGCCGGCTTGATAGTGGAGCCTGGCGGGTAAAGCCCGCGCAATACGCGGTTGAACAGCGGCCGATCGATGGAATCACGCAGTTCGGCATAGGTCTTGAACGGAATGCCGGTCACGAACAGGTTGGGATCGAAACTGGGCTGACTGACCATGGCGAGCACTTCGCCTGTGGCCGGGTCCAGCGCTACGATGGCGCCGCGCCGCCCGCCCAACGCGGCTTCGGCAGCCTGCTGCAGCTGGATATCCAGGGAGAGCACGATGTCCTTGCCCGGAATCGGATCGGTCCGCTTGAGTACCCGCAGCACACGCCCCCGGGCGTTGGTTTCGACCTCCTCATAGCCCACCTGGCCATGCAGCTCGGGCTCGTAGAACCGTTCGATGCCTGTCTTGCCGATTTGGTGAGTACCGCTGTAATTAACGGGGTCGAGGGTTTTGAGTTCTTTTTCGTTGATTCGCCCCATATAGCCCACAGAGTGTGCGAAGTGTGCACCCTCTGGATAGTGCCGAGTGAGCTGAGCCACGACTTCAACGCCAGGTAATCGGAACTGGTTTACGGCGATACGGGCAATCTGCTCTTCGGTCAGCTCCTGCATCACGGGCACAGGCTCGAAAGGCCTACGGCCCTGGCGCATACGCTTTTCGAAAAGCGCCCGGTCCTCTGGTGTGAGTTCCAGCATCTCGACGATCAGGTCCAGTGTGCCCTCCCAGTCCCCTGCCCGTTCACGGGTGACGCTCAGGTTGAAACTAGGCCGGTTGTTGGCAATGATCACGCCATTGCGGTCGTAGATGAGCCCACGGCTCGGTGGAATGGGCTGGACGTGCACCCTGTTGTTCTCGGACAACGTGGAGTGGTACTCGTACTGGATGACCTGGAGGAAATACAGCCGCGCCACCAGCACAGCGATCAATGCCACAACTACCACAGCGCCCACCACCACGCGCCCACGCACAAGGCGGGCGTCTTTTTCGTGGTCCTTGAGGCGGATCGGCTGCGACATCTGAAAAGGCTTTAGGGCTTATTTGTGATAGGGATGGCCGGACAGTACCGTCCAAGCCCGGTAGACCTGCTCGCCGATCAGGATACGCACCAGCGGGTGAGGTAGCGTAAGTGCCGACAGTGACCACCGCTGGTCAGCACGCGCGCATACTTCCGGGGCCAGCCCTTCCGGGCCCCCCACCATGAAGTTCACGGTGCGGGCATCCAGGCGCCAACGGTCGAGTTCACCCGCCAGTTGCTCGGTGCTCCAAGGCTTGCCGTGCACCTCCAGCGTCACAATACGCTCGCCAGGTTGCACCTTGGCCAGCATGGCTTCACCTTCCTGGCGCATGAACCGGGCAACGTCGGCATTCTTGCCACGCGTATTGAGCGGGATCTCGACCAGTTCCAAGGGCAGCTCGGCGGGTAGCCGGCGGGCATACTCATGCCAGCCCTCTTCTACCCATTTCGGCATGCGCGAACCCACGGCAATCAGACGTAAACGCACGGGGGCGGTTATTCCTGGTCGGCGCCGTGCTGATCGGGCGCGTGCTGGGCGCGGCTTTGCTCGGCCCCATGCCACAGACGCTCCAGGTCGTAGAACTGACGCGCGGCAGCGGTCATCACATGCACGATCACGTCGCCCAGGTCCAGCAGCACCCAGTCGCTGTCGCCCTTGCCTTCCTCGCCCAAGGGCTGAACACCCTTTTCCTTCACCTTTTCACGCACATGCTCGACCATGGAGTTCACATGGCGGCCAGACGTACCGGTGGCGATCAGCATGTAGTCGGCAATACTGGTCTTTTCCTTCACATCGATGCTGAGGATGTCCTGGGCCTTGATGTCTTCCAGCGCAGCGGTGGCCAACTGGACCAGTTCTTCGCTCTTCATTGTGTGCTTCTTCATATAAAACTCTTCAACTCGTGTATTCGGGGCGCGGGGTATCCCGTCGTTGCCCGGTCAGTTGGGCGCACGGTACAGCCCGTGCGCCTCGATGTAGGCCAATACTGCGTCCGGCACCAGATAACGAACCGACTTACCGCTGGCCAGCAGCTGGCGGATCTGGGTAGCGGACACCGCCAAGGGCGTCTGCCAGACGAAAGCAATGCTGCCGGAGGGCCCATGGAGGCCTGTCGGCGAGCCGACCGCACGGGCGGCCAGCAAATTACGTAGTGCATCCGGGGGTTCGCTATCGGCGTCCGGCCGCTGCAACACAATGATGTGGCAGTGCGCCAGCAGCTCATTCCAGCGATGCCAGCCTGGCAGGCCGCAAAAAGCATCCCAGCCCAGCAAAAGAAACAGCTGGTCATCCGTTGCCAGCTCATCACGCACCGCCTCAAGGGTTTCGATGGTATAGGAGGGCCGCTCCCTCAGCAGCTCCCTGCCATCCACGCACAAGGGGGCAATATCTTGCACGGCCTGCTGAACCATGGCCAGCCGCTGTTTCGGGCTTACCTGGGGTTCCCCACGGTGAGGCGGCCGCGCATTGGGCACCAGCCTGAGTTCATCCAGCGCCAGCATGTCGGCCACTTCCAGCGCGCTGCGCAGGTGACCGATATGCACAGGGTCGAATGTGCCCCCTAGCAGACCAATTCGCCGGGCGTGGGCTGACGCCGGTGCAGGCTCATTCAATGGCCGTTCGACTCGCCACGCAACTGGCCATCACCGACGACGACATACTTTTCGCAGGTCAAACCTTCCAGGCCCACGGGGCCTCGGGCATGCAACTTATCGGTGGAAATACCGATCTCCGCGCCTAGCCCGTACTCGAACCCGTCGGCAAAACAGGTAGGGGCATTGACCATGACCGAAGCTGAATCCACCTCGGCCATGAAACGCCGGGCTTCGCCCTGATGGTCAGTCACGATTGAATCTGTGTGATGCGAGCCATAGTGGTTGATATGCTCGATGGCTTCATCCAGCCCACTGACCACGCGAATCGACAAGACAGGTGCCAGGTATTCGGTGTGCCAGTCCTGTTCGGTCGCCGGCAGTGCCTCGGTAAGCTCACGCGTACGTTCGCAGCCCCGCAGTTCCACACCGTGCTCACGCAATTGCGCCGCCATGCCGGGAACAAACGCAGCGGCCACAGCGGCATCGACCAACAGGGTTTCCATCGCGCCACAGATGCCGTAGCGGTAGGTTTTGGCGTTGAAGGCAATGCGCTGGGCCTTCGGCAGGTCTGCATGGGCAGACACATACACATGGCAAATGCCGTCCAGGTGCTTGATGACCGGCACACGTGCGTCACGACTGATGCGCTCGATCAGCCCACGGCCGCCGCGAGGAACGATGACGTCCACGAACTCGGGCATGGTGATCAGTGCGCCTACGGCTGCACGGTCTGTGGTTTCGACCACTTGCACCACCGCAGCGGGCAGGCCGGCAGCCTCAAGGCCCTGGCTGATGCAGGCGGCAACAGCCCGATTGGAGTGAATGGCTTCGGAGCCCCCACGCAAGATTGTCGCATTGCCGGACTTCAGGCACAGGCTGGCGGCATCGATGGTCACATTAGGGCGTGACTCGTAGATGATGCCGACCACACCCAGTGGTACGCGCATCTTGCCCACCTGGATACCTGAGGGGCGATAGCTCATGTCACGAATGGCACCCACCGGGTCGGGCAAGGCTGCCACCTGGCGCAGGCCTGCGATCATGCCATCGATACGCGCAGGCGTAAGGGCAAGGCGATCCAGCAGAGCAGCTTCCAGGCCGTTGGCGCGAGCAGTGTCCAGGTCCAGCTGGTTGGCCTCGGCCAAGGCGTGGCGGGCGTGGTCCAAGGCATCGGCGGTGGCCAGCAACGCTTGGTTCTTGCGGCCCGTGCTGGCGCGTGCAATAACCCGGGCCGCAGCGCGGGCTGCGTGCCCGAGGCGGTGCATGTAGTCGAGGACAGGCTCAGTCATGGTTCCACGGCTTGGAAAATAGGAAAGCCGCTGATTATAACTGTGACCGGTAGCGACTAACAGCGGTGCCGGGCAGATGGTTACAAACAAGTACGATCGCCCCGTGAAACCGTTCCCAATGGCTTGCTATTATCCACCCCACTCTTTCAACGGTTGGTGACATGCCCGTATTCAATCCCCTGCCCGACGCCTTTTTTGACCGGGATGCCCTTCTGGTGGCCCGCGAACTGCTCGGCAAGGTCATCCGCCATCGCCAGGGTGCCTATTGGCTGGCGGCGAGAATCATCGAAACCGAAGCCTATTACCTGGACGAGAAAGGCAGCCATGCCTCACTGGGATATACCGAAAAGCGCAAGGCGCTGTTTCTCGACGGTGGGCATATCTACATGTACTACGCCCGTGGCGGGGATTCGATGAACTTCAGTGCGAAAGGGCCTGGCAACGCGGTGCTGGTCAAGTCCGCCTTCCCTTGGGTAGATGAGCTGAGCGATGCCAACGCCCTTGCGCAAATGACCCTCAACAACCCTGACGCCAGCGGCCAGCCACGCCCACCCGAACGCTTGTGTGCCGGGCAAACCCTGCTCTGCCGGGCATTGAACCTGAAAGTGCCGGACTGGGACGCCCGCCGTTTCGACCCGGCCAACCTGTTCGTGGACGACGTAGGCGCTCTGGTACCACAGGTTATACAGGCCACCCGCCTGGGTATTCCTCAAGGCCGTGATGAACACTTGCCGTACCGTTTTGTCGATGCTCAATACACGCGTTTCTGCACACGTAACCCACTGCGTCGCGGGCAGGTGGAAGGGCGTGACTATCAGCTACTGACCCAAGGACTCTGAGCATGCATGCCTGGCTGGGCACTATAAACCAATGGCTGAGTGCCAACCCGGAATGGCTGGGCGTGACCATTTTCGTGGTGGCCTGTATCGAGTGCCTGGCTGTGGCCGGGCTGATTGTGCCTGGCACCGTGGCCCTGTTCGCGGTCTCGGCCCTGGCAGGCGGGGGCGCCCTGAGCCTGGGAGACACGTTACTACTGGGTTATGCGGGCGGGCTGCTGGGCGATGGCCTGTCCTATGCCATTGGCCGTGGCCTCAAGGACAGAATCCCGCACCTGCCAGGCCTGCGCAGCCATCCGCAGTGGCTCACCACCGCTGAAAACTTCATTACACGTTATGGGGTGGCCAGCCTGTTGGTGGGCCGCTTCATTGGCCCCCTGCGCCCCATGCTGCCGATGGTAGCCGGCATGCTGAAAATGCCGCTGCCTCGCTTTGTACCGGTGAGCCTGCTGGCCGCAGCCGGTTGGTCCATCGCTTACCTGCTGCCTGGCTGGATGGCTGGCGCGGCAGTGCGCCTGCCGTTGCCTCCGGGCTTCTGGCCACAGGCTGCAGTTGTCGCAGTGGGGCTTATAGCGTTGATCGGCCTTGCTGTTAACAGCAGCCTTCGCCGGCAACCCAGTGCCACAGTGATTACCAGCGCGGCCAGCTTTGTGCTGATGCTGGGCGTGTTTCTGGGCTGGCCCTACCTTGCCCATTTCGATGAGGGCCTGGTAACTCTCGTACAAGAGCACCGTAGCGAAGTACTGGACCGGTTCATTGTGGGTGTGACGCGCCTTGGGGACTTCCGCACACAGCTCTTCGCAGGCGCTTTACTGACCACCTTGCTGCTGATCGCGCGCCACTGGCGCCATGCATTGTTCGCAGGTGGCGTGCTGGTATGTACCGCACTGGGCAATGGCACCTTGAAATGGCTGTTCGCCCGCACACGCCCGGAGGTGCTCAGCCACCCCCTTAGCACCTACAGCATGCCCAGTGGGCACAGCTCAGCGTCCTTTGCGTTCTTCCTGGTGCTGGCGATTCTTGCAAGCCGGGGGCAGCCACCCCGCATGCGGCTAACCTGGGTAGGGCTGGCCTGTATCCCTGCCCTGTCCATTGCCCTGTCACGGGTCTACCTGGGCGCCCATTGGCCTACGGATGTGCTGGCAGGCGCTTTGCTGGCCGTGTTCGTGTGCGCTGCCGGCCTGGCGATCACCTTGCGGGTACATCGCCTTGAACCGCTAAGCTGGCGCACCTGGTTACTGATCCTTGTACCCTGCCTGCTACTCTTTGGCTGGTTCACCTGGCACGATTGGGCAGACGCCCTTACACGCTACGCCTACTGAGCCGCCCGCTGCGGGGCAACGTTATCGCTCAGGCTTGTAGTTCGCCTTGCATGCGCTCCAGCAATGCCTGGAGTGCTGCCAGGCGGGCGCCAGGCTCAGCGATGCCTAGCAATCTGAGCTTGTCGCGGTCGTCGAACGGCAGCAGGTAGGCCAGCCGATTGGCGAGGGCTTGGCGCCCCTGCGGCGGGCCGTCCATGTCCAGCCCAGCGACCATAGGGTGGTCGGTGAGCGCCGCCAGCAGTACCAGAAGGTCCTCGTCCTCATTCTGCACAGGCTCCTCAGGGGCCTCCTCCAGCCAGTGGACGTCGGCGACGATCAGTTGGTCGCGCTGAACCTCTACGCGCTCAACCTGGAAGCGCCGGCCACCTTCAATCCGGATACCTAGCAAGCCATTGTCTTGCTGCTGGAAATCCAACACCCGCGCTTCGCAGCCCAGCGCAGCGTGAGCAGTGGCGGCTTCACCCACTTCACTGCCCTCCAGAATGCACACGATGCCAAAGCCTTCGCCCTGCTTCATGCAACGCCCGATCATGTCCAGGTAACGGGCCTCGAAGAGTTGCAAGTCCAGTTTGCAACCGGGAAACAGTACGGTATTGAGCGGAAACAACGGTAACGTCATCTGGCTTTCCTCTATACAAACAGGCTGACGGCCAAGGGCAGGAAGACCGCAGTGGCCAGTCCCATCAGGCTCATGCCTAACGCAGCAAACCCGCCGCAGGTTTCACCCTCTTGCAGAGCAACGGACGTACCCACGGCATGGGAGGTCAGCCCTAATGCCATACCGCGCGCTTCCGGTGCCTGCACCTTGAGTAGCCGCAGAATGCCTGGGCCGAAAATGCCGCCGATGACGCCGGTGGTCAACACGAACACGGCGGCCAATGCTGGTACACCGCCCAGCTGGCCAGCCACCAGCATGGCAATGGGTGAGGTGACGGACTTGGGTGCCATGGTCATGAGTGTTTCGTGATCTGCACCAAAGCACCAGCCCAGCCATACGCCAGACGCAGTGGCCGCCAGCCCGCCGATAATCAGTGTAAGTACCGTAGGCCAGAACAGTTGCCGTATACGCCGCAGGTTCAGAAACAGAGGAACCGCCAAGGCCACCGTTGCTGGCCCAAGCAGGGTGGCGAGGATCTCCGTGCCGTGCCGATATTCGGCATAACTGATGCCACACGCCAACAGCACGCCCACCACCAGCAGCATCGATAGCAGCACCGGCTGGAGAAACACCAGGCGCGTGCGCTCGTAAAGGGCCATGGCGGCTTGATACGCGCCCAGGCTCACACCAATGCCAAAGAGGGGGTGGTGGGTAACCGAGGCCACTGCACCCTGCCAGTCAAGCATCGCGACCACCTTCGGGCTGCCCGACCTTAAGGTTGATCAAGCGGTTCATCAGCCACCCTGTCAGGCCAAGCGAAACCATCACCGAGATGCCCAGTGCGCCCACGATTGCCCAGAAGTGCTGAGCAATCACCGAGGCATAGACCATGACCCCAACAGCAGGCGGCACCAGCAACAAGGGCAGGTAGCGCAGCAGGCTGGAGGCCGCCAGCTCGATAGGCTGGGGCACATCACCCCGGTACATCAACCAGCCCAGCAGGCAAAGCAGCCCTATGATGGGCCCTGGCAGCATGGGCAGGAACAATTGATGAATGGCCGTGCCGAACAGTTGGAACAGAATCAGCCAGGTCAGCCCTCGCAACAACATAGCCTTCCTCCTCGTGGCGGCTTGAAGTGGGCGGCATTATAGGCATGGTCTCACTGCACCGTATTCAGGATCTGCCCATGCGCCAGGTACCCGCCCATCACTTGAAAGACTTTATCGGCCAGGAGCTGGGCTGCTCCGACTGGCTGCTGATCGATCAGGCCCGCATTGATCGGTTTGCGGATGCCACAGGCGATCATCAATACATCCACGTAGACCCCGTGCGTGCTGCCAGTGGCCCTTTCGGTACCACCATTGCCCATGGCCTGCTGACCTTGTCACTGATTCCAGGCCTGCTCGACGGCTTGCTGGTGCTACCCGAGGGCCTGCAAACGACCGTCAATTACGGCCTAGACGCGGTACGCTTCCTACAGCCTGTGCCTGTGAATGCCCAGGTGCGGCTGCGAGTGACCCTGCTGGGCGTGGATGAAAAACGCCCAGGCCAGTGGTTACTAAAGGTTCAGGCTACTCTTGAGATCGAAGGCCAGGCCAAACCTGCCTGTGTGGCAGAGCCTCTTTTGCTGTGTTTCGTCTGAGCCGCGCCGGTAACCGCGCCAAGGGCTGTATACAACCACAGCTTGTGCGGCATACTCGGCGCCTTGATTGCCCGGACCCTGTCATGCGCGTATTTGCTCCACTGGCTATGTGCCTGCTCCTTGCCGCATGCGGCGAAGGTAAACCCCTGCTGCCTGCCGATGCCCGCCTGCCTGATGGTGGCCAGTACCGGGGCACCATTGTAGATGGGTTGCTGCAGGGCCAGGGGCGTGTGGATTACCCCAATGGCAGCTGGTACGCCGGCACGTTCAAGGATGGCCAGTGGAACGGCAGCGGCGAATGGCATGGCCCCAATGGCGAGGTATACCGCGGCGACTTCAGCCAGGGCCTGTTTGAAGGGCAAGGCACGCTGACTACAGCCACCACCACCTACACCGGCAGTTTCAAGCGCGGCAAACGTGAGGGCGAAGGTACGCTCAAGGCGCCAGGGCGCAACTATCGAGGCGGGTTCCAGAACGATCAGTACGCCGGGGCTGGCCATCTGGACATGGATGATGGCAGCGTTTACCAAGGCGATTTCGAGCGCGGCCAGCCCAATGGCGAAGGTGTGCGTACCGATGCGGATGGCAACCAGTTCAGTGGCCATTTCGTGGACGGCCAGCTTGAAGGGCACGGCACGTTCAGCAACGGCGATGGCGACCAATACATCGGTGACTTCCACCATGGGCGCCTGGAAGGCCATGGCCGATATGAGACCCAGGCAGGCGACGTGTGGATCGGCCAGTTCAAGGAGGGCGCGCCCAATGGCCCGGGCGACCTGTTCGCTAACGATGGCAGCCACTATCAAGGCGACTTTGTGGATTGGCACTTCCAAGGGGAAGGCCAACTGGCGTCGGCCGATGGCAGCCTCTACACCGGCGGTTTTGCCAACGATGCCTACCAAGGCAAAGGCCTTCTGGTAGTACCTGGCCAAGCTCCGCAGGCGGGGTATTGGGCAGAAGGCCGCCGCGTACGCGACGAGCATGACCGAGCCTTGCCTGACCCTCTGGAGCAAGGCCTGCTGATTCAAGGTGCCCTGCTGGATCGCGCGCTCAATCGCCTGCCGAACTCAAGCCCCGCCATTGAACTCTACAGCTTGACGCTGGGTGGCGATGGGGAGCAAAGCGTGTTCATGCGCGAGGCCGATTACGTTCATGACCTGCTGGCCACCCGGTTTGGGGCGGTAGGTGGCGTGACCTTGGTCAACCACCGCGATCACCTGACCGACAGGGTGATGGCGACACGGGAAACCCTTGCCCGCTCGGTACAGGCCATTGCCCAGCGCAGTGGCCCAGAGGACTTGGTGTTTATTTACCTGACCAGCCACGGCACTTCCGAGCATGAACTGGTACTGGAGCAGCCGCGCCTTCAGTTGAGCAATGTTTCTGGACAGGACCTCGCCGCCTTGCTGGCACCGCTCAAGGACAGAGACAAGGTTGTGGTGATTTCAGCGTGCTATTCCGGCGGTTTCATCGAACCCTTGAAGAATGACAAGACGCTTGTGATCACCGCCTCGCGGCCTGACAGGGTGTCCTTCGGCTGCTCGGAAGAGGCCGACTTTACCTACTTTGGCGACGCGCTGTTCGCTCAGGCGCTCACTGCCACGGACGATTTGCAGGTTGCTTTCCAGCAAGCCAGCAGCATCGTTGCCCAGCGTGAGCAGGCTGAAAACTTCGAGGCGTCCGAACCTCAGATGTGGGCCCCCAAGGGCGTACTTGCCCATTGGCATCGGCTTCGACAGCAGCAGGCCAGTGCAGCGCTGCACGATAGCAGTAGCAACAGCCCACCAAAATTGCCCGCCCGCCATTAAACCCCAGGAGCCACTATGTACCTGACCCCACAGAACATCCTGCTTGCGGGCGCAACCGGGCTTACCGGTGAGCACGTGCTGGACCGGCTGCTGAACGAGCCAACGGTGAAGCGGGTAGTGGCTCCAACGCGCCGCCCGCTGGCCGAACACAGTCGGCTGGACAACCCTACTGGCGAACTGGCTGAGCTTTTGCCGAGCCTGGAAGGGCCCGTGGACACCGCATTCTGCTGCCTGGGCACAACCATCAAGCAGGCCGGCTCTCAAGCGGCCTTCCGTGCCGTTGACCATGACCTGGCCGTCGCCTTCGCGCAACGCGCCAGAGAGTTAGGCGCACGTCACCTGTTGGTTATCAGTGCGGTAGGGGCTGACCCAGAGGCCTCAACGTTCTATAACCAGGTCAAAGGCGAGCTGGAAATGACGCTTCGCCAACAGCAGTGGCCACAATTGACATTGGCGCGGCCTTCCCTGCTGATTGGTAACCGTAGCGAGCCGCGCCTGGCCGAACAGATCGCTGGCCCATTGTCCCGCCTCATTCCTGGCAAGTACCACGGCATAGAAGCCTGCCAATTGGCCAGGGCCCTGTGGCGCCTGGCGCTGGAAGAAAGCGACGGCGTTCGGGTGGTAGAGTCCGACGATTTGAGAAAACTGGGCCGGTAGGCCTGCCAGCGCTTACAGCCCGCCCTGGGCCTGGTACCCCACCCCTATCGCCGACAACAGCGAAAAGGGCAGCAATACCGTGTCGAGCAAGGCGCTGGCGGGAAGATCCGCTCGTGGCCAGGCGGGCGGTTGTGCGCCAAACCGGTCCATGGCGCAGCACCCTCCATGGATTGCGTACAGGTCCAACCGTGTGCCGGCGTACACCAGAGGGGCACCCGCCTTGGCGGCGTCCAAGGTGCGGACACTGGCACAGCCCGTGGTGAGGGCTAGCACCAGCAGCAGCCAGGCCTTACTCATCGTTACCTACGTGGTACTCACCCCAGCGCGGCAACATGTCCTGAGGCACATCCAGCAGGTTCAAGATACGCGCCACTACAAAATCCACCAGGTCGTCGATGGTTTGGGGCTGATGGTAGAACCCGGGAGAAGCGGGCACGATGATCGCACCATGCTGCGACAGCTTGAGCATGTTCTCCAGGTGCAGCGTGGAGTACGGCGCCTCCCGGGGAACCAGAATCAACGTGCGGCGTTCCTTGAGGGTCACATCTGCTGCACGCTCGATCAGGTTGTTGCATGCGCCCGTGGCAATGGCCGACAGGGTGCCCGTGGAACAGGGCACTACCACCATGGCGCCTGGTGCGCCGGAACCGGAGGCTACGGGGGCCATCCAGTCTTCCTTTCCATACACCTTGATCTGGCCTGCACTGGCCCCGGTGTATTCTGTAAGGAAGGTTTGCATGGCCTGGGGCTTGGCCGGCAACGTCACGTCTGTTTCAGTGGCCAGCACCAACTGGGCCGCCTTGGAAATCAGAAAATGCACTTCACGGTCTTCACGCACCAGGCAGTCCAGCAGGCGCAAGCCATACTGGGCACCGGACGCGCCCGTCATCGCGAGGGTGATACGTTGCGGACCATTCATTTCAATGCCTCAGCCAATTTACCGTGAAGGCCGCCAAAGCCGCCATTGCTCATAATCACCACATGGGTACCTGGTGCAGCCAGGGCTTTGACCTGGGCGATGATCGCCTCAAGGCTTTCCGCCACGGTGCTAGCTACCGTGCAGTGGGCAGCCGTCCCGGCCAAGTCCCAACCCAGGTTGGGCGGCGCATACCAGATCACTTGGTCGGCCTGGGCTACGCTGGCCGGTAGGCCTTCTCGGTGTGCACCCAGTTTCATGGAATTGGAGCGGGGCTCAACGATAGCAATCACCTGTGCGGCGCCCACGCGCTTGCGCAAGCCGTCCAGGGTGGTGGCGATGGCCGTAGGATGGTGGGCAAAATCGTCGTACACCGTAATGCCGTTGACCTGCGCCACAACCTCCATGCGCCGCTTCACATTGCGGAACCGGCACAAGCCCTCGATGCCCAGTGCGGGTACTACGCCCACGTGGCGCGCCGCCGCCAGGCAGGCCAAGGCGTTGTCCACGTTGTGGCGCCCGGTGAGGGGCCATTCAACCACCCCCTCCACCTGGCCATTGAACAGCACTTCAAAGCGGGAGCCGTCTTCGCTCAGCAGCCGGGCATGCCACTGGCCGCCCTCCCCTGTGGTCTGCACCGGGGTCCAGCAGCCCATCTCGACAACCCGCGCCAAGGCCGTTTCACGCGCGGGGTGAACAATCAGGCCTTCACCGGGAATGGTCCGCACCAAGTGATGGAACTGGCGCTCGATAGCGGCCAGGTCCGGGAAAATATCAGCGTGGTCGAATTCCAGGTTGTTAAGGATGGCCGTGCGAGGGCGGTAATGAACGAACTTCGAGCGTTTGTCGAAGAAGGCACTGTCGTACTCATCAGCTTCCACCACGAAAAATGGCGTATCACCCAAACGCGCCGACACGTCGAAGTTCTGTGGAATGCCCCCGATCAGAAAACCAGGCGCCATGCCGGCGTGCTCCAGCACCCAGGCCAGCATGCTGCTGGTGGTGGTCTTGCCATGGGTGCCGGCCACTGCCATCACCCAGCGCCCTTGCAATACGTGGTCTGCCAACCACTGGGGGCCGGAGACGTAGGGCAGGCCCTTGTTGAGCACATGCTCCACGGCCGGGTTGCCACGGGACAGGGCGTTGCCGATCACCACCAAATCGGGGGCAGGCTCCAGTTGCGCGGGATCATAGCCTTGGGTCAGCTCGATGCCCTGGGCCTGAAGCTGCGTGCTCATGGGGGGATACACGTTCGCGTCGGAGCCCGTCACTCGGTGCCCGGCCTCTTTGGCGAGAACCGCCAGCGAGCCCATGAAAGTACCGCAGATGCCAAGAATGTGGATATGCATGTTCAACCTCGGAAAACATCGCCGCAGGGTAGCCCAGCCCACGGAGAATTTCACCCGCCGGGTGTGGTTACACATGCCAGGCCATAGCGGTGCATTTTTTCATAGAGGGTATTGCGGCGAAGCAGTGCCTTAGGGTTTGCTCTACGCTTGTACGATCGCTCAGGCGTGCACAGCCAAACAATAAGAGGACACCGCCATGCAATACCCACATCCCGGCACCGAAGGCGCTACCGTTTCCTTCAAGGAACGCTACGGCAATTACATTGGCGGCCAGTTCGTCGCGCCTGTTAAAGGCCAGTATTTCACCAACACTTCGCCGGTAAATGGCCAGCCTATTGCTGAATTTCCCCGCTCCAGCGCCGAAGACATCGAAAAGGCATTGGATGCCGCTCATGCCGCTGCCGAGGCCTGGGGCAGCACCTCTGTGCAGGCACGCTCACTGGTGCTGCTGAAAATCGCCGACCGAATCGAGCAGAACCTGGAACTGCTGGCCATCACCGAAACCTGGGATAACGGCAAAGCCGTTCGGGAAACCCTCAACGCGGACATCCCGCTGGCGGCCGATCATTTCCGTTATTTCGCCGGTGCCCTGCGCGCCCAGGAAGGCAGCGCTGCGGAAATCGACGGTAACACTGTGGCGTACCACATCCATGAACCCCTGGGCGTTGTGGGGCAGATCATCCCCTGGAACTTCCCGATCCTGATGGCCGCCTGGAAGCTGGCCCCGGCCTTGGCAGCGGGCAACTGCATCGTGCTTAAACCTGCCGAGCAGACACCCCTGGGCATTTCGGTACTGATGGAACTGATTGGCGACCTGCTGCCGCCTGGCGTGCTTAACGTGGTGCAGGGCTATGGGAAAGAAGCGGGTGAAGCGCTGGCCACCAGCAAGCGTATCGCCAAGATCGCCTTCACCGGCTCAACCCCTGTGGGCTCGCACATCATGAAATGTGCGGCTGAGAACATCATTCCCAGTACTGTGGAGCTGGGCGGCAAGTCCCCCAACATCTTCTTCGAAGACATCATGCAGGCCGAGCCTTCTTTCATCGAAAAGGCGGCTGAAGGCGTAGTGCTGGCGTTCTTCAACCAAGGTGAAGTGTGCACCTGCCCTTCCCGCGTGCTGGTGCAGGAGTCCATCTATGGTGCCTTCATGCAGGAAGTGATGAAAAAGGTGGAACAGATCAAGCGTGGCGACCCGCTAGACACCGACACCATGATCGGCGCCCAGGCGTCCCAGCAGCAGTTCGACAAGATTCTGGGCTACCTGGACATCGCCAAGAACGAAGGGGCCGAGCTGCTCAGCGGCGGCAAGGTCGAGAAGCTGGAAGGCGACTTGGCTACCGGTTACTACATCCAGCCAACCCTGCTCAAGGGCAATAACCGCATGCGGGTATTCCAGGAGGAAATCTTCGGCCCTGTGGTGAGCGTGACCACGTTCAAAGATGAAGCCGAGGCCCTGGCCATTGCCAACGACACGGAATTCGGCCTGGGTGCCGGTGTGTGGACGCGTGACATCAACCGTGCGTACCGTATGGGCCGAGGCATCAAGGCCGGCCGGGTATGGACCAACTGCTACCACTTGTACCCTGCCCATGCCGCGTTTGGCGGCTACAAGAAATCTGGGGTAGGCCGTGAAACCCACAAAATGATGCTTGACCACTACCAGCAGACCAAAAACCTGTTGGTGAGCTACGACATCAACCCGCTGGGCTTCTTCTGACTCAGCGTCTGTTCGCGTGACCGAAGCTGGCGCCTGCTCAGGCGGCGCCAGCAACCTGGCTCCGGCACGATGCGCACTCCCCTTGCCTGCCCTTGTTACCAAGGTTCAACTTCCTAGTGAATTCACCCGTATAATGGCGCCCTTTGCCCGACCGGGCATGGATACAGGCAGCCGTATATGGACTTCAACCCGCTGGACCTCATTCTTCACCTGGACGTGTACCTGAACCAGTTGGTCACCCAGTACGGAAGCTTGATCTACGTCATTCTGTTCGCCGTGATCTTCTGTGAAACCGGCCTGGTGGTGATGCCCTTTCTGCCGGGCGATTCATTGCTGTTCATCGCAGGCGCGGTAGCCGCCGGTGGCGGTATGGACCCTGTGTTGCTGGCAGGGCTGCTCATGGCGGCAGCCATTTTAGGTGACACGACCAACTACACCGTAGGCCGCACACTGGGCGAAAGGCTGTTCGCCAACCCCCACTCGAAGATTTTCCGCCGCGACTACCTGCTGCGCACCCAAGCGTTCTACGCACACCATGGTGGCAAAACCGTCACCCTGGCGCGCTTCCTGCCCATCATCCGTACCTTTGCGCCCTTCGTGGCGGGTGTAGCGCGTATGCCTTATGCCCGCTTCCTGGGCTTCAGTGTGGTGGGCAGCGTGGCGTGGGTGGGCGGGCTGGTCACCTTGGGCTATTTCTTCGGCAATGTGCCGTTTATCAAGAAGAACCTCACGCTGCTGGTGCTTGTCATTGTGCTGCTGTCCTTCCTGCCTATGATTATCGGGCTGGTAAAGGCACGCATGGCCACTAACGACACCAAAGCGGCTCGCCGCTGAAGGCAGGGTGCAACCGAGCAGGCTTGCCATGGTCCTAGCGTGGCACCTGCAACGGGATGTGCCTATAATCCCGCCACTTTGCCAGACACTGGCCAACGATCCGACTTAACGGGAGCACTATTGATGAGCTACAGCAAAATCCCAGCCGGCAAGGACCTGCCGAACGACATCCACGTCGTTATCGAGATCCCGGCCAACCATGCGCCGATCAAATACGAAGTGGACAAGGACAGCGACGCGCTCTTCGTTGACCGTTTTGTCGCTACCCCTATGTTCTACCCAGCCAACTACGGCTACATCCCCAACACCCTGGCCGATGACGGCGACCCGCTGGACGTGCTGGTAGTGACCCCGTACCCCGTGGTACCTGGCTCGGTCATTCGCGCTCGCCCGGTTGGCGTGCTGATGATGGACGACGAAGGCGGCGGCGATGCCAAGGTATTGGCCGTACCTCACGACAAGCTGACCCAGCTGTACAAGGACGTGAAGGAATACACCGACCTGCCCCCGTTGCTGCTGCAGCAGATCCAGCACTTCTTCGAGAACTACAAGGCTCTGGAGCCAGGCAAGTGGGTCAAGCTGAAGGACTGGGGCAATGCTGATGCAGCCCGCGCTGAAATCACCAAGGCGGTAGCGGCTTACAAAGACTAAGCGATTGCGCTATTGTGTGGCCCCTTGCAGCAGGGGCCACTCGCGCTCCCGCTCGGCAACCCGGCTACCCGCCTGCTTGCCCGCTACTGCCTAGCGCAGCAGCACCCTACCCTTTTGCAGATGGGTAAGGCCTGCCAAAAACAGGCCAGACCTATCGACGAGAAGCCGGCCACAAGCCGGCTTTTTAATGCCTGCAAGCCGCGCAGAATGCAAGGTCCATATGAAACACTGTCTCTGACTATAGTGGTCACCAATTCCCGGACACAGAATTGAGTTTTCCTTCTGCAACAGCCGGCGGCACGAAGCCGTTGTGTTGATGCGGCCTTGTCCAGTTGTACCGCTGCATGAGATAGCGCCCGATATCTTGCTCGGCCAGCGCTGCCGTCATGTAACCCACCGTCGGTATCCATTCCGTTTTCAAGCTCCCAAACAGCCGCTCCGTGGGCGTGTTGTCATAGCAGTTCCCCGTCGGCTCATGTTCTCAGTTGTCCGGTAGCGCCACAGCCGCTGGCGGAAGCTACGGCTGGCATCCGAAAGAATTTGCCATGCTTTTCTGTACCAGATTCCGAGGTCGAGGCACGCTGCACGGAAAAAATGCGCGAGGCAGGTGTTAAGGTACGTATCACCGTGAACCCGGGAATGTTCCGTAGATGATCTACAGCAGACTCAATCCAGAAAAGGCTCTGATTTGGCGTATCGTCCAGCGCGATAACCTGCCCTGGATTCTGGACAATGGTCTGCACTGCGCAAATTCGGATGTACAGGCACCGCAGTACGTGAACATTGGCAACGCTGACTTGATCGACAAGCGCCGATCCAGGCACGTCCCGATAGCACCAGGTGGGGTACTGGCCGACTACGTACCCTTCTATTTCACCCCCTTCTCTGTCTAGAGGTCTGACGTTGGCTGTTCATGCGCGTCCGGGATGGTATTTCCAATGATCAGATTTACCCAAGGCAACCTTTTAGAAGCCAAGACCGAAGCCCTTGTCAATACGGTGAACACCGTTGGCGTGATGGGTAAAGGTATCGCGCTGATGTTCAAAGAACGCTTCGCCGAGAATTATCGTCTGTACTCAGCTGCCTGTAGGGCAGGCGAAGTCGAGACAGGCAAAGTTTACGTAACTGCAGTCAATGAACTGGAAGGCCCCCGCTGGATCGTAAACTTCCCTACCAAGCGCCATTGGCGATCACCTTCCCAGATGGCTTGGGTGAAGGAAGGCCTGCAAGATCTGCGACGTTTCTTGATTGAAAATCAGGTTAAGTCTATAGCCGTGCCACCATTGGGCGCCGGTAACGGTGGCTTGAAATGGCCAGAAGTTCGCGAACAGATTACTGCTGTGTTAAGTGATCTGGATGTGGATGTCTTAGTATTCGAACCTTCTAGCCAGTATCTGAATGTGGCTAAACGTAGCGGAGTGGAAAAGCTCACGCCTGCCCGTGCGCTCATTGCCGAATTGGTACGACGCTATTGGGTTTTAGGTATGGAATGCAGCCTGCTCGAAATCCAGAAGCTGGCCTGGTTCCTAGAGCGCGCCATAGGAAAGCAGCCGGATAGGGAAAATCCTCTGGGCCTTAAGTTTGTAGCTCATAAATTTGGTCCGTATGCCCATCGACTGGAGCATTTGCTAAATAATCTCGATGGTAGCTATCTGCATTGCAACAAACGCATTAGTGATGCGGGGATCAGTGATGTGATCTGGTTTGACGAAGAGCGTAAGTCCTTTTTGCAAACCTATCTTAAAACAGAAGCCAAAGAGTATGCTCAAGCGTTGGAACGCACCGTCGAGCTGATCGATGGCTTTGAGTCGCCCTTTGGTATGGAACTGTTGGCAACGGTTGACTGGTTGCTAAGCGAGGAGGGAATCTCCCCGACTGTTCCGGCTCTGCGCGAATCCCTGATGCATTGGGATGGCGGCGCCGGTGCTGCTGCGCGCAAAAGCAGGCTGTTCGACGACCAGGCGCTTGGTATTGCGCTCAAGCGCCTTACCTCCAGTAGTTTCAGGCCTGATATTGCTATTAGCTAGGGGATGCCAATTTTTTTGCGCTTAGCTCATTGTCTTCGAACTAATCGTTTGTCAAAACGCTTCCTGTCTACCCCTTTATCTTCAAGCCCCCAAGCCGAAACAGCTTTCAACCTGAGTGTACTTGAGCAAGGCGCTGGCACGGCGGAACACCACTATTGCTCGACTGAACCTTGCATGCTGCCAGCCCAGACAGCAAAAGGCCGGCATCCTGCCGGCCCTGGGGTTCCAGTAAACTTCAATGCCACAACCCTGCGAGGTATTCATGCCCTGCAGCGGTCAATGTGAGCCTGAACACGATGGCCCGTTCCGGGTCGTACACGCGTTCACTGCGAAGAAAGCCCCCCAGTACCAGGGCTTGCAAGGTCTGGGTCAGCTGCCCGCGATGGGTAGATTGACCAGAGGCTACGTCGGCAAGAAGGCAGCGATGAGTTTTCTTGTAGTCAAGCATGGCAAACATCCTTCTACTGTTTCTTATTGTTAAGCTGCACTGTAGACCATGCTTGAGCCCTCTACTACGGGCTTCTTGAGATTCATCCTCATTGCCGCAAGCGGCTAATGTAGGCAGAAGATCAAAGGCCGCGATTTCCGTGGCCTGGAGAACTGTGACAACCATCACAGCGGGCAGAAAATTCGCTGCACCGGTTGTCGGAATTTACCTTACAGCGCATTCGACCCTCCTTGTCCTCAGCCTTTGCTGTGCGTAGGGGAAGTTGGCGGCACGATAGCGCGTGGTCCCATGATGCCCCATATGATCAGACCTACGACGGGAAGGATAAAGATCAACAGCGTCCAACCCAGTTTGGTACCAGAGGATTTTTCGCTGCGCCAGACGCTCACGACTGCCCAGATGTCTGCTACTAGGATTGCAAGGCTTATCAGGCCGGAGAGTAAGGAGTCCATGGTTACATTCCTCAATGCCAGGGTGGGGGTGGCGGTGCCGCCAGTTACTACTGTCGGCGCCTGCGACAAGCGATGGTTCCCACTCGCCTGATTTATGCCGGACGAATGGCACCTGGCGGCCGCTGCGGAACGCTTCATCCAGGCACCCCTCCAATAGCCAGGCCTCATAGGGGTAACCATGGAAGACCAGAACGAATTTACCAACCGTACGTACCCGGTTGCCGAAAACATGCAACGGCAGCAACGTGCCTGGACAATCGAACGCATAGGCTGGTACGGGCTACTGCTGGTGGTTGCCCTGACGCTGCTGGGCCTGTTCTCGAAGGGCCCGCTGTCCTCCAGGGACCTTTCAAGCCCAGATGGCTCATTGCGGGTTGAATACGAGCGTTTCAGCCGTAATGGCGCCCAGGACACGCTGATCGTCACAGCCAAGGGCAAACCTGACCAGGCCGTGCAGGTGCACGTCGGCGCACGCCTGCTGGAAGGAGTAACCCTGGAAGCGGTACACCCCATCAACGGGCCTTCGCACAGCGAGGGGCGAGACCTGGTAATCCCGGTACGCACAGACTCGACCGGTATCGCCACGCTGTACCTCACCTTGCGCAGCGATGGCGTAGGGCTGTACCGCGGCACTATCTCGCTTTCCTCTGATGCGCTGCCATCCGGCGCCCAACTGGCGATTCCTCGATTCATCTACCCCTGACATTCGGAGCTTCCCATGGACGCGGCCCTGCGCGCAGGCGCGATGTACATCGCGCTGATCATCCTGTTCAAGATTGCTGGCCGCCGCTCGCTGATGGAGCTGACCACCTTCGACTTCGTTCTGCTGCTGATTATTGGCGAAGCGACCCAGCAAGCGTTACTGGGGGACGATTTTTCGTTCACCAACGCGGTACTGATCATCAGCACACTGATTGCCATGGATGTAGGGTTTTCGCTGGCCAAGCAACGGTTCGATGGCTTGGCGCGGTTCATGGATGACAGCGCCATGATTCTTGTGGAAAACGGCAAGCCCCTGAAAAAGCGCCTGGCCAAGGCACGCCTGACTGAGGATGACATCATGGAGAACGCTCGCGCCAATGAAGGCGTAGAGCGTATGGAAGATATCCGCTATGCGATCCTGGAGCGTAATGGCAGCATTTCCATCATCAAACACTAGCGTCGGTTTGCCCCCCTTGCCCCGCTCTGCTAACGTCGCGCGGTTGATCAAGACTGCCGAGACCGCCACCATGGCCCGAAAGAAAACCGCTCTGGACTTCGAGCAATCCCTCTCCGACCTGCAAACGTTGGTAGAGCGCCTGGAGAACGGGCAATTGTCTCTGGAAGATTCGCTCACCGCCTTCGAGCAAGGTATCGGCCTGACCCGTGATTGTCAGGACGCGCTGGCGGCGGCCGAGGTCAAGGTGCAGCAGTTGCTGGAGCGCGACGGGCAGTTGGTGGAAGCACCACTGGACGTGGACGACGCTCAATGATCGCGCGCTACCAGGCGCAATGCCAGGCACGGGTAGACGGGGCCCTTGCCCACTTGTTCGTGCCACACCTGGCAGAGGCCGCAAGGCTGTACGAGGCCATGCGCTATAGCGTGATGAATGGCGGAAAACGCGTTCGCCCCTTGCTGGTGTACGGTGCCTGTGAAGCCTTGGGAGGGGAAGCAGCCAATGCCGATGGTGCAGCCTGTGCTGTAGAGCTCATTCATGCCTATTCACTGGTACATGACGATTTGCCGGCCATGGACGACGACGACTTGCGGCGTGGCCAGCCCACTACACACAAAGCCTTTGACGAAGCCTGCGCAATATTGGCCGGAGACGGGCTGCAGGCGATGGCGTTCGCGGCCTTGAGTGATACGGCCCTTGGCAGGCTGAGTGACGGCACCCGATTGCAGATGGTCCGCGCCCTTGCCATGGGTGCAGGCCCTGCCGGAATGGTCGGAGGCCAAGCCATTGACCTGGGTTCAGTAGGGCTGAAGCTGGACCAGGCGGCCCTGGAGCAGATGCATCGGCACAAGACCGGTGCCTTGATTGAAGCAAGTGTCGTGTTAGGCGCACTGGCCAGTGAGCGTGCCAACGCGCAGAACCTGAGTGCCTTGAAGGCCTATGCAGGCGCTGTGGGCCTGGCGTTCCAGGTGCAGGACGACATCTTGGACGTTGAAAGCGATACCGCGACACTGGGCAAACGCCAGGGGGCAGACATTGCCCGCGACAAGCCGACGTACCCCGCCCTGTTAGGCATGGACGTGGCCAAGGCCTATGCCCATGAGTTGCGTGACCAAGCCCTTCATGCCTTGCAGCCTTTTTCGAGCAGTGCCGAACCGCTGCGGGCGCTGGCGCGCTATATCGTCGATCGCCGCAACTGACGGCCTGGCTTGCCCGCGGATGTGCTATCACGGGTAAGCCAGATTCCTACAGCTCTCCGCCTTAGGCTATGCACGAAAAGTCCTGACACTTGGTAATGCTGCGTTGAAAACAGCTGGGGCCGCCCAGGCTCGGAATACTCATTTACAACGCTTAAATTCGCTTCCTCAGCTGTTTTCGCCTTGCCTGACCTTCGCGTCAGAACATTTCGTACACAGCCTAGGGTAAACTCTTTCCCTTTATGGCTTCCAAAACGATCCGCCTGATGCCTACGACGTTCCAAGAGATTCCCCGTGAGCGCCCGTCAACCCCGCTGCTAGACCAGGCCGATACGCCGGCTGGGCTGCGACGGCTGGGCGAAGCCGAGCTTGAAGGCGTGGCCGATGAACTGCGCCAGGACCTGCTCTATACCGTAGGGCAGACAGGCGGCCATTTCGGCGCCGGCCTGGGCGTGATCGAGCTGACCATCGCGCTGCACTATGTGTTCGACACCCCCGAAGATCGCCTCGTATGGGATGTAGGCCACCAGGCTTACCCACACAAGATACTGACCGGCCGCCGGGAACGTATGCATAGCCTGCGTCAGAAAGACGGCCTTGCCGCGTTCCCTCGCCGCAGTGAAAGCCCTTACGACACCTTTGGCGTAGGGCATTCCAGCACTTCTATCAGTGCGGCACTGGGCATGGCCATTGCTGCCCGCCTGCAAGGCAGCGAGCGCAAGGCTATCGCCGTGATAGGTGATGGCGCACTTACCGCAGGCATGGCATTCGAAGCGCTCAACCACGCGCCTGAAGTCAATGCCAACATGCTGGTTGTGCTGAACGACAACGACATGTCCATTTCCCGTAACGTGGGTGGGCTGTCCAATTACCTGGCGAAAATCCTGTCCAGCCGCACCTATGCCAGTATGCGTGAAGGCGGAAAGAAGGTGCTGTCCCGCCTGCCTGGGGCCTGGGAAATCGCCCGCCGCACCGAGGAGTATGCCAAGGGCATGCTGGTGCCAGGTACGTTGTTCGAGGAACTGGGCTGGAACTACATCGGGCCTATCGACGGCCATGACTTGCCTACATTGATCGCCACGCTGCGCAACATGCGGGACCTCAAGGGGCCGCAGTTCCTCCACGTGGTCACCAAGAAAGGCAAGGGGTTCGGCCCGGCCGAGGCTGATCCCATCGGTTGGCACGCCATTACCAAGCTTGACCCCTTGGTGCCAGTGATAGCGCCGGTCAAAAAGCCAGTTGGGCCCAAGTACTCTGCCGTGTTCGGCCAGTGGCTGTGCGACATGGCCGAAGCGGATAAGCGCCTGGTCGGTATCACCCCCGCAATGAAGGAGGGCTCGGACCTGGTAGCGTTCAGCGAACGTTTTCCCGAGCGTTACTTTGACGTCGCTATTGCTGAGCAGCACGCGGTGACCCTGGCGGCAGGCCTGGCGTGCGATGGCATCAAGCCGGTAGTGGCGATCTACTCTACATTCCTACAGCGGGGCTACGACCAACTGGTTCATGACGTGGCCGTACAAGGCCTGGATGTACTGTTCGCCATCGACCGCGCGGGGCTGGTAGGTGAAGACGGCCCTACCCATGCCGGCAGTTTCGACCTTTCGTTCCTGCGCTGCATACCGGGCCTGGTCATCATGGCACCCAGTGATGAAAACGAGCTGCGCCTGCTGTTGAGCACGGGTTACCAACATGTGGGGCCGGCGGCCGTACGCTACCCCCGTGGTACCGGGCCCAACGCTGCACTGGCGCCTGGGCTGGATACCGTGGAGATCGGCAAAGCCGTGGTACGCAGGCGCGGTGAAGGCGTGGCGATACTGGTATTCGGTGTGCAATTGACCGAGGCCTTGGCGGTGGCAGAGCGCTTGAACGCCACGGTGGTGGACATGCGTTTTGTGAAACCGCTGGACGAAGCGGTTATCCGCGAGATGGCTAGCCAGCATTCACTGATCGCCACCCTCGAAGAAAACGCCGTCATGGGGGGAGCGGGTTCAGCAGTAGGCGAATTCCTGGCCAGCCAGGGCCTGTGCGTACCCTTGCTGCACTTGGGGTTGCCAGACACCTATGTGGAACACGCCAAGCCTGGGCAAATGCTGGCTGAGTGCGGCCTGGACGAAGCCGGGATCGAAAAGGCCATTCAGGCGAGGCTGCAGGCCTCAGCGGGCTGAAGTGCCCGTTACAGCCTGGGGTTACCCCTACACAAGCGGGCGGCATTCCCGCCCGCCTGCCTAGTAGGGGCGGGCCTGGAAATGACCAAGGCTGCTTGGGTTAATTGCCCATCATGTGCCCAAGCTTGCCAGCCTTGGTTGCCAGGTAGTACTTGTTGTGCGGGTTATGGCCTGTGTGCAACGGAACACGCTCAGCTACCTTGATACCCATATCAGTCATGGCCTTGACCTTGCGAGGGTTGTTGGTCATCAGCCGTAGTGAACTCACGCCCAGATGCGCCAGCATCGGTTGGCAGATGGTGTAATCCCGCTGGTCAGCGGCAAAGCCAAGGCGTTCATTCGCTTCCACGGTGTCGGCACCCTGGTCCTGCAACTCATAGGCACGGATCTTGTTCATCAGGCCAATACCCCGGCCTTCCTGACGCAGGTACAGCAATACACCGCGACCTTCGTGCGCAATGGCTTGCAAGGCAGCCTCCAGTTGCGAGCCGCAGTCGCAGCGCTGGCTGAATAACGCATCGCCTGTGAGGCATTCGGAGTGCACACGCCCAAGCACAGGCTGGCCATCGGCGATATCACCCAAGCTGAGTACGACATGTTCACGCCCGGTGGCTTCCTCAAGGAACCCATGCATCGTGAAGGTAGCGAAGGGCGTAGGCAGTTTGGAAGCGGCGACAAAAGCGACTGGCACCTTGTGCTCCTATCTAAGTAGGGAAAATGTTCGTGGCCACGCCTTCAAAGGTAGCGGCGCGGAGAAGATGTCACATTGTAACATCTGCACCTGAGCGTGGCTTAGCCCGAATAATTGACCTTACCTATCGATGTGCTCTATCAGCCCGGCCGTCAGTGTGCTTGGTGGGCTCCCGCTCAAAGGGATAAGGCATTTTCCAACGCTTGTAGATGGCGCGTAGCTGGCCATTGGCAACCAGTTCGTCCATACGCCTATCAAAAACATCGCGTAATTCAAGGCCCCTCGCGCTGTTTGTGAAACCTAGGTACAGCGGCAAGTCGATCAAGTGGGTCATTTTGTAGGCCATCGGGTCTGGCGCTTGCTGCTGGATGTAATCCATCTCCTGCTCGGCATCGATGTAGTAATCGGCACGACCGCGCTTGAGCATTTCGAGAATGCCATCCCGGCGGTGTATTTCTTCATACTGTTTTGCCGAGGGCAAGTAACGCTGGAACTCGTAGCCACGCACCCAGGCCAGGCGGTAGTCGCCCAGCGTGGTAGGGGTCGGTGCTGGCAGCCTGGCCAGGCTCAAGGCATAGATATGGTCAGTGTCGTAATGCCAGCGGGGGTACAGGCAATCTTGCTCATCCTTGTAAGACCCCACCCAGGCATCGGCCTCGCCACGCTGCACCAAGCCTACGGACCGGAGGTAGGGTTCGATCCGCCATACCACTTCATAGCCGGCTGGCTCAAAAATGGTGCGCATAAGGTCCCACCCTAGCCCGGTACCGTCAGCGCCGGTGTAGTCCTCCCAGGCATCGCTGACAATGGCAACGGTGCCAGACGCCGGTACAGCCTTGGCCGCCTGCGCGCTGACAAGCCCAGTGGCCAGAAGCCCGCACAACAATGACGCCACCCACTTGAACATTGCCTACTCCATTTGGCGCGATCCGTGTTTATGCCAGGGTCAGGCCAATAGCTGTACCAGCCCTTGCATTGCCAGCCAGGCAAAGACACCGGCAAGCACATCGTCCAGCATGATGCCGATGCCCCCATGCACATGCCGGTCGATCCAGCGAATGGGCCACGGCTTGAGAATATCGAAGAACCGGAATACCAGAAACCCTATGATCAGCCAGTACCAGCCCTCAGGCACCAGCCAAAGGGTAATCCACATGCCGACCATTTCGTCCCATACAATGCCTTCGTGGTCATGCACACGTAGGTCATCGGCGACCTTGCCGCATAGCCAGAAGCCGAACAGCATGGTCAACCCTAGTACCAGCCAATACCCCCAATCGGGCAGCATCTGCCATAGCGGGATGAAGGGCAGCGCTACCAATGAGCCCCAGGTGCCTGGTGCCTTGGGCAGGGTACCCGAGCCAAAGCCGAACGCGAGAAAATGCCACGGATTGCGCCACACTGAAGGTGGCACAAACTCCGCAGGTACCTGGTTCGGATGGTCTGTCACGGTTGCTCCCGAAAATGTTGATAGCCCAACTGGCGGGGCGTGATCTGCCTGCCCCGTTCATCAAGCAGACGTACGCCGCTGCCTGCCAGAGCCTTGCCGATCACGAAGGGCGTGTGGCCCTGTAGACGCAATGCCTCAAGGTGCTGAGCGGGTAATGTGAACGCCAACCTGTAGTCGTCGCCTCCACTCAGCGCCGCTTGCAAAGCAGCAGGGCTGCCAGCGAAGGCACATACGGCATCTGACAACGGCACGCTTGATTGTTCTATTTCAAGTGCTACGCCCGAAGCCGCCGCGATGTGGCCACAGTCCGCCAGCAGGCCATCGGAAATGTCCAGGGCAGCCGTTGCCAGGCCTCGCAGTGCCAGGCCCAAGGCAAACTGAGGTTGTGGTGCCCAGTAACGTTCGAGCAGCAGGTCGTTGACAGCCGCTGCAGCAGTGCACTCACCCAATACCAGCGGCAATGCACCTGCGGCCTCGCCTAACGTTCCACCCACGCATAGCAGGTCGCCAGGGCGAGCGCCTTGGCGGGTCATCGCCTGGCCCACGGGTACACTGCCAAAAACAGTAAGGGTCAGGCTCAACGGCCCACGGGTGGTGTCCCCCCCTACCAGCTGCATGCCACACGCCAGTGCCATGCTGTCCAGCCCTTCGGCGAAGGCCTGCAGCCATGCAGGGGCAACGGCCGGCAGCGTCAGGGCCAGGGTGAACCCAATCGGTGTTGCCCCCATGGCGGCCAGGTCGCTGGCCGCAACGGCGAGCGCTCGTTGCCCCAGCCGGTGCGCAGGCGCGCCCTGTGGAAAATGCACACCTTCCACAAGGGTGTCGGTAGAGACGGCCAGCTGTTCGCCTTCAGGCAGCCCAAGCAACGCGCAATCGTCGCCGATACCCAAGGCCACGCCGTTTACGGTACGTGCGCAGGCTGCCGCCGCAAAGTAGTGGCGGATCAGCTCGAACTCCCCTAGCGCCACGGCCTTAGCGCTTGTGCGCTTTGACTTCGGGCGCGCGCAGGCGCGGCGCCAGCTTGTCCAGCACGCCATTGACGAACTTGTGACCGTCTGTGGCGCCGTAGATCTTGGCCAGCTCGATACCTTCGTTGATGACGACTCGGTAAGGCACGTCCACTCGCTTGAGCAGTTCGAACGTAGACAGGCGCAGCACCGCCAACTCGACCGGGTCCATCTCGTCCAGCGTCAGGTCCACGCAGGGCGCAAGGGCTTCATCGATTTCGGTTTTGTTGGATGGTACGCCGTGCAGCAGCTCGCGGAAGTAGGCACCGTCTACATCACTGAAGTCGTTGTCCACACGAAACTGCGCTTCGATTTCGTTGAGCGAGTGCCCAGCCAATTGCCATTGATACAAGGCTTGGGTGGCCATCTTGCGGGCCTCGCGGCGCTTCGCGGTCTTGCTTTTCGCAGCAGCAGGGTCCTTGGCTTCCCGAGGGTTGAACTGCTCGTTTTCGTCGTTGATCACTTGGCCTCCAACTGCGCCAGCAGGCTGACCATTTCCAGAGCAGACAAAGCTGCCTCAGCGCCCTTGTTGCCTGCCTTGGTACCGGAACGCTCAATGGCCTGCTCGATGGAGTCTACGGTGAGCACACCGAACGCCACGGGCACACCAAACTCCATGGACACCTGGGACAGGCCCTTGGTGCATTCGCCAGCAACGTATTCAAAATGCGGCGTGCCGCCACGAATGACTGCACCCAGTGCAATGATGGCGTCGAACTCGCTGCGCTGGGCTACCTTTTGTGCTACCAGCGGGATTTCGAATGCGCCAGGGGCACGGATAACCGTGATATCGCTTTCATTGATGCCGTGGCGAACCAGTGCATCAACCGCACCGCTGACCAGGCTTTCCACAACAAAGCTGTTGAAGCGGCCAACTACCAGTGCATAGCGCCCTTGTGGGGCAATGAAGGTACCTTCGATGGTCTTCAGGGTCATTCGGCGGTCTCGTATTTAAAGAGCCAGGCCGCGTGAAGCGGCCTGTGGGTAAGTAAAGTCCAAAAGCAGGCAAGGGGCCTGTTTATTCGGAGGGCACGTATTCTACAACTTCCAGATCGAATCCGGATATCGCGTTGTACTTCATTGGCGAACTCATCAGGCGCATCTTGCGCACGCCCAGGTCGCGCAATATCTGCGAACCGGCACCGATGGTGCTGTAGGTAGTAAGGGCCTTGGGCGGCGCATGTTCGGTCACTTCACGGATATGCGCCAGTAAGCGGTCGCCATCGGGCGCATGCCCCAGCAACAGCACCACACCTGCGCCGGCCTCAGCCACCCGGCTCATGGCTGCCCGCAGGCTCCAGCGCCCTGGCTGTCTCACCATGAGCAGGTCACGCAGGGGGTCCATATTGTGGACGCGCACTAGCGTAGGCTCCTCGCCTTGGATTTTCCCCAGGGTAAGGGCCATGTGCACATCGCCTTCGACCGAATCCCGGTAGGTCACCAGGTTGAACGGCCCCAGGTCGGTGTCCAGCGGCCGCTCGGACACCCGCGCCACGGTACGCTCGTGGATCATGCGGTAATGGATCAGGTCGGCGATGGTACCGATGCGAATCCCATGCTCGGCGGCAAAGGTTTCCAGCTCGGCCCTGCGCGACATGGTGCCGTCATTGTTCATGATCTCGCAGATCACCCCCGCGGGCTCGAACCCGGCCATACGGGCCAGGTCACAGGCCGCTTCGGTATGCCCGGCACGTGCAAGTGTTCCCCCCGGCTGGGCCATCAGCGGGAAGATATGCCCTGGGCTGACGATGTCGTCGGCTACAGCGCCTCTGGCCGCAGCAGCCTGTACGGTCCGTGCCCTGTCTGCTGCAGAAATGCCCGTGGTCACGCCGGTGGCTGCTTCGATGGAGACGGTGAACTTGGTGCCGAAACCTGAACCATTGCGAGGGGCCATCAGTGGCAGCTTCAGGGTTTCACAACGCTCGCGGGTCATGGGCATGCAAATCAGGCCACAGGCAAACCGCGCCATGAAGTTGATGTGCTCGGCCTGGCAGCATTCGGCGGCCATGATCAGGTCGCCTTCGTTCTCGCGGTCTTCGTCATCCATCAGGATGACCATCTTGCCCTGGCGAATGTCTTCTACCAGTTCTTCAATCGTGTTGAGCGCCACGCGGCACCCCCTTGGTGTTATTTGAGGTAGCCATTGGCGGCAAGAAAGCCTTCGGTGATCCCGCCCTGCCCGGGCTCGGCGGCCTTGTCACCCAGCAGCAGACGCTCCAGGTAACGGGCCAGCAGGTCGACTTCCAAGTTGACGCGGCGCCCTGGCCGGTAGTCGGCCATTACGGTCTCGGCCAGCGTGTGAGGCACAATGGTCAGCTCGAATTCGGCGCCATTGACGGCATTGACCGTCAAGCTGGTGCCATCCACGGTAATGGAACCCTTGTGGGCGATGTACTTGGCCAGTTCCTTCGGGGCTCGCACGGTGAATTGCACAGCGCGGGCATTATCGCTGCGGGCAACGACTTCACCTACGCCATCCACATGCCCACTGACCAGGTGACCACCCAGCCGGCTGCTAGGGGTCAGGGCCTTTTCAAGGTTGACCGGGCTGCCAGCCTTCAGATCGTTGAAGGCGGTACAGTCCAGGGTTTCGCGACTCACATCAGCCCAGAAACCATCACCGGGTAGTTCCACAGCAGTGAGGCACACGCCATTGACGGCAATGCTGTCGCCCAGCTTCACATCGCCCAGGTCCAGCTTGCCGGTATGCACGTGAACGCGCACGTCACCGCCCTTGGGCGTGAGGGCGCGGATGCTGCCAATGGATTCGATGATGCCGGTAAACATGAAAACCTCCGGGAAAACGGGAATTATACGGGGCGGGCTGGCGCTGGCACGGCAATGACCTGCCAGTCGTCGCCCACCGCTCGCATGTGCACAATCTTGAGCGCTGGTGCTTCGGCCATATGGGCCAGGGGCCAGTCCAGCAAAGGCCGTGCGCTGGACCCCATGAACAGGGCCGCCATAAACACGTGGTATTCATCTACCAGCCCCGCCTGCGCAAAGGCGCCCGCCAGGCGCGAGCCGGCCTCTACCAATACTTCGTTGGCGCCGCGCCGCGCGAGTTCACGCAATAACTGTGGCAGGGCTACCTGGCTGCTTGAACCGGGCAGTGCCAATAACTCAGCGCTGACCGCCTGATAGGCGGCAGAATCAGCCGGCGGCTGGGCACACACCACCAGCGATGGGCCAGCGGCGAAAAAGGGGGCTGTAGTGGGTACACGCAAGCGACCATCGACCAACACCCGCGTGGGGGACCGGCTGGTTGCCAAGGCCGTTGCAGCTGGCGGCAGGCCCAGCTCAGCCGCTCGTACGGTCAAGCGCGCGCCATCGACCATGACCGTATCTGCGCCGGTAATAACCACACTGGAACGAGCCCGCAGGCGTTGAACCGCACGCCGGGCATCCGGCCCGGTAATCCATTGGCTCTCACCGTTGGCCATGGCCGTTCGGCCATCCAGGCTCATGGCCAGCTTGACCCGGACAAAAGGCAAGCCCTGTTCCATACGCTTGATAAAGCCTGGGTTGATCGCCCGGGCCTCAGCCTCCAGCACGCCAGCCTGCACTGTGACCCCGGCTGCGGCCAGCCGGGCCAACCCTTGACCGGCGACCTGAGGGTTCGGGTCCTGCATGGCAGCGACCACCCGCCCTACTCCAGCCGCCAGCAATGCGTCTGCACAGGGCGGCGTGCGGCCATGGTGGCTACAGGGCTCAAGGGTCACGTAGGCGGTCGCGCCCCGAGCCGCTTCGCCGGCCTGCCGCAGTGCATGCACTTCAGCATGGGGCTCGCCCGCCCGTACGTGCCAGCCCTCGCCTACTGTTTCGTCACCGCGGGCGATGACACAGCCCACACGTGGGTTGGGGTGAGTGGAGTACAGGCCCTGGCGCGCAAGTTCCAGCGCGCGGGCCATGAAACGACGGTCCACAGCATCTTGGGTCACGCTGTTCATTTGGCAGCGGGCTCCCTGGCCAAGCGGTCCAGTTCTTCCCGGAATTCGTCTAGCGCCTGGAAGCGGCGATACACCGAGGCGAAGCGGATATAGGCGACTTCATCCAGCTTGCGCAGCTCGGCCATCACCCATTCGCCCACCACCATCGATTTCACTTCACGCTCTCCCGTGGCACGCAGTTGCCCCTTGATATGGCCCAGCGCAGCTTCGATCCGCTCGATGCTGACAGGCCGCTTTTCCAAAGCCCGCTGCATGCCTGCACGCAGCTTGTCTTCGTCGAAAGGCTGACGGCTGCCGTCCTGCTTGATCAGGCGAGGCAGCACAAGCTCGGCGGTTTCGAAGGTTGTGAAGCGCTCGCCACAGGCCAGGCATTCGCGGCGGCGGCGGACCTGCTCGCCTTCTGCGACCAGTCGCGAATCAATGACTTTGGTGTCGTTGGCGGCACAGAAAGGACAGTGCATGGTGGCCGGTACGTTCTGGAAGGGAGAACAATGTTAGCGCATCGCCCGGCGCAGACACAGCCTTGGGTTTCAGGTATACAGGCCAGGCGCGATGACGCGCTGGTTTCATGCCTACAGGAACAGGCTTCCCATGACAGTACGTTCACTTGCCTTGCTCTGCTGCGTCGGCCTGCTTGCCGCCTGCTCCAGCGAGCCCACCAAGCCGCCACCCGCCCCCGCGCCTGCGGCAGCCAAAGCCCCCGCCCCGGATATACGCGACCCGGAGCCCCTTGGGCCTTTGCCCGCTTATCAGCGTGAACTCAGCGGCACCCTCACCACCATTCCTCGTGGTGCCGAGGTGGAGCTGGCCCTGCTGGTCGTAGACGAACGGGGCCGGCCTCAGCAACTGCTGGCCAATACCACACTGGCCGGTACGGGCCAGCCGCTGCCCTTCCGCCTGCGCTTCAACCCCGATGCGTTCCCTCAAAATGCTCGTGTTGAACTGCGCGGCCGCGCCAGCCAGTCTGGCCAGCTGATTCTGCACCTCACGCCAAGGCAGATCGGCGGCCCTACCACGCAACTGCTGGGCACCTTGGAAATGACCAAGGCCCCTTGAATGCCCCTTGAACACCTGCACAGCGCCTTGGCTGAACTGCTAGGGGAGGCCCGGCTTGCGCAGGTCGCTTTGCCGGGTACAGGGCTGCATCTCTGGTTGCTGGACCCTGCCAACATGGACCGGCCTTTCAGCCGCGAGGAAACCCAGCGGGTGCTGGACACGCCGCCTTATTGGAGCTTCTGCTGGGCCAGTGGCCTGGCCCTGGCACGCTTCATCGCCCAGCACCCCTATTGGGTACAAGGCAAGCGGGTATTGGACTTCGGCGCCGGGTCAGGCGTGGCAGCCATCGCAGCAGCCCGTGCAGGGGCTGCCGGCGTGGTGGCCTGCGACCTGGACCCTATCGCCCTAGAGGCCTGCCGAGCCAATGCAGCGCTTAATCGCGTGACGCTTGAATACCGCGACAACGCTTTTTCTGCCGGCGACAGCTTCGACCTGGCCAGCTTCGACCTAATAGTGGCCGCCGATGTGTTGTACGACCGGGAAAACCTGCCGCTGCTGGCTGCCTTTCTGGAACGCGCCCCGCAGGCACTGGTGGCCGACTCTCGCATTCGAGACCTTAGCCACCCGTGCTATACCCGGCTGGCACACCTTCAAGCCATGACGCTGCCGGACCTGGCTGAACCTGAAGCGTTTCGCCAGGTAAGCCTGTACCACGGCCAGCGGCCGTGACTTTCAGCCGGCCACGGCAGCCATTATAGTGTCGCCAATCATGTCTTCTTCGAGAGTCACCATGAGTCAGGCCACCGCTTACATTTTCGATGCCACCGATGCGAACTTCCAGCAGGAGGTCATCGAAAAATCATTCGACCAGCCCGTATTGGTGGATTTCTGGGCCGACTGGTGCGCACCCTGCAAGGCCTTGATGCCCGTGCTGGAAAAAATCACCGAGGGCTACCAGGGCGAGCTACTGATGGCCAAGGTCAATTGCGACGTTGAACAGCAAGTAGTTGCCATGTTTGGTGTACGCAGCTTGCCTACCGTGGTGCTGTTCAAGGACGGCCAACCCGTGGATGGCTTCGCCGGTGCGCAACAGGAATCGGCTATTCGGGCCATGCTTGAGCCTCATGTGGCAGAACCCGCGCCGATTGCGGCCGATCCCTTTGAGCATGCCCAAGCCTTGTTTGCAGAGGGCCGCTACAGCGAGGCCGAAGTGGCGTTGCAAGGCCTGCTAAGCGCGGACAACAGCCACATGGCCGCCTTGATCCTGTATGCCCGTTGCCTGGCAGAGCGCAATGAGCTAGCCGAAGCTGAAACTGTACTGAGCGCCGTGACCGGTGACGAACACAAGGCTGCATTGGCGGGGGCAAAAGCCCAATTGACCTTCCTGCGCCAGGCCGGCGACCTGCCGGATGCTGCAGACCTGAAAAGCCGCCTGGCCCAGAACCCTCAAGACGACGAAGCGGCCTACCAGCTGGCAATCCGGCAACTTGCGCGTCAGCAATACGAGGGTGCCTTGGACGGCCTGCTTAAACTGTTCCAGCGCAACCGTAGCTACAACGAAGGCCTTGCCCACAAAACGCTGCTGCAAGTATTCGACCTGCTGGGAAATGATCATCCCTTGGTCACCACCTACCGCCGCAAGCTGTTCGCCGCCCTTTACTGACCGCCTGCCCAGGTATAGAGCGGTGCATCGGCGCCGCTCACCACCTGCACCTGATCACAGTGACGCAGCCGTACCAACAGCCGTTTGCCGGCTGCCGCATTACCTGTCAGCCCTTCCAGTTGCTCGAACAACGCTGGCCCGCTGATCTGCCCGCTGGCCTTGACCAGCGCCAACGCGTTCTGCCACACAGCGTCGGTAGCGGCTGGGCGTGGCTCGGGCGCGGCAGGCGTAGCCACCACCTGTGTATTATCCAGGGCGGCCTTCAGTTGCGCCCAATCACCCTCACCCATGTCTATGTTGAGGTCTATCGGCCATTGGCCGATCGTGCCCGTGATTCTGATCATGCGTTCCCCCCATAGCCCATGGCAGCGACCTTAACATGAAGCTTTCGGGTAAGCCCTAGCCGGAGAAGCAAAGCCGTTATAACATAACCAAATACTCCTGATGGACTTCCCCCATGCGCCACGCCCTGCTCGCCCTTTCACTCTCACTAGTGCCCGCCTTTGCACACGCTGCCACTGAGCCTGCTCATGCCCATGCCACGCTAGCGCCCCATGAGCACGGCACGGCGCGGCTGGATGTCGCTCTAGATGGCCAAACCCTTGCCTTGGACTTGGACAGCCCCGGCATGAACCTGGTGGGGTTCGAGCACGCACCTAGCACCGACGCCGACCGTGCCGCCATTGCGAAGGCGCGTGCACAGTTGGCAGCGCCTGTTCAGCTGTTCAACCTGCCCCCGGCTGCCAAGTGCAGCGCCACGCACCAGGAACTGACCAGCCCACTGTTCGGTAACGCCGCTGCAGAACCTGCTGGCCATGACGATGAAGATGACGGCGACGGCCATCACCACGAGCATAGCGATGTAGACGGGCACTTCCAGTTCACCTGCGAGCATCCTGAAGCATTGAAGCGCCTGGACCTGAGCCGCTTCTTCACCACCTTCCCCGCGACCCATAAAGTGCTGGTGCAGGCCATTACCGCCAACGGCCAAGTGGGCGTTGAAGCCACACCTGACAACAGCACACTGGTGTTCTGAACATGGCGGCGGCGTTGATCGAACTGCACAACCTGGGTTATGCCTGGCCAGGGCAGCCAGAGTTGCTCGACCTGCCTGCCCTTGAGCTAGGCACAGGTGAAAGCCTGTTCTTGCGCGGCCCGAGCGGCAGTGGCAAAACCACGCTGCTGGGGTTGCTTGGCGGCGTTCAACTGCCTGATCGAGGGCAGGTACGGCTGCTGGGCCAGGACCTGGCTCAGCTCCGCCAAGGCGCGCGCGACCGCTTTCGAGTGGACCACACCGGGTATATCTTCCAGCAGTTCAACCTCCTGCCTTTTCTGTCGGTTCGCGAAAACGTACGCCTGCCGTGTCGCTTCTCCACCCTGCGCTTGGCCCGCGCACAGCAACGCCATGGCAGCCTGGAAAAGGCCACCGATACCTTGCTGGAGCGGCTAGGCCTGCCCAGCTCGCTGTTTGACCGGCGCGCCGATGCCTTGTCCATTGGCCAGCAGCAGCGTGTGGCCGCTGCCCGCGCCCTGATTGGCCAGCCAGAACTGGTGATCGCCGACGAGCCCACGTCGGCACTGGACAGTGATGCGCGGGAAGCCTTCCTGCGCCTGCTGTTTGAAGAATGCCAGGCCGGCGGTGCTGGCCTGCTGTTCGTAAGCCACGATCAGAGCCTGGCACCGTTGTTTGATCGGGCTGAATCCCTCATGGACCTGAATCGCGCCACGCGCGCCCGGGAGGCTTGATGCCGTTACTACGCCTTGCCCTGGCAAGCCTGGCCAACCGCCGTTTCACCGCCGCACTGACCGCCTTCGCGATTGCAGTTTCCGTGTGCCTGTTGCTGGCTGTGGAGCGTGTTCGCACCGAGGCGCGCGCGAGCTTTGCCAGCACCATCAGCGGTACGGACTTGGTCATCGGCGCCCGTTCCGGCTCGATCAACCTCTTGCTGTATTCGGTATTCCGCATCGGTAACGCCACGAACAACATTCGCTGGAGCAGCTTCGAACACTATGCCCAAGACCCGCGGGTAAAGTGGGCCATTCCGATTTCCCTGGGTGATTCCCACCGGGGTTACCGTGTGATGGGCACCGATCACAACTACTTTGAGCATTACCACTATGGCCATGGCCAGGCCCTTGAACTGGCGCAAGGCCGCGCCTTCGCCAACGACCCGTTCGAAGTGGTGCTAGGCGCCGAGGTGGCCGACGCCCTCCATTACGCTTTGGGCGATCATTTGGTACTGGCCCACGGTGTTGCCGCCATCAGCCTGGTCAAGCATGACGACAAGCCCTTCACGGTGGTAGGCATTCTCAAGCGTACGGGTACCCCTGTGGACCGTACGCTGCATATCAGCCTGGGCGGCATGGAGGCGATTCATGTGGACTGGCACAACGGCATGCCCGCACGGGGTGCCGAACGTATCAGCGCAGACCAGGCACGCGCCATGGACCTCACGCCCAAGGCGATCACGGCCATGCTGATAGGCCTCAAGAACCGAGTGACCACCTTTGCCTTGCAGCGTGAGGTGAACGACTACCTGGACGAACCGTTATTGGCCATTCTGCCAGGCGTGGCCTTGCAGGAGCTGTGGAGCCTGATGGGTACGGCAGAGCAGGCACTGTTCGTTGTGTCGTTGTTTGTCGTGCTCACCGGTTTGATTGGCATGCTGACGGCCATTCTCACCAGCCTCAATGAACGCCGCCGGGAAATGGCTATCCTTCGCTCGGTGGGTGCGCGGCCTTGGCAGATCGCTCTGTTACTGGTTGCAGAGGCCGGCGCGCTAGCAGCGGCGGGCATCATGGCCGGCGTAGCGCTGCTGTATGTGAGCATCGCCTGCGCGCAGGGTTATGTGCAGGCCAGCTATGGGCTATACCTGCCACTTACGCTACCTAGCGCCTATGAATGTGCGCTACTGGGGCTGGTATTCGGCGCTGCTCTCCTGATCGGGGCCATTCCCGCCTGGCGGGCCTACCGGCAATCGTTGGCTGACGGCCTGACGGTCCATCTTTAGGAGTTGAATCACCTGTGCGCCGCCTATTGCTCGCCTTCCTAATGGTCATAAATACGGCCTATGCCGAACCGATTCGTGTATTGACCTGGGAGGCACTGGTACCGCCGGACGCACCAAAAATCGCCCCGGTGCTCACCCCTATGCATGACCTGTCCAAGCTAGGCACAGGGTTAGCCGAAGCGGCCCCAGCCGCCCATCAGCTGGCCCCCCATTCACCGGTGGTGAAGGCCTTGGATGGCCAACTGGTCAGGTTGCCCGGCTACATCGTACCGCTGGAGGTCAACGAAGAAGGGCGTACCACAGACTTCCTATTGGTGCCCTACTACGGCGCCTGCATCCATGTGCCCCCTCCGCCTTCCAACCAGATCGTTCATGTGACCAGCGAGCTGGGTGTGAAGGTAGAAGAGTTGTACCAGCCCTACTGGATCGAAGGCCCGATGCAGGTCAAGGCCAGTAGCAGCGAGCTGGCCGAAGCGGGCTACCAGATGGAGGCGGAAAAGATTTTTGCCTACGAACTGCCGGACTAGAGCACCTGGTGCGACACAGCGCCGCAGACAGCGATAGTGCCGTTATTGATCTGGATCAATAGTCGGTAAGGGAGGGGCGTTCAGGATTGAACGCATTCGCCTACCCATGGAGCTGTCATGAAAACGTCTGCCCTCAGTGCCGCTGTGCTTGCCTTGGCACTGGCTACCCCTACCGCCTTCGCCCACCAGGCCGGGGACCTTATCATCCGCGCTGGCGCCGCAAAGGTGTCACCCGCCGAGGACAGCGGCGAGCTCAAACTCGATGGCGCGCGTATCAGTGGCACCAAGGCTACGCTCGATGGCGACACCCAACTGGGACTGGCCTTCGCCTACATGCTGACCGACCACGTCGGTATCGAATTGTTGGCAGCCACGCCTTTCCAGCACAGGGTTGGCGTGAAAGGTATCAGCAACGCCACAGGCATCGATGGGCTGGATGGCAAGCTGGGCGATATCAAACAACTGCCCCCTACCCTGTCCCTCCAGTATTACCCCATGGCCCCAACGTCGCGCTTCCAGCCCTACGCCGGGGTTGGCGTGAACTATACGATGTTCTTCGATGAAGACCTGAGCAGTGAACGCAAGGCCCAAGGCTTTAGTCACCTCAAGCTGCAGGACTCTATTGGCTTGGCTGGCCAGGTAGGCCTGGACTACATGCTGACCGACCACCTGATGTTCAACGCCGCCGTGTGGTATGCCGACATCAATACCAAGGCCAGTGTGGATGGCCCCACAGCCTTGGGTGTAGGCCGTACCAAGGTGAACGTGGATGTGGACCCCTGGGTGTATATGGTGGGGTTAGGGTACAAGTTTTAATATCAGAGCCTTCGCCAGCAGCCACATGCACCCTGCCGTACATGGCCTGTAGGACCGGTCGAAGCCAAAGGCGGAGGCCGGGAAGCTCTGCAACCAACCGGGGCCTACCGGGACCTACCGGGACCTACCTGTCAGCGGCTCCCGTCACCCAGCAAGCGCCGCAGCCCCGTTTCAAGCGGGGTTGTGTCGCCCAGCGTGAACTGCGCCAGCAACCGCGCGTTGTTGGCGCGTGAATGCCTGATATCCCCTGCCCTGGCCGGCTGATAAGTGATCGCTGGCAACCTGCCCACCACCGTGCCCAGCGCCTCAAGCAACTGGTTGAGGGAGGTGGTGTGGTTCAACCCTACATTGAAGGGCCCCTCTGGCGCGCTTGGGGCTTCCAATGCCTGCACCATCAAGCCAACCAGATCTTCCACATAGAAGAAATCACGGGTCTGCTCGCCATCCCCAAATACAGTAATCGGCAAACCGGCCTGCGCGCGCTGGGCGAAAATGCTGATCACACCAGAATAAGGTGAAGAGGGGTCCTGGCGAGGGCCGTAGATATTGAAGAACCGGAACACCACCGGCTCCAGGCCGTGCTCACGCCGGTAGAAATCCAGGTAATGCTCGCTGGCCAGCTTGTCAGCCGCATAAGGGGTCAAGGGCGCCTTGGTAACGGCTTCATCAATCGCTTCGCCCTCACCGTTATTGCCGTAGATGGCTGCGCTGGATGCAAACAGTACGCGGCGTACCTGGTTGGCCCGCAATGCCTCACACAGGTTCAGCGTGGTCACGAAATTGCTTTGATGCGTTGCTACGGGGTCTTCCACCGAAGCTTGTACCGACGCTACCGCTGCCAGGTGCACGGCAGCACTGCAACCTTGCGCAGCCTGTGCAAGCAGCGCCGTATCGGCAGCATCACCAACGTACAACTGCAGTCGTGGATGCCCCAGCGGGAGGTTTTCGCGCTTGCCTGTGGACAGGTTGTCCAGCACACGGACTGCATAGCCGCGCGCCAGTAGCGCGTCAACCAAGTGGGAGCCAATGAAACCGGCACCGCCGGTAATCAGAATGGGGCGATCAGCCATGGCGGTAATACCGGTCCAGCAGGGTCGGCAAGCCGGCACGCCAGGCGCGTGGCTTGATGCCGAACGTATGTAGAATTTTCTTGCACGCCAGCACGGCATGCTGGGGCTCTTCGGCAGCGTCGGTACAGGCGGCGTGCGCCTGTGGGGTCGGCGCCCGGACGCTCAAGGCACGCAACCCGGCCGCCTCGGCCAGAATGGCCTGGCCAAGGGCGACTGCGGTGGTGGCCTCATTGCCGGCGTAGTGGTACGTGCCCCATAACGGCGCAGCGCAATCAAGCTGCTTGACGACGGACAGCACCACGCGCGCCGCGTCATCGACAGGTGTGGGGTTGCCACGGCGGTCATCGGCCAGTCGTACTTCGCTAGCCGTTTGCGCGCGTTTCAGGAAGCGGCCCAGCAAGCCATCGGCGCTGTCATCGAGCAACCAGCCAAAGCGCAGCAGCACGTGCTGAGGGCAGATGGCACGTACGCTCTGCTCAAGGCGCCACAAGGCCTGGCCGCGCACACCCAAGGGCAGCGGCTCATCCTTTTCGCTGTAGGCCGTTGCACGGGCGCCGTCGAATACTCGATAGCTGGAAGGCTGGATCAATACGATACCGTGGTGCTGACACAGTTCGGCCAGGCGCTCCACCGCTCGCTCCTGCGCGGCAAGCTGTGCTTCGCTCACCTGCGCGGCCTGGAACCAGTCATGGTAATAGGCAAGGTTTACCAGCGCATCGGGGCGGGTATCGTCGAGCAATTGGGTCAGGCTGGAAGCGTCCCAGACGTTATCCGGGGGGCGGGGGGCCAGGAAGCCGATGTCTTCCTCGGCACCTTGGCGAATCAGCGCTTGACCAAGGGCGCTACCGCCGCCCAACAGCATTAGGCGCATTCGCATAGAGTTAGCAGGTCCAATCCGAAGTGTTCAGCGTATGGCCAAGCCATCGCAGGACTGGCCATTTTGCGTGTTTATTGGTCGTTAGTCACCCTGTAGGCAAAGTTTCCCCCGCCTACGCTCCACCTATTACCCAGTGGCGTCAGGCAGGTAGGCCTGACCACGCCTGATCCACATCAGACAGGCCCCAATCCTGTGCCATTTCTATACGCACAATGCGGTCCTCTCCTGTAGACAGATCAATGCACGTGGTGCTCAGCCGGCGGCGCCTTTTGCAGTCAAGCACCACGGCTACCTTGGGCGACAACAGGGCACCGTCGTTCTGGTCTATGACCACTGCCAGGCGGTCACTGCGCAAGCGGACCAAAGCGCCGATGGGATAGATGCCGACTGTACGCACAAAGGCCTGGAACAAGTGGCCATCAAAATGCCCCTTCCAAGACGCCATTTCCTTGAGCGAATGGGCAGGCCCCCAAGCCCTTTTGTAGGGGCGGGCCGAGGTAACGGCGTCGTAGACGTCACAAATGGCAGCCATGCGGGCCATCGGGCTGATAGCCTCGCCGGCCAAGCCATGGGGGTACCCCGTGCCGTCAAATTTTTCGTGGTGATGCAGGCATACATCGATGGCCGCCACGCTGAGAAAACCACTGCGGCGCAAAATATCCAGCCCGCTTACGGGGTGCGCACGCACTACGGCGAACTCATCATCGGTAAGCCGGCCAGGCTTGTTGAGAATCTCCAGCGGGATGGCCATCTTGCCAATGTCGTGCAACAGCCCGGCGGTGCCTGCTTCCAATACCATGGCATCAGGCCAACCTAGCTGACGCGCCAGCGCCACCATCAGCCCACAGACGGCTACCGAATGCATGTACGTGTATTCATCCGCCGTTTTCAGGCGCGCCAGGCTGATCAAGGCGTGAGGGTGGCGCATGACAGACGCGGCAATCTCTTCCACTACGGCGCGTGAGTGTTCACTGCTGATGGCCTGGCCCAGGCGAGCATCATTGAACATGCTAGCCACGGCGCGCTTGGCCCGGGCACATACTTCAACGGCCTGCTCCACTTCGGCCTGCAGGCTTTGTCGAGCCGGTACAGATAGTGCCGGTGCTACTGCTAGCGCCTCCAGCGGCACGTCCAAACCCTTGGCAGTGTCGATAAGCACTTCAGCCATGCCGGACCCACGGATGCGCTCCAGGTCCACAGGGTGCTGGATCTTGAACCCCACTTTCCAAAGAGACTGCGTGATGCCATCGCCTAGGGCTTCATGCAGAAACATGCCGACGGCTAAATCCGTAACTGAAATTTTTCGAATCATACGACGCACCCCATGGTGCCTTCACTGTAACGGCAAAAGACATCATTTTGCCACTATTTATGCTTTGCCGCGCCTCGCGTCAAGGCGCATAGCGGTGCAATGGACCGGTAATCCGCTCAACGGCCTGCACGCTTGATGTCGATCCACTCGCGTGTCATCAGCCGCATGATGCCTTTGGGCAGCTCCTTGGACACATACAACTTGGCCATCACTTCCGGCGGCGGGTAAATCCCTGGGTTACCTGTAATCGCAGCCCCCATAAGGGTGTTGGAAGCAGGATTAGGATTGGCATAGCCCACGGTTTCACTCACGCCAGCGATAACCTTCGGGTCCAGCATATAGTTGATAAAGGCCATGGCCTGTTCGGGGTGCTCGGCGTCCTTGGGTATGGCGAGCATGTCGAACCATAGGTTACCGCCCTCTTTGGGCACCACGTAGGCCACGTTGACGCCATTGCCCGCCTCGTTGGCCCGACTGGCGGCCTGTATCACATCACCCGAATAGCCAAAGGCGACGCAGATATCTCCGGTCGCCAAATCGCTGACATATTTTGAAGAATGGAAATAGGTCACGTAGGGGGCAACCGCCTTGAGTTTGTCTGCCGCGCGCTTGTAGTCGTCAGCGTTTTCACTCCGGGGGTCGAGCCCCATGTAGTTGAGTACGGCTGGGAACAGTTCGTCTGGAGAATCCATGAAAGACACGCCGCAGGCCTTCAGCTTTTTGATGTTTTCAGGTTCGAACAGCGTGGCCCAGGAGTCGATCCTGTCCACCCCCAGTACCGCTTTGACCTTGGCTACGTTGTAGCCAATACCATTGGTGCCCCATAAGTACGGGACGGCGTACTGGTTACCCGGGTCGTTGGCCTCCAGCTGCTTGAGCAACTGCGGGTCGAGGTTTTTCCAGTTGGGCAACTGGTTACGGTCCAGCTTCTGAAAGGCCCCTGCCTTGATTTGCCGCCCCAGAAAGTGGTTGGACGGTACTACCACGTCGTAGCCGGTATGCCCGGCGACCAACTTGCCTTCAAGGGTTTCATTGGAATCAAACACGTCATAGGTCGGCTTGATGCCGGTGGCCTTCTCGAAATCGTCAAGGGTGGTCGGGCCAATGTAGTCCGTCCAATTGTAGATTTTCACGGTGCCACCCGCCGCGTGGGCCAGGGCGCCAAAAAGAACGGCGGACAAGCAGAACAATGTGACGACTGACTTCATGAAGCCTCCAGTAGGCAAGCTAGGCCAGGTTAATTCACAAACATAGCCACTCAGAGCGTAGCCGAACCCGTCATGCCTTATTGGCTTTGGTCCGAGCCGCGCTGATAGCGATGCATGAACGCACCAGCACTGGGCAAAGCGCCGCAACAGTCGGTTTATTTGCACCCAACAAGTGCCGCAGAAAAAATAAACACCATAAAAACAACAAATACAACATATCCCACTTGACGCTTCAGAGCGTTGTGACTGTAATGCGACTGCCATCACCATACGCCTCACTCTTGCTGGAGCTTCAATGATGACTGAGCCTTTTAAGCAGACCATGCCGACTGTCATAGAGGCAGGCACGTTGTTGCATGCCTGCACATTGACGCCCGAGCATTTGGTTAAGCTCAGTCTTGATGCCATAAAAACCCACAATTCCACATTGAACGCTTTTGGCGATGTCTATGCAGAATTAGCGCTTGAGCACGCTCAAACACTGGGTGAAGAAGCCAGAAAGGGCATGTTCCGTGGGCCGCTGCATGGCATTCCATTCGGTATCAAGGATCTGTTTTCCACAGCAGGCCTGCGCACAACCAAAGGTTCTCTGACAAGCTTGACTAACGTGCCGGTCAGGGACGCGCCAATCATTAGACGGTTGAAAGAGGCCGGCGCCATCATTCTTGGCAAAACAGCCACCACCGAATTTGGGTGGACCGGCGCGAGCACCTCCCGTGTCTTTGGCAATGGCCGTACCCCTTGGGACCCGCAGTTGACCAGTGGTGGCTCCAGCTCCGGCTCTGCCATTGCAGTGGCCGCGCGCATGGTGCCTGCGGCGCTGGGGTCCGACGGCGGCGGCTCCGTAAGAATTCCAGGCGCGTTCTGCGGTGTATTCGCCTTGAAAGGCTCCTTGGGCCGCATTCCTACCTGGCCATGGTCGGCCACTGAAATGCTGAGCCATGCAGGGCCTATGACGCGCACAGTGCGCGACTCTGCCCTGCTGTTCGATATTCTGTCTGGCCCTGACCCTCTGGATCACCAGGCCCTGCCTGCACCTGAAGAATCGTACCTGGCACGCTGTGACAAACCTTTGGGGCCGTTACGCATCGGCTATGCCCCCACCCTGTTCAACACCCCTGTGGACCCAGTTATTACCACAGCGGTCGAAGCGGCCATTCAAACCATTGCAAGCAAGCTGCACGTTGATATCACCACGCTTTCCCTCGACTGGAGCGATCCGCTACCCACCTTCGAAACGTTATGGGTGGGCGGCCGGGGCATTGCCTATGGCGCCACACTTACCGACAGGCTGGACGAGCTGGACCCAGGGTTTGCTGAGCTGATCAAGCGATCGGCCCAGTACAGCCTCGCCGACTACCTGCAAGCCGTGCAGCAGCGAGCGGCGTTCGCCAATCAGGTGCATGGGTTGTTTCAGAACTACGACCTGCTGCTTATGCCCACCCTCCCCGTCTTGCCCTTTTCTGCAGAGGCGGTTGCGCCGTTGGGGTGCGCAGGGCAGGACGGTGCTGTGCCGTGGGCGCACTGGACGCCCTTTACCTACCCTTTCAACCTCAGCGGCAACCCGGCAGCGAATATTCCCTGTGGCTGGAGCCCCACTGGGTTGCCTATCGGGTTACAGGTGGTGGGGCCACGGTTTGCAGACGGGCCTGTACTTCAATTTTGTGCAGCCATTGAAGCCATCGCGCCTTGGGACCAGCGCATCCCGCCCATGCTGGGCGCCTGAACGTAGTAAACCGTAGCCTGCCCATGTGCAGGCAGCGGGTGGGTACACTGGCGTTTTATTTGTAGCGGAATCAAAGCCCTATGCTAAACCAGCCTCGTCTCGATGAAATTCTGCGCCTGCTAGCCCAGCAGCAGCGTGTAAAGGCGTCCGAACTGGCAGCCTCACTGTACGTATCTGAGGAAACTATCCGCCGCGACTTCAAGTACTTGGAAGAAATGGGGAAGTTAAGGCGTATTCACGGTGGCGCCATCTTGCCTCAGTTGCAGGATGAACCGCCGCTGCAGGTGCGTAGCCGGATCAAGCCGCAGGCCAAGGCTAGCATCGCCAATAAAGCCGCAGAGCTGGTAACTGAAGGCATGGTGCTGTTCCTGGATACGGGAACATCCACGCTGTCACTGGCCCACCGGCTGACGCAGTTCAGCCAACTTAGGGTAATTACAAATTCGCTGGACATCGCTCAGGTAATAACAAGCCAAAGTGACAATAAAGTGCTGGTAGCCCCAGGTGATGTTCGCCGTAAAGACAATGCGCTGATCGGCCCCCATACGCTGGAGTTTGCTGGGCAGTTTCATTACGACATCGCCTTCATGGGCATTGGGGCCTTTGACCTGGAGCTTGGACTTATGGACTACCAAGAGGCCGAGGCCATGCTGCGCAGACGCCTGGTCAGGCATTCAAGGCGAGGTGTCATCCTTGCAGACGACGGCAAGTTCGGGCACCGCCTATTCATAAACACACTGCCATTTAGTGCGATCACTACGCTGGTGACGAACCGCCCCTTGTCGGCTGAGTTCGCCACTCGCCTGGAGCAAGATAATGTCGAGATCCTGTATGCCTGAACCGCTGATACCCAGCGCTGCCGATCATGCCCAGTTCCAAGACCTGTTCGAACGAAGCTCTGCTATCGGTGCTACCGCGGCAGGCGGCCTGCATCGGCTTGCAGCCTCATCCGAAGATGGCGAGGCGCGCGACCTGCTGTGTGAGTGGCTAACAGCCCAAGGGCTCGATGTTCACATCGATGCCATTGGTAACATCTTTGGATTGAAGACCTTCACACCGGGCGCCCCTTACGTGGTGTGTGGGTCCCACCTCGACAGCCAGCCCAGTGCAGGGCGATTCGATGGCGTATACGGCGTGCTGGCGGGGGCCGTCGCGGTGGCCAGCCTGGCGCGGCAACTGGAGGAACGCCAGGAAACCCCTGCCTGCAACCTCGCAGTGGTTAACTGGACAAACGAGGAAGGCGCTCGCTTCCAGCCCAGCCTGATCGGTAGCGGCGTATTCACCCACGCCCTTACGCTGGAACACGCCTGGGGCAGCCAGGATGCTGACGGTGTGAGCCTGAAGCAGGCATTGCACGCCATAGGGTACCTGGGCCAAGGCAGGGTGGACCTGGAGGTTGCAGGGTATGTGGAAATTCACGTGGAGCAAGGCGCGGCGCTGGAACGTGAGCACCATGCGATTGGCGTCGTCCGAAGCACCTGGGCGGCGCTCAAGCAACGCATTCGCTTCACGGGCGAGCAGAACCACACCGGGCCAACGCCCATGGCAGACCGCCGGGACGCTATGCTGGCAGCGGCACATGCCGTCATTGCCGTTCGCGACGAAGCCGACCAGCACGGAGGGCGCATGCACAGCTCCGTTGGCCGCCTTGAGGTGTACCCCAATTCCCCCAACGTGGTGCCCTCCCTCGCCACCTTGATGGCCGAATACCGCGCCGAGGATGTTCACCTCCTTCAGGCTGCAGGCGACCGCCTAGACGCCACCGTTCGCGCCATTGCTGAAAGAACCCAGACGCAGGTCGAGATTGAAAGCAGTGTGCTGCGCAGCCCGGGTGTTCTGCATGAAGGCTTTGCCGAACTGGCCCACGCGGTAGGCCAGCAATTGGGACTTTCGATCACTGATAGCGTCACCGTGGCCGGCCACGACGCCATCAGCATGAACCGTAAATACCCTACCTGCCTGCTGTTCATTCCAAGCCAGGGAGGGCTGTCCCATAACGAAGCGGAGTTCAGCAGTGCACACGACATGCGCAACGGTTTGATCATGCTCACGGCCTTGCTGCACCGTGCCTGCACCCTGCCAAGCGACCTTCACTGAGGCCAGATCATGCCGAACTCATCGACTTTGCTGGCCCGCCTGAATACAACCTTATTAGGGCATGCGCCAGGCTGCAGCCCTCTGGTTGCACCAGGAGCACCGGCTGTGGCTTCGCCGTCCAGGCTGGCAACGGAGTGGGCGGGATACAGGGTGTCAGGCGGCAATACCCCTTGCTACGCAAAAGTGCTGCAGGCGGACATGACTGAAGTCATCGATGTGGCGAACAGCGCACAGGCTAGCCGCTGTGCAGGGCTGACAGGCGCGACGCCTCGCTTGATCGGGGCAGACACGGCCCTGGGCGTATTGCTTTTCGACGCGCTGCCAGAGGACAGCTGGCGCACTGCCCGGCTTAACGACCTTGTCGCCCCTGAAAGCCTGAACAAACTGTGGGCTTTGAAACGGGCCGTTCATTCCGGCCCTTCCCCAGGTTTTGTTCGGTCCCCCATGGGCGACATCGACACGCTACGTACGCTTTGCCGTCGCGATCAGGTTGCACTGCCCCCCAGCCACGCTTGGATTAATCAATGCATAGACATGGCGTGGGAGGCGCTTCAAGGCCGAGCGTTCTCGGCAGTACCGATTCACGGCGACGGTGTCAGCAGCAATGTGATGATCTCCACAGAGGGCGAACTCAAGCTGGTCGACTTCGACTACGGCGGCTGCATGGACCCTTGGTACGACGTGGCCATTACGCTCAATGAGCTGTACCCGTTCGAAAACCAATGGCGCGAGGGCATTGTAGCCTGGGCTGGCCAGTGCCTTGAAGCGGACTACGCCGCCTGCCGGCTATATGCACTGATCAACGACTGGTATTGGACACTGTGGGCCTTCTGGGCCGGAACGGTGTCTGGCAGGTCGCTCGAATTCTCCAAGCTGGGGCAATGGACGTTCCTGCGCTGCCAGCAGGTCACGCAAGACCCACGGTTGGAGAGCTGGTTGCGTCTGGTAAAGAGGATAAGCGCATGACTTTGCTTGGGAACGCTTCAACCGCTCAGGAGCTGCAACTGGAAGCCGCTGTCAGCAGTATCGGGGAATGGCGAGGCCGACACATTCGCTACTCGCCTGTGAGTGGGGGTATTTCGAACACCAACTGGCGCGTAGAGGTTGAGGGCGCTGGCACCGCTTACTTCTTTAAGGTGCCCGGTGCCGGTACTGAAATGTTCATTGATCGGCGTACAGCCCACGACGCTAGCGTTGCAGCGGCAGCCACCGGTTATGGCGCACCGGTGTTTGCCTTTATAGAGGCACTTGGGGTTGAAGTGTTTGAGTTCATGGAAGGGTGGCGCGCCTCTTCCAACCTCGATTTCCTGAACCGCGATGTACGCCATAACGCATTGCGAGGGCTAAAGGCATTCAACGACCAGCCCTTGCTGCACCAGACCAAAACCATTTTCCACATGATCGAGGAGCACCAGCAGCAAGTGGCTGTGCTGAAGGGAGAAAAACCCTTCGACGATGCCTGGCTGTCCTTACAGTCCCAGCGGGCCCGTGCGGCCCTGGAAACCTCCGGGGTGGACCTGGCGCCCTGCATGAATGACACCTTGGCCGGCAACTTCATGCTCAATGCGCAGCAGGACATACGGCTGGTTGATTTCGAATATGCGTCCAATAATGACCGCCATTACGAACTGGCACTCTGGTTTGGCGAAATGTTCTTTACAGAGGACATGGAGCGCGAATTGATTGAGGACTATTTCGGCCAGGTAAAACCCGAAACAGTGGCCAGGGTTAAAGTGTACAAGGCACTGGCGGACATCAAGTGGTCCACCTGGGCCATGGTACAACACGCTGTATCGCAACTGGACTTTGACTTCTACAAGTACGGCGCCTGGAAACAGATGAGGGCACGAAGTGTCATCAATGACCCTCGTTGGGAGTCTTGGCTGCGCGAAGTGTAAGGCTTCACAACACTAATAAGAACATAGCGGGCCACCGCATAACTTGCTTTCTCTGCTTGAGTTTTATCGGACCTCACCTCGTAAGATCCAAAATTCAAGGAGCTTTCCCATGAACACGCTCTCGACGGCCCCACAGCCGCAGCGCACGAAGTCGCTGGTATTTGCGCTGTACTTTATCGCCTTACTGATGATGGCATTGTTTCCGCCCTTCTACCTGAAGATAAGTGGCAGCACGGTAGTGATACTGGGCATACCCCTGCCTATCTTTTACTGGATCCTTAATGCAACGCTCATGGGCTTGGGCCTATGGGTGCTTTACGCCTATGAATCCGCCACCGGGAATATCCCCGAAGATGGAGAAGCATGATGGTCAGCACAGTGCTTGGCTCCGACCTCTATATCACGTTCGGCCTTGTGGGCTTGTTTCTGGCAGGCATGATTGCAGTGCTGTATGCCACCAACCGCAAGAGTGACTCTTTTTCTGACTATGCTGTAGGTGGCCGTTCATACGGCCCTTGGTATATCGCCATGTGCTACACCAATTCCTGGTGGCCCGGCGCAACTTTTACCGCTTTCTTCGCACTCTCGGTAGGCGGTGCGCTGGGCTTTTACGGCATGGTCTACGCCACACTTGGCGTTACAGCCATGTACCTGATGGCGAACCGTGCCTGGACCTGGGGCAAGCGGTTCAACCTCACCACGCAACCTGACCTGCTAGGCATGCGATTCAATAGCCCCGCCGTGAAGCGGATCGCGTCCATCATCGGCATCATCTCGGTCTTTCCCTGGGTGGTCATGGGCATTCAAGCGCTGGCGACGTTGTTCCAGTTTGCAAGCTTCGGGCGCTGGGGCGTGACAACCTGCCTGTCTGTGGGGGTAGCCGTTATCCTGATACGCCAGTACTGGACCGTGAGCATGGGCATGCGCGGCCTGATCATGACGGACATGTACCAGGGCCTGATTGCCTATGTACTCTGCGCGGCGTTGTGCATCTTCCTGCTGTTCGGTGACCAGGCGTCTTTCTCGAACCTGGCTCACCTGCCGGCGAACATGCTGGTTATCCCAGGCGGAGAAGGCAGCACCTATGGCCCGATGTACATGTTCAGCCTGATCTTCACCGGCGTCATCGGCTCCATGTGCTGGCCCATGAGTTTCCAGCGCATCTACACCGCCAGCGGGGTGCGCTCGGTCAAAAAAGGCACGCTGGTCACCATTATGCTGGTGGCTGGGTTCTACGGCATTCTCATGCTGTTCGGTGCTGCCATCAGCCAGAACCCCAACGTTGCCGCTGCCCCGCAACACGGCTGGTTCCTGTCACTGTTCGATATCGGGGGCCCCTGGCTGCTGGCCCTTGCCATCGTGATTGTGCTGGCAGCGAGCATTGGCCATGTGGATGGCTGCGTGCAGGTTTGCGGCACCCAGTTCGCCAACGACCTGGCCACCTGGCGCACGCCCCGCACAGATCGGCAAAAAACCGTGCTGGCCAAGACAGGCATGGTCGTCTTCATCTGCGCGGCCTCTGTACTGGCTTACCTGACCTTCGACTATGCCCGGCTGCAACTGCTGGCGCAGATCTCCTATCAGGGCATCATCCAACTGGCAGTGCCGCTTTTTTTCGGCATTTTCTCTCGCCATGGCAACAAGCAGGGGGCAATCGCCGGGATGCTGGCTGGCATCGCCGTTGCCATCGTCCTGACCGTGCTTTACCCCGACGACATCCCCGCACTGGGTTCGCTGACCAGTGGCATCGTGGGCCTGGTCGTTAATGCCGCAACGTTCATCGGCTTTGCCCTGGCCATCAAACCCAGCGCAGCTGAGATCAAGCGTGTGGATGACTTGTTCAACGCCGGCACCCGCGTTTCAAAAACGATGAGTGCAGTGCCAACAATGAGTTGATAGCAGGCGCGCCTGAACCCAGGCGCGCACCCCCTATTTGGCACAAAAAAAGGAAACGCCGATGGCTTTGGCAATATTTGACCTGGACGACACCTTGATTCATGGCGACTGTGCAAGCCTGTGGAGCCAGGAAATGGTACGCCTGGGCTGGGTAGAGGGCGAGGCCTTCATCCAGCGCGATCGTGAGCTGATGCAGGCGTATGGTGAGGGCAAACTCGCCATGGAAGATTACATGGCGTTCAGCCTTGCGCCGATGGCTGGGCGCAGTACTGACGATGTCGCCGCTGCCGTGGTGCATTTCATAGACACCGTTATTGAGCCACTTGTGTACCACGATGCACGCCAGGCCATTGCCAGGCACCAAGTGGCGGGTGACCGGCTACTGGTGATCTCGGCTTCCGGTGCGCATCTCGTGTCGCCTATCGCTGCGCACTTGGGCATTGAAGAGGTACTGGCCATCGACCTGGACGTGAAGCGCAACCAGTTCACCGGCCACACCAAGGGTGTTCTGACCTACCGCGAAGGGAAGGTATTAAGGCTGGCGGCCTGGCTGGAAGCGAGCGGTGAAGTATTGGAAGGTGCAGCGTTCTATTCGGACTCGCGTAACGACCTGCCGCTGCTCACCGCTGTACCCAAGCCGTTTGCCGTCAACCCTGACCCCACTCTGCTGGCACATGCGCAACAACAGGGTTGGCCCGTGTTGCAGTGGTCCTGATCGTTGCCATTGGCATCTGCTACAGCATGTGCACTGTTAAGAGGCAGTTGCGCCCACCTTGCAAGGCGCTATTGGCAGATTGGTTCGCTCAAGGCCGAACCAATTGAACGCCTGGGCCGAACCAGTGCCTGCACCAATCTACCATTGGCCCAGCAGCCTTTAGGCCTGTACAGCGTCCCATAGCGGTAAGCGGACCTGAGCCCTGAACCAATGTTCATTGGCATCACTATTGCACCCACCTCCATGCGCCCTACCCAGGCCCTGGCTTGCATTTGCAGGCTGTTCAGCCGGAGTCGAGAACTACGATGGAAAGGTTCGACAGTGATGCCGCTCATGACAGCGCGTCCAAACTCGCACTTGATGCCCTGCGCCAGCTCGTAGCCCAGCAGGCTGCCTACCCCCAGCGCCCGCTGCCTACCGAGCGTGAGCTGGCGGCAGACTTTGGCGTCAGCCGCCGTGCCATTCGAAGGGCATTAGCGGTGCTGGAGGCCGAGGGCCACATCTGGCGCAGGCAAGGCAAAGGGACATTCGTGGGCCCTACCCCGCCCAGCGCCTCCATCAGTTTTGCCAAGCTATGCAGCCGAACCAATTTCAGCGAGGTCATGGAAGCCCGCCTGCACCTTGAACCTGCCCTAGCGTCCTTGGCAGCGGTAAGGGCCAGCGGCGAACAGATGGCGATCCTTCGCCGCCTGGCCGAGCGCACCCAAGGCCAGCAGGGTGCCGAACACACGGACGCCGACAGCCTGGAACTCTGGGACAGCGCACTGCACCGTGGCATTGCTGAAGCCGCTGGCAATCGGTTGATGCTGGACCTGTTTGAAATGCTCGACGCCATACGGCTGGACCCGGTGTGGCGGACCTTACGCCAGCGGGCGCGCAACAGCGACCGCCTGAGCACCTATAGCCACGACCACGATGACATCGTAGGGGCTATCGAAAGCCGCGACCCGGTCAAGGCTGCGACGGCCATGCGCGGGCACTTGCGGGCCTTGCAGCAAGCGCTCGATAACGTCATCCAACACGACCTGGAGGCCAGCGCATGAGCGATCAATCCATAGCTTCAGCACGCCCGGTGCTGAGTGTCAGCGACCTCTCTGTACGCTTCAAAGGCGCCCCGGCCAATGTGGTCGATGGCGTGTCGTTCTCGGTACTGCCAGGGCAAACCCTGGCCATTGTGGGCGAGTCCGGCTGTGGCAAAAGTGTCACGTCCATGTCGCTGATGGGCCTGCTCCCGGACACCGCACAAGTAAACGCTACGGCGTCCAATCTGCTGGGTGAGCCCTTGCTAGGCATGACCGCCGAGCGCTTGCTCAGCGTGCGAGGCAACCGCATGGCGATGATTTTTCAGGAGCCCATGACCTCGCTAAACCCGGTGTTTACCATCGGCGAGCAGATCGCCGAAAGCGTGATGCGCCATCAGGGCCTGCCCAAGCCTGCTGCACGCCAGCGGGCCCTTGAGATGCTGGAAAAGGTGCGGGTGCCCGACGCTCGGCAGCGGCTGGACGCCTACCCTCACGAACTGTCTGGCGGCATGCGGCAGCGGGCGATGATTGCCATGGCGCTGGCCAACGACCCAGCCTTGATCATTGCTGACGAACCTACCACGGCCCTGGACGTGACCATTCAGGCGCAGATCCTTGCCTTGGTAAGCACCTTGCAGGCCGAGACGGGCACGGCCATGGTGTTGATTACTCATGACCTCGGTGTGGTCGCCGAAGTAGCCGATGAGGTGCTGGTGATGTATGCCGGCCAGGTGGTAGAGCGCGGCAGCGTCAAGACCCTTTTTGATGACCCACAGCACCCTTACACCATCGGCTTGATGGGTTCCATGCCGTCTATTGGCCCCCGTGAAGGGCGGCTCGCTACCATTCACGGGCGCGTGCCCACGCCAGCGGAAATGCCCACTGGCTGCCGCTTTGCCGGCCGCTGCCCGTTTGCGATCGACGCTTGCCGGGCGGCGCGCCCGCCGTTGCTTGAAGTATCTCCTGAACATTTCGCCGCGTGCATCCGTGCGCCCCTGGAGCAGCATGTGGGAGTAAGCGCATGAGCCTGGCCCCTGTCGCCCTGAGCGACACCACCAAGCCGATCCTGGAAAGCATTGCCCTGAGCAAGCACTTCAGCAGCGAGGCGGGCTTTCTCCAGCGCAGCAAGCCTCCGGTCCAGGCTGTAAATGAGGTTTCTCTGGCGGTACGCCGGGGTGAAACCCTCGCGCTGGTAGGCGAGTCTGGCTCCGGCAAATCTACCCTTGGCCGGCTGCTGCTCAACCTGCTCAAGCCCACGGCAGGCGATGTTATCTATGAGGGCCGCAACCTGGCCAACCTGGCGCCGGACAAGTTGCGCCAGGTACGGCGCGACCTGCAGATCATCTTCCAGGACCCGTTCGCTTCGCTCAACCCGCGCATGAGCGTTGAAGCGATTGTGGGCGAACCCATCTGGCTTCACCTGGACAGCAACCGCAGCGCCCGCCAGGACAGAGTCGCCGAGTTGCTGCGCACCGTGGGCCTGGCGCCCGAGCACGGCAGCCGGTTTCCCCATGAGTTTTCCGGGGGCCAGCGCCAGCGTATCGGTATTGCCCGCGCACTGGCCTCCGAGCCTCGGCTGATTTTGGGAGACGAGCCCGTGTCTGCACTGGACGTGTCGGTGCAGGCGCAAGTCGTGAACCTGCTGGAGGACCTCAAGCAACAGTTCGGCCTTACCCTGTTGATCGTCGCCCATGGCTTGGCCGTGATCCGCCACATGAGCGACCGGGTAGCGGTGATGTACCTGGGCGAGATTGTGGAATTGGCGCCGGTCAATGCCTTGTTTGAAACCCCTCTGCACCCCTATACCCAGGCGTTGATGGCGGCCGTGCCGGTCAGCCATCCAGATCTGCGCCGCCCACGGGCCGTACTCGGCGGCGATATGCCCAGCCCACGCACCCCGCCCTCGGGCTGTCGGTTTCACACCCGCTGCCCCCATGCGCGACCATTGTGCCGCGAGGTGAAGCCCTTGTTCGAAACGGTCGAGGCCGGGCGGCAGGTGGCATGTCACTACTGGCGCGAGATTGCCAACGCCGGGGCTGATGCCTTGGCGGTGCCTACCCCGAGTGCGGCCTATACCCAGCGCCTTAACCTGTTCAAACACCATCAAGCCATAGCCTTGGAGCGCCAACCATGAAACTCGCCCACCTCATCACAGGCACGCTGATGGTGCTCGCCGCCAACGCCGCCGTTGCTGAAACCACCTTGCGTATCGGTATCCAGGACGACCCGGACGTGCTCGACCCGCACCGCTCGCGCACCTATTCCGGCCGGCTGGTGTATACCGCGCTGTGTGACAAGCTGGTGGACATTAGCCCCCAGCTTGAATATGTGCCGCAATTGGCCACGGCCTGGCACTGGAGCGACGATGGCAAGACCCTGACCATGACCCTGCGAGAAGGCGTGACCTTCCACGACGGCGAAACCTTCGACGCGGCGGCCGTGAAGTTCAACCTGGACCGGGCGCGTACCCTGCCCGACTCGCTACGCAAGAGTGAGCTGGCGTCTATCGACAGTGTGGACGTAGTAGACGCAAAAACGGTGGCCATCAAGGTCAAGCAGCCAGACGCAACCCTTATTTCCCAGCTGTCCGACCGGGCCGGCATGATGCTGGCCCCCAAGGCATCCACCGCAGACGTCGCCGCCAAGCCGGTGTGCTCCGGGCCTTACAAGTTCGTGCAACGGGTGCAGCAGGACCGCATTGTGCTGGAGCGCTTCGACAACTACTGGAACAAGCAGGCCTACCACTTCGACAAGGTGATTTTCCTGCCCATACCGGACACCTCCGTGCGCTTGGCCAACCTGCGCTCCGGCGACCTGGACATCATCGAACGCGTGGCCCCCACCGATGTAAAAACCGCCAAGGCTGACAGCGCGCTCCAGGTATTTAACACCCCTGGGCTGGGCTACATGCAGTTGATCTACAACGTAGGCAACGGTGACCGTGCCAACACGCCCCTGGGCCAGGACAAGCGCGTGCGCCGGGCCTTCGAGCTGGCTATCGACCGGGACGCCATCAACCAGGTGGTGTTCGAAGGCTTGTACGCCCCCAGCGCACAGCCCTTCCCCACCAGCAGCCCGTATTACGACAAAAGCCTGCCTATCCCGCTCCGTGATGTGGCGCAGAGCAAGAAACTGCTGGCCGAAGCAGGGGTGAAGCTGCCCTTGAGCGTTGACTTGAAAGTGGCCAATAACCCCATTGCCCAGCAAGTGGGGCAGATCATTCAGGCCATGGCCGAAGAGGCTGGCTTCAAGGTCAACCTGGTGGCCACCGAGTACGCCACCCTGCTGAGCGAACAAGCAGCGGGTAATTTCCAGATTGGCATGAGCGCCTGGTCAGGCCGGCCGGACCCGGACGGCGACATTCATCAGTTCGTGACCTGCAAGGGCGCTCAAAACGATGGCCGCTTCTGCGACCCCAAGCTCGATGAGCTGCTAGACAAGGCACGTACTGTCAACGACCAGGCCCAACGCCAGGCCCTGTATTCCCAGGCACTGCGCCTGCTGGCCACCGATGTGCCCACCAGCTACCTGTACTTTGACCCGCGCATCATTGCTATGCGCAGCACACTTACAGGCTTTGTGCCCAACCCGGACGGCCTGATCCGGCTCAACGGCATGGCGTTCAAATGAACGCCGCCGGCCGCTTCAAGGAGGTGCCATGCTGACGTTTATCTTGCGGCGCTTGCTGAGCGCCATCCCCACGCTGATTCTGGTTTCCCTGTTCGTGTTCACCCTGCAGAAGCTGTTGCCGGGTGACCCAGTGCAAGCCATGGCAGGCGAGGAGCGCGACCCGGCGGTCATGGAGTACCTGCGTGAAAAATACCGCTTGAATGACCCAGTGCCGCTGCAATACCTGCACTGGGTAGGCAACGTGTTGACGGGTGACTTCGGCACTTCACTGCGCACCGAGCAACCCGTGACTGCGCTGCTGGCCTCCAAGCTGCCGGTGACGATCGAGCTGGCGGTGCTGGCGCTGATCATTGCCTTGGTCATTGGCATTCCCGCCGGAGTGGTATCGGCCGTACGCAAGGGCACAGCAGTGGATTATGGCGCCAACGTGTTCGCCCTATCGGGCATCTCGATTCCTCACTTCTGGCTGGGCATCCTGCTGATTCTGATTTTCGCCGTGAAACTGCAATGGCTACCGGCTTCTGGTTTTGTACCGCTGGGTGAAGACCTGATGCAAAACCTGAAAACCCTCATCCTACCGGCGTTTGTGCTGGGGGCTGGCCTGGCCGGCGTGCTGATGCGCCACACCCGCAGCGCTATGCTGGAAGTGCTGCGTGCTGATTACGTGCGTACCGCCCGGGCCAAGGGCCTGTTTCCTCGCACTGTGGTGCTCAAGCATGCGTTGCGCAATGCATTGATGCCAATCGTAACCCTGACCACGCTGCTGTTTGGCGAACTACTGGGGGGTGCCGTGCTGACCGAGCAAGTGTTCAGCATCCCAGGCTTCGGCAAGATGATTGTCGATGCTGTGTTCAACCGAGATTACGCCGTGGTGCAGGGCGTTGTGCTTTGTGTGGCCATTGGTTTCCTGTTGCTGAACCTGCTGGCCGACGTGCTCTACCGCCTGATCAACCCACGTTTGAGGGCCGCCTGATGACTACGCTGCTGTCGCCTGTTGCTAGTACTTCGGACACCACCCTCATACCACGTGCGCGCTCGCCCTTCGTGCGCAAGTTCTTGGCCAATAAGGGCGCGGTCATTGGCCTGGCGGTGTTGGTGGTGTTTATCCTGGCCGCGCTGCTGGCGCCCTGGATCGCGCCCCATGACCCGCTCAAGGCCAACTTTCTGGCCGTACGCAAAGCACCGTCATTGGTGTACTGGCTAGGCACCGATGAACTAGGCCGTGACCTGTTCTCGCGCCTGCTGTGGGGTGCCCGCAGCTCGCTGGTGGCCGGTGGCGTATCGGTTGCCATCGCCATGGTGATTGGCGTGCCCCTCGGGCTATTGGCCGGTTACTTCGGTGGCAAGCTGGACGCGGTGATCTCTCGCATCATGGAAGCCTTGCTGTCGTGCCCCTTCCTGGTATTAGCCATTGCCTTGGGCGCGTTCCTGGGGCCGAGCCTGACCAATGCCATGATTGCTATCGGCCTGTCGGCCATGCCTATTTTTTCGCGGCTTACCCGTGGGCAGGTACTGGCTATCCGGCATGAGGATTACCTGGAAGGTGCTCAGGCCATCGGCTTGCCGGACCGCTGGATCATCCTGCGCTACGTACTGCCTAACGTGCTATCACCGCTGGTGGTGCAAGCCACGCTGACCATTGCTTCGGCCATTCTTGCCGAGGCGAGCCTATCGTTTCTGGGGCTGGGCCAGCAGCCGCCCTCGCCGTCCTGGGGCTCGATGCTCAACACTGCTAAAAACTTCATGGAGCAGGCACCGTGGATGTCCATCGCCCCCGGTGTGGCGATCTACATCACAGTACTGTGCTTCAACCTGCTAGGCGATGGGCTGCGCGACGCCCTAGACCCAAAAAGCTGATCAACTGCCAAGAGACGACCGCATGTTTGATGATCTGGATTACGCTCAACCCTACGCTTCGGCGCGCTCGCCAGTGATGGGCAACAACATGGTGGCCTGCTCCCAGCCACTGGCTGCTCAGGCGGGCCTGGACATGCTGCGCCAGGGCGGCAATGCCGTAGACGCGGCCATTGCCGCCGCCATGGTGCTGACGGTGGTGGAGCCTACCGGCTGTGGCATTGGCAGCGATGCGTTTGCCATTGTGTGGGATGGAAAACACCTGCAAGGCCTGAACGCCTCCGGGCGGGCGCCTCAAGGCTGGACCCCGGAGTACTTCAAAGGCCAGGCTCAGATGCCACAGCGCGGCTGGGGCGCGGTCACCGTGCCGGGTGCGGTATCGGCCTGGGTCGCCCTGTCCGAACGCTACGGCAAGCTGCCCTTCGCCACGCTGGCCAAGCCAGCCATTGGTTATGCACGTGACGGTTACCAAGTGACCCCGATCATTGCTGAGCTGTGGCGCCGGGGTGCCGAGCTGCTCAAGGACCAGCCAGGGTTTGCCGAGTGTTTCTTGCAAGGCGGCAAAGCGCCTAAAGCCGGTGAGAAAGTTACCTTGGCCGACCATGCGTCCACCCTTGAGCAGATTGCTCAAACCAAGGGCGAGGCCTTTTACCGAGGCGAACTGGCCCAGGCCATGATTGCTCATGCCCAAACCAATGGCAGTGTGATGAGCCTGGAAGACCTGGCCGCTCACCGGGTGGACTGGATTGATACCCTGTCTGTCCCCTATGCCGGTGCTGTAGTGCATGAGCTGCCCCCCAATGGCCAAGGCATTGCTACCCTCGCCGGGCTTGGCATGCTGGAAGCCTTGGGCGTTGGCGAGCACCCGGTAGACAGCGTCGCCACCGTACACCCGGTGCTTGAAGCCATGAAGCTGGCCCTGGCTGACCTCAATGAGCACGTGGCCGAAGACAGCCACATGCGTGTGCGCAGCGAACATTTGCTCGACCCGGCCTACCTGGCTGAGCGCGCAGCCTTGGTGAACGAGCAGGCAGCCAACCCTGGCCATGGCTCACCCAAACCCGGCGGCACGGTGTACCTGTCGACCGCGGATGAAAGCGGCATGATGGTGTCGTTCATTCAGTCCAACTACATGGGCTTCGGTTCGGGTGTGGTCGTGCCTGGCACCGGCATCAGCCTGCAGAACCGCGGTGCGGGCTTTACCCTGGACCCCAACCACGTGAACACCGTGGCACCCGGCAAGCGCCCTTTCCATACCATCATTCCTGGCTTTGTAATGAACGCCGACGGCACGCCCTTGATGACCTTTGGTTTGATGGGCGGCCCTATGCAGGCCCAAGGGCACTTGCAGATGATGATGCGTATTCTGCGCTACAAGCAAAACCCACAGGCAGCAGCAGATGCACCTCGCTGGAGGCTTGAAGCCGGCTTGAAAGTGGCGGTGGAAAAGGCATTCGACCCAGCCGTGGTGAAGGCACTGCGTGACAAAGGGCACGACATCGATGTGGAAGAACCCAGCGGTGTATTCGCCTTTGGCGGCGCACAGATCATTCAGCGTACCGAGCATGGGTACGTGGGCGGCAGTGACCCGCGCAAGGATGGGTTGGTAGCCGCCTATTAGGCAGGCCCTGATGTAGGCAGCTCTCGGCGGCAGGCAAGCGGTACAACCCAATCGCTTGCTTGCCACTGGCTTCCCGTACGGGTGAGGGTCAGGCGTCTACAGCAGGCGACCATCCAAGCAGGCGTTTGGCTTTCTCATTGCTGACAGTGGGGTTGTCGTTAGTGATATTGAAAATGCCACCCTGCTCTGATTCCAACGCCAACAGCGCAGCGCGTGCAGCCGCTTGAACGTGCACAGGGCTGACGCCTGTTGGCTCATCGGTGCCGGTATCGGGCCCGTACAGCTGGCCATAACGCAGCACTGTGCCGCGCAGGGTGGGCTCACCCAACACTTGCTGTTCCAGCGCTACTACGCCCCCTACACTGATACCACGGCTGCCTTGGGCTTCAACGTCCAAGGGGTGGGTTTCCAGGTACGGGGTATCGCCCGGCTGATAGGCCCAGGCAATGCTTTGGGCGACCAGCCGGCTCGCACCCGCGGCCTTGGCTGCAGCCACCAGGTTACGTGTGCCTTCGGTACGGATACGGGCATTGTTCTCTACGGCTTTAGCCATTAGCTCGGGGCTCAGGCCACGGGGCAGGTCGGTCAGTTGGTGAATCACCGCCCAGGGCTGAAGGCTGACCAACGCCTCCTGCAACCGCTCAGCGTCGTACACATCGACGACTATCGCTTTAGCGCCTGTTGCCTCTATGCCCTCCACTTTATCTGGGTGGCGGGTAGCGCCATACACGCTGTAATCCGCCGCTACTAACAGCTTGAGCAGGGCTTTGCCGATTACACCGGATGCGCCGGCAACGAAAACCTTACGGGGCATGGCACGTATCTCCTTGAAGTGTCATGTGGATGAAAATAGGGCAATGGTCAGAGCTTACCAAACGCCGAAACGCCCTGGTGCCAGACCAAGGTGTTAGTACGTTTCAACGTCAGCGGGTAGCCCTGAGATTTCTAACCTGGAATAGCACAACCCCCGCAGTGCGCGGGGGGGTGTAGGGGTAAACCTTGAAAAGTGTATTAGGCGGGCCTAGAACGGGAATACAGATAAAGCCATAATACCTATTTGATTTATATACAAAATCCCAAATATTGCTTTCTAAGAGGGGTTCTGTAAAGAAAGAGACCATCTCCTTACTAATCTTTTTCGGGACGACAGGAATGTAAAGTAGGCTGTGCAACTTCGTAAAGGTCGTCATGCTCAGCGGGATCAGGCCCGAGGCATCGAAACCTCAAGTCGAAAGCGCATCCCGACACAGCTACCTTTCCAGGCAAAATTGGGAATCAGATCCTTGATGTAATGCAGCTCCCCTTTTGAGGCTTCGACCCATAGATCGAAAGTGGGTAACCAATGCTTCCATTCGTTGGCAGCTGGTATCTCGAAGGTTTCGTCTGCCTCTTCCCACTCGACACCGATGGCATTAATGGTCGCAGGTGAGCAAGTGTTAAATCCTGGAGGCGGAAAGCGCGCGATTTCGAGAGCAGAAATTTACGCAAGGCCAGCATCGCGGAGGACTTACCACTGTTGTTGGCTCCGACCAACAGCGTGGTGGTGCTTGCCAGGTCGATTCGAACGGACAGGAGCTTGCGGAAATTCGCGATTTCCAGGTACTGGATCTGCATAGCCTCTTCCTTGTGACGGCTTAAGGTAATTCGCAGGGCCGATGGATCCTGAAACTCTAGCCCAGCACCTGCAGCGCTCCAATAGACGTAGTGAGTTTTGGCAACTGCATTCAAGCAATGGAGCTGCAGCGATCAGAAGCCAGGTTCAATTAGCGCACACATGCACGGCTGACGCAGCTTGTGCCAGCCGTACACGGATTTCAGACGCGCTTTGCCTGGACGCTACTAGGCATACACGAAAGGCACCAAGTAGTTGACCAATCTGTCTGCCCGTATCGGCGAGTGCTCGATTGAAAGCTGACACTGCCCTTCAAGCTCGATGTCGGTCAACTGAGACTCACAAAGCTCTTTCAGCAATACCCGGGACTCAGCAACCAGTTGGTTCAACCGATCAAGCGTGAGCGCATAGCTCTCGTTCGCTGACGCTGCGGCGGTTGCCTTGTTACTGGGGTGCACCACCACTCGATGACTTGAGTAGCCGGGGTAGTTTCGGACAAACCACTGTTCTGCGACCAGAAGCTGACCATGCTCCTCCTTGGTCAACGGATTTTTGTCCTGTTTGCGACTTTTTGCTTCCAGGATCAGAGCAGTCTTGTTGGGGAGAAGCCAAAGCACATCAGGCCCTTCCCCACCGACATCATGGCGCTCTGTAGTAAGCCCGATCAAGCTACCAAGCTCTGCAAGCGCTTGCTCGAACTGATTGGCAGATGCGCCGCCGTGCAACTTGGACACCACCTCCTCAAAGCGTTGAAGCAGGCCGCGCCTGATCCGGTATCCACGTAGCTGAACAGCAATTGCTGCGCCTTGTGCGCCGGGAGACGCTAAGGGCCGGTAGGGAGGAGCGGTGCGTGGACGCAAAAGGTTGCGGTTCGCGGAAAATGCCGATCGTTGGAGCTCGTCACTGCGCTCGGCTTGCCCCCAGTTTTCCGCGATACGGCCTGCCAATTGGTACAACCAACCACGTGTCTGGTCATCCACCGCGCCTTGGGCACCTGCTACCTGATCCAAACGTTCGATAGCTTTGTCATAAAAACCATCAGCCCAAAGGTTGAAGGCCTTGCGTTCCGTTGAGGCAGTATTGAACCGCTTCGGGTCTGCCGCCTCTGGCCCAACGTTTTCCGCAAGGGTTGCGGCATGGTACTCAATCCATCCGATGTCCCGATTGATGCTGAGCGCGATTGTATTGTTCAAATCGTTGACATCACTGACTTCTTTACTGACCGTCGACCCCATTTCGAGCTGTGCCCGAGTCGCGCTCGTGAGCAGCCTGAAGTTCGCGTCCTTGGCAATCCAGCCAGCTAAGTCCGAGCCAAGCAGCAGGACTACGCAATGGTCGCCAGCCCCACGCGCTCCGCGTCCGATTCCCTGTTCAATGCGCTGAGCGAGCATGCGACTGATGGTAGCTCCACCGTAGAGGGTCGCAGCACGTAACAGCTCATAATCAGACGTGCCGGAGGGAAGCCCTTCCATCACCAAAACTCTGCAAGAGTCACCGGGTAGATCGATTCCATCGTAACGGTTGGCAAATACGAATGGCCCATTGGTTCTACGCGACTGCAACGCCTCGATCGCAATCTCCACTTGGTCTGAGCCTTCCGCGAACTGCGCAGTGTCAGTCCATGCCTGCGCGGCATAGTTGGCGTGCACCAAAGCAACAGCCCCCAGGTTCATCCCAGCCACTTGCTTGAGCGTTGACTTAGCGACCTGTTGCGGATCGAAATCGAACGGCATCAGGCTTGGGATCAGGATCATCCGCTCACTGATACCCGCGAGAGACCTGGAGGTCAAAGCGTTGTTTACGAGCTGGGGATCGGCGTCGAATGTGCGGACAATTTCGCTATCGTCAGCGATGGTCGCCGACATGTAGATACGCCGAGGCGCATCAGCGAATGTGGGGAAATTGTTTACCTGGGGCAGAACACTTGTAATGGTGAAGACTTTGCCACTGATCAGCGCATGGCACAGATGCAGATTGTCTCGCAGCAATGGCCAAGCATAAGGAACGTTCGCACCGTCGGGTCGCAACATTCCCCTTACGGTATCCAACTGCTCATTCCAGGCCCAATAAGGCACTTCAACTACGCCGCTGTTGAGGCCTGAAACGGTATCGTCAAAGGTGCCTAGTCGATCAATGTCTCGAAAAGCATTACGGAACAAAGTGCACAGCGCCTCGTACGTTTCCTTGTCATCCGCAGAGGAAACCTCAAGGGTGAACGATTCGCGCACCACAGAGAATGCTACGTGGGCGTCATCAAGGATAACGGCGCCCACTCTAATGGGCGCTTTCAACCCACGAACGCCAAACTTACTGTGGCCATTGAATAGGGCGTTGTAGGAAGCGACCATGACAGCCTTGCCGTTCACAAAGTCGTCGTGCAGGGGCTGACCTCGGGTGTATGGGACAGCGAGAATCCCCAACGATTTCGCTTTCTCCAAGGTCTGTTTAACTAACTGAGTGGTCGGAGCCAGATACAGAACGGGCTCTTTGAGGTCATTCAGGGTCGACTGAGCAATCAGCAGACCAACCAGAGTCTTGCCGCCCCCGGTGTGGAGCTTGACTACCGTGTCACGCTCATCCTTTCGCCCGAACCATGCCTCCAGCACCTCCGCTTGACTGGTATACAGATCATTGATGCCCTGAGGCTTGGGCATGCGCCTGAAGATTTCCAGGGGATCTATCGGTGCAGGTCGCTGAGACTGCGATCTGAGTTTGTTGAAGTCCACCATCCTTGTTTACCTCGCAGTCGTCGTTGAGCTTCAGTCGCTCATGATCATTGGGTTGGATCTCATCATTAACGATTACTTGTTCTGCTCTGCCATGCTGGAAACCCGCGATCCAGCCACGGGACTATTCCCAGCATGGGCTACCAGTGCGCTCTTTAAATGGTGTCTGGCCGCCTAGGCCAATTTCTAGGAATCAGTGCATCCTCTGACTCCTTGTTCCATCGCTTACGAGTAGCCTTGACGTACCTGGGATCGTCACCGAAGTACGCGTGCTCGATCAGCAACACCTGTAAGCCCTTCTGAGCAGCCGTTTCATCGAAAAGGAAGTCGAGGTGCCGCCGCATGGCTGAGACCTCTTCGTTCTCCTCGATGGTCGACTCGTCTTCCCCACGTTGCGGGTAATAGGGCCGACTGATCTGGTCAAACGCAAGAAAGGCAGGTACTGGCGAGTTGATCTCTCCCAGATACTTCTGCAGCGCGAAAGACAGGGCAACGTGAATAGCCAGATAGTTTTCGTCCGACCCGGCGTCATGCAGCCGCAATAAAGCCCTTGAGTCTTGCTCGATGATCGCGACATCTGGTGGTCTGGAGGAAAACTGAAGGTCGGCCCCAATACAGGGAGCCACAGTAGGCAGCTGGCCGAACGCTTCTGACAGATATTCGGACACTTTGCGCTCGGCAAACCTCAGCAGTTTTTCCTTGGCTTCGGTGTCGATTTGCCCTTCCAAACTCTGGATCTGGTCTCGCAGGACACCCAAGTCTGACCCAGGCTGCGGCGTGGTTGGATTCATCTCCAGAAACTGTGAAACCTTGCCCTGCAGGTTCGCATGGTACTAGGCCAAGGTGTTCAACTGCTTGGCCTCCTCACTCTGGCGAATCCAGGTCTTGATACGCTCATCAACCTCATTCACTTGGCGATTCAGGCGATCAATTTCCATGCCCAACGAGTCTTGGTGCTCGATCAGTCGAGGCCGCACGTTCTCAACCGCCACACTCTCCGACCGAATGACGGCCATGGAGTGGCGGATAGCCTCGGAGATTGCAGCACCACGTTCGGTCGGACTGTCACATACTGGGCATGCGTCTGCCGCTGGCTTGAGATGCTCTGCAATTTTCAGCTTTTCATATTGGCGTCGCACCGTACCCTCGAACCCCACCATGTCCTGAAGGGCTGAGCTGGTCGCACGTGATTGTCTCTTCGTTTGTTCAAGGGTGCTCAGCAAGCCTCGACGAGTGTCGTACAACTTGCCGAGCTCACTCTCATTCGGGTTCGAACCGGTTCTGCTGGCAGAGCGCTGAACGCGTTTGAGCACGCCCTCCAATTCTTTCTCGGAAGACTCCTGAGAAGGGGTGTCGCACAGGCCACTTCGGCTTGCATCATGCAGCAAACGCAAGGCGTGCTTTTTGTAGTCGCTACCGGCTGCCTGGCGAGACCGTTGCTGCCGCTCCTCTCGCTCAAGCTGCTTGCGAAGCTCACGCAGGCGCCGCTCCTTGAGCACCGAATCTTCGCTCACAATGCGGAGGAAGTAGGGCATCGTTTCGACAATGGCCGGGGCTTCATCAGCCTGATCCAGTCCATGCAGCAGAGCAGTTTCGTTATAAATGACATCCTTGGGCACGAACATGTAAGCCGTCGCGTGACGTACCGTGGGACGCCATTTACGGGCAGTTTTGTCATCGGAAGCATCGGGCACACCAGCAATCCCAAAGGCGCGCTCGATGAAGCCCTTTGCTGCCTCAAGTGTCGTCAAGCCTTGGAGCTGCTCGACATGACTTGGAATTGGCAGACCCCGTCCGTTGCTCACGTACATTTTGGTGCTGGTGGCCTGACCCACAGGCGGGACTATCCGCGCAGTAATCATCTGCGCATCTCCGAGCACCCATTTCAGACCCACCGCGAGACTATGTCGCTTCACGTGCGCCGCCAGCTCGCACTTGCTGGAGCCAAGACAGTAATCAATGGCTTTGATCAGGGTGGATTTACCCGTACCGGATGCACCCGTGAAGATATTTACCTCTCCCAATTTCAGCGGAAGGTCGCGTAGCCGACCACCCTCGCCGATGAAAAAAATGTTTGAAATATTCCAGCGGCTCATAGCTCCAGCCCCATCATGTCGAATACTGTCCGTGTAGTACCCGCCGAGGCAAACCAGTAACCCAAGCGGTGAATTTTCTTGAAGATTTGTTGAGTGTCCTCACCCAGTTGCGCGGTGAGATGTCGAGGCATCGAGGACGCCCCGTGAACTACACGGCCTTCGGGGTTGAGCGTTAACAACTGGCTGAAGCAGGCGAACTGGATTGCTTCGGTCACAATTTCCAGTGAGCCGTTAATCCTGTCCGCGAGCCGGATCTGGATGACCGGGCTACGGTGCAGCCACTCCAATAGGCCTGTGCTTCGATTAGTGCGATCAAAGGTCGAAGCCAGGTCACCCGAGAGTGCTACCGGCAGAGCCGCATAGCACAACGTGATGTCGGGAGCGCTGCTTCCAAACGACAGATACCCTGTAACGAAGTGGGTCAGCAATGCGGCGCAATATGCCGGGTTGGTTTCGGCGTAGATATCGTGTGTGATGGCCATTCCCTATTCCTTGAGAAGCTTCAGGTACTGGGCATGCCACCCTACCGTCAGATCGATAGCCAGCAGTTGGTAGGTTCCTCGCACGTAGTAGTGACCGCTCCAGCTTGATGAGATCGGCTCGACCTCTTTCGGCGCAAAGTCATGAGTCCAACGCAAGACATCAAGCCCCATGGGTGCGATCTCTTCGGGGCTGCGCATTTCGCAATTTTCAACCATCCGGGTGTGAATATCCGACCAGGACTCCTTGAGCTTGTCGTCGTACTTGGCGATTTTCGAGCGTAGTTGAGGCTTTTCACGAATCCATTTTGATCGCTGGTGTGCAGCCCGCCATTGCTCACGAACAGCTTTGCTGATGTCCGAGGGCTTGCCGCCGACCAAAGCGATCTGACGGTACAGCATGCTGTCAGCCTGATAGTCGTCTGGATGGTTCACCATATCGAAGTCAGCGGTCAGCTTGTCCTCGTCCAACTGGGGGATGATCGACGATAGGGTGTGCTCTACTTCACTTCGGTGAACAACCCGGTCGCGTTTACCACACAGCGTGTAGACCACTTGCAAATCCCACCATGCAAGCAGGCTCTCAGCGGCACGTAGACGGTGCTCTTTGGGCAGCAAATGCAGGTGTCGGGATAATTCAGCAGGAATCTCTCCGATGGTGACTTCATCAGGCTTTATGAAGATTCGCTTGAGAAGACTGGATCTGATGGTCGGGTCAAGCGCGAGAAAGGCCTCACAGCCTTTGGCACGAGCAGCATGGCGAAGACTGACTTTGTTTGCTCGATCGTCCGCACGCTCTGCGACAACCCTCTGCGCCTCCTCAAGCATTGCGTTGAGCAAGGGCTCTCGATCAGTTTCCTCGTCGCACAGTGCCATCAACGCAGAGCCGTCGGGTACGGGGCCCACTGCGACTAAGTGGAACCTCGTATCAGCGAGCGATACCAAAGGGATGGCGTCTATCCAGACCTTGATGGTCTTCCATAGCGCCACACATGCGAGCGTAACTGGAGGCGGGTTTTCCTGGATGGAGTGCTTGAGTTGGTACAGCAAGGACTGTCCATTGGACTTGATTTCAATGTCATCAAGCCTCTCAATGGCCACAGCAGCATCGTCTGTTTTCAGCCGTACCAACATTAGGAGCGCATACTGGCTCTGATAATAAAAACCTAGCGCAGCCGCCGATGCGTCATGAACAGTGTTCGAATCTGTTCCATCCATTCTCGACCACAAGCCTCCGTACGACTGAATGCGATCCAATAAAAATGGCAGAACGATACCAGAATGCCATCGCAAAGCCTACTAGAAGCGGCTAGGGACTAAGCCGCGAAACGCAAAACCCCAGATCCGCAGAGAAATGGCCGGCCCGCATCCGGCCCATCGCCAATAGTTCAGCATTAGTCTGGCGTCGGTGTGGGCCGCCGGCTGTACCGTTGCTCGACAAACAGGTCTGCTATCACCGCCCAAGATTCATTTACAATTACGTAGCGCTTGGTCATCGAGAAATCTGCACTTTCCATGAAAAAAACCAATACATTCAATTGGTTAGGGTAGGAGAAATAGAGGAAGCTAGTTTCGTGAAAAGGCGAACAACCGATAAAAATAGGTTTTAAGCTAGCCTACCGCATACCAGCCATCGGCCATCACCGTATTAGGATATGGCGATCATTAAAATATATAGGATGTAGCATGCGTATTGAATCCATATTGAAGAACATTGAGGCGGGAGGCTCTAGAAGAGGCTACTCTTTTGAGACGTTCGTACTTAACCTTCTGAAACTCCACATATCCTCTCAAGACAAGAGAATATACTTTGAGGATTCTTCTAAACTGTTCGATGCTTGCGCACCAGATGGCTTTGACGAGCATGACGGAATGGTGTTTTTCGAAATCACATATGACGTCAGAAGCTTCCTAAAAAGGGCACAGTCGAGATACTTAAGAGAATTTCTATCACAAGTTGAATCATTACCAGATAACTCTAAACCCAAAACCTTAATTATAATAAGTGCCAAATCGCTCCCTGCCGATCTCTATAGCCTGAACCCGTTCCTCAGCAGCCAAGCCGTGACCAAAACTTGCCAGTTCGTTTTTTGGGGAATAGAAGAGTTAAACAAACTGGTCACGAAACACCCTGGAAAAGCCAACGAAATCAGCAACAACCTTTTCTCTTTACGACTGGAGGCCGCAGTAAAGCCGGCAGAGCAAGACTGGCGAAAGAAAAGAGAAACCGTCATTCATAATTTGAAGGATAGTTTTGATAGAGGGCAATTCTCACTATTTCTTGGAGCTGGAGTTTCTAGCAGCGCAGGCATGCCAGGCTGAGACAACCTTCTTAACTCGCTGTTTATATCCTACCTTACGCAAGCGTTTGATACTGAAAAAACCATAACCAGACCCGAAATACCAGAACTAGTTGACCGCCTTAATAAAGTTTCTGAATCGTCGGCATTAATGGGTGCAAGGTATATTAGAAAGGGACTTACGGGAAAGACTCCCGCTACTGACAACTTTGTAAATGCGATCACAGAAAGCCTATACGAACTGAGAAACCAAACCTTTGACATAAGCTCCCCACTCATTCAAGAAATTGCTTCCATGTGCATGCCAAGGCGCACAGGAGCGAAAGTGAAATCAGTAGTAAACTACAATTTTGATGATTTACTTGAGAGAGAACTTAACAAATCGGGAATTTCACATCGAAGCATCTACACTGAAAGTGAAGCATATGACCCGGAAGAGCTTCCAATATATCATGTACACGGCTTTCTTCCTGAGAACAGAAAGAATTACAACTCTCTAGAAAAATCCACCTTGGTATTTTCTGAGGAAGGCTACCACCATATCTACACCAACGCGTATCATTGGTCTAACCTCGTCCAGCTTAATTGCCTACGCGAAAACATTTGCCTAATGATAGGCTTGTCTATGACTGATCCCAACCTCAGGAGACTTCTGGACATTTCAGCCAGAAGCGTCGAGCAAAACAAGCACTTTGCATTTATAAAGCGACTAGATCTTCATGATTTTTGTCACGACAAGGTGAATAGCGACGAGATAGTCGTTGTAAGTAATACGAAAGGAGCCCAAACATTCTTAGAAACACATCACGCACTAAATGAAGAGTTGATGCTGGAACTAGGAGTTAACGTTATTTGGTATGAAAACTACGATGAGATTCCAAAGATTTTGCATACTATAAGCCGAACACGCAGTAACTGAATAAACATTAGCAACGCGCCCTCCTGCTCGCAGGGCAAACAGCGTTTCGCTGATGCCGGCGACTTCTTACAGGGACAGGCAGACCTTGCTCGTCCAAGAGCATGTGCAACCGTTCTCCCGCCTGCAAACGAACTGTCTCAACAACCATGCACCGATCTCTAATGTTTACATTCGGTTTAGTCGGCATACCTAGCTTTTCAAAACCGTTTGTCTGCTTTCCTAAATCTGCTTTACAAAATGCGGTGCAAAAAAGCCTGAGAATATTTACAAAACCTCAGGCTTTTTTGTCTTATCTACTTGTATTTCAACAACCTATGGAAATATCTTTTACAGAGGAGCCTTTATCCAGGCTAGAACGGAATATCGTCATCAAAGCTGTCGAAGTCGTTGGACTGCTGCGGCGCAGGCTGCTGCTGTGGCGCGGGGCGCGACTGCTGCTGAGGCTGGCTTTGTGGGCGCGGGGCCTGCTGGCGAGGGGCCTGTGGCGCCTGGTTGTAGTTATCACCGCCGCCTTGCTGGTCCTGCCCCTGTGGGCGGCCGCCCAGCAGTTGCATGGTGCCTTGCATGTCCACGATGATTTCCGTGGTGTAGCGCTTGATGCCGTCTTTTTCCCACTCGCGGGTCTGCAGCTTGCCCTCGATGTACACCTGGGAGCCCTTGCGCAGGTAGTTGCCAGCAATTTCCGCCACCTTGCCGAACAGGGACACGCGGTGCCACTCGGTGCGCTCGACCTTCTGGCCGCTTTGCTTGTCGGTCCACTGCTCGCTGGTAGCCAGGCTCACGTTGGTGACGGCGTTGCCATTGGGCAGGTAGCGAACTTCAGGATCCTGGCCGCACGTACCGACCAATATGACTTTGTTAACCCCGCGGGCCATAAACGTTCTCCTAGGCGTCGCGCGTGCCTGGGCGCTGGTTGACCAGTGCTTCCAGCGTTGCGCGATCCAAAATTTTGGTATCGAGTTTGATGTAGATGGCAGCTTCTTCAGCTACCACAACGGCGTCTGTCACCCCGGGGACGACCATCAGCCGCTCGCCCAGCCCGGCTTCGTTCAGCGACGCTGGCGATAGCGGCAGCCGCAGGCTGGTAACGTAGGGTGGTTCACGCATAGTACCAGCAATGACCGCCCAGATCGCCAGTAATGCGGCACAGCCTAGGAATACTCCGCCCAAGCCCCCGTGCTGGTACATCCACCCGCCAAGAATCCCCCCCAATGCCGCGCCCAGGAACTGGCTGGTGGAGTACACGCCCATGGCCGTGCCCTTTCCGCCAGCGGGCGACACCTTACTGACCAACGAGGGCAGCGAAGCTTCCAGCAGGTTGAAGGCGGTGAAGAACACCACCGTGCCCACTACCAGCGCCGTAAGGCCCTGGGCGAAAGCCCAGAAGTACAGTTCGGTAAGCGCCAGCACAATGATTGCCCCGAGAAGAACACGCTTCATTTTGCGCTTCTTCTCGCCATAAATAATGAATGGAATCATTGCAAAGAATGAGATCAGCAAGGCCGTGAGGTACACCCACCAGTGCTGTTCCTTGGGCAGGCCGGCGCGGTCCACGTAGGCCAAGGGCAAGGCCACGAAACTGGACATGAGAATGGCGTGCAGAATGAAAATGCCTGCATCCAGCCGCAGCAAGTCTGGGTGACGCAGCGTAGGGCCCAATGCCTGCTTCGCTACCCCGGATTCACGATGCCGCAGCGCGCGCGTGGAACGTGGCACCACAAAGGCAATGATCGCCATGCCCAGCAGCGCCAGGATGCCTGTGGCGGCGAACAGCCCCTGAAGGCCGAAGGCGCGCGTAAGCAGTGGCCCCACTACCATGGCCACCGCAAAGGACAGGCCGATGCTCATGCCGATCATGGCCATGGCCTTGGTACGGTGCTGCTCGCGGGTCAGGTCTGACAGCAAGGCCATCACCGCTGCCGAAATGGCACCGGCCCCTTGAAGCACGCGGCCGAGGATCACACCCCAGATGGTGTCTGCCTGGGCAGCTACGCCACTGCCAATGGCAAAGATCACCAACCCTACATAGATCACTGGCAGGCGGCCTATTCGGTCGGAAATCATGCCAAACGGAATTTGCAGCACGGCTTGGGTCAGCCCGTAGGCACCGATAGCCAGCCCTATGAGCGGCAGCGTGGCGCCTTGCAGGCCCATCCCATAGGTAGCCAGCACTGGCAGCACCATGAACATGCCCAGCATGCGAAAGGCGAATACCAGCGCCAGGCCGGCAGCAGCGCGTGTTTCGCCGCTACTCATGCGTTCGCTGTGGAGATCTTGCATGGAATTACCTCGTGTGAACCGGTCGGGATTCTACCAGTCCCATCGAGTAACGGCACATCGAGTGACGCTATGCCACATGAACGGATCTTCATGGCATACGCCAGCAGATCAGCCCTCTGGGCTGCAGGGAGGCCATGACGTGAAGTTTGCCTGCCTGTCCCCGTATACTTTCGTGTTTATGCCCGCCGAGCGAGGCCGCCTTGGACAAGATCCTGATTCGTGGGGCGCGTACCCACAACCTGAAAAACATTGACCTGACACTCCCCCGCGACAAACTGATCGTTATCACTGGCCTCTCGGGCTCTGGCAAGTCTTCCCTGGCATTCGATACCCTGTACGCCGAAGGCCAGCGCCGCTATGTGGAGTCGCTGTCGGCCTATGCCCGGCAGTTCCTGTCGATGATGGAAAAGCCGGACGTCGACACGATCGAAGGGCTATCGCCTGCTATTTCCATCGAGCAGAAGTCCACGTCCCACAACCCACGCTCTACTGTGGGGACCATCACCGAGATCTACGACTACCTGCGCTTGCTGTACGCCCGTGTAGGCACCCCACGCTGCCCCGACCACGACATTCCCCTGGAAGCCCAGACGGTGTCCCAGATGGTTGACTTGGTGCTGGCCGAGCCTGAGGGCCGCCGCCTGATGCTGTTGGCGCCGGTGATTCGCGAGCGCAAGGGCGAGCACTTGGGTGTGCTGGAGGAGTTGCGCGCCCAAGGCTTTGTACGCGCCCGTATCAACGGCAAGCTGCATGAGCTGGACGAAGCGCCAAAGCTGGACAAGCAGAAGAAGCACACCATCGACGTGGTGGTGGACCGTTTCAAGGTTCGAAGCGACCTGCAGCAGCGGCTGGCCGAATCATTCGAAACAGCGCTGAAGCTGGCGGATGGCATTGCACTGGTTGCCCCCATGGATGAAAGCGACACAGGTGAAGAGATCATTTTCTCTGCCCGCTTCGCCTGCCCCATCTGTGGCCATGCCATCAGCGAGCTGGAACCCAAACTGTTTTCCTTCAACAACCCTGCTGGCGCCTGCCCTACCTGCGACGGCTTGGGTGTGAAACAGTTCTTCGACGCCAAGCGGCTGGTGAACGGCGACCTTACCCTGGGGGAAGGCGCTATACGCGGTTGGGACCGGCGTAATGTGTACTACTTCCAGATGCTGGGCTCCCTGGCATCTCACTACAAGTTCAGCCTGGAAAAACCCTTTGGTGAACTGTCGGCTGAGAAGCAGAAGTTGCTGCTGTACGGCAGCGGCCGCGAAAACGTGGACTTCCGCTACCTGAACGACCGCGGCGACATCGTGAAACGCTCGCACCCCTTCGAGGGTATTGTGCCGAACCTGGAGCGGCGCTATCGCGAAACCGAGTCTGCCAGCGTACGTGAGGACTTGGCCAAGTACCTGAGTACACAGCCCTGCCCCGAGTGCCGTGGTACGCGCCTGCGCCGGGAATCCCGCCATGTGTGGGTCGGTGAAAAAACCCTGCCTGCCGTTACAGGTTTGCCTATTGGCGAAGCCTGGGACTATTTCGGGAGCTTGCAGCTCACAGGCCGCAAGGGTGAGATCGCCGACAAGATTCTCAAAGAGATCCGTGAGCGCTTGCAGTTCCTCGTAAACGTAGGCCTGGACTATCTCACCCTGGACCGCAGCGCTGATACGCTGTCCGGTGGTGAGGCGCAGCGTATTCGTTTAGCCAGCCAGATCGGGGCTGGCCTTGTAGGGGTGATGTATATCCTCGACGAACCGTCCATTGGCTTGCACCAGCGGGATAACGACCGCTTGTTGGCCACGCTTAACCATTTGCGAGACATCGGCAATACGGTGATCGTGGTAGAGCACGATGAAGACGCCATCCGCCTGGCAGACTACGTTGTAGACATTGGCCCTGGGGCTGGGGTACACGGTGGCGCTATCGTGGCTGAGGGGACACCTGCCGAGGTAATGGCGCACCCTGACTCGCTCACCGGCGCTTACCTGTCCGGTCGCAAAAAGATCGTGTACCCCGCCAAGCGCACGCCGCGTGACAAAAAACGCTCGCTCAGCATCAAGGGCGCACGCGGCAACAACTTGCGCAATGTGGACCTTGAGATCCCTATTGGTTTGCTGACCTGCGTAACAGGTGTATCGGGCTCGGGCAAATCCACGCTGATCAACAATACCCTGTTCCCACTAAGTGCGACGGCCCTGAATGGGGCGACCACATTGGAAGCAGCCGCCCACGACAGCATCGACGGGTTGCAGCATTTGGACAAGGTGGTGGATATCGATCAAAGCCCCATCGGCCGCACGCCCCGTTCAAACCCGGCGACCTATACCGGGCTATTTACGCCAATCCGTGAGCTGTTCTCCGGTGTACCTGAAGCCAGGGCTCGGGGCTATGGGCCGGGGCGGTTCTCATTCAACGTGAAAGGTGGCCGCTGCGAAGCCTGCCAGGGCGATGGTCTGATAAAGGTGGAGATGCACTTCCTGCCTGACATCTACGTGCCCTGTGACGTGTGCAAAAGCAAACGCTATAACCGCGAGACCTTGGAGATCCGTTACAAGGGCAAGAGCATCGACGAAGTGCTGCAAATGACTATCGAAGAAGCCCGCACATTCTTCGATGCAGTGCCGGCCCTGGCGCGCAAGCTGCAAACACTCATGGACGTAGGCTTGTCCTATATCAAGTTGGGCCAGTCGGCGACCACGCTCTCGGGTGGTGAAGCACAGCGTGTGAAGCTGTCACGCGAGCTGTCCAAGCGTGACACAGGCAAAACCCTGTACATCCTGGACGAACCCACTACCGGGCTGCATTTCGCCGATATTCAGCAGTTGTTGGACGTGCTGCACCGGTTGCGTGACCACGGCAACACGGTGGTTGTGATCGAACACAACCTGGATGTGATAAAAACAGCGGACTGGCTGGTGGACCTTGGGCCGGAAGGTGGCTCACGAGGGGGGCAGATCATTGCTTGCGGCACGCCGGAACAGGTGACCAAAATGAGCCAATCCTATACCGGCAAATACCTTAAGCCATTGCTGGAGCGGGACAAAGCGTAACCTGGCTGAGAAACGGTGCCTGCTCCGTTGGGGTCAGGCGCCGATCTGAGACTGCAGGTAATTCTGCAAACCGATGCGCTTGATCAGCCCAAGCTGCTTCTCTAACCAGTAGGTATGGTCTTCTTCGGTATCCGATAGCTGCAGCTTGAGGATATCGCGGCTTACATAGTCTCTATGCTGTTCACACAGCGCGATACCTTTGCAAAGTGCAGCCCGCACTTTGTACTCCAGGCGCAAGTCGCTCTCCAACATTTCAGGTACCGTAGTGCCAACGTCCAAGTCATCTGGACGCATGCGCGGCGTGCCTTCCAGCATCAAAATGCGGCGCATCAATGCGTCAGCATGGCCTGCTTCTTCTTCCATTTCGTGGTTGATGCGCTCGTAGAGCTTGGCAAAACCCCAATCCTCGTACATACGTGAATGGATGAAGTACTGATCGCGCGCAGCAAGTTCGCCGGTCAACAGGGTATTAAGGTAGTCGATAACGTCTGGATGACCTTGCATGGCCTGAATCTCATTGCGCTTGAAAGATGCGTAGTGTGAACCATCGGTATGAATGGGTCGATCACTCAGTGCAAAAAAATCGCGAATCTCGCGAAAAACCAGCTATTAAGGCGCTAAAAACCATCAAATGAGGGCGTTTCGTGTTTGCGTTCCCACTTCCTCTATTTTTAATGCAATACCGCATGTGGGGTTTTAAAGAAATGCGCTCCTTGGGTGATAAGGCGATACGCCACGGCTCACCTGCTAGCGCCCTATTTTGCAGGCAACAAAAAACCGAGCCTAAGCTCGGTTTCCTGTGTTAGCAGAAGCGCGCCTTATTCGGCAGCTTCAACTACGCCGCCGACCGGACGGTCAACCAGCTCAACATAAGCCATCGGCGCATTGTCACCAGCGCGGAAGCCGCACTTGAGGATACGCAGGTAGCCACCTGGGCGAGCAGCGTAGCGCTTGCCTAGGTCGTTGAACAGCTTGCCTACGGCGGACTTCGAACGGGTACGGTCGAAAGCCAGACGACGGTTGGCAACGCTGTCTTCCTTGGCCAGGGTGATCAGCGGCTCGGCAACGCGGCGCAGTTCCTTGGCTTTTGGAAGGGTGGTTTTGATCAGTTCGTGTTCGAACAGCGACACCGCCATGTTTTGGAACATGGCCTTGCGGTGCGCGCTGGTGCGGCTCAGATGACGACCACTTTTACGATGACGCATGGTTCATTCCTTACCGAAACTCTACGTTCGGTGATTACGACGATCAGGCCGTAGCCTTGTCGTCCTTCTTAAGACTTGCCGGCGGCCAGTTATCGAGGCGCATGCCGAGGGACAGACCGCGGGAGGCCAAGACGTCCTTGATTTCGGTCAGGGACTTCTTGCCCAGGTTCGGAGTCTTCAACAGTTCTACTTCGGTACGCTGGATCAGGTCACCGATGTAGTAAATGTTTTCCGCCTTAAGGCAGTTGGCCGAACGTACAGTCAACTCCAGATCGTCAACCGGGCGGAGAAGGATCGGATCGATCTCATCTTCCTGCTCGATGACAACTGGCTCACTGTCACCCTTCAGATCCACGAACGCGGCCAGCTGCTGTTGCAGGATGGTTGCGGCACGACGGATAGCTTCTTCTGGGTCCAGGGTACCGTTGGTTTCCAGATCGATGACCAGCTTGTCCAGGTTAGTGCGCTGCTCGACACGGGCGTTTTCCACCACGTAGGCGATACGGCGCACTGGGCTGAACGAGGCATCCAGCTGCAAGCGACCAATGCTGCGGCTTTCATCATCGTCGCTCTGACGCGAGTCAGCCGGCTCGTAACCACGACCACGAGCTACAACGAGCTTCATGTTCAAGACGCCGTTAGACGCCAGGTTCGCGATCACGTGCTCTGGATTCACGATCTCGACATCATGATCCAGCTGAATATCGGCAGCGGTGACCACCCCCGAACCCTTCTTGGACAAGGTCAGCGTAACTTCGTCACGACCGTGCAGCTTGATGGCCAGACCCTTGAGGTTGAGCAGGATTTCAATGACATCTTCCTGAACACCTTCAATGGCGCTGTACTCATGGAGTACACCGTCGATCTCGGCTTCTACAACTGCACAGCCAGGCATGGAGGACAACAGGATGCGACGCAGCGCGTTGCCCAGGGTGTGGCCGAAACCACGCTCGAGAGGCTCGAGCGTAATCTTGGCGCGGGTTGGGCTGACGACCTGCACATCAATGTGGCGGGGCGTCAGAAACTCATTTACCGAAATCTGCATGGATGCACCTACTTTCTAGCCCTTACTTGGAGTAGAGCTCGACGATCAGGTTTTCGTTGATGTCGGCGGAGAGGTCGCTGCGAGCTGGAACACTTTTGAAAGTGCCAGACTTCTTCTCAACGTCTACTTCAACCCACTCAACGCGGCCACGCTGGGCACACAACTCAAGGGCTTGAGCGATGCGCAGCTGGTTCTTTGCCTTTTCACGAACTGCAACCACGTCGCCTGCGCGAACCTGGAAGGACGGAACGTTTACTACTTTACCGTTAACGGTGATCGACTTGTGCGATACCAGCTGACGGGATTCAGCACGCGTGGCGCCGTAACCCATACGGTAAACAACGTTGTCCAGACGGCATTCGAGCAGCTGAAGGAGGTTTTCGCCGGTGGCGCCCTTCTGGCTGGCGGCTTGCTTGTAGTAGCCGCTGAACTGACGCTCCAGCACGCCGTAGATACGACGAACTTTTTGTTTCTCACGCAGCTGGGTGCCGTAGTCAGACTGACGGCCACGGCGCTGGCCGTGGATACCTGGGGCTGCTTCGATGTTGCACTTCGATTCCAGAGCGCGGACGCCGCTTTTCAGGAACAGGTCAGTGCCTTCACGACGAGCCAGCTTGCATTTTGGACCAATGTAACGAGCCATTATCTATCGTCTCCTGAATTACACGCGGCGCTTCTTCGGCGGACGGCACCCGTTATGCGGGATTGGCGTCACGTCGGTGATGCTGGCGATCTTGTAGCCACAGCCGTTCAAAGCACGGACAGCGGACTCACGACCTGGACCTGGACCTTTGACGTTTACATCAAGGTTTTTCAGGCCATATTCCAGCGCAGCTTGACCAGCACGCTCTGCAGCTACCTGAGCCGCGAACGGGGTGGACTTGCGTGAACCGCGGAAACCCGAACCACCGGAGGTAGCCCAGGACAGGGCGTTACCTTGACGGTCGGTAATGGTCACGATGGTGTTGTTGAAAGACGCATGGATGTGGGCGATGCCATCAACCACTGTCTTTTTTACTTTTTTACGAGGACGAGCAGCAGGTTTTGCCATGAGTAAATTCCTGTCGATTCGCTGGCGCGATTACTTGCGGATCGGCTTGCGCGGACCCTTACGGGTACGGGCGTTGGTCTTGGTACGCTGACCGCGAACCGGCAGACCGCGGCGATGACGCAGGCCACGGTAGCAGCCCAGGTCCATCAAGCGCTTGATCTTCATGTTGATGTCACGACGCAGGTCACCTTCGGTGGTGAACTTCGCAACTTCGCCACGCAGCAGTTCGATTTGCTCGTCGCTCAGATCCTTGATCTTTGCGGCCGGGTTTACACCGGCATCCGCGCAGATTTTTTGCGCGGTGGTGCGACCGACACCATAGATGTAGGTCAGCGAGATAACAGTATGCTTGTTATCTGGAATGTTGACGCCTGCAATACGGGCCATTCAGTGGGACTCCAATTGACAGCTACCTGCGCCCCGGAAGCCAAGAAATAGGGCGCGAGATGATATCGCTGTAGAAACAATTAATCAACCCGGCAGCACACTAGCTGCCGGGCTTATAGCACATTCACAATCAGCCTTGGCGCTGCTTGTGACGTGGTTCCGCGCTGCAGATCACGCGAACAACACCTTCGCGGCGGATAATCTTGCAGTTGCGGCACAGCTTTTTCACCGATGCACGAACTTTCATCACCAACTCCTCGAACCTTATGGGCGCTTCAGCGCAGCATGTTGCTGCCGCCATAGCCCTTCAGGTTGGCTTTCTTCATCAGGGATTCGTACTGGTGCGAAACGAGGTGGGATTGCACTTGGGCCATAAAGTCCATCACAACCACTACCACAATCAGCAACGAGGTCCCGCCAAGGTAGAACGGTACGTTTGCTGCAACCACCAGGAACTGGGGAAGCAGGCATACGGCCGTCATGTATAAAGCTCCGAACATCGTCAAGCGGGTCAACACACCATCAATGTAGCGTGCAGATTGCTCACCGGGACGGATGCCAGGAATAAAGGCACCGGACTTCTTCAGGTTTTCCGCTACGTCTTTAGGGTTGAACATCAACGCTGTATAGAAGAAGCAGAAGAAAATGATCCCTGCGGTAAACAGCAAGATGTTCAACGGCTGACCAGGCGCGATCGACTGCGAGACGTCCTGCAGCCAGCCCATACCTTCGGACTGACCGAACCAGGCGCCCAGCGAAGCCGGGAACAGCAGAATGCTGCTAGCGAAAATGGCAGGGATAACCCCGGCCATGTTCACTTTCAACGGCAAGTGGCTGGTTTGCGCAGCGAAGACCTTACGGCCTTGCTGACGCTTGGCATAGTGCACCGCAATGCGGCGTTGACCACGCTCAATGAACACCACGAAACCGATGATCGCGACTGCCAGAAGCCCGATGGCAATCAGGGCGAAAATGTTGATATCACCCATACGTGCAGACTCGAAGGACTGCCCGATTGCCCTCGGAAGACCGGCGACGATACCCGAGAAAATCAACATCGAGATACCGTTGCCGACACCGCGCTCGGTAATCTGCTCGCCCAGCCACATCATGAACATAGCGCCCGCCACGAAGGTGGAAACTGCCACGAAGTAGAAGCTGAAACCTGCGGAAAACGCGACGCCCTGGTTGGCCAGGCCAATGGACATGCCAATGGCCTGGACCAGTGCCAGGGCTACGGTGCCATAGCGGGTGTACTGGCTTATCTTGCGACGGCCAGACTCCCCTTCCTTCTTCAACTGCTCCAACTGCGGGCTGATCGCTGTCATCAATTGCATGATGATCGATGCCGAAATGTACGGCATGATCCCCAGTGCAAAGATGCTCATGCGCTCAAGCGCGCCGCCGGAAAACATGTTGAACAGGCTAAGAATGGTCCCCTCATTCTGTCGGAACAGGTCTGCCAGCCGGTCTGGGTTGATACCCGGCACTGGGATGTGTGCGCCAATCCTGTAGACGATAATCGCCAGGAACAGGAAACGCAGACGGGCCCAGAGTTCGGACAAACCCCCACCTTTGCTGAGCGCTGAGAGAGCACCTTGCTTAGCCATTTATTCCTCGAATTTGCCGCCAGCTGCTTCGATAGCCGCACGCGCACCTTTGGTGGCGGCGATGCCCTTCAGGGTGACCGCACGAGCAACGTCGCCCGACAGCATGATTTTCACACGCTGAACGTTCTGGTTGATCACGTTGGCATCCTTGAGGGATTGCAGAGTGACGACATCGCCTTCCACCTTGGCCAGTTCGGACGTGCGCACTTCAGCGCGGTCCATGGCTTTCAGCGAAACAAAGCCGAACTTCGGCAGGCGACGGTGCAGCGGCTGTTGACCGCCTTCAAAACCAGGAGCAATGGTGCCACCGGAGCGAGAGGTTTGACCTTTGTGGCCACGGCCACCAGTCTTACCCAAACCGCTACCGATACCACGACCCGGACGATGCTTCTCGCGACGGGAACCCGGCGCTGGACTCAGATCATTGAGTTTCATCGATTAACCCTCGACGCGCAGCATGTAGTAAGCCTTGTTGATCATCCCGCGATTCTCGGGAGTATCCAGGACTTCCACGGTATGACCGATGCGACGCAGACCCAGGCCCTTAACACACAGTTTGTGGTTGGGCAGGCGGCCAGCGGTGCTCTTGATCAGCGTAACTTTAACAGTCGACATTACAGAATCTCCTCGACGGTCTTGCCGCGCTTGGCAGCAATCGAATCAGGGGACTGCATGGCCTTCAGACCGTTGAACGTGGCATGTACAACGTTCACCGGATTGGTGGAGCCGTAGCACTTGGCCAGAACGTTCTGAACGCCGGCAACTTCCAGGACAGCACGCATTGCGCCGCCAGCGATGATGCCAGTACCTTCCGAAGCAGGCTGCATGTATACCTTCGACGCGCCATGGGCGGACTTGGTAGCGTACTGCAGCGTGGTGCCGTTCAGGTCTACCTGAATCATGTTGCGGCGAGCAGCTTCCATAGCTTTCTGGATAGCGGCAGGCACTTCGCGGGATTTGCCACGGCCGAAGCCGACACGGCCTTTGCCATCACCTACCACGGTCAGCGCGGTGAAGGTGAAAATACGACCGCCTTTTACGGTCTTGGCGACGCGGTTAACCTGAACCAGCTTCTCGATGTAGCCTTCGTCGCGCTTTTGATCGTTATTTGCCATAACTTAGAACTCCAGCCCGCCTTCACGAGCAGCATCAGCCAGCGCCTTGACGCGGCCGTGGTACTTGAAGCCAGAACGGTCGAAAGCCACTTGGGAAACGCCAGCGGCTTTCGCACGCTCAGCGACCAGCTGGCCAACCTTAGTGGCGGCGTCGATGTTGCCAGTGGCGCCATCACGCAGTTCTTTGTCCAAGGTCGAAGCGCTTGCCAAGACCTTGCTGCCGTCGGCCGAAATGACCTGGGCATAAATGTGCTGCGAAGAGCGGTACACGCACAGACGCACGGTTTCGAGCTCGTGCATTTTCAGGCGTGCTTTGCGAGCGCGACGCAGACGAGTAACTTTTTTGTCGGTCATTTGCTAGGCCCTACTTCTTCTTGGCTTCTTTACGGCGGACGACTTCATCCGCGTAACGGACACCCTTGCCTTTGTACGGCTCTGGACGACGGAAGTCGCGGATTTCCGCGGCAACCTGGCCAACGAGCTGCTTGTCGATACCTTTGATAACGATATCGGTCTGGCTTGGAGTTTCAGCGGTAACGCCTTGCGGCAGCTGATAATCAACCGGGTGCGAGAAACCGAGCGCCAGGGACAGAATTTCGCCCTTGGCCTGAGCCTTGTAACCTACGCCGACCAGCTGGAGCTTGCGCTCGAAGCCTTGGCTTACGCCCTGCACCATGTTGTTGACCAGAGCACGAGTGGTGCCGGCCATTGCGCGGGTCTGCTGGTCGCCATTGCGAGCGGAGAACTTCAGTTCGCCACCCTCTTCGACTACTTCAACAGAAGCGTGCACATTCAGTTCGAGGGTACCTTTGGCACCTTTGATCGACAGTTGCTGACCAGCGAACTTTACTTCTACGCCGGCAGGCAGCCTGACGGGGTTCTTAGCGACGCGAGACATGCTTATCCCCCCTTAGAACACGGTGCAAAGGACTTCGCCACCGACACCGGCAGCGCGCGCAGCACGATCAGTCATCACACCTTTGCTGGTGGAGACGATCGATACGCCGAGGCCGCCGCGAACTTTTGGCAGATCATCGACGGATTTGTACTGACGCAGACCGGGACGGCTGACGCGCTTAACTTCTTCGATAACCGGACGGCCTTCGAAGTACTTAAGCTCGATGGACAGTGAAGGCTTGGCTTCACCGGTGACCTGATAACCCGCGATGTAACCTTCGTCTTTAAGAACTTTGGCTACCGCTACCTTCACAGTGGAGGAAGGCATGCTTACGACGGACTTTTCAGCCATCTGGGCATTACGGATGCGAGTTAGCATGTCCGCTAACGGGTCCTGCATACTCATGGGCTAGACGCTCCTGATACAAGAAAACGAGCCTTTCGGCTGCAAAAATCGCCTGTGTGCTGCCCAGGACCAAGGTCCGGGCTCAGGCGAGCCGGCAATTCTAGACATACCGTGGAAACGAATCAAGCCCCATGAGGGGCTTGATTGGATCGCGTGACCAGCGGCGGATCGCTCCGCCGTGATCTGAGACTTACCAGCTGGCCTTGACCAGACCTGGTACGTCACCGCGCATTGCAGCTTGACGCAGCATGTTACGCGCCAGGCCGAACTTACGGTATACACCGTGAGGACGACCGGTCAGACGGCAACGGTTACGCATGCGCGAGGCGCTGGCGTCACGTGGTTGCTTCTGCAGCGCTACGCTGGCAGCCCAACGCTCTTCTGGAGAGGCATTGAGGTCAACGATGGTTGCTTTCAGCTCGGCACGCTTTTTAGCGTACTTGGCTACCGTTTGCTGACGCTTCAGCTCACGGTTTTTCATACTCTTCTTAGCCATTGTCCGACTCCTATCAGTTACGGAACGGGAACTTGAAAGCACGCAGCAGAGCGCGGCCTTCGTCGTCCGAACGGGCGGTGGTGGTCAGGGTGATATCCAGACCGCGAAGAGCATCGATCTTGTCGTAATCGATTTCCGGGAAGATGATCTGCTCTTTCACACCCATGCTGTAGTTACCACGACCATCGAAGGACTTGGCATTCAGGCCGCGGAAGTCGCGGACCCGAGGCAGGGAGATCGACAGCAGACGATCCAGGAATTCGTACATACGATCGCGGCGCAGGGTTACCTTGACGCCGATCGGCCAGCCCTCACGCACCTTGAAGCCTGCAATGGACTTGCGAGCGAAGGTAACGACAGGCTTCTGGCCGGTGATTTTCTCAAGATCAGCTACAGCGTGCTCGATGACTTTCTTGTCACCGATGGCTTCGCCCAGACCCATGTTCAGGGTGATCTTGGTAACGCGCGGAACTTCCATCACGTTCGACAGCTTAAGTTCTTCCTTAAGCTTCGGAGCGATTTCCTTCCGATAAATCTCTTTTAGTCGTGCCATTGTCTTCTACCTAGCAGTGTTCAAGCATCAACCGCTTTCTGGGTCGACTTGAAGACACGAATTTTCTTGCCGTCTTCAACTTTGAAGCCAACGCGGTCAGCCTTGTTGGTTTCACCGTTGAAGATGGCAACGTTGGAAGCGTGCAGAGGCGCTTCTTTCTCGACGATACCGCCTTGATTGCCAGCCATCGGATTCGGCTTGGTATGGCGCTTGACCAGGTTCAGACCACCAACGACCAGACGGTCGTCAGCGAGAACCTTCAGCACCTTACCGCGCTTGCCCTTGTCTTTGCCGGCGATCACGATGATCTCGTCGTCACGACGAATCTTTTGCATGTCGGATCTCCTTACAGCACTTCTGGGGCGAGCGAGACGATCTTCATGAACTTCTCAGAGCGAAGTTCACGGGTCACTGGCCCAAAGATACGGGTGCCGATCGGCTCTTGCTTGTTGTTCAGAAGAACAGCAGCGTTGCCGTCGAAGCGGATGATGGAACCATCAGCCCGGCGCACACCGTGACGGGTACGTACGACAACAGCGGTCATCACCTGGCCTTTCTTGACCTTACCGCGAGGAATCGCTTCCTTGACGGTAACTTTGATGATGTCACCAATGCCGGCGTAACGGCGGTGCGAACCGCCGAGTACCTTGATGCACATTACGCGACGAGCGCCGCTGTTATCGGCCACATCGAGCATGGATTGAGTCTGAATCATAAAATATCTCCGACCCCTAGCCCTTAGACTTCAACAGCGCGTTCAACGATTTCAACCAGGGCCCAGTTCTTGGTCTTGGCGACCGGACGGGTTTCACTGATGGTGACCTTGTCACCAACGTGGCACTGGTTGTTTTCGTCGTGAGCGTGCAGCTTAGTCGAACGCTTGACGTACTTGCCGTAGATCGGGTGCTTTACGCGACGCTCGATCAATACGGTGATGGTTTTGTCCATCTTGTCGCTGACGACACGGCCGGTCAGCGTACGGACGGTTTTTTCGGCTTCAGCCATGATTACTTACCTGCCTGCTGGTTGAGCACAGTTTTCACGCGAGCGATGTCGCGCTTCACTTGCGAGAGCAGGTGAGACTGCCCCAACTGGCCAGTTGCCTTCTGCATACGCAGATTGAACTGGTCACGCAGCAAGCCGAGCAGTTGCTCGTTCAGCTGCTGTGCTGATTTCTCACGAAGTTCTTTCGCTTGCATCACATCACCGTCCGCTTAACAAAGGAGGTGGCGAGGGGCAGCTTTGCAGCTGCCAAGGCAAATGCCTCACGCGCCAGCTCTTCGGAAACACCTTCGATTTCATACAGGACTTTGCCTGGCTGAATCTGGGCTACCCAGTACTCAACGCTACCCTTACCTTTACCCATCCGCACTTCGAGAGGCTTCTTGGTGACCGGCTTGTCAGGGAACACGCGAATCCAGATCTTGCCACCACGTTTTACGTGACGGGTCAGAGCACGACGTGCCGACTCGATCTGGCGGGCGGTGAGGCGACCACGAGCAACAGCTTTCAAGGCGAATTCGCCGAAGCTGACCTTGCTACCGCGCAGTGCCAGACCACGGTTGTGGCCGGTCATCTGCTTGCGGAATTTTGTACGCTTTGGTTGCAACATTTGGCGTACCCCTTACTTGGCAGCTTTTTTACGAGGCGCTGGTGCTTGAGGTTTCAGTTCTTCCTGGCGACCACCAATTACTTCGCCTTTGAAGATCCAAACCTTGACACCAATCACACCGTAGGTGGTGTGAGCTTCGTAGGTGGCATAGTCGATATCGGCACGCAGGGTGTGCAGGGGCACACGACCTTCGCGATACCATTCAGTACGTGCGATTTCAGCACCGCCCAGACGACCACTTACCTGGATCTTGATGCCCTTGGCACCAATACGCATGGCGTTCTGTACTGCGCGCTTCATGGCGCGACGGAACATAACGCGGCGCTCCAGCTGCTGAGCTACGCTTTGTGCAACCAACATACCGTCGAGCTCCGGCTTGCGGATCTCTTCGATATTGATGTGCACAGGCACACCCATTTGCTTGGTCAGGTCCTGACGCAGCTTCTCAACATCTTCACCTTTCTTGCCGATCACGATGCCGGGACGAGCGGTGTGGATGGTGATGCGTGCAGTCTGAGCAGGGCGATGAATATCGATACGGCTCACGGACGCGCTTTTTAGTTTGTCTTGCAGGAACTCACGCGTTTTCAGATCCGCCAGCAGATAGTCTGCGTAGGTCCGACCGTCTGCGTACCAGACGGAGGTGTGCTCCTTGACGATTCCCAGGCGAATGCCAACGGGATGTACTTTCTGACCCATCTGATCGACTCCGTTACTTGTCCGCAACCTTGACAGTGATATGGCAAGACCGCTTGACGATGCGATCAGCGCGGCCTTTGGCACGCGGCATGATGCGCTTAAGCGAACGCCCTTCGTTGACGAAAACAGTCGAGACTTTCAGGTCGTCGACGTCTGCGCCTTCGTTGTGTTCGGCGTTGGCAACGGCCGACTCGAGGACTTTCTTCATGACTTCAGCGGCCTTTTTGCTGCTGAAGGCCAACAGGTTGAGCGCTTCGCCCACCTTCTTCCCGCGAATCTGGTCGGCGACCAAGCGGGCTTTCTGGGCGGAGATGCGAGCGCCCGACAACTTAGCGGCTACTTCCATTTCCTAACCCCTTAACGCTTGGCTTTCTTGTCAGCCACGTGCCCGCGATAAGTGCGGGTACCGGCGAACTCGCCCAGTTTATGGCCGACCATGTCTTCGTTCACGAGAACGGGGACATGTTGACGACCGTTATGCACGGCGATGGTGAGACCTACCATTTGCGGCAGGATCATCGAACGGCGCGACCAGGTTTTAACTGGCTTGCGATCGTTCTTTTCCGCCGCCACTTCGACCTTCTTCAACAGGTGAAGATCGATAAAAGGACCTTTTTTCAGAGAACGTGGCACTGTCGTATCCTCAGATTACTTGCGACGACGGACGATCATGTTGTCGGTACGCTTATTACCACGGGTTTTTGCACCCTTGGTTGGGAAGCCCCATGGCGATACCGGATGACGGCCACCGGAGGTACGACCTTCACCACCACCATGCGGGTGGTCAACCGGGTTCATGGCAACACCACGAACAGTCGGCCGAACGCCACGCCAGCGTTTGGCACCGGCTTTACCCAGCGAACGCAGGCTATGCTCGGAGTTGGATACTTCACCCAGGGTAGCGCGGCACTCAGAGAGCACTTTACGCATTTCACCGGAGCGCAGACGCAGGGTCACGTAGACGCCTTCGCGAGCAACCAGCTGAGCGGAAGCACCAGCGGAGCGTGCAATTTGTGCACCCTTGCCTGGCTTGAGCTCGATACCGTGAATGGTGCTACCTACCGGAATGTTACGCAGCTGAAGGCTGTTGCCCGGCTTGATTGGAGCCAAGGAACCTGCGATCAGTTGGTCGCCAGCGCTCACGCCCTTAGGCGCGATGATGTAGCGACGCTCGCCATCGGCGTAACGAATCAGCGCCAGGTGAGCAGTACGGTTTGGATCGTATTCGATACGCTCAACGATGGCCGGAATACCGTCCTTGTCATTGCGACGGAAGTCGACCATACGGTAGTGCTGCTTATGGCCACCGCCAACGTGACGGGTGGTGATACGGCCATTGTTGTTACGACCGCCAGACTTCGACTTCTTCTCGAGCAGCGGAGCGTAAGGAGCGCCTTTATGCAGCTCCTGGTTGACCACCTTGACCACGAAACGGCGGCCAGGGGAAGTCGGTTTGCATTTAACGATTGCCATGATGCACCCCTTCCTTACTCAGCACTGCTGCTGAAATCGAGATCTTGGCCTGGTTGAAGAGCAACAACAGCCTTCTTCCAGTCATTACGCCTGCCCAGACCCCGAGCGGTACGCTTGGTCTTACCCAAAACGTTCAGGGTAGTGACGCGCTCCACTTTAACGTCGAACAACGTTTCGACGGCCTTCTTGATTTCCAGCTTGGTAGCGTCGGTCGCGACCTTGAAGACGAACTGGCCTTTCTTCTCAGCCAGGCCGGTGGCCTTCTCGGATACGTGCGGGCCAAGCAGAACTTTAAATACGCGTTCCTGGTTCATCCCAGCAGCTCCTCGAATTTCTTCACGGCCGACACGGTGATCAACACCTTGTCGTAGGCGATCAGACTGACCGGATCGGAACCCTGAACGTCACGTACATCTACATGCGGCAGGTTGCGAGCAGCCAGGTACAGGTTCTGATCAACGGCTTCGGAAACGATCAGCACGTCAGTCAGGCCCATATCATTGAGTTTGCCCAGCAGTTCCTTGGTTTTCGGCGCTTCAACAGCGAAATCCTGAACCACAACCAGGCGATCAGTGCGTACCAGCTCAGCGAGGATGGAGCGCAGAGCTGCGCGATACATCTTCTTGTTGAGCTTCTGCGAATGATCCTGAGGACGAGCAGCGAACGTAGTACCACCGCCGCGCCACAGTGGGCTACGGATGGTACCGGCACGAGCACGGCCTGTGCCCTTCTGGCGCCATGGGCGCTTGCCACCGCCGGACACGTCCGAACGGGTTTTCTGCTGCTTGCTGCCCTGACGACCGCCAGCCATGTAGGCAACAACGGCCTGGTGTACCAGGGTCTCGTTGAAGTCGCCGCCAAAGGTCAGTTCGGACACTTCGATCGCTTGCGCGTCATTTACATTTAATTGCATGTCAGCTTCCCCTTAACCGCGAGCTTTAACAGCCGAACGCACAACCACGTCGCCGCCAGTAGCGCCGGGAACGGCACCCTTGACGAGCAGCAGGTTACGTTCGACGTCAACGCGGACTACTTCCAGGGACTGTACGGTCACGCGCTCAGCGCCCATGTGACCGGACATTTTCTTGCCCTTGAAGACACGACCAGGAGTCTGGCACTGGCCGATGGAGCCCGGAACGCGGTGAGATACGGAGTTACCGTGGGTGTTGTCCTGGCCACGGAAGTTCCAGCGCTTGATGGTACCGGCAAAGCCTTTACCCTTGGACTGACCGGTAACGTCTACCAGTTGGCCTGCTGCGAACAGTTCCGAATTGATCAGGTCGCCTGCCTGGTAGTCGCCTTCTTCAAGGCGGAATTCCCAGACGCCACGGCCGGCAGCTACGTTCGCCTTGGCGAAGTGACCAGCCTGAGCTGCGGTGACGCGCGAAGCACGACGCTCGCCCACAGTGACTTGCACTGCACGGTAGCCATCGGATTCTTCGGTTTTGAACTGAGTGACGCGATTCGGCTCGATCTCAATGACCGTAACCGGAATAGAGACACCATCTTCGGTGAAGATGCGGGTCATACCGCACTTACGACCGACTACACCAATAGTCATGTTGTAACCTCATGAGTGTACGGGGCTTTCACCCGCTATGGCCGCCCATTTCAGAGCGTTACACGACCAAGACACGGGTCTTAGCCGAGGCTGATCTGTACTTCCACGCCTGCCGCGAGGTCGAGCTTCATCAGCGCATCAACGGTTTTGTCCGTTGGCTGGACAATGTCCAGTACACGCTTATGAGTGCGGATTTCGTACTGGTCGCGCGCGTCTTTGTTGACGTGCGGAGAAACCAGAACGGTGAACCGCTCTTTGCGAGTAGGCAGTGGAATAGGACCACGCACTTGTGCACCAGTACGTTTCGCGGTTTCCACGATTTCCTGGGTGGATTGGTCGATCAGGCGATGGTCAAAAGCCTTCAACCTGATACGAATTTGCTGATTTTGCATTGGATTTCAGACTCCAGGCTCATTCCCCACAGGCGGATTACGCCCGTTAAAAGGAGGCGTGATTCTATAGACGGTCCCAACAGGTGTCAACCCAATAAAAAAACCCCCGCTAGGCGGGGGTTTTTTCAAAGCGTGGGACTTACGCGATGATTTTGGCTACAACGCCAGCACCAACGGTACGACCACCTTCACGGATTGCGAAACGCAGACCGTCTTCCATTGCGATGGTTTTGATCAGGGTAACAACGAGTTTCACGTTGTCGCCTGGCATAACCATTTCAACGCCTTCCGGCAGTTCGCAGTTACCGGTCACGTCAGTGGTCCGGAAGTAGAACTGTGGACGGTAGCCTTTGAAGAACGGCGTGTGACGACCGCCTTCTTCCTTGCTCAGTACGTACACTTCGGCTTCGAACGTGGTGTGCGGCTTGACCGAACCTGGCTTGACCAGTACCTGGCCACGCTCAACGTCGTCACGCTTGGTGCCGCGCAGCAGCACGCCGCAGTTCTCGCCAGCACGACCTTCGTCTAGCAGCTTGCGGAACATTTCAACGCCGGTGCAGGTGGTGACGGTGGTGTCACGCAGACCAACGATTTCCAGAGGATCCTGGACTTTTACGATACCGCGCTCGATACGACCGGTGACAACAGTACCGCGACCGGAGATCGAGAACACGTCTTCGATCGGCATCAGGAACGGCTTGTCGATCACACGCACTGGCTCTGGGATGTAGCTGTCGAGAGTTTCGACCAGCTTCTTCACAGCGGTGGTGCCCATCTCGTTGTCGTCCTGGCCGTTCAGGGCCATCAACGCCGAACCGATGATGATCGGGGTGTCGTCGCCTGGGAAATCGTAGGTGCTGAGCAGGTCACGCACTTCCATTTCAACCAGTTCCAGCAGCTCGGCGTCATCTACCATGTCGGCCTTGTTCAGGAACACGACGATGTAGGGAACACCTACCTGACGGGACAGCAGGATGTGCTCACGAGTCTGAGGCATCGGGCCATCAGCGGCCGAGCAGACCAGGATCGCGCCGTCCATCTGGGCAGCACCGGTGATCATGTTCTTCACGTAGTCAGCGTGACCTGGGCAGTCAACGTGAGCGTAGTGACGAACAGACGAGTCGTACTCGACGTGTGCGGTGTTGATGGTGATACCGCGCGCTTTCTCTTCCGGGGCGCTATCGATCTTGTCGAATTCGACCTTGGCCGAACCGAATACTTCGGAGCAGACGCGAGTCAGAGCAGCCGTCAGAGTGGTCTTGCCATGGTCAACGTGACCGATGGTGCCGACGTTGACGTGCGGTTTGTTACGTTGGAATTTTTCTTTAGCCACGACAGTGAACCTCTTGCCTAAAGGGAGTTAGCCTTGTTTTTTAACCAGTGCTTCGACAATGTTCGAAGGTGCTGGCGCGTATTTGGAGAATTCCATGGAGTAGCTGGCACGGCCCTGGGACATGGAACGCACGTCGGTCGCATAACCGAACATTTCGCCCAGTGGCACTTCGGCACGGATAACCTTGCCGGAGACGGTGTCTTCCATACCCTGGATCAAGCCACGACGACGGTTCAAGTCACCCATCACGTCGCCCATGTAGTCCTCAGGGGTCACTACTTCGACCTTCATGATCGGCTCGAGCACCTCACCACCGCCCTTCTGGGCCAGTTGCTTGGTAGCCATCGAGGCGGCCACTTTGAACGCCATTTCGTTGGAGTCGACGTCGTGGTACGAACCGTCGAATACCGTTGCCTTCAGACCGATCAGAGGATAACCGGCAACAACGCCGTTTTTCATCTGTTCTTCGATGCCCTTCTGAATGGCCGGGATGTATTCCTTAGGAATTACACCACCTACCACTTCGTTGGTGAACACCAGGCCTTCGGTGATGTTGCCGTTCTCGTCAGTGTCTGGCTTCGAGAAACGAACCCAGCAATGACCGAACTGACCGCGACCACCGGACTGACGAACGAACTTGCCTTCAATCTCGACGTTGTCCCGAGTGATCTGCTCACGATAGGACACTTGCGGCTTGCCGATGTTGGCCTCGACATTGAACTCGCGACGCATACGGTCTACGAGGATGTCCAGGTGCAGCTCACCCATACCGGAGATGATGGTCTGGCCGGTTTCTTCGTCGGTCTTGACGCGGAACGACGGGTCTTCCTGAGCCAGCTTGCCCAGTGCGATACCCATCTTTTCCTGGTCGTCCTTGGTCTTGGGCTCTACGGCTACCGAAATTACCGGCTCCGGGAAGTCCATGCGCACAAGGATGATTGGCTTTTCAGCCGAGCAGAGGGTATCACCGGTGGTGACGTCCTTCATGCCGATCAGGGCCGCGATGTCGCCAGCGCGTACTTCCTTGATCTCTTCACGGGTGTTGGCATGCATCTGAACCATACGGCCCACACGCTCTTTCTTGCCTTTCACCGAGTTGATCACGCCGTCACCGGAGCTCAACACGCCAGAGTAAACACGTGCGAAGGTCAGTGTACCCACGAATGGGTCGGTTGCGATCTTGAACGCCAGTGCCGAGAAGGGCTCGTTGTCGTCTGCATGACGCTCCATCTCGTCAGTCTCGTCATCGGGATTGGAACCCTTGATGGCGGGAATGTCGACAGGTGCAGGCAGGTAGTCGATAACGGCGTCCAGAACCAAGGGAACACCCTTGTTCTTGAAGGAGGAACCACAAACAGCCAGAACGATTTCACCAGCGATGGTCCGCTGACGCAGACCAGCCTTGATTTCCTCGATGGTGAGCTCTTCACCTTCCAGGTACTTGTTCATGAACTCTTCATTGGCTTCGGCGGCGGCTTCGATCATGTTCGAACGCCACTCTTCAGCCAGCTCCTGCAGTTCGGCAGGGATTGGCTCACGGCGTGCGGCCATGCCCTTGTCGTCGTCGTTCCAATAGACCGCTTCCATGCTCATCAGGTCGATCTGACCCTGGAAGTTGTCTTCTGCACCGATGGCCAGCTGGATCGGCACCGGGGTGTGGCCCAGACGCTGCTTGATCTGCGCGACAACGCGCAGGAAGTTGGCACCAGCGCGGTCCATCTTGTTCACGTACACCAGACGTGGAACGCCGTACTTGTTGGCCTGACGCCATACTGTTTCGGACTGGGGCTCTACGCCAGAAGTACCACAGAACACTACTACTGCACCGTCGAGTACACGTAGCGAACGTTCTACTTCAATGGTGAAGTCTACGTGGCCGGGGGTATCGATGATGTTGAAGCGGTGCTTTTCGAACTGCTTGTTGGAGCCAGCCCAGAATGCGGTAGTAGCAGCGGAAGTAATGGTAATACCCCGCTCCTGCTCCTGCACCATCCAGTCCATGGTCGCGGCGCCATCATGCACCTCGCCCATTTTGTGGTTTACGCCGGTGTAAAACAGCACGCGCTCGGTGGTGGTGGTTTTACCCGCATCCACGTGAGCAACGATACCGATGTTACGGTAGCGCTTAATCGGAGTTGTACGAGCCATAAAGCCCTCGCAAAGTGAGTGACGCTGATATTAGAAGCGGTAGTGCGAGAAGGCTTTGTTGGCTTCAGCCATACGGTGCACGTCTTCACGCTTCTTGACCGCAGCGCCTTTGCCTTCAGCAGCATCCAGCAGTTCGCCAGCCAAACGCAGCGCCATAGACTTCTCGCCGCGCTTGCGGGCGTAGTCTACGAGCCAGCGCATTGCCAGAGCGTTACGACGGGATGGACGAACTTCGACCGGCACCTGGTAGGTTGCACCGCCTACACGGCGGGACTTCACTTCGACCAGCGGAGCGATGGCGTCGAGAGCTTTCTCGAAGATCTCCAGGGGATCGCTGTTCTTGCGAGCCTTGACTGTTTCCAGTGCACCATAAACGATGCGCTCGGCTACGGCTTTCTTGCCGCTTTCCATCACGTGGTTCATGAATTTGGCGAGGATCTGGGAACCGTATTTCGGATCGTCCAGAATCTCACGCTTGGCTGCTACACGACGTCTTGGCATTGATAAGCCCTCAAACGGTCTTCAGGTTAGCCCGGGACGATGCCCGACCTTACTCTTATCGACTCAATAAAAATGTTGACTGCAAAGTACGGCAAGCCGCCCTTACTTAGGACGCTTGGTACCGTACTTGGAACGACCCTGGTTACGGCCCTTGACACCCGAGGTATCCAGAGAACCGCGAACGGTGTGGTAACGCACACCCGGCAAGTCTTTTACACGACCGCCACGGATCAGAACAACGCTGTGCTCTTGCAGGTTGTGGCCTTCACCACCGATATACGAGGAAACCTCGAAACCGTTGGTCAAGCGTACACGGCAAACCTTACGAAGTGCCGAGTTAGGTTTTTTCGGCGTGGTGGTGTACACACGGGTGCACACGCCACGGCGCTGCGGGCAGTTCTGCAGCGCAGGCACGTCGGATTTCTCGACGATGCGCTTGCGCGGCTGGCGTACCAGCTGGTTAATCGTTGCCATCTTTAAGCTCCACTGAGGTCTTTCGACGCTTGTTGCCCTACTTGAAAAACAAATGGCAGGGCAAAAGCCCCGCCAGATTTAGGGGTACGAGAGTCTAAAGATCTCGCATCCCTCAGTCAAGGCAAAGCGCGCCCTACTCCCCCAGCCAGGCCGGAGCAGTAGGGTGCGCTGCCTTATCAGTTACCGCTTGAGTTCAGGGCTTCCGTCAGTGCGGCTTCCACTTCACTCGCGCTTACGCGCATCGGCTTGTCTGCTTCACGACGACGCTTGCGCTCGCTGTGATAGGCCAGGCCAGTACCGGCCGGGATCAGACGACCTACTACCACGTTTTCCTTCAAGCCACGCAGGTAATCGCGCTTGCCGGTAACCGCTGCCTCGGTAAGTACCCGGGTGGTCTCCTGGAAGGATGCTGCCGAGATGAACGACTCGGTCGACAACGAGGCCTTGGTGATACCCAACAGCACACGTGAGTACTTGGAGACGAACTTGTCTTCAGCAGACAGGCGCTCGTTTTCGCCCAACACGTGGGTGAGTTCCATCTGGTCGCCCTTGATGAAGCTCGAATCACCCGACTCGGCAATCTCAACCTTGCGCAGCATCTGACGCAGAATGGTTTCGATGTGCTTGTCGTTGATCTTCACGCCTTGCAGACGGTAAACGTCCTGAATCTCGTTCACGATGTACTTGGCCAGCGCGCTTACACCTAGCAAACGCAGGATGTCATGCGGATCGCTTGGACCATCGGAGATGACTTCGCCGCGGTTTACCTGTTCGCCTTCGAAGACGTTCAGGTGGCGCCACTTCGGAATCAACTCTTCGTACGGATCGCTGCCATCGTTCGGCGTGATCACCAAGCGGCGCTTGCCTTTGGTTTCCTTGCCGAAGGCGATGGTGCCGCTGACTTCCGCAAGAATCGACGCTTCTTTCGGGCGGCGAGCTTCGAAAAGGTCGGCAACGCGTGGCAGACCACCGGTGATGTCGCGGGTTTTCGACGTTTCCTGTGGAATACGGGCAATTACATCGCCCACGCCCACCTGAACACCATCCGCTACACCTACCAGTGCGTTTGCAGGCAGGAAGTACTGGGCTGGTACGTCTGTACCTGGCAACAGCAGATCCTTGCCATCCACACCCACCATCTTCACAGCAGGGCGAATTTCCTTGCCAGCGGCTGGACGGTCTTTGACATCGAGTACTTCGATGTTGGTCAGACCCGTCAGTTCGTCCGTCTGACGCTTGATGGTGATCCCTTCCTCCATGCCGACGAAGGTAACGGTACCCTTCATTTCGGTCACGATCGGGTGGGTGTGCGGGTCCCACTTGGCCACGATGGCACCAGCATCGACCTTGTCGCCTTCCTTCACGGAAATGACCGCACCGTATGGCAGCTTGTAACGCTCGCGCTCACGACCGAACTCATCGGCAATCGCCAGCTCGCCGGAGCGGGAGACCGCTACCAGGTTGCCGTCGATGCGCTCGACGTGCTTGAGGTTGTGCAGGCGCACCATACCGCCATTCTTCACCTGGACACTGTCCGCAGCGGAAGTCCGGCTTGCAGCACCCCCGATGTGGAAGGTACGCATGGTGAGCTGGGTACCGGGTTCACCGATGGACTGAGCCGCGATAACGCCCACGGCCTCACCGATGTTGACCAGGTGACCACGGGCCAGGTCGCGACCGTAGCACTTGCCGCAGATACCGAAGCGCGTTTCGCAGCTGATCGGCGAACGAACGATCACTTCGTCAATGCTGTTGAGTTCAATGAACTCGACCCACTTCTCGTCTACCAGGGTGCCAGCGGGAACGATAACGTCCTCGGTACCAGGCTTGAAGACGTCACGGGCGATCACTCGACCCAGAACGCGCTCGCCCAGTGGCTCTACGACGTCGCCGCCTTCGATGTGCGGCGTCATCAACAGGCCATGTTCGGTGCCACAGTCGATCTCGGTAACCACCAGATCCTGTGCCACGTCTACCAGACGGCGAGTCAGGTAACCGGAGTTAGCGGTCTTCAAGGCGGTATCCGCCAGACCTTTCCGCGCACCGTGTGTAGAGATGAAGTACTGAAGTACGCTCAAGCCTTCACGGAAGTTCGCAGTGATCGGCGTTTCGATGATCGAGCCGTCCGGCTTGGCCATCAGACCACGCATACCCGCCAGCTGGCGAATCTGTGCAGCCGAACCCCGAGCACCGGAGTCCGCCATCATGTACATGGAGTTGAAAGACTCCTGGTCGACTTCGTCGCCATGGCGGTCGATGACCTTCTCTTTCGAGAGGTTAGCCATCATTGCCTTGGAGACTTCGTCGTTGGCCTTGGACCAAAGGTCGATCACCTTGTTGTACTTCTCGCCCTGGGTTACCAGGCCAGAAGCGTACTGGCTTTCGATTTCTTTCACTTCGTCGGTAGCCGTACCGATGATGCGAGCCTTTTCATCCGGGATAACGAAGTCGTTAACACCGATGGAAACGCCGGAAATGGTCGAGTAGGCAAAACCGGTGTACATCAACTGGTCCGCGAAGATAACGGTTTCCTTCAAGCCCACCACGCGATAGCAATGGTTGATCAGCTTGGAGATCGCCTTTTTCTTCATAGGCTGGTTGACGACTTCGTACGGCAGGCCAGCAGGCACTACTTGGAACAGCAGCGCACGGCCGACAGTGGTGTCGACGATACGGGTGCTGGTCACGCTGCCGCCATCACGGTCGTTCACGGTTTCGGTGATACGCACTTTGATCTTGGCATGAAGCGCCGCTTCGCCGGCGCGGAACACGCGGTCGACTTCCTGCAGGTCAGCGAAGATACGACCTTCGCCCTTGGCATTGATGGCTTCACGGGTCATGTAGTACAGACCGAGAACCACGTCCTGCGAAGGCACGATGATCGGCTCGCCGTTGGCGGGCGAAAGGATGTTGTTGGTGGACATCATCAGCGCGCGCGCTTCCAGCTGTGCCTCAAGGGTCAGCGGAACGTGAACGGCCATCTGGTCACCGTCGAAGTCGGCGTTGTACGCCGCGCACACCAGCGGGTGAAGCTGGATAGCCTTGCCTTCGATGAGCACGGGCTCGAACGCCTGGATCCCCAGACGGTGAAGCGTCGGCGCACGGTTGAGCAGTACGGGGTGTTCGCGAATCACTTCAGCGAGTACGTCCCATACTTCCGGCAGTTCGCGCTCGACCATCTTCTTGGCGGCTTTGATGGTGGTGGCTAGGCCACGCACTTCCAGCTTGCCGAAGATGAACGGCTTGAACAGTTCCAGTGCCATCTTCTTGGGAAGGCCGCACTGATGCAGACGCAGGGTCGGGCCTACGGTAATAACCGAACGACCCGAGTAGTCAACGCGCTTACCCAGCAGGTTCTGACGGAAACGACCCTGCTTACCCTTGATCATGTCAGCCAGGGATTTCAGAGGACGCTTGTTCGAACCGGTGATGGCACGGCCGCGGCGGCCGTTGTCCAGCAAGGCATCGACCGCTTCCTGCAGCATGCGCTTCTCGTTACGCACGATGATATCGGGCGCAGACAGATCCAGCAGGCGCTTCAGGCGGTTGTTACGGTTGATGACACGGCGATACAGGTCGTTCAGGTCCGAGGTCGCAAAGCGGCCACCGTCCAGCGGTACCAGTGGACGCAGATCCGGTGGCAGCACAGGCAGCACCGTCAGCACCATCCACTCTGGCAGGTTGCCGGAGCCCTGGAAGGCTTCCATCAGCTTCAGGCGCTTGGACAGCTTCTTGATCTTGGTTTCGGAGTTGGTCTGCGGAATCTCTTCACGCAGGCGACCGATCTCGTGTTCCAGATCAATGGCGTGCAGCAGCTCGCGGACAGCTTCGGCACCCATGCGGGCATCGAAGTCGTCGCCGAACTCTTCAAGGGCTTCGAAGTACTGTTCGTCGTTGAGCAGCTGACCTTTTTCAAGCGTGGTCATGCCTGGATCGATCACCACGTAGCTCTCGAAGTAGAGCACGCGCTCGATGTCACGCAGGGTCATGTCCATCAGCAAGCCGATACGCGACGGCAGCGACTTCAGGAACCAGATGTGGGCAACTGGCGAGGCCAGTTCGATGTGCGCCATGCGCTCGCGACGGACCTTGGCCAGTGCGACTTCAACACCACACTTCTCGCAGATCACGCCACGGTGCTTCAGGCGCTTGTACTTGCCACACAGGCACTCGTAGTCCTTGACCGGGCCAAAGATCTTGGCGCAGAAAAGGCCGTCACGCTCAGGCTTGAACGTACGGTAGTTGATGGTTTCTGGCTTCTTGACTTCACCGAACGACCACGAACGGATCATTTCAGGCGAGGCAAGGCCGATACGGATGGCGTCGAACTCTTCGACTTGACCCTGGTTTTTCAGCAGATTCAACAGGTCTTTCAAGGCCTTTTCCTCCTGGCGGAGCAGGAAGTGGGGGTTAGCCCCCACTCCCATTCACGTCGCGTGTTATTCGGTTTCCAGATCGATATCGATACCGAGGGAACGAATTTCTTTGATCAACACGTTGAAGGACTCGGGCATGCCCGGCTCCATACGGTGATCGCCATCCACGATGTTCTTGTACATCTTGGTACGGCCGTTCACGTCGTCCGACTTCACGGTGAGCATTTCCTGCAGGGTGTATGCCGCGCCGTATGCTTCCAGCGCCCACACCTCCATCTCCCCGAAACGCTGGCCACCGAACTGGGCCTTACCACCCAGCGGCTGCTGGGTAACCAGGCTGTAAGAACCGGTGGAACGAGCGTGCATCTTGTCGTCCACCAAGTGGTTCAGCTTGAGCATGTACATGTAGCCCACAGTAACCGGACGCTCGAACTTGTTACCAGTCCGCCCGTCGAACAGCTGCATCTGGCCACTTTCGGGCATGTCTGCGAGCTTGAGCATCGACTTGATTTCGCTTTCCTTGGCACCGTCGAAGACTGGGGTAGCCATTGGCACGCCCGCCTTGAGGTTTTTAGCCAAGGCCAGTACTTCCTGGTCCGACAGCTCGTCAATGCTTTCCTGGCGCCCGCCGATCTCATTGTAGATCTCATTCAGGAACCCACGCAGGTCTGCGACCTGGCGCTGCTCTTCGAGCATGCGGTTGATCTTCTCGCCCAGGCCCTTGGCCGCAAGGCCCAGGTGGGTTTCAAGGATCTGACCAACGTTCATCCGCGAAGGTACACCCAGTGGGTTGAGTACCACGTCTACCGGCGTACCGTTGGCATCATGCGGCATGTCTTCGACCGGCATGATCACCGAGACCACACCCTTGTTACCGTGACGGCCGGCCATCTTGTCGCCCGGCTGAATGCGGCGACGGATAGCCAGGTAGACCTTGACGATCTTCAGTACGCCCGGTGCCAGGTCATCGCCCTGCTGCAGCTTGCGCTTCTTGTCTTCAAACTTGTCATCAAGCAGGCGACGGCGGTCAACGATGTACTGCTGGGCTTTCTCCAACTGCTCGTTGAGCGCATCTTCATTCATGCGCAGCTTGAACCACTGGCCGTGCTCAAGGCCGCTCAGGATTTCGTCGGTCAGCTCAGCGCCTTTCTTCAGGCCTGCACCGCCGTCTACCACCTGACCCACCAGCGCATTGCGCAGGCGCTCGAAGGTTGCACCTTCAACGATGCGGAACTCTTCGTTCAGGTCCTTGCGGATCTGGTCGAGCTGGCTCTTCTCGATGGACAGGGCGCGCGAATCGCGCTCCACGCCATCACGTGTGAAGACCTGAACGTCAATGACAGTACCCTTGGTGCCTGTAGGCACGCGCAGGGAGGTGTCTTTAACGTCACTGGCTTTCTCACCGAAGATTGCACGCAGCAGCTTCTCTTCCGGCGTGAGCTGGGTTTCGCCCTTTGGCGTGACCTTGCCTACCAGAATGTCGCCAGCGCCGACTTCAGCACCTACATAAACGATACCCGCCTCGTCCAGCTTGTTGAGCGCTGCTTCACCCACGTTCGGGATGTCAGCAGTGATCTCTTCTGGCCCCAGCTTGGTGTCACGCGCCACACAGGTCAGTTCCTGGATGTGGATCGTGGTGAAGCGATCTTCCTGAACCACACGCTCGGACAGGCAGATGGAGTCTTCGAAGTTGAAGCCGTTCCATGCCATGAATGCGATGCGCATGTTCTGGCCCAACGCCAGCTCACCCATATCGGTGGACGGGCCGTCGGCCATGATGTCGCCGCGAGCGACCTGATCACCGCGGTTCACCAGCGGGCGCTGGTTGATGCAGGTGTTCTGGTTGGAGCGGGTGTATTTGGTCAGGTTGTAGATATCTACACCCGCTTCGCCCGTTTCCACTTCGTCGTCAGCTACACGCACGACGATACGGCTCGCATCGACAGAGTCGATGACGCCGCCACGACGTGCAACTACGCACACGCCGGAGTCACGCGCAACGTTACGCTCCATCCCGGTGCCCACCAGAGGCTTGTCGGAACGCAGGGTAGGTACAGCCTGGCGCTGCATGTTCGAACCCATCAACGCACGGTTGGCGTCGTCGTGCTCAAGGAACGGGATCAGCGACGCTGCAACCGACACCACCTGCTTGGGCGAAACGTCCATCAGGGTGACGTCTTCCGGCGCCTTCACGGTGAATTCGTTCAGGTGACGGACCGCTACCAACTCGTCGATCAGCTGGTTCTGCTCGTTCATGGCCGCCGAAGCCTGGGCGATCACATGATCGGCCTCTTCGATCGCGGACAGGAAGACGATCTCGTCGGTGACCACGCCGTCGTTAACCACACGGTACGGGCTTTCCAGGAAGCCGTACTGGTTGGTGCGCGCATAGGCGGCCAGGGAGTTGATCAGACCGATGTTCGGACCTTCCGGCGTCTCGATGGGGCATACACGACCATAGTGGGTCGGGTGTACGTCACGCACTTCGAAGCCTGCACGCTCACGGGTAAGACCGCCCGGGCCAAGCGCGGAAACGCGGCGCTTGTGGGTGATCTCCGACAGCGGGTTGTTCTGGTCCATGAACTGGGACAGCTGGCTGGAACCGAAGAACTCTTTCACTGCTGCCGCTACGGGCTTGGCGTTGATCAGGTCCTGAGGCATCAGGCCTTCGCTCTCGGCCATGGACAGACGTTCCTTAACGGCACGCTCTACCCGTACCAGCCCTACGCGGAACTGGTTTTCGGCCATTTCACCGACACAACGAACGCGACGGTTACCCAGGTGGTCGATGTCGTCGACAATGCCTTTACCGTTACGGATGTCCACCAGCGTCTTGAGCACGGCAACAATGTCGTCCTTGCTCAGAACACCGGAACCTTCGATTTCGGTCCGGCCAATACGGCGGTTGAACTTCATCCGGCCCACAGCGGAGAGGTCGTAGCGCTCTGCACTGAAGAACAGGTTATTGAACAGGGTTTCGGCAGCGTCCTTGGTGGGCGGCTCGCCTGGGCGCATCATCCGGTAGATTTCGACCAGCGCTTCCAGCTGATTGCTGGTGGAGTCTATTTTCAGGGTGTCGGAGATGAACGGACCACAGTCGATATCGTTGGTATACAACGTTTCGATACGAACGACCTGGGCCTTGGCAATCTTGACCAGCGCTTCGGTGGTCAGCTCGGTGTTGCATTCAGCCAGAATTTCGCCAGTGGCCGGGTGCACGATAGCCTTGGCAGTGGTGCGGCCAATCATGTAGTCCAAAGGAACTTCGAGTTCCTTGATACCGGCCTTTTCAAGCTGGTTGATGTGACGTGCAGTGATCCGGCGACCCTGCTCGACAATGACCTTGCCGTCGTTGTCGGTGAGGTCCATGGCCGCGATTTCACCGCGCAGGCGCTGCGGTACGAGCTCGAGGCTCAGCTTTTCGCCCTTCACATGGAAGATGTTGGTGGTGTAGAACGCGTCAAGCACTTCCTCGGTGGTATAGCCCAGTGCGCGCAGCAGCACGGAGGCCGGCAGCTTGCGACGACGGTCGATACGCACGAACACGCAGTCCTTGGGATCGAACTCGAAGTCCAACCAGGAGCCGCGGTACGGAATGATGCGAGCGGAGTACAGCAGCTTGCCAGAGCTGTGGGTCTTGCCACGGTCGTGATCGAAGAAGACACCAGGCGAACGGTGCAGCTGGGAAACGATTACGCGCTCGGTACCGTTGATGACGAAGGTACCGTTTTCAGTCATCAGGGGAATTTCACCCATGTAGACTTCTTGCTCTTTGATGTCCTTGATCGCTTTGTTCGACGATTCCTTGTCGAAAATGATCAGGCGTACCTTGACTCGCAGTGGAACCGCGAAGGTCACGCCACGAAGCACACATTCCTTCACATCGAAGGCGGGTTCGCCCAGGCGATAACCAACGTACTCCAGGGCAGCGTTGCCGGAGTAGCTGATGATCGGGAATACCGATTTGAAAGCCGCATGCAGGCCGACGTCGCGGAACGAGTCCTTGGACACGCCCGCCTGCAGGAATTCACGATAAGAATCCAGCTGGATGGCCAGGAGGTACGGCACATCCATCACGTCCGGCAACTTGCTAAAGTCCTTGCGGATTCGTTTTTTCTCAGTGTATGAGTAAGCCATCAGCGTTCCCCAGCTTGGTCACCTGCTTGTTTGGCCTCTCCCGGCGGGAGTAGCCAGAAAATCTTGCAAACCCCATGGTTTGCGCCACCCCCTCGGGGCGGTTACCGCTCGTTAAGGGCACCAACCTGATTGGCTGCCAGTAACGGAAAAAGGCCGGTGGCATAAGCCACCAGCCATCAGCCTTCTGCTTGACGCTCCGGCTGGAGACGCAAGGTCGGAGTTACTTGACTTCGACTTTGGCGCCTGCTTCTTCCAGGGCTTTCTTCAGAGCTTCAGCTTCTTCTTTCGAAGCGTTCTCTTTCACAACGCCCAGGTCATCAACAACGGCTTTGGCTTCTTTCAGGCCCAGGCCGGTGGCTTCACGTACAGCCTTGATGACGTTTACTTTCTTCTCGCCGGCTTCAACCAGTTTAACGGTGAATTCGGTTTGCTCTTCAACGACGGCAGCGGCAGCAGCTGGGCCAGCAGAAGCGGCAGCAGCGGTAACACCGAACTTCTCTTCGAAAGCTTTGATCAGCTCAACAACTTCCATTACGGACATGTTGCCAACGGCTTCGAGGATATCGTTTTGGGAAATGGACATGACTCTTTTCCTGAATTGGGGGACGGCCTGCTCGACCATCGAAATAAACAAAAAACGCTAGAAGACGAGCGAGCCTTAGGCTGCTGCAGCTTCTTTCTGGTCGCGAAGTGCAGCCAGTGTACGGGCCAATTTGCTGGTAGCGCCTTGAATCACGCTCATCAGCTGGGAAATGGCTTCGTCACGGGTCGGCAGCGTTGCCAGAACGTCGATCTGATTGGCTGCGAGGAACTTGCCCTCAAACGCAGCTGCCTTGATCTCGAACTTGTCCTGACCCTTCGAGAACTCCTTGAACAACCGGGCGGCGGCGCCTGGGTGCTGGGTGGAGAACGCGATCAGGGTCGGGCCTTTGAACACGTCGTTGAGTACACTGTAATCAGTGCCTTCAACAGCGCGGCGCAGCAGGGTGTTACGTACGACACGTACGTATACGCCAGCTTCGCGGGCCTCTTTACGGAGTCCGGTCATAGCGCCTACAGTCACACCACGGGCATCAGCCACGACAGCAGACAGAGCAGCTTTGGCAGCCTCGTTGACTTCAGCGACGATGGCCTTTTTGTCTTCGAGTTTAATTGCCACGGGTTTCTCCTGGTTTCCGGTTCATTCGGCCGAAACCGAATGTCGTTTTGGTGTCTGATTCAATAACGAATCGGGAGCACCATCTGCGTAGGCTTGTAGTTTAAGGCAAAGCCGCCTACGGTCTTGGACAGCCCCCGCCAGGCAGGGACCCCAATCTTGCACAGAGGGCGTTACAACCGCCCTCCTCCGTCTTACGCGCTCAGCGAGCCTTGGTCGATCACCAGGCCTGGGCCCATGGTGGTGCTCAGCGTAACGCGCTTAACGTAAATACCTTTCGAAGAAGCTGGCTTGATACGCTTGAGGTCAGCGATCAGTGCTTCAACGTTTTCCTTCAGCTTGCCAGCTTCGAAGCCAACCTTGCCAACGGAGGTGTGAATGATACCGTTCTTGTCAGTACGGTACCGCACCTGGCCAGCTTTGGCGTTCTTGACAGCAGTGGCTACGTCTGGAGTTACGGTGCCGACTTTCGGGTTAGGCATCAGGCCGCGAGGACCCAGGACCTGACCCAGCTGACCTACAACGCGCATGGCATCAGGGGATGCGATCACAACGTCATAGTTCAGGTCGCCGCCTTTCATTTCAGCAGCCAAGTCGTCCATGCCAACGCGGTCCGCGCCAGCGGCCAAAGCGGCTTCAGCAGCAGGGCCTTGGGTGAACACGGCAACGCGAACGGTTTTACCGGTGCCATGTGGCAGAACGGTAGCGCTACGTACGACCTGGTCGGATTTACGTGGGTCTACACCCAGGTTTACAGCAACGTCGAACGATTCGCTGAACTTGACGGTCGACAGCTCGGCCAACAGGTTAGCCGCTTCTTCGAAGCTGTAGGCTTTGCCCGCTTCGATTTTCGAAGCGATTGCCTTTTGACGCTTGGTTTGCTTAGCCATTACACACCCTCCACGTTCAGGCCCATGCTACGAGCGGAGCCGGCGATAGTACGCACGGCTGCATCGAGGCTGGCAGCGGTCAGATCAGCGTTCTTGGTCTTGGCAATCTCTTCGAGCTGAGCGCGAGTGACGGTGCCAACCTTGACGGTGTTCGGGCGAGCCGAACCGCTGGTAAGGCCTGCAGCTTTCTTCAGCAGAACAGAAGCAGGGGTGCTTTTGGTTTCGAACGTGAAGCTACGGTCGCTGTAGACCGTGATGATCACAGGCGTCGGCAGGCCTGGCTCCATACCTTGGGTACGGGCGTTGAAGGCCTTGCAGAATTCCATGATGTTCACGCCGTGCTGACCCAGTGCTGGGCCGACGGGTGGGCTTGGGTTGGCCTGAGCGGCCTTTACTTGCAGCTTGATATAAGCCGTGATCTTCTTAGCCATGAGCTACTCCAGATTTGGGTACAAACGCCTTCCGGCTCCCCATTTGCTTACGTTTTATCCCGGTGACGACAAAACCCCGCAGCTTACGCCTGCGGGGTAGGGGATCCGTCTCCAGTCAGACCTTTTCGACCTGGCTGAACTCCAGCTCCACCGGGGTGGAGCGACCGAAAATGAGCACCGCAACCTGCAGGCGGCTCTTCTCGTAATTAACTTCTTCAACCGTACCGTTGAAATCTGCGAATGGACCGTCGACCACACGCACCACTTCACCTGGCTCGAAGAGGGTTTTCGGCTTCGGCTTGTCGCTACCGTCCGCCACCCGACGCAGGATAGCTTCAGCTTCCTTGTCAGTGATCGGCGCCGGCTTATCAGCTGTGCCGCCAATGAAGCCCATGACACGAGGGGTATCCTTGACAAGGTGCCAAGTGCCTTCACTCATGTCCATCTGTACCAGCACATAGCCAGGGAAAAACTTGCGCTCACTTTTGCGCTTTTGGCCATTCCGCATTTCTACCACTTCTTCGGTAGGAACAAGGATTTCGCCAAACTGTTCTTCCATGCCTGCCAGCTTCACACGCTCCACCAAGGAGCGCATGACATGCTTCTCGTAACCCGAGTAAGCATGCACAACGTACCAACGCTTAGCCACGGGACACCCTTAGCCTACAATCAGGGAAACAAGCCAGCCCAGGAGGGAATCGAGCCCCCACAGCAGCAAGGCCATAACCAGAACGACAGCCACAACAATCATGGTTGTCTGCGCAGTCTCTTGGCGCGTAGGCCAGACAACTTTGCGAATTTCGGTGCGAGCTTCCTTGGCCAAGACAAAGAAGGATTTGCCTTTGGCGGTTTGAAGTGCGACATACGCAGCAACAGCGGCAAGCACGATCAGCGCAAGCACGCGATACAGGACTGGAGATGCCGAGTAATACTGATTACCGACAACCCCCACGACGACCAACGCAACAACGACCAACCACTTGAGTAGATCGAAACGAGTGTCAGAGGCTTCGGCCTTCGGCATCATTTGGGAAAGTCCTGTGAAAAGAAAGCCAGCCACCGAAGTGAATCTGGCAGGTCAGGAGGGAATCGAACCCCCAACCTACGGTTTTGGAGACCGTCGCTCTGCCAATTGAGCTACTGACCTAAAACTGAATCAGGCCGACCATTATGCCGGCCTGATGGAGAGATTACAACTACTTACGCGATGATTTTGGCTACAACGCCAGCACCAACGGTACGACCACCTTCACGGATTGCGAAACGCAGACCGTCTTCCATTGCGATGGTTTTGATCAGGGTAACAACGAGTTTCACGTTGTCGCCTGGCATAACCATTTCAACGCCTTCCGGCAGTTCGCAGTTACCGGTCACGTCAGTGGTCCGGAAGTAGAACTGTGGACGGTAGCCTTTGAAGAACGGCGTGTGACGACCGCCTTCTTCCTTGCTCAGTACGTACACTTCGGCTTCGAACGTGGTGTGCGGCTTGACCGAACCTGGCTTGACCAGTACCTGGCCACGCTCAACGTCGTCACGCTTGGTGCCGCGCAGCAGCACGCCGCAGTTCTCGCCAGCACGACCTTCGTCTAGCAGCTTGCGGAACATTTCAACGCCGGTGCAGGTGGTGACGGTGGTGTCACGCAGACCAACGATTTCCAGAGGATCCTGGACTTTTACGATACCGCGCTCGATACGACCGGTGACAACAGTACCGCGACCGGAGATCGAGAACACGTCTTCGATCGGCATCAGGAACGGCTTGTCGATCACACGCACTGGCTCTGGGATGTAGCTGTCGAGAGTTTCGACCAGCTTCTTCACAGCGGTGGTGCCCATCTCGTTGTCGTCCTGGCCGTTCAGGGCCATCAACGCCGAACCGATGATGATCGGGGTGTCGTCGCCTGGGAAATCGTAGGTGCTGAGCAGGTCACGCACTTCCATTTCAACCAGTTCCAGCAGCTCGGCGTCATCTACCATGTCGGCCTTGTTCAGGAACACGACGATGTAGGGAACACCTACCTGACGGGACAGCAGGATGTGCTCACGAGTCTGAGGCATCGGGCCATCAGCGGCCGAGCAGACCAGGATCGCGCCGTCCATCTGGGCAGCACCGGTGATCATGTTCTTCACGTAGTCAGCGTGACCTGGGCAGTCAACGTGAGCGTAGTGACGAACAGACGAGTCGTACTCGACGTGTGCGGTGTTGATGGTGATACCGCGCGCTTTCTCTTCCGGGGCGCTATCGATCTTGTCGAATTCGACCTTGGCCGAACCGAATACTTCGGAGCAGACGCGAGTCAGAGCAGCCGTCAGAGTGGTCTTGCCATGGTCAACGTGACCGATGGTGCCGACGTTGACGTGCGGTTTGTTCCGCTGGAACTTTTCCTTTGCCATCTAACTATCCCCCGCAGAAGAATTAAGCACGACACACATGATCTATAAAACAAAGGCAGATATTTTCATATCTGCCTCTAAGATGGAGCTCTTGAGCGGATTTGAACCGCTGACCTCACCCTTACCAAGGGTGTGCTCTACCAACTGAGCTACAAGAGCGCAACACTTGCGCAATAGCAACAAACATGGAGCGGGTAGCGGGAATCGAACCCGCATCATCAGCTTGGAAGGCTGAGGTTCTACCACTAAACTATACCCGCGGAGCTTGCAGCTCTCGCTAAACTGGTGGAGGGGGAAGGATTCGAACCTTCGAAGTCGTAGACGTCAGATTTACAGTCTGATCCCTTTGGCCGCTCGGGAACCCCTCCTGAACTTGGGCGGCATTTTCAACTCTGCCTGCCCTGCTGTCAAGCTTTTTCTCATTAAAATCTTGAGGTTAGCTAATCTGACAGCGCTCTTTAAGTAACCAACCTTGCTGAGCGGGCGCCATTCTATTCAAACTACTCAGGCGTTGCAATGCCTTCGCACAGAATAATTTCTTGCTTTAAGTCTTTGAATTCTTTGAGCACTGAGGCTGAGGGGCCATTGCTTGCTACATCTGGCTGCGACAACCTTAGCCAATGCTCCTTACCTAAAGCGCTTGTCGTTGCGTAGGCAGCGAATGGCACGTTGACTTCCTGCAGTCGCCGGGCCAAGGCCTTAAGCGGCTGGAGATCCGCCGTTCCGCCTACAAACACACAATCCGAACCAGCATCCACTTGTTGGGCCTCTGAAACCCTACCCGTTTCACTTATCAGTCTAAGCCCGCCGTCACCGCCATGTGGCTGGGCAGCAGCATCTACGTCTTTGGCTTTGACTGGAGCATCTTGGAGATTCCAAGTCAGATAGCATGCGTTAAGTATCAGGAGCAGCAGGAAAAACCATCGCATTCAGGCGCTCTCCTCCAGTGGGCAGGCAATGGCTAGCCCTTGGAATACCAGGTCGGGAACAATATGTGCCTGCGGGAAGGCATCACTTACCAATGCGGCGTCGCCCCCGGTAAGGAAGAGCGAGTAGTCAGCCCCCCAATAATCGGATGCATGATCGAGCTGAGTGCTGACAAAGCCTCTAAGCATTAGCACACAACCTCGCTCAACCGCTTCAACGGTAGAGCGGCCCGGCAGTAAAGTGGCCTTGGCCTGATCGGCTGAATAGTCGTCGTATCGAATCCGTCGGGTATGTGTTCGCAATTGACCACGCATCAACTGGAGCCCTGGGCAAATGAACCCTCCGAGGTGTTCGCCCTCGCCGGAAATGAAATCCGAGGTCACCGCTGTTCCAAGGTCTATCACCACGCAGGCACGATCAGCCAGTTTGAAGGCCGCTAGAATGGCGACCCATCGGTCCATACCCAGGCGCTCGAATGCTTCGTAACCATTAGCGACTCCACCCTGGATGCGTGCAGGTTGAGCCACTTTGGCTTCGATACCGCACTGGCGCCGTAATGATGCGGCAAGACGTTCTGTCTCGTCCTCTGTACGCACGCTGACCAAGCGACACTGCAACGGCCGTAGTGAAGGGGCTTCTGAAAGATGCGTCAGCAGCTCTTCATCCGATCCGACCACGCCTCCTGCCTGTATAGCTCCAGAAGAGTCGATCACCCGCCATTTGATGAAGCTGTTCCCGCAGTCGAGCTCAAGTATCATCGCGCAACCTCAAGCTAAGCTCACCACCACTAAACGCTTCCTCGCGGCCATTGATATCAAGGCGAAGTGCACCTTGCTCGCTGATACCTAACACTCGCCCGTGAGTTACCTGACTTGCGGAGACTAGGCTTACCTCCCTCCCCTGCCATGCATGTAGCGCCTCCCACTCCTCCTGCAGCGCTGTAAAGCCTGACAACTCGAGCTGTTGTATATAGCTAGACAAGGCCTTGCTCAGCGCGATAGCCAAGGCACTGCGATCTATCAGTGTATCTGTCTCCAGGTACATCGATGTCCACTGCTGGTCAATGCCGTCAGCGGCTTTCATGTTGGCGTTTATACCGATGCCCAATACCACATGACAGTGGTCTGACGGATCTCCCACTAGCTCCAGGAGGATGCCGGCTACCTTCTGCCCGCGTACCAGCACGTCGTTAGGCCACTTCAGCATGGCATCTTTGACACCTTGTAGCCGCAGGCAATGCACTACCGCCATCCCTGCAACAAGACTTAGCCCTTCAAAGCGCTTTATTCCGCCTTGTATTGGAAGAGCCAGGCTGTAATAGAGGTTCGAGCCGTAGGGGCTCACCCAAGGCCTGCCTCTACGGCCGCGCCCGGCACTTTGGCGCTCGGCCACTATCAGTCGCGGCCGGGCGATGCCTTGAGCGACTGCACGTAATGCGTGTGCATTTGTTGAATCCAGGGTCTGATGAAGCTCCAAGTCCCACCCTTGCGTCAGCAAAGCAGTCTCGATTTCTTTCTGCCTCAATAGCGACAATGGCACAGCAAGGCGATAGCCACGCCCACGGACTTTATGCACTGCCACGCCCAGGTCTGCCTCTAAGGCTTGTAGTTGCTTCCACACTGCGCTGCGGCTTATTCCGAGCGCCTGACCAAGGTCTTGGCCAGAATGGAACCGACCGTCTTGTAACAGATTCAACAGCTTGGACATCCCGTAGCTCGCCTCGTCATGTGGCCCGCATCATAGCGATGGCCAGGCAGGTTGCATAGAACACCAGGACATTGGCTGGCGAACAAGCATCGAGTTCGAGACTGAGATAATAGAGCGCGGAAAAGACAAAACCCCTGATCGCAGGGCGATCAGGGGTTTTGGGTTTGAATCTTGACGATGACCTACTCTCACATGGGGAAACCCCACACTACCATCGGCGATGCATCGTTTCACTGCTGAGTTCGGGATGGGATCAGGTGGTTCCAATGCTCTATGGTCGTCAAGAAATTCGGGTTGCGGCCTCGTGTTCACGCGGCTGCAGATCTGGGTATGTGATGTGTGAGTGTGCGTCTTTTCGGATGCGTCTTCACCACCGCGCTCTGTGCAGGCACAGATTGCTTGGGTGTTATATGGTCAAGCCTCACGGGCAATTAGTATGGGTTAGCTCAACGCCTCACAGCGCTTACACACCCCACCTATCAACGTCGTAGTCTTCGACGGCCCTTCAGGGAGCTCAAGGCTCCAGTGAGATCTCATCTTGAGGCAAGTTTCCCGCTTAGATGCTTTCAGCGGTTATCTCTTCCGAACATAGCTACCCGGCAATGCCACTGGCGTGACAACCGGAACACCAGAGGTTCGTCCACTCCGGTCCTCTCGTACTAGGAGCAGCCCCTCTCAAATCTCAAACGTCCACGGCAGATAGGGACCGAACTGTCTCACGACGTTCTAAACCCAGCTCGCGTACCACTTTAAATGGCGAACAGCCATACCCTTGGGACCGGCTTCAGCCCCAGGATGTGATGAGCCGACATCGAGGTGCCAAACACCGCCGTCGATATGAACTCTTGGGCGGTATCAGCCTGTTATCCCCGGAGTACCTTTTATCCGTTGAGCGATGGCCCTTCCATACAGAACCACCGGATCACTAAGACCTACTTTCGTACCTGCTCGACGTGTCTGTCTCGCAGTCAAGCGCGCTTTTGCCTTTATACTCTACGACCGATTTCCGACCGGTCTGAGCGCACCTTCGTACTCCTCCGTTACTCTTTGGGAGGAGACCGCCCCAGTCAAACTACCCACCATACACTGTCCTCGATCCGGATAACGGACCTGAGTTAGAACCTCAAGGTTGCCAGGGTGGTATTTCAAGGTTGGCTCCACGCAGACTGGCGTCCACGCTTCAAAGCCTCCCACCTATCCTACACAAGCAAGCTCAAAGTCCAGTGCAAAGCTATAGTAAAGGTTCACGGGGTCTTTCCGTCTAGCCGCGGATACACTGCATCTTCACAGCGATTTCAATTTCACTGAGTCTCGGGTGGAGACAGCGCCGCCATCGTTACGCCATTCGTGCAGGTCGGAACTTACCCGACAAGGAATTTCGCTACCTTAGGACCGTTATAGTTACGGCCGCCGTTTACCGGGGCTTCGATCAAGAGCTTCGCTTGCGCTAACCCCATCAATTAACCTTCCGGCACCGGGCAGGCGTCACACCCTATACGTCCACTTTCGTGTTTGCAGAGTGCTGTGTTTTTAATAAACAGTCGCAGCGGCCTGGTATCTTCGACCGGCAAAAGCTTACGGGGTAAACCCTTCACCTTCGCCGGCGCACCTTCTCCCGAAGTTACGGTGCCATTTTGCCTAGTTCCTTCACCCGAGTTCTCTCAAGCGCCTTGGTATTCTCTACCCAACCACCTGTGTCGGTTTGGGGTACGGTTCCTGGTTACCTGAAGCTTAGAAGCTTTTCCTGGAAGCATGGCATCGACCACTTCATGTCCTAAGGACACTCGTCATCAGCTCTCGGCCTTAAGATCCCGGATTTACCTAAGATCTCAGCCTACCACCTTAAACTTGGACAACCAACGCCAAGCTGGCCTAGCCTTCTCCGTCCCTCCATCGCAGTAACCAGAAGTACAGGAATATTAACCTGTTTTCCATCGACTACGCTTTTCAGCCTCGCCTTAGGGACCGACTAACCCTGCGTCGATTAACGTTGCGCAGGAAACCTTGGTTTTTCGGCGTGCGAGTTTTTCACTCGCATTGTCGTTACTCATGTCAGCATTCGCACTTCTGATACCTCCAGCCAGCTTCTCAACTGACCTTCACAGGCTTACAGAACGCTCCTCTACCGCGTCACTTGCGTGACACCCGTAGCTTCGGTGTATGGTTTGAGCCCCGTTACATCTTCCGCGCAGGCCGACTCGACTAGTGAGCTATTACGCTTTCTTTAAAGGGTGGCTGCTTCTAAGCCAACCTCCTAGCTGTCTAAGCCTTCCCACATCGTTTCCCACTTAACCATAACTTTGGGACCTTAGCTGACGGTCTGGGTTGTTTCCCTTTTCACGACGGACGTTAGCACCCGCCGTGTGTCTCCCATGCTCGGCACTTGTAGGTATTCGGAGTTTGCATCGGTTTGGTAAGTCGGGATGACCCCCTAGCCGAAACAGTGCTCTACCCCCTACAGTGATACATGAGGCGCTACCTAAATAGCTTTCGAGGAGAACCAGCTATCTCCGAGCTTGATTAGCCTTTCACTCCGATCCACAGGTCATCCGCTAACTTTTCAACGGTAGTCGGTTCGGTCCTCCAGTCAGTGTTACCTAACCTTCAACCTGCCCATGGATAGATCGCCCGGTTTCGGGTCTATACCCAGCGACTAAACGCCCTATTAAGACTCGCTTTCGCTACGCCTCCCCTATTCGGTTAAGCTCGCCACTGAATATAAGTCGCTGACCCATTATACAAAAGGTACGCAGTCACAGAACAAGTCTGCTCCCACTGCTTGTACGCATACGGTTTCAGGTTCTATTTCACTCCCCTCTCCGGGGTTCTTTTCGCCTTTCCCTCACGGTACTGGTTCACTATCGGTCAGTCAGTAGTATTTAGCCTTGGAGGATGGTCCCCCCATGTTCAGACAAAGTTTCTCGTGCTCCGTCCTACTCGATTTCATTGACAAGAGATTTTCGCGTACAGGGCTATCACCCACTATGGCCGCACTTTCCAGAGCGTTCCGCTAATCTCAAACCAACTTAAGGGCTGGTCCCCGTTCGCTCGCCACTACTAAGGGAATCTCGGTTGATTTCTTTTCCTCAGGGTACTTAGATGTTTCAGTTCCCCTGGTTCGCCTCTTGCACCTATGGATTCAGTACAAGATACCCAGCTTATGCTGAGTGGGTTCCCCCATTCAGAGATCTCCGGATCAAAGTCTGTTTGCCGACTCCCCGAAGCTTATCGCAGGCTACCACGTCTTTCATCGCCTCTGACTGCCAAGGCATCCACCGTATGCGCTTATTCACTTGACCATATAACCCCAAGCAATCTCGGGATTACGGTTGTGAAGACAACATTCGCCGAAAATTCGCACTTCTGTTCTAGGAACAGCTCACAAATTTTACCTTAGCCTGAATAAACACCAGTGAAAGTGCTATTCAGTCTAACTTTCTATCACATACCCAAATTTTTAAAGAACGATCCAGTCAAAGACCAGAAATCAACATTCAGGCACCGTGTCGGTGGAATGCTCATTTCTAAGCTTTAAACAGCAGAAGCAGAACAGGAATGGTGGAGCCAAGCGGGATCGAACCGCTGACCTCCTGCGTGCAAGGCAGGCGCTCTCCCAGCTGAGCTATGGCCCCGTATCTCTACAGGCATTCCCACACAAAATTGGTGGGTCTGGGCAGATTCGAACTGCCGACCTCACCCTTATCAGGGGTGCGCTCTAACCAACTGAGCTACAGACCCAATTTCGAGCTTGTAGCTTAAAGCTGACCGCTTGAAGCTGCTTCTATCGTCTTTTACAAGGAATCAAGCAATTCGTGTGGGTGCTTATGGGTGGCTGTGTCGTCGATTAAGGAGGTGATCCAGCCGCAGGTTCCCCTACGGCTACCTTGTTACGACTTCACCCCAGTCATGAATCACACCGTGGTAACCGTCCTCCCGAAGGTTAGACTAGCTACTTCTGGTGCAACCCACTCCCATGGTGTGACGGGCGGTGTGTACAAGGCCCGGGAACGTATTCACCGCGACGTTCTGATTCGCGATTACTAGCGATTCCGACTTCACGCAGTCGAGTTGCAGACTGCGATCCGGACTACGATCGGTTTTGTGAGATTAGCTCCACCTCGCGGCTTGGCAACCCTCTGTACCGACCATTGTAGCACGTGTGTAGCCCAGGCCGTAAGGGCCATGATGACTTGACGTCATCCCCACCTTCCTCCGGTTTGTCACCGGCAGTCTCCTTAGAGTGCCCACCATAACGTGCTGGTAACTAAGGACAAGGGTTGCGCTCGTTACGGGACTTAACCCAACATCTCACGACACGAGCTGACGACAGCCATGCAGCACCTGTCTCAATGTTCCCGAAGGCACCAATCCATCTCTGGAAAGTTCATTGGATGTCAAGGCCTGGTAAGGTTCTTCGCGTTGCTTCGAATTAAACCACATGCTCCACCGCTTGTGCGGGCCCCCGTCAATTCATTTGAGTTTTAACCTTGCGGCCGTACTCCCCAGGCGGTCAACTTAATGCGTTAGCTGCGCCACTAAGATCTCAAGGATCCCAACGGCTAGTTGACATCGTTTACGGCGTGGACTACCAGGGTATCTAATCCTGTTTGCTCCCCACGCTTTCGCACCTCAGCGTCAGTATTGGTCCAGGTGGTCGCCTTCGCCACTGATGTTCCTTCCTATATCTACGCATTTCACCGCTACACAGGAAATTCCACCACCCTCTACCATACTCTAGCTTGCCAGTTTCGGATGCAGTTCCCAGGTTGAGCCCGGGGATTTCACATTCGACTTGACAAACCGCCTACGCGCGCTTTACGCCCAGTAATTCCGATTAACGCTTGCACCCTCTGTATTACCGCGGCTGCTGGCACAGAGTTAGCCGGTGCTTATTCTGTCGGTAACGTCAAGACAACCAGGTATTCGCTAGCTGCCCTTCCTCCCAACTTAAAGTGCTTTACAATCCGAAGACCTTCTTCACACACGCGGCATGGCTGGATCAGGCTTTCGCCCATTGTCCAATATTCCCCACTGCTGCCTCCCGTAGGAGTCTGGACCGTGTCTCAGTTCCAGTGTGACTGATCATCCTCTCAGACCAGTTACGGATCGTCGCCTTGGTAGGCCTTTACCCTACCAACTAGCTAATCCGACCTAGGCTCATCTGATAGCGTGAGGCCCGAGGGTCCCCCACTTTCTCCCGTAGGACGTATGCGGTATTAGCAACCGTTTCCGGTTGTTATCCCCCACTATCAGGCAGATTCCTAGGCATTACTCACCCGTCCGCCGCTCGCCACCAGGAGCAAGCTCCCGTGCTGCCGCTCGACTTGCATGTGTTAGGCCTGCCGCCAGCGTTCAATCTGAGCCATGATCAAACTCTTCAGTTCAATACTGCTTGGGTTTTGAGAAAACCCTAAACTTGGCTCAGCAATCGCAAGACTTCCCGAAGGAAGCCACTCATTCGAATTTCTTCGCTGAGTTACTTGTGATGCTGATAATCATTGTGACAATCAGTCCAACTCACAAGCACCCACACGAATTGCTTGATTCATTTGTTAAAGAGCGGTGGCTGAAGTGTTTCGCTTCAACCGAGGCGCGCATTCTACGCTGCCTGTACATCCTGTCAAGCGTTTATTTTGCGAAGTTTTCAGAATTTCTCGTTCAACTTCAAACACTTGACCGCTTCACCAACCTCTCGAAGCGGGAGGCGAATTCTACAGCGTTACAGCCTGCTGTCAACTCCCTTTTTCACCGCATTCGATCCGGAGATCGAAGCACTTCCAGCACCTTTGAAACTGTAAACCCTTGATTCTCAATAAGTTTGCCGTTCCGTTGTCGCTGGAAGTGGGGCGCATTATAAGGGGATTTGAAAGGGCGTCAACAGTTTTTATTACATTTGTATGAACACCCCCTCGAAGGCCCTATTTATAGGCTAGGGAACGCAAACTGCGAGGCTTCATGGGTGGCGCGCTGGGGCCAGCGCTGGGTAATTGACTTGCGGCGCGTATAGAACCGCACGCCATCTGGCCCATAGGCATGCAAGTCCCCAAACAGCGAACGCTTCCAGCCGCCGAAGCTATGGTAGGACACTGGTACAGGAAGTGGCACGTTGACGCCCACCATGCCCACTTCGATCTCGTCGCAGAACAACCTTGCAGCCTCACCGTCACGAGTGAAGATACAGGTACCATTCCCGTATTCATGGTCGTTGATCAACTGCATGGCCTGTTCCAGGCTGCTTACCCGTACGATGCACAGTACCGGCCCGAAAATCTCTTCCTTATAGATACGCATGTCCGGGGTCACGCGGTCGAACAGGCAGCCCCCCAGGAAAAAGCCGTTTTCGTTACCTGTAACACTCAGCCCTCTACCGTCCACTACCAGTTCGGCCCCAGCGTCCACGCCGTCATCTACGTAGCCACGCACCTTGTCCCGGTGCTGGCCAGTGACCAGAGGTCCCATGTCCAGGCCGCACGTGGTACCCGCACCTATCTTCAATGCTTTTATCTGGGGCGTTAGTCGCGCGACTAGTGCATCAGCCACCTGGTCGCCCACACACACAGCAACCGAAATCGCCATACAGCGCTCACCGCATGAACCGTATGCAGCGCCCATCAATGCGCTTACCGCATTGTCCAGGTCTGCGTCGGGCATCAGCACGGCGTGGTTCTTGGCGCCACCCAATGCCTGAACACGTTTGCCACGCGCGGCGCCTTCTTTATAGATGTATTCGGCAATAGGCGTAGAGCCCACAAAGCTAAGCGCTTTTACCTCTGGCGCCTGGATCAAGGCATCCACCGCCACCTTGTCGCCTTGGACCACGTTCATCACGCCAGCCGGCAGCCCCGCTTCCTGCAACAACTGTGCGATATAGAGCGTAGAGGCCGGGTCGCGCTCGGAAGGTTTGAGAATGAAACAGTTGCCGTACACAATGGCCAATGGGTACATCCACAGGGGCACCATGGCAGGGAAGTTGAACGGTGTGATACCCGCAACCACACCCAACGGCTGGAAATCTGACCAGCCATCAATGTTTGGCCCCACGTTGCGGCTGTACTCCCCCTTGAGCAACTCGGGGGCGGCACAGGCAAACTCTACGTTTTCAATGCCACGCTTAAGTTCGCCTGCTGCGTCTTCCAGTGTCTTGCCATGCTCCTGGCTGATCAGCTGAGCAATCTTGCTTTCGTTCTGTTCCAGCAGCTGCTTGAAGCGAAACATCACTTGGGCACGTTTGGCCGCAGGCGTGCGGCGCCATGCAGGGAATGCGGCCTTGGCCGCCTCGATAGCACGTTGAACGGTGCCCGTGTCTGCCAGTTGAACGCGCCCGCTAACTTCTCCGGTCGACGGGTTGAAGACATCGGCAGTACGGTCGCCATCAGTAACCAGGTCGCCATTGATCAAATGTGGGATGGTGCTCATTGCAGGCTCCGGTCTTAGTGAATCTGATTAAGGGCATCGCCCACAGCATCGAACAAACGGTCCATTTCCTGGGCCGTGGCGTTGAAGGTGGGGCCAAACTGGAGGGTGTCTCCGCCATAGCGCACATAGAAACCCTTCTGCCATAGCTTCATGGCCGTTTCGAACGGTCGCACGATGGCATCACCGTCCCGAGGTGCAAGCTGAATAGCACCGGCCAGGCCAAAGTTACGGATGTCCACAATGTGCTGCGCACCTTTTACGCCATGGATAGCTGCTTCGAAATGGGGCGCCAAGGCTGCCGCACTTTGCACCAGGTTTTCCTTGAGCAGCAGATCCAGCGCGGCAATACCTGCTGCGCAGGCGACCGGGTGCGCGGAATAGGTATAGCCATGGGGAAACTCCACGGCGTATTCCGGTGTGGGCTGGGCCATGAAGGTGTGGTAGATCTCACTGCGGGCAACCACCGCCCCCATGGGAATAGCACCATTGGTGATCTGCTTGGCGATGCACATCAGGTCCGGTATCACGTCGAAGGTCGTTGCGCCAAACAGGCTACCCGTGCGGCCGAACCCGGTGATCACCTCATCGAAGATCAACAGAATATTATGCTGATCGCAGATTTCCCGTAGGCGCTTGAGGTAGCCCTTGGGCGGAGGCAGCACACCGGCCGACCCTGCCATGGGCTCTACAATCACAGCCCCAATGTTGGAGGCATCGTGCAGCTCGATCAGGCGTAGCAAGTCATCGGCCAACGCAACGCCACCCTCCTCCGGCAACCCGCGGGAATAGGCATTGGCCGGCAGCAGGGTATGTGGCAAATGGTCAACGTCCATCAGTTGGCCGAACATCTTGCGGTTACCGTTTACGCCGCCCAGGCTGGTGCCAGCAATGTTAACGCCATGATAGCCCCGGGCTCTGCCAATGAACTTGGCCTTAGTGGCCTGCCCTTTCAGGCGCCAGTACGCGCGCACCATCTTGACCGCCGTATCGGCACATTCGGACCCGGAGTTGGTGAAGAACACATGATTAAGATCACCGGGCGTGAGTTCGGTGATCTTTTCAGCAAGCTGGAAGGACAGTGGATGGCCATATTGGAAGGCCGGAGAGTAGTCCAGTATGCCCAACTGGCGAGACACCGCTTCCTGAATTTCCTTGCGAGTATGGCCGGCACCGCAGGTCCATAGGCCAGAGAGGCTGTCATAGATTTCACGGCCGCGATCATCCGTCAGGTAGCGCCCTTGGGCGGCTACGATCAAGCGAGGGTCGCGCTGGAAGTTGCGGTTGGCCGTGTAGGGCATCCAATGCGCGTCAAGTTTCAACTGGCTCGCCAACCCGGCGTGCGCGTTCTCTGGCATGTTCATGTGAAACCTCATTGGGGTCGAAGCAAGGCTGCAGATTGCGGCTACAGTGGCATGGGGATAAAGTTGATAAAAGCACGGTTTTTCAATCTTCACTTCCAGCGCGACTAAACAATGAAGCGACGTGACCCCCTGGCACAGGTCAGTGATTTCGATATACGCCTGCTGCGTATCTTTCGAAGCGTGGTGGAATGCGGTGGGTTTTCGGCGGCTGAAAACGTGCTGGGCATTGGCCGCTCTGCCATCAGCCAGCAAATGAGCGACCTTGAGCAGCGCCTTGGGTTGCGCCTGTGCCAGCGAGGCCGTGCCGGGTTTTCGCTGACCGAAGAAGGGCGAGAGGTGTATCAATCGGCCCTGCAACTGCTAGGGGCCTTGGAAGACTTCCGCACCGGGGTCAATGGCCTGCATCAGCACCTGCGAGGGGAGTTGAACATTGGCCTTACCGACAACCTGGTCACCCTCCCCCACATGCGTATTACCCATGCACTGGCACAGCTCAAAGACCTGGGGCCCGAGGTGCAGATCAATATCCGCATGATCGCACCCAGCCAAGTCGAGCAAGGGGTGCTGGACGGCAGCTTGCATGTCGGCGTTGTGCCGCAGGCCCATGCATTACCGGGCTTGGAGTACCAACCATTGTACAGCGAACGCTCCTCGCTTTACTGTGCCGCCGGCCATGCCCTGTTCTACGCAGACGATGACGCGATTGACGACACCCGCCTTAATGAACAGGACGCTATAGCCCCCACGTTCCGATTGCCGGGTGACATCCAGGCCCATTACCAGGTACTCAACTGCAGCGCGAGCGCTTCAGACCGAGAGGGTATGGCCTTCCTGATTCTCACCGGCCGTTACATTGGTTACTTGCCAGACCACTACGCCCAAGCCTGGATTCAGCAAGGCCGGTTGAGAGCCCTTAAGCCACGCCAGCGGTTCTACGACCTCAGCCTGTCCTGGGTGACTCGCAAGGGCCGCCGGCCGCACCTGGTACTGGAAAGTTTCCTGAAGGCGTTGGCGGCAACGCGCTAATTTGGCCCAAGGCACTGGCAACTGTAAAAAGCACCGCTGCTGCTTGTCTTGTACCTGGCGGTTGCGTTATGAACGTATGTCACGCCTCACAGGTTTCTGGAAAGTCTATGCCCCTTCATGTTCCAGCCCACAGTGCTCAACCGAACGCAAAGCCTGCCAGCCGCATTCGCCAGAAGAACGAAGAAGCCATCATCAAGGCGGCAGAGGACGAGTTCGCGCGCCATGGCTTCAAGGGCACCAGCATGAATACCATCGCCCTCAAGGCGAACCTGCCCAAGGCCAACCTGCACTATTACTTCACCAACAAGCTTGGCCTGTACATCGCAGTACTGAGCAACATCATTGAATTGTGGGACAGCACCTTCAATACACTAAGCGCCGCTGATGACCCTGCCATAGCGCTGGCGGGCTACATCCGCGCAAAAATGGAGTTCTCCCGTCGCCACCCGCAGGCTTCCAGAATTTTCGCCATGGAAATCATCAGCGGCGGCCAGTGCCTGAGCGAGTATTTCAGCCAGGACTATCAACGCTGGTTCAGGGGCCGTGCGGCGGTATTTGAACAATGGATAGCCGAAGGCAAGATGCACCCGGTGGACCCGGTCCATCTGATCTTTCTGCTGTGGAGCAGCACCCAGCATTACGCAGACTTTTCCAACCAGATCTGTCGAGTGACGGGTAAATCCCGCCTTACCCGGCAAGACTTCGACCAGGCGGCCGACAACCTGATCCGCATCATTCTTACCGGTTGCGGGGTCACCCCGCCGGTGCAGGTCACCGAATGAAGTTCGTTCTGCCCGCGGTTGCGCAGTACCGTGAAGAGATCCGAAAAAGCCGCTTTCTGGCCATCGCTGGCCCCATTGGTAGCCCTGACGAGGCACAGGCATTTCTCCACAGCCAGGGCGATGCCCAGGCCACGCACAATTGCTGGGCCTGGAAGATCGGCGGCCAATACCGGAGCAGTGACGACGGGGAGCCAGGAGGCACCGCAGGCCGGCCCATTCTGGCGGCCATCGAGGCCCAAGGCGTTGACCGGGTGATGGTAGTGGTCACGCGCTGGTACGGCGGCATTCAATTGGGTACCGGTGGGTTGGCCAGGGCTTATGGCGGCTGCGCCAACAAATGCCTTCAGTTGGCAGATAAACATCCCTTGGTAGAGCGCTCGATGTTTGCTTGCCGTTGCTTCTTCAACGAGCTGGCGTTGGTACGGTTGCGTGTCAGTGAAGCCAGTGGTGAAGTCTTGAACGAAGCCTTTGAAGCCGATGGCGTGAACCTGACGCTGGCACTGCCTGCACAGGCAGCCCCCGGCCTGGCCGAGCAGTTGGCGCAGTTGAGCCGGGGCCGCATGCAACTGGTGACGTGCGGGTAAAGGCACGGCAACTTCCCACAGTTTGTGTGAGCCTGCCTGTGGATAAGCCTTGAATGAAACGCTGCAGCCCGGCGCAGCCAAGGGCTGCGTAAGCCTGGTCACTTTTTGAACAGAATGCCGTCTGGCGCTTGACGGCTGTAGGCGTATGCTCAAGCCTTTCACACGGAGCTCATTCCAATGGCTGAAACAAAACGTGCTTTGATTATTGGCGCCTCTCGCGGCTTGGGCCTGGGCTTAGTGCACGTGCTGCAGAATGACGGTTGGGCAGTCGCGGCTACCGTTCGGGGCCAGGCCCCTGCCGAACTCACGCAAGCCGGCGCCACTGTCCATACCCTTGAAATGAACGAACTGGCCAGTATTGACGCCCTGGCTCATGAGCTAAATGGCCAAACCTTCGATGTGGTGTTCATCAATGCCGGTGTCATGGGGCCAACTGGGCCCTTGGAGGAGGTGAGCGCGCAGGACATGGCCAACCTTTTCACCACCAATGTGCTTTCCCCCATACGCCTGGCCACACGCCTGGTCGGCACCCTTCGCCCTCACACGGGTGTTCTGGCTTTCATGAGCTCCACACTAGGCACTGTGGCGTCGCCTGATGCCCTGGAAATACCGCTGTACAAGGCGAGCAAAGCAGCGCTCAACTCCATGGTCAACTCGTTTTCCAATACGCTGCCAGAACCGCGCCCTACCCTGCTATGCATGCACCCAGGCTGGGTGAAAACCGACATGGGCGGCCCGCACGCCGATATCGATGTTCAAACCAGCACCCAAGGGATGGTCGCGCAGTTAAACGCCTATGCGGGCAAAGGTGGCCTTCATTTTATCAACTACAAAGGCGAACCCTTGCCCTGGTAACACCTACAGGCCCAGCAGCGAGAGCATGACAAACGTGCCGAACAATACAAAGTGCGTCATGCCCTCGATTGCATTGGTTTCGCCATCATTCAAGTTGATGGCGCAAACCAGTAGCGTGATCACAGCCATGACCGTTTGCACAGGTGTCATCGCCATCTGGAAAGGCTGGCCGGTATACAAGGCCACGGCTTCCATAACAGGCACCGTCAGAATCACGGTAGACAGTGAAGCACCCAAAGCAATGTTCACCACAGACTGCATCCGGTTGGCCAAGGCCGCGCGCAACGCAGTAAGAATCTCGGGTGCTGCGGAGATGGCAGCCACCAGGATGGCCGACAGCACAGGCGGTGCACCACTGCCTTCCAAGCCGACGTCCATAGCTTTGGACATCACCTCAGCCAAGGCACCGATCACTACCACGCCGATTACAAGCACTGTAATGGAATAGGCCGTGCTGACCGGTTTTTCTTCCACGGTTTCGGTGGAAGGTTTCTTGCGCTTCTTTTCAGGGTAGTTGTAGCTGAAGAAGTAACTGTGCGGCCCTACCTGCATCCTCAGGAACAAACTGTACAGCACCAGCATGGCGCCGATGGTAAAGCCTGAGTACATGGCCCAGCGGCCTTCAGGAATGAACTCCGGCACTACCATGGACACACCCATGGCGGTCAGGATCATCACACTGTAGGTGCGGGCCGAGTCGTCGTTATAACTCTGCTCGCCATGTTTAAGGCCACCCATCAATGCAGCAAGCCCCAGAATGCCATTGATGTCGAGCATTACAGCGGAATAGATCGTATCGCGCACCAACGTGGGAGAAGGGTTGTTGCTCATCATGATGGCCAGAATCACGACCTCTACCAGCACTGCTGCCAGGGTAAGGATCATGGTCCCGTAGGGGTCCCCCACTTTTTCCGCCAGCATTTCAGCGTGGTGTGCTACACGTAAAGAAGCACAAATGATTGCTGCTACCAGCAGCCCAGCGCTGACCAGGGCAGTAACCTGGCCGTTGTGCACCATGGCAGGTTCCAGGGGGTACGCGATAATTGCTGCCACTAGCGCAAGCAACAAAAATTTCTCTTCAGCGATCTGCTTGAACATGGCAGTCCTTTGAACAACGGTAAGTAAAAGTTGTAGTACTGACCCCCTACAGGCCGCGATGGTTTCGCCGCGACATTCACGCCCGTGCGTACAGCACCATACGTGCGTAAAATGCCGGGCAATGACTTTCAGAGATACCCCTATGTACGATTGGCTCAACGCCCTGCCAAAGGCTGAACTGCACATGCACCTGGAGGGCTCGCTGGAGCCTGAGCTGCTGTTCTCACTGGCCGAACGCAACCGCATCGCGTTGCCTTGGGCGGATGTGGACGCCTTACGCTCAGCCTACGCGTTCAACAACCTTCAAGAGTTCCTGGACCTGTATTACCGGGGTGCCGATGTACTGCGTACCGAACAGGACTTCTACGACCTTACATGGGCGTACCTGGAGCGTTGCAAGGCGCAGAACGTGATACATACCGAGCCCTTTTTCGACCCGCAAACCCACACTGACCGCGGCATTCCATTTGACGTGGTGCTCAATGGCATCAATGCAGCACTCAAGGACGGCCAGGCCAAGCTGGGTGTGAGCAGCGGGTTGATCCTCAGCTTCCTTCGCCACCTGAGCGAAGAAGAAGCCGAACGCACGCTGGACCAAGCCCTGCCCTTCCGTGACACGTTCGTAGCCGTAGGGCTGGACAGCTCCGAAAAAGGTCACCCGCCCAGCAAGTTCAAGCGTGTTTTTGACCGTGCTCGGGCCGAAGGCTTCCTGACTGTGGCCCACGCCGGAGAAGAAGGCCCGCCCGAGTACATCTGGGAAGCACTGGACCTGCTGCACATTCAGCGCATCGACCATGGCGTGCGTGCCATTGAAGATGAACGCCTGATGCAGCGCATCATCGATGAGCAGATCCCGCTCACTGTGTGCCCGCTGTCCAATACCAAGTTATGCGTATTTGGCGACATGGCCCAGCACACGATCCTTGACATGCTTGAGCGTGGCGTAAAAGTCACGGTCAACTCGGACGACCCTGCCTACTTCGGTGGCTATGTCACGGAAAACTTCCATGCCCTGTACACGCACTTGGGCATGACCCAGGATCAGGCTCGCCGCCTGGCCCAAAACAGCCTGGATGCACGCCTGGTCAAATAACCTGTTCCGGAGCAGCCGGTGCTTGCCGAGCGCTGGCACCGGGCTGGCACCACTGGGCCAATGCCAGCTGCCCCGGGCGAGTAACACGTAAGGCATGGCTGTTATCCAGCCGTCGTACCCAGCCTTTTTGCAGAAACAACTGCAGCAGGCTGGCGCCCAGCACGCCACTCAAATGAGGCCGCCCAGTACACCAATCACAGCACGTGACAACGGACAGGCACCCGCGCTGGGCGAAAGCCTGCACATAAATCCCCCGAGCGGCCAGGGCAAGCACGCCTTGAGAACTAAGGCTGGCGCCTCCCGTATGGATATCCACCCAACCCCACTCGATGAACTGCTCATACAGTTCATTGGCCAATTCCCCGCCCAAGTGGTCTTTGCAGATACACGCTTTGCGCACTGCCCCGGCGTTTCTCGGGAGCAAGCGCTCAGGAGGTCGCTCAGGCTCACTTTGAACCGCAGGTACTGAGGCCAATGCTTCCACTGCCATCCCGACCTCAGGTGCGGCCAGCCGGAAAAAACGTTTTCGCCCCCGTGCCTCTCGCTTGAGCAAGCCAGCAGCAGACAACTGAGACAGGTGCGCGCTGGCTGAAGACGGCGTAAGCCCCGCGAGATTCGCCAGTTCGTCAGCCCCTCGGGTAGCGCCGTCTATCAGGGCCCATAGCATCGCGCTTCGCTTCGGGTCTGCCAGCAAGGTGGCGATTCGGCTGATGCGAGGTATGTAGTCCATGTTCATTCACTCCCTGTATGAAGGCTGGCAGCCGTACAAGCACCAGCGGATCCAGCGCATTATAAGCACGGGCTTCCGGGGGAAAATTGGCCATGGGAAGCGCCAGCGGGCCGCATCCGCAGCGCTTGTGCCACACAGCGTTGGCGTAGTTTGGCGTTCACTTGCAGCGCCAGTGGAACCGCCAAGCATTAGCAGGGGGCAGAACAGGCGTGAGTGTTTCGGCTTTGGAAACGGCTGACGCGCTGGAGTAAAAAAGCCTACACTGCCAGTCGGTATAACGGCGGTAAACAATCTTGTCAGGTTTAGCTAGAAAGTGCGGCCCGCTTGGCCACATACCTGGCCGTTACCGCGCTGGCCGCTAGGGCCAGCGCTCCGCAGCCTGCAATCACAAGCGCCATAGGCAAAGCAGTACCGTTGGCCAGCGCGCCTACCAGGCTGGAAGAGATGGCCGCAATAACAAACTGAAGGAAGCCGAGCATGGCTGAAGCACTACCTGCACGCGGGCCTTGACCCGACATGGCGCAGGCTGATGCGTTCGGAATAATGGTGCCGAGGCTGGCAATGCATACGAACAGCGGGATGAGCAGCGGCCATAAATGATCAGGCCGTGTGGCAGTAATGGCTAACAGCGTGAGGCCAGCGGCCAGATACACCCACACGCCACGGCGCAACAGGGCCTGTGGGCCAAGGCGACCCAGCAAACGGGCATTTACCTGGGCGACCAAGATAAAACCTGCAGCGTTCGTACCAAAAACCCAGCCAAAATGCTCTGCAGGTACGCCATAGAGCTTGATCACCACAAACGGTGACCCTGCGATATAGGCAAACATTCCGGCCATGGCGATGCCGCCCGTCAACGCATAACCTACGAAGGGGCGATCGGCGAGCAGGCGGGCATATTGGCCCAAGGCGCCGCTTAGGGGTAAACGAGGCCGATCCACTGGAATGCTCTCGGGCAACCCCAGGTACACCGCCACTGCGCAGCAGCCGCTGAACACCGTCAATACCAGGAAAATCGACTGCCAACCTGCCGTATTGACCAGAAAGCCACCCAGTACGGGGGCCAAAATGGGCGCCAGCCCCATTACAAGCATCAACTGGGAGAATACTTTTGCCGCGCCAACAGTGTCGCACTTGTCAGTGACGATCGCCCGTGAAAGCACCATGCCCGCACACCCGCCCAGCGCCTGAGCGAACCGTAGCCCAACCAAGGCTTCCAGTGTGGGCGCAAAGGCACACCCTAACGAAGCCAGCGTGAACACCACCACACCAAACAACAAGGGGATACGCCGCCCGAACCTGTCTGCCACGGGGCCATAAAGCAGCTGGCCAAATGATAAGCCCAGGAAATAGGCGGCCAAGGTGCTCTGGATACGGGTTTCATCCGTTCCAAACGCCGTTGCCATGGCTGGAAAGCCGGGGAGATAGAAGTCAATGGCCAAAGGGCCGAATGCGCTGAGCGCACCAAGGATCAGAATGATTCGAAGGTTCATGGGAGGGTCGGCTGCCAGGGTAGCGCGCTAGTGTAACGCGCCCCTGGCGCGATATTCCTAAAAACTGGAGAGGCTAGCCTGTCTCGCCCGCCGGCTGTGCCGCATACCCGCTGTTCTGAATAGCCCTCAGCAGCCGCTCCACAGGCAAGTCGCTGGCGATGCTGACCTGCCCTGCTGCCAGGTCTACCTGCACCTGGGCATTGGCATCCCACTCGTGAACGGCGTCTTTGACGGCGTTTATGCAGTGTTGGCACGTCATACCTTGTACGTTGAAGTGATGCATTGGTGCCTCCTGTCATTGAAAATCGCAGGCTCAACCTTCCTGCGTGGGCAAGGTCAAGTTTTTGCCCTTCCTGCCGGGCTGGTAATCCGCCGTTGGCTCGGCCAAGCTTGAACTGTCGTTCTTGCCCAGGAGCCGCTGCCATGCGCCGGATGCTCACCGTTTTGCTTGCCCTGCTTGGAGGCGTGCCGCTGGCACCTGCGATGGCAGATAACCCCCAAGGCTACGGCGTCTTGATTGTTTCACGCGAACGCCTCGAAGTCGGCACTTCCTGTGAAATAGGCTTGTATATGCAGGACCAGCTGGTAGGCCGGCTGTTCCCTGAGCAAACCTTGTCCTATAACCTGCCGCCCGGGCCGCTGGTGGTGCGCCTGCAGATATTGCCGGGGCAGGCGCCGGGGTGCAGCCCAGGTATTGTGGGCGAACAGCGATCCACCACACTTACGCTGCAGGCTGGCGACATACGCAAATACCGTATCGCCGCTGGCCCGAATGGTCTGTACCTCAAGGCAGCGCCGCTCGAATACGCCCCTTGACCTTGCCAGGGGGTCAAGGTTGAGGCTTCATGCTTCTCGAAGGAGGCATGATCGATGGGCCAACCCTCAACCTTTGAATTCGTTATAGACGGCATGAGCTGTGCCAGTTGCGTTGGCCGCGTAGAGCGTGCGCTTGCCAACGTGCCTGGCGTGCACACTGCCCGTGTGAACCTGGCCAACGAGCGCGCAAGGGTCAGCGCCCAGCCCAGCCTGGCAGCGGCTACTCTGGTTGAAGCTGTCCACCGTGCGGGGTATCAGGCCCGCCTGGCTCGGGATTCAGCTACAGACGATCGCATTCGAAAGCGTGAGCGCTGGCGGCAGAACGCGTGGCTGGCCTTTGCCTTTGTGTTATCCATGCCCCTGTTGCTGCCCATGGCCCTGATGCCGCTTGGCATACATATGGTTTTGCCCGCCTGGGCACAATGGGCCTTGGCAACGCCCGTACAGGTGCTTGCAGGGGCGCGCTTCTACCGAGCTGCCTGGGGTGCAGTACGCGCGCACTCGGCCAATATGGACTTGCTGGTAGCCTTGGGCACCACGGCCGCTTACGGTTTGAGCCTGTTTCTGTGGGTCCGGTCTGCCCCAGGCGAGCTTCCCCACCTGTACTTCGAAACGTCCGCCATGGTGATTACCTTGGTACTGCTGGGCAAAAGCCTGGAAGCGCGAGCCAAGCACACTGCCGCAGGGGCTATCCGTGCCTTGGAAGCGTTACGGCCCTCCACCGTTATGCGGCTCGAACAAGGTGTGCCAGTAAGCGTACCGCTGGCCAGCGTGCGCCTGGGCGATCAGGTACAGGTATTGCCTGGCGCCCGTATTGCCACAGACGGCCGCGTAGTAGAGGGCGCTAGCCATGTGGACGAATCCCTGCTCACGGGCGAAGCATTGCCGGTCGCCAAATCTGTGGGCGACAGTGTCAATGGCGGCGCCCTGAACGGTGAAGGGCTGCTGGTGGTTGAAGTCACTGCCGTGGGTGCCGAAACGCTCCTCGAAGGCATCATTCGCCTGGTAGAGACCGCACAGGGGGCCAAAGCCCCGGTGCAACGGGTTGTGGACCGTGTCAGCCAAGTGTTCGTACCACTGATCCTTGTGCTTGCCGTGATCACGTGCCTGGGCTGGTATCTGGCAGGAAGCTCCTTGGAGCACGCGTTGGTTACTGCTGTCAGTGTGCTGGTCATCGCCTGCCCCTGTGCTTTGGGGCTGGCCACACCGGCTGCCATCCTGGCCGGGACAGGGGCAGCCGCCCGGCAGGGTGTGCTGATTAAAGACATCGGTATCATCGAAGCCGCTAGCAAGGTTCGTCATGTGGTATTCGATAAAACCGGTACCCTCACCCAGGGCAGGGTCGAACTGGCTACTACTCACGCGGCGGCCCCTACGGTACAGCCTCTGTTGGCCCTGGCCGGTGCTTTGGCTCAAGGCAGTTCACATCCCCTGTCACAAGCGGTGCAACGCGCCTGTACCGAGCAGCGTGTCGAACGGCTGCAGGCCGCCTCGATCACCGTCCTGCCAGGGCGCGGCATTGCGGGTGTGGTCGACAACTGTCGCTACGTACTGGGAAGCCAACGCGTCATTGAGGACGCCGGCCTCAACGCACCTGACCTCCAGCATCTGACTGGGCAGTGGCAAGCCAGCGGCATGAGCGTCTCTTGGCTACTGGAGCAAGCGCCCCACCCGCGCGTGCTTGGCGTGCTTGGCTTTGTAGATAAACCCCGTGCCAATGCTGCAGGCGTGGTTCGCCACCTGAGTATCCAAGGTATCGATTGCCATATGCTCACTGGCGACAATGCCGGCAGCGCGGCGCATATGGCCCAGGCCGTTGGGATTTCTCAGGTTCAGGCCCAACTGCTGCCTGCTGATAAAGCCCAGCAAGTGGCTAAACTGAGCGCCGAAGGGCCGGTGGTGATGGTGGGCGATGGTATCAACGACGCGCCTGCGCTGGCCGCTGCGGCCATCGGCATTGCAATGGGTGGCGAAACCGATGTAGCGGCCCAGGCTGGGGCGGTTGTGCTGGTTCGGCCAGACCTGTCGCTGGTGCCCGCCACCCTGGATATCGCCGCCAGAATACAGCGCAAGATCTACCAGAACCTGTTCTGGGCATTTGCCTACAACCTGGTAGGCATACCCCTTGCGGCATTCGGCCTGCTCAACCCCATGTTTGCCGGTGCAGCCATGGCGTTGTCCAGTGTAAGCGTAATGGCCAATGCCCTGTTGCTAACCACTTGGTCACCCTCGACCTTTAAGGAGGCCTGACATGCAACCGTTGAACATTGGCCAAGCCGCTGCTCGCAGCGGGCTGAGCGCCAAGATGATCCGCCATTACGAAAGCATCGGTTTGCTGCCTGCGGCGGTAAGAACACACAGTGGGTACCGGCTGTATGGGCCCGAAGCACTGGAAAGCCTGGCGTTCATCAAGCACGCCCGGGACCTGGGTTTCAGCCTTGAAGAGGTAGGGCAGCTGCTTGCACTCAAGCACGACCCTGCACGCGCCAGCGCCGATGTGCAGGCCTTGGCCAAGCGCCATATCCTTACCCTTGAAGCACGCATCCAGGCCTTGCTTGGCTTACGTGAAAACCTTCAAGCGCTGGTCAGCCAATGCCAAGGCAATGGTTCACCCGAATGCGCGATCCTCGACCAGTTGACCACGCCACAGGGTTGAATGAGCTTCTATCGCATCCAGGGCGGTGTGGGTTCTTCTTTTGCTTCACTGGTCGGTGCCTCCAGCTCGGCGCGTGCCGCCTGGCGACGTGCTTCATCACGCTTGGCCGTCTCGATTTCGCGCATGACAGCATTCACGTCTGCGCTCACTTCCTCTTCTGCAAACGTGCCGGTCAAGGGCGTTTCAGGCAGCAGCGTACCCGCCTTGTACAGGGCCCACATTTCTTTGGCGTAGCGAGTGGCCTTCAGTTCCGGCGCGAAGCGGCCAAAATACTGGGCCATGTTGTTCACGTCCCGTTCAAGCATGTTGAACGCATGGTTGTTGGCCGCTGCGTCCACCGCCTGAGGCAGGTCGATGATCACTGGGCCTTGAGGGCCGAGCAGCACGTTGAACTCGGACAGGTCACCGTGAACCAGCCCGGTGCACAGCATCAGCACAATCTGTTTGATCAGGAAGGCGTGGTACTCACGCGCTTGATCGGCATCCAGCTCCACGTCATTGAGCCGCGGCGCGGCTTCACCGTATTCGTCGGCCACCATTTCCATCAGCAGCACGCCATCCAGGAAGTCGTAGGGCTTGGGTACCCGCACGCCGGCACCTGCCAGGCGAAACAACGCAGCCACTTCGGCGTTTTGCCACGCTTCTTCGGTTTCCTTGCGCCCGTAGCGGCTGCCTTTTGCCATGGCGCGGGCCTGGCGGCTATTGCGGGTTTTGCGGCCTTCCTGGTACTCGGCTGCCTGGCGGAAGCTACGCTTGTTTGCTTCCTTGTAGACCTTGGCACAGCGCAGGGCCGTACCGCAGCGCACAACGTACACCGCTGCTTCCTTGCCGCTCATCAGTGGGCGCAATACCTCATCGACAAGGCCGTCTTCGATCAAGGGTTCAAGGCGTTTTGGCGTCTTCATCGGTTGCTCATGGGTCCTTTTTAACCGAACAGCAAAGGGTGTGAGGCAAAATATGCATTCAGGCGCAGGATGCTCTCCCAGCAGCGTTACGAATGCAAACGCCTCGCCAGTTTGGCAACTATTGAACCGAAGACCAACCCGCCTTAAGCGAATTCCCTCGGAACACCTCGCCTGGCGTGGCGCCAAACAAGGCTTTGAAGGCTGCGATAAAGGCAGAGGTGGACTCATAGCCGCAGGCCAGTGCTGCCTGTGTGACACTGTTGCCGGCCTCAAGTGCACCCAGCGACGCTAATAGGCGTACACGCTGGCGCCAACTCCGGAATGTGAGGCCTGTTTCACGCTGGAACAAACGGGCCAGGGTTTTCTCAGACACCTTCAGCGCAAGCGCCCATGTAGCCATGGCATCAGCAGCATCGGGCTGGGCAATAAACGCCTCGCACAACTTCAGCAAACTGGGATGGCGGGGCAACGGCACCGAAAAGGCCACCTCGCTCAACCCTTGCAATTGATCGACCAGCACAGCGCTGAGCCGGGCCTCTGGCGTATTGCCCAAGGGATAGTCAGCAGCCAGGCTCGAAAAGGACTTGATCAGCTCTCGTGTCAGGGGCGTGACCTCTACCACACGGCAACGGGCTGCGGGTGGGCCTGCCACCGACTCATCCACGTACAAGCTACGCATTTCTGCCTGGTCGGCATTATTGACCCAATGCTCTACCCCTGCCGGTATCCAAACCCCCCACTGCGGCGGCGCAAAATAGCTGCCATGCTCGGTATGCACGGCCAGCACGCCGCTGATGGCATAGGAGAACTGCACCCACGGGTGGCAATGGCGCGGTGTCCAGGCCCCGGCGCCTAACCGCTCGGCCCTGGCAAATAGCGGCCTGGGCAATTGCGCAAGGGCGGGAATGGCACGGGCAGGTTGAAGGTGTCCATTTGGCGTCATCGGCTGGCTTTTTGTCGCAAGACGGCTAAAGGTATTCACGTTACCTTGCTCAGGTAGCCCCGTCACTTACCAATGGTCTTTTATGTCTGTGCTCAAACACCTGAAAAAACTCGTTACCGACTGGTTCCTGTGCGGCATGGTGCTGGCCACGTTGCTGGCCTGGCTATTCCCCAGCTATGGCGGCCGTGGGGGCGCCCTCCATTTGGACAAAGTGATCAACATCGGGGTGTTCCTGGTGTTCTTCCTACACGGTGCCAACCTGTCTGGTGAGCAGATTGGCCGGGGGCTACGCAACTGGAAACTGCATGTGATGGTGCAGGGCTTTACCTTTGTGGTGTTCCCGCTGCTGTGGCTGGCTGCCAGCCACCTTGGCGCTCAAAGCCTGCCACCCATGCTGATGCTGGGCTTCCTTTACTTGTGCGCCCTGCCTTCCACCATTTCCTCGTCGGTGGCCCTTACCGGGAGCGCCAAGGGCAATGTACCGGGTGCCATTCTCAATGCCAGCCTGTCCAGCGTGCTGGGTATTTTCATCACGCCCTGGCTGGTCAGCCTGGTAATGGGCACGGGCCAAGGCGGGATCGACCTAGGCCCCACCCTGCTCGACCTGAGCCTGATGCTGCTGGCGCCCCTGGTGCTTGGCCAGATTGCCCGCCGTTGGATACGCGGCTTTATTGCGCGCAACAAGCGCTACACCAATATTCTGGATAAATGCGTGATCCTCTTGCTGGTGTATTCGGCCTTCTGCAATTCCATGTTGTCGGGCATGTGGCAGCAGCAGAGCGGCAGCGTGATCCTTGCCGCGTTTGCGGGCAGTGCCCTGCTGCTGGCCATCGTATTGGTGATGACCACACGCGTCACACGTTGGGCGGGCTTCAATCATGCGGACCAGGTGGCCGGTGTGTTCTGCGCCAGCAAAAAATCCCTGGCCGCCGGCGCGCCCATGGCGGCGTTGATTTTCGGCCAGCACCCCGCACTCGGCCTTATCCTGCTACCCATCATGATTTATCACCCGCTGCAGCTGATCGTATGCTCGGTCATGGCCGAAACTTACAACCAGCGCGCAGCACGGTTGGACGCGGCACTGGCAGCACCCTGAGCCTTCAGGCCAGCGTGGCATCCGCGTGGCCTGCGAGGGTGCCAAGCAGCTCCAGGGCCGGTTGAGGGTCTGCGAACACAAACGCTTTGTCAGTGAGCTGGCCACTCAGGTTTCCGTCCAGGGTCAGCTCGAACCGGTGGCCTAGCAGGTCCTGATCCAGTTGTTTCACGTAGGTGCGGGTGTGCTCGGCATTGGCGGTGACCTTAAGGGTAGTACCATGCCCATCACCCAGCCCAGTGAACCCCAGCCCTGAGAGGTCAATGCGATCCTGGCTGGCATTGAAATCCTGAAGGCGGTCAGCATGGCTTACCGTGGCCGTCCTGTAGCTGTCTTGCAGGGTTGTGAAGCGGAACACGTCATTGCCCGTGCCACCTGCCAGCACATCTGCCCCCTGGCCGCCTATCAAGGTGTCGTCCTGGCTGCCCCCGGCAAGGTGGTCGCGGCCAAGCCCGCCCCACAGCAGGTCATTGCCAGCACCCCCTAGCAAGGTGTCTGCACCGGCTTTGCCATTCAGCACGTTCGCATCGCTTGTGCCTTGAATTCGATCGTGGCCCGCGCTGCCATTGAGCATGGCGATAAGGTCATTATGGCCCACGTGATCACCGCTGCCCTGCAACAATGTGGTGCCCAGCCCCAGGTGGGTGAAGGTGTTGTCGTAGACCGAGTTATGGCTCTGAGCGCCATGCCGCTCGCCCACGCCATAGGTACTGTTGCCGCCACCGGCTATCACATTGCCTGCGATGATATTGTGGTCAGCCAGGTGCATCTGGCCGGAGCTGCCATGGTGATCATCGTAGGGCTGAAGCTGCACTTCCGGGGCCGCTCCGTGCTGGGCGTTCTCATGAATCAGGTTATCGCGCACGGTTACGTTGCTGCCGCCATGAAGGCGAACACCTGAGCCGCCGTTGTGGTGAATGTCCATGCCCGAAATATCCACCCCGGACGCGAGCCGGACCATGACACCCTCCGCACCATTGGCATAGCTTTCGCCGCCGCTGACGGTGATGTGGTTTGGCGTAGGAATGTTCTCGTGACCACGCTGCACCATCACCCCAGCGCCCCCATTGTGGTGAGCTACGTTGTTCAGCAGCGCCAGGTCGTGGGTAGAGGTCACAACGTTGAAACCGTGGCGGTCATTGTCATAAGCCAGGTTGTTACGAAATACGCTGTCGATCAGGTAGTCGGCCACAAAGCCGTCCAGGCCGTTTCCGTGGGCCACGCTGTTCTCGATCAGCATGTTAGCCGTGCGTTCGTGGGGGTCGAAGCCATAGCCGGAGCAGTTCTGAATTTCCACTTCGCTGAGCGTCACCCGCGTGTTCTGCCCGGGTTCGCCGGGTAGAAAACCGTTGTACCAGCCATCGACCTTGCCGGTGGTATGGGCACGGTTGCCGTCGATGGTCAGGCCGCTCACACCGAAGTCATGGGTGGCCTCGCCACTGGCTGAGCGAATGATGCCGGTGACCGCCTGGTGGGAACCGCTGGCCAGCTTGATCACGGTCTCGCCCATACCGTCGCCCTTGATGAACACATTGCTCTTGATCATCAAGGCGCCATCGGCCGGGTGCGCTCCGCCACTGACCTTGTAGGTCCCTGCCGGCAGGTACACCTCACCACCACCCGCGCGGGCGGCCGCATCAATAGCCGCCTGGATGGCCGCCGTGTCGCTGGCACTGCCGTTGCCCTGCGCGCCAAAATCTTTCACATTGAATTGCCGAGCCATGTCGTTCATCCGTTTGTTAGGCTGTGTACGAAATGTTCTGACACGAAGGTCAGGCAAGGCGAAAACAGCTGAGGAAGCGGAGTTTACTGGTTGTAAATGAGCATTCCGAGCCTAGGCGGCCCCAGCTGTTTTCAACGCAGCATCACCAAGTGTCAGGACTTTTCGTATATAGCCTGCTGCGTAGCGACTGCCCAACGATGCACAAACGTTCTAGCCAGCCGCTACCCTGTGTGGATAACTGAGCACCGGCCGCCATTGTACCTGCTGACATGAGTAACTGGATCAACCTCGCCCAGGACCGGGACACCGGTATCGAAACGCTGCATGCCCACTTTCAGGGGCACGCCCACGCGTACGACCCCCATTGGCACGACACTTACCTGATCGGCTTCACTGAACAGGGCGTGCAGCGCTTCAATAGCCGCAAGGCCCGCCACGACAGCACGCCGGGCACGGTCTTTATGCTGGAGCCTGGCGACATCCACGATGGCGATGCGCCCAGCCCGGACGGTTTCACCTACCGCATGCTATACCTGCACCCCACATGGCTGGACCAGGCCTTTGATGGGCTGTATGGCGACCGACGAGGTACCGGCCTACCGGGAATCGGAACGGTACTCAGCGAAGACCCCGCCTTGGCACAGGCCATACTGCTAGCCTTCAATGCCCTGCACCAACACGACATTCGCCTGGTACGCGACATCGCACTCGATACACTGCTGGAGCGCCTGGCCAAGCACCTGCACTGGCACCAGCGCCTTACCGATCCACGGGCGCCTGCCATCGCCCACCGCGCCCGGGACTACCTCGTGGCCCACCATGAGCAGGACATCAGCCTGGAGGCTCTGGCCCTGGCCTGCAACACAGACCGCTTTCGCCTGACCCGCGCGTTCAAGGCGGCCTATGGTTTAGCGCCTCATGCCTGGCTCATCCAGCTTCGCGTTAGCCGCGCTCGCCAGCTGTTGGCGGCCGGCCTTTCGCCAGCGATGGTGGCCAGCCGGCTGGGGTTTGCCGACCAAAGCCACCTTGGCCGCTGGTTTCGCAGAGCCTATGGCATCAGCCCTGGCAACTATCAACGCCATACCGGCCGATAGCCGCACAAGCCTTCAAGACGCTGCCCGCTTGCCTGCACACACTGCCCTCACTGTCCTATCGAGGGAAGCCCCATGCTGGCATTCATCCTGTTCGCGTTCGTTGCATCCATCACCCCTGGCCCTACCAACCTGATTGTGCTCAGTACCAGTGCGCGCCGAGGCTGGCGCGCCTGTATTCCTATTATCCTGGGGGCCGGTGCGGGGGCCGCCTTGCTGGTATGGATAGCCGGCACGGGCGCAGGCACTGCCCTGCTGGAGCTGCCCCATGCGCGCACGGCCATGACCGCCCTGGGTTTGTGCTGGATGCTCTGGCTGGCCTGGAAGCTCTTTACATCGCCAGTGGTCCCCCTTGATGCCGCGACCAGCGAGCTTCCACGCGAGCTAGGGTTGGTCGGCGCGCTATTGCTGCAATGGGTAAACCCCAAGTCCTGGTTGATGGCGCTCGCTGTAATTGGAGTGTTCACGGCCGATGGTCAACCGCTCACCCCCTTGTGCATGGCCTTCTTTCTGGTGGCCTTACCCTGCCTCGGCGCCTGGGCCCTGCTTGGCCGTGGGGCAGCACGCTGGTTGAATACACCGGCACACCTGCGTTGGATGAACCGCGCCCTGGCATTGCTGCTGGTACTTTCATCAGGCGTTGCGCTGTTACAGGCTTGATTATCACCCTTGGGGCGCTGAAGCTATGCGCCTCTAGGAGAGCCTCATGAACCTGCAAGAACTGACCGAGCGCCTGCACTGCATTCGCGATAACAACCAATGGAAAGGCTTTCACAGCCCCAAGAACCTGGTCATGGCCGCCAGTGTGGAAATGGCTGAGCTGGTGGAAATCTTCCAGTGGCTCACCGAAGCACAGTCCCGTGAACTGGCACCCGAGCAACTGGCCCACGCGGGGCAGGAAATAGGCGATGTGGTGCTCTATCTATTACTGCTGTGCAGTGAGCTGGGGCTGGACATGGACACGGTGGTGCGGGCCAAGCTGGCCCACAGCGAACAGCGGTTTGCACAATGAAAGACCGCCATTTCGACGCCCTTGCCACCCGCTTTGCCAACAAGATCTACGGCGGCGCCAAGGGTGCCATCCGCCTGGCCGTATTGCAGGCAGACCTGGCTGAAGCCCTGCCCGCACGGCCGCTGCGCGTGCTGGACGTAGGTGCTGGCCTCGGCCATATGGGCGCTTGGCTGGCCTCGCAAGGGCACGACGTTACGCTCGCGGAGCCGGCAGTTCCCATGTTGGAAGCGGCACGTGAACGCTTTGCCGAAGCAGGCCTTCACGGCACGTTCATTCAAGCCCCTTGGCAGGAATTGGCCCACCTGGCTCAGGCGCCTTACGACCTGGTGGTGTGCCACGCCGTGCTGGAATGGCTGGCCGAGCCCGAGGCCATCTTCCCGGCTCTGGCTCAGTGGGTTGCACCCCAAGGCTGGCTGTCCCTGGCGTTCTACAACCGCGATGCACTGGTGTACCGCAACTTGCTCAAAGGCCACTTCCGCAAGCTCCAGCAAGACCTTCTGGCCGGTGAAAAGCAAAGCCTTACGCCGCAAACCCCTTTGGACCCACGCCACATCGACGCGCAACTCGCCTCGGCCTGGCAGGTCGAAAGCCGAAGTGGGGTGCGGGTGTTTCACGACTACATGCCCGTGGACTTCCAAGCCAAAGCCAGCGTTGAAGCGCTGGTGGCCATGGAGCTGGAATACCGCCGCCACCCTGCTTATGCAGGGTTGGGACGCTACCTTCATTGGGTATGCCGGCCCCGCTGAGAGGGCCATCGCCCAGGAGAGAACCATGCAACGCCGTCTTGCCATGTTGTGCTGCTGTCTAGGGCTGGCGGCCTGCCAGGCACCTAACCCTTACGTGGCCAGCTCGCTGCCCATGCCACCCGCGCCTGCCACAGCCGCATTGCCCCTGGATACCAGCGCCTACCCAGCCGCACCACGGGATTACGCCCGCTACCAGAGTTGGGCATGGACCAACAACCAACTACCGGCAGGTAGCCCCTGGGCGGCCTCCGAAGAAATCGCAGAGGCGGTGAGCGCCGGGCTTGATCAGCGTGGCCTGCGCCCGGCGCGTACCAGCGCGCCAGATGTACGCGTAACCGTTGAGGTGCGCCAGGAACGGCGGCTTCAGCAGGTGCAAGACGATTACGGCTATGGAGCGAGCTACGGGCCGGGCTATAGGCCCTACGGGCCGTATGGCTATTACGCCCCGCCTCCGGTAGTACGCACCTACGAGGTTCAGGTCACCGTGGTGCGCCTGCACCTGTTCGATGGGCGTACGGGGCAGGAAGTGTGGTCTGCCAGCGCCGACACTCAGGCCCAGGGCAGCCAAGGCCAGCGCGCCGACGCTTTGCGCACCGCCATCACCCGTGCCTTGGCGACATACCCCCCTCATTGATTCCTGGAGGTCCACATGCGTATCCCGCTTTTGTCCGTCTGTACCCTGGCGCTGGCCTTGGTGGGCTGTCAGGCCAACCAGGCCAACCGTGATTACGATGCCAGCCGAGACTTTGCTGCTTACCGCAGCTGGGCGTGGCAGGAGCCTGCCCTGCAATACCGTCCGGACGACCCTCGCATCCGCAGCGACCTTACCGAGCAGCGCCTGCGCCAGGCCGTGGCTGAACAGCTGGACCAACGTGGCCTGCGACCCGCACAAGGTGCAAAGCCAGATGTGAAGGTACAGGCTTGGCTGATCGTGGATAACCGTCAGGAACAAGTCACCACCCATTACGGGGGCCCTTGGGGGCCGGGCTGGGGTGGCCCGTGGATGGGGGCAGGCTGGAATGAAACCCGTAGCGTGGACTACCGCGTCGCGACACTGCAGCTAGATCTGCTCGATGGGCATGACGGCAAACTGGTGTGGCGGGCCAGCCAGGAACGCCTGCTCACCGACGACAATGCCAGCCCAGAGCAGCGGTCGCAGGCCCTGCGTGAAGCGGTAAAACGCTTGCTGGACCAGTATCCGCCACGGTAGCTACCTGGGCGGCGACAGGGCCGTTGCTAAAGTTGCCTTGACGCCGCGTGACTTCGAAGCTGCACTCTTGATAAGCAAGCCGGGGTGCTGGAAAGGCTTCCAGCAAGACAGTGGCGCTTTAAGGACGTGTGACGATGCAAGGCCTCGTATTACTGATCTGGTTCACCTTTTGTGCCGAACAGGACCTGCGCCAGCGGCATATTTCCAATAGCCTGACCCTAGGCGGCGGCTGTTTCGCCTTGTGGTATCTGTTTTCCACAGGCCACACCTGGCTGGGCGCCAGTGCCAGCGAAGGCGCATTCGCGTTGGCTTCCAGCCTGTTGCTCACCTTGCCGGCCTACTGGTATGGCCGGCTTACAGAGGCCGAAGTAAAACTGTTGGGCACCTTGGCCCTGGCCACCGATCGCGTTCACTGGCTAGGCACGCTCGTTGCTGCGCTGATCGTAGCCGTGCTGTGGCTGATGCTGGGCAAGCGCGTGTGGGCGCAGCTGGACCGCAAGCTGCGAGCACGCCTGGCCAACCTGGCCCCGGACGCTTCGCTGGCGCCGCCTTTGGTACCCTTTCTGCTGATGGGGTTCCTGGCCGCGCTTACCTGGGTACGCTAGCTGTTGGCACTAGCGACCGTAGAAGCAGGCTGCTACCGGGGAATAGCAGGGGCCACGGAACCACCGGGCCGCTGCGCTGACCAACGCCACGAACCCGGCGAACGCCGGCCACTGGAAGCACACCATGCAGGTAGACGGTTTTTTCGAATGGCTTGGCCAAGCGATCGGTGCGGTCATCCGCTTTATTGTCGATGGCCTTGAATGGCTCTTTGGCGGCTTGACACATGCTGGGGGCAACTTTGTAGAAGGGCTGTCTCGCACGCTGGGGATGGATACTTCACTGATCAGTATCGCCGCATTGATCGTGGGTTTGTTGCTGCTGTACTCAGCCGTTCGTGCCTTCATGCGAGCATCCATCGTGATGGGTATTATCTGGGGCATTTTGGGCCTGTGGCTGTTGAGCTGGATTATTCATTAAGCCTTTGGCTAAGGTGGCGCTTTATAGACATTCAAGCGCTTACCGTCCATGACGTCCCTCCTCCACGATTGGCTGCACCGCCCCACCCACCGCCGGGTATGGGCGCTTGCGGCACCGATGATCCTTTCCAATGTTTCGGTGCCGCTGGTAGCGCTAGTGGACACCACCGTGATTGGCCATCTGCCCCATGCACACCAACTCGGTGCCGTAGCCGTGGGAGCTGGCTTGTTCAGCCTTTTGGCCTGGGCGTTTGGTTTTCTACGCATGAGCACGACAGGGTTCGCTGCCCAAGCCGCCGGGCGCGGCGATGGTAGTGGCCTGCGCCAGGTGCTGGCACAAGGGCTGATTCTAGCGGCATCGTTCTCGTTGATGCTGGGGCTGCTAGCCATCCCCTTCAGCCGCTTGGCGCTCAGCTGGATGGCTCCCTCTGCCGAGCTTGAAAGCAATGTGCTTGTGTTCTTCCATACCCGCCTGCTGGGCTTGCCAGCGACCCTGGGGAGCTTTGCCCTGGTAGGCTGGTTTCTTGGCACCCAGAATGCCCGCGCGCCTCTGGCCATGCTGTTGATCACGAACGGCTTTAATATTGTGCTCAACCTTTGGTTCGTGCTTGGGCTGGGCTGGGGCGTCATCGGGTCGGCCCGGGCTTCGGTAATCTCCGAGTGGGCAGCATTAGGGCTGGGGTTGGTACTGGCGGTGCCCGCACTGCGCGCGTACGCCGGAACAGTCCCTTGGGCAAGGTTGCGACAGTGGTCACACTGGCGCCCCCTGCTAAGCCTTAATCGAGACATTTTCATCCGCAGCCTGGCGCTTCAGGCTGTGTTTTTCCTGATTACACTCCAAGGTGCCCGGCTGGGCGATGCCACTGTGGCCGCCAACGCCTTGCTGCTCAACGGCCTGATGCTCACTGCCCAGGCACTGGACGGGCTTGCTCACGCCGTAGAAGCATTATGCGGTCATGCCATTGGTGCACGCGATCGGCTGGCACTGCGGCGTGCGCTGGTAGTCGCGGCGGGTTGGTCGTTGGTGGCCAGCCTTGTGTTTGCGGCATTCTTTGGCCTGTACGGCGACCTGTTCATTGGTTTGCAAACCGATATTCTGGCCGTCCGCGCAGCGGCTACTGCGTTTTTGCCGTACTTGGCTGTGCTGCCACTGATCGCGGTATGGAGCTACCTGCTGGATGGCTTGTTCATAGGCGCCACGCGCGCACGGGAAATGCGCGACGGCATGCTGGCCAGTGTCGCACTGGCCGCACCCGTCGCCTGGTTGACCCAAGGGTGGGGCAACCAAGGGTTGTGGTTAAGCTTTCTGGTATTTATGACGCTCAGGGCAATCACCTTGGGAGGGATTGCCCTGGTACTTGCGCGCCAGCAGCGCTGGGTAGGTCAGGAGGCGAGGTAGGAGGAACGCGTGAGGCCCAGGCGCAAGGCATCCAGGAATGCAGTGCGCTCGCGCGGGCTGATCTTCGCGCTGGCCACTTTGTCCCGGTAGTGCGTCATCAGTTCCTCGGGGGACAAGTGCACGTAACGTAGCATGTCCTCGATGGTATCGTGGGTCTCGATACCGGCGTGGTACACGCCGCCACTGGCGGTCTGGTAGATGTTCACCGAATCGGTGTCGCCAAACAGGTTGTGCATGTCACCGAGGATTTCCTGATAGGCGCCTACCAGGAATACACCCAGCATGTAGTCTTCGCCTTTGGCCACCGGGTGCACCGGCAGGCTGGTCTCGATGCTCTGCTCATCCACGTATTGCTTGATCTTGCCGTCAGAGTCGCAGGTCAGGTCTTGCAATACGGCGCGGCGCACCGGCTCTTCATCCAGGCGATGCAGGGGCAGGATGGGCAATACCTGGCCAATGGCCCAGGTGTCAGGCAGGCTCTGGAATACCGAGAAGTTACAGATGTACTTGTCTGCCAACTTGTCGTTGAGTTCGTCCAAGATGGCCCGATGGCTGCGTTGCCGAGCCTTGAGCAGGTTGTGCAACTTGCGGCAGACCGCGAAGTAGCACTGTTCGGCCAAAGCTTTCTGAGCCAGGGTAACCTTGCCATCGGCATACTGGGCCGCGATATCACCGATGTAGTGAGTGGCACGCCAGTAGATTTCCGTGACCATTTCTGGGTCGGTCGGGCCTAGCAGGTCCGCCAGCCACTGCACGGTTTCGGGCAGGCTGTCGTAGTCCGGCAGCTCGGGCATTTCATCGTTGTGACGCTCCACGTCCGTCACTTGCACCACCAGCATGGCATGGTGGGCCGTCAGGGACCGGCCACTTTCCGAGAAAATATGCGGGTGAGGCAAGTTCTGGGCATTGCAGAACTCCTTGAGCATGCCTACAACTACGCCAGCGTAATCATCCATGTCGTAGTTGATGGAGCTGGCATTGCGCGAGTGGGTGCCGTCATAGTCCACGCCCAGGCCGCCGCCCACGTCAATGTGATCGACCGGCAGGCCCAGGTTGCGCAGTTCGCCGTAGTAACGAATCGCTTCCTTGAAACCATGCTGGTAGTCCGCCAGGTTGGCGATCTGGGACCCCATGTGGAAGTGCAGCAGGCGGATGCCCTGCTCCAGCTCGGCCTCGCGGAACCGTTCTACCACCGAAATGAGCTGCGCCGCCGACAGGCCGAACTTGGATTTCTCTCCACCGGTGTCTGCCCATTTGCTGGACGCCAGCGAAGAAAGCCGAACGCGCAGGCCGATCTGCGGCTTGACCTTCAGGTCAGCGGCTTCGTCGATCACCAACTGCACTTCGGACTCTTTTTCGATCACGATGAACACATTGTGGCCAAGCTTCTGACCAATCAGTGCCAGGCGAATGAATTCGCGGTCCTTGTAGCCGTTGCACACGATGGTGCCGCCCTTGGGCGCCAGGGCCAGCACGGCCATCAGCTCAGGCTTGGAACCCGCCTCCAGGCCAATGGACACATCTTTGGTGGCGATGATGTTCTCAACCACGGCCTCCTGCTGGTTCACCTTGATCGGGTACAGCGCGGTGTAACGGCTCTGGTACTCAAGTCGCTCGATATTGGCGTCGAACGCTCCCGTCAACTGGCGAACGCGGTGCTGGAGGATGTCCGGAAAGCGCACCAGCAAGGGCAGCGAAAGGCCGCTTTTGCGCAGTTGCTGCACTTGCTCGAAAAGGTCGATAGCCGGGCTGTCAGGCCCGTTGGGGCGCACCTCGACACGGCCGGCTTCGTTGATTGCGAAATAGCCCGCGCCCCAATGCCTGATCCCATAAACACTGCGGCTGTCCGCAACGGTCCATTGGCTGCCATCGTCTTTGCGAGTGCGTCTTACGGACATCGAGGTCCCCTGTAATAGGTCCGTTCCGGCAGGCACCTGGCCTGCCGCAAAGGTGAGAAGAAGGTGATAGCAGTACGTGGCGGGTAGACCCCATCCAGCATGCCGAGTTTAGAAAGAAGCGCTTCAGCCGCCGGACTTCTTTGCCTTGAAGCCCAAGCGAATCAGTTCGGCCAGTAGCAGGTCTACGTGATCGCCCTGTATTTCGATAACCCCGTCCTTCAACGCCCCGCCTGTGCCGCAGCGGCGCTTGAGGTTGGTGGCCAATACCTTGAGTTCCTCAAGGGGCAGGGGCACACCGGTCACGGTAGTAACGGTCTTGCCCCCCCGCCCCTTGCTTTCACGGCGTACCCGCGCAATGCCATCACCCTCGGGCAGCACGGTGCTGCTACAGGTACACGCGCCTACAGGCTGGCCACACCCGGGGCAGTGCCGACCGCTATCGGTGGAGTAGACAAGGCCGCCTAGCGAGGCGAAGGAGGAAGCTTTCTTGGCCATTGCAATCCCCAGGCGAGGGCGAAAAGGTCGCGCAGTTTACCGGCAAACGTCCCGCCTGCTAAGGGCTGGCGCACGTAATTTGTACAAATTCATACGTCAGAGTAGCCACACCGCATGACGGTTTGGCCTGCGTGGCTTATAACGCTGCAAATTGTGGAAAATAGCGCCGCAGTGCCTCAAGCGAGTCTGGGCACCATGGCTCATCCATGGCGCGGCGCACCAGTTCCTCGGGGTGAACAAAGCACACCTGGCTGATCTCTTCTGGTTGCAAGGTCAGCGGGCCATCCCATACGGCGGAAAATACCCCACACCATAATCGGTTGCCCGGCGCATCGAATAGAAACCGGCCATGATCGTGAAGCGGCACACCGGTGACGCCCAACTCCTCGGCCAGTTCGCGCTCGGCGGACAGCGCGTAGCTCTCATCTACCTGCACCATGCCGCCAGCCGCCGCGTCCCAATAGCCTGGGTAAACCGCTTTGCTCAGGGTGCGTTGTTGGGCACACAGCCTGCCTTGACTATCGAATAGCACGACGAATGTGCCCCGGCCGATCAGCCCACGTGTGCGCAATTCTGCCCGGGGCAGCCCACCCAGGAACTGGTCCTGCTCATCTACCCAGGCAATGATTTCGAGGTCCGAAGCGGCGCGGTGGGCCGCTTCAGCTGCCGTGCATGGCATACCCTGTTTCACCCTTGGGACAGCAACTGACGCAGGTCCAGTACCGCGGCGTTCGCACGCGAGATGTAGTTGGCCATGACCAGCGAATGGTTGGCAAAGATGCCAAAGCCACTGCCGTTGAGAATGACCGGGCTCCACAGAGGCGCCTGTGAGGCTTCCAGTTCGCGGATGATCTGCCGCACACTCACCGTGGCGTTTTTCTTGGCTAGCACATCGGCAAAGTCCACTTCGATGGCGCGCAAGAGGTGGGACAGCGCCCAAGCCTCACCACGGGCCTCGTAGAACACATTGTCGATCTGCAACCAAGGCGTTTCTACAAACTGCTCTTCCAGCTGAGGCGCACTGCCGGGTGCAAAGGTTTCCACCTTCACCGTGGTATCGAGCTTGACACGGCCCACGCTGGCCGACAGCCGCTGGGACAGCGAACCCAGGCGAGTGGATACATCGCCTAGCCAGTTGTTGAGGTTGTCGGCACGGGCATAGAAGAAAGCGTTAGGGTTCTGGTCCGTAAGGCGGCGCTGGTAGTTGGTAAGGGACTTGAGGCCCTCGGTGAACTCGGATTCGCTCGAAGGCAGCACCCAGCTCTTGTTGTCAAAGTTGAAGCGTGGCTCGGCACGGGCCAGGTCCCCGTCTTCGGTAGACTGCGACTGTGAACGGGCGAAGTCCTTGCGTAGAGCGCGGCTCAGGTCTCGTACCTGTACCAGTACGCCATATTCCCAGCTGGGCATGTTGTCCAGCCATACGCCTGGGGGCAGGCGGTCATTTGAGAGGTAACCACCCGGCTTGTTCAGAAGCGTACTGGCCACTTCCTTGAGCGTTTCGACTGTGGTGAAACCCACCACCATCTGACGGCCTTCGCGCTGGATAGCGGCCTGAGCGTCCTGCTGGACCGGGAACAGGTCCGGTTCACGGCTCCAATAAACACCTAGCACTATCGTGACCAGCAAGTAGATCCCCACTACGGCGATCAAGGCGCGGCTGAGCAGCAGGCTCTTCCAGTAACCTCGCCCGGCCCGTTCGGTACGATGCCCGGATTGCGCTGCGGCAGGCGATTCAGGGGTATCGGTGCGTTTCTTCCAATCGAGCATCAGGCTGTCCTTCAGGCTTTCGAGTCAACGGTTCGACCGCACGTGCTCGCTATGGTGCCAGCAGCGCATGGCCAGGCAGCAGCACATCGCCCCTGCCGGTGCACTATAAGGCACCTTGTGGCAGTAGACACCCGCAGGCTTGGCAACGCAACGGCGGGAGTTTTATGACAATCAAAGCATCACGCCCCTCGGAAGTGCTAGCATACGGCCACCATTTCTCCGATGTTCGCCCATGAGCTTTACCGATAACGTCAGCGAGCATCCTATGCGGGTGCATTTTGCGCAGCGCGTGACACATCAGTCCCGTGACGTTCTGCAGCTGTGGCAGCGTTTGCAATACCAGCGTTGGACGCCTGATGCACAGCTGCAACTTGAAGATGCCGTGTTGAGGTGGCAACGCTTCGCCGAGCGTTACGAAGACCGTGCCCACCTGGTGCTGGCCCATGAGGCCCATGCGGCGCTCGCTGGCGTTACCTTAAGCAAGAACCGCCTGGACAGCCCGTCGCTGCAACGCATGAATGATCTCATGCGCCGCGTAGCGGCCAGCGCTTTGCGTGCCTCTGACAGCGTGGAAGATACCGCCCGGCTTCCAGCCCCCAGGCGGCCTGTGGCACTGCTGCTGGATGACCCCGAGGCCAGCCAGCACCTGGCTCGCCAGCTGGGCATCTTTGGCTGTGAGGCACAATCCCTGGACAGCGCGGCCGCGCTGCTCTCCTGCGTTCGCGAGTACCCGCCTGTGGCGGTGGTGCTGGACATTGACTTTTCAGGCACAGGCAAAGGTTTGCTGCTCGGTGCACGCTTGCGACAGCTAGGAGGCGAATCCATCGCACTGGTGTTCCATAGCCTTGCAGAACCTGACACACGGGTTCGCCTGGAGGCTGTGAAAGCCGGCGGTCGGGCCTTTATCAGTGGGCCACTGGAAGCCTGGAATACGCTCGAAGCGCTCGAACCCCTGCTCAACGAAGGCCCTTGGCAGCCTTTTCGCGTTTTGGTAATCGATGATTCATCAGCCCAGGCCAGGCATACCGAACGCTTGTTGAACAACGTAGGCATGGTAACGCGCAGCCTCAACGACCCGCTTGAGACCATGGCGGCACTGGCCGACTTTCAGCCAGACCTGATCATTCTGGACATGTACATGCCCGATTGCACAGGCACCGAGCTTGCTCAAGCTATTCGTCATAATGACCGCTATGTAAGCGTTCCCATCGTTTACCTGTCTGCCGAGGGGGATACGGACAAACAGCTGGATGCTATGAGTGAGGCAGGCGATGATTTCCTCACCAAACCTATCAGCTCACGCCAACTGGTAACGGTAGTGCGCAACCGTGCAGCCCGCGCGCGCAGCCTGCATGCCAGAATGGTTCGTGACAGCCTCACAGGCCTGTACAACCATACTTATATTCTCCGTGAACTCGACGACGCCTGCGACAGGGCCCAGCGCGACTGTCAGCCACTGGTGTTCGCCATGCTCGACATTGATCACTTCAAGCGACTCAATGACAGCCATGGCCATGCCTTGGGTGACCGGGTGATAAAAAGCCTGTCGCTGTTTCTCAAGCACCGGTTGCGCACAACCGACCTTATCGGGCGCTACGGGGGCGAAGAGTTTGCCGTGGTGATGCCAAACACCACATTGGGCTGCGCCCTCAAGGTGCTGGAGGACATCCTGCAACGCTTCTCTGCCCTCCAGTTCCCCGCCCAACCCAAAGGGGTCAGTTGTACCTTTAGCGGCGGGGTTGCCATGGTGCGACCGGGCATGAGCGGTAACTCACTCGCATCCCAAGCCGATGCAGCGCTGTACCGCGCCAAACACCAAGGGCGCAATCGAATTTCAACAGCGCCGGAACCCGGTATTTTCTAATTTAGTAACACACTGTATTCGGCTGGCACGCCACGGCTGGTTATCATGCCAGCCGATTCGCCCTATCGAGCCCGCTATGCGCCAGCTATTGCTTGCCTTCTTGTTACTGTTAACCCTCCCGGCCGCTGCCGACCTGCTAGGCGACCGGCCCAGCGCCGTGCTTGGCGCACCTTCGGTAGGTGGCGAGTCGTTTCTTCCTGTTCGTCAGGCGTTTCAGCTCAGCCGCGTAGACGCGCCAGCCCATTCGATTCGGTTGCGCTTCGTGGCCGCCGAGGGCTATTACCTGTACCGCCATCGGTTGCAGATCACTACCGAGCCTGCCGGTGTTCCCTTGGGTCAACCACAACTGCCCGCAGGAGAGCGCAAGCACGACGAGTACTTCGGTGACGTGGAGGTGTACCACAATATCCTGGATGTAGACGTGCCCCGCCCCGCTGAAGCCGGTACGGCGTTCACCCTGGTGGTCACCTATCAAGGCTGCGCTGACAAAGGTCTTTGCTATCCACCGGAAACCGAGCGCTTGGCCATACCCGCACTTGAGGGGGATGCGTCTGTAGCCTCTTCGCTTGCAGGCGATGCGGCAGTGGCTACCCAGCCATCGGCAGCGCCTTGGACATGGCGCGAGCTGGCCGTGTTCTTCCTGGCAGGGCTGGGGCTGACGTTCACCCCCTGTGTACTGCCCATGCTGCCGATTCTTTCAGGCGTGGTATTGCGCGGCCAAGTGGGTGGGCTGCGCGGCCTGAGCCTGTCTCTGGCTTACACGCTGCCCATGGCCGCCTGCTTTGCGGCACTCGGCGCGCTGATGGGCGTATTCGGGGCCAGCCTCAACCTGCAGGCACGGCTGCAGTCGGCCTGGGTGCTGGTGCCTTTCGCCTGCTTCTTCGGCGTGTTTGCCCTAGCCATGTTCGGTGCATTCGAGCTCAAGCTTCCACGCAGGCTCAACGACTGGCTCGACCATAAGGCCAGCCGCACTCAGGGAGGCTCGTTGCTAGGCGCTGCCGCGTTGGGCGTACTGTCCAGCTTATTGGTATCGCCCTGTGTGTCCGCGCCACTGGCCGGTGCCCTGCTCTATATAAGCGCCAGCGGCGACGCAGTGGGTGGGGGCTTGAAATTGCTGGCCCTGGGCTTTGGCATGGGCACGCCACTGGTGGTGATTGGCACGGGCGGCGCCGCCTGGCTGCCCAAAAGCGGGCCATGGCTGGTCACGGTAAAGAACGCCATAGGGGTATTGCTGCTGGGGCTGGCCATTGCATTGCTAAGCCGCGTACTACCGGGCCCTATCACCTTGTTGCTCGTGGGCCTGCTGGCGGCTGGCACAGGGCTTTTCCTCGGTGCACTGGACCTTTCACCGCTGAAGCAGACACTGCCGCGGTTACGTCAATTGGTCGGCCTGTTGTGCCTGTGCTATGGCATCGCCTGCTGGATCGGTGCCCTCAGCGGAAGCAACGACCCGCTGCGCCCTCTGGCTGCAGGCAACGCTGCCGCCCTGGCTGCACCTGACATACAGGCCTGGCAGTCCATCACTGAAGTGCCTGCCCTTGAGCAGGCACTGGCAGATGCGGCTGCAGAGGGCAGCCCTGTTGTCGTGGACTGGTACGCAGACTGGTGCATCAGTTGCAAGGTGATCGAACGCGAAGTACTCAATCAGGCCCCGACCCTTGCCAAGCTCAAGGAGTATCGCAAGGTGCGCCTCGACATCACCCGCAATACCGCTGCACAACGTGCGCTGCTCGACCAGTATGGGCTGTTCGGCCCACCCGTTATCCAATTCTTTGGCCCCAATGGCAGCGAAGTTCGGGAATCGCGAGTCGTTGGTGAAATAAACCTGGCAGGTTTCCTGGCCAAGGTGCCGCAATAGACCATTTTCCCTCCTCCATGACCAAGGTGAGCAGGCCAGTCACATAAATGTCGGCATTCTCGGCAAACGTGCTTGTAGCTGCGGCAAACTGGACACGCGCGCACTGATTGGGCATAGTCGCCCCCTCACGCTATTACAAGAACCTTCAAAAGGGTCAATCGATGATGGTCATGCCGCCCCGCTTTCCAGTGCCCAGTGCGGCATGGGTTCCGCTGGCATTGCATTCAGAAGTGACGTGGCGGCCCCAAGGGGCATCCCACACTCTGACGCGCCATTTGTCGAGGCGCGATCAAGGACATACGTATTCGCCGGTTGGCTGCTTTGTGCAGGCTACCAGCATATGGCCAACAGTGCCGATGTCGACCGACCGGGCTGCCAGGCCATTCAGGATCATCTGAACCCTTTTGCCTTAAAACCCCTGACCCATGCGGGAGTTGAGTTCATGGATATTCGTAAAGTCAAGAAACTGATCGAGCTGCTGGAAGAGTCCGGCATTGATGAGCTGGAAATCAAGGAAGGCGAGGAGTCTGTACGGATCAGCCGTCACAGCAAGGCACCTGCCCAGCAGTTCTATGCACCACAGCAAATGGCTCCTGCTGCTGCACCTGCCCCGGCAGCCGCTCCAGTGGCTACTGCTGCTGCAGAAACCGCAGCCGCACCAAAACTCAATGGCACCGTTGCACGCTCACCCATGGTCGGCACGTTCTATCGCAAGCCCTCCCCTGCGTCTCCAAACTTTGCAGAAGTCGGCCAGACCGTGAAGAAGGGCGACACCCTGTGCATCGTCGAAGCCATGAAAATGATGAATCACATCGAAGCCGAAACCAGTGGCGTCATCGAGTCCATTTTGGTGGAAGACGGGCAGCCGGTTGAGTTCGACCAGCCGCTGTTCACCATCGTTTGAACCGCGGAGTGCCTCCGATGTTGGAAAAAGTACTGATCGCCAACCGCGGCGAGATCGCCCTTCGCATCTTGCGTGCCTGCAAGGAGTTGGGCGTCAAGACCGTCGCGGTTTATTCGACCGCCGACCGTGAACTGATGCATTTGGGCCTGGCAGACGAGTCTGTGTGCATTGGCCCGGCACCTGCCGGAAAGTCCTACCTGCATATCCCGGCCATCATCGCCGCTGCAGAGGTCACTGGCGCCACGGCCATCCACCCCGGCTACGGCTTTCTGGCAGAAAACGCCGACTTTGCCGAGCAGGTAGAGAAGTCCGGCTTCGCCTTCATCGGGCCCAAGGCCGATACCATCCGCCTGATGGGCGACAAGGTGTCGGCCAAGGACGCCATGAAGCGTACAGGCGTTCCCACGGTGCCGGGCTCGGACGGCCCACTGCCCGAAGACGAAGAAGAAGCGCTGCGCATCGGCCGCGAAGTGGGCTACCCGGTGATTATCAAGGCAGCAGGCGGCGGCGGCGGTCGCGGCATGCGCGTGGTGCACAAGGAAGAAGACCTGATCGCTTCGGCCAAACTCACCCGTAACGAAGCGGGCACGGCCTTTGGCAACCCCATGGTGTACCTGGAGAAATTCCTCACCAACCCACGCCATGTGGAAGTGCAGGTATTGTCCGATGGGCAAGGCCAGGCCGTTCACCTGGGTGATCGCGATTGCTCGCTGCAGCGCCGTCACCAGAAGGTCCTGGAAGAAGCACCAGCACCCGGCATCGATGAGGCTGCCCGCCAGGAAGTGCTGGCTCGCTGCGTCAAGGCCTGCATCGAGATCGGCTACCGGGGCGCCGGCACCTTCGAGTTCCTGTACGAAGACGGCCGTTTCTACTTCATCGAAATGAACACCCGCGTTCAGGTCGAGCACCCGGTTTCCGAAATGGTCACCGGTATCGATATCGTGAAGGAGATGCTCAGCATTGCTGCTGGCAACAAGCTTTCCTTCACCCAGGACGACGTGGTGATTCGTGGCCATTCGCTAGAGTGCCGCATCAACGCTGAAGATCCACGCACCTTCATTCCGAGCCCAGGCACGGTCAAGCACTTCCATGCCCCTGGTGGCAACGGTGTGCGTGTGGATTCGCACCTGTACAGCGGCTATGCGGTGCCGCCGAACTACGACTCGCTGATCGGCAAGCTGATCACCTATGGCAAGGATCGGGATGAGGCCATGGCCCGCATGCGCAATGCCCTGGACGAGATCGTGGTAGACGGCATCAAGACCAACATTCCGCTGCATCGCGACCTGGTGCGTGACGAGGGCTTCTGCAAAGGGGGTGTAAATATTCACTACCTTGAGCACAAGCTGGCTGAAGAAAAAGCGCGTTAAGCGTCACCGCGCCTCTCCAGCCGTCAACGCCCTTCGAACCCCGGCCATCGCGCCGGGGTTTTTATTGGCGGCGTGTAAGCCTTCACTGGCAAGCGGCCATACCCCAAGCCAGCCGTGTGCAGTACACTGCCGCCCTTTACCTGGCCCGCTTTGGCGGGCACGCGCAAAGGAATACAACATGCCCTGGCTTCAAGTTCGCCTGGCCATTGGCCCGGAACAGGCCGAAACCTATGAGGACGCGCTACTGGACATTGGCGCGGTCTCGGTCACCTTCATGGATGCCGAAGACCAGCCGATTTTCGAGCCGGACCTCAACACCACACCCCTGTGGAGCCACACCCATCTTCTGGCATTGTTCGAAGCCGACACATCGCCCGACGCGGTATTTGCCCACCTGCGCTTGCTTACCAGCGCCGAATTGCCCGAACACCACGCTGAAGTGATTGAAGACCAGGACTGGGAGCGCAGCTGGATGGACAACTTCCATCCCATGCGTTTCGGCCAACGGCTATGGATTGTGCCAAGCTGGCACGACGCTCCGGAGCCTGGCGCTGTAAACCTGCTGCTGGACCCTGGCCTGGCCTTCGGCACTGGCACCCACCCCACCACGGCCCTGTGCCTGGAATGGCTCGATGGCCAGGCCCTGGCAGGCACTCATGTGTTGGACTTCGGCTGCGGCTCGGGCATTCTCGCCATCGCAGCACTGCTGCTAGGTGCCGAGAAAGCCGTGGGTACCGACATTGATGTACAGGCCTTGGAGGCCTCTCGCGACAACGCGAGCCGCAACAGGATCGCTGATCACCGGCTGGACCTGCACCTACCCGAGCACATGCCGGCGTTGCAGGCCGACGTGCTGGTCGCGAACATACTGGCGGGCCCCCTGGTGTCTTTGGCGCCAACCCTGGCGTCCCATGTACGGCCGGGTGGGCTGCTGGCGCTCTCAGGCATTCTGGCCGAACAGGGCAAGGAGGTGGCAGCCGCCTACACCGAAGCCTTTGAACTGGACCCCATCGCCGAACGCGATGGCTGGGTTCGCATCAGTGGGCGCCGTCGCGCCTAAACCGAAGGCGCCCCTATCAACATTACCTGCCAGAGCCGGACCCGCGCATGAGCGAAAGCTTCGTCACCCAATGCCCGCATTGCCGTACCAGCTTCAAGGTTAGCCACAATCAGTTGAGCGTGGCGCGAGGTGCTGTGCGCTGCGGCGCATGTAAGCAGGTGTTCAACGCTGCCCGGCAACTGCTTGAGCAAAGCACCGGCCAGCCAGTGCTGGCCTCTGCGTCAGCCAGCCCCGCAGCGGACACCGAGCCGGTACCCCACCTGCCACGGCCTCCGGCACAGTGGCAGGCCGAGGGCGCAGACCTTGAACAACTGGACCTGGACCATGAACTGGCCAGGCTGGAACGCCGGCCTGCACCTTCGAAAAAGCAGGCGGCGCCCTCTTCGATTCTAAGCGCACAGCGGGACCAGGCCGAGGATTGGCCAGACGAGCCCTTCGGTGATCACCAGCATTCCAGCCACGACCACACCGCGGTAACGCTGGCAGATAACATGCGCGAAGAGCCCCGCTTGGGCGACCACAGCGAACCTGCCGCAGGCGACGGGCCAGCGGCCACCGATCGGCGCCGTACGCCCAAGGCCGAACCTGCCGTAGTGCTGCACCGCACCCCGGAATCCGGTTCCCGTAACGAACCCGAACTTCATGACGAATACCTGCCAGACCTGCACAAGGAGCCGTTGCAGCTGCAATGGGAAACGCCACAGCGCTCCCCAGGCAAGCGGTGGCTGTGGGCAGGCTTGAGCCTGGTGGCTGCACTGGCGCTTATAGGCCAGTACGTGGCCTTCCATTTCGATGAGTTGGCGCGACAGGACAGCTACCGCCCCTGGTTTGTATCCCTGTGCCCAATGCTTGGCTGTACCGTGCCTTCACGCGTGGATATCCATCTGATTCGCAGCAGCAACCTGGTAGTGCGTAGCCACCCCACGTTCGCTGGTGCCCTGGTAGTCGATGCGATCATTTATAACCGGGCGCCATTCGGCCAACCCTTCCCGCTGCTGGAACTGCGCTTTGCTGACATCAATAACAAAATGATCGCCAGCCGTCGTTTCAAGCCTTCGGAGTATCTGAGCGGAGACCTGGCCGGGCAAGGCGAAATGCCACCTCAGATCCCCATTCATATCGCGCTCGATATTCTCGACCCCGGCAAGCGAGCGGTTAACTACAGTTTGTCCTTCCACTCACCCGAATGAGCCACCTGTCCAACCGGTTGGCTATAAGCCTGCCACTGTTCAGATTTTATCCAGTTTGACCTTTATCCGGTCATTCAGAGCGGGTATCATGCGTTCCCTTTTTCGAACTCCAGGCTTCGTACGAATCCGGCCTCACCACGGGTAAAACACCTATGTCGGCGGTACGCATCGGCCCCTACACCCTCAGCAACGGCTTGATACTTGCTCCTATGGCAGGTGTCACCGACCAACCCTTTCGCCAGTTGTGCCGGCGTTTAGGCGCTGGGCTTGTGGTATCAGAAATGGTCACTGCAGATATGTCTCTGTGGAACAGCCGCAAATCCCGCTTGCGCAGGATTCACGAAGGCGACCCGGAACCGCGTTCCGTGCAGATCGCCGGTGGCGATGCACAGATGCTGGCCGCCGCTGCAAAGGCGAACGTCGAGGCGGGTGCACAGATCATCGACATCAACATGGGTTGCCCGGCGAAAAAGGTGTGCAACAAGGCAGCTGGCTCCGCCCTGCTGCGGGATGAAGCCTTGGTGGCAGAGATTCTCGAGGCCGTGGTGCGTGCTGTGGATGTGCCCGTCACGCTCAAGATACGCACCGGGTGGGACCACGATAACCGTAATGGTTTGGCAGTGGCCAAAATCGCCGAGCAATCGGGCATCAGCGCGCTTGCCGTGCATGGCCGCACCCGTGCCGACCTGTACAAGGGCAGCGCCGAGTACGACACCATCGCCCTGATCAAGCAGGCCGTTTCCATGCCTGTCTTTGCCAACGGCGATATCACCTCCCCGGCCAAAGCCGCCGAGGTATTGCGATACACAGGTGCCGACGGCCTGCTGATCGGCAGGGCGGCCCAAGGGCGGCCGTGGATCTTTCGGGAAATCGAGCACTACCTGCGCACCGGTGATTACCTCCCGGCGCCTGGGCTGGAAGAAGTGGAACGCATCCTGCTGGACCACCTGGCCGCGTTGCATGCGTTCTACGGGGATGTGATGGGCGTGCGCATTGCCCGCAAGCATGTGGGCTGGTACCTGGCAACCTTGCCTGGCGGCCGCGAATTTCGCGCAGGCTTCAATGGTTTGGAAGAGACAACAGCACAGTGCGCCAGGGTTCGCGAGTTTTTCCGCGAACACGACAAGAACCTTGAAGCAAAGGATGGAGAAGGGGTGGCCGCATGACGATGATGACCGAGACTTTAGTGAGTGGAACAACGCCTGTGAGCGATAACGTCAACCTGAAGCAGCACCTCAACACGCCGTCCGAAGAAGGGCAGACACTTCGCGGAAATGTGGAAAAAGCGCTGCACAATTATTTCGCACACCTTGAAGGCGCTTCTGTCACCGACGTCTACAACCTGGTGCTCTCCGAAGTCGAAGCCCCTCTGCTCGAAACCGTCATGAACTACGTCAAGGGCAACCAGACCAAGGCCAGCGAGATGTTGGGCCTGAATCGAGGAACCCTGCGAAAGAAGCTCAAGCAGTACGATCTGCTCTGAGCTGTACGACATTCCGAAAAGGCGACTGCATGCAGCTCGCCTTTTTTGCTAATCGCTCTGAATGGAAATCGAAATGACCGACCAGACCACCCGCCTGCCGATACGCCGTGCCTTGATCAGCGTGTCCGACAAAACCGGCATCCTGGCGTTTGCCCGTGAGCTCGAAGCGCTCGGCGTGGAAATCCTTTCTACAGGCGGCACCTTCAAGCTGCTGCGTGACAACGGCGTGACTGCTGTGGAAGTAGCCGACTACACCGGTTTCCCGGAAATGATGGATGGGCGGGTAAAAACCCTGCACCCCAAGATTCATGGCGGAATCCTGGGGCGTCGCGGGGTAGATGATGCGGTAATGGCCGAGCACGCCATTGGCCCCATCGACCTGGTTGCGGTCAATCTCTACCCCTTCGAAGCCACAGTTGCCAAGCCAGGCTGCGACCTGGCCACAGCGGTCGAAAATATCGACATCGGCGGCCCGACCATGGTCCGCTCTGCTGCGAAGAATCACAAAGACGTTGCCATCGTCGTCAACGTCAGCGACTACGAGGCGGTGATCGATAGCCTCAAAGCGGGTGGCCTGACCTACGCCCAGCGTTTCGACCTTATGCTCAAAGCGTTCGAGCATACCTCGGCCTATGACGGCATGATCGCCAACTACTTTGGTACAGTCGATCAGCAGGCCAGCACCTTGTCCAGCGAGGGCCGTGACGAGTTCCCGCGCACCTTCAGCAGCCAGTTCATCAAGGCTCAAGGCATGCGCTACGGCGAAAACCCACACCAGAAGGCGGCTTTCTATGTGGAAGCCAAACCTGCCGAAGCCGGTATCGCAACCGCTGTGCAATTGCAGGGCAAGGAACTGTCCTACAACAATGTGGCCGACACGGACGCCGCGCTGGAATGCGTGAAAAGCTTCGTGAAACCGGCCTGCGTCATCGTCAAGCATGCCAACCCCTGTGGCGTGGCTGTGTGCCCGGATGCCGAAGGCGGTATTCGCCAGGCGTACGAGCTGGCGTATGCCACCGATAGCGAGTCGGCATTCGGCGGTATCATCGCCTTTAACCGCGAACTTGATGCGGCGACGGCCCAGGCCATCGTTGATCGCCAGTTCGTCGAAGTCATCATTGCCCCAAGCGTGAGCGCCGAAGCCCGTGCAGTGGTGGCTGCCAAAGCCAATGTACGCCTGCTCACCTGTGGCCAATGGCCGGAGGCACGGGCAGCGGCCTGGGACTTCAAGCGGGTGACCGGCGGCCTGTTGGTGCAAAGCCGTGACATCGGCATGATCAAGGCCGAGGACCTGAAAGTGGTGACCCAGCGTGCGCCTACTGAACAGGAAATCCATGACCTGATCTTCGCGTGGAAAGTGGCCAAATACGTGAAGTCCAACGCTATCGTGTACGCCCGCAACCGGCAGACCATCGGGGTAGGTGCCGGCCAGATGAGCCGCGTCAATTCCGCACGTATCGCCGCCATCAAGGCCGAACATGCCGGCCTGCCAGTGGAAGGTGCAGTGATGGCGTCCGACGCCTTCTTCCCGTTCCGCGATGGCATCGACAACGCGGCCAAGGCAGGCATCCGTGCCGTGATTCAGCCAGGCGGTTCCATGCGCGACGCCGAAGTGATTGCCGCCGCGGATGAGGCGGGGATTGCCATGGTGTTTACCGGCATGCGCCATTTTAGACATTGAGACGGCCGCGCTGACGTAGGCATCTGCTGTGTTGGCGCCGCTTCCCGGAATGCTCATTGCCACCAGGCAACTCCGCTTCCGGAAAACGACGCCGCCTTGCAGCTACCTACGGCATCACGACCTTGTCTGGTAGCGACTGCAAGTCGCCTCTACCGCTAAGGAATTGGATATGAACGTATTGATCATCGGCAGCGGCGGGCGTGAGCACGCGCTGGCGTGGAAAGTAGCGCAGGATCCGCGCATCCAGAAGGTATTCGTGGCCCCCGGCAACGCCGGTACTGCGACCGAGGCCAAATGCGAGAACGTGGCCATTGATGTACTGGCCCTTGAGCAACTGGCAGACTTTGCTGAAAAGAATGTACAGCTGACCATCGTCGGCCCTGAAGCGCCCTTGGTGGCCGGTGTAGTGGACCTGTTCCGCCAGCGTGGCCTGGACTGCTTTGGCCCCACCGCCGGTGCCGCGCAACTGGAAGGCTCCAAGGCCTTCACTAAGGATTTCCTGGCCCGGCATAACATCCCTACCGCCAATTACCAGAATTTCACCGAAGTCGAACATGCTATGGCCTACCTTCGCGAACAAGGTGCCCCGATCGTGATCAAGGCGGATGGCTTGGCGGCGGGCAAAGGTGTCATCGTTGCCATGACGCTTGAGGAAGCCGAAGCGGCCGTGCGCGATATGCTGGCCGGCAACGCTTTCGGCGAGGCAGGCTCCCGCGTGGTGATCGAGGAATTCCTGGACGGCGAAGAAGCCAGCTTCATTGTAATGGTGGACGGCAACAACGTGCTGCCAATGGCGACCAGCCAGGACCATAAGCGCGTAGGGGATGCCGATACTGGGCCGAACACCGGCGGCATGGGTGCCTATTCTCCTGCCCCCGTGGTAACGGATGACGTGCATCAACGGGTCATGGACCAGGTCATCTGGCCCACGGTCAAAGGCATGGCGGCCGAGGGCAATACCTATACCGGCTTCCTGTATGCCGGTTTGATGATCGACACGGCGGGTAACCCCAAGGTCATCGAATTCAATTGCCGCTTCGGTGACCCCGAAACGCAACCGATCATGCTCCGCCTCCAGTCAAGCCTGGTGTTACTGGTGGAAGCTGCGCTGGCCAAGGCGCTGAACAAGATCGAAGCGCAGTGGGACCCTCGCCCTAGCCTGGGCATCGTACTGGCTGCTGGTGGTTACCCTGGGGACTATGCCAAGGGCGACGTCATAGGGGGGCTGGGCGCGGCCTCGCAACTGCCGGGCAAGGTATTCCACGCAGGCACTGCACTTGCGAACGGCGAAGTCGTAACCGCCGGCGGTCGTGTGCTCTGTGCCACGGCACTGGGCACCACGGTAGGCGAGGCACAGCAACAGGCCTATGCCTTGGCTTCCAACGTCAGCTGGAAGGGCAGCTTCTACCGTACGGACATCGGCTATCGTGCCATTGCCCGTGAACGCGGTGAAGGCTGACCGGTCCAAATAGCCACGAAAAGCGCCTTGCAGCCTGTCTTGCGGGGCGCTTTCATGCATTCTGGCAGCCCGCGAACCGGTCTGGCTCAGGCGCGGTTATACTCAGTACACGCTTATCCAGGACAGGGAATTGCCCGTGCATCGGCTCAGGATTGCCTTGCTTTTCATCGTCGGGCTGCTGGTTTCCAGCCTGACGCCCGCCTATGCCGAGCAAGGCACCGGCTGGGCCATCTTTGTTGATGACCAGGCCGCGCTTCAGATCAGTGATATACGCTCAGAGCGCTATCAAAGCCAGTTTGCGCCCATAGACCTGCGCCAGATCGATGCCGCGCCCCCTCGTAGTGCCCTCTGGCTTCACTACCGCCTGCCCCCGTCTTCCCACGAGCAGATCATCCGCCTGTTCGCGCCCGACCTTTCACGGTTCGACCTGTACACCTTTGCCAATGATCAGTTGCTGCAACACAGCCGCAATGGCTATGACACCGTGGGGGAAGCACCGCTACCCAAGAGTGGCGACCTGCTGTTGCCCTTGCCCATCAACCAGGCGCCGGTGGACATCTACCTGCGGCTGATGACCGAGCATCAGGTGCGCCCAGGTATCATACTGGAGCCTGCCATCCAGGCAGCCGCCCACCAGAACCAGACGCTGTTGTTCGGCGTGCTGCTAGGCTGCATGGCCATGTTGATTCTGCATAACCTTGCACGGTATGCCTTTAATCGTTCCGCCAGCAGCCTATGGTTAGCCGCATGCCAAGCATTGGTACTGGCCAGCGCCTTGATTCTGGTCAACCTGGGCCACCCCTGGATTGCACCCTGGAACACCGCGCGTACGCCGGCTGCCTATTTCGCTATGTTGCTAGGTGCCGAATGTGCACTCATGTATACCCTACGCTTCTTCGCTGCCCGCCCCTCTCCGCGGCTCAACCGCCTGGTTACAGGGCTTATGGGCGTGATCGCCCTGGCTGGCGTGCTTTTGATGTTCCTTGCCAACTTGCCACTCAACTTCACCGCCTACGCTGCGGTGGCTGCCACATGCCTATGCATGCTGGTGGTAGCAGCCCGCCATTGGTATCGCGGTTATCCACCTGCGCGGTTGTTCACACTGGCCATGGCATTGTGCAGCATTGGGTTCCTGGTGGTATTGCCGGCCACGCTTGTGCTTACCCGCACCCCCGTACAGTGGTTGATCTTTGGCATGCTCGCCTGTGCAGTGTGTAGCGGTGGCATGTTGAACCTGGCGTTGACTACACGCCTGCGGCGCATCAACGAGGACCGCTACAGTGCCAGCAGGGCGTTGGCAGCCTCCACCGCCGAAACCAACGCCAAGGCAGAGTTTCTGGCCAAGCTGAGCCACGAGATACGCACCCCCATGAATGGTGTGCTGGGCATGACTGAGCTGCTGCTGGGGACGCCGCTGTCGGTCAAGCAACGCGACTACGTACAGACTATTCATGGGGCCGGCAATGAGCTGCTGACCCTGATCAATGACATTCTCGACATTTCCAAGATCGAGTCGGGCCAGATCGAACTGGACGACGTGCAATTCGACCTCAACGCGCTCATGGAAGAATGCCTGAGCATTTATCGCGGGCGGGCCGAGCAGCAAAATGTAGAGCTCATCAGCTTTACCCAGCCACAAGTACCGCGCGTCATCAGTGGCGACCCCATGCGCCTGCGCCAGGCGCTGCTGGCCATGCTGGATAACGCACTGAAAAAGACCGACGGTGGCGAAGTACTGGTAGCCGCTGCCTTGGACCAGCGGGGAGGCGCGCCTCGCCTGCGTATCGCCGTACAGGACAGTGGTGACCCCCTTCCTCCTGAGGAGCGTGACGCGCTGCTTCATGCCGAACTGCGCAGCCAGGACCTGCTCACTACCAACAAGCCGGGAAGCAGCCACCTCGGCCTGCTTATCGCACGGCAGCTGATTGGGTTGATGAACGGAGAATTCGGTATCAAAAGCGGTGCCCATCAGGGCAGTACCTTCTGGCTTACCCTGCCGCTGGACGCGCAGCGCATGGAGCAGCCTCACCCCGACCTGGACAGCAGCCTCAAGGACGCACGCGTTCTGGTAGTGGATGACAATGACACCTGCCGCAAGGTGCTGGTACAGCAGTGCACTGCCTGGGGCCTGAATGTGAGCGCGGCCTCCTCTGGCAAGGAAGCCCTGGCACTGCTGCGGACCAAGGCACACTTACGTGACTATTTCGACGTGGTGCTGCTGGACCAGAACATGCCAGGCATGACCGGTATGCAGTTAGCTACAAAAATCAAGGAAGACCCCAGCCTGAATCACGACATTCTGATCATCATGCTGACAGGGATCAGCAATGCGCCCAGCAAAGTGATTGCACGCAATGCCGGTGTAAAGCGCATTCTTGCCAAACCCGTGGCTGGCTACACATTGCGTACCACCTTGGCTGACGAACTGTCCCATCGCACCCTGGCCGAAGCGCACCTGTCGGCAGCACCCGCCCGGCAAGCCTCCGAAGAGCCCGGCGTGCCTGCAGACTTCCGCATTCTGGTGGCCGAGGACAACAGCATTTCCACCAAAGTGATACGCGGCATGCTCGGCAAGCTCAACCTGCAGCCAGATACCGCCAGCAATGGCGAAGAGGCCCTGCAAGCCATGAAGGCTCGGCGCTATGACCTGGTATTAATGGATTGCGAAATGCCTGTACTGGATGGCTTCAGTGCCACCCAGCAATTGCGTGCCTGGGAACTGGGTACCCGCCGCGAACGTACGCCGGTCGTTGCACTCACGGCGCATATCCTTAGCGAGCACAAGGAACGGGCTAGGGTGGCAGGCATGGACGGTCATATGGCCAAGCCGGTAGAGATGTCCCAGTTGCGAGAACTGATCGACCACTGGGTGGCTCGCCGCGACAGCAGCGCCAACGAGGTCGAACGGGGCTAGCTGGGCTAAGGGGTAGCCAAAGGGGGCGGCACCTGCGCGTGATCTTGCCTCGTCGGCCGACATGCCTTTACTTAAACCCAGAAAACCATGACCCACGACAGCGGCTTGTTCGAGCGTGATGTCTTGCGAAGCCGTCACGATGGTTCAATCCCTGAAAAAGGTGAGCGCCGGTTGTGAAGTGCTAGCACGCGCCTTAGCATCGGGATTGAACCAGGTCAGGATAGACCCGTGTCTGGCTCAGGGCGCCTGAGGGTACCAACGCGGTGTATACACCCAGGGCGGCCCTTCTGCTCGTGGTATCACGCGCGTTGTAGACGACCCCACCAGTACCATGGTGCGCATATCCACCATCTCCGGTGTCAGTTCGCCCAAGGTGACCACGGTTAACCGCTGGGCCGGCCGTGCTACATCCCGGCCCAGTACCACAGGGGTAGCGGGCCCCCGGTGCCGACGAACCACCTCCAGTGCCTGCCCTAGCTGCCAGGGGCGCGACCGGGAAATCGGGTTATAGAACGCCATGGCCAAGTCAGCCTGGCCGGCCAGGTCGAGCCGTGCTTCGATAACCGACCAAGGCTTGAGGTTGTCCGATAGGGAGATCATGCAGAAGTCATGGCCCAAGGGCGCTCCGGCCAGTGCTGCCGTGGCCAGCGAGGCCGATACACCGGGCAGCATGACCAGTTCTACAGCATGCAGTGCCGGGTCAGCCGCCGCCTCCAGGGCTTCGAGCACAGCGGACGCCATGGCAAACACCCCAGGGTCGCCAGACGATACCACCACGACCGAACGCCCCGTGGCAGCCAGTTCCAGGGCATGCCGCGCACGCTGCAGCTCTTCGCGGTTATCCGTACAGTGCAGTACCTGTTCAGGGCGGAACGGCCCGGCCATGTTCACATAGGTTTCATAGCCCAGAATATCCTGTGCGCCCGCCAGTTCGGCCTGCACCGCTGGCACCATGAACGCCCTTGCACCGGGGCCAAGCCCTACCACCGCCAGGCGGCCTCGACGCTGCCCCAGCGTGTCTAGCTGCAAGGGTTCTGTACCGATGACCAAGGTGATGTCGCCGTGTACTACCTGACTTGCACCTGGCACCTCACCCAGCAGGCCCTCGGCGGACTGCCCGGCTCGAATGAAGCGAAGCCCTGCATTCAACATGTGGGCTGCATCTTCAAGCGCGGCCTTGCCCATCAGGGTTTGGGGGGCCAACAGGCACGCCAGCGCAGCAGGTGCCAGGCCTGCCTCACTTAATGCTTTGGCCACCTGCCCCGCAATATCCCCCTCGGCGGTTTGCACCAGGGCCGCGACACACTTGGGATGGATCAACAACGCATCAACGCTTTGGGCCAGCCAAGGGCTAACGCGGATAGCGAGCCGTGCGTCTGCCTGCTTGACAAGCGTGGCGCCTGCCAGCCAGGGCGCGGCCCCTTCGACCCGCACAGGCTGGCCTGCCAGCACGTCCGAAACAAAATGCTTGCCTTGTTCAAGGTCAGCCAGCACATACCCTTGGGGTGGGTTGAGCAGGCAGGTACCGAAGCGTAGTTCACCACTGGTCGTGATCGCCGGGTCAACGCCCAGCGCCTGGGCAATGTCCTTTGCCAGCCGATTCACTCCACCCAGGCCGCCCAGCAGTGGCACCACCGCACTGCCGTCTTCGGCCACGGCCAGCACTGGCGGCTCGCTGCCCTTTTCTTCCAGAACGCTGGCCAGCGCCCGAATCACGATCCCAGCGGCACACAAGGCAACGATGCCTGTCCCCTCGCGGTACAACGCGCGAACGGTGTCACCAAACGCCGTATAGGTCACGTCGGCGGCAGCTGCACGCCCTTCCAGGCCAAGCACATGGGCTTGTGGAAGGAACGCCTGAATACGCCGGGCTACGGGCAAGGCCGAGGCTCCCAGCACAATAATGGCGATTCGCTGCGTGCCGCTCATCCCTGCCACCGTTCGCCAGGCACGATCACCAGTGAGAAATACGGCGACGACATAGGGTCTACCTCCGCCAACGGCACAACCTTCTGGTTGGCCATGGTGGCCCTTTCCACGTACAGGGCACGGTCGCCCAGCCCCAGTTCCATCAGTACCTGCCGTACCTTGGGCAGGTTGCGCCCCAGCTTCATGATCACAGCTGCCTCGGCATCGGCCAGCCGCCGCTTGAGCTCCTCGGCGGGCAACACGCCGGACAGCACGGACAGGCTCTGGTTACGGTAGACCAAGGGCGCACCCAGCACTGCCGCGCCCCCCAGCATGGAACACACCCCTGGAATGACTTCGGTGGTATAGCGTTCAGCCAGGCGATCGTGTAGGTACATGTAAGAGCCATAGAACATGGGGTCGCCTTCGCAAATCACCGCCACGTCTCGCCCAGCTTCAAGGTGCGCTGCCACGTCAACACTGGCCTGATCGTAGAAGTCCGAAATCACCTGCTCATAGGACAATGGCGCCGGCAGCGCTTCGGTAGTGACCGGGTAGACCAGCGGCAACAGGGTTTGCGCGGGCTGCAGGTGGCTTTCGATAATGCCGAAGGCATTGCCCTTTTTGCCCTTGGCAACGAAGTACGCCACCACCGGCGCCTCACGTAACACCCGCAGGGCTTTCACAGTGATCAGCTCGGGGTCCCCTGGACCGACGCCCAGGCCGAACAGGCGACCCAGTGGCATCATTCCACCTCCGTGGCAAGCGCATTGACCGCCGCTGCCGCCATGGCACTGCCGCCACGTCGGCCATTGACCACTACAAAAGGAATGCCCCGGCTATCGGCTGCCAGCATGGCCTTGGATTCAGCCGCGCCTACGAAGCCTACCGGGAACCCCAGTATCAGTGCGGGGCGGGGGGCGCCTGCGTCAATCATGTCCAGCAAGTGAAATAGCGCAGTAGGTGCGTTACCGATCACGACCACGCTGCCTTCTAGCAGGGGACGCCAGAGCTCCAGCGCGACCGCCGAGCGGGTATTGCCCTGCTCCTTGGCCATGCCGGGTACACGTTCGTCCTTGAGCGTACAGATCACCGGGTTATTGGCCGGCAGCCGGGCACGGGTCACGCCCTCGGCCACCATGTGTGCGTCGCACAGGATCGGCGCACCTGCCGCAATCGCCTGGCGGCCGGCCGTACCGGCACCAGGGGAAAATTGAAGGTCCTGTACCACATCGACCATTCCACAGGCATGGATCACCCGTACGGCAAGCTTTTCCAGGTCGGCCGGGATATGGCTCAGGTCCGCCTCGGCCCGAATGATGGCAAAGGAGTTGCGATAGATCGCCTGGCCATCGCGAATGTAATCAATCATCAAAGGTGCTCCGTGAGCAGGCAGCGATCTGCATCGCTGCGTCTTGCACAGTAAGGTCCTGACCCAGCGGCCGGCCAAAGCCAGGCAAGTGTGGGTCGCGGGAGAAGAGGTCGTATCGGCCGGGGGACACCGCCAGCAGTGTCATGGGTGCCACCGAGGGGTAGGCGCATGACCGGGTGCAGCCGGTGAGGTGTACTGGTAGGGCACGGCCGAGCAGAGTCGCCAGCTGACGGGCATCGGCCTTGGTATCTGCCAACCCGCGCTGGCACCCGGCTGACCCCGTGCAGGCCACTAGCCCGGCCAGGGGTTGCCGGTGGTCCACCAACAGGCCCAGTGCCTGCGCCTGGGCTTGTACAGCCTGGGCCTGAGCCTTGGCAACGCCCGGTATTATCACGCCCTGCCATGGGGTAAGGCGCAGTTCACCCTGGGCAACCTCACAGGACAACCGTGCCAAGGCGCTCAGTGCGTCGGCAGGAAGGCGGCCCAGTGCCGGCGATACCCCCACCGACACCTGCCCGGCCTGTTTCTGCGGGTGCAGCCCTAGCGCTGGAGGTACAACACGGGGTGGCAACGCGCCGAACGGGCCTTGGTATACGTCCAAGCCTTCCAGCAGTGCCGAGGCTGGGTAGTGCTCCAACACCTCTCGCATTCGGCCCGGTGCAGGGCCGGCCAAGGCCAGAAAACGGTCCAGTACGGCCAGCCCTAGGGCCACACCCTGTGTGAAAGGTACGGCGGCCACAGGCAGGGCATTGCCGATCGCGCTGGCCAGCCCAAGCGCCAGGTGAAGTTCCCCGTGCAACCAGAGCGGCGACAGCCATAGGTCGTGGGCATGCTGCAGTTCGGCCAGGGCTTCGCCGCCGTCCAGCTGAAGGGCGAACTTGGGGGACAACTGGTGATAATGCGGGCGTTGCTCCAGCGTCTGCAGCAGCTCGGCCGCCAAGGGCCGAGTGTCCAGTGCCGCCGAAGGGTCAAGCCCGGCCATGGGGCTGAGCATCAGGTTGCGTACATCATCGGCCCCGGCAGACGCGGGGCCCAGGCCTGCCGCCATCACCTGGGCTATCAGCCGGTCTTGATTGGCCGGTGTAATGCCCCGTAACTGCACGTTGGCGCGGTTAGTGAGCTCCACTGAACCGTTGCCAAACTGCCGCGCGGCATCGGCCACGGCCTCTGCGCCGTCGGCGGTGATGACGCCGCCTGGCAGCTTGATGCGGCATAGCCCGCCATCACGCGCGGCAACGATACGCAGCAACCCCGGGCAAGCCGATGTTCTGGGTAGTGCAGCAGGCAAGGGGGCCGGCAATGGCTTGTTCAAAAGATCACCCGGCAATCGTCGAAAGGCACTTCTGAGCAGAAGTGCGCGGTATTATGCCTGCTTTGACCGACAGCATGAAAATCCAGCCTGTCGGATTACCCATGAGGATGTTTCATGTTGCCTTGGCTGACCATTGTCGGGATCGGCGAAGATGGCTATTCAGGCCTTGGCAAACAGGCCCGACGCGCCCTGCTGGAGGCCAGCCTGATCATCGGCGCGCCCCGCCAGCTCAACCTGCTTGCGCCCTGCCTGCGGGCCGAGCGGCTGGCCTGGCCTTTGCCCTTTTCCCTGGCGCCGGTGCTGGAGCGCCGTGGGCGCCCGACCTGTGTACTGGCCAGCGGCGACCCCATGTTCAACGGGGTAGGCGCCAGCCTGACACGCCAGTTGCCTGTTACCGAGTGCTGCGTGATCCCGTCACCTTCGTCGGTATCACTGGCCGCCGCGCGGTTGGGCTGGCCACTGGCCGATACCCAAGTAGTCTCCCTGGTCAACCGACCTGTATCCGTGCTCAACCGCTATTTACACACTGGCGAACGGCTGCTGGTGCTCAGCCGCGATGGCGGCACGCCAGCCTTGGTTGCCAATCTGCTGTGTACCGCAGGGTTCTGCCACAGCCGGGTACATGTGCTGGAACACCTGGGTGGCCCCGAGGAAGCCTGCCATGCCGCCACAGCGCAAGCATGGCAGGAAGCGACCTTCCGGGACCTCAACGTCGTGGGGGTGGAGCTGCTTGTTGATGAGGGTATCGCTCCCCTGCCGTGTGTGCCCGGCCTCCCCGACTCGGCCTTCATGCATGACGGCCAGTTGACCAAGCGCGATGTACGGGCAGTTACCTTGGGGCGCCTGGCGCCACGCCCTGGGCAATTGCTCTGGGACGTGGGTGCCGGCTGCGGCTCCATTGGCATTGAGTGGATGCGCGCCCATCCTGGCTGCAGGGCCATTGCCGTGGAAGCGGACACAGGCCGCCAGAAGGTGATCGGCCATAATGCCGCTACCTTGGGCGTGCCCGACCTGCAGGTGGTCAACGGCCGTGCCCCCCTGGCCTTGGAAGGGCTACCCCCACCAGATGCCATCTTCATTGGCGGTGGCGTAACCGTTGAAGGGGTGCTGGCCACCTGCTGGGCCGCGCTCAAGCCCGGTGGCAGGTTGGTAGCCAATGCGGTCACGCTGGAAAGCGAAATGGCGCTGTTCAACTGGCAGGCTTTGCACGGTGGTGAGTTGGTGCGAATACAGGTGGCACAGGCACAGCCCTTGGGTAACTTCCAAACCTGGCGCCAGGCCCTGCCAATCACCCTGCTTGATCTGAAAAAGCCCGACCATGCGTAACGAAACTGCCGAGCAGCCCGCGCCGCTGCGCAGTGGCTTGACCACCGGCACCTGCGCCACCGCCACTAGCCTGGCGGCCGCTACGCTCCTGCTGGAAGGCAGCGCCATGGATGCGGTACAGGTCACCCTGCCAAAGGGCCGTGAAGTGACCTTGCGCCTGGAGTTCTGCCGAGGCCTGTTACCAGGCGAGGCAGAGGCCGGCACACTCAAGGACGCTGGCGATGACCCGGACGTGACCCACGGCGCGCTTGTGCAGGCCCAGGTCAGGCTGACAGAAATGCCGGGCGTGCTGTTCAAGGCAGGCGAAGGCGTAGGCACTGTGACCCGCCCCGGCCTGGTGTTGGGGGTGGGCGAACCCGCCATCAACCCCGTGCCCCGCAAGATGATGACCGAACACCTGGGGCACCTGGCTGCTGCGCAGGGCTATCGAGGCGGGTTTGAAGTGACACTGGGGGTGCGTGACGGCGCAGCACTGGCCTTGAAAACCATGAACCCTCGGTTGGGCATCCTAGGTGGCTTGTCCATTTTGGGCACCAGCGGAATCGTACGGCCGTTTTCCTGCGCGGCCTATATCGCGTCCATTCATCAAGGCATTGATGTGGCCCATACCAACGGCTACGACCACATCGCTGCCTGCACCGGCAACGCCAGCGAAGATACCATCCGGCGGTTATATGGCATGCCAGACATCGCCCTGATCGAGATGGGTGATTTCGTGGGCGCAGTGCTCAAACACCTGCGCAAAGTCCCTATAACCCGCCTGAGCCTGTGTGGCGGCTTCGGCAAGATCAGCAAGCTGGCTGCCGGGCACATGGACCTGCACAGCCGGCACTCGTCCATCGACCTGCCACAGCTGGCCCGGTGGGCAGCGGCGCTGGGGGCGCAGGAAGCCCTGCTGGCAGAGATTCATGGGGCTAATACCAGCCAGCAGGCGCTGGCCCTGGCCACAGCAGCGCAAGTGGCCTTGGGCGACGAAGTGTGCCGGCACGCCTTGGCCTTCGCCCGTAGCGTGGTGCCAGCGTCCGTGGACGTGGAAGTGATTGCTATCGACCGTCAAGGCGGCGTGGTCGGCCGGGCGGGAGGCCCTTGGTAATGCGAATACTGTTGTTAGGCGGGGTCACTGAGAGCCTGCGCATCGCCCGCGAACTGGGGCCGGAGCATATCTATAGCCTGGCGGGCATTGGCCGCATTCCCACAGACCTTCGCTGCACAGTGAAAGTGGGCGGCTATGGCGGCGCTGAGGGGCTGGCCGACTACGTTCGCGCCGAAGGCATCACGCTGCTGGTGGACGCTACACACCCTTATGCGGCGCAGATGAGCCACAACGCTGCCCAGGCCGCTCGGCATGCCGGTATCCCCTGCTGGGCCTTGCGCCGCCCCGGCTGGCACCCCCAGCCCGGTGATGACTGGCGCAATGTGACTGGTTGGGCGTCACTGAGTCAGGCTATCAGTGCGTTCGAACGGCCATTCTTCACCCTCGGCCGTGAACCCCTGGCGCACCTGGGCGATATTCCAGGTCACCAATACTGGACACTGCGCTGTCTGGACGATCACCCCGGCAATGACCATTGCACTGTGATAGGCGCACGTGGCCCGTTCCAGATCGAAGAGGAGCGCGCCCTCTTCGCCCAGAGGCAATTCGACGTGCTGATCAGCAAGAACAGCGGCAGTGGCGCCACCGAGCCCAAGCTTCAGGTTGCTCGCGAACGCGGCATACCCGTGGCGATGCTGGAGAGGCCAGTGCTGCCGGCGGTTGATCGGGCATTCGAGCGGGCTGAGGAGATGATTGAGGCGTTACATGGCTTTATGCCATGAGCGGCAAACACCTATCGTTTGAAAAAGCACCGAAACAGGAGGCTCAACGTTATGTCGAACGCATCGAAAACTGATTGGGAGCGCGTAACAAAGCTTGGTGATCATGAGATCGATATCAGCGATACTCCAGAACTCGGAGACGATTTTTTTCGGCGTGCTGAATTGCGTCTTCCGGTAAAGCGGGCGGTGACCATTCGGCTTGATGCTGATGTACTCGAATGGTTCAAAGGGCAAGGCACTGGCTACCAGACCAGGATCAATCAGTTACTGCGTCAATATATGCAAGCCCACCGAGGCTGATGGACGATCACCTGCACACAGGCTCTTCAGCACATCCCAAATTCACCTTCGGTAACACGCCAGCTTTTTACTTCCCAGGCGGCTTCTGGCTAAATACCGCCCAGTTTTCTTCCTGCCCTGGAATGCACCCATGCCGTCTGTCTGCCGCTCGCTTACGTGGTGCTGCGTACTGTCCGTTGCCCTGTGGGGCAGCATGGCCAGTGCCGAGGATTACCACATCGGCAACCTGGACGTGATCGCCCCTTGGTCCCAGGCGTTGCCCCCCAACGCCCCTACCGTGGCAGCGTACTTCACTGTACGCAACAGGGGTATGGGCGACGACCGGTTGCTGGGGCTCGACAGCCCTGTGGCAGCCGAAGCGCAACTGCATGAGCACATCGGCGCCGATGGCATGATGAAAATGCAGCAGGTGGACGGCCTGATCATTCCCGCCGCCGGCCAGGTTCGCCTAGCGCCCATGGGTGGCCATGTGATGCTGCTGGGGCTGGCCGACCGAAGCCGGCTGGTCAGCGGCGCCAGTTTCCCGCTGGTGCTGCACTTCGAAAAGGCAGGTGACCTTGAAATACAGGTGCCGGTACTGGCCAACCCACCCGAGGGCAATGGCGTGCCCCTGCAAGGCGGCTGATGACCGTTCGCCCTGGTAGCCGCGCCGGTGCCTGGATCAGCCTCTTTGCAGTGCTGATGATGTTTATCGGCCCGCTGATCGCTCAGGCCATGCCCATGAACCACAGCGGCGGCCAGGCGATGCCCCAGCATGCTGGCATGGCCATGGATATGCCCGGCGAACATTGTCAGCCCCAGCCCAGCCACGGTAAGAACACTCAACTTCACCCTCTCTGGGAGCGCTGCGGTTATTGCAGCCTGTTCTTCCATTGCCCCGCTCTTCCTCAAACCCTTCAATTCAGAGCTGACAGCGCACCGCCAGCTACTGCTCGCCTGCTGGTACAAGCCCGCCAGGGCCACGGTGTACAGCCTGTCTTTCCAGGCGCACGCACCCGCGCGCCTCCCCTCCCACTGCACGCCTGACCTTTCCATCACGCGCCAGCCTGCCTGTTTCCTTTAAAGGGGATGGTCAGTGCGCGTGCCTGAACGCTCATTGTGTGGGAACCCCATGTCTGCCTTTTCATTAGCATCACGCTCCGCCCCTCGCTCGGCCGCCCTGTTGATCGGCGCCCTTGTCAGCCCTGCAGCCTTTGCTGTGGAAGAACCCAGAACGGGCCGTAAAGACAGTGTCGAATTACCTCCAACGGTGGTCACGGCAGTAGCCCCTGCCTCGTCACTCACAGTTGTCACCGACCCCAAAGCCCCCCGGCAGCCATTACCTGCAACCGATGGTGCCGACTACCTCAAGACCATTCCCGGCTTCAGCACCATCCGCAACGGTGGCAGCAATGGGGACCCCGTACTGCGGGGCATGTTTGGCTCACGGCTGAATATCCTGGCCAATGGCGGGCAGATCGTCGGCGCCTGCCCCGGTCGCATGGACGCACCCACCGCCTACATCTCACCTCAAAGCTACGACCGCCTTGTGGTGGTCAAAGGGCCGCAGACGGTGCAATGGGGGCCAGGTGCTTCTGCCGGAACCGTACGTTTCGAGCGGGACCCGGAAGCCTTCGCCACCCCCGGCGCACGGCTCGACGCCAGCGTGCTGGCAGGCTCCAATGGGCGTTTTGAACGCCGTGTGGATACGGCAGCAGGTGCGCACGAAGGCTATGCCCGCTTCATCGCCAATGACGCCCAAGCCGATGACTACCATGCAGGCAATGGCGATACCGTGCCATCACGCTGGCGCAAGTGGAATGGTGATATGGCCCTGGGCTGGACACCCGACCCGGACAGCCTGGTAGAACTGTCTGCCGGCCAGGGTGATGGTGAAGCGCGCTATGCCGGCCGTGGCATGGACGGGGCCAGCTTCAAGCGGGAGAGCCTGGGGTTACGCCTTGAGCGGCATGGGCTGGGCGACGTCTTCGAAGGCCTGGAGGCGCAGTTCTATTACAACTATGCCGACCATGTGATGGACAATTACAGCCTGCGTACGCCGCCTACCAGCGGCATGATGCCCGGCCCCCGCGCCAGCAACGTGGACCGCCGTACCCTGGGCGGCCGGGTCAAGGGCACCTGGGCGTGGCAAACCCTGGACCTGGTGGCCGGGGTGGACGGGCAGAACAGTGAGCATCGCAAGCGCGCCGCCTCAGGCGAAGGCGCCTACAAAGCGATCCCCCGCGAAAGGGATGCGGTGATGAACACCCTGGGTACGTTCGCCGAGCTGACCTGGCATGCTACTGATCAAAGCCGATGGCTGGGCGGGGCGCGGCTGGACCATGCCACGGCCCGGGACTACCGCACCACGCTTGGCTCAGGCATGGCCATGCGCACCAACCCCACCGCAGGCCGCGAGCGCAATGAAACACTGCCCAGCGGGTTTATCCGCTTCGAGCATGACCTTCACACTATGCCGCTCACGGCCTATGCAGGCCTCGGCCATGCCCAGCGCTTTCCGGATTACTGGGAGTTGTACTCACCCGCCCAAGGGCCGGCAGGTAGCGCCAATGCCTTTACGGGCATACGCCCGGAAAAAACCACCCAGCTCGATACCGGCCTGCACTACAAGGCCGAGCATGTGGAAGCCTGGGTATCGGCCTATGCCGGGCAGGTGAAGGACTACATTCTGTTCGACTACACCGGTGGGCAATCCACGGCGCGCAATATCAGTGCACACATCGCGGGTGGCGAATTGGGTGGGGCCTGGCATTTCAATGAACACTGGAAAGCCGATGCCACCTTGGCCTACGCCTGGGGGAAAAACCGCAGCGACGGCACTGCCTTGGCGCAAATGCCACCCCTGGATACACGCCTGGGCCTTAGCTACCAGCAGAACCAATGGAGTGCAGGCGCCTTGTGGCGGCTGGTGAGCGCGCAGCACCGGACCGACCCCGGCAAGGGCAATGTGGTCGGCAAGGATTACCGCAGCACGCCGGGCTTTGGGGTGTTCTCCTTGAATGGCGCAGTCCGCCTGGGCCCTAACCTCAAGGTCAGTGTCGGGGTAGACAACCTCTTCAGTAAAACCTATGCCGAACACCTTAACCTGGCCGGCAATGCCGGCTTCGGCTACCCAGGCGACGCCCTTAGCGCCATCGACGAACCAGGGCGCACGCTCTGGACCCAACTTGACCTGAGCTTCTAGGACGGACCATGCGCACTTCCTTTTATAATCTGGCGTGGCGTTGGCACTTCTATGCAGGCCTGCTGGTCGCCCCGATCATGATTCTGCTGGTGGTGACGGGTATCGTCTACCTGTTCAAACCGCAGCTAGACCCGCTCATGTACCCCGAGCTGCTGCACGTCGAGGCCATGGGCCAGAGGCTGCCGGCTGATACCTTGCTGGCACGCGTGCAAGAGACCTACCCTGATGGGCAGGTAAACCAGTACCTGCCGCCGACAAGCGCTACCGCCAGTGCCCAGTTCGTGGTGCAGGCTGGCGGCAACGCCTTCAACCTGTTTATGAACCCTTACACCGGGCAAGTGTTGGGCACCCAGCATGGTCTGTACAACCTCCAGGCCATCGCCCGCGCACTTCATGGCGAACTGATGATCGGCAAGGTCGGCGATGCCGTTGTAGAACTGGCCGCTGGCTGGGGCATCGTGTTGGTAGTATCCGGCCTGTACCTGTGGTGGCCGCGTGGCAAGGGCGCGGCCGGGGTGTTCTGGCCACGCTTGCGCAGCCGCGGCCGAGTATTCTGGCGTGACCTGCATGCCGTAGTGGGCTTCTGGGGTTCAGCGGGGTTGTTGTTCATGCTGCTCACCGGCATGACCTGGACCGGGATCTGGGGCAAACAGTACGCCGAGCTGTGGAACCGCTTCCCGGCGGGCATGTTCAGCGACATCCCCTTGTCGGATATAAGCGCGCGCACCCTTAACACGGCTGCGCGGCAAACCCTGCCTTGGGCCATGGAAAACACCCCCATGCCCATGAGTGGCGGTGACCATGCCGAACACATGGGCCACGGGGGTGCAAACAGCGGGCCTGCAGCCCCCCAGGCCAGCTTGCAGGCCGTGGTGGAAACCGCCGAGCGCGCTGGTGTGCACCCGGGCTACAGCATCACACTGCCCAAGACAGGCAACGGCGTGTACACCGTAGCAGTGTTCGCCGACGACCCCCGCAATGACGCCACCCTCCACATCGACCAGTACACCGGCAAGGTGCTGGTCGATGTGCGTTACGCTCAGTACGGGCTGCTGGCACGGGCCACCGAGCTGTCGGTGATGCTGCACGAGGGCAAGATGTTCGGCCTGGCCAACCAGTTGATCGTGCTGGTGGTGTGCCTGATGGTGCTACTAGGGTCGGTCAGCGGCCTGGTCATCTGGTGGAAGCGCCGCCCGGCCAAGGGCCTGGGCGTACCGCCGCTGCGTCACGGCCTGCCTCTGTGGAAAACTGCCGTGGCCGTGATGGTATGTATCGGCGTGGCCTTCCCACTGGTAGGGGCGTCGCTGGTGGCAGTCGCAGTGCTCGAATATGGCGTGTTGAGGTGGGTGCGCAGGCCTAGGGTACCTGCATAGGCGCTTCGTGAAAGCCTGTCAGCCTGCCAGTTCCAGGGCAAATCGCCCGCATGCGTGCGTGCTGGCTGGCTGGCTGGCTGGCTGGCATTAAAGCAGCCAACATTAAAGCAGCACCTGCAACCCTTTGCTGGCAATGATGTTCAGTAGTTTCAATGCCGGCCCGCTGGGGCGGGTCTCACCTTGTTCCCATTTGCGCACGGTGGAGGCCGTGGTATGCAAATGATGAGCAAACACCGGCTGGCTAAATAGCAGCGACTCGCGCAGGCGCTTGATGTCGGTTGGTGTGAAGGTGTGTACCGGTGGGGGGAAATCGGCATCAAATTCCCTCATCGTTACCTTATCGACCGCGCCTGCAGCCTCCAGGGCCAACAAATCAGCGCGAAGCGACTCAATGATCTTGCTCATTACAAAACACCCTCAATAACACGCCTGAGGACAGGGCCTTCTCGAACTCGAACCCTGACAGGTTCAAGAATACCTTGCCGGCATACCTCAAGGCACTCGCTTCGGCCTGTGAAATATTGCCTGTGGCGCTTTTAGCAAAGCCATGCAGGAATACGTAACGCTCGCCGACCTTCATGGAAACAAGCGTCCTGTATCCGCCTCGCTTTCCACCGTTGTCGCGGGCAATTCGCTTTTTATACAAAAAGCCCCCTAGGTTGGCGTCAACCAGCCCCGCGTCGATTTCTCGAGCAGCCATGCATAACGCCGCATCCGCCACGCCCTGAGCCTTTTGCCATCGAGCAAACTCACGGCGTTTTACAATACAAAGCCCCATTGCAGCCCCAAATGTACCCGTTACGGGCACACCTTAACAAGGTGCATTACCCAGGGCGACTTCTATACGCTCAGGTTTTATCAGCAGATATTTCTTAAAATATCGCTGAGGCCTATAAAACGCTTCAAAGCACTAATCTCCATACATACCTCTTGGCTGCAAGCACCACAACAGCGCACAACCCCGCACCACCTCCCGCCCTAAGCCCTGCCATGGCGCACTTCTTACCCTGACCGCCCCGTCAACTTCAGCACGCCCAAGCCGTTGCGCGCTTCGGCACACCCCTTGCACTGGTCCGTTCAGGAGCATGCCGTCTGCCCACACCAGAAAAATCACAGCACTGGAGATTGCACATGAAGCGCCGCAGTTTGCTAAAGGCTTTTACCCTCTCGGCTTCGATCGCTGCCATGGGGATGACCTGGACCGTCCAGGCCGCGGAAACCATCAAGGTCGGCATTCTGCATTCGCTCTCGGGCACCATGGCGATTTCCGAGACCTCGCTCAAGGACATGGCCTTGATGACCATCGACGAGATCAACAAGGCGGGCGGCGTCAACGGCAAGCAGCTTGAACCCGTGGTAGTAGACCCGGCGTCCAACTGGCCGCTGTTCGCGGAAAAAGGCCGGCAATTGCTGACCCAGGACAAGGTCGCCGTGGTGTTCGGCTGCTGGACCTCCGTATCGCGCAAGTCCGTATTGCCTGTGTTTGAAGAACTCAACGGCTTGCTGTTCTACCCCGTGCAGTACGAAGGCGAGGAAATGAGCCCGAACGTGTTCTACACCGGCGCGGCCCCCAACCAGCAGGCCATCCCGGCAGTGGAATACCTGATGAGCGAAGACGGGGGCGGCGCCAAGCGCTTCTTCCTGCTGGGAACTGACTATGTGTACCCACGCACCACCAACAAGATCCTGCGGGCCTTCCTGCACTCCAAAGGGGTAGCGGATAAAGACATCGAAGAGGTGTACACCCCGTTCGGCCACAGCGACTACCAAACCATTGTGGCCAACATCAAGAAGTTCTCTGCCGGGGGTAAAACGGCGGTGATCTCTACCGTCAACGGCGACTCCAACGTGCCGTTCTACAAAGAGCTGGCCAACCAAGGCCTGGAAGCCACCGACGTTCCGGTCGTGGCCTTCTCTGTGGGCGAAGAAGAACTGCGCGGGATCGACACCAAACCGCTGGTAGGCAACCTGGCGGCCTGGAACTACTTCGAGTCAGTCGAGAACCCCGAGAACAAGAAATTCGTAGCCGCCTGGAAAGCCTACGCCAAGGCGCACAACCTGCCTAATGCCGACACAGTGGTCACCAACGACCCGATGGAAGCCACCTATGTGGGTATCCACATGTGGGCGCAGGCGGCGGAAAAAGCCAAGTCCACCGACGTGGACAAGGTGCGCGAGGCCATGGCAGGCCAAACATTCAAGGCACCCTCCGGTTTCACCCTGACCATGGACAAGACCAACCACCACCTGCACAAGCCTGTGATGATCGGCGAGATCGAAGACAACGGCCAGTTCAACGTGGTGTGGCAGACCAAGGAGCCCATCCGCGCCCAGCCTTGGAGCCCGTTCATTCCTGGCAACGACAAAAAGCCTGACCACCCCGTGAAGAGCAACTGATCCACTGCCTTCATACCCCCGGCCCTGCCTTCGGGCAGGCGCCGCCCAGGCGCCAGGGAACCTTGATGCGTATACACCGTTTGCTGTTGCTCCTCTCGCTGTTGCTGCCCATGCTTGCCCATGCCAGTGACGCGGGCGATTTTGTGTCTGCAGATACCGCAGGCCAGGTGAAACTGCTGGAAAGCTGGGCCGCACAGCCCGTGCCTGAACGCCTGCCGTTGCTAGAGGCGCTGCAGGAAGGCCGGTTGGCCGCCGACAGCGAAAAGCATGCGTTTATCGACACCAACGCCACGATGGTAGGCGTCGACACCCCCGCCCCGGCTGACGAACCGCGAAAGCTGAGGCTGAACAACCGTTTACGAGGCCTGACCAATAACGCCCTGGCCAGCCATCAGTTGCTGTCCAGCGACGACGACTTACGCCTGGCAGCAGCCCAGCAACTCCAGCGCAGCGCCCTGCCCGCGCAGATACCACTGCTGGAGCGCCAACTGCAGGCAGAGCAGGCTAGCGGCGTAAAAGCGGCCCTTGGCCTGGCACTGGCCAACCTGCAACTGACAGACCCTTCGGCAGACGTTCGCCTACGTGCCGTCCGCCTGCTGGGGGACACGGGTGACCCGGCAGCACGCACTCGCCTCCAAGGGCTGCTTGAGCCTGGCTCCGAGCCAGACGCCGCCGTGCGCACCGCCGCCCAGACCAGCCTGGTACAGGTAAACCGCCAACTGCTGATCGGCGAACTCCTGGGCCAAGCCTTCAGTGGTCTGTCGCTGGGGTCGATCCTGTTGCTGGCAGCCCTTGGGCTGGCCATCACCTTCGGCTTGCTCGGCGTGATCAACATGGCCCACGGCGAAATGCTGATGCTGGGCGCCTACACCACTTATGTGGTGCAGATGCTGTTTCAAACCTATGCACCCGGTGCGCTGGCCTGGTACCCACTGGTTGCCCTGCCCGTGGCCTTTTTTGTTACCGCTGCGATCGGCATGGCCTTGGAGCGTACAGTGATTCGTCACCTGTACGGCCGCCCCCTTGAGACCTTGCTGGCCACCTGGGGCATCAGCCTGATCCTCATCCAGCTGATCCGTGTGACCTTTGGCGCGCAGAACGTGGAAGTGGCCAACCCCGCCTGGCTGTCGGGCGGCCTTCAAGTGCTGCCTAACCTGGTGCTGCCTTACAACCGCCTAGTGATTATTGCCTTCTCCCTGTTCGTGGTAGGCCTGACCTGGCTGCTGCTGAACAAGACGCGGCTGGGGCTGAACGTGCGTGCCGTGACCCAGAACCGCAACATGGCCGCTTGCTGTGGCGTACCTACCGGGCGTGTGGACATGCTGGCGTTCGGCCTGGGCTCGGGTATTGCCGGGTTAGGCGGGGTGGCCCTGAGCCAGGTCGGCAACGTCGGCCCGGACTTGGGCCAGAGCTACATCATCGATTCCTTCCTGGTGGTGGTGCTGGGTGGCGTGGGCCAGCTGGCAGGCAGCATTTGCGCAGCGTTCGGCCTGGGTATCGCCAACAAGTTTCTTGAACCACAGATCGGCGCTGTGCTGGGCAAGATCCTGATCCTGGCGCTGATCATTCTGTTTATCCAGAAACGCCCACAAGGGCTGTTCGCACTCAAAGGGCGGGTGATCGACTGATGAATCAACCCCTGATGGTTTCTGCCGTACAAAAGGCCGGCCCCCGCGTTTCCCTGGCGGTTGGCGCTGTGGTGATGGTGGTATTGCTGGCCCTGCCATTGCTGTCTCTGCTGCCTGAAAGCAATAGCCTGCAGGTATCGGCCTACACCCTCACCTTGGTGGGCAAGATCCTCTGCTACGCCATCGTTGCGCTGGCCCTGGACCTAGTATGGGGCTATGCCGGGCTGCTGTCCCTGGGGCACGGGCTGTTCTTCGCCCTGGGTGGCTACGCCATGGGCATGTACCTGATGCGAGAAGCCGCCGGTGACGGCCTGCCGGCCTTTATGACCTTTCTGTCCTGGACCGAGTTGCCCTGGTACTGGGTCGGCACGCAACACTTCCTCTGGGCCCTATGCCTGGTGGTGCTGGCGCCCGGACTGCTGGCACTGGTGTTTGGCTTCTTCGCCTTCCGCTCGCGGATCAAGGGCGTGTACTTCTCCATCATGACCCAGGCCCTCACCTTCGCCGGCATGCTGCTGTTCTTCCGCAACGAAACCGGCTTTGGAGGCAACAACGGCTTCACCAACTTCCGCACGTTGCTGGGGTTCTCGGTCACCGCCCAAGGCACCCGAGCGGTGCTGTTCCTGTTGACCGTGGCCCTGCTGCTGGCCAGCCTGTTCCTGGGCTGGCGGCTGGCCCGCAGCAAGTTCGGGCGCATTCTCACCGCGCTGCGCGATGCGGAAAACCGCCTGATGTTCTGCGGCTACGACCCGCGTGGCTTCAAGCTGTTCGTGTGGGTACTGAGCGCCGTGCTGTGCGGCCTGGCAGGCGCGCTGTATGTGCCACAGGTGGGCATCATCAACCCCAGCGAAATGTCACCGACCAACTCCATCGAAGCGGCGGTATGGGTGGCACTGGGCGGGCGCGGTACGCTGATTGGCCCTTTGTTAGGGGCCGGCGTGGTGAATGGCATGAAAAGCTGGTTTACCGTAGCTTTCCCGGAGTATTGGCTGTTCTTCCTGGGCGCGCTGTTCATTGTAGTAACGCTCTACCTGCCAAAGGGCGTGATCGGCCTGCTGAACAAACGAGGTGAGCCATGAGAATCACCCCTACTCCCCAGTTCATGCTCGAACCCGCCTTGGACCCTAACCAGGATGCGGGCACCAGCCGCGAGGCCATTGGGCTCGGCGGCGTCAGCCATGGCGGCCTGGACACACGGCACGGCACCATCCTTACCTTGGAAGACATCAGCGTGAGCTTCGATGGCTTCAAGGCATTGAACAGCCTCAACCTGTATATCGGTGTCGGCGAACTGCGCTGCATCATTGGGCCCAACGGGGCGGGCAAAACCACGTTGATGGACGTGATTACCGGCAAAACCCGGCCCACGGCCGGCAAGGCTTGGTTCGGTGAAACCCTAGACCTGACCCAGATGAGCGAAGTGCAGATCGCACAGGCCGGCATTGGCCGCAAATTCCAGAAGCCCACGGTATTCGAAGCACTGACTGTGTTCGAAAACCTGGAGCTGGCGCAGAAGGCAGACAAGTCCGTATGGGCTAGCTTGCGTGCCAGGCTTACAGGGGAGCAGCGTGACCATATCGACGACACCCTGGGCACTATCCGCCTGACGGCCTCGGCCACACGCCCGGCAGGCCTGCTGTCGCACGGGCAGAAGCAGTTTCTGGAAATCGGCATGTTGCTGATGCAGGATCCCCAGCTACTGTTGCTGGACGAACCTGTTGCCGGCATGACCGATGCGGAAACCGAATTCACCGCCGAGCTGTTCAAGACCCTGGCGGGCCAGCGCTCGCTGATGGTGGTAGAGCACGACATGGGCTTTGTGGGCTCGATTGCCGACCATGTGACGGTACTGCACCAGGGCAGCGTATTGGCGGAGGGCTCGCTTGAAAGCGTACAGGCCCATGAGCGTGTCATTGAAGTGTATCTAGGCCGTTGATTTTCCTCTGTAGGAGCGTGCGTAGCGCGCGAATACGTTCGCGCGCTACGCACGCTCCTACAGAGGGCAAGCACAAGGTAATACCCATGCTTCAAGTCGAAACGCTTCATCAGTACTACGGCGGCAGCCATATCCTGCGCGGCCTGTCCTTCGAAGCGAAGGTGGGTGAAGTGACGTGCCTGCTGGGCCGCAATGGCGTGGGTAAAACCACACTGTTGCGCTGCCTCATGGGCCTGTTGCCTGCCAAGGAAGGGCAGGTACGCTGGGAAGGCAAACCTATCACTAGCCTCAAGCCTCATCAGCGCGTGCAGGCCGGCATTGCCTACGTGCCACAAGGCCGCGAAATCTTCCCGCGCCTGACCGTTGAAGAAAACCTGCTGATGGGCCTGTCTCGCTTTTCCGCGCGCGAGGCTCGGGAAGTGCCTGCCTTTATCTACGAGTTGTTCCCGGTGCTGCTGGAGATGAAGCACCGCCGTGGTGGCGACCTGTCGGGGGGCCAGCAACAGCAGCTGGCTATTGGCCGCGCCCTGGCCAGCCGGCCGAGGCTGCTGATCCTTGACGAGCCCACCGAGGGCATTCAGCCGTCGGTGATCAAGGAGATCGGTGCGGTCATCCGTACACTGGCGGCACGGGGCGACATGGCCATTGTGCTGGTGGAGCAATTCTATGATTTCGCCGCCGAGCTGGCCGACCATTACATCGTGATGGCCCGTGGCGAAATCATTCGCCAGGGACGCGGAGCCAACATGGAAGCTGAAGGTGTTCGCGGCCTGGTAACCATCTGAACTTATGAACCTGCCCATGAACCTGCCAACGCACCCTGCGGCCTTCGTTCCCCACTGGAACGCCGAACTGGACCTGGCCTATGCCCGTTCAGGCGACACCACCCGCCCGGTACGCCGGCGTCATATCGGCCCGCTGCGGGTACAAAAGCACCTGTACCCGGAAGGGCCCGAGGTGTGCCAGCACATCATTATTCACCCGCCGGCCGGTATCGCCGGGGGTGATCGACTGGCTGTGGCCGCTCATGTCGGCGAAAACGCCTGGGCCCAGCTGACCAGCCCCGGCGCAGCCAAATGGTACCGGGCCGACAGCCCTGCCACACAGCACCTGAACCTGCAGGCTGGTGCAGGCGCTACGCTGGAGTGGCTGCCCCAGGAAACCCTCGTGTTCAGCGGCGCCCAGGCTCGGCTGGACACCCGTATTACCCTCGAAGCCGACGCTCGCCTGTGCTACTGGGACGTGATTGCCTTGGGTAGACCGGCCAGTGGCGAGGCCTTCACGTGTGGCTATTTTCAAGCCGCCCTGGACATCTTCCGCGATGGCAAACTGATCTGGCATGAGCGCCAGCGGCTCACCGGCAACGACCGTTTGCTAACCTCACCCATTGGCTTGCGTGGCCAGCCCGTGTTCGCCACCCTGATCATCACCGGCCTGGCCAGCGAGGATCTGCTGCAAGCCTGCCGCGAACTGCCCTGCCAAGGCCAGGGTGACCTGACACAGCTACCCGGCCTGGTGATTGCCCGCTGCCTGGCCAGTGAAGCCCTGCATGCACGGGACTGGCTGATTCGACTGTGGCGGCTGTTGCGCCCCCATTTACTGGGCCGAGAAGCGCTGGCACCGCGCATCTGGGCCACTTGAACACAGGTTGACGGAAGCCTTATGGACCTTACCCCTCGCGAGAAAGACAAGCTGTTGATCTTCACTGCCGGCCTGGTCGCCGAGCGGCGCCTGGCCCGCGGCGTAAAGCTGAACTACCCCGAAGCCATGGCGTACATTTCCGCCGCGCTGCTGGAGGGGGCCCGGGACGGGCAAACCGTGGCCGAACTGATGCATTACGGCACCACCCTGCTCACCCGCGAACAAGTCATGGAAGGCATCGCCGAAATGATTCCGGAAATCCAGGTGGAAGCCACCTTCCCCGACGGCACCAAGCTGGTCACCGTACACCAGCCTATTGTGTGAGAAGGCACCCATGAACATCGAGATTCGCGACGCTGTGCAGGCCGACCTGCCAGGCATTCTAAGCATCTACAACGACGCCGTGGCCAACACCACCGCTATCTGGAACGACAGCCTGGTAGACCTGGCCAACCGGCAAGCCTGGTTCGACCTGCGCCAGCAACAGGGCTACCCGATCCTGGTGGCTGTGGATGCCAGCAACCAAGTACTGGGGTATGCCTCCTTTGGCGACTGGCGCCCCTTCGATGGCTTCCGCCACAGCGTTGAAAACTCCGTGTACGTCAAGGAGGGGCAGCGTGGCCTGGGGTTAGGTGCCAGGCTGCTTGAGCACCTGGTGGAGCGCGCACGTGGCTGCAACAAGCACGTGGTGGTCGCCGCCATCGAAAGCGGTAACACCTCTTCCATTCGGTTGCATGAAAGGCACGGGTTCGTCATCACCGGGCAGATGCCCCAGGTGGGCGTGAAATTCGGCCGCTGGCTGGACCTGACGTTCATGCAACTGACCCTTGACCAGAACACTGCCCCACCCTCTCCTTTGGAGTGAACCATGAATGCTGCCCAGCTGCGCCGTGTGACAGAGGAAAGCTTCGCCCATTACCGCCAGGGGCTGATCGAGCTGTTGCTGGATGCCGTCGCCAATGGCGCCTCCATCGGTTTCTTGAACACGATTGACGCCGCCGCAGCGCGGGATTATTTCGAGGCGGTGCACAACGACATTGGACGGGGCACACGCCTTCTCTGGGTCGTGGTCAGGCACGAAGAGGTGGTGGCCAGCGTACAACTGGACCTGTGCCAGAAGCCCAACGGCCGCAACCGCGCCGAAGTGCAGAAACTGCTGGTGCACACCCACAGCCGCCGTCACGGTTTGGCTCGGCAACTGATGGCCGAGCTGGAGACAGCCGCTCGCCAGGCACAGCGCGGGTTGCTGTATCTGGACACGGAAACCGGTTCAACCGCCGAATACCTGTACCAGGGGCTGGGATACGAGCGTGCGGGGCAGATTCCCGACTACGCGTGCTCGCCCGAAGGGCAGTACCGGCCTACCTCGCTCTATTACAAGATTCTGCAAGGACCCCGCTCATGATTCCAGGTGAATACCGCATCGACGCGGGTGAAATCGAACTCAATGTGGGCCGCCGTACCCTGAGCCTGACGGTCGCCAACCGTGGCGACCGCCCCATTCAGGTGGGCTCGCATTTCCACTTTTTCGAAACCAACGACGCCCTGGCCTTTGATCGCCCCGCTTCACGCGGCATGCGCCTGAACATCCCGGCCGGCACCGCCGTGCGCTTCGAACCGGGCCAGTCGCGGGAGGTGGAGCTGGTGGAGCTGGCCGGGCTACGACGCGTGTATGGCTTTGCGGGTCGCGTGATGGGCGATCTCTGAACGCCCATGAGCAGCAGGCTTCACGCGGCAAACAGAACCGCGCACTTTCTTGCCGCTTGAAGCTTATGGCTTGAAGCCCAATTCCGAGGAACGAGGATGCGAATAAGCAAACACGCCTACGCCGACATGTTTGGCCCCACCGTGGGCGACCGGGTACGGCTGGCAGACACCGAGCTGTGGATCGAGGTGGAGAAGGACTTCACCCACTACGGTGAAGAAGTGAAGTTTGGTGGCGGCAAGGTCATCCGAGACGGCATGGGCCAGGGCCAGCTACTGGCCGCCGAGGTGGTGGACACTGTGATCACCAATGCGTTGATCCTGGACCACTGGGGCATCGTGAAGGCGGACGTGGGCCTGAAGAATGGCCGCATCGCTGCCATCGGCAAAGCGGGCAACCCGGACATCCAACCGGAGGTGACCATTGCCCTGGGGGCCAGTACCGAAGTGATCGCTGGTGAAGGCATGATCCTCACGGCGGGTGGCATCGATACCCACATTCATTTCATCTGCCCGCAGCAGATCGAAGAAGCGCTCATGAGCGGCGTGACCACCATGATCGGTGGTGGCACAGGCCCAGCCACTGGGACCAATGCCACTACCTGCACGCCCGGCCCGTGGCACATGGCGCGGATGCTCCAGGCCGCTGACGCCTTTCCCATGAACATCGGCTTCACTGGCAAAGGCAACGCCAGCCTCCCCGGCCCGTTGATCGAGCAGGTGGAAGCCGGCGCCATCGGCCTGAAGCTGCATGAGGACTGGGGTACTACACCAGCAGCCATCGACAACTGCTTGAACGTGGCCGACCAGTACGACATTCAGGTGGCGATCCATACGGACACCCTGAACGAGTCAGGCTTTGTGGAAACCACCCTGGGTGCCTTCAAGGGCCGCACCATTCACACCTACCACACCGAGGGCGCGGGCGGCGGCCATGCGCCGGACATCATCAAAGCTTGCGGGCTGCCTAACGTGCTGCCCAGTTCGACCAACCCCACACGGCCGTTCACGCGCAATACCATTGATGAACACCTGGACATGCTGATGGTGTGCCACCACCTGGACCCCAGCATTGCCGAAGATGTGGCCTTTGCGGAAAGCCGCATCCGCCGTGAAACCATCGCTGCCGAGGACATTCTCCACGACTTGGGCGCGTTCTCGATGATCAGCTCCGACAGCCAGGCCATGGGCCGGGTAGGCGAAGTGATCACCCGCACCTGGCAGACCGCCGATAAAATGCGCAAGCAGCGAGGGCCTTTACCCGAAGACAGCGAGCGCAATGACAACTTCCGGGCCCGCCGCTATATCGCCAAATACACCATCAACCCGGCCATCACCCACGGCATCAGCCACGAAGTAGGCTCGGTTGAAGTGGGCAAGTTTGCGGACCTGGTACTGTGGCGCCCGGCGTTCTTCGGTGTAAAACCAACACTGATTCTCAAAGGTGGGGCCATTGCTGCCAGCCTGATGGGCGATGCCAATGCGTCGATTCCCACCCCCCAACCCGTGCATTACCGGCCCATGTTCGGCAGCTATGCCGGCGCCCGCCACGCCACCAGCCTGACCTTTATCAGCCAGGCCGCCCAGGCCGCTGGCGTGCCAGAGCGACTGGGCCTGAAGAAAACCATTGCCGTGGTCAAAGGCTGCCGTAACGTGACCAAAGCCGACCTGATCCACAACAGCTACCAGCCCCACATCGACGTGGACCCGCAAACCTACCAGGTGAAGGCTGACGGGGTGCTGCTGTGGTGCGAGCCAGCGGATGTGCTGCCCATGGCGCAACGGTATTTTCTGTTTTGATAGCGGCAAGCGACGAGCCTCAAGCCTCAAGCCTCAAGCCTCAAGCCTCAAGCCTCAAGCCTCAAGCCTCAAGCCTCAAGCCTCAAGCCTCAAGCCTCAAGCCTCAAGCCTCAAGCCTCAAGCCTCAAGCCTCAAGCCTCAAGCCTCAAGCCTCAAGCCTCAAGCCTCAAGCCTCAAGCCTCAAGCCTCAAGCCTCAAGCCTCAAGCCTCAAGCCTCAAGCCTCAAGCTTAGATCGAGCGGCTTGTCGCTTGTCGCTTGCAGCTTGCAGCTTGCAGCTTATGGCTCGCAGCTAAGCGCCCCGAGGATCGAACCCTGACTTGCTGGCCAACTGCGCCCACAACGCTTTGGTACTGTCGTTAGCAGGTGGCATCACGGCCTTCAACTGCACGAACAGGTCACCACGGCCGCCGCCCTTGATGGGCAGGCCGTTGTCCTTCACGCGCAGGCGCTGGCCGTTCTGGCTATCCGGGCGCACGGTCAGGTTGATGCGGCCTGTCAACGTAGGTACTGGTACCTTGGCCCCGAGGGCCAGCTCCCAAGGGGCGACAGGCACTTCAACTACTAGGTCGGTGCCTTCGGCCGTGAAGCGTGGGTGCGGTGCATAGCGAATGGTGATGTACAGGTCACCTGGCTCACCCCCCGCATGGCCAGGGCCGCCTTGGCCTTTGAGGCGGACGCGCTCGCCATCGGCAACACCGCCTGGGATCTTGACGTTCAGCGTTTTGGTAGCACTGCCCGTGGGGTGCCCGGCTGCATTGTATTGCGGCACTCGGAAGCTGACCTGCTTGGACTCACCGGCCAGGGTTTCCTCTAGAAACAGCGCCAGGTCCAGCTCTACGTCTTTGCCCCTCCGGCTAGCATTGCGCGACTGCCCGCGGGCGTTGCCAAACGGGTTGCCCGCGCGGCTCTGGTTGCCGAAGATAGAGCTGAAGAAGTCGGAAAAATCAGCCTGTTCGCCACCGAAATTGCCACCACCATACCCAGGCGGCGCCTGGAAGGGTCGGCCGTGCACACCGTACTTGCGAAGCTCGTCGTATTCGGCGCGTTTTTCGGGGCTACTGAGGGCGTCGTAGGCTTCGTTGGCCTCTTTGAAATGCGCTTCGGCATTGGGCTCCTTGCTCACGTCCGGGTGGTATTTGCGAGCAAGCTTGCGGTACGCGGCCTTGATGGTCTTCTCATCTGCACTGGGCTCTACGCCAAGTACCTTGTAGTAGTCTTTGAAATCCATTTATGGGTACCACCTGAAAAGAGGAAAGCGCGGGGGCGTCTTCAATCAGACGTTGCCTGTGGCAAAGGTTCGCGCGGGTAATGGCTTCTAGGTTGGGGCCAATAGCCAGCTTTCAAGGCACGAGCCCATTAAAATAACCGACGCCTGCCCTTCGATTTCGTTGAACGCTGGCATACACTGCGCGGCCGTTTTTTTCCAAGGGCCGACCCATGACCTCCGATTCCTTCGCTCGCGCCTGCGGCATCGACTTTGGCACCTCCAACTCCACGGTGGGCTGGTATCGCCCAGGCCAAGAGACCTTGCTTGCCCTTGAAGACGGCAAGATCACGCTGCCGTCAGTGGTATTTTTCAACGCCGAGGAACGCCGCCCAGTCTACGGGCGCCTGGCGCTGAAGGAATACCTGGACGGTTACGAGGGCCGGCTGATGCGGTCGCTCAAAAGCTTGCTGGGTTCCAAGCTGATCAAGCACGACACCAGCGTGCTGGGCAGCGCCATGCCCTTCAAAGACTTACTAGGCCTGTTCATTACCCAACTCAAGCAACGAGCCGAGCAGGCCGGTGAGCGCGCATTCGACCAGGTTGTGCTGGGCCGCCCAGTGTTCTTTGTGGACGACGATGCCAGCGCCGATCAGGACGCCGAAGACACCCTTGCCGCTGTTGCGCGCAAGGTGGGTTTCAAAGACGTGTCCTTTCAGTACGAGCCTATCGCGGCGGCCTTCGACTATGAGTCCGGCATCGACCGTGAAGAACTGGTACTGATCGTCGACATCGGCGGCGGTACCTCCGACTTTTCCCTGGTGCGCCTGGCACCGGAACGCCGTGCCCTGACCGAACGCCAAAGCGATATCCTGGCTACGGGCGGTGTACACGTGGGCGGTACGGACTTCGACAAGCAACTGAGCGTCCAGGGTGTAATGCCCCTGTTCGGGTATGGCAGCCGCATGAAAAGCCAAGCCCTGATGCCCACCAGCTTCCACTTGAACCTTGCCACCTGGCACACCATCAACGCCGTGTATTCGCAAAAATCCCAGATTTCCCTGGGCAACATGCGTTACGACATCGAGGACACCCTGGGCATCGACCGCCTGTTCCGGCTGATCGAACAGCGCGCCGGGCATTGGTTGGCCATGGAAGTGGAAGAGACCAAGATCCAGCTCACCGAGGCGCCCAACCGGCTGCTGGCACTGGACCGGATTGAACCAGGGCTAAGTGTGAACCTGACCCGCACGCTGTTCGAAAGTGCCATCGAAGGCCTGCTGGGCCGGGTGCGCAACAGCGTGCGAGAAACCTTGGCGCGTGCAGGCATCACCGAAGCGCAGGTGGACACCGTATTCTTCACTGGCGGCTCCAGCGGTATCCCTGCCTTGCGTAACAGCGTTGCGGCCATGCTGCCCAACGCTCGCCATGTGGAAGGCAACCGCTTCGGCAGCATCGGCAGCGGCTTGGCCATCGAAGCCTGGCGCCGCTACGGCTGACGTCTGCAGTTGCTGCGTTACCGCTTGTGGGACCGGGCGTAGACCGGGAAAAACGGCACGCCCATTCGCCAGGCATTCAGCCCTATACCAACCCCGCCTCGCGCAGCTCGCTCTTGAGGTACGCGTAGTAGATCGGCCCGGCCACCACGCCGGGCAGGCCAAACGCTGCCTCGAAAATCAACATCGCCAGCAATAGCTCCCAGGACTTGGCACGGATTTGCCCACCTACAATGCGGGCATTGAGGAAGTACTCCACCTTGTGGATGAGGATCAGGTAGGCCAGCGCGCCCACCGCGACCCAGACTGAGATCGACAGCCCTACGATGGTAATCAGGGTATTGGAGATCAGGTTACCGATCACCGGCAGCAACCCCAGCAGGAACGTAAGCACGATCAGGGTTTTGGTCAGCGGCAGCTTGATACCGATCAAGGGCAGCACCACGGCCAGGAAAATGGCGGTAAAGGCGGTGTTGAGCAGCGAGATCTTGAGTTGTGCAAACACGATGTTGCGGAACGCCTGCACCAGCAGGCTCAGCCGTTTGTACAGGGCCGCTGCCAGTGGCTGGCGCTCGGCATGCTCTGGCGCCCGCTGAAGCGCAATGATCGCGCCCAGCACCATGCCAATCAGCAAGGTAACGAAGGTGTGCACAGCGTCCTTGCCTATCAGTTGAAGGTCACTGAGATGCTTGCCCATCCAGGCCCCGATCGCCACGCGAAATTCAGCAGCGCTGGCAGGCAGGTACGCATCGATGGCAGGCGGCAACTGGCCCCTTGCCCGGTCCACAACCCGCATGAACTTGTCCAAGGACGCGCCGGGGTTTTCCACTTCGTGAAGCACCAGGCTGAACGCACCGAAGAAGATCAACGCTAGCCCACACACCACCAGCGTGCCCAGCAAGGCCACCGCCAGCCAGCGTGCTCGAGGCCCGGCGGTCAGCCGTTGCAACTGGGGGGTAAGCATATTGACCAGTTCGAAAACCAGAAGGCCCGCCAGCAGGCTAGGCAACAGGCGCAGCGGCAGCACCAGCAATAGCCCGCCAATAACCAGCACCCAGCTGGCGATCAGTACATGACGTGACGAAAACGTGGGCATACGGCCTCGAACAAACCACCCGGAAAGGATGGGCAGTCTGCCAGTGAACGTGACGCTTCACCAGCCTAAAGCGGGGCGGCAATGTAACGGCTGATCACTGCGTGGAAAGTTCGAACTCTTGCGCACAAGCAAAGCTCCAAATCCCGTAGCCATTCCGGCTTTTCAAGGAGCGATACCCATGTTTCGGCAAACCCTGATCGCCGCTTCCACCCTAGCCATGCTTGCGGGCTGCCAGACCACACCCGAGAACCCTGTGGATTTCGTGACCTACCGCAACGAGCCCTTGGTCAAGCAGGTAGAGAAAGGCATGACCATGCAACAGGTGAACACCATTGGCGGTCCGGCTTCCACAGTGGTGCCAGGCACCGCAGGCTCCAGCAATGGGACCTGCAACAACTACATCCTGAACCGCGAAGGCCACCAGCAGCCCTACTACGTAAGCTTCAACAGTGCGGGCCTGGTAGATACCAAGGGCTTCATGACCTGCGAACAGCGCAAGCAGAACGAAATGGCCAAGTGAGGCCTGGCCGCCTCACGCTTGGGTGAAACCTTCAGCGCAGCGGCCACTCACATCTAGACCGAGCCTGCCACGCGCCCAGAGCGCCCTGAACAGAGCAGGCCGGTTCCGTGAATACTAGCCTGGAGAACCACCATGCTGAACCTGCAATTGACAGACAAGAACACCCTGCGAGAACGCGCCCGCCAGAACGTCGACAATGGCGCCGTGACCGAAGGCTATACCGCAGACCGCGAAGAGATCATTCGCCTGCTGAACGAATCGCTGGCCACCGAACTGGTTTGCACCTTGCGCTACAAGCGTCACTACTTCATGGCGACTGGCCTCAAGGCCAGCGTGGCCGCTGAAGAGTTTGCCGAGCACGCACAGCAGGAAGCCGAGCACGCTGATCGCCTGGCCGAGCGTATCGTGCAATTGGGTGGCGAGCCGGAGTTCGACCCCGACAAGATTTCGGCCATGTCCCACGCCGAGTACAAAGCGGGCAACAACCTCAAGGAAATGGTCTACGAAGACTTGGTAGCCGAACGTATCGCCATCGATTCCTACCGCGAGATCGTGCAATACATCGGTGAGAAAGACCCCACCACTCGCCGCATCTTCGAAGACATCCTGGCCCAGGAAGAAGAGCACGCCGACGATATGGCGGACATCTTGGCCGACCTGAGCTGATTCTGTTCAGCAGTTGGGACAATAAACCAGGCGATGCCTGGTTTTTTATGAACGCTGCTACCCTGCCTGAAAAACCACGTTACGAACTGCCGTTTACACGCTTGGCCAAGCGCTTTACTTTTTCAACTAAATGTGACTTATAAGCTACAGCGTGTTGCAATGAGTTAGGGTAGATAGCAATGAATGAACAGCTCTATGAATATGATCCAGCGTCTGCTTTAACGGACCCCGAGAGCATAGCGGTATTTATGGCTGATGCTTTCGAGACAGGCGATGCAGGGCATATCGCTAAAGCACTAGGGGTAGTGGCCAGGGCCAAAGGTATGACGGAATTGGCCAGAGAATCAGGGTTATCCCGTGAAATGCTCTATCGGTCATTTAGCGAAAAAGGTAACCCAACGCTTAAAACCCTATTAGCGGTCATGAGGGCAGTAGGCGTGGATATGACAGCGCGTCGGCATCTGCCTACCTGAACCAAGTCAAGTAGGCAGTGCAACTAGCAAATCAATGACATCCGCCTCACCTCACCGTTTTCGGCACCTTGCCCTGCTGCATCTGCTCCAGCAGTGGGCGGCATTCGTTGGGCGCCTTGTCGCCACTGGGCACGACCAGGGCCAACAGGCCGGCCGCAGGGGCTACGACCGCACCCAACGCCACCATGCCAGCACCGCGCAGCAGCAGGGGCACGGTTTGCACACCGGCGCTGGGCTTGGCGAACGTGCCGCGTACGTACAACGGGGAGCGCAGGGAGAACAGGCGGAAGCCCTTGGACTCGGGCGTTACCTTGAAGTCCATGCGTTCAGTCTTGAAGTTGGCATCGCCGTCGATGTAGATCACCGCATTTTCCGTATCGAATACAAAGAGATTGGTGCTAGCCAAGCCGTCTTTAATCCCCACGTCCGCGGCCGCACAATTGATCTTCACTTCCTTGTCGCCAAAGATTTTGCCCATCACATAGTTACCGACGTTCAGGCCTGCGATTTCCATCAGATCCCGGCTCACGGCGCCATCGTTGATCAACATCTTTACGCCACCATTGGACGTACCTAGCAAGGCGGCAACCGAGTTCCCGGTGCCTGAGAACTGTGCATCGCCGTTAAGCTCACCGAAGCTGGTGCGCATGGGTTCGAAGGTTGGAAACAGCTGCTTGAGCTTGAAGCCGCGGGCACTGAGCTTTGCCTGGCCCTGCAGTGGCGTGGAGCGGCCATTGAGGCCTACCTGGGCATCCAACTGGCCGCCCGCTACTCCAAAGCGCAAGGGCTCCAGGCTCAGCTTGCCATCGTCTAGCACTACATGGGTGTACAGGTCTGTAATAGGCAGGCTCTCGCTTTTCACGATGCGCTTGCCAGAGAACTCCACGTCAGCATCCATGGCACGCCAGCGGTCAGTCTTGAATTCTTCGACCGGCAGCACCTTACCGTTAGGCTGTTTACTTGCGCCACCTCGGGCCTTCTGCTCGGCGTTGGAGTCGGCACCGATCAAGGGTGCCAGGTCCGCGAACAGCAATTGGTTGGACACCAGCTTGCCGGTCAGTTTCGGCCGTGGCTGGGCTGCTGCAAAGCCCAGGTCACCATGAATATCGCTATCACCGATACGGCCATTGAAGCCCTCGTAGCGGAACGTAGCGCCGCCGGCCTCGTGCAAGCGTGCGATCAGATGGCCATCGGTGCTGTAGGCGGGTGAATCCGGCAGGTTCACGCCCGTCAGCGGGAACAGGTTGCCCAGGCTGGTGCCTGACAGCTTCAGATGAAGGTCCAAGGCTCCCAGGTTGCGGGGGTCGGTCAGGGTGCCGACCGCAGCGGCATGGGTGTCGCCAGCGGTGACGTCCACTTGCACAGGGAACGGCTGGCGGGTGTCCTGCAGCGCCAGCAACCCGCCGATCTTGCCATCACCTTTCACAGGCAGGCCTTTGTACTTGCCAGTGGCCTTGAAACCGAAGGCATAGTCCTGGGCGCTGTTGCCCTCTTTCTCCAACGCTTTGGCAGCGTCTGTCTGGCCTGCCAAGGCCTTGAAGGGGATGGGCTTGCCCAATGGGTCGATCAGCACCTCCACTTGAGTGTTCAGGGTGGCGTCGTCCAGGGTAACCTTGCCTTTGTCGAAGCCGATGGCGCCAATGTCCAACACCCAGCTGGAGGGCTCTGCCGACTCATCCTTCGGCCCCATGTCGAAGGCCCAGTTAGCGCGACCATCCTTCAAGCGCTGTAGGTCCGCGGTAGGCTCGGTCAAGTTGATGCGAGGGATGACAATGTGCTGAGCCAGCAGGGGCAAGGGCGACAACCGAAACTCAATGCGCTTGAGGCCGGCCATCTGCGGCGTGCTGGACCAGTCCGGGTTACCCAGGCTGATATCGTCGGCAATGAAATGTGGCCAAGGTACCCAGGCTTTCAGGCCGCCTTCGTCCGGCTCTCGCGCCCACTCCACCGCAAGGTTGCCGTTGATGGCGAACGGACGATGCAAGGCAGTGGATACCTTTTCGTTAAGCGTAGGCTTTACCCGGTTCCAATTGAACGTCGCGATAAACACCACAAGGGCAAGTACCAGCACCACAAGCGTGGCGACGGTCCAGGCAATGATACGAAGGGGGCGGGACATGGGTATCTCCTTTACAGCGACCCTGTTCTCTCATGAGCGCGCTAATGAATGGTCAGGCTTGTGACTACAGCGAGGCGGCGCTGGTTCGGGCGAACGTGCCTGGCTCGGCGTGCCTTTGGTGCATACCTGCCTTTTGGCAAGGTTAAGCGAGACAGGCAGACAAGGCCCGAAGCCATCGTTCCGGTCGATGGAGACCATGCTCAGGATCGACTTCCGCAATGGCAGGCGCGGCGTAGCATAGGCAGCTTGAAAACCTGCCCAACACTTTTTGGAATCGCCTGCCATGAAACACCTTTTCCTCGCTGCAGCCTTGTCTCTGGTTACCGTAAGTGCTTTCGCCCTGCCGGTTACTGACCAAGCCGTGGCGACTCAAGCCAAGCCAACAGCGGCCCTGAGTATTCAGCACACCTACAGCATTGCCCAAGATGGCGCAGACCGCAGCCTTCGCGCCACTGCCTAGGGCCTTTTACGCGCCTCAAGCTTGGCGCCTGACCTGCAGGCCCGTTCCGCCTGCCCCATCAAGCACTGCAATGGTGCGAATCATAGCCTGATGCACCACATTTAACCTCGCCCTGCCCCAATCCGACTCGCACCTTCCCGGTTTTGCTACTGCTTCATTGGCCTAGCCAGCTTGGCAAGGCCCTTGCTCTACGCTTGTATCGGTCCTTGCCGGAAACTGACCCATGCTTGTGATACATCGCCGTCTATCAGCACAGCCTACCTGGGATGCCGAGGTGCACCTTACCTATGAAGCTCGTAGCAAGAGTCGTTTGCGCTGCTTTTCACAGGGCGGGGAAGACGTGGGGCTATTCCTTGAGCGGGGGCAGCCTCCTTTACGTGACGGCGACTGCCTGGAAGCCCAAGATGGCCGCGTCGTTCGGGTATGTGCCCGGCCTGAATCGCTGTTGCACGTCACCTGTGCCAACGCTTTGGAATTGACTCGAGCGGCCTATCACTTGGGCAACCGCCATGTGGCGCTGCAAATCGGCGACGGCTGGCTACGGTTACTGGATGACCATGTACTTCGGGGCATGCTTGAGCAGTTGGGTGCGACGGTGCAGCCTCTGGAAGCCCCCTTCCAGCCCGAGTACGGCGCCTATGGGGGCGGCCATCACCACTCCCATCAAGGGGAGGAAGGCTTCAACTATGCCCCGCGCCTGCACCAGTTCGGCGCCGCGCGGTGACCAACGCGTGGGCACTGCTGCGCCTGGCCAGCCCGCAACTGCCCATTGGCGGCTATAGCTACTCCCAAGGGCTGGAGATGGCGGTAGAGGCAGGTCACGTGCGGTGCCGAGCCACGGCCGCCACTTGGCTGCGCGACCAGCTTGAACTGAACCTGTGCCGGTTCGATGGCCCTGTGCTTCTAGCCCATTGTCGGCTGGCAGCCGACGAGGACTGGCCTGCCTTGAAGCAGCGAAGTGAAGAACACCGTGCCAGCCGGGAAACCCGGGAGCTGCATCTGGAAAGCCGGCAAATGGGCTATTCGCTCAAACAACTATTGTTGGGGCTCCCCGAGCTGGACAGTGCCGCGCGCGCTTTGCTTGACCACATGGACGAGCCCCATATGGCACTCGGCTGGGCACTGGCTGCCAGGGCATGGGGCCTTTCTCCGGAAGACGCCCTGGCAGCCTGGCTCTGGGGTTGGCTAGAGAACCAGCTGGCGGTACTGATGAAGACCTTGCCACTGGGGCAACAGGCCGCCCAGCAATTGACCAGCGAGCTGCTGCCGGCACTGGAGCACGCCCGGTGCGCTACCTGCGCCTTGAACCCTACCCACATCGGCAGCGCCCCGTTCGGCCTGGCGTTGGCCAGCATGGCCCACGAACGCCAGTACAGCCGCCTGTTCAGATCCTAGGAGAACTGCATGAACACCCAACCCTTGCGAGTCGGTATCGGCGGCCCTGTGGGCTCCGGCAAAACGGCGCTGACCCTGGCCTTGTGCCTGGCCCTGCGTGAGCGCTACAACCTGGCGGTGGTCACCAATGACATCTATACCCGCGAGGACGCGGACTTCCTGGTGCGCAACCAGGCACTGGCACCCGAGCGGATTATTGGCGTGGAAACCGGCGGTTGCCCGCACACCGCCATTCGCGAAGACGCCTCCATCAACCTCGAAGCTGTGGACCAGCTGAACCGGCGGTTTCCTGGGCTGGACCTGATTCTGGTGGAGTCCGGTGGGGATAACCTTTCGGCCACCTTCAGCCCTGAGTTGTCGGACCTGACGGTGTACGTGATCGATGTATCGGCCGGGGACAAGCTGCCGCGCAAGGGCGGCCCGGGCATCTGCAAATCCGACCTGCTGGTTATCAACAAGATCGACCTGGCAGACCTGGTAGGCGCGTCACTGGACAGCATGGACCGGGACACGCGCAAGATGCGCGGCGAGAAGCCTTTTGTGTTCAGCAATCAGAAAACCGGCCAGGGGCTGGACGCCATTATCGCCTTTATCGAACGCCAAGGCCTGCTGAACGCAGCCTGACCACAAGGAAGCCGTTATGACCCGTAAGCAGTTGATCGCCACGCTTGCTCTGTTTGCCTTGCCCACCGTGGCATTCGCCCACCCCGGCCATGGCCAGGGCCTGCTGGCCGGCGCCAGCCACCCGCTCAGTGGCCTGGACCACCTGCTGGCCATGGTTGCCGTAGGCCTGTGGGCGGCCCAGCAGGAAGGCCGCGGGCGTTGGGCACTGCCCTGCACGTTCCTGGTCGCCATGCTGGCAGGTGGCGGCCTGGGCTTTGCCGGTGTAGAACTGCCGGGCCTGGAAAGCGGAATTGCAGCCTCGGTACTGGCGCTGGGCCTGGCTGTAGCGCTGGCCGTGCGCCCGCCGCTGTCGCTGGCAATGATAGCTACCGCAGGCTTTGCACTGTGCCATGGCATGGCTCATGGCCTTGAGCTGCCGGCCATGTCCAGCGCCTGGGCCTATGCGGCCGGCTTCATTGGTGTCACGGCCGCCTTACATGCCGCAGGCTACGCCGTTGTCCGCTGGCTGCCCAATGCAGCTGCGCCCTTGGTGCGCCTGGCAGGTGCAGCGGCAGCCATTGCTGGGGGGTATCTGCTGGCAGCGTAGCGCTATGCGTGGCCAAGGCCGGCACCTACGGGGCTGTGGCGCCTGCCAGGTGTGCCGACCTGGCCTTGGTTTTCTGCTAGAGTGGCGCGCATTTGCCGCCCCATGAAGCCGTCCATGCCTGCCTCCTGCGTGAACCCTCAGCTTGCCGCTACCTACACCTTGGTGTGGGAACATTTTCTCACTGGCATCGTTCCTTTGTGGGAAGGGCCAGGTTGGAACGCCGACCTTCAGCTGCCCTACGAGGCCCTGGATGAACAGCACCAGCCTTTGCCAGCCCAGCGTTATCGGGCCATGGCCTGTGCGCGACAGCTGTTCGTGTTTACCTCCCTGGGCAAGCGCCCAGGTGCGGCCCAACGCGCCAGGCAACTGTTCGATTCACTGAACCGGCATTTCGCTGACCCCGTTCAGGGTGGCTGGTTTTATAGCGTCGATGCCCATGGCCAACCTCTGGACACCCGCAAAGACCTATACACCCACGCGTTCATCGTGTTCGCCTGCGCCCATTACCTGCGCAGCGAGCCGGCCGCGCAGGCGTGCCTGGACCAAGCCTTGGCAGCCGTGCAACGGTTCTCGATCAACCATGGGTTGTACGAAGCCTGCCTGGCCCAAGACTGGTCGAGCCTGGGGCAAGGTGCACTGCAGAACCCTTTGATGCATTTGGCCGAGGCGTTCCTGGCCAGCCTTGAAGTGCGCCCGGAGGCGGCAACACACGCGGCGCTGCTGGACCTGTGCAATGGCATGCACAAGCAGTTCTTTGACCCGCAGCACGGCGTGCTGCTGGAAAAACCACTCACCGCTGTGGACAACTGGTACGAGCCTGGCCACCAGTTCGAATGGTTCTACCTGCTGGCCTCATCCGCGCGGCTGAGCACACATGCCCTGGCAGCCGACATGGCTGAAGCGATGGTGCGCTCACAGCAGCAAGGGCTGCGCGACGGGGCTGTATGCGCCACACTCAAGGCTGACGGCACCTTGCTGGACGGCACGCGTCGCATCTGGGCACAGGCCGAATACCTCCGCGCGCTCACCCTGCTCCCACATAGCGACGATGCGCTGAAGGCTGGCTTGCAGCACCTGCAAGCCCAGTTCTTGCGCCCTGCAGGCTGGTTCGAATGCAGGGACGCCGCAGGCGCCGTGAGCCGGCATGACATGCCATCCACCACGCCCTACCACCTCTACACCTGCCTGGCGGCCTTGGCTAGCGCGCTCAATTCTGGCGGTTGACCGCAAAGCCCGCCCAAGCCTGGTTCACTGGCATCACTTCCAGGCGGTTCACATTGATGTGGGCCGGCTGGGTGAGAATCCAGTAAATGGTGTCGGCAATGTCTTGGGGCTGGAGGGGTTCGACGCCAGCGTAGGTCGCGTCATAGCGCGCCTTGTCCCCACCAAAGCGCACCAGTGAGAACTCGCTCTCACACATGCCAGGCTCCAGGTCCGTTACGCGCACACCCGTGCCCTGCAGGTCACAGCGCAGGTTCAGGGAGAACTGTTTCACGAAGGCCTTGGTGCCCCCGTATACATGGCTGCCCGGATAAGGGTAGCTACCGGCTACTGAGCCCAGGTTGACGATACCTGCGCCTTTACCATGGGCGATCAGCCGAGGCAGGAGCAGCCGGGTGGTATACAGCAAGCCCTTGATATTGGTATCGACCATGGTTTCCCAGTCGTCCAAGTCACACGAAGGCGCTGGATCATTGCCCAAGGCCAGGCCCGCATTGTTCACCAGGGCAGTCAGGGTGGAGAACTGCGCTGGCAGGCCACCAATGGCCGCCTCCATGGCTTTGCGGTCTCGAACGTCCACGGCCAATGGCAGCACCTCTACCTTGGCGGACAGCTCTTCGGCCAAGGCGTTAAGCCGGTCTTCACGACGGCCCGTGATGATGAGCGACCAGCCGGCCTCGGCAAAGCGCCGGGCACAGGCTTCGCCGAAGCCGGACGTGGCGCCAGTGATAAAGACGGTGGAAGTCATTAGGTTCTCCTAAGGTGCCAGCGAACCGGCCAAACGATAGATAAGTAGGGACCTCAGCATGCCCGCCGCGCGCCATGGACACAATTGGCCGAGGCAAATTTCCTTTCGGGCTGAGCCCCAAAAATAATTTGCTCTGTATAACGAACCGACTCAAGGCGCTGAATACGGCCTCTACAGCATCGTTTCCAAAGGTTTCCCACAGAGTTATCCACAGGCCACTTACTCGCCCACCCGTCATCTGTCAAGCCTTGACAAGGTAGCAATAGAAGCTAGCAGGGGCGGCAGTACGTTTTTTGATCAATCGCTTGAAAGCCACGTGGCACGCGGCCTCTAGCGTTACACACCCAGGTTATCAACAGCCTGGTCCACGGCGGCTGGGGGCTAAAAGGCAGGGGTGATAGACGCTATGAAAATGTGGCCTTCTGTCACATTCCAAAGCCGGCCAGAAAATGTTTTCCACATTTTCAAGCCGGCTCAGAAGGACGCCCGCTATGTCAGTGCCCGCCCAGGTAGGCATTACGCACGTCGTCGTTGGACAGCAGTTCCTGCCCTGTGCCACTCAAGCGGATCTGCCCGTTGACCATCACGTACGCTCGGTCCGAGAGCTTCAACGCGTGGTTGGCGTTCTGTTCTACCAAAAAGATGGTCATGCCAGACTTAGCCAGCTCCCGCAGCGTGGCGAAGATCTGCTTCACCACAATAGGGGCAAGCCCCAGGGAAGGCTCATCCAGCAACAACAGTTTGGGGCGGCTCATCAAGGCACGTGCGATAGCCAGCATCTGCTGCTCGCCGCCGGACATGGTCATGGCCCGCTGATTACGCCGTTCCTTGAGCCGCGGGAACAGGTCGAACATTCGTTGCATATCGTCACCGGCGTATTTGTCACCAATGGGAATAGTGCCCATCATCAGGTTTTCCTCCACCGACATGTCCGGAAATACCCGTCGCCCTTCCGGCGACTGGGCAATACCATTTGAGGCAATGTAGTGGGAGGACTTCTGGCTGATGTCGGTGCCTTGGTAGAAGATCTGCCCTGCCGCAATACGTGGCTGGCCGAAGATCGACATCAGCAGCGTGGACTTGCCTGCGCCGTTGGAGCCGATCAGGCTGACAGTCTCGCCAGGGTTAATGTGCATCGATACCTGCTTCAAAGCCTGTATGGGCCCATAGAACACATCGATGGCCTTGAGCTCCAGAATAGGGGCGGTCATACCAGCTCCTCCTCGTCGGCACCTAGGTAGGCTGCGATCACTTTCGGGTCATTGCGGATCTGCTCCGGCTTGCCTACCGCGATCACATTGCCGTGATCCAGCACCACGATGTCGTCGGAAATGCTCATTACCATGCCCATGTCGTGCTCGATCAATACCACGGTCATGTCGTGGTGGTCCCGCAGGTGGCGGATCATCCCGCTCAGCGCTTCGGTTTCCTGCGGGTTCAAGCCTGCAGCCGGCTCATCCAGGCAGATCACCTGGGGCCTGGTACACATGGCGCGGGCAATCTCCAGCCGGCGTTGCTGCCCGTAGGACAGCTCACCGGCCAGGCGGTTGGCGCAATCCACCAGGTCTACCACTTCCAGCCAGTAGAACGCGGTTTCCAACGCACGCGCTTCGGCCTTGCGGTAGCCAGGCGTGTTGAGAATGCCGGCGATCATGTTGCGGTTGACCCACATGTGCTGGGCGACCAGCAGGTTTTCCACCACCGACATTTCCTTGAACAGCCGAATGTTCTGGAACGTCCGGGCCAGGCCCGCGCGGTTCACCAAGTGAGTACCGCCGAACATCTTGTAGTACAGCCGGCTGAAGAAGCGGTTGGGGGCCACGAAGTCCGACGCCTTGAACGGCTCGCCCAGCAACTTGATCACTTCTACGCTGCCCTTGCGGGCATTGAGCTGGATGCGGCCGCCACTGGCCCTGTAAAAGCCTGTAAGGCAGTTGAACACGGTGGTCTTGCCTGCGCCGTTCGGCCCGATCAGGGCAAAGATGGAGTTGCGTTTGACCTGCAGGTTGACGTCGCTTAGCGCCTTGATACCGCCGAACTGCATCATCAGGTGCTCGACAGACAGAATGATATCGTCGTTCATGGCGCCACTCCTTTGCGCGGCATTACCCCGGTACGGCTGATACGGATAAGCCCGCGTGGCCGCCAGATCATCATCAACACCATAAGGATGCCGAACAGCAGCACCCGATACTCGGCAAAGCTGCGCAACAGCTCAGGTGTCACGGTCAATACGAAGGCTGCAATGACTACGCCGACTGTAGAGCCCATGCCACCCAGTACCACAATGGCCAGTATCAGTGCCGACTCGAAGAAGGTGAACGAGGTGGGGTTCACAAAGCCTTGATAGCTGGCGAAGAACACACCGGCCAGGCCTGCCGTGGAAGCACCAATGGTAAAGGCAGACAGCTTGACCAGCACATGGTTGAGGCCCATGGCACGGCAGGCGATCTCATCCTCGCGCAAGGCTTCCCATGCCCGCCCTACCGGCATGCGGGTCAGGCGGTGCTTGACGTACAGCACCAGCATTACCACCAGGAATAGCACGGCGTAGATAAACAGGAATTTCAGGTCCCCGTTGTATTCGAAGCCGAAATATTCGTGGATGGGGATACCACCGTCCTTGGCGCGACGTCCGAACTCAAGGCCGAAGATCGTAGGCGAAGGGACTGGCACACCGTTAGGGCCGCCAGTGAAATCCAGCCAGTTGTTCAGCACAAGGCGGATGATTTCACCAAAGCCCAGTGTCACGATCGCCAGGTAGTCCCCGTGCATGCGTAACACCGGGAAGCCCAGGATGCACCCCGCCAGGGCTGCTGCAATAGCCGCCAATGGCAATGCTGACCAGAAGCCCAGGCCCAGGTACTGGTAACCCAAAGCCAGGCCGTAAGCCCCGATGGCGTAGAAGGCCACGTACCCTAGGTCCAGCAGGCCGGCCAGGCCCACCACAATGTTCAACCCCAACCCCAGCAGCACATAGATCAAGCCCAGAATGACCACGGTGAGCATGTACTTGTTGGCAAACACCGGGAACACCAACGCAATCACGATTAACAGCGGGATGATCCAGCGCAGGCGGGACTTGTAGTCCGGGGCCAGCACATGTACGCCGCCCCCGCTGCTCTCGAAACCTTGCGCAATACGCAGGCCGCTCGGGGTTTGCAGGAACAGGCTGAGGAGGAAACGCCCGGCCATCACAATGGCCACAATCACGGCGGTGCGGGCCGGCTGCAGGTTGAAGCCATAGCCGTCGAGCACAATACCCACGACAGGGCCGAACACGATCAGCGCCAGCAGGCCGGCCACGATCGCATCAATGACGCTTTTCTTGAGGTTGACAGGTTTATTGATCGCAGAAGACATGGTCACACCTTCGCCACAAGTGGGCGACCCAGCAGGCCTTGGGGACGGAAGATCAGTATCAGCACCAGCAGGCCGAAGCTGAACACGTCTTTGTAGTCAGAGTTCACAAGCCCGGAGAACTGCGATTCAGCTACCCCCAGGATCAACCCGCCCAGCATGGCGCCGGGCAATGAGCCGATGCCCCCGAGTACAGCCGCAGTGAAGGCCTTGATACCGATGATGAAGCCTGCGTAAAAATCGAAGGTGCCGTAGTTCATGGTCACTAGCACACCAGCCAGTGCCGCCATGGCCGCACCGATGATGAACACGTAGGAGATCACCCGGTCGGTGTTGATGCCCAGGATAGAAGCCATTTTGCGGTCTTGCTGGGTGGCCCGGCACATGCGGCCCAGCTTGGTGTACTTGATGATGTAGGTCAGCACCGCCATGCCCACGAAGGCAGCAATGATGATGAATAGCTTGGTGTAGCTCAGCTGTACGAAGCCCGAGCCGACCTCGAACCGCCAGCCGCCCTCAAGCAGCGTAGGCACGCCTTGCTGGCGTGACCCTTGGCTGATCTGTACGTAGTTCTGCAGGATCAGCGAAATGCCGATGGCGCTGATCAGCGGTGCCAGACGTGTGGAGTTGCGCAAGGGCTTGTACGCCACGCGCTCGATCACAAACCCGTACACCCCCGTGACCACGATGGTAAAGATCAGCGTACCGAGGATCAGGAAGGGGAAAGACTCGATGCCGAAAAAGGACAGCACGGCCAGCCCGATGGCCGAGAGGTAACAGCTGACCATGTACACGTCGCCATGGGCGAAGTTGATCATGCCAATGATGCCGTACACCATCGTGTAGCCGATGGCGATCAACCCGTAGACCGACCCCAGGGTCAGCCCGTTGACCATTTGCTGCAGGAAAATACCGTCCATCATGCACTCTCGTGAACGTATCAGCGCGCCAGCCACCCGTACCCTGGAAGTGCCACGAGGTACGGCCGGCTGTCATGTTGCGCAGGCAGGGTAAGGCACGCACTGGCGTGGGGCGCAGGCCCGCACGCCAGCCCACAACGCTTATTTTTGTTTTTCGAGCTGCTTGTATTTGCCGTCTGAGCCCCACTGGTACACCACGTAGTCCGACACTTTCAAGTCGCCCTTGCTGTCCCAGGTTTTCTCGCCCATTACGGTCTTGACCGGGTTGGCCTTCAGCCACTTGGCAGCGTCTTCGCCCTTGTTGGACTTGGCGCCATTGAACCCGGCGGCCAGCGCCTGCAACGAGGCGTAGGCATACAGGGTATAGCCTTCAGGCTCGTAGCCGCTCTTGCGGAACCCGTCTACCACGGCTTTGGAATCAGGCAACAGGCGGGGGTCGGCGCCGAAGGTCATGTACACGCCATCGACGTATTGCGCGCCACCGGCAGTGGTCACCAGTTCATCGGTCACGATGCCGTCATCGGACACGAATTTCACATCTTTCAGGCCCTGCTCACGCATCTGACGAACCAGAGGGCCCGCCTCTGGATGCAGGCCGCCGAAGAACACCACTTCCGCACCGGTGCTGCGGATTTTGGTCACCAAGGCGCTGAAGTCTTTCTCGCCACGGGTCAGGCCTTCTTCCAATACAGGCGTCACGCCGCGCTTCTTGAGCTGAGCCGAGGTCGCATCGGCCAAGCCCTTGCCGTAGGTGTCCTTGTCGTTGATCACGGCCACTTTCTTGGCCTTGAGCATGTCCACGATGTAGTCGCCCGCTACAACACCTTGCTGATCATCGCGGCCGCACATGCGGAACATGGTTGCCAAGCCACGTTCTGTCACGGTGGGGTTGGTCGAGCCAGGCGTGATAGCGATCACGCCTGCATCAGCGTACACCTCAGAAGCCGGGATGGTAGAGGATGAGCAGAAGTGCCCTACCACGCCAATAACCTTATCCTGGTCTACCAGGCGGTTGGCCACGGCTACGGCCTGTTTAGGCTCGCAGGCATCATCGCCTGCCACCAGCACAATCTTCTCCCCGTTCACGCCGCCAGCAGCGTTGATGGCATCCGCCGCTGCCTGTGCGCCTTTCATGTACTGTTCGCCGAATGAAGCGTTAGCGCCGGTCATAGGACCGCCAACACCTATCTTCACATCAGCCTGAGCATAAGACGCAACGCCCATGGCGGTAGCAACAGCCAGGGCCAGAATGCCTTTCTTGGAAAACGTCTGCGACATGAGGTGGTGCTCCTGAACATTATTTTGGTTGGCACTACAACTTCAGCGCTCTGCTCAGAGCAAGCAGCGTGCCATCATTTTTTCGGTATGCTCAAAGTCTTAGCACAGGTTTTCAGAAAGGGTGGCAAAGAGGCGTGCCTGTGGGACGTGCAACCGTCTGCAGCACGGCAAGTAGTACCATGGCAATGGCCAGGAGCAACCGGCACAACAGTTACGGAGCAACCATTACCCACAAGCCAGCGCAACCCGGGCGTAACAACAAGCGTAACGGAAGTGCACAATGGCGGTGCGCAGGCGCTACACCACGCACCATTGCGAATGACATACAAAGCTGTCAGCCCTGCTCGACTTTTTGCATAGCCCGCTGTCTGAACGGCATTGGCCTACCTGGAGCCCTTGATGATTGATTCACCCTTTGGCCCTGCCCTTATTCAGTCATTGCTGGATACCGACCTGTACAAGCTGTCGATGATGCAGGCTGTGCTGCACAACTACCCTAATACCGATGTGGAATGGGAGTTTCGTTGCCGCAACGGTGAAGACCTGCGGCCCTACCTTCAAATGCTGCGGCACGAAATGGAGCGCCTGTGCGAGCTGAGCCTGTCTGATGAGGAAACGGCCTTCCTGGAGAACATCAACTTCATGAAGCCGGATTTCCTGCGCTTCCTGGGGTTGTTCCGCTTCAACTTGCGCTACGTTCAGATCGGTATCGAACACGATGAGTTGTTTATTCGACTCAAAGGGCCTTGGCTGCACGTGATTCTGTTCGAGGTGCCGGTGCTAGCCATGATCAGCGAGGTACGCAACCGTGCCTTGCACCCGCAGGTCACGCTACAAAAGGCCCGGGACGCCCTGTACCGCAAATTCGACTGGCTGGTGGCTAACGCCACGGTGGACGAATTGGCAGGCCTGCAGGTGGCAGATTTCGGTACACGCCGGCGCTTTTCCTTCGGCGTACAGGATGAAGTGGTGCGGCTGTTGAAAGCCGAGTTTCCGGCGCGGTTCGTAGGCACCAGCAATGTGTACCTGGCACGCAAGTATGACCTTAAGCCCTTGGGCACCATGGCGCACGAATGGGTAATGGCGCACCAGCAACTAGGGCCTCGGCTGATCGACAGCCAGATCGCAGCCCTGGACTGCTGGGTGCGCGAGTACCGGGGCCTGCTGGGTATCGCGTTGACCGACACCATTACCATGGATGCCTTCCTCAACGATTTCGACCTGTACTTTGCCAAGCTGTTCGACGGCCTGCGCCACGATTCGGGTGACCCGGTGGTATGGGCCGAAAAAGCCATCGCCCACTACCGCAAGCTCGGCATCGACCCTATGACCAAGACACTGGTGTTCTCCGATGGCCTGGACCTGCCCCGGGCACTAAACCTGTTCCGCGTATTGCGCGGGCGTATCAATGTGAGTTTCGGCATCGGCACTAACCTTACGTGCGACCTCGACGGCGTGAAGCCCATGAGCATGGTGCTGAAGATGACCAGTTGCAACGGCGCGCCAGTGGCGAAGATTTCTGACGAGGCCGCCAAGACTCAATGCCGCGATCCTAATTTCGTGGCTTATTTGCGTCATGTGTTCAAGGTGATGTGAGCGCGCCCTCCTGCATCCTCCTGTCTGGGAAACGGCAGGTTCCCGGCCTTCGCCTTCGGCTGCGACCGGTCCCACAGCGCACGGCATAGCCTGTGTGCTTGAGGTCAGTCCACAACCTTGAGCGTGCCTTGCATCATGGCGATGTGGCCAGGGAAACTGCAGAAGAAGGTGTATTGCCCGGCAGGGTCAAGGGCGGACGCATCGAAGGTGACACTGTCCTGCTCGCCTGCACCAATCATTCGGGTATGGGCAATCACTCGGGTGTCTTCAGGCTTGAGGTAACCCTTGTCCGCACCTGCGCTCATGCCGTCGCTGGCGACGTCCCGCATATCAGCGGTTTTGGTGAGTACCCAGTTATGGCCCATCACCTGTATCGGCAAGGTGCCAGAGTGGGTGAGTGTCACCTTGAACGCTTTGCAGCTTTTGCTCACGGTCATGGCCTTCTGGTCAAAGGTCATCTGGTCGGTAGAGTCCACAGTGACGTCGCACTGGGCCGCTAGTGCAGGCATGGCAGCCAGTCCAAGCAGGCTGGCGAACAGGGCTTTCCACAACATACATACACTCCAGACAATTGGCCGGCATCCTGGGGAGCCCGCTGTATCACGATGATTAAGCGACCCAGGCCTACGAAAAGCCACCCAGGCCTTTGTGCCTTGCCTGAACAACCAGGCGCGCCTAGCGAGGAATAACCGGCTGGCGGCTCGGCTTTTTCTTGCCCTTGCTGGCGGCACTGCCACGGCTTTCACGCGCGGTTTGCTCGCGGCGGGCCTGGGCAGCCGCCTTGGCTTGCTCACGCTTGTCCCACGGTTTGCTGCCGTCGCTACCCCGGGGCGGCAGGCCCGTGTGCTGGGTGAGGATGCGCTGCTCGCGCCCTACCTTGTGACTGCCTGCGGGGGTCGAATTCTTGCGGCGGGCGCTGACATAGGTATCACCCTCAGGCTGATAGGCTGGAATCAGCTGGTTCTTGCCCGGCCCGATCAAGTCGGCTCGGCCCATGCGCTCAAGCGCCTCGCGCAGCATCGGCCAGCCTTTGGGGTCGTGGTAACGCAGAAAGGCCTTGTGCAAGCGCCGCTGGGCATCACTTTTCACAATGCTCACGGCAGGGCTCTTGTAGGTGACCTTGCGCAGCGGGTTCTTGCCCGAATGGTACATGGCCGTGGCTGAGGCCATGGGCGACGGGTAGAACGCTTGCACCTGATCGGCGCGGAAGCCATTGCCCTTGAGCCAAAGAGCCAGGTTCATCATGTCTTCGTCGGTGGTACCAGGGTGCGCCGCGATGAAGTACGGAATCAGGTACTGCTCTTTGCCGGCTTCCTTGGAGTACTTCTCGAACATGCGCTTGAAGCGGTCGTAGCTGCCGATGCCCGGCTTCATCATCTGGTTAAGCGGGCCTTCTTCGGTATGCTCCGGCGCAATCTTCAGATAGCCGCCCACATGATGGGTGACCAACTCTTTCACGTATTCCGGTGACTCCACGGCCAGGTCGTAGCGCAAGCCGGAAGCGATCAGAATCTTTTTCACGCCGGGCAATGCCCGTGCGCTACGGTACAGTTGAATCAGCGCCGAGTGATCGGTGTTCAAATTCGGACAGATGCCTGGGAACACACAGGACGGCTTGCGGCACGCCGATTCGATCTCGGGGCTCTTGCACGCGATACGGTACATGTTTGCGGTAGGGCCACCCAGGTCGGAAATGACACCTGTAAAGCCAGGCACCCTGTCGCGAATTTCTTCGATTTCACGAATGATCGATTCTTCGGACCGGTTCTGGATGATGCGACCCTCATGCTCGGTGATCGAGCAGAAGGTACAGCCTCCGAAGCAGCCTCGCATGATGTTCACCGAGAAGCGGATCATGTCATAGGCTGGAATCTTCTCTTTGCCATACACCGGGTGTGGTACCCGCGCATACGGCATGCCGAACACGTAGTCCATTTCTTCGGTGGTCATGGGAATGGCAGGCGGGTTGAACCACACATCCATCTCGCCATGGCGCTGCACCAATGCGCGGGCGTTGCCTGGGTTCGTTTCAAGGTGCAATACGCGGTTCGCGTGTGCGTACAGCACAGCATCACCCCGTACCTTTTCGAACGACGGTAGGCGGATGACCGTTTTATCACGGGTCATGCGCGGGCTTTCGAGGATCTGCACCACCTTCGCTTCGCTCGGGTCGTCCTGCGGGCCCTTTTCCTGCTCGATGGCGCAGGCTTGGGTGTCCTGAGTGTTGACGTAGGGGTTGATGATCTTGTCGATCTTGCCGGGGCGGTCGATACGCGTGGAGTCCACCTCGTACCAGCCCTCGGGCGTGTCACGGCGTACGAACGCCGTCCCACGAATGTCCGTGATGCTCTCGATCGACTCGCCTGCCGACAGCCGCTGGGCCACTTCGACCACCGCGCGCTCGGCATTGCCGTACAGCAGGATATCGGCGCAGGCGTCGATCAGGATCGAATGACGAACCTTGTCCTGCCAGTAGTCGTAATGGGCGATGCGGCGCAACGACGCTTCGATCCCGCCCAGTACGATAGGTACATGCCGGTAGGCTTCCTTGCACCGCTGGCTGTACACCAGGCTGGCGCGGTCTGGGCGCTTGCCTGCCAGGCCGCCAGGGGTATAGGCGTCATCGGAACGGATTTTCTTGTCCGCGGTGTAGCGGTTGATCATCGAGTCCATGTTACCGGCGGCCACGCCGAAGAACAGGTTGGGCTCGCCTAACTTCATGAAGTCGTCTTTGCTGGTCCAGTCTGGCTGGGCAATGATGCCGACACGAAAGCCCTGGGCTTCCAGCAGCCGACCGATGATTGCCATCCCGAACGAGGGATGGTCTACATAGGCATCGCCGGTCACGATGATGATGTCGCACGAATCCCAGCCCAGCTGATCCATCTCAGCACGGCTCATCGGCAAGAAAGGCGCCGGCCCGAAACATTCGGCCCAGTACTTTGGATAGTCGAATAATGGCTTGGCTGCGTGCATGGCGATAACCGAGGTTGAGACAGATGGACCCGCATGAATTCGCGGTCGCGGAGAATAGCACAAAAAACAACCAAACCCGACTACCTTTGTCGGACTTAGGAAGACGAATGACCTTCAGAAAATATTCGAGCGAAGGTCAGGCAAGGCGAAATCAGGCGAGGAAGCGGAGTTTACTAGTTGTAAATGAGCATTCCGAGCCTAGGCGGCCCCACCTGATTTCAACGCAGCATCACCGAGCGCAGAATATTTTCCTACTCGTCGTCGAATTGGTAGCTGCCTGGGGCCAAGTTCTCAAACCTAGTGTACTTACCGATAAAGGCCAACCGCACCGTTCCGATAGGCCCGTTCCGCTGTTTGCCGATAATGATTTCAGCAACGCCCTTGTGCTCGGTTTCGGGGTGGTACACCTCGTCCCGGTACACGAACATGATCACGTCAGCGTCCTGCTCGATCGCACCGGATTCACGCAAGTCTGAGTTTACCGGCCGTTTGTTCGGGCGCTGTTCAAGCGAGCGGTTGAGCTGCGACAACGCGACTACCGGGCACTCGAATTCCTTGGCCAGCGCCTTGAGGGAGCGGGAGATCTCGGAAATTTCATTGGTACGGTTGTCACCGCTGGAGCCTGGAATCTGCATCAGCTGCAGGTAGTCGATCATGATCAGGCCGATATCCCCATGCTCGCGCACAATACGACGGGTACGCGCGCGCATTTCCGACGGGCTGATACCAGCCGTATCGTCGATAAACAGCTTGCGGTCGTTGAGCAGGTTTACCGCAGAGGTGAGCCGTGGCCAATCGTCGTCGTCCAGCCGGCCTGTACGTACCTTGGTCTGGTCGATACGCCCCAAGGACGACAGCATACGCATGATCAGCGAATCCCCTGGCATTTCGAGGGAGTACACCAGCACGGCCTTGTCGCTGCGCAGCACTGCGTTTTCCACCAGGTTCATGGCAAAGGTGGTCTTACCCATGGAGGGGCGCCCCGCCACGATGATCAGGTCGGACGGCTGAAGGCCACTGGTTTTTTCATCCAGATCTGTATAGCCGGTGGAAAGGCCGGTGATAGCCTGGTCGGTATTGAACAGGGTATCAATACGGTCGATGGCCTTGGTCAACAGGTCGTTCACGCCCACCGGGCCGCCTGTCTTGGGCCGAGCCTCGGCGATCTGGAAGATCTGCCGCTCGGCCTCATCAAGAATTTCCGAGGCGTTACGACCCTGGGGGTTGAACGCGCTGTCGGCAATGTCACTGCTGATGCTGATCAGCTGGCGAAGGGTAGCCCGCTCTCGAACAATCTGCGCATACGCTTTAATGTTCGCGACAGAAGGCGTGTTCTTGGCCAGCTCGCCCAGGTAGGCAAGGCCACCTACCTGACTGCCCTGCCCTTCCTTGTCCAGCTGTTCATACAGCGTGACCACGTCGAACGGTAGGTTCTGGTCGGCCAGGCGCGCCACGGCGCGAAAGATCAGGCGGTGGTCATGACGGTAGAAATCACCGTCGGACACCTGGTCCAGTACCCGCTCCCAGGCGTTGTTGTCCAGCATCAAGCCACCAAGCACGGCCTGTTCGGCCTCGATGGAATGAGGCGGCACCTTGAGCGCGGCGGTTTGCAGGTCGTACTGTTCAGGCGTCGAGATTTCGTTCATGACCGGAAGAATTCTTGGGTGTTCTCAAAAGCAAAGGGCACGGCCTGTCGAAGACAGAACCGTGCCCAATGTTAGCCTGCTGGCTGGCCGAGCGGCCAACCAATGGCTCAGGCGGCTACAACCACAACGCGAACGGTCGCTTCAACGTCGCTGTGCAGGTGCACAGCTACGTCGTATTCGCCCACGTGGCGGATGGTGCCGTTCGGCAGACGAACTTCAGCCTTGGCCACTTCAACGCCAGAGGCGGTCAGGGCGTCAGCGATGTCGTGCGTACCGATCGAACCGAACAGCTTGCCTTCATCGCCCGCGGTAGCGGTGATGGTGACTTCCAGTTCGGCCAGCTGAGCGGCGCGGCTTTCGGCCGAGGCTTTCTTGTCGGCGGCAGCCTGTTCCAGTTCGGCGCGGCGAGCTTCGAACGCAGCCAGGTTGGCAGCGGTAGCAGCAGTAGCCTTGCCTTGTGGCAGCAGGTAGTTACGACCATAGCCAGACTTGACGTTTACTTTATCGCCCAGGTTGCCCAGGTTGGCGATTTTTTCCAGCAGGATCAGTTCCATTTGGTATTAACCTCTTAACTTTAACCTTCACCGTTCGCGGAACCCTGGTCATTCCCCTTTTCGGGGGCCAGGCGACCGCGAAAATCAATCAGGCTGTCGACAATGGCCACAGCCACCAGTAACGGATAGGCCAGCTGTATAAACAGCAGGAGCGTGACGTACAACCCTACCAGCCAGAAGCGACCGAGCTTGCCGCGAACGACCAGCCCGTGCACCAGGGCCACACCGGCAAACATCAGCGGCACACTGCAAAGGGGCGTTAACATCGCCACCTGCGGGCCGAACTGCGGCCCTACCAACATGCACGCCAACAAGCCTAATGCCACGGCGCCGGGGAGCTTGACGGCACGAAACTCGCGCCCGAACCCACCGGGGTTATACAACACGGCCTGCCAATAGCGCCCCAGCATCAGGGCCAACAGGCTGACGGCCTGCAACAGCGCTGCTATCAAACCGGTGAGTACTGGAGCGATCAACGCCTCCAGGTGGGCTTGCTCTGCCAGCGACAAGCGCTGGTAGACCCCCCCGAGCAAGGTGGGCAAGTGGCTGTTCATGGCCACCGCCAGCTGGTTCAAGGCCTCACCAAAGGCGACGCCCAGTACCACGCCATACACCACACCCAGGCCAATGCTCGCCAGCAATACCCGCCCCCAGGACCAGCCCGCGCGCAGCAGCGCGGCAAGCCCGAGTGAACCCAGCAACACCATGAGGGTGCGCGGCTCACCGAAGTACCACCAGACAAAAGCTGGCAATACGCCCCAGGCCAGAACGCCAACGGCATCGCTTGCCCCCCGCCGCAGCAGCACAAGGCAGCCGGCAGCGGCACTCAACCAGAACAACAGCGGCAATGCCGCACATCCCGCCACCACCAGGGTGGCCTGCATACGACCCCGCATGATGAAATCAGCCAAGGCACGCATGCGTTCTATCCTTTACGGCTTGTCGACAAAACCCGTATCAGCGGCCGTGGCTGTCGGTGTAAGGCAGCAAGGCCAGGAAGCGGGCACGCTTGATAGCGGTGGCCAGCTGACGCTGATAACGAGCCTTGGTACCCGTGATACGGCTAGGAACGATCTTGCCGGTTTCAGATACGTAAGCTTTCAGGGTGTTGAGATCCTTGTAATCGATCTCTTTAACGTTTTCTGCAGTGAAACGGCAGAATTTACGACGACGGAAGAAACGTGCCATTTAACAGGCTCCTCTAAAGATCCGTGGATTACTCGTCAGCGTTATCGCTGTTGTCGCTGCTGTCGCTGTCATCGCCGTCGGCGTTTTCAGCTTGCTCAGGACGGTCACGACGCTCACGGCGCTCGCTGCGGTTCTCTTCAGCCTTGAGCATTTCGGACGGGCCGGTAACAGCTTCGTCGCGACGGATCACAAGGTTACGGATAACGGCATCGTTGTAGCGGAAGCTGTCTTCCAGCTCGGCCAGGGCCTTGCCAGTGCATTCAACGTTCAGCATCACGTAGTGAGCCTTGTGAACATTGTTGATTGCGTAGGCCAGTTGACGACGGCCCCAGTCTTCCAGGCGGTGGATCTTGCCACCGTCTTCTTCGATCAGCTTGGTGTAACGCTCGACCATGCCGCCGACTTGCTCGCTCTGATCCGGGTGGACCAGGAAGATGATTTCGTAATGACGCATGAATGCTCCTTACGGGTTGTAGCCTGCCGGGAAATCGGTCAGACAAGGAGTTGATCTTTTCTGTGACTTGACCGAGGCGAGCGCAAACACGCCTACCGCCACGGCAAGGGGCGCAATTGTAGAGAAGGGGCCGAGGCAGCGCAAGGAGATTGGCGAATATTTGATCAACCGCAGCGCTGGCTGCTTTTCAAGCTGTTCGCTGGCCGTGCCAGCTCCCACAGTACGTACGCTTGTCTACTGTAGGGCCGGGCATGGCCTGGGAACCTATGCAAGCGCCGCCCTATTTAGGCTTGCGCTGGCGCAGGGCTTCGAACAGGCACACGCCAGTAGCTACCGAGACGTTCAAGCTGCTCACGCTGCCGGCCATGGGCAATTTCACCAAGTGATCGCAATGCTCGCGGGTAAGCCTGCGCATGCCTTTACCTTCCGCACCCATCACCAGCACCAACGGGCCCGTGAGGTCCTGCTGGTAGATTTCCTTCTCGGCTTCGCCAGCAGTACCTACTATCCATAGCCCACGCTGCTGGAGCTTTTCCAGGCTGCGGGCCAGGTTGGTGACAGCTACCAAGGGCATGGTTTCAGCCGCACCGCAGGCTACTTTGCGCACCACAGGTGTCAAGGTAGCGGCCTTGTCCTTGGGAATGATCACGGCCAGTGCCCCGGCAGCGTCTGCAGTACGCAGGCACGCCCCCAGATTATGGGGATCGGTCACGCCATCGAGTACCAGCAGCAAAGGCGCGCCTTCATGACGGTCCAGCAGCTCTTCGAGCATGGCTTCACCCCATACCTGGCTGGGGCTCACATCCGCGACTACACCCTGGTGCACGCCTTCGACCCAAGCGTCCAGTTCCCGGCGCTCTGCAGCACCGACAGCGACCCGATGCTCGCCTGCCAGCTGCAACAAGGCCTGAAGGCGAGGCTCACTGCGCCCCTCGGACAGCCAGATCTGCTTGACCCGGCGCGGATGGTGACGCAACAACGCTTCTACGGCATGCACGCCATAAATCTTTTCCAGCTGACTCATGTGTTTGCCTTGGGCTTGCGCGAGCCGTTTTTCGATGGCCCTTTACGGTGCTTGGAGGGCTTGGTGCTGTCGGTTTTCCCCGAACTGTGCCGGGCATCGCTCATCAGCGCTTGCTTCATTTCACGGCTCTTGCGCACTTCAGCGTTGTTGGCCGTGGCATGGGAGGCACGATAGGCTTCTTCTACCGCCGGGTCTTTCCCTGCCTTGCGCTTGCGAGGCTTGCTGATAGGCGCGGCAGCTTCTTCCTGAGCGGGTTCGGCTTTACGGCTGCGAGCGGCCGGTGCCGGGGACGTGGTCGGCTCAGTGGCATGGGTAGTGGTTTTACGGGACTTACGTGTGCCGCTGTCACCACTCCTAGTACTGCCTTTTTCGGCTTGCTTGTCTGCCAGCTCGAAGTCGATCTTGCGCTCATCCAGGTCGACACGCATGACACGCACTTGCACCGTGTCACCCAGGCGGAAACTACGGCCCGTACGCTCACCTGTCAGGCGATGGTGCACTTGGTCGTAGTGATAGTAATCGCCTGGCAGTGCTGTCACGTGCACAAGACCTTCGACGTAAATGTCGGTCAGGGACACAAACAAGCCAAAGCCGGTGGTTGCAGTAATGATGCCGGGGAACACCTCACCCACACGGTCCTTCATAAACTCGCACTTGAGCCAGTTCACCACGTCACGGGTGGCTTCGTCGGCACGGCGTTCGGTCATGGAGCACTGCTCGCCCAGTTGCTCCAGCGCCCCTTCATCGTAGGGGTAGAGGCGCGCCTTAGGCATCGCAGCGGCACCCGCCCGTACCACATGAGGCGTTTCACGCTTGGAGCGGATCACGCTGCGGATGGCTCGGTGAGTGAGCAGGTCTGGATAGCGGCGAATGGGTGAAGTGAAGTGCGTGTACGCCGGGTAATTCAAGCCAAAGTGGCCATTGTTGTCCGAGGTATAGACCGCCTGGCTCAAGGAACGCAGCATCACCGTCTGGATCAGCTGGAAATCAGGACGGTCCTTGATATGTTCCAATAGCGCCTTGTAGTCCTTCGGGCTGGGCCCTTCCTTACCTTTGTGCAACGACAGGCCCAGCTCGCCCAGGAAGGCCTGGAGCTTCTCCAGCCGCTCGGGTGGCGGGCCGTCATGGACACGGTACAAGGCAGGTATCTCATGCTTCATGAGAAACTCGGCCGTGGCCACGTTGGCGGCCAACATGCACTCTTCGATCAGCTTGTGGGCGTCGTTGCGGGTGGTCGGCTTGATCTCCGCAATCTTGCGCTCGCTACCGAACACAATGCGTGTTTCCTGGGTTTCGAAATCGATCGCACCCCGTACCTGACGCGCAGCGGACAACACCTGATACAGCGCATAGAGCTGCTTGAGGTGCGGCAATACTTCGCCATATTCGCTGCGCAACGCCTTGGCTTCCGCACTACGGGCATGCTCAAGCATGGTGCTGACCTTGTTGTAGGTCAGGCGCGCATGGGAATGGATGACCGCCTCGTAGAACTTGTAGTCGACCATCTGCCCGCTCTTGGACATGGTCATTTCGCACACCATGGCCAAGCGATCCACGTGCGGGTTCAGGGAACACAACCCGTTGGAGAGCTCTTCAGGCAACATGGGGATAACGCGCTCAGGGAAATACACCGAGTTCCCACGTACCTGGGCCTCTGCATCCAGCGCGGAATCCACCTTCACATAGCTGGACACGTCAGCGATGGCCACATACAGGCGCCAGCCGCCGGAGAACAGCTTGATCCGCCCTGTAGGCTCGCAGTACACCGCATCGTCGAAATCGCGGGCGTCTTCACCGTCGATGGTGACGAATGGCAAATGCCGCAGGTCCACACGGTTGAGTTTGTGCTTCTCCTCCACCTCAGGCTTGAGCTTGGCCGCTTCCTTCTCGACAGCCTCTGGCCACACGTTGGGAATGTCGTAGCTACGCAGCGCTACGTCGATTTCCATGCCAGGCGCCATGTAGTTGCCCAGTACTTCGATCACATCGCCCTGAGGCTGGAAGCGTGCAGTTGGCCAATGGGTAATCTTGATTTCCACGAACTGGCCAACCTTCGCACCGCCATTGCGGCCCGGTGTAACCAGGACTTCCTGCTGCACCTTGGGGTTGTCGGCCTGAACGAAGCCAATGCCACCTTCCTCGAAGTACCGGCCCACGATGCTTTCATGGGCACGGCTCACCACTTCAACCAAGGCACCTTCGCGGCGGCCGCGGCGGTCCAGCCCCGACACACGGGCTAAGGCGCGGTCGCCGTCGAACACCAGTCGCATTTGTGCAGGGCTGAGGAACAGATCGTCACTGCCGTCATCCGGCACCAAAAACCCGAAACCGTCGCGGTGGCCACTTACCCGGCCGGCGATAAGGTCAAGTTTGTCTACGGGGGCATACGTGCCCCGGCGCGTATAGATAAGCTGGGCGTCGCGCTCCATGGCCCGAAGGCGGCGGCGCAGGGCTTCAATCTGGTCTTCCGTCCCTAGGCCGAACTCCTCGACCAGCTGCTCACGGCTTGCTGGAGAACCACGCTCGGCGAGGTGGTGCAGGATCAGTTCACGGCTGGGAATAGGATTTTCGTATTTTTCCGCTTCACGAGCGGCCTCGGGATCGAGGGACTGCCAATCGGCCATTAGAGAGTGTTCACCTTGTGTGATATGCAAGTTAGTTTGGCATACCCCTGTTAAAACGGGAAATTCCAACGCCGCATGAAGATATCCAGGCCACCGGCGCGACGCAGATTACGATGCCGGTAGGCGGCCGAAATATTTTTGCAGTCAGGGGTTTACACTGCAATATGGCGACCGTATAGTGCGCGCCATCGACGACGCAAGTAGTCGATTTGCCCAGATGGTGAAATTGGTAGACACGCCAGCTTCAGGTGTTGGTGGCCTTACGGCCGTGGAAGTTCGAGTCTTCTTCTGGGCACCATCTTCAAACGCGAGACTACCTCAGTCTCTTGCGTTCCAAAAGCCCGCGAAAGCGGGCTTTTGCATTTCTACCACTCCTGAATCATCCTCCTCGATTTTTTTCTGGGAGAGGCTTTACAGCGCCAGGGGACCGCCGTATAGTGCGCGCCATCGACGACGCCAGTCTTCGATAAGCCCAGGTGGTGAAATTGGTAGACACGCCAGCTTCAGGTGTTGGTGGCTTTACGGCCGTGGAAGTTCGAGTCTTCTCCTGGGCACCAAATCAAAGCGGTAACGCTGCAAAAGAGCCTGCTCAATAGCAGGCTTTTTTGTGCGCGCTCAGAAAACCGGCACTCAAATACGACCGCATACGAGAAGCAATCTCCTTTATACTCGGGCCCACTTTTTTGCCCCGAGGAGATACGTTCGGATGTCAGTTCGAATTGCCTTTCTGCGCCTGTGTGCCTTGCCCCTGTTGGCAATGTCGCTGTTCGCTGGCGCTGCACACGCGGCCGACGCCCCTGCGCTTACCCTATACAACGGCCAGCACAAGGAACTGGGTGAAGCCATCGCCAAGGCGTTCGAAGCCAGTACCGGCATTCACGTCAACGTGCGCAAAGGGAGCAGCAACCAGCTGGCCAGCCAAATCATGGAGGAAGGCGATCGCTCGCCTGCCGACGTGATCTACAGCGAAGAGTCCCCGCCCCTTAACGCCCTGGGCGAAAAAGGCTTTCTGGCCGTTACCGATAAAAGCACCCTGGACGCTCTACCCGCCGATTATGTGGCTAAAGATGGCACCTGGATCGGCGTAACGGCACGGGTACGCGTGGTGGCCTTCAACCCTAGCCTGGTGGCCGAGAAAGACCTTCCTGCGTCGGTAATGGATTTTGCGCACTCGGACTGGAACGGCAAGATTGGCTTCGTGCCCACCAGCGGCGCATTCCAGGAACAGGCGGTTGCCGTGCTGCGGCTCAAGGGCGAAGACGCTGCCGAAGAATGGCTCACTGGGCTCAAGGCGTACGGCAAAACCTACGCCAACAACATGGTTGCCATCAAAGCGGTAGAAAACGGCGAAATCGCTGCCGTACTGGTCAACAACTATTACTGGTACGCGCTCAAACGCGAGAAAGGCAACCTCAAGTCGCAGCTGTATTACTTCAAGAACAAGGACCCAGGTGCCCTTGTGAGTATTTCCAGTGCTGCCGTGGTGAAAGCCAGCAAACACCCCAAGGAAGCCCAGCAACTGCTGGCCTGGATGACCAGTGAGGAAGGCCAGCGGGTGATCACGCGCGCTCAGGCCGAGTACCCGCTGCGCAAGGGCATGGTGTCCGACCAGGGCTTGAAGCCTTTCGAGGAGCTGGAAGCACCGGACATTACGCCCGCTGATATCGGCAATGCCGAGGAAGCTCTGGACCTTGAACGCGATGTTGGTCTGAACTGATGACGGCACAGGCACGAGGGCTTACTGTCGCAACACCGCTACGCAATAGGCGCACCCGGCGCCCTTCTGCCTGGCTTGTTGCGCCGGTGCTGCTGCTGGTGGGCCTGAGCCTGCTGCCTCTGGCCTATGTCACCCTTCGCACTGCGGAGGCCGGGTGGCACGATATTTCCCGCCTGTTGCTACGCCCCTATGTGTACGGGCTACTGGCCAATACCCTTACGTTATTGGCTGGGGTCACAGTAGCCTGCGCCATTGTCGGCACACTGCTGGCATGGTTGCTGGAACGCACCAACCTGTGGGGCCGGCGCATATGGGGCGTATTGCTCTGCCTGCCCTTTGCGGTGCCGTCTTTTGTATCAAGCTTCACGTGGGTATCGCTCAGCTCTGGCTTCGAAGGCTTGGGCGGCGCCATTCTGATCATGAGCCTCTCCAAGTATCCGTTGGTCTTTCTGCCCGTAGCCGCTACGTTGCGCAACCTGGACCACGCCCTTGAGGAGTCGGCCCGGCTGCTGGGTGCCAGCCGCCGCAGGCTATTCTTCAGCGTTACCCTGCCACTGCTGTGGCCTGCCATCCTGGCTGGGAGCCTATTGATCGCCCTGCACATGCTGGTGGAATTCGGCGCTCTGTCGATCCTCAACGTACGCACCTTCACTACCGCGATCTACCAGCAGTTCGAACTTGAATTCAGCAACGCCAATGCCGCTATGCTTTCGGCCGTACTGCTGATGCTGTGCCTGGCTTTTCTATGGCTGGAGCTCAAGGCACGCGGTCGCGCGCGCCATGTGCGCACAGGGCAAGGGGTAGCACGCCGGGCGCCGCCCCTGCCGCTGCCAGGGTGGGCAATACCGCTGGCACAGGGCTTTTGTGTACTGCTGGCGGCACTAGGCAGTGGCGTACCCTTGGTAATGCTGGGGTATTGGCTGGTAGAGGGCAGTTCCGCTGCCTTCCCTGTCATGGCGATCGGCAAGGCGTTACTGTCCTCACTTGGCTTGTCCCTGGCTGGTGCGGCTGTTTCCTTGATACTGGCGTTACCGGTAGGGTTGCTAGTGGTACGGTATCGTGGCGTGCTTGCCATTTGGGCGGAACGGCTTCCCTACCTTCTACATGCGCTGCCAGGGCTGGTTATCGCGCTGACCCTGGTGTATTTCGCCTTGCACTACGTTCCTGCGCTTTACCAGACCACAGGCCTGCTGGTGCTGGCTTATGCGTTGCTCTTTCTACCCCTGGCGCAAGGGCCTGTGCGCACTGCACTGACCAAGGCCGCACCCCAACTGGAAGAGGCTGCGCGAACGCTGGGTGCAGGCGCGTTCAAAGCGTTTTGCAAAGTAACCCTGCCCATCATTTTCCCAGCGCTGGCAGCAGCGTTTGCCTTGGTGTTTCTCGATGCCATGAAGGAGCTCACAGCCACGCTACTGCTGAGCCCCACCGGAACCACAACCCTGGCCACCGAAGTATGGGCGCATACCTCGAACATGGAGTTCGCCGCCGCAGCACCTTTCGCAGCATTGCTGATCCTGGTTTCGGGGTTGCCGGTGTACCTGCTAACGACCCGGATGTACCTGAACCGGCGGTAGCGCTGGCAGAGGCTTACGCCCTGAACTGCCCTAGGCTAGCTTTCAGTTGGCTTGCCAGGCCGGCCAGCACCTTACTGCTGGCCGTTGTTTCCAGTACCACCTGAGCGGATTGTTCGGCTTGGGCATGTATCACTTCCACTCGCCCTTTTACGGCCTGGGCACCCTGGGCCTGATGCTTGGCGGCGCGGGTGGCCAGGTCAATGGCCGCATGCACCTGCTCTACGGAAGCTTGCATGCTCTGCTGCGCCTGTGCCGCCTCGCGTAACACCAGCAACCCTTCGCTGGCTTGGCGACCTGCTTGGCCGATAGCCGTCACGGCCTCGCGAGCACCGGTTTGCAAAGCCCCAATATGTGCCTGGATATCCCCAGTAGAGCTTTGGGTTTTGCTGGCCAGCGCCCGCACTTCATCAGCGACCACCGCAAACCCTCGTCCGGTTTCGCCAGCGCGAGCCGCTTCGATAGCGGCGTTGAGCGCCAGCAGGTTGGTTTGCTCTGCAATACCATGAATGACGGTCAATACCACTTCAATCTGCTGGCTTTGTTCAGCCAGGCGCTCAATCACACCTGCACCGGTTTGCACCTGGCCTGCAAGCGCCTCGATCAATCGGCCCACTTGGGCTGACGCCTTGGTATTAGTATCAGTGGCTTGGCGAATCTCGGCCACCTGCTGCAAGGCTGCCTGCATGGCTGCACTTTCTGCCTGAGCTTCATCAGCCATGGTTGCCAAAGCGTGCAGGCTTGCCGCTACCTCATCACGCTGCCGCTCGGCCGCAGCATCTGCACCTGCGTTACGCTGCGCCATGGCGCCAATCTCCTGGCCCGTACGCTGGGCGACATCGCCGGCCTCTCGCACAATGGGTTGCAGCTTGGCAACGAAGCGATTCACCGCCCCCGCCATGTCGCCAATTTCGTCATGGGTAGCTAACGCTACACGCTTGGTAAGGTCGCCCTCCCCCGCTGCCAGGTCGTTCAATGCTCGAATCAACAGTTGAAGCTTGCTGACAACCCTTCGGCCCAGCACTACCGCCACTGCCAACAGCACGCCTAGCCCCACGACCGCCAGGCCAGCGCCAATACGCCAACGCAAGGTTTGTGCCGCGCCGCTCACGGCCTTATGGGTATTGGCTTGCATCTGGCCAGCAGCCCCTTGTGCGCTCTCCAACCGGTCTCGCAACACCCGTGAGCTTTCTTCCGCGGCACCTGACACGCTATCGGCCACCAATTGATCGCCGCTGGCGATCAGGTCCTTGAAGCGCTTATCGAGCGCTGCAAGTTGCGCCTCCACACCTGCGGTGGACACCCCCATTCGAACCTTGCCGATTTCAGTACCGTTCGGGCTTATGGAGGCCTCTACGTAATAGACCAAGGGGTTATTACGAGCGGCATCCACAACTTTGTCCAAGGGGCGCTCACCCTGCCCCTTTTCGAGCAGGGCCTGGTTGATTGGGTTTTCTCTGTTCAGGTAACGGGTAAGGTGCTGCCCGGTAGCGTCGTCGTAGATCACGAACAGCACGTTGGGGTTGCGCTGGGCACGGCGGGCAAACTCTGACAGCGTAGGAATGTCGTTATCCCACATGGCTCGAGGGGCCACAGACGCCAGCAGTTCAGCCAGGTCGTTAGCCGAGTCCTTGAGGTTTTGTTCAAGGGCCGCCCGTACCTGCTTCTGTTCGTCGGCTAGCCGGCCAGACAGGCCAGCCGACAAGCGCTGACGCGTGCTAGTCGAAAGCTTATCCAGGCTACTGGTAAGGTCAAGGCCGGCCTGGTCAAGTTCGCTGCCCAAGCGCTCACTGTCTGCGCCCAGTTGCTGCCCAAGGTCCGCCTCCAGGGCGGTAACGGTACTGCCGGTAAGCGCTACAGCTACCAGTACCTGCACCAGAAGCGCTATGCCTAGCGCAAGAAATACAGGCCGCAACAAGCGGCTGCGAAACAGCGAAAGAATGGCTGACACGAAAACCCCCTTATCCGGTGCCATTAAAACAATAGCGCCCACGCGGATGGGTGTTTTCAGCAAGGCCCGTGCCGAATACCAAGGCAGAAACACAAAAGGCCCCTTCAGGGGCCCTTTGCTTTACCTGCCAATGGCTTACGCGAACGGATGGCGTAGCACGATGGTTTCGTTGCGGTCCGGCCCTGTCGAAATAATGTCGATTGGCGCACCGACCAACTCCTCGACACGCTTGATATAAGCGCGGGCGTTGGCAGGCAGCTCTTCCAGGCTTTTGGCGCCCAGGGTGGACTCGGTCCAGCCGGGTACGTCTTCGTATACAGGCTGCAGGCCGATGTAGCTGTCTGCATCTGTAGGCGCATCGATTACCGCACCGGCTTCGTTTTTATAGCCCACGCAGATCCGGATGGTTTCCAAGCCATCGAGCACGTCCAGCTTGGTCAGGCACAAGCCGGAAATGCTATTGATTTCGATGGCACGGCGCAGGATGACAGCGTCGAACCAGCCGCAACGGCGAGCACGGCCCGTGGTGGCGCCAAACTCATGCCCACGCTTGGCCAGGAATGCGCCTACGTCGTCGAACAGCTCGGTAGGGAATGGGCCAGACCCTACACGGGTGGTGTAGGCCTTGGTGATACCCAGGATGTAGTCCAGGTACATCGGCCCAAAGCCCGAACCGGTGGCAATGCCTCCAGCGGTCGTGTTGGAGCTGGTTACGTAGGGGTAGGTGCCGTGGTCGATGTCCAGCAACGACCCCTGTGCGCCTTCGAACATGATGTCTTTGCTGTCTTTGCGCAGCGCATGCAGTTCAGCAGTCACGTCCTGCATCATCGGCTGCAGCAGTTCGGCGTAGCCCATGCACTCGTCCAGGGTTTTCTGGAAGTCGATGGCAGGCTCTTTGTAGTAGTTGACCAACACAAAGTTGTGATAGTCCAGCAACTCGCCCAGCTTGGCAGCGAAACGCTCGCGGTGGTAAAGGTCACCGATACGCAGGCCACGGCGCGCCACTTTGTCTTCGTACGCAGGGCCGATGCCACGGCCAGTGGTGCCGATCTTGTGTTCGCCGCGCGCTTTTTCGCGGGCCTGGTCCAGTGCCACGTGGTACGACAGGATCAGCGGGCAGGAAGGGCTGATACGCAGGCGCTCGCGTACAGGTACACCTTTCTCTTCCAGCTTGACGATCTCGCGCAGGAGCGCGTCCGGCGCAACCACCACACCGTTGCCGATCAGGCACTGCACGCCTTCACGAAGGATGCCGGATGGAATCAGGTGCAATACCGTTTTTTCGCCGTCAATTACCAGCGTGTGGCCAGCATTGTGGCCACCTTGGTAGCGAACGACTGCGGCAGCATGTTCTGTGAGCAGATCAACGATCTTGCCTTTGCCCTCATCACCCCATTGGGTGCCCAGGACGACGACATTCTTACCCATAACACTTGTCCTCATTGGCGCAAACTTGGTGCCGACCTCGGCCGGCGTGAACTCAGGAAACCAGCGGTGCTACCTGCCAGCTACCGCCCTGCAGAATGAGTTGGCGATCGCACCCGGCCTCGCGTGCCGCTGCACCCGCCTGGCCCGGCAATGCCTGAACCACGCGCTGACCTTCACCGCGCAAGTGGCAAGCCATCTGCCAGAGCGCGGTATCCGGGCTGTCAGGCATCCAGATACCGCCCTCGGGCAACTGGACTTCAGCGCGGCCCAAGGTGACCAGGCTTTTAAGGTCGGTGGAAAACCCTGTAGCCGGGCGCGCCCGGCCAAAGTCGGCGCCGAAATCGTCATAGCGCCCGCCTTGGGCAAAGGATTGCCCTACTCCAGGCACGAATGCGGCGAATACCACACCGGTGTGGTAGTGATAGCCACGAAGCTCGCCCAGGTCAAAGTACAATGGCAGCCCAGGGAAGCGCGCCGCCAGCCGCTCGGCCAGCTCGAACAGCTCATCCAGTGCCGCCAGGACGGGCGCTGGCGCACCGCCAAGGATCTCGCGCGCCTGCCCCAGTACCGAACGATCGCCCGACAGGTTGACCAACGCACGCAACATGCGAGCAGGGCCGGCAGCTACCTGAGCCGTCAGCTCGAAGACTTCGTCAGTGGCCTTGCGCTGGAGTGCGTCGAACAACCGCTGCTCCGTATCGCCGGACAGGCCTGCCGCCCGTGCAAGGCCCCGGTAGATACCCACATGCCCCAGGTCCATGTGTACATCCGGCACTTGCCACAACTCAAGCGTGGCCAACATCAGGCTGATGACTTCCAGGTCGCTGCCGGTACTGGCATCGCCATACAGTTCTGCGCCTAGCTGGATAGGGCTGCGAGAGGTGGACAGCGCACGCGGGTTGGCGTGCAGCACGCTACCGGCATAGCACAGGCGGCTAGGGCCTTCCCTGCGCAGGGAGTGAGCATCGATGCGTGCAACCTGGGGGGTGATGTCTGCACGAAAGCCCATCTGCCGCCCAGACAATGGATCGACGACCTTGAAGGTGCGAAGGTCCAGGTCCTGCGAAGCGCCGACCAGCAGCGACTCCAGGTACTCGATATGCGGCGTTACTACGAACTCGTAACCCCAGCTCTGGAATAGATCCAGTACCTGGCGCCGCGCTACTTCAATCCGTGCGGCCTCAGGTGGCAGTACTTCCTCGATACCATCCGGCAAAAGCCAGCGGTCTACCGTCGCCATTACCCCTTCCCCTTCGTTCCGGGCGGAGGGCCATACCGGCCCGTCCTTGAGTGAAGCAGATACTGCCGCGCAGGCGCGAAAACCATAGCGCTTGCCGCGCCACGGGGCAGTGTCCTCGAAAAACTGCTGGGCCTGACACGGTCCATGACCGTGCAGACGCAAAAAAGCCGGGAATTTCCCGGCTGCCGCATCATACACAGGTTTGGCTGGGGGATCACCCCGCCAGCCGTACAACCTGCCGGGCGGGGCTCATTCCTGCAACACTTGGCCTGTTTACGGCTTTGCCCGCTCCATGAAGCGGAAGAAGTCGCTGCTCGGGTCCAGTACTAGCACGTCGTCCTTGCCAGAGAAGCCCTGCTTGTAGGCTTGCAGGCTGCGATAGAACGCATAGAAGTCAGGATCCTGCGTGTAGGCTTTGGCATAGATGGCTGCCGCTTGAGCATCACCGTCGCCTCGGGTTTCCTCGGACTCACGATAGGCCTCGGCCAGCAATACGCGCCGTTGGCGGTCTGCATCGGCACGGATACCCTCGGCCAGCTCGTTACCCTTGGCGCGATGCTCGCGAGCCTCGCGTTCCCGCTCGGTACTCATGCGCTCAAACACGCTGCGGTTCACTTCCTTGGGCAGGTCGATGGTTTTGACCCTGACATCTACCACTTCGATACCCAACTCCTGGTCGGCCATGCGATTGAGCGATGCCGTGATGTCGGCCATCAGGGCGTCGCGCTCACCGGATACCACTTCATGAAGCGTGCGCTTGCCGAACTGGTCCCGCAGGCCTGATTCCAGGCGACGCGAAAGGCGCTCATCGGCTGTAGCCTTCAAGCCAGCGGTCGCTGTGTAGAAGCGATCTGCGTCCTTGACACGCCATTTGGCGTAGGCATCGACCATTACAGCTTTTTTCTCAAGCGTGAGGAAACGCTGGGTAGGCGCGTCCAAGGTCATCAGGCGGGCGTCGAAGCGACGTACCTGGTTCATGTAAGGGATTTTCATGTGCAGGCCTGGCTGCACATCAGCCTCTACCACACGGCCGAACCGCAGCAGTACGGCACGCTCGGTTTGGGACACGATGTAAAAACTGTTCCACAGCGCTACCACGGCAACCACACCGACGATAAGCGCGATTACGGATCTATTGCCCATCAGCGGCTCTCCCTGGTACGCAATTCTCGCTGCTGCTGTTGCAGGTCCCCGGCGCTACGGCCGGCTGAATCCGAAGGCGGGTTCACGGAAGGCTGCGCAGGTGTGGAGGTGCGGCCTTTATCCATCAGCTTGTCCAGCGGCAGGTAAAGCATGTTGTTCTGGCCTTTGCCTGATACCAGTACCTTGCTGGTATTGCTGTAGACCTCCTGCATGGTTTCCAGATAGAGGCGTTCGCGGGTGACATCAGGTGCCTTGCGATACTCGCCCAGCAGCTTGCTGAACCGATCGGCCTCACCCTTGGCGCGAGAAACGACTTCGTCTCGGTAGCCATTGGCGTCTTCTATGATGCGCTGGGCCTGCCCACGGGCTTCCGGCACAACGCCATTGGCATAGGTTTCAGCCTGGTTGCGCGCACGTTGTTCGTCCTCACGGGCACGAATAACGTCGTCGAACGCTTCCTGAACCTCTCGGGGGGCGGCTGCGCTTTGCACGTTCACCTGGGTGACACTGATGCCGGTACGGTAGGTGTCCATGAAGCGCTGCAGGCGGTCCTTGATTTCACCGGCCATCTGTACACGACCTTCGGTCAGTACCTGGTCCATGGCCGTCGAGCCCACCACGTGGCGCAAGGCGCTGTCAGTCGCATGCTGGAGGCTGACCTCAGGTTGATCAACGTTGAGCACGAAGTCTCGCAGGTTCACGATCTTGTACTGAACCGTCAGGGGTACTTCTACGATGTTCTCGTCTTCGGTGAGCATCTGGCCCTGCTTGCTATACGCGCGCTCACGGGTGACGTTCTCGAGGTACTTGCGATCGAAGGGCGGGAAATAGATGTTCAGGCCTGGCCCTACGGTTTCATGGTATTTGCCGAACCGAAGGATGACGGCCTGCTCCTGCTCATCCACCACGTAGACCGCGCTGTATAGCCAGATAGCCGCCAGGACAGCCAGGCCGATGCCCAGCAGGCCGAGGCCACCGCCTTTTGAACCTGAAGGCTCGCTGCCTCGACGCTTGCCGCCACCGAAGAGCCCATTCAGGCTTTCCTGCAGCTTGCGAAAGGCCTCATCCAGATCTGGTGGCCCCTTGCGATCGCCGCCGCCTTTGCGGCCGCCCCAAGGGTCCTGGTTGTTCGAATTGCCACCACCCGGCTCATTCCAAGCCATAGCGCTCTCCATCAGATAAAGCTAAGACGCACCCGCGGCGCGTCGGCCAATGCTACAGAATGCAAGCCTTCCCCACCAAACCTGTGCGGTAAGCTTTTATTGCAAAGTGTGTTCCCGAAGGAAGTCCGGCGGCTGCAACCCTTCCCGGCTGACAAGGCGATTAAGCTCGCCCCGTGGCAGGCGAATGTCCAGCAAGCTCGCACCACTTTCGTCGTGGGCTTCGCTTTGCACAGCGTGGGCAGCAAAAAACTGTGCACGTAACCTACCTAATGCCTGTGGCAGCCGTAAGGTGCCGATGAACATATCTTCGCCCAGCAACTCTGAAATGGCCTGGCCTACCAGTTCCAGACCGCTGCCGTCGCGTGCCGATACCCACACGCGTTGCGGCTTGCCGTCCTCCCCGCGCTGTATATGAGGTTCTACCGCTTCCAGCAGGTCGATCTTGTTGTACACCTCCAGAATCGGAAGGCCTTGGGCACCAATTTCCGTCAGAACGGCCATCACTTGTTCTATCTGGGCCATACGCTCCGGTTCGTGGGCATCTATCACATGCAGCAACAGATCGGAACTGGCAGACTCTTCGAGCGTGGCGCGGAATGCCTCGACCAGTTTGTGAGGCAGGTGACGAATAAAGCCTACGGTATCGGCCAGTACTACCGGGCCTATGTCTGCCAGTTCCAGGCGACGCAGGGTTGGGTCCAGCGTGGCGAACAGCTGGTCCGCCGCATAGACGTCCGATTCGGTGATGGCATTGAACAGGGTGGACTTGCCGGCGTTGGTATAGCCCACCAATGAAACTGAAGGGATATCTGCCCGCTTGCGCCCGCGCCGCGCTTGCTCGCGCTGGCTGCGTACTTTTTCCAGGCGGGCCTTGATCTGGCGCAACCGTACCCGTAGCAGGCGACGGTCGGTTTCAAGCTGGGTTTCACCAGGGCCACGCAGGCCGATCCCGCCTTTCTGGCGCTCAAGGTGTGTCCACCCCCGTACCAGCCGCGTACTCATGTGTTCAAGCTGGGCCAGTTCGACCTGCAGTTTGCCTTCATGGGTACGCGCGCGTTGGGCGAAGATGTCGAGAATAAGGCCTGTGCGATCTAGCACGCGGCACTCGAACGCACGTTCGAGGTTGCGCTCCTGACTGGGGGTCAAGGTGTGATTGAAAATGACCAGGTCCGCTTCGCCGGTTTTCACCTGCTCACGCAGTTCGTCGACCTTGCCAGTGCCAATCAGGTATTTAGCCGTCGGCTGGTGCCGCGAAACGCTTACGAAAGCAACCGTTTCTGCACCGGCCGAGGCTGCCAGCTCCTGAAACTCCTGCGGGTCTTCACGCGCCTCAGGGGCTTGTCCATCCAGATGAACGAGAATGGCCCGTTCACCACCACCGTGGCGCTCAAAGAACAAAGGAGTCTCCTGTCAGGTCAGGCGTTGCCGGGCTCGGCATCAGCGTGTTCGGTATCACCGGCGCTAGGCAGGCGAATGGGGCGAACAGGTACTACGGTGGAAATGGCGTGCTTGTACACCATCTGGCTGACGGTGTTTTTGAGCAGAATCACGAACTGGTCGAATGACTCAATAGTGCCTTGCAGCTTGATACCATTTACGAGGTAGATCGAAACCCCCACTTTTTCTTTACGCAAGGTGTTCAAGTAAGGGTCTTGTAGCGAATGCCCTTTTGACATGTGCCGCACTCCTTTAAGGATCAATAAATAGACTTCAAAAATAGTTGCTGACCGGCTTTTCCCAAGGATAGACGGCAATGCGTGGCTCAGCCCAATATGGAGATCGAGCCAAGGTATTTCAAGGACTGCGTCAGATTGTCGCGAGCAAGGCTGTCGAGCCAGTACAGGTCTTTCCAGCCGCGCAGCCAGGTGAACTGCCGCTTGGCCAGCTGACGCGTGGCAATGATGCCGCGCGCTTTCATGTCAACGGCCGTTAGCTTGCCGTCCAGATGATCCCATACTTGCCGATACCCAACCGCCCTGATCGAAGGCAAACCTGCGTGCAGGTCGTCTCTGCTCCACAAAGCTCTGACCTCGTCAATGAAACCCTGTTCCAACATTGAGTCGAACCGCTGAGCAATGCGCGTATGCAGCAGCGACCGATCGGTCGGCGCAATGGCCAGACAGGCGACAGTATAGGGGAACACAGCCGACGCCGATGCGCCTGTTGCACCATTTTCAGCCATTTGCCGAGTATGTAGCTCGGTCATGCTGACGCCGCTGGCGCGATACACTTCCAACGCCCGAATAATCCGCTGCGGGTCATTGGGGTGGATGCGCGCGGCTGACACCGGATCTACACGCTCAAGCTCTGCATGCAGCTGCTTTAGGCCTTCGGCGGCCAGCTGGGCTTCCAGTACCTGGCGAATGGCCGGATCGTTGCCTGGCATGTCTGCCAGGCCTTCGAGCAGCGCCTTGAAATACAGCATGGTGCCGCCCACCAGCAGCGGAATACGCCCCCGTGCAGTGGTTTGGGCCATGGCCTGCAAGGCATCACGGCGAAACTCGGCGGCAGAATAGCTCTGGGCAGGGTCCAGAATGTCCACCAATTGATGCGGAAACTCTGCCAGCAAGGCTTTGGAAGGCTTGGCCGTACCGATGTCCATGCCCTTGTAAACGAGGGCCGAGTCTACGCTGATCAGGTCGCAAGGCAGCACCCTGGCCAGCTCAAGGGCAAGGTCGGTCTTGCCGGAAGCCGTGGGCCCCATCAGGAAGATGGCAGGTGGCAAAGGCGTCATCAGCGGCCCCGCAGGAACAGTTTGTCGAGCTCGTCTACGCCCAATTGGGTCCAGGTCGGCCGGCCATGGTTGCATTGGCCGCTGCGCTCGGTGACCTCCATGTCCCGAAGCAGCGCGTTCATTTCCGGCACAGCCAGGCGGCGGTTGGCCCGTACTGCACCGTGGCAGGCCATGGTCCCCAGCAGTTCATTGATATGCGCCTGGATACGGTCACTGGTGCCGTACTCCATCAGGTCGGCCAGTACATCGGCCACCAGGCGGTTGGCTTCGGCCTGTTTCAGTAGTGCTGGAATCTGCCGGATCGCGAGGGTTTCAGGCCCCAGGCGCTGCAGTTCGAAACCCAGCCGCGAGAACCAGGCCACATGTTCTTCAGCACAATCCGCTTCACGCTGGCTTAGCGCCAGGGACTCCGGCACCAGCAACGGCTGGCCGCTGAGCCCTTCTGTGGCCATGGCGACCTTCAGGCGCTCGTACATGATGCGTTCATGGGCCGCGTGCATGTCCACCAGCACCAGGCCATGGGCATTTTCGGCTAGGATATAGATACCTTTCAGCTGCGCCAGCGCAAAGCCCAAGGGTGGTACTTCGTCTTGCTGCTCTGGCAGGGGTGAAGGGGGTGGAGCGGCCTCGCTTTGCGCCAAGGGTGCGAAGAAGGCACGGTATACGCCACCGGCTTCAGCCAATGGCATTGATGGCCGGCGCTCGGCATTGCCGCTGTAGCTCCCGGAGCCGCCACCGCCGTTACCGCCATGGCCATAGGTGGCCTGGGGCTGGAAGGGCGTCGACTGGGCCGGGCGGGCCGCCAACGTCATTTCACCTTGGGGGCCAAACTCTCCGGCTTCAGCCCCGGTGGGGCGGGCCTCGGTTGGCGTACCCGCCGGCGCAGCAGCCAGCTGGTCTTCGGGCCGCACTTCGGCCAAAGCACGGTGCAGGGTGCCGTAGAGAAAATCGTGCACCATGCGGCCATCACGGAACCGTACCTCATGCTTGGTGGGGTGAACGTTCACATCCACCACGGCCGGGTCTACTTCAAGAAACAGTACAAAGGTAGGGTGGCGACCGTTGAACAGTACATCGCGATAGGCCTGGCGAACTGCGTGTGCAACCAGCTTGTCGCGTACCACCCGGCCGTTCACGAAGAAATACTGCATGTCAGCCTGGCTGCGTGAGAACGTAGGCAAGCCTACCCAACCCCACAGCCTTACGCCGCTGCGCTCCACATCGATGGGCATGGCCTGTTCCAGGAAACCAGGCCCGCAGATAGCCCCTACGCGCCGTGCCCGCATGGCTTCGTCCGGCGCCTCGTGCAGGCTGAGCACACACTTGCCGTTGTGCCGCAGGTGGAAGGCCACATCAAAACGCGCCAAGGCCAGGCGGCGAATCACTTCCTGCAGGTGATCGAATTCGGTTTTTTCGCTCTTGAGAAACTTGCGCCGGGCCGGCGTATTGAAAAACAGGTCCCGTACTTCCACCGAAGTGCCCACCGGGTGGGCCGCCGGTTGAACCCGGGGTTCCATGTCCCGGCCTTCGGTTTCCACTTGCCAGGCCTGCTCGGCCTCAACCGTACGGGATGTAAGCACCAACCGGGCGACCGAGCTGATGGACGCCAGGGCTTCACCACGAAAGCCCAGGCTCATGACGCGCTCCAAGTCTTCAAGGTCCCGGATTTTGCTGGTGGCATGGCGGGCCAGTGCCAGCGGCAGGTCATCAGAAGCAATACCGGAGCCGTCGTCGCGTACTTTCAACAGCTTCACGCCGCCCTGCTCTACCTCGATATCGATACGGCGTGCACCAGAGTCCAGGCTGTTTTCCAGCAGCTCCTTGATTACCGATGCCGGGCGCTCCACCACCTCACCCGCAGCAATCTGGTTGGCCAGCCTGGGGCTCAGCAGCTCGATGCGTGATGTGAGAACGGTGGTCATGGCTGGGACGCTACAGGGGCAGAGGGAATGGTCAGCAGTTGCCCGATTTTCAAGGCATCGCTTTTCAAGTCATTGGCACTGCGCAAGGCACTCACCGACAATTGGTAGCGTGTGGCAAGCATGGGCAGCGTCTCGCCACTGCGCACGGTGTGTTCACTGGCCTGCCGGGCCAACTTGCCTGAATCCCTGAGCCAGGCAATGTAGGTGCCGGGCGGTGGGTTCTGCTCGAAGAACTGCTTCACACCTGCCCGAATGGAACGCGCCAGCGCCTGCTGGTGCGCGGCAGAGCGCAGCTTGCTGGATTCACCCGAGTTCGAGATGAAGCCCGTTTCCACGAGAATCGAAGGGATGTCCGGGGACTTGAGCACCATGAAGGCGGCCTGCTCGACGCGGTTCTTGTGCAGGGTAGTCACCCGGCCGATATTGCTCAGCACCTTTTGCCCTACGTTAAGGCTGGAGCTGAGCGAAGCGGTCATGGACAGGTCCAGCAGCACACCGGCCAGCATGCGGTCCTTGTCGTCCAGGCTCACGTTGCCGGCGCCCCCGATCAAGTCGGAGCGGTTCTCACTGTCCGCCAGCCAGCGGGCGGTTTCCGACGTCGCGCCCCGCTCGGACAAGGCAAATACCGACGCACCGTAGGCCGCTGACGACGGCGCCGCATCGGCGTGAATCGAGACGAACAGGTCGGCGCCTTTCTTGCGGGCGATTTCGGTACGGCCCCGCAAGGGAATGAAGTAGTCCCCGGTACGGGTAAGTTCTGCCCGGAAGCCTTTTTCCTGGTTGATCTGGCGCTGTAGCTCTTTGGCAATGGCCAGCACTACGTCTTTCTCATGCTCACCCCGCGAACCGGACGCGCCGGGGTCTTCGCCACCGTGACCGGCGTCGATGGCGATGATGATGTCACGCTTGCCATTGGGCACCGGCGCCAGCTTGATCTCAGGCTTGGCCGGGGTAACGGGTACAGCCGGCGTAGTGGCCAGCGTAGGTGGCGGCGCCTCTGGCTCGGCATCAGCCGGGGTGTCGTACAGGTCCACTACCAGGCGGTTGCCATACTGGGCGTTTGGCGCCAAGGTAAAGCTTTTAGGCGTGAGCGGTTTTTTCAGGTCGATCACGACACGCAGGTCGGTAGGCGTACGCTGCGCAGAGCGTACATCTCCAATAGGCGTATTGGCCGTGGACACCTTCAACGGCGCGCCCAAGGTGGCACCATTGATGTCGATCACCAGGCGATCGGGGGCCGTCAGCGTGAACACGCTGTGCTCCACAGGGCCGGACAGGTCGAACACCAGGCGGGTGTTATCGGGAGCTCGCCACAGTCGCATGCTTTTGACTTGTGTGACGGCCATGGCGTCGACCGCGAATACCGTAAGCCAGAGTCCCACGACGGCGATCAGCGCGCGAATGCGCATATGTTCCCTACCCCTTCATTGAATAACCGGCGCAAGTGCGCCCAACCACGTTTCACCCAACGAACTGCTGGCGCGCAATTCGAGACGGCGCCCTTGTTCTTGGGCGCTTATGGTAATGGTCAGGTCCGGCTTTGGCAAAACGCCCTCACCCTTGCCTGGCCACTCCACAAGGCACAGCGCATGGCCGTCGAAATAATCACGGATCCCCATGAACTCCAGCTCTTCGGGGTCTGCCAACCGGTAGAGGTCGAAGTGATAAAGGGCTACATCGCCCAGTTCATAGGGCTCGACCAAGGTAAAGGTGGGGCTTTTCACAGCGCCCGTATGCCCGAAACCACGAACGATACCCCGTGACAAGGTGGTTTTGCCCGCCCCCAGGTCCCCTTCCATGAATACGGTGCCTTTACCGCTGGAAACCGCAGCGAGCCTGGCACCCAGAGCGGTCATGGCCGCTTCGTCCGGCATGAACAGCGTCAGGCTTTGCATGGAGCAAGTTCCTCTATCAACTGACGAATGGTGGGGATCAGGTCGACTGCAGCCAACCCACGCCCCTGTGCACCTTGCAACTCACCAGCCCTGGCATGCAGCCACACGCCCAGGCAGGCCGCCTCGAACGGCGCCAGGTGCTGAGCCAGCAGTGCGCCGATCACCCCCGACAGCACATCGCCCAGGCCGCCTGTGGCCATGGCCGGGTGCCCATGATTGCACAGGGCCAGCCGACCGTCAGGCGCAGCGACCAGGCTACCGGCCCCCTTGAGCACACAGGTCGCGCGGTATCGGCTGGCCAGTGCGCGCACTGCCAAGGGCCTATCCTGCTGCACCTGCTCGGTGTCGATACCGAGCAGGCGCGCCGCTTCCCCAGGGTGCGGAGTGATGACGGCCCCTTCCGGCAGGCGCACAACGCCTTTTGCCAACAGGTTAAGCGCGTCGGCATCCCACACTTGCGGCACCTGCCGCGTCGCCGCTACAGAAACGAGGCTCCGCGCCCAGGCCGCTGTGCCAAGGCCGGGGCCTACCACCAGGACCGATGCGGCCTCCACCAGCGGGCGGAGCTGGTTGGCAGACGCCACGCTGGCCGTCATGACTTCGGGCAACCGGGTCAGCGCCGGTGCCACGTGAGCCTCCCGAGTGGCCAGGGACACCATGCCCGCTCCGCTGCGCAGGGCCGCCTCTGCCGCCATGATGGCCGCGCCACCCGTGCCTTGCTCACCGCCAACCACCAGCACGCGACCGAATTGGCCCTTGTGGGCCGTAGCGCGGCGCGGTGTTGGGAGACTCAGGTTACCCGGCATCAATAGTTGCGCCTCGGCCTGAATACCTTGGGCCAGCGTGAGGTCGGTGTGCAGCGGATCGAATACCAGTCGGCCCACCAGTGCAGGGGCCTCACCCGTCAGCAAGCCCAGCTTGAGGCCGATGAAGGTCACGGTCACATCAGCGCGCACGGCGCTACCCATTACATGCCCGGTGCTAGCGTTCAGCCCGGAAGGTATATCCACCGCCAGTACGCCCAGGCCACTGGCATTGATTGCCTCAATGGCCTGCTGATGAACACCTTGAACATCGCGGGCCAGGCCTGTGCCAAACAGGGCATCCACCACTACGCCATTCAGGGGTGCGCCTGGGGCCCACGGCTGTATGTTCACGCTGTCGCTGCAGGCATCGGCATAGGCCTTTGCCGCGTCACCTGCCAGGGCAGTGGTGTCGGCCAGGGTGTACACCCTCACCTGCCACCCGGCGCGCTGCGCCAACGCAGCGACCAGATAGCCGTCGGCACCATTGTTCCCGGCACCTGCTAGCACCGTCAGCGCCCTGGCCTGTGGCCACTGCAGGCGTAACGCTCGCCAGCACGCCTTGGCAGCACGCTGCATCAGGTCGAAGCCGGGCGTACCGGCTGCGATCACGCGCGCGTCCAGGTCGCGAACCTGCTGCGCGGAGTACAGTACGTCGGGTAAAGCGGTATCTGCCTGTGCCATCGTTCAACCATAAGCCTGGATGTCTGGCAGAATTATACGCACCCAAGCTTCGGTTTCCCCTTTTCATGTCCACCGCCGTCATCGACCTCACTGCCCTGGCCTCCTCCATCAAGGACTGGGGGCGCGAACTCGGCTTCCAGCAAGTCGGCATCAGCGGCCTGGCGCTTGGTGAGCACGAGCAGCACCTGCAGCGCTGGCTGGACGCCGGCTATCACGGTGAAATGGACTACATGGGTGCCCACGGCAGCAAGCGGTGGCGGCCCGATGAACTGGTGCCTGGCACCTTGCGTGTGGTATCGGTACGCATGGATTACCTGCCCGGTGACACACGCATGGCCGAACGCCTGGCAGACCCAAACGCTGCTTACATTTCACGCTACGCGCTGGGCCGGGATTACCACAAGCTCGTGCGCAAACGCCTGCAGCAGTTGGCCGAGCGCATCATTGCCGTGATTGGCCCCTTTGGCTACCGGGCCTTTGTGGACAGCGCACCCGTACTGGAAAAAGCCATCGCCGAACAGGCCGGCCTGGGTTGGATTGGCAAGAACACGCTGGTGCTGAACCGTAAGGCCGGTAGCTATTTCTTTCTGGGCGAGCTGTTTGTCGACCTTCCCCTGCCCACCGACCCGCCACAGGCCTCAGAGCACTGTGGTAAATGCACCGCGTGCCTGGACATCTGCCCCACTCAGGCCTTTGTGGGCCCCTATCAGCTGGATGCCCGGCGCTGCATTTCCTACCTCACGATCGAGTACAAAGGCTCGATTCCTGAAGACCTGCGCCCTCTGATCGGCAACCGCGTATTTGGGTGCGACGACTGCCAGTTGGTATGCCCCTGGAACCGCTTCGCCCGGCCCACGGCCGAGCGCGATTTCAGCCCACGTCACGGCTTGGACAATGCGGAACTGGCCGCCTTGTTTCGCTGGGATGAGCAGGAGTTTCTGGCGCAAACCGAAGGCTCACCCGTGCGCCGTGCAGGCTACGAGCGCTGGTTACGTAACCTGGCAGTGGGCCTGGGCAATGCGCCAACTACCGTTGCAGTGGTGGAGGCACTCAACGCCCGCCGCGACCACCCCTCGGCGCTCGTTCGCGAGCATGTAGAGTGGGCCTTGGGCCGCCACGGGCAGTGCATCACGCCTTGATGAAATGCTTGCGGTAGTGCTGCAACTCGGCAATAGAGTCGCGGATGTCGTCCAGTGCCAGGTGGCTGCCGCCTTTTTCAAGGCTGTCGCGCACTTCCGGCGCCCATAAGCCCGCCAGAATCTTGAGCGTGGAAACGTCCAGGTTGCGGTAATGGAAGTAGCCCTCCAGCGCCGACATGTGACGGTACAGGAAACGGCGGTCCTGGCAGATGCTGTTGCCACAGATCGGCGACTTGCCCTTAGGTACCCACTGTTCCAGAAACGCGATAGTCTGGGCTTCGGCTTCGGCCATGGACACCTGGCTGTCACGCACCCGCTGGGTCAGGCCCGAGCCACCGTGCTGACGCGTGTTCCACTCGTCCATGCGCGCCAGTACTTCGTCGCTGTGGTGAATGGCAATCACCGGCCCTTCAGCCAGGGTATTGAGCTCACTGTCTGTAACGATCGTCGCCATTTCAATGATAACGTCGGTGTCTGGGTCCAGCCCGGTCATTTCCAGGTCGATCCAGATCAGGTTGGTGGGGTTCAGCATTGCACTCTCCTCGACAAGACTGCGAAGTGTAGCGCACCGGGGCATGCTAGACTCATGGCTCGCCTCATCCCCGTCGTCTGCGCGCCCCTGTCGGTGCTTTTTTCCAGGAATCCCATGGCCAAACGCCAACTCAACCGTCGCCAGGCCTGGCGTATCGACAAGATCCAGAACGAGCGCGCCGACCGCGTCGCCAAACGTGAGTCACACGCCGTAGAAGTGCTTGAAGGCGGCGATCTGGGCCCGGAAGAAACCGGCCTGATCATTGCCCACTACGGGGTTCAAGTTGAAGTGGAAGCCCAGCAAGGCGAGCGGGCAGGCGAGGTGTTCCGTTGCCACCTGCGGGCCAACCTGCCGGCCATGGTTACGGGGGACCGAGTGGTATGGCGCGCCGGCAACCAGGGCATTGGCGTTATCGTGGCGCAGTTGCCACGCAGCACGGAGCTGTGCCGCCCCGACCACCGTGGGCAACTCAAACCAGTCGCGGCCAACGTCGACCTTATCGTGATTGTGTTCGCCCCCGCGCCTGAGCCTCAGGCCAACTTGATCGACCGTTACTTGGTGGCAGCAGAGCACTCGGGCATCCGGCCCCTGCTGCTGCTGAACAAGGCTGACCTGATCAACGCCGACAACGAGGGCAGGCTTAACGACTTGCTAGAGGCGTACCGGCAGCTGGGCTACCCGCTGCTGGAAGTGTCTGCCCATGAGGGTGATGGCATGGAACAGCTCAAGGCGCGGCTCAAAGGCCACACCAGTGTATTCGTGGGCCAGTCCGGCGTAGGCAAGTCGTCGCTGGTGAATCAGCTGTTGCCAGACGCGCAGGCTCGGGTAGGGGCGCTATCGGAGTGGTCCGGCCAGGGCCAGCACACCACCACCACGGCCAAGCTGTTCCATTTCCCGCAAGGGGGCGATCTGATCGACTCGCCGGGCATCCGGGAGTTCGGCCTGGCCCATGTCAGCCGTGAGGATGTGGAAGCTGGCTTCATCGAGTTCGACGGCCTGCTCGGCCACTGTCGCTTCCGCGACTGCAAGCACGACCGCGAGCCAGGTTGCGCCTTGTTGATGGCCCTGGAAGAGGGCCGTATTCACCCTCAACGCATGCACAGCTATCGCTCGATCATTGCCAGCCTGGCGCAAGAACGCTATTGAGCCGGTTCACCGTGTAGGGCCGGGCCAAGCCGCAGGCGTAGCCCGGGAACTGGTCTTCTCAGGCCGCCCCTCATACCCGGCTACAATTGCCGGGCCGAGGGTGCCGGTGCCTGCATCTGCAAGGCGCCATTGTCAAAGATGTTCACCTTCTCCCTCAGGTCCCGGGGCTGAACCGTAGGGATCTGCCCACTCGTGGCACTGGGCACTGCTGGCGCCGGGGCAGTGGGCGGTACAGCGGCCCCAGGTGCTGCCGGTGTAGCAGGCGTCGTGGCTGGCGGGCTATCGGGCTGCTCTCCTTCGATATCACGCTGGGCTTTCTTGTTCAGCACAATGATGTCGATACGGCGGTTGACCGGGTTCAACGGGTTCTTGCGATCGAAGAGCGAAGACGAACCGTAGCCCACCACACGCGCAATCTGCGACTCAGGGTAACTGCCTGCCACCAGCGTGCGCCGGGCCGCGTTGGCACGGTTGGCAGACAGCTCCCAGTTGCCGAAGTCTGCACTGGCCGCATAGGGCTTGGCGTCGGTGTGGCCGCTGATGCTCACCTTGTTGGGCACTTCCTTGATGGTGTCGGCCATCGCCAGCAGAATGTCTTCGAAATAGGGTTTGAGCCGGGCACTGCCCAGGTCGAACATGGGCCGGTTCTCGGCATCCATGATCTGAATGCGCAGGCCGTCCTGGGTGATCTCGAAGAGAATCTGGTCCTTGAATTTCTGCAGTTGCGGGTTCTCATCCACCTTGTTCTGCAATTCCTGCAGCAGCAGCTCCAGGCGATCCTTCTCTACTTTCTCGGCAATGTTTTCAGCCTGGTCGGGGTCCACCGAGTTCTCCGCTTCAGGTTTGGGCGGGGTGTCCTTGGTTTCCGGGTTCAGGGTATGGTCGGGCGCCAGCTGCGGCGACCCACCTAGGTCGATCACGTAAGGTGAGCCGCTTTCGGTGAAGCCGATCGGGTCCTTGAAATAGCCCGCGATAGCAAGCTTCTGCTCCGGGGTCGCTTCAGACAGCAACCACAGCACCAGAAAGAAGGCCATCATCGCGGTTGCGAAGTCGGCAAAGGCAATTTTCCAGGCACCCCCGTGGTGCCCTCCGCCGAAGCGCTTTACGCGCTTGACGATGATCGGCTGATTGTTCTCCATGGCTTAGCGACCGCGAACCGCTTGTTCGAGCTCGGCAAAGCTCGGACGGTGGGCGGGGTACAGCACCTTGCGGCCGAATTCCACTGCCAAGGTAGGCGGCATGCCAGAGGCAGAGGCTACCAGGCACGCCTTGATGGCTTCGAACACGTTCATTTCTTCCTTGGCGTCATGGGCCAGGCTCGTCGACAAGGGGCCGAAGAAACCGTAGGCCGCCAGAATACCGAAGAACGTACCGACCAAGGCCGCGCCCACGTGACCACCAATGGCCGCCTTGTCGCCATCGCCCAAGGACGCCATGGTGACCACAATACCCAGTACGGCCGCCACGATACCGAAACCTGGCAGGCCATCGGCAATGCCCTGCACCGCATGGGAAGGGTGTTCCAGCTCTTCCTTCATGCTTAGCAGTTCCATGTCGAACAGGCCCTCCAGCTCATGGGGTGCCATGTTGCCCGAGGACATGATGCGCAGGTAATCGCAGATAAATGCGGTCATGCGCGCATCGTTCAGCACAGCCGGGTATTTGGCGAAGATCGGGCTGGCGGCGGCATCTTCGATGTCGCTTTCGATGGCCATCATGCCTTCACGGCGGCTTTTGTTGAGGATCTCATACACCAGGCCTAGCACTTCCAGGTAGAAGGCGTGAGTAAACCGGCTCTTGAACATCTTCAACGACTTCTTGAGCACGTGCATGGTGGCCGACCCTGGGTTGGCCTGGAGGAAGGCCCCCAGGCACGCCCCGCCGATGATCATGACCTCGAAAGGCTGGATCAGGGCCGCGATTTTTCCGTGGGAAAGGACGTACCCGCCGAGAACGCTCGCGAATACGACGATAATGCCGATAATTTTAGCCATAGGTCAGGAACACTTCGCAAACGTGGGACAACTGGCGCGAGGCCGTTTCAATCTCTGCTTCTACCTATCGGCAGAACTGCGCCAGACTATAGTTACGTTTTCTTAAACACACGTATGCGAGCGCCACCTCCTATGTCAGCCGTTCGGCAGCAGAGCCTTGAAGCCTGGGTTAAATCACTGGGTAACGTTCGCATTCCAGTCCCTCGTGCCAGCCATGAGCGCGTATGCGCTGTACTCAACGATAGCCGCAGTTCGCTGCGAGACATCGCTGAATGCATGCAGGGCAGTCCAGCCCTGGTACTCAACGTTATCCGCGAAGCCAACCTGCAGGCCAGCAATACCCTGGTGGAGCCAGCCGAGAGCCTGGAAATCGCCCTCAACCGCCTGGGCTTGCAACGCACCGGCGAGCTGCTGGCGCGCGTGCCGGCCATGGCACCTGAAGACATCCCGCTGCCCCTGCGCCAGCTTCAGCTGATCAGCCAGCACGCTACCCAGCAAGCCAGCGGCTTTTTTGCCGCTCGCCTGGCGCGCCTGTGGCAGGAGATACACTGGGGCAGCCTGCTGTTTCTGGCACCGCTATGGCCTTTGGCAATGACCGAGCCCAAGCTGTTCGAGGAGTGGGACCTGCGCGTGCTGCACAAGGGTGAGAACCCGGACCGCGTGGAGCGGGAGCTGTTTGGCATACGGGTGTTGGACCTGTGCAAGGCACTGGCGGACTACTGGGGGCTCCCTGCCTGGGTGCGCCAGGGCTACCGCGCTCTTACCCTGGAGCGGCGCTCACTCACCAAGGCCATGCTGATCGCCCGTAACCAGGACGACCCCTTGGCCCAGCAGCATAAGCTGGACAGCAACCCAGAGCTTTACCGCTGGCTCAACCAACCCGCCACCACTGTGTTGCTGGCCAACGGCATGGCCCTGGCCTGCGAACAGGGCTGGGGCACGCCCCATGTGCTGCGTTGGCAACAGCTACTGGCCCTGTATACACAGGCGCCGTTGGAGCAGGTGCAGCAGCAGGCACATGTACAAGCGGTACAGAGTGCCCACAGCCACGCCGGCCCTGCACTCTGGCACCCGGCCATGGCCCTGGTCTGGCCCCTGCATGAACGTCGTGTGCACCCTGGCCTGCTGCCCGTAGCCGGGCCAAGCCAGGAGGCCTTGGCGCTGTGGCGTCAGCACTGCATGACCTTGCGTCAGGCGCCCAGCCCTTTCAATAACGCCATGCACCTGATGGGGGTGGCCATGCAGGCGCTGGAAGCCTGCGGCATGCGCCGTGTGGCCCTGCTGATGGTAGACAAGGCCCAGGCCAACCTGCGCGTTCACCTGATTGCCGGGCTCCCCAAGGCAGCCGTGGACCTGAGCATGCCCTTGAGCCATGCGCCGCTGCTGCAGCGCCTGGTGGAGCGCCCTGGCCAATTGCGGCTTACCCCTGAAAACAATGCTTCATTGTCCCGGCTTGTGCCTGCCAGCCTACGAGTGATGTTTCGCGGCGAGCACCTGCTGTTGCGCTCTATTGCCAGCCAGGATCGGGTGCTGATGCTGGTGCTAGCCGACCAAGGTGGGCAACCCATGGCCGACACCAGCGTTCAGGCGTTTGGCAAAACAGCTCAATGTATCGAGCACGCCCTGACGGTGTTCAGTAGCCGCAGCCGCTAAGGGTTGCGCTACAATCTGGCCTCTTACCCACCCAAGGATTCCTGTATGGCTGACTTCTCTGACCTGGGGCTGATCATCGAACCCTCAGACCTGGCAGCCCGCCTGAATGCGCCTGGCCTGATCGTGGTCGACCTTACCAGCCAGGCGCGTTATGCCGCCGGGCATGTTCCAGGTGCCCGTTTCGTTGCGCCCTCCCGCACCCAACTGGGCACGCCGCCAGCGCCAGGGCTGCTGCCCAGCCTGACCAGCCTCAACGCACTGTTTGGCGAGCTTGGCCATCACCCAGAGGCCACGTATGTGGTGTACGACGACGAAGGCGGTGGCTGGGCAGGCCGGTTCGTCTGGCTACTGGACGTCATTGGCCACAGCCGTTACCACTACCTGGATGGCGGCCTGCTGGCCTGGGAGGCCGAAGGCTATCCCCTCAGCACTGAAGTGCCTGCGCCGCTGTCTACACCTGTAAACCTGGCTGTCCACGACGGCCCAACGGCCACGCTTGATTATTTGCGCAGCCGCCTGGGTGCTCCGGACCTGGCGATCTGGGATGCCCGTGGCCCATTGGAGTTTTCCGGAGAAAAGGTTGTGGCCGCGCGCGGTGGCCATGTGCCCGGCGCCGTGAACTTCGAATGGACCGCTGGCATGGACCCTACCCATCACCTGCGCATTCGCAAGGACCTTCCCCAGGTGCTGGAAACGCTCGGTATCACGCCTGACAAGGAAATCATTACACATTGCCAGACCCACCACCGGTCGGGCTTTACCTATCTGGCCGCCAAGGCACTCGGTTACCCGCGAGTCAAAGCCTATGCCGGCTCCTGGGGTGAATGGGGCAATCACCCTGATACCCCTATCGACCTTTAAGGGCACTTCATGAAAGATCGGCTGTTTATCATTTCCCAGTACCTGCTGCCCCACCACCTGTTGTCTCGGCTGGCAGGCTGCCTGGCAGAATCGCGCGCGCGCTGGGTGAAGAATACGTTCACCAACTGGTTTGTACGGCGGTTCAATGTGGACATGAGCGAAGCACTGGTCGAAGACCAGAACGCCTATGAGCATTTCAACGCCTTCTTCACTCGGGCCTTGAAGCCCGATGCTCGCCCGCTGGACCCTACCCCTGGGGCCATTCTTTCACCCGCTGACGGCGCCATCAGCCAGATGGGCCCCATCGAACACGGCCGCATCTTCCAGGCAAAAGGGCACAGCTTCAGCGTGCTGGAACTGCTGGGCGGTGACCCTGCGCACGCTGCTGCCTTCATGGGTGGCAGCTTTTCCACCGTTTACCTGTCACCACGGGACTACCACCGCGTGCACATGCCACTGGCAGGCACGCTACGGGAGATGATCTACGTTCCGGGCCGAATTTTCTCGGTCAACCAAACCACCGCCGAGAACGTACCTGAACTGTTCGCACGCAACGAGCGCGTGGTGTGCCTGTTCGATACCGAACGCGGCCCCATGGCCATGGTACTGGTGGGTGCCATGATCGTCGCTTCCATCGAGACGGTCTGGGCCGGGTTGGTGACACCGCCCAAGCGCACGCTGAAGAGCTGGCGTTACGACGAGGCGGCCCGTGGCCCTATTCACTTGGAGAAAGGGGCTGAAATGGGTCGGTTCAAGCTGGGTTCCACGGTCATCATACTGTTCGGGCCGGACCAGGTGACCTGGGGCCATCATCTGGCTGCTGTATCTCCCGTACGCATGGGCCAGTTGCTGGGGATGCCTACTGTTGCGCCGTGATGTGCCTTGCAGCAAGTGCGGCCTTATCGGGATGCTGTTAGAGTTCAATGAACGAAGGTCCGCCAAAGGCCACGCGTGTTCGGGCCAATGACGTACCTACCTCGGACGATGATCAGGAACCAGCGGATGCTTCGCCCCAATGCCCATCTGTCGCTTCGTGCGCCGACTCCCACGCAGAACACCTTGTCGTTCTGCGAGGCGAACCCGCGCGACCTCAAGCGGTGGATCTCGCAGTTGCCCAAGGCCAATATAGGGGAAACGGCGCGGCTGCTGTACCAGGGGCTTACCGAACTCAACCAATTGGTAACACCCAGTGAAAACCGGCTGCAGCTGCTCGAACTGCTGCGCCCAGAGGTGTATTACGTCTGCAAGCAGCTGGAGCGGCACTTCCTCAACCAAGCCATTGTGCTGGACGAGCGTGCACGCAAGGTAGTCAATCTGTGCCAGGCGCTGCAGAACCACCTCGCCGTGGGCTACAAGATTATTGTGATACGCCTGGCGTCTGCTGGCCGGGAACAGTCGACGGCCTTGGCCATCTCGCTACAGCGGGCAGCCCATTGCCTTTATGGCCCCTTGGTGCGGGCAGCTCTGCTGTATTGTCCGGTACCTGAACGGCTGTGGCTGGACCTGCATCATTTGTACCTGACCGCTTGCGAACATAAGGTGCAGCACACATCAGTAGCAGACAGCCTTGCTCATCATGTGAAGGCACTCACGCCTGAGCAAACTTATGTAGCGGCGCTGTTGCTAGGCAGCTCTCGCTGTAACCAGATGCGGCAAACAGCGATCATGCGCTTGGCCGAAATGCTCGAAGGCTGGAGCCAGTATGCGCGCATGCAGCCCGCGCTGGCCGTCAGCAGCCTGTTTGCCGTTGCCCCCACAATCGATGGGCCACCTCGCTACAAGGCTTTGTTCGAAGCGGCTGAACTGCCTGACCTGCTAGGGCTGGATACCTCAGTGCTGGCACATTACATCGCCGAATTCCTTGCGCTGCCCGAAGAGCAGCGCCCGCAGGCACGCCTGACAGTGCCGCCTGGTTTCAGCAGCGATGTACTGCAGCATGTGGCAGCGGCCTGGGGCGACGTGGCCGAGCGCACGTTCCAACGCACGCCGGGCCAGGGGCATCTCACCGTGTGCATCGGCATGAGCGCCATGCATTATTACCTGGGCGGCGAGCGCACGTTTGGTGAGCAGTTGGGGCTCCCCGGCAGCAGCACCTCCGCTCAGTTCAACGCATTAGGCAAGCAAGGTGCCTGGGGGCCCGTTATAGAGGTGCCGTCGGTCGAAGAAATCGAGTACTTGCCCGAGCGCGCCAACCAGCAAGGGCAGCCTCCTGAGTTCCCCACGTATGGGCTACAGATTGTCAACCATAGCCCCGGCGGTTACTGCCTGGCATGGCGCAAGGAGGTGCCCTCTCAACTGCAGGCAGGCGAGCTGGTAGGCATTCAGGATGCCCCCTCCCAGGGTTGGAGCGTGGCCGTGGTTCGCTGGATTCGCCAGGTACGTGACGGCGGTACACAGATGGGCATCGAATTGATCGCTCCCCATGCACAGCCCTGTGGCCTGCAACTGGTACGTGGGGATGACCCTCACAGCGAGTACCTGCGTGGCCTGGTACTGCCGGAAATCCGTGCCATCGATATTCCTGCTACGTTGCTGGCCCCTCGCCTGCCTTTCCAGGAAGGCCACAGGATCGTGCTCAATACCAACGGGAGCGAACACAGAGCTAGCCTGTTGAAGCGCCTCTCCAGCACGGGCAGCTTCAATCAGTTCGAATACCGCTTCGCCGAACAGGCACCACAGGCGCCTGCCAAACCTGCCAACCTAGACGTCGCCGCACGCGACGAAGATTTCGATTCCCTCTGGCGAGACCTGTAGCCCCTTTCGATTTCGCTCCGGCAAGGGGCCTGCACCCTTCAAGGGCTAAACGATTCAGCCCTGGTTAAGCCATTGGCCCGCCACCGCTTGCGGTGTACCGGACACCGGGCCTAAGCTTGCCCACCCAAGAGAAGAGTTCCCCGCCATGCTGGCATCGGCCGGCGTCGAGGTTTCACCGAGGCTTTATCCCTATGTTTGATGTCGTATCTTCGAGCAAATGGCCCGCTGGCTACATGATCAACCCTAACGTCGAGCCGCTTGATCCACGCTGGCTGACCGAATTCAGCAAGATCCCAGCCGCTGCCGTAAGCGACTGCCTGGGCCGTAATGTCGGGGGCCTGGGCCTCAAGGCGTTCCATGGCAACAAGCCGATGCTGGGCAGCGCACTGACCGTGCGGGTTCGCCCGGGCGACAACCTGATGATCCTCAAGGCCATGCAGATGGCTCGCCCAGGCGACGTGCTGGTCATCGACGGCAGCGCGGACCTGACCCGTGCCGTGTTTGGCGGCATCATGCGCGCCATGGCCTTGAAGGCAGGCATTGCCGGCGTAGTCATCAACGGCGCACTGCGTGACGTAGACGAATGGCAGACCGGCGAGCTGCCTGTGTACGCCATCGGCGCAGTACACCGTGGCCCAAGCACTGATGGCGGTGGCGAAATCAACGTGCCTATCTCCTGTGCCGGCATGCTGGTAATGCCCGGTGACCTCATGATCGGCGACGGCGACGGTGTAGTAGCCGCAGCCCGTGCCGAATTGCCAGAGCTGGTTCAGCGCTGCAACGATCTGCTGGCTCGTGAGCGCGCTACCTTGGAAGGCATTGCCAATGGCACCCTGGACCCGAAGCGTTTCGACGCGATCCTGCGTGCCAAAGGTTGCCCCATCTGAGCGGCCCACTGTTCGCCCAGACTGCCACCCTGCGCGAGCGCTTCAAGGCCTTGCGCACTCGGGCAGACGCCTTTTCCCTGCGCCATGTGCGCCAGGCCGACCAGTACCTGAGCGTGCGTCGCGGCGTTGCCGAGCCGCCCCGGCTGGTGTTGGACGAAGGCGCAATGCTGGTAGCGCGGGTGGGGGGCAACGAGGCGTATGCCGCCACCAGTGACCTCTCACAGGCAGGCCTGCAACAGGCACTGGACCGTGCCGAAACCTTGGCGCGACAGCTTGGCCCTCATTGGTTGATCAACCAAGCCCCTTTAGCCATGACCCAGGCTCGCCAGGATTACCTGGCGCCTGGCGTGGAACAGCCGTTCGCCACGCTCAGCGATTGCGTGGCGCTGCTGCAGGCTGAAGCGGCTCGGGTTCCGGCTGACGCTCGCTTTGCCAGTTGGGAAACCACACTGGGTATCAGCGACGTCGAGCATCTGTATTTCAACAGCGCCGGTGCTGAACTGCGCCAGGCGTTTCGCTTTGTGTACCCCGGCGTGAGTGTAACGGCCGCCAATAACACGGACAGCCAGACCCGCACCCTGGGCCGCGAGAACTTTGGCCAACAGGGTAGCCTGGACGTGCTTGAACGCCTTGGCCTGGCCGGTAGCGCCGAGCGGGTCGCCGAAGAGGCGCTGCAGTTGCTACTGGCGCCCAATACCCCTGAGGGCGCTCGCGACCTTCTGCTGATGCCAGACCAGATGGCCCTGCAGATTCATGAGTCCATCGGCCACCCTCTGGAGATGGACCGTATCTTGGGCGATGAGCGCAACTATGCAGGTACCAGCTTTGTTCGCCTGGAGGATTTTGGCAGCCTGCGCTATGGCTCACCGCTGTTGAACGTCACCTTTGACCCTACCCTTCCGGAAGAGCTCGCCAGCTATGGCTTTGATGATGATGGCACTTCAGCCAGCAAAGCGTGGCTGATCCGCGACGGTATTCTGCAGCGCCCGCTGGGCAGTGCCTTGTCGGCGCTGCGCAGCGGGTTGCCAAGCGTGGCCAATAGCCGGGCTTCCAGCTGGAACCGTGCGCCCATCGACCGCATGGCCAACCTCAACATCGAGCCGGGGCAGCAATCGCTACAAGCGCTGATCGCTTCAGTGGAGCGCGGCATTCTCATGCGCACCAACCGGTCCTGGTCCATTGACGATGCCCGCAATAAATTCCAGTTTGGCTGCCAATGGGGCCAGTTGATTGAAAACGGCCAGCTGGGCGCTGTGGTAAAAAACCCGAATTACCGAGGCATTTCTGCCAGCTTCTGGCGCAGCCTCAAAGGCGTGGGCGACCGCGACAGCTTTGGCGTGCTGGGTACCCCCTACTGTGGCAAAGGCGAACCCAACCAGATAGTCCGGGTAGGCCATGCTTCACCGCCCTGCCTGTTCGGGAACATTGACGTATTTGGTGGGCGGGAATGATAAGCGCTGCACAGTTCGAGCAACTGGCCCAGGTAGCCCTAGAGACCCTGCGCCCTGGTGAGCACCTGAACGTTTCGCTGGCGGCAGAAACGTCGGACTTCGTACGCTTCAACCATGCCCAGGTACGCCAGGCGGGGCAGGTCAAACAGGCCGTGCTCACGTTGGCCTTGAACGATGGCGTTCGCCAGGCCAGCCTTCAGCTCACCCTGGCCGGCACCGCCCAAGATTTGGCTCAGGTGCAGGCCGGGGTTTCCCAATTACAGCAGCTGTTACCGCTGATTGCCCCAGACCCTTGGTTGGCACCCCACACAGCACCCTGGGAGGTACGTAATCTGGCCCCCGACAACAGGGCCGATACCCTAGCGGTAGTGGACCATGTCTGCGCTGCGGCACAAGGGCTGGACCTGGTAGGTATCCTGGCCAACGGCCCAGTCAGCAGGGGCTTCGCCAACAGCGCCGGTGCGTTCGGCTGGCACGACGCTTACAGCCTGCACCTGGACTGGAGCCTGTTTCACGAAAACGGCCAGGCCGTCAAAACCAGTGTTGCCGGTCCTGGATGGGACTCGGCTGCGTTCGACCGCCAGCTTGAGCAGGGCCGTGAGCAATTGAAGTACCTAGGGTTACCTGCTGTGGTCGTAAAGCCCGGTAGCCACCGTGCCTACCTGGCGCCAGCGGCCATGTATGAACTGCTAGGCATGCTTGCCTGGGGCGGCTTTTCGGCACAGGCCCTTGCCAGCCAAGCCAGCCCTTTGCAGAAGCTCTACGGGGGCCAGCTCAGCCTTAACCCTGCCGTGACCCTTCGTGAACAGGTCACTGGGTCATTGAGCCCCGCATTCAGCTCCGAAGGCAGGCCACGCCACGATGTGCCCCTGATTACCGCAGGCCAGGCCAGCGGGCGCCTGGCCAATAGTCGCAGCGCTGCCGAATACGGGGTGCCCTGCAATGGCGCTGATGCAGGTGAAGCGCCCGTTGCGCTGGACATGGCAGCCGGTGAACTGGCCTTGGCAGAAGTGCCAGCTGCTCTTGGTTGCGGCCTGTACATCAACAACCTGTGGTACCTCAATTACTCGGACCTGCCTGCTGCACGCCTGACCGGGCTGACACGCTTTGCCACTTTCTGGGTAGAGGACGGTCAGATCGTAGGCCCGGTCGACACCATGCGCTTCGACGATAGCGTCTATGATCTGCTAGGGGACAAGCTGCTAGGGCTGACCCAGCAACGCGAACTGATCGTTTCCAGCGATACCTACGAACAACGCCACACCGATTCGAGCCGCCTGCCCGGCGCGCTGGTCAGCAGCCTGAAACTGACGCTCTAGCACATACGGGGCTGAGCGTGGCCTTACCATCCGAGAGGTAATATGCCTACCCACGCTACGCTCGACCCCGCCACCGCCCGCTGGATTCCTTGGGTGGTGGCCATTGCCTTCTTCATGCAGTCGCTTGATGGCACCATCCTCAATACCGCCCTCCCCGCCATGGCTCGCGACTTGGCCGAAGACCCCTTGCGCATGCAGTCGGTGGTCATCGCCTACATGCTCACCGTTGCACTGCTGATACCGGCTTCGGGCTGGGTAGCGGACCGCTTTGGGATCAAGCGCGTGTTCATGACCGCCATCGGGATCTTTACAGTAGGTTCTTTGCTGTGCGCAGTGTCCTTTACCCTGCCTATGCTGGTGACTGCGCGCATTCTCCAAGGCCTGGGGGGAGCGTTGCTGCTGCCGGTAGGTCGGTTGGTGGTATTGCGGGCCTACCCGCGTTCGGAGCTGGTGCGCATTCTCAGCTTTATCACTGTGCCAGGCCTGCTGGGGCCATTGATCGGCCCTACCATGGGCGGCTGGATGGTGGAGTACCTGACCTGGCACTGGATCTTCCTGATCAACCTGCCCGTGGGCATTCTGGGCTGCTGGGCAGTGCACAAGTTGCTGCCAGAGCTGCCGGGCGGTGAGCGCACCCGCTTCGATGGGCTCGGCTTTGGCCTGTTCGGCGCGGCCATGGTGCTGATCACCATCGCCATGGAAGGGCTGGGTGAGCTGCACCTGCCTCACCTGCGGGTCATGCTGCTGCTGTTCGCCGGCATGGCGTGCCTGGCGGCGTACTGGCTGCGTGCGGTCCATGTGGACGCACCTTTGTTTGCTGCCAGCCTGTTCCGCACCCGCAGCTTTGCCGTGGGCATTCTGGGCAACCTGTTTGCCCGGCTAGGCTCCGGCGCACTGCCATTTCTGGTGCCGCTGCTGCTGCAAGTAGGTATGGGCTATTCACCTTCGCTGGCCGGCATGAGCATGATCCCATTGGCGGCTGCGGCTATGGTGGCCAAGCCCTTGGCTGGCCGGCTGATCGGCCGCTTTGGATACCGGAAGGTCCTCACTACCAACACCGTAGCCTTGGGTGTGATGCTGGCCAGCCTAGGGCTGGTGGATGCTCAAACGCCCTACACGTTGCTGATGGTTCACCTGGCAGTGCTGGGGGCTATCAACTCCATGCAGTTCACGGCCATGAACACCGTTACCCTGATCGACCTTGGGGATCAGGAAGCCAGCAGCGGCAACAGCCTGTTGGCGGTGGTCGCCCAACTGTCCATGAGCCTGGGCGTAGCTTGTGCTGGTGCGCTGCTAGGTGGCTTTGAGTCATCGGTGGTGAGCGAAGAAGGGGTTGAGAGCATCTTGGGGGCGTTCCACTGGACCTTCCTCACCATTGGCCTGATGGCCATGTTTGCGGCCACCATTTTCGTGCAGCTGTCCCCGGAAGTTGGGCGTCGCGCAGTTCGTCCGCCACCTGGCCCGGATGCATAGGGAGAACGGCCATAGGCTGCTAGACTGCGCAACATTTTTTTGTGCAGGACCGCTCCATGACCGCCACCGCCTTCGAAACCTTGCCTCTGTCACCCGCGATGCTCACCAACCTGGCATCGCTGGGCTACACGCAAATGACACCGATCCAGGCCCAGAGCCTGCCGGCCATTCTCGAGGGTGCCGACCTGATCGCCCAGGCCAGTACCGGCAGCGGTAAAACCGCTGCCTTTGGTATCGGGCTGCTGAACCCCATCAACCCACGCTACTTCGGCTGCCAGGCCTTGGTGCTGTGCCCTACCCGCGAGTTAGCAGACCAGGTAGCCAAGGAAATCCGCCGCCTGGCCCGCAGTGAAGACAACATCAAGGTGTTGACCCTGTGTGGCGGTACGCCCTTTGGGCCTCAGGTGGGCTCGCTGGAACACGGCGCACATATCATCGTGGGTACGCCAGGCCGGGTGCAGCAGCACCTGGACAAAGGCACACTGGTGCTCAGTGGCCTGAATACGCTGGTACTAGACGAAGCTGACCGCATGCTGGACATGGGTTTCGTGGATGCCATCTCGGCAATCATTGAGCAGACACCCAGTCGTCGCCAGACGCTGCTGTTTTCGGCCACTTACCCCAAGGGCATCGAAACCTTAAGCGCAAGGTTTATGCGTAACCCACGCACCGTCAAGGTCGCCTCGCTGCACAGCAACGTGAAGATCGAGCAGCGTTTCTATGAAGTAGATGCTGAAGACCGTCTGAGCGCCGTGATGAAGGTACTAGGTCACTTCCGACCTCAATCATGCGTGGCGTTCTGCTTCACCCGTCAGCAGTGTCAGGAGGTAACCGATCTGCTGACCAGCAAGGGTATCAGCGCCAGCGCCTTGCATGGCGACATGGAGCAGCGTGATCGAGACCAGGTGCTGGCACTGTTCGCCAACCGCTCCACGACCGTCATGGTAGCCACGGACGTAGCCGCCCGTGGCATTGATATCGAAGGCCTGGACTTGGTGCTTAATGTGGAGCTGGCCCGCGATGCGGAAATCCATATTCACCGCATAGGCCGTACCGGACGTGCTGGAGAAAACGGTATTGCCGTCAGCTTGGTCGCCCCAGCAGAAGCGCACCGTGCCCAGGCCATCGAAGCGCTGCAGAAGTCCCAAGTAAACTGGCGTCCGCTTGATGAACTGAAAAGCCAGGGCGATGGCCCGTTGGTACCGCCCATGGTCACGCTGTGTATTGCTGGCGGACGCAAGGACAAGGTTCGGCCGGGTGACATTCTAGGCGCACTCACCGGCGACGCTGGCATCCCCGGCGCCCAGGTGGGCAAGATCGCGATCTTCGACCACCAAGCCTTTGTGGCGGTTGAGCGTGGCGTGGCCAAGCAGGCGCTGTCCCGCCTCAATAACGGCAAGATCAAGGGCCGCTCCCTGCGAGTACGCCAGCTGTGACACCGGACGTTATCGTAATCGGTGCCGGCGCGGCGGGGCTGATGTGCGCGGCTACGGCAGCAGCGCGTGGGCGCTCGGTGCTGGTGATTGACCACGCTAACAAGGCCGGCAAGAAGATTCTAATGTCGGGCGGCGGGCGCTGCAATTTCACCAATATGTACACAGAACCTGGGAATTTTCTGTCCCAGAACCCTCATTTCTGTAAGTCAGCGTTGGCCCGGTACACCCAGTGGGACTTCATTGGCTTGGTGGCAGGCTATGGCGTGCCCTATCACGAAAAGAAACTGGGCCAGCTGTTCTGTGACAACAAGGCCAGCGACATTCTGGGCCTGCTACTGGCCGAATGCGAACGCACAGGTGCCGAAGTGCGGCTAAACACCAGTGTGCAAGAGGTCAAAGCTGTTGAAGGGGGCTACCGGGTGCTCACCAACGGCGGCGCCCTGGCGTGTGCATCGCTAGTAATCGCCACCGGCGGCCTGTCCATCCCCACCCTCGGCGCGACAGGTTTCGGCTATCAGTTGGCGCGGCAGTTTGGCCATACCGTGTTGCCCACACGTGCCGGCCTGGTGCCTTTTACCATCACCGATCAGCTCAAGGCCCTGTGCACCGAGCTATCGGGTACATCGGTAGATTGCATCGCCAGTTGCAACGGCCATAGTTTTCGCGAGAACCTGCTGTTCACCCACCGGGGCCTGAGCGGCCCGGCAATGCTTCAGGTGTCGTCGTTCTGGGCAGCCGGAGACAAGGTTACGCTCAACCTGCTACCTGATCATGACGCGCTGAGTTGGCTCCAAGCCGCCCAGGCCGAACGCCCCAACGCTGAGCTTCGCACCCTGCTGGGTGACTTGTTCACACGCAAGATGGCCCAGCTGCTGTGCGACACCTGGTTCGAATCCCGCCCTCTGAAACAGTACACGCCCACGCAATTGCAGGCCGTGGCCGATCAACTGGGTCATTGGGAACTGGTGCCGGCCGGTACGGAAGGCTACCGCACGGCAGAAGTCACACTGGGCGGTGTGGATACGCGGGAAGTGTCTTCAAAAACCATGGAATCCATGAAAAGCCCAGGCTTGTATTTCATCGGGGAGGTGCTGGATGTGACCGGCCACTTGGGCGGCTTCAACTTCCAGTGGGCGTGGGCGTCCGGGTATGCGGCGGGTGGGGTGTGTTAATACCTGCTTATCATTGCCAGTACTTACATGTAGGCGCCAAGCTTTGATTGCCCATGAGCGTGAGCGTTTACCCTGCTACGCCCCGATCAGTCCTGACTCATCATCCATGCCAGCCCCATCTGCACATGCGCCGCCGTACTATCAACCAATGGCAGGCGCGTATCCTGATCACCGACCAGCAGGCCGATTTCAGTACAGCCAAGAATCGCTGCCTCTGCCCCCTCGGCATGCAGCCGTTCAAGGCACTTTAGGTAAAAGGTCTTGGATTGGGGGAGGGTTTGCCCAAAACACAGCTCGGAGAAAATGACCCGGTCGATTTCGTCCATTTCGGCATCGGTTGGTAATAGCACTCGCTGACCAAAGCGCTCAAACAGCCGTTCTCGATAAAATGGCTCGCGCATGGTGAACCGGGTACCGATCAAGGCAACTGTATTGATGCCTTTGCTCTGCAACTCGGCACCTACAGCATCGCCTATATGCAACAAGGGAATGTTGACTGCGCTTTCAATGAGCTCAGCGATTTTGTGCATGGTATTGGTTGCCAGCAGCAAGGCCGTGACACCTGCCCGCTCCAGACCTTGAGCGACATCAGCGAGCAGAGAACCTGCAGCCTCCCATTCACCGGCCTTCTGCATAGCGGCGACTTGGGCAAAATCTACGGAATGCACAATTAGCGGCGCCGAATGCAAACCGCCCAGACGGTCCCGTACACCTTCGTTAAGCAAACGGTAGTAGGTGGCGGTCGATTCCCAGCTCATTCCGCCCATTAGGCCAAGCGTTCTCATTAGTGCCCCTCCAACAGGTCATGCAAGGCTACGAACTGCTGCGTCAGCTTGTGCCGTGGGTCGAAATGGATCAGGGGCTGGTTTGCCTCGTGGGATTCGCGCATGCGCACCGAGGCGTTGAGGTAGGCTGGTAATACGGGCAAGCCTTCCGCGATCAACGCATCCAGCATTTTCTGGGGCAGGGCTGCACGCGGCTGGAACTGGTTGACCACAATGCCTTCAATGGTGAGGGCTTCGTTGTGCTCATCTCGTAGTTCGCGGATCTCGTCCATTAGCCCATATAGGGCCTGGCGAGAAAAACTGTCGCAGTCAAATGGCACCAGTACACGGTCAGAAGCGATCAGGGCGGAAACGGCATAGAAATTCAGCGCGGGCGGTGTGTCGATGTAGATGCGTTCGTAGTCTTCATCCAACGAGTCAAGCAGCTTGCGCAGCTTGTTGATCTTGAACTTGGCTTCAAGCTTGGGCTGAAGGTCCGCCAACTCGGCTGTGGCGGTGATCAGGTGAAGGTTGTCAAAAGGCGTCTGGTAGATATCCACTGCGTTCTTTTTGCCGAACGCGCCTGAGGCCAGCGTGTTACGGAAGAACGCCGCGATCCCGGCAGGTACTTCATCACCTGCCAGCCCAGTCAGGTATTGTGTGGCGTTGGCCTGGGCATCAAGGTCGATCAACAGCGTTCGGTAACCGGCACTGGCACTGACTGCCGCCAGGTTGCAGGCGATGCTGGATTTGCCGACACCCCCTTTCTGATTGAATACCACACGCCGCATTGCACCTGCCTCCAGTCATTGACCTTGCTCAATGATATGTACCGTGAAAGCGGGGCAAATGCCACCTTGCTCAACGATGGCCTAGCAAAAGTGCAGTAAAAGCCTCAGCCATGGCCGAGCCGGGTTCCGTGTGGCGTACCAGCCATACGGCGGACTCCGCCGCCGTATCCAGCAACGGCCGGTACGCCACACCCTCGATGCGAATGGAGCGAAAGGACGCAGGCAATACCGAGACGCCTAGGCCCGCCGACACTAGCCCGATGATCGTCATGGCTTCACTGGCCTCTTGAGCGATGTGGGGGTTGAAGCCCGCTTCCCTGGCCAGGCTTAACAGTTGGGCGTACAGCCCACTGCCATAGCTGCGCGGGAAGAACACAAAGGGCTCCTCGGCCAGCGCTGTCATGTACAACCCATCGCCTGGTGCTATTGCCAATGGATGGCCTGCATTCACCACGGCTACGAGGGGTTCGCGAAACAGCTCCACGGCATGCAGGGCATCGGCCAGAGGCAAAGGGCGCATCAAGCCAACGTCCACACGTTTTTCCAGCAATGCGTCGGCTACATCCTGGCTGCTCATCTCTTGCAGGTGCAGGTGAACGGCTGGGTAAGCCTGGCGGAAGGCGCGAATGGCAGTCGAAATGCTGGAGTTGAATGGGGCGGACGATGTGAACGCCACTTTTAATTCGCCCAGTTCACCTAGTTGAGCGCGACGCGCAACGTCAGCCGCTTTATCGACCTGTGTCAGCACCTGGCGCGCCTCGTCCAGGAACAGCCGCCCCGCTTCGCTTAAAGCAACGCGTCGGTTGGTGCGATCGAACAGCCGTGTACCCAGTTCTTGTTCCAAGGCCTGAATCTGCTGGCTCAGGGGTGGCTGGCTGATGCCAAGCAGCGCTGCAGCTCGCCCGAAGTGCAAGCATTCCGCTACGGCAATGAAATACCTAAGGTGACGCAACTCCATACTGATATCCGCAACCTATCAAACAGGTCGAATAATATATTGGAAGTCATGTTCTATGGGCTATATGCTTTTTTCATTCAATACTGACGAAGGCATCCTGTGAAAACTGCCGTGGCCAAGCCCGTTTCTGCCGTTGCACCGTCCGGGGATGCTTCCATGGCATGCTGGACTGAAAAGGGCACACCGCTGTTCGTGCAAACGGTACTCGCCTTGTTCTGCGGGGGGTTCGCAACCTTCGCGCTGCTTTATTGCGTTCAGCCCATGATGCCGTTGCTGTCCCGCGAATTTTCGATCAATGCGGCGCAAAGCAGCCTAGTGCTTTCAGTGTCCACCGGCATGCTGGCCATAGGCTTGTTGATAACGGGTCCCCTATCCGACCGTATGGGCCGCAAACCGGTCATGGTTGCCGCCTTGTTCAGCGCAGCGCTGTGTACCCTCGCCAGCGCCTTGATGCCTAGCTGGCCGGCCGTACTGCTGATGCGGGCTTTGCTGGGCTTATCGCTCAGCGGTGTCGCAGCGGTGGCCATGACTTACCTGAGTGAAGAAATCCACCCCGACCACATTGGCTTGGCCATGGGCTTGTATATCGGCGGCAATGCCATTGGAGGCATGTCGGGGCGGCTGATCCTGGGCGTGCTGATCGACTATGTGAGCTGGCACACCGCAACACTGGTGATTGGCGTATTGGCGTTGATCGCCGCCATCGTATTCGTAAAGGTTTTACCGCCTTCACGTAATTTCACCAGCCGTGCGCTGAACCCGCGTAGCTTGCTTGATGGCTTTACCGTGCATTTCCGTGATGCAGGCTTGCCTTGGTTGTTCCTGGAAGCCTTTCTACTCATGGGTGGCTTCGTAACGCTGTTCAACTACATTGGCTATCGCTTGCTGGCCGACCCCTATGCGCTTAGCCAGGCGGTGGTGGGCCTGCTATCGGTGGTGTACCTGGCAGGCATCTACAGTTCAGCGCAAGTAGGGGCCTTGGCCGACAGGTTCGGCCGGCGGAATGTGTTCTGGGTCGCCATTGCTGTGATGCTGCTGGGGCTAGGCCTTACTCTGCTTCACCCCCTGGGCGCCATTCTGGCAGGCATGCTGGTGTTTACCTTTGGTTTCTTCGGCGCCCATTCGGTGGCCAGCAGCTGGATCGGCCGACGCGCCACCTTTGCCAAAGGGCAGGCGTCCTCGCTGTACCTGTTCAGCTATTACGCAGGTTCCAGCCTTGCAGGCACCCTGGGTGGTGTAGCGTGGCACTACGGCGGCTGGAACGGTATTGGCGTGTTTATTGGCACGCTGCTTGTGGTGGCCCTGGCGATAGCGGTCAAGCTGGCCAGGCTGCCGGTGCTGGCAGGCAACAAAAAACCGGCCTGAGCCGGTTTTCTGAACACACTGCGGTTTATTTCAGTACCTGGATCACGTCAACGTCTACTTCCTGCTTGCCATTATCCATGTCCACCTCACCGATAACACGTACGCGCTGCTGATCGGTAACATCCGACGGCCACTTGTCGTTGTCGATATCCAGCTGGATTGTGCCGGTAGCGTCCTTGAACTCATACCGGTTATCCCGGCCCTGAATAGCAAGCTTCTTGACGATATGGCCTTCCAGCACTGCCGGGGTATCATCCGGTGCAGCCGTCGCAGCTTTGGCGGTATCGACTGCGGTCGCCGCTGTGGCTCCTGTATTGGCGGCCTGGCCACCCGGGCCTGTATAACCTGCAGCCTGGCTGTAACCGGCCATACCAAGCAGGGGCAGAACACAGATCGAAAGATAACGAAGTTTCATGCAAGTAGCCTCATCAGTGCTGGAATGAACAAAGCGTAACCCCGCCAGATGAATCCAAACTTAATCGGGCTGGGCCAGGCCAGACAGGGTTAACGTCAGCAGCAGTTGACCATCGTCCGCTGTCAGGTCCAGTTGTTCAAACGCTATGCGATAACGATCGACCGCTTCGAGCCATGACCAAACGGTGCCAGTTGTACCCTGCACACTCAAATGAGCACGGTTGCCGGACACATCCAGGCGCTTGACCTGCACCCCGGCGTCCAACGCGGTTTGGTGAAGCTGCTGCGCCGTTAACGGGTTACCGCCAGCCTGGGCTGGGGAAATACCGGCAAGCTTGTGGGCCAGCGCCTTTTGCTCAGCCTGCTGGTCCAGTGCTGCTGCGTTGCGCCACTGCAGCGGAAGCCATACGCCTCGCCATGCCCCAGCAACGACCAATACCACGGCTGCCAGTATCAGCCCCCTGCGTTCGCGAACGGACAATCGAAGCCCCCACCCCGTCAGGTTCACTTTCCGCCCTCCGTAAGCGTGCCACGCCAGCGACTGCCCTGCGCTGCCACATCCATCACCCGCCAGGTGCCCTGCTCTAGCGCCTGAACGTCCTGAAGACGCTGCGCGCTCAGCGCTACTCGCCACTGTTTGCCTGGAGCCAAAGACACGGCATGAAGCTGCAACCCTGGCGTCGCATCCATGCGCTGCAGCAATGGCCCAAGCGTTGATAAGGCAGGGGACACTTGACCGGCTTTAGCTTGTGAGAGCCGCGCCAACAGCGCCGGTGTTAAGGGCTGGCCAGGGAACAGCTGAGCCACACGCTGCTCATTGTATTGAGCAAGCGTTTGATTGCCCGCCAGCAGTGCCGTACCGGTACGGTAATCGGCCGCGCACATCAGGGCGAAACAGCCTGTAGCCAGCGCAAGCGCAAGGCCATAGGGCCGGTAGGCCGGGCGGCCGGCACCTTCGAGCAGGTCAATACCGCTAGGCGCAGTGCTCAGCACCTGTTCCATGTATTTCAACCCTGTCTCAGGTGCGTACAAACGGGGGATTGGCTGAGTTAGGGTACGTTCCAGCGCGCTTAGCCAGGCATCCGTCGCGGCCAGCCTTGGCAAGCCCTCCCCGCCTATGAGCCAACGGTTGGCGCACCATACTGCGCCGGGCTCCTGCGGCCCACACAGGTCTGCATCGATATAGAGGGCGCTGATGCCTGGCAAGGCGCTGCGCAGGCCATAAGCTAGCGCCGCATGTTGCTCACGGTCGGTGACCCAGGCGGCATACCGCCCTTGGGCATCACGTTGCCCGCGCCAAGCCCGCAGGCTTTCCAGTGGCTGAAGCAGTTGTTCTTCTAGCTCGAACAGCAATGCCTCAGGCGTAGGTGCACGGCGCGCTTTCCACGGTGCGCACAGGTGCCAGCTGAAGCGCTCAACAGGCAAGATGACGTTAACTCGTTGCCTGCCCAGCAAATGGGCCGCATGTGCCAAGGGCGCTTCAAGGTTTCCCAGGGTTGGGCTGAATACCCAGCAGGGCTGTGATGCAAGGGCCTCGCAGCGTTGAGGCAACAGGTATAGCCAGGTTGTCATGAGGCGGGCCCATTCTCGTCTGGGGCGCGTAACCCGCGCCTTAGGATGCGGGGGTGGCCATCTGCAGGCGCCAGTTCAATATCGGTCAACAGGCGCAAGCGGCGTTGGTGCTTCTCGGCAAACAGTTCAAGCCGGAACCATCGGCTGGTCAGCCCCAGGTCGTTAGCAGCCAGCGGTATGTTTTCCAGGCCCGGCTGCAGGCGCCAGGCCTGGAGAGTGCTGAACCCTTGGCGCGGCCGGTCCCTGACAAGACGTTGTGCAACGCTCAAGGGAATGCCTAGGCTCGCCAATACCGGTGCAGCGGCCGTGTTGACGTTCAACCTCGCCGCCTCGGGCAACCAGGCCACTGCTGGGCTTAGCCGTTCAAGCCAAGGCCGGGTGACGCCGGGCACCAGCCGCCATTGGCTGAGGTCACGCCAACCTGATACCTGAACGGCAGAGAGCGGTACAGCCGGAAGGTCAAGAGCCGCCAGCAGTTGCTCGAATTGCGAGATTGCCCCCCGCCTTGGACGATTGCCAGTCAACACGCCCAGGTTGAAGCGGCCTGCCAGGTCCTTCGTCGTTAGGTGCACTCGGGTGCCATCCTCCAGCACCCAGGTATAGGGCTCAGCCCAAGGCTGCCCTAGGTGAACCATGGGCGGTTTGCCCTTTTCCCAGCGCGGCAAACGCCGGATAGCCATCGCCTCGCCGGCCATGAGGGCCCGGCGCAGCTGGGAAACGTCTAACTGTGTTGAGGTTGCCGCCAAGGTGATGCGTTGCTGGCGAATCAGTGTTTCGATCAGCAATAAGGCCAACGTCATCACCAGTAATACACTCAACAGGGCCATGCCTTGCTCGCGCCTCACAGCTGGCGCTCCGGCCAGGGGAATACACGCGTGACGGTGCCGAACAGCGCGTGCTTCAAGGTCAGGCGTACAGCTTGTGCCTGGCAAGGCGGCAGGCAGGCCTTCTGCCAGGCATGGCTGGCATCCAGCACGTGCCATTGCGCGGCCATAACCCCGTGAAGCAATGGCCGTTGCGTAACTGCACCGTTTTCGCCACGGGCATGGCGCCACAAGGTACCGTCGCTGACGCGATAGCTCACCACCTGCATTTCACTGCGTGGCAGGTCCAGGGGGTTACGCCAGCCTGCGCTACCCAGCGTGAGTTGACGGCTGTCCAGGTACAAGGGGTTGTACCAGGCACTTGCGTGCAGGCTGTCATGGTCGATGGCCGCCAGGGTACGTTGTAGCTCACGCAGTGCCTGTCCCCGTTGCGTAATGCGCTGTTCGGCACGCGTCGCCAGCTCGAATAACTGTGCACAGGCAATCCCCAATACCCCGAACAGCGCTACGGCTATCAGAAGCTCCACCAGCGTAAAGCCCCCTGACTCACGGCGCATTGACCACACCCTGCCAGCTGTCCAGCATGTCGCCGCCGGGAGTTTCACGCACTTGCACGCGCAAGTCGCCGGCAGAGGTTGCCTGCTGCTCTAGCCACCACTGATACCCGGCAAGTTGCACAGGTTGGCTTCGGGTATCGCGCGCTACCAGGCCTAGGGTAAGCGCCGCCAGGTGGTTGTCCAGCGCCAGGCTTGCGAACCAGCGCGCTTCCAGCCGTTGCTGGGCCAGCGTTGCCCAGTGAGCGGCTGCCAATACGGCAGCTGCAAGCGTGGCAAACACCGCCAAAGCTACCAGCAGCTCGACCAGGGTAAACCCACGCGTACCGTTCATGGGCCAGGCTCCGGGTCCGTCACGCCGTCACTGCGTAGCACAACGTAGGTTTGCTGATGCGCTTGCAAGCTCAGCTCGAAGGCCGTCAATTCATCGCTGGCCAGCGCCAGCAGTTGGGGCCGTTCGGGCACGTCCGTGGGCAAGGCTACGGCCTGCCCTTCGATACGCAACTGCCAGGCCAAGCCAGCAGGAAGCTGACGGGGGCGCTGCAAAGGCACCCAGCGCCCGGCCCGTAGCACCATGGCACACCACTGGGTCTGAGTCAGGGCAATGGCATGCTGCTGGTCCAGCAGTACTGCCTGCTGACGTAACGCAATGAGTTGGTTGCCAAGTTCTGCGGCCTGCTGGCGCCCTTCGCGCTGAGGGTCTGGGCCGATAGCCAGGCTTACTATGCCTGCCAGCAGGCCTATCACAATCAGCACGACCAACAGCTCAAGCAGGGTGAAGCCGCCTGCGTTATTGGCCTTCAAGGCGCCCATGCCTCCAGGTCAGTTGCGCTCCCTGTACCGCCGGGCTGCTTGTCCGCACCTAGGGAGAGCAGCTCGATGGCGTTGTTCTTGAGGGTATAGCGGTACGGCGAGCCCCAGGGGTCTACGGGCACTTGGCGTAAATAGCCGCGCGGGCTCCAGTGCGGCGCTGGCGGGTCGGTGTCAGGGCGTGCGACCAGTGCCTGCAACCCTTGCTCGGTGGTAGGGTAGTGGCCATTGTCCAGGCGGTACATTTCCAGGGCCGTTGCAATGGCTTTGAGGTCGCTGCGCGCGGCAGTTATCTTCGCTTGATCGGGGCGGTCCATGAACTGTGGCACGATCAAGGCGCCTAGCACCCCGATGATGACCACCACAATCATGATTTCAATCAGAGTAAAGCCCCGCTGAGCGCGGGCTGCGCGATAAGGTTGACGCATTCAAGTCACCAGTTGGTTAAGGCTGAGAATGGGCAACAGCACGCCCATCACGATAAACATCACCACCAGGCCCATGCCTACGAGCATGAGCGGTTCGAACAGGCTCAGGGCAAGGGCGATCCGATTGGCCAGCAGCTTCTCCTGCTGCTCGGCAGCGCGCTGCATAAGCCCGGACAGGTCGCCGGACTGTTCACCACTGGCAATCAACTGCAACATCAATGGGCTGATGGCATCGGTTGCGCCCAGCGCAGCGGCCAGTGAACCGCCCTCTGCGACCCGCTGGGCAACATCTGCCAGGCGGCTGCGCAAGGCCAGGTTGGTCACCACCGCGTTGGCGATGCGTAAGGCGGCCAATAGCGTGACGCCACTGCCCAACATGATCGCCAGGGTACTGATGTAGCGGGCCGCCTCGGCATTGCGCAGGGTATTGCCCAGCAAGGGGACCCGCAGCCATTGACCGTGCAGCCAAGCCCGCGCCGCTGGCCTGCGAAGTGCCACACGACCGCCCAAGGTGAGTGCTGCGATGGTGGCAAGCAGGTAGGGCCAGGCCAGGCCGACTGCTTCAGTCAGGTGCATGAGCAGGCGCGTAGGCAACGGCAGTGCCTGGCCGCTGCCGGTGAACAGCGCCAGAATGTCTGGCACCACATAACCCAGCAGAAAACCCACAATCACAGTGCTGACCAATAGCAGTAACGTGGGATACACCAACGCGGTGCGAATGCGCTGCTGTGCCAGTTGCCGGGCCTCTAAATGATCGGCCAGCTGTTCCAGTACCTTGCCTAGGTGGCCCGATTGTTCTCCGGCCTGTACGGTTGCGCGGTACAGGCTAGAGAACACGCGTGGCTGGTCGGCCATGGCCGCCGCCAGGCTTCTGCCTTCCAGCACGCCATTGTGCAACGCCTGAATAACACGGGTAGCCGAAGGCGACTGCAGCTGCCGTATCACCGCTTCCAGCGCATTGGCCAACGGCACTGCCGCCTGTAGCAACGTGGCCAGTTGGCGTGTGGCCAGCGTAAGCTCTGCTACACGGAGCCGAGGCGTACGTGGGTACAGGCGTGCGCCTACCGGAGCAACCTGCCGGGGGATCAGGCCACGCCTGCGCAGTGCCTGGCGTAAGGCATGGGGGTTAGCGGCCGCTTCGATGCCCTTGTGAAGGTTGCCTTGGGCGTCCGAGGCGTGGAAACGGTACCGGTTCACGGCTTTACCTCTACCAACCGGCGTACTTCGGTCAGGCTGGTCAGCCCTGCCGCTACAGCTTGCAGGCCCGCTTCAGCAAGGCCTGGTGATTGCTGCCTGGCCAGGTGCTCCAACTGCTGTTCCGAGGCGGCTTCGTGTATGGCACGGGTCAGCGCTGCGTCCACCTCAATCAATTCGTACAGTGCCATGCGACCTCGATAGCCGTGATGGCACTGCGCACAACCTGCAGCTTCATACTGCCCGCTACCGGTCGGCTGGCGGCAATGCACGCACAGCAACCTCACTAGGCGTTGCGACTGCACGGCCACCACGCTGGATGCCAATAGGTAAGCGTCCACGCCCATGTCCAGCAAACGGGTAATGGCGCCTACAGCACTGTTGGTGTGCAAGGTCGATAGCACCAGGTGCCCGGTGAGTGAGGCCTGTATGGCCACTTCGGCCGTTTCACGATCGCGAATCTCACCCACCATGACCACGTCCGGGTCCTGACGCAGGATGGCCCTCAGGCCGCGGGCGAATGTCATGCCCGTGCGCGTATTGACGGGGGATTGCCCAACACCCGGCAGTTGGTACTCCACGGGGTCTTCCACTGTAAGGATGTTGCGCGATTGCTCCCGCAGGCTGGCCAGGGCCGCGTACAGGCTGGTGGTTTTGCCGGACCCTGTAGGCCCGGTTACCAGAAAGATGCCATGGGGGCGCGCCAATACACCTTTGAGCCGGTTCAGGTCATTCCCCGGCGGCATGATGTGGTCCAGGCTGAGCAATACCGCGCTTTTATCCAGCAAGCGCAGCACCACGCGCTCCCCCTGGACACAAGGCAAGGTAGACACACGAATATCAATATCATGGCCGGCCAGGCGCAAGGCGATGCGGCCATCCTGAGGCACACGCTTTTCAGCAATGTCCAGGCCTGCCATTACCTTGAGCCGGGACACTAAGGCCGACGATGCTTCGCGCCGGGCCCGCAACACTTCGCGCAATTGACCATCTACCCGCAGGCGAACCACTACAGCACTGTCTTCGGTCTCCAAGTGAATGTCAGACGCCTGCTCACGGATCGCTTGGGCCAGCAAGGCGTTGATTAACCGAATGACTGGCGCCTGTGCCTCATCTTCGAGCAGGTCAATATTGTGAGGCAGGTCCACGGCCAGCCGGTCCAGGTCATGGTCCTGCTGCAACCCTTCGGCCACGTTCAGCGCGTCGCCTTCGGTGCCTTGGTAATGACGTGCGACGGCTTGGTCGAAGGCAGGCTCGCCCAGCACAGCCAACGTGTATTCGCCGCCCAGCCAGCGCCGCACCTCGGCACAGGTGGCCCAGGAGGGCAAGCTGCGACACATCAATACCGGCGCAGACGCCGTGCCACTGATAAACACCCCAGCTTGCCGGGCGTAGCGAAATGGGACCTGAGGCGGCAGTGGCTCATTCATCTTCAAGGCGCTTGCCATCGAACAGGGTCTGCGGATCAAGGGGTAACCGCCGGTCATCAGCCCGCTCAATGACCTCGGTTTCCACGGCTTGCGCGCGTCGCCACTGGCGATCGGCCAGGGCTGTCTGGGCAGCGGCGTCCCGCATTACCGTCGGGCGTAGAAACACCATCAGGTTGGTCTTGACCTGGGTGTCGCGTCGCCAGCTGAATAGTCGGCCTATCCATGGAAGGCGTTTGAGGCCTGGCACGCCGCTTTCCGTCTGGCGCACGCTGTCCTTGATAAGCCCACCTAACACGATGATCTGTCCGTCTCGCGCCAGGATGGTGCTTTTTACGCTGCGCTTGTTGGTAATCAGGTCCTTGACGGCGGCATCTGTCGTAGGCGCAACTTCCGAGTTCTCCTGCTCAATCTCAAGCCGCATGGCATCGCCATCATTGATATGAGGGCGGATCCTGAGCTTGATGCCTATGTCCTTGCGCTCCACTGTGGTGAAGGGATTGTCCGCCCCACTGTTACCGGTGGTATAGCTACCTGTCAGGAAAGGCACGTTCTGGCCCACCAGAATTTCTGCTTCTTGGTTATCCAGCGTCATCAGGCTGGGCGTGGACAGCAAATTACTGTTCACATTGCTGGCCAACGCGGAGACCAGCAGGCGGAACCGGTCGTTACCCAGGCGCAGCAAGCCCCCATCCGGTAGTGGCAGCTCATCGGCCAAGACACCGACAGGCGAAATGCCAGCCCCCGGGAAGCTCGTGGAGCCTCCGAGATCTCCCCGTTGCAAGCCCCATTGCACCCCTAGGGCTTCGCTGGTATCGCCGCTTATTTCAACGATGGCCGCCTCGATCATCACTTGAGCCCGCGGCTGGTCGAGCTGCTCTACCAACGCCTGCAAGGTACGGATGGCTGCTGCGGGGCCGATCATCACCAAGGCATTCTGGCTTTCGTCTGCGCGCACGCTGGCGACCTGAGCCTTACCAGTACGCTCAGTGGGCAGGCCTGCTTGAGGCTCGCCTGCCTGTTGCCCAAGAGGATCGAGCACGTCAGCCAGTTGCCGAGCATCGCTATGTCGCAGGTGCATAACGGCTGCATTGCTGTTGGCCGCACGGGGAACATCCAGGCTAAGGGCAAGCGTTTGCAAGCGTTGACGCACCGCCGGTGGGCCTAACAGTACCAGCCTTCGGCCTGCCGCATCGGCGATCACGCGGGTCGTGTCATCACCCTTGCGCTGGGAGGCCTGCTTGAGTATCTCAGCCAACTCCTGGGCGTCTGCGTGCTGTAATGGCATCACCTCATGGCCTACCTGCTCGCCACTGTCCAACCGTGTAGCAAGGTTCAGCACGCGCTGGGCATTGGCCGCTGTATCCGTGATGACCAGTGCGTTGGCGGAGGCGGAGGGCCCCACGTAGCCATGTGCCGACACCAGAGGTTTAAGGAGCGCAGCAAGGTCACTGGCATTGGCGCTATTGAGCGCTAGCACGCGGGTGACCACGCCCAGTGCAGTAGCGCTGTTGGCCCGTGCCTTGGCCTCGGCCGCTGGAACGATCAGCAGCCTGCCTTGATCTTCCACCGCCGCCAGGCCGCTGTTTTCAAGCACCGCGTAGAACAGCGCACGTACCTGTTCACGGTCCATTGGCTGGTCGGCGCGCAAGGTCAGCCGTGCCTTGGCCTTAGGGTCCACAATGGCCGTCAACCCCAGAATGTTGGCCACTTCCACGGCCACGTGGGTGACATCGGCATCCTCCATGGCTAGCATCCAGGTCTGTGGGGCGGCCTGGGCGATGCTCCCTATCAGCATCGATAACAGGAGCATTGCCCCTCTGATTGCAGGTGTCATGGCTGCGGCACCTGCGACGAGAGCGGTGTGAGATAACGGGCGTTTTCAAGGCTAGAGGCCAAGGACAACACCACTGCCTTCCCGGCCAGCCATAACTGGGCCCGCCCCGCTTCAATGGCTCGCACCTGGCTACCATCCGGCAACCTTTCACCCATGCCATAGGCGCGCACAGTGCCAGCGTGTTCCACCAGAATGCGTGAGTGCTCACCGGCGACCACACTGGCTTTGAGCTTCAATGCCGATGGTGCGTGAGCCAGGGGATGTTCGGGCGCCAGGTCAAAAAGCCGGGCAAGCACCTGCGGCGACACCGTCGCAGGAGGTTGGCTCGCCTGCAAGGGAGAGGGCAAAGCCGGCGTTGCAGGCAACGGCAGGCGCCAGAGGCGATAAGCTGCCGCCGCCATGCCTATCGCCGCCAACACAGGCAATACCCAGGCAACACGCCTCTGCATAACGGTCAACACATGCGCCTCAATACCGGTTGGCCCGTCAGTGCATGCTTAAGGACGGCCAGCACATGCACGCCTACCAAGCCAACCAGTACATAACAGCTGGCGATATGTACGGTATGGAACCAACCGGTGAGCGCGGGGGATTGGAGCGGCTGGGGCAGCGCAAACCAGTCGAACACAACGATTGGGCGTTCCATCATCAACACCCCGGTAACTAGCACTACCGTGATGGTGAAATACAGCAACAGGTGCACGGCTGTTGCCAAGCGACCCATAAGTGCCTGGGGTTGCGCCACAGCTCGTCCACGCCGCCGGAAAGCCAGCAGGCAGCGCCATATGAACAGGGGGATCATCAGCGTCGTGAGCGAGACGTTAACCCAGGCCACCCAGTTTTTCACGTCGGCCGCTACCGGCATAAGTGCCACGTAGAAGCCTGCCAGCAGCGCCCACAGAATGATCCCGGCATTGAGCCAGTGCAGCAGTTTATGGGTTGTCGAATAGGGTAAGGGGTTCACAACATCACTCCAAGTTGCCTTGGCCTTGCGCCAAGGCAACACAGTCCAGCCTGATCAGCGAGCAATCCAGGCGTCTTCCCAATGGCTGCCTACACCAGGCTCATACTGGCTGGCGGTCGCGCTGTAGATGTTGCACCAGCCTTCGGCCGGGAACGGCTTGCACTCATATACCTGCTCGTTCTTCGGCTGCAGTACACGCGTGCCTGCCTTGTAGTTGCCCAGGCCGTTGGGGAACACGTTGTCGTAGTCAGCGGCCCCATCGCCGGTCAGCTGAACGGCTTCACTGACCTGCAGGTTCACGCGGCCATCCTCGCTGCTACCGATCACCGTGAGGCGGTAATCGCCTGGCATGCCGCGCACGCTCAGGCTGAGCGGGCTGTCACCCGGCTCTACCACCTGCCGTAGCGTACCTACAGGCTTGTGTTGGGTGTCATACACGCCGGCTTCGATATTCAGGCGCCGGTTGGTGCGAACAGTCAGGCTCAGTTCGGCCTGGCCTTTCACCAGTTCATAGGCAGGTTGCAGTTGCTCCAGAGACAGGCGCGCGCCCAGGTCTGGCTTGAGGTCGAAGCCCATCTGGTAGTTGGTGACGCCTGAATCGGCCTTGGCGTAGATACTGTTGGCGCCGCGTACCGGCTCGATGTTGCCGCTTTCATCGCGCATGCCGGCGCGTATCAACTGCTGGGTTGCGTTGATTTTCGTGGCTAGGTCGAAAGCCCAGTTGGCTGGCTGGCCCTGCTCAGCAGACGCAATGTCCAGCGTAACGCTGTGTTCGGGGCTTTCAGTGCCGCTACGGAAAGCACGGGCTGTCACGGTATCACCTGGCAGCAACACTTGAACGGCAGGAATGTTGGCCACGCCTTTCCAGCCGTCGATAGGGGCTGGGCCGGCTTCTGCGGTAATGTCCACATCCGCAACGTTATAGAAGGCCGCTGCGGTATCGCCCACGGTCCAGATCCCGTACACCACATGGTAGCCAGTACGGTCTGCAGGCAAGGTGCATGCGTGCTTGTTCTTGAGCGGGCCGCTGCCACCAGCGGCACCTTCGATAGGCACTTGGTTACCCGTATCGAAGCTGCAGAAAGGCTCTGCATCCAGCGCCGCGCGGGTAAGGGGCTCGTTCGGGTTCCAGCCCTGACGGGTGATGTAGTATTCGAACTTCGTGGCCGGGTGTGCCGCAGTAAATTGCCAGTCGAACGTCACGTCGCGTTCAGCCAGTTCGGTCTTGGTCCAGCGCCCTGCGGACTGGACATCAAGCGAACTTCCCAGCGACTTACCGCCGCTGGCCAGTTGGCCATCGGCCGGGCCGAGAGCAGGAAAGCCCTTGTCGGTCTCACCGACGCTTTGCGGCTCGTACTGGGCAGCCCCGCAATTGGCGTTCAGCCCTTGCTGGCAAAGCGCTGCACGGGAAGGTGGGTACGACAAATAGCCATGGGCGGCTGCCTGCCCTGCGACAATGGCGGCGCATACCCCCAGTGCCAGCTGGTGCGGCTTGAAAAATCCTTTCATCTGATAAGTCCTCTAACGGTCACGATGCCTTCGGGTTGAGATACTTCACCGAAGGCTGCGTACGCTAAAGGCTTACGCGCCGAACTTCTTTGGGGCTTAATCTGAAACAATCTTATCGCCTACCTGTAAGGCTAAAGAGGGGAGGACCCCACTTGATTTGGCGCCTTCAGGTTGATGCCGAGCCAAGGATTGTTATCGTATCTTCATTGTTGATACGCATTGGGGGGCGTCGTATGCACGTACTTATTAAAAAGTGGGGAAACAGCCCATCTGTCCGCATTCCAGCTGCGGTAATGAAGCTTGCGAAGCTATCGCTTGATACGCTGGTGGGCGTTCGTGCTGAAGGAGGCCGAGTCGTTATCGAGCCGGTATACCCCAGTGAGATTGATCTGGATTCACTGGTTGCAGGTATTACCTCGGATAACATGCATTCCGAGGCTGACTTTGGCAAAGCCGTTGGCAAGGAAACGTTTTAATGGTTCGCCGTTATATCCCGGATTCCGGGGATATTGTGTGGCTCTACTCTGCCCCTCAGGCCAACAATGAACAAGCAGGCCATCGCCCAGCCCTTGTATTAAGCCCGTCAAATTACAATGGCAAAACCGGCTTGATGCTGTATTGCCCAATGACAACACAGCTCAAGGGGTATCCGTTTGAAGTTGAAATCAGCGGTGAGCGTGCAGGTGCAGTGCTTGCAGATCAAGTCAAGAGCCTGGATTGGCGAGCGCACAGGGCCGAATTCAAGGGCAAGGTCTTACCAGCTGAACTCAGTGCCGTGCGCATTCGCGCTATCGCCCTGATTGGAAAGCCTTAGAGGCCCACGTGTTCAGGCTGGCACAGCACCGTTTCAAAATGCTTATCAGCCGTGATAACCCGCCGACAGCTCGTGCACCGCTTCGATAAAGGCGCCGGCATGGGCCGGGTCCACTTCCGGGGTAATGCCGTGGCCCAGGTTAAACACATGGCCGGTACCGTGCCCGTAGCTGGCCAGAATACGACCCACCTCGGCCCGAATAGCCGCTGGTTTGGCGTAGAGCACGCTGGGGTCCATGTTGCCTTGCAGCGCCACCTTGTCACCCACGCGACGGCGGGCGTCGCCGATGTCGCAGGTCCAGTCCAAGCCCAGGGCGTCTGCACCCGCATCGGCAATGGATTCCAGCCACAGGCCACCGTTCTTGGTGAACAGAATGACCGGCACCTTGCGGCCGTCATGCTCGCGAATCAGGCCGCTTACGATCTGCTTCATGTAGGCCAGGGAGAACGTCTGATAGGCAGCTGACGACAGGTTGCCCCCCCAGGTATCGAAAATCTGCACCGCCTGGGCACCGGCAAGGATCTGCCCATTCAGGTACGCCGTTACAGACTGCGCGAGCTTGTCCAACAGCTTGTGCATGGCCTGAGGTTGGTCGTACACCATGGCTTTGGTCTTGCGGAAGTCCTTGGACGAGCCGCCTTCAACCATGTAAGTGGCCAGCGTCCACGGGCTACCGGAAAAACCGATCAGGGGAACGCTGCCATTGAGGGCGTGGCGGATGGTACTCACAGCATCCATCACATAGCCCAGGTCTTTTTGGGCATCAGGCATTGGCAACGCGTCGATGTCTGCTTCGGTGTTGATTACCTTGCGAAAACGCGGCCCCTCGCCGGTTTCGAAATACAGGCCCTGGCCCATGGCATCGGGAATGGTGAGGATGTCCGAGAACAGGATGGCAGCATCCAGTGGGTAGCGCTCCAGGGGCTGCAGGGTGACTTCGCAAGCAAACGCCGGGTTCTTGCACAGGCTCATGAAGTCACCTGCCTTGGCGCGGCTGGCGCGGTATTCGGGCAGGTAGCGGCCGGCCTGGCGCATCATCCACACCGGGGTCACGTCTACCGGTTGCTTGAGCAAGGCGCGCAGGAAGCGGTCGTTTTTCAAAGGAGTCATGAGGGTATCCGGAAAAAAAGTATCGGTATTTTCTCAGACACCAACATAAAAGGCACGGCATGGCGCCGTGCCTTTTATTTATTGCCCCCATTACCCTTTCAGAGTTGCAGGTAATCCATGATGCCTTCAGCCGCCGTGCGGCCTTCGAAAATGGCCGTAACCACTAGGTCCGAGCCGCGTACCATGTCTCCACCTGCGAAGACCTTGGGGTTGCTGGTCTGGTGCCGGAACTGGCCACCGGCTTCAGGGGCAACCACACGGCCCTGGCTGTCCAGCTGGATGGTATGCTGGCCGAACCAGGTGGCCGGGCTGGGGCGGAAGCCAAACGCGATCACCACGGCATCGGCCGGCAGAATCTCTTCCGAACCAGGAATCGGCTCTGGGCTGCGACGGCCGCGTGCATCGGGTTCACCCAAACGCGTCTCCACCACCTTCACGCCTTCTACCCTGTCTTCGCCCACAATGGCGATAGGTTGCCGGTTATAGAGGAAGCGTACGCCCTCTTCCTTGGCGTTTTTCACCTCACGGCGAGAGCCTGGCATGTTGGCCTCGTCACGGCGGTAGGCGCAGGTCACGGTTTTGGCGCCCTGGCGAATGGAGGTACGGTTGCAATCCATCGCCGTGTCGCCACCACCGAGCACCACCACGCGCTTGCCCTTCATGTCCACGAAGTCTTCCGGCGCCTTTTCAAAGCCCAGGTTACGGTTCACGTTGGCAATCAGGAAGTCCAGCGCATCGTGTACGCCTGGCAGGTCTTCGCCGGGGAACCCACCTTTCATGTAGGTGTAGGTGCCCATGCCCATGAATACGGCATCGTACTCAGTGAGCAACTGCTCCATGGTGATGTCCTTACCTACCTCGGTATTAAGGCGGAACTCAATGCCCATACCGGTGAAGATCTCCCGGCGATTGCTGAGCACGGACTTTTCAAGCTTGAACTCAGGGATGCCGAAGGTCAGCAGGCCGCCGATTTCCGGGTTGCGATCAAATACCACGGGCGTTACGCCGCCACGTACCAGTACATCAGCGCAGCCCAGGCCAGCAGGCCCGGCGCCAATGATTGCCACGCGCTTGCCTGTCGGCTTGACCTTGGACATGTCTGGGCGCCAGCCCATGGCAAAGGCCGTGTCGGCAATGTATTTCTCCACCGACCCGATGGTGACCGCGCCGAAGCCGTCATTGAGCGTACAGGCGCCTTCGCACAGGCGGTCCTGTGGGCACACGCGGCCGCACACTTCGGGCAGGGTATTGGTTTGGTGGGCAAGCTCGGCCGCAGCCAGGATATTGCCCTCCGACACCAGTTTGAGCCAATTGGGAATGAAGTTGTGCACAGGGCACTTCCATTCGCAATAGGGGTTGCCGCAGCCCAGGCAACGGTGAGCCTGCTCACCAGCCTGTTGTGGCTTGAGGGGTTCGTAGATTTCCACGAACGCCTTCTTGCGCTGGCGCAGCAGCTTTTTCTTCGGGTCCTTGCGGCCCACATCGATGAACTGGAAGTCGTTACTCAAACGTTCTGACATATAGGCGCCTCACGGCGCAGCTTCAAGCGGCAAGCTTCAAGCTGCAAGCAAAAATTCGGTGTTCGGGAGAGCGCGCCTCAAGCTTGCAGCTTGTAACTTGCCGCTTGAGGCTCGCCCGCCAGGGCATTATTGAGGGCTGGCAATGGTGCTGGACAATAGCGACTTCAAGCTCGCGGCCTTTGGCTTCACCAGCCAGAAGCGGCGCAGGTAGTCATCCAGGTTTTCCCAAAGGTTGCGGCCCCACTCGCTATCGGTTTCTGCCACGTACTCGGCCAGCACTCCTTCCAGGTGGCTGCGGTAGGCTTCCATCGCCTCGCCGCTGATACGCTGGATTTCCACCAGCTCGTGGTTCACCCGGTCTACGAAGGTATTGTCCTGATCCAGCACGTAGGCGAAGCCGCCGGTCATGCCCGAGCCAAAGTTGTAACCGGTTCGGCCCAGCACGCAGACGAAGCCCCCCGTCATGTATTCACAGCAATGGTCGCCCGTGCCTTCTACTACCGTGTGGGCGCCGGAGTTGCGAACGGCAAACCGCTCACCAGCGGTGCCGGCTGCGAAGAGCTTGCCTCCGGTAGCACCATACAGGCAGGTATTGCCAATGATGGCGCTGTCCTGGGTCTTGAACGGGCTACCCTTGGGCGGCACGATCACCAGTTTGCCACCTGTCATCCCCTTGCCTACATAGTCGTTGGCGTCGCCTTCAAGGTACATGTTCAGGCCACCGGCATTCCACACGCCAAAGCTTTGCCCCGCCGTGCCTTGGAAGCGGAAGGTCACCGGCGCATCGGCCATGCCTTGGTTGCCATAACGCTTGGCAATTTCGCCTGATACACGTGCGCCGATGGAGCGGTCGCAGTTGCACAGGTCCATGGCATAGTCGCCGCCCGTGCGCGCTTCGATACCGGCGAGCGACAGCGCGACCATTTTTTCCGCCACCAGCCCCTTGTCGAACGGGGGGTTGCGTTCGGCTTCGCAGAACTGCGGCTTGTTGGCCGGTACATGGTCACTGCCCAGCAGCGGGGTAAGGTCGAGGTGGTTCTGCTTGGCGCTTTCGCCAGCCAATACGTCTAGCAGGTCAGTGCGGCCAATCAGCTCGCCCAGGCTGCGTACACCCAGCCGTGCCAACCACTCGCGGGTTTCTTCGGCCACGAAGGTGAAGAAATTCACCACCATGTCCACCGTGCCGATGTAGTGGTCCTTGCGCAGCTTTTCGTTCTGCGTGGCTACCCCGGTAGCGCAGTTGTTCAAATGGCAGATACGCAGGTACTTGCAACCCAGGGCGATCATGGGCGCCGTGCCAAAGCCAAAGCTTTCTGCGCCTAGAATGGCAGCCTTGATCACGTCCAGGCCTGTTTTAAGGCCGCCGTCAGTCTGTACCCGAACCTTGCCGCGCAGGTCGTTCCCGCGCAGGGTCTGGTGGGTTTCGGCCAAGCCCAGCTCCCACGGGCTGCCTGCGTACTTGATGGAGGTAAGCGGTGAAGCTCCGGTACCGCCGTCATAGCCGGAGATAGTGATCAGGTCGGCGTAGGCCTTGGCCACGCCAGCAGCAATGGTCCCCACCCCGGCTTCCGAGACCAGCTTGACCGACACCAGGGCCGACGGGTTGACCTGCTTGAGGTCAAAAATCAGCTGGGACAAATCTTCGATGGAATAGATGTCGTGGTGCGGCGGCGGTGAAATCAAGGTAACACCAGGCACGGCATAACGCAGCTTGGCGATCAGGCCATTGACCTTGCCACCAGGCAACTGCCCGCCTTCACCCGGCTTGGCCCCCTGGGCCACCTTTATCTGCAATACCTCGGCGTTCACCAGGTATTCAGGCGTCACACCAAAGCGGCCGGTAGCCACCTGCTTGATCTTAGAGCTACGTACGGTGCCGTAGCGGGCCGGGTCTTCACCGCCCTCGCCGGAGTTGGAGCGTGCGCCCAGGCGGTTCATGGCCTCGGCCAATGCCTCATGGGCCTCTGGTGACAAGGCGCCCAGGGAAATACCCGCAGAGTCGAAGCGCTTGAGAATAGCTTCCAGAGGCTCGATGTCGCTCAGTGGCAACGGTTGTTCAGCTTCGCGGACCTTGAGCAGGTCGCGCAGCATCGAGACCGGACGCTTGTCCACCAGCGCCGTGTACTCCCTGAACTTGGCGTAATCGCCCTGCTGCACGGCAGCCTGAAGCGAGTTCACAACGTCCGGGTTGTAGGCATGGTACTCACCGCCATACACGAACTTGAGCAGGCCACCTTGCTGGATTGCCTTGCGCGGGCTCCAGGCCTCGGCAGCCAAGGCTTTCTGCTCTGCTTCAAGGTCAATGAAACGAGCCCCCTTGAGGCGGCTGGCCACGCCACGGAAACACAGTTCGGTCACCTCGTCCGCCAGGCCGATCGCTTCGAACAGCTGCGCACCCCGGTAGGAGGTGACTGTGGAAATCCCCATCTTGGAGAGGATTTTCAGCAAGCCTTTGGTAATACCCTTGCGGTAGTTCTTGAACACCTCGAACAGATCGCCTAGCACTTCCCCGGTGCGAATCAGGTCACCGAGCACTTCGTATGCCAGGAAGGGATAGATCGCCGAAGCACCAAAGCCTATCAGTACCGCGAAATGGTGGGGGTCACGCGCTGTAGCCGTTTCCACCAGGATGTTGCTGTCACAACGCAGGCCTTTTTCTACCAGCCGGTGGTGCACCGCACCTACGGCCATGGCCGCATGAGCAGGCAACCTGCCTTGGGCGATGGCCCGGTCGCTGAGCACGATCTGGGTCTTGCCTCCGCGCACCGCTTCCTCGGCCTGGTCCGCGATGTTACGAATGGCAGCTTCCAGGCCCAGATGCTCATCGTAATTAAGGTCGATCAGCTGGCGGTCGAAACCTTCGCGGTCCAGGTTCATCAGCGCACGCCACTTGGCAGGCGAGATCACCGGCGAGCTGAGAATCACCCGGGAGGCATGCTCCGGCGACTCCTGGAAAATGTTGCGCTCTGCGCCCAGGCAGATTTCCAACGACATCACGATAGCTTCACGCAAGGGATCGATCGGCGGGTTGGTCACCTGCGCGAACTGCTGGCGGAAGTAGTCGTAAGGGGTGCGTACCCGCTGGGACAGCACCGCCATAGGCGTGTCGTCGCCCATGGAGCCTACTGCTTCGTACCCCTGCTCACCCAATGGGCGCATGACCTGGTCACGCTCCTCGAAGGTGACCTGGTACATCTTCATGTATTGCTTCAGGCGGTCCGTGTCGTAGAAATCCGAACCATGGTCATGGTCGTCCATCTTGGCCTGGATACGCAACGCATGGCGGCGCAACCACTGCTTGTACGGGTGGCGCGACTTGAGCCGGTCATCAATGGCATCGGTATCGAGGATCTGCCCGGTTTCGGTATCCACGGCAAAGATCTGGCCTGGCCCTACACGGCCTTTGGCAATCACATCTTCGGGCCTGTAGTTCCACACGCCAATTTCAGACGCCAGGGTGATGTAACCGTTACGGGTCGTGACCCAGCGCGCAGGCCGCAGGCCATTGCGGTCCAGCAGGCAGACGGCGTGGCGCCCTTCGGTCATGACCACGCCAGCCGGGCCGTCCCAGGGCTCCATGTGCATGGAGTTGTATTCGTAGAAGGCACGCAGGTCCGGGTCCATGGTTTCGACGTTCTGCCAGGCTGGTGGAATCAGCATGCGCACACCGCGGAACAAGTCGATGCCACCAGTGACCATCAGCTCAAGCATGTTGTCCATGCTGGAGGAGTCCGAGCCCACCCGGTTGACCAATGGGCCTAGCTCATCCAGGTCTGGAATCAAGTCATTGGCAAACTTTGTGCGCCGGGCCTGGGCCCAGTTACGGTTGCCGGTAATGGTGTTGATTTCACCGTTATGGGCCAGGAACCGGAAAGGCTGTGCCAATGGCCACTTAGGCAAGGTATTGGTAGAGAAGCGCTGGTGGAACACGCAGATCGCGGTTTGCAGCCGTTCATCGCTCAGGTCTGGAAAGAAGGCCGCCAGGTCGGCGGGCATCATCAGGCCTTTGTAGATGATCGTTTTCTGCGAAAAACTGCAGATGTAATGGTCTGTGTCCTCGGCATTGGATACCGAAGAGCGGCGCCGTGCGCTGAACAGCTTGATCGCAAAGGCTTGGTCGGTCAGGCCTTCCCCGCCCACGAACACCTGCTCGATCTTCGGCAGTCGTTCCAGGGCCAGTTGGCCCAGTACCGACGTATTGACCGGCACTTGGCGCCAGCCAATGAGCTGCAAGCCAGCGGCGAGGATTTCACGATTCATGTTCTCCCGGGCAGCGTCGGCGCGGGCGTCGTCCTGATTAAGGAACACCATGCCCACGGCATACTGCCGTGGCAGTTCGGCGCCAAAGTGCTCCTTGGCAATGGCCCGCAGGAACAGGTCAGGTTTCTGCATCAACAAGCCGCAGCCATCGCCTGTTTTGCCATCGGCGTTGATACCGCCGCGATGGGTCATGCAGGTCAGGGCCTCAATGGCCGTTTGCAACAGGTTGTGGCTAGCCTCGCCGGTCATGTGGGCAATGAGGCCGAAACCGCAGTTGTCCTTGAATTCTTCGGGATTATACAGACCTGTTTTCATAGACACGTTCTCACCAGGCTTGCCGCTCAAAGGGGCAAATGCTCTTTAATTCCAACCGCTTACCTTCTACGCCGAACGAGCGTCAGCTTTGCAGAGGCAAAAGGGCAATCATTGTACACAGCAGGGCTGTGTGCCACAAATTTGATGACGAACCAATGTATTTTGATGTCGCCATTCTGAAGGAAATTAACTGCCTTTATGATGTAGCAGGGCAGCCTGAGTCAATGGATTATTGGCTTCGCATCAGAGGGCTTGTGGCCGGCGGGCACTTTGAAGGGCACGAAGCCCACGGCGGGGTGCGCAGTGGGCTTTGAGTTGACTCGGGGACGTCAGGAGAGCGGCGCGGATGGCGCCGCTGGGCCTTCAGCGGGCTGAAGCAAGCTCTTGTTGGACGCTGGCGACAGTTCTAGGCCAAGGTTTACCAGCCTGAACCTTCGCTGGCAAGTTCTTGATGGCATCAACCGCTGCAGAGCGGTTACTAAAACTGCCATACGTAACCACGTACAGTGGCTTGCCTTGCAGTGTTTTCTTGAAGTAGCGGTATTCGCCGCCCTGCTCACGCACGTAAGACTGGGCAGCGCTTTCGGAACTGGTGCCGAATATCTGTACGACATAGTTACCAGGCGACTGCGCGGTATACCAGCTGGCGCCCAGGTCTTTGGCGACTGGTTTTTCGACAGCCTTCTCAACAGGCGGCTTAACGGGTGCAGGCTTGGCCATGGCCAGTTGCTGTGCCGGTTTGGGGGCCGGAGCCGGTTTTGCCGCTACGGCGGGCTCTACTGGCTTGGCTGGCGGCGTGGCAGGCACGGGCACAGGCGTGGTGGCCGGGCCTGGTGTAGCACCCGCAGGCGGTGCGCTGGTAGTGACCATAGGTGGTTGATCAGACCCTGTATCTTCTACAGGCGGTGCGTCGTCGTCTTCAGCCCCTGCTGCAGAGGCCAAAGGCTCACGCATTACAGGCTGACCGTTGAGCGGCAGGGGTTTGGAGTTGCCAGCGAACTCGATGGCAGGGTTGCCGTCCTGGTTAGGTTGCGCACTGCCAGGCTGACCTTGGCCCAAAGGTAACTGGGCCTGCTCGGCGCCGGGCGTTGGCGCCTTGTTATGGCCCGATAGCAAGCCTGCGGCGGCGACGACAATCACCACTACAGCAGAAAGGGCCAGCAGGTATTTCTTAGGCATTTTTAGTCCTATGGAGGGTCGCTTACCCGCGGAGCGACTGGCGATCATTGCCTCGATCAGCGAATCCCGCGCGGCCTGGTTGATAGGCCCAGGCCACCCGGCAGAGGATTCGTGAATGTCCGCGATCTGCTCGTTGCTGAACAATGCAATACCTTTACCAGCACCTTCCAGGCGCTGTGCCAGGTATTCACGTGTTTCTTCCAGAGTGTAAGGCTGAAGCTCGATGACGTGGTAACGCTCGGGGCCAGCATCCAGCTGCTCCAGCACCGGTACTACCGACGGCTCGCCGAACAGAAATACGTGCGGGCGCCCTTCAGGCACGCCACCTGCCAGCTCCAGCAGGGCTTCGAGCCCGGATTCGTCGAGTTGTTCCGCATCGTCCACCAGCAGGTAAACTTCCTGCCCAGTGAGGCCCAGCTGCACAACGCGGTTGAGGATGCTGTCTACCTCCGCTTCGCCCGTGGCCGTACCCTGTGCAATCTGGCTCAATACGCCTGCTGCACTGCCGGCGCCGCGTGCTGAGATCACAACGCTGACAACCGACTGTTTGTTGGTACTGGCAACCAGGGCCTGGCGCAGCAGGGTCTTCCCGCTCCCATGTGGGCCGGTTACCACCAGCATCAACTGGCTGTAACGCGCCAGGTGGTGCAGTTGGCCAAGTACCGGCTTGCGCTGGGCAGGAAAGAACTTGAAACCAGGCACCCTTGCAGCGAAGGGGTCGTGTTCCAACTGGTAGTGACCGAGGAAGGCCTCATCGGCATGCAAACTTGTCATCGAACTCTCGTTAACCTCGAAGCTGAGCCACAATAGCGCTGTAATCCGCCGTCAGCGTGGCCTTGAGTATCTCGGGGGCATAGTCATCCGTCACAACGGCCTCGCCCAATTGACGCAGCAGCACCAGACGCATACGCCCATCAAGCACTTTCTTGTCTACAGCCATGTGGCGAAGGAAATCGTCGGCGCTCATTTCAACCGGCGGCACCACGGGCAAGCCAGCACGCACCAGCAAGCGAATGCCACGGTCGCGGGCCGCGGCATCGATCCAGCCCAGACGCATGGACATCTCAAGCGCCATGGCCGTGCCTGCCGCCACTGCCTCCCCGTGAAGCCACACACCATAACCCATCTGGGTCTCGATAGCGTGGCCGAACGTATGGCCGAGATTCAGGGTAGCGCGAACACCGGACTCTCGCTCATCGGCATTCACCACCACTGCTTTGGCAGCACATGAGCGGCTGATGGCTTCGGTCAGTGCCGTTTGGTCCACAGCCACCAGCGCGGCCATGTTTTCTTCCAGCCAGGCCAGAAACGGCAGGTCGTGAATCAGCCCGTACTTGATGACTTCCGCCAACCCTGCGGACAGCTCCCGTGGCGGCAGTGTGCGTAAGGTGGCCGTATCGATCACAACGGCCTGTGGCTGGTAGAACGCGCCGACCATGTTCTTGCCCAACGGGTGGTTGATGCCGGTCTTGCCGCCCACCGAAGAGTCCACCTGGGAGAGCAACGTCGTGGGTACCTGGATGAAGTCCACCCCACGCTGATAGCACGCGGCGGCAAAACCGGCCATGTCGCCAACCACTCCCCCGCCCAAGGCGATAACCGTGGTACGACGGTCATGGCGTGCCCCCAACAGCGCATCGAAAATCTGCTGCAACGTTTCCCAGTTCTTGTGGGCTTCGCCATCAGGCAGCACAACCGGAAGCACCGAACAGCCTTCCAGCGCTTTGCTCAACTGCTCCAGATACAGCGGCGCGACCGTTTCGTTGGTGACAATCGCCACCTGCCGCCCAGCCAAGTAGGGCAGGAATAGTTCGGGAGTGCTCAGCAGGTGCTCGCCGATGTGAATCGGATAGCTACGCTCAGCCAGTTCAACCTTGAGTGTGTGCATTGTTTTGCAAATCCAGGCGTTGGGCCGCTCATCCAGTGGGCCGAAAATATCACCGAGGCGGCAGGTGCCTCAGGCGGTCGAGAATATCCATTACTACCATCCGGGGAGGCCGCTCATCGGTTTCGACCACCACGTCAGCGATCTCCCGGTACAGCGGGTCGCGAACCTCCAACAGGGCTCGCAGCGTCGCTTCGGGGTTGGCGGTACGCAACAGCGGCCGGTTCCGGTCGCGCGCGGTGCGCCCTACCTGCTGCTCTACGGAAGCGTGAAGATACACCACCCTGCCGCCAGTGCGCAGGATGCGCCTGTTGGCGTCTCGCATCACAGCGCCTCCGCCCGTGGCCAACACCACACCGTCATGGCCGCATAGTTCGGCCAGCATGGCATGTTCCCGTTCACGAAAGCCGGCCTCACCCTCCTGATCGAAGATCCAGGGGATGTTGGCACCACAGCGTGTCTCGATTTCCTTGTCGGAATCCCGGAAGGGCAAGCGCAGTTCTTTGGCCAGCAAACGGCCGATGGTGCTTTTCCCTGCGCCCATCGGCCCAACGAGTATCAGATTTCGCACAGCATCAATGACTCACAGCAATCGCCTGGTTATTCATGATACGCGGAGTCAGGAACACCAACAGCTCGGATTTGGATTCCGAGACCACGTCTCGGCGGAATAGTCGGCCAACATACGGTACATCGCCGAGAAATGGCACCTTATCCGTGGTTTTGGTCTGGTTGTTGGAGAACACACCGCCGATCACGATGGTTTCGCCGTCATTGACCAGCACCTTGGCGTTCACTTCGTTCTTGTCGATCGGTGGAACACCCAGCACTTGCCGGAGGTAGTCCGGAGCATCCTTGGTCACCTTCACTTCCATGATGATACGGTTATCAGGCGTGATCTGGGGCGTGACCTCAAGCGACAGGGCGGCTTCCTTGAAGGAAACGGTCGTCGCCCCGCTGGAGCTGGATTCCTGATAAGGGATTTCCTGGCCCTTGAGGATCTTGGCCGTTTCCTTGTCTGAGGTGACCACCTTGGGTTGTGATACCACCTCGCCGTTGCCGGTGCTTTCCATGGCGCTGAGTTCCAGATCGATCAGCGTGTTGCTGGTCACAAAGCCCAGGCCAATGCCGGAGGTGGCGTCGGTAACCCCCATGTCGACGAAGGGCACATTGGTACCAACGTCGCTACCGGTGTTGCCGGCCTCATCGCCATTGTTGTCCAGGCCATAGATGGTCGTATTACCGTGGCCTCTGGATGTACCGCCCCAGCGCACACCCAAGGCCTTGTCATACCCTACGTTGGCCTCCACGATGCGGGCCTCGATCATCACCTGGCGAACAGGAATGTCCAGCTGCGCCACAATGCGCCGCAGCTCATCGAGGCTGTCCTGGGTCTGGTAGGCGATGATGCTGTTGGTACGGTCATCGACCGTGATGGAACCGCGTACATCTGCATTGTCCTTGGCGCCTGTGACGGACTGGAACAGCTTGGCAATGTCAGCGGCCTTGGCATAGTTCACTTGGATAAGGTCGCGCCGCAGGGGAGCCAGCTCCTGCAACTGCTTCTGGGACTCCAGTTCCTGGCGCTCGCGGGCGGCGATTTCGTCAGCGGGCGCTACCAGCAACACATTGCCGATCTTTCGTTTATCCAGGCCCTTGGTTTTCAGCACAAGGTCCAGCGCCTGATCCCATGGCACGTTTTGCAGGCGCAGGGTAATGCCGCCCTGAACGGTATCGCTGGCCACCAGGTTGAGGTTGGTGAAGTCAGCAATAAGCTGCAGCACCGAGCGCACGTCGATGTCCTGGAAATTGAGCGAAAGCTTTTCGCCGGTGTAAACGTTCCGGTCGGCATTGCGCCGTTGCAGGTCTTCGTTGGTCAACGGGCGAACACTGAGCGTAAGCTTGTTCTCGGCCTGGTAGGCGGAGTAATCGAAGGCGCCGGAAGGCTCGATGGTCACCGTGGCGTTACCGCCGGCTACCGTGGAACTCACGTATTGCACCGGGGTAGCGAAATCCTTCACGTCCAGGCGAAGGCGCAGCGGGTCGGGCAAGGCAGTATTGGCGAAGGTAACGATGATCTTCCCGCCTTGCTCCTTGATATCAGGGCTGATGCCTTGATCGCTCAGGTCAATGACCACATTGCCCTCGCCCAATGACCCCCGTTGGAAATCCACGCTGCGAATGGCCTTGCCAACGGGCGCAGGCGTAGATGACCGGGAGGTACTTGCAGGGGTAGCAGCCGGGCGAGCAGCAGTGGCCGCTACAGGTGCTGCGGGCCGGGAAGCCTGTACGGCATTGGCGCCCTGGCCAATCAATACGAATACGTTGTTGCCTTCGGCACGCGTGCTGTAAGGCACCAGCGTCGCCAGGTTGACGATCAGCCGGGTACGGTCCTTGGCCTCGATCAGTGACAGGGTTCGCGCATTCCCTACCCCTAGGTCACGGCTTCGGTTGGCAACAGCCGTTACAACACCGGGGAAATCCAGCGCGATACGGGCAGGGTCCTCGGTGGTATAGCCGCGCGGCAAGGTCACCGGGCTGTCGAAGGACAGCTTCAGTTCCACGCGGTCCCCCGGCAAGGCGGCCACGTCGAGCGTCTTGAGGGTGGCCGCCAGCAGGGCCGGAGATGCCAGCAACGCGACCAGCGCGAGGCCAAAGGCGGAGAAAATCCTGTTCATTGTTTGGTTCCACTGAGCTTGCTTGACCGACCTGTCAGGAAGGTTCCTTGAGCAGAATGGCACGTGGCCGTTCAAGCCACCCCCCTTCGCCGTCTGGAACCAGCTCCATGACATCGACTTCTGTGTCGCTGATGGCAGTTATCTTGCCGTCGTTCTGGCCAAGGTAGTCACCCACCTTGACCCTGTGGACCCCCCCACCGCCTTTCATCAGGGCGAATTTGCCTGAAGCGTTGGCCAGAATCCCCACCATTTCGAAATCCTCGATATTGAAGCCTTCGAGGAACTGCTTCACGCGGTTCGGATCCGGGTGTACGTTGCGCGAGCCTTTCTGTTTCTCGGCCTGCTCCACCCTGACCGGAGGCTGGAACGGGCTACGCATGTTCGAGGCCTGGTACGTGAAGGCCTGGTATGTCTGGAACCTGGGGATGGGTTCGATAGTGCCTTTGGGCTTTTCGTTGACCTCCTTGATGAACGCGTCGATATCAGTGTGATCGTTAGCGCCGTCGCACCCTGAAAGCGCCAGCAGTGCCACTGTCAGCCCTGCAGTGAACCAGGCCCTCATTGAGGCAGCCCTTTGTCGTTATAGCGATAGGTCTTGGCAAGGATCTGCATGCGCAATTGCGAGGTACTCCCTTCCTCGGCCGGTTTTACATCAAAGTCGTGCAGCGTCACGATTCGCGGCAGGCTGGCCACGCCACTTACGAAGGTCGCCAGGTCATGGTAGCTGCCTGTCACCGTGATCTGTATCGGCAGCTCAATATAGAACTGCTGCGCTGTTTCAGGCAGCAGCTTGATTTCCTCGAACTCCAGGCCTGCACCCAGGCCCGTACGCGTGATGTCTTCCAGCAGGCCCGGAACCTCGGTGTCACTGGGCAACTGCCTCAGCATGGCACCGAACGACGTTTCCATTTCCTGCATCTGCACTTTATAGGCATCCAGGTTGGCCGCCTGGAAGGCCTTGGTCGAATACTGCGACCGCAGGGCCTGTTCCTGCAGCACCTGGCTGTCCAGCTCCGTTTCCAGGTCCTCGATATGAAAATAATAGCCCAGCCCCAGCAACAGCAACCCGAGCAATACCGCCGCGATGCCTTTTACCGGCGCCGGCCAGGACCCTACGTTGTTGATGTCCAGCTCGCTCAGCTCGACCTTGCGCAGGCTGTCCAGCCATCCAGAGAGGTTCATTTATCGTCCTCCTCCACCGTTGGCGCGGTCTGCCGAACGGACAGCTGGAACAGGTTGGTCTGGTCGGTCTCAGCATCGGTCTTGGCCTTGACCTCGGTAAGGCTGGGGGCCTCCAACCAAGGCGAGGCGTCCAGGTTGCGCATCAGGTCCGATACCCGATTGTTGGATTCAGCAGCCCCGGCAATGTCGATCTGCTTGCCGTTCATTTTCACGTCGGTGAAATACACGCCGTCGGGCAATGTGCGCACCAGTTGGTCGAATACGCGGCCAATGATGGGGCGATTGCCCTGCAGGTCCTGGATGATGCGCATGCGGGCGAGCAATTGCTTGCGCCGGGTTTTGAGTTCGCTGATTTCCTTGATGCGCTGGTCGAGCTTGGCGTTTTCGCTCTGCAGGTAGTTGTTGCGCGCAGTCTGGCGGTCAATCTGCCCCTTGATGTACTGGTCCGTCAGAAAGACTATCCCACCACACAGCAGCACAACCGCCGCCAGCAGTATCAGGAATTGTTTCTTGCGCTCTTCGCGCTGCTGATCACGCCAAGGCAACAGGTTGATGCGTGCCATCAGTCAAAGCTCCTCAGCGCCAACCCGCAGGCGATCATCAACGCAGGCGCGTCGCTGGCCAACGCACCGGCATTGACCTTGCTGTTGAGTGCCATGTCCGCAAAGGGGTTGGCCACCAATGTAGGCGTGCCTATGCGCTGCTGGATCAGTTGATCCAGGCCTGCCAGCGAGGCGGTGCCCCCGGCGAGCATGATGTAGTCCACCTGGTTGAACTGCCCTGCCGCGAAGAAGAACTGCAAGGAGCGAGACACTTGCTGCACCACCGCTTCGCGGAAGGGCTGCAGCACCTCGGCCACGTAATCGTCCGGCAAGCCGCCCTGCTTCTTGGCCAACCCCGCTTCTTCCATGCTCAGGCCATAACGGCGCTGGATTTCCTCGGTCAGCTGGCGCCCTCCGAACAACTGCTCGCGGGTATAGATGATGCGGCCGTTATGAATCACGCTAAGGGTAGTCATGGTGGCACCTACGTCCACGATCGCAACGGTCAGCGGCTGATCGCCATTGCCTAGCTGCGGCGACAGCAACCCGAACGCCCGCTCCAAGGCGTAGGCTTCCACATCCAGTACCCGGGCATTGAGGCCCGCCACAGCCAGGGCAGCTTCGCGAACTTCCACGTTCTCCTTGCGGCAGGCTGCCAGCAGCACCTCGACTCGCTCAGGGTTGCGCGCAGAAGGGCCTTGGACTTCGAAATCGATGGCGACTTCTTCAAGGGGATAGGGGATGTACTGGTCTGCCTCAAGCTTGAGCTGGTTCTCCATTTCGTCGTCGGTCATGCCCGCATCCATTTCGATGGACTTGGTAATGACAGCCGAGCCGGAAACTGCCAGGGCCACACCACGCGTGGCTGTACGGGCCTTTACCAGTACACGCATCAGGGCATTGCCCACACCTTCGAGTTCGGCGATGTTCTTTTCTACAACGGCGTTGGCAGGCAGGGGCTCAACGGCATATGACTCCACCTTCAACCGGTCACCTACCCTGCTCAGCTCCAGCAGCTTGACCGAGGTGGAACTGATGTCGATCCCCAGAAGCGAGTTCGCTTTCTTGCTGAAAAGTCCTAGCACTGCCCAATTCCCTAGCACTATCCGAGGCTTACGGACCGTTGATGATAACGGCATTTAATAGCAGTCTTGACAGAAGCGCAAATGACGCTCCACTACAAAATGCTTATAATGCCGGGCGCATTTTCTGCCTTGGCTCACTTAAAGCGCCAAGCCCTTATTCTTACTGGAAATCCGAAAGCCTTGATCCGCCTGCTCAAGTTTTTCTGCTGGTCCACCCTCGCGGTCGTATGCGGGCTTCTGCTCGTTCTGAGCGGCGCGTATCTGTATCTTAGCCCCGGCCTGCCTTCCGTGGAGGTCCTCAAGAGCGTTCAGCTGCAAATTCCTTTACGGGTCTACAGCAGCGACGGCAAATTGATAGCAGAATTTGGTGAGATGCGTCGGTCGCCCATCAAGTTTTCCGATATCCCGCCTCACTTCATTCAGGCCCTGCTATCGGCCGAAGATGACAACTTCGAGAACCACTACGGCGTGGACCCATCGAGCCTGGTCAGGGCTGCTGGTCAGCTGGTACGCAGCGGTCACATCCAGACCGGCGGCAGTACGATCACCATGCAGGTCGCTAAAAACTATTTCCTGAGCAGCGAACGCAGCTTCTCGCGCAAAACCAATGAAATCCTGCTGGCTCTGCAGATCGAGCGGCAGTTGAGCAAGGATGAAATCCTTGAGCTGTATGTCAACAAGATCTACTTGGGCAACCGGGCCTACGGCATCGAAGCGGCAGCACAGGTGTATTACGGCAAGTCCATCCGCGATTGCAGCCTGGCACAGATGGCCATGATCGCAGGCCTGCCTAAGGCACCCTCGCGCTTCAACCCCCTAGCCAACCCGGTTCGCGCCAAGGAACGCCGCGACTGGATTCTGGGGCGCATGTACAAGCTGGGTAAAATTGACGAGGGCAGTTACCAAGCTGCGCTGGCCGAGCCGATCAATGCCAGCTATCACGTCCCAACTCCAGAAGTGAATGCGCCTTACATTGCCGAGATGGCCCGTGCCGAAATGGTCGGCCGCTATGGCAGCGACGCCTACACTGAAGGCTTCCGCGTGACGACTACGGTGCCTAGCACGTTGCAGGAAGATGCCAACAAGGCTGTGCTTGATGGCTTGGTCACTTATGACGAACGCCACGGCTACCGTGGGCCGGAATCGCGCCTGCCAGGCAAGACACGCGAGGCCTGGCTGACCGAGCTGGCTCGCCAACGCACGCTTAACACGCTGGAACCGGTCATTGTCACCCGCGTAGACAAGGCCGGCCTGACCGTGCTGAACAGGGACGGCAAAGACGAACACGTGCCGTGGGAAACGATGAAATGGGCACGCCCCTTCCTTAATACCAATAGCCAGGGCCGTGCACCTGGGCAGCCGGCAGACGTTGCCCAGATTGGCGACTTGGTTCGGGTACAGCGCCTGGCCGATGGCAGCCTCAAATTCAGTCAGGTGCCGACCGTTCAGAGCGCGCTCGTGTCGCTGGACCCCCACGACGGTGGCATCAAGGCGCTGGTCGGCGGTTTCGCCTTCGAGCAGAGCAACTACAACCGTGCCATGCAGGCCAAGCGCCAGCCCGGCTCCAGCTTCAAGCCGTTTATTTATAGCGCAGCGCTGGATAACGGTTATACCCCTGCCAGCCTGGTGAACGATGCGCCTATCGTGTTCGTGGACGAATTCCTGGACAAGGTATGGCGGCCAAAGAATGACACCAACACGTTCCTGGGCCCGATTCGGCTGCGCGAAGCGTTGTACAAGTCGCGCAACCTGGTATCCATTCGTGTGCTGCAAAGCCTAGGTGTGGATCGCACTATCGACTACATCACGCGCTTTGGCTTCAATCGCCAGGACCTGCCGCGTAACCTGTCGCTGGCGCTAGGCACGGCTACCCTCACGCCGATGGAAATCGCAACGGGCTGGAGTACTTTCGCCAATGGTGGCTTCAAGGTCACCCCGTACCTGATCCAGAAAATCGAAAGCCGCAGTGGCGATACCTTGTTTACAGCTACGCCGCCTGTAGTACCCACTCAGGCTCAGGAAGCCAGTGAACCTGCCGCCCAGCCGGTGACAGTAGCCACAGGTAACGACGTGCAGCCGGGCAATAGCATGCCCACACCCTCTACACCCACCTTCGCACCGCGCGTGGTGGATGGGCGTACAACGTATATCCTTACCAGCATGCTGCAGGACGTGATCAAGAAGGGGACAGGGCGCCGTGCATTGGCGCTGAACCGCCCAGACATCGCTGGCAAGACCGGTACCACCAACGACTCGAAGGACGCCTGGTTCTCCGGCTACAACGCCGATTACATGACCACGGTGTGGACAGGCTTCGACCAGCCGGAAACCCTCGGCCATAAAGAGTTCGGTGGTACGGTCTCGCTGCCTATCTGGATGAGCTATATGGGCGCAGCGCTCAAGGACAAGCCGCCGCATACCCAGGCAGAGCCTGAGGGCATCGTAAGCCTCAGGGTAGACCCGGTCAGCGGCCGTGCCGCTACCCCGTCCACGCCCAATGCCTATTTCGAGCTCTTCAAGAGCGAAGATACGCCGCCTTCTGTCAACGAACTGGGCAATGGCTCGGCACCCGGCAGCCCGTTGCCAGCCGACGAAGCCGCGCCTATGGACCTGTTCTAACTGAGGGCAGGTGCCCCTGGGCGGGTTGACATGACACTGTGGGAGCCCGCACAGCGGGCGAACGAGATATACCCAGCAATATTTCTGCAATAAAAAAACCGGCCATCAAGGCCGGTTTTCTATTGCAGGCAGGTATCAGCCTTTGAACACGTCATCCACGCTCTTGAGCGGGTAGTTGGCTGGGTATGGCAGGGTAGCCACGCCCGTCTCGATGGCCGCCTTGGCGACAGCATCGGACACCACCTCGATCAGGCGCACGTCCAGAGGCTTTGGAATGATGTACTCGCGGCCAAAGCTCAGGCTTGCCACACCGTAGGCATCACATACGTCCTGGGGCACCGGCAGCTTGGCCAGGTCACGCAGGGCGTAGGCGGCGGCGATCTTCATTTCTTCGTTGATGCGCGTGGCGCGTACGTCCAAGGCACCACGGAAAATGAAGGGGAAGCCAAGCACGTTGTTGACTTGGTTCGGGTAATCCGAACGGCCGGTGGCCATGATCACGTCATCGCGAGTGGCGTGTGCCAGTTCCGGGGCGATCTCTGGGTCTGGGTTGGAGCAGGCGAACACGATGGGGTTAGCCGCCATGCTCTTGAGGCCTTCGGCACTGAGCAGGTTAGGGCCGGACAGGCCCACGAACACATCGGCACCGTCCAGGGCGTCAGCCAGGCTGCGCTTGTCGGTTTCGTGCGCGAACACCGCCTTGTACTGGTTCAGGTCATCACGGCCGGAGTGAATCACGCCTACACGGTCGATCATGAAGATGTTCTCGACCTTGCCGCCCATGCTGATCAGCAGCTTCATGCAGGAGATAGCCGCTGCCCCAGCGCCCAGACAGACGATTTTGGCGTCTTCGAGCGTTTTGCCAGCGATTTCCAGCGCATTGAGCATACCGGCTGCCGTCACGATCGCGGTGCCATGCTGGTCATCGTGGAAGACCGGGATATCACACTGTTCAATCAGCGCGCGCTCGATCTCGAAGCATTCCGGCGCCTTGATGTCTTCAAGGTTGATACCGCCGAAGGTAATGGAGATACGCTTGACCGTGTCAATGAACGCCTGGGGGCTTTCAGCATCGACTTCGATGTCGAACACGTCCACACCTGCGAAGCGCTTGAACAGAACACCCTTGCCTTCCATCACCGGCTTGGACGCCAGCGGGCCGAGGTTGCCCAGGCCGAGAATAGCGGTGCCGTCAGAGATCACTGCTACCAGGTTGCCCTTGCCGGTGTATTTGTAAGCGAGTTCCGGGTCACGGCCAATTTCGCGTACAGGCTCGGCAACACCTGGGCTGTAGGCCAGCGACAGGTCACGAGCAGTGGCGGTAGGCTTGGTGAGCTCGACGCTCAATTTACCGGGGCGAGGGCTTGCATGGTATTCGAGAGCGGCAGTTTTCAGGTCTGACATAATGGCGTTCCGCTTGACTGTTGGGCTTTTCGGATCGCCGAGGATACGCACAAAGGAAAGTCGCGACAAGACTACCCGGTCACCGCTGTCAAGGCTCTGCGCCTACGACTTTCGGCTCAGGTGGCAGAAACCTGACTCTATACAGCCTGAGCTTGGCAAAAGACCGGTAGCCCTCTGTACAGCCAGCCATTCTCATCACTTGGGGCAAATCGCAAGCACAAAAAAGGCGCCCACAAGGGACGCCTTTCTGATCAGCCTGGAAGCGCCGTTGGGGCACTCCAGCACGAAAACCCTTAGTTGGTTTTCGCAGCGCCGAACACGCCGAAGCGCTGCTTGAAGCGATCAACACGGCCGCCGGTGTCCAGCATTTTCTGCTTGCCGGTGTAGAACGGGTGGCACTCGTTGCACACGTCCAGGCTCAGGGGCTTGCCCAAGGTGGAGCGGGTGTGGATCACGTTACCGCAGCTGCAGGTAGCGTCGATGGCTTCGTATTTCGGATGAATTTCAGGCTTCATGGGTAATTCCTCGATTGTCGTGCCGCCACCCGACACCATTGCCGGATACCGCACATACTGGGGGCGGCATATTAACAGAGTCGTGCAATCGCGCAAGCGCAGCGGTATACCGGTGGTCTAACTCAAGTGTTAGGCTTTCCTGGCCTGCCAGATGGAACACACCGTGCCCGACGTCATCCTTCGCCTTGCCCTGCCTTCGCCCTTGCGCCGCCTGTTCGATTACCGCGCGCCGGCCACTGTGCGTGCCGAGAACCTGCAACCGGGGATGCGGTGGCGCGTGCCATTCGGCAAGCGCGAGATGATTGGCGTGCTGGTGGAAGTGGATGAGCATACCGACGTACCTCGCGACAAGCTCAAAACCGCCAAGGCGCTGTTGGACGAAACATCGCCCATTCCTGCCAGCATGTTCAACCTGTGCGTGTGGACGGCCCAATACTATCAGCACAGCCTTGGCGACACGCTGGCCTGGGCGCTGCCAAGCCTCCTGCGCCAGGGCGAGCCTGCCGAAGCTCGGCAGGAGCGGTTCTGGGCGGTGGCCCCCCAAGTGCGCGCAGATGATGCGCGTATGGCACGTGCGCCTCGCCAGCGCGAGGCCTTTGCAGCGCTGGCGCAACACCCTCATGGTGTCGCCCACTCGCTGCTACCTCGCCTCGGCCTGGCCAGGGAGGCCCTGGATGCCTTGCTAGCCAAGGGGCTGGCCCAGGTAGAAATACGCAGCCATGCGCCAGCGCGCCGCCAGGCACACTGGCTGGCACAACCGGAACTGCCACTGAATACCGAGCAGCGAGGCGCATTTGAAGCGGTGAAGGCAGGCTTCGGGCATTTCCACGCCTTTCTGCTGGCCGGCGTGACCGGGAGCGGCAAGACCGAGGTCTACCTGCAACTGATCCACGCCGTACTGGAGGCGGGCAAACAGGCCTTGGTGCTTATTCCAGAGATCAACCTGGGGCCACAGACGCTGCAACGGTTCGAGCAACGGTTCAATGCCCGCATCGCCCTTATGCATTCGGCCGTGAACGACCGTGAACGCCTGGACGTGTGGGTAGCCGCACGTGACGGTGACGTGGACATTGTCATCGGCACCCGCTCAGCGTTATTCACCCCCTTGCTCAACCCCGGCATCATCATTGTCGACGAGGAGCACGACAGCTCCTATAAACAGCAGGAAGGCCTTCGCTACCATGCCCGTGACCTGGCGATCGTTCGAGGTCGCCTGGACAACGTTCCAGTGCTGCTAGGCTCGGCCACGCCCTCCCTGGAAAGCCTGCAGAATGCTCACAGCGGCCGGTACGGGTTGCTTCCCATGGACCACCGTGCCGGCGGCGCGCTGCCGCCACGCTACCTGCGCCTGGATGTGAAGAGCAGGCCCCTGGACAGCGGCATGAGCCCGCCCTTGCAGCAAGCTATTGGCCAGGTGCTGGCCCAAGGGCAGCAGGTGCTGGTCTTTCTCAACCGCCGCGGCTTCGCACCTACGTTGCTGTGCCACGACTGTGGCTGGTTGTCCGAATGCCCCTTGTGCGATGCCCGGATGACGGTTCACCTGCGCTCGGGAGAGCTACGCTGCCACCATTGCGGCCATTCCGCGCCCCGGCCCCGCCAGTGCCCGGCCTGCCAGTCGGTGGACCTGCGGCCCGTAGGGGCAGGCACCGAGCGCGCAGAGGACCGGCTCAGCACCCTATTTCCCCAGGTGCCCGTATTGCGGGTAGACCGCGACAGCACCTCACGCAAGGACGCTATGGCCCAGCTCTACGCACGGGTGCAACGGGGTGAGCCCTGCATTCTTGTGGGCACCCAGATGCTTGCCAAAGGGCATCACTTCCCTCGCGTGACCCTGGTGGCGATTCTGGACGCAGACGGCGGCCTGTTCTCGGCAGATTTTCGCGCTGCCGAGCGCATGGCGCAGCTGATCGTACAGGTAGCCGGGCGTGCCGGCCGCGCGGAGCAACCTGGGCGCACCATCATCCAGAGCCACATGGCTGACCACCCCCTCCTGGTCCAGTTGACTGAAGAAGGCTACGGCGCCTTCGCGGCGCAAGCGTTGAGCGAGCGTCGGGCCGCAGGCCTGCCACCCTTCTGCCACCTGGCCCTGCTGCGGGCCGAAGCCCACAAACCCGGCCAGGCAGAAGCTTTTCTAGAGCAGGCCTGCGTGGAGGCCGAGCGGGTGCGCGATACCCTTGGCGTGCCCAGCGTAGAGTTGCTCGGGCCGGTGCCTGCCCCTATGGAGCGCCGTGCAGGCCGTTACCGTTCCCAGCTGTTACTGCAAGCAACCACCCGAGCCCCTTTGCATCGCTTGCTTAGCGCCTGGGTGCTGCAACTGGAGCAACTGCCAGGCGGCCGCCAAGTACGCTGGTCGTTGGACATAGACCCCATCGACCTCTATTGAATGGCTACGAAGGTTGGCAAGCCCGCCCCATGAACGGATAATGCCCCGTTTTTCCACCCGCGCACCTAGCAGCACACGAGACGACAATGAAAGACACCCTTCGCCTGCTGATCCAACACGCCCTTGCCCGCCTGGTTGAGGACGGTGTGCTGCCTGCCGGGCTTGCCCCCGCGATCCAGGTCGAAAACACACGCGACAAGACCCACGGGGACTTCGCCAGCAACATTGCCATGATGCTGGCCAAGCCCGCTGGCATGAAGCCCCGGGACCTGGCCGAGAAGCTTATCGCTGCCCTGCCCGCCGACCCGCAACTGAGCAAGGCCGAGATTGCCGGCCCAGGTTTTATCAATTTCTTCCAGAACACCGAAGCGCTGGCCACTCGCCTGGATGCTGCCCTGGCCGACCGCCGGCTGGGCGTACGTAAAGCCAGTGCCCCTCAGCGCGTGGTTGTCGACCTCTCGGCCCCCAACCTGGCCAAGGAAATGCATGTGGGCCATCTGCGCTCCACCATCATTGGCGACGCGGTGGCCAATGTGCTGGAGTTCCTGGGCGACACCGTTATCCGCCAGAACCACGTAGGCGACTGGGGTACGCAGTTCGGCATGCTGCTGGCCTACCTGGAGGAAAGCCCGGCCGACAGCGATCAGCTGTCGGACCTGGAAAACTTCTACCGGGCCGCTAAAAAGCGTTTCGACGAGTCCGAGGCATTTGCCGAACGCGCACGTAGCCTTGTTGTGAAACTGCAGGCTGGAGACCCGGACTGCCTGCGCCTTTGGAAGCGTTTCAATGAAATTTCTCTGTCTCACTGCCAGAAAACCTACCAGCGCCTGAACGTTCACCTCACGCCCAACGATGTGATGGGTGAAAGCGCCTACAACGACGACCTGCCCAGTGTGGTAGCGGACCTGCGAACAAAGGGCCTGCTGGTGGAAAGCGAGGGCGCGCAGTGCGTGTTCCTGGACGAATTCAAGAACGCCGAAGGCAACCCGTTGCCCGTGATCGTTCAGAAGGCCGGCGGTGGCTACCTGTATGCCACCACCGACCTGGCAGCCGTTCGCTACCGCAGCAGTGTGCTCAAGGCAGACCGCGCCTTGTACTTCGTGGACCAGCGCCAGGCACTGCACTTCCAGCAGGTGTTCGAAGTGGCGCGCCGGGCAGGCTTTATTACCAACGGCATGAAAACCGAACACATGGGCTTCGGTACCATGAACGGCGCCGATGGCCGCCCCTTCAAGACCCGCGATGGCGGCACCGTGAAGCTGATCGACCTGCTGGACGAAGCCGAACAGCGCGCCTATGCCTTGGTGAAGGAAAAGAACCCGGGCCTGGAAGAAAGCCGTCTGCGTGACATTGCTCGGGTGGTAGGCATTGGCGCAGTGAAATATGCAGACCTGTCCAAGCACCGCACCAGCGATTACAGCTTCAACTTCGATCAGATGCTCAACTTCGAAGGCAATACCGCCCCTTATCTGCTGTATGCCTATACCCGCGTGGCCGGTGTGTTCCGCAAACTGGGCAAGGGTTTTGACGAAGCAGACGGTAAAATAGTGCTCGAAGCACCACAGGAGCAGGAGCTGGCCGCCAGGCTGGCCCAGTTCGGGGAAACGCTCAGCAACGTTGCCGACAAAGGGACCCCGCACGTGCTGTGCAGCTACTTGTATGACGTGGCCGGCCTGTTCTCCAGCTTCTACGAGAACTGCCCTATTCTGGCGGCCGACAGCCCCGCGCAGCAACAAAGCCGGCTGCGCCTGGCGGCACTGGCCGGCCTTACCTTGAAACAAGGCCTGGAATTGCTGGGCCTGGAAACACTGGAGCGCATGTAAGTTGGCGGCAAAAAAACCTGCACCCAAGCGTGGTGCCAGCCGTAACCAGGCACCGGCCAAAAAGCCTGTGCCTGGCTGGCTATGGCTAGCCATTGGCCTGTCGGTCGGCGCATTCATCGTCTTTCTGATGAAGCTTGAACCCGGCCGAACGGACGTGAAGCGGATCAAGCCCGAAGATCAGAAGGTTGCGACAAAGGCCGCTGAAGAAAAAACGCCGCCCAGCCCGGAGAAGATCAAGCCCAAATACGACTTCTACACGCTACTGCCGGAATCGGAAGTCATTGTGCCGCCGGAGGCCGTACCGGAAAAAACACCGCCAGTACCGGCACAACCGCCCGTCACTCCGGCTGAAGCGGCCAAAATCGATACCGCCCGCGCCCAGGCTGCGCTTTCAGGCCAGGTGCCGCCCCCGGCGCCAGCCGTGATCAAACCGGCCGCTACCACCCAGTACTATCTGCAGGCGGGTTCTTTCCGCAAGCAAACGGACGCCGACAAGGTCCGCGCGCAGATCATTCTGCTGGGCCAGGCCGTGCAGGTGGAATCGGGCACTGTTAAAGAGGAAACCTGGTATCGCGTACTGGTGGGCCCCTTCAGCAACCGGGAACAGCTTACCTCGGCGCAGAAGATGCTCGCTGGCAGCGGTTTCAACAACCTGTTGCTACAACAGCGGCAAAGCCGCCAGTAACCATGGATTCGCGGGTTACACCCGCTCCTACACCAGGCATGCTGTGTAGGAGTGGGCGCAGCCCGCGAACTGTGGCATGGCCTTTGGTTGAAATTCCCTCCTCTCGTCCCCACCTCTGTCTGCATTGGGCAGTTTCGCCCCGCAGCGTGAGGACGTTCCCTTGACCACCATCGTTTCAGTCCGCCGCCATGGCAAAGTCGTCATGGGCGGGGATGGCCAGGTTTCCCTCGGCAATACCGTGATGAAAGGCAACGCCCGGAAGGTTCGCCGCCTGTACCACGGCCAGGTCATCGCTGGCTTTGCCGGCGCAACCGCCGATGCTTTCACTCTTTTCGAGCGCTTTGAAGCGCAATTGGAAAAACATCAGGGGCACTTGGTACGTGCCGCTGTGGAGCTGGCCAAAGACTGGCGTACCGACCGATCGCTCAGCCGCCTGGAAGCCATGCTCGCCGTCGCCAACAAAGACGCCTCCTTGATCATCACAGGCAATGGCGACGTGGTAGAGCCTGAAGATGGCCTTATCGCCATGGGCTCTGGTGGCGCCTTCGCTCAGGCAGCCGCACGTGCGCTATTGAACAAGACGGATCTTTCCGCCCGGGAAATTGCCGAGTCTGCGCTGAACATTGCTGCCGATATTTGCGTGTTCACCAATCATCACCTGACCATTGAGGAGCAGGACCTCGCGCAGTGACATGCCCGAGGCCTTTAACGCCATGTCCATGACCCCCCGCGAGATTGTCCACGAACTCAACCGCCATATCATTGGCCAGGACGACGCCAAGCGCGCTGTCGCCATTGCTCTGCGTAACCGTTGGCGCCGTATGCAGTTGCCGGCCGAGCTGCGTGCAGAAGTTACCCCCAAGAACATCCTGATGATCGGCCCCACCGGCGTGGGCAAGACCGAGATTGCCCGGCGCCTGGCCAAACTGGCCAATGCGCCTTTTATCAAGGTAGAAGCCACCAAGTTCACTGAGGTGGGCTATGTGGGCCGCGATGTAGAGTCGATCATCCGCGATCTGGCCGACGCCGCCATGAAGCTGCTGCGCGAGCAGGAAGTGATCAAGGTGCAGCACCGCGCCGAGGATGCCGCCGAGGAGCGCATCCTGGACGCCTTGTTGCCACCCGCTCGCGTCGGCTTCAATGAAGACCCTTCGCCCAGCGACTCCAACACTCGTCAGCTGTTCCGCAAGCGCCTGCGTGAAGGCCAGCTGGATGACAAGGAAATCGAGATCGAAGTAGCCGAAGTGATGGGCGTGGACATTTCCGCCCCACCTGGCATGGAAGAAATGACCAACCAGTTGCAAAGCCTGTTTGCCAACATGGGCAAGGGCAAGCGCAAGGCCCGCAAGCTCAAGGTCAAAGAAGCCCTCAAGCTGGTACGCGACGAGGAAGCCGGGCGCCTGGTGAATGAAGAAGAACTCAAGGCCCAGGCGTTGGAAGCCGTTGAGCAGCACGGCATTGTGTTTATCGACGAAATCGACAAGGTCGCCAAGCGGGGCAACGTTGGTGGCGCCGACGTCTCCCGCGAAGGCGTTCAACGGGACCTGCTGCCGCTGATCGAAGGCTGCACCGTGAACACCAAGCTGGGTATGGTCAAAACAGACCATATTCTGTTCATTGCCTCTGGTGCCTTCCACTTGAGCAAGCCCAGTGACCTGGTTCCCGAGCTGCAAGGCCGGCTCCCCATTCGCGTGGAACTCAAAGCACTGACCCCTGGCGACTTCGAGCGGATTCTCAGCGAACCCCATGCTTCCTTGACCGAACAGTACCGGGAATTGCTGAAAACCGAAGGCCTGGACATCGAATTCCAGGGTGACGGCATCAAGCGCCTGGCCGAAATTGCCTGGCAGGTGAACGAAAAGACGGAAAACATTGGCGCCCGCCGCTTGCATACGCTGCTGGAGCGGCTGCTTGAAGAAGTGTCCTTCAGTGCAGGCGACCTTGCCGGGTCTCAGAACGGTTCGCCTATCCGTATCGATGCCGAGTATGTGAACAGCCACTTGGGTGAGCTGGCAGAAAACGAAGACCTGTCACGGTATATTCTGTAACTCGACAGTTCCAATGGGGCCCTTCGGGGCCCTTTTTCATCCGCCTGCCCAGGCCGTTGCCATGACCAAGCGCCCCACCGCCATCAAGCTTCACAAAGCGTCGAAAGTACTCAGCCTGACCTATGGGCCGGAAGAAGCCTACACGTTGCCGGCGGAGTTTCTGCGCGTGCACTCCCCTTCAGCTGAAGTACAAGGGCACGGCAAACCTGTTTTGCAGTACGGCAAACTCAACGTGGCACTGGTAGGCGTTGAACCGGCGGGCCAGTATGCACTTAAACTGGTCTTCGACGATGGCCATGACAGTGGCCTGTACACCTGGGACTACCTTTACGAACTGGCCACTCGACGTGACAGCCTATGGGCCGACTACCTCTCTACCATGCACGCGGCCGGTAAATCCCGGGACCCGCAGGAATCCGTCGTAAGGTTTATGCCCTAGGGTTCATCGCCGAGAGGTTGAGGCGCCTGGGCCACGCTCTGCTAGCAGAGGCGTGCCCAGGTTTGCACTTCAGGCGTTCGAATCGGCCTTATCAGTGGCTGGCACAGCATCGGTCGGCACGGCTTTCATTGCAGGCTTGCGGGAGCGGGTTTTCTTGTCAGCATCGGGTAAGGGAGCGCTGGAGGCCGCAGGCTTGGCTGCCGGGCTGGCCGCAGCCTTGCCAACCACCTTTTTCAACTCAGGCTTGGGCGCGGCAGGCTTATCGGCTTTCTCAGGCGTACCTGGCAAGGCCTTGGGTGCACGGCCCGCTGGCGCTGCTGGAGGTGCCTTTGGCGCCTTGGTATCGGCAAGGCGCTTGAGTTCGCCCATGAGTACATCCACCTTTTCATTCAAGGCGGCGACTTCATGCCGGCTCGGTACGCCTAACCTTGAAATGGCGCTATCGAGGCGTTTATCGAAGGCCTCTTCGAGCGCCTCCCATTTGCCCAAGGCCTTTTCCTTCAAGTCGTCTACCTTTGAGCGTGCGCTGGCCTTGGCCTTGGCCTTGTCTGCAGGCTTGCTGGCCTGCGCACGCACCTGCTTCTCTACCTGTTCGCCTTCCTTGAGCAGCTCGTCGAACAGCTTGCTGTCGTCGGCGCTTGCCCTGGCATAGGCGCCAAGCCCGGCCAACCAGATCTGCCGGGAAGACTTGTCGATGCCGCCCACACGGGACGCGGCTTCTTTTTCTATTTTTTTCTTGCCAGCCATTGATGCGTTCCTCATTGATTGCGGGCGGCGTATTCCACCAGCACCAGCAATTTGTCGAGTTTTACGATCAATCGTTCCGCTTGCGCCCAAAGACGCCTGCCTATTTACAAGCAAGCTAGCTAGCGCCTCAGGTCAGGCCAGTGCCTTGTCCAGTGCACGGTCAACTTCAGACTCGATCATGGGCCCCATCATCGACAGCATCATGCCCAGCTTGAGCTCAACCACTACGTTATCCTCGCCCACGGCTACCTGGCCCGTCACGCCACTGCGCGTGAGCTCGACCACATCGCCCTTCCACTCGGCATTCATGTCGTACTTGCTTACCAGCTTGTCCACCAACCGCTCAGCCTTCTGCCTGGCGACCTCCTTGCCCAGCTGATGCTTGCGTTCTACCCGGATAGTGCTCATGAAGGCCTCGATCATGGAAAGTTGGCCGGTATCTTAACGCGGATCGCCACAAGCCCCATACGCCAAGACAAATGCCATCGCGGCCTATTAGAATGGCGAGTACTTTTTCCGGTGACAGCGATAATGACCGATCAGCGCAAAGGCAGCGATGCCGAACCCACTACTCACTTCGGCTACCAGGACGTCCCTGAAAGCCAGAAGGCGAAAAAGGTCGCAGAGGTGTTTCACTCGGTAGCGGCCAAGTACGACGTGATGAACGACCTGCTGTCTGGCGGCATGCACCGGTTGTGGAAGCGTTTCACCATCGAGCTGTCCGGTGTGCGCATGGGCAACCGTGTACTGGACATCGCCGGGGGTACCGGTGATCTGGCACGCAAGTTTTCGCAGTTGGTAGGCCCCACCGGCGAAGTAGTACTGGCCGACATTAATGCGTCCATGCTCAAAGTAGGCCGGGACCGTCTGCTGGACCTAGGCGTAGCGGGCAATGTGCAGTTTGTGCAGGCCGACGCCGAGAAGCTGCCGTTCCCGGATAACCACTTCGACTGCGTTACCATTGCCTTCGGGCTGCGTAATGTGACCCACAAGGAAGACGCACTGCGCTCCATGCTTCGCGTACTCAAGCCCGGTGGTCGCCTGTTGGTGCTGGAGTTCTCCAAACCTACCAGCAAGGTCATGTCCAAGGCCTATGACGCCTACTCATTCGCCTTCATGCCGCTGATGGGCAAACTGATCGCCAACGATTCGGAGAGCTATCGTTACCTGGCCGAGTCCATTCGCATGCACCCAGACCAGGAAACCCTCAAGGCCATGATGGGTGATGCCGGTTTCGACCGCGTGACCTACCACAACATGACCTCTGGCATCGTCGCCCTGCACCGGGGCATCAAGCCCTGATGGTCACGGACGGCCTGCTGGCCGCTGCCGAGGCAGGCCTCAATGCCACCTTGCGCCTGGACAGCACCGCCCTGCCCCGGCTGGCACGGCTGGCTGGCCAGGTCATCCTGGTGGACTGCGTGCAACCCCCGCAGCGCCTGTATGTGATTCCGGGCCCCGAGGGGCTTACCCTCGCACGCCACTGGGAGGCACCAGCAGACTGCACATTGCGTGCGCCCCTGGGCACGCTTGTGCAGTTGGCACTGCGAAAGGACAAGACGCGTGTACTCCACGCGCCGGACGTCACCTTAAGCGGCGACAGTGCCGCGCTCATGGAGCTGGCGGCGGTACTGGAAGGCCTGTCGCTGGACTGGGAATACGAAGTCTCACGCTGGCTAGGGCCGGTTCCTGCCGCACTGTTAGGCAGCCATGTTCGCCTGCATACGCAATGGGCAAAACGCGGCGGTGAGCGAATGCTTGCCACGCTGGCCGATTACTTGAACGAAGAAACCCAAACCCTGGTCGGAAAGCGAGAAGCCGACGCACGCCTGCGTGAGCTGGACCAGCTCAAGCTGGATACCGACCGCCTGCAAGCGCGTTTCGACCGTTTGCTCCGAACCCTTGAAGCCAGCGATAACGCATGAAGCTGCTCGCCGCCGTACTTCGCCTGTTCCGCATCCTGCGCGTTGCCATCCGTTTCCGCCTCGATGACCTTATCCTTGAGCTGCCCCTGCCGTGGTGGCTACGGCTATTGCGCTTTGGCATGCCGTGGCGGGCTTTCCCGCGCCGCAACCGCCAGCTCAGCCGAGGCGCTTGCCTGAGGTTGGCACTCCAGGACCTGGGGCCGATCTTCATCAAGTTCGGGCAGATACTGTCTACCCGGCGCGACCTGCTGCCTGAAGACATCGCCGACGAGTTGATGCGGCTGCAGGACCGCGTGCCGCCATTCGACCCTCAGCAGTCCATGCAACTGATCGAGTCCCAACTGGGGGTGAAGATCACCAGCGTGTTCAGCCGTTTCGACGTAGAACCCATGGCATCGGCCTCTGTGGCCCAAGTACACGCCGCGCGGTTGAAAACGGGTGAAGAGGTCGTGGTCAAGGTGGTGCGCCCTGGACTGCGCCCCATCATCAGCCAGGACATCGCCTGGTTGTTCATACTGGCCCGGCTGGCCGAGCGCGTGTCCGCCGACGCCCGGTTGCTGCATCCCATCGATGTGGTGGCCGACTATGAAAAAACCATCTACGACGAGCTCGACCTGCTCCGCGAGGCTGCAAACGCCAGCCAGTTGCGGCGCAACTTCGAAGACTCGAACCTGCTGTATGTGCCTCAGATCTACTGGGACTGGTGCCGTCCCAAAGTGCTGGTGATGGAGCGCATCTACGGGGTTCAGGTCAATGACATGGCCACCCTGGCCGACCAGCGCACCGACATGAAGCTGCTGGCCGAGCGCGGGGTGGAGATTTTCTTCACCCAAGTATTCCGTGACAGTTTCTTTCACGCAGACATGCACCCGGGCAACATCTTTGTCAGCACGGTCACCCCTTGGGACCCGCGCTACATCGCCATCGACTGCGGCATCGTGGGCAGCCTTACGCCTGAAGACCAGGATTACCTGGCCCGTAACCTGTTCGCGTTCTTCAAACGCGACTACCGCCGCGTCGCTCAGTTGCATATCGACTCAGGTTGGGTGCCGGCTGAAACCAAGCTCAACGAGTTCGAGGCCGCCATTCGGACCGTGTGCGAGCCCATCTTTGAGAAGCCGCTCAAGGACATTTCCTTTGGCCAAGTGTTGATGCGTCTGTTCCAGACGGCTCGACGCTTCAACATGGAAGTGCAGCCTCAATTGGTGCTGCTGCAGAAAACTCTACTGAACATCGAAGGCCTCGGCCGCCAGCTGTACCCGGACCTGGACCTGTGGGCCACGGCCCAACCCTACCTGGAACGCTGGATGCGCCAGCGCATGAGCCCACGTACTTTGTTGGCCAATGCCCAAACCCAGCTTGAGCAGCTTCCGCACATTGTGGGCATGACCCGAGACCTGCTGGAACGCATGTCACAGCCACACCGCCATGATCCGCCCCCGCCTTGGCGGCGCACGGGCGAAGAAATGGCGCTGCGTGTAGTGGGCGGCATTCTGGTTGCAGCTGGTGCAGTCATGGCTGTGACAGCCGGCACTATCAGCAGCCTGGAGGGTTGGCCGGCGTGGGTCATGCTGGCATCCGGGGTGTACCTGGTGGCACGCGGATAGCCAGTGGCGGACGAGGCTGGCACACTAGCCGAACATGTGTTGGAGCAGAAGATGAAAGACTGGCTGGATGAGATCAACTGGAACAGCGACGGCCTGGTACCGGCCATTGCCCAGGATCATCAAACCGGGCGTATCTTGATGATGGCCTGGATGAACCGCGAAGCCCTGTCGCTCACCGCGCAAGAGAACCGCGCCATCTACTGGTCACGTTCACGTGGCAAACTGTGGCGCAAGGGTGAAGAGTCCGGGCACGTGCAAAAAGTCCATGAACTGCGCCTGGACTGTGATGCCGACGTTATCGTGCTGGCTGTTGAACAACTGGGTGGCATCGCCTGCCATACGGGCCGTGAAAGCTGTTTCTATCGGGTCTTTGAAAACGGCGCCTGGAACACGGTCGAGCCGGTTCTGAAAGACCCTGCTGCCATTTATCAGGGGCATAGCCATGAATGACACCCTTGCCCGCGTGGCCGAGGTACTGGAATCGCGCAAAGGCGCCTCGGCTGATAGTTCCTACGTGGCCAGCCTGTACCACAAGGGCCTGAACAAGATTCTGGAAAAGGTGGGCGAAGAATCGGTCGAAACGATTCTGGCGGCCAAGGACGCAGAACGTAGTGGAGATTGCAGCGATGTCATCTACGAGACCGCCGACCTGTGGTTCCATAGCCTGGTCATGCTTGCGGCGCTGGGCCAACACCCGCAGGCTGTACTGGACGAACTCGAACGCCGCTTTGGCCTGTCGGGCCATGCGGAGAAGGCGGCACGCCAGCCGTCGGCCTGAACCTCAATTCATTTACGGAGCTGTTCATGGGTATCTTCGACTGGAAACACTGGATCGTCATTCTTATCGTGGTCGTATTGGTATTCGGCACCAAAAAGCTCAAAAACCTGGGCACGGATGTGGGTGAGTCCATCAAGGGCTTCCGCAAGGCGATGAATGACGAAGAAAAGCCTGCCGAACCTCAGCAACCGGTTCATCCGCAGGCCACTTCGCCTATCCCACCTGCCCCTACTACTTTTGATGGCCAGCATCAGCGTGTAGACGAACCTGTGCGCAAAGACGCCAACAGGGACTGAGCCAATGTTCGGGATCAGTTTCAGCGAGCTGTTACTGGTAGGGCTGGTAGCCCTACTGGTACTTGGGCCGGAACGCCTGCCAGGCGCCGCACGCACGGCGGGCCTGTGGATTGGCCGGCTCAAGCGCAGCTTCAATTCCATCAAGACCGAAATCGAGCGGGAGTTGGGCGCGGACGAGATTCGTCGACAGTTGCACAACGAACATATTCTTTCGCTTGAGCAGGAAGCTCGCAAACTGCTTGACCCCCACTCCCCTAACCAGGCACCACCTTCGATTCACACGCCCTCTTCAGGCGTACCCACTGCACCGCCTGTTCCCCCAGCGGTGCCCGTATCGGCTGCGCCGGCCAACCCCGAGCCCGACAGTAGCAATACGCCTGGGCCTCAACCTGCAAACCGTGCGCCCGAGGATTCAAAACCCGCCCCATGAGCCAGATTCCTGAAGACGACCAGCCTATGCCGCTGGTGTCCCACCTTACTGAACTGCGTAGCCGCCTCCTGCGCTGTGTTGCTGTGGTATTTCTGGTATTTGCCGGGCTGTTTTCCTTCGCGCAGCAAATCTATACCTTGGTGTCCGCCCCGCTGAGGGCCTACCTGCCGCCCGGCGCCACCATGATTGCCACCGATGTGGCATCGCCGTTCCTCACGCCTTTCAAGCTGACCATGACAGTGTCGCTGTTCCTGGCGATCCCGATGATTCTTCACCAGGTGTGGGGGTTTATCGCGCCGGGGTTGTACCGCCATGAAAAGCGCATCGCCATTCCCTTGCTGGTATCAAGCATCTTTCTGTTCTATGCGGGCATGGCCTTCGCGTATTTCATCGTTTTCCCGTTGATGTTCAAGTTCTTTGCGGCAGCGACCCCAGACGGCGTGGCCATGATGACGGACATCACCAGTTACCTCGATTTCGTGATGACCCTGTTTTTCGCGTTCGGGGTGGCATTCGAAATTCCCGTTGCTGTCGTGCTGCTGGTCTGGATCGGCGTGGTAGAGGTAAAGGCACTTCGCAAGGCCAGGCCCTACGTCGTCATTGCCTGTTTTGTGGTGGGTATGATCCTTACCCCACCCGATATCTTTTCCCAGACCTTGCTGGCCGTCCCTATGTGGCTGCTGTTTGAGATAGGTGTGCTGTTTGGCGCGCTTATTCGCAAGCGCAGTGAAGAAGCCGACGCCGCTGAAAACCACAACGACCAGCCGCCCGCGACTCGCCCATGAACCTGCTGCTGCTTGAGCCAGCCGACTTCATCGGCCAGGGCCGCGTACGGCTGGCAGGCCGCCGCCTTACCCACATGCGCGAAGTACACCGGGCCGCCGTTGGAGACAGCGTGCGAGTGGGTTGCCTTGACGGGCTTATGGGCGATGGCGTGATCCACGCACTGGATACCGAGCACGCCGAGCTGAGCGTTGCCTTCGATCGCCCGCCACCTTCCAAGCTGCCCCTGACCCTGATACTCGCCCTGCCTCGCCCTAAAATGTTGCGCCGGGTATTCCAGACCATTGCGACCCTCGGCGTGCCGCGCCTGATTCTGGTCAACAGTTACCGTGTGGAGAAGAGTTTTTGGCAAACGCCTTTTCTGCACCCGGACAGCATCCGCGAGAACCTAGTACTGGGTCTGGAGCAGGCCCGGGACACTGTGCTACCTGAGGTAATCGTTGAAAAGCGATTCAAGCCCTTCGTGGAGGACCGCTTGGCTACCTTGGCTCAAGGTACGCATGGCCTGATCGCTCACCCTGGCGATTTCCCACCCTGCCCGCGCGCGCTCCCAGGCCCTGTAACCTTGGCTATCGGCCCTGAAGGCGGGTGGATACCTTATGAAGTGGAGCTGCTCCAGAAGCAGGGGCTCCAGCCTGTGCAGATGGGTGAGCGCATATTGCGTGTGGAAACCGCTGTGACGGCATTGGTATCACGGTTGTTCTAATAGGCGTTTTACACGTTTAGCCGGTGGCTTCAGTGCTCGCAAGGCCAATCGCGCCTGCCTGTTGGACCAGGCGAAGCCTGGGAACATGCCCACCTCAAAATGGCGCTCGGCACGCAAAAAAAATCGCGGGCTTCGTGAAAAGCCCGCGATCGTTTTTCAGCCTAATAGGATCAGGCGTTAGCCAGCGTTCCTACTACCCTCGGTTGCATAGGCAATGTAGGCGCATGAGGATCTGCAGCTACCGAATCCCGCCAAGCCGACAGCCAGGCCTCACTACGGGTGTCCCATACTTGGTGATGCAGGCGGCTCAAAGCCACCGGATCGCTGAGCAGGTACAGCCGTGCATTGCCAACCACTGCGCCTGGGCCGCCAGCCAAGGCTTTCTCTACCATGGTTTCGCGCATGGCTTCCACTGGCTGCGCCTGACCGTGACGTGACGTGGCCAAGGCACAGGCCAGGGCGTTCTGACGAGGATCTACTACTGCCCGTACAAAGCCTTGGTGCAGTGCATGAGCCCGGTTTTCCTCTGTGTAGGCGTCAGTCGAAATCAGTTCCTGCGGCGTGTCGTACTCCTCCGGAATCAGGAACATCTTCTCCTTTCTAGCCTTAAGCCCCAGGTTCGTGCGGCTGGAAATCACCGACACGGGAATGGACAACATCAGCGACACCACGATAGGCGCCAACCACCACAGGAAGCTTGGGTTAAGGGCAGTCACCAGCAGTGCCCATAGCAAGCCAAGCAGCGTCTGTGGCCCATGCCGGCGTACCGCTTCGCCCCACGGGGTAGAGTCATCGTCGCGCTGTGGCGAGTTCCAGGTCGCCGCCCAGCCCAGGAATGCGGCCAGCACAAAGCGGGTGTGGAAAATCATCCGCACCGGTGCCAGCAGCATGGAGAACAACATTTCCAGCAGCATGGACAGGGTAACGCGGATGCCGCCGCCGTACTCTTTCGCACCTTTGGCCCAGATCAGGATGATGCTGAGCAGCTTTGGCAGGAACAGCAGCACGATCGTAGTGGAGAACAGGGCAATGGCTTTATCCGGATGCCATTGTGGCCACAGAGGGTACAACTGCCGTGGCTCCATGAAGTACGTCGGCTCCATCAGGGTATTGACCGCCAGCAAGGCCGTGGACAACACCAGGAAGAAGAACCATAAGGGTGCAGAAAGGTAGGACATCACGCCCGTCAGGAATACCGCGCGGTGAACCGGGTGCATGCCTTTTACCAGGAACAGCCTGAAGTTCATCAGGTTGCCGTGGCACCAGCGCCGGTCCCGCTTGAGTTCGTCAAGCAAGTTAGGTGGCAGCTCTTCGTAACTACCAGGTAGGTCGTAGGCGATCCATACCCCCCAGCCCGCGCGGCGCATCAGTGCCGCTTCGACGAAGTCGTGGGACAAGATGGCCCCTGCGAATGCACCCTTGCCAGGCAGGGGTGCCAAGGCACAGTGCTCGATGAAGGGCTTCATACGAATGATCGCGTTGTGCCCCCAGTAGTGGGACTCACCCAACTGCCAGAAGTGGAGGCCGGCAGTGAAGAGAGGGCCGTATACCCGCGTGGCGAATTGCTGCAGGCGAGCGTACAGGGTATCCATGCCAGAAGCCTTGGGCGCGGTCTGGATAATGCCTGCGTCTGGCGTGGCCTCCATCAGCCGTACCAGCGAGGTCAGGCATTCACCGCTCATTACGCTGTCGGCATCCAGCACCACCATGTAGCGGTAGTCCGAACCCCAGCGGCGGCAGAAGTCATCCAGGTTACCGCTCTTGCGCTTCACGCGGCGGCGACGGCGGCGATAGAAGATCCTGCCAAAGCCCTTCGTTTCGCGACAGACATCCATCCAGGCCTGCTGCTCGGCTACGGCAATGTCGCCGTCGTAGCTATCGCTGAGGATGAAGAAGTCGAAACGGTCCAGGTCGCCAGTCGCCGCAACGGACTCGAAAGTCGCACGCAGGCCTGCGAACACACGAGGCACATCCTCGTTGCAGATAGGCATCACCAGCGCTGTACGTGCGCCGGGCTCTATGGGCTCGTTGCCAGCACTTGCCCCAGAGATACGGTACTTATCGCGGCCGGTCAGCAGCTCAAGAAAGCCCATGAGGGCAGTCCAGAACCCCGCCGACACCCAGCAGAACAAGATGCCGAACAGGATCAGGATGCTGGTTTGCAGCACATAGGGCAGCACTTGCTGAGCCGTTTGAAGGAGGGGTTGGTGGATGACCTCGTTCAGGTCCACCATGGCCCAGCCTTGGTAGGGCATGATGCCCTTCATGTAGTAACCCGCGACGAGGGTTTGCCCCAGCATGAGCACCAGCAGGATATAGCGACGGATAGAGCCGACTGTACGCCACCGTGCCTTAGGCAGGTCTCGCTTGTCGCTGGTGGGCTGTGGCGGTATGCCTTTGCCCAGCAAGCGACGCCAGCCACGTGCCACGATGTTGGTTTTCCACGGCTCCGGGACCATTTTCGTACGGCGAATGGGCGGGGTGGCTTTCAGGCGTACCCGGCCAGCGGCATCCACCGCAAGCATTTCGTGGTCTTGGAGTTCGGCGGCCGAGTCGATGGCAAGGCGACTAGCAACGGAGGCCTGCGCCCCTTCCCCAGCCGCAGAAGGCTGTGAAAGGCGCTGATGCAGGTCTGCAAACGAGCCACTCTGCGCCAGTTCATTGCGCTGCTCCGGGCTCAGCGGCAAATGCGCCAGGTACTCGGAGAGCGTTTCGGGGCGTTCCATTGAGTTACTCATCGGCAGGCAACTGGTAGCTCCAGGTTTCGGTCAGCACTTCTTCAGTCTTGACCGGTTCAGCCGGCTGTGGCGCGGCTTGTGCTTCTACAGGGGCTGCGGCTTTTTCAGCGGCCTTGTCATGCTTGCCACCTTTCTTGTGGCCATGGGCAGGCTCTTCGGCCTTGGTTTCAGCCACAGGCTTGGGCGGGTCCACTGGAACCACGTCCTGTACCAGGGCGGCGCGCATTTCCACGGGCTTGCTGCCGTCCTTGACCTTGACCCGCAACGTCAGGCGCCAGCCCTGTGTTTCCGGATTGTAGCGAACGTTGTTTTCTACCAGCTCAGCGTTGTCGCCAACACTGACTTGGCTACGCACGCTAGCGTCGTCCAGCAGAGACTTGAGCTTTGGCCCTTCGAAATCGACCAGGAAGGCCACGCTGCCGTCAGGCTGGCGAACCAGGTTGGACTGTTTCACGTCGCCGGTGGAGCGAAGGGTTTGTTTAACCCAGGCGATATCAGGCGAGTGCAGCTCGGCTTCGTCGGCTGTCCAGTGAATGCGATAGTTGTGTTCCAGTGGCTCACCGGCCTCAGGCATTTTTTCCGGGCTCCAGAACGCAACGATGTTGTCGTTGGTTTCATCGGCAGTCGGAATTTCAACCAGGTCTACAGTGCCCTTGCCCCAGTCACCGCGAGGTTCGATCCAGGCACTGGGGCGGCGGTCGTAACGGTCGTCCAGGTCTTCATAGCGGCCGAACTCGCGGCCACGCTGTAGCAGACCGAAGCCCTTCGGGTTCTCAACAGTAAAGTTGCTGACCGACAGGTGCTTGGGATTGTTCAGCGGGCGCCAGATCCATTCGCCACTACCGGCATGAATGGAAAGGCCGGTGGAATCATGAAGCTCATGGCGGTAGTTGAGCACACGAGACGGCTGGTTGGAGCCGAACAGGAACATGCTGGTGAGCGGCGCTACGCCAAGGCGGCTAACATGATCACGCAGGTAGACGCGCGATTGTACGTCTACCACGCTGTCCGTACCCGGGCGCAGTACCATGCGGTACGCACCAGTGGAACGGGGGGAATCGAGCAGCGCATAGATAATCAGTTGCTTGTCTTCAGGATTGGGTTTCTCTACCCAGAACTCGGTGAAGCGCGGGAATTCCTCGCCAGAAGGCAAAGCGGTGTCGATTGCCAGGCCGCGTGCGGAGAGGCCATAGGTCTGGCCCTTGCCTACTACACGGAAATAGCTGGCACCGAGCAGGGTCATCACTTCGTCCTGCTTGTCCGACTTGTTCAACGGGTACAGTACACGGAAGCCAGCCCAACCCAGGTTCTCAGTAGACTTGGGGTCGAATTGCACATCACCGAAGTCGAAACGTGCAGGGTCGTATTTGATTTCCTCGACCGAGTTGGCGGTCACTTCGTTGACTTTTACTGGTGTATCGAAGTGCATGCCCTGGTGGTAGAACGACAGCTTGAAGGGCGTTTTGTCGTCGGCCCATTGGGCCTTGTCGGTGCGGAACTGGATTTTCTGATAGTCCGCAAACTTCATGTCACGGAATTGAGGCGGAAGATTGCTTTTGGGCGCTTCGAATTTCTGCCCGGCAAGGTCCTTTGCCCTTGCTGCAACATCGTCCAGGCTAAAGGCCCACAGTTGCCCAGCGCCAAACAGGCAGAACAGTGCAGAGCCCGCCATCAGGGCCTTGCGCAAGCGTTTGCTGGTTGTTCCTGGTGTGTTACATGGACTGACAATCACGAGCTACCCTCGCCGAAAAACTGATATTGAACCAACGACCAGCTGCGGTTGCCGGGTTGGCGAGCATTGTTCCGACTCCGAAAGGGGCTAATGATTCCCTAGCGGCCACGGCCCAGCACTCACGTTAGAACACAACCGGGGGATCAAGCCTGTGGAGCCCCCCGGCGCGCGATTATCTAGCACCCTGCGAAACAACGCATCAGGGCATAGGAAGAATTTTTGCTGCAAAACGGCAGATCTTAGCCCAGAAGGCACTATTTCATCGGCAGGGCTGCTTAGACCTCAAGCATGAACGTCACAGGGCCGTCATTGACCAGATGCACCTGCATGTCTGCGCCGAAACGGCCACTGGCTGTGCCTGGGTGCTGTTGCTGGGCTTGCCCGAGCAAGTAGTCGAACAGCTCGCGTGCCAGTGGGGGTGGAGCTGCCGTCGAAAAACCAGGGCGCAGGCCGCTGCGTGTGTCGGCAGCCAAGGTGAACTGCGACACCAACAACAGCCCCCCGGCCACATCGCTCAGCGAACGGTTCATGCGGCCCTCAGGGTCGCTGAACACGCGATAGTTGAGCAGCTTATGCAGGAGCTTGTCAGCCTGTGCCGGTGTGTCATGCGGTTCCACGGCCACTAGCACCAGCAACCCTTGCCCTATGGCCCCCACGGTTTCACCTGCTACGTCTACTCGCGCATTGGCCACGCGCTGCAGCAGGCCCTTCATGCTTCTTCGAGCGGCAGGTCCAGCAGGCGCCGGGCCATTTGGTCAGCAGCACGGACCAGTGCATCGATGATGCCCGGCTCGGAACTGGCATGGCCGGCATCTCGAATCACCTGCAGCTCGCTGTTGGGCCAGGCATGGTGCAGTTCCCAGGCGTTGTCCAGCGGGCAGATCACATCATACCGGCCGTGGATGATGACCGCTGGCAGGTGAGCGATCTTGGGCACGTCACGGATCAACTGATCGGGCTCAAGGAACGCGTTGTTGATGAAGTAGTGGGTTTCGATACGGGCAATGGACAACGCCCGTTGCGGCTCAGAGAAACGGTCCACTACCAGTGGATTGGGGCGCAAGGTGGCGGTACGGCCTTCCCAGGTAGACCACGCCTTGGCAGCATGCATCTGTGCGATCTGGTCGCTGCCGGTCAGGCGCTTGTGGAAGGCCTTGAGCAGGTCTCCGCGCTCGTCTGGCGGAATCGGCGCCAGGTAATCCTGCCAGTAATCGGGGAACAGCCGGTTGGCCCCGCTTTGGTAGAACCACTGGAACTCTTGCGGGCGGCACAGGAACACGCCCCGCAGGATAAGGCCGTGAACGCGCTCCGGATGGGCCTGCGCGTAGGCCAGCGCCAGGGTAGAGCCCCAGGAACCGCCAAACAGGACCCACTTTTCGATCCCTAGGTGTTCACGTATGCGCTCGATGTCACGCACCAGATCCCAGGTCGTGTTGTTTTCCAGGCTGGCGTGAGGTGTGGAGCGGCCACAGCCTCGCTGGTCGAACGTGACGATGCGGTACAGGTTGGGGTCGAAGTAGCAACGGCTGGCCGCATCGCAACCGGTGCCCGGCCCCCCGTGCAGAAACAGTACCGGCAAACCCTCCGGGGAACCACTTTCGTCAACATACAGTACATGGGGCTCATCCACGGCAAGATCATGCCGTGCATAGGGTTTGATCTGCGGATACAGGGTCAGCATCGGGCGCTCCGAAAGGGGTTGGTCAGCCGTAGGCCATCATAAACCTGAATCGGCTGAATATGCTTGCCTAAACGCTTCGGTGATTTGCCGCGCCCCACGCCAGCATCGTTTCCAGCAATTGGCGCAATACCTGCCGGGTAGGCTCGGCAACGTCGGGCAAATACTCGAATGGCGCTTGCTCACTCATGTAGGTGGCCTGCCCCAATTCCAGCTGTACGGCATGGACACAGTTCGCCGGTGCGCCGTAGTGGCGAGTGATGTGGCCGCCTTTGAATCGGCCATTGAGCACGTGGGTATAGCCCTGGGCCTGAGCGCATACCTGCTCCAGCTGAGCAGCCAGTGCCGGAGCGCAACTGGCGTTGTTGAACGTACCGAGGTTGAAATCCGGCAGCTTGCCCTCGAACAACCGGGGGATGCGGGAACAGATAGAGTGCGCATCCCATAGCAGCGCGTACCCATGAATGCTCCGCAGGCGCGCCAGCTCATCGGCGATTTTCTGATGGTAGGGGCGCCATATGCCTTCAAGGTAGCGGGCACGCTCCTGGCGAGAGGGCGCCTGGCCGGGTTTGAACAGTGGCGTGCCGTCAAACAGCGTGTCGGGATACAGGCCAGTGGTGGCACCGGCATAGAGCGGCTGGTCGTCATCGGGGCGGTTCAGGTCGATAACGAACCGGGAGTACTGGCCAACCAACAGGCTGGCGCCTAGCCCGCTGGCAAAGTCGTATAGCCGTGGAATGTGCCAGTCCGTATCCGGCAGTGTTCGGGCGGCCTCCAACAGCCCCTCTTCGACAACAGGGGTAAGCCGCAGCCCCGCATGGGGCACGCTGATCAGCAGCGGTGAGCTGCCAGCGCTGAAAGTAAAGGTATCGTTCATTGGCGTGCCTGCGTGAAGTTGAGTTCCGCCCCATGGCGGATGATGCGTTTGTCCAGATCTCCGCCTAACCAGTAGGCCAGGTCTGCGGGCTGCTCGATATCCCAGGCTACGAAGTCCGCTACCTTGCCCTCCTCCAGCGAACCGTGGCTGCTGCCCAACCCAAGTGCCCGCGCAGCATGCAATGTCACACCGGCCAGTGCCTGCTCGGGCGTGAGGCGGAACAGCGTGCACGCCATGTTCATCATCAGGCGCAGTGACAAGGTTGGCGAGGTGCCGGGGTTGCTGTCTGTTGAAAGGGCTATGGCCACGTTGTGGTCATGAAGCGCCTGCATAGGCGGCAAGCGGGTTTCACGGAGGAAATAAAAGGCACCCGGCAGCAATACCGCTACTGTGCCTGCGGCGCCCATGGCGGCTGCATCAGCGCTGGTCATAAACTCCAGGTGGTCTGCCGACAGCGCCTGGTAGCGTGCGGCCAGGCTGGACCCACCCAGGGAGGACAACTGCTCGGCGTGCAGTTTTACAGGCAGGCCAAGGCGCGCGGCCGTCTGGAACACTTGCTCCACCTGAGCAGGGGAAAACGCCAGGTACTCGCAAAACGCGTCTACGGCATCGACCAGGCCTTCGCTGGCCAGCGCAGGCAGCAATTCGTTGCAGACATAGCCGATGTACCCCGCCGCGTTGTCCTTGTACTCGGCCGGAATGGCATGAGCAGCCAGGCAAGTGGCCTTGACGGTAACCGGCAGTTCGGCACCCAACCGGCGAATCACCCGCAGCATCTTGCGCTCGCTGGTCAAGTCCAGGCCATAGCCGGACTTGATTTCCACCGTGGTGACACCCTCGCGCTGAAGGCACGCAAGACGGCGGCGGGCACTGTTAAACAGCTCTTCTTCAGTAGCAGCTCGCGTGGCCCGCACGGTATTGGCAATGCCTCCGCCACTGGCAGCGATATCGGCATAGCTCACGCCTTGCAGCCGTTGCTCGAACTCGCCACTGCGGTTACCGCCGTACACCAGGTGCGTGTGGCAGTCGATCAGGCCAGGTGTTACCCAATACCCTTGCAGGTCAACCTGCCCATCTGAAACTGGCGCCTGGGCCAAGGGGCCTATCCACTGAATAACCCCGGCCTCGGTTACGATCCCCGCGTTTTCAATGATCGAATAGCGCCCTTCGGCAAGGGTCGCTGCATGGCAGTTGTGCCATAGGGTTGGCATCTGAACCTCCGTCGTCAGGCCAACCGGGTTGGCGCTGGTTTGTTTAGTTGCGAGCCTTAAGCTGCAAGCTGCAAGCTGCAAGCTGCAAGCTGAAAGCTGCAAGCTGCAAGCTGCAAGCTGAAAGCTGCAAGTGGCTTATGGCTTATGGCTTATGGCTTATGGCTTATGGCTTATGGCTTGAAGCTTGAAGCTTGCCGCTCAAAGCTTGCCGTTAGCCCCCTGCACGAACCGGGCTACGTAGTCGTCCGCTGGGTGCTGAAGTATGTGATTAGGGGTGCCCACCTGAACCAGGCGGCCATCCCGCAGGATGGCAATGCGGTCGCCGAGGCGCAGCGCTTCGTCAAGGTCATGGGTAATGAACACAATGGTCTTGTGCAGGCGCGCTTGCAGCTCGCGCAACTGTGCCTGTAGGTCTGCGCGAATCAGCGGGTCAAGCGCGCTGAAAGCCTCGTCCAGCAACAGGATGGGGGTGTCGGTGGCCAAGGCGCGGGCCAGGCCCACCCGCTGCCGCATGCCGCCAGACAGCTGCTCTGGCCAGTGCTGTGCATAGCCTTCAAGGCCCACCTGGCTGATCCAGTGATGCGCCTGCTCCCGGCAGGTAGCGGCGGACTCACCGCGTAGCCTGAGCCCATAGGCCACGTTATCCACGACATTTTTATGGGGCAGCAAGCCAAACCCCTGGAACACCATGCTGACGTCGCGCTGGCGGAACTCGCGCAAGCGGGACGCCCCATAGCTCAGCACATTTTCCCCTTGCACAAGCACCTCGCCCCGTGAAGGCTCGATCAGCCGGTTCAAGTGCCGCACCAGCGTGGACTTGCCTGAGCCGGACAAGCCCATGATCACGAACACTTCTCCAGCTTCAATGTTCAAGGACACGTCTGTCACCCCCACCACACAACCGGTGTCGGCCAGGATGCGGGCCTTGTCGGCTCCTGCATCCAGCAGCTTGAGCGCCTGTTCAGGGCGAGGGCCGAATACCTTGGTCACGTGGCGCAGTTCGATAAGGCTCATCAGCGCACCCTCCGGCGAGGCTGACCATAGGCCTGGGTAATACGGTCGATCACGATTGCCAAGGCCACGATCGCCAGCCCGGCTTCCAGGCCTTTGCCTACATTGAGCGTCTGGATACCGGCGAGCACGTCCTCCCCCAGCCCACGTGCGCCGATCATGGACGCGATCACCACCATGGACAGCGCCAGCATGGTGGTCTGGTTGATACCGGCCATGATGCTGGGCAGCGCCAAGGGTAGCTGCACGCCGGTCAGTTGCTGCCAAGGGCTGGCGCCGAAGGCGTTGACGGCTTCCATTACCTCCCGGTCTACCTGGCGGATACCCAGTTCGGTCAGGCGAATAACCGGCGCAATGGCATACACCACGGTGGCGAAGATGGCGGGCACCTTGCCCAACCCGAACAGCATCAACACGGGAATCAGGTAGACGAAGCTGGGTAATGTCTGCATCACGTCCAACAAGGGCAGCAACACTGCGCGCACCCGCGCAAAACGGGCGGCCAGCACGCCCAAGGGCACGCCGATAACAACAGCCAGGGTAGTGGCCACAAGAACCAGTGCCAGGGTTTGCAGCAGCTTGTCCCATAAGCCGACGGCGCCCACCATAAACAGCAAGCCCGCCATCAGCACCCCCATGTACCAACGTCGGCTGGCATGCCAGGCCAGCCCTGCCACAACGAGCAACAGCAGCCACCAGGGCGTTGCCCGCAACAGGCTCTCCAGCCCCACCAGCACACCGAGCAGAGCATCGGACACCTGCCGCAAGTTGTCTCCGTAACGACCCACCAACAGGTCGACCCAGGTATTGACCCAATCGGCAATGGAAAACGTAAAGCTGTCTGGAAACATGGGCTGCGCTCGTCATGGCTATATCACCATCCTAGGACAGCAACGACAGCGCAGCGGCTCATACTGCACCCACCCCGCCCAACTGTTGACCTGCCTCATATCCAGCATCAGCCGGCAGGATCAACTGGGCAGGCACCGGCCGGGGCCAGCGGCGCGCGGCCCAGTAATACACCACGGCCGGCACCACCAGGCCGATGATCCATGAGATGTCCGTATCGCCCAGGTGCGCTACCAGAGGCCCGGTGTAGAAGTGCGTGGCAATGAACGGCATCTGAATCAGCACACCGAGCACGTATACGGTGATCCCTAAGGTATTCCAGGCGCCATAGCGGCCTTGAGGGTCGTTGAGCGCTGGAAGGTCATAGCGCTCCTTGCTGATGCAGTAGTAGTCCACCAGGTTGATGGCGCTCCAAGGTGTAAAGAACGCCAGCAGAAACAGAATAAAGGCCGAGAAGTCCTTGAGAAACGAATCCTTGCCCAGCAAGGCCAGGCTGGTCGACACCAGCACCATGCACAGGATGCACAGCGTTCGCACAGTGGGGCTGATCCGGCGTTGGCCGGATAACCCCGTAACAATGGTCGCCACCGACATAAAGCTGCCGTAGGCGTTAAGAATGGTGATGGTGAGCTTGCCAAAGGCAATGCTGAAGTACAGCAGAGCGGCAATTGCCCCTGTGCCGCCCAGCCCGACAATGAACGCTACCTCGTGGTGCGCGAACCCCTTACCCGCCAACGCCGCGGCAAACACCCCGAATACCATGGCGGCCTGCGCACCGATCACTGAACCCAACCCAACTGCCCAGAAGGTGCCCGCCGCTGACGTACTGCGCGGCAGGTAACGGGAGTAGTCCGCTACATAGGGGCCGAAGGCGATCTGCCAAGAAGCGGACAGGGACACGGCCAGCAGGAAACTGCTCAGGGAGAAATGCCTGTTGGCCAACAGTGCCGACATATCGTTACCAGCCAGCAAGGCATAGAAAAGATAGGCAAACGCCAGCACGCCCAAGACACTGGCCACGCGGCCTATCAGATGAATGACGCGATAGCCGAACACCGTGAACAGGACGATGATGGCGGCGAACAGACCAATGCCTTGCCAGTCCGCCAGGCCGGTCAATTGCGCAATAGCCTGCCCGGCCAGTACCGAGCCGCTGGCCGAAAAGCCTATGTACATCAAGCACACCAGCACCAAGGGAATCACCGCTCCGTAGACACCGAACTGCACACGGCTGGAGATCATCTGCGGCAACCCCAGGCGCGGGCCTTGGGCAGCATGCAGGGCCATGACGGCCCCGCCCAGCAGTTGCCCGATCAGCAAGCCCACCAGCGACCAGAACACATCGCCTCCCAGTACCACTGCCAGCGCGCCCGTTACGATGGCGGTGATCTGCAGGTTGGCGCTCAGCCACAGGCTGAACTGGCTACCTAACCGGCCATGGCGCTCGGCCTCCGGGATGTAGTCGATGGAGCGCTGCTCGATCAACGGCTGGTTTACAGGTTCACGCGTATCTACGGGCATACCATGTCTCCAAAGCGCGGAAGGAAAGTAAGGGCGTCAGCGGTCCAGCATGGGCAGGTTCAGGCCCTGCTCGCGGGCACATTCGATGGCTATCTGGTAGCCCGCGTCGGCATGGCGCATCACGCCTGTGGCCGGGTCGTTGTGCAGTACCCGGGCAATGCGCTCGGCTGCTTCGTCGGTGCCATCGCACACCACCACCATGCCGGAGTGCTGGGAGAAGCCCATGCCCACGCCACCACCGTGGTGCAGAGATACCCACGTTGCGCCGCTGGCGGTGTTGAGCAAGGCATTGAGCAGCGGCCAGTCCGATACGGCGTCGGAGCCGTCACGCATGGCTTCGGTTTCCCGGTTGGGGCTGGCCACAGAGCCGGAGTCCAAATGATCGCGGCCAATGACGACGGGGGCAGACAGTTCGCCACTGCGCACCATTTCGTTGAACGCCAGGCCCAGCTTGGCGCGCTGGCCCAGGCCTACCCAGCAGATACGCGCTGGCAGCCCCTGGAAGGCAATGCGCTCGCGTGCCATGGTCAGCCAGTTGTGCAAATGGGCATCGTCCGGAATCAGCTCTTTTACCTTGGCGTCGGTCTTGTAGATGTCCTCGGCATCCCCTGAAAGCGCTGCCCAGCGGAAAGGCCCTACACCCCGGCAGAACAGCGGGCGAATGTAGGCCGGCACAAAACCTGGGAAGTCGAACGCATTGTGAACGCCCTCCTCCTTGGCCATTTGCCGAATATTGTTGCCATAGTCGAACGTGGGCACGCCCATCTGCTGGAAGGCCAGCATGGCCTGTACGTGTTCAGCCATGGACTGGCGCGCGGCCTTTACCACTACCGCAGGCTCCTGCTGGGCACGCATGCGGTACTCCTCCCAGGCCCAGCCCTTGGGCAGGTAACCGTTGAGCGGGTCGTGGGCGCTGGTCTGGTCGGTGACCATGTCCGGGCGTACGCCACGGCGAACCAGTTCCGGCAATACCTCGGCGGCGTTGCCACACAGGGCGATGGACACCGCACGGCCTTCGTCGGTGTAGCGTTTGATGCGGGCCAGGGCGTCATCCAGGTTGTGTGCCTGCTCATCGACGTAACGGGTTTTAAGGCGGAAATCGATGCGGCTTTGCTGGCATTCGATGTTCAACGAGCAGGCGCCTGCCAGGGTAGCGGCCAATGGCTGCGCCCCGCCCATGCCACCTAACCCGGCGGTGAGCACCCAACGGCCTGCCAATTTGCCCTCATAGTGCTGGCGGCCGGCTTCCACGAACGTTTCATAGGTGCCTTGTACGATGCCTTGGCTGCCAATGTAGATCCAGCTGCCGGCGGTCATCTGGCCATACATGGCCAGGCCCTTGGCATCCAGTTCGTTGAAATGCTCCCAATTGGCCCAGTGAGGCACGAGGTTGGAGTTAGCAATCAGCACGCGTGGGGCATTGGCGTGGGTTTTGAACACCCCCACAGGCTTGCCAGACTGCACCAGCAGGGTTTCATCGGCCTCAAGGTTTTTCAAACTCTCCACAATGCGGTCGTAACACTCCCAGTTCCGCGCCGCTCGGCCAATGCCACCGTAAACCACCAGCTCTTTAGGGTTCTCGGCCACTTCAGGGTCAAGGTTGTTCATCAGCATGCGCAGCGGGGCTTCAGTCAGCCAGCTTTTGGCAGTGAGCTGAGTACCACGGGGGGCACGGACATTTACGTCACGGAAGGTGGTCATGGGTAATCCTCTGAGCTGAGCGGGTGTTTCGTCCGCACACATATTTACTTGTATGTACAAGCATATGCAATCCAGAGGCCAGCCCCATGGGCTACTGTTTTTACAGGGAGCCGGAGAAAACCAGACGGCTGATACGCACTGAAACAGCGCACGCGGGATGGCTGACGCACCTGTCAGGTACGCTCATTCACCGAGGCGTAAGGGTGATATGGCAACAGTGACCTGTAACTTGAGCACCGGTGTGGGCCGGTAATACCAAGGCATCGTAGCGTCCCAGTTGCCAAGCGCCGCCTGCTATCGCCACTTCAACGCTGTCTGTGGCGGCGAATACAACCTGAGTGGCCGGGGTGGCATCGACCAGGCAAGTAGCGCTCACCCACTTCAGTACGGCCTGATAGCGGGCAGGCGAGTAGATCAGGTTGAAGTCCCTGATAGGGCCGTCAACCAAAGTGCAGTTCACATGGCTGGCGCCGGAAAAGGCAAAGGGCTGGAACGCCTGCAGCGGCGCGGTATCCAGGCCGTCGACCGTCAGCACCATACCTTGGCCCTCCAGCACGGTGATCACCCGCTCATAGCCTACGAAGGCCGAAAAGGGCCCAGCCTCGGCAATGTCTGCAATGGACAGCCGCCAGCCAAACCCATCCAGGCCATCACCTTCGTCCCGGCAAATTTCTACCGTGCTGCCGCCGCCGTTTTTCCAGGGCGTACGCCTGTGGTCGCGCGCGCGCACTACCTTCACTTGCTGAAGCGCCCTTCCAAGCGGTGGCGGGAGCCTGGGTGGATCAGCCGCGCCGCGGTTACGGCCTCACGGCCCGACCAGGTGCGCCGCCGAATCAGCAGGCAGGGTTCGCTAGGCTCGATCTGCAGCCACTGGCAGGCCTGGTCGTCCGCGAGAATGGCCTCTACCACATGCTCACCCTCGGTCAGGGGCGCTACGCGGCTCAGGTAGGCATAGGGGGTTTCGCGGGTAAAATCCTGCTGGAGGTAGTCGGGTGCTACCTGCGCATTCACGTAACGGTCTTCGATCTGCACCGGGATATCGTTCTCGTAATGCACGATAATCGAATGGAAGATACGCTGGCCTTCGCGCACATCCAGGGCAGCCGCACGCATGGCGCCCGCTACTTCCTCGACCAACCGGATCACTTGGCAATGGTGCCGGTGGCCCCGTGCAGTGATTTCATCAGCGATGTTATTGACTTCGAACAGCGCCGACTGCGTCTTGGGCTCAGCCACAAACGTTCCGACCCCTTGCATGCGCACCAGCAGGCCTTCGGCCGTCAGCTCACGCAATGCACGGTTGATGGTCATGCGACTGAACCCCAATTGGCTCACCAGTTCACTTTCCGAAGGCACTCGAAAATGGGGGGGCCAGCTGCCAGCCTGGATCTGCTGGGCAATCATCTGCTTGACCCGCGCATACAGCGGTGCCGGGCTCTCGCCCAACTGGTCAGCTAGAGAGGAAACAACGGGCGGCATTGGCACAAAAGGCCCCTGTGGGTAGTGAACGGACTATAGCTTGCCGCAGTTTACCCGGCACGCAAACAGCTGTATATGTATATACAACCCGTTTCCAGAGGCTTCTTGCATGCCCGCTTACTTTGCTGATCGCGCACTATTACCTGATGGCTGGGCATCACATGTGCGTGTGAGCGTGGATGTTCAGGGCGTAATCACTCACGTACAGGCCAATGCATCGCCAGAAGGGGCAGAACGCCTGAACGGGCCGTTGCTGCCCGGCATGCCTAACCTGCATTCCCATGCCTTTCAAAGGGTAATGGCGGGCCTGGCGGAAGTGACCGGCAACCCCAATGACAGTTTCTGGACCTGGCGTGACCTGATGTATCGGCTGGTGGGAGGGGTAAACCCAGATGACCTTGAGGTGATTGCACGCCAGCTGTATATCGAAATGCTCAAGGCCGGCTATACGTCTGTGGCGGAGTTTCACTACCTGCACCACAACGCCGATGGCAAGGCTTATAGCAACCCTGGGGAAATGGCCCTGCGTATCAGCCACGCCGCTGCCAGTGCTGGTATCGGCCTTACGCTGCTACCTGTGCTCTACAGCCATAGCGGGTTCGGCGCCCAGGCGCCTATGGAAGGCCAGCGCCGGTTCATCCATGGCACCGAGGCCTACCTGTCGCTGCACCAACAGCTGTCTACACACCTGGCAACCCAACCTGCACAGCAGCTCGGCGTATGCTTCCACTCGTTGCGCGCAGTCACGCCTGAGCAGATCAGCGACGTACTGGCGGCCAGCGTTGGGGCTGGGCCGATCCATATCCACATCGCCGAGCAGCAGAAGGAAGTGAGCGACTGCCTGGCCTGGAACGCACAGCGGCCTCTGCAATGGCTGTTCAACCATGTAGCGGTGGATGAACGCTGGTGCCTGGTGCACGCCACCCATGCCAACGCCGAGGAGGTTCAACGCATGGCCGCCAGCGGTGCTGTGGCCGGCCTGTGCCTGACAACGGAGGCCAACTTGGGCGATGGCGTGTTCCCTGCGGTAGATTACCTGGCCGCCGGAGGACGTTGGGGCATTGGCTCGGACAGCCACGTGTCATTGAGTGTGCTGGAAGAACTTCGCTGGCTCGAATATGGCCAGCGGTTGCGCGACCAGCGCCGCAACCGGCTGCATACCCCCCAAACGCCGCAGGTGGGGCAAACCCTGTACCAAGGCGCGTTGGCGGGCGGGGCTCAGGCTCTGGGGCAGCTGGTCGGGCGCCTGGAAGCAGGCAGGCGAGCCGATTGGCTGGTACTGGATGGGGCAGACCCTTACCTGGCAACTGTCGACGACAGTGCCCTGCTCAGCCGGTGGCTGTTTGCAGGAAGCGACCGCCAGGTAAGGGACGTGATGGTGCGTGGGCATTGGGTGGTCCGCGATGGCCACCACGCCGACGAAGCTGAAAGCCGCCTCGCCTTTACCCAGGTACTGCGCAGCTTGCTGAGCTAGCCTACCCCTGCCTTAGTCTGCAGAACGCCAGATAAGGCGCGAGGTGTCAAAGCCTTGTTGCTGGGCTCGGGACACCATCTGTTCCTTCACACTTTCGCTCACATCCGGCGTGCGCGACATCAGCCATAGGAACTTGCGATCCGGGGTGCCGACAATGACTTGGTTATAGCCGCTGTCCAGGTCAATGATCCAGTAATCCCCTTTGGTCAGGCCAGGGGCGATTTTTGAAAACCAGTTATCGAACACAACCCATAGCTTGTCCGTTTCCCCAGCCACTTGCTGGGTCGCCGTGCCATGGGCCTCCTCCCACGTACCGTCGGCAGTCTTACAGCGGTTGAGCACATCAACCGTGCCGTCAGGCTTGACCCCGTAGTGGGCCTCAGACTGTACGCAGTTGCGCTGGAAGAACATCGGCAAGCGCGCCAGCTCATACCAAGTGCCTTGGTAGCGCTTGAGGTCCACCTTGCCGGCTGTCTTAGGTGCCACTTCACGAGTGTTGGAGGTACTGCACGCTGCCAGCACACCTGCGCATACAGCAAGGGCCAGCAGCACCTTGCCGGGGGACCAGAAGCGGGATTGCCCGTTATTTGCCATGTTCACGTACTCCTGTGTTCAAGCGTGTTCAGTCATCTGACGCAGAAGGTTCAAGTGCTTGCACGCGATGCTCCAGCGCCAGGCGCAAGGGCGGGTCTATCACGCCGGCATCGTAGAGTGCTGCGATGTAGCCCAGCGCCATGCCGGTCATCAGTACCGTTTCAGGGCCTTTGTCCGCGTGGCTGATAGCAGCCATGCGCCGGCCGATGGCGCGCCCGATTTTTTCAGGAAGGTCCTGTTCAGTCATTGCCTGCCCTGCAGTGGTTAAGGAAGTCGCCGTTGGACGGTAGGTTCGAAAAGAGGTTCAGGTGATATCCTGCCGGAACATAACGCCTTCTGGCTGTCCAATTCTCTCCCGCACTCGCCCTGGCCCTCTATGCAAGACCGTTCTAGCGACGAAATCATCCGCAGTGCCCTCCAGGCGTCGCATACCCGTTTACGCAGGCAGCATGAGCTGTGCGTGCAGTTCGGCGTGAACTCGCTGCAGGCGACAAATCTGTTGCACCTGCAAACCCAGGCCTGCGCAGTCGTCGCCAAAGGCATGGGCACGGCGTACGCCAAGGTGTTGAAGTACCAGAAGGCCGAAGGCCGCCTTGTGCTTGAAAGCGGCATTGGCTGGGCCCCTACAGACATTGGCACCGCTACCCTGGGCGCAGACGATAGCAGCCCGGCTGGCTATGCCTACATGATGGACCGGCCGGTGATTTCCAACCACCTGGGCCAGGAGCTGCGATTCCGTACGCCCGAGCTTCTGAAAAGATATGGCATCGAGCGGGCCATTAACGTGCCGATTCGTGGTACTGGCTCACCTATGGGCGTGCTGGAAGCCGATAGCCCGGATGGCGACGACTTCATTGAAACCGATCTGGTATTCATGCAAGGCATTGCCAACATCATTGCCATGACTGCGGAGCGCCTGGCCTTCCAGGTAGAACAGCACGACCCAGCGCCCTACTCCGAGAGCGTGCTTAATGCCAGCCCGGACTGTGTGAAAATTATCTCAACAGACGGGCGCATCGAATTTTTCAACGAAACTGGCCTGTGCCAGATGGGCCTGCCTAGCCTGGATGCTGTGAAAGGCAATCGGTGGGAAACGTTGTGGCCTGAGCAGTCCAAGGCACAGGTTGAACAGGCCATTCGCGATGCCGCCCAAGGCCACGCTTACCGCTTTGAGTCCTTTTGCCCTACAGCTACTGGAGAGCCGCGCTGGTGGGATGTCACGGTAGCGCCTATCAAGAACAGTGAGCAGCAGGTTGAAAAACTGATCGTCGTCTCACGTGACATCAGCGAGCGTTACCACCAGGAAGCCAAGCTCAAGGCGCTCATTGATGCGCAAAGCGTACAGATCGATCAAAACCAGCTAATGATCGAAGAAATCCATCATCGCGTGAAAAACAGCCTGCATCTGGTCAACGCCATGCTGATGCTGCAGGCCAACATCGCCACCGAAGAAGTGGTGAAGGTTCAGTTGCAGACGGCTGCCAACCGGGTGCTCACGGTGGCATCGGTACACGAGCGTTTGTACCGCTCCCTTGATACCAAGATTTCAGACCCTAGGGAATTCTTGCAATTGCTGTTGCAGGATCTCGGCGAAGCCTTTGGTGACCGGGAAATTGCCCTCCAGGCCGAACCGTTGGCCGTGGCCGCCGAGCGCTTGGCCCCTTTGGGCTTCGTGACCTCCGAGCTGGTTATAAACGCGCTCAAATATGGCAAGGGCAAAGTCACCATCACCCTGGCAAGGCAGGATGGCCATGCGGTGGTCACGGTGGTCGACCAAGGCGACGGCTTCCCGGATTCATACCCCAAACCTAGCGGTACAGGCCTGGGCATGCGCTTGGTGAAAAGCTATTCAGGCTTTGGCAGCGAAGCCATTACCGTGGACCGCAGCGCCCCGACCAGCACCATCCATGTGAGGTTTCGGTTGTAACCGTGTAAGCCATCATGCCCCCGTGGTTGCACTCAATTGCTTAGCGATGCCTGGAAAGGCTGCGAGACAGCGCCGCCACACGGCTGTGCTCGTCGGTTTGATCTGCTTAGGTAAACTAAGCCTGGACTAGAGTTGCCAAAGTTATCTAGCAGCGCAATCGTGATCAAGCCCCTCTTATCATTCAGTCCAGCCACTCAGTTCTTTTAGGGACTCATCCATGAAATCTAGGATATCTTCATCTGTCACGTCCCCTGCTGCTGCAAGCCGCGACTGACAATGGCATTCTTCATTAAAACCTAGTCTATCCATGTCCAACATCCAGATTTGTAGCAGGCGTAGTCTCGCTGTACGCAACGCGTCACTGTGCTTTTGAACACGTGAGTTAACGTGGGGCATAAGCACCTCCAATACGTTACATGCAACGATTTTAGCTTTGCATGGCGCCTTAATGAACGCGCTGAGGTCGGAGACTTCGAAAAGGTCGCCCCAGCCAAGCCATTGGTGCTCAACGGGCAAAAAAAATCCGATACCAGTAGACTGATATCGGATTTTCCAGAAAACCAAGCTTCGGCACAAAGGCTTAGGTAAACGGTATCAGCCTCTTGGGCAACCCTGTACCGTACGCCGTGCGCTTACTGGTGGTAGCCCGTCACGCGTTTCACTTCTTCCTTGGACCCCAGGAACACTGCGACACGCTGGTGCAGGCCATCGGGCTGGATGTCGAGAATGCGCTGGTGCCCGTCCGTTGAAGCGCCCCCAGCCTGCTCGATCAGGAACGACATCGGGTTAGCCTCGTACATCAGGCGCAACTTGCCCGGCTTGGAAGGCTCGCGGGAATCGCGGGGGTACATGAAGATGCCGCCGCGGGTAAGAATACGGTGCACGTCAGCCACCATGGCGGCGACCCAACGCATGTTGTAGTCCTTGCCCAGCGCGCCGTCCTTGCCTGCCAGCAACTCGTCTACATAGCGTTTGACTGGGGCTTCCCAGTGGCGCTGGTTGGACATGTTGATGGCGAATTCGGCGGTGGTTTCCGGCACCTGAATGTTCTCATGGGTGAGCACGAAGCTGCCCAGTTCACGGTCCAGGGTAAAGCCGATCACGCCATTGCCCAACGTCAGCACCAGCATGGTTTGCGGGCCGTAGATGGCATAACCCGCGGCAACCTGCTTGGTGCCAGGCTGCAGGAAAGCTTGTTCGCTCAGGGCATCGTTCTGGCTCAGATACTGGTCCGGGCAGCGCAGTACCGAGAAAATGGTGCCGACGGATACGTTCACGTCGATGTTCGAGGAGCCGTCCAGTGGGTCGAAGACCAACAGATAGGCACCCTTGGGGTACTTGCCCGGGATCTGGTAGGCGTTGTCCATTTCTTCCGACGCCATGCCAGCCAGGTGGCCGCCCCATTCGTTGGCTTCTAGCAGAATTTCATTGGAGAGCACATCCAGCTTCTTCTGGACTTCGCCCTGCACGTTTTCGGTCCCCATGCTGCCCAACACGCCACCTAAGGCGCCTTTCTGTACCTGATGGGCGATGGCCTTGCACGCACGAGCAACGACCTCGATAAGGAAGCGCAGGTCGGCAGGGGTATTGTTGCTGCGCGTCTGCTCGATCAGGTAGCGACTCAGGGTAACGGGCGACATGGACAAGCTCCGGTTCCAGGGAGGGGGATAAAACCCGCGCAGTCTACAGGGCGAACACGAACCAGGGCTATGTACGGAATATAACTACATACCGTCCCTGGTGCATGCGCCACGGGCGCGACTGCTATCGGACCCTCGCAAGGCAGCCGAGTTCAGCAGGCCTTTAGTGTTGACGCCAAGCCTTGTACAGGCTTGGCGTCATGGGGGGTGCCTTTGGGAACCGATGTGCTGTTACAACGCCTTCCAGATCTCCGTAGCGTACTCACGGATGGTACGGTCCGAGGAGAACCATCCCATGCGGGCCGTGTTGAGAATCGCCGAGCGCCACCATTGCTTCGGATGGCGCCACAGCTCTTCCACCTTCATCTGCGCGCTCCAGTAGGACTCGAAATCCGCACACACCAGGAAGCGGTCATAACTTAACAGCCCATCTACCAACCCTGCATACCGAGACGGATCATCCGGGGAGAATACACCGCCACGAATGGCCTGCAGCACATCGTTAAGGCGGTGAGAGTTAGCGGCCTCCTGGTGCGCACTGTAGTCCCCACCGTGCTTGCGGGCTTCGACTTCATCGGCACTGAGGCCAAAGATGAACATGTTTTCCCGGCCCAGGTACTCACACATCTCCACGTTAGCCCCATCCATGGTGCCAATGGTAAGCGCGCCATTGAGGCCGAACTTCATGTTGCTGGTACCAGACGCCTCGTAGCCAGCCGTAGAGATCTGCTCGGACAGGTCAGCTGCTGGAATGATGCTTTCAGCCAGGCTCACGTTGTAGTTAGGCAGGAAGGCTACTTTCAGCAGGCCACGGACAGTTGGGTCATTATTGATGGTGCGGGCAATATCGTTGGACAGCTTGATGATCAACTTGGCTTGGTGGTAACTCGCTGCAGCCTTGCCAGCGAAGATTTTCACGCGTGGCACCCAAGGCTTCTCTGGCGTAGCACGGATGGCCTGGTACAGCGCAACGGTGTGCAGCAGGTTCAGCAATTGGCGTTTGTACTCGTGAATCCGCTTTACCTGAACATCAAACAGCGCTTTAGGGTCGACCGTGACACCTATACGCTCTTGGATAATGCGCGCCAGTGCCTCTTTGCTATGCAAGCGCTGGTCAGCAAACCGCCGCTGGTAGGCCGCATCATCAGCGAAAGCTTCCAGGCGCTTGAGGTTGTTTTCAGGGTCATCCAGCACGGCGTTCCCAAGCTTGTCCACCAGCATGGCGGTCAGTTTAGGGTTGGCCTGGTACAGCCAGCGGCGGAAGGTAATACCGTTGGTTTTGTTGTTGATGCGCTCCGGGTACAGCCTGTTGAGGTCCGAGAACACGGTGCTACGCATCAGGTCGGTATGAAGCGCTGATACGCCGTTGATGCTATGGGACCCCAAAAACGCCAGGTTCCCCATGCGTACACGACGGCCATGATCTTCCTCGATCAGTGACACAGTGCGCAGCAGGTCTACATCGTGAGTCCCTTTCTCGCGCAGGCCATCGATGTGCTGGGCATTGATCAGGTAGATGATCTGCATGTGGCGCGGCAGCATGCGCTCCATCAGCCCCACCGGCCAGGTTTCCAGTGCTTCAGGCAGCAGGGTGTGGTTGGTATAGGACAGGGTTTCCACCGTCACTTTCCAGGCTTCGTCCCAGCTCAGCTGATGGATATCCACCAGCAGGCGCATCAGTTCGGCCACAGCAATCGAAGGGTGTGTGTCGTTCATCTGGATGGCTGCATGCTCACCCAGCGAGTTCACGGTTTCATACACATTGAGGTGGCGGCGCAGCAGGTCTTGCAAGGAAGCGGAAACGAAGAAGTATTCCTGCCGCAGGCGCAGTTCCTGGCCCGCTTCGGTGCTGTCGGCTGGGTACAGCACGCGCGAGATACTTTCGGCACGTGCCACGTCGGCCACAGCACCCAGGTGGTCACCGGCGTTGAAACGTTCAAGGTGCAGGTCTTCCATGGCGCGTGCACGCCACAGCCGCAGGGTATTCACACTGGCACCTTTCCAACCTACAACCGGGGTGTCATAGGCGACCGCTCGCACGGTTTCGCCGGGCCGCCACACCTGACGCGGGTTGCCGTCGCTGTCCACGGTGCCTTCCACGTGCCCGCCAAAACTGATCGGGTAAATCACCTCGGGGCGTTCGAATTCCCATGGGTTGCCGAAGTCCAGCCAGTTCTCCGTCTGCTCTTGCTGCCAACCATCGATGATGGCCTGGCGGAACAGCCCGTGTTCATAGCGGATGCCATAACCATGGGCTGCCACGCCCAAGGTGGACATGCTTTCCATGAAGCAGGCGGCCAGCCGGCCCAGCCCACCGTTGCCCAAGGCAGCGTCTGGCTCCAGCAGGCGGATCTTGTCCAGGTCCACACCCAGGCCGTCCAACGCCTCACGAGCGATGTCCAGAATGCCCATGTTGCTCAAGCTGTCCACCAGCAGGCGGCCGATCAGGAACTCCAGCGAGAGGTAATAGACCCGCTTCTGCTGGCTGCGGTAGATCTGCCGAGTATGGTCCATCCAATGATCGACCATGTGATCCCGGGCCGCCAAGGCAATGGCTTCGAACCAGTCATGATCGAAGGCATGTTCTGGATCCTTGCCAACCGCGTAGGTCAGTTTGGCGAGTACAGCGGTACGAAATTCGTCCACATCGACGTTGACTTTTCGGGTAAGCGGTTCTGGAGACATTTGCAGCCCTCAATACGTAAAAGGTTTTGCATTCATGCGTTGAGCCTAGACCGTTCGACACAGGGTGCTAGGGCGCGTTCGAGAAATGTCCGTCAAGAAAAGGCTGAACGGCCATTGAACCCTTTGGCAGGGCAGGTATGATCGCGCGCCCGTTCCTTTAGATCCGTTGCCACCATGAAACCCGCCCTGATTGCCGCCGCCGAGCTGGACCGCCTCGAAACCTGGCAGAAATACGCCAGCCACATGTGCGGTGGCTGCATGTCGACCTGCTGCACACTGCCTGTTGAAGTGCGTATCAAGGACTTGATCCGCATTGGTGTGGTGGACGAGTTCGAAATGGCTGAACCGCCGAAGAACGTCGCCAAACGATTGCAGAAGGAAGGTATTGTCGAGCGCTTCAACCAGAAAAGCGGCATTTTCACGTTGGCACGCATGAGCAACGACGACTGCCTGTACCTGGACCGCAAAAGCCGTTTGTGCACGATCTACGACAAACGCCCCGATACCTGCCGCAATCACCCCAAGATTGGCCCACGCCCTGGCTACTGCGCCTACAAGCCCAAGCCACTGGCGCGCTAACGTTTAACACTACATATCAGGAAACCATTACCCCTCTTTCTAAAGGGCTGCATAGGCGTCACCATTGCCCCTCGTGGTTTACAGGTGAGGCGCCATGGACATCCAATGGTGGTACTGGGCAGTCGCCGGGGTAACGCTGGTACTGCTGGAGCTGCTGCTTACATCTTTCTTTATCGTCTGGTTTGGCTTGGGCGCCTTGTTGGTCGCTCTGCTGCTATGGCTTATACCCGCTCTAGGCATCGGCGCCCAACTGGCTGCTTGGGGCATAGCTTCGGTAGCCCTGACACTGCTCTGGTTCAGGGTCTTTCGCGCAGGCCTGCAGCCGGGGCCCCAGTGGTCCGCCGACGATGCCTTGGGCGAAATCGGCCTGCTTACCGTGCAGGTCAATGCCTTTCAACGCGGCAAGGTGCGCTTTCAAAAGCCTCTGATGGGCACTGAAGAATGGCCTTGCCTAGCCAATACCCACATCCCTGCCGGCGAACGTGTCCGCGTGCTTGCCGTGGAAGGCAACCTCGTTCGCGTTGGCCCTGCAGGCGAGGCCTGACCGTTCTCTTTTGAATAAGGAATTCATATGAACGCTGCAGTTATCATTCCGCTCGTTTTCTTTATCTTCATCGTGGTCACCATCGCCAAGGGCGTACGCTTGGTGCCCCAGGGCCAGGAGTGGATCGTGGAGCGCCTGGGGCGCTACCGCGTCACACTCAAGCCAGGCCTGAACTTCCTCATTCCTTACATGGATGCGGTGGGCTACAAGATGAGCACCAAGGACCTGATCCTGGATGTTCAGCAGCAGGAGGTCATCACCAAGGACAACGCGGTTCTCCTGGCCAATGCGCTGTGCTTTGCCAAGATCACAGACCCTACCAAGGCGGCGTATGGCATCGAAGACTACGACCAGGCCGTGCGCAGCCTTACCATGACCAGCCTGCGCTCCATTATCGGCGGCATGGAGCTGGATGAAGCCCTCTCCTCCCGTGACAAGATCAAAGCCTTGCTGCGCGAAGCCATGGCCGAGCAGACCATCGACTGGGGCATCACCATTCGCTCGGTGGAGATCCAGGACATAAAACCCTCGGAATCCATGCAGAGGGCCATGGAACTGCAGGCAGCCGCCGAGCGTGAGCGCAAGGCAACCGTCACCCGTGCCGAGGGTGCGAAAACCGCAGCCATCCTGGAAGCCGAGGCACGGCTTGAATCGGCCAAGCGTGACGGGGATGCCCAAGTGACCTTGGCCAATGCCTCGGCCCAGGCCATCGAGCGGGTGAAGGAAGCCATCGGCACCGATACCGGGCCAATGATCTACCTGCTGGGAGAGAAGTACATTGGCGCCATGGAAAAACTGGCTACCAGCAACAACGCCAAAACCATCGTGCTGCCGGCTGATATCCAGGACACCATTGGCGGGTTGATGGGGCGGGGGAAGGTTCGGTGAGGGTGTAGGCTAGTCTGTTCGCAGGCTATGCCAGCTCCCACAATAAAAAAGCCCGGCATTCGCCGGGCTTCTTCGCTACCGCATACTTACTTCGAGGCGCGCTTACGCTCGTTCTCGTTCAGTACTTTCTTGCGCAGGCGGATCGACTTCGGCGTAACTTCTACCAGCTCGTCGTCATCGATGAATTCCAGTGCCTGTTCAAGGGTGAACTTGATTGGCGGTACCAGCGCGATGGTTTCGTCCTTGCCCGAAGCACGCATGTTGTCGAGCTTCTTGCCCTTGGTGGGGTTGATCACCAGGTCGTTGTCGCGGCTGTTGATACCAGCCAGCTGGCCTTCGTAAATTTCCTGGCCAGGCTCAAGGAACAGCTTGCCACGGTCTTGCAGGGTTTCCAGCGAGTAGGTCAGCGCCTTGCCTGTTGCCATGGACACCAGTACGCCGTTCTGGCGGTGGCTCACTTCACCGGCCTTGATCGGGCCGTAGTGGCTGAAGGTCCCGGTCAGGATACCGCTGCCCGAGGTCATGGTCAGGAAGGCGTTACGGAAGCCGATCAGGCCGCGTGCTGGAATGGTGTATTCCAGGCGGATGCGGCCCTTGCCGTCCGGCACCATGTTGCTCAGGTCGCCCTTGCGCAGGCCCATCTGCTCCATCACAGCACCTTGATGCTGCTCTTCGATGTCGATGGTGACCGCTTCGTAGGGTTCCTGCTTCTCGCCGTCCACTTCCTTGATAACCACTTCAGGGCGGGAGATGGCCAGTTCGAACCCTTCACGGCGCATGGTTTCGATCAGTACCGACAGGTGCAGCTCGCCACGGCCGGAGACCTTGAACTTGTCAGCGCTGTCGGTTTCTTCAACGCGCAGGGCTACGTTGTGCAACAGTTCCTTTTCCAGGCGCTCTTTGATGTTGCGGCTGGTGACGAACTTGCCTTCCTTGCCGCAGAACGGCGAGTCGTTGACCTGGAAGGTCATGCTTACAGTAGGTTCGTCCACGCTCAGCGGCGGCATGGCTTCAACGTTCTGTGGGTCGCACAGGGTGTCGGAGATGAACAGCTGGTCCATACCGCTGATGCAGACGATGTCGCCGGCTTCGGCGTCAGCCACTTCAACGCGCTGCAGGCCATGGTGGCCCATCAGCTTCAGGATGCGACCGTTGCGCTTTTTGCCTTGGGCGTCGATGGCGACAACCGGGCTGTTGGCCTTGACGCGACCGCGGGCAATACGGCCGATGCCGATTACGCCCAGGAAGCTGTTGTAGTCCAGTGCAGAGATCTGCATCTGGAACGGGCCGTCCAGGTCAACCTTGGGTGCTGGCACGTGGTCCAGAATGGCCTGGAACAGCGGGTCCATGTTTTCGGCCATTTCCGAAGGGTCGTTACCGGCAATACCGTTCAGGGCGCTGGCGTAGATAACAGGGAAGTCCAGTTGCTCTTCGGTAGCACCCAGGTTGTCGAACAGGTCGAATACCAGGCCCAGTACTTTGTCTGGGTCTGCGCCTGGGCGGTCCACCTTGTTGATGACTACGATCGGACGCAGGCCGGCCTTGAAGGCCTTCTGGGTCACGAAACGGGTTTGCGGCATAGGGCCGTCCTGGGCGTCGACCAGCAGCAGCACGGAATCCACCATGGACATCACGCGCTCTACTTCACCACCGAAGTCGGCGTGGCCAGGGGTGTCCACGATGTTGATGTCGTGGCCGTTCCATTTGATAGCCGTGTTCTTGGCCAGAATGGTAATGCCGCGCTCTTTTTCCTGGTCGTTGCTGTCCATCACGCGCTCGTCGTTCAGCTCCTTGCGGTCCAGGGTGCCGGACAGCTTCAGGAGCTTGTCGACCAGGGTGGTTTTACCATGGTCAACGTGGGCGATGATGGCGATGTTGCGAAGGTTGTCTCTCACAATACAGGTCTCGGTGATGAATTCGGTGGGGCCGGCTCAAGGCGACGGCGGATCAATTGGCGCAATCAGCGCGCCGGGTCAGGGGGGCGATGGCGACCACGGCCGCCAAGGCCCCTCCTAGGCCGGACGATAAACGCGCACATTGGCGTGCCCCTCGCTGAGCAGGTGGTGAGCATGCAGCCTGCTCATGACACCTTTGTCGCAGTACAACAGGTATTGCCGGCCTGGATCGAGATCCTTGAACCGGCTGTTAAGGGCATAGAACGGTACCGCATGGACATCGACGCCCTCGATAAGCAATGGGGCATCTTCCTGGGCATCGGGGTGGCGAATGTCCAGCACAACATGGCTGGTCAAGGCTTCGGCCACTTCTTCGATTTCGACTTCCTGGCCTAGCTCGTCGATCACATGGTCGATGGAAACCAGACGCGCCCGCGCCAGGGCAGCCTCCAGCACGGCCATGTCGAAACGCTCTTCTTCGCGTTCGATGCGGTAGCCGCGGGCGCTGGTAGTCGGGTTTACAGAGATCACGCCACAATATTCGGGCATATGCTTGGCAAAGTCGGCGGTGCCGATAGCCGTTGCGGTGTCAATGATGTCCTGCTTGTGCGAAGCAAGCAATGGGCGCAGCACAAGCGTTGGGGTTGCCGCGTCGATTACGGCCAGGTTGGTCAGGGTCTGGCTGGACACCTGGGAGATCGCTTCACCTGTAACCAGTGCGTCGATTTCAAGGCGCTCGGCCATGCGGCTGGCAGCGCGCAGCATCATGCGCTTGAGGATGACGCCCATCTGGCTGTCGTCTACCTTGGCAAGGATTTCGCCAACCACCTCTTCGAACGGCACGCTGATGAACAACACGCGGTGCGAGCTGCCGTACTTCTTCCAAAGGTAATGAGCGACTTCCATCACGCCCAGTTCATGTGCACGGCCGCCCAGGTTGAAGAAGCAGAAATGGGTCATCAACCCACGCCGCATCATCTGGTAGGCCGCCACGGTGGAGTCGAACCCGCCGGACATCAGCACCAAGGTCTGTTCCAGCGCACCCAAGGGGTAGCCACCCAGGCCTTTGTGCTGGTCATGGATCACGAACAACCGTTGGTCGCGAATTTCCATTCGCACGACCACTTCCGGGTTTTTCAGGTCGATTCCGGCCGCGCTGCACTGCTGGCGCAACTGGCTGCCCACGTAACGATCCACATCCATGGAGCTGAACCCATGACGCCCACCGCGCTTGCAACGAACGGAAAAACGCTTGCCAGCCAGCTTGTCGCCAAAGTGCGCTTTGCACTTGGCCACGATATCGTCGAAGTCCCCTAGCGGGTATTCATCCACTTGCAGAAAATGAGCAATACCTGGTGTGCAGCACAGGCGCTCGGTCAGCTCTTTCAGGGCCTTGGCGTCGCTGAGCTTCGTTTGTACCTCGAGGTTGTCCCATACGCCGACCACTGAAATGTCCGGGTCCAGGTCACGCATGACCGCGCGGATATTCTTGGCGAGCTGGCGGATAAACCGCTTGCGCACCGGCGGGCTTTTAATGGTGATCTCGGGAAAAACTTTAACGATCAGTTTCATGAACAGCGCGCACAATGCCCAGCTGAAAAAAGGGGCGGCATTATAGCGGAAATTGTTCAAGCTTTGACCAACTATATATCAGAACCCTTCAAGGCACTGTTTTGGAGCTCAAGCCGGAGCGTTCGCCCTATAATAGGGCATCCATTTTTTGAGTGTTGGACGCAAACCCTTGTAAACCGGCCAGCTTTTGATGGCTGCCCATCTTTGGGCACTGGCATGCAAATTGCTCTCTTGTGAGGCAGGTTGCCATGGCCGAGTATGCGGCGGCAGCACTGAATCCAGGGGCGCATAGTCCGTCCCCATCCACCCGGAGGACAACATGTCGAAGTCGGTTCAACTCATCAAAGATCATGACGTAAAGTGGATTGATCTGCGCTTCACTGATACCAAAGGCAAGCAGCAGCACGTCACCATGCCAGCCCGTGACGCCCTGGACGATGATTTCTTCGAGCACGGCAAGATGTTCGATGGCTCCTCTATCGCTGGCTGGAAAGGCATCGAAGCCTCTGACATGATCCTGCTGCCGGACGACGAAACCGCCGTGCTGGACCCCTTCACCGAAGAGCCTACGCTGATTCTGGTCTGCGACATCATTGAGCCGTCGACCATGCAAGGCTACGACCGCGACCCGCGCGCCATCGCCCACCGTGCCGAGGAATACCTCAAGTCCACCGGTATCGGCGATACCGTGTTCGTAGGCCCGGAGCCAGAATTCTTCATCTTCGACGAAGTGAAGTTCAAGTCGGATATCTCCGGCTCCATGTTCAAGATCTTCTCCGAACAAGCCTCCTGGATGACCGACCAGGACGTTGACGGCGGCAACAAGGGCCACCGCCCAGGCGTGAAAGGCGGCTACTTCCCAGTGCCACCGGTCGACCACGACCACGAAATTCGTACGGCCATGTGCAATGCACTGGAAGAAATGGGCCAGACCGTCGAAGTGCATCACCACGAAGTGGCGACTGCAGGCCAGAACGAAATCGGCGTCAAATTCAACACCCTGGTGAAGAAAGCCGACGAAGTTCAAACCCTCAAGTACATCGTGCATAACGTAGCCGACGCTTACGGCCGCACTGCCACCTTCATGCCCAAGCCACTGTACGGTGACAACGGCTCAGGCATGCACGTGCACATGTCCATCTCCAAAGAAGGCAAGAACACCTTCGCTGGCGAAGGCTATGCCGGCCTGTCCGAAACCGCCCTGTACTTCATCGGCGGCATCATCAAGCACGGCAAGGCACTCAACGGCTTCACCAACCCGGCCACCAACTCCTACAAGCGCCTGGTGCCTGGTTTCGAAGCCCCGGTGATGCTGGCCTACTCGGCTCGCAACCGTTCGGCGTCCATCCGTATTCCTTACGTGTCCAGCCCTAAAGGCCGCCGTATCGAAGCACGCTTCCCGGACCCAGCTGCCAACCCGTACCTGGCCTTCGCTGCACTGCTGATGGCTGGCCTGGACGGCATTCAGAACAAGATTCACCCTGGCGACGCTGCGGACAAAAACCTGTATGACCTGCCACCTGAAGAGGCCAAGGAAATCCCGCAGGTTTGTGGCAGCCTCAAAGAAGCCTTGGAAGAGCTGGATAAGGGCCGTGCCTTCCTGACCAAGGGCGGCGTGTTCTCCGACGACTTCATCGATGCCTACATCGAGCTGAAGGCCGAAGAAGAAATCAAGGTGCGTACCTTCGTACACCCACTGGAATACGACCTGTACTACAGCGTCTAATCCCTCTGGCTGTACACAAGAGGCCTCCTTCGGGAGGCCTTTTTCATGCCCAGAAAAAAAGCCCGATACATTTGCTCGCTGGCCCCTGCCTCGGTTTGCTGGCATAACAAGGCGCGACTTCGACGACTCTGGACCTTGTCATGTTCAAACGCCCTGCCTGCTACCTTGCCTTGGCCTCAAGCCTTATGGCCACCTCAGCCTTTGCCGCTGCGCCAGTTGAGCTGCAACCCTTGCTGGCCAGCATCGAGCAACGCCTCAACATTGCTGACCAGGTAGCGTTAAGCAAATGGGACAGCAAAAAGGCGGTTGAAGACCGCACGCGTGAGCGCGAGGTGATTGCAGGGGCCGTGGTGCTGGCGCCGAACTACAGCCTTGAGCCTGCTTTCGTAGAGCAGTTCTTTGCGGCCCAGATAGAAGCCAACAAACTGGTGCAGTACGGCCACCTCAATGAGTGGCGCATGGCGGGCAAGGCGCCAGATAGCCCACGCCCCGACCTAGTGGGGCAAATTCGCCCGCAACTGGATGGCCTGCAGAAAACGTTGCTGGACCAGTTGGCTGCTTTCGCGCCTCATCGTACGAACGCTGCCTGCCCTCAATGGATAGCAGAGACTGTAAACCAGGGCGAGCGTGACGAGCTTCACCAGCTTGCATTGATTCGTGCCACCGGCGAGTTATGCCTGGGGCCGCATTAAGCTGTGAACGGCTGGGCGGTCTGATCTATGCTGGGCAGGCCGCTGATGCCACTTGAGTAGCCCTCATGCACCGCCTCCTTTTGCTATTGCTCAGCCTTCTCTGTACTCAGGCTGAGGCCCAGATCTACAAGTCCACCGATGCCAATGGCAATACGGTTTATTCAGAGCAGCCCCCCGCCGGGCGCGCCTCACAGAAGATGGAGCTGCCCCCTCTCAACAGTGTGCCAATGCCTAAGGCCAAACCCGCCCCCGCGCCAGTCGAAGCGGCTCCAGCCCCGGTGCCTGCTGCAGCCTACAATGTGCTTGAGCTAACAGGCATTCCAGGAGACGGCGCCATTCGGGCCAACAACGGTACGTTCGATGTAGGTGTCAACATTCAACCTCGCCTTGCCGGGGGCCACTTGCTGCAATTGGTACTGGATGACGTAGCCTATGGTACCCCCAGCAATGTGCCTCGCTTGCAACTGGTGAACGTAGACCGCGGCCAGCATCGCCTGGCGGTTCAAGTGCTGGCCGGGGCCAACGTGGTCCAGGCCAGCACACCGGTCACGATCTCAGTGTTGAGGGTAAGCGTGCCATGAAGGCATGGCTGTTTCTTGCGTTTGCAGGCCTGGCCAGCGTGAGCCAGGCACAGGTGTTTACCTACATCGATGCACAAGGTAATCGGGTCTACACTGACCAGCCGCGCAAGGGCGCCAGTGCCGTACAGGTGCCCCAAGGCAACCGGCTGAACCAGCCTAATACCAGGCTGCCCGCTGCACCTGGCGCCTCCACGGCAGCAAAGCCCAAGCCAATGGCCGTTACGCGCGTGGTCCACTATGAGATGTTTCGCATCCTGGTGCCGCTGCCAGATGCTTCGGTTACCCACGCCAGCGGGGAAATGATCGTTACCCTCACCAGTGAGCCTGCACTGGAAGAGGGAAACCTCTACCGAGTGCTTCTGGACGGTAAACCTGCTGCCGAACCTGGTACCAGCCCCGTGATTGCATTGCACAACGTTGACCGAGGCACTCACCAGTTAGCTGGGGAAATCCTGGACACCCAAGGTAACGTTATCGAGCGTACCCCGCCTCAGCCTGTACATATGAAGCGCACGTCTTTGTCCCAGAAGCGACGAATTCATCCTTGTAAAAAGGACGAGTATGGTCAGCGCCCTGAATGCCCTTTGGCAGACAAGCCGGAGGAAGACGACTAGCGCTTTGCGACCACGCTATAGCACCTTTATAGTGCACAAGGCGCACCTTTTCTGAAACCATGTACCGAAGTGGCGCATTACGCTTGTTTTCCTAGGCAACCGTTTCCCTCAAGTGCCAATTTGGTAAGGGAAGACGCTTCTTTTCAGCGCTTGGTTTGGTTTTTGCAGTTTGCATGCATCAGTGGGGCGCGGCGATGGTTCGATCCCCTGCACCGAGACCGCGCCCGTTGGGCCGCGACCTGCCAATAGAGGTCAAGGACACCCATGACCATCAGTGATGCGCTGCACCGACTGTTACTGGACAACCTCACAACCGCCACCATTCTCTTGAACGCCGAACTGCGCCTGGAATATATGAACCCAGCGGCGGAAATGTTGCTGGCTATCAGTGGGCAGCGTAATCATGGGCAGTTCATCAGCGAGCTGTTCACCGAATCGGCCGAGGCGCTTAACTCCCTTCGCCAAGCCGTGGAACAAGCTCACCCGTTTACCAAGCGTGAGGCGATGCTCACCGCCCTTACTGGGCAGACACTGACCGTGGACTACGCCGTGACTCCGATTTTAAGCAAGGGCGAAACGCTCCTGCTGCTGGAGGTACACCCTCGGGATCGGCTGCTACGGATCACCAAGGAAGAAGCGCAGCTGTCAAAGCAGGAAACCACCAAAATGCTGGTACGTGGCCTCGCCCATGAGATCAAGAACCCGCTGGGGGGCATCCGTGGCGCGGCGCAACTGCTGGCCCGGGAACTGCCCGAGGACGGCCTGCGCGATTACACCAACGTGATTATCGAAGAGGCCGACCGGCTTCGTAATCTGGTGGACCGCATGCTGGGGTCCAACAAGCTGCCTTCGTTGGCGATGACCAATATTCATGAGGTGCTGGAGCGGGTATGCAGCCTGGTGGACGCTGAAACCCAGGGCGGCATTTCCCTGTTGCGCGACTACGACCCCAGCATTCCTGACGTACTGATCGACCGGGAACAGCTGATACAGGCCGTACTCAACATTGTGCGCAACGCCATGCAAGCCATCAGCGGTGAAAACGAATTGCGCCTGGGCCGTATCACGCTGCGCACACGCACCATGCGCCAGTTCACCATCGGCCACACCCGCCACCGGCTAGTCGCCAAGGTGGAAATCATAGACAACGGCCCAGGCATCCCCGTCGAGCTTCAGGAAACCATCTTCTACCCCATGGTCAGCGGCCGCCCGGACGGCACTGGCCTTGGCCTGGCCATTACCCAGAACATCATCAGCCAGCATCAGGGCCTGATCGAATGTGAGAGTCACCCAGGCCATACCACCTTCTCGATCTTCCTGCCGCTGGAACAAGGAGCAGCTTCGTCATGAGCCGTAGTGAAACAGTCTGGATCGTCGATGACGACCGTTCCATCCGCTGGGTGCTGGAAAAAGCACTCCAGCAAGAAGGCATGACAACCCAAAGCTTCGATAGCGCCGACGGGGTAATGAGCCGTCTGGCCCGGCAACAACCGGATGTGATCATTTCGGACATCCGCATGCCTGGCGCCAGCGGCCTGGACCTGCTCGCCCGCATTCGCGAGCAGCACCCTCGCCTGCCGGTCATCATCATGACGGCCCACTCTGACCTGGAAAGCGCCGTGGCGTCTTACCAAGGCGGCGCTTTTGAGTACCTGCCCAAGCCTTTCGACGTGGATGAGGCCGTGTCGCTAGTAAAGCGTGCGAACCAGCACGCTCAGGAACAGCAAGGCCTGGACACACCGCCGGCACTTACCCGCACGCCTGAGATCATTGGCGAAGCCCCGGCCATGCAGGAAGTGTTTCGCGCCATCGGCCGGCTAAGCCATTCCAACATTACGGTGCTGATCAATGGTGAGTCAGGCACGGGTAAGGAGCTGGTCGCCCACGCGCTGCATCGCCATAGCCCGCGCGCTGCCGCACCGTTCATTGCACTGAACATGGCCGCCATTCCCAAGGACCTGATGGAGTCCGAGCTGTTCGGCCATGAGAAAGGTGCGTTCACGGGTGCCGCGAACCTGCGCCGGGGACGTTTCGAGCAGGCCGATGGGGGCACACTGTTCCTGGACGAAATCGGCGACATGCCGGCAGATACCCAAACCCGCCTGCTAAGGGTATTGGCCGATGGCGAGTTCTATCGGGTAGGCGGCCACACACCGGTAAAGGTGGATGTACGCATCATTGCTGCCACCCACCAGAACCTTGAAAACCTGGTGCAGGCAGGCAAGTTCCGGGAGGACCTGTTCCACCGGCTGAACGTTATTCGCATTCATATCCCGCGGATGTCTGACCGGCGTGAAGATATCCCTGCGCTGGCCAGGCACTTCCTCAGCCGGGCAGCCCAAGAGCTGGCCGTTGAGCCCAAGCTGCTGAAGGCGGAGACGGAGGAGTACCTCAAAAACCTGCCATGGCCTGGTAACGTGCGCCAGCTTGAGAACACGTGCCGCTGGATTACCGTCATGGCCTCAGGCCGTGAAGTGCATGTGTCTGACCTGCCGCCAGAACTGTTGAACCTGCCCCAGGATGCCGCCCCGGTCACCAACTGGGAGCAGGCCCTACGCCAATGGGCAGATCAAGCTTTGGCACGGGGCCAGTCCAGCCTGCTGGACAGCGCCGTACCCAGCTTCGAGCGGATCATGATCGAGACAGCGCTCAAGCATACGGCGGGGCGACGCCGTGACGCCGCCATATTGCTGGGTTGGGGGCGTAACACCCTTACCCGCAAGATCAAGGAACTGGGCATGAAAGTAGACGGTGGCGAAGAAGAGGATGGCGACGACGCCTGACCCACGTTGCCCTCCTAAACCCCGCCCTGGCGGGGTTTTTTTATAAGCGCCGAGCCTCTGTTTTGTGCACGCCCGCCTCTTTTGCACCGAGGTAAGGCGATGAGCTGGGTCGGGCTAGTGGCCTGTTTCCAGCCTCTTTATCTCTGCAAACCGCCTGGAAGAACCAAAAAAGCCACTAAATACAGTGAGATAGTTATTTATTGGAAACCCTACACAAGACTTGGCACGCCCCCTGCAACTACCTCTACATGACCAGTTTCGGGGGCCCTGGTACAGGCAGGCCAGGGTCCCCTTCTTTACGCCGGGCCGAGCGCCCACCCCTTTTTGGGGACCTTGGTACAGGCAGGCCGGGGCTTCCCTCTTTTATTCGTCGCGGAGGCTGACATGCAGCCTCCAGCCGTCAGAAGCCTCCTCCCCCTCCCATTTAGCCTGTAACGGCCGAGCAGCAATAACCGTCAGCAACAGCCCTTTGTCTGTATGGCGCAGCGTCCATTTCGCCTGCCGGCCGCCAAGCTCCAGCTGCCCTTGCACAGATGGGCCGGAGGCATCGAACAGAATGGCGACCGCACCGTCTACGATTTCCCCGTGAACCTGAGGTGCGTGGTCGAACCATACGTTCATTTCCCCCGCAGGTAGCAGCTCTACCCGCTCGAACGCGCTACGGCCAGGGTCCATCAGCTTGCCCACCATCAACCCTACCAACATCCCGAAGATAGCCAGTGAGCCGAGAAAACGTGGCCAATAGGAAGATCGTGGCGGCAGCACTTCAGCGTTAGAATGCTGCCCGTCGTTTGTATCGGAGCCGCGCATGTTTCACGTCATCCTGTTTCAACCGGAAATACCGCCCAATACGGGCAACGTTATCAGGCTCTGCGCCAACAGCGGCTGCCACCTTCACCTGATCGAGCCGCTGGGCTTCGACCTGGACGATAAGCGCCTGCGCCGTGCAGGCCTGGACTACCACGAGTATGCGCCACTCAAGCGCTATCCGGACCTCCCCACCTGCCTGGAAAGCCTTGGTCAACCGCGCCTGTTTGCTTTTACCACCAAAGGCTCTCAGCCTTTCCATGATGTGGCCTTCGCGCCTGGCGATGCGTTCCTGTTCGGCCCCGAAAGCCGCGGGCTGCCCACGGACGTACTTGACAGCCTGCCAAGCGGCCAACGGCTGCGCCTGCCCATGCGCCCCAACAGCCGCAGCCTGAACCTGTCCAATACTGTAGCTATTGCGGTGTATGAGGCGTGGCGGCAGCACGGGTTCAGTGGGTTGCAGGCCTAGTGAGTGCCCGTCAGTGCTGGCCATGGCAAGCCAGCGAACAATGCTGATTGCCGCCGCCAGCGTATAATGCCCTGCATCTCCAAGGGGCGAATGGTCTGCGCTGTTGTAAGTCGCGAGCAGGTGCATAGCCCCCTGTCGAAAACGAAAAAACGCCCCGAAGGGCGTTTTGGTACAGCGCGTTACACTCAGGCCTGGGGCGCTTCACCGGCTTCCTGCATACGCTGCAGTTCCTGCGCGTAGAGGGCGTCGAAGTTGACCGGGGCCAGCATCAGCGCCGGGAAGGAGCCGCGGGTGACCAGGCTGTCCAGGGTTTCACGGGCATACGGGAACAAGATGTTAGGGCAGAACGCACCCAGGGTGTGGCTCATGGCGCTGGCGTCCAGGCCTTTGATCATGAAGATACCGGCCTGCTGCACTTCAGCGATAAAGGCCACTTCTTCACCGTTCTTCACGGTAACCGACAAGGTCAGCACCACTTCGTGGAAATCACCGTCCAGCGCCTTCTGGCGAGTGTTCAGGTCCAGAGCAACGCTTGGCTCCCACTGCTGACGGAAGATCGCTGGGCTTTTCGGGGCCTCGAAGGAGAGGTCTCGAACATAAATACGCTGCAACGAGAACTGAGGGCCTTCAGCCTCTTCGTTAGCTGCGCTGTTAGTAGCTTGATCAGTCATGACAGGTCCTTCTTGTAAGGTAGGGTTGGGTTCAGCGCAACAACGGGTCCAGTTTGCCTGCCCGCTCCAACGCATACAGGTCGTCGCAGCCGCCAATGTGGTGGTCGCCGACCCAGATCTGAGGCACAGAGGTACGCCCGGCCTTGCGGGCCATATCTGCACGCAGCTGGGGCTGGCCATCCACACGGATTTCCTCGAAGGCGACGCCCTTCTTGGCCAACAGTGCCTTGGCACGGCTGCAATACGGGCACCAATCGCTGGAATAAACGACTATTTGAGGCATATCACTTCACCAGGGGCAGGTTATCGGCGCGCCAGCTGGAGATCCCCCCAGACAACTTGGCAGCGGTATGGCCGCTTTTGAGCAGGTCCCGGCAGACCGTGCCGGCGTGCTGGCCCATGGCGTCGACAATGATCAGGGTTTTACCCTTGTGCTTGTCCAGTTCCGCCGTGCGGGCGGCCAGCTTGTCTTGAGGGATGTTCAGCGCGTCGACGATATGGCCGGCGGCAAAGTCCTTCTTGGCACGGATGTCGATCACCACGCCTTTGTCAGCGTTCACCAATGCAGTCAGCTCGCGTGGGCTGAGGCTGCGGCCACCACGGCTGCTTTCAAGCACCAGCAGCAACACCAGCAGGATGACGAAAAGACCAACAAGCAGGTAGTGATTGGTAGCGAATTCCAGCAAGTGAGCGACCATCGACAACTTCCAGAGCATTAAAAATGGCGGCCAGTATACACAGCGCCACAGCCCGGCCAAAGCCCACCCGGCGCCTGTTTCATGGAACCGTACCCCGCTTGCAGGGTCTGCAAGAGCACGCCTGGGTACTCATGGCGTGCCTGATTGGCCTAAGATACCTATCCCTACCCTTCGACAGCCGCGAGTGGAACCCATGACAGCCACGCCAAAACCTCTGGTCCTGATTATCCTGGACGGCTTTGGGCACAGCGACAGCCACGAATACAACGCCGTGTATTCAGCCAGCAAGCCAAACCTGGACGAGCTGGTTCGCACCCATGCCAATGGCCTGATTTCCGGTTCGGGCATGGACGTGGGATTGCCGGATGGGCAAATGGGCAACTCTGAAGTAGGCCACATGAACCTCGGCGCAGGCCGCGTGGTGTACCAGGACTTCACCCGGGTGACCAAGGCTATTCGTGACGGCGAGTTCTTCGAGAACCCTACCATTTGCAGTGCAGTCGACAAAGCGGTCAGTGCAGGCAAGGCCGTGCACATCATGGGCCTGCTGTCCGATGGCGGTGTACACAGCCACCAGGACCACATTGTGGCAATGGTAGAGCTGGCAGCCCGCCGCGGCGCCGAGCACATCTACCTGCACGCGTTTCTGGATGGCCGAGACACGCCACCCAAAAGCGCTGAAAGCTCCATCGCGCTGCTGGAAAGCACGTTCACACGCCTGGGCAAAGGCCGCTTTGCCAGCATCATCGGCCGCTACTTCGCCATGGACCGCGACAATCGCTGGGACCGTGTGAGCGCCGCCTACAACCTGATTGTGGACGCTACTGCCGACTACCATGCTGCCAACGCCTCCGAAGGCCTGGAAGCGGCCTATGATCGGGGTGAGAGCGACGAATTCGTCAAGGCCACTACCGTGGGCCAGCCTGTAACAGTGGAAGACGGCGATGCCGTGGTGTTCATGAACTTCCGCGCCGACCGTGCCCGGGAACTCTCCCGCGTGTTCGTGGAAGACAGCTTCGCTGACTTCGAGCGCAAGCGCCAGCCCAAGCTGGCAGGCTACGTGGGCCTGACCCAGTATTCGGCCAAGATTCCGGCACCTGCAGCGTTCGGCGCCAGCAGCTTGAAGAACGTACTGGGCGAATACCTGGCCAACAGTGGCAAAACCCAGTTGCGCATTGCCGAAACGGAGAAATATGCACACGTGACCTTCTTCTTCTCGGGCGGGCGTGAAGAACCGTTCGAAGGCGAAGAGCGCATCTTGATTCCGTCGCCCAAGGTCGCCACCTATGACCTGCAGCCAGAAATGAGCGCACCGGAAGTGACCGACAAGATTGTCGACGCCATCGAACACCAGCGTTACGACGTGATCGTGGTCAACTACGCAAATGGTGACATGGTCGGCCATAGCGGCATCTTCGCTGCTGCCGTCAAAGCAGTAGAATGCCTGGACACCTGCGTGGGCAGGATCGCCACGGCGTTGGAAAAAGTGGGCGGCGAAGCGCTGATCACGGCCGACCACGGCAACGTCGAGCAGATGGAAGACGAGTCTACCGGGCAAGCGCATACGGCCCACACCACTGAACCCGTGCCTTTCATTTATGTGGGCAAGCGCCCCCTGAAGGTGCGAGAAGGTGGGGTACTGGCAGACGTAGCGCCTACCATGCTCAAGCTGCTGGGCCTGGAAAAACCCGAAGAGATGACCGGCACGTCGATTCTGGTCGATGCCTGAGAGGTTGCGAAACAGGGCGTGCACGGCGCGCCCTTTTGATTGCCGATGCCGCCGGGCATACTAGGCCGACTTTCTACTTGGTAACGACCTGCCCAATGCTCCGCGCCCTTGCCTTTATTGCCCTTGCGGCCCTGACCTTTCCTGCCTCGGCAGATGACCGTACCCAAACCCAGCAGCAGATCGAAGCCACGCGGCAAGACATCAACGAGCTGAAAAAGGTACTGGGCCAGCTTCAGGAGCAGCGGGCCGATGTGCAGAAAGACCTGCGCGGTACTGAAACCCAGATGGGCACCCTGCAAAAACAGGTAGATGCCCTTCAGGAACAGCTGAATAAAACCGAAAGCGAGCTTCAGCGGCTCGAAACCGAGAAAAAAAAACTCCAGAGTTCGCGCGCTGAACAGCAAAAGCTAATCGGCATACAAGCGCGTGCTGCCTATCAGGGTGGCCGGCAGGAATACCTAAAACTACTGCTCAACCAGCAGAACCCTGAGCAGTTCGCCCGCACGCTGACCTACTACGACTACCTGAGCAAGGCGCGCCTGGACCAGCTCAAGGCCTTCAACGACACCTTGCATCAACTGGCCGGGGTAGAGAAGGACATCCAGATGCAGCAGGCACAATTGCTGGTTCAACAGGGCAACCTTGAAGACCAGCGGGCGCAGCTCGATGACGTGCGCAAGCAGCGCCAGGTCGCCTTGGCCAAGCTCAATGCCGACTACAGCGCTCGCGATGACAAGCTTCAACGCCGCCAGCAGGACCAGGCAGACCTGCAAAAGGTGCTGGCGACCATTGAAGAAACCCTTGCGCGGCAGGCCCGTGAAGCCGAAGAAGCCCGGCGCAAGGCATTGCTGGCACAGCAACAAGCCCAGCAGGAAGAGGAACGCCGACAGCGTGAAGCCGCCGTCGCCAAGAATGACCCTGCGCCAGTAGCCAAGCCCAAGCCAACACCGGGCATAAGCGTCAGCACAGGCGAAACCTTCGGTGGCGCATTCGCGTCGGCCCGCGGAAAACTTCCATGGCCGGTTGATGGTCGACTATTGGCGCGTTTCGGTGACACACGCGGCGATGAACGTACCCGTTGGGACGGGGTAATGATCAGTGCGGCGGCAGGCACCTCGGTTCGCGCCGTACATGGGGGGCGCGTGGTCTTTGCAGACTGGTTGCGCGGGGCTGGCCTTCTGGTCATTCTGGACCACGGTAATGGTTACCTCAGCCTGTATGGCCATAACCAGACGTTACTCAAGAGTGCGGGAGATGTAGTCAAGGCTGGTGAAGCGATCTCTACGGTCGGCACCAGCGGTGGGCAGGACACGCCAGCATTGTATTTCGCCATTCGACAGCAGGGCCGGGCAACCGACCCTGCTCAGTGGTGCCGCAGTTAGCGGTGCCGGTCACACAGGATCAGGAGTTGTTCGACATGCTGCATTCGTCCCGCCTTTCCAAGCTGGCCCTTGCCTTGATGGTAGCCGTGCCGCTGGCGAATGCCGCCGGCCCTGCTGCTACCCCCACGCCTGCAGCCGCACCTGCCGCCACCGCGCCGGCTACCGCGCCAGCTGCCAAACCGCCCCTGCCCTTGGACGAGTTGCGTACCTTTGCCGAAGTGATGGACCGCATCAAGGCCGCCTACGTTGAGCCAGTGGACGACAAGACGCTGCTGGAAAATGCCATCAAGGGCATGCTCAGCAACCTGGATCCCCACTCGGCCTACCTCGGCCCGGAAGACTTTGCCGAATTACAGGAAAGCACCAGCGGCGAATTTGGCGGCCTGGGCATCGAAGTCGGCGTCGAGGACAACTTCATCAAGGTGGTATCGCCCATCGATGACACGCCGGCAACCCGGGCTGGCATCGAAGCCGGTGACCTGATCGTGAAGATCAATGGCCAGCCTACGCGTGGCCAGACCATGACCGAAGCCGTGGACCAGATGCGTGGCAAGGTAGGCGAAAAAATCACACTGACCCTGGTGCGCGACGGCGGCCAGCCCTTCGACGTGACCCTGGCCCGCGCCATCATTCAGGTAAAAAGCGTGAAAGCGCAGTTGCTCGAAGACGGTTATGGCTACATCCGCATTACCCAGTTCCAGGTCAAGACCGGCGAAGAAGTGGGCGCTGCGCTTGCAAAGCTGCGCAAGGACAACGGCAAAAAGCTCAACGGCCTGGTGCTGGACCTTCGCAACAACCCTGGTGGCGTACTGCAAGCTGCCGTGGAGGTGGCCGACCACTTCCTCACCCATGGCCTGATCGTGTACACCAAAGGTCGCATCGCTAACTCCGAATTGCGCTTCAATGCTGACCCAGCAGACGCCAGCGAAGGGGTGCCACTGGTGGTACTGATCAACGGCGGCAGCGCATCGGCGTCTGAAATTGTGGCGGGCGCGCTGCAGGACCAAAAGCGTGGTGTGCTAATGGGCACAGACAGCTTCGGCAAGGGGTCGGTGCAGACCGTGCTTCCGCTGAACAACGACCGCGCGCTCAAGCTCACCACGGCGTTGTATTTCACACCCAATGGCCGTTCGATCCAGGCCCAGGGTATTGTCCCGGACGTAGAAGTACGCCGCGCCAAGATTACCCGTGAGCAGGACCAGGAGACTTTCAAGGAAGCAGACCTGCAGGGCCACCTGGGCAATGGCAACGGTGGCGCAGACCGGCCTACGGGCAGCGCAACCGCTGACAAGAAAGCGCGCCCTCAGGACGATGACTTCCAGCTCAGCCAAGCCCTCAGCCTGCTCAAAGGCCTGAAGGTCACACGCGGCAACTAAGCCTATGCGCACTTTGCTGCTGGCTGGCCTGCTCGCCCTGTCATGGGGCGGCCAGGCCCAGGCCGACGGCGCGCCTGCCTACCTGAGCCTGATCATCGATGACCTGGGGCAAAACGCATCCCGCGATGCTCGCGCCCTGGCGCTGCCTGGCCCTGTAACCCTGGCGGTGATGCCAGACACGCCTCATGCTGCCGACTTTGCTCGCGACGCTCATAAAGCGGGCAGAACCGTGATCGTGCACATGCCCATGGACCCCGCCGGCGGGCCTTTTGCGTGGGCCCCCGGCATGAGTGACGATCAACTGCGGGAGCGGCTGGCGGCAGCGTTCAAGGCTGTGCCCTATGCGGCCGGCCTGAATAACCACGAGGGCAGCCGCATGACAGCCGAACCCGGCGCCATGGCGCTGCTGGCGAGCGAGTTGCAACAGCGCCAGTTGTTCCTGGTGGACAGCCGCACCAGTGCCGCAACGCAAGCAGCGGCACAGGCGCAAGCCATTGGCCTGGCCAGTGTGTCGCGCGATGTGTTCCTGGATGACGAACGCACTCCACAGGCCATTGCCGTACAACTGGAAAAGGCCGTGGTGCTGGCTCACAAGCAGGGCTCAGCTGTAGTGATCGGCCACCCCTACCCCCAGACCCTTGCCGTGCTAGAGCAGGCCCTGCCTGGGCTCAAGGCCCGAGGTGTGCAAATGATCGGCATCCGGCAGATGATTGCCGAGCGGGGAAACCAGGCGATGCGGGGGCATGGTAAGGGCGGCAAGTACAGGCCCTTGTGATTGCAACCCTTGTGGGAGTAGACGAAGCCTGCGAACAGCTGTTAGCGAATGCAAATCCCTTGCGCCGCCATGAACGCCTTGGCTTCAGGCACGGTGTATTCCCCAAAGTGGAAGATACTGGCCGCTAACACCGCACTGGCATGGCCCTCGATAACCCCATCGGCCAGGTGCTGAAGGTTGCCCACACCACCGGAGGCAATCACCGGAATACCCAATGCATCGCTGATAGCGCGGGTTACGCCCAGGTCGAAGCCATTCTTCATGCCATCCTGGTCCATGCTGGTGAGCAGGATTTCACCTGCGCCCAAGCCTTCCATTTTTTTTGCCCACTCTACCGCGTCTAGCCCAGTAGGCTTGCGCCCACCATGGGTAAAGATTTCCCAGCGCGGCACCTCACCGGGCCCGGACACTTTCTTGGCGTCGATGGCGACCACAATGCATTGCGAGCCAAAGCGCGAGGCGGCTTCGCCTACGAATTCAGGTGTGAACACAGCTGCCGTATTGATGGACACTTTATCTGCGCCCGCGTTGAGCAGGTTGCGGATGTCCTGCACGGTGCGTACACCACCGCCCACGGTCAGCGGAATAAACACCTGGCTGGCCATGCGTTCCACCGTATGCAGCGTGGTATCACGGCCGTCTACGCTGGCGGTAATGTCCAGGAAGGTGATCTCGTCCGCGCCCTGCTCATCGTAGCGGCGCGCGATTTCCACAGGGTCGCCAGCATCGCGGATGTTCTCGAACTTGACCCCTTTCACCACCCGGCCGTTGTCCACGTCCAGGCAAGGGATGATGCGTTTAGCCAAGGCCAATGGGGGCCTCCTTTGTCGGTAGTTGCAAGCTGCAAGCTGCAAGCTGCAAGCTGTAAGCTTCAAGGGAAAGCGAGTCGTAGGGCTTTCTTGCAGCTTGCAGCTTATGGCTTATGGCTTATGGCTTGGCGCTTAGTGTTGGGAGCTTCAAGCTGCAAGAGAAAGCGAATTGCGGCGTAGCACTTTCTTGCAGCTTTCAGCTTATGGCTTGGCGCTTAATAGTTGTCGCAGAACGCCTGGGCTTCGGCTACGTCCAGCGTGCCTTCGTAGATGGCACGGCCGGTGATGGCACCAATGATACCTGGCGCCTTGGCATCCAGCAGGGCCTTGATGTCACCCAGGTTGTGGATACCGCCGGACGCGATTACAGGAATGCGAGTGGCGGCCGCCAGGGCTGCCGTGAACGGCACGTTGCAGCCTTGCATCATCCCGTCTTTGGCAATGTCGGTGTACACAATGGCAGACACACCATCGGCTTCGAAGCGCTTGGCCAAGTCGATCACCTGCACGGTGCTCACTTCGGCCCAGCCGTCAGTGGCCACGAAACCGTCTTTTGCATCCAGGCCCACGATCACCTTGCCGGGGAACGCTTTGCACGCTTCGGCTACGAACTCGGGCTGCTTCACGGCTTTGGTGCCGATGATCACGTAGCTCACACCCGCCTTCACGTAGTGCTCAATGGTTTCAAGGGAGCGGATACCGCCACCGATCTGGATTGGCAGGTGCGGGTAGCGCTTAGCGATAGCCGTGACGACCTCGCCATTGACCGGTTGGCCTTCGAAGGCGCCGTTGAGGTCCACCAGGTGCAGCCGGCGGCAACCGCCGTCCACCCACTTGGCAGCCATGCTGACCGGGTCATCGGAGAACACCGTGGAATCGTCCATACGGCCCTGGCGCAAGCGTACGCAGGCACCGTCTTTGAGATCGATAGCGGGAATGATCAACATTTCAGGGATTCCTTCGGGATCAGCTTCAAGCTGCAAGCTATAAGCTTCAAGCAAAAGCAAGCCGTGCGCGTTGGTTCCGTTTCTGGCTTGCCGCTTGCTGCTTACCGCTTGCCGCTACAGGATTCTTACCAGCGCCCATCCCAGGCGGCGAAATTCTGCAGTAGCTGCAGGCCGTGGGTGTGGCTTTTCTCGGGGTGGAACTGCACGGCAAAGCGCGAGCCTTCAGCCAGGGCGGCGGCGAAGGCCTTGCCATAGTGGCCGCGGCCAACCACCTGCGACGGCTTGCCAGCTTCGATGTAGTAACTGTGCACGAAGTAGAAGCGCGCCCGGTCCGGAATGCCATGCCAGAGCGGGTGCTCTACGGGCAGCTCGATCTCGTTCCACCCCATGTGTGGCACCTTCAGGTGCTCAGTGCCTTCGTGCAGGTCCTTGCCGAAGAACCGTACCTGGCCTGGGAACATGCCGATGCAGTCTACGCCATCGTTTTCTTCACTGCGCTCCATGAGCGCCTGCATGCCCACACAGATGCCCAGGAAAGGGCGGTCCTTGCTGACTTCCTGCACCAAGGTATCGAAGCCCAGGCGGCGGATTTCGGCCATGCAGTCGCGGATGGCGCCTACCCCTGGGAACACGATGCGGTCGGCTTCACGAATCACCGCAGCGTCGCTGGTGACCAGCACCTTGCCAGCGCCCACGTGTTCCAGGGCCTTGGCTACGGAGTGCAGGTTGCCCATGCCATAGTCGATAACGGCTACTGTCTGCATCAGAGCACACCTTTGGTGGACGGCATCTGGCCGCCCATACGCTCGTCCACTTCCACGGCCATGCGCAGCGCGCGGCCAAATGCCTTGAACACGGTCTCGATCTGGTGGTGGGTGTTGTGCCCACGCAGGTTGTCGATGTGCAGGGTTACGTTGGCGTGGTTCACAAAGCCTTGGAAGAACTCCTGGAACAGGTCCACATCGAAGCGGCCGACCACCGCACGGGTGTAGGGCACATGCATCTGCAGGCCGGGGCGGCCGGAGAAGTCGATGACCACACGTGACAGGGCCTCGTCCAGCGGCACATAGGCATGGCCATAACGGCGAATGCCCTTTTTATCACCCACGGCGCGGGCAAAGGCTTGGCCCAGGGTAATGCCAACGTCCTCGACGGTATGGTGGTCGTCGATATTCAGGTCGCCCTTGCACTCGATGTCCAGGTCGATCAGCCCGTGGCGGGCGATCTGGTCCAGCATGTGTTCAAGGAAAGGCACACCGATATCGAACCGGGCCTTGCCAGTGCCATCCAGGTTGATCGAGGCTTTGATCTGGGTTTCCAGGGTATTGCGCTCGACGAACGCCTTACGTTCGGCCATCACCAACTCCGCAACAATCATTCAGCGAAAAAGGGGCACAGTATAGGCGCATACAGCGCATGGCATGAAGCGAACCGCGACGAAGAAACGAAAAACCCCGCTTGGCTGTTCGGCCAAGCGGGGTTTGTGGTGTTACAACCGGCGTATCAGAACAGCACAGCCGTTTTCTGGATGGTGATCAATATCCCCCAGGCCAACGGAATGCCAACGGCCAGCCAGGCGGCGATGACCAGCGGGCGTGTGCCAGGTGCAGCGCTCCACTCCAGCACGGTGGAACCGTTGGCGGTCTTGTCGTGGCTGAGGGCACGTTCACGGGCCAGTTCGTCTGGCGTCATGAAGTACTTGTCCGCTACCGGGCGAATCAGCGCGTTGCAGATGAAGCCCAGTACCAGCAGGCCAGACAGGATGTACAGCGTGATGTCATAGACCGCGGCACGTTCAACACCAATGCTCAATTGGTATTCGCGCAGGTAGTTCACCAGCACCGGGCCCAGCACACCCGCCGCAGCCCAGGCAGTCAGCAAACGACCGTGGATAGCGCCCACCATTTGCGTACCGAACAGGTCTGCCAGGTAGGCCGGTACGGTTGCAAAACCACCGCCATACATGGACAGGATGATGCAGAACGCGGCCACGAACAGCGCTACGTTGCCCAGGTGGCCCAAGTTCGGCACCAATGCGTACAGCGCAACACCCAAGGTAAAGAACACGAAGTAGGTGTACTTACGGCCGATGTAGTCCGAGAAAGAGGCCCAGAAGAAGCGGCCACCGATGTTGAACAGGCTGAGCAGGCCGGTGAAGCCCGCAGCGATGGCAGCGATCTGCGCCAGTTGCGCAGGTGACAGCTCGCTGAAGGTCTGGTTGGTGCCAATCAGCTTGCCGGCAAACACTTCCTGCAGCAGCGGCGAGGCCATGCCCAGGATGCCGATACCTGCCGACACGTTCAGGCACAGCACCAGCCATACCAGTACGAACTGAGGTGTTTTCCAAGCCACGCTTACGTGCACATGGCGGTCGGTGATCATGGTGTTGCCGGCTTTCTTGGCCACGGCGGTCCAGCCTTCAGGCTTCCAGCCGGTTGGCGGTACGCGGTAGGTCAAGGCACCGCCAATCATGAACACGAAGTAGATCGCGGCCATTACCAGGAAGCTCTGCCATACACCCACGTCAGTAGGCGTCGCAAAGTGAGACATCAAGGCCGTGGCCAGCGGTGCGCCCACCATGGCGCCCCCACCAAAGCCCATGATCGCCATACCGGTGGCCATGCCGCGCTTGTCCGGGAACCACTTGATCAGGGTCGACACCGGCGAGATATAGCCCAAGCCCAGACCGATACCGCCGATCACGCCCGAACCGATCCACATGAGCCAGATCTGATGGGTGTGCACGCCGATGGCCGACAGCACCAGGCCGCCACACCAGCACAGGGCCGATACCACACCGGCCTTACGCGGGCCGGCATGTTCCAGCCAGCCACCCCAAATGGCCGCCGAGCAGCCCAGGAAGATGAAGAACAGGGTGTAGATCCAGCCCAGCATGGAAATAGGCCAGTCGCAGTCCGACGCAAACACCTGGCTGATAAAGCCCATGTCTGCCGGGCAGGCTACGGCCTTGCTTACACCTACGGCCTTGGACAGCGGCAGCCAGAAGACGGAGAACCCGTAAGCCATGCCGATGCACAAGTGAATGGCAAGGGCGGCCGGCGGTACCAGCCAGCGGTTGAACCCTGGCTTGGCGATGATACGTTCCTTGGCGAAGAAACCCGGCTGGTCAGCCGAGCCCGCCACATGTGTGTGTTGAGTCATGTACTACCCCTAGTTGTGATTGGCTCGCGGCCGTTGCACCAGGCGTTTGCCTGCTGCACAGAGGGCTACCCCGATCTTGATGCCCACGGCACTGATCGTGTTATCGGCAGCACTCTCGAAAACGCGACAAACTGACGCACAAAGCTTACGCGCGGCGAAGATTAAACATTTGTTCAGTGCGATGGAAGCAATCTGATATCGCGTTTTTAACCGCTTTTGGACGTGCTCATAACCAAAATGCCCATTGGCACTACGTCAGACGCTTGGCGCAGTGGCAAACCGTTATACTCGCGGTAACCAACCTTATGAACTACAAGGACCCGCCCATGAAAGCGTTCGGCAAAATCCTGGGGCTTGTCATTCTCGGGCTGTTGCTGATCGTGGTGGCTCTGGGCTTTGCCCTGACTCACTTTTTCGATCCCAACGACTATAAAAGCGAGATCCGCCAACTGGCCCGCGACAAGGCTCATGTGGAGCTGACCCTCAATGGCGATATCGGCTGGAGCCTGTTTCCCTGGCTTGGCCTGGAGTTGCATGACGCCAGCGTGGCCACCCTCGCCCAACCACAGCAGCCTTTTGCCAACCTGCAGTTGCTCGGTTTGTCGGTACGGGTGCTGCCGCTACTGCGCCATGAGTTGCAGATGAGCGATGTACGCGTGGATGGCCTGGACCTGAACCTGGTTCGCAACGCCCAGGGCCATGGCAACTGGGAAGACTTCGGCAAGCCACTGCCTAGCGAAGCCGCGCCTGCTACGCCTGATAGCGGCCCTGCAGAGGCACCCGCCAGCCCTGATCGCGGCCGCCCGTTAAAGCTGGATATCGACAGCCTTACCGTGAACAACGCCCGTGTGGCCTACCTGGACGAACGCAGCGGCCGCAGCTTTACCGCCGAAAGCATCCAGCTGAGCACAGGGGCCGTGCAGCCAGCTACGGACATTCCAGTTACCCTCACCGCCTTCCTAGGCACCAATCAGCCCGAGTTGCGCGCCCGCACCGAACTCAAGGGCACCTTGCGCTTCGACCCCTCGGTGGAGCGTTACCAGTTCGAAGACATGCGCCTGGGCGGCGAATTGTCCGGCGCCCCACTGCAAGGCAAAACCGTCACGTTTGCGGCCCAGGGCCAGTTGCTGGCGGACCTGGCCGCAAACGTTGCCGACTGGAACAACCTCAAGCTCTCGGCCAACCAGTTGCGTGCCTTGGGTGAGCTTCATGTTCGCGACCTGGACACTACCCCACAGCTCAGCGGCGCACTCTCTGTCGCGCAACTGGACGTGCGAGCCTTCCTGGACGGTATTGGCCAGGCGGTGCCTGCCACCGCAGACCCCTCCGCGCTGACACAGGTAGAGCTGGTGAGTACCCTCAAGGGCAATGCCAACGCCCTGGCCTTGGAAGACCTGAACATCAAGCTGGACGGCAGCACCCTCACGGGCCGCGTGGCAGTGGATGACATCGCCGCACAGGCGTTACGCATCACGTTGCAGGGCGACGCCTTGAACATGGATCGCTACCTGCCGGCGCAAAGCGAGGAAGCCAAAGGTACGGCGGCGGCACGCCAGGCCGAAGTGCAAGGCAGTGAAGCTGCCGCGATGGCCAGCGGGGGCAATTCTCCCTTGCCTGAAGCGCCTGGTCGCCAAGCCTGGAGCGATGACCGGCTGTTCCCTATCGAGCGCCTGCGGACCATCGACCTGCAAACCGAACTCAGCCTGAACCAGTTGACGCTGCAAAAGCTGACCATCGACAAAGCCCACCTCACGGCCTCAGGCCACGACGGCCTCCTTAACCTTCAAGGCCTGAGCGGGCAGATCGCACAAGGTGACTTCAATGCCAGCGGCACCTTGGACGTGCGCCCCGACGTGCCTGCCCTCAGCCTCAAGACCAAACTGAACAGAGTGCCGGTGGACGTGGTGCTTGCCACCCATACCAACCCGCCCCCCGTACGCGGCCTGCTTACGCTTGATGCCGCCTTTACCGGCACGGGCAACAGCCAGAAAGCCCTGGTCGACACCCTTAACGGCAATGGCCGCTTTACCGTCGACAACGGCGTGCTGGTGAATGCCAACCTGGAGCAGCAGCTGTGCCAGGGCATCGCGCTGCTCAACCGCAAGACCCTCACCAGCGAACCGCGTGGTCGTGATACGCCCTTCCAGCGCCTGGAAGGCAGCCTCACCGTACGAGACGGCGTAGCCAACAACCCAGACTTCAAGGCCCGCATCCCTGGGCTGCGGGCCAGCGGCAACGGCGATATCGACCTGCGTGTGCTGGGCCTAGATTACCGCGTAGGCGTGGTGGTGGAAGGCGAAAGCGGCAACATGGCTGACCCGGCCTGCCAGGTGAACGATCGCTTCGCCAACCTGGAGCTGCCGATCCGCTGCCGTGGCCCGTTGGAGCTGGGCGCCCGCGCCTGCCGTGTGGACCGCGACGGCCTTGGGCAACTGGCAACCCAAGCCGTACGCAACCGTGTGCAGGAAAAGATTGAAGACAAGCTGGGGGACAAGGTGCCTTCAGAACTGAAAGATGCCCTCAAGGGGTTGTTCAAACGATGAACCCTGAGCAATTTTCCAGCGCTGTGCTGAACTGGTTCGATGTACACGGCCGCCATGACCTGCCGTGGCAGCAACAGATCAACCCGTACCGCGTGTGGGTGTCGGAGATCATGCTGCAGCAGACGCAGGTGAGCACGGTGCTCAACTACTTCGACCGCTTCATGACCGCCTTGCCCACCGTTCGAGACCTGGCCGAGGCCCCTGAAGATGAAGTGCTGCACCTGTGGACCGGGCTGGGTTACTACACCCGCGCCCGTAACCTGCAGAAGGCAGCACGCAGGGTAGTGGCAGACCACAACGGTGAGTTCCCGCGCGATCCGGCGCTGCTGGAAACACTGCCGGGCATCGGCCGCTCCACCGCTGGCGCCATCGCCAGTATCAGCATGGGGCTGCGAGCGCCCATTCTGGATGGCAACGTGAAGCGTGTGCTGGCCCGTTACATTGCCCAGGCAGGCTACCCCGGCGAACCCAAGGTCGCCAAAGCCCTCTGGGAGGCCGCTGACCGCTTTACACCCCATGCACGGGTAAACGACTACACCCAGGCAATGATGGACCTGGGCGCCACCCTGTGCACCCGCACGCGCCCCACCTGCCTGCTGTGCCCGCTACGTGAAGGCTGCCGTGCCCACCTGCTGGGTGAAGAAACCCGCTACCCGTCGCCCAAGCCACGCAAAACGCTGCCACAGCGGCAAACCCTGATGCCGCTGCTCAGCAACGGCCAGGGCGCCATTTTGTTGTACCGCCGCCCCTCCACGGGCTTGTGGGGCGGGCTGTGGAGCCTGCCGGAGCTGGACAGCTTTAGCGACATCCAGCACCTGGTCGCCCAACACGACCTTACGCTGCTCGACACCCAGGCCCTGCAAGGCCTGACGCATACTTTCAGCCACTTCCAGCTCAGCATCGAGCCCTGGCTGGTACGGGTAGACGCCCGTGCCGCCCACGTGGCCGAGGCCGACTGGCTTTGGTATAACCTCGCCACCCCGCCGCGCCTGGGCCTGGCTGCCCCGGTAAAAGCATTGCTGGAGCGCGCGGCTGTTGCCTTGCATGCAGGAGAAACCCCATGACCCGCACCGTGATGTGCCGCAAGTACAAAGAAGAACTGCCCGCCCTGGAGCGCCCTCCCTACCCTGGCGCCAAGGGCGAAGACATCTACCAGCACGTGTCCCAGAAGGCCTGGGCCGACTGGCAGAAACACCAGACCCTGCTGATCAACGAGCGCCGCTTGAACATGATGAACGCCGAGGACCGCAAATTCCTTCAAGGCGAGATGGACAAGTACCTGTCTGGCGAGGAGTACGCCAAAGCCGAAGGCTACGTCCCACCCGCTGAATAAGGGGCTTGGCGCGTAAGCGACGGGAAAGATTAAAATTTTTTTGCACCGACGCTTGACGCAAACCTTAAAAACCCGTTTAATGCGCCCCGTTGCCCAGGTAGCTCAGTTGGTAGAGCAGGGGATTGAAAATCCCCGTGTCGGCGGTTCGATTCCGTCCCTGGGCACCATGAACATAAATCCGAATGGTCCCAAATGACCTCGGAACACAGAGAAACCGGCCCTTGAGCCGGTTTTTTTGTGCCTGAATGAATCTGTAAAGCGGTGGGTGCAAATGCCAACGCGGCTCGCTGGCCCCAGCATTGGCTGAGGTACAACGAGGCACGTCAGAGCCCGGCCTGCGAGGCCCGGCCCGCGAGGCCCGCCTTTGTTTACAGCAAAGCGGGCCATACTCATCAGCTGTTTACCCTACTCGATTAATTGCATCAGTGAGTTCGTCCAAACTGGGGTCAGGAAGGCCGTCGCCTATCGCATGCGGCAAGGTCGCTGCCTGCCTTGCCTCATTTTGCAGCTCTTCCAGATCAAGGGCATATCGCTCCTGGCTCACCGTCGTCTGCAAGCGGGCGCTTTCAGTCTTGGCTTGGCCGTCTGCCAGTGAAGCCCGGGTGCTGCGCACAGGCAAGGTGACAGCCGCTTTCATGTGCGTGCCGAAGCTTTTGCTGGTTTCCCCAAGCGCTTCCATGAACGCACGGGAAGCACTGTGGGTTTGCATGTACCAAGCGCGGGTTTCACGCAGGTCGATCGTTTGGCCGTCGCTCAGTTGGATCGTTGGCTGTAGGCGCAGGTCGGGTTTAAGGGGCGTGCGGCCGGTAAGGGTTTTCTTCTCCCGCAATGCGGCGCCTTCCTCTTTTTTCGGCAGCAGTTGACGACGGGTAACGCGTTGCTTGGTGAACTTGGTCACTGGGTTGGCGTACGCATTGCCAGTCAACACGCCGGTTTGAACCATCGCAGCGGCGGCCGGGCTGGAGCCGGTGACCCCAACTGCCGGCGCGGCGGCTTCAGCGTCCGTACCCTGCGCGTCCCCTCCATCCGGTGCGCTTGCGGACTCACCCGGCCCTGGGTGGGCAGGGCCTACATTAAAGCCGTCTTCAAATGCAGCAAAAACCGTACGTGGCAATGACAAGCCACCATGGCGGTCCAGCACCTGCGCCGCGTACTCCCCAGGCCTACGGAATTTAGATTTGGTGAGCAACATGAAGTGCTCCTTGCTCGACAGCAGCATGGCCGCGATAGTACCGCCGCTATGCAGTTCGGACCATTGGCCGCCTTTGAAGCGAACGATGTCCGTTTTAAGGTTGTCCAGTTCTGCCTGTTGCTGAGCGCGTTTTGTTTTCAGCTCGCGCAATGCAGGAGACTCTGCTGCTGCCGAGCCAGGTGGGCCCCGGCGCGCGCCTTGCTTGCCTCGCACTTTATCTGCAAGGCTTACCGTGTTAGAGGTCTTCTCAATCTTCGCATCCAGCTCATCCAGAGCGGCCAGGCGCGACGCCAGTTCGTCTGCCACCACCGCATTGACGTTGGAGGTGACTATTTCCTTGGGGTGTGTCCACAAGCTACGTACCTTGGCCGGATCTAGGTCGGCTTGCTGAAGGTCACGGTCAGTACGGGTTTTGCCGGCTGCCTTGGCAGCATCGGTCAGCACATCGGCGTACTTAGTGTTGGCGCGCATCATGTGGTCCTTGAGCATGATCTCGTCCATGTAGCCGAATGGGGCTTGCAAGGCCTGTTGTGCAGTGACAGCACCGAACGAGGCGAACGGCCCACCAAACACACCGGCCGCGACGACCGCCGGTGTAGTGACCGCTTTGTAGCCGATCTGGCTTTGGTATTTCACAAAGTTGGCTTGGCCTAAGGCCACGCGTTTGCGGTATTCGTTGTGCAACGTATCGAGCTTTTGGCCGCAGGCCTCCAGCCTGTCCAGTGCCTGGCGACGGGCCTGGGGTGTAGCACCTGGTGCTTCGTAGGCCGCCTGATGGGTAGCGGCTTCTTTCAACGCCTCACCAATGTGCTGGCGGATAACGTTTAGTTTTTTGGTGCCGGCGATATCCCCTGCGAACGCTGGAATGCCGTTAAATTTGGCAACCATATCCTGGTAGCCGTCCACAACGATCTGCCCTGCGCCGTTAGAGAACGGCGTGAGTGCCCAGAGTGCTGCATATTTGATCGCCTTTGCAGCACCCGCCCCTAGCGCGTCCGCGCCCGGCCCGGCCGCTGCAGCCAGCGCCGGGGCGATGGCCAACGTGGTGAACGCAGAGTCGTAGACATCCGCCAAACCTTGCATCCCGATGGCGTGCTTGGCCTTATTGTAGGTAGCCTGGTCGATACCGCAGCCTTCGCGCATCAAGGTGCGTGCCTGGCTGTACTTACGGTTGCGCTCGCCAATACCCAGCTTTTCGTCATGCCCCTCGGCCACCAGGCGCAGCGCTTGGGTCACCTTGCCAAGGTCCAGGGGGTGGTCAGCATCCCACTGGTTCAAGCCATCCTGAAACCCTTGCAATTGCACATTCACTGGGCCTTTTTTGGCCAGCGATGCTGCCCGGCGCTCCTGGGGTGACAGTTTGGTCAGCTTGCTGTCGCGCACGGTTTGGCGTGGCGCCTGTGTTGCCACGTTATCACCCGTGCGCGGCGCTGCGGTGCCGCGAGTGGCTAACTCATGCGCGGGTTCAGCTGCGGGGGTTGCGTGAGAAAACCCTGGGAGCGAAGGGATACGCATGCTGATTACCTCCGATGAAGGGACGCAGGGGCGCTCAAGCCACGGCGTACCTGCGCTGGGTCAGCCTCGGTGCGGCGATATGACAGCCCGAACGCCTTACCGCGCTCTACCAAGTGAGCCAGTACCTCACGCAGGAGCGCAACGGTCATAGTGCCAAGGCTGAAGCGGGTCGCCAGAATGATACGGCCGCTGTCCGGCGAGGTGCCGAACACACCCAGATCCAGCTCGTAGCCTGCCAGGTTCACTTCCAAAATGCGGCTATACACCTTGGCGCGTTGCGCCTGGGGCGGGATGCCGAAGTCGCAGTAAATGCTCAAGCGATCCGGCGCGATCCCTGCCGCGTGCCGTACAGTAATCGCTACGCCGTCGATATTCAGAGGGGCACCGCCGATGATCGCTTCAATGTCAGCGTTATCACGAATGCCAGTCGCTTGGCAGAACTCAGTCATCAATGCTTCAAAAGTCATAGGCATGTCGTCGGGTCTCTTGGCAACAAAGGGGCCGCGCTATCGCCTTTGCGATAGTGGGCTTGAAACACTTGAACGCTAGGCCGAGCCGCGCTGAAAAGGGCGGCACAGCATAGGCATTACACGGTCTTCAATTGGCTGAAGTGCTGGTTCAGCTCATTGCCAAGCGCTGCCTTGTCGGTATCTGCCATCTGCTTGGCCTGCGTGGCTGCCAGGGCCATCAGCGACCTTAGGGTGTCAACGAACTGCACGTTGTGAGCGTCAAAGTCTTTCTGATTGATGACCAGGGGTACTTCGGTGCAGGCGCCCGTTACCACTTGCGCTCCACCATCGACTAGGGTCTTCGCCGGCTCAAGCATCAGGTCACGAGAATTTTTGTATTCGCCGCCTTTGATGCCATTAGTTTCAGGGCCGCCCTGGACCGGGAAGTTTTTGGTCCCGTAGATACTGCCCATGGTTTTTTGCTGCTGTTCTTCGTCCGGCACGGTGATGCTGAACTGGTTGGGGTATTTGCTTGCCAAGCGGTTCTGGTACAAACCGGTGCTGTTGGTGCCGTTGGTTGCCAACTGGCCGATTTTAACGGGGTAGTGACGTCCGCCTTTGCCGTCCATGGCCTTGTTGACCTCTTCGGCAACGGAGTCGGCAATGTGGAGCAGCTTCACGCCCTTGGATTCGGCGTGCGCTTCCAAGGCGTCAAACCAGATATGCGCGGTGTTGCAAGTAATCACTGCAACCTTAGCACCTGCGCTGGCCGCTTGGTCGATAGCCCCTTTCATGCCGTGGTAAGGGTTGTCAGCACGCGGGTCGGTCAGCATTTTGATGCGCTCGTCGCGCCCACGTTTACCCAGGTCGGGGGGGAGGTTGTCTTTGGCGTAGGCGGTGCGGTCACCGATGTTGGGGGAGTCCGACACCAGTACATAAGCCCCATGGGCCTGGTCGCTTTTAACTGCGAATTCATTTTGGAAGATGTCTACCAGCCGTTCTGCAGCGGCATTGCCCGCAGCCGGCCCCATCCCACCGATAATGCCAATCTTGGCGAAATCAGGTAGTGGTCCGCCACGCTTGGCTTCAAGGGCCTGCGTGTTGACAGGGCGCTGCCCACCCAATATGTCGCTTACTGCTTTTAAGGCACCTCGCCCTTCGTTGACGAACGCGTCACGCGGCGAAATAGCAGGCGGTTGCGATTTACTGATTTCTGCTTGGGCGCAAGCCAGGTTAGCGGCGGCGGATGCCACGTTCGCAGTGGGAATTCTTGGAATCATGTAACGCCTCTCCTTGATAAGTTTCACGCACGCGCGCCGAGACAGCTCTGCTAATGAGCGGCAACTATAAGGCGGCTAACGTACAAGGGGGTGTGTGGCAGAAGCGTTCAAGCAGTTCCACATCAAACATTAAATAATAAATAATGTAGAGTGCTCTGAAATGCTGATAGCAGAGCCTTCCAAGCGAACTAATGACTTGGAAGGCAGGCACTTATAAAGTGCATGGAATTAATAGTAATAACTTTTTTGCACAGTTAAGGTGCGTTTATTATTTTTGTGTGCCTTTTCAGTTTTACTAGAGCGTTTAATTAAAACAATGCTGCACCTTTAAGAGGCAGTTGCAATGGCCACGCACCGCTGTGCCAATACCTCAGTAGGGTCTACCAAAGCCACTGTGTAGGCGCCAAGGGAAAAAGCATCCGCTTGGCGTAATACCAAGGGCAGCTCGGTGCACCCCAAAATGAGGATTTTTGCACCCTGCTCGGCTAAATGCTGTGCTGCGGCCAACAGGTCCTCACGGCATTCGCCTTCGACAAACCCTGCCTTGATACCGCGTTCACCATAGATGGACCGCATTACCCTGGCCTGAAACTCAGCATTGGGTGTCATCAACTGCAGGCCCACCCTCTCAGCCGCCTGCTGGTACACCCCTGACTGCACAGTACCCGTTGTGGCCAGCAGCCCTACTTGCGCCGCTACGCCGTAGCGGTCTCGCACATGCTTGACCGTCTCGTCGAGCATGTGTATCACAGGGATCGACAGCAGCGGCTGGATACGCTCAACGAAGGCATGAGCGGTATTGCAGGGAATAGCAATGGCACCCGCGCCTTCTTCTTCCAGCCGTTTGCACGTGGCATACAGCGCAATGCTGGGGTCGGCCTCGTTGCGCAGCAAATTTGCTGTACGGTCAGGAATCTGTGGGTTCTGCTCCACGATCATCTTGATGTGATCCTGGTCGCGGCTGGCAGGGGTGTTGCGCACCACCTTGCCCATAAAGTCCACCGTGGCTGCCGGGCCTACCCCGCCCACTACCCCGAGCTTGAAGGGCAATGCCCGGCTTATTTCACCGCCACGCGTGGCGAAATCCGCATACAGCCGATTAGCGTCCAGCAGTGGCAGGCCCTGTTGCTGAAGCAGCGGAGCCACCAAACTGAGTTCGGTTGCACCCGGCAATAGCAGGTCTACGCCTTGCTCGCGCAGGTCCAGGCATGCACGGCGCACTTGAGCCAGCGGCTCACCATCCAAATAACCGGCCTTAATGCCCGCAGCGCCATAGAGCGCGTCCATCAAGATGGCCTGGCATTCGGCGCGGGGGTAAATAACGGTATAGCGGTCACCGAAGTAGCGCTCGAACAACCCGGAATGCCGGACAAAATCCGAGCACACCACACCCAATCGCCCACCGTCGCCCAAGGTTTCGCTCACGTGCTGGCGCAGCGCGGCCATCATGTCGAGCACCGGAATGTCCAACTCGTTCTGCAGCTGCTCCAGAAACGTGTGGCTGGCAAAGCAAGGCAACAGCACCGCATCTGCTGAGCGCTGTGCCAAGGCCTGGCACGTCTGGAATACGTAGAACATCCGTGAGCTGAGGTTAGCGTTCGAAGCCAGGGGCAGCGCGCTGCCTTTGAACGGATCCTGTTGGAGTATGAAATGGTATTGGTCGCGAGCGCCCTGCACCGCCGGATTACTGACCAGCTTAGCCAACAAGTCGACGCCGGCCAGGTCGCCGAGGCCGCCCACGACCCCCAGTGAGCGCTCGCCAGCTTGGTGGGTATACCGGTTCATTATGTTCATCGCTACTTCCGTTAGCTTAAGCCAGTTCTGAGGTATTCAGGGGTTGCCGTGGGGGCGTACCCGCCACAGTTGGCGTGTCGAGGGTCTCGGCTACCGGTGCTTCACCACGGTCGGCTTCAAGCTTGGCCACCACGGCGGTGGCAATGCTGTTGCCGCCGACGTTGGTCGCGGTACGGGCCATGTCCATGAAGGGGTCTATGCCGATGATCAGTAACAGCCCGGCTTCAGGCAGGTGCACGATTGGCAAGGTAGCGGCTACTACCACCAAGGATGCCCGCGCTACGCCGGCCATGCCTTTGCTGGTGATCATGCAGGTGAGGAGAATCACGATCTGTTCAAAGATCGACAAGTCAATGTTGTACGCCTGGGCAATGAACATCAGGGCGAATGCCTGGTACATCATCGAGCCGTCCAGGTTGAACGAATACCCCAGCGGTAGCACGAAGCGGGTTACGTTCTTGGAGGCACCGAACTTTTCCAGCGCGTCGATGGTTTTAGGGTAGGCCGACTCACTGCTGCACGTAGAGAACGCCAACAGCACCGGCTCACGGATCAGCTTGATCAGTTTAAACACCGCGTTGCCGAGAAACGCACGCCCTACCAGAATCAGCGCTGCCCACAACAAGGCAATACCTACGTAGAACTCACCTACCAGCTTGCCGTAGTCGACCAGCAACCCCAGCCCTTGCACGGTGATCGCCGAGCCAATCGCGGTAAAGACGGCGATCGGTGCCAGCGCCATGACATAGTCGGTAATGCGGAACATGACCTTGACCAACTCGTCGAGTAACGGCTGGATCATGGAGTTGCCGGTGGTCTTCTTCACGTAGGCCAATGCGGCGCCGAAAAACAGCGCGAAGATCAGGATCTGCAAGATCTCGTTAGTGGCCATGGCCTCGGCAATGCTGCGGGGAAACACATGGGTCAGGAACGATTGCAGCGTAAAGCCACTGGTGTTGAGGCCACCGACTGCCGCATCTTTCTCGGGAATAGGCAGGTTCATGCCCGCGCCCGGCTGGAACACATTCACCAGTACGATCCCGAGCGACAGGGAGAACAACGACGCGCAGATGAACCACGTCATGGATCGAATGGAAATCCGTGCGACCATGCCCGAACCACTGGAACTCATGCTCGCCAGGCCCGCTACCAAGGTGGCAAAGACCAGCGGTGCGATAATCATCTTGATCAACCGCAAGAACACGTCGGTGATCATGTTGAAGTACGAGGCTACCTCTTTGGTCATTTCTGGGTTTGCCAGGTAATGATGCAGGCCACCCCCGACCACTACGCCGAGTATCAAAGCAATAACGATTTGCTTGGCCAATCGAATGTTATTCATGCGTAACCTCAGCAAGGCGCGCGGCGAACCTGACGCGCAAAAAGTATGTTCAGCGGGTAACACGGCACGCCGCATATCCGCTCCGGTAGAAGCGATGCGTTAGGCAGGCAAAACGTAAATGGCGACACCGCGTGAACCGAGAACGGGCTTGTGCTCTAGGGGTCAATGCCCGAAACACCATCGCGCCCTGTGGGGGCATCGGCGGCTGAGATCGATTCTAAGAACAAATGCTTCACAAGGTGATGCATTCGCGGTCTATAACTATGTGCTTTATGCATAGCCTGGGTGGCATATGGCGCTGAAAGGTTTCACCTTCCATCGCAAAGTCGTAGATGGAACGCTGGGCGTCGTATTTTTCTCTAACCCAGGCTGCCTACAGGTGCCGTTGCTTGTTAGGGTAACGCCCTTGCCAACAGGGAACCGGGTGCCCCATGCAACTGAAATGGATCGAAGACCTGATTGCGCTGGCAGAGACCAACAGCTTCTCGCGCGCGGCTGATATCCGCTGTATCAGCCAGTCGGCGTTGTCCCGGCGTATTCAGTCCCTAGAGAGCTGGGTAGGGGTGGAGCTGGTCAATCGCGGGATCTACCCCGCGCAACTTACCAGTGCCGGGCAAGCGTTTTATGAGCAGAGCCGAGAAACCCTGCTCAGCCTGCTCGCTGTGCGCGAGGAGTTATTAGAGGCCGGCCGTATGCCGGGGGACTCTATCGCGGTCACTGTAGGCCATACCCTCTCGGTTACCTTCCTCCCCAAGTGGCTCAAGCAACAGCAGGCGCGCAACGGCCACTTCAAGGCGCGCGTAGTGGCCGCTAACGTGCATCAGGCCGTAATGGCCCTGGAAGAGGGGCACTGCGACTTGATGATCGGCTACCACCACCCCCATGCCCCGATCTCCTTGAGCACGGAAAAATTCAGCAGCTTGTCCTTGGGTTTGGATTCCCTGGTGCCTGTGTCCGCGCCAGGTAGGCGCGGCCGCCCCTTGTTCACCTTACCCGGCAGCCCCCATGCACCCACACCGCACCTGGCCTACACGGAAAGCACCTTCCTGAGGCGGATCGTCGACACCATCCTCAAGCGCAGCCCTACGCCCTACTACCTGGAAACCTGTTACGAAGGCGACATGGCAGTGCAGGTCATGCAAATGGCCCGGGAAGGCTACGGCCTGGCCTGGCTGCCCAAAAGTGCAGCCCAGGAAGAGTTGGCACGGGGTACTCTGGTGCCCGCTGGCAGCGATGCCTGGAATGAAGAGCTGGAAATCCGCTCCTACCGCACCAATGGAAACAATAACGCCACCATGCAGGCTTTCTGGAGCGCCCTCAAACACGACAGCGAGGCACGCCAGGGCTGAGGCCGATTGCAAGCTCCTGCGCTCGATAGGTACACTCCGCCCCCCTTTAGGGCCAGCCACTGAATACGATCGGCTACCCTTACCACGCCCCTTTACACGCCGGCACAGGAGCCGCCCTTATGTCCTCCGATCGCAAGCAGCAGAAGAAACATAAGCGTGCGTCGTCCAAGGCTCGCCAGAACCGTATCCAGCGTAACAACCAGCCGGACGCGCCAAGGGAGAAGAACCCGGACGCCTTGTCGCCTGAATTCGTGAGCATGGAAGAGTTCTTCGAAGGTGGGCTGGAAACAGGCGCCTTCGAAGACTTGTTTGCGGCCATGGCGGCCGTGGAGAAAGAGGGCCAGGAAGCGGTGGCCTTTGCCTTCCTCACCGAGTCGCCTTTGCCCATGGTAATCGACAACTATTCCGAAGACGATGTCTCGGACTTGATCGTTTCCCTGTGGATTGCCTACTACGAGAAGCACCATGGCTTGAGCGAGGACGATGCCATGGCGCGGATCGAAAGCACCGAGTTCACAGAAGCCTATGTAGCGGCTGCCGCGGCTATTGCCGAGGCCTGATAAGCCTAGCAACGCGCGGCAGAGTGATTGTGGGAGCCTGCGAAACGCTAGTGCAGCGGGCGAACAAGCAAATCCCCTCTGCACTCAACACGGGCCCTTACACAACCTTTACCGTCCCCAGACCGCGCTTTACACAGCAAAGGTGTTTCATACGTCCATGGCGCTACCCAAGCCGGCGCCGAAGGAGACACCATGTTTGCGAAGTTGACCAAAGCCGTACTGCTCTCCACCTGCCTGGTGGGCGCTGGAGTGGTGGGCACTGCCTCGGCAGACGAGCGCAACCTGATAGTGCCCGCCATCGCAGGCGCTGCGGTCGGCGCGCTGATCGCCAGCAGCTGGGATAATGGCGGCCACCACCATCGCCACGAAGCACGCCGGTATTACGAAGAGCGTTACTACGCACCGCCTCCCCCACGGCCGGTGATGTACGTACCTGCGCCTCCACCGGTGGTGTACTACCGCCGTGCCCCGCAGCCTGTCTATTACCAGCCTGGCCCGCCGCCTCGCCATTGGGTCCACTACCGCGACGAAGGCCCACGCTGGTAGAACCAAAACCGGCAATACGAAAAAAGGCCGTTACCCTCTCAGGTAACGGCCTTTTGCTTGGTACAGCGAACGGGCGTCAGCGGCTCAGCACTGCACGGCCATGGGCAGCTGCCTTGCGACGACGGTCCACGATCAACCCGGCTGCCACAACGGCAATAGTCAGCAAACCAGTGGCAACAATTTCCACGCGGTGGCCTTCCTGGCGGAACATCTCCACCAACACGCCAACGATGAACAGAATCACCAGGTAAGTGAGGCCAGGGAACAGCCACATCTTGAAGGCAAGCTTCTCACCACGGGCTTCGGCCTGGCGGCGCATGCGCAGTTGAGAGAACGCGATCACCAGGTACACCAGCAACGCAATGGCGCCCGAGCTGGCCAACAGGAAGTCGAACACCGCGGCAGGCGCAACATAGTTGGCGAAGGTGGCCAGGAATGCAGCTGCTGTGGACAAGATGACGGCCGCGTAAGGCGTACTAGCACGGGACGTGCGCTGTGCCACCTTGGGCGCATCGCCGCGTTTGCTCAGGGAGAAGAGCATGCGAGACGAGGTATAGAGTGCCGAGTTCAGGCAACTGGTCACGGCCACCAGCACCACGATGTCTACGATCAGTTTCGCGTTAGGTACACCGATCAGGTTCAGCACGGTCTGGTACGAGCCCAATGCCGGCAGTGAAGGATCGTTCCACGGCACCAGGCCGACTACCAAGAAGATCGAAAGCAGGTAGAACAGGCAGATACGCCAGATCACCGAGTTGGTGGCCTTGGAGATCTGACGGCCCGGGTCGCGAGATTCGGAGGCCGCGATGGTCACGATTTCCGTGCCCATGAACGAGAACATGGTGGTCAGCATGGCGGCAACTACAGCGCCCAAGCCGTTCGGCATGAAGCCTTGAACATCGGTAAGGTGGCTGACGCCGCTTACCTGGCTACCTGGCACAAAGCCGAACGCTGCGCCCAGGCCCAATACGATGAAGGCAATGATCGCAATGATCTTCAGCAGGGCGAACCAGAACTCGAACTCACCGTAGTTCTTCACACTGAACAGGTTGGTCACGGTCAGCACGGCAGTAATGATCAGCGCGAAGACCCAGATTTGAACGTCTGGAATCCAGGCGTGGAGAATGCCCGCAGCAGCGTTGGCTTCCAGCGGAATCACCAGCACCCAGAACCACCAGTACAGCCAGCCGATGGTGAAGCCTGCCCAATGCCCGATGGCGCGGTCTGCATAAGTGGAAAACGAACCGGTGTCTGGCGAAGCCACTGCCATTTCACCCAACATGCGCATCACCAGCACCACTAAGGTACCGGCTGCAGCGTAGGCCAGAAGCACAGCGGGGCCCGCTTGAGCGATGGCATGGCCAGAACCGACGAACAAGCCTGCCCCGATAACACCTGCGATGGACAACATGGTCACATGGCGAGGTTTCAGGCCTTGGGCAAGCCCGCCGGCGTTTTGAATACTGCTCATAGGTGTACCCTTCCGAGAAAGCGATTTGTCCAACGCGTGCACCGGGCCCTACCGCTGTGTGGGACAAGCAACGCGCTGTTGGATTTTTTTTACGCAAGAAGTGCGCCAAATTGATGCAAAATAGTTCAAACCCACAGACCAGCGGGGGTTGGCGCTCGAAGCTAAAACGATTTAGCCATAGGACATATTGTCGCGTTACCACAAAAGCATTACTAGAGTACCCAGGCAATGCTCTGAATGTGCCCTGTTTTAGACCGCCAGGTAACACCCTCGCCCATTCGCGGTGCAACTTTGGCTGCCTTTTCTCCAGGGACAGTGCAACCTTTCCTCACGTTTTCGCAATCGCGTTCGATAAATAAAATGTCGCAACCTTGGCCGCCAAGCGCGTGATGTTTCTGCAATAACCGTTGTCGAAGCCCGTACACCCTGCTGCATTGCCTTTGGAGTTTGTTACATGCCCCGATTTTTCAGTTCGCTGGTGGGTTGCGTTCTGGCCTTGACCTGCCTGTCTTCGGCATACGCGGTCGATAAGCTGCGCATGGGTATGGAAGGTAGCCACCCCCCCTTCAACGACACTGATGCCAGCGGGCAAGTGGTAGGGTTCGATGCAGACATCGGCGCTGCACTCTGCGCCAAGATGAAAGTGGAATGCGAGATCGTTACGGCAGATTTTGAAAACCTGATTCCTGCACTTAACAACAACCAGTACGACTTCCTGATCTCTTCCCTTTCCATCACGGAAGACCGCAAGCAGCAAGTGGACTTCACTGACCCCTACTACACCAACAAACTGCAGTTCATCGCTGCGGCCAGCAGTGACCTCTCCGGCACCCCCAGCAGCTTCATGGGCAAGACACTGGGTGCTCAACAGGGCACCCTGGCCGCTAGTTGGCTGGCGGAAAACGCGGCTGACGTTGCCATTGTGCAAAGCTTTTCCACCCAGGAAGAGCTGTACGTGGCGCTGACCACCGGCCAGATCGATGGCGCGCTGGCAGACAAGTACTCCAGCTACGAGTGGATGCGTACCGAGGCAGGCAAAGGCTATGAACTCAAGGGCGAACCTGTAAAAGACGGCGACCAGATCGCCATTGCCACGCGCTTGAACGACCCCCTTCGTACCCGGCTGAACCTGGCCCTCAAGGACATCATCCAGGACGGCACCTACAAGAAGATCAATGACAAGTACTTCCCCTTCAGCATTCGTTGACCGTGCACGCTGTTGATGGGCTAGAGGCTCGATTCTTCGCACTGCAGGCGTTCTTGAACACCCATGAGGGGCTGTGGAAACCACGGCCCTTCACGCACCTGCAACTGCCTTGGGAAACCCAGCACCCCGCCCTGGCCCAGTGGCTTCGAAATCAGTCTCTGGAAGACGCCGAGGCAGCATCAGGGGTGCCTGTACCTGCACAGGCGCCTGAGCTTCTACGCGACCTCGCCGAACAAGGCCTTGCGCTCTCGCAGCTAGGCAGCTTGCCTACCCTGGAGTTACCTCCAGCGCTCCACCGACTGGAGCGCGATGTACCTGGCCGCAAGTGGGAACAGGTAGAAGCGTTTTCGCGCCACCTGTCCTTTACCCAGCCCGTCACCCATTGGGTGGACTGGTGCGGTGGCAAGGGACACTTGGGGCGCAGGCTGGTGCAGCCTGGCCAGGCCCTGACCTGCCTGGAATGGGACCCTGCTTTGGTAAGCGAAGGCCAGGCGCTTAGCGACCGTCATCACCTGCCCGCCCGGCACCAGTTGCAGAACGTATTGGCCGCCGACACGCTGTTGCGGCCTTATCATGTACCGGTTGCCTTGCATGCCTGCGGTGACCTGCATGTGCGGCTGCTGCAAAAAGCCGTTGAACAGGGTTGTGAGCAATTGGCACTGGCGCCCTGCTGCTACAACCGCACCCAGGCCGATCACTATGTACCCTTGTCAGATGCGGGTAGTACCAGACCATTGGCATTGAACCGTGAGGATCTGGCTTTGACTGCCAGCGAAACGGTCACTGCAGGCGCACGCGAGCGACGCCAGCGCGATACCTCTATGGCACGGCGCCTGGGGTTTGATCTATTGCAACGGCACGTGCGCGGCCAAAACGCTTACCTGCCTACACCGTCATTGCCTGCCAACTGGCTGAACGAGACGTTCGCACGATACTGCCTTCATCTGGCAGCGCTCAAAGGCGTGGCATTAAGCCCCAACGAAGCGTGGAACACCTGGGAAGCCCACGGCTGGCAACGCCTAGCGCAGGTGCGCAACCTGGAGCGGGTACGCAACCTGTTCCGCAGGCCCCTGGAACTGTGGCTGGTACTGGACCGTGCATTGTATTTGAGGGAACACGGTTATGACGTGCAGGTAGGGCTGTTTTGTGAACCCAGGCTAACGCCGCGCAACCTGATGATCCTGGCGAGCAAGCCTGGATAACCTGTGGATAAGCCTGTGAAGAACCTTTGATCACATACGCCCGCACGACCGGCACACAGGCACAATGCCTCTTCGCTAGCGTGTGCATAGCCATTCAAACAAGGTGATGGCGGTGCGCAAGGTCTGCCAGGCAAACCAGCGAATCCACCTTGAGTTTGGCCACCAGTCGAGACTTGTAAGAGCTGACCGTTTTATTGCTCAGCAACAATGCTTCGCCAATTTGGATGTTTGTGAACCCCAGAGCGAGATAACGCAAAATGGCCAACTCTCTCGTGGACAAGCGTGCTACCCGCTCTTGCTCGGTAGGGCCGCCCAAGGCCGGCGTTACCTGCCCCAAACAAGGTTTAGGGAAAAAGATATAACCCGACACCAGGGTACGTACCGCCTGACGAAAAACATCCAGCTGGTGTGTTTTGGTCAAAAAGCCTGCGGCACTGGCCTTCATGCAGCGCTCGGCGCTGTATTCAGCGGGATAGCTGGTGAGCACCAGAATGTCCGTGTCTAACCCCAGCTGTTTGATGCGGCTGATGACTTCGATGCCATCCAGCCCTGTTACAGCAATTTCCATTACGATCAGCTTTGGTTCAAGCCTGCGCGCCAGCGCCAGCGCTTGCACACCATCGCTGGCATGGGCAAGGGTCTTGATGCCTTCCTCAGCCAAGAGGTTCTCCACGATAATACGGATGTAGGGCTGGTCATCAACGATCAGTGCATTACGCATAGGGGTTCCTTACCATACGCCATACCTTGCTTAACGCTGGTGACGCGTGCGTTGGCTGCCCTCAACCAGCGTGAAGCAGAACCGCTGCGAGGGCGCGGCCGTCTGAATGAACGCCTGGCCAGGCCTTACATGAACGGTTCTGCCTTGCCCGCAGCCTGTTTTAGAGTGATAGGTGGAAAAATCTTCCAAGCGCACGGTGGTGTTGCCTTGGTTGGTCACGCGCACTTCCCCCTCCCGCTGCTGGAGTCGGGTATCGAAGCGCGCGGATGAAGGCTCAACCAGCACAACCCCACCGATGGCCTTGAGCATGCCTACTTGTGCTTCGATTGCCTCACGGTAGTGCGCACGCTCCTCATCCCCCAGCCCAAACGTGTCGTCCTTGGCAGGCACTACTGGGACAAAGCGCAGGCGGAAATAACGCTCACGTGTGCGGTCGCCCTCGAACAGTAAACGTACGGTTTGCATCCCTTTGGCGGGAATGATCAACCGCGTGGGGCTCGCCACCAACTCACGCTGGCCAGCGCCGGCCTGGATATCGAGGGGCAACTCCTCAACCGTGCCGTCAGGCTTGGGGATAAGCTCCCAGGCGCGTACCTTCACAAACGCGGTCGCGTCCCCACCATTAGCGATACGCTTCACCAGCACGCCTTTTTCGGCCTGCAGGTAATCGTTGAGGGACCCGATACTGATCTGCGGCCCACTCAGCGCCAACCCAGGCAAGCCAAACAACAATGCAATTACGAAGGTAAACCGCATGGAACAATAGCCTCCAACAACAAGCGAAGCGGCGTTAGGGAGGCGCCATTGTTGGAGCTTTCATACAAGGTTCATGCGGGCATTTTCTTTCTAAACTGCTCGAAATATCCAAACGATGCATAGGAATTTTCTTGGAAATCAAGCGCACACGACGTGCGGAGCCGTTTGCATGTTTCGCTTTACAGCGCGCGCGTAATCGTTATAATCAGCGCCCTCACCGCCGGTATAGCTCAGCTGGTAGAGCAACTGACTTGTAATCAGTAGGTCCCGGGTTCGATTCCTGGTGCCGGCACCACGTTTTGCCCCTACGCGTTCTATGGATACGTTGGGGTAAGAAAACCCGCCTTTTGGCGGGTTTTTTCGTTTCTGGTAGTCAGGGCTAGGCTCTGTACGAAATTAACTGTCGCAAACACCTTTGCGAGCAAGCGAGTGAAACCATCGCAGAAAAGCCTTTGGCCAGCTTTTCGTAGCGTGTACCGATCTGGCGATTTCCTTCAGGCAACCGAACATCCACTCAATGATGTTGCGTTGAGCCTATTTGGGCTTGCGCTTCATGGTCCTGGGTGGGATTACTGGCTGCATGCGGTAGTGGTCGCAGTACTGGCGCAGCGCTTCACAGTCGTAGCCTTTGTCTGCAAGCAGCCACTTGCAACGTTTGCGAGGGCGACCGCGCTGAGTCGGCGTGTGAGCGCCATCGAGCAATGGCTGTGCGTAGTTGATGTCAGTGGCATTGCCATCTGAGCAGGGCGATACACAGCCGGCGCCCGTAGAAGTGGGTTTGTTAGGCACCGCTGAAACGGCCTACAATGAACATGGCGTTTGATGTAAGCCTGAGTCAGCCTGTCGAAACTCCATGTGAGAGGGAGTTCGCACTGCGTGCTGAAGTCAGCAGATAGTAGAACAGACTAAATAGTCACCTAGGTGTGCCCAAGCCCCGCCATCAAACGCGGGGCCGAAGCCTGAAGGAGCCATCCATTTTCGCGCCTGCAGAAAGCGACCTGCGATCTGAGAGCAGTGGCTCTCTGCGATCAGCTGGCAGGAAACTGCCCATTACTGATTAACCGGCACACCGGAGAACTGGTCGGGGTGGCTACTGCTGAGCCACTTGAGGCGTACTTAAAGCGCTACATGGCGCTCAGTGCGGCCGCTCTACCAAAACAATCTACACAGTAACCATCCGAAGCCTGTTAGCGAGGGATTGGTTTCACCGCCACAAACTGAATCTCGTGCCAGTTTTTTACGGTCTCACCATTGCCGGCCTTGTAATTCGGATATTTAGGCGCTTGCGAGGCCTCCATCTTCAAGCCCTTTTCTTCCAGCAATTGCCGAATATCGCCCTCGGTCTGGAACCGCAACCGGGGGTGCTGCCCATCATTCCAGGAATGCTCGGGGCCGAACACTGAGGCGCTGAGATAGCCCCCTGGCTTGAGCGCAGCGGCAATACCTGCCAGGGTATCTTTCAATGCTTCCCCATGAATGAAAGGCAATACCCGCTGGGCATTGATCACATCCGTTGTACCTGGCTCAAGCCCGGCGTCCTGAAGCGTGCCGTGAACGACCTTTACGCCAGGCTCTTCAGTGATTGATCTGAGGACGTCAGCCGACGGGTCTATGGCCGTAACGTGGCAATTCTTCTTGTTAAAGCAGCGTGTATCCCGGCCCCCGCCTGCGCCTAGGTCAACTACTTGCCTGCGTTTATCGAAGTAGTTAGCGCCCACATGGTTGAACAATAGGCTCAAGCCCGGCGTTGGCGTTTGCGCGCTGGCGGTATTTTTAATAACGCCTTCAAACCCTACCCCAGGTGCGGAGGTGGAGGGCATAGAGGAAGTCGGCGCTGCCCGTGCGAGGGCAACAGGTGCCGCTGCCTGGCGCGCAGGCGGCGGCGTAGTACCCCGCTCGCTAGATGTGATACAGCAGAGCGTCCGCAGAAACCCTGGCTTCTGGGTGCTCGAAGCGCTTACCTGAGGGGCTCGACTCTCACGGGCGGCAACGGGTTCTAAGCTAGCGTCGCAGAGGCTACGCCCGTTGGCTTGAGAAAGGCTGTGCCGATCTGCTTCGGCGATCCTGGCCTGTGTTACGCACCTGGCATTATCCAAAGTACAGGTGACTTCAAGCTGTGCAGGCACACGTGCATCCTGCGCAAGGTTGGGGAGTTGTTCTTTAGCCACTTGGTAGCGGAGTTGGTCAGCACTACCAGGTGCAGATGCCAAAGGAGCCTTTGGGGTTTGTGCGTTAAATACATCGTGAAGAAGCTGTTGCTGCCATTGGCTCAAACTCGACATCACCCGGCCGAGGTGGGCCGTTGAATCGCCGACGGTCACCGAGGCTGGCAATGCGGTAGCGGGCGGGTGTGAGGCGCTGTCGGTATTCCCACCAATGGGCAAGTTATCCAAGGGGTAGGCTGACGCAGTGCCGCTTGCGGAGGCACGATTGTGGGGCGGAATCATGATGAAGCCTCGCGGACGAAGGACCAGTAAGCAGGCGGCCCATTAGCCACGTGCCTTTAACCCTTTTGTGTCGAAGACCACTGTCCGGTTCCCCCACCGGGCGCCTGCCTCCCATAGCTGCACTCAACGAACGAGCCTACACCGGTGCTACCGCGCTATTTTCTGCAAAACAGCTCTTCAGGTAGCCAGGCACAGGCCATGCTGGGCAACGATAAAAAGTGGCACGTGCTCTTTAGGATCACACCATGTCATCGCTGCCAGCCGGCTGAGCGGTAGGCTGCGGATTCGAGCTTGAGGGCTGGGCTTGCAATGTTGTCATTGGTATCGCTGGCGTTGAGGCAGTAGTTGCGGCTTGTGCCGGCGCCGGTCCCTGTGTTGCAGAGGGGGAGGACATGAACTCGTGGGCACGATTTCTGAGGCTGCGGCCGGCACCAGCTGTTTTATCGTAGCCAGAGGATAGCGCTTGGCCAGCCCAGCGCCCGCCCTCCATAATCCCGGTGCCGACATACTGTCCGCCTGAAACGATTCCATTACCCGTAGCAGCGAGCCCATGTCCGGTCTTTCTAGCCCCCACGGCACTTGCGTGCGCAACGGTATCAAGCCCTTTGGTTACGCCTTTGGCAACTTGGTCATCTTTATCGATTCCCTCTACGGCTTTCTCGGAAAGTCCTTTGCCGACCACCCCGCCAAATGCTTCGGCCCAGAAAGCGCCCGCCCCCAAAAATTCTTTCACGCCATCCGCAATGGCAGCAAGGGCTGCACGATTGCTCAACGCCAGTGAGGGAAGCGCGTTACGAATGGCATTAGGCCCTACGCCATACAGGGCGAAACCTCCGGCCAGCAGCGCTTCGCCAAGAAGGTTTGCCGGATCACCCACGACATCTTTGATCGCATCGCCACTGGCGAGCGCTCTCATCGCACCTGCAATGCCCTTACCAACCCGGTTGTTCAATTCCTTGGACGTGCCGCTTGAAAACAGCCAGTCTGCCTTCTCAAGGTTTTTGAGGTTATCCAGCCATTCATGGTCTTCGGAGATCGGCTTCGGATCCTGGCCTTCCGGCACGTAGTCACGCAGCCCGTAGAGCATCGCCGGCCCGGCAACGTTGCGCCGCTTATCCCGCTGCTGATTGAAATGCTCGATGGCAATGCCAGCGGCCAGGGCGGTTAAAGGCCGTAAAAGGTTTTCGATGGCCGCCGCCAGTTTAGCGTGGCCGGTCGCTTCCAGCGCTATGTGGGGACCATAGATCAAGACGAAGTTGCGGATAATGAAGGCAACCCCCCATTTATTGGCCTCATCGACCGCCTTATGGAACAGCCCCTTGTCATGAAACTCTCGCTTTTCTACTCGCGAGGCCTTTAGAGAAGAATGTACATCGGCATCTTTTGGGTTCAGGTTTTCAGTGGGCTTGAGGTCCTTCATCAGCCTGTTCAAAAATAAATTCGTTCCTGAGGCATACAGGGACGCGAAGGTATTTTGCTTGCCAATTTCTTGCAATGGCGTTTCTTGTGGGTTGTACTCGAGCACTTCCGGATGCAGGTTGCCTAGCAAGGTCATGCCCGCGAATGGCGCACCGGCCATGCCCGCCTTGATGTTGGTGAGCACTAGCGTGTCCAACTTCGCCGCGTTTTTTTCAGCTTTTTCCATACGGGCAACAGTGAAGCCCTCTTCCTGCAACTTGAAGGCCCGATCATCGCGAATAGCGTCCAGCTCCGCATTACGCGCTTCGTGCTGCTCCTGCGTACCAGGAGATCTACTGGTGGGCCGGTGCGCCTGGAAGTAGTGGTCGAGGCGGTCTCGTATTTCAACCCCGGTCGCATTTAAAGATTGAAAGGGATGGATCGATCCCGCACGTGTCGCTGGCGTGATCTCATCAGTATGGACCGGCATGTGCCTATTGACTGAATTGATATCCATTGCATGTCCTCGTAGGTGCTGGGACGGCAGGGGTTTAAAAGCGATCATGAAAGCGGAGCGGAAAATGCCCGCTGTGCAGGAGCTCTTAATGCCTCGACGGGGCACCTTGGGAAAGCCATGCGTTAGGTTAAGTGGCAGATGCGTTGGCTCGGTTCCCCCTGCCTGTCAAAAAAAGGATTGACCCATGTTGCGGTTAGCTCCAGAAGCTGGATCCAGAATCAGGTACCAGAACTGTTAAATGTAGCCGAGTATGCGTCCAGGTTGCTGGAGCCTCTGAGCATGGGGTACAACCAGCCTTGCCAATTGATAGCTTGTTAATAACGTTGACAGTGAATCTACCAAGCCAAGTTGCAGAGACTGGCTGCCTCTTTGCTTCAACCAATTAAAAGTTTCACTAAAGCGTTCTTGACTTGCCCTCTAAATCATGGTCTTTTCGAGACACCAATCGTTTCCGCCTTTCTTCTTCCCACCCTTCAAAGAGATAGCTTATGGATAAGGCTTATAACGGAAAGTGCATTTTTATCACAGGTGCTACAGGGTTCATCGGCGCGTTGCTGGTTAAAACAATTTCCGAGAAGCTCAAGGGTGTGGAGCGGATCTACTGCCTCTACCACTCCAGGGCGCCAGGTGAGGCCAGTGCGTATGATGAGCGAGTGGTGTGGATCAAAGGGGATGTAACCCGGGTCAATTGGGGGATCACCGAAGAGCTGTTGCAGAGCCTTCGGGAGCAGGTGAACATCATTTTCCACCTGGCCGCCTACACCCGGTGGGACACCGGTTTGCAGGATCAGGCGCGGGCTAATACCTTGGCCGCGCTACACGGTGCCGAACTGGCCAGTACGTTCGAACACTTGGAGCTATTTCTTGTCACCTCCAGCTATTGGGCCCAATGTAATCGCGTGGGCAACGGCACCATTAAAGAGCAGGTATACCAAGACCATACGGCTCAAGTTGAACTTGACCATATTATGGAGACCGGCAGCCACCCTAGGCTGAATGAATGGCCCAATGCCTATGCTTATGCCAAGAACCTGATGGAACGACTGCTGCACCAGCAGTACCCAAAGTTGCCCATTATGGTGGCACGTATTACGTCAGTCACAGGCGCATGGGCCTACCCTTACAAAGGCTACTGTGACTTTTCTATTTCGTTGCCGGCGTTTATCCGTGCCGTAGTAGTGGGTGGTGTAAAGTATTTCCCGCTGTCGATGAAGGCAGCGGTCAACGACATGATCCCAGTGGATATCTGCGTGAACATGCTTTTGGCCAATGCGGTCGAGCCTACCAATAGCACCTTCGAGGTTATTAACTGCTCGTCTGCTACCCGCAACATCCCAACCTTGGGCGAAGTGACCGAAATGGCAGGCCGTGTGACCTACTATGCGAACCGGGACACGTTCGAGGAGGGTTTGCAAAGCTTGGATGAGCGGCAGGCCAAGCTCAACAAAGTGATCGTCAACGCCTACGGCTTTGCCATGAGCACCTGTTTTACCTTCGACGATACCCAGGCACGCAGGCCCCTGGCCTGGATGAGCCCTGAAGCCCAGACGCGTTTCCCCATCGACATGGATGCGGTGGACTGGAGGTCTATCATCACCACCATGAAAAACACATTACTGGCGACCGCTGCCGTGGCAGCGCCGGCTGTGGGTTAAGCACTTGCAACGGGTTGGAGCAGGTAGTCGCACCTTCCTGGCTATCTGCTTCAACTCGCTGCCTCATCGTCAACCCCACCTACCCACGTCTGAAGAGGAGCAGCCCGCAGTGTCTTATTCATGGCCTGCAGTTGCGCTAATGGCTGTTCAGATAATTCGCCTTCAATGTGCTGGCTTTCGAGCCATTGATCCAGTTTTTCACGGAAGTCGGTAAAGTGCTCGGCCGAGAGGTAGATGGCCTTGCCTTGCTTGCCACCCGTTTGGCTATTTCTCGACGCGCGCAGGCGAATGACTGTGTTGGTATCCTCGGGAAGCGAGGCCCCTTTGACACGCATCCCCAGCGCCAACGTGGCAAGGTCTTGCAAATCACGGACTTCTATCTCTAGCAAACGGCCGCCATTCGCAGAACCGGCTAATGCATGGTCCTCGTCCTGATAGGAGTAGCGCAAGTGGCGGCCAGAAAAGGTTTTAACCGTGTGGGTTTTCAACGCTTTGATAGGGCTGAAGCCGAATACCAAAGGCACTACCTTCCCACTGTTGAGCAGCGCGAGGTAGGGCGCTTTACCTACCTCCAGCGTATCTAACCCGCTACGAATGGCCTGCCCGTATAGCGCTTGTAAAGGCTGCCCTTCAACAGACAGTATCTTGCCGGTACCAGATTCTTTGATGTCCAAACGCCTAGGTAAGTGCATTTCGAGTAATGACTGAATGCCGATATTTTCAGGCGACCCCGTGAGCTCGCTGGCACTACGGAGAAGCGGTACTTGCCTCAGCCAGTTGCTGACTACGGCTGCATACGTCTCGCCAGGTTGCAGGTTAAGTGTGATGGGGTTACCGCTGATGGAAAGGACCTTGCCACCTTCAATGTGCTTGTTCAATGCCTGGAGCAAACGGTGGGTAACGACACGGATAACCGGGGTCGATTCCCTGATACCAGCACCTTTGGCATAGGTGCGGGCTTTTTTTCGCAAGTTGGGCCGTGTTGTCTCCGCTTGATCGGTGGAGGGGGTGCGATCAGAAAAAAAGACTTTCCCGTTCAGAGACTCTGAGCCCCCCTTGGCATCGTTTAAGCCGCCCCTAAGCGCGCCGGCCAGCAAAATCTCTAGCCCCCATGGGCTTCCATGCCCCGCTTCCCACTTGGCATGGCCTGCTGGGGCAGTAGGGTTCAGCGATCCAACAAGTGCGTGATGCAAAGCCGCGCGTTGCGTGCTGGCAAGCCCTTCCATGCGTTCCAGGCGCTGTAATGGGCTGTGCCCTTCACTATCCAGCTGGTTGGCTTTTTCACCGCTACGTCGCAGGTCGAGGATTTTCGCTGGATCATGGTCGGCTAGGGCTTGATGAATCCTCAAAGGCTTGCCGTACAGTGCCTGGCCCATAGCGCTCACCCTGGGTCGCTTTGAGGGTTCAGGTGGGTGATCGGAGGCGGCACGTTTAAGATGGGGAGCTGAGGGGTTTTCAGCCGGTGGTTCAAGGATGATTGAAGGGCCTGCGGATGAAGTGGGGTGTTCAGGGCCAGAAACCGATGAAGGTTCATCGGACAATTGAATAACGATCGAAGGTATCTGTAAGGACGGCGAGAGCGAGGAAACCATTGCGATACATACCTACTATGCCGGTGCACGGATAAGAGTGGCCTTTTGATCGGTTCTACCGTAAGGGCTGTGCCAGAGCAGCAAGGCCTATATGCTTGAATAGGTGGTAGAAATCACCCGCCAGTTCCAGCTTGGGCAAAACCCGCTATCAAGACCGAGGCTTTCGACCGAACCGGACTTTATCCTGCAAGGGCTCACACCTTGAATGGGAACCCTGCACACCCTTATCCCTCTCCCACCCTTTATCAGAAATTCACCCCTCGCAACAAAATCTCCCATGATTTTCTGTAATGAAAATGTAATATTCGGTTTCGCAAACAATAAAAATATCGGAGACCTTATGTTCGCCTTCTTCCGCCCCGCGGCTCACCGGGCCCCGTTGCCCGAGGACAAGATCGACAGCACCTACCGGCGTCTGCGCTGGCAGATCTTCGCCGGCATCTTCTTCGGCTACGCGGGCTACTACCTGCTGCGCAAGAATTTTTCCCTGGCTATGCCTTACCTTATTGAGCAAGAAGGCTATTCACGGGGCCAACTGGGCGTGGCGATTTCGGCCATCGCCATTGCATACGGGCTGTCCAAATTTCTGATGGGGCTGGTGTCGGACCGGTCCAACCCGCGTTATTTCCTGCCGTTCGGGTTGCTGCTGTCAGCGGCAGTGATGTTTGTGTTCGGTTTCGCACATTGGGCCACGTCCAGCGTGGCGATCATGTTCGTGCTGCTGTTTATCAATGGCTGGGCACAGGGCATGGGGTGGCCACCTAGCGGGCGGACCATGGTGCACTGGTGGTCGCAGAAAGAGCGTGGCGGCGTAGTGTCCACTTGGAACGTGGCGCATAACGTAGGGGGCGGTTTGATTGGCCCGCTGTTCCTGCTGGGCTTGGGCTGGACCAACGATTGGCATGCGGCCTTTTATGTGCCCGCAGCCGTGGCGGTGCTGGTGGCGGTGTTCGCGTTCGCGACCATGCGTGATACCCCGCAGTCGGTAGGGTTGCCGCCGATCGAGGCGTACAAGAACGACTATCCAGACGGCTACGATGCCAGCCATGAAGAGGAATTCAGCGCTAAGGAAATCTTCGTCAAGTATGTGCTGCGCAACAAAATGCTGTGGTACATCGCCTTGGCCAACGTGTTCGTTTACCTGTTGCGCTATGGGGTTTTGGACTGGGCGCCTACCTACCTCAAGGAAGCCAAGCACTTCAACGTAGATACCACGTCCTGGGCGTATTTCTTCTATGAGTGGGCAGGTATTCCAGGCACCCTGCTGTGCGGCTGGATGTCGGACAAAATCTTCCGGGGCAACCGTGGCCTGACCGGCATCGTGTTTATGGCTCTGGTGACAGTGGCTACCCTGGTGTACTGGCTCAACCCACCGGGCAACCCCACCATCGACATGGCAGCGCTGTTTGCCATTGGCTTCCTGATCTATGGCCCGGTAATGCTGGTGGGCCTGCAAGCGCTGGAGCTTGCCCCCAAGAAAGCGGCCGGTACCGCAGCCGGGTTTACCGGGTTGTTCGGTTACTTGGGCGGTTCAGTGGCGGCCAGCGCGGCCATGGGTTACACCGTGGACCACTTTGGCTGGGACGGCGGGTTCGTGATGCTGGTGGCGGCGTGCGTGCTGGCGATCGTGTTCCTGATTCCAACCCTGCGCCATACGCAGGTCGCCAGCGCCAGCCGGTAAGGGTTATCTGCCTGAGTTGGGCCTCAAGGCGTTTTTCGCTTGAGTCCCAATGCAGGTAGCGCCTCGCGTGCCTTACAACTTCCAGCTCACGGACGCGGTTATATTGCGCGGATCGCCGTAGTTGCTTTGGCCGTACCGCAGGCTTTGCAGGTATTTCTCATTGGTGAGGTTATCCAGGTTGAGCTGGGTGCTCCAATGGGCATCGATGTCGTAGCGGGCCATCAGGCCTACCAGGGCATAACTGTCCTGGCGAGCCGTGGTGTCGGTGTCGTACGCCACTTCGCTCTGCCATTCCAGGCTGCCGCCCACCTTAACCTTGGGCATGCCTGGCAGGCGGTAAGTCACTGACGAGTTGAAGGCGTGGCGGGGAATAAAGCGGCGGGCGCGGCTGTCGTTGTCGTCCGTGATGTACACATAGGTATAGCCGCCGTTTACCTGCAAGCCCGGCGCTAGCTCACCGGCCATGGACAGCTCCACGCCGCTGCTGTCGTAGCTCGTGCCTTCATACACACTGCCACCCAGGCTGGCGTCGTAGCCGGCATAGGCTGCTACGTTATCCTGCTTGGTATGGAACACCGCTGCCGACACATCCAGCTTCTTCTCCATGAGCTGGCCCTTGATACCGGCTTCGTAGCTTTTGCCTTCGAGCGGGTCCAGCACGCGGCCCTGGGTGTCCAGGGAATACTGTGGGTTGTAGATCTCGGCGTAGCTGGCATAGAGCGCGTATTGCGGGGTGAGGTCGTACACCAGGCCCGCATAAGGCGTGACCTTGCCGTGTACGCGCACTTCGCGCGGGGTGTCGTAACTTTCGCCGTCGCTGTCCGCGCTCAGCATACGTGCGCCTGTGATCAGGTGCAGGTCGTCTGCCAGGCTGAAGCGTGCACCGGCATACACGCTTTTCTGCCGGTCGGTGTAGCGGGAGGTGTTTTCCGGCAGTGCAGCGTTGTAGATGGGCCGTGGCAGGTTGCCTGCCAGCGCATCTTCAAGGGATACAGGAGCATAGTTGAGGGTGTCGCCATACTGGGACGATTCACGGTTACGTGACCTGGCCCAGTTGGCCCCGAAGGTCAGCTGGTGCTCGCGGCCGGCCAGGGAGAACGGCCCTGTGAACGCCAGGTCGCCGTCCAGCTCGGTGTTTTTGTCTTTGTACTTGGAACCCAGCCCGGTGTAACCATCGCCGGCGCCATAGATGTAGAACATCTCGGTGTCTTCCCTGTGCTCTACGCCGGTAATGGTCAGCTTGGAAGTCCAGGCGTTATCGAAGGTGTGCTCCCACTCGCCAAAGGCGCGTTGAGTGTGCACGTCCCAGTACACCCAAGGCTGGGCAATGCTGGAATGGGTGCTGCTGTAGTGGACCTTGTTACCGTTGCCATCTACCAATGGCAAGGCGCCCCAGCTGGCCGCGTTGGCGTCGCTTTTCTGGTTCTCGTAGCCAACCGTCAAGGTGTCGCGCTCGCTCAGGTCAAACGCTAGCAGGCCACTGAAAATGTTTTTCTCACGCGAATAGCGGTCCAGGTACGAGTTACCGTTTTCGTTGGCGTAAATCACCCGCCCCCGCACATTGCCGCTGTCTGTGAGCGGGCCGGACACGTCCAGGTCTACACGACGCTTGTCCCAGGCACCTACGGTCATATCCACTTGGGCTTGAGGCGTATAGGTTGGGCGTTTGCGCACTAGGTTCACTGTGGCGGAAGGGTTGCCGTTCCCGGTCATCAGCCCGTTGGCACCGTGCAGGATGTCCACTTGTTCAAAGGGAGCCATGTCGATGTCGCCCACTAGCAGGCCGCTCATCAACGGCATGCCGGTGCCATCGTATTGAATGTTGTTGATGTCGAAGCCCCGTGCCGTGAAATAGGTACGGTCGGTTTCCACTTTTTGCACGTTCACGCCTGGCGTGCTGGTCAGTACATCTCGGATGCTGTTGAGTTTGAAGTCCTCGAGTTGCTCACGTTTGATGGTAGTCACCCCCTGTGGGGTTTCGTGAGCGGTGAGGTTCAACCGCGTGGTGCCTGTTGCAGGCTTGCCTTGATAGCCCACCGCCGTAACCTCGCTACCCTGCCCTGAGGCGTTGACGTCTATAGTAGGTAACGCAACGACCGCGTCATCTGCATAGGCGCCGCTCGCAACGCTAATAGCCAACAACGACAGTACCAAGGGGGTATACGAGAAGGGTGCACGCATGATTGCGCTCCAGCGGGGCAATAAAGCGCGAGATCATCCAACACTGTCAAATGCAAATCAATATCGTTACTGAAATTTAGAAAGTGGAAAGCCTATACCGTGTTCGAAAAAGGGGCGCGTACCAGGACTGATACATTTTCGGCCTTGGGCGCCCCTCTTCTAAGCCTGTGGTGCTTTGTTCAAGCCGTTGGTCGTTGTTCAGCGTAGGTAAGAAATTCCTCAATGCGGTCACTGCAAAGCATGTGCACCGTGTTGCGCAACTCATCGGTAGGCCAATCCCACCAGGCAGTAGCCAGCAGGCGCGCTCTGATCGAAGCATCTTCGAACCGCCAACGGATAAAGCGGCATGGGTTCCCGCCCACAATGGCGTAAGGCTCCACGCTTTTGGTCACCAGCGCGCCGGCGCCCACCACTGCCCCGTGACCGATAGTAACGCCGGACAGGATCATGGCGCCCATGCCCACCCAGCAGTCATTCCCGATGACCACATCACCCTTGGTGGGGTGAATGTCCTTGATCCGCTCCGCCTCCTTGAACACCTTTTGGAAGGGGTAGCACGTTACCCAGTCCGTGCGGTGAATGCCGCCAAGCAAAATGTTCACGTTGGCGGCAATCGAGGTATACGCACCGATACGCAGGGTGGCATCGGCCTCGAAATCCCAGACTTCTGGAACCCCATAGCTGCCTGGCCCTACCGAATACATGGGGTATTTGAGGCGGATCTTTTCAGGGTAGCGCTGCACCCGTTCCAACTGGTTGAGGTGTTTGCGAACCTTGCGCTTACGCCACTTTTCAAGCCATCCGGTCATTGTTCTATATCCATAGCCACACAGAGCATCCTTCAGTATTTCAGTGCGTCAGCAACCGCTTGAAGCGCCTTACCGTAGTACGGTCGATCAGCCGCCAGGGAATCTCTCGCAACAAGCGCCACGCGTCGCGCTTGTCCTGTACCACCGCATACTTGAGTGCCTTGTTGATCAACGCCACCCGGCCCCGTGCGTACTGCGGGTGCGCCTTGTAAGGGGCGATGGTGCGCAGGTCGGAATCGAGCAGCACCTTGTAGCGTTTGGAAAGGTTGTTGGGATGGCGGCGGTAGCGCGTGACCACGTCAGGAAGCACATGTACCCCGAAGCCTTGGTACGCAATGCGCAGGGTCATCTGGAAATCCTGAACTTTGATCGCAGCGTCGTAGCCACCCACTGCCTTTATTGCGCTCATGCGGTACAGGGAAACAGGTGCACCTACCACGCGCCCTTCAGCCAGTAGCGAGGCAAAATCCAGGTGCCGAATACCCTGCTGGCGCTCGGTTTTAGTAAGGGTGCCGTGCTCATCCATATACGTAATCAGGGCCCCCACCAGGCCTACCTCCGGGTGAGCTTCCAGGTAACTGGCCCGCACACTGATGGAATGCGGCAGCATGAGGTCATCCAGATCGGGCGTCGCCACATAATCACCGCGAGCGACTGACAGGCCGGTATTCAGTGCACCACTGACCCCTTGGTTGGCCTGGGTATACAGAGAAAACCCATAACGTGGCTGCAGGCTGTTCAGCAGTTCGATGCTGCGGTCCGTTGACCCGTCATCCACAATGATGACTTCGAAATTGCCGTAATCCTGGGCATAAATGCTTTCGAGCGCTTGCTCAAGGTACCGCTCGGCGTTGTAGCAAGGCGCAATGATCGAAACCAGTGGCATTGAAGCCGCAAGGGGGCGGGAAAGATGGTGCTCAGTCATAAATCAGTGCGCCCAATGGCCTCACTTTTTGACAGGCAAGCCTGAAGGGCCGCTGCCCTCAAGCAAAGCGATCGTTGTTTTAAGGACACGTATAATGCGGCATCGCTTGCGCAGTTGTCATGGCCGGAATGTCAGCGCTGATACATTTTGCTGACAGGGTGCAGAAGGCCCGCCTCAAAAAGGCGGGCCTGAAAGGGTTAGAACACGTTGATCGGGTACTCCACAAACACCCGCACTTCATTCCCATCGTCGTTGTAGCCCGACTCGCGCACATTGGTGGAGGTACGCAGCATCGAATTACGCAGGCGTACTTTCAGGTCTTTTGCGGGGCCTTCCTGCACGACGTATTGCAGTTGGTTGAACCACTCACGCTCATTGCCTTCGCCACTGTTGGTGCGGATATTGTCGCCCCGTACGTAAGCGATCTTGTAGCTCAGGCCTGGGATACCATAGGCCGCAAAGTCCAAGCCATAGGCCAGCTGCCACGAGCGCTCATCCTCGGCATTGAAGTCCGACCAGTAGGAGTTGGCCAGGAAGATAGTAGAACCCCCATCACCCACGCCGCCGTTCTTGCCATAGCCGCCGTAGTTATAGCCCGTGTCGCCGGTGCTGCGCTGGTGGGCCAGGGTGAAGGAGTGGGCGCCCAAGGCATAGGTGGCTGCCAGGCTCCAGATCGTGTTGTTCTGGCCTGTGCTCAGCTGGTCTGCATAGGATTGGTCCAAGCGTGTACGGTAACCGTTGAAGTCCAGGGTCAGGGACTGGTCGCTGGCCATGGGCATCACATAGGTCATGCCCAGGTATTGTTTCTTGAGGCGGTCCTGTACGTCGGAGGCGTAGAGCGAAGCGGTGAACTGGTCGGTGAATTTATAACTGCCCCCGAACACATCCATCTGCTTGATGCCGCCGCTGTCACGGCCTTCATCGCTTTTTCGAGTTTGGGCCGTGAAGTGCCCGGCGTTGAGTTCCAGGCCCTCTACCTCGCGAGAGGTAAGCAGGTAGCCGGTGTAACTCTCTGGCAGCAAGCGGCTGTCGTCGTAGTTCATGACAGGCAGCGCCGGCATCATCTCGCCGTATTTCAGTACGGTATTGGACACACGGAACTTGATCGCCGCGCCCGCACGCGCAATGTCGTGCTCGGGATTGCCGTGGTTGTCCTGCCGGAAGAAATCGATGCCACCTGATCCGCTGCGGCCACCGCCGCCGTCCAGGCGCAGTGCGTACAGGCCGAAAGCATCCACGCCCACGCCGACGGTACCTTGAGTGAAGCCGGAGCTGAATTGGCCAATGACGCCTTGGCCCCATTCAGCACGGTCTTCAGCCCCGTGCTTGTAGTCACGATTCATGTAGGCATTGCGCAGCAGCACATTAAGGTGGCTGTCTTCCACAAAACCTTGGGCATTGGATTGATCGCTGGCCATCGCGTGGGTAGCGGTGCAGATCCCTAGCGCCAGTACGCCGATACGGTAGTTCAACATTTTGCATTCCTTGTGCCGAGAAAAAACCCGTGGGCTGGAAGGCCCTTTGCAGAGCACAGGCCAACGCTACCAGCAGCCACAGCGGGCTCGGATCCTAGTGAGGACAGGAAAGGGTGTCAAACTACAAAACGGAGTAAAACGCGCTGGAGGAGGCAGATACGCGGGCACCCTGCTCAACGGCAGATGGGCTTTTCAGCATCGCCTGCTAAGGCTTTGCACCGCCCAGCAGTGCTTCCAGCTCATCGTCACTGATCAACCCTGCTGGATAGCGATTTGCGATCGCTTCGCGAAAGTCTTCGGGCCGTGCGCCTGTGGAGGGCCTGGTTTTGAGCGGCTGGGCAAGACCTTGGCAGGCCACGCCGTCGCTCTTTTGAGGTACCGCATCTCTGACTGCATTCATGGCTACATCCCCGGCTCAACGCGCAACGCAGGCTAAGTCCTTTTGATGACAAAACGAGGACGTTCAGGTTCGCCTTCGCTAAGCATTTAGATACAAAACCTGTGCCACCGTTCATTACGTAACACAGTGAATGCACAAAGGCCCGGCAGTTTGGTACCGGGCTTATGGGAGCTCAGGAATGGTGGGGCGCAGGTTGCTGCTGGGTCAGGCAGTGAATATTGCCGCCGCCTAGCAGCAGCTCACGCCCAGGCACGAACACCACTTCATGCTCCGGGAACACCTGCTGCAGAATAGCCTGGGCCGCGTCATCTGTGGCTTCGCCAAAGCTGGGTGCGATAATGCCGCCATTCACGATCAGGAAGTTCACGTAGGACCCGGCAAGCCGCACGGAAGGGTCTCGATGCTGGCTACCTGCGGCAATGTCGACGCCATCACATTCTTCCTCGGTAGCGAACAACGGGCCAGGGATGGGCATTTTGTGCACTATGAACGCGCGACCTTTGGCATCGGTCGTGGTTTCCAGCACGCGCAAGGCGGCCTGGCAACGGCTGTAGTTGGGGTTTTCCGGGTCGTCTGTCCAGGCCAGTAACACTTCACCGGGGCGAACGTAACAGCAGAAGTTATCCACGTGCCCATCGGTTTCATCATTGAACAGCCCATCGGGAAGCCAAACCACCTTGCTGACATTCAGGTAGTCCCCCAGTATCGCTTCGATTTGAGCACGGTCCATGTGGGGGTTGCGGTTACGGTTGAGCAGGCACTCCTCGGTGGTAATCACCGTACCCTCCCCGTCCACATGAATGGAGCCACCCTCCAGTACAAAGCCTTCTGTGCGGTAGCGTGCCAAGCGTTCCATTTCGAGCACCTTGCGGGCTACCTGGTCGTCACGCTGCCATGGGCTGTACAAGCCACCCTCGAAACCGCCCCAGGCATTGAAGCCCCAATCCACGCCGCGCACTTCCCCTTGGTCATTGATCACGAAGCTAGGGCCTGTGTCGCGCATCCAGGCGTCATCGCTGCTCATTTCCACCAGCCGGATGTTAGGAACATCCAGCCGGGCACGAGCGTTTTCGTATTGCGCCGCCGAAACGGCCACCGTCACTGGCTCGAAACGGGCGATGGCCCGGGCCAGGGTCACATGTGCGGCCTGGGCCGGCTTGCCACCGAGGCGCCAGTTGTCTGGGCGCTCGGGCCAGATCATCCAGACCTGGCTTTGGGAAGCCCACTCGGCTGGCATATGGAAGCCGTCGGCGCGTGGCGTGCTGTTCAGGGTGGTCATCAGGGGTCAGGGCTCCAGTAAACCGTCGAAAAGGCAATGGGAGCATGCCAAGGCCGCGATTGAAAGGCGGTGAAGGCTTTTTGCCGATAAAAACGGCGGATAACATCCGACGCAACGTCCAAGCGCAAGCGCATGCAGAAACGCGCGATCAACGGCTTGCAGGCCATTGCCCAAGGCTTATAGGTCCTCCTCTAATACTTTGGTTACACAATCGATGAAGAAGTCTACGCTTTGCTGACCGGTACACATGGGGGGTTTGATCTTGAGGATATTAAGGTGGTCGCCCGTGGGTTGCATGAAAACGCCCAGGTCGCGCAGGCGGTTGCACAGCACAGCGGTTTCTTCGGTGGCAGGCTCCAGCGTAGTGCGGTCACGTACCAGCTCCAGCCCCAAGTAGAAGCCCGAACCATGGGCCGCACCTACGAGCGGAAAACGCTCCACGAGCGCCTCCAGCCGCTGTTTGAAATAGGCCCCGGTCTCGCGCGCGTTATTCCACAGCCCCTCTTCTTGCATCACGTCCAGCACTGCCAGGCCGATCTCGCAGCTGACTGGGCTGCCGCCTGCCGATGAAAAGAAGTAACCCTCCGCTTCCAGGGCTTCGGCGATTTCACGCCGCGTGATCACAGCACCCAGCGGGTGGCCGTTCCCCATGCCTTTGGCCATGGTGATGATGTCGGGCACTACCTGCTGCTCTTCGAACCCCCAGAAGTGAGTACCCAGCCGGCCATACCCCACCTGATTTCATCGGCGATGCACACCCCTCCCCGTGCACGCACCTGGCCATAGACCTGTTCCAGGTAGCCCGGCGGCAAGGCAATTCCTCCCGCGTTGCCGTACACCGGCTCGCAGATGAACCCCGCCACCTGCCGCCCCTGTGCATCCAGTTTAGCTAGCACATCGTTCACGCTGCGTACGTAGTCAGCGGTACTGTCAGGGCCTCGATAAGGGCCTCGGTAGGTGTTGGGCGCAACCACCGGGTGAACCCATTCCGGGCGGGTTTCCAAGGCTTTAGGGTTATCGGCGATGGACGTGGACAGGGCATCGGCACCGACGGTCCAGCCGTGATAGGCCTCCAGCACGCTGAGCATGTCGCGGCCACCGCTGTAGGCCCACGCCAGCCGTATGGCCAGGTCGTTGGCTTCACTCCCGCTGTTGACCAGGAACACCCGGTTCATCGATGAAGGCGATAGTGCCAGCAGCCGTTCGGAAAACTCGGCCAGCGCAGCGTAATGAAAACGTGAGTTGGTATTGAGCAGGGACCACTGCCGGCTGGCTACTTGGGCCATGCGCGGGTGGCCATGGCCTAAAACTGCCACGTTATTGAGCATGTCCAGATAGGCGCGGCCTTGCAGGTCGATCAAGTGGTTGCGCCAGCCACGCTCGATACGGGGCGGTGCCTGGTAGTAATGCTTTTGGGACCGGGCAAAGCTGGCATCGCGGCGAGCCAGCAGCGCCTGAGCCTCTTCGTGCGGCGGTGCATCACAGGCCCAACCCAGCACCGCAGAGGGGGACGGCGACAGGCGCGACCAGGCTGCAGCTCTGGAAGGCGTGGTGAACGCGGGGGCCGGTAGGTCAACGGCCATCAGTTGCACACGCAGGCCAGCGCTGACAGTGCCCAGCGGTTGGCCTGCCTGCCTCTTTCCAGGGAGGGCCTTTATATGTTCGCTGTCCAGGCGCAGCGCCCACCGCTGGTTTCTCAACACCCACCCGGTGTCAATCGCTTCGAACACACCATCGAATGGGGCTTGGAGCGCCTGTTCGCTGGCCAGCAGCAGGTCAACGTGCAATGCGAAGGTGTGGGGCTCCTGGGCGGTGTCTGGCTGGGTCTGGGCGAGGCAGTACTCGCCGTAACGGGAAGCCGCAGCGGCAAACCCTGGCAAGGCCGCCGCCAGCTGCCGAGCCACGGCGCCGTCCGCTTCCCAGTTTCCAGCCTGCCATTGGGGGCTGAGCACGCTTAGGTCCAGTGTGTTGACTGACGCTGCATTCAGCCCAGGTAACAAGACATGACCGGTGCCCTCAAAGAGAGTCGCAGGTGCCGCGCTGAGGGCCTGCAAAATGGCGCTTTCCATCAGCTCCGGTGGCACAGACCGCGCCACGTCGAACACTTCCCATTCATGGGCGGCATTGGCCAGCAGGTAAGGGTTGTCCGGGTTGAGCGTAAGCTGCTGGGCTGTGCTTAACACAAGCACCGCTGCCCGGTTCACAATCAACGGCCACAGTGCCCGCAGTTCAGCCACCCCCAGGGGGTTGGCCTGATGATAGGCCACGATGGCGGGGAGCAGCCCCAGCGGGTCCCCTTCACAGTGATGCAACAGGCCCGCACAAGTCACGCTCAGGTCGGCTACCCGCCAGGTATGGGCAAGGTCGCCGAAGTCGATGATGCCCACCAGCGCCCATTCGCGCTGCGCCGTGCGCTGCCACAGGGTGTTGTCGTCTGTAAGTTCCAGGTGAGCGGCCTGGGTGGGCAGCAGGTGAGCCAGGCTGTCGAGCCGGGCCTGTGCCTGCTGTGTCACTTTCTGCACCTGCTGCTGGCGTTCCGGTTGGCCATTCAGCACGGCAAGTAGGTGCTCCACCAGAGTGGCTGCGTGCTGAGGGTCCCACTGCAGGGTGCGCGTCAGGCCTGGATGGCTAAAGCCCTCTAGGGCGCGATCCACCTGGGCGCACAAGCGCCCCAATGCTGCGCGAAGCTCAGGCCCCACATAAGGCCGGCGCGTCAGCGGTTCACCCTCCAGGTAATCCAGCAGGCGAATGTGCAAAGGCTCATCGTTCATGACCACGCTTAACACCAGCGCCCCCGCACGCGTAGGCCTTACCTTGGGTACCGGCAGCCCCTGATGGGCCAAGTGGGCCAATGCGGCGTGCTGCGCCTGAAGCTCTTCTACAGCGTAATAGCCGTGGCAGGCCTTGAGCACGAACTGGCCTTCCGTGCTTTGTACATGGAAATTAAGGTCCTGCTGGCTGCCCATGGGCGTCAGTTCAGCCTGGAGGCCGTAGTGCTCATGCAGGATTTGGCACGCATCAGCAATACTCAGGCGAGGTGTGGGCAGGCTGGAACGCTGGATCAATGCAGGAAGCGACATCGGGCAGGCCTCGGCTTTATTCTGCGAGTACTATCTGCAAGGTGCGCCCGAATTGGCAAGCGTGAGGGCACTTTTGCTCGGGGCCTGGCATGTTTAGCGTATTCCAGCTTGCACCCGGCAGCATATCCCCACAAAGTATGCCCATTTCTATTGGCGACTTAAGGGAAAAGGCGCGTTCACATGCGAATCCTCATTACTGGTGGTGCAGGCTTTATCGGTTCTGCACTCGTGCGGCACCTGATCGAAAATACCGAGCACGATGTCCTTAACATCGACAAGCTTACTTATGCAGGCAACCTTGAATCCCTGGCGGGCATCGCGACCAACACACGCTATGAATTCGTTCAGGCCGACATTGCCGACCAACCTAAGATGGCTGAAGTACTGGCGCGCTTCCAGCCCGAAGCCATCATGCACCTGGCGGCCGAGTCCCATGTTGACCGCTCCATTGATGGCCCTAGCGAGTTCATCCAGACCAACATCGTAGGCACCTACGCGCTGCTTGAAGCCACGCGTGCGTACTGGAGCCAGCTAGGCGAACCGGCACGTACAGCATTTCGCTTCCATCACATTTCCACGGATGAGGTGTATGGCGACCTGCACGGCGTGGATGACCTGTTCACCGAAACCACCCCTTACGCACCTAGCTCGCCGTACTCGGCCAGTAAGGCTGCGTCCGACCACCTGGTTCGCGCCTGGCACCGCACCTATGGCCTGCCTGTAGTCGTCACCAACTGCTCGAACAACTACGGCCCGTATCACTTCCCGGAAAAGCTGATCCCGCTGGTGATCCTTAACGCACTGGAAGGCAAGAAACTGCCGGTATACGGTGACGGCCTGCAGGTGCGTGACTGGCTGTTCGTGGAAGACCACGCCCGTGCCTTGCTTGAAGTGGTCACCCGTGGTGACGTAGGCGAGACCTACAACATCGGCGGCCATAACGAGCAGAAGAACATCGACGTGGTGCGCGGCATCTGTGCCCTGCTTGAAGAGCTGGCCCCCAGCCGCCCTGAAGGGGTCGCCCACTACGCAGACCTGATCACGTTCGTGAAGGATCGCCCTGGTCACGACCTGCGCTACGCCATCGATGCCAGCAAGATCGAGCGTGACTTGGGCTGGGTGCCTCAGGAAACCTTCCAGACCGGCCTGCGCAAGACCGTGCAATGGTACCTGGACAACCTGGAATGGTGCCGCCGCGTACAGGACGGCAGCTACCAACGCGAGCGCCTGGGCTTTACCGAACCCAAGGACCTGATCGCATGAAGCAGATTGTCTTGGTGAGGGCAGCGCGATGAATATTGTTGCAACCAGCATTCCAGAGGTTCTGATTTTCGAGCCTCGCGTCTTTGGTGATGACCGCGGTTTCTTCTTCGAAAGCTTCAACGAACGTGCTTTCGAGGAGGCCGTTGGCCGCCGGGTGACCTTCGTTCAGGACAACCATTCGCGCTCCCAGCGCGGTGTACTGCGCGGCCTGCATTACCAGATCGAAAACCCCCAGGGCAAGCTGGTGCGCGTGGCCACCGGCGACGTGCTGGACGTTGCGGTAGACATTCGCAAGGGTTCACCTACGTTCGGCCAGTCCGTGGCAGTACGCCTGACAGAGACCAACAAGCGCCAGTTGTGGATTCCCGAAGGTTTTGCCCACGGTTTTGTAGTACTCAGCGAAACGGCTGACTTCCTCTACAAGACGACCGACTACTACAACCCGGCTGCCGAACGCGCCATCGCCTGGAATGACCCCGCCTTAGCCATTGACTGGCAACTGGACGGCCTCGAGCCACGGTTGTCTGCCAAAGACCAGCAAGCCAAGGCCTTGGCCGATGCGGACCTGTTCCCATGAGCGGCGTGTTGAAGGTACTGCTGGTAGGCGCCAACGGGCAGGTCACGACCGAACTTCAACAGCGCCTGCGCGGCAAGGTCGAGTTGCATGTGATGGGTAGCGCCGACCTGGACCTGACCCAGCCCGAAGCCATTCGTGAAAAGGTACGGGCCCTCCGGCCTGGCTTGATCGTCAACCCGGCCGCCCATACGGCCGTGGACAAAGCCGAAAGCGAACGGGATCTGGCGTTTGCCATCAACGCCACGGCACCCGGCATATTGGCCGAAGAGGCCAAGGCGCTGGGCGCGCTGCTGATTCACTACTCCACGGACTACGTGTTCGATGGCAGCAAGGCCGAGCCCTATGTGGAAACCGACCCTACCGCCCCCCTTGGGGTGTACGGCCAGAGCAAACTGGCCGGCGAGCAGGCCATTCAGGCCGTGGGTGGGGAGCACCTTATCCTGCGCACCAGTTGGGTCTATGCCGCTCATGGGCGCAACTTCCTGCTGACCATGCAGCGCCTGCTGCAGGAACGGCCGGAACTGAAGGTGGTAGCAGACCAGATTGGTGCCCCAACCTGGGCCGGCAGCATCGCCCAAAGCACCGTTCAGTTGATTGAGCGCTGGCAGGCGGGCACTCCCGGCGAATGGGGCGTGTACCACCTCACTAATAGCGGCGAAACCTCCTGGTTCGGGTTCGCCCAGGCTATTGGGGAGCAACTGCGCAACGCAGGCAAGCCCTGTGCGTCGCTGGTGCCTATTCCCTCCAGCCAATACCCTACCCCTGCCCAGCGCCCGCTCAATTCCCGCCTTGAGTGCGGCAAGCTGTATGTCCAATGGGGCGTGACCCAGCCGCATTGGCAGGATGCCTTGCTGGAGTGCCTGCGCCCGGCATAACGGCCGGGCATAACGGTTGTGCGGTGGCTGAGGTAACATGGCCGGATGATCAAACCGGCCATTCCTCGCCGCCCACGGTGGCGCAACCTTGTGCTCGTAGCCATTTGCCTGGCCCCGTTGCTGTACCCTTTGCAACGGCTTGCCGAGCGTTACTACCACAGTGAACTGGTTAGCCAGAACCGGCAAACCCTTGACCTGTATGTAGCCAACCTGCTGGGTACCTTGCACCGCTACGAAGCCCTCTCCCCCATATTGGGCCAGTTGCCAGCCCTGCGCGAAGCGCTTGCGAATCCGGGGGATCCCGTGTTGCTCGCTGCCGCTAACGCCCTGCTCAAAACCCTCTGTGACCAGACCGGCGCAGAAGTGATGTACCTGATGGACCCGGCAGGCAATACCCTGGCGGCGTCCAACTGGGAGCAGAAAGACAGCTTCGTAGGCCGCAACTTTGCCTTTCGGCCCTACTTCAATGATGCGATTGCCGGGCGGCTGGGGCGCTTTTTCGGCTTGGGTACCACGTCGGCCAAGCGTGGTTACTTCTTTGCCGCCAGTGTTCGCGACCAGGAAGCAACCTTGGGCGCACTGGTGGTAAAAGTAGACCTTGATCACACAGAAACCTTATGGGGGCGTACGCCAGAACAACTGGCCGTGACAGACCAGTACGGTGTAGTGATCCTGACCTCGCACCCTGAGTGGCGGTACCGGGCAACGCGCCCACTGACGGATGCTGAGCGGGCCACCATCGGCGCCAACCAGCCTTACCCCACGAACAGCCCCGGCGCCTTGCAGCTGGACGACCGAACCTGGCTTATCCAACGCCGTTTCATCACCGAGACCGGTTGGACCGTAAACCTGCTGGCGCCCCACGCGCTGGTTGATCGACCGGTGCGTACGGTGGTGGCGGTGGGCAGCGCAGCGTTGCTGGCCTTGATGCTGATGCTAGGTTTGATGATGCAACGGCGGCGCAACTACATGGACCGCATTGCCTTGGAGGCCTCGGGCCGCCAGGAGCTGGAAGCGCGGGTCAGCGAACGGACTAGCGCGCTGCAGAAGCTCAACAGCCGCCTTCGCCAGGAAGTACTGGAACGCGAACAGGCGCAGCAGAAGCTGGTACAGGCACAGGATGAGCTGGTGCAGGCCAGCAAGCTGTCGGCACTGGGCACCATGAGCGCCAGCATCAGCCATGAGCTGAATCAGCCACTGGCGGCTATCCGCAGCTATGCCGACAATGCGGGCGTACTGCTTGACCACGAGCGCACCGATGACGCTCGCGGCAACCTCAAAGCCATCAGCGAACTGACCGCACGCATGGCGTCCATCATCGCGCACTTGCGGGCCTTTGCCCGCCGTGACCGCCATGCCCCTGAAAGCGTAGCGCTGCAACCTGCCCTAGAGGATGCGTTGGCCCTACTGGCCCAACGCCGTCGCGCCATGGCCGTGGAACTGATTCGGGACCTTCCAGATGCGCCGCTGTGGGTACAGGCCGGTGAAACACGCCTGCGCCAGGTGCTGGGCAATGTGCTGGCCAATGCCTTGGATGCACTCACCGAAAAGGCTAACCCACGGCGGATCTGGCTAAGCGCCGAAAAGTCTGCCGACGGGATCAGCCTGTACATTCGTGACAATGGCCCGGGGTTCAGTAGCGAGGCCCTGGCCCATGCCAAAGAGCCGTTCTTCACCACCAAGACCCGCACGCAGGGCCTTGGCCTGGGGCTGGCCATATGCGATACGCTGATGCGTGCCCTTGGCGGTGAACTGCTGATGGCCAACCACCCCCAGGGCGGCGCCTTGCTGACACTACGGTTAAGGCCAGCCACGCCTGGTGCAAGCCCGCAACCCCTTGAGGACCTGGCATGAGCCACCTGGATGTACTGGACGCCCGGATCGACGTACTGTTGATCGACGACGACCCGCACCTGCGCCAAGCCTTGGGCCAAACCCTGGACCTGGCAGGCCTCAAGGTACTTGCACTGGAAGAGGCCACAGGGCTGCCGGCCCGTATCGCCCGGGATTGGCCCGGTGTGGTGGTATCGGATATCCGCATGCCAGGGGTGGACGGGCTGACCTTCTTGCGCCAATTGCAGGCCGCTGACCCTGAGCTTCCTGTGTTGCTCATCACCGGCCACGGCGACGTGCCCCTGGCGGTGGAAGCTATGCGGGCAGGGGCCTACGATTTTCTGGAAAAACCCTTCGCCAGTGAGGCCTTGCTCGACGGCGTGCGACGCGCCTTGAGCCACAGGCGGCTGGTGCTGGACAACCGCAGCCTGCGCCTGGCCTTGAGCGACCGCCAGGCATTGGGCACACGGCTGGTGGGCCATAGCCCCTCAATGGCACGGCTCAGGGAGCAGATAGGCGCACTGGCCGGCACGCGTGCGGATGTCCTGATCCTGGGCGAAACCGGCGCCGGCAAGGAAGTGGTCGCCCGAGCACTGCATGACCTGTCCAGCCGACGAAACGGCCCCTTTGTCGCCATCAACGCCGGTGCCCTGGCAGAGTCGGTGGTGGAAAGCGAACTGTTCGGCCATGAGCCTGGGGCGTTCACGGGTGCGCAAAAACGCCGTATCGGCAAGTTTGAGTTCGCCAACGGTGGCACGTTGTTCCTGGATGAAATCGAAAGCATGAGCCTGGACGTGCAGGTCAAACTGCTACGCCTGTTGCAGGAGCGCATGGTGGAGCGGCTGGGAGGCAACCAGCAGGTCCCTTTGGATATTCGGGTAATTGCGGCTACCAAAGAAGATTTACGTCAGGCCGCCGACCAAGGGCGCTTCCGGGCAGACCTGTACTATCGCCTGAACGTGGCACCGCTGCGTATTCCGCCCCTGCGCGATCGCGGCGAGGACATCGTGACCCTATTCGAGTACTTCAGCAGCGCAGCCTCCGAGCGCCATGGCCTGCCGCCGCAAACCCTGCAGCCGGCACAGCGCAGCGCCCTGCTGCGCCACCGCTGGCCGGGCAATGTGCGTGAGCTGCAAAACGCTGCCGAACGGTTCGCGCTCGGGCTGGACCTGGCCCTGGATGCACCCGCCGATACGCCGATGGCCGCCACGGAACCCGAGCCGCATGGCCCCCTGAATGAACAAGTGGAAGCGTTCGAGCGGCAACTGATCAGCGCGGAGATGGCCCGAGGGCATGCCTCATTGAGAAGCCTGTCCGAGGCGCTGGGTATCCCACGCAAAACCCTCCATGACAAGTTACGCAAGCATGGGTTGAGCGTGGGTAATGGGGACGAGGGGGAGTAGGGACTGGCCTATTGTGCACGGCGCAATAAAGCTTTGTGCTAAGGCGTTGTCATTGGTGACGGTAAACATTACGGCGGTTGCCAATCCTTACTATCAGGATGGTTAGCCCATTAACTTTCCAGGCTGTATCGCCTGATCACGTCGTCCAGCGAAAGGGTTTCAACACGGCCAGCTCTGATCCCTGCCCTGCGCTGCTCGGCCAGATAAAGGTCTCCAAGGTCTTCCAGATGCTTGCAAATGGCTTCGGTTGCATAGAATGCTCTGCTTTTGCCAGTTAGTGCTGCAAGCCTGTCCAGCCGCGCCTCGACCTCATCAGAAAGCTTGAGTGAGATTGCCATAAATTCGCGTGCCCTCCTTTAAGTGCGTAGAAGGCGTCGAATACCTTGGCACGCACAATGAAAATTTACAGTGAGGTGTCGACTTGAATACGTCAAAGAGCACTAAGCCTCACACAACCTCAATAACGCCCCCCGCCAGGGCGCGTTGCCTGGTAAAGCCAGGAAGTGCTCGTTGAGCAGGCTGTCCTGCACAGGGTAGCGGAAGGGCTTGCCTTGGGTATCCACCACTTCACCGCCTGCGCCTTCAAGCACACCTTGGGCGGCGGCCGTGTCCCATTGGGAGGTTGGGGCCAGGCGCGGGTAGCAATGGGCAACGCCCTCGGCCACCAGGCAGAACTTCAGGGAGCTGCCAATGCTGGTAAGGCTTAGCGGGCCAACGGCACTTTCCAGCCCGGCCAGCAGGGCTTGCTGCTGCGGGCTGGAATGGCGACGGCTGGCGACCACGGTAAAGGGCTCGCCCGCTGGAGGGGCCGGTTGCGTTTCAATAGGCTCAGGCGCATCACCCGCCGCCTGGCACCAGGCGCCCAGGCCCGCGCCGCCCCACCAGGCACGCCCGGTAACCGGCATGGTTACCACGCCAAATACCACGTCACCCTGCCCAATGAGCGCGATGTTTACGGTGAATTCCTCGGTTCCAGAAATGAATTCCTTGGTACCGTCCAGTGGGTCCACCAGCCACCATTGAGTCCACCCCTCCCGTACCGACAGAGGCACGTTACAGTCCTCTTCGGACAAGATGGGGATATGCGGCGCCAGGCGGGTAAGGCCGGCAACGATCACATGATGGGCAGCCAGGTCCGCCGCAGTCACCGGAGAGTCATCTGTTTTAGTGGTGACATCCACGCCTGCGCGCCAGAACGGCAGGATCGCCTCCCCCGCTTCGCGGGCTATGGCCAGCACCCCTTCGAGCAACGGATGAGCAAAGGTCATGGCTTGAAAACGCCGCGCTGGGTCAACAAGTCTCGCACCAAGTACAGCGCTGCCAGCGCGCGACCCTCTGTAAAGTCCGCATTGCTGGCCAGTTCGGTCAGGTTGCGCAGGTTTACCTTGTCCACGCGAAGCGGTTCGGGTTCATCACCTTCCAGGCGCTCTTCGTAGAGGTCCATGGCCAGTACTACCTGAATCTTCTGGCTCATGTACCCCGGCGACAAGGACAGTTCGGTGAGGTGCTCAAGCTGGCGTGCACCAAAGCCTGCTTCTTCCTTCAACTCACGGTTGGCAGCAGCGACGACATCTTCGCCCGGCTCGATCAGGCCTTTGGGCAGGGACAGTTCGTAGGTTTCGGTGCCACCGCAGTATTCTTCGACCAGTACCGCATGTTCGTCGTCCAGCATGGCCACGATCATGACCGCGCCATAGCCATTGCCGCGCCCCACCAGGCGCTCATAGGTGCGTTCAACCCCATTGGAGAAACGCAACTGCACTTGCTCGACACGGAAGATACGGCTACTGGCGACGATCTCACGACCCAGTACGGTGGGCTTATGGCGCATAAGGGCGGCTCCTTGGCTTGAACGGGTTACTATACCTTGGCTCGCGCCTGTGCCGAGCCTGTTTTTCCGCTGCCCGGGAGCTCACCAATGCCTGCTTTAGCCTGGCCCGACATCGACACAGTGCTGTTGGACATGGACGGCACCCTGCTGGACCTGCACTTCGACAACCATTTCTGGCTTCACCATTTGCCACAGCGCTATGCCCAAGTCCATGGCACAAGCCTGGCAATGGCACAGATGGAGCTACAGCCGCTGTTCGAACACCATGCTGGCCAGTTGAACTGGTATTGCCTGGATTTCTGGACCCAGGAACTTGACCTGCCCATCCTGGCCCTCAAACATGAAATTGCCGAACTGATTGCCTTGCGCCCCCATGCCGACACCTTCCTCAAGGCTGTGAAGGGTGCGGGAAAGCGCCTGGTGCTGATCACCAATGCTCACCGAGATTCGCTGTCGCTCAAGCTGGAGCGCATCGAGCTGGCGCCTTGGTTCGACCGGCTGATTACGTCCCATGACTACGGTTACCCCAAGGAAGCGGCACAGTTCTGGGACGCGCTGCAGGCCGACATCGGCTTCGACCCGGCCCGGGCCTTGTTCATCGACGACACACTGCCGATTCTGCGCAGCGCGCGCGCCTGGGGAATTGGCCACCTGCTGGCGGTGTGCGAGCCGGACAGCCGCAAAGGCCCCAAGAACACCGAAGAATTCGAAGCCGTAGGCGACTTCCGCGAGCTTATGGTGGGCCTGGTGCAGCGGCCGGAGGCCTGATGGACATCAAGCAGTTGAAGTTTCTGGTAGCACTGGACGAAACCCGCCATTTTGGCCAGGCCGCTGCGCGTTGCCATATTACCCAGCCCACCCTGTCCATGCGGTTGCGCAACCTGGAAGAGGAACTGCAACTACCGCTGGTGAACCGCGGCCAGCGTTTCGAAGGGTTCACACCGCCAGGGGAACGCATTCTAGCGTGGGCACGCACGGTGCTGGCGGCCTATGATGGCTTGCAGGCCGAGGCGGCCGCTTGCCGTGGCCATCTGGTAGGGACCTTGCGACTGGGCATCGTTCCTCTGTCGAGCTTCGACCCGGTGCCTTTGCTCACTGGCTTGCATGGTCTGCACCCCGAATTACGCTTCGAACTCAGCTCACTGAGCTCTGACCAGTTGATCGAACACCTGGCCAGCAATCGCCTGGACCTGGGCGTGTCCTACCTGGATCGCCTGGACGCTTCGCAATTTGAATCCCTGACCTTGAGCGACACGCGCATGGGCCTGCTGCATGATCAGCGGTATTTCCAGTTCGATGCCGCGCCGCTGTCCTGGGAAGCCTTGAACAGCCTGCCATTGGGCTTGCTAACCAATGGTATGCATTTTCGCCAGTCCATCGACCACGCGTTTCATAGCCGCGGGCTGAACCCGCGCCCTTTACTGCAAACCGATGCCGTGCACCAACTGCTGCAAGCCGTACAGGGTGGCCTGTGCTGCGCGATCATGCCCCTGCACAATGGCTTGGAAGGCTTTACCGAACACTTGCGCTTGCACCCCATCGAGCAAGCCCAGACCTTGGCCAGCGTAGGCCTGATCATGCGCCGTACTGCGCCGCGCTCTCCGCTCGCCCAGGCATGTTTTGCCTATTGCCAGCAGCTCTTGCCGCTTGGCTGATCGAGGCCGTCTATCAAAGGATCGGAACAAGCGATTAGACGCTTAGTCACACTCGACATAGGCTCAATGAACGAAACTGCCGGTATCGTCGAATGTCTGCCCCGCGCGTTGCACCGCTGTCGCCGCCTGAACCTGCGCCCGCCGCCAGTCAGGACTACCGCTATGCGAACCTCGATGAAAGCGGGCACGGTAATGCCGCGCTCGCCGACGAGGCGGCATTGGCCATCGCTTACAACGGCATCAGCCAGGCCGTTATGTTGGTCAGCCCGCGTGACCTTGAAGACTTCGTTGTGGGCTTCAGCCTGGCCAGCGGCATCGTGCCAGCGGCTGACGACATCTATGACATTCAGTTACAGGGCTTAGGTGCCTCTCGCCAGGCCCAGGTGGAGATTTCCAGCAGGGCCTTCTGGGCGCTGAAAGATCATCGCCGGCAAATGGCTGGCACCACAGGCTGCGGATTGTGCGGTGTGGAAGCCATGGACCAGGCCCTGCCGGACCTTCCTGTACTGGCCCCAGCGCCGTTGCCGCCCGCCCAGTGGCTACAAGGGCTGCGCCAACGCATTAGTGACTTGCAACCCTTGGGGCAGCACTCAGGTGCCGTGCATGCTGCAGCTTTCATGAATAAAAAAGGCGAGCTGCTCTTGGCTCGCGAAGATATCGGCCGACATAACGCTATGGACAAGCTTATCGGTGCCTTGGTCCGCCAAGGGATCGACACCGCTGGTGGCCTGGTGGTGGTCACCAGCCGCTGCAGCCTTGAGCTCATCCAGAAAATGCTACGCGCCGGGATCAGCACCCTGGTGAGCCTTTCCTCACCTACAGGCCTGGCCTGCCAATGGGCACGCCAGCACCGTTTGAACCTCATTCATCTGCCGCATCACAGCGCGCCGCGGGTGTACAGCCCCGCGATGGAGAACCAGCCGTGAGTACCAAAGACGAAATCGCTCCAGCCTCTGCCCCCCGTTACAAGCCCTACAATGGCGCCGCCGCCGGTTGGGGCGCGCTGCAAAGCGTGACCCGCTTCTGGTTGGGCAGCGGTAATGCCTTGAAGAACATTCGTACCCTGCTCAAGACCAACCAGAATGGCGGCTTTGACTGCCCAGGTTGCGCATGGGGCGAATCGCCAGAAGACGGCATGGTCAAGTTCTGCGAGAACGGCGCCAAGGCCGTGAACTGGGAAGCCACCAAGCGCCGGGTGGATGCTTCGTTCTTTGCGCGCCACAGCGTGACGTCATTGCTGGAGCAGAGTGACTACTGGCTCGAATACCAAGGCCGCCTCACCGAGCCTATGGTGTACGACGCGACCAATGACCGTTACAAGCCTATCGCTTGGGACGACGCGTTCGCCCTGATCGCGCAGCACCTCAATAGGCTGGAGAGCCCGGACCAGGCTGAGTTCTACACTTCTGGCCGTGCCAGTAACGAAGCGGCCTACCTGTACCAGCTGTTCGTGCGCGCTTTCGGCACCAACAACTTCCCAGACTGTTCGAACATGTGCCACGAAGCCAGCGGCGTGGCGTTGTCCCAAAGCATTGGCGTGGGCAAGGGCACTGTCACGTTCGAGGATTTCGAGCACGCGGATGCCATTTTTGTATGGGGCCAGAACCCCGGCACTAACCACCCTCGTATGCTGGAGCCTTTGCGCGAAGCCGTAGAACGTGGTGCGCAGGTGGTGTGCGTCAACCCGCTCAAAGAGCGTGGCCTGGAACGCTTCCAGCACCCGCAGCACCCATTGGAAATGCTGACCAATGGTGACCGCCCGACCAATACCGCGTTCTTCCGCCCTGCCTTGGGCGGCGACATGGCCATCGCCCGCGGCATGGCGAAGTTCCTGCTGCAGTGGGAGCGCGATGCTCAGGCCGCTGGCAAGCCGCCTGTATTCGATCATGAGTTCCTGAACGCACACACCGCTGCCGTACAGGAATACTTGGCTGCTGTAGATGCCACTACCTGGGAACACATTGTGGAGCAGTCCGGGCTGCCGCTGATCGAGATCGAGCGAGCAGCGCGCATGTACGCCAAAGGCACCAAGGTCATCATGTGCTGGGCCATGGGTATTACACAGCACCGTCACTCAGTGCCTACCATTCAGGAACTGTCCAACCTGATGCTGCTGCGTGGCAACATCGGCCGCCCAGGTGCCGGCCTGTGCCCTGTACGCGGCCACAGTAACGTGCAGGGCGACCGCACCATGGGCATTAACGAACGCCCGCCAGTGTTCCTGCTCGATGCCATCGAAAAGCGTTTTGGTTTCGAAGTGCCCCGCCAGCAAGGGCATAACGTGGTCGAAGCCATTCACGCGATGCTAGAGGGCCGCGCCAAAGTCTTTATCGCGCTGGGCGGCAACTTTGCCCAGGCTACCCCAGACAGCCCTCGTACAGCGCAAGCCTTGCGCAATTGCGACCTTACGGTACAGATCAGCACCAAGCTGAACCGCAGCCACTTGATGCATGGTAAAGATGCGTTGATTCTGCCGTGCCTGGGCCGTACCGACATTGACCGCCAGGCTGAAGGCCCGCAAGCCGTGACCGTAGAAGACTCGTTCTCCATGGTGCATGCCTCGTTTGGCCAGTTGCAGCCGCTTTCTGCGCTGCAACGCTCTGAGCCTGCGATAATTGCCGGGATTGCCAGCGCAACGCTGGGTCCACGCCCAATGGATTGGCAATGGTTGATTGGCGACTACCAGCGTATTCGTGAGTTGATTGCCGATACCATCCCTGGCTTTACGGATTTCAACACCAAGCTGAACCATCCTGGTGGCTTCTACCTGGGCAATACGGCAGGGGCGCGTCGGTGGAACACTGCCAGCGGCCGGGCCAACTTCAAGCCTAATGCACTGCCTGTGGACCTGCTCCATGACAAGGTGCATGAGACAGGTGTGGTACCGGACCTGATTTTGCAAACCCTGCGTTCGCATGATCAGTACAACACCACTATTTATAGCCTGGATGACCGCTACCGCGGTGTGCGTGGCCAGCGCGAGGTGGTGTTTGCCAACGAGGCCGATATCATTCGCCTTGGGTACCAGCCGGGCCAGAAAGTGGACATGATCTCGGTATGGGCAGACGGCCACGAGCGACGGGTGAGCGGCTTCACACTGTTGCCATTCGATATCCCGGCAGGTCAGGCAGCCGCTTACTATCCAGAAACCAACCCCTTGGTGCCGCTGGAAAGTACCGGTGACGGCAGCAGCACGCCTACCTCGAAATTCGTTGCCATCCGATTCGAACGCGCACGGGACAGCGCACGCATCGTCTAAATCGCGGAGCCATTGGGGCGGGTTGATATCATAAGACCCGCCCCACCCCTGCCTGGTTTCCTGGGCAGGCCATCACATCAGCGTTTTGTGACCCAGTCGCGTGATTTGTCGTTTTTAGGTTGTAACCCCTCCCTTGCGTTGTCAGGATCGCGCCGTCATAAGCCTGAGATTTCCTTCATGAAGTTTGCCTCAATCATCGCGTTGTCTTTAGCTGTAGTCAGCGGTGCTGCTGTTGCTGGCGGGACTGTTCAAGCCGGAGCAGGTGGTGCACTGGGTGGGGTTCTGGGTTCGGTTGTCGGCCAGTCACTGGGCGGCAGCACGGGCTCTGCCATTGGTGCTGGCCTTGGCGGTGCAGCTGGCAGCGCCGTTGGCGCCGATAAGCACAGCCGTGGCCAGGCGGCCATTGGTGGTGCGCTAGGTGCGGCCGGTGGCAATGTGATCGGCCGCAATCTGGGTGGGAGCACAGGGAGCCTAGTGGGCGCAGCAGCCGGTGGCGGTGCGGGCGGCGCACTGGGTAACTACATGGGCGAAGACAACGATTCCGGACGTAACGGCAAACACCGTGGGCGTGCCGACCGCCGCTGGGACCATGACCATGGCCGCCATGGTGGGCACCGCAAACACTGGCGCCACCGCTAAAGCGTCTAGGGCAACAATCGTTGCCCTTCTCCGCCGGATCCATTCCGACCAACTGCGCTGTATTTCTCTGTTCATTTTCTGAAGCGGCGTTTAATCTGCGCGCGAAAATAACGGCATTACGACATCACCTGCGCGCCTTTCTACCGCAGCCGTGTCGGTACGCAGGGCACTTGTGATGAACACAACCAATGACAGTGGTGTAACGCATTTTCAGCGTCTGGACCCTAACCAGATCGATGTGGTGCTTGGCAGTGCTCGTTCGCAGCGCCCGCAGGCGCCGTCAGGGCAGAGCCGCAAAGGGCTGTGGTGGCTTGCCTTGTCTGGTATTGCGGTCGCGGGATGGTGGTTGGGGGCAAGCCAGTCACCTGTCACGGTAGCGGCTAACCAGCCCCAACCTGTCGCCTCAGCCCCTGAGGCGCAGACCGTTACCGTGGTCAACCAAGCCACGGACACTCGTGTCATTAACCAAGTAGTGATCTTCAACCCGACTGTTCAAACCGCTCCCAAGCGCACGGCACCGATGCCAGAGGCCACACCGGCCCCGCCTCAACCTGCGCAGGGCATGGTGTCAGCTCAATACCTGGCACAGTTCAAGGCTGGAGCGGGCCACTCGCCAGAGGCCACTCAGCGCCCCTATCAGATCGCGACGGTCAACATTCGTGAATGGGATGGGCCAAACCGTTACGTGGCCAAATGGCGCGTCCAGGACAGCGAAATCGACCAAGGCTCCGTATGCTTCAACTTCATGGCTGACAGCATCGGCTACCGTGAATGCCGGCGCGCAGCGCAGCGATACTTCAAGGAACAGTGCAAGGACTGGACGCGCCGTACAGAGAAGTCCCGCGACAAGGAAACCCGCGAGGCACGCGTTCAATATTGCACGGTTGCAGGCGCGTTTGTGCCGTGAAGCACCTACTGCGCCAGCCTTAGGCTTTTTTGTACCTCACCCACACCGCCCCGCCCTCTTGCACCTCTGCAGATACAAGGGTGAGGTGTGTGGGCTGCTTCCAGGCCTTTGGCGGCACTTCGAAAGAGGCTGGATGCTCGCCGCGGCCGTCTACCAATGGCAGGATAGCCACGCTCACCTCGTCCACAAGGCCTGCGGCAACAAAAGAGCCGCTTACATGGGGCCCGCCCTCCACAATCAACCGCTTGCATCCTAATTCCTTGGCAAGAATATCGATCACCTGGGCCAGGTCGATCTCGTCTTTACCTGCAAACAGGTATGACACATTAATGGATTGCAGGTAGGCCAGGTAATCATCCGACACGCGTTCTGTCAGCACTTCCACTACGTGAGAATCCAGCGCCTGGTTGGTTTTCCAGCCTACTTTTCCTTCAGGGTCGATGGAAATGGCATAGGCCTCGGCGGTGCGATTGGCGAAGTGATGGGTGCGCGGTATCGGCCCCTTGGCCATACCCTTGGTATAGCCCTCATCATGGGCAATTTCCTGCATGGTGACACGGCCGCAGATCCAGGCATCGAACTCGAACGTTTTGGCGAGCTTTTCATACAGCTCGTTGGCCGATTTCTTGAACGCACGGTCCCAGCCATCTGTGAGGGCGTGACCGTCCAGCGATGACATCATGTGGCAGATTACGTAGGGCTGCATAACAGGCTCTTTTTAGGTTCAGGGGTCTATAGCCGACTGAAACACGCCTGGGTTAGTTCAGCGCAAGCTATTGAGGGGCAGCGAGGCCCTAGAAGGAAAGCCCTGCTCAATAAAAAACCCCGGCACAAGGCCGGGGTTCGGTGCAACGTGTGGTAAGCCAAGCGCCTACAATTGTAGGCGCAGGCAAGCTTACAACTGAGGGCCTGCAGCACGGATGGCATCGGAAACTTCGAATTTCTTGAAGTTTTCGATGAACAACCCAGCCAGGCCTTTGGCCGCCTCATCGTAGGCCGCACCATCGGCCCAGGTATTGCGCGGGGCGAGCAGGTTGGTCTCAACGCCCGGTACGGCTTTTGGCACGTCCAAGTTGATGATGTCCAGGTGCTCGGTTTCAACGCCCACCAGTGCACCGCTTTGAATGGCTGCAATCACGCCACGGGTAGTAGGGATGTTGAAACGCTTGCCTACGCCGTAGCCACCACCGGTCCAGCCGGTGTTGACCAGGTATACCTTGGAGCCGAACGCGCGGATGCGCTTGATCAGCAACTCGGCATACACACCGGCAGGGCGTGGGAAGAACGGTGCGCCGAAGCAGGTAGAGAAGGTGGACTTGATGCCCGAACCCGAACCCATTTCAGTGGAGCCTACCAACGCGGTATAGCCGGACAGGAAGTGGTAAGCGGCCTGCTCTTCACTGAGAATCGACACAGGCGGCAGTACGCCGGTGAGGTCACAGGTCAGGAAGATAACGGCATTGGGCTCGCCGCCCAGGTTTTTCGGGGCGATCTTGTCGATCAGCTGGCGCGGGTAAGCCGCACGGCTATTCTGGGTCAGGCTGTCGTCGGTGTAGTCCGGCAGGCGCGTTTCTGGATTCAACACCACGTTTTCCAACACGGCCCCGAACTGAATAGCTTTCCAGATGACCGGCTCGTTCTTCTGGGTCAGGTCGATGCACTTGGCATAGCAGCCGCCTTCGATGTTGAAGACAACGCCTTCGCCCCAGCCATGTTCATCATCACCGATCAGGTAACGGCTTTCGTCGGCAGAAAGGGTAGTCTTGCCAGTGCCCGACAGGCCGAAGAACAGGGTAACGTCGCCGTCTTCACCCATGTTGGCCGCGCAGTGCATGGGCAATACGTCGGCATCGGTCAGCAGGAAGTTCTGCACCGAGAACATGGCTTTCTTCATTTCACCGGCATAACGCATGCCAGCGATCAGCACTTTTTTAGCCGCGAAATTGATGATCACGCAACCATCGGAGTTGGTACCGTCACGCTCAGGCTCACAGGTGAACCATGGAGCGTTCAGCACTTCCCACTCCTGGCGGGCAGCCGGGTTGTACTGTTCAGGGTTGATGAACAGGCAACGGCCGAACAGGTTGTGCCAGGCGGTTTCCGTGGTCATTTTCACCGCCAGGTAGTGGCTGTCGTCAGACCCTACGTGAACATGGGAAACAAAGTGATCACGCTCTGCCACATACCCACTCACACGCTCCCACAGGGCATCGAACTTGTCGGCCGGGAACTTGCGGTTAATAGGGCCCCAGGCGATGGAATCGCGGGTGGACGGCTCATCTACAATAAAGCGGTCAACCGGTGAACGCCCGGTACGATGCCCGGTTTTGACAACCAGTGAGCCATTGGCAGCAAGCTCACCCTCGCCGCGACGAATGGCCTCTTCGACCAGTTGAGCGGTGCTGATATCGGTATACACGGCGTTTTTGGCTTGCGTCATGAGAATCCCCGTCGGCGATCGTGCCGAGTGCTCCAAACGTTTGTAGTAGAAAACCACACCCTACTACAGCTAAAAAGTGGGCCGGATTATGCCTAGAACCGAGGTCTATGGATAGCTCTTTGGGTTCAAAACGGCGCTATTCCGGCGCTTGCAGGTCCATTTACAGTGCTGAAACTATTCAGTGACGACTATCTGACGGTGTATCGACCCCGCCGCCGGCAAAGAGTTGTGCAACATCGGCAGCATCGAACAAATAACGCTGGTTACAGAACTGACAATCGATTTCCACCCTACCGCCCTCTTCCTTGAGCAAGGCCTGTGCATCGTCTTCGCCAAGGCTGATCAATGCCCGCGCCGAACGCTCTCGCGAACAACTGCATTGGAACCGAACAGCCTGACGGTCAAACAACCGCACGTCTTCTTCGTGATACAAACGGTGCAGTACCGTTTCGTTATCCAGGGTCAGCAACTCTTCAGCGCTAAGTGTGCCCCCCAGCGTCAATACATGTTGCCAATGGTCATTGCGCTCGTCGGCATCCTTGAGCTTTTCGGCCGGCAACTGCTGGAGCAACATGCCCCGCGCCTGTTTTCCGTCTGCCTCTAACCAGAATCTGGTGCCCAGTTGCTCCGACAATGCAAAGTAGTTGGAGAAACAAGCGGCCAGGTCTTCACCATCCAACGCCACGATGCCTTGGTAACGCTGCCCATGCGTAGGGTCAATCGTCATAGCCAGAGTGCCATCAGGCATCAGCGCCTGCAAGCCGTCTGCCATACCGGTCAGCGCTTCGTCGTAACGTGCAAGGCCTCGTATTTCCAGTGTGTTGGAACACTCCACCATCAGCATCGGAACCGGCCCATCGGAACGGGCCTGAAGAATCAACAAACCTTCGAATTTCAACGTACCTGCCAGCAATGCGGCGGCAGCAATCAGCTCGCCCAACAGCTTGGCCACCGGCGCTGGGTAGGTATGGCGCGTAAGCACTTCGGTATAGCTGTGCTCCAACGACACCATTTCTCCACGCACGTCTGCATTGTCAAAGATGAAACGTTGAGTGAAATCAGTGTTTGGCAAATCGCTCATAGGTTCGGCTATCACAGAAAGATGACAAAATATGTATCGGTACTTTTATAAAAAGCCCGACTCGGAGCACCAGACGGGTGCGAGTGGATGTCCTGATAGAGGTCTATATGAACAAACCGGCACTGTTCCGGGCAAGCTGGAATACGCGCGGGCTGGTCCTGTGCAATCTGTTGGCGATTGCGCTGCTGTGTGTATGGCTATGGCCGGCCGGCCATGCAGCTTTCACTGCATTCGATGAATCACTGTTCACCCTGTTGAACCAGCCCTTGGCGAGCAACGCCGGTTGGCGGTACATATGGACCGCGGGCAGCTTGCGCCCGTTCGACGCGCTGGTCGGGCTTATTCTACTGGCCCTGCTGATCAGAGGCGACTGGGTTTTCAAGGCTGCTCAGGTACGCCAGGCATTTTGGGGGTTTATCGCAACCTTGATACTGCTGCTGGTAGTACGGGCACTGTTCTCCAAACTGTGTGACGCCATGGGGTGGCAGCACGACAGCCCCACCATAGTGCTACCGGGGGCCATTCATTTGAGCGACTGGTACCCTCACCTGGAAAAAAAGTGGGAGCTCAAAGACCAGTCCAGCTCCAGTTTCCCGGGTGACCATGCTTCAGTGTTGCTGATCTGGGCGTTCTATATGACATTTTCCAGCCACCGGTTTGGCCAGCGTGTGGTGATCTGGGCCTTGGCGCTGCTGTTCATGATGCCTCGGTTGGTAGCAGGCGCCCATTGGGGCCAAGACGACTACATTGGCGGCCTGGTCATGGCGCTGGTTGCATTGGGGTGGTCGTGCTACACCCCTTTCGTAGCCCATGCCAGTGCCTGGTTGGTGAAGGTCACCGCACCGGTGTTCCGCCTGCTGGGGCACTTGCCCGTTGTTCGTCGGCTGAGCGTGATCAGCGCCTAACCTTCCGAACGGAAGCTGAACAACTGGCGGCGCTGCTTCTTCGAAGGCTTCCCGTCAGTTGTTACGCCCAACGCCCCGGCCTTGCGCAAGGCCGCCGCTTGCTCCCGACGTGCAATGCTGTCTTCTGTTTCGGCATACAACTGTTGCGCCTCGGGCGCACCCCGACGCACATCGCTCAAAGCCTTCACCACGACCGTACGCTCGTCAAAACCGGTACGTAGCTGAAACTCGTCGCCCAACCGAGGCTCTTTTCCAGGCTTGCAGCGCTCCCCACGGCAATGCACCTTGCCGCTTTCGATGGCGGCTTTGGCCAAGGCCCTGGTTTTATAGAAACGTGCCGCCCACAGCCATTTATCAAGGCGAACTTTGCTGTCCTGCTCAGCCTGTTGTGCCACTGCGTAACCTCATTTGGAAACATTCATCCACTTTACTACCCCTGCGCAGGGATGCAACGTGGCCCCGCTTTGTTTAGAGTGCCGCACATGTTCAACCGCTGACGCAATCAGGCCCACTTCGCGGTCTATGCAATGGCCCGGCCGCGTTGCGTTGCCAGCCTCGGCTCAGCCTCTTGAAGGGGCAATTAATTTTGGGCAAACCTGTTGAAGACTTTCGACCACCTTACCGTCATTGGCCTTCGCGAATGGATCGCGCTACCCGAATTGGGCGTGGCAGGGCTTCGTGCCAAGATAGACACAGGGGCCAGTACCTCCAGCCTACATGCGACGGAAATCGAACCTTTTGAACGCGACGGCCAGCGCTGGGTACGCTTCAACGCGCACCTGGGAACGGTGGTGCAGTTGCGCCACCGCCGGTGCGAAGCCCCGCTGGTGGCGAGAAAAACCATTAAAAGCTCCAATGGGCTGGCACAAACGCGCTATGTCATCCGCACCATGATGGCCTTGGGTGATCGTGTATGGCAGGTGGAGTTCACCCTCGCTTGCCGCAAGGCCATGCGTTACCGCTTGCTGTTAGGGTCCAAGGCGCTGATAGATGGCCAATTGGTAGTCAACCCTGGCGAAACGTACATACAAAATAAACCAACGTCTCCGGCCTCTCTCTCCCTCTCCCCAGGTGCTGAATGAAAATCGCTGTGCTATCGCGCAATCCGCGCCTGTACTCCACCCGACGGCTGGTTGAAGCCGGAACAGAGCGTGGCCATGACATGGTTGTAGTGGACACGCTTCGGGCCTATATGAACATTGCCAGCCACAAGCCGCAGATCCATTACCGTGGCAAGCCGCTGGAAGGCTTCGATGCAGTGATTCCGCGCATTGGTGCGTCTGTCACTTTCTATGGCTGCGCCGTATTGCGTCAATTCGAAATGATGGGGGTATTCCCACTCAACGAATCGGTTGCCATCGCCCGCTCTCGGGACAAGCTGCGCTCCCTGCAGCTGCTTTCTCGAAAAGGCGTAGGGCTGCCTGTAACCGGATTCGCCCACTCGCCGGACGATATTCCAGACCTGATCCAGATGGTCAACGGCGCGCCACTGGTTATCAAGGTGCTGGAAGGCACACAAGGCATCGGCGTGGTGCTGTGCGAGACCACCAAGGCTGCTGAATCGGTGATTGAGGCCTTCATGGGCCTGAAGCAGAACATCATGGTGCAGGAATACATCCAGGAAGCAGGTGGCGCCGACATCCGATGTTTTGTGGTGGGTGACCGGGTAATCGCTTCCATGAAGCGGCAGGCCAAGCCAGGGGAGTTCCGCTCCAACCTTCACCGCGGCGGCAGTGCCAGCCTCATCAAGATCACCCCTGAAGAGCGCATGACTGCCATTCGGGCAGCCAAAGTGATGGGGTTGAGCGTAGCTGGGGTTGATATCCTACGCTCCAACCACGGCCCATTGGTCATGGAAGTGAACTCGTCCCCAGGCCTTGAGGGCATCGAATCTACTACCGGCAAAAATGTTGCCTGCATGATTATCGAACACCTGGAGAAAAACAGCGGGCCGAACCTTACGCGTACACGGGGCAAGGGCTAAGCCAGGCGCGTGGACCTCCTGCTCGGCTATATCGCGTCCCGTGGTAGCACCAGGTTCAGTGGCAGGCGAACCCTGGCCTCTAGCCCACCACCAGCACGGTTGCGCAGCTCCACGTTGCCGCCGTGCATGGAGGCGATACGCTTCACAATGGCAAGGCCCAGCCCTGTGCCTTTGCTTTTGGCCCGGTCGCCTCGGGTGAAGGGGTTGAAGATACCTTCGAACTCTTGTGGGTCTATGCCTTCCCCCCTGTCCAGTACGCTGAGCACTACATAGGGTGCGCTGGAGTCACCCGACACGAAAGCCGCTACTTCAACGCCTTTGCCGGCGTGGTACAACGCGTTACCAATCAAATTGTTCAGCAGCCGTTTGATGGAAATACGCCGCAATGGGAAAGCCGGTATCGGCTCAAGGCACAAGCGCACACGCTGATCCGGCTGGTTGAAGGGCGCAACGACCTCTTCAACCAAAGCGCCCAAATCCGCTTCCTCTACGGTTTCGTCGCGACCGTCGCGGATAAAGGCCAGGAACTGGTCCAGAATGGCATCCATGTCCTCGATATCACGCACCATCCCTTCGGCAAATTCGTTGTCGCTGCTCATCAAGTCCAGCGACAGGCGCAACCGCGTGAGCGGCGTACGAAGGTCGTGAGATACGCCCGCCAGCATCAATTCCCGTTCGCGGCCCGCCTGCTCGACGTCTTCGGCCATCTGGTTGAAGGCGCTGTAGACCTCGGTCATTTCGCTAGGGGTGTCACTGATAGGCAAGCGGATGCTTCGGCCCTGCCCCAGTTGCCGGGCCGCGAATACCAGGTGCTTGAGTGGCTGATTGAGCTGGCGTACGAAAATCCAGGCGGAGGCCGTGGAGAGCAGACCAATTGCCAGGAACCAGCCCAGCACGCTCCAGATTTTCTGGCCGCGAAGCGGATGGGGGTACAAGGGTACTTTCAGCCAGTCCTGCCCAATGCTGGGCGCGCGCACCCACAGGGCGGGTGGAGCATGCACCCGTAGCCGCACCTCGGTATCTTCCCCCAGCTCTGCCTGCATCTGCCGCTGGTAGATTTCGCTGTAGGGCCAATGCTGCTCGCCTTCCGGTACGGCGTCCTTGGTGACCCGCAGCAGGCCTGCCGCCTCTGCGATCTTGCCTTGGTTCTCCTCATCGGCTGACCAGTAGGCACGAAGCGTCAAAGCCACACCGTGGCTGTATTGCCGGTCTACCAATACGTCCTCATTCATGAGCAGGTAAACCAGGGTCAAAGCCTTGGAGAAGAGCACAACGATAAGGACCAGCCATAGCGTGCGGGCAAAGAAGCTCTGGGGGAACCACACAGGGGTTTTCATAGGGCCAGCCTATTTCGGGGTCATACGCCGAGCGCGCCGGCAAAACAAAAAGAAACGGGCAGGCATACCTTTCGACATGCCTGCCCGACGCATTACGCTACTTGCCCGCGTTGCCGTCCGGCACGAACACGTAGCCCACTCCCCAGACCGTTTGTATATAGCGGGGTTTGGAAGGGTCAGGTTCGATCATGCGTCGAAGGCGCGAGATCTGCACGTCAATGGAGCGCTCCAGAGCATCCCATTCCCGGCCGCGAGCGAGGCTCATGAGCTTGTCGCGCGTGAGCGGCTCTCGTGCATGGGTGACCAGCGCCTTGAGCACCGCGAATTCGCCCGTGGTCAGCATGTGCACTTCGTCACCACGCTTGAGCTCGCGCGTAGCCAGGGACAGGTGATATTCCCCGAAGGATACGGTCTCGTCACTGGCACCCGGCGCGCCTGGCACAGGCGCCGACTGGCGGCGCAGCACGGCTTTCACGCGTGCCGCGAGCTCGTCTGGATTGAAAGGTTTGGCCAGGTAGTCGTCGGCGCCCAGTTCCAGCCCTTTGATACGGCTCAGCTCATCGCCCTTGGCAGTAAGCATGATGATAGGGATCTGGTTGTTCGCAGCACGAAGCCGGCGACAGGCCGAAAGACCATCTTCCCCCGGCAGCATGAGGTCCAGTACCACAAGGTTGAACACTTCCCGGCTCAAGAGGCGGTCCATCTGCTCCACGTTGGGCACGGCCCGAGCACGGTACCCCTTGCTGACGAAGAAGCGCTCAAGCAGGCTGCTCAATCCCGGGTCGTCATCCACGATGAGGATTTTTTCACCTTCGTTGGTTTGGGCGGTGCTGCTCATGAATAACTCCTTTGCTGTCGGCCCACATTATGGCGCAGCCGCCGCGGTACGTGCTTCGCGCATTGTTAGCAGATTTTTCTTCGGCACCCTTGTATACCCCAAAATGGCTACCTCAGGGCCCCGTGCAACGTTTCGCTGGTTATAATGCGACGCTTTTTGCGCCGGCGAGTGCCCGGCCCGGTTTGCCGCCTGTACCTTGCAGGCGCAGGCATCACAGTCATTCAGGTGGTTTTATGGAAAGCATCAACAGCCGCATCGCCGAAGAACTGGGCGTGCGCCCACAACAGGTGGAGGCTGCGGTAGCGCTGCTCGACGAAGGCTCCACAGTGCCCTTCATCGCACGTTACCGCAAGGAAGTGACCGGCAGCCTGGACGACACCCAGCTGCGCCACCTGGAAGAGCGGCTGCGCTACCTGCGCGAACTGGACGATCGCCGGGCCAGCATCCTGGCCAGTATCGAGGAGCAAGGCAAGCTTACTCCGGAACTGGCCCGGGACATCCGCTTGGCCGATACCAAGACACGCCTTGAAGACCTTTACCTTCCCTACAAGCAGAAGCGCCGCACCAAAGGGCAGATTGCCCTTGAAGCAGGCCTGGGCGAACTGGCCGACAGCGTACTGGCCGACCCCATGCTGGTACCGGAGGCCGAAGCCGCCCGCTTCGTGGACGTCGAAAAAGGATTACCGGATGTTCGCGCCGTGCTGGAAGGTGCCAAGTACATCCTGATGGAGCGTTTTGCAGAGGACGCCAGCTTGCTGGGTCGCCTGAGGAGCTTCCTTGGGGAGCAAGCCACCCTCGCCGCCCGTGTCGTACCCGGCAAGGAAGAAGAAGGCGCCAAGTTCCGCGACTACTTTGAGCATGATGAGCCTTTGAAGAATGCACCCTCCCATCGGGCGCTGGCCATCTTTCGGGGCCGCAACGAAGGTATCCTGGCCGTATCGCTCAAGGTGGGGGACGAAGCGCCCGGTACGCTTCACCCTTGCGAGCTAATGGTGGCTGAACAGGTGGGCCTGAAAAACCAGGGCCGCCCTGCAGACAAGTGGCTGGCCGAAGTGGTGCGCTGGACGTGGAAGGTCAAGCTGTACACGTCCCTGGAAAACGACCTGCTGGGGGAGCTGCGCGAGCACGCCGAAGCGGAAGCCATCAATGTGTTTGCCCACAACCTGCATGACCTGCTGCTGGCCGCGCCTGCCGGCCCGCGTGCCACGCTTGGGCTGGACCCTGGCCTGCGCACCGGCTGCAAGGTGGCCGTGGTCGATGCCACGGGCAAGCTGCTGGATACCGCAACCGTCTACCCCCACGTTCCCAAGAACCAGTGGGACCAGACCCTGGCCGTGCTGGGCGCCCTTTGCACCAAGCACAATGTGGACCTCATCGCGATCGGCAACGGCACGGCCAGCCGCGAGAGCGACAAGCTGGCTGCCGAACTGATCAAGAAATACCCGGCGCTGAAACTCACCAAGGTCATGGTGTCTGAGGCCGGCGCCTCGGTCTATTCCGCTTCGGAGCTGGCTGCACGGGAATTCCCCGACCTGGATGTGTCGATCCGTGGTGCCGTATCCATTGCGCGCCGCTTGCAGGATCCCCTCGCCGAATTGGTGAAGATCGATCCCAAGTCCATTGGCGTGGGCCAATACCAGCACGATGTGTCCCAACTCAAGTTGGCACGTGGGCTGGATGCAGTCGTGGAAGACTGCGTGAACGCCGTGGGCGTGGACGTGAATACCGCCTCTGTAGCCTTGCTGGCACGCATTTCCGGCCTCAATACCACTCTGGCACAGAATATTGTCAGCCATCGGGACGCCAACGGTGCTTTCCGCACTCGCGCAGACCTGAAAAAAGTCAGCCGGCTGGGTGAGAAAACCTTCGAACAGGCTGCAGGCTTCCTGCGGGTCATGAATGGTGACAACCCGCTGGACGCCTCGGCCGTCCACCCCGAGGCCTACCCGCTGGTTCAACGTATTGCCGCCCAGACCGACCGGGATATCCGCTCGCTGATTGGCGACAGCGGCTTCCTGCGCCGCCTGGACCCTGCCCGCTACACCGATGAAACCTTCGGCCTGCCTACGGTCACCGACATCATCAAGGAACTGGACAAACCTGGCCGTGACCCTCGCCCCGAGTTCAAGACCGCTGCCTTCCAGGATGGCGTTGAAGACCTCAAGGACCTACAGCCTGGCATGGTGTTGGAAGGGGTCGTGACCAACGTTACAAACTTCGGGGCCTTCGTGGACATTGGTGTTCACCAGGACGGCCTTGTGCATATTTCGGCCCTGTCCGAGAAGTTTGTGAAAGACCCCCGCGAGGCGGTGAAGGCCGGTGACGTGGTCAAGGTCAAGGTGATGGAAGTGGACATCCCGCGAAAGCGCGTGGGCCTGTCCATGCGTATGAGTGACACGCCTGGGGAAAAAATCGAAGGCAACCGTGGCACCAGCCGCCCCGGCGGAAATCGCTCGTCGAGTACGCCCAAACCACGGGAAACCGCTACTGCTGCACCTGCTACAGGCGCCATGGCAAACCTGTTCGCCAATGCCAAGGCCCTGAAGAAACGCTGATGGATATTCCCGCACAAGCGACGCAAAGCGCATTCAGCCAACTGCTGGGCTGTAGGGTGGTGGCGCTGGACGAGGGCCGCGCGGAAGTGGCTCTCGTCCTCACGCCACCGCTGCGTAACCGTGGCGGGGTACTGCATGGGGGCGCATTGTTCAGCCTGGTCGATATCGCAATGGGCCTGGCCTGCTCCACGTCACATGGTTTCGACAAGCAAAGCGCTACCCTGGAATGCAAGATCAATTACCTGCGGCCGGTGTCAGAGGGTGAGGTCACCTGTGTGGCCACGGTACTCCATGCCGGCCGTCGGACATTGGTTGTAGAAGCACACGTGTCGCAAGCTTCCAAAATGGTGGCCAAGGCACAGGGTACCTTTGTCGTTCTATAGCCCCGCTGCTTGAAGTGGGGTAAGTTCGGCACGTAAGCGGCAACGCCGAATGGCCTCCAGACGCAACCTGTAACGAACAGGTTGATAACGATCAGGCGCCTCCTCGACCTTGCAGAACGTCACGGCCATCCCCATATCGGGGCGATCGACGCGTAAGGACATCAACTTGAGCGAACTTCTGAACCGCCGCCTGCACTTGCTCGGCGAGCCTGCCAACCTGCCCCTGCTCAAGCAGTGCCTGCATGGTATAGAGCGCGAATGCCTGCGCGTAACCGTTGAGGGTAGGCTGGCACAAACGCCGCACCCTGAAGCGCTCGGCTCTGCGCTGACCCACGAACAGATCACCACGGATTACTCCGAAGCGTTGGTCGAGTTCATCACCCCAGCGCTGCCAGACCCTGCCGACACACTCGAAAGCCTGGATAACATCCATCGCTTTGCTTACACGGCGCTGGGTGAAGAATTGTTATGGGCCCCTTCTATGCCTTGCGCCCTGCCGGCCGAGGAAGACATACCGCTGGCCTGGTATGGCAGCTCCAACATCGGCCAGCTCAAGCACGTGTACCGCAAGGGCCTGTCCATACGTTACGGGCGCACCATGCAGTGCATCGCCGGTATCCACTACAACTTCTCGTTGCCTGCCCCTTTGTGGCCCCTGCTGCGGGCGGCAGATGCCAGCGACAGTACAGACCGGGACTTCCAGTCTGCTGCGTACATTGGCCTGATTCGCAACTTCCGCCGCTACAGCTGGCTATTGATGTATTTGTTCGGCGCTTCACCGGCACTGGATATCGGCTTCCTGCGTGGCCGACCGCATCGGCTGGATACCTTGGACGCCAGCACGCTATACCTGCCCTACGCCACCAGCTTGCGCATGAGCGACCTGGGCTATCAGAACAACGCCCAAGCCAGCCTTACTCCCTGCTACAACGACCTGCAAAGCTACACCGAAAGCTTGCGCAAGGCCGTGGCCACGCCCTACCCGCCTTATGTGGACATCGGCACCCACAAAGACGGTGAGTGGGTACAGCTCAACACCAATGTGCTGCAGATCGAAAACGAGTACTACTCCAGCATTCGGCCCAAGCGTGTGACGTATACCGGCGAGCGGCCGATCCAGGCGCTAATGGCCCGGGGCGTTCAGTATGTTGAAGTGCGGTGCCTGGACATCAACCCGTTCCTGCCAACGGGTGTGGACCTGGAGCAGTCCCGCTTCCTAGATGCGTTCCTGATGTACTGCGCCCTGGAAGAGAGCCCTTTGCTGAAAGGGCCGGAGTGCAGCGATTGCACGGACAATTTCATGAAAGTGGTGAAGGAAGGCCGCCGCCCTGGGCTTGTACTGCAACGCAACGGCGAAGCGATCACTTTGCAAGGCTGGGCCAACCAGTTGCTGGAGTCGATTGCCCCCCTGGCCGAGTTGCTGGACCAAAGCCACGAGATGGGTGATCACCGCCGCGCACTGGAGACCATGCGCGCACGCGTGGCCGATGCCTCCCTTACACCATCGGCCCAAGTGCTGGCCAGCATGGTGGAAAACAAGGAAAGCTTCAGCCAGTTCTCCATGCGCCAGACCCTGGCCCATGCCGAGTACTTCCGCAGTACGCCTTTGCCTGCCGAGCTACGAGATGCCTTCGAGGCACAAGCCAGCGCGTCACTGGAGCAGCAACATACGCTGGAGCGTGACGAAGTAGGTGAGTTCGACCTGTTTGTGTCGGCGTACCAGGCGAGCATTTTGGGCATCAGCCAGTAGCCCGGTGAGCCAAACACCGGGCGGCAGGGCCGAACCTACAGCGTTTTCTCGAAGATCTTCGAATTACGTGTGAAGTTGTAGAGCGAGGCCCGCGCTGCCGGCAGCCGCTCTACACTGCTAGGGCTGAAGCCCCGCTCGCGGAACCAGTGCGCCGTGCGCGTGGTAAGCACGAACAACGTTGAGAGGCCCTGCTGGCGTGCCCGCGCCTCAATGCGCTCCAGCAACTCATCGCCTCGGCCACCATGGCGGTATTCCGGGTTCACGGCCAGGCAGGCCAGCTCGCCTGCTTCTGAATCAGGAATCGGGTAGAGCGCGGCACAGGCGATGATCATGCCCTCACGCTCTACTACACTGAATTGTTCGATCTCGCGCTCCAGCACTTCTCGCGAGCGCCGCACAAGAATGCCTTGCTCCTCCAGGGGGCTGATCAGCTCGATCAGACCGCCAACGTCTCCGATGTTGGCTTCGCGTACCTGTTCGAACTGCTCTTGGGCGACCAGTGTGCCGCTACCGTTGCGGGTGAACAACTCCGCCAGCAGCGCACCATTTTCGGCATAGCTGACAATATGGCTGCGGGCCACACCCCCGCGACAGGCCTGCGCAGCAGCGTCCAGCAACTCACCTTGGTAATCACTGCCCAAGCGTTCCAGATGAGCGGGCACCTGCTGAGGGCGCAGTTCGCGCACCAGCTGGCCGCGCGCGTCCAGCAGGCCAGGCTCGGCGCCGAACAGCAGCAGCTTGTCAGCTGCTAGGTCGATAGCTGCGCGGGTGGCCACGTCTTCGCAGGCAATATTGAAAATCTCCCCAGTCGGGGAATACCCCAAAGGGGACAGCAATACAATGGTGCGCTCATCCAGCAGGCGGTTGATGCCTTTGCGGTCGATCCGCCGTACTTCACCGGTGTGGTGGTAATCCACACCTTCCACTACGCCAATAGGGCGTGCGGTGACCAGGTTGCCGCTGGCTACACGAAGGCGGGCGCCCTGCATCGGCGAGGACGCCATGTCCATCGACAGGCGGGCCTCGATGGCCACCCGCAGGTAGCCCACCGCATCGATCACGCATTCCAGCGTAGGGCCATCGGTGATACGCAGCCCTCTATGGTAATGAGGCGTAAGGCCACGCTGCGCCAGCCGGCTTTCGATCTGCGGGCGCGACCCGTGCACCAGCACCAGGCGCACGCCCAGGCTATGGAGCAGCACCAGGTCGTGAACGATGTTGCCGAAGTTGGGGTGCTCAATGCCGTCACCGGGCAGCATCACAACAAAGGTACAGTCCCGGTGGGCGTTGATGTAAGGAGAAGCATGGCGAAGCCAATTGACGTATTCGAACATGGAGCAGCCTGTACAGAAATTGGAACGGATAGAGTGCGGGGAATGGGGACGGTTATCGTCGTAACAGGCCTGGCAACACGCGCACATCTCCTTTTTCTGTAGGTTCCACGGCTAGGCTTCAGCAGGCCGCAGGCAATAATGTTCAACAAGGTCCTGGATCAGACGCAGCGTAGGGTTCAAACGTGACATTTCAAGGAATTCCCCTGGCTGGTGCGCACAGGCAATATCGCCTGGCCCCAAGACAATGGTCTGGCAGCCGAGCTGTTGAAGATACGGGGCCTCTGTTCCGAATGCCACCGCTTCTGCCCGATGGCCGGTGAGTTTTTCTGCAACCTGCACCAGTTCGCTGCCTGCCGGCTCTTCGAACGGCGACACCTCAGAGAACAGCGGCTTGTAGTTAATTTCCACGTGGTGGCGCTCTGCAACAGGGCGAAGTTTTTCAGCAATGGCTTCGCGCAGCATGGCAGGGTCCATGCCCGGCAGAGGGCGCAGGTCAAACTCCATGGAGCATTGCCCGCAGATACGGTTGGGGTTATCACCTCCGTGAATGCAGCCAAAGTTCAGGGTGGGCTGGGGCACGCCGAACTGGGGGTTCTGATAGCGTGTCTGCCATTCCTGCCTCAGGCCCATCAGCGCACCAATCGACTCATGCATGGCTTCCAGCGCGCTGTGGCCCAAGCTCGGGTCAGAAGAATGGCCACTGCGCCCCAGGATATCGATGCGCTCCATCATCACGCCTTTATGCAGGCGCACAGGCCGCAGGCCGGTGGGCTCGCCAATGACGGCTGCCCTGCCCAAGGGCGCACCTTCTCGGGCCAGTGCCTTGGCGCCGGCCATGGAGCTTTCTTCGTCACAGGTGGCCAGGATCAGCAAAGGCTGGCGGAAGGGCTGGGCCAGCAAAGGGCGAACCGCTTCGATCACCAGCGCGAAGAAGCCCTTCATGTCGCAGCTACCCAGGCCTACCCAGCGCCCATCCACCTCGGTCAACTTCAGCGGGTCTGTGGCCCACAAGCGTTCGTCATAGGGCACCGTGTCGCTATGGCCCGCCAGCACAAGGCCGCCAGGGCCCGTGCCATATGAGGCCAGCAAGTTGTATTTACCCGCTGACACTTCGCGCACATCGCACTTGAATCCCAGCTCGGACAGCCAGCCTGCCAACAGGTGGATCACCGGGCCATTGCTTTGGTCGAGGCTGGGCTGAGTACAGCTCACCGAGGGGGTGGCCACCAGGGCGGCAAAGCGTTCCTTGAGTGTCGGCAAAGGCATCGCATACTCCTTGAAGCATTATGAACGGGTGGCGGACCGACCAGGGCCGGGGGCATAGGCCCTGTGACTGCTGTACACTGCCAGGCTACTTGCCTCTACGCTACGCCTTGTCTGCGTCTGGAAATACCCACCATGCACAAAGAAACCGAAATCAAATTGCGCGTCAGCCGCGAAACACTGGCTGCCTTGCGCGAGCATCCCCTGCTGAAAAAACGTAACAAAAGTGGATGGTCCCGTCACGAGTTGTTCAACCAGTATTTCGATACTCCTGAACGCGACTTGGCGCAGGCACGCGTGGCATTACGCCTGCGAAAGGACGGGGAAGACGTGATCCAGACGCTTAAAACCCGTGGCCAGAGCATTGCCGGGCTGTCCGAGCGCAACGAATTCGACTGGCCCCTGGCCAAAGCCAAACTGGACCTGAAAAAGCTGGACGACAGTTGCTGGCCGGCTGACCTGGCCGAGCTGGACAAGAAAACCATCAAACCCTTGTTCACTACCGACTTCGTACGCGAGAAGGCCGAAATTGCCTGGGGCCGCGGCAAAGCCAAGGTCGTGATCGAGGCCGCCCTAGACCTGGGCAAGGTCACAGCCGGCAAACTGTCGGAAGAGATCTGCGAGCTGGAGCTGGAACTGCGCGAAGGCGACGCTGCCGCCCTGTTGGAACTGGCCCATGAGCTGGCCGCCAGCCTGCCCCTGATGCCCTGCGATATCAGCAAAGCTGAACGTGGATACCGCCTGCTCGACCCTGCCAGCTATACCCTCGCCATACCGGCGCCTAGCCTGGAAGCGGACCAGCCCCTGGACGATGCTTTTACGTCAATTGCCTGGCACCTGCTGGGCAGCAGCCAGCGGCTGGCCGAACAGTATCGGCACACTGGCCAATGGCGCTTGCTTCAAGACTGGGTACAGCAGCTCATCGAGCTTCGTGCACTTTTGGGTAGCCTGGGCCAGGCTGCGCCTCGCCCCACTACGCATGACCTGCGTACAGAACTGGACGCACTGCTTGAAGACTGGCGCCCACTGCTGGATGCCGGTCAGGACGATGAAGACATCCGTGCCGCGGCCCCAGAGCAATTCATCGAGGAGCTGACGGACCCGCGTTGGGGCCATTTCTCGCTGAGCCTGTCGCGCTGGCTGCTGGCGCGCAGCTGGACGGTAGAGCGCGCCAACCGTGGCAACCGCCAGGGGCAAGCGGCCTTGGCCAATTGGCTGGCTACGTTCCTCAAGGAAGAAACCGGTGCCCTGAAGCTGGAACGTTACGAAATGCAGCCTGAGGACCTCGCCGAACAGCTGCCACGCATAGAGCGTGTGCAAGTGTGGCTGCGCCACGCCCGCCATGTGCTGGCGGTGGAAGAAACCGACCGCCTGTATGGGGAGTTGAACAAGCTGCATACCCTGGCCAGCCTGCCGGTCAGCGACGACGTGCTGCAGCCGCGTGCAGACCAGGCGGCTGTCGTCAGCCGTACCCGCGCCTGGAAGGCCTTGTCGCGCTGAAGCACGCACATATGCGCTGACAGTTGCCGCCTGCACTGGAGGTGAGGCCGGGGTAGGATTTCCCGGCCGGGCAAGGATGCCCCTCACCGCACAGGACACGCCATGGCCTTTGCCTCCTACACAGAAGATACGCCGCTCGACCTTGCTGGACTCCTCCAGGCACTGGTTCGCCAGAAGCGCCTTGCACCCGCGGCTGCCGACCTTGCGCTCACGTCTCGGAACGATAGCCCGGGCACTCACCCACTTGAATTCATCGCTGCACTGGCGCTGGACGACCTCATGGCGCCTGGGCAGCCATTGCACCTTGAAGCCCTCTGTATTTGGTTGGCGGAGCATGTGGGCCAACGCTACGTGCGGCTGGACCCGCTCAAGCTGGGCCGGCGGCTGGTCACTACCTCTATGCCAGCCGCTTTTGCCCGGCACCATCAGATTCTGGCCGTGGCAGCGGATGAACACAGCCTTACTGTCGCAAGCGCCCAGCCGGGTATCCGGGGGTGGGAGGCTGACCTGGCCCAGGCGTGTAGGAAAACCATCCAGCGCGTGATAGCCAACCCTGTCGTGCTGCGCCACTTGATTGATGATTCCTTCCAGTTGGCCCAATCGGTCAGTGGTGCCAAAAGCCAGGGGCCGGTGGCCTATGGGGATGCGTTCGAGCAATTGCTGCCCTTGCAAGGTGTGCAAGAAAGCGCAGCAAGCTACGAGGCACCTGTTGTGCAGATCGTAGAGTGGCTGTTCAAGTACGCCTTCGAGCAAGGCGCCAGCGATATTCATATCGAGCCTCGCCGCGAACAAGGTGACATCCGCTTGCGGATCGACGGAGTACTGCGCGATGCCCACCAGTTTCCCGCACCTGTCACCCTTGCAGTCATCAGCCGGCTCAAATCGCTCGGGCGCATGAACGTTGCAGAAAAACGCAAACCTCAGGACGGCCGGGTAAAAACACAGGCACACGACGGGACCGTAGTAGAACTGCGAATGGCCACCCTGCCCACGGCCTTTGGCGAAAAAATGGTGTTACGTATTTTTGACCCAGGCGTGCTCAAGCAAGGGCTATCAGCGCTTGGGCTTTCCCGCACTGACCTGCAGCGCTGGCAGGCACTGCTGGGGCGCCCTCACGGCATTATCCTGGTCACGGGCCCCACTGGTTCTGGAAAAACCACCACCCTATACGCCAGCCTCCACCAGTTGGCTACGCGGGCGGTCAATCTGTGCACCATTGAAGACCCTATTGAAATGGTGGAGCCTGCCTTTAACCAGATGCAGGTGCGCCCTGCCATTGAACTGGGCTTTGCCGAAGGCATACGTGCGCTGATGCGCCAGGACCCGGACATCATCATGATCGGGGAAATCCGGGACAAGGAAACCGCCCATATGGCGGTTCAGGCGGCGTTGACTGGGCACTTGGTGCTGTCCACCCTGCACACCAATGATGCACCGGGCGCCCTCACACGGCTGCTAGAACTAGGCATTCCCAGCTACTTGGTGAGGGCAACCCTGCTCGGCGTTATGGCCCAACGCCTGTTACGCCTGTTGTGCCCACACTGCAAGCTCCGCCAGCCACTGGCTGAAGTGGGTTGGCGCAGCCTTGTAACCCCAGAGGAAGGCTCGCCCCGTGCGACGGCTTATGCGCCCAAAGGGTGTGACCTGTGTGGCGGCTCAGGCTATAAGGGCCGTGCTGGCGTCTATGAACTGATGGTGATGGACGAGCCCTTGGCCCAGTGCGTTGGGCCAGCACCTGATCTGGCTCAGGTTCGGCAAGTGGCGTGCAAAGGCGGCATGAAGCCCTTGCGTATGGCAGCTGCACGGTTGGTGGCCGCTGGCCAGACGAGCCTGGCCGAGGCCTTGCGAGTGGTCCCGGGGCTTGCCTGAAAGCGCCGTACTACCATGGGCACGTGGTGGAACTCTCGCCCTGCGCAAACGCTCAAACGGGGTGGATAACAACACCACTCGGAGTACGCAGTCATGCGTGTCAAACTTGCTGTAGCAACCCTCGCGCTCGCCTCCTTGCCCCTCGCTTCGGCCATGGCCGATCCCTTCTGGCGCAATGTGCTGTCCTCAGGGGCAACCACTGGCTCCACCTACCTGACATCGCGTGATCACAAGTTGGTAGTGGCTACGCAAGATGACGCCGGTAGCTTCGTCGCCAGCAACGGGGAAATCCGTGGCCCTTACCTTGAGGCTGCCATTACCCAGTTAAGGGCTGACCAGCCAGGCCTGAGCGCTTCCGACATGGACCTGGCCAACGCAATCCTTGCCAAAAACGCATTGGCTGACCAATAAGCATCCAAGCTGGCCTGCAGGCTGGACGCATTCGACCCGGTGGGATTGTTTACGTGCTCGCCGGGCACCTGCCGTCCGGCCCGTGACCACCGGCTTATTCGCCGATAGCGGACCTGTAGCCATTTGCATCGAGCAATTTTTCAAGATCAGCAGCATCTGCAGGCTTTATCTTGAAGAACCATGTGCCATAGGGGTCTGTGTTCACACTTTCTGGTGCATCGCCCAAGGCTTCGTTGACTTCGATTACTTCACCGCTGACCGGTGCGTAGATATCCGAAGCTGCTTTCACTGATTCCACCACCGCAACCTGATCCTCAGCGGTCACTGACTTGCCGATATCAGGCAGCTCGACGAACACCACGTCACCCAAGGCTTCCTGAGCGTGATCGGAAATGCCAACAGTGACGGTGCCATCGGCTTCCAGGCGAGCCCATTCATGGCTTGCGGCATAACGAAGTTCAGCGGGGATATTGCTCATGGAGGGTCCTCAAAGGTAAACGGGGGCTTGCCACGGTTGGCGGTCAGATCAGAATTTTGCCATGTCGCACGAAGGTGGGTTTCACCACCCGCACAGGGTACCACTTGCCACGAATTTCCACTTCCGCCCGTTCGGGCGTCTGCCGTGGCACGCGTGCCAGGGCTATGGACTTGTTCAGCGTAGGCGAAAAACCACCACTGGTGATTTCACCTTGGTGCTGGTTGAGGCGAACGACCTGATGAGCACGTAGCACACCCCGCTCCTCAAGCACTAACCCCACTAGCCGTGAAGGCGGCCCAGAGGCCATTTCCGCTTCGAGGGCAGCGCGCCCAATAAACGGACGCCCTGCAGGCTCCATGGCCAGGGTCCAGCCTAGGTTGGACACCCAGGGCGAATGCGCTTCATCCATTTCCTGGCCATAGAGGTTCAGGCCGGCCTCCAGGCGCAGCGTGTCACGTGCCCCAAGCCCGATGGGCGAAATACCGGCCCCTACCAGGTCGTTGAACAGGGCACACACGTCCGCTGCCGGGACAATGATCTCCAGCCCATCCTCGCCGGTGTAGCCCGTGCGTGCGATGAACCAGCCGTGATCTTCACCGGCTTCAAAAGGCTCCAGGCGACGAATCAATGTAGCGCGTGAACCACCGAGCACGCTCGCCACCCGCTCCCGGGCAGTAGGCCCCTGCACCGCGAGGATAGCGACCTCGGTCTGCTCAATTACTTCTACGGCAACGCCTTCAGCCTGCAGGCGCAACCAGGCGAGGTCCTTGCTGCGTGTGGCCGCGTTGACCACAAGGCGGTAACTGGCTTCCCGCCGGTATACGATCAGGTCATCGATCACGCCGCCCATAGGATTGAGCATGGCACTGTAGAGCGCCTGACCTGCCACAGCTAGCTGGTCGATGTCATTGGCCAGCAATTGGCGCAACCAAGTGTGCGCTTCGGGCCCGGCGATATCGATCACGGCCATGTGCGACACATCGAACACGCCACAGGCTTGCCGCACTTCGTGGTGCTCTTCAACCTGCGACCCGTAGTGCAATGGCATGTTCCAGCCGCCAAAATCGACCATCTTGGCGCCAAGCGCCAGATGCTGGTCGTACAGCGGTGTACGCAATCCCATGGCGCTCTCCTTCCCCGCGCTGCGAATGCGCGGCATTGTAGCCTTCATCCTGGCCTCTGGCACCCTGGCATATGAGTACAGTGCCTATGCCCGGGGCCGCGCTGAACGGCGGATCAGCATCACTACAGGCACGAGCCCCACTAGCACCAGGCTAAGCGCGGGTAACGAGGCCCGGGCCCATTCACCTTCGCTGGTCATCTCAAATACACGCACGGCCAGCGTATCCCAGCCAAATGGCCGCATCAGCAGCGTTGCTGGCATTTCCTTGATAACGTCTACAAATACCAGCAAGGCAGCACTCATGGCAGCTGGCGCCAGCAGAGGTAGGTACAGGCGCCTGAACAGCATGAAACCACCTGACCCCAGGCTGCGTGCCGCTTCGGGCAATGAAGGCCGTACCCTTGACAGCGCTGCCTCCAGCGGCCCGTAGGCCACCGCCAGGAACCGCACCAAGCAGGCCAGCAGCAGCCCCGCCAGGCTACCGAGCAACACGGGCTGGGCAGGCCCGCCAAACCCGTGTACCAAAGGGATGACCACAACCCGGTCCAGGTAACTGAAGGCAAGCATGATTGCCACGGCCAGGACGGACCCTGGGAGGGCATAGCCCAGGTTCGCAATGGCAACACCCATGCGCACTTCGAAGCGCGGAACGCGCCGCCGGGCAAACGCTAGCAGCAGCGACGCCGCCACAGTGAGCAACGCTACCCCAACCCCCAGGTACAGGCTGTGGCTGACCAGCGCCATATAGCGTTCGTCCAGATCGAACCGCCCTCGACGCCACCACCACAGCAGCAGCTGCAGCATGGGAATCGCAAATGCACAGGCGAATACTCCCGCACACCAGGCGGTGGCGAGCCAGGCCTTGAACCCTGTCAGCCGATACAGAGGGGCGGTTCGTGCACGCTCGTGGGCAGCGCCCGCCCGGCCGCGGCTACAGCGTTCCAGCCCAAGGCCGATCATGACCATCAGCAGCAACAGGCTGGCTAGCTGGGCGGCTGTACCGAGACTGAAGAACCCGTACCAGGTCTTGTAGACAAGCGTCGTGAAGGTGTCGAAATTGAACACGGACACAGCACCGAAGTCTGCCAGCGTTTCCATCAAGGCCAAGGACACGCCAGCAGCAATCGCAGGGCGCGCCACGGGCAGCCCAATGCGCCAGAAAGCGCCCCAAGGCGTACACCCTAGCAGCCTTGCGGCTTCGCTCAGCCCGCGCCCCTGCGCCAGGAATGCAGACCGCGCCAGCAGGTAGACATAGGGATAGAACACCAGCACAAGCACTGTGATCACGCCGCCTGTGGAGCGCACGCGCGGCAAGCGGGTGCCAGCACCAAACCACTCCCGCAACAGGGTTTGCACAGGGCCGGAGAAATCAAGCAAGCCCACAAATACGAACGCCAGCACATAAGCCGGTATCGCGAATGGCAGCATGAGGGCCCAATCCAGCCAGCGCCGCCCAGGGAATTCGCAGAGGCTGGTCAGCCAGGCAAGGCTGACACCCAGCAGGGTCACACCCACCGCCACCCCTGTAGCCAGCTTCAGGGTATTGCCCAGCACCCTGGGTAGCTGGGTGTGCCACAGGTGCACCCAGATATCAGCCTGGATATCGCCCCAGGCCGCTACCAGCACAACCATTGGGAGCAACACCAGAGACGCCAGCACGGCGGTGACCAAGTACCAACGCCCTGTACCTGATGAAGCCGGGGCAGTCAGTTCCAGCCCGCCCTGTCCATGAGCCGGATCGCTTCAGCCTGCCGTTGCCCGGCAACCTCCACGGCAACAGGGTCTGCCTTGAACGTGCCCCAGCTAGCGACTTCCGCGGAAGGCGCCACTTGAGGGTTGGCAGGGAATTCCTGGTTGACCTCGGCAAAGATAGCCTGGGCATCGGGCCCGGTCAGCCACTCCATGAGGGCTTTGGCAGCTTGTGGATGAGGCGCATGGCGCGTAAGCCCAATACCCGAAAGATTTACGTGAACACCCCGGCCTTCCTGATTAGGCCAATACAACCGAACCGGCAGGTCTGGGTTTTCCCGGTGCAGGCGCCCATAGTAGTAGCTGTTCACGATGCCCACGTCGCATTGGCCGGCGGCAATGGCCTGGAGCACGGAAAGATCATCGGAAAATACATCCGTAGACAGGTTGTTTACCCAGCCGCTGACCACTTTCTCCGCTTCGGCTGGCCCGTGGGTTTCGATCAAGGTGGCCGTAAGGGACTGGTTGTACACTTTTTTGGCGGTGCGCAGGCACAGGCGGCCTTCCCAGGCTTCACCTGCCAGCGCCTCATACGTGGACAAGGCTTCGGGTTTTACGCGGTCGGTTGAATAGGCAATGGTGCGTGCGCGTAGGCTGAGCCCTGTCCAGGCATGGGTCGAAGACCGGTACTGCGCGGGAATACGGGAATCGATAAGGGGGGATTCCACCGGTTGCAGAATGCCCATTTGCTCGGCTTGCCACAGGTTGCCTGCATCGACGGTCAGCAGCAGGTCCGCAGGTGTATTTGCGCCTTCAGCCTTGATCCGCTGCATCAGTGGGGCTTCCTTGTCCGTGATGAAGCGGATAGGCACCCCGGTATGCGCGGTATAGGCATCGAACACAGGCTTGATGAGCTCGTCGATACGTGACGAGTACACCACCACTTCATCCTTGGCATGGGCCAAAACACTGCAGAGGGAAAGCGCTAGCCCAGCGAACACGCGCGAGACAAGAGGCATGGGAAAAGTCCGCAACGGCAAAAACGAAGATGATAAAGACTCTCGTTTTGCCGGACAAAGGCTTCCTGGGCCACACTAGTTACTGAATGTAACTCAACACCTCTATGCTTGATGCTCGCGCTCTACACCTAGGGTGATGGCTCAACGGCTTTGGCCAAGTGCGGCAAGTCCCCGCTAAGCCCCATTGCCTGCCGTACGAACAAAGCCTTGGCGTCCGGCAAACGCTGCACCAGTGACAGGCCGGTATTACGCAGCCATCGCAGGGGTAGAGGGTCAGCCTGGAACAGCCGCTCGAAGCCCTCCATTGCCGCCATCAGCGCGAGGTTGTGCGGCATGCGTCTACGCTCATACCGGCTTAGCACACGCTTGTCCGCCAGGCGTTCACCCCGCTGATAAGCCTTCAACAGCTCTTCAGCCAGTATGGCGGCGTCCAGCAACCCCAGGTTCACGCCTTGGCCAGCCAGCGGGTGAATGGTATGGGCCGCATCACCGATCAAGGCCAGCCCGCGCTCCACGTAGCGCTGCGCATGACGTTGACGCAGCGGAATGCACACTCGGGTATCGGTATGCAAAACGTTCCCGAGGCGATGCTCGAAGCGGCCCGCGAGCGCTGTGCAAAAGCCTTCGTCGCTCATGGCCATCAGGCGCTTGGCTTCCTCGGGCGTAGTGGACCAGACAATGGACGACCAATGCTCTCCCGCGGGGCCCTGTAGCGGCAGGAAGGCCAATGGCCCGTCGTCACCGAAACGCTGCCAGGCAGTGGCTCGATGGCTGAGCTCGGTGCGTACGCTGGTCACGATAGCGTGGTGGAGGTAATCCCACTCTCGGGTACCCGTTCCAGCCAGTTGCCGGATCACTGAATGGGCGCCGTCGGCAGCGACCACCAAAGACGTGCGTACCTTCACGCCATCGGCCAGTGTCAGCAGGCGATCATCGCCTGAATACCGCATCTGCTCCACCCTGGCTCCGCCCAGCAAACGGATGCCCCGCTGTTGCAGGGCGTCGAGCAGAGCGTCCTGGACCACACGGTTCTCGACAATATGGCCCAGTACGTTGGCTCGCACGCTGGCGGCACTGAAGTGAACATTACCTGTACCGCTGCCTTCCCAAACGTCCATGTCCGTGTAGGGGCTTACGCGCCGGGCCCGCATGCCCTCCCACACGCCTAACCGCTCGAAGATACGCTGGCTGGCAGCCGATAGCGCGCTCACCCTCGGCTCGAACGGGGCAGCCGGGTCAAAGGCAACCGGGGCCAGTGGGCTGCCGTCGATCACCAGTACATCAAGGCCGTGACCTGACAACGCCAGGGCCAAAGTGCTCCCTACCATGCCAGCGCCAACAATCGTTACATCCGCCGTCATTTCCACGGGTTGGCCGCCTTTGCCATTGGCTGTTGTATTCATCGAGAAGTGACCGGTGCACGGCTGCTGCCCAAACCCATGGCCTGGCGCGCGAACCACTGACGTGCAGGGGGTAGAAGGTCCAGCCCGATCAGGCCAAGGTTACGCCCGTGAGCTACCCACTGACCCGGCTGGGAAAATAGCCGAGTCACCTGATCTGAAAAGCCTGTTGTCCATTGCTGGTCCCGCTGTTGAGCCGCCAGGTAGCCGTGCAGGGTGGAAAGGTCCCCGGGCGCGCATTCGCTTGCCCCAAGGGCCTGGGCCAGTGCGTGCACATCACGCAGCGAAAGGTTGAACCCCTGGCCAGCGATCGGGTGCAGGCTGTGCGCAGCATTGCCCAGCACCACCAGATGACGCCTTACCTGCTCTCGTGCCTGGGACAATGACAACGGGTACAGGCTGCGAGCCCCTACTTGGGTAAGTGAGCCTAGCCGATAGCCGAAGCGGCGCTGGAGCTCAGCCAGGAAAACGGCATCTGGCAATTCGCGTAGCCGTTTTGCATCGGCCGGCGTGCGGGTCCAGACCAGTGCGCAACGATTATCTGCCAATGGCAGCAGGGCCAGCGGGCCGTCGTCGGTAAAGCGTTCGAACGCCTGCCCATGGTGGGGCTGATCGAAGCTCACGTTGGCGATCAAGGCCGTCTGGTCATAGTGCCGAACGCTGACCTCAATCCCCAATTGATCACGTAACCCGGAGCGGCCGCCGTCGGCCAATACGGCCAGGGAACAATCCAACTGGGTTTCATCAGCCAGTGTCAGCTGATAGCCATCTGGTTTCGCCTGCAGTGCCACGACCTCGGCGGGGCATCGCCAACTGACCACTGCGGGGTCCAGTGCTGCCCATAAACATTGCCCAAGCCAGGCGTTCTCAACCACATAGCCCAGCGCCGGTACGCCCTCTTCCGTGGCGTCGAGCCGTGTGGCACCGAAGCGCCCGCGGTCTGACACATGAATACGCCGAATAGGCTCGGCATGGCGCTCTATTTCAGGCCATACACCAAGCTGTTCATAAATAAGCCGCGTGCCGTATGAGAGCGCGGAGCTGCGGGCATCGTAGCTGGGCTGGTAGCCCTTTCCCGGCGCGAAAGGCTCGATAAGCAGAATGCTCCAACCTTTTTCTCGCGCCAGTGGCTGTAGCGCCAATGCCAGGCTGGCACCTACCAGGCCCCCACCAATAATGGCAATGTCAGAGCGTGTCATGGGGTCACCGCACGCGCAGCCGCCATCAAGGCCTCGATGTCGTCGATCGCCTTGGGTACGCCGCTGGTAAGCACCTCGCAACCTGTGCGCGTGACCACCACATCATCCTCGATACGCACGCCGATACCACGCCACTTCTTGGCAACCTGCTCATTCTGGGGGGAAATATAAATGCCCGGCTCTACCGTCAAGGCCATGCCGGGTTCCAGCACGCGCCATTCACCGCCCACCTTGTACTCGCCCACGTCATGCACATCGAGTCCCAGCCAATGGCCGGCACGGTGCATGTAGAAGCCACGGTGGGCCTCGGCAGCAATCAGTGTATCCACATCCCCCTCCAGCAGGCCCAGGCGAACCAGGCCTGCAGTAATCACCCTTACCGTGGCTTCATGGGCAAGGTTCCAGTGCTTGCCTGGCGCGATTTCGGCGAACGCGGCCTCCTGGGCCTGTAACACGATCTCGTAGATAGCCCGCTGCTCAGGCGAGAACGTGCCGTTTACCGGGAAGGTGCGCGTGATGTCGCTGGCATAGCAATCGATCTCGCAACCGGCGTCGATCAACACCAGGTCCCCGTCGCGCAACGGCGCGTTGTTGTCTTGATAGTGAAGAATGCACGTATTTCGGCCAGCGGCGACGATGGAGCCGTAGGCCGGCAGCCGAGCACCTCCACGGCGGAACTCGTAGTCCAGTTCCGCTTCCAGGCTGTATTCGTACAAACCGGCGCGTGCGGCCTGCATGGCCCTTATATGGGCTCTTGCCGAGATGGCCGCCGCCTCGCGCATCACCTTTACTTCAGCCGTGGACTTGTACAGGCGCAAGTCGTGAAGCAGGTGATCCAGCGCTACGAACTCCTTAGGCGGTTGCGCACCCAGGTTGGCTTTGGAGCGGATCTGGTTTACCCATTCCATCAAGTGACGATCGAATTCAGGATGGCTACCCATGGCGGTATAGACACGGTCGCGCCCCTCGATCAGCCCTGGCAGGATGTCGTCGATATCGCTGATAGGGAAGGCGTCATCGGCGCCGAAGTCCCGAACGGCGCCCTCCTGGCCAGCACGCAGCCCATCCCACAACTCTCGCAAAGGGTCACGTTCCCGACAGAACAGTACGTATTCTCCGTGCTCTCGACCTGGGATCAGGGCCATCACCGCCTCAGGTTCGCCGAAGCCGCTCAGGTACTGGAAGTCACTGTCCTGACGGTAAGGGTGCTCAACGTCACGATTGCGAAGGGCCACTGCCGCTGCCGGAAGAATGGCAATGCTGTTGGGGACCATTTCGGCCATCAGGGCCTTGCGCCGGCGAGCATATTCGGGCTTTGGAATCTGGACCATGCGGCAGGGCTCCTGGGCAATCAGTGCAAGGATGGCTTGGGTGCCGGTGCAACTGGTTTTACCAACTCCGAGTACAGCAGCAAAGGGGCGACCCGAAGGTATTCGGTCACTTCCATATAGTCGGTTTCGGCCTCCTCAGACTCATCGAGCGCATCCTGGATCTGTGCAATGGACGCCAGGTCCTGAAGCACTTCCCGGGCATCTTCGCTAAGTTTGGTACCGCCAACGGCAAGCCCGAAGCCGGTCAGGAAACCTTGGCACCACTGGCCAAGCGCGCCCGTGCGTTCGGCCAGCAGGAAGTCGTCGCCTGGCAGCAGCAGCACAACGGTCATGTCGGTGCTGGTGAGCTCGGCCTTCACCATTTCCTGCAGGCCCACCAGGGCCTGGCGAATAGTGCCGTCAGCCGGCGCGCCAAGGACTTCGACTGCGTCGTCCAGCCAAGGCTCCGGTTCGAAGCCGGCACCAGCGCAACTGCGCCCCAGCAGCAAGCCATGCAGTTCGGCGGGGGAAACGGGATACCCATTGTCAGCGAGCAGTGAGGCGAAGGCGGCGTACGGCGAAGTGGTGTTAGGCATAGGCGGCTAGGCGCCGGGCGGCGCAATGTCTAGAATGAAGGCTTCGTATCCTACACCGGCAGGATAGCCAAGGCCATCGACGCAACCGCCGGCCCGCACTGTGGTCTGCATTCGATCACACCGCTCCATAACCAGGACATCCAACCGCCCGACCATGGAACAGAATGACCTGCAAGCGCTGATGGGCAAGATCGAACTGTTGATCGAACGCGTCGAGCACCTGAACCGGCAAAACGCCCTCCTCCATGCCCAGGAACGCACCTGGCGCGAAGAGCGAGCCTACCTGATCGAGAAAAACGAAGTCGCCCGCCGCAAGGTCGAGTCAATGATTTCGCGCCTCAAGGCCCTGGAGCAAGACTGATGAATTCGAGCAACAGCGTTACTGTGCATATCCTGGACAAGGAGTATTCGATCATGTGCCCGCCCGAAGAGCGCGGCAACCTGATCAGCGCGGCACGCTACCTGGATGGCAAGATGCGCGATATCCGCACAGGTGGCAAAGTCATTGGCGCTGACCGTATTGCCGTAATGGCAGCCTTGAACATCACCCACGACCTGCTGAACCGCAAGGAAACCAGCGAATCGCAGCCCGGTGCGGCTACCCGCGAGCAAGTGCGCGACTTGCTGGAGCGGGTAGACCTGGCGCTTGCCACTAGTCAGATCGCAACCAGGGGCTGATTCGTGGAGAAGGTTTGGGGTATACTGGTGCCCGCTCCCTGTAGTGCGCGCCAGTCGGTCATGTCCCTGAGCCGATACGCACAACCACGGAAGTTGCACGTCGGGGCTGGTGTGCATGTCCGCTCGACGGAAAGCCTGAAGGCCCCCTGTAATTTCCACCTTGAACTTTCGGGTTCAAGGGCTACACCGACAGCGGTACGTCGGGGAGTACCTCTTCTTGGCCCAGCCTTTGGGCACACAGGTTCCCCTGCTACTTCCGGAGCCTGCCTGCATGATCAAAACCTCCAACCTTACTCGTAGCCAATTGCGCAAAGCGCTTCGCGAAGCCCGCAAATCGTTGCCGCAGGCCCAGCAACGCAAAGCCGCAGCAGGCTTGTATCGGCAGTTGAGCCACCACCCGTTGTTCCAGCGTGCCCGCAGCGTGGCGCTCTACCTGCCCAATGACGGCGAGATAGACCCCCGCCCCTTGCTGCGCAGTGCCCAGCGCCGGGGCAAGCATACTTACCTGCCCGTGCTCAGCCCTTGGCCAAGAACCAAAATGGTGTTCCAGCGCATACGCCCTGGCGAGCGCCTGCGGGCCAACCGTTTTGGCATTGCCGAACCTGTGCGCTGCCCGAGGAGGCAACGGCGGATCTGGGCGCTGGACCTGGTGCTGTTGCCACTGGTGGGCTTTGATGAGTTCGGCGGCCGGCTAGGGATGGGCGGGGGGTTTTACGACCGTAGCCTGGCCTACCGAACGCGCCGAGTGGCCTGGCGCAAGCCTACGCTGCTGGGGCTTGCCCATGAATGCCAGAAGGTAGACAGGCTGGAGCAAGCCAGTTGGGACGTTCCCTTGCAGGGAACGGTGACAGACAGGCGCTGGTATTTGGCCTAGCCTGAGCAGGCGCAGGAACGCTTAACGCAACGGAACGGCATATACCGCTTCAGCAGGATCGGCTGCGCTGCGCTCCCAGAAGGTCTGTGCATAGCCAGTGGTGACCACACCCAAGCCAAACAGAAAGACCAGTATCCACAGCAAGTCCGGTTTACGCCGCATTCCTGGCCCTCCTTAAGGCATGTCAATCACGGTGAGTGGTGGCTCAAGGCCCCCATTTGAGGCGCCTAGGCTTAAAATGGGCGCATTCTCCGACAGCTCTCCGTCACATGCAAACGTTGATTTTGACCAACCGTCGGGAGAATCAACCCTGTAACCTTTCCTTGATAAAGCCCGCTTGAAGGATCGCCAAACATGGCCTATTGGCTGATGAAATCAGAGCCCGAAGAATTGTCCGTCCAAAGCCTCGCATCACTGGGCAACGCTCGGTGGGATGGAGTGCGCAACTATCAGGCCCGCAACTTCATCCGTGCCATGCAGCCTGGCGATCTGTTCTTTTTCTACCACTCCAGCTGCCCTGAACCTGGTATCGCGGGGATTGCGCGCGTTGACAGCCTGCCCTACCCCGACCCTACCGCGCTGGCTTCAGATAGCCCCTATCACGACCCAAAAGCTTCCGAGCTTAAAAACCCGTGGCTATCAGTCGACGTCAGTTGTCAGCAGGTGTTCCCCTCGGTACTTGGCCTGGGGTTGCTCAAACAGCAGGTGGCACTTGAAGAATTGGCGCTGGTGAAAAAAGGCAGCCGCCTGTCGGTGATGCCAGTGACAGAGGCGCAGTGGGAAGCGGTGATAGGGTTGGTTTAGCGTACAGCGCAAACTTAACGTCCTTTAAAAAGCTAGAGGAAGGCATGGGGGCACCTGATCTACATTGGAGCAAAGCCCCCACTGAGGTTGGGTTACTTAGACAACTCCATCAACATCCGTGTCAGCAGATACACCCGCGGCACCACGCTTTCCACTTCCGCATACTCTTCAGGCGTGTGGATATTGCCGCCCACAATGCCAAAGCCGTCCAGGGTAGGGACGCCCACCGCTGCGGCCAGGCTGGCATCCGCAGCACCGCCGGTGCCTTCTACGGTCAGCTTGCGCCCCAGCTCACCGTAGATGCCTTGAGCCATGGCCACCAGCTTATCGCTCGCGGGGGTTTGCGGCATGGGCGGCAAGCCGCGCTCCAGGCGAGTGGTCACCTGGGTATCTGCAATAAGCTTGTCAGCAGAGACCCTAGCCAGGTCTTTTTCCACCCGGTCGAATTCTTCCGGCACGGCCGCCCTTACATCCGCCTTGGCCACGGCGTGGTCGGGAATCACATTGATACGATCCCCTGCATTGATGACGGTGAAATTGACCGTGGTTTTTTTCTCGGCATCACCCAACTGGCCCAGTTGGAGGATCTGGTGCGCCGCTTCAATGGCCGCATTGCGGCCCAATTCAGGCGCAACGCCAGCGTGGGAAGCCTTGCCAGTCACTTCCACCACCGCCGTGGCGCTGCCCTTGCGCCATACCACTAGGCCGTCCGCAGGCCGACCGGGCTCCAGGTTGAGCACCACGTCATGGGTTTTGGCAACCTTCTGAATCAAGGCGCTGGCGGCCTCGGAGCCTGTTTCCTCACTGGCGTCGAGCAGCAGCGTGATCTGGCCGTAATCCTTGAAGTTGGACTGCTTGAGAATCTGCAAGGCCTGGAGCGCGACCACGATACCGCCTTTGTCGTCCATCACCCCCGGCCCGTAAGCGCGCCCGTCTTTGATATGGAAGGGCCTTGCTGCGGCCGAACCCTCCTTGAACACAGTATCCATGTGGGCCAGCAACAAGATGTTGGCCTTGCCCGTACCTTTTAAGGTGGCAACCAGGTGCTGGCTTTTATCAGGTGCCGTGTTGGGGAAGGTTTCGATGCTGGCGCCCAGCTTTTTCAACTCCGCCTCAACCAGGGTGCGGACTTGGGTAAGGCCGGGCTCATAGCCAGAGCCTGAGTCGATGTTGACCAGTTGCTCCAACAACTTGAGGGCCGGATCCTTCAAGTGCTCTGCTGCCTGTTGCACCTTGGCGTCGACGGCAGCCTGCACCGGTAATACGGCCAGGGACATGGCCAGTGCCAAGGCGGACAGCAGCAGACGGTTGGATGGCGACAACGGCATAGGTAACTCCTTGAATTGAAATGTATCTGAACTGTAGACGGTCTTATTCAGATCGCACGTTTCAGCCACTCAAGGGTGTTATCTAGCCTCAGGTGAGGCGGCACAGGCTTCAATGCGAAGCCTGTATAAAGGGGAAGCCCGCCTTACTGCACAATCAGGTTATTGAACAGCAAGTCTTCGACCACAGGCTTCCCCTCCTCGTCATTCAATACCTGTTGGGTTTGCTTCAAGGCCTGTTGGCGCAGCGCTTCCTTGGCATCCCCAGAGCCCATCGAATCCATGGTTTGCTGGTTGAACAGCTGCACCAACTGGTTACGGATCAAAGGTTCATGATGCTTCACCGCTGCCAGGGCTTCAGGGCCTGTGACTTTGAAGGCGATGTCGGCCTTGTACACATGCAGCCGGGGCCCGCCGTCCATAGCGTAATTGCCCACCAGGGGCGGGGACAGTGAGTAATAGACGACCTTGGGCGGTCCCTCCTTCGATTCCCCGCCCTCTTCGGCGTGGGCAGCGAAGGGAAGACATACAGCCAGCAATACAGCGATCCAGGGTTTCACAGCGTTGATTCCTCGTTCTATGCGCGGCAGGCACAGCAATGATGGGCAGCTACCAGATGCGGCCGCCCGTGCAAGGTCGGGCTTGCCTACACTATCGGCCACTACTTGCAAAGGAATAGCCCAAGACTGGGTAATTGTGCAAAGCCTTTGGCGGCACACACAACATCCGCGGCACACGCGCGGCGTGATTCAGGTGGGCTAAGTACCCTGTACACACCCTGGTGGAATAGCACTGGCAGGCGTTAGTGCCATTTCCAGCCAACGCTTGAAACGCGCTTCCAGGTTTCGGTCTGGCATGGCGTGGGAGCGCAGTGCCGTGATGGTTTGCTCTACATAGTCGCGACAACTGCCAGACCGCCCACAGGCACTGGCCAGCACCTGCACCAGCAGGTCGTCAGGCAGGTTGCCGGCATAGGTGGGCAGGTGGCGCTCAAGCACAAAGCCCAGTGCCTGGACCTTGCTCCCGTCCTCCAGCCGGCAGGTGAGCCAGTGAGGGCGGTAAGAGGGATAGGGCATCTCACGCTTCCACAGGGCCATCAGTGACGCCTGCAGGTGCTCATCATGCAGCCGGTAGGCAAACCCGGTACAGGAGCCACCACGATCCAGGCCAAACACCAGGCCAGGTTTCTGTGGTGTGCCACGGTGCTCTTGTGACCACAGATACAGCCCACGGTGGTAGCCATGTACCCGCGCGCGGCGCCGTTCGACGCTGTTACATTCCGGTCGCCAGATCAACGACCCGTAGGCAAACAGCCATACCGGCCCACCCGCGTGCTGGCTCATGGTTGCGGCCAGCGAGCAGGCCAGCTCTTCATCGCTCAGTTGCGGTGTATCAAGGATAGGTGGGTACGCGGTTGGGTACGCAAGGGCAGGTTCGAGTGCCGACATGGAAAAACCCCGGGAGTTCCAGACTGCTTACCCGTCACTCTAACCGAAGCACGCTGCCAAGGGAGTACCGGCCATCGCGACAGCTCAAGCGCGAGGGGCGTAGGCAAATACATCCGCGCGCATCTGGTGCGCATCCATACCAGCCTCTACAAGCGCGTCCAAGGTGGCATAAACCATGGCCGGTGAACCGCTGGCATATACCTGCACGGTCGTCAGGTCCGGGATGTCTTCTCTTACGGCTTCATGCAACAGCCCACAACGCCCTTCCCAACCACATGGGTCACTGACCACCTTGTGCAGGAACAGGTTAGGCAGGCTTTCCCATTCGTCCCATTGATCGACCTGGTAGAAGTCCTCTACCCGCCGCACGCCCCAATACAGATGAACCGGATGATGAAAGCCTTTGGCGCGGCAATGCTCGATCAGGCTGCACATCTGCGCCATACCGGTACCGGCGGCGATCAGTACCAGAGGCTCGTCTGGCAGCTCTGCCAAGTGAGTATCACCGTAAGGCAGCTCCACATGGGCCAGGCCTTCCCGTTGCAGTTGAGCGAGCAGTTTGAGCGCACCCTCCTCACGCCCCAGGATATGCAGCTCCAGCGCACGGCCACTGTGGGGAGCGGAGGCAATGGAAAATGCCGCTTTGTCAGCGCCGTTGCGCTCCATCAGCAAGTACTGCCCGGCATGGTAGCGAGGGAGCTTCCCAGCCGGCGCCTGCAGCCGCACTCGCCATACGTCTGCCCCCACCTGTGCGCATTCGGTCACCTGGCAGGCGAGCCTTCGTAGGGGCAGCTCGCCCCGCAGCAGCACGCCGTCCCATAGCACCACACAATCGTCCAGGGGCGTAGCCACGCAGGTATACAGCTCGCCATGTTCGCGCACCTGCCCCTCCTGAGACACCCGGCCCTCGACCAACAGGGCAGCACACACATGGCAATTACCATTACGGCAACTATGAGGGCAGTCATAGCCCAGGCGCCGGGCGGCATCGAGGATGTGCTCACCAACCTGCACGTCCAATACGGCGCCCGAAGGCTGCAAGGTTACGCGCATCAGTCTATTCCCAGCTGATTCCAGAGTTCGTCCACACGGCGAGTAATGGCAGGGTCCTTTTCAATCACCCTGCCCCATTCCCGTGTGGTTTCCCCTGGCCACTTGTGGGTGGCATCCAGGCCCATCTTCGAGCCCAGGCCGGACACCGGCGAAGCGAAGTCCAGGTAATCGATGGGCGTATTGTCGATCAGCACCGTATCGCGTTTGGGGTCCATACGGGTGGTCACGGCCCAGATCACGTCGTTCCAGTCCCGGGCATTGATGTCGTCGTCGGTGACGATCACGAACTTGGTATACATGAACTGGCGCAGGAATGACCACACCCCCAGCATCACCCGCTTGGCATGGCCGGGGTACTGCTTCTTGATGGTCACGACCGCCATGCGGTAGGAACACCCTTCTGGCGGCAGGTAGAAGTCGACAATTTCCGGGAACTGCTTTTGCAGAATGGGCACGAACACTTCGTTCAGCGCCACGCCCAGGATCGCAGGCTCATCCGGTGGCCGGCCGGTATAGGTGCTGTGATAAATAGGCCGTGTACGGTGGGTGATACGCTCCACTGTAAATACCGGGAAGCGATCGACTTCGTTGTAATAGCCGGTGTGGTCACCGTAGGGGCCTTCATCGGCCATCTCACCAGGATGAATCACGCCTTCAAGCACGATTTCCGCACTGGCCGGCACCTGCAAGGTATTGCCACGGCACTTGACCAGTTCGGTGCGGTGGCCGCGCAGCAGGCCAGCGAATGCGTATTCGGACAGGCTGTCCGGCACTGGCGTGACGGCGCCCAGAATAGTCGCAGGGTCTGCGCCCAGCGCCACGGCCACCGGGAACGGTTCGCCCGGATGCTTCTCACACCATTCCCGGTAATCCAGTGCGCCGCCACGATGGCTGAGCCAGCGCATGATGACCTTGTTGCGAGCGATCACCTGCTGCCGGTAGATACCCAGGTTCTGCCGTTCCTTGTTGGGCCCTCGGGTAACCGTAAGCCCCCAAGTAATCAGCGGGGCTACATCGCCTGGCCAGCAGTGCTGAACAGGCAGCACGCCCAGGTCCACGTCGTCGCCTTCGATCACGACGTCATGGCAGGCAGCGTCTTTAAGCACCTTGGGCGCCATGGAAATGATTTTCTTGAAAATCGGCAGCTTGGACCAGGCGTCTTTCAGCCCCTTGGGTGGCTCCGGCTCTTTGAGAAAGGCCAGCAGCTTGCCGATTTCGCGCAGCTCACTGACCGATTCGGCACCCATGCCAAGCGCCACGCGCCCCGGTGTGCCAAACAGGTTGCCCAACACCGGCATGCTATGCCCCACCGGGTTTTCGAACAGCAGCGCCGGGCCCTGCTTGCGCAGGGTACGGTCGCAGATTTCAGTCATTTCCAGCACCGGCGACACCGGCACTGCGATGCGTTTCAATTCTCCGCGCTGCTCTAGCTGCTGCACGAAGTCCCGCAGGTCCTTGAATTCCATCGCCCAGATCACACCACAAAAGAGGCGCCTAGCTTACCCGCTATACCTCGCCTGTGCGCAACCCCTTGGTGCATAGGTGTGATAGGCGCGCTTGGCTTTCAAGTGCAGCGCGCGTAAAGCTAGCGAGAGCGCCCGTCGATACTCGCACCTAGAAAATTCCGAACACAGGTAGCTTGTCAGGCTCCGACAACTGTTCCTGTGCCTCGGCTACGCCTACTATTCAGCACCGCTCCTCGATAGGGTCAACTATGAAACATGGCAGCCCTGGAAACGACGTTATAGCCGCCATTGAGCAGGCCGCCCATGCCAAGGGGTACACGCTCGATACCTATCAAATTGCCGTGGCTCAACGCCTTGGCGCTCTAACCCAGAAGCTGCTCAAGCCGTCGCTGCTGATGCGGCTCGGGCAAGGGATACCGCAGGGGCTATACCTCTGGGGGCCGGTAGGCCGTGGCAAGAGCTTTATGCTGGACGCCTTTTTTGCAGCCGTTCCTCTACAGCAAAAGCGTCGAGTGCATTTCCATGCATTCTTTCGAGAGTTCCACCAGCGGATGTTCGATCACGGTGCCACCCGTAATGCCGTAGGCATGGCACTGGATGCCCTGCTTGGCGATTGTCGATTGCTGTGCTTTGACGAATTTCACTTACACGACATTGGCGATGCCATGCTCATGAGCCAATTGTTCAGAGCATTGTTCAACCGCCGCTGCGTTGTGGTCGTAACGTCCAATTACCCACCTCAAGGCCTGCTGCCGAACCCGCTCTATCATGAGCGCTTTTTGCCGACTATCCAGCTGATCGAACAGCATCTGGAGATCCAGCCCGTAGCGGGCGATACGGACTATCGTGCCTCCACCAACGCCTCGGCAGACGCTTTCAACCAAGGTGCCTTTATCTGCCCTGGCACGGCAAGGCAGCGGCAAAGCCTTGGGCTACCTGACGGGCCTGTGATAACCGAAAACCTTACAGTCAACCGCCGCTCACTGACTGGCCTGGCACTGGACGAAAGCACCGTGTACTTCACGTTTGCAGACCTATGTGAGGCCGACTCGGCCACAATCGACTACCTAGCGCTGGTTGACCGTTACGCGCGTTGGATTATCGATGCCGTCCCTAGGCTTTCTACCGCCAGTGCCGCCGGGCAACAGCGTTTCTTGAACCTCATAGACGTGCTGTACGACAGGCGCTCCGTGCTTTTTTTGATCAGCGAGGTGCCCCTCTCTCAAATGATGGACGATTGTGAGTCGGGAGACCTGGCGCGGACCCGTAGCCGCGTGAGTCAGCTTCGTGAGATCTGCCACGCCATGCCAGAAACAGCGCCTTGAATCACAGTCGCAAAAAAGGCTTAATTTGGATCCTTTAAAGATTGCACAATAAGTTTCGCCTTATTAGGATCCCAAAGCGAATTAACCCTATAACAATAAAGGATTCGTGCGATGAGTGATGGGTTGACCATCGGCTGGGGCCCTTATGCCTTGATTTTTGCCACCCTGCTGGGCGCTTACGTGATTTTTGGTATTGCAGGTTTTGGCACCGCTTTAGTGGCAAGCCCTGTACTGGCACTGTTCATCCCTGTTGCCAAGATCGTCCCTTTGCTGGCCTTGATGGACTTGTTTGCGGCATTGGTGAATGTAAGCCGTGATGGGCGCAATGCCGATTGGAGTGAGTTGCGGCGGCTTGTGCCCATGATGATCCTGGGCAGTCTGATAGGTGCGGCAATTCTTCTGACCACCCGCCCAGAATACCTTCTACCGGCGCTAGGCATTTTCGTCACGGCCTATGCGCTGTACTCCCTTAGCGGGTTTAAACCTCAGCGTAGCTTCAATGCCGCCGCAGCCTACCCCTTCGGTTCGATTGGCGGCATCTTCAGTGCCTTGTTTGGCAGTGGTGGGTTTATCTATGCGATCTACCTTAGCGGCCGGCTTCCCACCAAAGAGGCCATGCGCATCACTCAAACAACACTCATCGGCCTAAGCACCCTTACCCGTGTTGTGCTGTTTGCACTTGCCGGCGTGTACCTCGATCCCAGCCTGTTGTGGCTAGTGCTCTTCCTCGCGCCTGGCATGCTGATCGGCGTGACTGTGGGCAGACGCATCACACTTACTATGTCCCGAGAGCAGTTTCTCAAAGTGATCAATGTCGTTGTACTTGTTTCCGGTATTGCTTTGATCGCTCGCTATTACGCCTACCCAGCCTAGCGGTACAAACATTTTCGCAAAGTACAAAAAACGGCGCCCGAAGGCGCCGTTCTCTTGAAACGCACTGTTACTTGCGCTTCATCGACAAGAAGAACTCGTCGTTGGTTTTGGTCTGCTTGAGTTTGTCCGTGAGGAACTCGATGGCAGCGATCTCATCCATCGGGTGCAGCAGCTTGCGCAGAATCCACATGCGCTGCAATTCGTCGTCGGCGGTCAGCAACTCTTCGCGGCGGGTGCCGGAGCGGTTGATATTGATGGCCGGGAATACACGCTTTTCAGCGATACGGCGATCAAGTGGCAGCTCCATGTTGCCCGTACCCTTGAATTCCTCGTAGATCACTTCGTCCATCTTCGAGCCGGTTTCAACCAGCGCGGTGGCGATAATGGTCAGCGACCCGCCTTCCTCGATGTTCCGCGCCGCGCCAAAGAAGCGCTTTGGCTTCTCAAGGGCGTGGGCATCCACACCACCGGTCAGTACCTTGCCGGAGCTTGGAATCACGGTGTTGTAGGCACGCGCCAGGCGGGTGATGGAGTCCAGCAGGATGACCACATCCTTCTTGTGCTCGACCAGGCGTTTGGCCTTCTCGATCACCATCTCGGCCACTTGCACGTGGCGGGTTGGCGGCTCGTCGAAGGTGGACGCAACCACTTCGCCGCGCACGGTACGCTGCATTTCGGTCACTTCTTCCGGGCGCTCGTCGATCAGCAGAACAATGAGGTGGCACTCAGGGTTGTTACGGGTAATGTTCGCGGCAATGTTCTGCAGCATGATGGTTTTGCCGGCCTTGGGCGGCGCCACGATCAAGCCGCGCTGGCCTTTACCGATAGGCGCACACAGGTCGATCACACGGCCTGTGAGGTCTTCGGTGGAACCATTACCGGCTTCCATCTTCAAGCGCTTGTTGGGGAACAACGGCGTCAGGTTTTCGAAGAGAATCTTGTTCTTCGCGTTTTCCGGACGGTCGTAGTTGATGGTGTCGACCTTCAACAGGGCGAAGTAACGCTCGCCTTCTTTCGGCGGGCGAATCTTGCCCACGATGGTGTCACCGGTGCGCAGGTTGAACCGGCGGATCTGGCTCGGCGATACATAGATGTCATCCGGCCCAGCCAGGTAAGAGGCGTCGGCGGAACGGAGGAAGCCGAAACCGTCCTGGAGGATCTCCAGCACGCCGTCACCGGATATCTCCTCGCCACTTTTGGCGTGCTTTTTCAGCAGGGAGAAAATCACATCCTGCTTGCGAGAGCGGGCCATGTTTTCGATGCCCATCTGTTCGGCCATTTCGAGCAGGTCGGTGATCGGCTTTTGCTTGAGTTCAGTCAGGTTCATAGAGGGAATGACGTGTTCTGTATGGAGGGAATAAGCATTTGGGCTTAGAGAGGCCGCGCCGGGGAGAGGCGATAGGATCGCGCACAAATTCGAATTGGAATGCGTCGGCGACGACTTGCAGGGGGCACCAGAGAGGCTAGTGCGAGGCCGAATTTAACACCTGATCGCAGGCCCGTCTAGTCGGCAGAATGAAAAACCCCGCGAAGTGCGGGGCCTTGTGCAGCAGATGCAACCATTAGATGTTCGCGTCGATGAAGGCTGCGAGCTGGGACTTGGACAAGGCGCCTACCTTGGTAGCCGCTACTTCGCCGTCTTTGAACAGCATCAGGGTAGGAATGCCACGCACGCCATGCTTGGCTGGGGTTTGCTGGTTTTCGTCAATGTTGAGCTTGGCAACGGTCAACTTGCCTTCGTATTCCGAAGCAACGGCGTCCAGCACAGGCGCGATCATTTTGCACGGGCCGCACCATTCAGCCCAGTAGTCGACCAGCACAGGGCCTTGGGCCTTGAGTACGTCAGCCTCGAACGAGGCATCGCTTACGTGTTTGATCTTGTCGCTGCTCATTAAAATCTCCTGGTCACGACCTTGAAAAGTTGGGTACATCATAGCCCCCTACGGTTGTAACCGGAAGCTAAGGGCTATTGAGTCTACCTATGGCCTGCAAGCATTTAACTTATGACCGAGCACCTGCAAAAAAATGCACTGTGAACGATCACTGCCTTTAAAACACTGGTGCGCAAGCACCACGGCAGAGCACCTGCTTGGCAGCATCAGGCTTGTGGCAAGGCTTGGCTCCTTTTCGTAGGGGCCCTAAATGCACTGGCATGCCCTGTGCAACAGCTGCTCCATCCTGGCCCATATTGGAGCACCCCATGCTCAAAGGTTGTATTTCACTGTTCGCTGCCACCGTATTCGCTTGCTCGCTCACCCAGATCGCTCATGCCGATGGCTTGGCCGACATCACCGAGCGCGGCACGTTACGCGTGGCGGTACCACAGGATTTCCCACCCTTTGGTTCAGTGGGCCCTGACATGAAGCCCCGCGGCCTGGACATCGATACTGCCCAATTGCTGGCCCAACGGTTGAATGTGAAGCTGGAATTGACCCCGGTGAACAGCACCAACCGCATTCCCTTCCTGACCACCGGCAAGGTTGACCTGGTGATTTCCAGCCTAGGGAAAAACCCTGAGCGTGAGCAGGTGATCGATTTTTCCAACGCTTATGCACCCTTCTACCTGGCCGTGTTCGGCCCGCCCGATACCGTTGCCGCCAACCCTGACGACCTTAAGGGCAAGACCATCAGTGTGACCCGTGGGGCTATTGAAGACATTGAGCTAAGCAAGGTGGCGCCTGAGGGCGTTACCATCAAACGCTTCGAGGACAACAACTCCACCATCGCGGCCTACCTGGCCGGGCAAACCGACCTGATCGCCAGCGGCAACGTGGTGATGACCGCCATTACCGAACGCAACCCCAAGCGGGTTCCTGCCCTCAAGTTCAAGCTCAAGGATTCGCCGGTGTATGTGGGCGTGAACAAGAACGAGCCGGCGTTGCTGACCAAAGTCAATGACATCATCGCAGCCGCAAAAGCTGACGGTAGCCTCAACAAGAATGCCATGACCTGGCTCAAGCAGCCGTTGCCTGCCGACCTCTGACGGCGCACTGCGCCGGCTGACCCAAGGACGCCCCATGGCTTACCACTTTGACTTTACGCCCGTGCTGCAAGCCGCGCCCCTGTTGTTCAAGGGCGCGGGGGTCACCCTGGCACTCACGGCAACCGGTGCGGTATTCGGCCTGGCCTTGGGCATTTTGGGTGGCGTGGCTCGGGCCTGGAAGGTAAGGCCGTTAGCGGGCATTTTCGCGGTCTATGTAGAGGCTATTCGCAATACGCCCTTTCTGGTGCAGCTGTTTTTCATCTTCTTCGGCCTGCCCTCGTTGGGCGTTCAGATCAGCGAATGGCAGGCTGCAATTCTGGCGATGGTCATCAACCTGGGCGCTTACAGTACCGAGATCATCCGTGCAGGTATCCAGGCCGTGCCCCACGGGCAACTGGAAGCGGCAGCAGCGCTGGCGCTGACCCGGGCCGAGGCCTTCCGGCACGTGATACTGCGGCCCGCTCTTGCCAAGGTTTGGCCAGCGTTGAGCAGCCAAATCATTATCGTGATGCTTGGCTCGGCCGTCTGCTCGCAGATCGCGGCCCAGGAGCTCAGCTTTGCAGCCAACTTTATCCAATCGCGCAATTTCCGAGCATTCGAAACCTACCTCCTGACCACCCTGCTGTACTTGTTGCTGGCCATTGGTGTGCGCTGGGCACTGGCATGGCTGGGGCGGTACCTGTTCAAAGGGGCCCGCTGATGGACTTCACGTTCTGGGACATCGCTCGCAACCTGCTCACGGGCCTGCAATGGAGCCTGCTGCTGTCACTGCTGGCCTTCATCGGTGGTGGCGTACTGGGCTGGCTGGTGCTGCTGGCACGCGTGTCTACTCATACTCTTCCTCAGGCACTGGCCACGGTATTCATCGAAGTGTTCCAGGGCACACCTTTACTGATGCAGTTGTTTCTAGTGTTTTTCGGGGTCGCCCTGCTGGGCGGCGACATTTCGCCCTGGATGTCCGCTGCCATTGCACTCACGCTGTTTACCGCCGCCTACCTGGCCGAAATCTGGCGCGGCTGTGTGGAGGCCATTCCCGGTGGCCAGTGGGAAGCGTCTGCCAGCTTGGCGCTTACTCGCTATGAGCAATTGCGCCACGTGGTGCTTCCCCAGGCCTTGCGCATTGCCGTTGCACCAACGGTTGGCTTTTCCGTTCAGGTGGTCAAAGGCACGGCCGTGACCTCCATTATCGGTTTCACCGAGCTCACCAAAACCGGCAGCATGCTGGCCAATGCCACCTTCGAACCGTTCATGGTGTATGGCTTGGTTGCCTTAGGTTATTTCTGCCTGTGCTTCCCGCTGTCGTTGTTCGCTCGCTATCTGGAAAGGAGGCTGCATGCCGCTGCTTAGAGTGACTGCCCTGCATAAATACTACGGCGACCACCATGTACTCAAAGGGATCGACCTTAGCGTGGAGGAAGGCCAGGTGGTGGCGATCATTGGGCGCAGCGGCTCGGGCAAAAGCACGCTGTTGCGTACTCTCAATGGGCTGGAAACTATCAATGACGGCGTTATCGAAGTGGATGGCCAATACCTGGATGCCGCCCGTGCCGATTTGCGTGCGCTTCGCCAGACGGTTGGCATGGTGTTCCAGCAGTTCAACCTGTTCCCGCACCTGAGCGTGGGGGAAAACGTGATGCTTGCACCTCAGGTGGTGCGCAAGGTCACCAAGGCAGCGGCACGTACCCTGGCCCGTGACATGCTGGAACGCGTAGGCCTTGCAGACAAGTTCGATGCCTTCCCGGATCGCCTGTCAGGGGGCCAGCAACAGCGCGTAGCTATTGCGCGGGCATTAGCCATGTCGCCGAAGGTACTGTTGTGCGACGAAATCACGTCGGCGCTGGACCCAGAACTGGTGAACGAGGTGTTAAGCGTGGTCCGGCAGTTGGCCAAGGACGGCATGACGCTGATCATGGTGACCCATGAAATGCGCTTTGCCCGAGAGGTAGGGGACAAACTGGTCTTCATGCACCAGGGCCGGGTTCACGAAAGCGGTGATCCCCGGCAGCTATTCGCCGCACCAGGCACGCCTGAGCTGGCCCATTTCCTTGGGCAAGGGGCGCAATGAGGGTGGCCGCCTAAAACCGGGTGCCGTTGGCGAAGCACGCGGATCGTGGCAGGATGCACAGGTTATCGACCGAGAACCTCGAACATGCCGCCACTCAAGCCGACGAACCTGTCACTCATTGCTGCGATTGACCTGGGGTCCAACAGCTTTCACATGGTTGTGGCCAAACCGGTCCAGGGCGAGATTCGTATCCTTGAACGGCTCGGCGAAAAGGTCCAATTGGCTGCTGGCATAGACGACCAACGCCAGTTGAGCGAAGAGTCCATGCAACGCGGGCTGGACTGCCTCAAACGCTTTGCGCAGTTGATCAATGGCCTGCCTTTAGGCGCTGTGCGTATCGTAGGCACCAACGCCTTGCGTGAAGCGCGTAACCGGGGCGAATTCATCCGCCGTGCCGAGGCGCTGCTAGGCCACCCCGTGGAGGTGATCTCAGGCCGTGAAGAAGCCCGCCTGATCTACCTTGGTGTGTCCCATACCCTGGCCGACACCCCCGGCAAACGCTTGGTAACCGACATTGGCGGTGGCAGCACCGAATTCATCATTGGCCAGCGCTTCGAGCCATTGATTCGCGAAAGCCTGCAAATGGGCTGCGTGAGCTTTACCCAGCGCTACTTCCGCGACGGCAAGGTTACCCCGGCCCGTTATGCCCAGGCCTACACAGCAGCCCGGCTGGAAATCATGGGTATCGAAAATGCCCTGCATCGGCTGGGCTGGGATGAAGCCATCGGCTCATCAGGCACCATTCGGGCCATTGGCGCTGCCATCAAAGCCGCAGGGCTCGGCTCGGGTGAAGTGAACGCTGAAGGGCTGGCCTGGCTCAAGCGCAAGGTCTTCAAGCTGGGCGATATTGAAAAACTCGACTTCGATGGGCTCAAGCCTGATCGCCGCGCCATCTTCCCCGCAGGGCTGGCCATTTTGGAAGCCATCTTCGACAGCCTTGAGCTGCAGCGCATGGATCACTGCGAAGGCGCCTTACGCGAAGGCGTGCTGTATGACCTGATGGGCCGCCATGGCCATGAGGATGTGCGTGAGCGCACCTTGAGCTCGCTCATGGACCGCTACCATGTGGACCTGGGCCAGGCTGCACGCGTGGAGCAGAAAGCACTGAGCGCGTTCGACCAGGTCGCCGATGCCTGGGGGCTGGAAGACGGCGTATGGCGAGACCTGCTGGGCTGGGCTGCGAAGGTACACGAGGTGGGCCTGGACATCGCCCATTACCACTACCACAAGCATGGTGCCTACCTGATCGAACATTCCGACCTGGCCGGTTTTTCCCGGGAAGATCAGCACATGCTGGCACTGTTGGTGCGTGGCCACCGTCGCAACATTCCACGCGAGCGTTTTGCAGAGTTTGGTGAAAATGGCAAAACGCTGATCCGTCTATGCGTGCTGCTGCGCTTTGCCATCCTGTTCCACCACATACGCGGCACCCAGGAAATGCCTCAGGTGCAGCTGCAGGCGGGCAAGGATACCCTAGACGTGGCATTCCCTGCCGGGTGGCTGGAAAACAACCCTTTAACCCAGGCCGACTTCGCCCTTGAAGCCGAGTGGCTGACCCGGGTTGGGTTCACCCTTACCGTACGGTAAGGGGCTGGTTACTGAGCCGGTCGAGCAACGTGACCTGCGCATTGCGCGGGTTCTGGTTGCCGGTCGGCGTTTGACGCACGTAGGTACCGTCCGGCTGTAGAATCCAGGCGTGGGTATTGTCCGTCAGGTAGGCCTCTACCTCCTTCTTCACCCGCGTGATCAGCTTTTTGCCTTCTACCGGGAAGCAGGTTTCCACTCGGCGGTCCAGGTTGCGCTCCATCCAGTCGGCACTGGACAAGTACAGCTGCTCTTCCCCTCCGTTGAGGAAATAGAACATGCGGGTGTGCTCCAGGAACCGGCCAATGATCGAGCGCACATGAATGTTATGGGAAACCCCTGGCACGCCAGGCCGCAGGCAGCACATGCCGCGCACGATCAGGTCGATCCGCACGCCAGCCTGGCTGGCCTTGTACAGCGCGCGGATGATCTTGGCATCGGTAAGCCCGTTGAACTTGGCCACGATGTGCGCGGGCTTGCCGTCTACAGCAAACTGGGTTTCCCTCGCGATCATGTCCAGCATGCCCTTCTTGAGGGTGAAAGGCGCATGCAGGAGCTTTTTCATGCGCAAGGTTTTACCCATGCCGATCAATTGCGTGAACAGTTTGCCTACGTCTTCGCACAGGGCGTCATCGGACGTTAGCAAGCTGTAGTCGGTGTACAGCCGTGCGTTGTTGGCGTGGTAGTTACCCGTCCCCAGGTGCGCATAGCGAACAATTTCGCCAGCCTCGCGCCGTAGGATCAGAATCATCTTGGCGTGCGTCTTGAAACCGACCACGCCGTAGATCACCACCGCACCCGCTGCCTGCAGCCGGCTGGCCATTTGCAGGTTGGACTCTTCGTCAAAGCGCGCGCGCAGTTCGATCACCGCCGTGACTTCCTTGCCGCTGCGTGCCGCGTCTACCAGGGCATCTACGATTTCCGAGTTGGCCCCGCTGCGGTACAGGGTTTGCCGGATAGCCAGAACATGGGGGTCTTTCGCGGCCTGACGCAGCAGGTCCACGACTGGCGTGAAGGACTCGAAAGGGTGCAACAGCAGAATGTCCTGCTTGCTGATTACGCTAAAAATGTTTTCAGCGTTCTGCAGCAGCTTGGGAATGGCTGGTGTGAACGGCACGTGCTGCAACTCTGGGTGGCTATCCAGGCCCGTGATGCTGAACAGACGCGTAAGATTGACCGGCCCGTTGACCTGGTACAGCTCCGACTCAGCCAGGTTGAACTGTTTGAGCAGGTAGTCCGACAAGTGCTTGGGACAGGTATCGGCGACCTCCAGGCGTACTGCATCGCCGTAACGGCGCGAGAACAACTCGCCACGTAGGGCACGCGCAAGGTCTTCCACGTCCTCGGAATCCAGCGACAGGTCGGCGTTTCGGGTCAGGCGGAACTGGTAGCACCCTTTTACCTTCATGCCTTGGAACAGGTCGTCAGCGTGGGCATGAATCATAGAGGACAGGAACACAAAGTTGTCGCCCACACCGCCCACGTCCTCTGGCACCTTGATCACGCGCGGCAGCAGGCGTGGCGCTGGAATAATGGCCAGGCCTGAGTCTCGCCCGAAGGCGTCAACACCCTCCAGCTCTACAATGAAGTTCAGGCTCTTGTTCACCAGCAGCGGGAACGGGTGAGTCGGGTCCAACCCGATCGGCGTGATGATGGGAGCGATTTCATCACGGAAATAGCGCCTCACCCACGCCTTGAGCTTGGGCGTCCAATGGCGGCGGCGGATAAAACGTACCTGATGCTTTTCGAGTTCAGGTAGCAGGATGTCGTTGAGAATCGCGTATTGCCGGTCCACCTGAACATGCACCAGCTCGCTGATGCGGGCAAGGGCCTGGTGAGGCTGCAGGCCATCGGCACCCGCCTGCTCACGGGCAAAGGTGATCTGCTTCTTGAGCCCGGCTACGCGGATTTCGAAGAACTCATCCAAGTTGCTGGAAAAGATCAACAGAAACTTGAGGCGCTCAAGCAAGGGGTAGCTTTCGTCCAGTGCCTGCTCAAGGACGCGAATGTTGAACTGCAGCTGGGACAGTTCCCGATGGCTATACAACACAGGGTCGTCCAGGCCCGGAATGGCCATGACGGGCACGGCTGGCGCTGCCTCCAGGGGTGCTTCGAGCGGCATCTCGGCCACGATGTCCTGCAGGGGTTCGGTCACAGGTTGAGCCTCTTCTACGACCAGATCGGGGAGCGCTTCATTATTCATGTGAATATCCTGAAGGGCCAGAGGCCCGGGGGCAATGGGCGGCACACACTGCGATGTCGTTAGCCACAGTGACGATGGCTTGCAGGCCAAGGTCACGGCCGCCAGCGAGCGGGCGCCAAGCAAGCGTGCAATTGCCGTCGGAGACGAACCGGGCTGTTATAAGGCCAGCCTGTGACAACCGCATGACAGCCACGTATTGATAGACGTAGAGCGTCTGCAGGCCTCAATGTTCACGTCGAGACACATATCGACACTTTCATGAAGTTCTCTTAAGGGTTAGGCTGCGCGTTCATTTCGCCAGCATCTTGAAAATGCTCCATCAATTTCTCAACGATTTCGGCTACCTGGCCCTGTTCCTGGGGACCTTCTTCGAAGGCGAAACCATCCTGGTGCTTGCCGGGTTTCTCGCGTTTCGCGGATACATGGACATCAACCTGGTGATGCTGGTGGCCTTCTTCGGCAGCTATGCCGGCGATCAGCTGTGGTATTTCCTGGGCAGGCGCCATGGCCGGCGGCTGCTGGCCCGCAAGCCGCGTTGGCAAACCCTGGGAGATCGTGCGCTGGAGCATATCCGCAAGCACCCAGACCTGTGGGTGCTTTCCTTCCGGTTCGTTTATGGGCTGCGCACTGTGATGCCTGTCGCCATCGGGCTGTCCGGCTATCCACCACGCCGTTACCTGCTGCTCAACGGCATCGGTGCCGCTGTTTGGTCCATCGCCTTGGGCCAGGCGGCGTATCACTTCGGCTCGGTGCTAGAGCGTTTACTGGGCAGTGTAAAAAAGTACGAGCTTTGGGTACTCGGCATCCTGCTATTGCTGGGTGTGGCCCTGTGGATTGCCCGCCGTATCAAGGCCGCACGCATTGCACGCAAGGCCGAACAGGCCGGCAAGCTACCCGAGCCACCAGCTCAATAACCCTATAGTGGCGCGCGACGCAGCGTTGCCAGGAAGGTGGCAGCACCTATGAAAAGGCCCGCGAACGTGCGGTTAAGGCGCTGCTGCTGCCGCGGGGTACGCATCAGGCGCAGTACCTTCGAGGCCAGGCCTGTATAACCCGCCATCACAATCAAATCAACGGTCACCATGGTGGCCCCTATGATCAGATATTGGGCAAGGAGTGGGGCCTGCGGGTCAATGAACTGAGGCAACACGGCCAGCATGAACACCAAGGCTTTGGGATTGCTTACGTTTACCAGAAACCCGCGAAGCACCAGGCTGGTGCGGCTGCCGCCCACTGCTGGGGTTGAGTCGCCTTGCATGTCCATGGGTGCGGCCCGCCACTGGCGGATGGCAAGGTACAGTAGGTAGAACACCCCGAACCATTTGATCACCGTAAAGGCTGTAGCGGAGGCTGCCAGAATGGCACCGACGCCTGCCGCGACTACGGCGATCTGCAAAGCTAACCCTAACTGAAGGCCCAATGCGTTCCAGTATCCCCTGCCAAAGCCATATCGCAGGCCAGAACTCATTGAAGCAATAGCGCCCGCGCCAGGGGATAGACTAATTACCCAACTGGCTGCCAGAAACGCCAACCATGTGTGCCATGCCATGCAATACCTCCTGTACCGCGGGTAAGCCTGCTTGTTGAAGCAGGGGGCCTGAACGTCAGCCCAGTTGTTCCAGCTCACCTTGCAAGGTTTCCAGCAACTCTAGCGCCGCCATCCAGTCTTCTTCAAGGCGGCCCTCCTCTACCTTTAGGGAGGCCTGGCGAGCAAGCAGCGTCTTGAGTTCATCCTTCTGCGCCGCTTCATACACGGCGCTGTCACCCAGCCTGGCCTCTATGCGGGCCAGCTCCTCGTGTACGGTACCCAAACGGGCTTCCAACCGATCCGCTTCACGCTTGTGTGGCGCCAATTGTTGGCGCAGGGCAGCCGCCGCCTGGCGCTGGGCCTTTTTATCCAGGCCGTTACTGTTGCTTGAAGGCGCGGAGGTGGGCGCATGGCGTTGGCGGTAATCCACCAGCCACCGCGCGTAATCGTCCAGATCGCCATCGAAGGGTTCCACACGGCCTTCTGCAACCAGCATGAAGTCGTCTGTGGTGCTTTTGAGCAGGTGTCGGTCATGAGACACCACCAAAACCGCACCACCGAACTCCTGCAAGGCCATGGTCAGCGCCAGACGCATTTCCAGGTCCAGGTGGTTGGTGGGTTCGTCGAGCAGCAGCAGGTTAGGCCGGCCCCAGGCAATGAGCGCCAACGCCAGGCGAGCTTTCTCGCCTCCTGAGAAATTGAGCACCGGCTCGTCGATGCGCGCGCCACGGAAATCGAAGCCGCCCAGGAAGTCTTTCAGCGTTTGCTCGCGCTCGGCCGGGGCCAGGCGCTGCATATGCAGCAGGGGGCTGGCCTTGCCGTCCAGCGAGTCCAGCTGGTGCTGAGCGAAATAGCCGACCTCAAGGTTCTCACCACGCCGCAGCTCTCCGCCCAACGGCGACAGCTCGCCTGCCAGGTTCTTGATCAGGGTGGATTTACCCGCGCCGTTTGGCCCCAGGAGGCCAATGCGCGCACCCGGTACGAGCTGCAGCTTCACCTTTTCCAGCACCACCTTGGTGTCATAACCCAAGCGCGCGTCGGACAGGTCCAGCAAGGGGCTGGACAGCTTGTGGGCTTCGCGGAAGATAAACTCGAAGGGAGAGTCCACATGGGCTGCAGAAATCTCTTCCATGCGTTCCAAGGCCTTGATCCGGCTTTGGGCTTGCCGTGCCTTGGTCGCCTGCGCCTTGAACCGCGCAATGTACTTTTCCATATGCGCACGGCGGGCTTGCTGCTTCTCGTACACCACCTGTTGCTGCGCCAGGCGCTCGGCCCGGGCACGCTCGAAGGCGGTGTACCCACCCCTGTAAAGCGTGAGCTTGCGCTGGTCCACGTGGGCAATATGGTCAACCACGGCGTCCAGGAAATCGCGGTCGTGAGAAATCAGCAGCAAGGTGCCAGGATAGCCCTTGAGCCACTCCTCAAGCCACAGGATCGCATCCAGGTCCAGGTGGTTGGTAGGTTCGTCGAGCAGCAATAGGTCCGAGGGGCACATCAGGGCCTGGGCCAGGTTCAGACGCATCCGCCAGCCACCGGAGAAGTCGCCTACGGGCTGGTCCATCTGTGTATTGCTGAACCCAAGCCCGGCCAGTAGCTTGCGCGCCCTTGCATCGGCGGTATAGCCGTCGGCAGCGTCCAGCTCGGCGTGAGCTCGGGCCAGAGCCGTCCCCTCCTGAGAGGCTTCGGCAGCCGCTAGCTCGGCCTGGATAGCGCGCAGGCGCTGATCTCCATCGAGCACGTAGTCCACGGCGATACGGTCCAGCGTATCGATTTCCTGGCGCATGTGAGCGATGCGCCAGTCTGGCGGCAGGTTGCAACTGCCGGCGTCAGGTGCAAGCTGGCCGCGCAACAGGGCAAAAAGGCTGGACTTGCCGGCGCCATTGGCACCGATCAGTCCGGCTTTTTGACCGGCGTGCAGGGTCAGCTCGGCGCCTTCTAGCAAGCGCTGCGGGCCACGTTGTAAAGTAAGGTTCTGAATTCGGATCATAATGGCGGCGGAGTTTACCAGCTTCCCTGCAAACTGGCGTGGGCTGACGATGCACAATGAGCTTTGGCAGTATGCAGGCAGGGTATATGCACTGCCTGGGGTGGAAACGGCCTGCCTCGAACTTCAGGCCACTGGCGCTAACGTATGCCTGGCCTTATGTGCACTTTGGCTGGAGCACCGGCAGGTCCGGTGGTCAAGCGCCGGGGCTGAGACGCTGGAGACTCGCGCGCGTGTCTGGGCCGAGGCTGTGGTAAACCCGCTCAGGGCGCTACGCCAGGGCTGGCGTGCCGAGGCCCAGCACGATGCCGCACTGGGCTCGATCAGAAACGAAGTGAAACGTCTGGAGCTTGAAGCTGAGCACGTGCTGCTGCAGCGCCTGGAGCAGGCTACCGCAGGTTGGCCCACCGGCCCCTCTGCAGACCCGGCCTGGTTGACCTGGGCCGTGGCGGACGTGGGCGCCCGCCTTGCACTACGTGAAGCTATGGCACAGCGTTAGCCGTTCGCTGGCCCGCCGTTGCCGCCGGTCGGCGCCTCAGAGGCTGTGACCTTGCCAGCGACCGTACGAGGCTTGCGCGGAGCGCGCTTGGTGAGTGCCGCAGCAGCCGGCGTAGTCGCAACGTCCTCACCTGAATGAACAGCTGTTGCCAAGGCCGCCTTGCGTGCAGCAGGCCTGCGCCCTACGGGCTTGATAGCTGGCGCAGGCACCGAATCAGTGGCGGGGGTGGCAGGTGTTGCTGCAGCAGCCTGGGGCGCTGCCTTGCGGGCTGGCGCTACGGAAGGTGGAACTGTGGCGCCTTTGGCACTGCGTTTATCAAGAGCTTGCGCTACGGCTTCACGCACTTTGCCTACACCTTGGGCAAGCGCCAGGCCGGCCTGCACGTCATTCTTAAGCTCGCCAATGTACTGGCGAGTTTCACGCTGACGATGCTGCAGGTCATCTAGGGCACCTTCAAGCATGTCTACATTGGCGCGCGCTTTTGCCTGCGCCTTGGCCTTGCCCGCAGCGGCAGCCTCTTCGACACGCGTGCGGTGCTTGTGAAGTTTTTCTTGCACCTTGGTCCGCTGCTTTTCCAGCTTGGCAAGGACCTTTTCGGCATCAGTCAGGGCCTGTGTACAGGCGTCTTCAAAATGGTCCAACAAACTGGCAGTCAGTTGCTGAAGCAGGTGCAACGGTGTGCTTACGGGCTTCTTCTTAGCCGACATGATGTTCCTCCTGACTGGGTGGCCTTGCATGGTATGCCTACCGGTCCTAGCTCGCCAGCAAGCAACGGATAATTTTACGTGACAGCCCGCCGGCTTCAGGCAACGCATCCCAAAGGTGGCAACCCTGGCCAAGGGCGACGATAATCGAGCTTCACCTCGGGAGTTTTCAATGTCGCGTTTCCTGTTGTTCACGCTATGCCTGGCCGCGCCTTTGAGCTTGGCCGAAGACGCACCTGCGACCGCTCACGACCTAGGCTATAGCCTGGGTGCCAGCATCGGCGAGCGGTTGCGCGACGACCAGCCTGGCCTGGACATAGAAGCACTGGTGGAGGGTTTGCAGCAGTCCTACCGTGATCAACCGCTGGCGTTGGACAAAGCAAGAATCCGCCAGATTCTGGCGGACCATGAGGCCGCATTGAACCCGCCTGCGCAAGGGTCAACAGTGGAAGCAGCGCTACAGGCCGAGCGGCGTTTCATGGCAACTGAGCACGCACGCGCTGGCGTTCATGAATTGCCCGGTGGCGTTCTATACACGGAGTTGGCGCCTGGCCAGGGACAGAAGCCTACTGTCAGCTCACGTGTGGAGGTGGTGTATATAGGCCAATTGCCAGACGGCACGGTGTTTGACAGGAATGATCAGCCACAGTGGTTCCGGCTGGACAGCGTGATAGAGGGCTGGAAAATCGCGCTTGAGCAGATGCCTGCCGGGGCTCGATGGCGCGTGGTAGTGCCTTCGAGCCTAGCGTATGGCGCAGAAGGCGCAGGGGAGCTTATTCCACCCTACACCCCCCTGGTATTTGAGATCGAACTGCGTAACCTGGCGGGTTGAAGCGGTTCAGGCCTGAACGGCAACGTGCTCGCGGTGAGCGGTATGCAGGACCTCGATCAGGCAATCTTCCAGTTCGAAACGCTCATGCAGAATGCCACCTAACTCACGCAACCGCGCACAGAGGTCTGCAAAATCCGTGCAGTCGCCCTTGTCGCAATGGTCGTTGAATTGCAAGCAGCGCTCGGTAAGCACATCGAGGCGTGGATAGATCTGTTCAGCCAGCTCAAGGCCGCGCTCGTCACCAAACGCTTTGGCTTCTTGGGTTAGCTGCTCATACACCCCGAAGTGACCAGCAGATACGTAATCCACCAATGTTCCGCAGAAGTCCTGAAGTGCAGAGCGACGAAGGCGGCCTTCCTCTGAAGCCTCTTCGATGGCACCAAACGCCTGAATCAGGTGTTGGCGATCCTGCAACCACCGGTCGATGATCAAATGGACCCCACCCCAACGTTCCTGCGCATTCTGACAACTTTCCAGCATGGTCTGTTCTTCCCTTGAGGTTTACGCTGAAGACGGAACGCAAACCAGCCAATGGCCAGCGAACCAGCACTGTACGACTCATCGAGCGTAGCAAAGGGCCATGCTCTGGTGCGTTAAAGGAGAGTATGCCCCAGTGCTTGCAGCGGCAAGACGCAGCGCCGCAATCTTCATACAAGCGTTTGATTCCAGCGATCGGCTGGTCAGCGTTGGAGCACTTGCATGAATGAAATCACCCCAAGGCCAGTGAAGGTCAGAAGGCTCCACTCAGGCAAGCTCATGTCCAGTAGCGTCCAGGTGACGATGGCGCAGTCGGGGGAACCCAATACAAGCACCTTCAATGTCTGGAGCAGAGCCTCAGACTTATCAAGGTGCAAAAGGTTCGGCATGCAAACCCGTTCCTGCAGGGGGGCGTGAGCTTGAAGCCACAATTGCCGCATGGCCGACGCGGCGCCGGCACCTATGGCCAGCAAAGCGCCGGCTGCACACAGGCGGGCCCCTGAGAGGGTACGTGCCTTGAACCAGCCAAACATACTTGTGATTGCCACTAGCAGTAGGCAACCTCGCTGAATCACACACGTAGGGCATGGTCGCAGAAAGGCTGTGCTCTCTACATAAACTGCCGCGCTCAACATTAGCATGGCCACTGCGAAGACCAACACAAACAGATGACGCGAACGGGCCAATGGCATGTGCAATCCAGCTACGCGGTTAACGGGCAGCCACGTTAGTTGAAAGCCTCCAAGCCTTTCAAGCGTGGCAACACCAGAACCAATCTGAAAAACCAAGGCGTTCAAACTACCGACCTCAGCCCGCCAGCAGTTTATGGCCGCAATCAGGTTACGCCCTTACAGGGCTCGGCAGCGGCAATGCTAAAAGGCGCTCGTCCAATAGGCCCAGGCCCTCCTGAAACAACGCATTACTGCGCTGTGTATCGCCCAGTTGCGCCAACAGCCTCGCCAGCTCGGCACAGGTCTCGGGGTTACGCTGACAACGCAGGCTGGCTTCCAGGTAATCGCGTGCCTTTCCCCATAGCCTGTCCTGTAGGCATAGGCGCCCCAAAGTCAGTAGAAGGCTGGGGTCCTGTGGGTGCGCTTTGAGCAGGCTTTCGGCAAAGGCCACCGACTTCGCAGGTGTGTCCCCTGCCACCAAGCCATACTGGCGCACCAAGTGGCTGTCATAGCTGCGTTTCAGCGCATTGCGTACCACTTCTTCAGCTTTCGCTGAAGCACCCAGACGGCGCAATCGCTCAGCGTAGCTGAGCACCAAGGCAGGTTCGTGGCGTTGGTTGGCACTCAGTTGCTGCCAGGCGCTATCCAGTTCCACTTCATTAGCAGCCTCGCCTTCGAGCCCACCTGACAGCAACCGTGAACCCACTGCCTGTTGCTCAAGCGCCGCGATATCTTCGGGACGCATTACTTTGTGCTTGCGCAGTTCCGGCAGCAGGCGAACCAGGGTAGGCCACTCTTGGCGTTGCACACAGACACTCGCCAATTGCCGCAGCACCTGGGTATTCCCTGGATAGCGTTGGTGCATCACCTCGAGCGTTGAAAAGGCCCCTTCGCTGTCTGCGCGATCGACCTGCAACTGGGCGTGGTTCAGCGCCACCGCCAGCTCAGCCTTGGGTTGACGCGCCAAAGCCTTCTCCAACAACGCATCACTTTGATCGTAAAAGCCTTGCTCGTTAGCCGCGCGCGCGGCGCCCAAGTAATAGAACAGCGGGTACTGCTCATTTTCAGCAGCAAGCGTAAGGTGCTTTTGCGCACTGGCCCAGCGGCCCTCGGCCAGGTCTACCTGGCCACGCGCGATCGCCGAATGCAGCCGGCGCTTACGGTTGCGACGCGACCAGGGATTTACCATCCCTCCCGAAGTGGCCAGCATGCGGAACACGCTGACGAGCACAAAGCCTATCAGTACCAAGGCCAGCAGGGCTGCCAAGGTGGTCCAGAGGCCTGACTCATAACGGAATACGTGTGGGTAGTCGATTAGTACGTAGCCGGGATGGAGGGAAATGCTCAGGCCGATCACTAACGCGAGCGCGATCGTGACAAACAGCACCACGTACAGGCGCTTCATGGCTGACGCTCCTGTGTTTCAGCCGGCTGATGACGACGTGCCATGTAGGCTTGCAGCGCCGCCAGGCTACCTGACAGGTCCGGGGTATCCACGGTCACACGACTGGAAGCCAATTGCTCCAGTTTCAATAGCACACTGGCGCTTTGGGTGTTGTCCTGGTTGAAGTTTGCTGTAAGCACCTCACGGGCCTGTGCTACCGCCTGCTTGAACACAGGTTGCTCACCGTTCAAAGCGGCCCATTGGGCCTGCTCAAGGGCAAGGCTTAGTGCTAACCGTACCTGCGTAAGGCTTTGCCCAGCTAGCAATGGCCGCACGTTGGCATCCGGGTTGAAATCAATACGGAAGAAGCTGGAAATACGTGCCCACCATTGCCGCCAATGCAGTGTGCTGTCGTCTTCGACGGCATTGACTGCATCACGATCGGCTTCGAATTGTGGTGCAAGCACAGAGAGCTGGGCTGCCTGCTCACGCAGGGCCGCAAGCTGCAGGAACAGCCCGGTACGGTCAGGCTGCTCCGTAGCCTGCAGTGCAGCCAAGCTACGGGCAAGTTGCTCGCGGGCAGCGAAGGCATTGGGATCATCCTGCTCACGCAGAATATCATCGGCGCCTTGAACCAGTGCACGAGCGCTGTTCACATCCTGAAGCGCCGATAACCTCAGGCTTGCCAGGCGGACTAAGTGTTCGGCCTCAGCCAGCCTCCAATCCTGCCGGCTTGCGCCCAGTACAGTTTCCATACGCTGCCCGAGGCGCTGTTGATCGCCTTGGAGCTGCGTAATCAGCCGGCGCCGTTCTTCAAGTTCGCTGGCTGTTGGCAGCTGAGCCAGTCGCTCGTCAAGGCTGCGTGCCTGGCTGGCAAGTTCACGACCGTTGGACGCCAGGCTTTCTACCTGGCTGCCTTGCTGCTGCTGGCCGGCACTAAGCTGGCGCAGTTGCCAAGCGGCCCACCCGCCTACACCGAGGCCTGCTGCAGCTACCAGCAAGGCGAGCACGGCGATACCTCGACCAGCGCGTGGGCGCGTAGCAGCGTTACGGGCAGCAGGCGGCGGTGTTGCTGAACCCTGTGCAGGCTTGAGAGGCTCGCGTACAGGCTCTGGCCCTGAGGCCGAAGCTTTTGCCGTACTTGATACCGGCTCCCCTACCGGTGTCGGCTTAGGGAGAGGGCCTTTAGAGTCGTTAGGTGGGACTGTTTCGCTCACGTATCCTTCCTTTGTCGAGGGGCGCGGTTCACGGGCTTAAGGTGGACAGGGCAGCCATCAGGGCAACGCTACCTGCGCCGCGGCAGTTGATAGGATTACGGCAGCCTAGCGATCGTGCAAGGCCAGCCACGCGTTCGCTAGGCACGAACAAGGGCCGCGCTGCAAGTTCAGGCCAGGCAGTACCGGCAACACGGTACAAATGTTCCAGCCCCTGACCACTGCTGACCACCGCGCCATTCAGGCGTTCCGCTTGCAGCCGTTGGGCAACTGCATCAGCAGGATAGTCAGGCGCGCTACGCCGGTACAGTTCGAGGTATTCCACAGCAATACCTCGGTCGCCCAGGCGCTCGGCTAACCACTCTCGCCCCCCTTCTCCGCGCAATATCAATACGCGGGCGTCAGGCCCGCCTATCGCGGCCTCAAACGCAGGTAATCGCCACAAGGCTTCGCTGTCATCCCCCCGCGGAGGGAACTGCGGCTTCAGGCCAGCCTGCTCGAGCACCGCTGCAGTAGCGGCGCCCACGGCAAACCAGGCTGGGCTGGTAAGGGTTGGGGCAGGGCTTAAAAAACGCACGCCTAGCTGGGCCGCCGGTTTGCTCACAACCACCACAGCGGTGAAGCGCTTCAAGTTGGGAGGCGGGGCCAAGGACGCTACTGGGCGCGGCTCTATCAGCAGCATGGGCATGGCACTGCCGTAGTGGCCCTGATCTGCCAATTCAGCTGCCAGCGCCTCACACTCGGCCTGTGGGCGCGTTAGCAGCAGCCGCCACATGCTCAATGAGGTTCGCTGCCTGCATAAACCTCGTCCAGAATAACTTTGGCACCTTTGGCCAGTAGTTCATCCGCAATACTGCAACCCAGCGCTTCGGCGCTAGCCATGGGCGCCCGGCCCTCGGCGTGCAGCAAGTGAGTGCCATCTGGCCGCCCTACCATCCCCCGTAGCCATACCTGCTCACCTTCCAACACTGCATAAGCCGCAATGGGCACCTGACAGCCGCCGTTGAGCTGTTTGTTCATGGCGCGTTCAGCGTCTACACGCACGGCGGTAGGGCCATGATGCAAAGGCGCAAGCAAGGTATGCAGCACGGCGTCTGCAGTGCGGCACTCGATGCCTACAGCACCTTGCCCACCTGACGGCAGGCTGCTTTCAACAGAGAGCGTGTCCCGGATCCGGTCTTCAAAGCCCAAGCGAATGAGCCCGGCCGCCGCGAGAATAATGGCGTCGTATTCACCGGCGTCGAGTTTGGCCAGGCGCGTATTGACGTTACCTCGCAAAAAGCGGATTTGCAGGTCTGGCCGGTATGCAAGCAACTGAGCCTGGCGCCTGAGGCTGGACGTGCCGACAATGCTGCCTGCCGGAAGGTTTTCAAGGCTGGCGTAGGTAGTGGATACGAAGGCGTCTCGGGGGTCTTCACGTTCACAGATGCAGTAAAGGCCAAGCCCTTCGGGAAAATCCATAGGTACGTCTTTCATCGAATGCACAGCGATGTCTGCACGGTCTTCGAGCAACGCTGTTTCCAGTTCCTTTACGAACAGGCCCTTGCCGCCGATCTTGGCCAACGGCGAGTCCAGTAGCTTGTCGCCTCGGCTGACCATAGGTACCAGAGTGACTTGCAACCCTGGGTGGGCGCGCTCAAGGCTGGCCTTTACATAGTTGGCCTGCCACAAGGCAAGTGCGCTTTTGCGCGTGGCGATGCGAACCGTTCGAGCGTGCATGGGGAGACACCAAAGCCAAAATACGGCCAATAATAACATTTCCCCACGGCCAGGACCGCCCCGCGCCCCTATCGGCCCGATAGAGGCCTGTTCGTCAGGGGCAACGGCAGATGACTCAAAGTTGCTGCATTATCTTGCGTACACCTGCCACATGGCGGCGGCTGACAACCAAGGCGTCACCATTGAGCCCCTTGAGATACAGCTGGAAGTGACCCACAGGCGTACGCTGAAGTTTTTCTATGCGCTCCCGGGCCACTAGTGCGTTACGGTGGATACGCACAAAACGGTCGCCAAACTCATCTTCGAGGGCCTTGAGGGGTTCATCCAATAACACCTCGCCACTCTCGTGGCGAAGCGTGACGTACTTATGATCGGCAATAAAGTAGATGACCTGATCCATGGGAATCAGCTCAATGCCCTTGCGCGTGCGTGCGCTGATATGCGTGCGAGGGCCCGTGCTGCCAGCACTGGCGGCTGGCCGGGTAAGTGCGGCCAGTGTCAACCGGTTGGGGCGTTCTGCTCGTTTCAAAGCGTCAGACAACTTGTCCGAACTCACTGGTTTCACGAGGTAGCGAACTTCGTTGTTTTCGAAGGCGCTGACGGCAAACTCGTCCTGCCCGGCACAGAATACGATGGCCGGTGGAGCGTCTCGCTCACAGAGCTTTGCAGCAACCTGCAGGCCATCAAGGCCGGGCATGCGGACGTCCAGCAGCACCACATCCGGCTTAAGGCTATCAATCAGCGTCAAGGCCTCGGCGCCGTTTCCTGCGCCTGGTTCTAGGACGCTGTACCCTTCGAGGTCGCTGACCATTCGGCTCAGTTTCTCGCGGGCCATGGGTTCGTCATCAACGATCAGGACATTCATAGAGTGCCGGATTCCTGGGTAAGTCTTGCGGATAAAAAGCGGAAACAGGTGAGCGGGCAGCCGTGACGGCGCTCCACGCTGAGACTGGCACTTGTATCGAAAAGTGCCATAAGCCTCAGCGATCTCTCAACTGCGCTTGCAGGCATAGGTGTTAAAGCCGCTATCGCAAGGGGGATGGTCCTGTTATTGGGGCGCAACTGATCTCTCCCTGGTCGCCTGCCATTGGCCCCCCACAGGGGCACGGTCCGTGCTCGTGGCGCCAAGCCTTTGAACGGGCCGATGCGCGAGATTGCGGCGTCCTTCTCACTGTAGACGCTTGTTAGCGGAATATTGCTCAATCGCCCTGCCTCCTTTTAGCCATCGGCTAAACGCTGGCCGGGCAACGGCGGCACGCGGCCCTTGCAGGGCAACCCTGCTATGATGCAGACCTCCCGTTCGAACCTTTACACGAGCCTTTCATGAGCACCGACAAGACCAATCAGTCCTGGGGCGGCCGCTTCAGCGAACCCGTCGACGCCTTCGTCGCCCGTTTCACCGCTTCGGTCAGCTTTGACCGCCGCCTGTATCGCCATGACATCATGGGCTCGGTGGCCCATGCCACCATGCTGGCACAAGTGGGGGTGCTGACAGCGGCAGAACGAGACACCATCGTTGATGGGCTCAGTACCATTCAGGCCGAGATCGAAGCCGGTGAGTTCGACTGGCGCACGGACCTTGAGGACGTGCACATGAACATCGAGGCCCGCCTCACCGATCGCATTGGTGTCACGGGAAAAAAATTACACACCGGCCGTAGCCGTAACGACCAGGTAGCCACGGATATCCGCCTATGGCTACGTGACGAGATTGACCTCATTCTGGCCGAGATCACGCGCCTTCAGGAAGGCTTGCTGACCCTTGCCGAGCGCGAGGCCGGTACCCTCATGCCAGGCTTTACACACTTGCAGACGGCACAGCCTGTGACGTTCGGCCATCACCTGCTGGCCTGGTTTGAAATGCTCAGCCGGGACTACGAACGTCTTGTCGATTGCCGCAAGCGCACCAATCGTATGCCATTGGGCAGCGCGGCCCTGGCGGGCACCACCTACCCTATCGACCGGGAAGCAACCTGCGCACTGCTGGGTTTCGAAGCCGTAAGTGGAAACTCGTTGGACGGCGTATCCGATCGGGATTTCGCCATCGAATTCTGCGCGGCGGCCAGCCTGGCCATGATGCACCTGTCACGCTTCTCCGAAGAACTGGTGCTGTGGACCAGTGCGCAATTCCAGTTCATCGACCTGCCGGACCGCTTCTGTACGGGCAGCTCCATCATGCCTCAGAAGAAAAACCCGGATGTGCCGGAGTTGGTACGGGGCAAGAGCGGCCGCGTGTTCGGCGCGCTGATGGGCCTGCTCACCCTGATGAAGGGGCAGCCTCTGGCCTATAACAAGGACAACCAGGAAGACAAGGAGCCGCTGTTCGACGCCGCCGATACCTTGCGCGACTCGTTGCGCGCATTTGCCGACATGGTGCCGGCTATCAAGCCCCGCCCGGACATGATGCGCGAAGCCGCGCTACGCGGTTTCTCCACCGCCACAGACCTGGCCGACTACCTTGTACGCCGTGGCCTGCCCTTCCGTGATTGCCACGAAATCGTCGGCCATGCCGTAAAATATGGCGTAGACACTGGCAAGGACCTGGCCGAGATGAGCCTTGAGGAGCTGCGCCAGTTCAGCACCCATATCGATGACGATGTATTTGAAGTGCTGACGCTGGAAGGCTCGGTGAACGCCCGTGACCATGTGGGAGGCACTGCGCCTGCACAGGTAATGGCAGCTGTTATCCGTGGCCGCTCTCTGATCGCCCAACGCTAAGGCCTGACCATGAACGACGAACTCAACGATGAAGACTTTGCCGAGGCAACCCTGACCGAGGCCATCCGCAATCAGCTGGAAAACGGCGCCCCCCCGGCGGCCAAAGCCACTTTCAACAAACTCAAACTGGTGGGATACGAAGAAGACGATATCCTGAACCTCATGGCCCACGTGCTGGCGATCGAAATCGACAACATGCTCAAGGCCGACCGCCCCTTCGACGGGGCATGGTACGAGGCGGCGCTTCGTGCGCTACCTGAACTTCCTGAAGAGGAAGCCTGACCCGTCGAGTGGCCCAAGGGGCATGCCCAAAGTGGTCATGCCCTATCGACGACAACAACAATAGCGAGGCCGCTTCATGACTTACAGCCCGGAATTGATTGCCGAAATCGAATTGCTGTCCCTGTTCAACCTTGCCAATACCCAGGAAGGGTTGAAAGTCCATCATACGGCGGCCCCTGCCGCCATTGCAGCAGCGTTACGGCTGCACGACAAAGAGCTGCTCACCCAGCCCGATGGGGGCTACCTCACCAGCCTTGGCCTTGAAGCTGCCCGACATGCGCAAGCGCTCACCACCATACTGACAGCCACAGAAAACGCCTGACCACGCTCAACCCTGAGCCAAACCAGCCGATAACGCCTGTAGGTCGTTGTCGGCCTGATGGCCTGAGCATGAGATGACCCGTACTCGCGAGATCCGCCCTGACCTGGGTACAGGCATCGATCGCAAGGTGCTGGCCCATTTGCGCCAGCGTTTTCTTACGGTCAATGCTGGTCGCCTTGAGCGCGCCCTGGAAGGGTTCGGCAGCCGCCAGCAATCCGTGCTGCGCCTGTTGCCATTACTGTTCCACGTGAACCACCCCTTGCTGCCTGGCTATGTTTCGGGGTTTACCCCAGCAGGCCTGAGTGCGTACGAGCCCGACGAGGAGACCCTGGCCGAAGCACAGCGCCTTACCCGCTCTTTCAGCTACAAGCCACGTCGAGATAATGCCCCTACGCCTGTTCAGGGTCTCTTTCTGATGGGGAGCCTGGGCAGCCTGGCCCAGGAAGAAGGCAGCGACATGGATGTATGGGTGTGCCATGCCTCCGACCTTGACCCTCAAGCGTGCGACGAGCTGCGACGCAAAGGCCAGGCTATCGAGGCCTGGGCCGAGAGCCAGGGTGCTGAAGTACATTTCTTCCTGATCGACTGCGAGCGCTTCGTTCGGGAGGACCGCGACAACACCCTCAGTTCGGATGACAGCGGCACGACCCAACACTACCTGCTGCTGGACGAATTTTACCGTACCGCCATCTGGCTGGCCGGGCGCACCCCCCTGTGGTGGCTGGTACCCGCCTATGAGGAAGCGAATTATGCAGCCTTCACCCAAGCCCTGTTGAGCAAGCGGTTCGTTCGCCAACAGGACGTACTGGACTTGGGAAACCTGTCACGTATTCCGCCAGGCGAATACGTCGGTGCTGGCCTGTGGCAACTGTTCAAGGGCCTGGAGTCCCCCTACAAGTCCCTGCTCAAGCTGTTACTGACAGAGGTGTACGCCGCGCAGCATCCCGCCGTGCAGTGTGTGAGCCTGCAGTTCAAGCAGGCGGTGTATGCGGGCCGGCTGGCGCTGGATGAGCTGGATCCTTACCTGATGGTATACCGCCGTATCGAAGCGTACCTGCTCGCACGCAGCCAACACGACCGGCTGGAGCTGGTACGGCGCAGCTTGTATGTGAAGGTGAACCGGAAGGTCAGCCTGGCGCGCCCTGAGCGCACCAAGAGCTGGCAGCTATGCGTTATGCAGCAACTGGTGACCGAATGGCATTGGAGCGAGCAACAGATTCGCCTGCTAGACCACCGTAACCAGTGGAAAGTGACTCAGGTCATTTATGAGCGCCAGGCACTGGTGGGCGAATTGAACAACAGCTATCAATTCCTCACGCGCTTTTCGCATGTGCAACAGGCCAGCAGCCCGGCCAGTCGCAAGGACCTCAACGTGTTGGGGCGCCGCCTCTATGCGGCCTTTGACCGGCGTGCCGGCAAGGTTGAACGCCTGAACCCTGGCATTGCGCCCGACCTGGCCGAGCACACCCTTACCTTGGTGGAGGTGCCTGATCGCCGTGAGGCAGGAAAGCGCCTCTGGTGCCTGTATCGCGGCAACCTTGGCGCATTTGAGTACGAGTACCACACACCGTTGAAACGCAGCCATGAGCTGATCGCGCTGCTTACCTGGGGGCACCTCAACGGCATTATCGATACGGCTACCCGTATCGCGCTGCATCCGGGGGCGTCGGACCTGTCGGAGCTTGAGCTGTACCATGTGCTAGGCGCCCTGCAGCGCGCGGTCGCGCTGCCTATGCCGGCTGTCAGCGAGGCACAGTTGCTGCAACCTAGCGTGCCGGTCGAGGTGCTACTGATCGTAAACGTGGGCGTGGACCCGCTCAGGCATCACCGGGAACTCAACATTCTGATGACCACGGAGCGCACCGACTCGCTCAGCTACGCTGCCGCAGGTGACAACCTTGTACTGACCTTGGACCAAGTGACTGTGAACAGTTGGAACGAAGTGCTGTACCACCGCTATGACAGCCGCCACGCCTTGCTCGACTGCTTGCGCGATTACCTCAATGGGCTGTCGGAGCGCGAGGCGCCCAGGCTGCAGGTAGTCTGCTATTGCCACAACCGCGCCCACGCGATCAGCACACGGGTGCAGGACCTGTTTGACACCGCCGTGCAGCTGCTGGCCCGCGACCTGGGGCACCGTTACCTGATTCAGGTCCAGCAACAGTACCATGTGCTGGAGCTTGCGCCCGGCCATGTCCGTCACGTGCCGCTGCCAGGCCTGCCTGTGCTGCTTGACTACCTGGCCAGGCCTCTCAAGCGTTACAGCCCCCTGCATTTGGACACCTATGCCCTGGCCGGCCATGAGCTGTCACTGATATTGCCGCACGCTCACCCTGATTGCGTGCAGGTTTTCTACAGCCCGCAGGGAAACGAGGCGCTAGTGTACGTACTGGATGAATACAACAGCCTGTGGCTCCAGCCATTTGCATTCCATGATGAGGCTGGGCTATTGCTGCCACTGCAACGCTTTCTTCGCAGCGTGGCATATCGGCGCGAAACCCGAATGGCTGCCGATGGCCATCCTGCCCTTGGCACGTTGTACTACCGAATCAACAGCGCACCAGGGCAGCGCCGCACCGTCGAACGCCGCCATCTTTCAGAGCCTGACGGCAGCAGCGGCTTCTACGCCGTGCAAGCCATTCTGCACAAGAAGCCAGGAGGAGCGCCCCGTGTCAGCTTGTTCTGCAACCAGAAAGAATTCAGCGAGGCAGAGCACGGTGACAAGCTGTACCTGGAAGTAGCCCGCGTAATTCTGCAGCAACGGCACGGTACCGAGGGCTACCGCTGCTACATCACAGACCTGGATTTGTCTGGGCTGAGCGGCGACCAGCAACTGTCCAGCAACACCTACCTACGTTACAAGGCCACGTTGGAGGAAGCGTTGAATGGGGCCTTGAAGGGCCTGTGATCGGCCTGAGCTATGCCCAGCCCTACAGCCATGGAAACGTCTGAGCCTGTCACTTTCTAAACGTTGGCCTTGCGCTGCTCGGCCAATGCTCGAATCTCACGCCGGCGCTCGTCGCTGGCCGCACGCCATTCGCGGATATGCTCCACATGGCGATAGCAACCCTGACAATAGCGGTCTTCATCCAGCTTGCACAGGCTTACACAGGGCGACTTCACGGCCGTGCTGATATTGCTGTAGAGGGGTTTGGCGGCCATCAGATGTCGTCGAAGTCCAGTTTTTCGCCAGATTGTTCGAACACAATCCTCACCAGCATTTCATTGAGCAGCTCGTCCGAGGAATCGCACATCCACTGCCGCGACTCTTCGCTGTAATCGAAGTGAAAGCCCCCTGAACGGGCGGCCAGCCAGAGCTGGCGCAGGGGTGCCTGACGGCTGAAGATCAGTTGGGTGCCATTGTCGAAACGCACGGTCAGCACACCGCCGGAGCTTTCCACATCTACATCCAGGCCACTCTCGTCGAACACGTCTTCCAGGGCTTCCTGGGTCTTGTCCACCAGATCGTGGAAACGCGCTTCAGTCAAACTCATGAGCAACCTCAAGTATCGAACGGGCCAGACAACTGCGGCACGATACGAGCAGATCCAGGCGAATGCAAAGACTATCGGCCAATGGGCTGCCGCCCGGCGGGGTGGTCATTTCGTAGGCAAGCTGGCGGCTCGCCGGTATACTCGGGCGCAACTGACGGTTTATACAAAGGATTTCGCCATGAAGCGCCTGATCGCCTCATTCGCTGCGCTTGTCGCGGTTGCCTGCCTCGTGTCCGCCTGTGGCCAGAAGGGCCCGCTGTACCTTCCAGACGACGCCAAACACGACGGCCACAGCCAGTCGCAACACGAATAAGGGTCGATATGAACGCTTTTCAATACCGCGACGGTGAGCTGTTCGCGGAGGGCGTAGCGTTGTCGGCCATTGCCAAGCGCTTCGGCACCCCCACATACGTTTACTCACGGGCCCATATCGAAGCCCAGTACCGCAGCTACGCCGACGCCCTGCAAGGGGTGGATCACCTAGTGTGCTATGCGGTGAAAGCCAATTCCAACCTGGCCGTGCTCAACGTGCTGGCGCGCCTGGGGGCCGGTTTCGATATCGTGTCCGGTGGTGAACTGGAGCGGGTTCTGGCCGCTGGCGGGCGTGCCGACCGGGTCGTGTTTTCAGGCGTTGGCAAAACCCGCGCCGACATGCGGCGGGCGCTGGAAGTGGGCGTTCATTGCTTCAACGTAGAGTCCGCTGACGAGCTTGAGCGCCTGCAGGCGGTTGCCGCTAAACTGAACCTGCGTGCCCCTGTGTCGCTGCGTGTGAACCCGGACGTGGATGCCGGCACCCACCCCTACATTTCCACAGGCTTGAAAGAAAACAAGTTTGGTATTTCCATCGAGCAGGCCGAGGATGTGTACCTGCGTGCGGCGCAATTGCCCAACCTGGACGTGGTCGGGGTTGACTGCCATATCGGCTCTCAACTCACCACACTGGAGCCGTTCCTGGACGCGCTCGACCGTCTGCTGGCGTTGATGGACCGCCTGGGCGAGTGCGGCATTCACCTGCGCCATATCGACCTGGGCGGCGGCGTAGGCGTGCGGTATCGAGACGAAACGCCACCGCCGGTCAGTGACTATATCCAAGCCGTACGGGAACGTACCGCAGGCCGAGGCCTGGCGCTGCTGTTCGAACCTGGCCGCTACATCGTGGCCAATGCTGGCGTGCTGGTGACACAGGTGGAATACCTTAAGCACACCGAGCACAAAGATTTTGCCATCGTCGACGCGGCCATGAACGATCTTATCCGCCCGGCGCTATACCAGGCCTGGATGGACGTAGCTGCCGTGCAACCCCGCGAGGCAGGGAGCCGCGCCTACGACATCGTCGGCCCTATCTGCGAAACAGGTGACTTCCTGGCCAAGGACCGTGAACTGGCTCTGGCCGAAGGTGACTTGCTGGCCGTGCACTCCGCCGGTGCCTACGGCTTTGTGATGAGCTCCAACTACAATACGCGCGGCCGTTGCGCCGAGGTGCTAGTGGACGGTGACACAGCCCATGAAGTCCGCCGCCGTGAAACCATCACCGAGCTTTTTGCGGGCGAAAGCCTGTTGCCGGAGTAATAGCCATGCTCCTGCGCTTTACCAAGATGCATGGCCTGGGCAATGACTTCATGGTGATCGACCTGGTCAGCCAGCATGCGCACATTACCCCCAAGCACGCACGTCAGTGGAGTGATCGCAACACAGGTATCGGTTTCGACCAGCTGTTGCTCGTCGAAGCACCCACCAACCCGGACGTAGATTTCCGGTACCGAATCTTCAATGCCGACGGCTCCGAGGTGGAGCAATGCGGCAACGGCGCGCGCTGCTTCGCACGTTTCGTGCTGGACAAGCGCCTAACGGCCAAGAAGAAGATCCGCGTAGAGGTCAAAAAGGGTGTTATCGAACTGGACGTTCAGAATGACGGCCAGGTTCGCGTAGACATGGGCCCTCCCCGGCTGTCCCCGGCCCAGGTACCGTTCCAGGCTGAGCACGAGCAGCTCACTCATGTGCTTGAGGTAGACGGTGTGGCCCATGACATCGCGGCGCTGTCCATGGGCAACCCCCACGCCGTGATGCGCGTGGACGATGTGGAGTCCGCGCCGGTTCAGGTGCTAGGGCCGCGCATTGAACACCATTCGCGCTTTCCGGAACGCGTCAATGCAGGCTTCTTGCAGGTGATCGACCGTCAGCGGGGCAAGCTTCGTGTGTGGGAGCGCGGCGCAGGTGAAACGCGCGCCTGTGGCACCGGTGCTTGCGCAGCGGCCGTTGCGGCCATTGCCCAAGGCTGGATGGACTCACCCCTGACCCTGGACTTGCCAGGCGGCAGGCTTGCATTGGAATGGGCCGGGCCGGGCCAGCCTGTGTTGATGACTGGCCCTGCCGTCCGCGTCTACGAGGGGCAAGTACGCCTCTGACCATAGGAGCTCAACCACGATGAGTCACGAACCTGATACCAAGGGCGAGGTTGATGCCGCAGCTGTAGTGGCGTACCTGGAGCAACACCCATCATTTTTTGTTGACCATCAAGCGCTGTTGTCCACTTTGCATATCCCCCACCAGCGGGGAGATACCATCTCGCTGGTCGAGCATCAACTGGCCCTGCTGCGTGGTCGCAATACCGAACTGCGGCAACGCCTGGCACAGTTGATGGACGTGGCACGCGACAACGATCGCCTGTTCGACAAGACACGCCGGTTGATGCTGGAGCTGTTGGATGCCACCAGCCTTGAAGAGGTAGTGATGGCCATGGACGACAGCCTGCGTCAGTCGTTCAAGGTGCCTTTTGTAAGCCTTGTGCTGTTTACTGACGTGCCTACCTCAGTAGGCCGCTCGGTCACCCTTGGCGAAGCCCAGCATGCGCTAGGCGCATTGCTAGCCGACCCCCGGCCGGTGACCGGTGCGCTGCGTCAGCATGAGCTGGAATTCCTCTTCGGCGTGGAGCATCCTCAAGTCGCCTCCACCGCCCTTGCGCCGCTGGTCCATCAAGGTGTAATAGGCGTGCTCGCCATTGGCAGCAGTGACGCCGATCATTACAAGAGTTCGGTAGGCACACTGTTTCTGGCCCACATTGCTGAAGTGCTCAGCCGCGTGCTGCCGCGCTTCACAAATATGCCTAGGCCCGTGCGATGACCCTGCAGGCGCAATTGGCGGGCTATTACCACCATCTGCGCACTGAGCGGCAAGCGTCTGCGCACACGCTGGCGGCCTACCGTAACGATTTGGCCAAGGTGGTCGAATATTGTGAGCAAACGGGCGTAGCCACTTGGCCCGAACTCACTGCACCCTTGCTCCGCCGGCTGGTTGCCCGGCTCCATCAGCATGGGCAGGCACCCAAAAGCCTTGCCCGCCTGCTTTCAGCCGTTCGTGGTTTCTATGGTTGGCTATTGCGTGAAGCGCTATGCGATCACAACCCGGCAGTGGGGCTGGCCGCGCCCAAGGGTGAACGCCGGTTGCCCAAGGTACTGGATGCTGACCGTGCGCAACAGCTGCTCGATGGTGGTGTGGAGGATGACTTTCTCGGGCGGCGTGATCACGCCATGCTGGAACTCTTCTACTCTTCTGGCCTGCGCCTGTCAGAGCTGGCCGGGCTTGATCTGACCTCGCTGGACCTTTCCGAGGGCCTGGTAGAGGTACGGGGTAAGCGCAACAAGGCGCGTGTCGTCCCTGTGGGAGGCAAAGCCCGGGAAGCCGTGCGGCAATGGCTGACCTACCGTGGCCTAGGTAGCCCGGTGGACGATGCCCTGTTCATTAGCAAACGGGGAGAGCGGCTAGGGCCGCAAGCCATTCGCCTACGGGTACAGGCCGCTGGGCAACGAGAACTGGGCCAACGGTTACACCCTCACATGCTGCGGCACTCGTTTGCCAGCCATGTGCTCGAGTCCTCGCAAGACCTGCGTGCGGTCCAGGAAATGCTAGGGCACGCGGATATCTCCACCACGCAGATCTATACGCACCTGGACTTCCAGCACCTGGCCAAGGTGTACGATAGCGCGCACCCTCGCGCCAAACGTAACAAGGACACGGAACAACCATGACCATCACGCTGGTGACCTTTGACCTTGATGACACGCTATGGCACACCGCGCCGGTCATTCAGAGTGCAGAAATCGTTCTGCGCCAATGGCTGGCCACGCATGCGCCCCGACTGGGGCCGTTCCCGCCGGAACGCCTGCATGAAATCCGTCAGCGGCTGGTAACGGCTACACCGAGCCTTGCCCACCGCATCAGCTATCTGCGCGAGCAAGTGCTGTTCATTGCCCTGAACGAGGCCGGGTATCCGCAGGCCGAAGCACAAGCGCTGGCTCGCGAAGCCTTCGCAGTGTTTCTGGAGGCGCGCCACCAGGTCAGTTTCTTTCCCGACGCGCCCGCTACCCTTGAGGCTCTGGCACAGCGCTACACACTGGGGGCGCTCACCAATGGCAATGCCGATGTGAGGCGGTTGGGTGTGGCAGATTACTTCAGCTTTGCGCTATGCGCTGAGGACGTGGGCGTAGGCAAGCCAGACCCGCGCCCTTTCGAAGAGGCGCTACGGCGTGGTGGTGCCACTTCAGCCAACGCTGTGCATGTAGGCGACAACCCACATGACGACATTGCTGGCGCCAAGCAGGCCGGCTTCAGGGCCATCTGGTACAACCCGTCGCGACTGCCATGGGAAGGGCAAGCCCTGCCCGATGCAGAGATAGCGACCTTGGCAGAGCTGCCGGCGCTGCTGGCCAGCTGGGACTAACGGCCGGGCAATAAAAAGCCCGTAGCGACGACGGGCTTTTTACAGGGCCGGCTTCAGATAGGCCGGCTACCGTACTTGTTGTCCGGCTTCTTGGGCGGATCCGCCACTACATTGGGCTCCACTTCCTGTATCTGGCCGCCACGGGACAGGTACTCTTCCATGGCCCGGGCCAAGGCGTCTCGCTCTTTCTGCTTCGCTTCGACACTGGGCAGCTCATCCACGCTGACGGCGGCTTTCTTGCCCTTGCCGGCAGGCGCTGGGCTGTCGCTGGCACCACTGTCATCTTCGGCGACGTCTTCGGCAGCCGTTTCCAGGCCTTCCTCGGTGTCGTCCTCGTCACCTACTTCCAGGTCATCTTGTTCCAGATCGTCGTCGCTCATGGTCCTACCTCATGTGTTGCCGGAGCAGTTGTATATAGCCCAGCCGTACCGTTGAGTTCGGCGCGGCTGATAAAAATACGCTAGGCCTGGGCCCTTAGCCTTCGCCATGCAAGGTGGCGATCAAACGCCTGGGGCCACCATGGTCTCGGTGCTCACCCAGGTAAATCCCCTGCCAGGTGCCCAGCGCCAGGCGCCCAGAGCGCACTGGCAGGCTGAGCTGGCAACCCAGCAGGCTGGCCTTGAAATGCGCGGGCAGGTCATCATCGCCCTCGTCATTGTGTTCATAACCGCGAGCGCCGTCTGGTATCAATTGGTCGAAGAACCGCTCGAAATCCCGACGCACTGCGGGGTCGGCGTTCTCGTTAACCGTCAGTGAAGCCGACGTATGTTGCAACCAGAGGTGCAGCAGCCCTACCTTGCAAGCTGCCAGGGCAGGGATGCCCGCGAGTATTTCGCTGGTCACCAAATGAAAACCCCGGGGCCGCGCTGCAAGGGTAATCGGCGTCTGTTGCCACATAACGCTCTCCGCACATTTCGGGCGCATTCTAGCGCGCTCGAAAAAAAAGCAAAGTCCTGTATTAGTGTTGGCTTTTCCTACAGAGCTAGAAACCCTGTATTACGCCCAATAGATCCGGGACACGCCTGGCAGGCCGCTCAAAGCAGTGACAAAAAAGGATAAAAAAAATGCCCGGCGTGCCGGGCATTTTTTTACGAATGGCGTGCCTTAAGGTACGCCTACCGGCTTAAAGGTTGTAACCACGCTCATTGTGTTGAGCCAGGTCCAGGCCAACCGCTTCTTCTTCGTCCGACACGCGCAGCCCCATGAGCATGTCCAGCACTTTCAGGATGACGAAGGTCACCACGGCGGTGTAGATCAGGGTAAAGCCAACGCCTTTGGCCTGAATCCACAGTTGCGCGCCAATATCCTCTACCGTACCGAAGCCACCCATGGCCGGTGCTGCGAAGATACCGGTGAGCAAAGCACCAATGATGCCGCCGATGCCGTGTACACCGAAGGCGTCCAGGGAGTCGTCGTAACCGAGTTTGCGCTTGAGTGTCGTAGCACTGAAGAAGCACAGCACGCCCGCCACCAAGCCAATGATCAGCGCCCCCATCGGGCCCACCGTACCGGCTGCCGGTGTAATGGCAACCAGGCCTGCCACTACGCCCGAAGCGATGCCCAGTGCACTTGGCTTGCCGTGGCTGATCCACTCGGCAAACATCCAGCCCAAGGCCGCAGCGCCAGTAGCGATCTGGGTCACCAGCATGGCCATGCCTGCGGTGCCGTTGGCGGCGGCGGCGGAGCCGGCATTGAAGCCGAACCAGCCTACCCACAGCATGGCCGCGCCAATCAGGGTGTAGCCCAGGTTATGGGGCGCCATCGGGGTAGTGGGGTAGCCTTTGCGCTTGCCCAGCACCAGGCAGGTTACCAGGCCCGCAATACCTGCGTTGATGTGCACCACGGTGCCGCCAGCGAAGTCCAGCACGCCCCAGTCCCACAACAGGCCGCCATTACCGCTCCACACCATGTGCGCGATAGGCGCATATACCAGGGTGAACCACACGCCCATGAACACCAGCATGGCCGAGAACTTCATGCGTTCAGCAAAGGCGCCTACGATCAGGGCCGGCGTGATGATCGCGAAGGTCATCTGGAAGGTAACGAACACGGCTTCCGGGAACAATGCCGTGGCCGACGTGATACTGGCCGGCGTGATGCCTGCCAGGAAGGCCTTGCCCATGCCGCCCACGAAGGAATTGACGTTGATCACACCCTGTTCCATACCGGTCGTATCGAACGCCATGCTGTAGCCGTAGATGAACCACAGCACCGTCACCAGGCCTGTAATCGCAAAACACTGCATCATTACCGACAGCACGTTCTTGGAGCGCACCATGCCGCCATAGAACAGGGCCAGGCCGGGCACGGTCATAAACAGCACCAGCGCGGTAGAGGTAAGCATCCAGGCGGTGTCGCCAGAATTGAGCACAGGTGCCGCCGCCTCATCAGCCAAGGCCAGGCCTGGCATTATGAGAGACAACAGGGCGCCTAGCCCTGCGAATTGACGCAGAGTCATATTGTTTACTCCTGGGGCGTTTTTAGGGTCGGCTTAGATGGCGTCGGTATCGGTTTCGCCGGTACGGATGCGAATCGCTTGTTCCAGGTTGACCACGAAGATCTTTCCGTCACCGATCTTGCCAGTGTTGGCGGCTTTAGTGATCGCTTCGATCACGCGGTCCAGATCCTTGTCGTCGATGGCGACATCGATTTTTACTTTCGGTAGAAAATCCACCACGTATTCCGCACCACGGTACAGCTCGGTATGACCCTTCTGCCGGCCAAAACCCTTGACCTCTGTGACGGTGATGCCCTGCACGCCGATTTCCGACAACGACTCGCGCACGTCGTCCAGCTTGAACGGCTTGATGATGGCAGTGACTAGCTTCATGAAACTTTCTCCCGAATTGGTGGACTTGCCCCAGGAAAACAAACCCGACTCAAGTCTAAGCGCAGTGTCCGACTTTGTAACCCGGCGCAGGCGGCGCCGCTGTGTGTCGGATACCTGTCTTGGCAGAACACTTCCCCGTTCCGCCTATGCACTGTGTTCGCCGTTCAGGCCGCCATCAGTGCAGGGTCTTCTGCTGCCTCCAAGCAGAAACCTTGCCACCTTCGGCCGCTTGCCGAATTCAGCCAGCCCGAGGCAGTTTTTTGGGTTGGAAAGCAGGGCTTGGCGCCAAGCCACGCACATTATTGGTGCGTCACAGACGGGGGCACCGCCCAACAAGTGTGCAGCGTAAGGTCGCCAGCAGACGTCGGACCCCGTGTTACACTTTGGCCAGTCTTCTTTATTGGAACCTGCCCTCATGCTTGCGCCAAAAGCCTTCCTCGATGCCCTTACCGATCAAGCAAGCCGCTTGCTGGGTGGTAATACCCTGCCTCCTCGCCAGGAGTTCGAAAGCCAGTTCCGTACGCTGCTGCAAAGTGCCTTTGCCCGGCTAGACTTGGTAAGCCGCGAGGAATTCGATACACAGATGGCCGTGCTTGCCCGCACCCGCGCCAAGGTAGACGCCCTTGAAGCGCAGTTGGCCGAGTTTGAAGCGCGGCTGCCTGCAGCGCCGGCTACTACCACTCGGCAAGACTGAACACGGGCGCTATTGCAGCGCCCACTCACGCGTTTTCCCCCTTTCAACCCCCACCGATCCCTGCCGATGAATCGCAACGAACTGCGCAAGGCTGATATCAACCTGATGGTGGTGTTCGAAGCCTTGATGCTTGAACGTAATGTCACGCGGGTGGCAGAAAAGTTGTTTCTGGGCCAACCAACCATCAGCGCTGCGCTGAATCGGCTTCGCGTGTTGTTCAATGACCCTCTGTTCATTCGGGTGGGCCATCGCATGGAGCCCACCGCCCGCGCAGAAGCGCTGATCAAGCACCTCTCCCCCGCATTGGATGCGCTGTCCATTGCATTAAGCCTGAGCCACGACTTCGAGCCTGCCACCAGCAAGATGACGTTCCGGATCGGCCTGTCGGATGACGTGGAGTTCGGCCTGCTGCCGCCGTTGCTACGCGCGCTACGACAGGAGGCCCCGGACGTGGTTGTGGTGGTGCAGCATGTGGACTACTGGCGCATCCCCGACCTGCTGGCAGCGGGCGACATTACCGTTGGCATCAGCCAAACCCGTGGGCTGCCCGCCAATGCCAAGCGCAAGCTGCTGCGCAGAATGCATGCCCGCGTATTGCGCGCCGACGGTGCACAACACCCTTTGACCCTGGATGAGTACTGCAGCCGCTCCCATGTGGTGGTGTCCCATACGGCCAATACCCGCGGGATTGCGGACGAGTGGCTGGATGAAATTGGGCGCACTCGCAAGGTGGTGCTGTCCGTGCCCCAATTCAGTTCACTGCCTTCGATCCTGGCCGGTACTGACCTGCTCGCCGGTTGCCCGGATTATGCTGCTACGGCCATGGAGGCGTGGGGCAACCTGCACGCCGAACCTCTGCCGTTCGAAACCCCCGCCCTGGAATTGTCCATGGTATGGCTGAGCATCACCGACACAGACCCGGCGGAACGCTGGCTACGGGCGCGGCTGGAGCAGCATATGGGCGATGGTGGGTTGGCTCATTGAGCTTCAAGCTTCAAGCGAGATAGCGGGTGAACCAGTCGATTGTGCGTTGCCAGGCCAGGTCTGCGGCGGCCTTGTCGTAGCGAGGGGTAGAGTCGTTGTGGAAGCCGTGGTTGGCGCCTGGGTAGACGTAGGCTTCATAGGTTCTGTTATTGGCTTTGAGGGCTTTCTCATAGGCGGGCCAACCTTCGTTGATGGCTGTGTCTAGCTCACCGTAATGCAATAGCAGGGGCGCTTTGATGCGGGGCACGTCTTCGGCCTTGGGCTGGCGACCATAGAAGGGTACGGCGGCTGACAGCTCGGGGTAGGCCACAGCCGCTGCGTTGGCAACGCCACCGCCATAGCAGAAGCCAGTGATGCCGACTTTTCCGGTGGCTGCCGGGTGCGCCTTCATCCATTCGATGGCGGCGAAAAAGTCGTTCATAAGCTTTTGCGGGTCCACTTTCTGCTGCAGCTCCCGCCCTTTGTCATCGTTGCCAGGGTAACCGCCTACCGAGGTCAGGCCATCCGGCGCCAGGGCCACGAAACCGGCCTTGGCCACACGCCTTGCCACGTCCTCTATGTAGGGGTTCAACCCCCGGTTTTCGTGAGCCACGACCACCGCCGGGGCTTTTTCCTTCTTGGCAGGCTGCACCAAATAGCCTCGCACCTGGCCATGGCCCTGGGGCGAGGGGTACATCACGTATTCGGCCACGATGTCCGGGTCAGTAAACTCCACTTGCTGAGCCAGGGCGTAATTGGGGCTTAGTGACGCCAACAAGGCCGAAGCCGACAACCCTGCCACGGTAAAGGCCGCTGCGCGGTCCAGAAAGTCCCGGCGGCTGATGCGGCCATGGGCATAGTAATCGTAGAGTTCCAGCAACTCCGGGGCGAAATCCTTGGCAGTGAGGCGCAACATAAGGCGATTCCTGGCATTGAAGGCGTCGCAAGACTATAGCCGAGCGGTAGATAGCCTGCATTGAAGTGGCACCTTGTTCGCTGGCTCTGCCAGCTCCCACAGGGTTGTGTTGGAACCTACTGGCTATGATGCACGTTCGTTAAAGAACTGCGGCAGCACCCAATTCCTTGTCAGCGGCGCCAGGCATAAGGCCTCTGCCTGCTCTGCACTCACCCACACCGCTTCTTCGATTTCGGCAGCCGGCACCACCTGAGTGTCGATCACGACGTCGAACAACGTACAGTGCACCTGAAACCCTGGCTCGTTTGCAGCCGGTGCAGAAGAAGCCCCAAGGTAGGTGGCTTGCGAAGGCTGGATACGCACACCCAGCTCTTCCTCTAGCTCACGGGCCAAGGCTTGAACAGGTTGCTCGTGCGCTTCGATTTTGCCACCAGGTTGCATGAAAAAGGCCGTGCCGCGCTTGCGAACCAGCAGGGTGTGGCCTTCGTTGTTCAACAGGAGGGCAGCGGCGATGTGGAGGGTGTTGGGCATTGCGCATAAACCTTTGATAGAGGGTATGTATTGTGGCAGCCGATCATATCGCTACCTAGCCCATACATATCTTGCTTCACAATCCTTCCTCTCTCTTCAGACTCTTTGCTTAAACTTCACCTTTGCAAGGCCTTTATTGAATACCGATACGCATCCATAGGGTTTGAGCAAGATCCAGACAGCTAGGAAGCTTTACGGATCAGCAGGACATCTACTCCATTCAAATAAGCGTGTTGGAAATGGTTGATAGCGAAAATAGTACGTTTGCGGCCAAGTGGCTCTTGGCGCTGTCGATTGAAGAAGATCTGTTCTTCAACCCTAGATCCGGCGAGGATAACCTCAAGGAGATCATGGAGCGACTTATGCCTGGGTCAACCCTTGAAAGCATGAATGAATTGGATGATTGGCCTGATACCCTTCGATGGGATTTTGCCTACAGAACCGCACAGAAAGACATTTTTTTCAACGTGTATGTCAACGCTATCGAAACCTGGCTCGATGTATCCGAAAGCAGCCCAGGCCTTGGTGGCTCTGCTATCTACGCCGCCGTAGCCACTTTCGCTTATAACACCAAGCGTACGTTCGTTGGAGATCCCGATGGGTTGTCTGATTTGGCGCTCCGTAGGCGCCTTGACAATATGCTATGCTCCGCCGTCAAGCATCGCAGCACAGACCACCTTGCGCCTCATCCGGATCAGATCACTGGCTGTGAAAAGCTTGGCGTCCCTCCTCTCAAATGGGTCAAGGGGCATACACTGGGTAATATCCAGTACATGATTGACACTGTTATCGTATCTTTAGAAAACGTTGTGCCGGAGGTAGCTCATGCCTACTACGACTTCCAAGCAAAAGCTTTCTGCGACGCTGAAGGCGGACAGCTATTGGAAACAGTTTTTGGACGCTGGAGTGATTACCTTGCAGGAAGCAGAACGGCGAGCGCTGGGATCACTACGTTTAAAAGAGGCATACTCCTCCGATCCTTGGTACGCCAAGAAGGCAGCGCGAGACCCTTCCTTCTGGAGCAGGTTTTACGCCACCCGCGTGAATTCGTAGACGACGGCGACTTATCCGGTATTTTTTACTGATTTGGGCCACCTGCCGACCTCGCAGTTGCCTAGCGCCAAAACATTTTGCTTCACAATCCCCCCCTTCCCCTCGGCCTCCTGATTTAAGCTTTCCCCTTCGCAAGGAAGCGTATTCACAGGAGCCGTCATGTCGCTCGCTATCGTGTACAGCCGTGCCCAGGTTGGGGTTGGTGCACCCGCCGTTCTGGTTGAGGCGCATTTGGCCAACGGGCTGCCCGCCTTGACCCTTGTAGGGTTGCCTGAAGCTTCTGTGAAGGAGAGCAAGGACCGGGTGCGGAGCGCCATCGTCAATTCCGGGCTCACTTTCCCGCCACGGCGCATTACCCTCAACCTGGCCCCGGCGGACTTGCCCAAGGACGGCGGGCGGTTCGACCTGGCCATTGCGCTGGGTATCCTGGCTGGCAGTGGGCAGGTGCCGGTGGAGGCGTTGCGAGAGGTGGAATGCCTGGGGGAGCTGGCATTGTCTGGCGCGGTGCGGCCGGTGCAGGGCGTGTTGCCCGCCGCACTGGCTGCGCGGGACGCCGGCCGTACGCTGGTGGTGCCGCAGGCCAATGCCGAGGAAGCGTCACTGGCCAATGGGCTCACCGTGGTCGCCGTAAACACCCTGTTGGAGCTGGTGGGCCACTTCAATGGGCAACAACCCCTCAGCCCGTTCAAGGCCCAAGGCCTGTGCCTGGTGGCCCGCCCTTACCCAGACCTGAACGAAGTGCAAGGCCAGATCGCCGCCAAACGGGCGTTACTGGTGGCCGCTGCCGGTGCCCACAACCTGCTGTTCAGCGGGCCACCGGGCACGGGTAAAACCTTGCTGGCCAGCCGGCTACCAGGCTTGCTGCCGCCTTTGAGCGAACATGAAGCGCTGGAAGTGGCTGCCATTCACTCAGTGGCCAGCCATGTGCCGCTGAACAGCTGGCCACAACGGCCCTTCCGCCATCCGCATCATTCGGCCTCGGGTGCGGCGTTAGTGGGCGGCGGTGGCCGGCCGCAGCCAGGGGAGATCACGCTGGCGCACCATGGGGTGCTCTTTCTGGATGAATTGCCCGAATTCGACCGCAAGGTACTGGAGGTACTGCGCGAGCCGCTGGAATCCGGCGAAATCGTGATCGCACGTGCCCGCGACAAAATCCGCTTCCCGGCGCGCTTTCAACTGGTGGCCGCCATGAACCCCTGCCCCTGCGGCTACCTGGGCGACAGCACCGGCCGCTGCCGCTGCACCACCGAACAAGTGGACCGCTACCGCAACAAGCTGTCCGGCCCTTTACTGGACCGTATCGACCTGCACGTAACCGTGGCCCGTGAAACCACCACCTTGAGCCCCAACGGCCCACGGGGCGAGTCCACGGCTACCGTCGCAGACCAGGTGGCCAAGGCACGGGACAGGCAACTGGAACGGCAAGGCTGCGCCAATGCCTTTCTGGACCTCAACGCGCTGAGGGTTCACTGCCAGTTGCCAAAAGCGGATGAGGCCTGGCTGGAGCAGGCCTGCGAACGGCTTACGCTGTCGTTGCGGGCGGCGCACCGGTTGCTGAAGGTGGCCCGCACATTGGCCGACCTTGAAGAAGCGCCGGGTATCGAGCGGGCACACTTGGCGGAGGCGTTGCAGTATCGGCCGGCGGTAGGGTGAGAGGTATGAACGGTACATGTGAGGGCCCATTCGCCCGCGTTACACCCGCGCTTCGCCCGCTTCGCAGGCTCCTACATGCGCCTGGTCCAGGGTTCAACTATTACAACACTACTCTTAAGCATTGCCCGGCGTGGTACAGCGAAAACCCGGTTTCATAGAGGCCGGTGCGCAAACCAGGCAGGCTGACAGGCTGGTCTTGGGAGAACGGGATGGGCAAATCAGCCACGCGTTCGTTGATCACAAAATCTGCCATGGCCGCACCGAGCACCGTGCCAGTGGTATTGCCCCGGCCGTTGTACCCTGTCACGGCAATCAGGCCTGGCGCGGGCTCATACAGGCGCATCAGGTGGTCTGGGGTGAAGTCGATGGCGCCCGTCCAATGGCTTTCCCACTCCACGCGGCCCAGTTCGGGGAAGTAGTGCCGCTGGATGCGATCGGCCCAGCTGCGTACGAACCACGCAGGCTTGTTGTCCAGCCGGCCCATGCTGCCCAGCAACAGGCGGCCCTGGTCGTCCCGGCGGATGCTGCTCAGCACCATGCGGGTGTCCCATGAGCCTTGGGCATGGGGCAAAATCGCCTCTGCGGCCGGGCCGCTCAAAGGCACGGAGGCCACTTGCAGGTAATACCCACGGAAATAGTTGTTCTTGACCGTGTTCCAGTCGCCTTCGGTATAGGCGCCGGTAGCAATAACGACCTTGTCAGCCTCGACGTTGCCAGTGGCTGTCGTTACCCGCCAGGTGGCGCCCTCACGTTGCAGGCCGGTAACAGGCGCATTCTGAAACAGTAGGCCGCCCAAACGTTGGACGGTGGCGGCCAGGCCTCGGGTGTAGGCCATGGGGTTGATCGTACCCGCGCGGTGATCCAGCAAGGCGGTCGCCACCTTGTCGGTACCGCAGTATTCGCGGCAGCGGGCACCAGACAGCAATTCGATGTTGGCCCCTCGGCGGCGCCATTGGTCGTGGCGGGCCTGAAGGTCCTCCGCGCCTGCGGCACTGTGCGCCATGTGCAGTGTGCCTTGGTGGTGGGCCTGGCAATCGATGGCATAACGGGCAATGGTATCGAACACCTGGGCGGGTGCTTCGCCCAGTACTCTGTTCAGGCGGCCGCCCACCGCCGTGCCCAGCGTGGCCTCCACATCGTCCGGCTTGATCCAGGTACCCGCGTTCACCAGCCCCACATTACGCCCGGAACCGCCATGCCCTACTTCATGCGCCTCCAGCACGATGACCTGATAGCCCTGTTCCCGAAGGCGAATGGCAGCGCACAGGCCGGTGATACCCCCGCCGATCACACACACCTGGGTGCGCATTTGATCGGTAAGCCCCATGGCTGGGGCCGTCGGGGGTAATACACGTTCCCACAAACATTCCTGACGCAAGGGGCGATGCGGCATCGCAGGTTCTCAAGTTGGGTTAAGTACAGGGATCAGTCGAACACAATGCCCTGGGCCAGGGGCAACTCACGGGAGTAGTTCACGGTGTTGGTCTGCCGGCGCATATAGGCGCGCCATGCATCAGAGCCAGACTCCCGGCCACCGCCCGTTTCCTTTTCGCCACCAAAGGCGCCGCCGATTTCTGCACCGCTGGTGCCAATGTTCACGTTGGCGATACCGCAGTCACTGCCGCAGGCGCTCTGGAAACGCTCGGCTTCCCGTACATCTGTCGTGAAGATGCAGCTGGACAGCCCCTGCGGCACCTCGTTGTTCAGCGCCAGCGCTTGCTCGAACTCGTCATAGGCGATCACATACAAGATAGGTGCGAAGGTTTCATGGCGCACCACCGCGCTCTGGCCAGGCATTTCCACCACAGCCGGGGCAACATAGTAGGCGTCAGGGTACTGGGCCTGCAGCTGGCGCTCTCCTCCGAACACCACGCCGCCTTCGTTACGGGCACGGTCAAGGGCATCCTGCATGGCCTGGAACGCCTGCTGGTCAATCAAAGGCCCCACCAGGTTGTTTTCCCGTGGGTCGCCAATACGTACCTTGCCGTAGGCGGCTTTTACACGGGCGACCACGTCGTCCTTGATGGAGCGGTGTACGATCAGCCGGCGCAGAGTAGTGCAACGCTGGCCCGCAGTGCCGACCGCCGAGAACAAAATGCCACGCACGGCCAGGTCCAAGTCGGCACTGGGCGCAAGAATCATGGCGTTATTGCCGCCCAGTTCCAGCAAGCTGCGACCAAAGCGGGCGGCTACACGTGGCCCTACTTCGCGGCCCATGCGGGTGCTGCCCGTAGCGCTCACCAGTGCCACGCGGGTGTCATCCACCATGGCTTCACCGGCTTCACGGTCGCCCAGCAGCACCTGTGCCAGGCTCGGCGGCGCATCGCTGCCGAACTGTGCCAGGGTTTTTTCCAGCAGCGCCTGGCACGCCAGGGCAGTGAGCGGCGTTTTTTCCGAAGGTTTCCACACCACGGCATTGCCACACACCAGCGCCAGCGCAGTGTTCCAGGACCAGACGGCCACGGGGAAGTTGAAAGCGCTGATCACTCCGACCACACCCACCGGGTGCCAGCTTTCGCGCATATGGTGGCCAGGGCGCTCGGAGGCAATGGTTAAACCGTACAGCTGGCGGGACAGGCCCACGGCAAAATCACAGATGTCGATCATTTCCTGCACTTCGCCCAGGCCCTCCTGGGTAATCTTGCCGGCTTCCACAGACACCAGCTCACCCAGCAGCGCCTTGTGCTCGCGCAGTACCTCTGCGAATTGGCGCACCAGCTCGCCGCGGCGAGGCGCTGGCACATTACGCCAGGCCAGGAACGCTTCCTGTGCGGCGCCAATACGGGCAGCCACCTCGTCCTTGCCTTGCAGGGTGATCGAACCGATCTGGCTGCCATCAATAGGGGTGAATACAGGATGGTTACCGTTGCGATACGCCGTGGCAGGCACGCCCAGGCGTTCCAGCAGACCGTCGATCATGTGAAATCTCCAATAGGGTTCAGCCGCAATAGCGTTGATAGTCCACGGCACAGGCCGCCGCCCTCAAGCGATGATTTGGCAGCACATCATTCCTTAGGGGAATGACAGAAAAAACACACCTCTGTTAAAGGCCGTGACCTGAGCCTTTCGGAAAATAAGGAATGAAGCCCGCACTTTTTATCGCTTGCCCATAGGCCGTCGCTGCCGCTTGAATAAGCTCTGCCTACCCTCCGCCAAGGAACCCGCCATGCCTACCCCTGACTATGTGAGCCCAGACCATATCCGCGCCCGGTTCTCGCGCGCCATGTCAGCCATGTACCGGGCCGAAGTACCGCTGTATGGCGACCTGATGGAATTGGTGGCGCAGGTAAACCAAGCGACGTTGGCCAACCAGCCAGCCATGGCCGAAGCGCTTAAGCGAAGCGGCGGCCTGGCGCGCCTTGATGAGGAGCGCCACGGTGCCATTCGGGTAGGCACTGCCCAGGAGCTGGCAACCCTTGCCCGCTTGTTTGCGGTAATGGGTATGACACCCGTAGGCTACTACGACCTTTCTCCCGCCGGCGTGCCGGTCCATTCCACAGCCTTCCGTGCCGTGCATGAAGACAGCCTGCGCATCAGCCCCTTCCGTGTGTTCACTTCGTTGCTACGCCTGGAACTGATCGACGACGCGGGGCTACGCGAAATGGCGGCAGGCTTGTTGGCCAAGCGCCAGATCTTCACACCCGAAGCGCTGGCGTTGATTGAACAGTATGAAGCTCAGGGCGGCCTTACGGACAGCGAAGCGGACACGTTCGTGACCCAGGCGCTGGAAACCTTCCGCTGGCACCGCCAGGCCACGGTTACCCAGGCCCAGTACCAGCGATTGCATGACCAGCACCGGTTGGTCGCTGACGTGGTGGCCTTCAATGGCCCCCATATCAACCACCTTACACCCCGCACACTGGACATCGACCAGGTGCAGGCCTTGATGCCAACCCGCGCCATTCCGCCCAAGGCCGTGATCGAGGGGCCGCCACGGCGCCAGCAGCCGATCCTGCTTCGGCAGACCAGCTTCAAGGCTCTGGAAGAGCAGGTTGCCTTCACCGACAGTGAAGCAGCCAACCTGGGCACGCACACCGCCCGCTTCGGCGAAATCGAGCAGCGCGGCGCGGCGCTTACGCCAGCCGGCCGCGCGTTGTACGACCAACTGTTGGACAAAGCCCGCGCAGGGCTTGAAGGCGTGCCTGCCGAGCGCGACCCTGGTCGCTATCAGGCGCTGCTGGAACACGCATTCGCAGCGTTTCCAGACGACGCTCACGCATTGCGCCGTCAAGGGCTAGCGTGGTTCCGCTATACCCCTACAGCGCAAGGCCTGGCCGGTGACGCCTCAGGCAAAGGCCTGGACACGTTGATCGCTGCTGGCGATATCCAATGCGACCCCTTGGTGTACGAAGACTTTCTACCCGTCAGTGCAGCCGGCATCTTCCAGTCCAACCTGGGCGACGAAGCACGCACCCAATACGGTAGCAATGCCAACCGCACGCAGTTCGAGCAGGCACTGGGGCGGCCCGTGGTCAACGAAATGGAGGTGTATGAAAACACCCAACGGCGCTCGCTACTGGCGTGCGAGGCACAGTTGGGTGTGAAGCTGTTGTGAATCAGCCGCGAACCCGGAAACGGTCCACTTCACGGCTCAGGCCAGCTGCCACGCTCTCCAGGTCGCGTGCGGTGGTGGCCAGGTTGGAGACCACTTCACGCTGATCGCTGTTGGCGTGAGCAATGCTTTGCAGGTTGCTGCTCAACAACGTGGCGGTGTCACTTTGTTCCTGGGTCGCGGTAGCGATGGCTGCAAACTGCTGCCCTGCCATGCGGCTTTGCTCGTCGATCCGGGACAGGGCATCAGCGACCCTGGCATTGCGGGACAGGCCTTCCTGCATCAGCTGGTTGCCCTGTTCCATGGTATGGATCGCTTGGCCAGTCTGCTGCTGGATGCTGGCAATCATGGTGGAGATTTCATCCGTGGCCTGGCGCGTACGCGAAGCCAGGCTACGCACTTCGTCTGCCACCACGGCAAAGCCTCGGCCCTGCTCACCCGCACGTGCCGCTTCGATCGCAGCATTAAGCGCCAGCAGGTTGGTCTGTTCGGCAATGGACGTGATCACACCAACGATTCCGCCAATTTCCTGGGACCGCTGCCCCAGGGTGTCGATGACCTTTGCCGTGTCGCCCAAGGCGCCAGCGATCTGCTCCAGCGAGGAAGAGGCTTGTTCCATGGAAGCGCGACCCGTGCGGGTGTGCTCGGCATTCTGCTGGGCCACGCGCTCGGTTTCGCTCATGTTGTCCGCGATGTTCAACGACGTGGCACTGAATTCTTCCACCGCGCCCGCCATGCTGGTGATCTCGCCACTTTGTTGCTCCATCCCTTCATACGCACCGGCAGACAGGCCTGAAAGCGCTTGCGCACGATCGCTGACCTGTTCGGATGCGACGCGGATATGGCGCACCATGGTGGCCAGTGCCTCGCCCATGTGGTTGAAGCTACGCGCCAGTTGTGCGATTTCGTCGTTCCCCGCCACCGTCAAGCGCGCTTCCAGGTCTCCGGCGCCCAACGCTTCGGCCTGGTTCACCAGGTCACCCAGCGGCTTGAGCCGGCGGCGCAGCAGGATCATCGCAGCGCCCACAGCCAGCACCGTGGCCAGCAGGCTACCCAGCATCAACTTGGTGCCCACGTTCCAGGTCACGGCACGCAGTTCTTCAAGCGGCATGCTGGCCACCACGCTCCAGGGCCCTTGGGCGAACGGTTGTGCCAATGAGTAATACTCAGCCTGGCCGTCGTTCCAGAAGTGGCCTTTACCCGTATTGCCCGCTTCACGGATGGCCGTAGCCGCCGCTTCAAGGTTCTTCACACCGGCAGGCGCCACCAGCCACTGGTTCTGCGCATCCAGCAACGCCAGGGAGCCGCTTTTCCCAATGCGGAACTGCGCCAGGTTGTCGAACTGCGCTTTCTGCGCATCGGTGTAATCGAAGCCTACGAACAGCACCGCGATCACCTTGCCAGCCCCATCACGCACGGGCGTGTACTGGGTCATGTACGAGCGGCCGAACAGGCTGGCGGCCCCTACGTAGTTCTGCCCACTCAACAGCCGCTGGTAGGCCGGGTGAGCATGGTCGAGTGCGGTGCCAATGGCACGGGTACCGTCCTGCTTGGTCAGCGAAGTGCTGATACGTACAAAATCCTCACCGCTGCGCACGAAGACCGTGGCGACACCGGCGGTCATCTTGCGAAAATCATCCACTTCCCGGAAGTCGTTGTTCAGCACTTCTTCGCCCAGCCACAAACCCGGCGTCGCCAGGTTGGCAACCGTCACAGGCTGGTCGGGGTGAAGGCTCAAGCCTGCACTGAAGCGGGACTCGAACAGGCCGCTCAAACGCTGGGTACTCTCACGCAGGGTATTGTGGAACGTATCGAGCTGGTCAGACAGCAGCCGTGCCTCACTGGCCATGTGTTCCTGCCGTGTGGTCAGGTTGGCCTGGTCCAACGAGCGCAGGGCAAAAACGGTACTTCCGCTGATTACCACAACAAGTACAAGCGCAATCGCAATACCAAGTTGTCGGGCAATAAAGGCACGTGGTTGTTTCATTTCAGCTCCTGTTGGAAGTGCCAGCTTTGCCGGTCTCGATCGCTTCCAAGGGTATAGACAAAGGTCGTATGGATCCCTTGCCGCCGGATCCCTGTCATGACTTCGGCGGGGCAGGCGCATACTTGAGCGTCGGGCAGGGTTATTTGCTCAAGAGGCTAGCGAAGCAACGTGACCGCAGGTAGCTTCATGCCGGCGGCTTCGCTACGAAGAAATTCGCTGAGCCGGTGGACACGCTCACTGCCGGGCCGCGTGCCAGGCCACACCAGATAATAGCTCTCACCGCTGGCCACTGCCGTGGGCCAAGGCAAACTGAGACGACCGGCAGCTACGTCCTCGGCCACCATCAACAGATCCCCGATGGACACGCCATAGCCACGAGCCGCGGCGATCATGCCCAGCTCCAAGGTATCGAACACCTGCCCTCCCCGAATAGAAACCTTGTGGTCCAGCCCGGTACGCCGTAGCCAGCTGCGCCAGTCGCGCCGGTCCGGTGTGGGGTGCAGCAGTTCGGCATTGGCCAGTTGATCGGCAGTCCACGGCACCTGGGCTTGGAGCTCAGGCCCACCGACGGGAATCAGCAGCTCATCGAATAGCCACGTGGCCTCCCAATCAGAAGGAAATGTTCCATTGCTCAGCAACACGGCGCAGTCGAAGGGCTCCAGGTTGAAGTCCACGTCGTCGATATCCATCCAGGCACTGGTGAGCTGTACGTCGTTGCCACTTTGCAAATGACGAAAACGGCTCAGGCGGGCCAGCAGCCAGCGCATGGTCAGGGTTGACGGGGCCTTCATGCGCAAAATGCCATCTTCCCCGATAAGCGTGGCGCAGGCGCGCTCCAAGGAGGAAAAGCCTTCACGCACACCCGGGAGCAGCAGACGGCCAGATTCACTCAGGACCAGGCTGCGCCCTGCCCGCACGAACAGCTTGCAAGCGAAGTGTTCTTCCAAAGTGCGTACGTGACGGCTTACTGCGCTTTGGGTAATAGCCAACTCTTCGGCAGCGCGGGTGAACGAACTGTAGCGGGCGGCCGCTTCAAAGGCTCGCAACGCGTATAGCGGGGGAAGGCGACGGATCATGGGAGGGTCGGGCTCAGACAGCCAAAGGCGGTTTCAGGCTATAGGTTCAGTTGCCAAAGCAAAAGCCAGCATGATTAAAACTCATGTCATCGATCGCTATTATCCTTTTGTAGGCGAAGCCAGCAAGGCGCAGAATCACCGGCTGATTACAGTCGGATCCGTGTTTTCCCATGCCGCTTACTACCCGCTCTGAACTCAAAGCCCTGTTACGCCTGGCCGGCCCGCTGATTGCCTCCCAGTTGGCACACATGCTGATGATCCTGACCGATACCATCATGATGGCGCGTATCGGCCCTCAAGCCCTGGCAGGCGGTAGCCTGGGGGCAGCCAGCTACTCGTTCGTGTCCATTTTCTGCGTGGGTGTCATGGCTGCGGTAGGTACACTGGTTTCCATTCGCCAGGGCGCGGGAGACACGGCCGGAGTGACACGGCTGACCCAGGCAGGTTTGTGGCTGGCCTGGGGCCTGGCGATAGCCGCAGGCCTACTGCTGTGGAACCTGCCACCGGTGTTGCTCCGCCTCGGGCAAACACCGGAAAACGTGGCAGCTGCCAGTGAATTTCTCAAAGTACTGGCATTCGCCCTGCCCGGCTCGCTCAGCTTCATGGCACTGCGCGGTTTTACCAGTGCGGTAGGCAAGGCAACGCCGGTCATGGTGATCAGCATTGCGGGCACATTGCTGAACCTGGTGCTCAACCTGGCCATACTCAATGGCACCTTTGGCCTGCCGCCGCTGGGGCTTGCAGGCATTGGCATGGTCACGGCAACAGTGGCTACCGCCATGGGCCTGGCGCTGGCGTTTTATATCAATTGCAACCAAGGCTACGCGGCTTACCCCTTCCTCAATGGCCTGTCCCGGCCGTGTGGCGAGGCACTAAAAGAGTTATGGCGGCTGGGCCTCCCCATCGGCGGCACCTACGCCGTAGAGGTAGGGCTCTTTGCCTTCGCGGCCCTGTGCATGGGCAACATGGGGCAAACTCAACTGGGCGCGCACCAGATTGCGCTGCAGGTCGTGTCCGTGGCGTTCATGGTCCCTGCCGGGCTTTCCTACGCGGTAACGTTGCGCATTGGGCGCCATTATGGCGCGGGCCAACTGGGCCAGGTCCACAAGGCGGGTCGCTTGGGTATTGGTTTTGGGGCCATCATCATGCTCAGCTTTTCACTGGTGTTGTGGCTGGTGCCTGGCAAGCTGGTGGGTTTGTTTATTGACGGCTCAGACCCAGCCTTCATTGCCATTTTCCAATTGGCCATGCAGTTGCTGGCAGTGGCGGCCTGGTTCGAGTTGTTCGACGGCGTACAAACCATAGCCATGGGTGCCATTCGCGGCCTGAAGGACGCCCGCCTCACCTTTCTGGTGGGCCTTGCATGCTACTGGCTAGTAGGTGCGCCTGCTGCCTGGCTACTAGCGTTTCACTTCGGCCATGGCGCTGTGGGCGTATGGTGGGGGCTGGCGCTAGGGCTGGCCTGCGCGGCCGTCTGCCTGACACTGGCCTTCGAAGCCAAGGTGAAACGATTGAAGCCACCGCTTGTGCAGGCCGGAGCTGGCAGCGAACCCCTTTGACTGCCTAGCGCAGGCGGGCATCGCTGTGCCGGTTCAGGCCGGTTTGCAAGTAGGCCAGCAAGGGGCTCAAGGGCATGGGCCGGCTGATCAGAAAGCCTTGCGCCTGATCGCACCCGTAGGCCCTCAGCTCGTTAAGCTGTTCGGCAGTTTCCACACCTTCGGCCACAACCTCCAGGTGGAGGTTGTGGGCTAGGTTGACCATGGCCCGCACCAGTTGCCGGCTTTCGGCCCGCTCGTTCATGTGCGCGACAAAGCTGCGATCTATCTTCAATAGCGCAATAGGCAAGCTGCTGAGGTGTACGAAGGAGGAAAAACCGGTGCCAAAATCGTCCAGCGAGAAACGTACGCCCAGCTGGCGCAGTGCGTCCATGGTATGACGCACTTGGTCGTTACGGCGCATCACCGCTGTTTCCGTTAGCTCGAACTCAAGCCAGCTGGCATCGATTCCGCGGTCATTGATCAGGCGGCTGAGCGTGCCCAGCAACTGGCTGTCCTGGAACTGCCTGAACGACAGGTTGACTGCCATGTGCAAGGGCGCAACGCCCGCCTGCCGCAAGGCCTGCATGTCTTCAAGCGCACGGGCGAGCACCCAGTAGCCTAGGGGTACAATCAGCCCGCTCTGCTCGGCCAGCGGCACGAACTCGCTGGGGGCCAATAGCCCTCGCTCGGCATGGCGCCAGCGCACGAGGGCCTCAAGCCCTACGATTCGGCCGTTACCCAGGTCCAGCCGTGGCTGGTAATGCATCTCCAGCTCATCCCTGCGCAGTGCACGGCGGAGTTCACTTTCCAGGTCTACCTTGTTGCGTGCCTGGCGGTTGGCCTGCTCGTTGAAGACATGAAACGTACAACCCTGGATACTTTTTGCCTGGCGCATGGCCATGTGCGCATGCCACATCAGCGGGTCGGGGTCTGTACGTTGCCGGCCATGGGCGATGCCCAGGCTGCAGCCGATCAACAGGCTTTCCCCCTCTATCCAGTAGGGGTCTGCCAAGGCTTCGGTGATCTGCTCGGCCAGGCGCTCGGCGCGCGAGGGGTCGCGCTGCGTATCGATCAGCAAGGCAAACTCGTCACCGCCCAGCCGAGCCAATTGGTCACCCGGCGCAAGCTGCGCCTTGAGCCTTGCCACCACCTGGCGTATCAGCCCGTCCCCGGCTTGATAGCCCAGGCAATCGTTGGCATGGCGGAAGTTATCCAGGTCCAGGTGGCCAAGGGCCAGGCCGCGGCCGTCGCCGCTTGCCAGCCGGGCGGCCAACATGGCAAGAAAGCCCTGGCGGTTGGCGATGCCGGTGAGGGTATCCTCCTCCGCCAAGCGCTGCAACGTGCTCTGCAAAAGGTTACGCTCCTGCACATGGCGCAAGCAACGCCGTAACGCACTGGCGTCCAGGCCCTGCATCACAAGCCAGTCGCTTGCCCCGGCAGGCGGCTCTCCTGGCTCGGCTTCTAGCAGCAATACCTGGGGCCAACCGCACCGGCCTGCAGCAGGCTGGCACTCCGGCGTGGCCAATACCACCAGCAGGCCGGCTTCAGCGGTGACGGTTTCAAGGTCCCAGGGTGGCCCCCACGTGGTTGCCCGTGCCAGCGTCCATGGCCCCCCCAGCGTATCGAGGCAACTGCGCAACGCAGCCTCCCACGCATCCTGTTGCGAGATCAACAGCAACCGCAAGGGTTCGGTGAGCGTGGACAAGCGAGCTCCTTATGAGCGTGAAGACACTTAACGCAGGGGTAGCACGGGGATGCCCCCTGGAGATGATAATGATTTTCGCTGACACATACGCCACGATCTGCGTCATGGCTGTAAGCAGTGCTACGGCCACGACGTAAAAGTATCAAAATATATAGAAAATCTCAGGGGGTCGAGAGACGGTCGCGGCAGATCACGCACGCCCTGCTAAAATGCGCGACCTTTTTTCGGCAAACCTATCTGGAATTCATGTCTCGGCTCAACCCCAGGCAACAAGAAGCAGTGAACTACGTAGGCGGCCCGCTGCTGGTGCTCGCTGGCGCAGGCTCGGGCAAGACCAGCGTTATTACCCGCAAAATTGCCTACCTGGTGCAACAGTGCGGCGTGCGCGCTCAATACATCGTGGCCGTGACCTTTACCAACAAGGCGGCGCGCGAAATGAAGGAGCGCGTGACCAGCCTGTTGCGCGGCAGCGAAGGCCGCGGGCTTACCGTGTCAACCTTCCACAACCTGGGGTTGAATATCATCCGTAAGGAGTACGCCCGGCTAGGCTACAAACCAGGCTTTTCGATCTTCGATGAAAGCGATATCAAGGCGCTGCTCACGGATATCATGCAAAAAGAGTACGCCGGGGACGACGGCGCTGACGAAATCAAGCACATGATCGGCGGCTGGAAGAACGACCTGATCCTTCCGCCACAGGCACTCGAAGAGGCCCGCAACCCCCGTGAACAAACGGCGGCTATCGTGTACGCCGCCTACCAGCGCACGCTCAAGGCCTACAATGCACTGGATTTCGACGACCTGATCCTGCTACCGGTCAAGCTGTTCCAGGAGCATGCCGATATTCTGGAGAAGTGGCAGAACCGCGTGCGTTATCTGCTGGTTGACGAGTACCAGGACACCAACGCGAGCCAATACCTGTTGGTCAAACAACTAATTGGCACACGCAACCAGTTCACCGTAGTAGGCGATGACGATCAGTCCATTTATGCCTGGCGCGGTGCTCGGCCGGAAAACCTCATGCTGCTCAAGGAGGATTACCCCTCCCTGAAAGTCGTGATGCTGGAGCAGAACTACCGCTCCACCAGTCGTATTCTGCGATGCGCCAACACGCTGATCGCCAATAACCCTCACGCGTTCGAGAAGCAGTTGTGGAGCGAAATGGGCCACGGCGATGAAATCCGTGTGATTCGCTGCAAGAACGAAGACGCCGAAGCCGAGCGCGTCGCAATGGAAATCCTCACATTGCACCTGCGTACCGACCGCCCCTACCGGGATTTCGCCATCCTGTACCGTGGCAACTACCAGGCCAAACTGATCGAGCTCAAGCTTCAGCACCACCAGGTGCCCTATCGGTTGTCAGGCGGTACAAGCTTCTTTGCCCGCCAGGAAGTGAAAGACTTGATGTCCTACTTCCGCCTGTTGGTGAACCCGGACGACGACAACGCGTACCTGCGCGTGATCAACGTACCGCGCCGGGAAATCGGCTCAACCACCCTGGAAAAGCTTGGCAACTATGCCACCCAGCGCAATACCTCCATGTACGAGGCCAGCGCCGAGCTGGGCCTGGGCGAGCACCTGGACAGCCGTTTCGTAGACCGCCTGCAGCGCTTCAAGCGCTGGATGGATGGCGTGCGCCAGCAGGTATCCCAAGACGACCCCATCGCCGCACTCAAGGCCATGGTGGCAGACATCGACTATGAAAACTGGATTCGCCAGAACAGTTCCAGTGACAAGGCTGCGGACTACCGCATCGGGAACGTGGCCTTTCTGATCGAAGCCCTGAAGAATACCTTGGACAAGGATGAAGACGGCGGCATGACGATTGAGGATGCCATCGGTAAACTGGTGCTGCGTGACATGCTCGAACGCCAGCAGGAGGAAGAGGAAGGTGCTGATGGCGTGCAGATGATGACGCTGCACGCATCCAAGGGCCTGGAATTCCCCTACGTGTTCATCATGGGCATGGAGGAGGAAATTCTCCCTCACCGCTCCAGCATCGAGGCCGATACCATCGAAGAAGAGCGTCGGCTGGCGTACGTGGGCATCACCCGCGCACGTCAAAACCTAGCCTTCACCTTCGCCGCCAAGCGCAAGCAGTACGGTGAAGTCATCGACTGCGCACCTAGCCGTTTCCTTGACGAACTTCCCGCCGACGACCTGGCTTGGGAAGGTTTGCAAGACACCCCCGTGGAGGTGAAAGCCGCCCGGGGCAACCATGCATTGGCCGATATCCGCGCCATGCTCAAGCGCTGACCCAAGGAGCCCTCGTGGAAGCCCTGCATAACAAGATCCGTGAAGAAGGCATTGTATTGTCCGACCAGGTACTGAAGGTCGATGCCTTCCTCAACCATCAGATCGACCCCGCACTGATGCAGGCCATTGGCGAAGAATTCGCCCGCCGTTTCGGCGGCTTGGGTATCAACAAGATCGTCACCATCGAAGCGTCCGGCATTGCGCCCGCCGTGATGACCGGGCTATGCCTGGGTGTACCAGTGATCTTTGCCCGCAAGCATGCGTCGCTCACTTTGACTGAGCACTTGCTCACTGCTTCGGTGTATTCGTTCACCAAGCAAACCGAGAGCACCGTGGCCATTTCACCTCGGCACCTGCAGAAAGGCGACAAGGTGTTGATCATTGACGACTTCCTGGCCAATGGCCGGGCATCGCAGGCGTTGATTTCCATCATTCACCAGGCCGAGGCAGAAGTAGTTGGCCTGGGTATCGTGATTGAAAAGTCGTTCCAGACCGGCCGCGCGCAGCTTGAAGAACAAGGCTATCGCGTGGAGTCATTGGCGCGTGTTGCTTCGCTGGCCGGAGGCGAGGTGAGTTTTCTACCCAGCTGATCTCAGCGTGACGAGTCGATACTCACCAACGTGCCATCGATAAACTTCAGCTGGTAAGTCGCGCCATTGCGAGGCCCGTACACCCAGTGTTCAATGGTAGCCGCCTGGGCAAGCCGGGGACCATCAGCGGCCAGCGCTGCTGGGATCACTTCACGGTGCACGGGTGGGCCGCATTTTTTCTGCACGGCATAGGTGGACGCACCCTCGGATACAAGTGCCGTGCCACAGCGCAGGTCGGCCTGGGCCAAGCTTTGAACGCCTAGAACGACGTATCCTGCCATGAGCAGGCGCCGGGCATGCCTTGAAAACAGCGGTGTGTTCATGGGTGATACTTTTAAAAAGGTTACAGTCGGGTCGCCTGCAGCCCTGCCAGCAACAGCCGTTGCTCAAGCTGTTCACGCAGGCCTGAAGGCGCGTCCAGGCGCATGCGCGCCAGTTCCTCAGGGTACAACGAGGCGTCAGGCGCCTCCAGTGCAGCACGCCCAAGGTCCAGCAGTTCGGTGAAATGGAACTTGCTTTTTACCCAATTCAACGCTCGCAGCAGGTCCTTCTCGGTGGCGGTGAAATCGCTGCCCAACGGGTATTCGGGGAATACGTGAGGCTGCCGGGCACGGATGTCTTCCAGCCACTGCGGCGTATTATCGGTAAAACGTTGGTCCAGGCGAAAGTCGCGAGGCAACTTGCCTGCCATTTGCGCCTGGTCCAGCAGGGCGGGTTGGAAGCGCGAGTCAGCGATGTTCAACAACGCTTCTATCACCTGCGCATCGCTTTTGCCGCGCAGGTCTGCAATGCCGTACTCCGTGATCACGATATCGCGCAAATGCCGAGGAATCGTGCACTGCCCCTGCTCCCAGACAATGTTCGACGTTACCGTTCCCCCACTTTCGCGCCAACTGCGCAGCAGGAGAATGGAGCGAGCACCCTCCAGTTCGTGCCCCTGCACCACAAAATCGAACTGCCCGCCTACGCCGCTGAGTACACGCCCATCGGGCAACTGATCGGACGCCGCAGCGCCTAGCAGATTGACACTCAGCCCGGTGTTCATGAACCGTGCATGAACACGTTGCTGGCGCTTGAGTGTTTCGTCGCCATACAGCTTGTTTACGTAGCTGATGGCGGTCATGGCAAAGCGCGCCCGGGCCTCCATGGGCATTTCCCGCAAACGGGCATAGAACGACGAAGGCCCTAGGAAAAAGCCGCCGTGCAGCACCGCGCCTTCCGTGTCCAGTACAGGGTCGGGCCCTTCCGGCCCACCCAGCACACGGCGGCGCAGTATGCCTGCGTCGGCCAACACCAGCAGGCCGTTCACGAACATTTCGCTGCACCCGTACAGGCCTGTTGCGAAGGGCGCCAGCCCTCCTTCCTGGTGGATCAAGTCAGCCCACTGGCCCGTCTGGGCTTCATCGACCAGCGTACGGTACGCTGGGTTGTCGGCTTGCCGGGTAAGCAATGCAGCCGTGATCGCGTCGCCCAATGCGCCAATACCAATCTGTAGCGTGCCGCCATCCTGGACCAGGGTACTGGCGTGCAGGCCGATGAAATGCTCGCGAATACCTACTGGTTGATTAGGGGTGGAGAACAGCGTGCTGTGCTCGGGTGTATCAATCAGCAGGTCGAATTGCTCCCGGGGTAACTCGGCATCGCCAGGCATGTAAGGCAGGTCGGCATGTACCTGGCCCAGCACCAGAATGGCTTGGCCTTCCCAGCGCCGACGCTCCAGCATGGGTAGCAGGTCAAGGGTGATGTCAGGGTTGCAGCTCACGCTGAGAAAGCCTGAGCGTTCGGAGGCTTCGGCCACCAGCTGTGCAACCAGATTGATACCCTGGGCGTTGATATCCCGTGCCGCATGGCTGTAATTGCTGCTGACGTAGGCCTGCTGAGCCTGCTGGCTGCTCCCCGTAGCACCGGCCTGCATGAAAAACTGTTCGATGCGCACATTAGGCGGCAACGCATCGGCAGCCAGGTCTGCTACGAAGTCCAGTTCCAGGTAGTCGCCATACACGCGCTCGATGAAAGGCTCCAGGAAGCGGCGTTGCAGGCCATCGCCCAAAGACGGGCGGGTCAGGCACAGGGCGGTATAGACCGTGAGTTGCCGTTCAGGCAGTGCCTTGATGCGGGCGTACAGTGCATTCACGAAGCGGTTCGGCTTGCCAAGGCCCAGGGGAAGACCCAACCGGACATGTGCGGGCAGGCGTTCCAGCACCACATCAACCGCACGTTCCAGGCTTACCACTTCAGTCATCACAACCTCCCTTTCGGATGCTTTGGTGATTATGACCGCAGGGTGGCGGAATGTTTCGGTATTGCTGACGTAAGCACGGGGTGCCCGCTCAAACTAAGGGCCATGCCCACTACAGCATCCTGTGGGACCGGTTGCAGCCGAAGGCGCAGGCCGGGAACCCGCTGGAGTCTTTTGCTGCAGCTTCTAGAAATTCGCGGGCGTGGCTGCGCTGATCAGCCGTGCCGGAACATCGTAGGGGTTGCGGAAGCGATGCGGGCGCGAGCTCTCAAAGTAATAGCTGTCGCCGGCTTCCAGTACGAATGTGTCCAGGCCAACAACCAGCTCTAACCGGCCTTCAAGAAGAATGCCCGTTTCCTCGCCATCGTGGGTGAGCATTTCTTCGCCCGTGTCAGCGCCGGGTGGGTAGATTTCCGAAAGGAAGGCGATGGCCCGGCTGGAATGGCCACGCCCTACCAGCTTCATGGTGACTTCACCGTCCGAAATGTCGATCAGCTCATGGGCTTTGTACACAATTTGCGCAGAGCTTTCGGGCGCCAATTCTTCGGAAAAGAATTCCACCATCGACATGGGGATGCCACTTAACACCTTTCGCAGTGAACTGATCGAAGGGCTTACGCTGTTTTTCTCGATCATCGAGATGGTGCTGTTGGTCACCCCCGCACGTTTGGCCAGCTCCCGCTGGGACAGGCCTTTGAGCTTGCGGATGGCTTGCAATCGTTCACCGACGTCCAATGGCGGGACCCTCCCCGGGGTATCTGCTGGAAATAATGAACAGCATGATGGCAACAGCGTTCAGTATTTACAACAGCCGTACCAGACCAAGGGCTTGAGTGCGGGCTATTCGCTGTACACCAAGGGTACACGCTTGAGGTTGCAGAACAGCTGGTAAGGGATGGTGTTGGCCCATGTTGCCACTTCGCTAGCTAGCACTTGGCGGCCCCATAACTCCACTTGGCTACCAACCGTCGCCTCGGGCACATCTGTGAGATCAATGCATAGCATGTCCATGGACACCCGCCCCAGCAACTGGCTGCGCTTGCCAGCCACCACTACAGGTGTTCCGGTTGGCGCATGCCGCGGATAGCCATCGGCGTACCCCATGGCCACTACGCCCACCCGCATGGGCCGGTCTGTTACGAAATGCTGCCCATACCCGATGGGTTCACCTGCCGGTAGCTCGCGCACACTGATCACCCGTGACTCCAGAGTCATGACAGGCTTGAGCGCATCGGCATTGGCCTGGGCGTGCTCAAAGGGCGTGGCACCGTACAGCATGATACCGGGCCGCACCCAATCGCTTTGCACCTGGGGCCAACCCAATACCGCTGGGGAATTGCGCAGGCTTGTTTCAGCCTGTAGCCCTTCGATGGCTTGGGTAAACTGCGCCACCTGCTCCAGGCTGCGGAGGTTGTCCAGCTCGTCGGCGCTGGAGAAATGGCTCATCAGCACCACTTTCGCGACCTTGCCGGTGGCCAGCAGGCGCTGATAGGCCTGAGCATATTCAGCAGGGCTTACACCGACGCGGTGCATGCCCGAGTCCATTTTCAACCAGACGGTCAAAGGCCCCTGCAGCACCGCCTGCTCGATAATGTCGACCTGCCACAGCGCATGCACTACACACCACAGGCGATGCTCGACAATAAGCGGTAGCTCACTGGCCTCGAAAAACCCCTCAAGCAAAAGAATAGGCGCCTGAAGGCCTGCTTCGCGCAGCGCCAGTGCTTCTTCAATACAGGCCACGGCAAAACCGTCGGCGCTGTCTTCCAATGCTTGCGCGCACTGTACTGCGCCATGGCCATACGCATCGGCTTTGATCACGGCCAAGGCACGGGCGCCCGCCAGCTCGCGAGCAAACTGGTAATTGTCACGTAGGGCTTGAAGGTCGATGAGGGCACGGGCGGGGCGCATGGAAGTGCTCGTTCAAGGTTAAAACACAATAAAAAACCCGGCTGCTTCATAAGCAGGCCGGGCGAGGAAGCATTACTTAAGGGCAGCGGTAACCGACAACTCTACGAGAATGCCCGGCTCGCACAGCTTGGCTTCTACAGTGGCACGGGCCGGTGCTACGCCCTTGGGTAGCCATTGGTCCCAAACGGCGTTCATGCCTTCAAAGTGGGCATCAATGTCTTTCAGGTAAATGGTGACTGACAGCAAATGTTCCTTGCTAGAGCCTGCCAGGTCGAGCAAGCGCTCAATACTGCCCAAGGTTTCCCGGGTCTGCTGCTCGATGCTGGCGCTCAAATCATCGCCAACCTGCCCTGCCAGATACACCACGCCATTGTGGGTGACAATCTGGCTCATGCGCTCATTGGTGAGCTGGCGCTGGATGACCATGCCGGGCGTTCTCCTGTGAATGGGTGTAGCGGGATATATCAAGGCCTTGGGCGCTGATCTGGGGTTTCTTACGTGCCATCAGGTCCGCTAGCAAGCGGCCAGAGCCGCAGGCCATGGTCCAACCCAGGGTGCCGTGGCCGGTATTAAGGAACAGGTTGCGTAGGGCGGTGCCGCCTACGATAGGCGTGCCGTCCGGCGTTGTAGGGCGCAGGCCGGTCCAGAAGCTGGCTTGAGCCAAGTCACCGCCCCGAGGATAGAGATCATTCACGATCATCTCCAGCGTTTCACGTCGGCGCGGATTGAGTGACAGGTCAAACCCGGCGATTTCCGCCATGCCGCCTACACGAATCCGGTTGTCGAAACGTGTAAGGGCCACCTTGTAGGTCTCATCCAAGATAGTTGAGGCCGGCGCCATGGCAGGATCGGTAATAGGAACAGTCAACGAGTAGCCCTTGAGGGGATACACCGGTGCCTTGATACCCAGTGGCTTAAGCAGGGCTGGCGAGTAACTGCCCAGCGCCAGCACATACCGGTCGGCTGTTTCCAGCTTGCCATCTATCATCACGCCTTTAACCTCACCACCGGCCTGCACCAGGCGCTCGATGGTCTGGCCAAAGCGGAACTCGACACCCAAGGCCTGGGCCATTTGCGCCAGGCGAGTGGTAAACATCTGGCAGTCGCCGGTCTGGTCGTTGGGCAGCCGCAGCGCCCCAACCAGCAGATCGCCTGTGGCCGCCAAAGCCGGTTCCACGCGCGCGATGCCAGCACGGTCCAGCACTTCGAACGGCACGCCGGACTGCTCGAGCACCGCAATATCCTTTGCAGCGTTATCTAACTGTTCCTGCGTGCGAAACACTTGCGTAGTGCCCAGGGTGCGGCCTTCGTAGGCAATGCCTGTTTCGGCACGCAATTCATCGAGGCAATCGCGGCTGTATTCGGACAGCCGCACCATACGTTCTTTGTTGATGGCGTAGCGGCTGGCTGTGCAGTTGCGCAGCATCTGCGCCATCCACAGGTACTGGTCCAGGCTGCCGGTTGCCTTGATGGCGAGCGGCGCATGACGCTGGGCAAGCCAGGACAGGGCCTTGAGTGGAATGCCAGGGGCGGCCCAAGGCGACGCGTAGCCTGGAGACACTTGGCCCGCATTGGCAAAGCTGGTTTCCATGGCTACCGCCGGCTGGCGGTCTACCACCACCACCTCGAACCCTTGCCGGGCAAGGTAATACGCCGTGGTTGTGCCAATGACACCGCTGCCCAACACCAGAACTCGCATGTTCAACTCCTGGAACGCGGGCAGCCCGCAGTCCGACTGTATAGGTGGCGAAATAGCGGCAGTATAAGGAGTCAAAACCAGTGCTATTCACTGTATACGAGGCTATATTTGGAGGGAATTCTCGGCAGAATCGGCTTTTTCGGAGGGGCATCACCTATGCGCACCCAGCACCAGACCAAACGTGAGCTGGACAGGATCGATCGCAATATCCTGAGGTTGCTCCAGGCTGACGGGCGCTTGTCCTTTACCGAGCTGGGCGAAAAGGTGGGGCTGTCGACCACGCCTTGCACGGAACGCGTACGGCGCCTGGAGCGCGAAGGCATCATCATGGGCTACTACGCGCGCCTCAACCCACAGCACCTCAAAGGCAGCCTGCTGGTATTTGTAGAGATTAGCCTGGATTACAAGTCGGGTGACACCTTCGAGGAATTCCGCAGGGCCGTACTCAAGTTGCCGCACGTACTGGAATGCCATTTGGTGTCTGGCGACTTCGATTACCTGGTCAAAGCCCGTATTTCGGAAATGGCGTCCTATCGCAAATTGCTGGGCGACATTCTGCTGAAGCTGCCCCATGTGCGCGAATCAAAAAGCTACATCGTGATGGAAGAAGTAAAAGAAAGCCTCACCTTGCCAGTGCCTGACTGAATTCGCCGCCCGCGCGGCAAGCTGTTAAATTTAGCTAACACCCCTTCCACAGGACGTTCTCATGGTTGCCATGGCCCAGCGTGCACCTTACTCGCCAGCACATGTTGCTTCGTACTATGCCGCCAGTTGCCAGCCTCATACGGCGTACCCTGCGTTGCAGGGCGAGGTGAATGTCGATGTCTGTATCGTTGGGGGTGGCTTCAGTGGCCTGAACACGGCCATTGAGCTGGCCGAGCGCGGCCTGAGCGTAGCCGTGCTGGAGGCCCGGCTCATAGGCTGGGGCGCCTCGGGGCGCAACGGCGGCCAGCTGATTCGAGGCGTGGGCCACGATGTGGACCAGTTTGCGCCTGTGCTGGGGCACGAAGGCGTGCTTTCACTCAAGCACATGGGCCTTGAAGCGGTCGAAATCGTCCGCCAGCGCGTGGAGAAGTACGCTGTCGCTTGTGACCTGACTTGGGGCTACTGCGACCTGGCCAACAAACCTGCCCAGCTCGAAGCGTTTGCCGCTGATATTGCCGAGCTGCGGAGCCTGGGCTATCGCCATGCCATGGAACTGATCACACCGCACCAGTTGCCCAGCGTAGTCGGCTCAGACCGTTATAAAGGTGGGCTGGTGGACATGGGGTCAGGCCATTTGCATCCCCTGAACCTGGCCCTGGGCGAAGCGGCCGTGGCGCAGCAGCTGGGCGTGCAGGTGTTCGAACAATCACCGGTAACACGGATCGACTATGGCCCGAAGGTGAAGGTGCACGCCCAGGGTGGCACGGTATGCGCCAATACACTGGTGTTGGCCTGCAACGCTTACCTCAATGACCTGAACCCGGAACTGGGCGGTAAGGTGTTGCCAGCGGGCAGCTATGTGATCGCGACCGAGCCTCTGCCAGAGGCCTTGGCCCATGAACTACTGCCCCGGAATATGGCGGCCTGCGACCAACAGGTGACCGTGGATTACTTCCGGCTGTCTGCAGACCGCCGCCTGCTGTTCGGGGGCGCTTGCCATTACTCAGGTCGCGACCCACGGGACATCGCGGCCTACATGCGGCCAAAGATGCTCAAGGTGTTCCCTCAATTGCACAGCACTCGGATCGACTATCAATGGGCTGGCATGATCGGCATTGGCGCCAACCGCTTGCCCCAGATAGGCCGGCTGCACAGCCATCCCAATGTGTATTACGCACAGGCCTATGCCGGCCATGGGCTCAACGCCACGCACCTGGCCGGCCGCTTGCTTGGCGAGGCCATTACCGGCCAGGTAGGAGGCGGCTTTGACCTGTTCGCCAAGGTACCTCACATGACCTTCCCGGGCGGCAAATACCTGCGCTCCCCCCTATTGGCCATGGGCATGCTGTGGCACCGGTTGAAGGAGCTGGTATAGGGCTGGAAGCTACTTGAACGTCAAGTACGCCAAAACGGCTTCATGCCTTCCATACGCTGCTGCTGTACGGTCAATCCCACATCCGCCAGCTGTTGAGCAGACAGCCCCTGCAAGTGCTGCCTTGTCGTCCAGCGGTGCCAGAACAGGCTCCAGCGACCTATCCCCGCCGGTGCGTGAAGCGTCTGCTGCTGTGCTGATAACAACCGTATATCTGTAAAGCCATTCATGGTGCTCACCTCCGTGTATCAATGGAGAAAGCATGCCCTGATGGCGAAAACCATTACAGATTCAACTATTGGATATATTCTCCATACAGACAGGTTCATCCAGCAGCTGAATGCTGTATTTTGTCGCAATCTGTATTGTATTCATCCAAGGCTACGCTTATGAACCTGTACATGAACCTTGCTCGGCTGCTGGAAGATAGAATCGAGCAGGGCCTGTATCGCCCTGGCGATCGTTTGCCTTCCGTGCGTGCGCTCAGTACCGAACACGGGGTAAGCCTGAGTACCGTACAGCAGGCGTACCGCTTGCTTGAAGACAACGGCCTGGCGGTGCCCAAACCCAAATCCGGTTATTTCGTGTCCAGCAAAACCCTTCCTGCCTTGCCCGAGGTCGGTCGGCCGGCGCAGCGGCCTGTGGAGATCTCCCAGTGGGATCAAGTGGTAGAGCTGGTTCGCAACCCGCCTCGCAAGGATATTGTTCAGCTAGGGCGCGGCATGCCTGATATCACCAGCCCAACGCTTGCGCCGCTGATGAAGGGCCTGGCGCGGCTGAGCCGGCGGCAGGACATGCCTGGGCTGCACTACGACACGATCTATGGCACCGAGGCCCTGCGAGAGCAGATTGCCCGGCTGATGGTGGATTCCGGCTGCCGCCTGACCGCCGCTGACCTGGTGGTAACCACCGGCTGCCACGAAGCATTGTCCAGCAGCGTGCGGGCCATCTGCGAACCCGGAGACATCGTGGCAGTCGATTCGCCCAGCTTTTTCGGGGCCATGCAAACCCTCAAGGGCTTAGGCATGAAAGCCTTGGAAATTCCTACCGACCCCCTTACGGGTATCAGCCTGGAGGCCTTGGAGCTGGCACTTGAGCAATGGCCTATCAAGGTCATCCAGCTCACGCCCAACTGTAATAACCCTCTTGGCTACATCATGCCTGAGGCACGCAAGCAGCAACTGTTGACCCTCGCACAACGCTTCGACGTTGCCATCATTGAGGACGATGTGTATGGCGACCTGGCCTACACCTATCCCCGCCCGCGTACCATCAAGTCTTTCGACCTGGACGGGCGCGTATTGCTGTGCAGTTCGTTCTCCAAAACCCTGGCACCTGGCCTGCGGGTTGGCTGGGTGGCGCCTGGGCGCTACCTGGAGCGCGTGCTGCATATGAAATACATAAGCACCGGCAGTACGGCCACCCAGCCACAGTTGGCCATCGCAGGCTTTGTGGAGGGCGGGCACTACGAGCCGCACCTGCGCCGCATGCGCGCTCAATACCAACGTGGGCGCGACCAGATGACCGAGTGGGTAAGGCGGTATTTCCCGGCAGGCACCCGCGCCAGCCGGCCCCAGGGTGGGTTCATGTTGTGGGTCGAGTTGCCCGAGGGCTTTGATACGTTACGGTTGAACCAGATACTTCTAGCCCAAGGCGTGCAGATTGCCGTAGGTAGTATTTTCTCGGCTTCGGGCAAATTCCGTAATTGCCTGCGCATGAACTTCGCCTCTCGCCCTTCGCCTGCGGTGGAAGCTGCGGTTCGCAAAGTGGGCGAAACGGCAGGCGAGTTGCTGGCCAACCTGCAAGCGGCACAATAGTAACTTTCCAAGCCCAGCGGGTGTCACATACGCAATCGTAAATAACCCTGTGTAAACGGCAGCGAGAACCCTATGGCTTTACATGCCCGCCTGCTGGCCACGATGCTGCTCGGTGTGCTGCTGTGCGGTTGCGCGGGCCAAACAGTGCAGCCCGTACCTAGTGAGCGTATTCCAGCGAGCCAATCGGCCTTTGGCCGTTCCATTCTCCAACAGGCCAGCACCCACCCTGGCCTGTCCGGCTTTCGCCTGCTACCCAACAGTGGGGAAGCCTTCAGAGCGCGTGCCGAGCTGATCCGCAACGCCCGGACCAGCCTCGACCTGCAGTATTACATTGTGCACGACGGCCTCAGCACCCGTGCCTTGATGCGTGAGGTGCTGAATGCGGCTGACCGAGGCGTACGCGTGCGCATTCTGTTGGACGACACGGCCAGTGATGACCTTCAGGACCTGTTGGGTACTGTCGCCAGCCATCCTAACATCAAGGTCAGGCTGTTCAACCCCACCCACTTGGGGCGCGCAACAGACGCAACGCGTGCCTTCGGGCGCCTGCTGGATTTGTCCCAGCAGCACCGGCGCATGCACAACAAGGTCTGGATTGCTGACGACAGCGCCGCCATCGTGGGCGGCCGCAACTTGGGCGATGAATACTTCGACGCCAAGCCCAACCTCAACTTTACCGACATCGACCTGCTGGGCATGGGGCCTGTGGCCCGGGACCTAGGCTACAGCTTCGATCAGTACTGGAACCATCGGCTAAGCCGGCCGCTGCGGGAGTTGTATGATATTCCTGCCGCACGGAAGGCCCTGCCCGGCTTTCGTGAGCGCCTTGATGCTTCGTTGCGCAAGGCCAGCGTAAAGCAGAAAACCCTGTACGACAGTTTGATGAGCTACCGTAGCGAGCCTCGCCTGGAAACCTGGCGCCAGGAGCTGATCTGGGCACCCAGCACCGTCATGTGGGATGCGCCTGCCAAGATCCTGTCCAGCGGCGAACCCGACCCCCATTTATTGCTCACTACCCAGTTGGCCCCGGAGCTTCTCAGCGTTCAGCAAGAGCTGCTGCTGATTTCGGCCTATTTCGTACCCCGAGACCAAGGCCTGCTGTACCTGACCAGCCGGGCGGACGAAGGCGTGAAGGTGGCGCTGCTGACCAATTCACTGGAAGCCACCGACGTGCCAGCAGTTCACGGGGGCTACGCGCCCTATCGCAAGGCGTTGCTAGAGCATGGTGTGAAGCTGTTCGAGCTTCGGCGCCAACCGGGTGATGATGCAGGGTTCTCCTATCGCCTGCATGGCAGCTCGGCCTCTAGCCTACATAGCAAAGCGATGGTGTTCGACCAGCGAAAAGTCTTTATTGGCTCATTCAACTTCGACTCGCGCTCAGTATTGTGGAATACCGAAGTCGGCGTGCTGGTGGATAGCCCGGAACTGGCTGGCTACACCCGTGCGTTGGCGCTCGAAGGCATGTCACCCGCCCTGAGCTACCAGGTCGAACTTCAAGGCGATGGGCTTGAGTGGGTCACAGAAGACAACCATCAGCTGCACGTACTGCATAAGGAGCCCGGTGACTGGTGGCGGCGGTTCAATGCCTGGGTAAGCGAGCGTATCGGGCTTGAAAAACTGCTCTAGGCCTGCGCTGTCCACTGCGACTGCCTGCATGTCAAGATAACCAACCCTGCCGCGCCCACTGCCATCATCAGAGGCAAGGCATGCCCGGTAAGCCACTGGTTCCCTGCACCTGCAATCAATGGGCCTGCCAGGCACCCTACTCCCCAGAGCTGCGCCACATGCGCGTTGGCGCGCACCAATTCATCATGGCGGAAGCGTTCACCGATAAACACCAGCGATAGCGTAAACAGGCCACCCGCGCTCGCGCCGAACAGCACCCACAGCCCCCACACAACGGGATGATGAATCGCCAACGGGATCAACAGACTGCTGGCCGCCAGCGCCCCGGCACAACTTAGAAACAGCCCACGCCTGGGCAGGCGGTCGGCCAGGGCGCCAATAGGCAACTGCAACACCGCATCGCCCAGCACTACAGCGCTGACCATGTACAAGGCGGTGCGAGTGTCGTAACCCTGCTGCAGGCAATACACCGGTAGCAGCGAAAGAATAAGGGCTTCAAAGCCGGCAAACAGCGCAATGGCATAGGCGATCACAGGCAGGTGCTGGCAGAACACTACCAGGTCCCCCAAGGTCACTGTCACTGCCTCTGTAAGCGGCGCACCGCCACGGCCCAGCAATAAGAGCGGTGATACCAGCAGCAACCCGGTCGCCAGCCAGAACCCATAGTCATGCTCAGTGCCGATGCCTCCCAGCAACAGTGGCCCGGCCAGCTGGCTCAAGGCGTAGCAACAGCCGTAGAGCGCCACCAGCCGGCCGCGCCATTGCTCTACCACGAGTTGGTTGATCCAGCTTTCGCCTAGCACGAATACGATGGTCAGCACGCTGCCAATCAGCAGGCGCAGTACTACCCACAAGGCGTAACTGGGCCATAGGGCCAGCAGCCCGATGGATACCGCACCAGCCCACAGGCACAGCTGCATGGCGCGGCCGGTACCGAACCGCGCTGCAAGGCGGCTGGACACGCGCGCGCCCAGTAGCACACCGATTGCTGGCATGGCCGACATGGTGCCGATGGCGAACGTACCGTAGCCCCAGTACTCAAGGCGCAGCGATACCAAGGGCATGCTCATGCCCAGCGCCAGGCCCACGCTCAGCACCGATGCTAGTACTGCGAAATAGGTGCCCCACCGCATACATGTGCTCCTGCGACCACGATAAAAAAGCCCCCGGCCGGTGTCGGTCGGGGGCCATTGGACAGCCTGTCAGGTCTACAGCTTGATCCAGGTTGCTTTCAGTTCGGTGTATTTATCGAAGGCGTGCAGCGACTTGTCGCGGCCATTGCCCGATTGCTTGAACCCACCGAAAGGTGCCGTCATGTCACCACCGTCGTATTGGTTTACCCATACGCTACCAGCGCGCAAGGCGCGGGCAGTGTTGTGTGCCTTGGACAGGTCGGAAGACCAGACGGCAGCAGCGAGGCCGTAAGGCGTGTCATTGGCTATAGCCACGGCTTCCTCGGCGGAGTCGAACGTAATTACCGACAATACAGGGCCGAAGATCTCTTCTTTGGCGATGCGCATGGCATTGCTCACACCGTCGAAGATGGTCGGCTCTACATAGGTGCCACCTGTTTCCTGCAGAATGCGCTTGCCACCGGTCAGCAAGGTGGCGCCTTCGCTATGCCCGGCTTCGATGTAAGACAACACCGTGTTCATCTGCTGGGTGTCGACCAGCGCACCTACGTTAGTCGCTGGGTCCAGCGGGTTGCCGGGCTTCCAACCCGCCAGGGCCTCCACCACCATCGGCAGGAAGCGGTCTTTGATCGAGCGCTCCACCAGCAGGCGCGACCCGGCGGTGCACACTTCGCCCTGGTTGAAGGCAATGGCGCTGGCTGCAGAGGCCGCTGCGGCTTGCAGGTCCGGCGCATCGGCAAACACGATATTCGGGCTCTTACCCCCTGCCTCCAGCCACACCCGCTTCATGTTGGATTCACCGGCATACACCATCAGCTGCTTGGCAATGCGGGTAGAGCCGGTAAATACCACCGTATCCACATCCATATGCAAAGCCAGGGCCTTGCCTACGGTATGGCCGTAGCCTGGCAATACGTTCAGTACGCCAGCAGGAATACCGGCCTCGATGGCCAGCTGTGCGATACGGATAGCGGTCAGTGGGGATTTCTCGGAGGGCTTGAGCACCACCGAGTTACCCGTCGAAAGCGCAGGCCCCAGCTTCCAGCAAGCCATCATCAATGGGAAGTTCCAAGGCACAATGGCAGCCACAACACCCACTGGCTCGCGGGTTACCAGGCCAAGCTGGTCGTGGGGCGTGGCGGCCACTTCATCGTACAGCTTGTCGATGGCCTCACCGCTCCAGCTCAAGGCATTGGCAGCGCCCGGTATGTCGATGCCCAACGAATCGCTGATCGGCTTGCCCATGTCCAGGGTTTCAAGCAGTGCCAGCTCTTGAGCGTTGGCTTTGAGCAAGCCTGCGAAACGAATCATCACGGCCTTGCGCTTGGCCGGTGCAAGGCGTGACCAGGCCCCTGCATTGAATGCCTGGCAGGCATTTTCCACGGCCAGGTTGGCATCGGCTTCGTCGCAGCTGGCGACCTGGCCCAGCAGCCGACCGTCTACCGGGCTAAGGCATTCGAAGGTCGCGCCCGAGGCCGCAGGTGTGTACTGGCCATTGATAAAGGCACGGCCTTCGACTTTCAAGCCTTGGGCGCGCTGCTGCCAGTCAGCCAGCGTCAGATCAGACATAACGAACTCCTTTATAGGGATGGGCCAAGGGAGGTTTGCGGTTCATTCGCACTGCGCTCGCACTGCGTCCGCACTGCGTCCGCACTGCATTAGCGCTGCAACGGTAACCGGCTCCGAGCTCGACCAAGGGCATTTACCCTAAACCACCCCTGCACCGCTTTCAATATATTTGACAGGGCTAGGCCTGCGGCAGTCTCATGCCTGTTTTATTGAACAAATCGGAGGCCGCCATGGGCATTGAGCAGATCCTAGACTTCGCCGTTGCTACGCCTGACCCACTGCGCTATCGCCCTGCCGCTGAAAAAATCCTTTCGGGTGAGCCTGACCAAGCAGTGTTCAATCACTACAGCAGCCCTTGCGATCAGTTCTCTGCAGGTGTGTGGGAAGGAGCTGTAGGGCAGTGGACCGTCAGCTACAGCGAGCATGAGTATTGCGAAATCGTGCAAGGCGTTTCCGTGATACGTGATGAAGCCGGCAATGCCCGCACAGTTCGGGCTGGCGATCGCTTCGTGATACCAGCCGGCTTCAAAGGCACTTGGGAGGTACTGGAGGCGTGCCGGAAGGTGTACGTGGTGTTCGAGCCTAAATAAGTAGCACCATGGCCCACAGATTCCGCCGGATGATCGGCCTGCCTCGACCGAGGCATCCTATCTATAAGGAATTGATCATGACTAACGAAGAAGTGACCCAAGCCCTTCAGCACCTGATTGGCACACAGTACGCGGACAACGTGAAGGCTCAGATTACCCAGGCAACCGGCCGAGACCGGGTAGTAGGCCCCAACGAAGTGTCTACCAAAAACTATGACCCTATGCGCATCCATGTTCAGGCAGACAAACAGGGTGTGATCACCGGGTTCGCCTTCAACTGACCCCCGCATCGGCCTTGCCGTGTGCATAAAAAAACCCGCACCTTGAAATCAGGGTGCGGGTTTTTTCGTCAGCGCAGACCAATTACTTGATCTTGGCTTCCTTGTAGATCACGTGCTTACGAACCACTGGATCAAATTTCTTGATCTCGATCTTGTCGGGGGTAGTACGCTTGTTCTTGTCGGTGGTGTAGAAATGGCCAGTACCGGCGCTCGACACCAAACGGATCAATTCACGCATGATTCTCTCCCTTAGACCTTGATGCCATCGCGGCGGATATCAACCAGAACGGCATCGATGCCGCGCTTGTCGATGATACGCATGCCTTTGGCGGATACGCGCAGGCGCACAAAACGTTTTTCCGACTCAACCCAGAAGCGATGATGCTGCAGGTTCGGCAGGAAACGACGACGGGTTTTGTTATTTGCGTGGGAAATGTTGTTCCCGGTTACCGGACCCTTACCGGTAACTTGACAGACTCTCGACATGCCTCAGCCCTCTAAACCACATGCCCAACCCGGCATGGGTTGGCCGCTTTATCTCTCAGTCAAAATTGGCGCGAAGGCTCGAAACCCTTCAAACACCGTGTTTCGCAGGGGCGGACGGCTCGGCCATACAGGCTCGGCCACAAGCGTAAACGCTCTACCCCTAGAAAAGAGCGCTGCTTTATACCAGAAAGCCCGTGCCACAACAACCTTCAAGGGTAAAGGGAAACCGCGCAAGCGCACGCGGCGCTTGGCGTACAACGGTTGTAGCCACGGCACCATTCGTCGAGCCAATACGAAAATTTGAATGGCGCGAACGAAACAAGATCTCTAGGGTTAGGATTTTCCAGACTGCACCGGCAGATGGCCCACCTTAAAAGCCAAGGAATCGACCATGCGTCTTGCCTACACCCCTTTGCTGCTCGCGATACTGGGCGCTTGCGCCACAGCCCAGGCCAAACCACTGTCCGTGTGTACTGAAGCCAGCCCTGAAGGTTTTGACGTGGTGCAGTACAACTCGCTGACCACTACCAATGCGTCAGCGGATGTATTGATGAACCGCCTGGTGGACTTCGATGCGGCCGCCGGCAAAGTGATACCCAGCCTTGCTGAACGCTGGTCACTCAGTGATGACGGGCTTACCTACACCTTCAACTTGCGCAAAGGTGTGCATTTCCACAGTACCGATTACTTCAAGCCAACGCGCGACCTGGCGGCCGAAGACGTGGTCTTCAGCTTCAAGCGCATGCTGGACCCGGCCAACCCCTGGCATAAGGTGGCACAGAGCGGCTTCCCACACGCTCAGTCCATGCAACTGCCCGGGCTTGTGAAACAGATAGAAGCACCTGATGCCGCTACCGTGCGCTTTGTGCTGGACCATCCTGATGCCACGTTCCTGGCTACACTGAGCATGGGCTTCGCTTCTATTTATTCTGCCGAATACGCCGACCAGTTGATGAAGGCAGGTACGCCTGAAAAACTTAATACCGAGCCTGTGGGTACAGGGCCCTTCGTATTTGTGCGCTATCAAAAAGACGCCCAGGTTCGCTACAAGGCCAACCCGCAGTACTTCGGTGGCAAACCTGCCGTTGACCCGTTGATCTACGCTATCACCCCGGACCCGAATGCCCGCATGCAGCGCCTACGTGCAGGGGAATGCCAGGTCGCTCTGTCGCCCAAGCCGCAGGACATCGCCAGCGCCAAATCCGATACCAAGCTACAGACACTCGATACACCCGCCTTCATGACCGCCTTTGTGGCCATCAACAGCCAACACCCACCGCTGGACAAGCCACAAGTGCGTCAGGCCATCAACCTGGCGTTTGACAGAGTCAGCTACTTAAAAGCTGTATTCGAAGGCACTGCTCAACCGGCCAATGGTATCTATCCGTCCACCACCTGGGGCTATGCGGCAGACCCGCACCTGTACGACCATAACCCTGAGAAAGCCCGCGCACTGCTAGCCGAGGCGGGTTTGAAGGATGGCTTTAGCACCACGATCTGGACGCGGCCCGGCGGTAGCCTGCTCAACCCTGCACCGGCTGCCGGGGCACAGTTGCTTCAGGCCGACCTGGCGCAGGTGGGGATCAAGGCGGACATCCGCACCATCGAATGGGGCGAGCTTATTCGGCGCGCCAAGGCCGGGGAGCATGATTTGCTGTTCATGGGCTGGGCAGGTGATAACGGCGATCCCGACAACTTCCTTACACCGCAGTTTTCATGTGCGGCGGTCAAGTCTGGTACCAACTTCGCGCGCTACTGCGACCCCGCGCTGGATAGCCTCATTACCAAGGGCAAAACCGGCAACACCCAGAAAGCACGTACCGAGCTGTACCGCCAGGCCCAAGCGCTCATCCAAAAGCAGGCGCTTTGGCTCCCATTGGCTCACCCCCAGGTTACCGTATTGGCTAGCAAAAGCTTAAAGGGCTACCTGCCTAGCCCGTTCGGCCGCCAGGATTTTTCACACGTCAGCGTGGAATAGGCGCAACGCGCCCTACAACAACCCGTGCTCAGCCATGGACAAGGGTTCGCCGTCGCCCACAATGAAGTGGTCCAGCACCTGAACCTCAATGTGTGCCAAGGCGTCCTTGATCAAAGCAGTAAGGTCACGGTCCGCCTGGCTGGGCGCGCAAACACCTGAAGGGTGGTTGTGGCACAGGATAAGGGCTGCTGCATTGTGAGCCAGGGCACGTTTCACCACTTGCCGAGGGTAGACGCTGGCGCTGTTGATGGACCCTTGAAATAGCACTTCGAAGCCCAGTACTCGATGGCGCGAATCCAGAAACAGGCATGCGAACACTTCGTGAGGCTCATGGCGCAACATGGCTTTGAGGTAGTCACGCACGGCGGTAGAGCTTTCCAATGCAGAATCCCGCTTGAGCTGTTCAGCCAAGTGCCGCTTGGCGATTTCGAGCACGGCCTGCAACTGTGCGTACTTGGCCTGGCCAAGCCCCATATGCCCGCTGAAGGTAGGGAGGTCGGCCTGCAGCAGCCCCCGCAGGCCACCCAGTTCGTCTAGCAGCCGGCTGGCCAGCTCTACAGCATCACAGCCTTTTACGCCGGTGCGCAGGAAAATAGCCAGCAGCTCTGCGTCAGTCAGCGCCTGTGCGCCTCGGCTCAACAGTTTTTCCCGCGGGCGTTCTGCCACGGGCCAATCTCGAATAGCCATGATTCCCTCCTGGTAGGCATTGGCGCCGCTGCTCCGTTGCAAGCGCTGTGCTATCTTAGCCCAACTTTTCCGGCACGCCGGCTGGGCCTATCCAACCGGCGTGATGGGATTATTTCCAGTCGTAACTACCGTAACTTTTACCGAACAAAGGCAGGCTTAATGCAGCGGCTGTATCGAAAACGCATCGTTCTCGGCGTCGGCGGCGGCATAGCCGCTTACAAGAGCGCTGAACTGGTTCGGCGGCTTCTTGAGCAGGGTGCCGAAGTGCGTGTGGTGATGACGCGCGGTGGTAGCGAATTCATCACGCCCCTGACGATGCAAGCGCTCTCGGGCCACCCTGTGCACCTGGACCTGCTGGACCCTGCTGCCGAGGCCGCCATGGGCCATATCGAACTGGCGCGTTGGGCAGACCTCGTGCTGATCGCACCCGCCACGGCAGATTTGATAGCCCGTATTGCACAGGGCCTGGCCAATGACCTGCTGACCACACTGGTGTTGGCCACGGATGCCACCGTTGCGCTGGCCCCTGCCATGAACCAGGCCATGTGGCGCGACCCGGCCACACAAGCCAACCTCGACACGGTGCAAGCCCGTGGGTTGAAGCTGTTCGGCCCTGCATCTGGCAGCCAGGCCTGTGGCGACATAGGCTTAGGCAGGATGCTCGAACCTACGGACCTGACGCATTTGGCAGCCGACTGTTTCCAGCGCCAGGCGCTGACCGGCAAGCACGTATTGATCACGGCCGGCCCTACGCAGGAAAACATCGACCCGGTGCGTTACATCACCAACCATAGTTCCGGCAAGATGGGCTTTGCCCTGGCCGAGGCGGCCATAGAGGCTGGTGCCAGGGTAACGCTGGTAACAGGCCCCGTTCACCTGCCCACGCCTGACCGCGCCAGCCGTATCGATGTGGTTAGCGCGCGTGACATGCTGGCTGCCTGCGAAGCGGCGATGCCCTGTGACATTCTGATTGCCTCGGCCGCTGTGGCCGACTACAGGCCAGAAGTGATCGCTGCACAGAAGCTCAAGAAAGATCCTGCCACGGCAGATGGCATGCTACTACGCATGGTGCGCAACCCTGACATCCTGGCTACCCTGTCTGGCCGCCAGGACCGACCGTTCAGCGTAGGCTTTGCAGCTGAAACGGAAAACCTTCTGGATTACGCCGCCCGCAAGCTGCGTGACAAGAACCTCGACCTGATCGTAGCCAACGATGTCGCCAACCCCAGCATTGGCTTCAACAGCGAAGAAAACGCCTGTAGCGTCATTGATCGCCAGCTCAATGAAACGCTGCTACCCCAGACCAGCAAGGGCAAGATCGCACGACAATTGATTGCGCTCATTGCCACCCGCATTCACCAGGTTCAATAACATGCACGCTTTGCAAGCCCGTATTCTCGACCCGCGCCTGGGCAACGAATTTCCCCTGCCCGCCTATGCTACTCCCGGCTCTGCAGGCCTGGACTTGCGCGCCATGCTGCCCGCAAGCATCACCCTGGAGCCTGGCCAAACGGTGCTGATTCCCACCGGGCTTTCCATTTTCATTGCCGACCCTGCGTTGGCAGCACTGGTATTGCCGCGCTCGGGCCTGGGCCACAAGCATGGGATTGTACTGGGCAACCTGGTAGGCCTTATCGATTCGGATTATCAAGGTGAGCTGATGGTGTCGTGCTGGAACCGTGGGAATACCACGTTCGACATTGCAGTAGGTGAGCGCATTGCGCAATTGATCCTCGTACCTGTGGTACAAGCGCAGTTCGACATTGTAGAAGCGTTCGGCCAGAGCGAGCGTGGCGCAGGCGGTTTCGGGCACTCCGGGAGCCACTGAGTAGCGCAAGGCCTTTTCAAGGACAACGACAAGGAGCGGTTGTGAAAGGCACTACTGAGCAAGCCTCGAAAGTACCGTCCCCCAAGGAAGGTGCCACTGACCTGCAACTGTTGCGCCCAGGCCTGGTTGTCGCGGCAGTCGGCCTGCTGGTCGCGGCCTTGCTGCTATGGATCGGGCAGCCAGGGCCCTCGCAGCAGGCCTGGCGCTGGCAACTGGCGCAGTCGGCTGCGTCGGCACAGGCCGCTACCTTGCGCCAGGCATTTGCTCAAATCACTGCCGATACCCAAGCGGCGGCCAGCGACCCTGCCCTGGCGGCAGCCCTGCAAAGCGGTGACCCGGCCCGGTTGCGTAATGCCGAAGCGGGGCTACGTTTTCGCGACGCAGTCGTTGATGCCTTTGTCACGCCCACCAGCCAGGGTGAGCCCGACCCTCGGCGTGCCGCCCCCTTCACCTTCGCGGCGCTAGACCTGCTGCGGCGTGGCGAAACGGGCCCGACGCCCGCTCTTGAAGCACAGCAAACTGGCCAGCGCTGGCTGATCTACAGCGTGGCTGCCGTACGAGCGCCTGGCACACAAACCGTGGTAGGAACGGTATTGCTTGCTCTGGACATGCAGCGGGCACTGCGTGGCTTGCCTTCGCTACCTCCAGAAGCCGGCGAACTGCTGCTCCAGCAACGCTTTGGCGATGGCCCGGTACAAGTGCTCTACCAGGCAGGCACACCGGGAGCGGCGCGCCCCTACACGTTGGACCTGGGCAACCCCCACTGGACTCTTCGCTTTACACCCGGCAATGCTTACGATGCGCCCCTGCAGTGGATCTCGATTGTGCTAACCCTGGCTGCCCTGCTGATCGTGGCCGGTGCGTTCTGGGTAGCCTTGATAATGGTAGTCCGCGGGTTGCGAGGGCGATTGCGAGACGATGCGCAGCAATTGAACGATCTGCTGCACGAACTCTCAGGCGGAAAAGCCGTCAAAGCGTTCAGTTTGAGCCTCGCGGAATTGAACGGGTTGGCACAGGCCATGGCTCGCTTCTCTTTGCGTGACCGTCAGACCAATCCCGGCGCCCCAACGGCGCCTGACCCGAACAGTATTACGAATCGCAGCGCCTCGGTTGCCAACCCCCACCGCTCCACCGAGCCGGAGGGTGCGCGGCCGCCGTTTCAAGAGACTGACGTACTTGGTGTCGGGATTCTCGACGCCGACCAGGACTTTCTGCGAATGGAGCACTCCCCCGCTATGAACAGCAATGCACACGCCGTCCCCGCTAGCATTTTCCGCGCTTACGACATCCGCGGCATCGTGCCGGATACCCTGACTGCCGACACCGCCTACTGGATAGGTCGCGCCATTGGCACGCAGAGCCTGGCCCAGGGCGAGCCCCATGTGTCGGTAGGCCGCGACGGCCGCCTGTCTGGCCCAGAGCTGGTTAAACAGCTCATCCAAGGCGTGGCCGACAGCGGCTGCCAGGTCACCGATGTAGGCATGGTGCCTACCGGGGCGCTCTACTTCGCTGCCGCAATTGACCTCGATAACCTGGAAAGTGGCATCAAGGCACGGGCCGGTTCCGGCGTAATGCTCACCGGTAGCCACAACCCGGCCAACTACAACGGCTTCAAGATCATCATTGCGGGCGATACCCTGGCCAATGAGCAGATCCAGAAACTGTACGAGCGTATCCGTGACAATGACCTGGCCAGCGGCCAGGGCACTATCAAACAGGTAGATATCCTCGCCCAATACAGCGCCTACATCCAGAAAGACATCGCGGTACCGCGTAAGCTGAAAGTGGTTGTGGACTGCGGCAACGGCGTAGGCGGCGTTATCGCGCCACAGCTGATCGAGCAGCTCAATTGCGAAGTGATCCCGCTGTTCTGCGACGTAGATGGCAACTTCCCCAATCACCACCCGGACCCGGGCAAGCTGGAAAACCTCGAAGACCTGATTGCCAAGGTAAGGGAAACCGGCGCTGACCTAGGCCTGGCGTTCGACGGCGATGCCGACCGCGTAGGCGTCGTAACCAACGAAGGCGCCGTGGTATTCCCAGACCGCCTGTTGATGCTGTTTGCCCAGGACGTGCTATCGCGTAACCCAGGCGCCGACATCATCTATGACGTGAAATGCAGCCGCCGCCTCAAGGCACTGATCGAGGGCTACCAGGGCCGCCCGGTCATGTACAAGACCGGCCACTCGCTGATCAAGAAAAAAATGAAGGAAACCGGCGCCTTGCTGGCCGGCGAGATGAGCGGCCATGTGTTCTTCAAGGAACGCTGGTTTGGCTTTGACGACGGCATCTACAGCGCCGCTCGCCTGCTGGAAATTCTTAGCCAGACGAAAGAAACGGCCGAGGCTGTATTCGCCAAATTCCCGAACGACGTTTCCACGCCTGAGATCAATATCAAGGTGACAGAGGAAACCAAGTTCACCATCATTGACTCGCTGATCAGCGACGCTCAGTGGGGCGAGGCGAGCCTGAACAAGATCGACGGTGTGCGCGTAGACTACCCCAACGGCTGGGGCTTGGTGCGTGCATCCAACACAACGCCTGTGCTGGTGCTGCGCTTCGAGGCCGAAGACGAGGCCGAGCTGGAGCGCATCAAGGCGGTGTTCCGCGAACAACTCAAGCGTGTCGCACCTGACCTGAACATACCTTTCTAACTGCTAGGAGCCCTGCATGACCCTCGACCGCACTGCTGCCACCAATGTCGCCAAGGTACTGTCCGAAGCCTTGCCGTACATCCGACGCTTCGTCGGTAAAACATTGGTGATCAAGTACGGTGGCAACGCTATGGAAAGCGAGGAGTTGAAAACCGGTTTTGCCCGCGATGTTGTGCTGATGAAAGCAGTGGGCATCAACCCGGTGGTCGTGCATGGCGGCGGGCCGCAAATCGCGGACCTGCTCAAGCGCTTGAGTATCGAAAGCCACTTCGTCGATGGCATGCGCGTGACCGACGCGCAGACCATGGATGTGGTGGAGATGGTGCTGGGTGGGCAGGTGAACAAGAGCATCGTCAACCTGATCAATCGTCACGGTGGCAGTGCTATTGGCCTCACGGGCAAGGACGCAGAGCTGATCCGTGCGCGCAAGCTTACGGTGACGCGCCAAACCCCAGGCATGGACAAGCCTGAAATCATCGATATCGGCCTGGTAGGCGAAGTCAGCGGCGTAAATACCGACCTGCTCAATATGCTGGTGAAAGGCGACTTCATTCCGGTAATCGCCCCAATTGGCGTGGGTGCCGATGGTGAGTCGTACAACATCAATGCTGACTTGGTGGCTGGCAAGGTGGCTGAAGCACTAAAGGCTGAAAAGCTGATGCTGCTGACCAACATTGCGGGCTTGATGGACAAGGAAGGCAAAGTGCTGACCGGCCTTACCACGCAGCAAGTCGACGAGCTGATCGCCGACGGCACAATCTATGGCGGCATGCTGCCCAAGATTCGCTGTGCGCTGGAAGCCGTACAGGGCGGCGTGACCACCTCGCATATTATCGATGGGCGCGTACCCAATGCCGTATTGCTGGAAATCTTTACGGACAGCGGCGTGGGCACCTTGATCAGTAACCAGAAACAGCACTGACACCGCTCCACTGCAGGCGTGGGCGCAAGCCCACGAACGCTCCAAAGCCTCTAGGGCGCCATCAACTGTTGCAACCTGGCGCGATCAGTAGTGAAAGCGCGATCTATGTCCGCCTTCATCTGCTGATAGTGCTGCACCTGATCGGCCAATGCCGCCCGCTGCTGGCGCAGCGCTTCAAGCTGGTCCAATACCCCGGGCGACACTGGCTGGCCATTGCGCTCCTGATTGGCGGCTTCACCTTGCAGTGAAGCCTGCTGAGCCTGCAAGGTTTGCAGGTTTCCGTTGATTACGGAAATCTGCCCATCGAGTTCTGCCAGCTGGCGCTGCCGCGTGCGCTCCAGATCATCCACACCCGTATACCGAGCCCTTAGCTTGGCGTCCGCCTGGGCCTGTGCCTGTGCGGTAGCGGCGGCCTGCGCCTCCTGTGCGGTCAATGCGGGCGCAATGGTTTGCAGCACACGCCCCTGCGCATTGAGCACCTGGTAACCTTTGGACACGAACTCCGGGGGCACGCCTTGACGGTCCAGCACGGTCACCCCCTTGTCATCCGTATAGCGATAGAGCTGAACGGGTGCGACCGGCGGAGCAGCAAATACTGCCAATGGCAGCAGCCACACTGCATACCCCGCCAGGCCGCGGGCCATGATCAGATACCGTACTGAGCGCGGTAGGCCTCGACCGCCGGGAGATGCTGCTTGAGCTGCGCATCCTCGGCAAGGTATTCGAGCACCTGGTCCAGGGATACGATGCTGACCACGGGAATACCGTAATCACGCTCTACTTCTTGAATGGCAGACAATTCGCCCTTGCCGCGCTCCTGGCGGTTGAGTGCGATCAATACGGCGGCAGCATGTGCCTGTTCTGCCTGGATGATGGTCATGACCTCACGAATGGCCGTACCGGCGGTGATCACGTCATCAATGATCAGTACATTGCCCTTGAGGGGGGCGCCCACCAGGCTACCGCCTTCCCCATGGTCTTTAGCCTCCTTGCGGTTGAAGCACCAGGGCACGTCCTGGCCATGCTTGTCTGCAAGAGCTACGGCAGTTGCCGACGCCAGAGGGATGCCCTTGTAGGCAGGGCCGAACAACACATCGAAGCTCAGGCCACTGTTGACGATGGCCGAGGCATAGCACTGCCCAAGGTGCGCCAGGGCAGAGCCGGTATTGAACAGGCCGGCATTGAAGAAGTAAGGACTGGTGCGCCCGGACTTCAGGGTAAACTCACCGAAGCGCAGTACGCCCCGCTCGATGGCAAAACGAATGAAGTCACGCTGGTAGGCTTGCATGTAAAAGTCCTGAATACCACGGATTTAGCTAAATAACTTGACCTCGGGTATCATACACGCACGAGATTTTTGGGGCCATTTATGCGGATCATCAGTGTGAACGTCAATGGGATACAGGCAGCTGTGGAGCGTGGCTTGCTCAGCTGGTTGCAGGCCCAGAACGCCGACGTGATCTGCTTGCAGGATACACGCGCTTCGGCGTTCGAACTGGACGACTCCGCCTACCAGCTCGATGGTTACTTCCTGTATGCAGCGGACGCGGAAGTGCCAGCGCAGGGTGGCGTTGCGCTGTATTCCCGGTTGCAACCCAAGGCAATCATCAGCGGCCTGGGGATCGAGTCATCGGACCGCTTCGGCCGCTACCTGCAGGCAGACTTCGACAAGGTCAGCATCGCGACCCTGCTGTTCCCTTCGGGGCGGGGCGGCGATGAGGAACTGAACCAGAAATTCAAGCTGATGGACGATTTTGCCCGGTATCTGGACAAGCAGCGTCGCAAGCGCCGGGAATATATCTACTGCGGCTCGCTGTACGTGGCTCAGCAAAAACTGGATATCAAGAACTGGCGTGACAGCCAGCAGTCACCAGGTTTCCTGGCGCCTGAGCGGGCCTGGATGGACGAGGTCGTTGGCAACATGGGGTACGTGGACGCCCTGCGCGAAGTCAGCCGCGAAGGCGATCAGTACAGCTGGTGGCCAGACAGTGAGCAGGCCGAGATGCTGAACCTTGGGTGGCGCTTCGACTACCAGTTGCTGACGCCAGGGCTTCGCCGCTTCGTGCGCAGCGCACGGCTGCCGCGCCAACCGCGCTTTTCGCAGCATGCGCCCTTCATTGCTGATTACGACTGGACGCTAACCATCTGAGTTGCCCACCTGCAGGCGCAGTACGCGCCTACAGGAAAGCACCACGGCTTCAGTCGGCCAGTGCAGCCTGCTGCGCGTTGAACAGCTCTGTCATACCCTGGCGCGCCAGGGCCAGCATGGCATTCAGCTCTTCAGGCTGGAACGGTGCACCTTCGGCTGTCCCCTGCACCTCGATAAACCCGCCGCCGCTGGTCATTACCACGTTAAGGTCCGTTTCAGCCGCCGAATCCTCAGGGTAATCCAGGTCCAGCACAGGTTCACCCTGGTACATGCCCACTGAAACCGCCGCGATCATCTGCTTGATCGGGTCACCACCTTTGAGCCCACCGCGCTTTTTGATTACCTTCAGCGCGTCCACCAGTGCAACCATGGCGCCCGTGATGGATGCGGTACGCGTCCCGCCATCGGCCTGAATCACATCGCAATCCACATACAACGTGATATCGCCCAGCTTGGACATGTCCAGAGCAGCGCGCAGCGAGCGGCCGATCAAACGCTGGATTTCCAAGGTACGGCCACCTTGCTTGCCGCGGCTGGCTTCACGCTGGTTACGCTCGCCCGTGGCCCGCGGCAACATGCCGTATTCGGCCGTAAGCCAGCCCTGCCCTTGCCCTTTGAGGAAGCGCGGCACGCCGCTTTCGACACTGACGGTACAGATCACCCGGGTATCACCAAATTCCACCAGCACCGAGCCTTCAGCATGCTTGGTGTAGTTACGGGTGATGCGGATCGGGCGAAGCTGATCGGCGGCGCGACCACTTGGACGTTTCATCTGGCTTACCTGTACGGATTGAAAAACTGCCCGACAGTATAAAGCCGTAGTGCCGGTGCCGGTATTTAAAACACCAAAACCGACACACGGGCCGGGGTTGCACCATCGCCGTGCATTGGGAGCAGCGCGTGCTTGAGGTACACTCTTGCGCCTTTATTGTCGCCTGCAGGCGACCTGCCCCTACGAGGTTCGCGCCCATGGCCCACAGCATGACCGCCTTTGCCCGCGTTGAGCGCGCCAGTGCACAGGGCACCTTGTCCTGGGAGTTGCGTTCGGTCAACCATCGCTACCTCGAGCCGCACTTGCGCCTGCCGGATGCCTTCCGCGAGCTTGAAAGCGCGGTGCGCGAGGCATTGCGCGCCGGCCTGTCACGCGGAAAAGTAGAGTGCACGCTTCGCCTGAACGAAGAAACGCTTACCCACGCACCCCAACTGAACAAGGACCGTGCCCGGGAGCTGATCCAGGCGGCAGAAGCCGTGGCTGCATTAATAGCGCAGCCGGCGTCTATTGACCCGCTTCACGTTCTGGCGTGGCCCGGTGTACTCGCCAGCCAGCCCATGGACACCCAGGCGCTGCAGGCGAGTGCGTTAGCGCTGTTCAGCGAAGGGCTGGAAGAAATGAAAGCTGGGCGAGCACGCGAAGGTGCCGAGCTGGCCAGGCTGATCAACGATCGGCTAGATGCCATGGCCCAAGACATTACAGCCCTGCGTGAGCAGGTACCGCACATGCTGGCCACCCAGCGGCAGAAGATCCTTGATCGCTTTGCCGAGATGCGGGCCGAACTGGACCCTGCCCGCCTCGAACAGGAGATGGTACTGCTTGCACAGAAAAGCGACGTGGCCGAGGAGCTGGATCGCCTTTCCACCCATGTGCAGGAAGTGCGTCGTGTGCTGGCCAGCACAGGCGCCTCGGGCCGCCGCCTGGATTTCCTTATGCAGGAACTCAACCGTGAGGCCAATACCCTGGGCTCCAAGGCTTTTGACCCGCGAAGCACCCAGGCTGCGGTAAACCTGAAAGTGCTGATCGAACAAATGCGCGAACAAGTACAGAACATTGAGTAGGCTATTTTGATGAAACCAACACCCGGCACCCTGTACATCGTCTCCGCGCCTTCCGGCGCTGGCAAAACCAGCCTGGTCAACGCATTGATCGACGCCGACGCTGGCATCTGCGTGTCCGTGTCCCACACCACGCGCGCCATGCGCCCCGGCGAGGTGAACGGCGTGAACTATCACTTCGTGGACCGAGATACCTTCCTGGCAATGATCCAGCATGGGGACTTCCTGGAGCAGGCTGAGGTATTCGGCAACCTCTATGGCACCTCCATGAGCAGCCTTCAGCAGACGCTGGATGCAGGCCAGGACCTGATCCTGGAAATCGATTGGCAAGGCGGTGAACAGGTTCGCAAGCTGATTCCTGGCACACGCTCCATCTTCATTCTTCCGCCGTCCCAGGAAGCCCTATTCCAGCGGCTGACCAACCGCGGCACCGACAGTGATGACATCATCGAGGGGCGGATGCGCGAGGCTGTCAACGAAATGCGCCACTATGTGGAGTATGACTATCTGGTCATCAACGACGATTTCGCCACAGCCTTGTCTGATTTAAAAGCCATATTCCGCGCCAATCGCCTGTCCCAGCCACTGCAGAATACTCGCCATGCGCAGCTGTTGCAGGGCCTGCTGGCCGAGCGCGGCTGACCAACGGCCAGGGAAATACCGGCTCACATAGCGCTAGCCCTTCCATTAAGGCTAGCGTTTTTCTAAACTACCGAGTCCGCTCACCCGCTTATGCGGGGGCTCACTGTATTTGTAACGAGGAACACCATGGCCCGCGTGACCGTTGAAGACTGCCTTGAACATGTCGATAATCGCTTCGAGCTGGTCATGCTCGCCACCAAGCGCTCCCGTCAGCTGGCAACCGGTGGCAAGGAGCCCAAGGTAGGTTGGGAAAACGACAAGCCTACCGTGGTCGCCCTGCGCGAAATTGCTGCTGGCCTGATAGATTACGACGTAATCGCCGAGGCAGAGATCGTTGATGAAGAGCCGCTGTTTACCGCATTCGAAGACGAGGCCAACGAGGCCGTTTAAGGGTATGCCCTGTCGACCTGTTTGGGCGATAGCGCCTTGCTGGCGGGAGGTTCCTCCTTGCCAGGCATAGACGTTCTCGCCGAGCGGTTGTCGGACTATCTCGGTAACGACCAGGTCAACCTGGTCCGCCGGGCGTACTACTACGCCGAACAGGCTCACGACGGTCAGCGCCGCCGTAGCGGAGAGCCTTACGTCACCCATCCTCTTGCGGTGGCCAATATCCTTGCCGACATGCACATGGACCATCAAAGCTTGATGGCGGCCATGCTGCATGACGTGATCGAAGACACAGGTATCGCCAAGGAAGCGCTCTGCGCGCAGTTTGGCGACACTGTGGCCGAATTGGTCGACGGTGTCAGCAAGCTGACCCAGATGAACTTCGAAACCAAGGCAGAGGCGCAGGCCGAGAATTTCCAGAAAATGGCCATGGCCATGGCGCGGGATATTCGCGTCATTCTGGTAAAGCTCGCTGACCGCTTGCATAACATGCGTACGCTTGAAGTGCTCTCCGGTGAAAAGCGCCGACGCATTGCCAAGGAAACCCTGGAAATCTACGCCCCCATTGCCAACCGGCTGGGCATGCACAACGTGCGCGTGGAATTCGAAGACCTGGGTTTCAAGGCCATGCACCCCATGCGCTCCGAGCGTATCCACCAGGCTGTGAAGCGTGCCCGTGGCAACCGCAAGGAGCTCGTCAACAAGATCGAAAGCTCCCTGGCCAACTGCCTGGCAGTGGACGGTATCGAAGGAGACGTGAGCGGGCGCCAGAAGCACCTTTACGGTATCTACAAGAAGATGCGCGGCAAGCGGCGCGCCTTCAATGAAATCATGGACGTCTATGCGTTCCGCATCGTGGTAGACAAGGTGGACACCTGCTATCGCGTATTGGGCGCCGTGCACAATCTGTACAAGCCGTTGCCAGGCCGCTTCAAGGATTACATCGCCATTCCCAAAGCCAACGGCTATCAGTCCCTGCATACCACCTTGTTTGGGATGCATGGCGTGCCCATTGAAATCCAGATCCGAACGCGGGAAATGGAGGAGATGGCCAACAACGGTATTGCCGCGCACTGGCTGTACAAGTCCGACAACGAGGAGTTGCCCAAAGGTACTCATGCACGGGCGCGCCAGTGGGTAAAAGGTGTTCTGGAGCTGCAGCAGCGCGCAGGCAACTCACTGGAATTCATTGAAAGTGTGAAGATCGACCTGTTCCCGGACGAGGTCTATGTGTTCACGCCCAAGGGCAAGATCATGGAGCTGCCTAAGGGCTCCACGGCGGTGGACTTTGCCTACGCTGTGCATACTGATGTGGGTAACAGTTGCATCGCTTGCCGGATCAACCGTCGCCTGGCACCGCTGTCCGAGCCGCTGCAAAGCGGGTCTACTGTGGAAATCGTCAGCGCACCCGGCGCCCGGCCCAACCCTGCCTGGCTTAACTTCGTGGTCACAGGCAAGGCACGCACGCATATACGCCATGCGCTCAAGCTGCAACGCCGGTCAGAGTCTGTAAACCTGGGTGAACGGCTGCTCAATAAAGTATTGAACAGCTTCGACGCCTCGCTGGAGCACATACCGGCTGATCGTATCCAGCACCTGCTGGCCGAATACCGCCTGGACGTGGTCGAGGACCTGCTCGAAGAGATCGGCCTCGGCAACCGCATGGCCTATGTAGTCGCACGTCGAATGCTCGCTTCAGAAGGCGAGGCCTCGCCCAGTCACGAAAACCCGTTGGCCATTCGCGGTACCGAAGGCTTGGTGCTCAGCTATGCCAAGTGCTGTACACCTATCCCCGGCGACCCTATCGTGGGCCACTTGTCTGCTGGCAAAGGGATGGTCGTCCACTTGGAAAACTGCCGCAATATCAGTGAAGTGCGGCACAACCCCGAGAAGTGCATACAGCTGGCTTGGGCCAAGGACGTCAGCGGGGAGTTCAATGTCGAACTGCGCGTGGAGCTGGAACACCAGCGCGGCCTGATTGCCTTGTTGGCCAGCAGCGTGAATGCTGCAGACGGCAATATTGAAAAGATCAGCATGGACGAACGCGATGGCCGCACGAGCGTAGTCCAACTGGTGGTCAGCGTTCATGATCGGGTTCACTTGGCCCGTGTGATTCGCAAATTGCGTGCGCTCAATGGAGTGATCCGTATCACTCGCATGCGTGCCTAGTTCATACAAGGAAACCCTCATGCCTAAAAGCGTCATCCACAGCGACAAAGCCCCGGCTGCCATCGGTACCTACTCTCAAGCCATCAAAGCCGGGAATACCGTGTACATGTCCGGGCAGATCCCTCTGGACCCAGCCACCATGGAGCTGGTTGAAGGCTTCGAAGCGCAGACCGTACAGGTGTTCGAGAACCTCAAGTCTGTGGCGGAAGCAGCAGGCGGCTCGTTCAAAGATATCGTGAAGCTCAATATCTTCCTCACTGACCTCAGCAATTTCGCCACAGTGAACGAAGTCATGGGCCGCTATTTCCAGCAACCCTACCCTGCCCGCGCCGCCATTGGCGTTGCCGCGCTGCCCAAAGGCTCGCAGGTTGAAATGGACGCTATTCTGGTTTTGGAATGACCACTGGCGGCTTGCCTTCAAGCCGCGGCATTTATCTGCAAGGATTCTCCATGCGCACCCTGTTTCTAGCGATCCCCGTGATGGCGACGCTGCTCGCTGGCTGTGCGAGCCACCCTGTTGACGCAAGTGGCGTATGGGTGAACGAAAATGCAATAGAAGCTGCCCTCAAAGGCGGTAACCTGCGCCAGGCCCTGCTTGGCATGGGGCCTACACTGGAATGGCAGATCGACTCGGCCGCCAGCAAGGCTACATCCAGTAATGGCTTCGAAGTGGCTGAGGGCTCTCTTGCTACCACAGGCAAAGGCGAGTGGCGTGTCGACTTCTACGGTAATGGCGCCGAAAACCTTGCGCTCGAAGGCAAGGAGCTCGTTCAGAGCGCCAGTGACACCGCAGCCGAGCAACGCTTCACACGGCCCGAACCTGCTCAGGCTGCACTGCCGCCGGGCGGGGCATTCGAGCACCAGCTGTATGCTGCCTACATGGGCGGTAACTGGGCGGTTAGCGAAGGTACAGGGTTAGGCGCTGCTGTTCGCTTCCTGCCGGATGGGCACGTTGAAGGCCTGGAAGGCATTGATCGCTATGCCCTGTGCCTAGGCGGTGACTGCGCAGCCATGAGTGGCGCATTCGACAGCATCTGGCTGCAGGGCGGCGACCAGGGTGCAGCTTATATTCTTCAGCGTACCGATCATCAGCTGGATATCTATCAGGCCGCCAACCAGGCGGCGGAAGGCGAGATGCCTAGCCTGCGACCCGGTGCAGTAGCCTGGCGGCTTACGCGCTAAGCGGTCTACGTTTCAAGCAGGGTGGCATACCCCTCACGGTAGGTTGTGTAACGAGGCACCCACCCCGTGCCTCTGGCCAAGGCATTGCTGCATCGCTTGCTGCCTGTGCGGCGCAACGGTGCCTGCTGCAGCTCTGCTTGTACACCTAACCGTTCTCTTAACCACGCCAGCACCTCGTGCAGGGCTGCCGGGGCGTCATCCACACCCAGGTAGCAGCCCGCGAGTGACAGGCCGGCCCAATCCTGGCGCAGCAAATGAGCAATGAGGCCAGCAGCGTCGTCAGCATGGATTCGGTTGCCGTACTGGGGTGGCTCTTGCTCGGCGTAATAGCCTTGCCTTGCCTGGTTAATCAACCGCTCCCGCCCAGGGCCGTAGATGCCTGTCAGCCTTACCACCGTCGCAGGCGTTGAGCTGGCATATGCCAGCGCTTCGGCTTCCAGCATTACTGCACCTGAATAGCCTGCCGGTTCAGTGGGCGATGTTTCGGTCACCCAATCGCCGTTTGTCTGCCCATAGACACTGCTGCTGGATACGAACACCAGCCGCCGTGGCGCTTGCCCATGCTGCCTGATCCAGCTCATTACATTAGCTAACCCGTCAATGTAGGCACGGCGATACCCCGCCTCATCGTGCTGGTCGGCCGCTACGGCATAGACAAGGTAGTCCGGGGCAAGCGTTTCCCAGCCCGCTGGGCAACGAGCATCGTTGAAATCGGCGCCAAGCCCCGCCACACCCTGTGGCAAACGTGCCGGATTGCGACGTACGCCCGTCACTCGCCAGCCGGCCTGCTGAAGCTGCAGCGCAAGGCGGCTGCCTACGTCACCGCAACCGGCAATAACTACTTGGGGAATGCTCATGGTTACCTCAATAAAGGGCCGATACACCCGCCCATATGAAAAATCCGACGCAAATGCTTCTGCTATTAAGAATTACTTGCAATAATGCCGCATTCTTTGTCCCGGCGCCCCTCTGCCTGCATGGACTGCCACCTACATTATTCGGGTTCAGCCAGCATGACTTCTACTCCGCTATCTACATCGCTTTCCACGGTACGCCTAGTGCCACGTGCCTGGGCCACCCTTGCCGTTCTGCTTGCGAGCCTGGCAACGCCGGTAGCGTTTGCAGACACGCCTGCAGCATCGTCGCCACCTGCAACCCTGACGGCCCCAGCTACGACCGAGGCACCGGCTACTGATACCCCGGTTCTTGCTGAGGGTGCGCCAGACGTGGCCGATACGTCATTGAACCTTGGCCACGACCTGTCGCCCTGGGGCATGTACCAGAACGCCGACATTGTGGTGAAGGCCGTCATGATCGGCCTCGCCATCGCCTCCATCATCACCTGGACGCTATGGGTTGCCAAAGGCCTGGAAGTACTAGGCGCCAAGCGCCGCCTGCGCCGCGAAATCGACGTACTTAAGCGCGCGGCCACCCTTAAGGCTGCTGGCGACGCCACCAATCATCCCGGCACCCTGGCGCACCTGCTGGTACAAGATGCAATGGAAGAACTGCAGCTGTCTGCAAATGCACGTGACAAAGATGGCATCAAGGAGCGCGTTAGCTTCCGCCTGGAGCGCCTTGTTGCTGCCTGCGGCCGCAAGATGAGCAGCGGCACTGGGGTGTTGGCGACCATCGGTTCGACTGCCCCCTTCGTGGGTTTGTTCGGCACGGTATGGGGCATCATGAACAGTTTCATCGGCATCGCCAAAACCCAGACCACCAACCTTGCGGTGGTCGCGCCTGGTATTGCCGAAGCGTTGTTGGCAACGGCCTTGGGCCTGGTGGCAGCCATTCCTGCGGTAGTGATCTATAACGTGTTTGCCCGCTCTATCACCGGTTACAAGGCGCAGGTTGCCGACGCCAGTGCCCAGGTACTGCTGCTGGTAAGCCGTGACCTGGACCACCAGCCAGCCGAACGTGCAAGCCAGCCTCACACCATGGTCAAAGTGGGTTAAGCATGGGCCTGCACCTGAAGGAAGGCGCTGACGAGCTCGCCGAAAACCACGAAATCAACGTTACGCCCTTTATCGACGTAATGCTGGTTCTGCTCATCATCTTCATGGTCGCCGCGCCATTAGCCACTGTAGATATAAAGGTCGATTTGCCTGCCTCAACAGCCAAGCCCTCGCCCCGGCCTGAGAAGCCAGTGTTCCTAAGTGTGAAGGCAGACAAGCAGCTGTACCTGGGTGACGATGCCGTGGACAGAGCCGCATTGGGCCAGGTGCTCGACGCCCGTACCCATGGAAAAAAGGACACTACGATTTTCTTCCAGGCTGACAAAGGCGTGGATTACGGCGACTTGATGGAAGTCATGGATGCCCTGCGCAGCGCCGGCTACCTGAAGGTAGGCCTGGTAGGGCTTGAGACGGCAGGCAAGCAATGATCGCCGCCAGTCGCCCCCTACCGGAATTCACGCGGTATGGCGGTAGCCTGCTGCTGGTGCTGGCCGTACATGCAGTGGCTATTGCGGTTGCCTTGAACTGGAAAAGCTCACCCTCGCCTGCACCATTGCCACCACCTGCGATGATGATGGAGCTGGCCCCATTACCCGAGCCCCAACCATTGCCGCCACCGGTGGTACAGCCGCCTGCGCCGGTTGAGGAGCCGCCACTGCCCAAGGTCGTGGAGGCGCCCAAGCCTGTGATCGAAGTGCCCAAGCCCAAGCCTAAACCCAAGCCGCAACCGCCTAAGCCGCAGCCTAAGCCACAACCGCAGCCCCCCAAGGAGGTTCCGGTGGAGCAACCCGCGGCTGCCGCTGCGCCTGCACCTGCCAAGGCGCCTGCTGCGCCGCCTGCGCCACCGCCCCCTCCCGCCAATGCAGCGCCAAGCTGGCAAGGCGAGATCATGGCCCGCTTGCAGCGCTTCAAGGAGTACCCTCCGCCAGCACGCGCCCGTGGGACCACGGGTACAGTGGTAGTGGAATTCACCATGGACGCCCAAGGCCGCGTGCTGGATTCTAGCGTTTTAACCAGCTCTGGCAGCAGCCTTCTGGACCGTGCAGCCCTGCGTGCGGTAAGCCGTGCCCAGCCGCTGCCGGTACCGCCCGCAAGCCAATTGATCAATGGCACGGTAAAGCTCAAGGCACCGTTCAATTTCACACTTACGAAATAAACGTATTTTGTTGCACGCTTAAGCGTTCGATAACGTGCGTCTATCGACGGCAGCCGCTATGCTGGGGCGGCAACCTCATGGACGCCCGTTATGACCCTTACAGAACTACGCTACATCGTCACGCTCGCGCAGGAGCAGCACTTCGGCCATGCGGCTGAGCGCTGCCATGTGAGCCAGCCTACGTTATCGGTCGGGGTGAAAAAACTCGAAGACGAACTAGGCGTGCTGATCTTCGAGCGCAGCAAGAGCGCCGTCCGGCTCACACCCGTGGGCGAAAGCATCGTGGCCCAGGCACAAAAGGTGCTTGAGCAGGCTCAAGGCATTCGTGAACTGGCGCAGGCAGGCAAGAACCAGCTCACTGCGCCATTGAAGGTAGGGGCTATCTATACCGTAGGGCCTTACCTGTTCCCCCACCTTATTCCACAGCTGCACCGGGTTGCCCCGCAGATGCCGCTGTACATCGAAGAAAACTTTACCCACCTGCTGCGCGACAAGCTGCGTAACGGTGAGTTGGATGCGGTGATTGTAGCCCTGCCGTTCAACGAAGCCGATGTGCTGACGCTGCCCCTGTACGATGAGCCTTTCCAGGTGCTGATGCCCAGTGACCACCCGTGGACACGCAAGGAAACCATCGACTCGGCCCTGCTTAACGATAAGAGCCTGTTGCTACTGGGTGAAGGCCACTGCTTCCGTGACCAAGTGCTCGAAGCCTGCCCAACCATGGGCAAAGGTGCAGAAGCGGCCAGGCATACCACGGTGGAATCCAGCTCACTGGAAACCATTCGCCACATGGTTGCTTCGGGGCTGGGCGTATCGGTACTTCCTCTTTCGGCGGTCCATAGCCACCACTATGCACCAGGGGTGATCGAGGTACGGCCCATGACGGCACCCGCACCTTTCCGCACGGTGGCCATCGCCTGGCGTGCAAGCTTCCCACGGCCCAAGGCTATTGAAATACTGGCCGACTCGATTCGCCTGTGCTCAGTGGCCAAGGCACCCAACCCACCTGCCAAAGCCTCTGTATGACCGAACTGGCCGGTGTGCCAGTTACGGCACTCAAGGGCGTAGGCGATGCCATGGCGGAAAAGCTCGCCAAGGTAGGCCTTGAAACCGTACAAGACGTACTGTTCCACCTGCCCCTGCGCTATCAGGACCGAACCCGGATAATACCCATCGCAAGCCTGCGCCCTGGCCAGGACGCCGTCATTGAAGGCACGGTGCGCGGGGCAGATGTCATGATGGGCAAGCGGCGTAGCCTGCTGGTGCGCCTGGGCGATGACACAGGCGTGGTGAGCCTGCGTTTTTATCACTTCAGTAATGCGCAGAAGGAAGCCCTCAAGCGCGGGACTGCCGTGCGCTGCTATGGTGAAGCCCGGCCGGGGGCCTCGGGGCTGGAGATCTACCATCCCGAGTACCGCGCACTGATCGAAGACGAGCCTGCCCCAGTCGAACAGACCCTTACGCCCATCTACCCATCGACCGAAGGCCTGACGCAGCAACGCCTGCGCCAACTGTGTGTTCAAAGCCTGGCCATGCTGGGTCCTCGTAGCTTGCCCGACTGGTTGCCTGATGAAGTGGCAAAGGCGCATCACCTGGGTGCATTGGCAGATGCCATTCGCTATCTGCATCAGCCCCCTGCCGATGCCGACGTGGATGAATTGGCCTTGGGTCATCACTGGGCGCAGGAGCGCCTGATCTTCGAAGAACTGCTTACCCATCAATTATCGCAGCAGCGGCTTCGAGAAAGCGTTCGCGCCCAGCAGGCGCCACCCCTTCCTCTTCCTCGGACCCTGCCGGCGCGTTACCTGGCGAACCTGGGCTTTGCGCCTACGGGTGCCCAGCAACGTGTTGGCAAGGAGATCAGCTACGACCTCAGCCAGAATTCGCCCATGCTGCGCTTGGTACAGGGCGATGTAGGCGCAGGCAAAACGGTAGTCGCGGCTTTGGCGGCCCTGCAGGCCATTGAGGCGGGCTACCAGGTTGCCCTGATGGCACCCACTGAAATCCTCGCAGAGCAACATTACCTCAACTTCCAGCGCTGGTTCGAGCCATTGGGGGTTGAAGTGGCCTGGTTGGCTGGCAAACTAAAGGGCAAGGTGAGGCAGGCCGCGCTGGAGCGTATCGCCAGCGGCGCGCCCATGGTGGTGGGTACGCATGCGTTGTTCCAGCCTGAGGTCTGTTTCAGCCGCCTGGCGCTGGCAATCATCGACGAACAACACCGTTTCGGTGTGCAGCAGCGCCTGGCCTTGAGGCAGAAAGGCGTGGACGGTCGTTTATGCCCGCATCAGCTGATCATGACCGCTACACCCATCCCGCGGACGTTGGCCATGAGCGCCTATGCGGACCTGGACACCTCTGTGCTCGACGAGCTGCCCCCCGGCCGTACCCCGGTTAATACCGTGCTGGTGGCAGACAGTCGCCGTATTGAAGTGGTCGAACGCGTACGCGCTGCCTGCGCCGAGGGGCGCCAGGCGTATTGGGTATGTACGCTGATCGAAGAGTCCGAGGAGCTGACCTGCCAGGCCGCGGAAACCACGTTCGAAGAGCTTACCAGCGCCTTAGGTGAATTGCGGGTAGGGCTGGTACACGGCCGAATGAAACCGGCAGAAAAAGCCGACGTCATGGCGCGATTCAAGCAGGGCGAACTCCAACTGCTGGTGGCCACCACTGTAATTGAAGTGGGAGTAGACGTGCCCAACGCCAGTCTGATGATCATTGAAAACCCCGAGCGCCTGGGCCTGTCACAGCTGCACCAGCTACGTGGCCGCGTAGGCCGTGGCAGCGCAGCCAGTCATTGTGTATTGCTGTACCACCCCCCACTCTCCTTCATTGGCCGTGAGCGCTTGGGTATCATGCGCGAAACCAATGACGGCTTTGTGATCGCTGAAAAAGACCTGGAGCTGCGTGGGCCTGGTGAAATGCTCGGTACACGGCAAACGGGCCTGCTACAGTTCAAAGTGGCTGACCTGATGCGAGATGCGCATTTGTTGCCTGCGGTACGTGAAGCCGCGCAGCAACTGATCGCACGCTGGCCTGACCACGTAACACCCCTGCTTGAACGCTGGCTGCGACACGGGCAGCAATACGGCCAAGTGTAAAACGCCTTTCTTAATGTGACCGCGAGTTTTCCCTAGAGGGGTATACTGCGGCTTTGTAAACGTTCGGATACAGCCATGACTGAAGTTGCCCTGGAAGTAGCAACACCGCACGCTCCCGATGCCATCCAGCAGTTGCTGCGCACCCATGGCATCGGCTATCGCGAGGTGACTGACTCACCCCTGCTCAACCCTGCCCGCCAAGTGCAAGCGGTTCTGCTAGGAGATGCGGTTGGCCTGCTTCTGGTGCTGCTGCGCAAGGACCAACTGCTGGACCTCACGCGCCTGGCCGAGATCTATGGCCGTACCCTGACTGCCGTGCCGCTTGAGAAACTCACCAGGCTGCTACACCCCCTGAACCTGGGCGAGTTGCCCGGTATTCCACTGGCCGTCAGCGCGCCTTGTGTCTATGACGAGCGCTTGCTGGACATCGAGTATGTGTTGGTCGCTTCGGGTCAACCGGGCATTCTCCTGGAAATCTCCACCGACCAAGACCAGTTCCGCAAGGCCTTGGCCAATGCCAGCTCGGCCCGGTTTGGCGAAGACGTGCGCAAGCCAACGGTGCAACCGCTATCGGGTTCCTTGAGTGTCATATCCAAGGGTGTGCAGGCGTTTACTGCCCGGCGTATCCAGCAGCGCCTTGAGGACACCATCGAGATCCCGCCCCTGGCGACTACCGCGCAGAAGATCATCAAGCTACGGGTAGACCCGGATGCCAGCACTGACGATGTGACCGGCGTGGTGGAAACTGACCCCGCGCTGGCCGCGCAGGTCGTGAGCTGGGCTGCATCGCCTTATTACGGCTCGGTTGGCAAGATCCGCTCCGTAGAAGATGCCATTGTGCGGGTGCTAGGTTTCGACCTGGTAATCAACTTGGCTCTAGGCCTGGCCTTGGGTAAAACCCTCACCTTGCCCAAAGACAAACCGCAGCATGCCACGCCCTATTGGCAGCAGTCGCTGTATACCGCCGCGGTGGTCGAAGGCCTTACCCGTGCCATGCCGCGTGCCGAGCGCCCTGAAGCGGGTCTTACTTATCTGGGTGGCCTGCTGCACAACTTCGGTTACCTGCTGCTGGCGCATGTCTTCCCGCCACACTTTTCGCTGGTGTGCCGCCACCTTGAGGTCAATCCACACCTGCCTCATGCCTACGTTGAACACCACTTGCTGGGGATCAGCCGCGAGCAGGTAGGGGCTTGGCTGATGAGGCACTGGGACATGCCAGACGAACTGGTCACGGCCCTGCAATATCAGAATGACGCTACCTACGAGGGTGAGCATGCCGTGTATGCCAACCTGGTGTGCCTGGCCGTGCGCCTGTTGCGTACCCGTGGCAAAGGTTTCGAGGTGGAAGAAGAGATTCCCGAAGCGCTATTGGCACGGCTGAGCATTACCCGCGAGAAGGCGGATGATGTAGTCACCAAGGTATTGAATGCCGAACAGCTGCTACGTGAGCTGGCACAGCAGTTCGGGCAAGGTTAAACCTCCTGCCGTGTCGCATGGGCCGGGGCGCCACCCCCGGCTCATGCCTATCAATAGCACCGGCCGCTAGTAGTTAGCCAATACTCTCGCGCAGGTTCTTGCCCGGCTTGAACGCCACGGTGTTGCTTGCGCGAATCTTCACCGGCTCACCTGTCTGCGGGTTTTTGCCCGTACGGGCGCCACGATGGCGCTTTTCGAAGGTACCAAAGCCCACAAGGGTAACGTTGCCCTTGTTGACCGCTTGAGTAATTTGTTCAAGCAGCACGTTCAGCACGCGGTTGGCTTCGTCTTTCGTAATGTCGGCCCGGTCGGCGATAGCCTGGGCGAGTTCAGGTTTGCGCATGAATGATGCCTCTTCGCAATTTTTGTTTTTATGGCCAGCCGGGCGTACCCGTGCCGGATGTGCGCGTGGACCCCTATCCACGGCTGACGCATCGAGAATGGCACGCCCAGCGCACCCGCGCCAGTGCTACAAACGGCTTTATTACGGTTATTTCGGGCAAATTCCGACGGCTAGTACAACCGCCTTACAGGACTTCGATCATTTCAAAGTCGGTTTTCCCCACCCCGCAGTCGGGGCATAGCCAATCCTCGGGGACGTCTTCCCAGCGTGTACCCGGAGCCAGGCCTTCGTCTGGATCGCCCGCCACTTCATCGTAAATGTAGCCACATACCACACACTGCCATTTCTTCATGTCACGCCTCTTCGTTGCGTCTGGCCAAGTACTGGAGCCGCTGACCATTCATGCTAAGCTCACGGCCTGCCTATTGCCATGTTCCATACCGTGCCGCTGCCTGCCGATGTTTCCCGACTGCCCGACTGGGCAGGCCTTGCCAAGCCTGCCGATACCCTGTGTCAGAACTGGTTGTTCGATACAGGTTCATTGACGCGTCGGCTCAAACAGCTTTCAGCCGGTCACTTTTCGGTAACGCCTCTTCGGCAAGGGCTGGCCGAACTGCGCGAAGACGAATGTCAGGCATTGGGCCTTGCGCCAGGGACAAAAGGCTGGGTACGCGAAGTGTACCTCAATGGTCGAGGCAGCCCTTGGGTGTTTGCCCGCAGCGTGGCTAGCCAGCAGGCGTTGGGGCAAGATGATTTTCCTCTGACCGTACTAGGTTCGCGATCCTTGGGCGAGTTGTTGTTTGTAGAAGGCGGCTTCAGCCGAGGCCCGATCGAAACCTGCCTGTATCCAACCGGCCTGCTCCCAGGCAGCCCATTGCATAATGCCCCGTGGGCACGTCGCTCGCGCTTTGATCGCGGTACGCTAAGCCTGCTGGTGGCCGAAGTGTTCCTGCCTGAATTCTGGGCTACGGTGCCCTGCTATCTGGAGACGCCCTGATGTACGTGCGCCTGCTTCACACCATGAACCGCTTGCATCCACGCGCATGGGACTTCATCCAGCTTACTCGACTGGACAAGCCCATCGGTGTTTATTTGCTGTTGTGGCCTACCTTGTGGGCTTTGTGGATTGCAGGCAACGGCCAGCCTTCGCTTGGTAACCTGGCTATCTTCGTATTGGGCGTCATCCTGATGCGGGCAGCCGGCTGCGTCATCAACGACTTTGCCGACCGCAAGGTCGATGGCCATGTACAGCGCACCGAACAGCGACCTTTGGTTAGTGGAAGAATACGCAGCTCAGAGGCGCTGGTGTTCTTTGCCTTACTGGTCAGCCTGAGCTTCCTGCTAGTGCTATGTACCAATGCTGCCACCATAGCGCTGTCGCTGGGCGGGTTGGCCCTGGCGGCTTGCTACCCCTTCATGAAGCGGTACACCTATTACCCCCAGGTTGTATTGGGCGCTGCCTTCTCATGGGGCATGCCCATGGCTTTCACAGCCGAAACCGGCCACGTACCAGCGGCAGCCTGGTGGCTGTACCTGGCCAACCTGCTGTGGACCGTGGCCTACGACACGTACTACGCGATGACGGATCGAGAAGACGATCTGCGCATAGGCGTCAAATCCACAGCAATTTTATTTGGAGCCTGGGACAGGGCAATCATCGGCCTGCTTCAGGGGCTGGCTATCCTCTGCCTGCTGTTGGCCGGCACTTCATTCGGGCTGGGGGGATGGTTCCATGCAGGGCTCGCCGTGGCAGCAGCCTGCTTTGTATGGGAAGCCTGGCACACGCGTACCCGGGAGCGCTTGGCCTGCTTCAAAGCCTTTTTGCACAACCACTGGGCCGGAATGGCGATTTTTGTTGGCATTGTGCTGGACTACGCCGCGCGTTAAGAGCCTGCCCATAATCGCGCGCTCGGCACCTGGAATGCTGTAACACTTGGCTCATAAGTTGTTACCCTTCCCAGGACTGTCATGTGACTGCAATATTTCCGTTATCTAATGCAGCCCAACATCCAGGACAGGCTGAGGTTAAACCATGGTTGGCAAAAGCATTCTCATCGTCGACGACGAAGCACCTATTCGCGAGATGATCGCCGTTGCCTTGGAAATGGCCGGCTATGACTGCCTGGAAGCGGAAAACAGCCAACAGGCCCACGCCGTTATCGTCGACCGCAAGCCAGACCTCATCCTGCTGGACTGGATGCTGCCAGGCACCTCGGGCATCGAGCTGGCCCGCCGGCTCAAGCGTGACGAGCTCACTGCCGGCACCCCTATCATCATGCTGACGGCCAAGGGTGAAGAGGACAACAAGATCCAGGGCCTGGAAGTAGGTGCCGACGACTACATCACTAAGCCCTTCTCGCCGCGGGAGCTGGTGGCCCGCCTCAAGGCCGTGCTGCGGCGTGCAGGTGCCACGGACAACGAAACCCCCATCGAAGTGGGCGGGTTACTGCTGGACCCTATCAGCCACCGTGTCACCATCGATGGCCGCCCTGCCGACATGGGGCCTACCGAGTACCGGCTGCTGCAGTTCTTCATGACCCACCAAGAGCGTGCCTATACGCGCGGCCAGTTACTGGACCAGGTCTGGGGCGGCAACGTTTATGTGGAGGAGCGTACGGTGGATGTGCATATCCGGCGGCTGCGCAAGGCCTTGGGAGAGGCTTATGAAAACCTGGTGCAGACCGTTCGTGGGACCGGGTATCGCTTTTCCACCAAAGGCTGAACGGCCAGGCACTGCAAAGGATTGATTGCCCATTGAACCGGAACTGGCACGCCGTTCTGCTCCGCCAACTACTGCTGCTGATCAGCGCATGCCTGCTGTTAGGGTTGCTTACCGGCCACTACGGCCTTTGCCTTGCCCTGGGCCTTGGCCTGTACCTGGCCAACACCCTGCGGCACCTGCTTCGCCTACAGCACTGGCTTCACCACCAGCAGCCTGACGAGCCACCCCCTGAGGGAACAGGACTCTGGGGCGATGTGCTCGACACTCTTTATAACCTGCAACGTAAGGACAGCCGCGCACGTGCGCGCTTGCAGGGCGTGATCGACCGGGTGCAGGAATCCACTGCCGCCTTGCGCGAAGCGGTGGTCATGCTGGACACCGACGGCAACCTGGAGTGGTGGAACCGTGCAGCCGAAACCCTGCTGGGGTTGAAGACCCCCCAGGATGGCGGGCAGCCCATCACAAACCTGGTACGCCACCCGCGGTTCAAAGAGTACTTCGAAGCCGAGCATTACGCCGAACCGCTGGAGATGCCCTCTCCCCTTAATGACCGCTTGCGCCTTCAGTTCATGATTACCCGGTATGGCAATAACGAACACTTGATGGTGGTACGCGATGTCACCCGTATTCATCAGCTGGAGCAGATGCGCAAAGACTTTATCGCAAACGTATCCCACGAACTGCGCACACCGCTGACGGTGATCACGGGCTACCTGGAAACCTTGCTGGACAATGCCGGCCACCTCAACCCGCGCTGGCTGCGTGCCTTGCAGCAGATGCAGCAACAAGGCAGCCGCATGCAAACCTTGCTTAACGACCTGTTGCTGCTAGCCAAGCTGGAAGCAACCGACTACCCCTCTGACAACCAGCCCGTAGACGTAAATACCCTGTTGCAGAGCATCGCCAACGATGCCACCGCGCTGTCTGGCGAGCGGCATCACCAGGTCACGCTGGAGGCCTCACCGGGCCTGCATATGAAGGGGAGCGAACCGGAGCTGCGCAGTGCGTTCTCCAACCTGGTATTCAACGGCATCAAATACACGCCAGACAACGGCCGGGTTCACGTGCGCTGGTGGCAGGATGAGTACGGTGCACACCTGAGCGTCCAAGACTCGGGCATCGGGATCGAACCCAAGCATATACCGCGGCTCACCGAACGGTTCTATCGTGTGGACTCAAGCCGCAGCTCCAGCACCGGCGGTACAGGGTTGGGCCTGGCCATCGTCAAGCATGTATTGCTACGCCACAAAGGTACGCTGGAAATCACCAGCGTACCCGGCAAAGGCAGCACCTTTACCTGCCATTTTCCCGCTGCGCTTGCAGTGACCGCCGAATGCGATAACTGAACGCGACACAAGCGTTCTGTAGGAATTGGCTACGTTTTAACACTGGCAAAGCGTGTGGGTAATCGCTAAATTGCTTCATTCGTGCCCGCGGAGGGTACGAACCTCCTTAATCAGCATGGATTCCAAACGTCCCCAATGGACCCTTCCCCTGCGTTATCGCTGTCTGCACTCTTCGCCGATTTCGGCATGATCCTTTTTGCCCTGTTTCTCGTCCTGCTCAACGGCTTCTTCGTTGCTGCAGAATTCGCCATGGTCAAGCTGCGCGCCACGCGGGTTGAATCCATTGCCGAAAAACAGGGTTGGCGTGGCAAGATCCTACGTACCGTCCATAGCCAACTGGATGCCTACCTGTCAGCCTGCCAGCTGGGTATCACCCTGGCTTCCCTGGGCCTTGGCTGGGTCGGTGAGCCGGCGTTCGCACACCTGCTGGAGCCTTTGCTCGGCGCCTTGGGCGTTGAATCGGCTGAAGTGATCAAAGGGGCTTCGTTCTTCACAGCGTTCTTCGTGATTTCCTACCTGCACATCGTGGTAGGCGAGCTGGCGCCCAAGTCCTGGGCCATTCGAAAGCCTGAGCTGCTGTCCTTATGGACCGCCGTACCGTTGTACCTCTTCTATTGGGCCATGTACCCCGCCATCTACCTGCTGAACGCCAGTGCCAATGGCATCCTGCGCATCGCCGGTCAGGGAGAGCCCGGCCCGCACCATGAGCACAGCTACAGCCGGGAAGAGCTCAAGCTGATTCTGCACTCCAGCCGTGGGCAGGACCCAAGCGACCAGGGCATGCGCGTGCTGGCATCGGCTGTGGAAATGGGCGAGCTGGAAGTGGTGGACTGGGCCAATTCCCGTGAAGACCTGATTGTGCTGGAGTATGAAGCGCCACTGAAGGAAATCCTCGCCACCTTCCGCCGGCACAAGTACAGCCGCTACCCGGTATACGACAGCAGCCGTGGTGAATTCGTAGGCCTGCTGCACATCAAGGACCTGCTGCTGGAACTGGCCGCACTGGATCACGTGCCTGCGTCGTTCAACCTGGCCGAGCTTACCCGCCCCTTGGAACGAGTGTCCCGTCACATGCCCCTGGCCGAGCTGTTGGAACAGTTCCGTACGGGCGCTGCCCACTTTGCGCTGGTTGAAGAAGCCGACGGTAATGTGATTGGCTACCTGACCATGGAAGACGTGCTGGAAGTCCTGGTAGGCGATATTCAGGACGAACATCGCAAGGCCGAGCGTGGGATCGTGGCCTATCAGCCGGGCAAGCTGCTGGTGCGTGGCGATACCCCTCTGTTCAAGGTCGAACGCCTGCTGGGCGTGGACCTGGACCACATAGAGGCTGAAACCTTGGCAGGCCTGGTCTATGACAGCCTTAATAGGGTGCCGGAAGACGAAGAGGTTATCGAGGTCGAAGGCTTGCGCATCATCATCAAGAAGATGAAAGGCCCGAAGATCGTACTGGCCAAAGTGCTCAAGATCAGCTGATCACTGCCCTCCTACTGCGAAGTTCGGCAGCGCCTGTAGGGGGCTGTCGAATTCGTAAGGGATCGACTCCAACCCTGCCCCTGTATTTCGCTGTACCACGAAGTGCAGGTGGGGCCCGGTGCTGTGGCCGGTATTGCCTGATCGGCCAAGGGGCGAGCCTACCGTCACCTTGTCGCCTTCACGCACGGTAACCGAACCACGCATCAAATGCAGGTAAACGCCCATGGTGCCATCGCCATGAAGCACGCGCACAAAGTTGCCGGACGGCTGTGCACTGTCCGCACCCTGATTGTTCTCCACCTTGATCACTGTTCCGCCACGCGCTGCGATAATGGGGGTGCCTTCTGGCATGGCAATGTCGATGGCATAACGACCGCGTGCACCGGTATGGCTAAAGCGGCCATTAGGGCCCTGGCTGATGCGGAACGGGCCACCGACCCAAGGGAAGGGGTAGCGATAGGCACTGGGGCTGGTAGCAGGGTCCCCAAGGGCATAGCGAAACACAGGCGTGCCGGTGATAGGTGTGCCGGGCTTGGCAGGCGCAAGGGTTACGAGGGTCACCGTAGAGCGCGGCGCAATAGTTCGGCTGATGGTACTTAGAGGTAGCCCGGCCGTGTTGCGCAGCCCAGACAAGCGCAACTCCACCCTTACGGGCGCATACAGGTCATTCTGCGCTTGGTAGGTCACGGCATTGCCTGATCGCTGCGTGTTCAAGCGAACCTGACCCGCCAATGACTCCACCATGCGGTCTTCAAACACCAGCCGTTTGGCGCCTGGCGTAACGCGGTCGGTGTAGTTGACCACGCCTTTGCTATCCACAAACTTGTAGATAGCGGACGCCTGGGCATACCCGCAGGCTATGCAGAGCAACACAGGTAGCAGGCTGCGCCCTACCACTGCTTCAAGCCCCGGGTACGAAGTGCTTCTGAACAGTACCACGAGCAATCAAGCGCGAGATGTAGTCCAGCTTCTGCGCATCCTGGTCGACGAAACGGAAGGTCAACTGCAGCCATTCGCTATCGGGCTTTGGCTCAAAGGCGACCACAGCATGCAGGTAGCCATTAAGCCGGGCGACCTCATTGTCCCCTTGCTCAAGGTCCAGAACAGCCTGCTCCAGTATCTGGGGCAAGGCATCGGTACGCTTGACCACCAACAGCGCTTCCTTAAGGCTCAGCGCCTTGATCACACACGCCATGGTCCCGCCACCGGCCAGGCGCAACTGGCCTTGGCTCCTTCCGCTGGCGGCCGCTGCAGGCTTTGCTGAAGGCGCCGGTGCCGCCGCAGGGCGAGCAGCTGCTGCTGGCGTGGGTGCAGGAGCAGGAGCTGGCGCGGCTACCACTGAGCCTTCCGGCCGTGCACTGGTCAGTGCCGCCAGAGAGTCATTGGCGAACGCTGAAGCATTCGGGCGCGAACCTGGCCCGCTCATCAGCGATTCAAGCTTGCCTGCACGATGTAGAGCCTTCTTCACCTTGGTCAGCAGTTGTTCGTTGGTAAACGGTTTACCCACGAAATCCGATACGCCCGCCTGAATGGCTTGGATAACGTTTTCCTTGTCACCACGGCTGGTCACCATGATGAAGGGAACGGTCTTCGTATGTTCCTGCTCACGGCACCAGCTCAATAGCTCCAGCCCTGTCATCTCCGGCATTTCCCAGTCGCAGAGAATCAGGTCAAAGGTGTCCTTGGACAGCATGGCCTGGGCCTTGCGGCCATTGACCGCATCCTCGATCTGCATGCCGGGGAAAGCGTTGCGCAAACATTTCTTTACCAGATCGCGGATGAAAGGCGCGTCATCCACCACCAGAACACTGACCTTGGCCATTAAGGGCTCCTGAAATTCATCCCCACAGCATAGCGCGCGCTCCGTCGCCATGCGCCCGGACCACACGCCCGCCGGCGAATGCTGAAAAATCTGCTCCCAGTATGAACGAAAACGCCCAGCACAAGCCGGGCGTCGTTACTCGGGTAAACCTACTTATCGTCAGCATGTGGCAAAACATTAGCCCGTTCGGTATTGCGGCGCACTTCTTCTTTCATCCGCTCAAGGCCAAGATGTCGCACATCTGTGCCCTGTACCAGGTAAATCACCAGTTCGGAGATGTTTCGCGCATGGTCACCAATACGCTCCAGCGAGCGCAGCGCCCAGATTACATTCAATACACGGGAAATGGACCGCGGGTCCTCCATCATGTAAGTCACTAACTCACGGAGGGCCGTCTTGTATTCCCGGTCGATGGTTTTGTCGTACTGAGCCACTGACAGCGCCAGGTCGGCGTCAAAGCGAGCGAAGGCATCCAGTGCGTCGCGCACCATCTTGAGCACCTGGTCGCCGATATGCCGTACCTCCACGTAGCCACGAGGTGCCTCGCCCTCCTCACACAGCTGAATGGCACGGCGGGCGATCTTGGTCGACTCATCGCCAATGCGTTCCAGGTCGATGACCGACTTGGAAATACTGATGATGAGCCGCAGGTCCGAAGCGGCAGGCTGGCGCCGTGCCAGGATGCGCAGGCATTCTTCATCGATATTGCGCTCCATCTGGTTGATCTCGTCGTCCAGGTCGCGCACCTGCTGTGCCAGGCCGGAATCGGCCTCGATCAAGGCGCTTACAGCATCGTTGACTTGTTTTTCTACCAGCCCGCCCATGGCCAGCAGGTGGCTGCGAACTTCCTCAAGCTCTGCATTGAACTGTTGAGAAATGTGGTGGTTGAGGCTCAGTTTGTCGATCATGGGTCAGGTCCTTGATACCAAAGGGTTGGCGACAACAGGTTCGATGCAGTAGCGGTGACGCCCATTCAGCCGTAGCGGCCAGTGATGTAGTCCTCGGTCTGCCGCTTCTTCGGGTTAGTGAACATGCGGTCGGTATCGCCAAACTCCACCAGCTTGCCCATGTGCATGAACGCCGTGAAATCCGATACCCGGGCGGCCTGCTGCATGTTGTGAGTCACGATTACGATAGTGAAGCGTGTTTTCAATTCGTAGATCAGCTCTTCCACTTTCAGCGTGGAAATGGGGTCCAGTGCCGAGCAGGGCTCATCCAGCAGCAGTACTTCAGGCTCCACGGCAATCGTGCGAGCAATGACCAAGCGCTGCTGCTGCCCGCCGGACAGCCCCAGCGCAGACTCATGCATACGGTCCTTTACCTCATCCCACAAGGCAGCACCCCGCAAGGCCCATTCCACGGCGTCATCCAATACACGCTTTTTCCTGACGCCCTGGATACGTAGGCCATACACCACGTTTTCGTAGACCGTCTTGGGAAAGGGGTTGGGCTTTTGAAACACCATCCCTACCCGACGGCGCAGTTCGGCAACGTCCTCACCCTTTCGGTAGATATCATGACCGTAGAGGCTGACAGCGCCCTCCACGCGGCAATCGTCCACCAGGTCGTTCATGCGGTTGAACGTACGCAGCAGCGTGGACTTGCCACAGCCAGAAGGGCCGATGAACGAGGTCACTCGCCGCTGCGGGATGCTGAGCGCGATATCGAACAAGGCCTGCTGGGCACCGTAATACAGGTTGAGGCCAGCCACTTCGATCGCTATGGCCTGCGCGGCACTGCCTGAGCTTGGTGTGTTACGGGCTGTCACCAGCCTGCCAGGCCCATGGCCAGGGTTGTGTTGCTGCATGCAAGCTCCAATACGCTAGTGCGTCTTCCTCACAGGGCCTGACAGGTCAGGTATCCAGGGTTCGGTATTTTTCACGAAGGTGATTACGTAATGCGACGGCGGCGAGATTCAACTGGGCGATGATCAGGACCAGCAGCAACGCCGTGGCATAGACGAGCGGGCGCGCTGCTTCCACATTGGGGCTTTGAAAGCCCACGTCGTAAATGTGAAAGCCCAGGTGCATGATCTTCTGGTCCAAGTGCAGGTAAGGGTAATTGCCGTCTACGGGCAAGGAAGGCGCCAGCTTCACCACCCCCACCAGCATCAGGGGCGCCACCTCACCTGCCGCCCGTGCAACCGCCAGGATCAACCCTGTCATGATTGCCGGGCTGGCCATGGGCAATACGATTTTCCACAGGGTTTCGGCCTTGGTAGCACCCAGGGCCAAGGAGCCTTCGCGCAAGGAACGAGGAATGCGGGCCAACCCCTCCTCGGTTGCTACGATGACCACGGGGACTGCCAGTAGCGCCAGTGTCAAAGATGCCCAAAGCAGGCCAGGGGTGCCCAATGTGGGGGTTGGCAATGCTTCCGGGAAGAAAAGCCGGTCCAGCGAGCCGCCGAGCACGTACACGAAAAAGCCCAGGCCGAATACCCCGTATACAATCGCCGGCACACCTGCCAGGTTGTTCACGGCAATGCGTATCAGGCGTGTCATCCAGCCCTGGTTGGCATATTCACGCAAATACACGGCTGCCAGCACGCCAAACGGCGTCACCACGACTGCCATCAGCAATGTCATCATGACCGTTCCGAAAATTGCCGGGAACACCCCGCCTTCGGTATTGGCCTCCCGTGGGGCCGTACTCAGGAACGCCCACAGTTTGCTGATATAAAAACGGGCCTTCTCCAACACGCCCATGGCATTGGGCCGATAGGCGTTAAGTACGTCGCTTAAATTAACCTCAAGCAGCCGCCCTTGTGCATCGCTCAGGGTGAGGCTGTCTTGGGAAGCCTGTTGCCTCAGGTCGTTCAACTGGGCTTCAAGCCCTTGGTAGCGGGCGTTAAGTGCGCTGCGCTCGGTGGCGATATCGGCTTGCGCCATGGCACTGAGCTGCCCTTTGAGTTCAAGGCTTCGGCTTTGCAGCCGCAACCGCTCAAGGGCATGATTGATGCCGCCCACCTCGTTTTTTTCAAGCTGGCTCAGCTGTGCGCCCAAGGCCTGAGCTCGCGCGAGCCGGGCCGGCAACTGGGCCCAGGCCTCTTCGCCCTCAGCGACTACACGGCCAGCTTCGCGAAGGTCGGTCACGCGCCCGTAGGCATTTCCCCAGGCTTGGCGTTCCAGTGATACCAGTTCAGGAGGGTACGAAGGATGGGCCAGCCAACGGGTCGCCACCCAATTGAAATCACTGCCACCCAGGTCACGGTTGCCGGTCTTGATCAAAGCTCGGGTAACCGTGGCCTCACGTTGGCCAGCCGACAATGAGCCGGCTTCACGTAGTGGTGCTGACACCTGTTCCTGCTGTATCACTTCGCCAATTAGGGAGACCGCCGGCTGGCCGGGGGCTTCATAGGAGGCTTGCATCAGGTCTGCGGGCCAGAAGTGACCTAGCCCGCGTATGGCGATAAGTGCCAGCAACCCGAGGGTCATGATCACAGCCACGGACACAGCACCCGCGCTGAGCCATACGCCGGGAGCACCACTGCGCACCCAGGCCAAAGGGGAAACCTTGCTCACAGCCCTATCCCTGCTCACAGTGACGAATACTGCTTGCGTAACCGTTGGCGGATCAGCTCCGCCACGGTATTCATTACAAACGTAAACAACAGCAACACCAAGGCGGCAAGGAACAGCACGCGGTAATGGCTACTGCCTACCTCGGACTCTGGCATCTCTATGGCAACGTTAGCCGCCAACGTGCGCATGCCCTCGAACAGGTTCAGGTCCAAGATGGGTGTGTTACCCGTGGCCATGAGCACAATCATGGTTTCCCCTACCGCGCGGCCCATGCCGATCATCAGCGCTGAAAAAATACCGGGGCTCGCCGTCAGCAGCACTACCCGCGTAAGGGTTTGCCAAGGCGTAGCCCCTAGCGCCAGCGAGCCGAACGTGAGGCTGCGCGGTACGCTGAACACAGCGTCCTCGGCAATGGAATAAATTGTGGGAATAACAGCGAAGCCCATGGCAAAACCCACCACCAAGGCATTGCGCTGGTCGAACGCCAGGCCCAAAGCCGTGCTGAGCCACTGGCGCATGTCGCCGTCAAACAGAAGGTCTTCGAGCCAGGGGCTCAGGGCAAGCGAGCCAATGCCTATGATCAGGATCACAGGTATGAGCAAGGCACTTTCCCAGCCCTCTGGCACACGCAGGCGAAGCCGCAGCGGCATGCGGCTCCACAGCAGCCCAAACAGCAAAATGCCCAACGGTGTTACAAGCAGGAGGCTGAACAGGCCGGGCAAGTGACTTTCCACAAAGGGTGCCAACACTAAGCCAGCAATCAACCCGAGGATAACGGTCGGCATTGCCTCCATCAGCTCGATCACCGGCTTGACCTTGCGGCGCATGCCCGGGGCCATGAAGTAGGCGGTGTACACAGCCGCCGCAACCGCAAGGGGCGCCGCTAACAGCATGGCGTAAAAAGCGGCCTTTAATGTGCCGAACGCCAAGGGCACCAGGCTCAACTTGGGCTCGAAATCCGCGTTCGACGCTGTGGACTGCCATAGGTATTCAGGCGCGTTGTAATGCTCGTACCATACCTTGTCCCACAAGGCGCTCCAGGAAACCTCGGGGTGAGGGTTGTGCACATTGAGCCGATGCAGCCTGCCTTGGGTTTCTATCATCACGCGGTCCGCCCGGGGCGATAGGGCCAACAAGCCTGCGCTGTCGGTCACAGGCTCCGCCAGCAACGTCCGGTGCGCCGTACTGTGAAACACGCCCAACCGGCCGCTTTCGTCCAGCGCGATAAAGCCCTTGCGGCGCTGCTCGGCTCGAATGCGGGCAATCGGCGCAGTGCCTAGGCGAAAGTCGCGGATATGGCTCAAACGAGGCTCACCGTCTGGGTCACGGGTCATGAACCACTGCCCTAGGGTCCCAGTATCGCTGCCCACCAACAGTGAAACGCCGCCTACCAGTTGCGCACTGGCGGTAACCCTGGCGTCTGCGCCTTCCAACAGCTTGTAGCGGCCATTGAGGGCGCGTTTGGGCAAGTCAAACACATCGGCATAGGCGCGCCCGTTTATCACGTACAACCACTGCTGACGGGGATCGATATAGAGGGCCTGCACAGAGGCGGTCAGCTGTGGCAGAACCACGGGGTGCTGTACCCAGGTGCCTGTGGCATCCGGTGCCAGGGTCAGCACCTGCAAGGTCGCGTTGTCCGTGCCGGCCAGTACCACACTGTCATCAGTGGCGCTCAGGCTCACATGCTGTACGGCATGGCCCTGCTCGTTCAACGTAAACAGTGCCCGCCCGTAGGGGTACTCCACTGAAGGCGCGATGGTTTTATGGTTATCTGGCCATAGGGTCTGGTACTGGTGCCGAAAGATCAGCACTTGGCCATTGCCCAGGCCCAATGCAACCAGCCCTTTGCCGGGCGGGTCCTGGGATACGGAGGCAACTGTCACGCCTGCTGGAATCGGCAATTGCACCCGGCTGACCACAGAGCCATCGCGGGTGCTGAAAAAGACGACTTCGCCTTGTGAGGACACACGCATGGCCAGGCGATTCTGCTCCTCAAGCGTTAGCAGCACAGGCTGCCCCGCATCGGCGAGCCAAGGTGGTGAAAGCGGCGCCTTTGCCGTAAGGCTTGCACCTTGGAACAGCGGCGCAACTACGTAAGCCAGATAAAAGAAGATCAAGGTAATGGCCGCGAGTACAGCTAGGCCGCCCACCCAAACGTAACCCTGGGTCAAGCGATCGACGAGTGCTCGCACCCGGCGATGGCGTTGCATAGCCGGCGTATGGAAATCAATGCGTGCCAAGGGCATACCCGAGGCGATCTTGCGCGAAGCCGGATCTTTCATCCGCACACCCTAGCCGCCATTTATGACAGAAACATGACAACTTTCCCTGTTGCTCGCTGCCATGTATCAGCCCCGATTCGATCAGTTCGAAGAACCCAAGGAGGCTGCCCCTAGCCCGATGTCGTTGAGCGCTCGGCCTACTGACGCGGCAGGCAGTGGAATATAGCCGTCCCTTGCCACCAGCTGCTGGCCGCCCTGCGACAAGATGAACTTCAGGAACTCTGCTTCCAGGGGCGCCAAGGGCTGATTAGGCACCTTGTTCACATAGACATAGAGGTAACGCGCTAAGGGATAACTGCCGTTTACGGCGTTGGCCTCGGTGTCTTGGATAAAAGGCCCGCCTTCACTGCGGGCAAGCGGCACACTGCGCACACTGGCGGTCTTGTAACCGAACCCCGAATAGCCAATACCGTTGAGCGAGCCGCTGATGGCCTGCACCACAGAGGCCGACCCAGGCTGCTCATTTACGTTGGCCTTGAAATCGCCTTTGCACAGGGCCTGCTCCTTGAAATAACCGTACGTACCTGACGCCGAGTTGCGGCCGAACAGCTGCAAGGGCTGGCGGGCCAGGCTGCCGGTATCACCCAAGTCCTTCCAGTACCTGGCACTGGCTGTAGCGCCGCATAAACGCGTGGCCGAGAAAATCGCATCCAGCTGCGCCATCGTCAGGCCTTTGATAGGGTTGTCCTTGTGCACGAAGATCGCGAGCGCATCAATGGCCACAGCGACAGCGGTAGGCTTATAGCCATACTTCTGTTCGAAGGCCTGGAGCTCTACATCTTTCATCTTGCGGCTCATAGGCGCCAGGTTGGCTGTGCCTTGGACAAGCGCCGGTGGCGCCGTAGAAGAACCGGCGGCCTGGACCTGAATAGTCACGTTGGGATAAATATGCCCAAACGCTTCGGCCCAGAAGGCCATCAGGTTGGCGAGCGTGTCGGACCCTACGCTGGTGAGGCTTCCAGCCACCCCAACGGCCTTTTCATAGTGCGGCAAGGCAGGGTTGGCTTCAGGCAAGGCAACCACACGGGGTACATCAGCCCCCTGAGCAGTCACTTGCCAGGCCACCAGCGCACAGGCCGCCCATCGTCGCAGGACGGTCATGGCGTACTCCAGGCAAAGAGCTGCAAGCGGCCAGTTCCCCTCACTGCCGGCGAGCCATCAGGGCAAGACCTACGCAAAAGCCCAGTACACACAACCCAGCCACATACCAGGCGGCGCCCATGGGGTTGCTTTTCATCAACCAGGTCACGGCCAACGGTGTAAGCCCACCGAAGATGGCATAGGCCACGTTGTAGGAAAACGACAGGCCGGTGAATCGAACGGCAGGTGGAAAGGCTTTAACCATTACGTAAGGTACGGCGCCGATCACACCAACGCACAAGCCCGTGACAGCGTACAGCGGAAAGAGCCAGTCCGGGTGCGCTTGCAGGCTGTGGTAGAAGGTCCAAGAGCTTACCCCCAGCGCCAGGCTACCTAGCGTGAACACCTTGCCTGCGCCGAAGCGGTCCGCCAGGCTGCCTGCCATGATGCAGCCCAGGCTGAGCAGCACGATCGCCACGCTGTTGGCCTGCAACGAGACCTTGGCAGGGAAGCCATATACCTTTTGCAACAACGTAGGGGTCATGAGAATGACCACCACAATCCCTGCCGATAGCATCCACGTGAGCAACATGGACAGCACTACCGCCCTGCGATGGTTACGCAATACGGTATTGAGCGGCATTTGGTCGGCCAACGCTTTACGCTGCTGCATCTCGGCAAAAATCGGCGTTTCGTGCAGCCAGCGGCGCAGATATACCGAAAACAGCCCGAACACGCCGCCCAGCACGAACGGGATGCGCCATGCATAAGCGATGACTTCTTCAGGTGCAAACAGGCTGTTGATCAGCGTGGCTACCAGTGACCCCAACAGAATGCCGCTGGTCAGGCCACAGGTCAGCGTGCCGCAGGCGTAGCCGATATTACGACCCGGCACATGCTCAGACACGAATACCCAGGCACCCGGTACTTCACCCCCGATAGCAGCACCCTGAATCACTCGAAGTACCAGAAGCAATACCGGCGCGGCAAAGCCGATTTGCGCATAAGTGGGCAATAACCCCATGCACAAAGTAGGCAAGGCCATCATGAAGATGCTCAAGGTGAACATTTTCTTGCGGCCCAGCAAGTCGCCAAAGTGGGCCATTACGATGCCACCCAGTGGGCGCGCCAAGTAGCCAGCAGCAAAAATGCCGAAAGACTGCATGCCTTTGAGCCATTCGGGCATGTCGGGTGGGAAGAACAATTGGCTGACGACAACAGCGAAGAATACAAAGATGACGAAGTCGTAGAATTCCAGCGCGCCCCCGAGGGCCGATAGCGACAATGTCTTGTAATCATTACGGTTCAGCGGGCGCGTAGACAGCGCGGCGCTGGAAGGCGCGGTGCTCATGGGGTGTATTCTCTTGTTGATCGCATTCGGCAGCAGGCTGCGCCGGAACACAAGTACCGGCGGGGGGAAGATAGCAAATTGCTTTACCCTGCACATATATCTGTGATTGAACGGTTATGTACGGGCACATCGCTCTATATACTGGTCCCAGTGGCTATAACTGATGACTGCGTGATCATTTCGAAGTGATGGGTCCGAGGCCCCCCGGCATGATTGAACTCGAACAAGAAGATCCTATTCCACAAGGCGACCTCGCCTTGCAAATCACGGCCTTGCCCAGGGAAACCAATGGCTTTGGCGATATCTTCGGTGGCTGGCTGGTGTCCCAGATGGACCTGGCAGGCACTGCCATGGCCAGCAAGGTAGCAGGTGGCCGTGTGGCGACCGTGTCCATTGACCGCATGGCGTTTTTGGTGCCGGTACCCGTGGGCGCTCAATTGTCCTTCTACACCCAGACCCTGGAGATCGGGCGCAGCTCTATCCAGATGATGGTGGAAGTGTGGAGTGACGACCCCCTTTCCAGCGAATGGCGCAAGGTGACCGAGGCGGTGTTTGTCTTCGTGGCCATCGATGGTAGCGGCCGCACGCGCAGTGTTCCGCCCCGGCGTTAAACTTGTGAGGGTGCCCGAGGTCAACGCCACACTCTCATCAGGTATCGAGGAAGCGATATGTCGACCCCTACGCTGGAAAAGCTCAAACAGGGCGAACTGGACATCTGGCAGGTAAAGACCGACCACGCGGAGCTGCTGGTGGCCGAGCAAGGCGCACAGGTACTGAGTTACACGCGTACGGGCGAACAACCGCTGATCTGGCTCAACGACCATGCCGAGTTCAAGCAAGGTAAGGCCATCCGCGCGGGCGTGCCTGTGTGCTGGCCGTGGTTCGGCAACCTGGCGCGTAACCCGCAGGCTATTCAGGGCATGCGCGAAGGCACAGACGCCGCACCGTCCCATGGCTTGGTGCGTACGCTCAAGTGGGCGGTAGATTCCCACGTTGAAGGCCAGAAAGTCACCCTGGTGTTCACCCTCCCCGAAGCCGACGGTCAGTTACCGGGATGGCCCCATGCCGCCCGCCTGGAACTCCGGATCGTACTGGATGAAACCCTGAGCCTTTCCTTGACTACGCTCAACCTAGGGGTGGAGCCACTGCACCTTAGCCAGGCCTTGCATACGTATTTCGCCGTAAGCGATGTGCGCCAGGTAGCTGTTGAAGAGGTAGCAGGGCTGGAGTACATCGAAACACTGGAAGACTGGGAGCAGCGTACCCAAGATGGGCGTTTGGAAGTCACGGGTGAAACAGATCGCGTTTACCTCGACACCCCTGCGCGCCTTAGCATTGCCGACAGCGAATGGAAGCGTCGCATTCTGATCGACACCCAAGGCTCGGCCAGTGCTGTCATCTGGAACCCCTGGATCGAGCGGGCTGCCGCACTGCCCGATATGGATAACAATGGCTGGCAACGTATGTTCTGCATCGAAACCGCCAATGTGCTGGCCGACGCCAAAACCCTCGGCCCTGGCGAATCTCATACGCTGGCCGTGACCGTTTCCAGCGAGGCGTTGTGACCGTTTCGGGCTTCTGCTTCCACAAGGCACAGGCCGGAAACCTGGGATGAAGCGGTACGGCGGGTAGCCGATTTCGCCCGCTACACAGGCTCCTACAGGTCCTTTTCTTCCACTACACGCACCTTGCTGGCGTCCATCGCGTATGCAGCATCAGCAAGGTCGTTGTTCACCGTCTCCACTTTGAGCGTGCCAATGGCCCACAGCGGCGTATAGATATCGTTCAACCTAAGCCCTTTAGGGTAGCGGATGAGGATGAGCTGGTTGGGCGGTGGTGGCGGAACGTGAATGCAGGCACCTGGGTAAGGCACCAGAAAGAACAGGGTGCTTCGGCCCTTGGCATCAGTTTCCAGCGGCACAGGGTAGCCACCGATGCGAATGGTCTTGCCATCGAAGGCAGGTACTGTCTTGGTGGAGTACATCACTGCCGGCAGCCCCTTGGGGTTCTTCAATCCGCCTTTTGCGGTGAAAGAGCCGTCAGCTTCCGGGGTGTTATGGTCGATTTCAGGCATGTCCTCCAGCGCCTTCTGGTCCGACTTCGGCATCAAGGCCAGCCAGTCGGTTTCCGGCGGTTCACCCCAGGCCAGGGTGCAAAAGGACAACAGGCAGGCAAGTAGAGCAGCGCGCATGGCGGAAGCATCCGGAAGCAGGGGGCCAGATTCTAGCCCCCGGATTCGGGAAGGGTGTTAATCCTTTTTGATCATGCCGTAGATTACCAGCAGAACGATCGCGCCCACCAGTGCGCCAAGGAAGCCTGCGCCTTCACCTGCACGGTAGATGCCCAGTGCCTGGCCACCGTAGGTTGCCGCCAGCGAACCACCGATGCCGAGCAGGATGGTCATGATCCAGCCCATGCTGTCATCGCCAGGCTTGAGGAAACGTGCCAGCAGGCCAACGATGAAGCCGATTACGATAGTGCCGATGATACCCATGGATTAAGCCCCTTTTCTCAAGAACAAGGCCAGTAGCAGGGCTACCGGCGCCTTGCAATGAGAGGGCTGGGCCTTGCGGAGGTTCCGCCTCGGTGTGTATCAGTTGCCGATCAGGGCCTGCACCTTGGCAATACTAGCCTGGAGTGCAGACGCATCGGCGGTGCGAAGCGTTGCATGCCCTACTTTACGGCCGGGTTTGAATGCCTTGCCATAGTGGTGCAGATGGCAGCCTTGAATCGCAACGGCCTGCTCAACCGGGGGGACTTCGCTAATAAAGTTGAGCATTGCGCTTTCGCCCACCTTGGCCGTTGAGCCCAGTGGTAACCCGGCAATGGCACGCAGGTGGTTTTCGAACTGGCTGCACTCCGCGCCCTCGATGGTCCAGTGGCCGGAGTTGTGTACCCGAGGGGCGATCTCGTTGGCCTTCAACCCACCGTCCACTTCGAAGAATTCAAAGGCCAGCACGCCTACGTAGTCCAGCGCATTCAGCACACGGCCTACGTAGTCTTCGGCCAAGGCCTGGAGCGGATGCTCATCGCTGGCAACAGACAGCTTGAGAATGCCCGCGTCGTGGGTGTTGTGCACCAGCGGGTAGAAACGGGTTTCACCGTCACGTGCACGTACCGCCACCAGCGACACTTCGCCGGTAAACGGTACGAACCCTTCCAGCAGGCAGGGCACGCTACCCAGCTCGGCAAAGGTACCTGCCACGTCGGCCGCGCTGCGCAGCACCTTCTGGCCCTTGCCGTCGTAACCCAGCGTACGGGTTTTCAGCACCGCTGGCAGGCCAATACTGGCCACGGCAGCGTCCAGGTCCGCTTGGGATTGGATGTCGGCAAACTCAGGCGTAGGAATGCCCAGTTCGCGGAACAGGCTTTTTTCGAACCAGCGATCACGCGCGATTCGCAGGGCCTGTGCACTTGGATACACCGGCACGAATTGCGAAAGAAACGCGACGGTTTCTGCCGGTACGCTTTCGAACTCGAAGGTCACCAGGTCTACGCTGTCTGCCAGTTGACGCAAATGGGGTTCGCTTGAGTAATCCGCCTGTACATGCTCGCCCAGGCCTGCCGCGCACGCATCGGCCGCGGGGTCCAGAAAAGCAAAGCGCATGCCCAGGGGCGTACCTGCCAAGGCAAGCATCCGGCCAAGCTGGCCACCACCGATAACACCGATTTTCATGCTCAGGCCTCGCGAGGGTCCGGGTTGTCCAGCACCGTAGTGGTTTGTTCGGTGCGGAAACGCACCAGCGCGTCGTGGAACTGAGGGTACTTGCCGCCCAGGATACTGGCAGCCAGCAAGGCAGCATTGATGGCGCCCGCCTTGCCAATGGCCAGGGTAGCGACCGGAATGCCGGCAGGCATTTGAACGATGGACAGCAGCGAATCCACACCCGAGAGCATCGATGACTGCACCGGTACGCCCAGCACCGGCAGGTGTGTCTTGGCAGCACACATGCCAGGCAGATGGGCTGCGCCGCCAGCGCCAGCAATGATGACCTCCAGGCCACGGCCTTCGGCCTCGGCTGCGTACTGGAACAGCAGATCCGGGGTGCGATGCGCGGAAACGACTTTCACCTCGTAGGCGATGCCGAGCTTGTCCAGCATATCGGCGGTGTGGCTAAGGGTGGACCAATCGGACTTGGAGCCCATGATCACGCCAACCAGTGCACTCATCGTCGAGCCTCTTTCATTTCGGGCGCCCGTGGCGCGTCGGAAAATAACAAGCCACGCGGCATACGCGTGGCTTGGCTTGGGTTCGCAGGCCAGGTCACTCACCGGCCGAAGGCCGCGCAGTATACCCTATAGCCCTTTCGAATGCGCACGCCTGACGCCTGCCGCCAGCAGCTTCAGGCCAGTGGCGCTTCGAGCTTGCGCCACAGCAGGCGCACACTGGCCTTGCGCACCAACGAACAGCGATACAGCCTTATTTCAAGCGGTACATGCCACTGTGGCCCGCCGCAGATCACCAGTTCTCCGCGCTTGAGTTCTGCTGCCACGTTCAACCGAGGTACCCAGGCGACGCCCAGTCCCTGGAGCGCCATCGCCTTGAGGCTATCGGCCATGGCTGTTTCGTACACGGTGGTATAGCGCAAGGCGCGCTGGCGCAGCAGGGCATTGACCGAGCGGCCTAGGAACGCCCCTGCACTGTAGGCAAGCAAGGGCAAGGTACTGCCGTTATCCAGGTTATGCAGGGGGTGGCCTTGCTCGTCCACCGAACAGACAGGCAGCATTTCTGTGGCGCCCAAGTGCAGTGAAGGGAATATCTCGGGGTCCATCTGGAGCGTGGCTTCTGGGTCGTAAAAGGCCAACATGATGTCGCACCCACCCTCCCTCAACGCGTGAATGGCGTCGCCTACGTTGGTCGCCACCAACCGCGTTGCCATGGGCATGCCTTCGTTGCGCAGTTTTGCGATCCAGCCTGGGAAGAACCCCAAGGCAAGCGAATGGGCTGCCGCCACCTGCACCACTTCACCTGACCCGCCTTCAAGGTGGTGTAAATGACGCAATACCTCTCCTACCTGGTCTACGACATTGCGCGCGGTGATAAGAAAAAGCTGCCCTGCCTCAGTCAATTCCACCGGCGTTTTGGCGCGGTTGACCAAAGTCAGCCCTAGGGCGGCCTCAAGGCTGCGAATACGGCGGCTGAATGCAGGTTGCGTGACAAAGCGTCGCTCTGCTGCCTGAGAAAAGCTGCGGGTGGCGGCCAGTGCCGTGAGATCTTCGAGCCATTTCATTTCAAGATTCATGTCAGGCAACTTCCTTCCGGCGGCACACGCTTTGGGGCGACCATTCGTCACACCTGCTGTTATGCCGTTTGTGCATGGGCCAGCGCGCAACAGCATTGGCCGCATTATCGCCTTAACGCGCAGTATTAGCAGCATTCCGGTGTTTACCGGGTTCATTCAGAGCTGATCGCTATCATGTCCTCCGCTGCATCTTCGCGTATCGAAAAAGACCTTCTCGGCACCCTTGAAGTCCCTGCAGATGCCTATTTCGGCATCCAGACCCTTCGCGCCGTGAACAACTTTCGTCTGTCCGGCGTTCCACTGGCGCACTACCCCAAGCTGGTAGTCGCCCTGGCGATGGTCAAACAGGCTGCCGCCGATGCCAACCGCGAACTGGGCCACCTCAGCGAAAGCAAGCACGCGGCAATCAGCGAAGCCTGTGCCCGCATCATCCGTGGCGACTTCCATGACCAGTTCGTCGTGGACATGATTCAGGGTGGTGCCGGTACGTCCACCAACATGAACGCCAACGAAGTGATCGCCAACATCGGCCTGGAGGCCATGGGCAAGCAAAAGGGTGAGTACCAGTACCTGCACCCTAACAATGACGTGAACATGGCGCAGTCCACTAACGACGCCTACCCTACAGCCATCCGCCTAGGTCTGCTGCTCGGCCATGACGCCCTGCTGGCTAGCCTGGACAGCCTGATCCAGGCCTTTGCGGCCAAAGGGGACGAGTTTGCCCATGTGCTGAAAATGGGCCGTACGCAATTGCAGGATGCCGTACCCATGACCTTGGGCCAGGAATTCCGCGCCTTCGCCACCACCTTGGGCGAAGACCTTCAACGGCTGCGTACGCTGGCGCCAGAGCTGCTGACTGAAGTGAACCTGGGCGGCACGGCCATCGGTACTGGCATCAACGCCGACCCGCGCTATCAGCATGCAGCCGTCGCCCGCCTGGCCCTCATCAGCGGCCAGCCCCTGGTGCCAGCAGCTGACCTGATCGAAGCGACCTCGGACATGGGGGCTTTCGTACTGTTCTCCGGCATGCTCAAGCGCACCGCTGTCAAACTGTCCAAGATCTGCAACGACCTGCGCCTGCTGTCCAGTGGCCCGCGCACCGGCATCAACGAGATCAACCTGCCCGCCCGGCAACCTGGTAGCTCCATCATGCCAGGCAAGGTGAACCCGGTGATTCCAGAAGCCGTGAACATGGTTGCCTTCGAGATCATGGGCAATGACCTGGCCTTGACCATCGCCGCCGAGGGCGGTCAGTTACAGCTCAACGTGATGGAGCCCTTGATTGCCTACAAGATCTTCGACTCCATCCGCACCCTTCAGCGCGCCATGGACATGCTTCGCGAGCACTGCGTAGTGGGTATCACGGCTAACGAACAGCGCTGCCGGGAGCTGGTTGAACATTCCATCGGCCTGGTCACCGCCCTTAACCCTTATATCGGTTATGAGAACGCCACCCGTATCGCCCGTGTTGCCCTGGAAACCGGCCGTGGCGTATTGGAACTGGTGCGTGAGGAAGCCCTGTTGGACGACGCCATGCTGGCTGACATCCTGCGCCCGGAAAACATGATCGCGCCTCGGTTGGTTCCGCTTAAAGCCTGATGTCATACCTGCCTCACCAGGTTGAGGGCCTAGACACCCCTCTCCTTTGCGAGCCCCTTTAGGGGCTCTTTTTTTGCTTCTTTTTAGGGCCGTTCGGCGAAATAAGCCGTCATCTGACCTACGCATGCACCAAGGCTGGGCAGACGATGGCGCGATTCGCGGGTATAGTGCGCCACTTTTGTCGGTGCCAGTGGAAACGCTGCCCGCTACCAACACGAGGAAACAATATGCTTGGAGTCCTGAACGACTTCCTGTCCGGCAAAGTGCTGATCGTGCTGATCGTTGGGCTGGGCGGCTATTTCACGTTGCGCTCGCGCTTCGTCCAGCTTCGCCATTTCCCCCACATGTTCAGCGTGTTCGCAGACAGCCTGCGTAGCAGCTCGGGCCAGCTCAGCTCTTTTCAGGCCCTGATGCTCAGCCTCGCAGGCCGTGTAGGCGCTGGTAACATCGCCGGTGTAGGCGTTGCCGTAACCTTAGGTGGCCCAGGCGCTGTATTCTGGATGTGGGTCACAGCCCTGGTGGGCATGGCCAGCAGCTTCTTCGAATGCTCGTTGGCACAGCTGTACAAGCGCTGCGACGACGATGGCCAATACCGCGGTGGCCCTTCGTTCTATATCCAGCACGGCCTGGGCAAGCGCTGGCTGGGTATGGTCATGGCGGCTCTGTTGCTGCTGACCTTCGGCTTTGCTTTCAATGGGCTGCAATCCCACGCGGTCACTACCTCGTTGAACGATGCCTTCGGCTTTGATGTGAAGTACTCCGGCCTGGCCCTGGCTGTGCTGATGGCGTTGGTCTTCATCGGTGGCATCAAGCGTATCGCCAAGGTGGCTGACCTGCTGGTGCCCGTCAAAACCCTGGCCTACATTGCCGTGACCCTGTATGTGATCGTGCTGCAGTTCGACCACGTGCCCATGATGCTTGCCACTATCGTGAAAAGCGCACTGGGCCTTGACCCGGTGTTCGGTGGCCTGGTGGGCAGCGCCATTGTGCTGGGTGTGAAGCGCGGCGTATTTGCCAACGAAGCCGGCCTGGGCAGCGCGCCCAACGTGGCAGCCGTGGCAGAAGTACGCCACCCAGTGGCGCAGGGTGTGGTACAGGCCTTCAGCGTGTTTCTGGATACCTTCGTGATCTGTACCTGTACGGCCCTGCTGATCCTGCTGTCAGGTGTATACGGCACCAGCTTCGACGGCAACGGCATCGTACTGGCACAAGATTCGCTCGCTGCGGTAGTCGGCCCCTGGGGCAAGGTGTTCATCAGCGTTGCACTGGCGCTGTTCGTGTTCACGTCCATGCTCTACAACTATTACCTTGGCGAGAACAATCTGCGCTTCCTGGGCGGTGGCAAGAAAACCATTATCGCCTACCGTGTGATCGTGCTGGCGCTGGTGGTGTGGGGCGCGATTGAAAACCTGGAAACGGTGTTTGCGTTTGCCGACCTCACCATGACCCTATTGGCACTGGTGAACCTCACGGCCTTGTTCCTGCTGTTCAAGGTAGGCCTGCGCCTGTTGCGTGACTATGACGACCAGCGGGCTGCCGGCGTTAAAACCCCCGTGTTCGACCCGGCCCAATATGCCGACCTGGACCTGGATGCACGCGCCTGGCCACCCAAGGCCGATTCACACACTGTTGACCGGAGCTGACCCATGCCCCTTGCCCAGCCCGCGCGCCATATCAGAGTGCTGTACACCGGTGGCACCATTGGTATGGTCGCCAGTGCCAGCGGCCTGGTCCCTGCTGGCGGCTTCGAACAGCGAATGCAAGACAGGCTCGCAGAAACCGGGTTGCCTACCGCAGCCTGGTCGTTCGAAGAGATGCAGCCTCTGATCGACAGCGCCAATATGGAACCGGTCTACTGGCAGCAGCTGCGTACAGCCATTGTGCGGGCCGTGGATGTGGAGGGCTGTGACGCCGTTATGGTACTGCACGGTACTGACACCCTGGCCTACAGCGCGGCAGCACTGAGCTTTCAGCTGATCGGCCTGCAGGTACCGGTGGTCTTCACCGGCAGTATGCTGCCAGCCGGCGTGCCCGACAGCGACGCCTGGGAAAACGTTGAAGGTACCCTGGCTGCACTGACCCAAGGTGTGCTTGCGGGCGTATGGCTATATTTCCACGGCCAACTGATGCTGCCTACCCGCTGCGCCAAGGTACGTAGCAGTGGGCGCGGGGCCTTTGCCCCCCTGGTACGGGACCAAGCCCCTGTTGCTATAGCGCCACTGCCTGCGCAATTGCATTACCAGCAACCCAAGGTGTTGGCCAAGGTCGCTGCCTTGCCCTTGGTGCCGGGCTTCGATCCCGCCTGGCTGGGAGCGTTAGCCCAGGCAGGCGTACAAGGGGTGGTACTGGAATGTTATGGCAGCGGCACCGGCCCGGGTGACAACCCTGCTTTCCTGGCCGCTTTGCGTCAGGTTCGCGCTGAGGGGGTGGTGGTAGTTGCCGTGACTCAATGCCAGCAAGGGGGCGTGGTATTCGATGTGTACGAAGCCGGTAGCCGTTTGCGCGACGCGGGCGTGGTTGCCGGCGGCGGCATGACTCGCGAAGCCGCCTTGGGCAAGCTTCACGGGTTGCTGGGTATTGGCCTGGGCACCGATGAAGTGGCACGTTTGCTGGGTGTAGACCTGTGCGGTGAACTGTCAGGCACGCGTTAGGCACCTCCCCCCTACCTGCAAAGACCTGCAAGGTTCAAACCTTGCACGCCTTCAGCCCCCAGGCCACTCGCAGCCGCTCGACAGCGGCGGCGATGGCCGCCTCCTCCACGCCTGCAAACCCAAGGACCAGCCCGCTGCGCTTGCCCGCAGGCTTTGCCGTATTGGGTAGCCAATAATGGCTAAGGGGTTGAATTCGCACGTCAGCCTGATGGGCCAGCCTGACCAGCTCTGTTTCTCTTGCCAAGGTATCAACCGCGACTTTGACGTGCAGCCCTGCGCTAACTGTTGGCATGGGTTCACAACCTGCAATCCGCTCGGGCCAGCAGGCCAGCAAGGTATCCCTGCGGCGCAGCGCTGCCTTTCGCATTCGCCGAATATGCCGTTGGAAATGCCCACGCGCCATGAATTGCGCCATTACCCATTGGCTGGCCACTTCGGAGTGTCGCATATCGACTGCCCGTCGCTGAGCGAAGGCGGGGGCCAGCGCCTGTGGCAGTACGAGGTAACCGAGCCGTAACGCAGGAAATGCTACTTTGCCAAAGGTACCGACATAGAGCACTCGGCCGTCAGGGTCCAAGGCAGCAAGGGGGGCCAAGGGGGCACCGCTGTAGCGATACTCACCATCATAATCATCTTCGATGATCCAGGCACCTGTATGCCGTGCCCAGTCCAGCAGCTGTAGCCGACGTGCCAGGCTCAATGTAACGCCTGTGGGGTACTGATGCGCCGGTGTCACGTAAGCCACTTTGCACGTTGCCACTTGCATCAACTCATCACAACGCAATCCGTCCTCATCCACGCCAATACCCACTACTTCAGCGCCTGCGCTTGCCAATGCATGGCCGGCAGCGCGATAGCCTGGGTTTTCCACAGCGGCACGGTCACCTAGCTGCAACAGCAACTGTGCACAAAGGCTAATGGCCTGTTGCGCGCCGCAGGTGACTACTATCTGATCAGCCGTGCAGACCAAGCCGCGGGAAGTACGTAGATAAGCCGCTATCATTTCCCGAAGGTTGGCATCACCTGCAGCCTGTTGATAACTCAGTAAGGCAAGGTCAGGCTTTCGCCAAAAAGCGCTATAGAGCTTGCCCCATACGTCGAACGGAAAGAGGTCAAAGGCAGGAATGCCAACTTGAAATGCATGCGGGGTGCTAGGTTCAGGCAGAGAAATGGGCTGGGTCAGTGCTTGCCTGAATGCAGGTGTTTCAACAGGTGTACTGGATGAAAATACAGGCCCTTCTGTGGGTAAACCTGTGTACAACCCCCCTCCAAAACCTGTGGACAACGTTGTGGATGAATCCGAAGCGCTAGTGCTTTCAGTAGTTGCCGCCAAGGGTCTGGCAATGTATGTCCCCGCCCCCACTCTAGCCTCTGCAAAACCTTCCACCATCAACTGCTCATACGCGCTTATTACGGTATTGCGAGAAACCCCTAGGGAGCGTGCCAGCATCCTGCTGGCAGGGAGGCGGGCACCAGCGGGCAATCGACCATCAAGTACACGGTCGCGCAGCTCCTCGTAGAGTTGGTGTACCAAGCCACGGCCTGGAGCCAGGATTAGGCCGCATGGGTCAAAGTCCAGCATTCGCCCCCTCGATTGGCTCTGTCAACATTGTCGTTAATGGACCTTACAGCGGACCAATTTCGCTCATAGCATAGCTTATCCACAGTAAGGGCCTGCCATGTACCTGCCGAACGCTTTTCGTGAATCCGACCCAGAGACCCTCTACCAGATCATTCAAACCTGCGGCCTTCCCTTGTTAGTGACACAGGGTAATGAAGGCCTGCTGGCCAACCACGTACCCTTGCTGTTGACCCGTGAAGGCGAGCGCACGCTGCTCCATGGCCACTTGGCCAAGGCCAACCCACAATGGAAACACCTTGCTCAGGGTTCACCTGCGCTGGTGGTGTTCAGTGGGCCAGAGGCGTATGTCAGCCCGGGCTTTTACCCCAGCAAAACCGGCAACCCGAGTGTGGTGCCCACCTGGAACTATGTGTCCGTGCAAGCCCAAGGGACCCCAGAAGTCTTTCACGACCCTGAGCGCCTCTATGGGCTGGTCGACCAGTTGACCCAACGCCATGAACGCCATAGTGCTGAACCCTGGGCAATCAGCGATGCGCCACAGGCCTACATCCAGAACATGCTCAAAGCCATCGTTGGGTTTTCCATCACTGTTGATCGCCTCGAAGGCAAGCGCAAACTCAGCCAGAACCGCAGCGTGGCAGACCAGCAGGGGGTAGCCCAGCAGCTGGCCGCCAGTTGTCATGCAACAGACCGGGCGCTGGCGGCAGCCATGGCCCTCGATGCCCAACAAACCCTATAAGAAGGTATTCCACTATGAGCACCATTGACATCCGGCCTGTGCAAGCGAAGGATCAGCCTTTCTGGCATGCACTCTGGAAGGCCTACCAGCAGTTCTATGGTGTAAACATTCCAGAAGCTGTTTCGGCGACCACATGGCAGCGCATTCTAGACGTCGCTGAACCCATCAACGCTGCCCTTGCCTGGCAGGATGGGCAGGCTGTAGGGCTGGTGCACTGGATCTTTCACCGTTCCTGCTGGACCGTAGAGAACTCCTGTTACCTGCAGGATCTAATCGTGGACGAACGCCAGCGTGGCGGTGGTATTGGCCGTCAACTGATCGAATACGTGTATTCCCAGGCTAGAACCGCCGGTTGTACAAAGGTCCATTGGCTGACCCACGAGACCAACACCACTGCTATTACGCTGTATAAGCAGATTGCAGAGCAACCAGGTTTCATTCAATTCCGCAAAGCCCTCTAGGAGCCGTTATGGTAAGCCCCGCAATGATCTGGAAACCGGTAAAGGCCCCCGTCGCTGAGACCACAGAAGGGACCTACATCCGGCTGGAAAAACTGGTGCCCGCGCGCCACAGCGAAGACTTGTGGGATGTTCTGGTAGGCCCGGGCGCAGACCCTCTGTTCTGGGATTTTCTGCCTTACGGCCCTTTCAATGATCGGGAACTGTTCGATATCTGGCTGGACAGCTATGCCATCAGCAACGACCCGCTAGGGTTCTGTGTGGTCGACAAGGAAACAGGCAAAGCCGAGGGCGTATTGAGCCTGATGTCCATCGTGCCGGCGCACGGCCGTATCGAGATCGGCCACGTGGCCTTCGGCGCCCCGATGCAGCGCACACCCAAGGGCACTGAAGCCATTTACCTGCTGGCTCAGCAGGTGTTCAACGCAGGTTATCGCCGTGTTGAATGGAAATGTGACAACCGTAACGAGCGTTCTCGCCGTGCCGCAGCCCGCTTTGGCTTTACGCCTGAGGGTGTATTCCGCCAGCACATGGTGGTCAAAAACCACAACCGCGATACGGCCTGGTTCTCACTGTTGGACTCTCAGTGGCCAGCCGTCAAGGAAGGGTTTGAAGCCTGGCTGGCGCCAGAGAACTTCAAGGATGGAAAGCAGGTGAAAACGCTGGAGGCAGTGCGGGGGCTTTAACCAAAGGCCGAACCAAGCAGCCAGCGCCTGCCAAGGCGCTGGCCAACCTCTAGGCTCAGTCGGTTTCGATACGCGAATGGTGGCGAGTGTCCTTCATGAACACATACACCAGCAGCGAGATGAAGATACAGGCCGTTACATACCAGTAGTAGCCGCTTTCCATGCCTGCTTGCTTGAATTGCAGGGCCACCAGCTCAGCGGTGCCGCCGAAGATCGATACGGTCAAGGCATACGGCAGGCCAACGCCTAGGGCCCGTACCTCTGCAGGGAACAGCTCAGCTTTCACTACAGCGTTGATCGAGGTATAGCCACTCACGATCACCAGTGCTGCCATGATCAGCCAGAAGGCACCCCATAGCGTGCTGACAGTATTCAGCGTATTGAGAATGGGGTAGGTGCACAGGGTACCCAATATGCCGAAGGCAATAAGGATAGGCCGGCGGCCAACACGGTCAGACAAAGCCCCTACTACTGGCTGCAGGCACATGAACAGGAACAGGGTAGCGGCAGAGATCAGGGTGGAGTCCGCCTTGGTCATGCCAACACTGTTCACCAGGTATTTCTGCATGTACGTGGTGTAGGTGTAGAACGCCAGCGTACCGCCCATGGTAAGGCCTACAACGGTTGCCAATTCCCGCGGATGGCGCATCAGCGCACGGAAGGCGCTTTCCTTCTTCTCCTTGGTAGCAGTGGCCTTGAACGATGCGGTTTCTTCCATGCCACGGCGCAGGTACAGCGCTGCGACTGCACACATGGCGCCGATCACGAACGGTACACGCCAGCCCCAGGCATGCAATTGCTCTTCAGTCAGCGTTTGCTGCAGGACAATCAGCACAGCCAAAGCAATAAGCTGGCCGGAAATAAGCGTGACGTACTGGAAGCTGGACCAGAACCCACGATTACGCTGGCTGGCCATTTCACTTAGGTAGGTCGCGGACGTACCGTATTCTCCTCCTACGGACAAGCCTTGCAGCAGCCTGGCGACTACCAGCAGTACGGGTGCGGCTACACCGATGGTGTCATAACCAGGCGTAAGCGCGATGATCAGCGAGCCGAAGCACATTAACAGTACCGAGGCCAGCAACGCCGCCTTGCGGCCCTTGCGGTCGGCATACACGCCCATCATCCAGCCGCCAATGGGGCGCATAAGGAAGCCCACGGCAAAAATAGCAGCCGTGTTGAGCAGTTGGGCGGTGGAATCTCCCTTGGGGAAAAACACGGAGGAGAAATACAGCGAAAATGCAGCGTAGGTGTACCAATCGTACCATTCGACCAGGTTACCCACCGAGCCACTGAAAATGGACTTGAGCCGAGAGCTGGGGGTTTTTGGAGCAGCTGCGCTGGTGGCACCTGCGGATGAGGCAATCGTATTCATCGCATGGAGTCTCTTATTGTTGTTACACACCGGGACGGGCGCGGACACAGACTCTTCTGCATAGGCCATGCCAGCCTTCAAACCCCCTATTTAAAAGGCGAAGAGCAGGCTGGTAAGCGGAAAACCGCTCAAAGGCACATTGTGATAGGCGGATTTTTGCCGATCAATTAAGGAAGCTTTCACGCACCAAACCATGGCGCTGCATTTTTTCGTTAAGGGTTCGACGAGGCAACTGCAGTTGTTCCATCACGGCTTTGATGTCTCCCTTGTGATGCGCCAAGGCACTGCGCAGGCATTGTGCTTCGAACTGCTCCACCTGCTCGGCCAAGGACGACTCCTGGGCCGCAGGCGAGGCGTTACCCAGCCCCAGCGCGTGCCGCTCGGCGGCATTGGCCAACTCTCGCACATTGCCCGGCCAACTGTGCCCCAGCAGCTCGGCCAGCGCCGAATGCGGCAGCAAGGGCGGCTCACGCCCTACTCGAACGGCAGCCTGGCGAGCAAAGTGCTCGAACAGCAGTGCGATGTCCTCACGACGCTGACGTAACGGCGGAACATGCAGCTCCGCCACATTCAACCGGTAGGCCAGGTCCTCCCTGAACAAGCCATCGCGCGCCAGGGCCAGCAAGTCGGGCTTGGTGGCCGCCACGATGCGCAGGTCCACTTCAACACTGCGGTTGCCCCCTAGCGGCTCCAGTTTGCGCTCTTGCAGAACACGCAACAGTTTGGCCTGCTGGGCCAGCGGCAGGCTTTCTATCTCGTCGAGAAAAAGCGTACCGCCGTTGGCATATTCCAGCTTACCCACACGTTTACCCTGGGCCCCGGTAAAGGCACCGCTCTCATGCCCGAACAGCTCGGCTTCAAACAGGGTTTCAGGAATTGCCGCACAGTTGAGCGCTACGAAAGGCCCTTTGGCGCGCGGGCTGAAGTCGTGAAGGCACTGGGCAACCAGTTCCTTGCCGCTTCCGGTTTCTCCCCGAATCAACACGTTTACGGGCAGCCCTGCCATGTTCAGCAACTGTTCGCGCAGCCGAACCATGGCCGGCCCTGCCCCTAACAACCGTGCCTGAAGCTCAGCTTGTTGCCCAACCTGCTGATGCAGCTGACGGTTTTCCAATACCAACCGACGCTTTTCAAGCGCGCGGTGGAGGGCCTGCAAAAGTGCTTCAGGGTCGAAGGGCTTTTCAATGAAGTCGTAGGCACCGTCACGCAGGGCAGCCACCGCCATGGGTACATCGCCGTGCCCCGTAAGCAGAATGACTGGCAGCCCGGGATCTTGCCGCTGGGCTTGGGCCAGCAGCCCAAGGCCATCGAGCCCAGGCATGCGCACATCGCTCACAATGGCCCCGACCGGTGTTTGCAGCGCCGCCGCCAGGCAAGCTTCGGCATGGTCGAACGTTTGTACCTTGAGGCCTGAGAGGGTGAGGAACTGTTCGATGGACGCACGGATGCTGGCTTCGTCGTCCACTACCAGAATGGGTAGGTCAAGGCTCATGGCGCGCATACCTCCTGGGCGAGCGGCAGATACAGGGTAAAACGGGCCCCAGGTGACAGGTTTTCAACCTCCAGGCGGCCTTGGTGATCCTGCACGATGGAGGCTGATACGGCCAGCCCCAGCCCCAGCCCTTCACCTGCAGGCTTGGTGGTGAAAAAGGGCTCGAACAAATGCACCAGATCCTCCTGTGCAATACCTTGCCCCGTGTCCTCTACCGTAAGGCGCCACTGCGAAGGTTGCGCGTGCAGGGTAAGGGTTAGCCGCTTCAGGGGTTGGCCAGCCATGGCATCAATCGCGTTGCGTAGCAAGTTGATCAATACCTGCTCCAGGCGTATGGGATCGCCTAAGACCCACGCGGGACGAGGCAGGTCCACCACCACCTCTACCGCTTCCTGAGTCAGCCGAGCATTGAGCAGTTGCAGGGCCTGATCGATCACTAACGCCAGGTCCAGGCGTTCGCGCAGCCCCTTGGGGCTTTTGCGGGCGAATGTTTTAAGGTGCTGCGTCAATGCGTTCATGCGCTGCAGCATTTGTTCGAAAGGCAGCAGGGCTGCCCTGGCCTCCTCCAGCCGACCGTGATCGAGGAGCAAGCGCAGGCTGGCCAGTTGCATGCGCTGTGTGGTCAATGGCTGGTTGATTTCGTGGGCCAGCGTTGCAGACATCTGACCCAGGGCCGCCAGCTTGGTCGACTGTATCAGGCCCTCCTGAGCAGTAAGCAGTTCGCGGGTGCGCTCATCCACAACACGCTCCAGCTCGCGCTGGGTGTTACGCCGCAAACGGGCCAGGCGCAGGCGTTGATAGCCAAACAGCAGCCCAAAGATGACACACAGCCAGGCACTTGCGGCTCCCAGCGCTGCGTTGCGCTGGCTGTCATAGTCCTCTTGGCGCGGGCGCAGCAGGTGCAGGGTCCAGCCCTCGCTTGGCAGCGGCATCGATTTCCACAAGTAGGTTTCATCTTCGAGCTGCGCCAGCCGGCTGTTGGCCGCCAGGGTTTGCACAGAGGTCAGCCCAAGCGGCTCCAGAGATTGGCGGTGGTACTGACGCGTCTGCGCCAGCGCCTGACGATCGGCTTCGCTCAAGGGTTGCAGCAAGTGATAGCGCCAGCGCGGGTTACTGGCCAGGAACACCACGCCACGCGAATCGCTGACCATCAGCAGGTCACTGTCCTGCTGCCATTGGTGTTCCACCTGGGGAAACTCCAGCTTCACGACCACAGCGCCCAGAAATTGGCCGCTGTCATCGGTAATTGCGCTGGACAGGAAGTACCCTGGCACACCGCTGGTGACGCCTACGGCATAGAACCGCCCTGTGCCTTGAGTCCGTGTCTGCAGGAAATACGGCCGGAACGCATAGTTATGGCCCACATAGCTGTAAGGCGTGCGCCAGTTGCTGGCTGCTACGGCCCAACCGTTGCGATCAAGCAGCTCCAGCGTCGAGGACTGCGCGGCAGTGTTGATCTGCTCCAGCTTGATGTTCAGTTCCTGCTGCCGCTGAGGGCTGGCTGGCCGGCGCAAGGCATCCACAAGTTCCGGGTCCAGCGCCAGCACGGCAGGCAACGCGCGATAGCGTTCGATCAAAGTGCCCAGGTTATTGGCGTACAGGTTCAAGCGCTGTTCGGAAAGCCTCGAATCTTCGAGCAAGGCATCTCGGGAGGCATGGCGCATGGCGAGCGAAGCACTGATCAAGGTGCCAACGAACACCACGATCAGAATGAGGGCCAGACGCAAATGTCGGTAGGTCATGATTTGACTTCCTCCCCGCCCTAAAGAGCGGGGATTCCTTCTGCAAGCGCCTGAAGTCCCAGGCGGGCGATGTTCCGGGCAGCATTGACGTCACGGTCATGGACCGTTCCGCAATTGCTGCACGTCCACTGCCTTATTCCAAGTCCGACCCTACCTTTCGGACTGCTGGGCGAAACAACACCACAGCACGAGCACGTTTGGGTTGAAAACGCTTCGTTGACCTCTGCGAACACGACTCCACGCCTGATGGCCTTGTACCGGAGTTGTGTTTGGAACGTCGTCCACGCAGCATCGAGCACGGACTTGGCCATGGTCGTTTTTGCCAGCGCTTTTGCGTTCACATTGCCAACGAAAATTGCAGCATGTTTCTTCACCAGCTCAGACGTCTCCTGGTGGAGAGCATCTTTACGCTGATTGGCGATACGGGCATGGATAGCCTTGATACGCTTCTTTTTGCCGGCTCGCTGTGCAATACCCAGCGCTGCTTCAGACGCGCGATACCAACGCTTTGGTTCGAATTTCTCACCGTTGCAATACGTTGCCAGTGTTTTCAGACCCAGGTCGATACCGACGACAGATGAGGGGCTGGCTGCCGGTTTTTTTTCGACCTGCATTTTGACAGCCACATTGAGATACCAGCGGCCACGCGAATCCTCATTGAAACTACCTGCTCTCAATTCGTACTTGGAGAGGCCATAGGAGTCCCACAGCCCAACATGTATGCCTTTGAATCGAACCTGGCCATTCCGGAAAGTCAGTGCCCCAGCCTTGAAAGGTACCCAGCCCAATGAGTATTTGGAGGACTTGCGGTCACTGACGCGCCAGTTCAGGCGTTGCCGCTTGAACTGCCTGAGCCGGGTAGCGAATTCCTCACACACCTGCTGCTGCGTGGTAGAACCTATAGACACCCCTTCGCACTTGCTGAATCCGTTTGTGAGTTTTTGCAGGTCGAAACCTGACAGCCACACTTTCGGACGGTTGCAGTAACGCTTCAGGCTGCGAAACTGTGTTTCGTTGCAGAAATTCCAGACCTGATTGACGTCGCGAGCCATCGCAAGCATTGCCTTGGCATGCTTGTCCCTGATTCTCAACTTCAATGTCTTGGTGATTTCCATGGCAGCATTATACAATTGGTCATTGAAATCACTCAAGAGGCTATCATGGCTAGGCCGCGTAAGCTTGATGGAGATATTCGGCATGGTCGCCATTGCGTATTTGCGCTTCATGCTCACTTGGTCTTTGTTACCAAGTTTCGACGCAATGTGTTTCAGAAAGAACATCTGGATGCGATGCAGCCGGTACTGGCAAGCGTCTGCCAGGATTTTGAGGCCGAACTGCTGGAGTTCAATGGTGAGCATGACCACGTTCACCTGCTAGTCACCTACCCGCCGAAAGTGGCACTGTCCAATCTTGTCGCGTCCTTGAAAGGTGTGTCCTCACGGAGGCTACGACAACAGTTTGGAGACTTCCATCCTTGGCTCAAGCGTCGAGGCGTGCTGTGGTCACCGTCCTACTTTGCATCGTCATGTGGAGGAGCGCCGATGGAAATCCTGCGCCAATATATTGAGGATCAGCGAACGCCCGATTAGGACGCCTACGGCGTCCATGCTCTTGACCCCGAACTGAACTTCGGGGCTTTCCGCACTTCCGGTAACCCCGAATACAGGCCCCAGGGGCGGCGCCTGTAAAGGGGGAGCAGCGTATACCAGTTGGCCGCCTGTGTGCTGTAAGCCTTGCACACAAAAAAAGGGGCCGAAGCCCCTGAGGAAAACCTTTAACTACCCTTCGATTTCAATCAGTACTTCGCCAGGTGTCACTCGGTCACCTTTGGCCACATGGATGGTGCCCACTGTGCCTGCCACCGGTGCCTGAATTTCAGTCTCCATCTTCATGGCCTCGGTGATCAGAACGGCCTGGCCCGCGTGGACCTGATCGCCCTCCTTGACCAACACTTCGACGATATTGCCGGGCATGGTTGTACTAACGTCCCCTGGTGCGCTGGCCTGCTTGCGCTTGCCTACTCCGCCGCCTACGAACTCATTCAGCGGTTCGAATACGACCTCTTCCGGCATGCCATCAATGCTGAGGTAGAAATGGCGTTTGCCCTCGGCCTTTACACCTACCCCGGTAATGTCCACGCGATAGGTTTCGCCGTGCACGTCGATCACAAATTCGGTAGGCACGCCTTCACCTTTGCCAGACGTCACCGCACCGGCTTCTGGTACAGGCAGCAAAGCCTCAGGCTTGAGAGCGCCTGCGTTACGTTCTTCGAGGAACTTGCGGCCAATGTCCGGGAACATGGCAAACGTCAGCACATCCTCTTCAGTGCGGGCCACTTGACCAATGTCGGCGCGCAGCTTGTTCATTTCAGGTTTGAGCAGGTCTGCCGGGCGAACATCGATAACCTCCTCGCTCCCAATGGCCTGGCGGCGCAGCTGCTCGCTAACTGTTCCCGGCGCCTTGCCATAGCCACCTTGCAAATACAGCTTCACTTCATTGGTGATGGTCTTGTAGCGCTCGCCTGCCAGTACGTTGAAGAAAGCCTGGGTACCTACAATCTGTGACGTAGGCGTGACCAGCGGCGGATAGCCCAGGTCTTCGCGCACCCGTGGAATCTCGGCCAGCACTTCGTTCATGCGGTTGAGGGCGCCCTGTTCCTTGAGCTGGTTGGCCAGGTTGGAAATCATGCCGCCTGGCACCTGGTTCACCTGTACACGGGTATCCACGGCAGTGAATTCGCTCTCGAACTGGTGGTACTTCTTGCGTACGGCGTAGAAGTAAAGGCCAATGTCCTGGAGCAGCTCCAGGTCCAGCCCTGTGTCGTATTCCGTACCCTTGAGCGCGGCGACCATGGATTCTGTGCCTGGGTGGCTGGTACCCCACGCCAGGCTGGAAATAGCGGTATCAATGTGATCGGCACCGTTTTCCACCGCTTTCAACTGGCACATGGCAGCCAGGCCAGCGGTGTCGTGAGAGTGAATGAATACGGGCAGGCTTTGCTCGGCCTTCAAGGCCTTGACCAGTTCACCTGTGGCATAAGGGGTCAACAGGCCGGCCATATCCTTGATTGCGATAGAGTCACAGCCCATGGCTTCCATCTGTTTGGCCTGCTCAACGAACGCCTGCACGGTGTGCACAGGGCTCGTGGTGTAGGCCAGGGTGCCCTGAGCATGCTTGCCGGCCACCTTCACCGCCTCGATCGCTACCTGCAGGTTACGGATGTCATTCATGGCGTCGAAAATACGGAACACGTCGATACCATTGGCGGCCGCACGCGCCACGAACGCCTGTACCACGTCGTCGCTGTAGTGCCGATAGCCCAGCAGGTTCTGGCCGCGCAGCAGCATCTGCAAGCGGGTGTTTGGCAACGCCGCGCGCAGCTGACGCAGGCGCTCCCACGGGTCCTCCTTGAGGAAGCGCACACAGGCATCGAAGGTGGCACCACCCCAGACTTCCAGTGACCAGTAACCCACCTTGTCCAGCTTGTCGCAGATGGGCAGCATGTCCTCGGTACGCATACGGGTCGCAAGCAGGGATTGATGGGCATCGCGCAGCACGGTATCGGTGACGAAGATCTTCTTGGGCATGTTCACAGTTCCTTTCTAGCGCCAAGCTTCAAGCCGTAAGCTACAAGTGAACGCCTTTATGCCTTCACTTGGGGCTCGCCGCTTGCAGCGGCTGTTCAGAGCCCGGCGTGGGCGGCAATGGCGGCGGCGATGGCAAGCGCCAGTTCTTCGGGCTTGCGCTTGATCGAGTACTGGGTGAGCTCCGGGTGGCTTTCTACAAAGCTGGTGTTGAACTCCCCGCTTCGAAACTCAGCGTTACGCAGGATCTCCTGGTAATACGCCGCCGTGGTTTTCACCCCTTGTACCCGCATGTCATCCAAGGCACGCAGGCCGCGGTCCAGGGCTTCTTCCCAGGTAAGCGCCCACACCACCAGTTTCAGGCACATAGAGTCGTAGAACGGTGGAATGGTATAGCCGGTGTAGATGGCGGTATCGGTTCGCACCCCTGGGCCGCCTGGGGCGTAGTAGCGCGTTATCTTGCCAAAGCTGGGAAGGAAGTTGTTTTTCGGGTCTTCAGCATTGATGCGGAACTGCAACGCATAGCCGCGATGTTGAATGTCTTCCTGCTTGACCGACAAGGGCAGCCCTGAGGCGATGCGGATCTGCTCGCGAACAATATCCAGGCCGGTGATTTCTTCGGTAATGGTGTGTTCCACCTGCACGCGGGTATTCATTTCCATGAAATACACTTCGCCCTCGGCAAGCAGAAACTCTACGGTACCGGCATTTTCGTAGTTCACGGCTTTGGCGGCGCGTACGGCCAGGTCACCGATGTACGCCCGCTGTTCAGGCGTAAGCTGGGGGCTGGGTGCGATTTCGATCAGCTTCTGGTTGCGCCGCTGAATGGAGCAATCGCGCTCGAACAAATGCACCACATTGCCGCTGCTGTCTCCTAGCACCTGCGCTTCGATGTGCTTGGGGTTGACGATGCACTTCTCCAGGAACACTTCGGCAGAACCGAAGGCCTTGGTCGCTTCAGAGATCACCCGGGGAAAAGCCTGCTCCAGCTCTTCACGGCTATTACAGCGGCGAATGCCACGCCCGCCGCCACCTGAGGTGGCCTTGAGCATCACCGGGTAGCCGATGCGATCACCCTCGCGAAGCGCTTCGGCAATGTCTGCCACATTGCCCTCGGTGCCCGGCGTGACCGGTACACCGGCTGCCATCATGGTGCGTCGAGCCTCTGTCTTGTCACCCATGCGCCGAATGACGTCGGCCGACGGGCCAATGAACTTGATGCCCCGCTGTGCACAGATGTCTGCCAGCTCTGCGTTTTCCGATAGAAAGCCGTAGCCTGGATGCAAGGCATCACACCCGGTTTCTACTGCCAGGTTGACCAGCTTGCGTGGGTTCAGGTAGCCCGCCAGTGGCTCGGCGCCGATGTTATGGGCTTCGTCCGCGCGCTTTACATGCAAGGCATGGCGATCGGCGTCCGAGTAGACGGCTACCGAGCGAATGCCCATTTCAGCACACGCCCGAACAATACGAACCGCGATTTCGCCTCGGTTGGCGATGAGGATTTTTCTTATCACGCTGGTTTCCCTCGTCCATTAGGCGGCAACGTACGGTGCCTTGTAACGCGTTGCCAGGCACCTGTTCACCCTAACCCCAGGGATAGATAAATAATAATCAGAGTTTGTTGGGCCAGGCATAAGCAAAAGCTTATAGTCAGCGTTTCCCAGCATCTCTGGAGCGGTATGCGTCACTCCCTCATGCGGCTTACCCTTCGCCAGCTACGCATCTTCAACGAGGTGTGTGACCTGCGCTCCTTTAGCCGCGCCGCTGAAGAGATGGCCCTGACTCAACCCGCAGTCAGCTTGCAGATCCGGCAGTTGGAAGAAGTGGTGGGGCAGCCGCTGTTTGAGTATGTGGGCAAAAAGCTGTACCTGACCGAGGCGGCAGAAGCCTTGCAAGCGGCCAGCCGGGACATTTTTGGCCGGCTCGACAATTTCGACATGCAGCTCTCACACCTGCAGGGTTCGCTTCAGGGCCAATTGAAATTGGCAGTTGAAACCAGTGCTACCTACTTTGTGCCGCACCTGTTTGCGGCGTTCAAGCGCAAGCACCCTGAAGTGAGCCTGACGCTAAGCGTGGTCAATCGCGCACAAGCCCTGCGCCGCCTTGTGGACAACCGCGACGATCTGCTGATCATGTCGCTGGTACCCCAAGGGATGGACTTGGAGTTTCTACCCTTCCTGACCAACGACATTATTGCCATTGCCGCCCCGGATCACCCCTTATGCGATGTGCACGAACTAGGCCTGAGGGCATTGGAGCCCTGGCCGTTACTGGTCCGGGAAACCGGTTCGGGAACACGCATGGCCTGCGAAGCTTTTTTAAAGGAAAAACGGGTGCACTTTAAGCAGACACTGGAGGTGGGCTCAGCCGAGGCTCAGCGTGAAGGGGTAATGGCCGGCCTTGGGCTTGCATTGCTAAGCCGGCACGCCGTGGTAGGCGAACTACGTGCCGGCCTGTTGCGCGAATTGCCTGTAGCCGAGCTACCCCTGCGCCGCAGCTGGTGCCTTGTACAGGCCAAGGCCAGAAGACCGTCGCCCGTAGCGGCGGCGTTCCTGGCATTTATTCGAGAGGATCGCGCACAACTTAATAGCGTGGTTGAACGCTTTGCCGCGTGTCCGTAACGCCGGCCTGCCACGGATACAGCTCAGGGAAGTCGAACGTACTGGCCAGTAACCTACGCGCCTCGATACGGCTTTCAATGGCACGGCGGAACGCCATCCGCCGAGCGTCTTCTTCCTGACGGCGAGTCTTGCTGTTGCCTGATCCTTCATAGGAACGCGCCATGCTGCCTCTCCCGGTAAGTATGCGAGAGCTACACCATGGCAAGGCCGCGTTACGCTTTAAGGGCAGCCCAGTGACGGCCAGGTTACAGCCAGGTCAGTCTTCTGGGTGCTTGATCGACTTGGGGGACAGGCGAAGGCTGCGCAGGCTGCGCTTCACGCTCTTGAGGTGGTTGACCAGCGTAGGGCCACGGGCCATGGCAACCCCCATGGCCAACACGTCGATCACCACCAGGTGGGCGATACGAGACGTGAGGGGCGTGTAGATTTCAGTGTCTTCATGCACATCGATGCCCAGGTTCACCGTGGACAGCTCTGCCAAGGGCGTTTGGCTGGGGCATAGGGTCACCAGGGCCGCCCCCGCTTCGCGCACCAGGTTGGCGGTTATCAGCAGGTCCTTAGAGCGACCTGACTGCGAAATGCACACCGCTACATCACCCGGCTGCAAGGTAACTGCAGACATGGCCTGCATGTGCGGGTCCGAATAGGCGGCCGCGGTCAGCAGCAAACGAAAGAACTTGTGCTGGGCGTCTGCCGCCACAGCGCCGGAAGCACCAAAACCATAGAACATTACGCGAGGGGCGCTTGCCATGACGGTAACTGCCCGCTGCAAGGCATCGGTGTCCAGTTTTTCGCGCACTTCCATCAGCGTGTGCAACGTGGTATCGAAAATCTTGAGGCTAAGGTCTTCGACCGAGTCGTCTTCGTGAATGGCGAACTGGCCGAAGCTGGCGCCGGCCGCCAAGCTCTGCGCCAGCCTGAGTTTGAGGTCCTGGAACCCTGTACACCCAATGGCCCTACAAAAACGCACGATCGTTGGCTCGCTGATGCCCACATGGTGGGCCAGGTCTGCCATGGAGCTGTGCATCACGGCGGCAGGGTCAAGCAGGACATGATCGGCCACCTTTAGCTCCGATTTACGTAGCAGGTGGCGGGATTGGGCAATGTGTTGCAGAAGGTTCAAAAGTGAGGACTCGTATTGTGTCGGGCTGGGCCACGGTTTTTTGTAGTTATACTACATGGGCTGTTACAGGCCCAGTCAAACAAGGGGAACACCTTCGCTTCCCCGTACCACGAGCCACTGTGCAAACGCGGCCGCTGTGGCTGGGCGGCCGATCAGGTAGCCCTGAACCTCATCGCAACCTTGCGCCTGCAGTGTTGATAGCTGGCCACGGGTTTCCACCCCTTCAGCAGTGACCTTCAGTCCCAGCCCGTGGGCCATGGTGATGACCGCCTGGGTAATAGCAGCATCCGCATGGCTGTCTTCCAGTTCACGCACGAATGCCTGGTCCAGTTTCACGAAGTCTACGGGAAGCCGCTTAAGGTAACTGAGTGCCGAATAGCCTGTGCCAAAGTCATCGATAGCGAGCTTGACCCCCAATTGCCTCAACTGTGCAAAAGTTGCGTGAATGGCGCTGACATTGTCCAGCCACTGGCTTTCCGTCAGCTCAAGCTCCAGTAGTGTAGGTGCCAGGCCGCTTTCGGCCAGTACCTGGCGCACCAGGCTCACCAGGTTTCCATATCGAAGTTGCTGGCCCGACAGGTTCACGCACACACGCAGGTCGCCCAGGCCATGACGCTGCCACTCCCTCGCGTGACGGCAGGCGGTACGCAATACAAACTCACCAATGGCCGTAATCAGCCCGGTTTCTTCGGCCAACTCGATAAAAGTGCCTGGGGCCATCAGCCCTCGCTCCGGGTGATGCCAACGCACCAAGGCTTCAGCCCCACTCAGGGCCCGATTCGTTAGGTCCAGCTTGGGCTGATAGAACACCTCGAGCTGCTGCAGCTCCAGCGCCCGACGCAGTTGATGCTCAAGCTGAAGCCGGTCATGGGCATCAGCCTGCAGAGGTTCGGTGAAAAACTGAAAGCCGTCGCCGCCCAGCCGTTTGGCCTCCTGCATCGCCATGGCAGCCTGATTGAGCAGCACCGCCCCTTCCCGCGTAGTATCAGGTAGCAGGCTGATTCCGATAGAGGCAGTAATGGTCAGCTCGTGGCCATTGAGACGCAGCGGTACTCGAATCTTGCCCAGCAGCCGCGTGGTGACCTGGATCAGGCCGGAAAGGCTGGCGTAGGCATCGAACAGTACGCCGAACTCATTGCCCGATAGCCGGGCAACTGTATCTGCTTCAGGCAAGGCAGCCCCGATACGCTTGGCCACCTGGCGCAGCACTTGATCAGCCGCATCGTGGCCAAAGCTGTCATTGAGCAGCTTGAAACGGTCCAGATCGATATGCAGCAGCGCCAGGCTGCGACCATTGTGTCGCAAACGTTGGGTGGCATCGTGCAGCCGCTGGCGGAACAGGCTGCGGTTTCCCAGGCCGGTCAGTTCGTCGTGGTAAGTGAGGTAATGCAAACGCTCTTCGGAAGCGCGCCGTGAGGTCAGGTCCGAGCAGAACACCACGACTTGGCGCAGGCTGGCCGCCTCGTCGACGATGGCAGTCACCTGCAGCCACTGGGGGTACAGCTCGCCGTTCAAGCGCGTCTCTATAACCTCACCTTGCCAGGCGCCTTGTTCAAGCAGGGCCTGATGGATCTGAGGAAAATGGCGGCGAAGGTCACGGCTGCAGGGAAGGTCCAGCAGCAGCTCGCCCAGGCAGGCCGAGGGCAGGTAACCTGTTATGCGGCTGAAGGCCTGATTTACCGTCAGCACCCTGAAATCCGGGTCCAGCACAACGATGCCCTCGCTCATGGCATCGAACACGGTTGCGGCCAAACGTTGTTGTTGTGCCTGTTCGCGTAACCGTGTGATATCACGTCGGGTACCCAGCATTCGCAACACGCGCCCCCCTGGTGTGCGCTCCACCGCGCGACCGCGGTCTTCGATCCATAACCACCGGCCATCGTCGTGCCGTATGCGGTATTCAACGCGATAATCCGCGCTACGGCCTTTGAAGTGTTCAATCAGGGTGCGCTTAAGCGTTGGAAGGTCATCCGGGTGTAGCCGCGGGCGCAGGTGCTTGAGCAGCAGTGGCGTGTTTAGCGCCGCGAGGCCAACCAACCGCTCCAGCGCCGTATGGTGCACTTCGTCGGTACGCAGGTCCCAATCCCATAACCCCAGCTCGCTGGCTTCCAGCGCCAACGCCAGGCGTGCCTGACTCTTGCTTAACGCCTGGTTCGCCTCATCCAGCTGCTGGCTACGCTGTGCAATATGGGCTTCGAGGCTGGACTGGACAGTACGCAGCTCACGCTCCGCAGCGCTACGGCGGGCCATTTCCTCGGTCATTTCCCGGTTCAACCGCGTGATGACAGCTTGCTCCGCCTGCAGGCTGGCAATGAGGCTCTGGTTCTGAAAACGCCGAAGCAACCCACGCTCGATCAACCGATTGACTTGCCAGGCCACCACACACAGTGCGCCCAACAGCATCAGGCCAAGCCAAGCCCAACCCTGCTGGTGCAGGCCCCCGTGCATAAACAGCCAGATGACAGGCGGAACAAGACAGGGAACAGCAAAGCTTAGGAAGGCAGGAAAGCTCACCGCATAGGCGATGCTTGCCGATAATGCGGCTGCGCCCAGCAAGCCAAAGATCCAGGCTTGCTGCAGAAAACTGTCGAAAGGTGCGAGAAGGATGGCTGCACCGGCCAGGGAAAGCCCACTGGCGGCCGAGCCGAACAGGAACATCCGACGCCACACGGGTGAGGCCTGCCGGTCAGGCATGGAAGCATCAAACGCTGCGACCTGGATCACTCGCAGCGCTACAAGCGTCATAAGCCACCCCAGCCATACGCTGACCAGCCCATGGTGGCCAGGAGACCAGAGAATCCAGGCACACACCAGCCCTGTAATCAGCATCAACAGCGTAGGCACAAGCGAGCCTTGATAGAGCAGCCGCGTGCGCTCCACTGCAAGGCTTGCAGAAAAATCCTGTTCCAGGGCCTGGCGCACAGGCGCAATTTGCCCTGGGGAGCGGTATTCAAGGGCCATAAGCGTTATTCTTGTTCAGACCTGCATGATGAATGGCAGCATACACAAGATTTCCTCGAATGCCGCCAATGGCCCTTTGCCCACGGTGGCTTTTCGATACTTCGTCACCTATCAGCACACCGGTCGTAAGCGACGTTTGCTGTAGCCCGCCACTGCACCCTAGAATGCCCGCCATGCATGATGACCTCTCCTTGTTGCTCAATTCGCTCAACGATGCCCAACGCCAGGCAGTAGCCGCCAGCGTAGGTCGTCAGTTGGTTCTGGCCGGCGCTGGCTCTGGCAAAACCCGTGTGCTGGTGCACCGCATCGCCTGGTTGATGCAGGTGGAGCATGCCTCGCCGCATTCGCTGTTGGCCGTTACCTTCACCAACAAGGCCGCTGCCGAGATGCGTCATCGTATCGAGCAGCTCATGGGCATCAGCCCGGCCGGAATGTGGGTAGGTACCTTCCATGGCTTGGCCCACCGGCTATTGCGCGCCCACTGGCAGGAAGCGAAACTCAACCAGAACTTCCAGATCCTGGACAGCGATGACCAGCAACGCCTGGTCAAGCGCGTGATCCGAGAACTGGGGCTCGACGATCAGAAGTGGCCAGCGCGCCAGGCCCAATGGTTTATCAACGGCCAGAAAGACGAGGGCCTGCGCCCTCAACACATCCAGCCCAAGGGCGACCTGTTCCTGGCCACTATGCGAAGCATTTACGAGGCCTACGAAGCGGCCTGTGAACGCGCTGGCGTCATCGACTTTTCAGAGCTGCTGCTGCGTGCGCTCGACCTCTGGCGGGACAATGCCACCCTGCTGGAACATTACCAGCGGCGCTTCCGCCATGTGCTGGTGGACGAGTTCCAGGACACCAACGCGGTGCAATATGCCTGGCTTCGCCTGCTGGCCAAGGGCGGGCAGAGCCTGATGGTCGTCGGCGACGATGACCAGTCCATTTACGGATGGCGTGGCGCGCGTATCGAAAACATCCGCCAATACACGACGGACTTTCCAGACGCCGAAGTCATTCGCCTGGAACAGAACTACCGTTCCACAGCCGGTATCCTCAATGCCGCCAACGCCCTGATCGCCAATAACAGTGGCCGGCTGGGCAAAGAGCTGTGGACCGATGGTGGGGATGGTGACCCTATCAGCCTCTACGCCGCTTATAACGAGCATGATGAAGCCCGCTATGTAGTGGAAACCATCGAAAGCGCCATAAAAACTGGGCTTGCCCGCAGCGATATCGCGATTCTGTACCGGTCCAACGCTCAGTCTCGCGTATTGGAAGAAGCGCTGCTACGCGAGCGTATTCCCTACCGTATCTACGGCGGCCAGCGGTTCTTCGAGCGGGCTGAGATCAAGAATGCAATGGCCTACCTGCGCCTGCTGGATGGCCGTGGTAACGATGCCGCATTGGAGCGAGTGATCAACGTTCCTCCCCGTGGTATTGGTGAAAAAACAGTCGAAGCTATTCGTCAGCATTCCCGCCATGCCGATGTGTCCATGTGGGAAGCAGTGCGCCAGCTGGTGGCCAATAAAGGTGTCACGGGGCGAGCAGCCAATGCCCTGCAAGCTTTCATGGACCTGATCGAAGACCTGGCTACACGCACCCAGACCATGCCCTTGCATGTGATGACGCAGACGGTCATCGAGCAAGCAGGCCTGATCCTCTACCACCAAGAGGAAAAGGGCGAAAAAGGCCAGGCCCGGGTAGAAAACCTTGAGGAACTGGTCAGCGCTGCACGCAACTTTGAAAACGCTGACGGCGAGGAAGACCTGACCCCCCTGGCGGCATTCCTGGGCCATGCCTCACTTGAGGCAGGCGATACCCAGGCTGAGGAGCATGAAGACAGCATTCAATTGATGACCTTGCACAGTGCCAAAGGCCTGGAGTTCCCCTTCGTGTTCCTGGTGGGCCTGGAAGAGGGGCTGTTCCCGCACAAGATGAGCCTGGAAGAGCCTGGCCGCCTGGAGGAAGAACGCCGGCTGGCGTATGTGGGCATTACTCGGGCCATGCAGCAATTGGTGATGACCTACGCGGAAACCCGTCGGTTGTACGGCAGCGAAACCTACAACAAGGTATCCAGGTTTGTGCGTGAAATTCCTGCCAACCTGCTTACGGAGGTACGGCTGTCCAACAGCGTGAGCCGCCCCTTCGGCGGGGCAGCCAAACCCAATATGGGCAGTATATTCGGGCAGGCCGGTATTCCGGATACCGTGTTCAACCTGGGTCAACGGGTGCAGCATGCTGTATTCGGCGAGGGCGTCATCCTCAATTTCGAAGGTTCAGGCGCCCAGGCCCGGGTCCAAGTGAACTTCGACGAGGGCAGCAAGTGGCTGATGCTGGGCTACGCTAAGCTGGTCCCGTTGGAATAAATGTTCTTTCCCTGAGCCAATAGCCTGTATGCCCGCGCGCTGCTTACGTAGGGCGTGCAGGCTGTAGGAATTTTCCGTAAAAGCCGGAAACAATCTCCTGCTGGCTATCTCTCCAAGCGCCGTGCAACATGGCCATCGCTATATATCCATTAAATGGGAATGCCTTCATGCAACGTTTTTTAAGCATCGCCATGGCGCTCTGCCTCAGCCTTACGCTGAGCCTTGACGCCAGCGCCGCCAAACGCTTTGGTGGCGGCAAGTCCTTCGGTGACGCGCCTAGCCATCAAACACGCCAGGCCTCGCCTTCTCAACCTTCAGCCACCACGCCGGCCCAGGCGGGTCGCGCACCGGGCGCGCCGAGTGGCGCTTCGCGTTGGCTTGGCCCTCTGGCCGGTATTGCAGCGGGCGGCCTGCTTGCGTCCATGTTCATGGGTGACGGCTTCGAGGGGTTCCAGTTCCTGGACTTCCTGCTCCTGGCCTTGGTCGCCTTCGTAATCTTTCGGTTCATTTCCTCGCGCCGTCGCAAGCAACAACCTCAAATGGCCATGGCCGGCCATCCAGTGTACCAGCGTGAGGCAGAGCCCTTGGCAACCCCTGCATCGCCTTTTGGTGGTAGCAGCAGCGCCTCGGCGCGCCCTGTGATTCAGGCTCCAGCCTGGTTCAACGAGCAGAACTTCCTGGGTGCTGCCCGCGAGCATTTCCAAGCGCTGCAACAGCACTGGGATGCCAATGAAATGGACAAGATCGCCGAGTTCGTAACCCCGCAGATGTTGCAATTCCTGCGTCAGGAACGTGCAGCGCTAGGTGATGGCTACCAGTCCACCTACATTGATAACCTGTCGGTACAGCTTGATGGCATCGATGACCGTGCAGATCGCACCATCGCTACGCTGACTTTCACGGGCGTATCGAAGGATTCCCGCTTCGATAAAGGCGAGGCTTTTAGCGAAAGCTGGAACATGGAACGCCAACAAGGTGAGAACCAGCCTTGGGTTATTGCAGGTATTCGCCAGAACGGTTAAACCGCTAATGCGGCATACAAAACCCCGGCCCTGCGCCGGGGTTTTTCTTTTGAACACGGTATATGGCCCCTATCGGCAACCAACTGGGCTTCAAAACATATTTCATAAGGGCTAGCCAGGGAACTCATCCCTACGTCATTACCACGCAGTAGATTCCTCAGCAGGACAAAGGTGGCACATGCGGCCGACACCTGGAAGCTTTGACGGCCACAACCCCGCATACCTCCGGTAACCCCTAATTGAGTAATCGATCATGAGCACCCCAGGTATTACGCCAGGCATTGCACACGCTCCTCAAAGCACTGAGGACGATGAAGAACCCTCCATCCATACGCCCTTGCAAGCGGGTGCAGATATACACGCCCCAGGGCGCAGTGACGATGCTGACATCACCTTCAAAGGCAGAGGTGGCACCAACCTGTCCAAATTGTTCAGCGGCAAGCCGGTTGAGGCAACGCCTATGACAGAAGGTGTTTCCTTGAAAGCAATGGCTAAAGCTGCCAAAACCGACTTGAACCCGTCACAGAGTTTGAAGAACGCACTAATTGAGAACTATGGATTCACCAATAGCATCGAGCTATTAGACAAAGGCGTGAAATTCAAGCTCTAGCCGCAGGGTTGCTATCTGGCTACAGGTATGACCTTTGAGAGACTGCAAGGAATTGGTCCACGCCTGTGTGGTCACTCCTGACAGTAGCGATAAAACCTTCAAGGGCAGTGGTTGCAGCATGCTCTGGCAGGATGGATTAAAATCCCGCCGGCAAACCCGCCCCCCGTTTTTTCAAGGCAAAGGTCCGTCATTGTGGAAGAAATCATCGAACAGCTTCGGGAAGCCAACGAACCCGTTCCAGTCCCTCTGGAACTGCCAGATGAAGACCTTCTGGTTGAGATCGAAGAACAACTCTTCATCAATATCCCGTTCGTGTTCAAAGAGTTCCTGCTAACCGTCAGCGACGTTGTGTATGGCAGCCTGGAGCCGGTAACCGTTACCGACCCTCAGTCCCATACCTACTTGCCAGAAGTTGCAGCGACCGCATGGGATCTTGGCGTACCCCGTGAGCTCATCCCTATCTGCCAGGATGGGGAAGACTATTATTGCGTCGAGGAAGACGGAACAGTACTGCTTTGGAGCGGCGACGAAGAGGCCGTTACCGACGACAGTTGGGAATCGGTGTGGCATTGGGCGCGGGATGTCTGGCTCGAAAGCTGAACACCTACGCCCTTTGTAAGGGCCTAGGGTTTGTACGAGAAGTCGGCAAGCACAACCCCTTCCGTACAAAGCCTAGTGCTCGGCAGTGCTGGCTGGGCTGTCCAATGTCTCCACAAGCGCAGCCTGCATGCGCGCATGAATACGGATGAGCCACCGCCAGAATACGGCGGCAAATATAATCACCACCGCCCCTACGAGCAGCAGCATCTCACGTGTAGGCAGGATGCTGGCGGACAAGGCTGCCAGCAGGAACAGAATTGCGCCTAGAAAAACCATTGGAATGACCTGCGCCATAACTTGACGCAACGTTTCAGTGTGCCTGCCCGCCAACTGGGGTTTTACACCCGCTTGGGCCAGTAGCAATGAAAGCGCACCCAGTTTTCGGTAGGCCGCAATCAGGAAAGGTGTGGACAGCAGCAGCGCTAATGCGCATAGCACGCCCTTCTGCCCTTCTTCCCCTTCGATCCAAGGCGATAACCATTGGCCAACCGGCGCTGCAAAATGTGCGCAGGTAAAGAAAATGGCAACGATCAGCGCCAGGTTGATAGCCACATGCATAAGAATGCGGCGCACGATGGCGACGAAGGCGGCTCGCTCGCCTTCCAGCCGTATACCGCGCAGCCATTCACCGTAGGTCCCGAACACGCGGGTTAAAGGCGCTGGAATCCAGCGTGAAAGTGACCCAGCAAACGGGTCGGCAGCTTTTATGAGATAGGGCGTAAGCAAAGTAGTAATGGCAGAAACTGCCACGGCGACTGGGTAGAGAAAATCACTGGTAACTTCCAGCGTCATGCCAAGGGCCGCAATGATGAATGAGAATTCGCCGATCTGGCTCAAGCCCATGCCAACCCGAAGCGACGTACGCCCATCATTGCCGGCCAGGAATGCACCCAAGCTGCAAGACACCACTTTACCCACGATGACAGCCGCCGTAATAGCAACGATGGGTACAGCGTATTCCACCAGTACTTTGGGCTCGATCATCAAACCAATGGCCACAAAGAAGATGGCACTGAACATGTCTCGTAAAGGCTCTACCAGCCGTTCGATCTTTCGATGGTGGGTAGACTCAGCCATGATGGCGCCAATGAGGAAGGCCCCCAGCACCATGCTATACCCCAGCTTCACCACCAGCAGGCAGAAGCCGAAGCACAACCCCAGCACCACGACCAAAAGCATTTCATCACTTTTGGCTTCGGCCACATAGGCCAAGAGGCGTGGTACCAACAGGATACCGACTACCAAGGCCACGACCATGAACAAGCCTAGCTTGCCTACCGTAGCGGCAACCTCACCAGAGCTGACAGATCCGCTGACGGCAATGCCTGAGAGCAAAGCGATAATGCCGATACCTAGAATGTCTTCAACGATCAATACGCCGAATATCAACTGAGCGAAGCGCTGGTGCTTCATGTTCAGGTCGTTAAGGGCCTTGACGATGATGGTTGTGGAAGAAATGGCCAGGATAGCTCCAAGGAACAGGGCATCCATATTCCCCCAGCCAAAAGCGTTTCCGATTTCGTAGCCGACCCAGATCATCAAGGTGATTTCCAGTAGCGCCGCCACGAATGCGGTAGCGCCTACCTTGAACAGCTTGCGCAAGCTGAACTCAAGCCCGAGGCAGAACATCAGGAATACGACGCCCAGCTCCGCCAATGTCTTGATGGTTTCCTCGTCATGGATAAAGCCGAACGGGGGTGTATGTGGCCCTATGATGAAGCCTGCGGCAATATAACCGAGTACCACCGGCTGCTTCAGGCGATGAAAGATCACCGTGACGATGCCAGCCACCAACATGATAACGGCCAAGTCCTGGATAAAGGCGATAGCGTGCACGGTTGGCGCTCCAATCGTCGTGAAAAGAAATCAAACTTAACACCCATTGGAATGCATTCAGTCCCTTGGCAATATCCAGAAACAGACTCGCGTGTAAGACGATTCTGAATCTGCCGCGTGCGACGCATCGCATGGCGGGTAACTTATCTGTTCGGCAGCCGTCAGGCTGGCTGATCTCATCCCACTATGAGCACGCTATGGAACCTGGAAACGCCCAACTGACGATGACTGTCCTCATGACGCCAGACATGGCCAATTTTTCGGGCAATGTACACGGCGGCACCTTACTGAAGTACCTGGACGAAGTGGCGTATGCCTGCGCCAGCCGTTATGCAGGCCGCTACGTGGTCACGCTCTCGGTAGACCAGGTGATTTTCCGGGAACCTATTCACGTGGGCGAGCTGGTCACCTTCCTGGCTTCTGTCAATTACACCGGCAACACCTCGATGGAAGTGGGCATCAAGGTGGTCACGGAGAACATCCAGCAGCGCAGCGTTCGCCATACCAACAGCTGCTTCTTCACCATGGTAGCCATGGACGAAAACCGACGTGCAGTTTCCGTCCCGCCACGGGCGCCCCAGACTGGTGAGGAAAAGCGCCGGTTTGCTCAGGGTTTGCAACGCCGGCAGATTCGCCAAGAGCTGGAACAGCGGTATCAGGAATTGAAAGCCGAGGGTAACTGAATCAAAGGCGCGTTGCCTCGAACCGGACACGCGGGTGTGCAATACGGTCTTGGGCCCTGACGGGTTGAAGCTCGTAACTGGCACAGGCCTGGGTCTCCAGCATCACCTCATGCACCGCCGCTGCGGTGAATTCGAACGCAGCAACAGGCTCGTCCCCCAGCAGCAGGCGCGCCATGAACAAACCTGAGGTCAGGTCCCCTACGCCTACAGGCTGTCGAGGAAAGGCGAGCAAAGGCCGACGCAAGTGCCACGTGCCTGCCGGCGTAGCCAACAGCATCTCGAAACTATCAGGCTGCTTGTCTCGATAAGCCAGGTGCTTGACCATCACCATGCCAGGCCCTCGCGTCAGCAAGGCCTGGGCCATGGCTACGCACTCGTCGAGCGTATCCGCTGTGCGGCCGGTGAAGCTGTTGAGCTCCAACTGGTTCGGGCACAGAATATCGGCCTGCGGTAATGCGTGGGTCAGCAGAAAATCGGTAACCTCAGGCGCTACTACACAACCTTTTTCCGCATGCCCCATTACAGGGTCGCATAGGTACAGAGCACGCGGGTTAGCGGCCTTCACGGCTGCAACCACGTCTAGAATGGCACTTCCCTGCTCTGGGCTACCCAGGTAACCGCTTACGACACCGTCACAGTTGCCCAGCTCGCCAATAGCCGCAATGCCGTCTACCAGCTCACAAATCTGCTGAGCGGGCAGCACTTCACCTTTCCACTGGCCATACTGAGTGTGGTTGGAGAACTGTACAGTGTTGAGCGGCCACACATTAACGCCGGTCCGTTGCATGGCGAACACAGCGGCGCTATTACCCGCATGGCCAAATACGACATGGGACTGAATGGCGAGCAGATGGGGGGTGCGTTTCATTGAAAATTCCAGCGCATCAAAGGCAGTTTCAGATGTCCTAATAGTGCGTGAAAACCACGCTGTACGACAGACCAGGCAGGCAGTTAAGCTGGGCAAGTCCAGATGGAGCGCTCGTCGATGTTCACCCTTGAAAATCTTGCCGTGCTGTTGGTCTTGGCTTGCGTCGCGGCTTGGTTCTGGCATAACCACGGGCTTAGGGAAAAAGCACTGGCCAAGGTTCGGAACCACTGCGCGAACCTGGACCTGGAACTCCTCGACGAGAACGTGGCGTTCAGGCGGTTCGCATTTGTTCGCGATGCCAAGGGGCGAAAGCGCTTTGCACGTGTTTACGGGTTCGAATTTACAGTCACGGGTGAACAGCGCCATCCTGGGACGATTACCCAGTTCGGTGCTCATTCAGCACAGATCGAACTGGCACCCTATCCTTTCGAGATCAAAAAGCAGCCCACCGCTGAGGTAATCGAGTTGAGCGAGTGGCGGCAAACCCACAAGCGTACCCGGCCCTGATTAGCTCAAGCGGCAATTGAGCCAGGCACTGTTAAGGGCTTCTTCGGGTTGAACCTCGTCAAAGATCATTTCCAGTCGGCTATCACGGCGCCACTCACTGGGTTTCCACTGGATAGGCTGACCAGGCAACAGGTTGGCTGAGTACCAACCAGCAGGGCTATGTAGAACCATTTTTGCACGCGTCCATGGCCATTGGTTCAACAACGCTTCCACGCGTTCAAGGGCTATCAGGTGCTCTGCCTCCATTTGCCAACCTATACTCCACTCAGGCGTCGGCTTAGCGGCTGCCAATGGCAACAGTCTGGGTAGCAATGCAGAGGGTTGGGCCACGCTGTATAACGCCACGGCTTCCCAGTCGAGCCTCCCTTGGGTAATCCATTGCCCTTTGTGCCCCAAGGACTGCTCTATTGCCGGGCGGTCACTGACAGGTACAGTGTCCGCCTTGTTGATTGCTACTATACAAGGCAGGCGTAGTGCGGCTTTGAGCGAGTCCGCTAATGGCACACCACCCTGCAGGCGCTGACCGTCTAGCACGACGACGAGTGGCTGTAACGCCAGTACCTTTTTCCAAGGCACAGACCTTAGCTGCGCTAACAGTGGCAAGGGGTGGCTGAGCCCGGACAGCTCAATCAGTAAACGGTGAGGCTTGGCGGCTTTTATCAGGCGCCCCAGCGCGACGGTAAAAGGTGCGCCGTTTACACAGCAGATACAGCCACCCGCTACTTCCACGACTGAGATACCATCTGCATTCGGCCCCATGAGTGCAGCATCCAGGCCGATGTCGCCAAACTCGTTGACCAGCACCGCCCAGCGCTCGCCTTGGGGCCTTTGGGAAAGCCAGTGCTGAGCTACGCTGGTTTTGCCAGCGCCCAAGGGACCGGCCAATACATAGGTAGGTATATTTTCAAACATGACAGACAGACACAGCCTTGTAGGGATGGTTGGAGCCCTTTTCGCCTTGGTGTTTCCGGCTTTGGTACAGGCGCAGGCCTGCGTGGTGCATACCCAAGGGGATCATGTAGACGTCAAGGTATGCCAGGAAAATCGTACTATTCCTGCACAGCTGTTCAGCACTGGCTTTTGCCAACCCACCTTGAAAGGGCAGCACGTAGATGTCGCTTATATGGACCATTGCCCCACGGGCGGCTTTGGGGTATGTAGCAATGCCCGCGTAGAAGGTATGCCTTATCGGCAGGACATTCACTACTACGGTGTCTCCAGCGATGCACGCTACCTACGGCCGTTTTGTGAGGCAGGTAGCCAAGGAACGTGGCTTGCTCCTTGACGATGTTCCACGTGGAACTATTGCCTTGGTTTCACCGTACCGCAATTGCTCCCTAGCCATTGCGCACGTGTTTGCATGCTGCCTTTCTGGGAGGCACCGGTAGTGCTGAATGTCCCTGCTACCTGGGTGGTAAACTCCTTGTCGCTGAGGAACGTTGCCGTGCCAGCCCCTTGGGCTTTAGGGCAGCTAAAGGAGAACTTCCATACGTTGCCATTGCGCTCTGTGATGCGTTGAGTGCAACCTGATTGAGGGTCCTGAAGGGGAATATCGTTGGCTTTGACCTGTTCCGGTGTAAGGCAGGACCGAATGCCTTTTCCCCCTACCGTGATGCCTTGTTTAGCCAAAACCTGCTCCATCATTGCCCGCTGCTCAGGCGGCAGGTTCTGAAGCTGGCCTAGCAGCATTTGCAGGTCAGGCAAAGGTTTGCCCTCTACTTCCATATTGCTAGTCGTCAATTCCCACAGCCCAGGTTGCAGCATCTGCGCCTGGGCTAGCGTAGTGGTCCCCAGCGCGGCTAACAGGGCAATCAATCCAACAGCCTTCATAGGTAACTCCCTTAATATGCAACATCTTGGACGCCAGGGCACAGGATACGTTGCAGGGTAAAACACAGCTGCACATTTACCTTATGTAACAGTCATAAAACCATCACTTGCCAGGATGCTCGAACATCGCATGGATACCCACAGCGCGGCTTTCTTCGGTTTTTTGCTTGCCATCATCCACAGCGTGGGTGCGATTGCGGCAGTCCATGCCTTGCTAACCGTACGCACGGCTCAAGGGGCCATTGCTTGGGCAATGTCGCTGTTTTTCATCCCCTATTTCACGTTGCTGCCTTACCTAGTGTTCGGTAGAAGCTCGTTCGACGAGTACGTGGATGCTCGTCGACAAGCTAACAGGGAAATGCAGGACGCCATCGCTCATTTAAACTGGCGCCCTTGGGTTGAGGAGGCCATGGCAGCCAAGGCGTCGGATGCCTATGGCGAGCTGCGTGCCCTTCCCCGCCTGGGCCGAATGCCCTGCCTGGCCAATAATGCAGTTGGTTTGCTCATCAACGGTGAAGCAACGTTCCAGCGAATTTTTGAAGCCATACGAGACGCTGAGCAGGTCATTTTGATTCAGTTCTTTATCATTCATGACGATCTGATCGGGCGCCGGCTACAGGCGGCGCTGTTGGAGAAAGCCGAGCAAGGCGTTTCTGTACATTTGCTGTTCGACCGTATCGGCAGCCATGGCCTACCCAAACGCTACATCGAAACGCTCAAACGTGGAGGGGTACAGGTTCACGCGTTTTCAGCAGGGCGCGCTGGGCTAAACCGTTTCCAGGTCAATTTCCGTAACCATCGCAAGATCGTGGTAGTGGACGGCAAGGTTGCCTTCTTGGGTGGCCATAACGTAGGTGACGAATACCTGGGGGACCGCCCTCCCCTAAGCCCCTGGCGCGATACTCACGTATGGGTCACAGGCCCTGCCGTGGCCTGCCTGCAGGAAAGCTTTGCCGAGGACTGGTTCTGGGCGTCGCGGGAGCTGCCGCCTTTGCTGCTACCTGATGCCTACCCAGACGAGGGCGCGCTGTGCCAAGTACTGCCCACGGGCCCTGCAGACCCTCAGGAAACCTGTGCATTGTTTTTCATGGAAGCTATCAACAGCGCCAAGCGCCGCTTGTGGATAACCACACCCTATTTCATTCCAGATGAGGCCGTTTTTGCCGCGTTGCGGCTGGCTGTCATGAAAAATGTGGATGTGCGCATCCTGATGCCATCCCGCCCGGACCATAAGATTGTGTACGCCGCCTCAAGCCTGTATGCCAGTGAAGCGGTGCGTGCAGGCATTCGTATCTTCCGTTACCAGCCGGGTTTTCTGCATCAGAAAGTAGTGTTGGTCGATGATGACATCAGTGCGATTGGCAGCGCCAACCTCGACAACCGTTCCTTCCGTTTGAATTTCGAAGTGATGCTGCTAACGATCGATACGGACTTCACAGCGCAGGTAGCCGGCATGCTTGAAAAGGATTTTGCCGACTCGCAGGAAATGACCGTGGCCGACAGCAAGAATACTCACCGGCTATTGAAGTTGGGCATGCGCGTCGCCCGGCTTATTTCACCTGTGTTATAGCAAAATACGGGCGGCCTCCTACAAAGGTTTCAGAACGTGCTGGCAGTTCATTAGAGGCATAGGCTTTACAGTGCGTAATTACTGTTCAACCTCAGGCAGGCCGCTATGCACAAACACATTTATCAACAACCTGACGCGTCCACTCAGGGCGATGCACCCCACCACAGCTCGCTGACGATCAATCACCCTCGCGCTGCCATAGGGTTGATGAACCTCCTTGACCTCATCGAACATCGTATCGAGCCTCAAGCCGGATATACCGTCCATTGGCTAACCTTCAGCAGCGGCAAGTGCCTGCGGGTGGTAGCAGACAGCTGCTGCGTCACGGTAGAGGGGGAACAGATCGCCTTCCACCCCAGTGAGATCTATCCGTTCAACACGCTGCTGAGCAACCCGCAGTAATACGTATCGCCTTGCTTCGGCTGGTGGCGAAGCAATATTTAGCTAGTTTCATACATCAACGCTATAGATACCCGTCATTTTTCCAATCGCATCGTCTATCAACTTTCATTATCCCAAGCCGATGTATGACTGATGAGGAAACTTGACGGTGAACGGTAATGAAATTGACATGGTTGGATAACTTGAAAGTCAGCAAGAAATTGGGCCTTGGGTTTGGCTCAATACTGCTAGGTGTGCTGGTCGTTACAGGCATTGGCTACTCCAGTACCGACCTGCTGATCGGCCGCTTGGCCAAGGCGGCGCGTGTATCGGAAGTGAAGGCCGACATGCTAAGCGTCAAAGCGGCCACATTGGCCTATGCCGCCACGCCAGACGCCAGCGCAGAACAAGTGTGTGAACAGGCCTTGGGCAAGCTCAGGGAAACGATCAAGGAAGGCCTGAAGATTCTATCTGTACCTGCGAACGTTGAGATGCTGCGCGGTATCAGCAGCCAGGCAGACACCGTTGAACAAACGCTCGCCCACCTGGTAAGCAACAATCAGAAGGTGGACGACGCCCTCAAACCGCTGGTGAAAGTGTCTGATGATGTGAGCAAGAACTTTGAGACCCTGCTTCAAAAGACCTTCGATGATGCTTCGCGCTCGCCGGACCAATCGGGCATCGATCAGATCAGGATCGCAGGTGACCTTCGCAACGGCATGACCAACTTCCGTCTGGTATTCCGCCGTTACTTGAGTATTCCAAACGCCGACAACCGTCAGGCTACCTTCGCGACCGCTGATGCCTTGATTGACCAGGTTGTAGCGGCCCGGGCCAAGCTGCCAGACCAGGCAAACCCGGCCGTGGATACAGCGCTCACCGCACTACGGCAGTACAAGGCCCTGATGACGAATATCACACAGATGCTGGAGCAAAATGACCAGCTTCGTGACACATTGAGACAGCAGGCCACACAGGCAGTTAGCCTGACTGACGCCTTGATGGCTGCCCAGATTGTTGCAGCCAATGGGGAAAAACGTGCTGCTATAGCTCAGCTGTTCACTGTTGCCCTGATAGTGCTGATTGTCGGCATACTCGCTGCCGTGATCTTCACCCGGCAGCTTACGCGCCCACTGGACGCAGCCGTGATCGCGGCGCGGCGCATCGCCGAGGGTGACCTTACCAACGACCTCACCACATCACGCAAGGACGAGCTAGGCCTGTTGCAGAACACGATGCAACATATGACGGTGTCCCTGCGCGGCCTGATCGGTGGGATCAGCAATGGTGTAACGCAAATCGCTACAGCGGCTGAAGAGCTGTCTGCGGTTAGCGAGCAGACCAGCAGCGGGGTTACTCAGCAGAAACTTGAAGTCGACCAGGTAGCTACCGCCATGAACCAGATGGCCTCCACGGTGCAGGAAGTGGCGCAGAACACCGAAGACGCCTCGCGCGCAGCCAAACAGGCGGGTGAGCGGGCTGCCTATGGCAGTGGTGTGGTGAAAGAAGCTACGCGGGAGATAAGCCAGCTGTCAGGCGAAGTGGGGCAACTGGGTGAAGCGATGCAGCGCCTGATCCAGGACAGCGACAAGATCGGTGGGGTGATCGATGTGATCAAGGCCGTTGCCGAACAGACCAACCTGCTGGCGCTTAACGCCGCAATCGAAGCGGCACGCGCCGGTGAACAAGGCCGCGGCTTCGCTGTGGTGGCAGACGAAGTGCGTTCGCTGGCCCAGCGTACGCAAAACTCCACCACCGAGATCGAGGCGCTGATTCAAGCTCTCCAGCAAGGCACAGGTGCTGCCTCGGACTTGATGGACGCCAGCCGTAAACGTACGCAAGGCACGGTGGAATTGGCGCACCAGGCCGAGCAGGCACTGGTGGAAATAACGCACTCAATCAACACCATCGAGCAAATGAGCCAGCAGATATCCGCCGCTGCCGAACAGCAGAGTGCCGTGACCGATGAAATCAACCGGAGCGTGATCAGCGTGCGCGACGTGGCCGATCAGTCCGCCGCTGCCACCGAGCAAAGTGCTGCGTCTGCACAGGAGCTGGCCGGCCTGGGTAGCCAGCTGCAGGGTATGGTTGGGAAGTTTCGGGTGTAAGTGAGCGTGGCCTGGGCGTAGGTGAACTGGGGTTCAGGCTCGTGCAGGCAGCGCTAGGGAGTAGCGCTGCCTGTGGTGGGTTTTATGGGCTAATAGCCGAGTACAACCGCACGCCCTACTCCACCGTCACCGACTTGGCCAGGTTACGTGGCTGGTCCACATCCGTGCCCTTCAATACCGCCACGTAGTACGACAGCAACTGCAACGGGACGGTGTAGAGAATCGGTGCCAAGGCGTCGATGATATGGGGCATGGCCACCACGGTGGTGCCTGTACCGCTGCTCAGTTGTGCTTCTACATCGGCGAACACCACCAGCTCTCCACCGCGTGCACGGACTTCCTGCAGGTTGGATTTCAGCTTTTCCAGCAGCTCGTTGTTGGGCGCAACAGTTACCACGGGCATGTCGGCATCGACCAGCGCGAGTGGGCCATGCTTGAGTTCGCCAGCCGGATAGGCTTCAGCGTGGATATAGGAAATTTCCTTGAGCTTCAAAGCGCCTTCCATGGCCACTGGGAATTGGGCACCGCGACCAAGGAACAGGGTGTGATGCTTTTCGGCAAACAACTCGGCCACTTTTTCTACCGTTGCGTCCATGGCCAGGGCTTCGCCCAAGCGTATCGGTAGGCGGCGCAGCTCTTCCACCAGCTCGGCTTCCAGGCCAGGCGCCAGCGAACCCTGTGCTTGCCCAAGGGCAAGTGTCAGCAACATCAGGCCCACTAACTGAGTGGTAAAGGCCTTAGTGGACGCCACGCCAATTTCCGGCCCTGCATGGGTCAACAGGGTAAGGTCGGACTCACGCACCAGCGAGCTGATGCCCACGTTGCAAAGAGCAAGACTGCCGGCAAACCCTAATGCCTTGGCATAGCGCAGTGCTGCCAGGGTATCCGCCGTTTCACCAGACTGGGAGATGGTCACGAACAAGGTGTCCTGGGGCACCACCACTTTGCGGTAGCGGAACTCGCTGGCCACTTCTACCTGACAGGGGATGCCGGCCAGGCCTTCGAGCCAATAGCGGGCTACCATGCCAGCGTGGTAGCTGGTACCACAGGCCACGATTTGCACATTGCGTACACGCTTGAACAACGCCAATGCATCAGGCCCAAAGGCGTCAATCAGCACCTGGCCCTGGCCAAGCCGCCCTTCTAAGGTGCGTTGTACCACCGTAGGCTGCTCGTGGATTTCTTTAAGCATGAAGTGGCGGTACTCGCCTTTGTCCGCCGCCTCGGCACCTTCACGGTGCTGTACCACTTCGCGTTGAACAGGTTGCCCGTCCCGGGTCCAGACCTGAAGGCTGTCCCGAAGAATCTCGGCAATGTCACCCTCCTCCAGGTACATGAAGCGATCGGTTACTTGCCGTAGCGCCAATTGGTCCGAGGCCAGGTAATTTTCGCCCAGGCCCAGGCCAATCACCAGCGGGCTTCCGCTACGGGCGGCTACTAGCCGATCAGGCTCTTCCAGGTTGATGGCGGCCAGGCCATAGGCGCCATGCAGCTGTTTGACGGTTGCGCGCAACGCCTCGATCAGCGCACCGGTACGCTGCAGCTCAAGGTGAAGCAGGTGAGCGATCACTTCGGTGTCAGTCTCGGATTCGAACACGTACCCCTGTACGATCAAGGCTGCACGCAGGGGCTCGTGGTTTTCGATGATGCCGTTATGGACGACCGCCACATTATGAGAAAAGTGGGGGTGGGCGTTACGTTCATTCGGCGCACCGTGGGTGGCCCAGCGGGTATGAGCGATACCCAGGCGCCCTATGAGGGGCTGCTGTGCAAGGGACGCTTCCAGTTCGCTTACCTTGCCGGTGCGGCGGCGGCGCTCAAGGGTGCCACTGGTGGTCACCAATGCAATGCCGGCGCTGTCATACCCACGGTATTCCAGGCGCTTGAGACCTTCGATCAGGATGGCCGTGATATTACGTTCGGCAATGGCACCAACGATTCCGCACATAGATTTACTCCTGGCTTGGGGTAGCGCATATCAGCCTTACGCCGCGCGCCTGGATGTGCTCGCGTGCCTCGGCCGGCAAACGGTCATCCGTAATAAGGGTATGGACACTGCTCCAAGGCAGCTCAAGGTTGGGAATGCGACGGCCTACTTTATCGGCTTCAGCGAGCACAATGACCTCTCGTGCCGCCTCGGCCATCACACGGCTTAGGCCCAGCAACTCATTGAACGTGGTGGTACCACGCTCAAGGTCCAGGCCGTCGGCACCGATGAACAGCTGATCGAAATCATAAGAACGTAATACCTGCTCAGCGACCTGTCCCTGGAAGGATTCCGAATGAGGGTCCCAGGTGCCCCCGGTCATTAGCAATACCGGCTCGGGCTCAAGCTCCCGGAGAGCGGTAACGACTTGCAGGGAATTAGTCATCACCACTAACCCTGGTTGCCTACCCAAGTGCGGAATCATCGTCGCCGTAGTGCTGCCGCTGTCGATGATGATACGCGCGTGCTCTTTGATCAGCCCCACCGCCGCTTTGGCAATAGCTTGCTTATGAACCGAAACTTTCTGGACAGGCTCGGCAATCATTTCCTGGGGGACTGGCACGGCTCCACCATAGCGACGTAGCAGCAGGCCACTGATCTCCAAGGCACCTAAATCCTTTCGGATAGTCACTTCGGATGTCTGAAAATGCCTTGCCAGAGCTTCTACCGTGACTTCGCCCTGCTTATTCAGGAGGGCAATAATGGCGTGGCGTCGCTGAGGGGTATCACGTTTCGTCATGGTTACGCGATCTTTCGATTCGAAAGTTAATGCGCGCATTCAACCTGTTCGCGAGCAGGCTGTCAACCTCCATCAGCTGCGCCCCTACCACGGGCCTATTTGTCAGGGTTTCTTCTTTTCCGGCCGTTTCCAACCGTCGATATTGCGCTGCCTGGCACGGGCCACACCCAACTGTTGTTCGGGTATGTCTACGGTGATAGTGGAACCTGCCGCCGTGGTAGCGCCGTCCCCCACCTTCACCGGCGCAACCAGTGCGTTATTGGAGCCTATAAAGACGTCAGCACCTAGCTCCGTACGGTGCTTGTTAGCCCCGTCGTAATTGCAGGTAATGGTGCCGGCACCGATATTTGTGCGGGCGCCAATGGAAGCATCGCCTAGGTAGCTCAGGTGGCCGGCCTTGGCGCCTGGCCCCATGTGTGCATTTTTCAACTCGACGAAGTTACCCACATGGGCTTTTTCCTCAAGCACGGTACCAGGCCGCAGGCGAGCGAACGGGCCTGCGTCTGCACCCTCCCCTACAGTAGCGCCTTCCAAGTGCGTAAAAGGCTTGATGATAGCGCCACGCTTGAGCGTGCAGTCTTTAATGAAAACGTTGGCGCCTATCTGTACGTCATCCTCGATCACCACGCGGCCCTCAAGCACCACGTTCACATCGATCATGACATCGCGGCCCGCGATGACCTCACCGCGAACATCCAGCCGAGCGGGATCACGCAGCGTTACACCCGCCGCCATTAGCCGTTCCGCTTCACGTTGTTGATAAAAGCGCTCTAGCTCTGCCAACTGACGGCGGTCGTTTGCGCCTTGGACTTCCATAGGTTGCATGGCGGTCTCAGTGACCACTTCCAGACCATCCGCCACGGCCATGGCAATGATATCAGTGAGGTAATACTCGCCTTGCACGTTGTTGTTGGACAGCCGAGCCATCCAACCTGCCAGCAGGGCCGTCGGCAAAGCAAGAATGCCGGTATTCCCCTCACGCACCTGCCGCTGCGCCTCGGTGGCGTCCTTGTGCTCGACAATAGCCGTTACCCGCCCTTGGGCATCACGGATAATGCGACCGTAGCCCGTAGGGTCGGCAAGGTTGACTGTCAGCAGCGCCACTTGGGTTTCACTGGCTTTGGCGAGCAGGGCCTTCAAGGTTGCAGGTTGAATAAGGGGGACGTCCCCATACAGTACAAGCGTGGTGGAGGAAGCCAGGCCAGGCTGGGCTTGCGCCACTGCATGGCCGGTACCCAATTGCTGTGCTTGTACTACGAAGTGGATATCGCTTGCCTGCAACGCAGTGCGAACCTGCTCCGCACCATGACCAATCACCACATGGATACCCACAGGTGCCAGTTCACGCGCGCTGTGGATAACATGGCCCAGCATAGAGCGACCGGCTACTGGATGAAGCACCTTGGGCAATGCAGAACGCATGCGCGTTCCTTGGCCGGCCGCAAGGATAACGATATCGAGAGACATAAAAGCCCTGTGGGTAAAAAAGAAAAAGGGTAGCCGAGGCTACCCTTTTACTCAATCACTCAAAAAGAGGCGGAGTTATCCACCGTACTTCTTGCGAATTTGTTGCACTGTACGGAGCTGAGCGGTGGCTTCGGCCAAGCGTGCCGCAGCGGCGCTATAGTCGAAGTCCGTTCCTTTCTCATTCAGCGCTTTCTCGGCAGCCTTTACAGCATTCTGAGCCGAGGCTTCATCAAGGTCGGCGGCACGTTGCACGGTATCGGCCAAGACCTTTACCACGTTCGGCTGCACTTCAAGGAAGCCGCCGGAGATGTAGAACACCTCAGCCGCGCCACCCTGCTTGATCAAGCGGATCGGACCTGGCTTCAGGTCCGTCAGCAATGGCGCATGGCCTGGAGCGATACCAAGATCACCCAGGTTGCCGTGCGCAATTACCATCTCTACCAGGCCGGAGAAGATTTCCCCTTCAGCGCTGACGATATCGCAATGGACAGTCATAGCCATCTACCTTGCCTCAACCTGAAAGCGCCCGTTACCGGGCGCCGGGATTACAGTTTCTTGGCCTTCTCGATCGCTTCTTCGATGCCGCCGACCATGTAGAACGCCTGTTCTGGCAAGTGGTCGTAGTCACCGTTGAGGATGCCTTTGAAGCCTGCGATGGTGTCTTTCAGGGAAACGTATTTACCCGAGGCACCGGTGAAGACTTCTGCCACGAAGAACGGCTGGGACAGGAAGCGCTGGATTTTCCGAGCACGGGAAACCAGTTGCTTGTCTGCTTCGGACAGCTCGTCCATACCGAGGATGGCGATGATGTCTTTCAGTTCCTTGTAGCGCTGCAGCACGTACTGGACGCCGCGGGCGGTGTCGTAGTGCTCCTGGCCGATCACCAGTGGGTCCAGCTGGCGGGACGTGGAGTCCAGCGGGTCCACAGCGGGGTAGATACCCAGCGAGGCGATGTCACGGGACAGTACCACGGTCGCATCAAGGTGAGCGAAGGTGGTAGCTGGCGACGGGTCGGTCAGGTCGTCCGCAGGAACGTAAACGGCCTGGATCGAGGTAATCGAACCATTCTTGGTGGAAGTGATGCGCTCCTGGAGGACGCCCATCTCTTCTGCCAAGGTCGGCTGGTAACCTACGGCCGAAGGCATACGGCCCAGCAGTGCAGATACTTCGGTACCGGCCAAGGTGTAACGGTAGATGTTGTCGACGAACAGCAGAACGTCGTTACCTTCGTCACGGAATTTCTCAGCCATGGTCAGGCCGGTCAGCGCTACGCGCAGGCGGTTTCCTGGCGGCTCGTTCATCTGGCCGTAGACAAGGGCTACCTTGTCCAGAACGTTGGAGTCTTTCATCTCGTGGTAGAAGTCGTTCCCTTCACGGGTACGCTCGCCCACACCAGCGAACACGGAGTAACCGCTGTGTTCCATGGCGATGTTACGGATGAGTTCCATCATGTTAACGGTTTTGCCCACACCGGCACCGCCGAACAGGCCAACCTTGCCGCCTTTGGCAAACGGGCATACCAGGTCGATAACCTTGATACCGGTTTCCAGCAGATCGTTGCCGCCAGCCTGCTCCGCGAAGGAAGGGGCTGCACGGTGGATACCCCAGCGCTCTTCGGTATCGATCGGGCCTGCTTCGTCAATCGGGTTGCCCAATACGTCCATGATGCGACCCAAGGTGGCCTTGCCAACCGGGACTGCAATGGCTGCATTGGTGTCGATCACGTTCAGGCCACGCTTCAGCCCTTCGGTGGAACCCATGGCAATGGTACGAACCACGCCGTCGCCCAGCTGCTGCTGAACTTCCAGGGTGGTTTCCGCGCCTTGTACCTTCAGCGCGTTGTAGATGCTCGGTACGCTATCGCGTGGGAATTCCACGTCGATCACGGCGCCGATGATTTGAACGATACGTCCGCTACTCATAGCTGGATCCTCTGAATATTTGAACCGTTAAACCGCGGCAGCGCCGCCGACGATTTCCGAGATCTCTTGGGTGATCGCAGCCTGACGCGCCTTGTTGTAGATCAGCTGCAATTCGCTGATCAGGTCACCGGCGTTGTCGGTGGCGTTCTTCATGGCGATCATCCGCGCCGCTTGCTCAGAAGCGTTGTTCTCCACCACTGCCTGGTAGACCTGCGACTCCACGTAACGCACCATCAGGCCGTCCAGCAGCTCTTTGGCGTCGGGTTCATACAGGTAATCCCAGTGATGCTTGAGCGCTTGATCCGGGGTTGCAACCAACGGTACCAACTGCTCTACCACAGGCTTTTGCACCATGGTATTTACAAACTTGTTGGACGCTACACACAGGCGATCGATACGGCCCTGAAGGTAGGCATCCAGCATCACTTTGACGCTACCGATCAGATCATTGATCGACGGCTCTTCGCCCAAGTGGCTTATTGCTGCAACCACGTTCCCGCCAAAACTGCGGAAGAACGTTGCGCCTTTGCTACCCACCACGCACAGGTCGATTTCCACGCCCCTTTCGCGGTTGGCAGCCATGTCCTTGACCAGCAACTTGAACAGGTTGGTGTTCAAACCACCGCACAGGCCACGATCACTGCTCACCACGATATAGCCCACGCGCTTTGCTTCGCGGTCGAGCATGAACGGGTGACGGTATTCAGGGTTGGCGTTGGCCAGATGCCCGATTACCTGGCGGATGTGGTCCGCGTAGGGGCGGCTGGCGGCCATGCGCAGTTGTGCCTTGCGCATTTTGCTGACCGCCACCTTTTCCATGGCGCTGGTAATTTTTTGCGTGCTTTTGATGCTCGCAATCTTGCCGCGAATCTCTTTTGCGCCTGCCATGTCTCACCTATCAGGTTAGCAAGCGGGGGCCGAAGCCCCCGCTGCGGCTTACCAGGTCTGGGTGGCCTTGAACTTCTCGATACCCGCCTTGATGCCGGCATCGATCTCGTCGTTGAAGTCACCCTTCACGTTGATCTTCGCCAACAGGTCGGCGTGATCGCGGTTGAAGTAAGCAATCAGCGCCTGCTCGAAGCTGCCGATCTTGGCAATTTCGATGTCGGTGAGGAAGCCACGTTCAGCGGCATACAGCGACAGGGCCATCTCAGCGATGGACATTGGCGCGTATTGCTTCTGCTTCATCAGCTCGGTAACGCGCTGACCATGCTCCAGCTGCTTGCGGGTTGCTTCGTCCAGGTCGGAAGCGAACTGCGCGAACGCAGCCAGTTCACGGTACTGGGCCAGCGCGGTACGAATACCACCGGACAGCTTCTTGATGATCTTGGTCTGAGCGGCACCACCTACACGGGATACCGATACACCGGCGTTGACCGCCGGGCGGATGCCCGAGTTGAACATGCCCGACTCCAGGAAGATCTGGCCATCGGTGATCGAGATCACGTTGGTTGGAACGAACGCGGAAACGTCGCCAGCCTGGGTTTCGATCAGCGGCAGGGCCGTCAAGGAACCGGTTTTGCCAGTAACAGCACCGTTCGTGAACTTCTCTACGTATTCTTCGGAAACGCGGGAAGCGCGCTCCAGCAAGCGGGAGTGGAGGTAGAACACGTCACCTGGGTAGGCTTCGCGCCCTGGTGGACGACGCAGCAGCAGGGAGATCTGACGGTAGGCTACGGCCTGCTTGGACAGGTCATCGTAAACGATCAGAGCATCTTCACCGCGGTCGCGGAAGAATTCGCCCATGGTGCAGCCCGAGTAGGGTGCCAGGTATTGCAACGCAGCCGATTCGGAGGCCGAGGCAGCTACGATAATGGTGTTTGCCAGCGCGCCATGCTCTTCGAGCTTGCGAACGATGTTGGCAATGGTCGACTGCTTCTGACCGATAGCCACATACACGCAGAAGATACCGCTGTTCTTCTGGTTGATGATGGCGTCGATGGCCATTGCAGTTTTACCGATCTGACGGTCACCGATGATCAGCTCACGCTGGCCACGGCCTACCGGGATCATGGCGTCGACTGCCTTATAGCCGGTCTGCAGGGGCTGGTCGACGGATTTACGCCAGATCACGCCCGGTGCGACTTTCTCGACCGCGTCGGTTTCGGTGTGGCCCAGGGGGCCCTTGCCGTCGACCGGGTTACCCAGCGCATCGACCACACGGCCCAGCAGGGCCTTGCCAACCGGCACTTCCAGGATACGGCCGGTGCACTTGGCACTCATGCCTTCGGCCAAGGAGTTGTAGGCACCCAAGACTACGGCGCCAACCGAGTCCTGTTCCAGGTTGAGCGCCATACCAAAGACGCCATCAGGGAACTCGATCATTTCGCCGTACATGACGTCGGCCAGACCGTGGATCCGCACGATACCGTCAGACACACTGACTACGGTACCTTCGTTGCGGGCCTGAGAGGTGACATCGAGTTGTTCGATGCGCCCCTTGATGATTTCGCTAATTTCGGAAGGATTGAGTTGCTGCATTGCTCTGCTGCCCCTTCAAACTCAAGATTTCAGTGCTTCGGCCAGTTGCGCGATTTTGCCGCGCACCGAGCCATCGATTACCAGGTCACCGGCGCGGATAACGACGCCACCGATCAGGCTGGCATCCTCCGCAGCGTGCAGTCGCACTTCCCGGCCGAGCCGTGCACTGAGAACCTTGGCGAGTTTGTCTTGCTGTTCTTGGTTCAATGCGAAGGCACTGGTGACGTTCACATCCACGGATTTTTCCTGCTCGGCCTTGTACAGGTCGAACAACGCCGAGATCTCCGGCAACAGCAGGAGTCGGTCATTTTCCGCGGCAACGTGAATGAAATTACGTGCCTGTGCATCAAACTTCTCACCGCATACCTGAATAAAGGCTGCGGCCTTTTCTGCGCTCGTCAGTCGCGGGGCCTTGAGCAATTGCTGCATGGTGCCGTCTTCAGACACCGCTGCAGCCAGGCCGAGCATGGCTGACCAATTGGCCAGTTGCTGGTGGGCCTGGGCATGCTCGAAGGCCGCCTTGGCATAAGGTCGGGCCAACGTGGTCAGTTCTGCCATGATCGCCCTCGCTTAAATTTCAGAGGCCAGTTTATTGACCAGCTCCGCGTGCGCAGTTTGATCGATAGACGATCCCAGGATCTTCTCGGCGCCAGTGACAGCCAGCAAGCCCACTTGGGCACGCAAGGCATCCTTGGCACTGTTCAGTTCCTGCTCGATCTCTGCCGAAGCCTGTACTTTGATGCGTTCAGCCTCGACGCGAGCCTGTTCCCGGGCTTCGTCGACAATCTGCGTACCACGCTTCTTGGACTGTTCGATGATTTCGGCAGCTTGTGCCTTGGCATCGCGCAGTTGTTGACCCGCTTTATCTTGGGCCAATTCCAGGTCGCGAGCAGCACGGCTGGCAGCGTCCAGACCATCAGCGATCTTCTTCTGGCGTTCCTGCAGAGCCGCGATGACCGGAGGCCATACGAACTTCATGCAGAACCACACGAAAATGAAGAACGCAACGGACTGGCCTATCAGGGTTGCATTAATGTTCACGCCAACACCTCGCTCGTTCTTTGCACATCACACCTACTCACTCAGGAGAGAGTGATCAACCAGCGATCTGACCAACGAAGGGGTTCGCGAAGGTGAAGAACAGTGCGATACCAACGCCGATCATGGTCACGGCGTCCAGCAGGCCGGCGACGATGAACATTTTGACCTGAAGCATAGGGACCATTTCTGGTTGGCGAGCAGCGCCTTCCAGGAACTTGCCGCCCAGCAGGCCAAAGCCGATAGCGGTACCCAGTGCGCCCAGGCCGATCAGCAGAGCAACAGCGATAGCGGTCAGACCAACTACAGTTTCCATCTTTCCTCCCGACTTTTTACGTCGTATTGGTTAGGTTTTCTTAGGTTTAAAGCGGTAAAGCAAAGGAGTAGCAAAGCCGTCTCGGCACAGGCGCCGGGGTGCGGCCTTCTTTCCTGACAGCTGTGATGCCGCCAGGAAAGACATAAGACGCGCCAGACGAGCCTTAATGGTTATCTTCGTGGGCCATCGACAGGTAGACGATGGTCAGCATCATGAAGATGAACGCTTGCAGGGTAATGATCAGGATGTGGAATACCGCCCACGCCCATTGCAGGACAACACCCAGGCCACTGAGCCAGAGCAGACCGCTACCGAACATTACCGCAATCAGAATGAACACCAGCTCGCCGGCATACATGTTGCCGAACAACCGCAGTGCCAGGGAAATTGGCTTTGCAATCAGCGTCACGAACTCAAGCAGGAAGTTGACCGGGATGAGCAGGATCTGCACAGCGGTGTTCTTGCTGCTGAAGGGGTGCAAGGTGAGCTCGCCGATGAAGCCGCCCAGGCCCTTGACCTTGATGCTGTAGAAAATGATGAGTGCGAACACTGACAGTGCCATGCCCAACGTAGCATTCGGGTCAGTGGTGGACACTGCACGGAAGGCGATTTCGTGGTTGCCGGTCAGCTTGGCCGCTACCTGAGGAATCCAGTCGACCGGGATGAGGTCGATGGCGTTCATCAGGAATACCCAAGCGAAGATGGTCAATGCCAGGGGCGCGATAACAGCGCTACGGCCATGGAAGCTGTCCTTCACACTGCCATCGACAAACTCGACCAGCACTTCGACGAAGTTCTGCAAGGCGCCAGGCTGGCCGGAGGTTGCCTTGCGTGCTGCCATGCGGAACAGCAGAACGAAGATCATACCCAAGGCAACGGACCAGCCCAAGGTGTCGACGTGGAAAGCCCAGAAACCCATGGCCTTGGCCTCGGCAGCGCTGTGGGCAAGGCCCCAGCTACCGTCGGCAAGTTGACCGAAAGTCAGGTTCTGAAGGTGGTGCTGTATATAGCCCGAAGCGGTTTCTGCTGCCATGGTTGCCTCAAACGCCCTAAGGTCTTGAAAATCTTGTTTTCATGAGCAGAGGTGCGAACCAGTTGACCAGTTGAGTCAACAGGAACACGCCGAACAGCGCCAATGGCGCCAGCGGCTTTACCCCTACGAACGTCAGTGCAAACAGCACTGCCGTTAAAATCAGTTTGCCTGCCTCGCCGGCGTAAAAGGACCGGACGATAGCCTGTGCTGCTCGGGCACCGCTGAAGCGGAACGCCTTCGAAGCAAAATAAACATTGGGCAGCCAGCCGATCAGGCCTCCACACATGCCTGAATAGCCGCTGACCGGCCCGTGCCACTGCCACAGCACCAAGGCTGCCAGCAGTAGCGTGATCAATTGAGCCATCAGGACGGGAAAAACTGCCCAGCGATGGAACGGCAAGCGGTTTGGCGTGCGGGTTTCCATCGATTTGGCTCCTGAAGGTCGGCCTGCCGAACAACGACGACTTGGCATAGAATGTGCCGACAAAATGCGCGCAGAGTATAGGGGCGGTTCAGCCCCTGTTCAACTACCGGCGTGGCTTTTCCGACTGCTCGCCTGAAACTTGATGTTTCAGCGAATGTGAGCGAGGACCCCCTGCAGCTCATCCAGCGAGTTGTACCGAATGACCAACTGCCCTTTCCCCTTCCCACCATGACGTATCTGCACTGCAGAGCCCAGCCGCTCTGCCAGGCGCTGTTCCAGCCGAGCGATATCCGGGTCGGTCTTGACCTCCTTCGCAGGCTGTTCTGTAGTGTTCAACCATTGGCGAACCAGTGCCTCGGTTTGGCGCACAGTAAGGCCGCGTGCGACAACATGTCGCGCCCCCTCAAGCTGGCGCTCGTCCGGCAGGCCTAGCAGTGCCCTGGCATGTCCCATCTCCAGGTCACCGTGCGCCAGCATGGTTTTGATACCTTCGGGCAGCGTGATCAGCCGCAACAGGTTGGTGACCGTCGCGCGTGACTTGCCCACTGCTTCGGCTACCTGTTGTTGGGTCAGCTGAAACTCTTGCTGCAACCGTTGCAAGGCAATGGCTTCTTCAAGCGGGTTGAGGTCTTCGCGCTGGATGTTCTCGATCAGCGCCATGGCGATTGCCGTTTCGTCCGGCACTTCTCGAACCATGGCAGGGATACGCTCCTGCCCGGCCTGCTGGCTGGCTCGCCAACGGCGTTCACCGGCAATGATCTCATAACGGCCCTTGGCTATCGGCCGTACTACGATCGGCTGCATCACGCCTTGTGCACGGATGGACTGCGCCAGCTCTTCCAGCGCCTGCGGGTCCATATCCCGCCGAGGCTGGTACTTGCCTCGCTGAATCACATCCAGCGGCAGGTACTGTAGTTCTTTTTCCTCAAGCCCGACCGCTTGTGCTTCCAAGGCTGAAGCGGTTGGCGCGCTCAGCAGCGCATCGAGCCCCCGGCCCAACCCTCGTTTTTTGACAGCCATTGCGTTTCCTTAGACCGCCGCAGCGGTGCGAGCCTTGCGGCGTTGACGGCGAACCATTTCGTTGGCCAGCTCCAGGTAGGCCATCGCCCCTTTGGACTGCTTGTCGTAGGTCAGCGCGGGCATTCCAAAACTTGGTGCTTCGGCAAGGCGGATATTGCGAGGAATGACAGTCTCGTACAACTGATCGCCGAAGTGCTCTTTGAGCTGTGCGGACACGTCATTGATGAGGCTCAGCCGAGGATCGTACATGGTGCGCAGCAAACCTTCGATCTTGAGCGAAGGATTGATAGCTGCCCCAATGCGTTTGATGTTATCCACAAGGTCGCTGAGCCCTTCCAGTGCAAAGTACTCGCACTGCATGGGGATGATGACGCCATCGGCTGCCACCAGCGCGTTGAGCGTCAGCATCGACAGCGAAGGTGGGCAGTCGATCAGGATGTAATCGTAGTTTTCGCGAATAGGCGCCAAGGCATTACGCAGGCGGCTTTCTTTCATCTGCATTTCCAGCAGCACGACTTCTGCCGCTGTCAGGTCCCGGTTGGCCGGCAGCAGCTGATAACCACCGTGTTCGGAAAAATGCATGGCTTCATTCAAGTCGCATTCACCGATAAGCAGGTCATAGACCGAGCGCTCCAGTGAATGCTTATCCACACCGCTGCCCATGGTGGCGTTACCCTGCGGATCAAGGTCGATCAATAATACTCGACGCTTGACGGCGACCAGTGAAGCCGCGAGGTTTATGCAGGTCGTGGTTTTTCCGACCCCACCTTTCTGGTTCGCGATTGCGAATACCTTAGCCATTGTCGCTTGTGTTCCCCGTCATGCCTTGCGGCGCAGTATCAGTAGATGCCGTTGGCCTTGGCAACCTGGTACGGCCAAGGCATGCGCGCTATCGATTTCAAAATCAGCGGGCAATGCTACCAGTTCATCTGTCGGATGTAGCCCCTTCATCGCGAACCAGCGTGTGTCGGGGTTACCTAGGTGGCGGGTCCAGTTGGTGAAATCCTCCAGGCTGCTGAAGGCTCGGGACACAATGCCATCATACGCCTGAGACGGATGGTGAGCCTCTACACGGCTGTGGATAATTTCAAGATTGGCAAGCTTGAGTTCAAGCTTAACCTGGGTTTGAAACCGGGTTTTCTTGCCAATGCTATCCAATGTGGTAATGGACTTCTGTGGGTACAGAATCGCCATGGGAATGCCCGGCATGCCGCCCCCGCTGCCTACATCGATCCACCGATGGCGCTCGCCGACGTACTTGGCGATGCTCAAGCTGTCCAGAAGGTGACGGGACACCATTTCATCCGGGTCCCGTACTGCAGTCAGGTTGTAGGCTTTGTTCCACTTGATCAGCAACGCCAGGTAGCCCAGCAATTGCTCTTCCTGGACAGACGTGAGCGAAACCCCAAGGGCTTTGGCACCTGTGGATAATTCATCACGGTGGCTAGAGGTAATCATGTTGGTCACGCGCTGTGCTCCACCTGCCTGGCTGCACCACGTTTTTTCAGGTGAATCATCAACAGGGAAATAGCCGCTGGCGTAACACCTGGAATACGCGACGCCTGACCTAATGTTTCAGGGCGTGCCTGGCTCAGCTTGGCCTGGATTTCCTTGGAAAGGCCGGAGATAGCAGGGTAATCGATATCCACAGGCAGCCGTATGTTTTCGCTAGCGCGCAGTTTTTCAATCTCGTCCTGCTGGCGTTCGATATAGCCTGCATACTTGACCTTGATTTCAACTTGCTCGGCGACCTGTGGATCAATTTCAGTAGTGCCGGTAATGGCCGTGAGGCCTGCATAATCGATTTCCGGCCGGCTGAGCAGATTCAGCAGGTTGTATTCATGAGCCAGCGGTGTGCCGTAGTGGTTGGCGACCGCTTCACCTACTGGCGTACCGGGCCTCACCCAGGTGCTTTTCAAGCGTTGTTCCTCACGCTCGATGGCTTCACGCTTGGTACAAAATGCCTGCCACTGCGCATCGTCTACCAAGCCCAACCGGCGGCCTGTTTCAGTCAGGCGCAGGTCGGCATTGTCTTCGCGCAATACCAGCCGGTATTCCGCCCGGGACGTAAACATGCGGTAAGGCTCTTGCGTACCCAGGGTAATCAGGTCATCTACGAGCACACCCATGTAAGCCTCATCGCGGCGTGGGCACCAGGCGTCCTGACCCTTTGCGCGCAATGCCGCATTGGCCCCTGCCAGCAAACCTTGTGCGCCCGCCTCTTCGTACCCCGTGGTGCCATTGATTTGCCCAGCAAAGAACAAACCGGCAATGGCTTTTGTTTCAAGGCTGTATTTCAGGTCACGAGGGTCAAAGTAGTCGTACTCGATGGCGTAACCCGGTCGCATGATGTGGGCGTTTTCCATCCCTCGGATGGATCGCACAATCTGTAGCTGCACGTCAAAAGGCAATGACGTGGAGATGCCGTTTGGATACAGCTCATGAGTCGTCAAACCCTCGGGCTCGATGAATACCTGATGGCTGTCCTTGTCGGCGAACCGATGGATCTTGTCCTCGATGGAAGGACAATAGCGAGGCCCTACACCTTCGATGACCCCCGAATACATGGGGGAACGGTCCAGGTTGGCCGCGATGATCTCGTGAGTACGAGCATTGGTATGGGTAATCCAGCAACTCACCTGGCGCGGATGCATCTGGGCATTGCCCATGAATGACATAACGGGAATAGGCGTATCACCCGGCTGTTCTGTCATGACCGAAAAATCAACAGACTTTCCATCGATGCGTGGCGGGGTCCCGGTTTTCAAGCGGCCCACTCGCAATGGCAATTCACGCAGGCGCCTGGCCAATGCAATGGAAGGCGGATCACCTGCGCGCCCGCCTGAATAGTTATCCATGCCAATGTGGATAAGCCCACCCAGGAATGTGCCTGCTGTCAGCACTACAGAGTCTGCATGGAAACGCAGGCCCATTTGGGTTACCACCCCTTTCACCTCGTCCCCGTCGACAATCAGATCATCGCAGGCCTGTTGAAATATCCACAGGTTGGGCTGGTTTTCCAGAATGTCACGCACTGCAGCCTTGTACAGCACACGGTCTGCCTGGGCACGCGTTGCGCGCACTGCGGGGCCTTTGCGGTTATTCAGTACGCGGAACTGGATACCGCCTTTATCTGTGGCCAACGCCATCGCGCCGCCGAGCGCATCGATTTCCTTGACCAGGTGGCTTTTGCCGATCCCGCCAATAGCAGGGTTGCAGCTCATTTGGCCCAAGGTTTCAACGTTGTGAGTCAGCAGCAATGTACGTGCGCCCATCCGCGCGGAAGCGAGCGCGGCCTCGGTACCGGCATGGCCACCGCCGATGACGATCACTTCAAAACGGGAAGGGAAATCCACCACGCACCTCGTGCCTGTTCATATGGGTAATTTGGGATAGCTGCGCAGTATAGGGAATTTGGCCTGTGGAAAGAAACCGTTTGTGCAAAAAATAGCCAGCCGGCAGCGGTTGGCTGCCAATAGATACATAAAAGAGAAGAGATTTATAAAAGCTTTGTTTTTATGTTTATTCTTAGTCAGCACCCTTTCTGTGGATAAAGCTATACAGGCCTTTATTCATGCACTGTACAGCGATCTTAAACATTGTCGATAGGTGCCTTTGAGCATTGAGGATAACGGGTTATAGCCTGTGCATAAATCAAGCTTTATCCCCAAGGCACTTTTATACACAGCTAGCAGGACGTGTTATCACAAGAGCTCTGGTAGGCTTTTCCACAGGGCTCCTGAGCTGTGGATATAAAAAAACCGGCTCAATGGCCGGTTTTCAGTGAGGGAATATTTTGTTTCAGGTGCGTAAGTGAAGCCGCTATCTGTGAGTCGGGGTTCGATTGGTGTGCACGGATTTCACTTCCCGATACAAAAACTCGTGAAAATCCGCCCAAGCAGATCGTCCGAGCTAAACGCTCCGGTAATCTCGCCTAAGCACTGCTGCGCCAGGCGAAGGTCTTCAGCCAGCAATTCTCCCGCAGCTGCATGGACAAGCTGCGCTAGGCCGTGGTCGAGGTAACCACTTGCCTGTTCAAGGGCATCCAAATGGCGCCGACGAGCGCTGAAACTGCCTTCTGCTGTCTGCTCGTACCCCATAACCGCTTTGAGATGTTCACGAAGCAACGCCAGGCCTGTACCGGTATCCAGCGCACTGAGGGTAAGGGTGGCCTGGCCGGATGGCTCTACGTTCAACCGCACGGTTTCCCCGCTGAGGTCTGCCTTGTTTCGTACCAGTGTCACTTTCGAAGGGTGCGGGGCGGTGTCCATGAATTCCGGCCACAGGGCGTAAGGGTCCGTCGCCTCTGCACTACTGGTATCCACCACAAGGAAAATGCGGTCCGCCTCCTGTATGGCCTTCAGGGCGCGTTCCACACCGATCTTTTCAACAACGTCACCTGTGTTTCGTAACCCGGCGGTATCGATAACGTGAAGCGGCATGCCATCGATGTGGATATGTTCTCTGAGGATGTCCCGGGTGGTGCCGGCGATGTCAGTCACGATGGCGGCATCTCGCCCTGCCAGCAGGTTGAGCAGGCTGGACTTGCCAGCATTTGGCCGCCCAGCGATCACCAGCGTCATCCCTTCACGTATCAAGGCCCCTTGGCTGGCTTCGCGCAGCACTACTGCCAGGGATTCACGGACAGCTTCCAGCCTGGATAACACCAAGCCATCAGCCAGGAAGTCGATTTCCTCCTCAGGAAAATCAATAGCGGCTTCTACGTAGATGCGCAGTTGAATCAAGGATTCGGTCAACGCCTCCACGCGCTTTGAAAACGCACCTTGCAAGGACCGCACGGCATTGCGGGCGGCCTGCTCTGAACTGGCCTCGATAAGGTCGGCAATGGCTTCAGCCTGGGCCAGGTCAAGCTTGTCATTGAGGAATGCCCGTTCGCTGAATTCGCCAGGGCGTGCAAGCCGGCAACCCAAATCGACACAACGCTTCAGCAACATATCCAGTACTACTGGCCCGCCATGGCCATGCAGTTCCAGCACGTCCTCTCCCGTGAACGAATGAGGGCCTTTGAAAAAGAGTGCCAAGCCTTCATCCAAGTTATCCCCACCCGACCCTCGAAAGGCGCCATGGTGCGCGTAGCGAGGTTCAAGCGGGCGCCCAAGCACCTGGTCAGCCACTTTGATTGCCAGCGGCCCTGAAACGCGAACGATACCTACGCCGCCCCTGCCCTGGGCAGTCGCAATGGCTGCAATAGTGTCGTTGGAAAGGTTCATAAGTTATCCACTGCTGGAATAATGCAAAACGCCCCTATCAAGGGGCGTTTGCAAAACAAGTGTAGCGAATCAGGCCGATGTGTTGGCGTTGGCGCGTTCGATGCTACGTGTGATGAACCACTGCTGAAGGATCGACAGCGTGTTGTTGGTGATCCAGTACAGCACCAGGCCTGCTGGGAACCACAGGAAGAAGAACGTGAAGACGATTGGCATCAACTTCATGACCTTGGCTTGCATGGGGTCTGGCGGCGCAGGGTTCAACCGCTGCTGAATGAACATGGTGGCGCCCATGATGATCGGCAGAATGAAGAACGGGTCCTTGATGGACAAGTCGGTAATCCAGAACATCCAGGGCGCCTGGCGCATTTCTACGCTTTCAAGCAACACCCAGTACAAGGCCAGGAACACTGGCATCTGCACCACGATCGGCAGGCAACCACCCAACGGGTTGATCTTTTCCTTCTTGTACAACTCCATCATGGCCTGGGACATCTTCTGGCGGTCGTCGCCAAACTGTTCCTTCAGTGCAGCCAGGCGAGGTGCCACAGCACGCATGCGAGCCATCGACTTGTAGCTGGCGGCCGACAGAGGGAAGAACAACAGCTTGATCAGCACGGTAAGGCAGATGATCGACCAGCCCCAGTTGTTCAGCAGGCTGTGGATATGCTTGAGCAGCCAGAAGATCGGTTGGGCGATAAACCACAGAAAACCGTAGTCGACTGTCAGCTCAAGGCCTGGGGACAACTGCTTGAGCTTGTCCTGGATCTTGGGGCCGGCATACAACGTAGCGGTGGTTTCAGCCTTGGCGCCGGGCGCAATGTTCATGGTGGGCCCAGTGAAGCCCACAATGTAGTTGCCTTGGCTGTCCTTGCGGGTCATGACGTTGTTGCTATCGCCCGCTGCGGGTACCCAGGCTGTAACGAAGTAGTGCTGCAGCCACGCTACCCATCCACCTTGGACCGTTTCCTTGAACTGGCCCTTGTCGATGTCCTTCATCGGAACCTTTTTGTAAGGCTCGGATGTTGTCCACAGGGCAGCACCCAGGTAGGTCGCGGTGCCTGTGGCTGTGCTGGAAGATGGATCGGAGCTGGCATCGCGCTTGAGCTGTGCAAACAGGTTGCCCGTCCAGGCTTGGCTGCTCTGGTTATCAATCAGGTAGCTGACTTTGAGGTCATACTCACCACGCTCAAGCGTGAACCGTTTGATGTAGTTGACACCGCCTTGATTGACGGACAGATCCACAACGAGCGTGTTCTGGCCGTCGGCCAGTTGGTAGCTGGTGTTGGAACTGGCATACAGTGGACGGCCGCTGGCCTGAACGTCCGGGCCATTTGCACCGGTCAACCCACTTTGAGCCAGGTAGACACGCTCGCTGCCGTTATCGAACAACTGAAACGGCACATCGGGATGATCCTGGCGGCGCGGGTATTGCGGCAGCGTCAACTGGACGATGTCACCGCCTTTGGGATCGATGGCCAGGTCCAGCACATCAGTGCGAACACGAATCAAACCTTGAGCCGCTGCATTCACGGGAGTTGCTGCAGGGATGGCCGGCGCATTGGTGTCCGGAACATCTGTGTTGCCAGCGGTTGCCCCCGGTGCCTGAGGCAAGTCCGAAGGAATGTTTGCCTGAGTCGCCACGCTCTGGGTCGGCAGCGTGGCCTGACCATAATCCTGGTTCCACTTCAGAACCAGCACATAAGCCACGACTGCCAGGGCGCCCATCAGGATCGTACGTTTTATATCCATGATTACTCGGCTATCGAATTATTACGAGGGGTGGACACAGGCGGGACAGGATCGAAGCCGCCGGCATTCCAGGGATGGCAGCGCCCCAGCCGGCGTACGGACAGCCAGCTCCCACGCCATACGCCGTGTTGGCTGATGGCTTCGTGGGCATAGCAGGAGCAACTGGGATAGAAACGGCAATGGCTGGCCATCAGAGGGCTAATGGCGTAACGGTAAAACTGGATCGGTAGCAGGACCAGTTTACGCATCTTGGCTGTGCTGTTCCTTGGGTTCGGTAGGGGCGGCCGGCCGAGTACGGGCCAGGCGCTTCCAAAGCTTGGCGAAATGCAAATGCAGTTCGGCGTTCTCGATGTCGCCTAGCCCCTTTCGAGCAACGATGACGATATCCCAGCCTTCCAGAGCAACCTGGTATTGGCGGAAGGAATCACGAATCACGCGCTTGATGCGGTTGCGCTGCACCGACAACTTGACACTTTTCTTGCCGATCACCAGCCCCAGGCGTGGATGATCAAGCTGGTTGTCCTTGGCAAGGATCAGGAGATGCTTCCCCGGGACCTTGGCGGTCGGGGAGTCAAAGACTGCCTTGAATTGCTTCGGAACAAGCAGGCGCTTGCTCCGGCTGAAGTCCTGACTCACCTAACCTGTGCCAGCAAATCAGACAGCCAGACGCTTGCGGCCCTTGGCGCGACGGCGCGACAGGACGGCACGGCCGTTCTTGGTGGCCATGCGAGCACGGAAGCCGTGGGTGCGAGCGCGCTTGATGGTGCTGGGTTGGAAAGTACGTTTCATGGACAGTTACCTGGCTGGTCGGGTGGGCCCCAATGGCCCGGTTTTCAAGAGACCGGCGATTCTAGTGAAAGCACGCGCATAGGTCAATTTCCGACCAGCTTTTCCTTACATATGGTTGTGTGAGGGTTCATTGGGTCGGAAGGTCTGAAAATAGAAATAATAAGAAGGACGTATAAAAAGCTTTTTTGTAGAGCTTATAAAGCTTGAGGGCGCGCCTTTCTGTGGATAACCTGATTTGGGTCAGTGACGCCGGGGTAAACGCCGAGCTCAAAGGTTGTCCACAACCCGCTGTTAAGCTGTTTGAACTGTGGACAAATCCTGTGGACAATAATGCTAATTATCCACAGGTGAGTTATGCACAGGGTTTTACCCCCACTGCTCCCCTGCCCTCAGTGCGAGTTTTCCACAGGGCTTATCTGGCATTCAAAATTACGAAAATGACGCTTGGGAGAGGTACGAGGCAAAGCGCTCGTACTAGGTGTGGATAACTCCATTGTCGGTAGGTACAATGGCCGACGCTCTCTTGCCCACACGGGCTTATCTATCTCAGGGGATTCCTGTGTCAGTGGAAATCTGGCAGCAGTGCGTGGAATTGCTCCGCGAGGAACTGCCTGCTCAACTGTTCAATACCTGGATACGTCCACTCCAGGTCGAAGCCGAAGGTGACGAGTTGCGTTTGTACGCACCTAATCGCTTTGTGCTGGATTGGGTGAATGAAAAATACCTTGGACGATTGCTGGAGCTGATGGCGGAGCAGTGCAACGGTGCCGCCCCGGCTGTCGCTTTGCTGATCGGTAGCCGTCGCAGCGCAGCGCCCAGGATGGCGGTCAATGCGCCTATGACAGCCGCTGCCGCGCCTGCTGCTGCCTCCCCCGCGCCAGTAACGCCCGCCCCAACGCCTGTAACGCCTGCTGCAGATCCGGAACCTTCCAGGGACAGCTTCGACCCTATGTCTGCACCGGCGACCACCCGCGGCGAAACGCGGAGTGTTCAAGTAGAAGGTGCGCTTAAACACACTAGCTACTTGAACCGTACGTTCACGTTCGAGAATTTCGTCGAAGGCAAATCAAACCAGCTGGCCCGGGCCGCGGCCTGGCAGGTAGCAGACAACCCTAAGCATGGATACAACCCGCTCTTTCTGTATGGTGGCGTTGGCTTGGGTAAAACCCACCTCATGCATGCGGTTGGGAACCACCTCCTCAAGAAGAACCCGAATGCCAAGGTGGTTTACCTTCATTCGGAGCGATTTGTCGCGGATATGGTCAAGGCACTCCAGCTGAATGCGATAAACGAGTTCAAACGTTTCTACCGTTCGGTGGACGCACTGCTGATCGACGACATTCAGTTCTTTGCACGCAAGGAGCGCTCGCAGGAAGAGTTTTTCCACACCTTTAACGCGCTGCTAGAAGGTGGACAGCAAGTGATTCTTACCAGCGATCGTTATCCTAAGGAAATAGAAGGCCTTGAGGAACGCTTGAAGTCACGCTTTGGTTGGGGCCTCACCGTTGCGGTAGAACCGCCAGAGCTGGAAACCCGCGTGGCCATCCTTATGAAGAAGGCAGACCAAGCAAAGGTTGACCTGCCTCATGACGCTGCTTTCTTCATCGCGCAACGTATCCGTTCCAATGTTCGCGAGCTGGAAGGGGCGCTCAAGCGTGTCATCGCGCACGCGCACTTCATGGGCCGTGCCATTACGATCGAGTTGATTCGCGAGTCGTTGAAAGACCTGTTGGCGCTTCAGGACAAGCTGGTCAGTGTGGACAATATTCAGCGCACCGTAGCCGAGTACTACAAGATCAAGATTTCCGACCTGCTTTCCAAGCGGCGATCAAGGTCTGTGGCTCGGCCGCGTCAAGTGGCAATGGCGCTCTCTAAAGAGTTGACCAACCACAGTTTGCCTGAAATCGGTGACGTGTTCGGAGGTAGAGACCATACCACAGTGCTGCACGCCTGTAGAAAGATCAACGAATTGAAAGAATCTGACGCGGACATTCGCGAGGATTACAAGAACCTGCTTCGTACGCTCACTACGTGACGCCTACGCAGCCGCCACGAAAAGGCCAGGACTGACGCCATGCATTTTTCCATTCAACGTGAGGCTTTGCTCAAGCCGCTGCAATTGGTAGCCGGTGTAGTGGAACGCCGCCAGACGCTGCCGGTGCTTTCCAACGTTCTGCTGGTGGTAGAGGGCCAACAGCTCTCTTTGACAGGCACGGACCTGGAAGTGGAACTTGTGGGCCGTGTGCAGTTGGAAGAGCCTGCCGAACCGGGTGAAATCACGGTACCGGCTCGTAAGCTCATGGACATCTGCAAGAGCTTGCCAAATGACGCGCAAATTGATGTGCGGCTGGAAGAAAACAAATTGCTGGTAAAGGCTGGGCGCAGCCGTTTTACCTTGTCTACTTTGCCCGCCAATGACTTCCCAACTGTAGAAGAAGGGCCAGGTTCGCTTACGTGCACCTTGGCACAAGGCAAGCTTCGCCGCTTGATCGAGCGCACGGGCTTTGCCATGGCGCAGCAGGACGTTCGCTATTACCTCAACGGTATGCTTCTGGAAGTGTCCACCGGCATGATCCGCGCGGTGGCGACTGATGGCCATCGCCTAGCGATGTGCTCCATGACGGCGGACCTGGGCGAAGCCGACAAGCACCAAGTTATCGTGCCACGCAAAGGCATTCTGGAGCTGGCACGCTTGCTCACTGAGCAGGACGGTACGGTTAGCATTGTCTTAGGCATGCACCACATCCGCGCAACCACAGGTGAGTTCACCTTTACCTCCAAACTGGTTGATGGGAAATTCCCCGACTACGAGCGGGTGCTGCCTAAAGGAGGCGATAAGCTGGTGGTAGGCGATCGTCAGGCCCTGAAAGAAGCATTCAGCCGTACGGCGATTCTGTCCAACGAGAAGTACCGAGGCATCCGTTTGCAACTGGTTGCAGGGCAGCTGAAAATTCAGGCCAACAACCCTGAGCAGGAAGAAGCTGAGGAAGAAATCAGCGTCGACTACAATGGCGGCAACCTTGAGATAGGTTTCAACGTCAGCTATCTGTTGGATGTGCTTGGCGTAATGACGACCGAGCAAGTGCGCCTGGTGCTGTCGGATTCCAACAGTAGCGCCTTGGTGCAGGAAGCAGACAACGATGACTCTTCCTATGTCGTAATGCCGATGCGGCTTTGATTGCTCTTTACTGATGTCCCTTTCTCGCGTGTCTGTCACCGCGGTGCGAAACCTGCACCCGGTGACCCTCTTGCCCTCTCCACGCATCAACCTATTGTTTGGCGCTAACGGCAGCGGCAAGACCAGCGTGCTCGAAGCCATTCACTTGCTGGCCTTGGCACGTTCATTCCGCAGCACGCGATTGCAGCCTGTTATTCAATACGAGCAAGCGGCTTGTACTGTATTCGGACAGGTCATGCTCGACAGCGAGCGCCAATGCAGCATTGGTGTGTCACGTCAACGAGACGGTGAATTCCTCATCCGCATTGATGGCGAAAATGCGCGTAGTGCTGCTCAGCTAGCCGAAGTGCTGCCACTTCAACTGATCAACCCAGATAGTTTCCGTTTACTGGAAGGTGCTCCGAAGGTACGGCGCCAATTCCTGGATTGGGGAGTGTTCCACGTGGAACCTCGTTTTCTTCCCGTATGGCAGCGCCTCCAGAAGGCTTTGAAGCAGCGGAACTCATTACTACGCCGTGGTACACTTGATGCCGTTTCAGTCGCTGCCTGGGATCGGGAATTGACTGCGGCCAGCGGTCAGATCGACGAGTTCCGCCGTGCTTATATTCTGTCTCTCAAGCCTGTGTTTGAGCGCATATTAGCCGAATTGGTTGACCTGCCGGGTTTGACCCTGAGCTACTATCGGGGCTGGGACAAAGACCGTGAACTGAGCGAAGTGCTTGCGGCCTCGTTACTAAGGGATCGTCAATTGGGGCATACCCATTCTGGTCCACAACGCGCAGATCTGCGCCTACGCCTTGGCAACCATAATGCGGCAGAAATCCTGTCCCGCGGGCAGCAAAAGCTCGTAGTCTGCGCCTTACGTATTGCTCAGGGCCATTTACTCAGCCAGGTGCGTCTTAACCAGTGTGTTTACCTAGTTGATGACCTACCTTCCGAGCTCGACGAGCAGCACCGCAAGGCCCTATGCCGCCTGCTTGAAGAATTGAAATGCCAGGTGTTCATCACCTGCGTGAACCAAGAATTGTTGAGTGATGACTGGCAGAAGGAGACGCCTGTCTCATTGTTCCACGTGGAACATGGCCGCATTACTCAAACTGCGCATCATCAGGAGTGAAGCATGAGCGACAATCAAACGTACGACTCCTCAAGCATTAAGGTCCTGAAGGGCCTGGACGCCGTTCGCAAACGCCCCGGTATGTACATTGGCGATACCGATGACGGCAGCGGCCTGCACCATATGGTGTTCGAAGTTCTCGACAACTCGATCGACGAAGCGCTGGCCGGGCACTGTGACGAGATTACGGTAACTATCCATCCAGACGAGTCCATATCGGTACGAGACAACGGCCGTGGTATTCCCGTAGATGTGCACAAGGAAGAAGGTGTTTCTGCAGCTGAGGTCATCATGACCGTGCTGCATGCCGGCGGTAAGTTTGACGACAACTCTTACAAGGTCTCTGGCGGCTTGCATGGCGTTGGTGTGTCGGTAGTGAACGCACTGTCAGAGTCCTTACTGCTGACAGTGCGCCGTAGCGGCAAGATCTGGGAGCAGGTCTACGTTCATGGTGTGCCTCAGGCGCCTATGAAAACTGTAGGAGATAGCGAAACCACCGGTACAGAAATCCACTTCAAGCCGTCAGCTGAAACCTTCAAAAATATCCACTTCAGCTGGGATATCCTCGCAAAGCGTATTCGCGAACTGTCATTCCTCAATTCGGGCGTGGGCATCAACCTGAAAGATGAGCGCAGTGGTAAGGAGGAGTTCTTCAAATATGAAGGCGGCCTTCGCGCATTCGTGGAGTACCTGAACACCAACAAAACGACAGTGAACCAGCAGGTTTTCCATTTCACTGTTCAACGCGAAGACGGTGTTGGCGTAGAAATCGCTCTCCAGTGGAACGACGGGTTCAATGAAAACCTGCTCTGCTTTACAAACAACATTCCTCAACGTGATGGCGGTACCCACCTTGTTGGGTTCCGTTCTGCCCTTACGCGCAACCTCAATACCTACATTGAGCAAGAAGGCCTGGCCAAGAAAAACAAGGTAGCCACTACAGGTGACGATGCTCGAGAAGGCCTCACCGCGATCATTTCAGTGAAGGTTCCAGACCCTAAGTTCAGCTCTCAAACTAAGGACAAGCTGGTTTCCTCTGAGGTCAAAACAGCCGTTGAACAGGAAATGGGAAAATATTTTTCCGATTTCTTGCTGGAAAACCCAAACGAAGCCAAAGCAGTTGTTGGCAAGATGATAGACGCCGCGCGCGCGCGTGAAGCTGCACGAAAAGCGCGTGAGATGACACGGCGCAAGGGTGCCCTAGATATCGCCGGTTTGCCCGGCAAACTGGCAGACTGCCAGGAGAAGGACCCTGCCCTGTCCGAACTGTACCTTGTGGAAGGTGACTCGGCGGGTGGCTCTGCCAAGCAAGGTCGCAATCGCCGCACCCAAGCGATCCTGCCTTTGAAAGGGAAAATCCTGAACGTCGAAAAAGCTCGGTTCGACAAGATGATCGCGTCCCAGGAAGTAGGCACGCTGATCACGGCATTGGGCTGCGGCATTGGCCGTGAAGAATACAATATCGAGAAGCTGCGCTATCACAACATCATCATCATGACCGATGCGGATGTGGACGGTTCGCACATCCGTACGCTGCTTCTTACGTTCTTCTTCCGCCAATTGCCAGAACTGATCGAGCGGGGCTATGTGTATATCGCGCAGCCTCCGCTGTACAAGGTTAAAAAGGGGAAGCAAGAGCAGTACATCAAGGATGACGAAGCTATGGAGGAGTACCTCACTCAGACTGCGCTGGAAGATGCCAGCCTGCACCTGGGTGATGAGGCACCTGGTATCAAGGGTGAAGCACTGGAGCGCCTGGTGAATGATTACCGTATGGTGATGAAGACTCTCAAGCGTCTGTCTCGGTTGTACCCTCAAGACATCACCGAGCACTTCGTTTACCTCCCTCCAGTGTCCCTGGAGCAGCTTGGAGACCAAGCGGCCATGGGCGAGTGGCTGGAGCGCTTCGCAGCGCGCCTGCAGCGCTCTGAGAAGTCTGGGTTGGCGTATAAGGCCAGCCTTCGTGAGGATCGCGAGCGTAACCTGTGGCTGCCGGAGGTGGAAATCATCTCGCACGGCTTGGCAAGCTATGTAACCTTCAACAGGGACTTCTTCGGCAGTAACGATTACCGCACAGTGACAGCCCTCGGAGCCCAGCTCAACAGCCTGCTGGACGAAGGGGCCTATGTGCAACGCGGAGAGCGTAAGAAGCCGGTAGGCGAGTTCAAGGAAGCACTGGATTGGCTCATGAACGAAACGGCCAAGCGTTACAGCATTCAACGATACAAAGGGCTGGGGGAAATGAACCCCGACCAACTGTGGGAAACCACCATGGACCCCACTGTGCGCCGTATGCTCAAAGTCACCATCGAGGATGCGATCGCTGCTGATCAGATCTTCAATACATTGATGGGCGATGCAGTAGAGCCACGCCGCGACTTCATTGAAAGCAATGCGCTAGCGGTATCGAACTTGGATTTCTAACTGTTGAAGTTGGCCGCCCTCCCCGGGCCTGCCTGATATGGAAAAAGCCCCGGCCAACAAGCCGGGGCTTTTTCATGGGCTCATGAGGCGTTGTTGAGGTCGTGACGGATAACAGCTTTGGGGCGCCCAGGCCAGGTGCCTGTGAGGTCTATATGCATCTCGCCCTGTGGCCATTGAGCCGCAGGAATGTCCCAGGACAATGTTTGCGTCTCGTCTTCGATAAGCCCAACGAAGGTCAGTTCGAGCGAGGCATTGTGTGCATCGATTGGAATATTGGCGAAACTGCCAGACAAACCGCCAGAAACAGTCACGGTCTTCTCTTGGTGTCCTGTCCCATCCGTGTAGCTTAACCGTGCCTTGGTAATGTAAGTCATACCTTTGCTCGCTTTGCTGTCCAGGTAGATAGCCAAGCCATTGATTCTCTTGCGCCAGGCCGGAAGTACGGTTCGGCCATGGAAAGATGAAAATGCAAAGGCTATTCCTATAGGGGCCTCCGATACCTGCCCTTGCGTAATGGGCCACAAGTGCTTGTCCAGTGAATGGGTTTCGCGGCTATAGCTGTAATTGGCTTTTACGCCAGTACTAGGACCTTTATCCCCTACCATCACGCTCAGGCCCTCCACAGTGCCGCCCAGCGTATAAGTGGCGTCACTATCTTTAGAGCCGAGATTCAGGCCGCTGTGCGCGAATATGACCTCTGTGATGACGCCAAAGCCTTGGGCGATCTGGCTGTCTTGAGCAAAACCTACCTTTTTAGCTTGGTCTAGCAGCCAGTCATATTGATCGCTCAACACGCCCAGATTTTTAAGAACAGCTTCTTTAATGATTGAAAATTCAGACGCTATCGAATCCTTGCGTTGAAACTTCCAGACCATTTCCACTTCAGGTTTGATCTGCAGCCCCGTGTTTGGATCGATTACCGAGCCTGAAACCTTAGCATCCGCCTGCTGGCGAGTGACCCCCTCACTGCTCAGTTTCCAGGTGGAAGACAGTGTGTTTTCTTGAATAGCGGCACCTGGTAGCGCCTCTGCTACCAGCTGGAAGGCACCTGTAGAGGGGTCCATGAAACCCACTGCTCCTGGCTTTATAGAGGACGCCAGTGCCCAGTTACCCCATAAGTTAGGGCGGCTTTGGCGGATAAGTTGGGTAAAGCGATTGTTCCAGTCTGACATGCGGCGTGTCCTTACGATGAGGGAGGTGTAAACCTACTTCACCACGGACGTTTTATAGAGCGGGAAGCCGTTCCGCTGCCCTTACCTGCTTATTCACCAATCACCAAACCATTGGAGGGCAATGGCAATGCTGTCTTATAGCGCACCTGTTTGAGTGCAAAACTTGAACGTATGTTGGCTACGCCTGGGAAGCGTGTGAGGTGATTGATAATGAAACGCTCAAGGGCATGGATATCAGGCACAAGCACTCGTATCAAGTAATCGGCGTCTCCACTCATCAAATAGCACTCCATTACCTCTGGCCGCTGAGAAATGGCTTCTTCAAATCTTGCTAACGCACCCTCTACCTGCTTTTCCAAGCTTACATGGATAAAAACATTCACATGCAAACCCAGCATCTCAGGTGCCAGTAATGTCACTTGTTGCTTGATCAGACCCAGCTCTTCCATAACCTTCACCCGATTGAAGCAGGGAGTAGTGGAAAGGTTTACGCAACGCGCCAGTTCGGCATTGGTGATACGTGCGTTGTCTTGAAGAGCGTTGAGTATGGAAATGTCTGTTCTATCCAGTTTGCGCATCGTGCTTCCTTGGCCCATCCATCCGCGTGGATGGAAACGCTGAAGTAGAGGTAAGGTAGCTAAGTGCCACTAGCTACCAGCTACAGTTTACGGATTGAAATAGTATGTGTTACGTACCCTGTAATTATTTTTTTTTACCAATGATTGTGGGTCTTTAATCGTACTGAATGGTACGAAATTACATTCAAAGAAATCGAATACTCCAGTGTCTGTGTCTATCTGCCTTTACCCCATGCAAAAATGCACAGCGCTCATGTTGAAAACAATCTCTCTGAGGCCAGCTTTAAGCAATACCATGAGGGAACAAGAAGAAAAAACAGCGAGGCCTTAGGCATGTCGCTTCCTCAGAATACGTATGACTACATCGTTGTAGGCGCAGGACCCGCTGGTTGCCTGTTGGCAAACCGGTTGAGCGTAGACCCTGCCCATAGGGTGCTGCTGCTTGAAGCAGGGGGCAAAGATAACTACGCCTGGATTCATATCCCTGTCGGCTACCTGTTCTGCATTGGCAACCCCCGTACTGATTGGTGCTTCAAAACTTATCCACAGCCCGGTTTGCAAGGGCGGACGCTTAGTTATCCACGTGGAAAGGTGCTCGGGGGGTGCTCGTCCATAAACGGTATGATCTATATGCGTGGTCAAGCCAACGATTATGACCATTGGGCTAGCCTGGGTAATACGGGGTGGGGTTGGGAGGATGTCCTGCCGTTGTTTTGCCAGACTGAATGCCACATCGCAGATAGTGATGATGTGCACGGCCAGAACGGGGAATGGCGTGTAGAGCGCCAGCGGTTTCGATGGCCTATTCTCGACGCCTTTCGGCAAGCTGCCGGAGAAGCAGGCATCGCGCCTGTGGATGATTTCAATCGAGGCGATAACGAAGGCTGTGGATACTTTGAGGTCAACCAGCGCTCCGGGATTCGTTGGAATGCTTCAAAAGCCTTTTTGCGCCCTGCGCGTCACCGCCCAAACCTGACTATCTTGACGCAGGTGGAGGTAGACCGCCTCACCTTTGAGGGCATAAAAGCCAATGGAGTGGCTGCACGTTATCTTGGAACCCGCCAAACCTTCAGGGCCCGTAAGGAAGTGATCCTCAGTGCAGGGTCGATAGGGTCACCTGCCATCCTTCAGCGCTCAGGGATTGGCCCGCGCGCCTTGCTGAACAGGCTTGATATACCGGTAAGGGTCAATGCGGCCGGGGTAGGCGCTAACCTTCAAGATCACCTGCAACTGCGCCTGATCTATCGGATTCAGCATGCCAAAACGCTAAACCAAGTGGCCAACAGCGTGTGGGGAAAATGCGGCATGGGCTTGCGTTACCTCTATGACCGTAGCGGCCCGTTGGCCATGGCGCCTAGCCAACTGGGCGCCTTTGTACGTTCAGATCCAAGCCAGCCCAGCGCCAACCTTCAGTACCACATTCAGCCCCTTTCCTTGGACCGGTTTGGCGAGCCTCTGCATCGCTTTCCAGCATTTACTGCTTCGGTGTGCAATCTTCGTCCTGAAAGCCGAGGCCGCGTGGTGATTCGCTCTCGTGATCCAGGGGTGCCCCCTCTGATCGACCCCAACTATCTGAGTGATGAGAGGGACCTGAAGGTAGCAGCAGACGCCATCCGGATGACGCGAAAGATTGTGCACAGCCCTGCACTTGCCCGGTTCGAGCCGGTGGAGTACCTGCCTGGTGCTGCTTTGCAGACACAAGAACAATTGGAATCAGCAGCGGGTGCGATTGGAACGACTATATTTCACCCAGCAGGTACATGCCGTATGGGCGTGGACTCAGACGCTGTTGTGGACCCGCAACTGCGTGTAGTAGGCGTACAAGGACTTCGCGTTGCCGACGCCTCGATCATGCCCACACTGGTGTCCGGCAATACTTGCTCCCCTACCCTGATGATTGCTGAAAAAGCAGCGGCCTTGATCCTGTCCAATGCAAGGCAACTTCAGACACCCCTACTGCAGGTAGCGGAGGTGATGGTGGAGCGGTAAGCACCTGGCTACAAAGGTAAGTAAAGGCAGTAGAAGCGCAGCGCAGACGTGAGCCATGCGAACAGTGGAACAAAAATAACAATCACTGTGCCCTTCGGGCCGAGGACAAGAGCAATGACCGACTACTCCCATGCCCAGAAGGCGCAAGCCCTGCCCAAAGCAACGCGGGAAGAGCGCAAGATCATCTTTGCATCGTCACTGGGTACGGTATTCGAATGGTATGACTTCTTCCTGTATGGGGCCCTTGCAGCGGTAATTAGCAAACAGTTTTTTGCAGGAGTGAACGACACGACTGCCTTTATTTTTGCGCTTATGGCATTCGCGGCAGGCTTTCTGGTTCGGCCATTCGGTGCCTTGGTGTTCGGACGGTTAGGTGACATGATCGGCCGTAAATACACCTTCTTGGCCACCATCGTACTGATGGGGCTATCTACGTTTGCAGTCGGCCTGCTGCCGAACTATGCGGCGATCGGCGTGGCAGCCCCCATCATGCTGATTGTGCTGCGCATGCTTCAAGGGCTTGCCTTGGGCGGAGAATACGGAGGCGCAGCCACGTATGTGGCCGAGCACGCACCCGCTCATAAGCGCGGCCACCATACGGGCTGGATACAGTCCACGGCAACGCTGGGGTTGCTGCTATCGCTGGTAGTCGTGGCCGGGTGTCGTTATGTGAGCGCTGATCAATTCGAGGTGTGGGGCTGGCGCCTTCCTTTCCTGTTATCGATTGTGCTGCTGGGGCGTGTCGACCTGGATTCGAATGAGCCTGCACGAGTCGCCAGCTTTCGCCAAAATGAAAGCAGAAGGCAACGTCAGTCAAGCGCCTATCCGTGAATCCTTTGGCTCTTGGGCTAACGTGAAAATCGTACTGACAGCTTTGTTCAGTATCAATGCCGGGCAAGCAGTAACCTTTTATACCGCACAGTTCTACGTCATGTTTTTCATGACCCAAATGCTTAAGCTAGATCCTGGCCAAGCCACAAACCTGATGATCATCAGCGTGATCATCGGCGCGCCCTTTTTTGTATTCTTTGGCTGGCTGTCAGATCGCATAGGGCGCAAGCCGATCCTGATGACAGGGTTGCTGCTGGCGACCTTATGCTATTTCCCCCTGTTCAAGGCGCTAAGCCACTATGCCAACCCGCAAATTGACCAGGCCAGCCGCCATGCGCCTATTGTAGTGATGGCAGACCCTAGCAACTGCACGTTCCAATTCGACCCCGTGGGGAAAGCACGCTTTGACAGCCCATGCGACAAGGTGAAAACACTGCTTGTAAAGGCAGGCGTGCCCTATACCGCGCAAGCAGGTACGACCGGAAGCACGGTTGTAGTGACCATTGGGCAAACGCGTATTGAAGGTTATGACGAGGCGGCTTTGCGCAGTGCGATCACTGCGGCAGGTTACCCAGCCAAGGCAGAGGCCATGGACGTGAACCAGCCGATGGTAGTAGCGATCATCGTAGCCTTGATTCTTATCGCAACGATGACCTACGGGCCACTGGCTGCGGTGATGGTAGAGCTGTTCCCTACCCGTATCCGCTACACCTCCATGTCCCTGCCTTATCATATTGGCAACGGCTGGTTCGGCGGTTTTCTCCCTACTGTTTCGTTTGCGCTGGTGGTTTACACCGGGGACATCTACTACGGGCTTTGGTACCCGATTGCAGTAACAGGCATAAGCCTGGTGGTAGGGCTGGTGAGCCTTAAAGAAACTCGCCAGGTAGACCTGAATAATGTGTGACGGTGCATACCTGGTGGAAGTTATGCACGTTTTACATCGGTAGGTGACGCAAAAATTAAGGCTTTAAAATCAGAGCGTTAACACATGCGTAGCCTGCTTTCGAAAAAAACTACGCACATGTTATCCACAATTATTCAGGTGTTGGTGTGGCCATGGGTTCGGCTGGCTGAAGCGCACCCATTTGACGCTGTGCCTGAGCAATCCAGGCGCAGGCTCGGTCGTTCAGTTCAGCGATAGCACGGGGGCCAGTGCCTTCAGCAAACAAAGGGGCGCCGATCATGATGTCAATAGTGCCTGAGCGTTTTCCCCAGCCATCTTTGGGCCAGAATTTGCCGGCATTGTGCGCTATTGGCAGTACGGGGCGATCGGCATTCACTGCCAAAGCTGCACCACTGCGTGTGAATTTTCCCATGGTGCCATAAGGCACCCGTGTACCCTCTGGAAAGATCAGCACCCAGACATTGTCCTTTAGCAATTTGTCACCTTCAGTAGCCACCTGCCGGAGCGCTTCCTTAGGATTATCACGGTTGATCGCGATAGGCCGAAGCATCGCCATGGCCCAGCCAAAGAAGGGTACATACAGAAGTTCTTTCTTCAACACCTGGCTCAACGGCTGGAAGTAAGCTGAAAGAAAGAAGGTTTCCCACGTGCTTTGGTGGTTGGAAAGAATCACGCAAGGGGTAGCAGGCACGTTTTCAGCACCTGTTACACGAACCCTGATACCCAGAAATACACGCGTCAGCAGCAACGCAAAACGGCACCAGTACACGTTGATAAAGCGGTATCGCGCTGGAAAGGACAGGAAGGGACAGACGAAGAAGCCCAGCGAGCACCAGATAAGGGCGCTCAAGCCCAACAAGACGTAGAAGACAGTAATGCGTATGGCCATCAATGTGGACATGAATGAATACCGTGCGGGGCCTGCCCTGTGGTCAGAGGGCTGTGCCTGGGTTAATTAACGCCTTGGCGACTGCGGCCAGGTCATCGAATTGCAGTGTGCCTCGTGGCAGCACGCCGGCGGCGGTCTTCAAGCCTTTTCCTGTCCTCACCAGCACCGGTTGAGCACCAACGGACAAGCCTGCCGCAAGGTCACTGTAGCTGTCGCCCACGAACCATATACCGTCAAGTGGCACATCATAGTGCCCACCGATGGCACGTAGCATGCCCGGGTTGGGCTTGCGGCAGTCACAGCCCTCATCCGGCCCATGGGGGCAAAACAGGATTGCCCCTACTTCGCCGCCTGCTTCGCCCACCTGTCGCCGAAGCTCATCGTGCATGGCCTGCAGCGTATCCAGGGAATAGTAGCCCCGGGCGATGCCCGACTGGTTGGTAGCCACTGCTACCGTCCAGCCGGCCTTGCTCAATGCAGCAATGGCCTCGATCGAACCGGGAATGGGTATCCACTCCTCTACCGATTTGATGTAGGCATCGGAGTCCTGATTGATAACCCCGTCCCGGTCCAGTATCAGCAGCTTCACGGCTTAGCCCAGCACCGAAATATCTGCGACACCTAGGAACAGGCCACGCAACCGCGCCAGCAGGGCGTAACGATTGGCACGTACGTTCGCATCTTCGGCGTTGACCATCACGGCCTCGAAGAACGCATCCACCGGTTCGCGCAACGCCGCCAGGCGGGCCAGTGCTTCGTTGTACTGACGAGCCTGGGCCATGGGCTGAACCGCGTGGTCTGCCTGCTGGATAGCCGAGTACAGCGAGAACTCATGGGCGTTATCGAAGTACTTGGGCTCTACAGTGGTAGCTACCGCACCATCAGCCTTGCCCAGCAGGTTGGAAACACGCTTGTTCACTGCAGCCAAGGCTTCAGCCTCAGGCAAGCGACGGAACGCCTGCACTGCTTGAACCCGCTGGTCAAAGTCCAGCGCAGAGCCTGGCGTGAGCGCACGAACAGCCAGGTAGCTGGCGACATCCACACCTTCGTCTTCATAACGCGCACGCAGGCGATCAAATACAAATTCAAGTACCTGATCGGCCAAGGCAGCAGCCTCTACTTTGGCACCATACAAGGACACCGCGAAAGCCACTGTTTCTGTCAGGTCCAAGTCCAGCTGCTTGTCGATCAGAATACGCAGTACACCCAAGGCCGCGCGGCGTAGGGCGTAAGGGTCCTTGCTGCCGGTGGGCAACATGCCGATACCAAAGATACCGGTCAGGGTATCCAGCTTGTCAGCAATGGCGACCGCTGCGCCTGTTAGCGTTTGCGGCAGTTCGGCGCCTGCGCCGCGGGGCATGTACTGCTCGTTCAGTGCTTGGGCGATGTCTGCGGGTTCGCCGTGGTGCAGGGCGTAGTAGTAACCTGCTATACCCTGCATTTCCGGGAACTCGCCTACCATTTCAGTGGCCAGGTCGCATTTGCTGAGCAATCCGGCACGCGCGGCGTTTTCCACATTGCCACCGATGCGGGCGGCAATAAAGGCAGCCAGCTTGGACACCCGCTGTGCCTTGTCGTATACCGTACCCAACTGGGCTTGGAATACCACGTTTTGTAGCCGGTGGTTGAAGCTTTCCAGAGGCTGACGCTTGTCTTGGTTGAAGAAGAACTCGGCGTCTGTCAGGCGTGGGCGTACTACCTTTTCGTTACCTTCAACGATTTGCCGAGGGTCGCGGCTTTCGATGTTGGCAACGGTGATGAAGCGTGGAAGCAACTTGCCAGCGGCGTCCAGCAGGCAGAAGTACTTCTGGTTATCCTGCATGGTAGTGATCAGGGCTTCCTGAGGGACGTCCAGGAACCGCTCTTCGAATGAGCACACCAACGGTACGGGCCACTCCACCAAGGAGGCCACTTCATCGAGCAGCGCAGGCGGGACGATGGCCTTGCCCATCTGCTGGGCAGCCAGCTCGTCTACGCGCTTGCGAATGAGTTCACGGCGATCGGCGAAATCGGCCAGTACGTAGGCCTTGCGCAGGTCATCAGCGTAGCTGGCAGGCGAATTGATCCGCACGTTGTGTGGATAGTGGAAGCGGTGCCCACGGGACTCGCGCCCCGCGCGTTGCGCCAGGAGCATGCAGTCTACTACTTGCTCACCGAACAGCATCACCAACCATTGGGTTGGGCGCACAAACTCATCCTTGCGCACGCCCCAGCGCATGCGCTTGGGAATAGGCAAGTCCGTCAACGAGTCCGCCACGATGGTAGGCAGTAGGCTAACCGTGGGCTTGCCGGTGATGGTCTGGCTATAGCGCAGCTTCTGGCCGCTTTGGTCGATTTCGCTGATGTCCACGCCGCACTTGCGGGCGAAACCCAAGGCTGCCTGGGTAGGGTTGCCATCAGCATCGAAGGCCGCCTGACGAGGCGGGCCATCCAGGTTCACGCTACGGTCAGCTTGCTGGGTCTGCAACCCTAGCACCTGTACCGCCAGGCGCCGCGGGGCAGCGTAGTAGCGGCTGCTGGCGTAGGTCAGGCCTGCGGCCTGCAGGCCTTTCTGAATACCGGCAAGAAACGCTTCGCCCAACGTTGCGAGGGCCTTGGGGGGCAGCTCTTCGGTGCCGAGTTCGACCAGAAAATCTTGCGCACTCATTGTGCAGCCTCCAGCTTAGCCAACACTTCATCTCGTATTTCAGGCGTGGCCATGGGGAAGCCCAGGCGCGCACGCGCTTGCAGGTAGCTTTGTGCAACGGCACGGGCCAGGGCCCGCACACGCAGGATGTAACGCTGCCGCTCGGTGACGGAAATAGCGCGGCGTGCATCCAGCAGGTTGAAGGTATGCGAAGCCTTGAGCACCATTTCATAGGTGGGCAGCGGAAGCTGCAGCTCGATCAGGCGATTCGCTTCGCTTTCGTAGAAGTCGAACAGTTCGAACAGCTTTTCCACATTGGCGTGTTCGAAGTTGTACGTGGACTGCTCCACTTCGTTCTGGTGGAACACATCGCCATACGTGACCCTGCCGAAGGGGCCGTCTGCCCAAACCAGGTCATAGACAGAGTCTACGCCTTGCAGGTACATGGCCAGGCGCTCAAGGCCATAAGTGATTTCACCCGTGACCGGATAGCATTCGAGACCGCCAACCTGCTGGAAGTACGTGAACTGTGTGACTTCCATACCATTGAGCCACACCTCCCAACCCAGGCCCCATGCACCCAGGGTTGGGGACTCCCAGTTGTCTTCCACGAAGCGCACGTCGTGCACGGTAGGGTCCAGGCCTATGTGGCGCAGCGAGCCCAGGTACAGCTCTTGGAAGTTTTCCGGATTGGGCTTGAGCACTACCTGGAACTGGTAGTAATGCTGTAGGCGGTTGGGGTTTTCCCCATAGCGGCCATCGGCCGGGCGCCGGCTGGGCTGCACGTAGGCAGCGTTCCAGTTTTCCGGCCCTACGGCGCGCAGGAAGGTAGCGGTGTGAAAGGTGCCTGCGCCTACTTCCATATCGTAAGGCTGAAGCACCACGCAACCTTGCCCGGCCCAGTACTGTTGCAGGGCCAGAATCAAGTCTTGGAAGGTACGCACGGCTGGCGTAGGCTGGTTCACAAATTCACCTGTATCTTGGGCTGCGAATTAAAGAGCGGGAGTATACCGCGATTCGTTATCCCCACCAGCCCGGAGCCTTATGCCACGCTGCTTTTGGTGTACCGCCGACCCGCTTTACCAGCAGTACCATGATCACGAATGGGGTGTTGCACTGCGCGACCCGCAGCGGCTGTTCGAGTTGCTGGTGCTCGAAGGGTTCCAGGCAGGGCTGTCCTGGATCACTATTCTCAAGAAGCGCCAGCGTTACCGTGAAGTGCTGTTCGGTTTCGACGCAGCCCGTCTGGCCCGCATGACCGACGAAGAGCTGGAACTGCGCATGCAGGATACCGGCATCATTCGCAACCGCCTGAAACTCAAGGCGGCGCGCCAGAATGCACAAGCTTGGCTTCGGCTTGAAGACCCGGTAGGTTTCTTATGGTCTTTCGTAGGCAACGCGCCCTTGATCAACCATTTTGCCGACCCTAGCGAAGTACCTGTGCAAACATCCCAGGCCCAAGCCATGAGCAAGGCCTTGAAAAAGGCGGGTTTCAGTTTTGTGGGGCCGGTGATCTGTTATGCGTTCATGCAGGCTTCGGGCATGGTGATGGACCACACCACAGACTGCGATCGTTATCCTGCACTGAGCCGCGTACCTATCGACCTGGGGTAGGTCGACCTGGGGTAGAATGGCGCGCGAGTGACGAGGGGATTGAACTGTGGAAAAGTTGAAGGGCGCCGTAATGGTCGGCGTGCTCAAGGCCTTTGCAATGCTGCCATGGGGTGGCGTGCAGGCCGTAGGTGCAGGCATTGGTTGGCTGATGTGGAAACTGCCTAACCGTTCGCGAGACGTAGTGCGTATCAACCTGGCTAAATGCTTCCCGGAACTCTCGGCCGACGAGCGCGAGCGGTTGACTGGGCAAAGCCTGAAGGACATCGGCCGTTCTTTCACGGAAAGCGCCTGCGCCTGGATCTGGCCAGCCGAGCGTTCGCTGGCGCTGATTCATGAGGTGGAGGGCCTGGAAGTGCTCGAAGCGGCGCTTGCCACCGGCAAAGGCGTGGTGGGCATCACTAGCCACCTGGGCAATTGGGAAGTGCTCAACCACTTCTATTGCAGCCAGTGCAAACCGATTATTTTCTACCGCCCGCCCAAGCTCAAGGCGGTGGACGAGCTGTTGCAAAAGCAGCGAGTTCAGCTAGGTAACCGTGTGGCGGCGTCCACCAAGGAAGGCATCCTTAGCGTGATTAAGGAAGTACGCAAAGGTGGCCAGGTCGGTATTCCAGCAGACCCTGAACCGGCGGAGTCTGCCGGGGTGTTTGTGCCCTTCCTGGGCACCCAGGCCCTTACCAGCAAGTTCGTGCCCAACATGCTCGCCGGTGGCAAGGCTGTGGGTGTTTTCCTTCATGCGGTACGCCTGCCGGGCGGTTCAGGCTTCAAGGTGATGCTCAAAGCCGCGCCCGAGGCCATGTACAGCACAGACGTGGAGGTATCCGCTGCCGCCATGAGCCAGGTGGTGGAAGACTACGTGCGTGCTTACCCAAGCCAATACATGTGGAGCATGAAGCGTTTCAAGAAGCGGCCTGCTGGCGAGGCCCGCTGGTATTAAAGGCTGCGGTCCAGTTTGCGGATGAATACATTCATCTCTTTCTCTGACTGCTTGTCACCTTTGGCCTGCGCCGCCGCAATGCCTTGAGCCCAGGCAATGCGTGCGGCGGGCAGGTCGCCTTGCAACTGCAAGGCCTTTCCCAGCAGCTTCCAGGCCGCAGAGTAGTTGGGGTCATGTTCCACGCACCTGCGCAAGTGCTCGGCTGCCTGCTCACCGTTACCTGCATCCAGGTAGCCTTTGCCAAGGCCGAACCGCAGCAACGCGTTATCCACACCCTTGGCAAGCATGTTTTCCAACGACGTGATCATGGCTTGACCTTCCTCAGAAAAAACTCAGCCCGACGTGGAATAGCTTTTCCACATCACGGATGTACTTTTTGTCCACCACAAACAGGATTACATGGTCACCGCTCTCGATCACAGTACTGGCGCGGGCAATGATCACTTCCTGATCCCGGATGATGGCGCCGATGGAGGTGCCCGGCGGCATGGTGATGGTGTTGAGTGTACGGCCGACTACCTTGCTTGACCGCGCGTCCCCGTGGGCAATGGCCTCTATGGCCTCTGCCGCGCCCCTGCGCAGAGAGTGCACACTCACGATGTCCCCACGGCGCACGTAGGTCAGCAGGCTACCAATGGTGGCCAACTGCGGATTGATGGCAATGTCGATCTCGCCGCCCTGCACCAGGTCCACATAGGCTGCATTGTTGATCAGCGTCATTACCTTGCGCGCGCCGAGCCGTTTGGCCAGCAGTGATGACATGATGTTGGCCTCATCGTCATTGGTGAGGGCGACGAAGATGTCCGCATCAGCAATGTTTTCTTCGACCATCAGATCACGGTCTGACGCGCTGCCTTGCAGCACTACGGTGCTATTGAGGTTTTCGGAGAGATAGCGGCAGCGTGCTGCATTCATTTCGATGATCTTGACCTGGTAACGGCCCTGAATGGCATCAGCCAGGCGTTCACCGATATGCCCTCCTCCGGCAATAACGACCCGTTTGTTGTTCATGTCCAGGCCTCGCAGCTCACCCATGACGGCACGAATGTCCGCCTTGGCCGCGATGAAGAACACTTCGTCGTCGGCCTCAATGACCGTGTCGCCACGTGGAAGGATAGGCCGGTCGCGACGGAAAATGGCGGCTACTCGTGTTTCCACATCAGGCATGTGATGGCGGATCTGTCGCAGTTGCTGCCCGACCAGCGGCCCGCCGTAGTAAGCGCGCACCGCCACGAGCTGGGCCTTGCCGCCTGCGAAATCGATCACCTGCAACGCGCCGGGATGCTCGATCAGCCGCTTGATATGGTGGGTGACCACCTGCTCAGGGCTGATGAGTACGTCCACTGGAATGGCAGCGTTGGCAAACAGTTCAGTGTTGGTCAGGTACGCCGCCTCTCGGACGCGCGCAATGCGCCGGGGCGTGTGAAACAGGGTGTAGGCCACCTGACAGGCCACCATGTTGGTTTCATCGCTATTGGTGACGGCGACCAGCATATCGGCATCGTCTGCGCCGGCCTGGCGCAGTACGGCGGGGAATGACGCCTTGCCCTGAACCGTGCGGATGTCCAGACGATCGCCCAGGCTGCGCAGGCGCTCGCTGTCCGTGTCAACGATAGTGATGTCGTTGGCCTCGCCAGCCAAATGTTCAGCCAAGGTGCCGCCCACCTGGCCCGCACCCAGAATGATGATTTTCACTTCGGTTCGCTCAACGGCCGCTCGACGCGGCGATTTTCATCAGTTTGGCGTAATAGAACCCGTCGTGCCCGCCATTCTGCGGGAACAACTGGCGCCCGTGGGGTTGGCGAACTCCGGCTTCAGTGGCCAGGTCCAGCTCGCGGGCCCCTGGGGTACGCCCCAGGAAAGCTGCCAGGGTGTCACTGTTCTCCATGGGCAGTACTGAACAAGTGGCATACACCAGAATACCGCCCACTTCCAAGGTGCCCCACAAGGCATCCAGCAACTCGCCTTGCAGGTGGGCCAGTGCAGCAATGTCATCGGCCTGCCGTGTGAGTTTGATGTCCGGGTGACGGCGGATCACCCCCGTGGCCGAACAGGGGGCGTCCAGCAAGATACGCTGGAACGGTGTACCGTCCCACCAGGCAGCAGTGTCTCGGCCATCCGCTGCGCGCAGGTCAGCGCTCAAGCCCAGGCGTGAAAGGTTTTCCTCCACCCTGCCGAGCCGTTTGGCCTCCAGGTCGATGCCTAGCACATGGCTCAGCCCTGGCATGCTTTCCAGAATGTGGCAGGTTTTGCCGCCAGGCGCACAGCAAGCGTCCAACACCCGCTGGCCGGGCTTGAGGTCCAGCAGGCCGGCGGCCAATTGAGCGGCCTCGTCCTGCACACTTACCCACCCCTCGGCAAACCCTGGCAAGCCCGTCACATCCATAGCGCTTGCCAAGGTGATACCGTCCGAACTGAAGCGGCAGGCGGTAGCAGCAATTTGTGCATCCGCCAGTAGCGCCAGGTAGCCGTCACGGGTGTTATGGCGAGCGTTCACACGCAGTGTCATGGGCGGGTGCTGATTGTTGGCGTCGCACAGGGTTTCCCAATGGTCCGGCCAGGCGGCCTTCAAAGCCTTCTGCAACCAGCGAGGGTGTGCAGTACGGGCCACGGGGTCGCGCTCCAGCCCGGCCAGCAATGCCTCCCCTTCACGTTGGGCTCGACGAAGTACGGCATTGAGCAGGCCCTTGGCCCAAGGCTTTTTGAGCTTGTCGGCACAGCCTACGGTTTCAGCGATGGCTGCGTGGGCAGGTACACGGGTATAGAACAATTGGTAAAGGCCCAGTAGCACCAGCGCGTGAAGGTCTGCGTCAGCAGCCTTGAAGGGCTTTTGCAGCAGGTGCTCCACCAACAGAGCCAGGCGTGGTTCCCAGCGAGCTGTACCAAACGCCAACTCTTGGGCCAGCCCGCGGTCCCGCGGTTCTACACGGGCCAATTGCGCTGGCAGCGCACCATTGAGCGAGGCTTTACCGCTGAGCACTGCGGCCAATGCATGTGTTGCAGCCAAGCGCGGGTTCATTGGCCCAACACCATGCCAACGCTGAAGTGCTCACGGCGGCTGTTGTACAGGTCAGCGAAGGCCAGCGGTTTTCCCCCTGGCAGTTGCAGGCGGGTCACGCACAATGCGCCCTCACCGCAGGCCACTGTGAGCCCATCCCTGCCGGCGGCGATTATTTCGCCAGGCGCGCCGACACCTTCTTCTGCATGGGCAGCCAGTACCTTAACCACTTCACCGTGCAACAGGCTGTGAGAAACGGGCCATGGAAAAAACGCGCGTGCTTGCCGATCCAGTTCGATGGCCGGGCGAGACCAATCCAGGCGTGCTTCTTCCTTGTTCAACTTATGGGCATAGGTGGCCTGGGTGTCGTTCTGCACCTCGCCCTCTAAGGTACCTGCTGCCAGGCCGGCAATGGCTTCAAGCACCGCAGGTGGGCCCAGCTTGGCCAAGCGGTCGTGCAGGCTGCCACCGGTGTCCTGGCCGCTAATGGGCGTGGTCACCTTGAGCAGCATTGGCCCAGTGTCCAGGCCTGCCTCCATGCGCATCACGGTAACGCCGCTTTCGCTGTCACCGGCCTCGATGGCACGCTGAATAGGCGCCGCACCGCGCCACCGCGGGAGTAGTGACGCATGGCTATTGATGCAGCCCAGGCGGGGAATATCCAGTACCACCTGAGGAAGAATAAGCCCGTACGCCACGACGACCATAAGGTCGGGTGCAAGGGCTGCCAGTTCAGCCTGCGCATCGACGTTACGCAAGGTAGGTGGTTGATAAACAGGAATGTCATGGGCCAGCGCCAGTTGTTTCACCGGGCTGGGCATCAGCTTCTGGCCGCGCCCTGCGGGCCGGTCCGGCTGGGTGTACACAGCCACTACCTGATGGGCACTGCCCAATAAGGCTTGCAGGTGTTCGGCGGCGAATTCGGGGGTACCGGCAAAAACTAGGCGCATGAGCTTCTCGCTGAAATGAAAAGGGCTTGCCGAAGCAAGCCCTTGGGCACGGGGCAGGTCACACCTGCTGGCGGTGCTGCTTCTCGAGCTTTTTCTTGATTCGATCACGTTTGAGCGTGGACAGGTAATCGACAAACAGTTTGCCGTTGAGGTGATCGCATTCATGCTGGATACATACGGCCAGCAGGCCTTCGGCAATCAGCTCGTACGGCTTGCCGTCGCGGTCCAGGGCCTTGACCTTTACCTTCTGAGGGCGGTCGACGTTCTCGTAGAAACCGGGAACGGACAAGCAGCCTTCCTGATACTGGTCCATTTCATCAGTGAGCGACTCGAACTCGGGGTTGATGAAAACCCGTGGCTCGCTGCGGTCCTCGCTCAGGTCCATGACCACGACACGTTTGTGTACATTCACTTGGGTAGCGGCCAACCCGATGCCAGGCGCCTCGTACATGGTTTCAAACATGTCGTCGATTAGCGTACGCAGCTCGTCGTCCACCACTGCAACCGGCTTGGCCAAGGTGCGCAGGCGTGGGTCCGGAAATTCGAGGATGTTTAAAATAGCCATATGCTTTAGTGATGCACTGTAAGGTAAAGTCAGTGGGAATGGCGCCGAGCGCTTGTTGAGCAGCTGCTGCTCATGGAAAGCCCCGCGGTACACAGGCCATGCCGGCGGCGGGGTTTGACGAATGCGTACATGATAAAGGGATTCACGGCATGAGGAAATCATTACTCGCCCTGTTGCTGCTTGCCGGCGCAAGCCTGGCGCAAGGCGACGAACTGCTTCGCGAGGGCCATCCGCAGCGCTATACCGTGGTGCAGGGTGATACCTTGTGGGATATTTCAGGCAAATTTCTCAACCAGCCCTGGCAGTGGCCCCGTATCTGGCACGCCAACCCCCAGATTGCCAACCCAGACCTGATCTACCCCGGCGATTCGCTGATTCTGGGCATGGTGAATGGCCAGCCCCAGTTATTCCTTGAACGAGGGCAGTCACGGGGTACGGTCAGGCTGTCGCCCCATGTGCGCGCTACTCCCGTTGCCGAAGCTGTACCCAGTATTCCCCTGGGGGCGATCAACGCGTTTCTGATCAATAACCGTATTGTGGACAGCGCCTCGGCGTTCGACAGCGCACCTTATATCGTGGCCGGTAACCAGGAGCGCGTGCTCAGTGGCATGGGGGACCGGATCTACGCGCGTGGGCAGTTCAACCCGGCCCATACGGTGTATGGCATCTTCCGCCAAGGCAAGGTGTATACCGACCCTGATACCCAAGAGGTGCTTGGCATCAACGCCGACAGCATCGGTGGGGGCGAAGTAGTCGCTACCGAAGGCGATATCGCAACGTTGAGCCTGCAACGCTCCAATGCTGAGGTGCGGTTAGGCGATCGCCTGTTCACCGGTGAAGAGCATGCCGTCAACTCCACGTTCTTCCCAAGCCCGCCAGTGACACAAATTGAAGGGAAGATTATCGACGTACCGCGCGGTGTCACTCAGATTGGCAAGTATGATGTGGTGACGCTGGACAAAGGGCAACGGGACGGATTGCAGGAAGGCAATGTCCTGGCGATCTACAAGACAGGCGAAACAGTGCGCGACCGCCTCAATGGCGATCAGGTCAAGGTGCCGGATGAGCGCGCAGGCCTGTTGATGGTATTCCGGGCCTATGAAAAATTGAGCTATGGGCTGGTACTGACCGCTAGTCGCTCCCTTGCAGTTCAGGACAAGGTGAGGAACCCATAGCGGGGATTCCAAAAAGTTATAAACATAGTTATCCACAGGTTGCTACGGTCTGTGGAGGCTAACGATCAAGGATGATCATATGCCTTTGTTTGCGTCCTGTACCCCTGCACTAGGTGAGCTTGAAGCACGCCTTCGGTTGCACCGCTTGCCTCACATCGGGCCTGCCCATTTCCGTACCTTGGTCAGCGCCTTTGGTTGCGCCAGTACAGCGTTAAGTGCGCCGACCGCAGCCTGGCGGGCATTGGGGATGCCCCTTGCTGCTGCCAGCGCACGAGGCGACATCGCCGTAAGAGAGGCTGCCACTGCCACCCTTCATTGGCTAGACTCACCGCAGCACCATGTGCTGGGATTCGACAGCCCTGATTATCCTGCCTTGCTGGGCGAAATTCCCAACCCGCCCCCACTACTGTTCATCGCCGGAGAACCCGGTTTGCTCGATCGCCCGCAGCTGGCGGTTGTGGGAAGCCGTCGCGCTTCGGCCCCTGGCCTGGATACCGCCAAAGCCTTTTCCCGGGCTTTGGCAGGCGCAGGTTTTGTGATCACGTCAGGCTTGGCGACGGGCATCGATGGTGCGGCACATCGGGCGGCACTGGACGTAAACGGCGCCACCATTGCCGTACTGGGCAGTGGCCTCCAAAAACTTTATCCACAGCGCCATGTTCGCTTGGCTCAAGCCATTGTCGACCAGGGTGGTGCATTGGTTTCCGAGTTCCCACTGCAGACGGCCCCTACCCGAGAAACCTTTCCACAACGCAACCGCATTATCAGTGGTTTGTCCTTGGGCGTACTCGTAGTGGAAGCCAATATTGCCAGCGGGTCACTGATTACTGCGAGGCTGGCAGCCGAGCAAGGTCGGGAGGTATTTGCCATTCCTGGCTCGATTCATCATCCCGGCATGAAAGGTTGCCATAAACTGATTCGTGATGGGGCTCAACTGGTGGAATCGGTGCAGCATATCCTTGAAGGCCTGCGCGGCTGGCAGGGGCCTTTGCCCAATAACGATACAACGGCACGTGCATCGGTGCCTTGCGATCCTCTCTTGCGACAACTCCTGGCAGCGCCACAGACAGCCCAGCAATTGGCGAGCAGCCTGTGCTGGCCCATGCCCAAGGTACTGGCTGCCCTTACCGAACACGAGCTAGCGGGCCGTGCGGTTTGTGAAGCCGGGCGTTGGTTTGGCCGCCCTGCCTAGTTACACTGCCTGCATTCAGGGGTATGAAGGGGCTCAAACTATGGAAAGCAGCTGGCGTGTGCAGCAAGCCGCTCGAGAAGTCCGGGCGGGTGCAGTGATCGCTTATCCAACCGAAGCTGTATGGGGCCTGGGCTGCGATCCTTGGAACGAGGAGGCCATGTATCGTCTGCTGGCCATCAAGGGCCGATCGGTGAACAAAGGGGTTATCCTGATTGCCGACAACATTCGGCAGTTCGATTTCCTGTTCGAAGATTTCCCTCAAGCGTGGCTCGACAAAATGTCCAGTACCTGGCCGGGCCCCAATACCTGGTTGGTACCCCACCGCAACTTGCTGCCTGAATGGATCACAGGCCAGCACGACAGTGTAGCGGTGCGAGTCAGTGACCACCCTTTGGTGCGGGAGCTGTGCGCGCTGGTGGGGCCACTGGTTTCAACGTCGGCCAACCCCCAAGGTCGCCCCCCTGCCCGCAGCCGGTTACGGGTTGAGCAGTACTTCAGGGGCGACGTGGATGTTGTGCTGAGCGGGGCACTGGGAGGGCGGAAAAGCCCGAGTGTAATCCGCGACCTGCGCAGTGGCGAGGTAGTGAGGCCCTGACAGCGCCAGCCCTGCAGGCGGAATAAGCCTGCGCAGCTTCTGGTCAGGCTGGCGCTTGTAAAACAGTCAAGGCAGCAGGATGCTGGACCCTGTGGTCAGGCGGCTGGAAAGCTCGGTATGCGCCTTGGCGGCATCGCTAAGTGCGTAGCGCTGGTTGATGTCTACAGTAATCTTGCCGCTGGCAATCATATCGAACAGCTCATCAGCCATGCCTTGCAAGGCGCCGGGTACTGCATAGGTGCCCAGCGTGGGCCGGGTTACGTAAAGCGAGCCTTTGCTGGCCAGTATGCCTAGGTTCACGCCGCTGACCGCCCCAGAGGCGTTGCCGAAACTTACCAACAACCCACGCGGCGCCACGCACTCCAGAGAGGTTTCCCACGTGTCCTTACCTACGCCGTCATAAACCACCGGGCATTTCTTGCCGTCGGTGAGCTCCAGCACCCGTTTAGCCACGTCCTCATGGCTGTAGTCGATAATTTCCCAAGCACCCGCAGCCTTGGCCTTTTCAGCCTTTGCTGTGGAGCTTACGGTTCCGATCACCTTCGCACCCAGCGCTGTGGCCCATTGGCAGGCCAGCAGGCCTACCCCTCCGGCGGCGGCATGAAACAGGATGGTCTCACCACTTTGGAGCCGGTATGTCTGGCGTAGCAGGTACTGTACCGTCAGGCCCTTGAGCATGACCGCGGCGGCCTGTTCGAAACTTACAGCGTCTGGCAGCTTCACTACGTTGGCAGCAGGCAGCACATGGACTTCACTGTACGCCCCCAAGGGCCCACCGGCGTAGGCCACGCGATCGCCCACTTGTAGCGCAGTGACCTGAGCACCTACGGCTTCGATCACGCCAGCCGCTTCGGTGCCAAGCCCGGAAGGTAACGATGGCGCGGGATACAAGCCGCTGCGGTAATAGGTGTCGATGTAGTTCAGGCCAATGGCGTGATTCCGCACCCGAACTTCAAGAGGGCCGGGTTCGGCCGGCTCAACGTCGACGAGTGTGAGTACTTCGGGACCGCCATTGCTGGAAAACTGGACGCGCTTTGCCATGGGTGTCTCCTTTTTCTTTTCAAGGGAAAGGCCTATCGGACGCTTTCCATAGACCGGCGTCAACTGCCCATGCAATTGTCAGTGGTATGCTACGCGCCGATTTCATTGGCCGTTTCCCTTGGCCATGGACACAGGCGTGCATGAGGTAATCAATGAACACTCGCACCGAGGCTGTGAAAGCCTATCTGCTGGACCTGCAAGAGCGCATCTGCAAGGCTTTGGAAGATGAAGACGGCGGCGCCCGCTTTGTTGAAGACGCCTGGGCGCGCCCGGCAGGTGGCGGTGGCCGCACGCGGGTGATTGATAGTGGTACGGTACTGGAAAAAGGGGGCGTCAATTTTTCCCACGTGTATGGGACCGGCCTTCCGCCTTCGGCCAGTGCCCATCGCCCCGAGCTGGCAGGGCGTGGGTTCGAGGCGCTGGGTGTTTCCCTAGTTATGCACCCCCACAACCCTCATGTGCCGACGTCCCACGCTAACGTGCGCTTCTTTATCGCCGAGAAAGAAGGCGAAGCGCCCGTATGGTGGTTTGGCGGCGGGTTCGACCTTACGCCCTACTATGGCAATGAGGCGGACTGTATTCATTGGCACCGGGTGGCTGAACAGGCCTGCGCACCGTTTGGCGAAGAGGTGTACTCCAATTACAAAGCCTGGTGCGACCGCTATTTCCACCTCAAGCACCGTAATGAACCTCGTGGGGTGGGTGGGTTGTTTTTCGACGACCTCAACCATTGGGACTTTGATACCAGTTTTGCCTTTATGCAGGCGATTGGTGATGCCTACATTGAGGCCTACCTGCCTATCGTGAAGCGCCGTCGGGATACGCCCTGGACCGATCAGCAAAAAGCCTTCCAGGAATTTCGACGTGGCCGTTATGTTGAGTTCAACCTGGTGTATGACCGTGGCACGTTGTTTGGCCTGCAGTCGGGCGGGCGTACTGAGTCGATTCTCATGTCATTGCCCCCCACCGTACGCTGGGGCTACGACTGGAAACCCGAGCCTGGCACTGAGGAGGCTCGCCTGACCGAGTACTTCCTGCAGGACCGTGATTGGTTAGGGAAGGGACCAGCTGTGGGCCTGAAGCCCTGAGGAGTACAGATGGACCGCTATGTTGTATTCGGTAACCCCATAGGGCATAGCAAGTCGCCCTATATCCATGCGTGCTTTGCCGAACAAACGGCTCAGGTCATGGAGTACAGCCCGCTACTTGCGCCTCTGGATGCCTTTTCCGCTACAGCCCGGGCGTTTTTCGAACAGGGCCTGGGCGGTAACGTAACAGTACCTTTCAAAGAAGAAGCCTGGCGCCTGTGTGACATACGGACGCCACGCGCGGAACGCGCAGGCGCAGTGAACATGCTTAGCCGCCTTGGGGATGGGCGGCTGGAGGGTGACAACACGGACGGAGAGGGCCTTGTACGTGATATGTTGCACAATTGCGGCATACCCTTGAAGGGCGCACGCATTATGCTGCTGGGGGCCGGTGGAGCAGCACGTGGTGTGATAGAGCCCTTGCTGGACCAGCAGCCGGCCTCTCTGGTAATCGCCAACCGCACGGTTGAAAAGGCACACGCCCTTGCAGAGCTGTTTGGTTCGCTTGGCCCGGTGTCTGCCTGTTCGTTCCAGGCGCTGCAGGGGCCTGTGGATTTGATCATTAATGCCACGGCCGCCAGCCTGGCAGGTGAGTTGCCACCCTTGCCGGCTGGCTTAGTCACGCCTGGCCATACTGCGTGCTACGACATGATGTACAGCGCCTCCCTCACACCGTTCAATGCCTGGGCATTGGAAAACGGGGCGTGGCAGGCAATCGATGGCCTTGGCATGCTGGTTGAGCAGGCGGCAGTAGCGTTCCGCAGGTGGCGCGGTGTAGACGTGTCCACCGCACCCGTACTGCAGGCGCTACGCGAAGGTAGCGTTTAGCGGAACGTAAAGGGCGGCAGGTCTAGCGCCTTGCGCAGGGCATTCTCGTTGAAAGGAAACGGGTTGGTATCCAGCGCAATGCTGTCCTTTTCGGTATCGAATGCATAAGGGGCCAGGCCTGTGGCGACCCCGATAGCTTGCAGCTCGCAGGCTGGAACATCGATGTCACGGCCACGGTACTTCACGCGTACTTCACCTCTGAAAACGGTGCCATTGATGGAGTTCCAGGCCATGCATAAGCTTCGGTAAAGCTCCAGTAGCGGTAGCTCTACAGTTCCAGCGCGGTAGGGCGCGAATAGAAGCGTACCGCCACTAAAGCCCAGCCCAGGCCTGCCGTTGTCTATGAAATGAGAGCCTTCGTCGCTTTCCTCGGTTGAGGGTAGGTAGGCTGTCCAGCCAATACCTGTCTGCTCGGTGATACGTACGGGATAGCCACGCCCCGGGCGCTCCAGGGCAGCCAGCAGGGTGCGCCCGATGGGCAAGCGACGTAACAGTTGCAGGTAGCTTTCAACTTCCTGCTTGAACCGGTCGGTGCCTGTGACCTCAAGGCCTTCTGCCCCGAGTGTTCGTGCCTCGTCGGGCACTGGCGCAGCCAGCAGATCATCGCCTTCTGCATTGCGTACCAGCACCGCACTGTCGCCAGGAGCACCCTTAAGGTAATAGCCGTCGATCACTACTTGGTCTGGCTCAGCGGCTTGAATAAAGGCCAGGCCTTCGCCAACGGTCACATGATGGTTTCCCTGGCCCAAGTGGACTTCAGCTAGCCCCGCCCCGGTCTGGAGGCGCGCGGGTCCATTTCCTGTATAGATCACCAAGGGACAATCCACGTCTGCAGCGACCTGCAGATTCAATGAACCACCTTGAGCGTCCAGGCAAAGGGCCTGGCCTGGCTCCAGGCGTACCGCGAACCGTTGGCCATTGATGGTCAAGCGAGTAACACACAGATACTGTGTCAGCTTGATCTCGTTTTGCGATGCCGTGCTTTTGAAAATGAGCCTGTCAATGAATGTGACCAACCCATTACGCGCAGGCAAGTAATGCTCTCGGCTGATCTCCAGCTTGTCACCGGAATAAATGCGTGTGTGCCGGACCACATGGTGGGGGTAGGCGTCGTCGTCGAAAGCTTCTTGGAAATAACCTGTCTCATTGCCAGCGATGAACAGCGCGGGTGTTCGCATGATTGGCCTTCCTGGTTCGAAATGATGAGCCAGGAAGGTTACGTACAGAGACTTTTACCGAGGCGGTAGAGATGTATGGCTCAGGTGATTACAGCGTAGCGGTCACTGCAGGCAAGGCTTCTTTGCCGTCCATGGTTTTCAGGCCAGCCAGCCAGCTCTTTAGAACCTCCGGGTGAGCCTTGAGCCAGGCTTTGGCCGCTACCGTATTGCTGACTTTGCTATCAGCCACTTCCGCCATGATGGCGTTTTCCATCTCCTGGGTGAAGGTCATCTGGCTGAACAGCTTGGCCACTTCTGGGCAGGCGTCGGCGTAACCATTGCGCGTCAGGGTATACACGCTTCCGGAAGCGCCGAAGTAGGCTTCGCCACCGGTGAGATAATGCATTTTCAGCTTCACGTTCATGGGGTGGGGTGTCCAGCCCAGGAAGGTCACGAACCGCTGGCTTTTCACGGCGCGGTTCACTTCTGCCAGCATGGCCTGCTCACTGGACTCCACCAGCTTCCATTGCCCAAGGTCAAAATCGTTTTTCTTTATGATGTCGGCAATGGACTGGTTAGCGGGCGCACCCGAACCGATGCCATAGATCTTGTGGCCAAACTTGTCGGCAAACCGGTTCAGGTCTTTGAAATCATGGACGCCTGCCTCATACACATAATCGGGAACGGCCAGGGTGAACTCGGTCCCTTTCAGGTTTTCGGCCAGGCGTGTCACTTTTCCGTTGGCCACGAACTGTTCGTCGAACCCCTTCTGCGCTGGCATCCAGTTACCGAGGAATACATCCACCTGTCCATCACGCAGTCCGCCATAGGTAATAGGAACAGCCAGCGAGTCTACTTTGGTTTTGTAGCCCAGGCCTTCCAGAACCACGCCAGCCAAGGCATTGGTTGCAGCAATATCACTCCAGCCAGGGTCGGCCATTTTGACAGGGCTGCAGCTGTCGGCTGCCTGCCCTACTGAAGCAGCGACGCTGCACGTTGCAACCAACAGCACGGTGGATAAGGTTTTCATGGTCTTCCCCCTTCGTTCTCGTTTAATGGGCAGGGTTGCGGAAAACGCGCCTTGCGCTCCAGATCGTCTAGGTCGATATGGTTGCGCATGTACTGCTGACTGGCATCTACCAGTGGCTGGTGGTCCCAGCTCTTGAGCGTGCCCAGCGTCAAGGCATGCCCTACAAAACGGCGGCGACGCTGGCTTGCCAGTACCTGGTGGTGGATCTGTGGCATATCCCATTTGGCCTGGGCTTCGATCACGAAGGCTGCCAGCACCTGAGCGTGGTCCAGTGAAGTGGCCAGGTTCTCAAGCTCTTTTGGGTCGTTGTGTACGTCATACAGCAAGTAAGGATCTGTTTCACTGTAGATGAATTTGTAATTGCCCCGGCGGATCATCATTAGCGGGCTGGTTGTACCCTCAGCCATGTATTCACCAAACACTTCGTCATGCCCACCCTCTCCTATCAGGTGCGGCACCAACGAACGGCCGTCCAATGGCAACTCAGGCATCGGCTCACCGCCCGCCAGCTCTACCAGCGTGGGCAACAGGTCGACAGTGGAAACACTGGCCTTTACGCGCCCAGGTTCAAACGTACCGGGCGCCCATACCAATAGCGGGACCCGCGCTGCCATTTCAAACCAGTGCATCTTGTACCACAGGCCACGCTCACCCAGCATGTCGCCATGGTCGCCACTGAATACCACAATCGTATCCTTGAGCAGGCCGGTGTCTTCCAGTACGGAAAGCAGGCTGCCTACTTGGTCATCAATGTAGCTGCACGCACCGAAATAGGCGTGGCGAGCATCGCGTACCTTGTGTTCTGGCAGTGGCTTGTCCCACAGGTCGTATACCTTCATCAGGCGTTTGGAATGAGGGTCAACGGTGTCCTGGGCCGGTGCTATACCCGGCAGAGGAATGTCGGCCTCGTTGTAGCGATCCCAGTACTGGCGCGGGATGGTGTAAGGGTCGTGGGGGTGGGTCATGGACACTGTCAGGCAGAACGGCTGGTCGGTGCCTTTGCGGACATGGTCGTAGAGGTATTGGCGAGCCTTGAATACCACTTCGTCATCGAAATCGAGCTGGTTGGTCCGCACGCATGGGCCTGCCTGAAGCACAGAAGACATGTTGTGATACCAGCTGGGCCGATCGTTCGGCTCATCCCAGTTCACAGCCCAGCCGTAATCGGCAGGGTAGATATCGCTGGTCAAACGCTCCTCATAACCGTGCAGTTGGTCTGGCCCGCAGAAGTGCATCTTGCCGGAGAGGGCTGTGTGATAGCCCAAGCGACGCAGGTAATGCGCATAGGTCGGAACGTCGGCAGGAAAGTCTGCAGCGTTGTCGTAGGCACCGATACGGCTGGGCAATTGCCCGCTGACCAGCGTAAAGCGTGATGGCGCGCAAAGCGGGCTGTTGCAGTAAGCCGAGTCGAACACCACCCCTTCTTCAGCCAGGCGTGACAGGTGAGGCATCTTGAGCGGAGACGACTGATAAAACGGCAGCATGGGCGCTGCCATCTGGTCAGCCATGATGAATAGAATGTGCTTGCGCTTGGCCGTGTGAGGGCGTTCCATACGGGGACCTTATGCCAGTGAGCTTTCTTTCAGCATGCAGGCCAGCAAGGCTGGCGGTAAATCCCGTATGTGCTAATGCCTAGGATAAGTACCGGTTATGTTTGAACAGCTAGGGCCGTTGTCGCTGGATACGCTGCGCACTTTCGAGGCAGCCGCACGCCATAGCAGCTTTACGGCGGCGGCCCTTGAGCTGGGCTCCACTCAACCCGCAGTAAGCCAGCAGATCAAGCGGCTTGAAGGGCAACTCAAGCACCGCCTGTTTGATCGCATCTACCGTGGAATTGCCCTGACCGAGGCAGGTGAGCGGCTATTCCAACAGGTTGCCGAAGGGTTTGGCAGCCTTGAAAACGGCTTGCTTGAGCTGGCCAGCCACCACCAGCGCGAGGTGCTGGAGGTCGCCACGGACTTTGCCTTTGCGGCCTATTGGTTGATGCCACGGCTACACCGCTTCCACCAGGCTTACCCTAACGTGGATGTCAGCATTGTTACCGGAGATCGCACCCCCGGCGCCCTGCGGGGAGATACGGACATTGCCATTGTCTTCGGCGACGGTCGCTTTCCTGGCCATGGGCACAGCCATTGGCTGTTCAACGAAGAGGTTTTTCCTGTCTGCAGCCCTCGGCTTATGGAGGGCCGCAGTATGCCAATGTCGCCAGCGTCGTTGCGAAGCCTGCCGCTGCTACATCTGCGAGGTGCCCAAGGCAACCGTTGGTTCGACTGGGCAGGGCTATTCAATGCGCTAGGTATCAGCACGGCTCCCGCACCTGGCCAATTGAGGTTCGACAATTACACATTATTGATTCAAGCGGCTATCGGCGGGCAAGGCGTCGCCATTGGCTGGCGCCACTTGGTGGATGGGCTGATCGAACAGGGCCTGCTGTGCAGGCCTGTCAACGGCAGTGTACGTTCCGAACTGGGCTACCACCTGCTGTTGCCGCCTCGTAAAAGACGGGGGCGGATGATCGAGCACTTCGTGGCGTGGTTAATGACTGAGCAGGCGCAATAAACAATATCGGGGTGATCTTAATCCAGAACGCCGTTCAGAATCTCGTAGACGATACCCGTGCCCACCGCAATCAACACAACATCCGTCCCCAGCCGGCGCCATTCGTAACCTTCGTAATGGGGCAGACGTGACAACGCGGAGCGGTCCAGGCGGTGGCCATATCCTTGAGGCAACGGGTGACCCTTGGCAACCTGAATACCTGGGGGTAACGGTGTGCCACGGCCAAAGTCGGTGCGGTGCTCGCGAATGGTGTCGCGTACGGGCCCGAAATCCTGCGGCGGGTGAGCGCCATTTCCTTGATTCCCGTGCTGGCCATTCTGGCTGTGGCCCCGGGCTTCGCCGTGGCCGTTACCCTGATTCTGTTGATGCTGCGGGCCGCCTGGTGGCGGATTGTCAGGGCCTGGTGCAGCCTGAGCCAGTGGCGTGCCCAAGGTGATCAGTGTGCCAAGGGTTATCGCAAGAAGAGCGCGTGAAGACGTGGCCATAGGGTTCCTCTAAAGTACGAAAAGGGAGCGTTCATCGCTCCCTGGATTCATACCTTCTTAGTCTGCGAAAACAGAGGGCAATTCCTCTGTATCAGGACCGTTACCTACGTGCGCTCCTAACCCCTTCCGCCAGTTCCCCACACAGCCCTAGCACATCGTTTACAGCCTGCTGCGGCGTGGCAGCCTTGGCTATCTTGTCCACCAGGGCCGAGCCTACAACCACCCCGTCTGCCAAGCGAGCAATGCCTGCGGCCTGTTCTGGCGTACGGATGCCAAAACCCACGCTTATGGGCAATGAGGTATGGCTACGCAGGCGTGCAATGGCTGCACCTACGTGTTCTGCGGTGGCAGCCCCTGCCCCAGTCACACCTGCCACAGAGACGTAGTAAACAAACCCAGAGCTTCGCTCCAGCACACGCGGCAGGCGGCTGTCGTCGGTGGTAGGTGTAGTCAGGCGAATGAAGTCGATGCCAACGGCCTGGGCGGGCTCGGCCAGTTCGGCATCATGTTCTGGCGGCAGGTCCACAATGATCAGGCCGTCTACACCCGCTTCCCGCGCCTGCGTCACAAAGTTGTCCACACCGAAGCGATGGATAGGGTTGTAATACCCCATAAGTACTAGCGGGGTTGTGGTGTCTTTTTCGCGGAATGATTTCACCATCGCCAGGGTCTTGAGCAATGTCTGGCCAGCATCCAGGGCACGCAGGGTGGCCAGCTGAATAGCCACCCCGTCGGCCATAGGGTCAGTGAAGGGCATACCCAGTTCGATCACATCGGCGCCCGCAGCAGGCAAGCCTTTCAGGATCTCCAGGGACGTTTCGTAACCAGGATCGCCCGCTGTCACAAAAGTAACCAATGCCGCACGGCCTTCGGCCTTCAAGTCAGCAAAACGTTGTTCTAGACGGCTCATGCCTGAGTCTCCTGCTGTGCAGCCATATGGTTCATCACGGTTTGCATGTCCTTGTCACCACGGCCTGACAGGCACACCACCATCAGGTGATCCTTGGGTAAAGAGGGCGCGCGGCGGATGGCCTCGGCCAAGGCATGAGCTGTTTCCAGCGCAGGAATGATGCCTTCCTTGCGGCAGGTCACATGGAACGCCGCCAGCGCCTCCTCGTCTGTGATGCTGACGTATTCAACGCGCTTGATCTCATGCAGCCAGGCGTGTTCCGGGCCAATACCGGGATAATCCAGGCCAGCGGAAATGGAATGGGCATCGGTGATCTGGCCATCACCATCCTGCAGCAGGTAGGTGCGATTACCATGTAGTACGCCAGGCACGCCCCCGTTCAGGCTGGCTGCATGCTTGTCAGTGGTCACGCCATGCCCGCCGGCCTCCACCCCAATGATTTGCACGCTGGCATCGTCCAGGAAAGGATGGAACAGCCCCATGGCATTGGAGCCGCCACCCACGCATGCGACCAGGCTGTCTGGTAACCGCCCTTCCTTTTCCTGGAGTTGCTGGCGAGTTTCCTTGCCGATAATGGATTGGAAATCTCGAACCATGGCTGGATAAGGATGCGGGCCTGCTACGGTTCCAATCAGGTAGAACGTATCTTCAACGTTGGAAACCCAATCGCGAATCGCTTCATTCATGGCGTCCTTGAGCGTGCCAGTGCCGGAGGTGACCGGTACGATTTCCGCGCCCAGCAGGCGCATGCGGAACACATTGGCCTGTTGGCGCTCAATGTCGGTAGCGCCCATGTAGATCACGCAAGGCAGGCCGAAACGTGCGGCTACGGTAGCAGTAGCTACACCGTGCATGCCGGCGCCGGTTTCGGCGATCAGGCGCTTCTTGCCCATGCGCTTGGCCAGCAATACCTGGCCAATGCAGTTGTTCACTTTGTGGGCGCCGGTATGGTTGAGCTCTTCACGCTTGAAGTAGATTTTGGCACCGCCACAGTGCTCGGTCAGGCGCTCGGCAAAATACAGAGGATTGGGGCGGCCAATGTAATCCCGTTGGAAATAGGCCAGCTGCTCAAGGAATTCCGGGTCCTGCTGGGCGGCTTCGTACTCACGGGCCAGGTCCAGTACCAGTGGCATAAGCGTTTCGGCAACGTAGCGGCCACCAAAGGTGCCGAACAGGCCATTGGCATCAGGGCCGTTTCGTAAGGTTTGAGCAGTCATGGCAGGTACCCAGGCAAAAAACAGATGCATGAACTGTAGCCGCGACAGCGTCGGTTGAAAACCGATAAGATCTCATCAACCTGTAAGGAAAACTCACATATCATGAGCCGTGACCTGCCTTCCCTAAATGCACTGCGTGCCTTTGAAGTCACGGCTCGCCTCGGCAGCCTTACACGGGCGGCTGTGCAGCTCAGCGTTACGCATGGGGCAGTAAGCCGACAATTGAAAGCCTTGGAGGCTGAACTAGGCATTGCCTTGTTTACCAAGGAAGGGCGAGGGATAAAGCTTACCGAGGCAGGTGTACGGCTACGTGATGCCAGTACCCAAGCTTTCGATGAGTTGAGGCAGGTATGTGCCGAACTGGCTGTAGCAGAAGCGGACGCGCCGTTCGTACTGGGTTGTTCAGGCAGCTTGCTGGCGCGCTGGTTTATCCCTCGGCTTGGCCGGTTGAATGCAGAGTTGCCGGACCTTCGTTTGCACCTATCGGCTGGTGAGGGTGATTTGGACCCTAAAAGCCCAGGTATCGATGCGTTACTGGTCTTCGCTCAACCGCCTTGGCCGGGTGAGGTGCACGTACACGAATTGATTGAAGAGCGTATCGGGCCCGTTGTCAGCCCTCATTACACAAAGTGTTCGGCACTGTTAGGTAGCGCACCTGAAGCGGTGCTGGGCGAGACGCTTCTGCAAACCGTATCGAGGCCGCAGGCATGGCCGGAATGGGCATCCGCTCATGGGGTAGATGCGTCGAAACTGGAGTTTAGCCAGCGCTTCGAGCATCTGTACTACCTATTGGAGGCTGCGGTAACTGGCTTGGGAGTGGCCATCGCGCCACACGCGTTAGTGGCCGATGACCTGCAGGCAGGGCGCTTGTTAGCGCCTTGGGGTTTCACTAAAACCCCAGCCTGCCTGGCACTCTGGGTACCGCATCGGCGAGCAGGCCGTCGTGCCGAACGCTTGGCTCATTGGCTACGACTGGAACTGGCTCGCCAGGCGGACTAGTCAGAGCGCTTGCACATCAGGTAGGCCGCAATCAGGCCAACGGCGCCAACAGCGATGCCGGCAGCAGTCAGCGGGTGCTCTTGTGCATATTCCTTGGTGGCCAGGCTGGTTTCGCGAGTTTTGACCTTGACGTCTTCGTACACGTCAGCCAACAGGCTGCGTGAATGCTTGAGTGCGGTTTCAGCGTTGGCCTTCAGCGCTTTGAGGGTTTTGCGAGACTCTTCCGAGGTATCGCCCTTCAAGCTTTCCAGTGAACGAAGCAGGCTTTCGATTTCTGCTTCCATGCTTTGCAGCGACGCTTTACGCAGCGAATTAGTAGCCATTGTTTCACTCCTGCTTGGTGATTGCGGTGTATGTGTCCGACTACGCCGCTCCGCAAAAGTGCAGTGCCTGTGAACTTTTGCCTGTCCTTGGCGCACAGATGTAAACGTAGCCATCTGCCGGTTGCCGATGGCAGTGCCATTGACCAAGGAGTTGTACATGAGTGATCACCACACTTACAAAAAAGTCGAGCTGGTAGGATCGTCTACCATTGGCGTTGACGACGCTATCAAAAATGCCATCGCTGAAGCTGCCAAATCCATTGAGCACATGGAATGGTTCGAAGTGACTGAAACACGTGGTCATATTCAAGACGGCAAGGTCATGCATTTCCAGGTGACCTTGCGAGTAGGTTTCCGAATCAGCAATAGCTGATCGAGCGAAAGGGCGCGGATGGCCGTCAAGTAAGGAGCTGCATACAGCTCCGCCGACTTTGTTTGAATCGACTCAAGGACTGTGAACGATGAAAAAAGTAGTGTTGGCAACGGTAATGGTCATGCTGGCCGGCAGCGCCCTCGCAGCAGGCAAGCCTTGCGATGAACTCAAGAGCGAAATTGACGCGAAGCTTCAGGCCAAGGGTGCCTCAGGCTACTCGCTGCAAGCGGTAGACAAGGGCAGCGCCACAGACGGTAAAGTAGTAGGTACCTGCGAAGGCGGCACCAAAGTGCTTGTTTACAAGCGTTGATTTGCCCTTGAATGAAGCGCCCGCACGCTGCGGGCGCCCTGCCGTTTTCAGCCCCGCATCAGCTGGGCCAGTAGCTCATAGGAGCGCAAACGGTCTGCGTGTTCGTACAGGTCACAGGTGAAGATAAGCTCGTCCACCTGTGTCTGCTCCATCAGTACATCCAGCCGAGCCCTTATCTTGGCTGGGCTACCGATCACCGCCATTCCCAGGAAACTGCCCACAGCTTCCCTCTCATGAGGCAGCCAAAGCCCTTGCATGGTGTCGACCGGAGGTTGGAGCAGCAAGGTCTGACCACGAATCAGGTTCAGGATACGCTGGTACACCGATGTTGCCAGATACTCAGCCTGCTCGTCTGTGTCTGCGGCTACCAGAGGTACGCCCAACATGACATAAGGCTTGTCTAGATAGGTAGACGGTGTGAAATGATCGCGGTAGACCCGGACCGCCTCGTGCATCATCCGCGGGGCGAAGTGAGACGCGAAGGCATAAGGTAAACCTTGCATCCCGGCCAGCTGTGCGCTGAACAGGCTTGAGCCCAACAGCCAGACAGGTACCTTGGTTCCCATACCCGGGACAGCCACCACTCGCTGCTGTGGTGTGCGCTCACCTAGGTAAGCCAGCAACTCTTCGACGTCCTGCGGAAAGTCATCCGAGCTGCCGCTACGCTCGCGGCGCAGGGCGCGTGCTGTCAACTGGTCCGAGCCAGGCGCGCGGCCCAGGCCGAGGTCTATGCGGCCTGGGTACAGGCTTTCGAGTGTGCCAAATTGCTCGGCAATCACCAAGGGCGCATGGTTGGGAAGCATGACACCACCGGAGCCTACCCGGATGGTGGAGGTGCCACCTGCCAGGTAACCCAATAGTACAGAGGTCGCCGAGCTGGCGATGCCGTCCATATTGTGGTGTTCAGCTACCCAAAACCGATTGTAGCCGTAACGCTCAAGGTGCTGAGCCAGGTCCAGGGAGTTGCGCAGTGCTTGCGCCGGGCCGGTCTCCTTGCGAACAGGTACCAGGTCCAAGGCTGAATATTTGATGTCGTTCAACGATTTCATGATTACTCCAAAAAGAGACACCCCCGCGCCTTTTCTTGTCTATGAATACATTGAACGCTTTGGGCCGCTTTCGCAAATCTGCGCTGAACTTGAGGCAACTGCCTGCTCTCTGAAAATAGTACTCTCCATTAATGAGGAACTCCGCACCATGGCGATCAAAACAGCTTCTGCAGTCTGGAAAGGCGACCTGAAAACCGGTACCGGTGAAATTTCTACCGAAACTGGCGTGCTCAAAAATGCACCGTATGGCTTCAAAGCCCGCTTCGAAAGCGGCCCAGGCACCAACCCTGAGGAGCTGATCGGTGCTGCGCACGCAGGTTGCTTCTCCATGGCACTGTCGATGATCTTGGGCGAAGCCGGGCTTACAGCTGACCAGATCGATACCACGGCCCAGGTCACGTTGGACAAGCAAGCGGATGGCTTCGCCATTACCAAGGTTCACCTGATTACCAAGGCAACCATCCCGAACGCTTCAAAAGAGCAGTTCCAAGAACTTGCCAACAAAGCCAAGACCGGCTGCCCAGTATCCAAAGTACTGGCTGGCGCTGAGATCACGCTCGATGCTTCGCTGGCTTAAGCGCGCAGCGCCAAGCGCTATAAGTAGTGCTTGCTTGGCCGGGGTTCTTGCCCTGGCCACGGCCCTGCCAGCTACCGCTGCCCCTTTGGACTGTGCTGAGCTCAAAGCTGAGATAGAGGCCAAGATTCAGGCTCAAGGTGTGGTGGCCTATACGCTGGAGGTAGTCCCTGCAGAGGAAGCCAAGGACCCGAGCATGGTGGTGGGCAGCTGTGAAAATGGCACGCGCCGCATTCTTTATCAGAAAAACGATACGTAAGCGCACGGTTAACCATACCGGCTGCTATGCAAGCAAACTCGTGCCTGTGAGGCACTGGCCATTCGTTGCTCAGTAGGTCAGAACAGGCAGTTGACTTGGCGCTCTGTGGCGACCCTTTCGCCCTTCGCGTTATAAAGAAAGGCAAAGGTTTGCAAGCCCAGGTGCCTTGCCTCAAACCGGTAACGTTCACCGGCCTGGAAACTGTCGTACTGCAAGCGGATATAGCAGATGCGCTCTGATGGTTGGCCAAAGGGCAGCGAGGGCACTGCTACGTCGTAATCAAAGCGTACCTGCAGCTCATGACTGCCTGGGGCGAATTGGTAATAACGGCCATCATCTAAGCGTGTGCCATCGAGTTTGTCGGCCATGACCAGCTTGCCGTTACGGGTGAACATCTCGACCCAGGCTTTGGTCGGGTCCTGCGGCGGTATGGGGGTTGTAGTGCAGGCCCCAAGCAGTAGGGCGGGCAGCAGCACAAGGTAGCGTTGCATAAGGCGCTAGACGCCCTGGCAGCCTGCCGGTTGAGCGCGGCCTACCAAACGCCGTTGCTGGTCATACAGTTTGGCCCATGGGGTAAAGCCCAGGCTACCGGCTTCCAGCTGGTATCGCTCACCCGCATTGAAACTACCGTATTTGATGTTTAGCTGGCAGTCCCGAGATAGCGGGGCGGCTTGCGGGCCAATGTTGTCAGGTGCAACGGTGAACTGGTAACGCACAGTGAGTTCATGGCTGCCTGGCTCTACTTCAAAGTAGCGAGCATCGTCCTGCACCTGGGCATCCACTTCCTGGGCCTGGAGCGCATTTTTCTCAGGGCCGTGCAGGTCAATCCATGCCTGGTTAGGGTCTGGCTTGGGCAAACCCATACACCCGGTAAGGGCAAGGGCAGCGGCGAACGGTAGGATTTTACGCATTAAGGGTTCCACGCAGGCATGATAGAGCACTGGAACAGGCTTATTCGAGGCAAGCTGCCCTATGCTCGGATTTATTGTCTGGCGCTCACGCCACGGCTCTCTCGACACTCTGAACAGGGTATTGGTTCCCCTGTTGGCAACACTTCTGCTCAATGGGTGCTCGTCATTGGATTACTACACGCAATTGGCCCACGGCCAATTTGACCTGTTATGGTCCCGTGAGCCGATCGAAAAGGTTATGGCTGATCCCGCCCGGGATGCAAGCCTGCGTGCACGGCTGGCTGATGCCCAGCACGCTCGCGTATTTGCCAGCGAGCAGCTGGGTTTGCCGAACAACCGTAGCTATCGTTTGTACGCTGATATCCACCGGCCCTTCGTGGTGTGGAACGTCTTTGCAACGCCTGAGTTTTCACTGAGTCCCGTGCAGTACTGCTTTCCCATCGCCGGCTGTGTGGCCTATCGAGGCTACTACCAGCAGGGGCGTGCCCGTGGGGCAGCAGCATTGCTTCGTCAGCAGGGCTTGGACGTGTACACCGGCGGTGTGGAGGCTTACTCCACGTTGGGCTGGTTTGACGATCCCATCCTTAGCTCCATGGCAGGCTGGAGCAGCGAACGCTTGGCTACGCTTATTTTTCATGAGCTGGCACATCAGCAGGTGTATGTTCCCGGCGATACCGCCTTCAATGAGTCGTTCGCCACCTTCGTGGAACAGGAAGGCACTCGGCAATGGCGCGCCGCACAGGGCATGCCACCTGAAAACGACCAGCAGGCCGCCCGCCGAGACGCCTTTGTGCACCTGGTGCTGGGCTTGCGGGATCGGCTTCAGGCTGTGTATTCCAAGCCTCTTGCAGCCGCTGCTATGGGCGAGGCCAAGCAAGCGGAAATCGAGCGGTTCAGGCGTGATTATTACCACCTTAGAGACAGCCAGTGGGGTGGCAAGGGCCTATACGATGCTTGGGTAGCGGCCCCAATCAATAATGCCAAACTGCTGCCGTTTGGGCTTTACGATCAATGGGTGCCGGCCTTTGCTGCCTTGTTCAACGACAATGAACAGCATTGGCCCGCCTTCTATCAGGCAGTACGTGCGCTAGGCGCATTGCCCACTGTGCAACGTACTCAGGCGCTACAGGCGCTGTTGAACAAACGCCAGGTGTAGCTGCGCCAGCGTATCAAAGCGGAACAGCGGTGCCTCGGCGATCAGTTCTTCAGCGCTGCCAAAACCGTAGCCGACCGCTACGGCCGCAAGGCCGTTGAGGCGTGCACCGATCAAGTCATGCTTGCGGTCGCCGACCATTACGGTGTCGGCAGGAGCCAACTGCTCCGTTTTCAGCAAGTGAGCAATCAGTTCAACTTTGTTGGAGCGAGTACCGTCGAATTCGCTGCCGTAGATGACTTTGAAATGGCTGTCGAAGCCAAAGTGGCGAGCGACCTCTTGGGCGAATACCCAAGGCTTGGAGGTGGCAATGAACAGGTGCCGGCCTTGAGCTTTCAGTGCTTCAAGCAGTTCGATAACGCCTTCGAACAGTTTGTTTTCGTATAGGCCAGTGACTTTGAAGCGATCGCGGTAGTGATTGACGGCTGCCCAGGCTTTTGTTTCGTCAAACCCGTAGAACTGCATGAAGGCCTCAAGCAGAGGCGGGCCAATGAAGGGTTCGAGCTTGCTCAGGTCGGGTTCGTCGATACCCAGTTGAGCGAGGGCATGCTGGATAGAGCGGGTAATGCCTTCGCGTGGGTCGGTGAGCGTACCATCGAGGTCGAACAGCACGTTGCGATAGGGCATCAGGCGTGCTCCAGGGCAGCGTTGTCAAAGCCTTCAGCCAGGTGCTGGGCCTTGAGCTTGACGTAGTTGCCGGCCGTATAGGCGAAAAACCCTCGCTCCTTTTCGGTCAAGGGCCGTACCTGCTTCACGGGGCTGCCCATATACAGAAAACCACTATTGAGGACCTTGCCAGGCGGCACCAGGCTGCCCGCGCCAATGATGACCTCGTCTTCCACAACGGCCCCGTCCATGACGATGCTACCCATGCCGACGAGAATCCGATTGCCAAGGGTGCAGCCATGCAGGATCACCTTATGGCCAATGGTGACCTCATCCCCGACAGTCAATGGAAATCCACCGTCGTTATAAGGCCCGGCATGGGTAATATGAAGCACGCTGCCATCTTGTACGCTGGTGCGGCGCCCAATTCGAATGCGGTGCATATCGCCGCGAATGACGGTCAAAGGCCATACGGAGCTATCCTCACCGATTTCCACGTCCCCGATGACCACTGCGCTAGCATCCACAAAGGCCCGTAGCCCGATCAAGGGCGTAGCGTTGGCAAATGTACGTATCACGATAGGCTCCTTCTGTTGTCCCAATAGCCGCCGCGGTTGCTGCGGCGCCCGGTGATTGTAATTAAGATGACCGGTGTTATCTCTCAAGCCAAGGTGTGTGACCGTGACCGAGACCAATCCGCTGCTCCAGCCCTATGACCTGCCGCCCTTTTCAGCGATTCTTCCAGAGCACGTGCAGCCGGCGATCGAGCGTATTCTCGCGGACAACCGTGCTGCGGTCAGTGCGTTGCTCGAGCAACAAGGTAGCCACCCCACCTGGGAAGGCCTGGTGCTGGCCATGGATGAACTCAATGACCGCCTCGGGGCCGCCTGGAGCCCAGTGAGCCATCTCAACGCCGTGTGCAACAGCCCTGAGTTGCGCCAGGCTTACGAGGCCTGCCTGCCGGCCCTGAGTGCCTACTCGACCGAAATGGGCCAGAACCCCAAGCTGTTCAAGGCGTTTGAAGCCCTGGCTAGCGGCCCAGCGAGTGAAGGTTTTGACGTGGCTCAGAAGACCATTCTGGAGCACTCGCTGCGCGACTTTCGACTGTCTGGCATCGACTTGCCACCTGAGCAGCAGCAGCGCTATGCCGAGGTGCAAAGCAAACTCTCGGAGCTTGGCAGTACGTTCTCCAACCAATTGCTGGATGCGACCCAGGCCTGGACCAAACACGTCACTGACGAAGCGGTATTGGCCGGCCTTACGGACTCTGCCAAGGCACAGATGGCCGCTGCGGCTCAAGCCAAAGGGCTTGAAGGCTGGCTGATTACCCTGGAGTTCCCCAGCTACTATGCCGTGATGACGTATGCCGAACATCGTGGGCTCCGTGAAGAGGTCTACACCGCCTACTGCACCCGTGCATCGGACCAAGGCCCGAATGCTGGGCAGAATGACAACGGCCCGGTGATGGAAGCTATCCTTACGCTACGCCAGGAACTGGCTCACCTGCTGGGCTTCGCCAATTATGCCGAACTGAGCCTGGCCACCAAGATGGCTGAGTCCAGCGATCAGGTGCTGGGGTTCCTTCGCGATCTGGCCCAGCGCAGCAAGCCCTTCGCCGAAAAGGATCTGCAGCAGCTCAAGGCTTATGCTGCCGAGCAAGGCTGCCCGGACCTGCAAAGCTGGGACAGTGGCTATTACGGTGAAAAGCTGCGAGAGCAACGTTACAGCGTGTCCCAGGAAACGCTGCGAGCCTATTTCCCCATCGACAAGGTGCTCAGTGGCTTGTTTGCCATTGTGCAACGCCTCTACGGGATCGAAATCAGCGAACTCAAGGGCTTCGATGCCTGGCACCCAGACGTGCGCCTGTTCGAGATCAAGGAAAACGGCCAGCACGTGGGCCGGTTCTTCTTTGACCTTTATGCCCGGGCCAACAAGCGTGGTGGCGCCTGGATGGACGGCGCGAAGGATCGCCGCCGTACGGCCGATGGCAGCCTTCAAAGCCCGGTGGCTAACCTGGTGTGCAATTTCACGCCTGCGGATGCTGGCAAGCCCGCCTTGCTTACCCATGATGAGGTCACCACCCTCTTCCACGAATTCGGCCATGGGCTGCATCACCTGCTGACCCGAATCGAGCATGCGGGTGTATCAGGCATCAACGGTGTGGCCTGGGATGCGGTAGAGCTGCCCAGCCAGTTCATGGAAAACTGGTGCTGGGAGCCGGAAGGCCTGGCGCTGATGTCTGGTCATTACCAGACCGGCGAGCCTCTGCCGCAAGACCTGCTGGAAAAAATGCTGGCAGCGAAGAATTTCCAGTCGGGGCTTATGATGGTGCGCCAGCTGGAGTTCTCATTGTTCGACTTCGAACTGCATGCCACCCATGGTGATGGCCGCACTGCGTTGCAGGTGCTTGAAGGCATTCGGGATCAGGTCTCGGTGATGCGTCCACCGGCCTACAACCGCTTCCCTAACAGCTTTGCGCATATCTTCGCAGGGGGCTATGCAGCGGGTTATTACAGCTACAAATGGGCAGAAGTGCTATCAGCTGACGCATTCTCTCGCTTCGAAGAAGACGGGGTACTGAACCCAGAGACCGGCCGTGCCTTCCGCGAGGCCATTCTGGCCCGAGGTGGGTCACAGGCGCCGTTGGTGCTGTTCGTGGACTTCCGCGGGCGTGAGCCTTCCATTGACGCTCTGCTGCGGCACAGCGGTTTGACGGAAAACGAAGCAGCCTGAGGGGGCATTGTGAGCATAACCATGAAGCGCTTTATTGCCGGGGCTGTGTGCCCGGCATGCAGCGAAATGGACACACTCAAGATGTGGAACGAGGATGATGTTCCACACCGCGAGTGTGTAGCCTGTGGCTACTCGGATACGTTGAATGCCCAGGGCCAGTCTATCCCGCGGGAATTGGGCACCCGGGTGAACAAGGCCGAGCCGAAACCGGCTCAACCGAAGGTGCAGACCGTACAGTTCTTTCCGAACCCCAAGCTTAAAAAACCATAGGCGACTGTTCGCAGGCTTGGCCTGCTCTTGCAAAGGCGCATGGCCTTTGAACTGGAGAACACACGCCTTAACCTTCAACCCGCATGAAACCGCTCCATGCTGTTGCTCAAATGCAGCAGCATGGCGGCGCGGGCAGCGTCGGCGTCCTGTCGGCGGATGGCTTGGTAAATCGCCTCGTGCTCAGCCTGGGCAACCTTGCCCAATTCACTGAAGTCTTCCCCACCCCGCTCCTGAGCATTGAGCTGTGTTCGTGGAATAAGTGCAGCCCCCAAATGCATCAGCATGTCTGGGAAGCAGTTGTTGCCTGTGGCCTGGGCAATCAGCACATGGAACCGGCGATCCGCGTCCACGCAGCTGTCGTTGTTAGCCAATAGCCGGCCATAGTCATCCAGTGCTTCACGCATCTGGGCCAATTGGCTGTCGCTTCGCCGCCGCGCAGCCAAGGCTGCCGCCTGGGTTTCCAGTCCCATGCGCAATTCCAGAACGCTTCGTACGTTGGTCAAGGTATCCACGTTCAGGCGAAGGCCTGCCTGTGGCTGACGCTCCAGTACAAAGGTGCCGACCCCATGGCGTGTTTCCACAAGCCCGGCGGCTTGGAGCTTTGACAGGGCCTCGCGCACTACGGTGCGGCTGACACCATGCTCGCCAACAATGGCCGTTTCCGAAGGCAGTTTCTGGCCTGTAGCAAAGTCGCCACGCAGGATGCGCTGGGTCAGTTCATTGACCAGGTCATGGGCCAGGTTGGGCGTGCGGCGCTTTGCAGGCGGGATGGTTTCCAAGAGGGCGTGGCTCATGTCTGGGCAATGTCGCTCATCTTAGCATTCACCCTCCAAGGCGGTATCTTGTATGACAACGTCCTGATATGGCCGCGAAGCGACTGGGGCTATCTGATGAATTTCCCTTATTTGTTGGCTTTGGCGTTGTTTGGTCAGCTTGTCAGTTGTATGATCTCATTCAGCGAGTCGCCTGCTTTTCTCGGCGACGCTGCGCTCGTTCAGGCGCGCCGCGCCTTTACCCCGCATAAAAATAACAGTGGGAGTGTTGAATGTGAGCAATCCAGGTCTGACTGCCGGCGCCGGCGAGATGGACACGGTGCTGGCCCGTGCCGTGAAAAAAGTAAAGAACCGCGTACTGCCGTTGTTCGTCATCATGTTTATCGTCAATTACATTGACCGGGTAAACATCGGCTTCGTCCGCACCCACCTTGAGCATGACCTTGGCATTGGTGCAGCGGCCTATGGGCTGGGTGCAGGGTTGTTCTTCATCGGTTACGCACTGTTTGAAGTGCCCTCCAACATGTTGTTGCAACGGGTTGGTGCCCGTGTGTGGCTTACCCGCATCATGTTTACCTGGGGCATCGTGGCTACGATGATGGCGTTCATCCAGAACGAAACCCACTTCTACATATTGCGGTTCTTGCTGGGCATTGCTGAAGCAGGCTTCTTTCCCGGCGTTATCTATTACTTCACTCGCTGGCTACCAGGCGTAGAGCGCGGCAAGGCTATTGCCATTTTCCTCAGTGGTTCGGCATTGGCCTCGCTGATCTCAGGCCCCCTCTCCGGCGCATTGCTGGGCATTGAGGGTATGAACCTGCATGGCTGGCAGTGGATGTTCCTGATCGAAGGCCTGGCCTCAGTGTGCCTGTGTTTTGTGGTGTGGTTCTGGCTGGACTCCCGCCCTCACGATGCTAAATGGCTGGCACCCGAGGAGCAGGATGCGCTCGTGAGTGCCATTGAGCAGGAACAGCGCGACCGTGAAGCACAGACCACCACCAAGCCTACGTTGGGAAAACTGCTCAAGGACGGCCAGATCCTGCTGTTCTGCGTGCTGTACTTCTGCATTCAGCTCACCATCTATGCCGCAACGTTCTGGCTGCCCAGCATCATCAAGAAAATGGGTACCCTGACAGACTTCCAGGTAGGGCTGTTCAACTCCATTCCTTGGCTGATTTCGATCATTGCCATGTATGCCTTTGCGGCAGCGTCGGGTAAATGGAAATTCCAGCAGGCCTGGGTCGCCTGCGCGTTGTTGATTGCCGCCTTGGGCATGTTTCTGTCCACCACGGGCGGCCCTGTGTTCGCCTTCGTGGCCGTGTGCTTTGCGGCCATTGGCTTCAAGTCTGCTTCTTCACTGTTCTGGCCTATTCCCCAGGCGTACCTGGACGCGCGTATTGCCGCCGGTGTCATTGCCTTGATCAACTCCCTGGGTAACTTGGGTGGTTTCTTTGCGCCAGCAACCTTCGGCTTTCTGGAGCAGCAGACTGGGTCTATTGTCGGTGGCCTGTATGGCCTGGCCGGTACCTCGGTGCTGGCAGCGATCCTTGTGTTTTTCGTGAAGGTACGCCCCGGCAGCCAAGCCCCTGCGCCTACCCCTATTGCCGGCCCTGCACTGGGCAAACACCACTGAACAAAGGACATAACCATGAATGACAGTGCCTACGTGGCCGGCCAGGCCCCAACCGTGACTGACCTGCAAGTTGTCCCCGTAGCAGGGCATGACAGCATGTTGCTCAACCTCAGCGGTGCCCATGGCCCGTTCTTCACCCGTAACATCGTGATTTTGAAGGACAGCGCTGGCCATATTGGCGTTGGCGAAGTACCCGGTGGTGAACGTATCCGGGAAACCTTGGAAGATGCCCGCAGCCTGGTGGTCGGCCAGCCCATCGGCCATTACCAGCAGGTGCTCAACCGCATGCGCGAAACCTTCGCGGCCCGTGACAGCGCTGGCCGCGGCCTGCAAACCTTCGACCTTCGCATCACCATCCATGCCGTAACGGCTATCGAAGCGGCTTTGCTCGACCTGCTGGGCCAGTTCCTGGACGTGCCGGTAGCGGCATTGCTAGGTGAAGGCCAGCAGCGAGACGCTGTGAAAATGCTGGGCTACCTCTTCTATATTGGCGACCGCCGCCAGACCACATTGAATTATCGTGGCGAGGCCGACGGGGATGACTGGTTTCGCCTGCGCAATGAACAGGCACTTACGCCTGAGGCGGTGGTGCGGTTGGCCGAAGCGGCAAAGGCCCGCTACGGTTTCAACGATTTCAAGCTCAAAGGCGGCGTATTGCGCGGCGAAGAGGAAATCGAGGCCGTGACTGCGCTGGCTGAGCGTTTCCCGGATGCACGTATTACGCTGGACCCTAACGGCGCCTGGTCACTTAAAGAGGCCATTGGGCTATGCCGCGATCAGCACGCTGTACTGGCCTATGCCGAGGACCCATGCGGGGCCGAGGAGGGCTATTCGGGGCGCGAAGTGATGGCCGAGTTCCGCCGAGCGACCGGTTTGCCTACCGCGACCAACATGATCGCCACCGACTGGCGCCAGATGGGCCATGCCATACAGTCTCAGGCCGTGGACATTCCATTGGCCGACCCTCACTTCTGGACGTTGCAGGGTTCTGTGCGGGTCGCGCAGATGTGCAATGACTGGGGGTTGACCTGGGGGTCGCATTCCAACAATCACTTCGACATCTCGCTGGCCATGTTCACTCAGGTGGCGGCCGCCGCACCGGGGAATATCACTGCGATCGACACGCACTGGATCTGGCAGGATGGCCAGCGCCTGACACGTGAGCCCCTGCAGATCAAAGACGGCTATGTGCAGGTCCCGAAAAAGCCTGGGCTGGGTGTCGAGATCGACATGGATGCAGTGGCGCAGGCGCACGAGCGGTACAAGGGCATGGGGCTAGGCGCACGGGATGACGCTGCGGCTATGCAGTTCTTGATTCCGAACTGGCACTTCGATAACAAGCGGCCGTGTCTGGTGCGCTGATTGATAAAGGGGCGGCGGGAAGCGGCAAGCGCGTTTATACTGTTTTTATATACAGTATTGAGGTTCTTGCATGTCTACCCGAGTGCCCCAGCGTGGTCGTGGCACGGCCAGCAACCCTGTCAATCGCTTCCACGGTCACCATTCGGTGGCCGAGGATGACGGCTGGTATCAGGATGTACCTGCCAGCGTAAATACTGAAGTGCGTATCGAGCTGGCCAAAAGCATCATCGCCCGCAACACCTCGCCAGATATTCCTTTTGACCGCTCCATCAACCCCTACCGAGGTTGCGAGCACGGCTGCATCTATTGTTTCGCCCGCCCTACTCACGCGTACTGGGACCTGTCACCTGGGTTGGATTTTGAAACCCGCCTGATTGCCAAGACCAACGCTGCCGAGCGCCTTGAAGAAGCCCTGAACAAGCCTGGGTACCGCTGTGCGCCTATCGCACTGGGTGCTAACACGGACCCCTATCAACCCATCGAGCAGCAGTACCGGATTACTCGGCAGTTGCTCGACACCTTGCTGCGGTACCGCCACCCGGTAACCATCACTACCAAAGGGGCGTTGGTGCTGCGGGACCTGGACGTGCTGCAGGAACTGGCCAACCACCGATTGGTACGGGTGATGGTCAGCCTTACCACCTTGGATGACGAACTCAAGCGTGCACTGGAACCTCGTGCAGCCTCAGGTAGCGCCCGCCTCCGGGCCATTCGTGTACTGGCCGAGGCCGGTGTCCCGGTGGGCGTGATTTGTGCACCTATTATCCCGATGATCAACGAACGGGAACTGGAAGCAATGATCCAGGCTGCTGCAAAAGCCGGCGCCAGCTCCGCTCATTACGTTCTTTTACGCTTGCCGCTGGAGGTTGCACCGTTATTCGAGGAATGGCTGAGTGTGCATTATCCGCAACGCGCTGCGCACGTTTTGAGCCTGATTCGGCAAAGCCGCGGCGGCCAACTGTACAACTCGGCGTTCGGTGAACGCATGAAGGGCGAAGGCGTTTTTGCTCAGTTGATTGCCAGGCGTTTTGCCGCTGCGATCAAGCAGGCTGGACTTGGCCTGCGAGAACAGGACCGGCTGGACTGTTCGCAGTTTTGCCCGCCAGGGCGTCAAATGACATTGCTATGACACCTGTCACACTATTAAAAGGGTTAAATCATATTGCCACTATTTCGGTATAAGCAACACGCATCCGGTTTCAGCTTTACTTAAGAAAAGGTGACTACTTTAGGATTTGTCTTATCCAGTCACATTTTCTGTAATACGTACTTTTAAGCTTTCAGTGTAGGATTTTTCTCCCGACCTTGTGGGACCTTTCCTACCACCAAGAGGATGCACTATGGACTCTAAGGATCAACCCGTGCCAGACCCTTCCACGCTGGGTGAAAGCGCGGACCAGGCACTGCAGCGTATTGTCGATGGCTTCCGGCACTTTCAACAGGAAGTGTTCCCGGAACAGGAAGCTTTGTTCAAGAAACTGGCCACCGCCCAGAAACCTCGTGCGATGTTTATTACCTGCGCCGATTCTCGCATCGTGCCTGAGCTGATTACCCACAGTTCCCCGGGTGACCTGTTTGTAACCCGCAACGTAGGTAACGTGGTACCGCCCTATGGGCAGATGAACGGTGGTGTGTCTACGGCACTTGAATACGCCGTAATGGCACTGGGTGTGCAGCACGTAATCATCTGTGGCCACTCCGACTGTGGCGCCATGCGTGCAGTGCTCAACCCCGATACGCTTGAGAACATGCCTACTGTAAAGGCCTGGTTACGCCACGCTGAAGTGGCCAAGACGGTTGTGCATGAGAACTGCAGTTGCACGACCGAAGCCGAAACCATGGCGGTGCTGACCGAAGAAAACGTCATTGCCCAACTGCAGCACCTGCGTACGCACCCTTCCGTCGCCGCAAAGATTGCCAGCGGCCAGTTGTTCATCCATGGCTGGGTGTACGACATCGAAACCAGCGGGATCAAAGCATACGACGCCGCCCAAGGCCGGTTCATGCCACTGGATGGCCCGCAACCCACGCCCAACGCAACGCCCAAGGGCCGTTATTGAGCTGGCTCAGCATTCGAAGGCCAAGCGAGCTACGTAACCCGTAGTTCCAGCTGTTTCCGTTTTAATAAAAATAATCAATAAACGGGTGTTATTTGCGTGCCAGGAACACAGGCAGCTTCAAGCGGCCTGTCGAGGGTGCGCGAACGGCCTGTTGCTACGGTTCGGCCATGGCCTGAAATGACTTCAGGAGAACGACATGGATATCTCGCAAATCAAGGCCGCAATTCCTCGTGAGCTAATGGCGTCGGTGGTGGTGTTCCTGGTGGCATTGCCACTGTGCATGGGCATCGCCATCGCATCAGGGGTCCCCCCTGCCAAAGGCTTGGTGACCGGTATCATTGGCGGCCTGGTAGTGGGGTTCCTTGCCGGTTCTCCTTTGCAGGTCAGTGGCCCAGCAGCAGGCCTGGCCGTGCTGGTCTTCGAACTGGTTCGCCAACATGGCCTGTCCATGCTGGGCCCGATTCTTTTGTTGGCAGGTGCACTGCAACTGATTGCCGGGCGGTTCAAGCTGGGTTGCTGGTTCCGGGTAACAGCACCTGCAGTGGTGTACGGCATGCTTGCAGGCATTGGCGTGCTGATCGTGCTTTCTCAAGCGCACGTGATGCTTGATCAAGCCCCGCAGCCCTCGGGCGTAAGCAACCTGCTTGGCTTCCCGGGCGCGGTCAGTGAAGCATTGCCCGTAATGGGCGGTGGGCTGGGGTGGCAGGCAGGGGCATTAGGCTTGCTGACCATTGCGATCATGTGGGGTTGGGAAAAGCTCCGCCCGGCACGGTTGCGTTTTGTACCTGGCGCGCTGCTAGGTGTGGCTACGGCCACTGTGTTAAGTGTGGCTTTAGCGCTGCAGGTCAAGCGTGTGGTAGTGCCTGCCAACCTCATGGATGCTATCGACCTGCTCAAGCCGGCAGACCTAATGGCCATGGCCGATCCTGCGCTGCTGATCGCCGCCGTGGCGCTCGCATTTATTGCCAGCGCTGAAACGCTATTGTCGGCAGCAGCGGTGGACCGCATGCACAATGGTGTGCGTTCGGATTTTGACCGTGAACTGTCTGCCCAAGGCGTTGGCAACATGCTATGCGGCTTGTTAGGCGCATTGCCAATGACGGGCGTGATCGTGCGCAGCTCGGCTAACGTGCAGGCGGGCGCCCAGACCCGAGCCTCGGCCATTCTCCATGGCGTGTGGTTGCTGGCATTCGTGGTGTTGCTCTCCAGCGTATTGCAGCAGATCCCTGTGGCGAGCCTTGCCGGGGTGTTGGTGTACACCGGCTTCAAACTTGTGGATCGGAAGGCCTTCAAGGGGCTGAGCCGTTACGGGCGCATGCCCATGTTGACCTATGCCGCCACGGCCTTGGCCATTGTATTCACTGATCTTTTGACAGGTGTGCTGCTGGGCTTTGCATTGACGCTGGTGATGCTTGCACTCAAGGCCGCGCGGCTGAAAATTGCAATAGTGCCTACAGGCGAGCGCCAGGTAGAGCTGAGGTTGGTTGGCGCGGCAACCTTCCTGAAGGTGCCAGCCCTCACTAAGGCGTTGGGTACGATCGAACCTGGGACAGAGGTCAATGTACCGCTGGGCGGGCTGAGCTACATCGATCACTCCTGCCTGGAGTTGCTTGAGGACTGGGGGCGCGCCAATGCCGCCAATGGCTCCCGATTGATCATCGAAAGCCGTGGGTTGAAGCGTCGGGTAGAGGGACGGTTGCGCACCTCTACCGAATTGAACGCACCGGCTTGAGGCCGCTTAGGGCATGTTGATTTCGATGCCCAACTGACGGGACAGGCAAGGCCAGCGTTTCCAGGCTGCGCCTGTCTCCGGGCTGGTAAGGCGGTCTTTATAGGCCTGGACAGCTTCATGTTCGAAGGCTTCTTCATTGAGCATTTGGTCTACGGAGTGGTGCACCACCTCGTCCAGCTCATTAGCAAAGGGCTCGCCGATCAGGTTATGAGCAATCAGGTTGGCCACCGTCGTATCCAGCGGGATCAAGGGTTGGGCGAAGTGGCGGATATATAGGTCGTTCACTTCCTCCACCAACCGATGGGCCAGGTAGGCCTCATCCAGCAAGCTGTCCAAGCCTTCATGCCCGGCCAGTATTTTCGGTGGCTGTATGAAGTATTCCAGCGCGATGTTCAAGACAGGCTGAATCTGGGCACTGATGCCGGCCTCCACCGCTACATTGGCCGCCGCGTCGATCAGGTCTGGCACCTGGTTAAGGTAAGCTTGGACAAAGCGATACAGGGTAGCTTCCGACTCCTGTGTAGCATCGCCCAAAGTAATAGAGGGGTGCAGGTCAGCACGACGACCATTCAGTAGCCGGGCCAGGTGGCCAGTCTGTGCCTCGTGGGCATGGGCCCGTTTGATCAGCTCGCGTAATGCGGCGGTATTCATGGTTTCTCCAGCAAATGCGTTACGCAAAGCCCCTACGATAGTCGCCGCTATGTCAGGGGTCAGATGAAATTCTCATAACCGCTCCCTGGTTATTTCGTCGAGTTACGTCAAAGCAGTGGTATGTCGTATTGGCTTGGCAGTCCTTGCCGGGAACGGTCAGATCCCATTACCGTATCCGCCTGTTTGAAAGAGCCCGAGTCATGACCCGAACTGAGATAACCGTCGCCGTGTTGATCATCATTGCTGCCTTGGGCACAGGCTGGATGATCGAAAAAGCCGTTACTGCCCGCGACCTGGACAATAACGCCAAACTGATGCAAGCCGGAATTATCCTATTGCAGCAAGGCCGCCCGATGCCCGCACTGCGCATGACCGACGAACAGGGCCAGCCAGTGGTGGTGAACGAACTCAAGGGCACGTGGAGCCTGTTGTTCTTCGGTTATACCTTCTGCCCAGACATCTGCCCTACGACCTTGGCCCAGCTGCGTGAAATAAAGCGCGCCTTGCCAGCAAAGAGTGCGGAGCGGTTACAGGTGTACCTGGTGAGTGTAGACCCCAATCGCGATACGCCAGCCCAACTGAAGGATTACCTCAGCTACTTTGACAAAAGCTTCAAAGGCCTTACCGCGCCCGAGGACATACTGGCCCAGTTCTCCACGGCTACCAGCATGCCTTACTTACCGGCTGATACCCGCCAGCCCAATTACACCGTGCAGCACGGCGGCAACCTGGCGATCATTGGGCCAGACGGGCAGTTGCGCGGGTTCATCCGCGCGCCCTTCGATACTCGCCTGCTGCTCAAGGCGCTACCTGACATGCTTGAGGGTAGCTGAACCGGCTTAAAATGCGGGTAGCACCGCACCCTTGTACTTTTCCAGAATGAATTGCTTGAGCTCAGGGCTATGCAACGCCGCTGCAAGTTTCTGCATGGCAGGCGTGTCCTTGTTGTCTTGGCGCGAGACCAGAATGTTCACGTAAGGCGAGTCGTTGCCTTCTATCACCAATGCATCGTGAGCCGGGTCCAGTTTAGCGTCCAGGGCATAGTTGGTATTGATCAGCGCCAGGTCCACTTGGGTCAGTACGCGCGGCAAGGTGGCCGCTTCCAATGCACGGATTTTGAGGTCCTTGGGGTTCTCGATAATGTCCTTTGGGGTCGCGAGGATATCCCGAGGGTTTTGCAATTTGATCAAGCCCGCTGCCTGCAGCAATAGCAACGCACGGCCGCCGTTGGTGGCATCGTTGGGAATCACAACATTAGCGCCACCTGGCAGTTCGTCTAGTTTTTTGTACTTGTTTGAATACGCCCCTAACGGCTCAAGGTGTACGCCGGTCACGGCCACCAGGTTGGTGCCCTTACCGTTATTGAACTCGTTCAGGTACGGCTGGTGCTGGAAGAAGTTGGCGTCCAGGCGCCCTTCCGCTACTTGAACGTTGGGCTGTACGTAGTCGGTGAATACTTTAACGTCCAAGTCCACACCCTCTGCTGCCAAGGCAGGCTTCACGAACTCGAGAATCTCGGCGTGGGGCACAGCGGTAGCGGCCACGGTAAGGGTGTCATTGGCCTGAGCGGCCAGGCTGAATACGGCAGCAAAGGCGACCAACAGTTTTTTCATGATGCAGCTCCTGTGCGCGACCAAGGTACGGCGCGCTACCACTCATTTACGGGAATAATGAACCACCAAGCGATCGCCAATGGTTTGCAGCACCTGCACCAGCACGATCAACAGCAGCACGGTGACAACCATCACGTTGGTCTGGAAGCGCTGGTAACCGAAACGGATGGCCAAGTCACCCAGCCCGCCAGCGCCTACTAGCCCGGCCATCGCGGTATAGGACACCAGCGTGATAGCAGTGACGGTAATAGCGGCAAAAATGCCAGGCCGTGCTTCAGGCAACAAGGCGTTGAGAATGATCTGCCATGTAGTGGCGCCCATGGATTGGGTAGCCTCGATGATGCCGCGGTCCACCTCTCGCAGCGCGGTTTCCACCAGCCGGGCAAAAAAGGGCGTGGCGCCGATGACCAGCGGCGGGATCGCCCCAGCGATGCCCAGTGACGTGCCGGTGATCAGGATGGTCAGCGGGATCATCACAATCAAAAGGATAATGAACGGCAAGGACCGCAACACGTTCACGACCAGCGATAGCAAGGCATAGACCTTGCGCTGCTCAAACAGTTGACGAGGGCTGCACAGGAACAGCAACACGCCCAGAGGCAACCCCAGCAGTACCGTGAACAGCAGGGAACCGCCCAGCATGAGCAACGTGTCTACAGTAGCCAGCCAGATGTCAGCCCAATCGATGTTAGCGAAGAATTCCATCAGCGCAGTACCTCCATATGAACGTCTGCCTGGGTGAAGCGAGCGAAGGCTGCGTCCATGTCACCCCCGGTAATGGCAAGGGTGAGCTGGCCGTAGGGCGCATCTTTGATACGGTCGATGCGGCCGGCCAGGATACTGTAGTCCACGCCTGTTTCACGGGCGACGGTGCCTAGCAGCGGCGCGTAGGTGGCATCGCCTTGGAAAGTCAGGCGCACGATGCGGCCTGGAACATGGGCAAAGTCGTTGCGCTGTTCGTTTTCATCGACCTGTTCGTCTTCCTGCACAAACCGTTTGGTGGTGGGGTGCGTCGGGTGCAGGAACACTTGGGCCACAGGGCCTTGCTCTACGATACGACCAGCATCCATGACGGCCACCTGGTCGCATACGCGACGTATTACATCCATTTCGTGAGTGATCAACACAATGGTGAGGTTCAGCTCACGGTTGATCTCGGCCAGCAGGCGCAGTACCGAAGCCGTGGTCTGAGGGTCCAGGGCGCTGGTAGCCTCGTCACATAGCAGTATCTTGGGTTCGGTCGACAAAGCACGGGCAATACCAACACGCTGCTTCTGCCCGCCAGACAGCTGGGCCGGGTATTTGCGCGCGTGTTCGCTCAAGCCCACCCGTGCCAGCAAGCTAGCGACCCGCTTATCGATATCGGCCGCCGATAGCTGGCCAGCCAGGCGTAACGGCAGTGCAACATTGTCTGCGACAGTCTTGGACGCCAGCAGGTTGAAGTGCTGGAAGATCATGCCCACTTGTTGGCGAAGTTGCCGAAGGCGGTCTGGGCGGTACGCGGTCACGTCCTCGCCATCAATGAGAATAGTGCCGCCACTGGGCTGCTCCAGGCGATTTATCAGCCGTAGCAATGTGCTTTTACCCGCGCCGGAATGGCCAATAAGGCCAAATACTTGGCCGGAAGGAATCACCAATCGGGTGGCATGAAGGGCGGGAATGTCCCGGCCAGCTACCCGGTAGGTCTTGTGGACGTCTTGAAACTCGATCACGGGTCACCTGCGTGCCACGCACCAAAGGTGCGCATGGGGGCGGTTGGCCAAAACCGCGTATTTTAGCCTGAGCATGGCGCCGGCTTCAGTATTTCTTTCGTAACCATTTGCCGCAGTGATGGACTGCATTTCAACGGAACGGTCACGCGCGTGGCGAGTCACTAACCAACGAGCCACCGTGACCACGACTGTTGCGTGCCCTGACCGGGCCGCTGCCTGCTAGGAGAAAAGCCAACATGGCAAACGAAACGAAAACGCCAAGCGAGATGGCAGGAACCGATACCCCAGACCGCGCCAATACCAATGAAAAACTTGAAGCGCTGGAAACTTTCCGCTCCGATGCCACAGGCCAGGCGCTACGCACCAACCACGGTGTGAAAATCAGCGACAACCAGAATACGCTGCGCGTGGGCGCGCGTGGCCCCTCGCTGCTTGAAGACTTCATCATGCGCGAGAAGATCACTCACTTCGACCATGAGCGCATCCCAGAGCGCATTGTGCATGCACGGGGCACAGCGGCCCACGGCTACTTTGAAACCTACGAAGACCATGGTGCGCTGTCCAAAGCCGGCTTCCTGCGCAACCCAGAGAAAAAGACGCCTGTATTCGTACGTTTTTCTACCGTACAAGGCCCTCGCGGTTCGGGCGACACCGTGCGCGATGTACGGGGTTTCGCGGTGAAGTTCTACACCGACGAAGGCAACTTCGACCTGGTGGGCAACAACATGCCTGTGTTCTTCATCCAGGACGCTTTCAAGTTCCCGGATTTCGTACACGCCGTGAAGCCAGAGCCGCACAACGAAATCCCAACAGGTGGCTCTGCACACGACACCTTCTGGGACTTCGTATCCTTAGTGCCCGAATCCGCGCACATGGTGGTCTGGGCAATGTCCGACCGGGCCATTCCGAAAAGCCTTCGCACCATGGAAGGCTTTGGTATCCACACCTTCCGCCTGATCAATACCGAAGGCAAAGCCGTCTTCGTCAAGTTCCACTGGAAGCCTGCCCAAGGCGTGTGCTCCCTGGTGTGGGACGAGGCCCAGAAGTTGGCAGGCAAGGACACTGACTACCACCGTCGGGACCTGTGGGAAGCTATCGAAATGGGCGACTACCCAGAATGGGAACTGGGCGTTCAGATCGTGCCGGAAGAAGACGAACACAAGTTTGACTTCGACCTGCTGGACCCAACCAAGATCATCCCGGAAGAACTGGTCCCTGTTACCCCACTGGGTAAAATGGTGCTCAACCGTAACCCGGACAACTACTTCGCTGAAACCGAGCAGGTTGCGTTCTGCCCGGGCCACATCGTGCCTGGCATCGATTTCACCAACGATCCCTTGCTGCAGGGCCGTCTGTTCTCCTACACCGATACTCAGATCAGCCGCCTGGGCGGGCCGAACTTCCATGAGATCCCGATCAACCGCCCCGTAGCCCCCAACCATAATGGCCAGCGTGACGGTATTCATCGCATGACCATCGACCGTGGTCGTGCCTCCTATGAGCCTAACTCCATTGACGGCGGCTGGCCGAAGGAAACCCCGGCAGCTGCGGAAAATGGCGGGTTCGAGACCTACCAGGAGCGCGTGGAAGGCCATAAGGTTCGCGAGCGCAGCGAATCGTTCGGCGACCACTTCTCCCAGGCACGGTTGTTCTTCCAGAGCATGAGCGAGCCTGAGAAAGAGCACATCATTGCCGCTTACAGCTTTGAGTTGGGCAAAGTGGAGCGTGAGTTCATTCGCGCCCGTCAGGTCAACGAGATCCTGGCCAATATCGACCTCACGCTGGCCAAGCGCGTTGCTGAAAACCTGGGCTTGCCCGCGCCGACAGCAGGTACTGTGGACGTGAAGGAGCAGACCCTCAAGGACTCTCCAGCACTGAGCCAGATGAACCTGCTGGTGGACAACATCAAAGGCCGCAAGGTCGCGGTGCTGGTAGCTGATGGGGTGGATGAAAAAGCTGTGGAGTCGGTGAAAGCTGCTCTGAAAGCTGAAGGTGCTCATGCCAAGGTGCTGGGGCCAACCTCTGCACCCGTCAAGACCGCCGGTGGTGCCACACTGCCTGTGGACGCGTCCATGGAAGGCTTGCCATCCATCGCCTTTGACGCGGTCTGGATTCCGGGTACTGACAAGTCAGTCAAGGCCATGAGCACCAATGGCGTGGCTTTGCACTACGTGCTGGAAGCTTACAAACACTTGAAAGCCATTGGTGTAAGCGACCAGGCCAAGGCCTTGATCGAGCAGTTGAAGCTGGAAGAGGACGCTGGCCTGCTGATCGGTGATGGCAAGGTGGCGGATTTCATTACTGCCATCAAGCAACACCGCGTGTGGGCTCGTGAGCCTAAGGCAAAGGCGATACCTGCCTGATGCCGGTTAACCGGTAGCTTGTAGAAAGGGACCTTCGGGTCCCTTTTCTATGGGCAAAGGTAACGTGCCGGCTGGGCTCAGCGCTTGGCCGGGCTGAGGATGACCATGGCGGGCTGGCGTTTCTCAAGGCGGTGGCTGAGCTTCCACTGCAAGCCTGGTGCACGCTGGGCGACACGCTTACGGAGCAAGGTTTCGAGCCATGGAATGTCGGCTTCCCGTGGGGCCTGCACAACAACATCGCATTGGAAGTTCACGATATCAGTTGTGAGGTCGTCCAGTTGTGCCCATAACTGCCGTTGGTTTCGCGTAGCCAGGGTGATGGGCGTACTGGCCGCATCAGGGTCGACTACCCGAGCGGCAGGCTTGGCTTCTGCCGCCCGCAATGCCGCTTCGGCCTTTTCCAGCTCAGCCTTGCGTGCCTGTGCAATAGCGCCATTTACCCCGCCGATCAGTGCCGGTGCCTGAGGCATCAATGAGCGCGCTCGTGCCAGCGCAGTGGCAGCAGCGTTCACGTCGCCTTTCTGCAACATGAGCTGGCTGCGCTTTAGGTAGGCCTCGGCCAGTTGCCGCTGAAGGTTCTCCAGCTGAGGATCATTGGGTGCCTGTGCTTGCAGGGCTGCAAGCTGAGCTTCGGCGGTCACCAGTTCGTTGCGGGTGATACTCTGCTGGAGCATGTCCGCCACGCTAGGCGGCGGCGGTTGAACAGGCGCACTCTGGCACCCGGCGAGCACCAGCGAAAACGTTGCAATCAGCAGACAACGACACGTAAAGGGCTGCATTGCGCCACTCTCTTTATGGGCAAAATCGAGCAAGTTTACACGCCCGATGCCTGCCGGAAAAAGCCCTGCGTGTACGCGCGTCTCATGTGCGCCTTGGCAAGGCATAACTGCACAGGAACAAAGCGCCTGCACACACTACGATCGAAGGCCCTGCTGGGGTGTCCTTGAACCAGGACATGGCCAGGCCTGCTCCCACGGCTATGATGCCAAGTAGGCTTGCACCCAAGGCCATCTGCTCGGGTGAGCGAGCATGGCGCTGTGCTGCAGCTGCAGGGATGATCAGCAGCGATGTAATAAGTAGCACCCCTACGATCTTCATGGCCACGGCAATTACGATAGCGATCAACAGCATCAATGCAAGCCGCAGCGGCGCTACCGGCAACCCTTCCACCTTTGCCAGTTCTTCGTGAACCGTGATGGCGATCAAGGGGCGCCACAACACGGCTAGCAACCCAAGTACCAATGCACTGCCGCCCAGAATCCAGTAAAGGTCTGTAGCGCTCATGGCCAGCAGGTCGCCGAACAGGTAACCCATCAGGTCGATGCGTACGTCACGCATGAAACTCAGTGCTACCAGGCCCAGTGAAAGGGTGGTAGGTGCCAGGATGCCCAGCAGGGTGTCCGAAGCCAGGGGCTGGCGCTGTTGCAAAGCCACCAGCACAAGGGCCAGTAGCAGGCAGCCTACCGTAACGGCCAGCGCAGGGCTCACATCCAGTGCAAGGCCCAGCGCCACCCCCAGCAGCGCCGCGTGGGACAGGGTGTCACCAAAGTAGGCCATGCGACGCCAGACCACAAAAGAACCTAAGGGGCCGGCTACCACGGCAAGCGCCAGGCCAGCAGCCAGGGCATAGATTAGAAAGTCATCCATGGTTGCAATGAGCCCCATGTTGGTGGGCCTGCCCCGCGACCACGTCCCCATGAAGCGTGTGGGCATGGTCGTGATGGTGATGGTAGATGGCAAGGCCGGGGGCATGCTCGCCAAACAATTCGATGAAGGCCGGGTCACCACTGACTTGCTCGGGATGGCCTGAGCAACAGACATGGTGATTCAGGCAGACCACCTGATCGGTCGTGCTCATGACCAGGTGCAGGTCGTGGGACACCATCAGCACGCCGCACCCGTATCGGTCCCGCAGCCGGGTGATAAGCCCATACAGTTCGGACTGCCCAGCCACGTCCACGCCTTGAACCGGCTCGTCCAGCACCAGCAGTTGCGGTTCTCGCAGCAGCGCACGTGCCAGCAGCACCCGCTGCATCTCGCCGCCAGAAATGGTTTGCACTGGCTTGTGGATCACCTGCGCAGCGCCGACTTCCTCAAGCGCAGCTTCTGCTTTGCTGCGACTTACGCCAGGTAGCAGGCGTAGAAAACGCAGGACTGACAGCGGCAGTGTGGGTTCCACGACCAGCTTTTGCGGCATGTAGCCGATACGCAGCCGGGGCTGACGCCATACCACACCGCTGGTGGGCTGCAATAACCCCAGCACGGCGCGCACCAGCGTGGTCTTGCCAGCCCCGTTGGGGCCAATCAGCGTTACGATTTCCCCAGGCCGCACCTGCAAATCGATACGCTCAAGCGTGGATTGGTCAGCGAAGGTGACGGATACCTGTTCCAGGCGGATAAGCGGGCTTGTCATCAGGCGGCCTTGCAGCTCGCGCACAGCCCAACAACCTCGACGGTCTGAGTTTCCACCGAGAAGCCTATGCCTGCGGCCCCTTGGTCGATCGCTTCGCTGATACCTGGGTTTTCCAGCTCCACGGCCACGTGGCAGGTACGGCAGATCAAGAACTGGCCCTGATGGCTATGCTCGGGATGGATACAGCCAATGAACGCGTTGAGCGAGGCAATCCGATGCACCAAGCCGTTATCGAGTAGGAAGTCTAGTGCTCGATACACAGTAGGCGGGGCAGCCTTGCGGCCATCCTGTTCGCTTAGTACACCCAGGATGTCATAAGCACCCAATGGCCTATGGCTTTGCCACACCAGTTCCAGCACCCGGCGCCGCAAGGCCGTCAGGCGCAGGCCTTTCTGTTCGCACAACACGTCCGCCTCTGCCAAGGCAGAATGGACACAGTGAGAATGGTCGTGAGGGCGGTTGGCTAGAGGCGTAATAAACATGAGCGGGGCACATCTGGTGGAGAGACGTTATTATGTTACCCCTTTCCGCGGCTAAAGGTGCCTACCGTGTCCCGTCTTTTTTCATTGCTACTGTGTAGTGCGCTAAGCCTGGGCTTCAGCGCTGCGGCCTGTGCAGACCTCAAGGTGCTCACCAGCATCAAGCCGTTGCAGCTTATCGCCGCCGCCATTCAGGACGGCGTAGGCACGCCGGACGTGCTGCTGCCGCCAGGGGCCTCGCCTCATAACTACGCATTGCGGCCCTCAGAGGTACGCCGCGTGGGCAGCGCAAACCTGCTGTACTGGATCGGCCCGGACCTTGAAGGTTTTCTACAGCGGCCACTGACTCAGCGCACCTTGCCCAGTGTGGCTGTACAGACGTTGCCAGGTCTGCATTTGCGCCATTTCGACGACCATGGGCAGGCCCATGACGAGGACAGCGACGAACACGACCACGATCACCGCCCCGGCTCACTGGATGCTCACCTATGGTTAGACCCAGCCAATGCCCAAGTGATTGCCACTAAAATGGCCACGGATTTCGCACAAGCCGACCCGGCCAACGCACAGCGTTATGAGCAGAACCTGGCCAGCTTCATCCAGCGCCTGGGCCAACTGGACACGCGTATCCGCCAGCGGCTGGCCGGCGTAGCGAATAAACCGTTTTTCGTATTTCACGAGGGGTTCGATTATTTTGAGCAGGCCTATGGGCTGAAGCACGCCGGTGTATTCACAGTAGGCGCCGAGGTGCAGCCAGGGGCCGCGCATGTGGCAGCCATGCGGGCGCGGCTGGCTGAAGCGGGTAAGAGCTGTGTGTTCAGCGAGCCGCCCGCACGGCCACGGCTGGCAGATACGCTGACGGCTGGCCTGCCGGTTCGCCTGGCAGAGCTGGATGCACTGGGCGGTTTCGACGAGGCCACCCCTCAAGGCTATGAGCATTTGCTCGAACGGCTTGCAGACGGCCTTGCTGGGTGCCTTGAAGCGCTCTAGAGCGCAAACGGCAGCATCTGCGTGACCTGCTGACGTTGTGCAAGGCGGTGCTCGAACTCGGCAGGGTCATGAATCAGCACGTCACGGCCAGCGAAGGACTGTGCAGCGATCAGCCGGGACAGCCAGAACCGTACGCAAGCAATGCGCAGCATCACTGGCCATAGCTGCACCTCGGTCGGGGTAAAGCGCCGCTGGCGCGCATAACCGCCAAGCAACGCATTGGCCAATGCAGGCTGGAGGTGGCCATCGGCAGTGGAGCACCAGTCGTTCACGCTGATGGCCACGTCATACAGCATCGGGCCTGCGCTGGCATTGTAGAAGTCGATCACGCCGGTCAGGTGCGTACCCTCGAACATAGCGTTATCTCGGAACAGGTCGCCGTGCAGGTTGGCCATGGGCAGCGCCAGTATGGCTTCACGGTGCTCGCGAATGTCGGCCAATGTTCCTTTCAACAGGTTGGCCTGGTCGGCCGCCATACCCTGCATCAGTCGCTCACCTTCGTTAAGCATCCAGGTCATGCCCCTGTCCGTACGCCGGTGCAGGATGCGGTCACGCGTGGCCACATGAAGGTGGGCCAGGAAACCACCCAGCTCCGTACAGTGCTGGGCGTTGGGCGTGCCGATATGCTTGCCGGCCAGGCGTGGCTGCAACAGGGCCGGCTTGCCGGCGAGTTCGCGCAGGGCGACGCCATCCTTGCCTGCAATGGCAAAGGGCACCGGCAATTCGGCCTGGTGCAGCACTTCGAGCAGTTCCACAAAGAAAGGCAAGTCCTGAGTGGGGCCGCGCTCGACCAAGGTCAATACGAACTCACCTTGCTCCAGGCTTACGAAAAAGTTGCTGTTCTCGGTGCCGGCGGCAATGCCTTGGAAGTCTCGCAGCCGGCCCAGGTCGTAGGCTTCAAGGAAGGTTTCCAGTTGTGGGCGCGACAGGGGAGTAAACACAGACATGGGTCAAGGCCTAAGGGTTAAACAAGCGCGGGCCAGTCTACCACTTGAAGATTTCCCATTGGGGAATGAGCATGTCGGGCTGGTCCGAGCGGATAAAGTTGGGGCTGGTGCCATCAGCACGCACCAGGAAGTAGGGCTTGCCGTGCTTGGGGGTGACTTTTACCGCATACAGAAAGCCATTCTGGCGATATTCCTGGATCGTTTTGTCGCCGTCCTGGCGGATGGTGACATCCGGGTCTGCCGAGGGCGCGTCATCAGCCGCCATGGCGGCCAATGGCGTGGCGATGAGTAGGGTAGCGAGCATCAGGCGTTTGAGCGAGCACATGATAACCTTGTCCTTTTGTGGTCCATAGTGTCGGTATTCTAGCCCCGGCCCTGTTCAAATAGGTTGATTCTGCTCATGAGCCAAGCGCCTCTCGTTCTGGTGGACGGTTCGTCCTACCTCTACCGCGCCTTTCACGCCCTGCCACCGCTGACGACCTCCAAAGGGTTGCCCACAGGCGCGGTAAAGGGCGTGCTGAATATGCTGCGTAGCTTGCGCAGGCAATACCCCGAAAGCCCCTTCGCAGTCGTGTTCGACGCCAAGGGCGGCACCTTTCGGGATGAGCTGTTCGCCGAGTACAAGGCCAACCGCCCGAAAATGCCTGATGACCTGCGCGTACAGGTAGAGCCCTTGCACGCTTCAGTGCAGGCCAGTGGCTACCCGTTGCTGTGTGTGGAGGGGGTGGAAGCTGACGATGTGATCGGCACCCTTGCCCGTATCAGCGCTGCCCAAGGGCGCCCAGTGGTAATTTCTACCGGCGATAAGGACATGGCGCAGTTGGTAGATGGCCATATCACCTTGGTAAACACCATGACCGGAACGGTGCTGGATATTCCAGGCGTGCGAGAAAAATTCGGCGTGGGCCCGGAGCACATCATCGACTTTCTGGCCTTGATGGGCGACAAGGTAGATAACATCCCAGGCGTACCAGGGGTGGGTGAAAAAACCGCCCAAGGCCTGCTGTTGGGCATTGGTGGTGGCCTGGCTGAGCTGTATGCGAACCTGGACAAAGTCCCGGCCTTGCCTATCCGTGGCGCCAAGTCACTGCCTGCCAAGCTTGAAGAGCACCGCGACATGGCCTTCCTGTCCTACGAGCTGGCCACCATCAAGACTGATGTGGTGCTGGACGTGGTGGTGGATGAATTGATGTGTGGAGAGCCGGACAGGGAAATGCTGGCGGCACTGTACTCGGAGCTGGAGTTCAAGGGATGGCTGGATGAACTCAAGCGTGAGACGGCGGCGACCCATGCGCCACTGGACGTACCCCCGGCCGCGCCCAAGGTTGAGCCTAAGTACGACATTGTTCTGGAGCAGGCACAGTTCGAACAGTGGCTGGAAAAGCTGCGTACGGCTGAACTGTTCGCATTCGATACCGAGACCACCAGCCTGGATGCTCAACAGGCTTCGCTGGTGGGGTTGTCCTTTGCAGTAAGCCCTCATGAAGCGGCCTACATACCGCTGACGCACACTTATATGGGGGCGCCGCCCCAATTGGACCGCGATACGGTACTGCGTGCGCTCAAGCCGCTGCTTGAGAACCCTGAAAAAGCCAAAGTGGCCCAGAACGCCAAGTACGACCTGAACATCCTGGCCAACTGCGCCATTGGTGGCGACCTTAACGAAGGCATCATTGTACAAGGCGTGGCCTTTGACACCATGCTCGAATCCTACGTGCTGGACTCCACGGCTACCCGACATGACATGGACAGCCTGGCGGTAAAGTACCTTGGCCACCAGACCATTCTGTTCACAGATGTAGCGGGCAAAGGCGCCAAGCAGGTCACCTTCGATCAGGTCCCGCTGGAGCAGGCGGGGCCTTACGCTGCCGAAGATGCGGACGTGACACTGCGTCTGCACCATGCGCTCTCGGCGCGGTTGGCTGCGGTACCCACCGTAGAGAGCGTGCTGCACACTATTGAAATGCCACTGGTGCCCGTACTTGCACGTATGGAGCGGACTGGCGCACTGGTAGATGCAAAACTGCTTGGTATTCAGAGTGTCGAGCTAGGTGAAAAGCTGCTTACGCTGGAGCAAGAGGCGTACACCATCGCAGGTGAAACCTTCAACCTGGGCTCTCCCAAGCAGCTAGGCGTGATTCTCTACGAAAAGCTTGGCTTGCCCATCATCAGCAAAACTGCAAAAGGCCAGGCCTCAACGGCCGAAGCGGTGCTGGCCGAGCTGGCCGAACAGGATTACCCGCTCCCCAAGGTGTTGATGCAGTACCGGACGCTGAGCAAGCTTAAAAGCACCTACACAGACAAGCTGCCCGACCAGATCAACCCTCGTACCGGTCGCATCCATACGTCGTATCAACAAGCCGTGGCGGCCACCGGCCGGTTGTCGTCCAGCGATCCCAACCTGCAGAACATCCCGATTCGTACCGCCGAAGGCCGCCGCATCCGCCAGGCCTTCGTACCTGCGCCTGGCTATAAGCTTCTGGCGGCGGACTATTCACAAGTTGAACTGCGGATCATGGCGCACCTGGCCCGGGACGAGGGCTTGCTGCATGCCTTCCAGAACGACCTGGATGTGCACAGGGCCACGGCAGCCGAAGTTTTCGGTGTGGAGGTATCAGCTGTCACTGTCGACCAACGCCGCAGTGCCAAGGCTATCAACTTTGGCTTGATCTACGGCATGAGTGCCTTTGGGCTGGCCAAGCAGATTGGCGTAGACCGCAAGCAGGCGCAGGAATACATCGACCGCTATTTCACGCGCTACCCTGGCGTTCTAGGGTACATGGAGCGCACGCGGGCGCAGGCGGCTGAAAAAGGCTATGTGGAAACCTTGTTTGGCCGCCGCCTGTATGTGCCAGACATCAATGCCAAGAACCCAAGCCTGCGCCGCGGTGCAGAGCGTGCTGCCATTAACGCGCCACTGCAAGGCACGTCGGCCGACATCGTGAAGCGCGCCATGGTAGCGGTGGACAATTGGCTGATGGATAGCGGATTGGATGCCCGCATGATTCTGCAGGTGCACGATGAACTGGTACTTGAAGTACGTGAGGATCTGGTTGACGTGGTACGTGAGCAGATCCAACCCCATATGGCCGGTGCTGCCGAGCTGGAGGTGCCGCTGCTGGTAGAGGTAGGCGTAGGCGATAACTGGGACCAGGCCCACTGATTCAGTTTATGAAACCTTGCCGCATTTGCGATTGATTAGCATCGGCAAGGAACTAACGCTGTGAATTTCAGCTCTGAGGGTGTGAATGGCTGCGAAGCCGTTCAGCTCCTATGTTGTGTTAAGTGTTGGCAGATATCCGGCCCGCCCCGGCGGCCCGGAGCTTGGACCCCGAACTTCACCCTCCCCATACGAAGTCCGGGGTTTTTTTTGCCTGCGCAAAAGTGCTACCAAGTGCCAGCCCTGGAACAGGTTTGCCTGCCCCAGCGTTACGCCTGCACAGCGTCGGTGGGGTCTTCCGGCATCAGGTCCAGCCAGGTCGCCAGCACTTCATAGGCTTCGTCCAGGCCGCTGCGCTTGGGAGCCGAGAACAGTTGGATGGTGACACTGTTGCCCCAACCCTTTCGGATCTCGGTCTGTACCTTGAGCAAGGTGCCCTTGGCTGCGCCATAGGTCAGCTTGTCGGCTTTGGTCAGCAGGATGTGCATAGGCATGCCACTGGCCACGGACCAGTCCAGCATCATCTTGTCGAAGTCAGTCATGGGATGCCTAACGTCCATCAGCAAAATAATGCCCTTGAGGCTTTCCCGGCTGCCCAGGTATTTCTCCAAGTGCTTCTGCCAGTGCTGCTTCAGGGGGATGGGCACCTTGGCATAACCATAGCCAGGGAGGTCCACAAGGCGTCGGCTGTCATCCAGGCTAAAAAAGTTCAGCAGCTGGGTACGACCCGGTGTCTTGGATGTGCGTGCCAGGCTGGCATGGGTGAGCGTATTAAGCGCACTGGACTTGCCGGCGTTGGACCGGCCAGCAAAGGCGACTTCGAAGCCCTGGTCTTCGGGGCATTGGTCGACCTTGGCAGCGCTAAGCATGAAGGACGATTGCTGGCACAGGCCAAGCACGGGGTTTTTGAACGACATTGGAATCCTGAGGGCACGGAGGCCGTGGCACGATGGGCGGCAGTATATCGGTTTGGCCACGTGGCTGTCGTTGCTGTGCGACAGGCTTCCATTTTACAAATGCAAATGTATTGTTACTTGCCATGCCAGCCTTGGCCATGTATTGAAGGCCATCCCTTAAACGCTCAGGAGTTAACCATGCGTAATCTGTTCATCGGCGCGGTAATGGCGCTGGCCAGCCTGTTCGGCGTCGCCGCCCACGCAGATGACACCCCGGCTGAAAAATACACCGTACTCACCAGCCCGGTACCCGTCTCCGAGCCAGGCAAGATCGAAGTGGTAGAGCTGTTCTGGTACGGCTGCCCGCATTGCTATGCCTTCGAACCTACTATCAACCCGTGGATCGAAAAGCTGCCCGCGGACGTTCACTTTGTACGTATTCCTGCCATGTTCGGCGGCATCTGGGACGTCCATGGCCAAATGTTCCTGACCCTCGAAGCCATGGGTGTGGAGCACAAGGTTCACACCGCTGTGTTCGATGCCATCCATAAGGAACACAAGATGTTCAAGACGCCGGAGGAGATGGCTGACTTCGTAGCCACCCAGGGCGTGGACAAGGCCAAATTCCTGGAAACCTACAAATCCTTCGCAGTGGCCGGCATGGTCAAGAAAGACAAAGACTTGGCTGTGGCGTACGGCGTAACAGGTGTTCCGACCATGATCGTCAACGGCAAGTACCGGTTCGACCTCGGTTCGTCGGGCGGCCCTGAAGAAGCGCTCAAGCTGGCCGATACCTTGATCGAGAAAGAGCGTGCGGCCAAGGGTGCCGGCCAATAATCCCACCGTAGTGCCTCTCTCGCACCCTTGCCAGGCAAGGGTGCACTTGCCTTGTTCAGTTTCTGCGCGCCGGCTTGTTTGCCTATGACCGATGAAGCCCAGCGCTGGAAAGAAAAGTACCTTCAAAGCATCGAAGCTCAGGAGTCGCAAGAGCGGCGCTGGAATGCTCGCCTGGACTTGCTTCGCCACGGGCTAGTACGCAGCACCTTGGCTGCCGAAGGGGCTGACACGGCCGTTGACCAATGCATGAAGGAAATGCGCGAGGTAGTGCGTAGCGACAACATGGACGCTGCCTTGGCCACCCTTATCCCGCGTTTGGAAAAGGCCGTGCTGGATTCCGAACAACGCCGAGAGGCCAGGCTTGACCAGATCGGCACCGCGCTGGGCTCGCTGGTAGCGCAACTCCAGACCTTGCCACTTCCCCGCGATGCAGCCAGACCTCTCAAGAAATTCGGTGCGGGCCTGGACAAGCGCCTGTCTCAGGTTAGGGAACTACCACTTTTGCTCAGCGAGCTGAGCCTGCTGCAGGGCAACGCGCTAGCCAGCCTGGACCCTGCCACGGCATCACGCCCAGGCCTGCTTGAGCGTTTGTTTGGGCACAGAGAAGCTGAGCCTATTCAAACACTTGTGAATACTCAGACGGCTCCCATGCCGCTGGCTATACCAGAGGTGGAGCCAGCGCTCACCCTCCCTGAACCGCTGGAAACCGCACCTTCCCCGGCCCATGTCGAGCCTGCACATGAAGATATTCCTCCGGGGGTAGTGGACACACAGGCCGTACCTGCAGTGCCAGCCGAGGCAGAAGAGGACGTATGCGAGAGCAAGGTCCAGCCTGAAGCGGCTATCGTCGAGGAGCAGCAAGCACCTACCCATGCTCCACAGCCGATGGCCGAAGCGCTTGCCCCTCATGCCATACCTGAACAGGAAGGGCCTGTTACTGCCGGCGTGCAGGCTGTGCTGGATGTATTGCCGCTCACTGCTGCCATGGTGCAAGCCCTGGTACCTACCACCGAACCGGCTGAAGCCACAGACGTCAGCTTTTCTCTGCCCGCTAGCCAGGAGCCTACCTACAGCTCAGTAGCCACGCATATCGAAAGCACGCTACTGAAAATGCTCGACGGCCTGGTGCTGCCACCCAAGTTGCTAGAGACCGCTGACTCCATGCGCGAAAGGCTGGAGCACGGGCTCAACTGGTACGAGCTGTTGCCCATGCTGGACGATGTGGCGCTCATGACGCTGACGATCAGTGATAACGGGCAACAGGAACTGCAGCGATACCTGCAACAGATCAATGAGCGGCTAGCGTGGTTCCAAGGCCAGCTTCACGAAGCCAGCCAAGGCCAGGCAGACAGCCAGGACCAAGCGCGCCAACTGGACACTGAGCTGCGTGAGCAGGTGGGCGACCTGCACGAAAGCGTGGCAGCGGTCGAGGATGCAGACGGCCTTAAGCGGTTGCTGGAGTCCCGGCTGGATGGGCTGCTGGGTTCTGTAGACGAGCACCGTCGCCGCCGTGAAGCCCATGAAATGGAAGTGGCCGAGCGTATGCGTGGCTTGTCCGATCGTGTGGCCAGCATGGAGCGCGAAGCCGAAGCCTATCAGAATGTGCTGGAGGAACAGCGCCAGAAAGCTCTGCTGGATCCGCTCACCGGCCTGCCAAACCGGGCCGGCTTGAATGAGCGTTTGGAAGCTTTGGTAAGCCAGCGTGCAACCGACGAGTTTCCTGCCCAGGTCGCCATCATGGACTTGGACCACTTCAAGTCCATCAATGACAACTATGGGCACCTGGCGGGCGACCGTGTGCTGAAAATCGTGGCTGACCAGTTGCGTCGTCAGCTCCGTAACGGGGATTTCCTGGCTCGATTCGGAGGTGAGGAATTTGTAGCACTTTTCCCAGAGTCAGCGCCCGAAGAAGCACACGCGGTGCTGGAACAGATGCGCCAGGCTATCGAAGCCTGTCCCTTCCACTTCAAGGGTATGCGCATTGTGGTCACCGTCTCCATGGGCATGGCCACCTTGCGCAGTAAGGAAGTTGCCCAGGCTGCCCTCAAGCGTGCCGACGAGGCGTTGTACCGGGCTAAGGACACAGGGCGCAACCGTATAGAAACCAGCCAAGTCGTGGGCTTGGCAAGGCATGTAGACTAAGGTTTTACTTTGAGGGCTAGCCTACACCATGAATGTGCGAAACCTGGCGGCAGTAGCCTTTGCAGCGTTGCTTGGCGGTTGTACCAATGGCCTGCACATAGATACCAGCCACCCCTCTGCCAATTACGACAGCCGTGTACAATTCATTGTGCTTCATTACACGGCGGCTTCGCTTGACCGGTCCTTGGCCTTGCTGACCCACGGCGAGGTTAGTGCGCACTACCTAATAGGCGATGGCCCTGCCACTGTCTATAAGCTGGCCGATGAACGCTACCGTACCTGGCATGCTGGAGAAAGCGAGTGGGACGGGCGTACCTGGCTTAATTCGAGCTCCATCGGTATCGAAATCGTTAATCCGGGTTTCCATGACACGCCTACAGGACGCGTCTGGTACCCCTATACCGACGCTCAGGTCAATGCCCTGATCGCCTTATTGAAGGACATCAGTACGCGTTATCGCATCGACCCTCGCTATATCGTAGGGCACAGCGACATTGCACCCCTGAGAAAACTTGACCCTGGCCCCTTGTTTCCTTGGCAGCGGCTAGCACAGGCCGGGTTTGGTCGGTGGCCTGACGCCGCTGCAGTAAGCCGCGCCCGGCAGCGGTTCGATACCAGCCTGCCTGCAGTAGGCTGGTATCAGGAGCAACTGGCAAAAGCGGGGTACGCCATCGAGCGTACCGGGGAGCTGGACGTCACGACGCGCCATGTACTAGCGGCTTTCCAAATGCATTACAGGCCTGCACGTTTTGACGGTGAGCCAGACGCCGAGACTGCCGCGTTGCTGCAAGTGGTGGCCGGCATGCGCTGAACCGGCGTTGCAGGAGGTTACACAGGCAGCGCCATATAAAACTGTGTGCCTTGGCCAGGGCGTGAATACACGCCCATCCGGCCGCCGTGCAATTGCACGATTTCCTTGCACAGTGCCAGGCCTAGGCCTGCACCGCCTTTCTTGCGACCTACCTGTACGAAAGGCTCGAAAATGCGCCCTTGCTGGCCGTAGGCAATACCCTCTCCGTTGTCTTCGACACTGATAATCACCCGCTCTGCATGGCGGCGGGCCTGCAAGCGGATATGCCCATTGGTAGGCGTATGACGCAAGGCATTGTCGATCAGGTTGTCTAGCACACGGTCCAATTGTGCAAGGTCGGCATGGAGGCGAGGCAAGCCTTCGGAGTATTCAAGGGTGAGCTCGGTGCCTTGGGCCAGCGCCGCTTCGCTGAACCGCCCCCGGGCGCGGAGCAGCAGGTCCTCAATGTCGCATGGCCCTAATGTCAGCTTCTGCAACCCACTTTGGTAGCGCGAGAAATTCAGCAGGTCATTGATCAACTGCATCAGGCGCTGCATTTCTTCGTTGACGGTTTTGAGCAGGTCGGCTTCCCGAGTATGCGCTTCGAACCGTACCCGTTCCTGCAGCAAGCCAAATGCCATGTGCATACCCGTAACCGGGGTGCGCAGTTCATGGGAGGCTCGCAACACGAACTCACTACGCACCCGTTCAAAGGCCCGCTGTTCCGTTACATCATGAAGCACCATCACCGCACCTAGAATATCGCCCTGAACATGGCTCACGGGGGTAAGGCTATAGGCCAGCAATCGAGTCTCGCCATCGACCTCAAGGCTCAGGTCATCAGGGGCGCGTTCTAGTGTTCCGCCGCGTAATACGGTTTGAAGTTGAGCATCGAGGTCTGGGCGGTCGAGCGCTTCGCCCAGGCTCCGCCCTTTGCGGTCGTTATCCCAACCCAGCTGGCGTTGGGCAACCGGGTTCAAATGCTCAAGCAAGCCCTGCCGGTCAATCATCAGCAAGCCGTCATCAATGCTGTCCAACACTGCCTGCATGCGTTGCTGGCCAGCAATCAGCTCATTGACGTTGGTCGCTTGATGGATACGCAATGCCTCGGCCATGGTGGCAAAGCGCTCACTGAGGCGGTTCATTTCGGGCGCCCTGGACACCGGCAGGGCGACGTCATAGTGACCGCGGCTGATGTCGTCCGCTGCGCTGACCAGCGCTTGAATCGGCTCGCCAAAGCGTCGAGCGATCCGGTGCGCGGTCACAAACCCTACACACAGCACACCGATGCCTATCAGGCCCAGGAGCGCGGATACCCAGACAGCTTGATCGTGAGCGGCTTGCTCATTGGCCGTAACGCGGTTCAACGCCGCCCTGTGCGCCTCAAGCAGGTCGTTGCGTACCCGGTTAAAGGTTTCGCTAAGCATACGATCTGAGCGTGGGTCGGTGCCCGCTTGTATCACTTGCGCGAAACGCTGCCTGAAAGCTTGGTAATGCTCCTCAATCAGTTCAAAGCGCAATTGTTGCTCAGGTGTATTGCCGGCTTGAGCTTTGGCCATAGCCGTTTCGAAATCTACGCGAGCACGTTCGAACGCAGGCATGTCGGGCGTTTGGGCCCATACCACGATCAACTGGTCACCTAGCGCCTGCCGCATGCGTAACCCGCTTTCCAGGTCATGGAAGCTGCCATGCAAGGCGCTTTGCTGGCTAGACGCCATTTGCGTCACACTCACCAGCCCCAGCACCAACCCCAGCAGTGCCATCGTGATAAGGGCAGAAATGCTGAGGAACAGCCGGGTACGCAGTGTCATCCCAGGCATCACAGGTTGTATTGCTTGCGTTTACGGTAAAGGGTAGAGGCATCGATACCCAATGTCCGTGCCGCTTGGTCCAAGGTGTCACTGTTTGCCAGAATGGCGCCGATATGCGCTTTCTCCAGCTCGTCCAGGCTCAGTGCAGCACCCACACGCGGAGCGTTGGTAGCAGGTTGTTCGGCCATTCCGAGGTGAATGACTTCCACGCGCTCTTGAGGGCAGATAATGCTTGCCCGCTCGATCACGTTGCGTAATTCACGAATGTTGCCAGGCCAGCGGTAGTTGAGCAGCGCCGAACGCGCTTCTTCGGTAAAGGTACGGGCCGGGCGCGCATAATCTTTTACAAAGCGTGCGAGGAACCGGTCGGCAAGGGTGAGGATGTCTTCACTGCGTTCACGCAGAGGCGGAAGGTGAAGCGTAATAACGTTCAGGCGGTAAAGGAGGTCCTCACGGAATCGCCCTTCCTTGACCATATCTTCAAGGTTAAGGTTGGTTGCCGCTAGAATCCGTACATCTGCACGGCGGGTTACGGCGTCACCTACGCGTTCGTATTCCTTGTCTTGGATGAACCTCAGCAATTTTGGCTGCAAAGCCAAAGGGAAGTCACCGATTTCGTCAAGGAACAGCGTGCCGCCGTCCGCTTGGTTCACTCGGCCAAGCGTACTTTCGCTCGCGCCGGTAAATGCCCCTCTGCTATGGCCGAACAGTTCACTTTCCATCAGGTCCGAGGACAATGACGGGCAGTTGATCGTGACAGAGGCTTTTTTTGCTCGCTTGCTCCAGCCGTGAATAGCCCTGGCCAGCTCCCCTTTCCCCGTACCCGACTCACCTAGGATGAGAATGTTGGCATCGGTATTGGCCACTTGCCGTGCTGTTTCCAGCACCACCATCATGGCAGGGCTATGAGAATCCAGACCGTCTTTGGGCTTGCGGATCTGACCTTCCAGCGCCTCAAGGCGCTGCGACAACTGCCGCACCTCTAGCTGCTTGGCTGTGGCCAGTCGGAGCTGGTCCGGGCTGCAAGGTTTTACCAGGTAGTCTGCTGCGCCAGCCTGAATAGCGTCCACAGCGGTGTCTACAGCCGAATGCGCAGTGACGATGACTACACGCATCCAAGGGGCAAGGGTGCGCATCTGCGCCAGTACATCCAGGCCGTTGTCCTCGCCCAGCCGAAGGTCCAAGAAGCACAGGTCGAACACCTGGCGCTGCAACAGTGCTTCTGCCTGGTTAGCACTGCTGGCAGTGGCGACGCTGTAGCCCTCGTCTTCTAAACAGTAGCGGAAGGTGCGAAGAATGGCTGCTTCATCATCAACCAGCAGGATACGGCCTTGATGATCCGCCCCAGATTCCATTTTCCTACGCTCCTTTAAAAAAGATCTTCTCTTAGTCCGAGAATTATCGGGCAAGTTGCAAGGTCAATTCTGAACGATTTTCACCCCTGCAGGTAGCACTGCCTTGCGGCTGGCTAATGCCATTGTCAGGCAGGCACTGAGCAGGGCAGTACGGAGCTGAAATGACACATTCCCGCCTGAACCTCACCAAAACCCTCGCTGCCTTGATGTTGTGCAGCGCCGGCATTGCACAGGCAGACCCCGTTGTTGATGCCCGCAAGGAGGGTGCTGCCAATATGGCATTGTCATTCAACGAGCGGCTTGCCTCAGATAACATCAAGGTGAAAGTGACCGATGCCAAGGCCATCGTGAGTGGCAAGGTTGCCAGTGAGGACGATAAGCAGCTCGCCGCTCAGATAACAACGGCAGTAACCGACGTAACAGCGGTTGAAAACCGGCTGGTGGTGGATGCGGCGCTGGAAGAGCAGCCTTTGGCCAAACCGGCACAGCTGATTGCGCTGGAGGACCTTACGTTGGCCACTACTCTGCGGGCACGGTTCAGCTGGAGCACGCCTACGATGGGCTCACCGCTAGACGTACGTGTGGAGGGAGGCGTTGTAACACTGAGAGGCCAGGCAGCCACTGCGCAAGCCAAGGAGTGGGCGGGGGTACTGGCGACCAATACGAAGGGTGTCATCGTAGTGAATAACCTGATTGGCTTGCGTGCATCGGATGCAAGGACCACCGAAGCGGAAGTGCAGGCCCGATCGCCAGACGAAAGAGTGACTGACGCATGGATCGCTAGCAAGGTAGCCAGCAGCTTCAAATATGACCGCGGGCTGGACGCCCTGCGTCTAGTGGTCAAGGTAGCAGACGGTGTAGTAAGCCTTAGCGGTGAGGCAGATAGCCAGGCACATAAGGCACATGCAGTAGCGATTACGCGACAGATCCGAGGTGTCAGAGGGGTGGATGCCGACTTGCTACGGGTAGCTTCTACAGCCGCTTCGGTAGAGGGGTGAATAATGATCATGCAAAACGCCCGGTCACTGACAGGGCATCGTGCAGGTTGCGCTCCCTATAGGGGGCGCAAGGTTAAGTAAACCCCCGAAAAATAAGACTTTTCCTACAAACTCAAAGCTGGCATGCAGCCTGCAATATCTTCTTCAAACGCATCAAGCGATGCAGGAACTTGGAGGGGGTGCATATGAAACAGTCAGCGAATCAAGGTGGCAGCTCAGCGCCCGTTGTCTCCATGCACACCCTTCGTCAAGGCCTGTTTGCCTCGCTTGCCCTGATGCTTACCCTAATTGGTGCTCAGCAGTATCACGCATGGAACCAGCCGGCCGAGCCGTTGATCCATACCTTGCACTCGATGCACACGCCAGCCTTCCACGCTGTCAGTGCGCCGGCTTCCCAAGCCAACCGCTTGCAAACGGTTGAACAAAACGACCAGTTCCAGCGACCAACCGAAACCCGCTGGGTGTTTTGAACAACCAACGAAATCACAACATAAAGGAGTATCAATATGCTGAGTTGGGCCATTACTTTCCTGATCATTGCAATCATCGCCGCAGTACTGGGCTTCGGTGGTATCGCTGGTACGGCTGCAGGGATCGCTAAAATACTGTTCGTTATCTTCCTCGTGCTGTTCGTGGTGTCGTTCTTCTTCGGCCGTCGTGGTCGGCCGTAACATGAACAAAGCAATCAGGGTAATGATGTTTGCCGTCGCGATGGCAACAACTGTGCCGGCGCTTGCCGACAATGACGGGCAAGAGCGGGCGGGTAACCTGATTGCAACGAACAAGCAGTACCGTGAAGCCTGGCAGGACGCTATAAGGAAGCAGGAACGCCTTCCCGAGTGGGTTATCAACCTCTCTGGAGCCTCCTCTCCAATGACTGCCGTTACGGAAGACGGCGACAAATACCTTGTTGGGCAGGTGTGCGAAACAGCAGATGATTGCCTGCACAACCGCGTCATTGTGGCTTTTAGCTGGGATAAGTCTAAAGCGTACGTGCTGTGGGTAACCGTGCCGACAGCAGTACCGGATGACAAGACGCCTTCCCGCCATGCGGATTACCGCTGGCTGGGCGACCCGGACGAAGGCATGCAAGGCCTGCTGAGGGAGCAACTCAAAAGCGACCCTAAGTGGTACTGATTGCTCGTATCGGCGTTTGTTGAAGTGTTGTGTACCTGTACAGCCCAAAAGGCTGATGCATGACCAGGGGGCCGGGATGTTCTAGCCGTAGTAGCGCTGGAGTGACCTAGGGGTACAGGGAGTACCTCCTATTCGGGCCGGGTTAGGTAAAGAGCCTCGTTGCATGAGCGATAACGTCTTTAAAAGGCATCGCTACCTGCTGCGGGGCTTTTTTGTTGCCCGACTATCGAGCAATCGGTGCCTTCACTCCGTTACCTATGTGTTCGGAAAACCGAATACGACAGAAGGTAATATCCCCCAACCCTAATAAAAGGGAACGCTTCGGCGTTCGGCCTTCCGAACGCATATTCCAAGCCTTGCTTTTGTCATTCAAATCAATAGATTACGCATGCTGATCTGGCATGGGGCACTCATTTCCGGCATTAGACGCCTCTTAGCGACTTCTCGATAGTCCCTCTCCTGCTGTCACAGGCCTATTGCCTATGTGACGCAATCACATCGGCATGCTTCAGGGCATGGCCTCGATGAACCTGACCAAGGGTGCATAATGACAAAGCCAAAACTCAGCCTTGCGTGGCAAATTCTTATTGGCCTGGTGATGGGCATTGCCCTAGGCGCTGTGCTTAACCATTTCGGGAGTGAAAAGGCCTGGTGGATCAGCAATGTGCTTCAACCGGCTGGAGACATCTTCATTCGCCTGATCAAGATGATCGTGATTCCTATCGTGATCTCGTCATTGGTCGTTGGCATCGCAGGCGTAGGGGATGCCAAAAAACTTGGGCGCATTGGTCTCAAAACCATCATCTACTTCGAAGTCGTAACCACGATCGCGATTCTGGTAGGCCTGGTGCTCGCCAACCTGGTTCATCCAGGCACAGGGATCGACATGAGTACGCTAGGTACTGTGGACATCTCGCAATATCAGAAAACGACTGCTGAAGTGCAACACGATCATGCGCTGATCGCTACGATCCTCAACCTCATCCCCTCCAACATCTTTGCTGCCGTGGTACGGGGAGAAATGCTGCCGATCATCTTCTTCTCTGTACTGTTTGGTTTGGGCTTGTCCAGCCTTCCAGGCGAAGCGCGCGAGCCATTGGTACGTACGTTCCAAAGCATTTCGGAAACCATGTTCAAGGTCACTCACATGATCATGAACTACGCGCCTATCGGCGTGTTTGCTTTGATTGCCATCACCGTCGCCAACTTTGGCTTCGCTTCGCTGATTCCTTTGGCCAAGCTAGTGGTGCTGGTGTATGCCGCGATTCTGTTCTTTGCGTTAGGCGTGCTAGGGCTGATCGCCAAGCTGTTCGGGTTCTCGGTATTCAAGCTGATCCGTATCTTCAAGGATGAGCTGATCCTGGCGTACTCCACTGCCAGCTCGGAAACCGTATTGCCCCGCATCATCGAGAAGATGGAAGCCTATGGTGCGCCAAAGGCTATCAGCAGTTTTGTGGTACCCACGGGGTACTCCTTCAATTTGGATGGCTCAACGCTCTACCAGAGCATCGCAGCCTTGTTCATCGCGCAGTTGTACGGGATCGACATGCCTATTGGGCAGCAGATCCTTCTGGTACTCACACTGATGGTGACGTCCAAGGGTATTGCAGGCGTACCGGGTGTGTCCTTCGTGGTATTGCTGGCTACGCTAGGCAGTGTGGGTATTCCGTTGGAGGGCCTTGCGTTTATCGCAGGTGTAGACCGCATCATGGACATGGCGCGTACTGCCCTGAATGTGATCGGCAATGCCCTGGCTGTGCTGGTAATTGCGCGTTGGGAAGGCATGTATGACGATGCCAAAGGCGCTCGCTACCTGAACAACTTGCCTCGCTTGCGCAGCCGTGAGGCCACTGCCGAGGTCTCCACCTCGCGGTGACCGACCTCAAAAGCATGTACCCCCAAGTGCCGGGCCGATTATGATGCCGGCATTGAAATTCGGGGGTGCATGATGCTGAACGGCCTGTGGCTTGGCTTTTTCGTGGTAGCAGCCGTTGCTGCGCTGGCTCAGTGGTTGGTAGCAGGCAACAGCGCCGTTTTTGCGGCCATGGTGGAAGCTATTTTCAACATGGCCAAATTGTCGGTGGACGTAATGGTGTTGTTGTTCGGCACCCTTACGCTCTGGCTGGGCTTTCTCAAGATTGCCGAGAAAGCCGGAATCGTGGACTGGTTTGCAAAGGTGTTGGGGCCATTGTTTGCACGGCTTATGCCCGAGGTACCGCGCGGCCACCCGGCCCTGGGCCTGATCACCATGAATTTCGCCGCCAATGCACTAGGGTTGGATAACGCCGCCACCCCTATCGGGCTGAAGGCCATGCGGGCCCTGCAGGAGCTGAACCCACGGCCGGAAAGTGCCAGCAATGCGCAGGTCCTTTTCCTGGTGCTCAACGCTTCGTCTCTTACCCTATTGCCCGTCACCATTTTCATGTACCGCGCCCAGCAAGGCGCACCAGACCCTACCATGGTGTTCCTGCCCATTCTGCTAGCGACTAGCGCGTCTACACTCGTAGGCCTGCTGTCTGTCGCGTTCATGCAGCGGCTGCGGCTCTGGGACCCGGTAGTACTGGCTTACCTGCTACCGGGTGCGCTGCTGTTGGGCGGTTTCATGGCTTTTCTGGCGGGCTTATCAGTTACTGCCGTGGCCAGCTTGTCGTCGCTGCTGGGTAACCTCACGTTATTCGGCCTGATTCTTGGGTTTTTGCTAGTAGGCGCTTTACGCCGGATACCGGTGTACGAAACTTTTGTAGAGGGGGCGAAGGAGGGGTTTGACGTTGCCAAAAGCCTGTTGCCCTACCTGGTGGCCATGCTGTGCGCCGTAGGTGTACTTCGGGCGTCTGGCGCATTGGACCTGCTATTGGAAGGTATCCGGCATGCCGTGCAATGGTTAGGCATGGACACGCGGTTTGTAGATGCCCTGCCTACGGCGCTGGTGAAGCCGTTCTCGGGTAGCGCAGCCCGTGCCATGTTGATTGAGACCATGCAAAGCAAAGGTGTGGACAGTTTTCCTGCCCTGGTAGCGGCCACCATTCAAGGCAGTACCGAAACAACCTTTTATGTGCTGGCCGTATACTTCGGCGCGGTCGGCATTCAGCGTGCCCGCCACGCTGTAGGCTGTGCCCTGCTGGCAGAGCTGGCGGGGGTTATCAGCGCAATCCTGGTGTGTTACTGGTTCTTTGCCTGAGCCTGCGCATTCACTTGGGTTGCCCCGTCTGGCGTGACTGTAAAGCGCAGGGCACCAATGATCTGGCCGTCTTCGGTTTCCACCCGTACTTTCCAGTTGCCTGCGGGGTCGCCTGGGAAGTTCTGCTTACGGGTCCAGGCACGGTAGCCTTCCTTGCGGCCGCCATGAATATCCAATGCAATACGGTCTACTTCGTCGCCGTTCAGTTCCCATACGTGGAAAATCCGTTCATCGAGGCCACGTGGCGCATTGATAGCGGTGTAGGCGTATATACCGCTTCGAGCCTGGCTAGAGGTAAGTGTATTCAGGGCATCGCCGGGCGTTCGCGTCTGGTTGTCTAGGCTCAGCGTGATCACGTCCTCGGTCATCCACAGCGTGGCAGGCGGCACCCAGGTGCGCAGCACCCAACCGGCCCCCCCGATAGACAATGTCATAACGATCAGCCCCAGTGCACGGCGCCAATGGTTGAAAGGAAAGCTGCTGGCCAGGCTAGGGAAAGACAGCACCATGGCCACTGCCAAGGCAATCTTGAACGTTTCTGCCGTGGTCAGGTGCAGAATGATCGGCATCGCCGTCAGCATGGCGGCAAACAGTGTAAAGGTGTGCAGGGCCAGGAACAGCCATCGCCTTGGCGCTACCCAATGGTAGTACAAAGGGTCAATGATCGAGACGAGCCCGGCGATGGCCAACAGCCCGGTGAACACCAGTTGCCCACTGTTCCAGGTGGTGGTCACAAAGAAGAAGGGCAGTACGAAAAACAGGCTTTCCTGATGGATCATCTGGGTGGCATAGCGCAGCAAAGGCTGCGGTATTTCACGCTTGAAGAACCGGCTGAACAAGCGGTTGAAACTGTTCTCCAGCATCAGCCATACCCAACTGACCAGCAGCAGGATAGCGATAGGGCTAGCCAGGGTGGCCTGACGGTCTACTAATACAAAGCTGCCCAGGCCGGAACAGAAGCCAAAGGCCGCGACAATGCCTGGGTAGCGTTTGATCAGGTCAATGACTTTGAGCACAACGGGCGGTAATGACTTCATAAGGAGCACACGCTAGGGGCACGCCCCAAAAATAGTGGTTTGAGCGTTACGCCATTCATCGGCTGGCCGACCGCTGCCGGTAGCGTACCAGCACGATGCAGGCTGACAGGATGAGCAAGGCACCCAGGATTGCAACAACAGTGATTGACAGGGCCAAGTCGTCGTAGCCTATGAGAGGCTTTTCAATGCGTACATAGCCGGAGTCGGCAAACAGCTGTTGGACCGCTTCGTTGGCCTGCGCCAGCGTGACCTCCTTGAGCGCACGGGCAGGGTCGGCAAAACGACCCTCTTCATAGTCGCTCAGTGCCCCCCAATAGTAGTCGGCCAAACCGCTGTCCCCTTGAACCGCCCAGGCTAGGCGAGCCACTGCGGCAGCCTTGAGCCGCTCGAACATGACACGGTCCAGGCCATGGGTATGTAATTGCTGTGTAAGGTTCTTGAGAGCAGCCTGGGCCTTCTTGATATCGCTTCGGTCCAGGTCAGCGTTCAGGCTTATAAGGCCGGTATCACCGAACGCTTCCACTTGGCTGCCAGGGCTGTAGGACAGTCCCTCTTCAAGCCGCAGTTTTTTGTACATCGCCCAGTCCAGATAGGCCTGCAACAGGTCCCATACCCCCGGAGGCAGGTCTTCGGCCGTCGGCTGCACGAAATACCAATGGAGTTTGGCAGCGTCGCCCACCCAGCCCTGCATCAAGGTGCGTTCGCGCTCAGCTGCTCGACGCGTCACCGGAGGCGCCGGGTGATCGCTGGGCAGGATGGCAGCCAGCTCACCGTAGGTACGTTGTAGGTAGGCCGGAAGGAGCTTGTCCAGTTCGCCCACCACAATCAACGTCATGTTGTTAGGGGCATACCACTGCTGCCGCACCTGCTTTATCTGTTCCAGTGTAATGCCTGCCGCGGAAGCGCGGTCGGCACAGCGCAGGCCCATTTCGATGGCCAACTGGTTGCTGGCGTCTTTACCCAAGTCTTGGTGGTCCAGCCAGCGTTGCAGGTGGGAATAATGGCCCCCGTCTTCACGCTCCACGATCTTACGGGCAGCCTCAAGCCGTGCTTCAGTCAGTTCCGTCTGCGTAACGGCCTGGAATAATAGATCGAGCACCTTACGCTGGTTACGTGCGGGCGCCTCAATCACAAACGTAGTATCTGTTTCGCTGGTGAACGCATTCCACTCGCCACCTAGCGACTGCATACGCTCTTCAAGGCCACCTTCGCCGGAATCGTCCAGGCCACTGAACAACAAGTGCTCAAGCACATGGGGTAACTCTTGCTGAGCACAGCTGAAGTCGCTAAGGCCCACGCCTACTACTAACCGTATGGCCACGTGAGCGCGGTCTGTGCCTGGCTTGAGCAACACCTGCAGACCGTTCGGCAACAGGTACCCTTCCACTTGCAGCCGGTCCAGCGCCAGGCTGGGCAGGGCAATCAGCAGCAGGCAGGCGAACAACATGCAACGCATTACGGGCTTCCTTGCGATAACCGAAAGGGCCGGGCGCCTCCCGGCCCTTGTAACAGACTGCAACGAAGCGGTGATGTTCAGGAAGGTAGAACAGTAGACCCTTCATCGTCCGCCAGCAGAGCCCCGGTATCCCCTGTACCCAATACGGCATAAGCGCTGCCGCAGAACAGGGAGTTGAGGCGCTTCATGTCGGCAATCAGCTCCAGATGCAATGAACTGGTTTCGATGCTTTGCACAACCTTGTGCTGCAGGCGGCTGACATGGGCATGGGTAAGTTTGCGTTCCTGTGCCCTGAAGCGACGTTTCTCCTGCAGCAATTGACGAGCGCTTTGTTCGTCCCGGCTGAGAAATACATTAAGACCCAGGCGCAGGTTGCTCAGTAATTGAGCATGAAGGGTGGTGAGTTCGTTCAAGCCCATGTCGGAAAATGACCGGCGCTGGGAGGTTTTCTGCTGTTGCACCTTGCGTAACATACGCTCTATCAGATCACTGGCCAGGTTGAGGTTGACCGATAGCTCAATGATCTCTGCCCAGCGGTGCCGGTCCTGGTCGCTGAGGTCATCTCGTGGCATTTGTGCCAAGTACAGCTTGATGGCGTTGGACAAGGCTTCGGCATCATCGCCCAGGTTACGCACCTCCGCCGTCACGGCAGTCTGTGTACCTCTGAGTACGTTGAGCATGGCGCCCATCAGGCTCTCGATGATGTCGCCCATGCGCAGGGTTTCCCGCACGGCGTTAGCCAGGCCGAGGCTAGGGGTGCTGATAGCCGTAGGGTCCAGGTGCCGAGGTGTGGCGCGGCCCCCGGTGTCCGGGCGCTCAGGCAGCAAGGCAGCGCACAGCCGCCCCATGAGGCCAGTAGTGGGCAGCAGCAGCAGGCAGCGCAGGCTGTTATAGAACACGTGGAACCCAATCACCATGGCCTGCGGGTCAAAACCAAGGGTGTCCATCCAACCGACCAGCGGGCCCAGTACCGGAATGATCACTACCAGCCCGATTAACTTGTACAACAAGCTACCCAAGGCTACCTGACGGCCAGGGTTGTTCTGCATGTTGGTGGACATGAACGCCAGCAGCCCGCTGCCAATGTTGGCACCGATCACCAGGCCTACGGCCACAGGCAAGCTGATCACACCGGCTTCGGCCAGGGTGGCCGTTAGCAGCACAGCTGCCAGGCTGGAATAGGACACCATGGCGAAAAGAGCGCCTACCAGTGCATCCAGCAAAATATCGCCTGTAAGGGACGCGAACAGCACCTGCACGCCTTTGGCCTGGGTAATGGGCGCTGCGGCTTCGACAATCAGTTGCAAGGCCAGCACGATCAGGCCTAGGCCTATGCCCACACGGCCCATTTGGCCAAGGCGGGTTTGCTTGCGCGACAGGAAAAAAACCACCCCGAGGAAGATCAGCAGTGGCGATAGCCATGACAGGTCGAAAGTGAGCACCCGTGACATGACGGCAGTACCCACGTCCGCCCCTAGCATGATCGCCAAGGCAGGGGTAAGGCTCATGAGGCCCTGGCCCACGAATGACGTGGTCAGCATGGCCGTAGCATTACTGCTTTGTACAACGGCGGTAACCAGTATGCCGGCCAGAAAGGCCAACGGCCGGTTGGCCATGTTTTGCCCGAGCAGGCGGCGCAAGGCTGTGCCGTATACCCGCAGGATACCGGTACGCACAATATGCGCACCCCATACCAGCAAGGCGACAGCAGAGAGAAGATCCAGCAGGGTGAGCATAGGCAGCAGCCTCCCTGTTAAGCCCCAAAGGGCGAACATCCAGAACCGCAGAGGCCTGTACTAGAGCCCGGCAGCGTACAGGCCGGGTTGAAACAAAATTGTAACATATGCCGCAGGCCTGGCAGCGGCGTGCCAGGCCTCATTAGACAATCAAGCTTGTGTGTTACGTTTTTTCGCCACGCTGGTGCGCATCTTGATATTGATGGCTTCCACGGCGAGTGAGAACGCCATGGCAAAGTAAACGTAGCCCTTGGGCACGTGAACGTCGAATGCTTCACCGATCAGTACAGTCCCGACCACCAGCAGGAAGGATAGCGCCAGCATCTTCAAAGAGGGGTGTTGATCGATGAAGCGGCTGATGGTCCCTGAGGCCAGCATCATGACCAGTACGGCGACTACGATCGCGGCAATCATCACCGGTACATGAGAGACCATGCCCACGGCTGTGATGACTGAGTCCAGTGAGAACACAATATCGATGATTGCGATCTGAATGATGGTGTAAATGAAGTTTCCGCCTTTGCCGGAGGGCTCGTCTGCGCCTTCTTCTTCACCTTCCATGCCATGGTAGATTTCCTGGGCGCTTTTCCATAGCAGGAACAGCCCGCCGAAGAACAGAATCAGGTCGCGGCCGGAAATGCCTTGGTCGAATACCGTGAACAGGTCTGCCGTAAGGCGCATGACCCAGGTGATGGACAGCAGCAGCAAGATGCGCGTGACCATGGCCAGGGCCAGGCCAAACAGGCGGGTACGGGTCTGCATTTCCTTGGGCATGCGGCTCACCAGGATCGAGATCATGATGATGTTGTCGATGCCCAGCACAATCTCCAGTGCCGTCAGGGTGAAGAAAGCAACCCAGATTTCCGGGCTGGTCAACCATTCCATTATTGATTCCTTTGAGAAGACAATCGCGCCCTAAGGCGCGGTAACAACAGATTGAACAATTAGAGGCTGCCCACCAAGGGAAAGATCCCCATCAGCAGCGCGGCCAACATTATGCACAGGCATACCAGCACCGCCCACTTCAGGGTGAACCGTTGGTGGTCGCCGAACTCGATGCCTGCCAAAGCCACCAGCAGGTAAGTGGAGGGTACCAGCGGACTAAGCAGGTGTACGGGCTGGCCGACAATGGAGGCCCGGGCCATTTCAACAGGGGAAATGCCGTAATGCGCAGCCGCTTCGGCGAGCACCGGCAAAACGCCGTAATAGAAAGCATCGTTGGACATGAAGAAGGTAAACGGCATGCTGACCAAGGCGGTGATCACAGCCAAGTAAGGCCCAAGCGCATCTGGAATCACAGCCAGCAGGCTTTTGGACATGGCGTCCACCATCCCGGTACCCGACAGAATCCCGGTAAAGATACCTGCTGCGAAAATAAGCCCTACTACCGCCAATACACTGCCAGCGTGAGCGGCCACGCGGTCTTTCTGAGCCTGAAGGCACGGGTAGTTGACCACCATGGCGATACTGAAGGCGATCATGAACAGTACAGGCAACGGCAGCAGGCCGTTGATCAGCGCGATCATCAGCACCAATGTAAGCAAGCCGTTGAACCAGATGAGCTTGGGGCGGCGGGCTTCGGGGAATTGGGATACCGTAATGTCACTGGAGGGCAATTCGTCGCCGGGCAGGTGCAATTCGCCAAGGCGCGCGCGCTCGCGTTTGCCATACCACCAAGCGATAGCCAGAATGGCGACTACACCGGCGGCCATAGCCGGGATCATCGGCACGAAGATATCAGAAGGGTCTACATGCAAGGCGCTGGCAGCGCGGGCAGTTGGGCCACCCCAAGGCGTCATGTTCATAACGCCCCCGGCGAGAATGATCAGGCCGGCCATGATTCGAGGGCTCATGCCGAGACGGCTGTACAGCGGCAACATGGCGGCGCAGCAGATCATGTAGGTGGTTGCGCCATCGCCGTCCAGGGAAACGACCAGTGCCAGTACGGCAGTACCGACGCTCACCTTGAGCGGGTCGCCTTTGACCAGCTTGAGGATCTTGCGTACGGCAGGGTCGAAGAGCCCAGAGTCGATCATCAAGGCGAAATACAGGATAGCGAACATCAGCATCACGCCTGTTGGCGCCAGCTTGCTGATGCCTTCGAGCATCATGGGGCCGATCTTGCTGGCGAAGCCACCAAAGAGCGCGAACAGGATAGGGACGATGATTAGAGCAATGAGGGCGGACAGTCGCTTCGTCATGATCAGGAACATGAACGTCACGACCATGGCGAAGCCAAGGAAGGTCAGCATAGTGGATCTCTTGTTGTCTGTCTTATTGAGCCCGGGCACGGCGGCCGGTTAAGGCAGATCCTAAGAGCTGACGCTTTCAACTCCCTTTCAGGGCAAAACAAACCCGCCGCTGGCTTTGTGCAGGTCGCGCAGGTGCTGGCCGATCTGCTTGAGGTTGGCTTCACTGGCTGCAATGTCGGCGGCACGCTCAGGCGTAAGCAGTGCGCGTACTTCTTTGTCCAGGTCCAGGCTCAGCTTCTGCAACTGCTGTTGGCGTTCGCCAGACACCTGTTCAAGGCGCTGTACCTCGTTTGCCTGTGGCAAACCATACCCGTCACTGCCCAACAGCTCGGCCGGGCGGCTGAGGAACCCGCTGTTAGCCAGAATCGCCTGAAGCGTTTCATTGGCATTGCCGACGCTGTTGTCATTAACCTCGCGGCCACTGAGGTAGCGCTGCTTTACTTCTTCCTGGGCCAGCAGCAGCTGCCGTCGGTAACCCGCTTGTTCGAGCAGCAACAAGGCTGCGCTGGTACGTAGATCGGCCTTTGCAAACCACATACGCCGTTCAGTGGCCGGCTGTTCCAGCCAGGCCTCGACGGTGGCTTGAGGAATGGGCAGGTGCTGCTTGAGCACTGTGAACATGGCCTGATAGCGATCCCGGAAGGAGTCGAACAGGTAGCCACGCCGCAGTGCCTGGCGTTTGTCGTTCAGCACGCTGCCGTCGGCCAGCCCCCGAGATTCCAGTACGCTCAACAGGCCATTCGGCACAATGCTGTCCATGTTCTGCAAGCGCGGATCTCGGGTGCCTGCGCGTAGCAGTTTGAGCGTTTCCACCGCGCAATTGTTGGACAGGAAGTAGTAATTGCCGTCATAGCTCCAGTGCATTTCTGCTGCATGCCGAACCAGCGAGTTGATTTCGTCCCGCTCCAGCTTCAAGGGGACGGAGGCCAGGCTGCGCAGTTCGGTTTTGGTGTATTCGTCGATCACCTGGGACAGAGGGAGCACGAATAGCCGCGAGGGGTATGCGCCGTTCAACCCACCCCAGGTGGAGAGTTGGACGTCGTTGACGAAAGCACGGAACGACAGCACCAAACTGTATTCCAGGTCTAGACGGCAGTCCGGCCCACGCGGGCGGCCTGGGGCGCAAATCACCAGCCGCAGCATGCTGTGGCCCCAGCGGCTTACCCAGTTTTGGTTGGCTTCTGCCAGCAGGTAATCCACCTCATATACCCGCTCCGGATCGATCATGCCCAGCGGCTGGCGGCCAAAGTCACTGCCTGCATTAAGAAAGGGCAATACGGTTGGACAGGTAGCTCGGTTAGGGGGCGCCCAGCCAAAGTGATTGCGCAGGTAGCCGTACAGTTCGGGGCGGCGGCAGGCATAAGCGGGGTCCAACAGGAAATACTCCATGTTGACCGCGATGAATTCCTTCGGGTTGCTGGTTTCGTACAGGTCTGGGCTGCGGGCGACCTGGCGATTGTCTTGTTCGCGCTCACCTCTTCGCCCCACGGCCTGGGGCCATCCGGCCAGGTCGAGCAATTGGGGATCGTCGCTCAATGTAAACCGGCGTTCAGCTTGCCCCTGGCAGGCCTGGGCCAGCCCGACCTTACCCAATGTGGCCTGTTGCTGGCGGCAACGGTTCAGTAAGGTGCGCTCAGGCGCAGGCCATAGACGTGCCCGGTCATAGAGGTGAGTCAGTTCGTGCAGCACCGTGGCCAGTAACTCCTCGCGTACAGTGCCGTGAGGTCGCCCTGTTTTCGCTGTAGCTGCGCTGCCATCGACCAGGCCAGGTAACAAGCGCTGGTTAAGCTCAAGGGTGGAGACCAGCGACGCTTGGCCGTAGGCGGCATCTGGCATGCGAGTGGTCCAGCTGACGCGAACCTCTCGATCCAGTTCGGCGATAAACACTGGGGGCAGCGCAGCTGTGGCTTCGTTGAGCAGCGTTTGGGTGGCACTTCGCTCGGCAGGGGTCAGGCCTGGCTGGTCAATGACCAGCCGGAGCCCAGCGTTGGCGGCAACGCTGGACAGGAACAGGCCGCCGGCCAGCAGCCAGGCGGCAAGGGTTTTCACAGGGCCAGAATAGCTTCAGCCAGGGCCTGGTCGCTGGCACCTTGGGCTTGTGGCAGGTGAGCACGCAATGTAGCGAAGGCTGATTCGAGCTGGGCGCCGCGGATGTCACCTTTGCTGGCAACATAGCTTGCGGCATCTTCCTTGGCCTGCAGGACTACTTTGGCATCACGCACAGAGGTGGTGGTGTCGGACGTGAAGTCGATCGAACGGCCGAAGGCGCGGACAATGATATTACTGGTTTGAACCAGGGTTTGAGCTTGCGCTACATCTGCCAAGGCAAGAAAGCCCAAGGTAGCGGCGATCAACAGGTTACGCATGGATGTCTCCGGTAATGCAGGATCGAAAAGTGACTATTGGACGAGGATCGACTGTGCCAGTTCAAGGTCACTGGCTGTCAGGTGTGGGATGTGATGCCGCAAGGCATCAAGCGCAGCTTCAAGCCTTACACCTCGATCAAGGCCTTCACTGGCCACGAACACCGCCGCATCGTCGCGCGCATGAATGAGCAGTTTCCGATCAAAAGGCGCGGTAGTGACTTTGCTGGTGACGTAGCCACTGACGACCAAGCCCTGGGTGGTGGCGTCGAACGCGTAAGCACCAGGGGCCCAGAGCAGGCAGGGGGCAAGTAGCAACAAATAGCGCATGTGTAAGGGATAGCCTCGGGCAATGCCGCTAGGCTAGCGTATGTACGCATTCGAGGCCAGCACGCTCCCCTTGTACCTTAGCCTCTGCCCCTCTTGGTTAGCCTGCCAAAATGGCCTGGGCCAACTGTGCATCACTGGCCTGCGACTGGGGAAGTTGTACGCGAAGCCAGGCCAGTGCGCTTTCAAGCCGTGCGCCACGAATCTCGCCATTGCTGGCAATGAAACTTGCAGCATCGTCTTGGGCCTGACGAACGATCTTGTTGTCCCGCAGTGAGGAGGACACGTCTGACGTTGCATTAGTACTGGCATCCACTGCACGTACAACAGCATCAGTGGTGACCACAAAGCTGGAAGCCTGCACGCTGCTGGCGAGCGCAAGCGCCATTGCCCCAACGATGCTTAGACACTGTTTACCTGTACGCATGCTCTTCTCCTGTTCCGGCCGGCAAAGCGCCAGCCCGCAAGCCGTTTATTAGAGCTTGGCGGAGGAAAAGGTTCCAGTGCAATGAAGTGCTGGTAAGTACAGTTATCAAAAACCTTATTTCAATGAAAACTGTATTTACCGAATGCCAGCCATGAAAAAGCCCGCTGCGGCTGACCGGAGCGGGCTTTGTTGCAGCCTTAGGTTGGCACTTAGCGCCAGAAAGGCTTGCTCAGCTCTTCATAACGCTGAGATTCGCTAATGCCAGCGTCGGCCAGCAAGCGGCTGTCCAGGCGAGCCAGCTGATGACGGCTGGCAAGGCGGCGCTGCCACAAGCTCAGGTTGGCCAGGATGCGCAGCGGCAGGGAAGCTTGGGTGCGGCTAGCGGTGTTATCGAAATGCAGGTCGGAACTGAGGGTACGTTCCATGATGTTGTCCTTCCGCTTGTGGCGGGCTAGAGAGTGATTTGAATATGGGCAAATGATGCGCCTTAGCGTCCCCTATTCATACATACAGTTCTCTTTTAAGAGAGGCATTCAGTTATCTGTTTAGCGGCACTGTGCTGCTCATCATGGTGCAGACTGTACCGGTCCGCACCTTAATGATGCATTTCTGTGAGTTTGACTGGCTGGGCGTCAGTATTTTGGGCGGTCAGGACAGGTACAGCAGAACAGTTTTATAAAAAACTACTGTTGCGTACCCAAAGCGTTTCAAACTGCATAGGTATACAACCGCTCTGTCAGCGAGCCAGCATGTGCCCGGTTTCTTCAGCGTTGATATGCCAAGCTAATGCATCCCGCAGAATATGAGGGGTGTGGCCACCTTTGGCGCAAGCTGCATCGAAATACGCCTGCAGCGCAGGCCGATAGTCAGGGTGAACGCAGTTATCGATAACAACCTGCGCGCGCTCTCTTGGAGCGAGGCCTCGGAGGTCCGCCAGGCCCTGCTCGGTAACCAGCACGTCCACATCGTGCTCGGTGTGGTCCACATGGCTGACCATGGGTACTACGCTGGAAATGGCACCGCCTTTTGCAACGGACTTGGTCACGAAGATGGCCAAGTGAGCATTGCGGGCAAAATCGCCAGAGCCGCCAATGCCGTTCATCATCCGTGTGCCTGCGACATGGGTAGAGTTGACGTTGCCATACAGGTCGAACTCCAGCGCTGTGTTGATCCCTATGATGCCAAGGCGACGAATGACCTCCGGGTGATTGGAGATCTCCTGAGGCCGTAGTACCAGCCGGGATTTGTACCGGTCCAGGTCTCCAAAGACTTGTGCATGCCTACGGGCTGACAGCGTGATCGAGCTGCCGGAGGCAAAGCTCAGCTTCCCAGCGTCGAACAAGTCGAACGTGGAGTCCTGAAGCACTTCGGAATACATGGTGAGGTCGTGGAAAGGCGAGTCGATCAGGCCATGCATCACCGCGTTGGCAATGGTGCCGATTCCCGCCTGAAGCGGCATCAGCTTAGGGGTAAGGCGCCCCAAGGCTACTTCCTGATTGAAAAAGGCAACCAGGTGGTCAGCAATGGCCTTAGTGTCGGTGTCAGGTGGCAACACCGTTGAATTGGAGTCAGGCTGATTGCTGATCACGATGCCTACGATTTTTGCCGGGTCAATGGGTATGGCTGTTTGGCCAATACGGCTGTCGCAGGCGACGACAGGAATAGGTGTGCGTGTGGGGCGGTAGGTAGGAATGTAGATATCGTGCAGCCCCTCCAGCGACATGGGCTGTGCCAGGTTGATTTCAACTATCACCTTGCTGGCCAAGATGGCAAAGCTGGCGGAGTTGCCAACAGAGGTGGTGGGCACGATATGGCCTTGCTCGGTGATAGCCACGGCTTCGATCACAGCAATGTCTACCGGTTTGATCTGGAGATTGCGCAGTTGCTCCACGGTCTCAGACAAGTGCTGATCGATGAACATGACGCGCCCCTCATTGATGGCCTTGCGCAGCGTACTGTCCACCTGAAACGGCATGCGTCGCGCTAGCACGCCGGCTTCGGTCAACTGTTTGTCCAGGTCATTACCCAGGCTAGCGCCTGTCATCAGTGTTATCTGCAACGGCTGTTCCCGTGCGCGATCGGCAAGGGCCTGCGGTACTGCCTTGGCCTCACCCGCGCGCGTAAAGCCGCTCATACCCACCGTCATGCCGTTTTCGATTAACGCAGCGGCTTGCGAGGCAGGCATGACCTTGTTGTGGAGGTCAGTGAGGCGGATGCGGTCGGAATACATGCTAAGGTCTCGCAGGAAATAATCAGGCGAGAAGTCTATTCAACCTATCCCTGTTCCCGCCTACGACAATGGTCTTAAAAGCGGCCTAAGAGCGCTCATCTGGCTGTAAAACACTATTGCGCCATACGTAACGAATTTATGTTTGAGCCAGGTTTTCAGTAGCACACGTGGCGTAGTTTCTTGCCGTTTGCCATAGCCAATCCCTGAACGCTTTCAGTGAGGCCGATTCCACTTTCCGTTCAGGGATCATCAGGTGGTAAGCGCGGTTGTCTGAAAAGGCTTGAGGCACTGCAATGACCAGTTCGCCCCGGCTCAACTCCTGCTCGATAAGAAACGGTGGGATCAGCGCCACCCCCATCTGATGAATGGCAGCCTGGGCAAGCATTGAGAACAGCTCGTAGCGGGGGCCAGTAAGGTCTCGAGCGACCTGCAGGCCAGCAGCATTGAACCAGTGGCGCCAGGCATAAGGGCGCGTGGTTTGCTGTAACAAAGGAAGCGTGGCCAGGCAGGTAGCGTCCACGGGCGCATTGCCCGGCAGCAAGGCGGGGCTGCATACGGGCACAACCTGCTCGCTCATCAACCGGTAGGCATGGGCGCCTGGCCATTCTCCATCGCCACAATAAATAGCCGCATCGAAAGGCGTGTCGGCGAACAGAAATGGCCGAGTGCGGTTGGTAAGGTTCACCGTAATTTGAGGGTGCAAATGCTGAAACGCCTTGAGTCGTGGCAGCAGCCAGCGAGTCCCGAAGGTGGGTACCACTGCCAGTTCAAGCGCCACTGCGCCTTGCTGGCCCATCACGGATAGCGTGTCGCGTTCCACAGCATCCAGCTGAATAGCCACTTGGCGGGCATAGGACAAACCCGCCTCAGTAAGCTTTACCCCTCGGCGCGAGCGCCTGAACAATTCCACATTAAGAAAAGCTTCAAGGGCAGCGATCTGCCGACACACAGCACCTTGGGTCAGTGACAATTCTACCGCTGCCTTGGTAAAGCTTTCATGCCTGGCGGCAGCTTCAAAGCTGATAAGGGCGGCGGTACTGGGGATCTTTCTGCGCATAGCTCATAACCTTGGCTTGCATACCGGCCTTTGTGCAACGTTCGGAGTGAGAAATCAACACAACCTCTTGTTTAAAGCTCGTTTGAGGTGCGCCTATAGAGCTTCTAGGCTTAGGGCATGTGACTATCTGAAGGAGCAAAAGCCATGGCGACCCGTGCAAGCTTTAACTGGATCGACCCGTTGCTGCTGGACCAGCAACTGACAGAAGAAGAGCGCATGGTGCGCGACAGCGCAGCTCAGTTCGCCAATGCTAGCCTGGCGCCGAGGGTGCTTGAGGCCTTTCGCCATGAGCGCACAGACCCGTTGATTTTCCGCGAGATGGGGGATATGGGGCTATTGGGCGCCACTATTCCCGAGCAGTACGGCGGCAGCGGCCTTAATTATGTGTGCTATGGCTTGATCGCGCGTGAAGTAGAGCGCATCGATTCCGGCTACCGCTCCATGATGAGTGTGCAGTCCTCACTGGTGATGGTGCCTATCAATGAGTTCGGCACTCAAGCGCAGAAAGAAAAGTACCTGCCTAAGTTGGCTAGCGGCCAATGGATTGGCTGTTTCGGCCTCACCGAGCCCAACCACGGGTCAGATCCAGGGGCCATGCTTGCTCGCGCCAGGAAAGCCGAAGGCGGCTATCGCCTGAGCGGCAATAAGATGTGGATTACCAATAGCCCTATCGCTGATGTGTTCGTAGTGTGGGCCAAGGATGACGCTGGCGACATTCGTGGCTTCATCTTGGAGAAGGGCTGGGAAGGGCTTAGCGCGCCAGCGATTCATGGCAAGGTGGGGCTGCGCGCTTCCATCACCGGCGAAATCGTAATGGACAACGTGTTTGTTCCTGAGGAAAACGCGTTTCCAGACGTACGAGGCCTGAAGGGGCCTTTTACTTGCCTTAACTCTGCGCGCTACGGCATTGCTTGGGGGGCCTTAGGGGCTGCCGAGTACTGCTGGCACACCGCTCGGCAATACACGCTTGACCGTCAGCAGTTTGGCCGGCCCCTGGCCGCGACCCAGCTTGTACAGAAGAAGCTTGCAGACATGCAGACCGAGATCACCTTGGCGCTGCAGGGCTGCCTGCGACTGGGCCGTATGAAGGACGACGGTACAGCTGCGGTGGAAATCACCTCTATCATGAAACGCAACTCCTGCGGCAAGGCGCTGGACATTGCTCGCCTGGCGCGGGACATGCTGGGCGGCAATGGCATCTCCGACGAATTTGGGGTGGCCCGCCACCTGGTAAACCTGGAAGTGGTGAATACCTACGAAGGCACGCACGACGTTCACGCGCTCATTCTTGGGCGCGCACAAACGGGTATCCAGGCCTTCTATTAAGGAGCGGCTCAGATGGGGGCGTTATCGTCTGTAAAGGTACTCGACCTTTCTCGCGTACTGGCCGGCCCCTGGGCTGGACAGATACTGGGTGACCTAGGCGCAGAGGTGACGAAAGTAGAGCGCCCTGGCTGTGGCGATGACACCCGCGCATGGGGGCCGCCTTACCTAAAGGATGGCAATGGCGAAAGCACGGGCGAGGCGGCGTATTACTTGTCAGCCAATCGCAACAAGGCTTCGGTAACCATCGATTTCACGCGCCCGCAAGGCCAGCAGTTGATAAGGGCCTTGGCTGCCAAGGCCGACGTAGTGATCGAGAACTTCAAGGTAGGGGGCCTGGCCGCCTATGGGTTGGACTATGCCTCGCTGAGCGCCATCAACCCAAGGCTGATCTATTGCTCCATTACAGGCTTTGGGCAAACAGGCCCGTATGCCAAGCGAGCAGGCTACGACTTCATGGTGCAAGGGCTGGGTGGCTTGATGAGCCTGACGGGGCGCCCACAGGGCGAAGAAGGCGAGGGGCCGGTAAAAGTTGGCGTAGCGTTGACCGATATTCTCACCGGGTTGTATTCGACTGTAGCGATACTGGCGGCACTGGCTGAGCGCGAGTCCAGCGGCCAGGGGCAACATATTGATATGGCCTTGCTGGATGTACAGGTCGCGTGCCTGGCCAACCAAGCCATGAATTACCTGACTACCGGGGTAGCGCCAAAGCGGCTTGGCAACGCACACCCTAATATAGTGCCTTACCAAGACTTCCCTACTGCCGATGGCGATTTCATCCTGACCGTAGGGAATGATCAGCAATTTCGCAAATTTTCCAAGGTGGCGGGTTTTGAACATTGGGCAGATGACCCCCGCTTTGCTACCAATGCAGCGCGTGTGGCCAACCGGATGACGTTGGTGCCTTTGATTCGCCAGGCAACCGTGTTCAAGACGACTGCACAATGGGTTGCGCTCTTGGAGGCAGCCGGCGTGCCTTGTGGCCCTATCAATAACCTGGAGGACGTGTTTGCAGACCCTCAAGTAAAAGCCCGTGAGCTTGAGGTGGTACTGAATCACCCCTTGGCAGGTGTATTGAAGCAGGTAGCGAGCCCATTAAGGTTGTCGCGTACACCTGTGAAGTACCGGTCAGCCCCGCCTTTGCTCGGTGAGCACACTGATGCCGTACTTAGAGAGCAGCTAGGGCTTGAGCCCGAGGCCATTGAACTATTAAGGCACGAAGGGATAATTTGAACTAATTTGAAAATACCTGTTGACGCCCTTTCAAATCCCCTTATAATGCGCCCCACTTCCAGCGACAACGGAACAGCAAACTTCTTGAGAATCAAGGGTTTACAGTTTCAGATGTGCTGGAAGCGCTTCGGTCTCCGGATCGGATGCGGTGAAAAAGGGAGTTGACAGCAAGTTGTAACGCTGTAGAATTCGCCTCCCGCTTCGAGAGGTTGGTGAAGCGGTCAAGTGTTTGAAGTTGAACGAGAAATTCTGAAAACTTCGCAAAATAAACGCTTGACAAGATGTACAGGCAGCGTAGAATGCGCGCCTCGGTTGAAGCGAAACACTTCAGCCACCGCTCTTTAACAAATGAATCAAGCAATTCGTGTGGGTGCTTGTGAGTTGGACTGATTGTCACAATGATTATCAGCATCACAAGTAACTCAGCGAAGAAATTCGAATGAGTGGCTTCCTTCGGGAAGTCTTGCGATTGCTGAGCCAAGTTTAGGGTTTTCTCAAAACCCAAGCAGTATTGAACTGAAGAGTTTGATCATGGCTCAGATTGAACGCTGGCGGCAGGCCTAACACATGCAAGTCGAGCGGCAGCACGGGAGCTTGCTCCTGGTGGCGAGCGGCGGACGGGTGAGTAATGCCTAGGAATCTGCCTGATAGTGGGGGATAACAACCGGAAACGGTTGCTAATACCGCATACGTCCTACGGGAGAAAGTGGGGGACCCTCGGGCCTCACGCTATCAGATGAGCCTAGGTCGGATTAGCTAGTTGGTAGGGTAAAGGCCTACCAAGGCGACGATCCGTAACTGGTCTGAGAGGATGATCAGTCACACTGGAACTGAGACACGGTCCAGACTCCTACGGGAGGCAGCAGTGGGGAATATTGGACAATGGGCGAAAGCCTGATCCAGCCATGCCGCGTGTGTGAAGAAGGTCTTCGGATTGTAAAGCACTTTAAGTTGGGAGGAAGGGCAGCTAGCGAATACCTGGTTGTCTTGACGTTACCGACAGAATAAGCACCGGCTAACTCTGTGCCAGCAGCCGCGGTAATACAGAGGGTGCAAGCGTTAATCGGAATTACTGGGCGTAAAGCGCGCGTAGGCGGTTTGTCAAGTCGAATGTGAAATCCCCGGGCTCAACCTGGGAACTGCATCCGAAACTGGCAAGCTAGAGTATGGTAGAGGGTGGTGGAATTTCCTGTGTAGCGGTGAAATGCGTAGATATAGGAAGGAACATCAGTGGCGAAGGCGACCACCTGGACCAATACTGACGCTGAGGTGCGAAAGCGTGGGGAGCAAACAGGATTAGATACCCTGGTAGTCCACGCCGTAAACGATGTCAACTAGCCGTTGGGATCCTTGAGATCTTAGTGGCGCAGCTAACGCATTAAGTTGACCGCCTGGGGAGTACGGCCGCAAGGTTAAAACTCAAATGAATTGACGGGGGCCCGCACAAGCGGTGGAGCATGTGGTTTAATTCGAAGCAACGCGAAGAACCTTACCAGGCCTTGACATCCAATGAACTTTCCAGAGATGGATTGGTGCCTTCGGGAACATTGAGACAGGTGCTGCATGGCTGTCGTCAGCTCGTGTCGTGAGATGTTGGGTTAAGTCCCGTAACGAGCGCAACCCTTGTCCTTAGTTACCAGCACGTTATGGTGGGCACTCTAAGGAGACTGCCGGTGACAAACCGGAGGAAGGTGGGGATGACGTCAAGTCATCATGGCCCTTACGGCCTGGGCTACACACGTGCTACAATGGTCGGTACAGAGGGTTGCCAAGCCGCGAGGTGGAGCTAATCTCACAAAACCGATCGTAGTCCGGATCGCAGTCTGCAACTCGACTGCGTGAAGTCGGAATCGCTAGTAATCGCGAATCAGAACGTCGCGGTGAATACGTTCCCGGGCCTTGTACACACCGCCCGTCACACCATGGGAGTGGGTTGCACCAGAAGTAGCTAGTCTAACCTTCGGGAGGACGGTTACCACGGTGTGATTCATGACTGGGGTGAAGTCGTAACAAGGTAGCCGTAGGGGAACCTGCGGCTGGATCACCTCCTTAATCGACGACACAGCCACCCATAAGCACCCACACGAATTGCTTGATTCCTTGTAAAGACGATTAGGTGAAACGCCTCACGTCGGTCTGTAGCTCAGTTGGTTAGAGCGCACCCCATGCTTTGTGGTAAAGAGCAGGGTGAGGTCGGCATGCAGCGACCCAGTATTTGGGTCTGTAGCTCAGTTGGTTAGAGCGCACCCCTGATAAGGGTGAGGTCGGCAGTTCGAATCTGCCCAGACCCACCAGTTGTTTGGGGCCATAGCTCAGCTGGGAGAGCGCCTGCCTTGCACGCAGGAGGTCAGCGGTTCGATCCCGCTTGGCTCCACCACCTACATCATCGGTCAAAAGCTTAGAAATGAGCATTCCCTCAAGGCGAGGTTGAATGTTGATTTCTGGTCTTTTCCAGAATCGTTCTTTAAAAATTTGGGTATGTGATAGAAAGTTAGACTGAATAGCACTTTCACTGGTGTTCATTCAGGCTAAGGTAAAATTTGTGAGCTGTTCCTAGAACAGAAGTGCGAATTTTCGGCGAATGTTGTCTTCACAACCGTAATCCCGAGATTGCTTGGGGTTATATGGTCAAGTGAATAAGCGCATACGGTGGATGCCTTGGCAGTCAGAGGCGATGAAAGACGTGGTAGCCTGCGATAAGCTTCGGGGAGTCGGCAAACAGACTTTGATCCGGAGATCTCTGAATGGGGGAACCCACTCAGCATAAGCTGGGTATCTTGTACTGAATCCATAGGTGCAAGAGGCGAACCAGGGGAACTGAAACATCTAAGTACCCTGAGGAAAAGAAATCAACCGAGATTCCCTTAGTAGTGGCGAGCGAACGGGGACCAGCCCTTAAGTTGGTTTGAGATTAGCGGAACGCTCTGGAAAGTGCGGCCATAGTGGGTGATAGCCCTGTACGCGAAAATCTCTTGTCAATGAAATCGAGTAGGACGGAGCACGAGAAACTTTGTCTGAACATGGGGGGACCATCCTCCAAGGCTAAATACTACTGACTGACCGATAGTGAACCAGTACCGTGAGGGAAAGGCGAAAAGAACCCCGGAGAGGGGAGTGAAATAGAACCTGAAACCGTATGCGTACAAGCAGTGGGAGCAGACTTGTTCTGTGACTGCGTACCTTTTGTATAATGGGTCAGCGACTTATATTCAGTGGCGAGCTTAACCGAATAGGGGAGGCGTAGCGAAAGCGAGTCTTAATAGGGCGTTTAGTCGCTGGGTATAGACCCGAAACCGGGCGATCTATCCATGGGCAGGTTGAAGGTTAGGTAACACTGACTGGAGGACCGAACCGACTACCGTTGAAAAGTTAGCGGATGACCTGTGGATCGGAGTGAAAGGCTAATCAAGCTCGGAGATAGCTGGTTCTCCTCGAAAGCTATTTAGGTAGCGCCTCATGTATCACTGTAGGGGGTAGAGCACTGTTTCGGCTAGGGGGTCATCCCGACTTACCAAACCGATGCAAACTCCGAATACCTACAAGTGCCGAGCATGGGAGACACACGGCGGGTGCTAACGTCCGTCGTGAAAAGGGAAACAACCCAGACCGTCAGCTAAGGTCCCAAAGTTATGGTTAAGTGGGAAACGATGTGGGAAGGCTTAGACAGCTAGGAGGTTGGCTTAGAAGCAGCCACCCTTTAAAGAAAGCGTAATAGCTCACTAGTCGAGTCGGCCTGCGCGGAAGATGTAACGGGGCTCAAACCATACACCGAAGCTACGGGTGTCACGCAAGTGACGCGGTAGAGGAGCGTTCTGTAAGCCTGTGAAGGTCAGTTGAGAAGCTGGCTGGAGGTATCAGAAGTGCGAATGCTGACATGAGTAACGACAATGCGAGTGAAAAACTCGCACGCCGAAAAACCAAGGTTTCCTGCGCAACGTTAATCGACGCAGGGTTAGTCGGTCCCTAAGGCGAGGCTGAAAAGCGTAGTCGATGGAAAACAGGTTAATATTCCTGTACTTCTGGTTACTGCGATGGAGGGACGGAGAAGGCTAGGCCAGCTTGGCGTTGGTTGTCCAAGTTTAAGGTGGTAGGCTGAGATCTTAGGTAAATCCGGGATCTTAAGGCCGAGAGCTGATGACGAGTGTCCTTAGGACATGAAGTGGTCGATGCCATGCTTCCAGGAAAAGCTTCTAAGCTTCAGGTAACCAGGAACCGTACCCCAAACCGACACAGGTGGTTGGGTAGAGAATACCAAGGCGCTTGAGAGAACTCGGGTGAAGGAACTAGGCAAAATGGCACCGTAACTTCGGGAGAAGGTGCGCCGGCGAAGGTGAAGGGTTTACCCCGTAAGCTTTTGCCGGTCGAAGATACCAGGCCGCTGCGACTGTTTATTAAAAACACAGCACTCTGCAAACACGAAAGTGGACGTATAGGGTGTGACGCCTGCCCGGTGCCGGAAGGTTAATTGATGGGGTTAGCGCAAGCGAAGCTCTTGATCGAAGCCCCGGTAAACGGCGGCCGTAACTATAACGGTCCTAAGGTAGCGAAATTCCTTGTCGGGTAAGTTCCGACCTGCACGAATGGCGTAACGATGGCGGCGCTGTCTCCACCCGAGACTCAGTGAAATTGAAATCGCTGTGAAGATGCAGTGTATCCGCGGCTAGACGGAAAGACCCCGTGAACCTTTACTATAGCTTTGCACTGGACTTTGAGCTTGCTTGTGTAGGATAGGTGGGAGGCTTTGAAGCGTGGACGCCAGTCTGCGTGGAGCCAACCTTGAAATACCACCCTGGCAACCTTGAGGTTCTAACTCAGGTCCGTTATCCGGATCGAGGACAGTGTATGGTGGGTAGTTTGACTGGGGCGGTCTCCTCCCAAAGAGTAACGGAGGAGTACGAAGGTGCGCTCAGACCGGTCGGAAATCGGTCGTAGAGTATAAAGGCAAAAGCGCGCTTGACTGCGAGACAGACACGTCGAGCAGGTACGAAAGTAGGTCTTAGTGATCCGGTGGTTCTGTATGGAAGGGCCATCGCTCAACGGATAAAAGGTACTCCGGGGATAACAGGCTGATACCGCCCAAGAGTTCATATCGACGGCGGTGTTTGGCACCTCGATGTCGGCTCATCACATCCTGGGGCTGAAGCCGGTCCCAAGGGTATGGCTGTTCGCCATTTAAAGTGGTACGCGAGCTGGGTTTAGAACGTCGTGAGACAGTTCGGTCCCTATCTGCCGTGGACGTTTGAGATTTGAGAGGGGCTGCTCCTAGTACGAGAGGACCGGAGTGGACGAACCTCTGGTGTTCCGGTTGTCACGCCAGTGGCATTGCCGGGTAGCTATGTTCGGAAGAGATAACCGCTGAAAGCATCTAAGCGGGAAACTTGCCTCAAGATGAGATCTCACTGGAGCCTTGAGCTCCCTGAAGGGCCGTCGAAGACTACGACGTTGATAGGTGGGGTGTGTAAGCGCTGTGAGGCGTTGAGCTAACCCATACTAATTGCCCGTGAGGCTTGACCATATAACACCCAAGCAATCTGTGCCTGCACAGAGCGCGGTGGTGAAGACGCATCCGAAAAGACGCACACTCACACATCACATACCCAGATCTGCAGCCGCGTGAACACGAGGCCGCAACCCGAATTTCTTGACGACCATAGAGCATTGGAACCACCTGATCCCATCCCGAACTCAGCAGTGAAACGATGCATCGCCGATGGTAGTGTGGGGTTTCCCCATGTGAGAGTAGGTCATCGTCAAGATTCAAACCCAAAACCCCTGGTCGCCCTGCGATTAGGGGTTTTGCTTTTAAGTAGAAGTATCAAGAATTCTGCCAAGGCGCCTGTAAGGCGAAACGGCACCCCGAATTTCTTGACGACCATAGAGCATTGGAACCACCTGATCCCATCCCGAACTCAGTAGTGAAACGATGCATCGCCGATGGTAGTGTGGGGTTTCCCCATGTGAGAGTAGGTCATCGTCAAGATTCAAACATAAAAGCCCTGGCCGCTCACGCGACCAGGGCTTTTGTCTTTTAAGTCCAATTACACCGTTGCAGCATTCACCACACGGCTGGCCTCCTGCATAGCCCCATCAGCGAAGCCCTGCAGGAACGCGCTGAATGCATCACCGTTCAACTCGGCATCAGGCAAGGGCTCCGCTTGAATTGTCCAAGTGGCCCTCGACCTTTCCTCTCCAAGCACATTCACCTCCATGGCCGCCCATAGGTTGGCTACGGGAAGCGATGTATGAATCAGCGTCCAGGTCATACGCATCTCAAGTGAGTCATGGCTGTTAAGCTGTTCCACAGCAAAGTGGCCATCCTTGAAGGTTTTCCAGCGTACCTCCCCCACGCCTTGCCCGATCAGCTGAGTCCCCTCCAATGCTGTTATAAACCGTTGGAAGCCACCAAAATCGCCCACCACCGCCCAAGCCTCAGAAGCCGGTGAATCGATTTCCACAGTAGCCTGAACACGTACGCCAGTAGGGTTGTGAATGCGGGTATCGGGTTTGAGTTGAGCCATGGTCGTGCTCCTCTGGATAAAGCCAATGGATTGAAGGTAATCACAGCCGCGTGCGAGCAGTGCTGCGTCTTTAACGGGATAAGTGGCTGCCATGCGCTGAACCACACCAGCAGCGTTGTGGTAATCGATATTGGAGATGTCGCCAATGTCTTCTTCGAAGCCGCTCAGATAGAACCCCAGTACGCCAAATAGCGCATTGGCGCTGTCGACCTCAGCCAGGCGACGCTGCCAAGCTTCAACGGGCACCACGTCAAACGTGTGGCCTGCTGAGGCAAAAGCACGCACATAGTCCATCCAGCGCAATGGCATAGGGTTATGCAGGTTGAACACCGCGGCAGAAGCGTCGTGCCGGCTGGATTGGAAGGCGATCAGCTTCGCAAGGAAGTCCACTGGCATCAGATCGAAATCCAACTCCAATGCAGGGACGGCAGCGAGCTGCAGGGACCCCTTAAGCATCAGCATCAAACGATTCTTGTAAGGCTGAGATACCCCAGTTGTACTGTTGAAGCTGATATTGCCCGGGCGGAAGATATTAATGAAACAGCCGGCCTGATGTGCACGCTCTAGTATTCGCTCACCCGCCCATTTGGACAGGTTGTAGCCATTACGGATATACAAGGGGGGAGTAGGGGCAGGCCAGGTTTCCAAGACGGTGCCTGAAGGATCTATAGCGCTGCATGCAGACAGCGTGGAAACGAAGCTCAGGATCTTTTTACGTTTGCTCTCGCAAAAGCTCAACAAATGGAACAGCGGCTCAACGTTGTCGCCTGCAAGCGCAGCGTAATCCAGTACGTGATTCACATTAGCTGCGTTGTGGATAACTGCACCGCAGTTATTTTCAAGCTGTTGATAATCTGATTCAGATAAACCAAACCGGCGTTGAGCAATATCGCCTGAAACAACTCGCACACGCGACCTGTCCACAGCCAAACAGTTATCCACAAGTGCTGCTGAGAACCTGTCTTCTGCCGTTTCATTCACTCCAGGCCTGACCAGGCACGTTACTTCCGTTGCACCCCAGTCCAGCAGAGAGGCTACGATATGCACACCCAAAAAGCTGTTTGCACCGGTGACCAGAGGTTTATGCACATCCCCCAGCGCACTCAGCAACAAGGGAGTTATCCCCAGGGGCCGCGAAAGGTGATTCGCGATCTGTGGATCAATCGAATGCGCTGTTTCGGGTTCCCCGGCAGCGAGTAGTTGTTCAAGACATTCGATCGTCGGCCGCTCAATAAACCGATTAATCGAAATCACACAGTCAAATTGTTCCTTGAGTGCAATGAGTAAGCGTGACAACAGGATGGAGTGCCCGCCCAGATTGAAGAAGCTCTCATCGACAGGCATCTCTGCTGCACTCAATTCCAGCAGATCCGCCCATAGCGCTTGAAGCGTCCGCTGTCGATCCGTTCGAGGCGCATTTGCGCGAGAGGCTGTTGGGGGAAGGGGATAGGATTTAAGCGCCTGCCGGTCCACCTTGCCGTTCGCGCCTGAGGGCAATTGCTCGACCTGAACGTACATGGCGGGATGCATATAAGTAGGCAGGCGAGCTGCAACGTATTGCCCCAACTCATGTGCCATATCCGTACGAGAGGTTAGAGGCCCCGCAATAAAGGCAATGATCCGACGGTCATCGTTTACCATTACGGCTACTTGTTGACATAGCCGCGCATCACGCAAGCAACATTCGATCTCCTCCGGTTCCACCCGAAAGCCTCTGATCTTTACCTGGTTGTCCTTACGGCCTACCAGCTCCAGACCGCCCGCGCCCCAACGTGCAAGGTCACCGGTGCGGTAGGCACGTACCTGGTGCTCGTCTGGCAGCGTAAGGGATACGTAGCGTTCGCAGGTTAAGGCCGGGTTGTTCAAATAGCCCAGGCCAACACCTGGGCCAACGATATACAGTTCACCGGCCTCGCCATTGCCCACAGGCTGCCCTTGTTCATCCAGCAACCAGCATTGGCTATTGGCGATAGGGCTGCCCAGGGAGCGATTGGTGCTTGAAACATCGAACTGGGTAGCCGTCACCAGAACGGTCGCTTCTGTGGGGCCATACAAATTGAGAAAGCGGCACCGGCCCGCAAGCGCCTCGATGATCCACGGTTCACAGACATCGCCACCGGTGGCGATGCAGGTGATACCGTCCAAGCGGCTTAGCGGCAAGATGGCCAGCAAGGCGGGGGGCAGGAATCCTTGGCTCACGTGCTCGTTGGTCAGCAAGTCCAGAAGCCGCCCAGGATCACGCCGCTCGTCGTCGTTGGCAACGATCAAACATGCACCGGTCAGCCAGGTAGGGAAAAGGTCGATAGTGGCAGAATCAAAGCTTAGGGTGGAGAACTGCAGCACCTTTGAGCACTGGTTGAGCCCTGTGTAATCGGCATACCAAGCCGTGAAGTGGCTGAGGTTATGCTGACTTAGCAGTACTCCTTTGGGCTGCCCCGTGGTGCCAGAGGTGTAGAGCGCCATGCAAGGCCTGTCTGCGCTAAACGCTACTGGCTCCGAAGCAGTATTGCAGTGGGATAAATGCGAAGGTTCTACCGACTGCCAGTTTCCACCCGCCACTGCGCCTTCGCTGTCATGAAGCAACAGGCTGGCGCCGCTGTTCTCAAGAATATAGCGCCGGCGCTCCAAAGGATGACTGGGCTCGAGTGGTAGATAAATCGCACCCGCCAACAGTATGCCGAGCACGCAGGCAAACAATTGGGGGCTTTTACCCATGCATAGCCCCACCACTGGCGGTGACCCTGAACTCGCTTGGGCGACGATATGCTGGCGAACAACTTCTGCAGCCGCTCTGAGTTGCCCATAGGTGTGGCTCTCACCTTCCCAGCGAAGTGCAATGTGGTCGGTATGGCAAGCAAAGCTTTCCTCCAAGCGCACGCTTAAAGGCACATTGGCTATGGCCAGCAAATCGGGCCTTGAGGTCTGGTTAAGGCTGTGACGGTAGGCGATGGCATCGAAGGCTAATAAATGGCGGCGTAGGCCTGCAACAGGGGTAATCGGCGCAAGGGCCGCTAGCGCTGCTGCATCGCGTGAGTATTGGCCTACCCAGTCGCACAACGCTTGGACCCATTGCTGCAATGCCATGTGGTGCAGCACCTGGCCGTTGCCACGATGGTCGGCCTGAGCCGTGCAATGCGCTACTTCCTGCCCCTGGCACGTTACGACTAACGTCGCGAACGGCAGGCTGCCATGTGCTTCTATTCCGAGGTTCACACTTAACAGCAGTACCGTCGCATTGCCAAAATCGCGCCTTGCGGTAGCTTCCAGCACCAGGCTGCCGTCATCAATGATCAGGCTAGCCGCTACGCGCGGGAGGTCGAAGGGCGTTGTGTGTAAAACGCACAGGTGCCCATAGGCTTCAAGTTCCTGTGCCAGCGCACGCGCCAGTGCACTGTGCCCAAGCACCCAGATAGTAAGTTGTTGCATAACGTTCTCCGGCTATCAAGTGAGGTAGGACGCCAAGGCGGTATTGACACAGGGCGCGTCGAGCAAACTGCTGCGCCTGAAAAAGCGAACAATGTTCATGACCAGCGGATGACTGGGACCTATGGGAAATGCCAGTTCTGCCACTTCTCGCTTGAGTGCCTCTGCAACAGAGGCCGGTACGGGCAGCGCATCGATCAGCCGGATGTCGAATGCCTTCTGGATGTCGTTGGTAAGGTATTGCTCAATAAAGACCGGCAGCAGGCCAGCAATCACTTCACGGTCAGGCTGTGAAGCATTAGCCCAATACAAACGTGTCAATGCTGCCCAGAAACTGGAGTGCCTGCCTTCATCAGCCAAGTGATCAGCCATCAGCCCTTTTATGGACGGCTTTACACTGTCGTCTTTGGCAAAGGCTGCTACATCGTTGGTCACTGTATTTTCAGCAATGGCCACGCAAATCAGCTCCATGGCTGCCTTGAGGGATTCAGGCGCGCGAGCGACGGCTGCGGGAATGGCACGGCTGAGTTCTATCTCTTGGGGCATGTCGATGGGTTCGATACCCGTGGCTGCAATGGTTTGCTGCAGGAAGTCCATGGCAACTAGCGCGTGATAGTCCTCGTCCACCACAACCGTCATTGCGTCATAGCGGCAGGGCAAAGGGAAGGCCACACCGAAACGGCCCTTGGCAATATTGCGCGCCGTCTTGTCAACGATTTCCGTTTCAAAGATCACGATGTCGTTGATGAACTTGTATAACGTCTGCAGCAGAATAAAGTCCCTTTGTTCTGGGCAAGCGCGTTGAAGCACGGCGCTCATTGCCAAGGGCTGTCGGCTCAGCGGGTATATAAGCCGGTTATCGTTTTCCAACCGTCGGCGAGGGCGTGTACGAATAGTGGCCCGTTGTTCCCATTGCTCGGCAAATGACACGTAGGTAAATGCGCTCATGCCACCGCCTCCTTGCGAGAAGTCTGCAAGCTGGCCTGAAGGCGATCCCACAGGCGTAGTCGGCTGTCGACTGCTGAGATCGCGGCTTCAAAGACTTCCCTACGTAGAACTGGGTCATCGCCGGTAAGGCGATACAGCAGCCTTTCGGCGGCAGGGCCATGGTCTTCACTGTCCACATCGATGTGGCGCTGCAGGTAATAGCGGAAAGTAGGCGCCTGGGCCTGTGATACGCCCAAATCATCCAGCAAGCGCTGAAACATGGCAGGAATCACGCTCTCGCGACCATGCAGGAAGGCAGCCGCCACCTGGTGGGCAGGCGCGTGACAAGCCGTTTCCAAGGTATGCTTCACGAAGTGCATCGCCGCGCCATCGGCACCTGCGCTTACCAAGGCTTGTTGGTAACCTTCGCCATTACGCTGCAGCGTAATGAAGTGCTCGATGGACTGGGTACTAGCGCCTACTTCACGCATGGCATCAAGGTAAAGTTCGAAGTGACTGTAGTGCCCACCACCCAAACGTTTGTCAGATTCTTCACCCGCTACAATTTCATTGATCAAGCGGGCAGATTCCGGATCAGTAGGGGGTAACCAAGGCAGGCCTGTGCAAGTAAGCTCGTTCTGCAGGCGTTTTGTCAGAGACATGAAGTCCCATACTGCGTACACATGGGTCTGCATGAAAACACGCAAGTCTGCCAAGGTTGTTATTGCCGAGAATATGGGATGTTGGGCAAGCGCCTGTTTGCGGACAAGCAGGGCGTTTTCAAGTACATGCATATGGAGCCTCCAAAGTATAAAGATGTAGTCCATCCATCCCCGGAAAAATGGGCAAAACCGTAACAGTGGCTCTAGGCCGCAGTTTTCAAGCAATGTAGGACGTTGTGCCGTGGTACGGGCGTATAAAGACAGCGCAGACGCGGCTGGGCTTATACAAAAATGGATCCGTATCGGCTTATTTAAGCTAGTTCAGTGGAAGTGCGTTTTGCAAGAACTTTTAAGTATATTTCTTATTCTATGTTTTTTAGGGGCGAGCAACTTCATAAAACCTCTTTTTCAGGTTTTTAAAGGCGTAGAACTTCCTTCCGATCAAATATGATCGAAACCAGGAGGTGCGCATGAGGGCGCAATACGCTAAGGGCTTGGGCGTTCAGATAGGGGAATTTGTAAGCCGCTTTACAGGCGGCAGGCGCAGCCTCCTCGAACCGGCGTCTCGGAACGAGACTTTTACCGATCAAAATAAAGAGTGTGCGTTTTGTCCGCGCATTACCATCAGGCCAATGTGTATCTGTTAATTACCTGAATGGCGCGCAGCAGGGTGCAGCACGCAGGGCGTGCCGTCAGAAGGAAGGGATTAGCGCCAGCAGGCTGGCGCAGACGTTACTTTTTCTGTGCGCTTTCCAGGTAGCGAGTAATAACTTCGATACCCCGCTGGAGATGAACTGTAAGCAATTGAACGGTTAAGTCCACATCGCCGGCCCGTGCTGCAGCAACCAGCTGGCGATGGTCATCCTGGGATACCTTGCCAAGGCCCATAGCCTTCAGGTTGAACCGCAAGAACCGTTCTTCCTCTTCCAGGCCTATAGTCACAAGCGTCATCAGGCGACGGTTGTGTGCCTTGCTGTACAACCTCAGGTGAAGCTGTTTGTTGAGTTCGCCCATCAGCGAATAGTCTGTTTCAGCTTCCAGGCGTTCGATCAGCTGATCCGCTTCGCCCAGCTCCACCTCGGTGAGGTGCGGCACCGATTGGCGCAAGGCCTCACACTCCAGCAGAATCCTGAGTTCGTAGGTTTCAGGGGCGTCCCAAGTAATCAATGGCGCAACCACAGCGCCCTTGTGTTGTTCTACTGTGAGCAGCCCTTGTGCTTCAAGTTGACGCAGGGCTTCGCGCACGGGCATGCGGCTTACGCCAAACAGCGTGGCCAGTTCCTGCTGACGGACGGCCATCCCAGTGGGCAAGCTTCCATCCAGGATAGCGTTGCGCAAGCGCTCTTCGATGATCGACCGAGCAAGGTGAGGTGGAAGCTGTTCTGCAGACAGCACAACACTCAAAGGGCTGGGTTTTCTAGGCACGTTGACTACCTTGATAAATGTGAAACTACTAAATGCTATCGACCGAAGTCCTGCCGGATTTAGCTCCCTGCTATTCAAACACGCCAATTGATGTGTGGGCCGGGACCTACAATCACAATGGAAAGGAGCTTACGTCCTTTGCGGAACGTTTTCAGCACTTACCATTGCCGTTCAGTGGCTTATCGCGCTTATTTGACAACCCATCGACAAATGTCGATAAAGTGATACCACGTTGCCATTGTATTTTGCTGACTCTACCCTCACCATCCGTTTCTTTCCAGTGTTGGTCAGGCCGGCCGTAGTGGTGAAAGGTCGTTCCATAGGTGTACTGCTACGCCGCCTAGCGATGGTGATGGCGGTGAGCTTTGGCTTGCTTGGGGTTTTACAGGCCGACTGGGACTTTTCCGCGATCAGCCGCCGTGCACAGGCACTCTATGGCCCCTTAGGTGCAGGCCAGCAGCGGATCGATGCATGGCAACGGCTGCTTGCAACCGAGAAACAGGTTCCTGAAGCCGAACAACTGAACGTAGTGAACCTGTTTTTCAATCATCAGATGCAGTACCGGGAAGATATCGATCTTTGGCAGGAGGTCGATTACTGGGCCACCCCCGTACAGTCTCTGTGGAAAGGCGCCGGTGATTGTGAAGACTATGCTATCGCGAAGTATTTCAGCCTGCGCCATCTTGGCGTTTCAGGGGAGAAGCTACGCATCACCTACGTCAAGGCGCTGCGACAGAACCGTGCCCATATGGTACTCACCTATTATTCAAGCCCTGAGGCCATGCCTTTGGTGCTCGATAGCCTGATGGATGGCATTCTTCCGGCCAGCCAGCGTACGGACCTCTTACCCGTGTATGCCTTTAATGCCGAGGGCCTGTGGTTAACCGGCGCTGGCGGGAACAAGCGGGTAGGGGATACCAAGCGGCTTTCCCGCTGGCAGGATGTACTGAAGAAAATGGCCGCCGAAGGCTTTCCGGCTGACCCTACTCAATAAACTGGAGCCATGATGTCCCTGTTCAAGCAATTATTGCTCGCCATCTGCCTGTTTCTGATCGTGGCGTTCAGCGGGAGCTTCATGGTTAGCCTGGAAAGTTCGCGCGCCCAGTACGTCAATCAGTTGCGTTCCCATGCACAGGACGCCGCCACGGCACTGGCGCTATCCCTGACCCCGAATATCGATGACCCAGCCATGGTCGAACTGATGGTCAGTTCGATCTTTGATAGCGGCTACTACGCCAGCATCCGTGTGGTGGACTTGGCGGATAACAAGGTAATGGTCGAGCGCAGTGCCGAACCGGACAGTGCAGGAGTACCTGGGTGGTTTATCCGGCTCATTGGCCTGGAGGCAGCGGGCAGTGATGCTTTGGTCAGCCGTGGTTGGCAGCAGGCTGCGCGGGTTGAGGTGGTAAGCCACCCCATGTTTGCCCTGGCCAAGTTATGGGAAAGCGCCTTGGGGAGCCTGAGCTGGCTGCTGATCTGTGGCGCTGTCAGTGGCGTGCTTGGTGCGCTGCTGCTAAAACGGCAGTTACGTCCGCTTGATTATATGGTCGAGCAAGCCCACGGCATTGCCCGTCGAGAATTTCTGATCTTGCCGCAGTTGCCTCGCACACCTGAACTGCGCCGTGTCGTGCAGGCCATGAATCAGATGGTAGAGAAGCTCAAGGCACTGTTCATGGAGCAGGCCGAGCGTAGTGAGCGGCTGCGGGAAGAGTCGTACCAAGACACCCTCACAGGCCTTGCCAACCGTCGTTATTTCGACATGCAGTTGCAGGCTCGCGTGAGCCACGCTGAAGAAAACGGCGCTGGCTATCTGCTTCTACTACGCGTCAATGATTTGGCCGGCCTTAACCTGCGCATGGGGGCACCTGCTGCCGATGCCTTGCTCAAGGAAGTTGGGGCCATGCTGGTCAGGCACTGCGCACGGCACCCCGAAACCAGTAACCTGATCTGCCGCAGCCGCGGTGGTGAGTTTTCCGTGCTGGCGCCAGGCGTTACCCTCGAAGAAGCCAAGCAGCTGGCTGAAACGCTGGATACTGCACTGCACAGCCTGTATGAAACAGGTGCCTCGGACGTGTACCCCGCCGCCTGGATGGGGTTAGCGCCCTATACGGCAGGTGAGGCACCCCAGGACCTGCTCAAACTCGCAGACCAGGCATTGGCTCAGGCGGAGGGCGCTGGCGAAGCCCATTGGGTATGCCTGGATCAACAAGCCGCACAGGTGGGGGGTGACGACCACCATGCGTGGTATCAATTGCTGGACGAAGCGTTAACGACCTCCCGCTTTCAGCTGTTCTTCCAACCGGTTGTCAATACCCACGATGCCACGCCCTTGCATTACAAGGTGCTGTCTCGCGTGCTGGATGCCCAAGGCCAGGCCGTCGCGGCGGGGCGGTTCTTGCCGTGGATTGAGCGGTTTGGCTGGTCCAGCCGGCTGGACCTGATCATGCTGCGCCTGGTGCTGGCACATTTGCAAGCACGCCCAGGGGTACTGGCCCTCAACCTCTCTGCCGCTACCTTGGACGACCCCCAAGCCCTAGGCCGTATCTTCGAGCTGTTGAACCAGCACACTGCGCTGGGGCCTCGGCTGGTCTTCGAAATCGGCGAAGAACAATTACCAGAGCAACAGGTGCTTGAACATGTCACACGGCGCCTTCACGCCTTAGGCTTCGGCCTGGCGCTACAGCACTTCGGTGGGCGCTTCAGCATGATTGGCAACCTGGCGAACCTGGGCCTGGCGTACCTGAAAGTGGACGGTAGCTACATCCGCGCCATCGACCAGGAAAACCACAAGCGGCTGTTCATTGAGGCCATTCAGCGGGCAGCACACAGTATCGACTTGCCCGTGATCGCCGAGCGGGTAGAAACCGAGGGCGAACTGGCGGTTATCCGCGAGATGGGTATTTCAGCCGTGCAAGGCCGGCTGGTAGGTGAGCCCGGCCCTTGGCAATAAGCCGCCCGTCGCGGTTTAGCGCAGCATGCCCCAGCGCCTGATGGTCAGGCGCTCTAGGGTATCGAACACGAGGTTTTCTACCAGCAATCCGATCACGATGACCACGGCAAGCCCGGCAAACACTTTGTCGGTAAACAGCTCATTGCGGTTTTGGTAGATGTACCAGCCCAGGCCACCTTTGCCGTTTGTGGCACCGAATACCAGCTCTGCCGCAATCAACGTGCGCCAGGCAAAGGCCCAGCCGATCTTGAGGCCTGACAGAATCGATGGCAGCGCTGCCGGGATAAGGATCAGCCCCACCAGCCGCAGACCACGCAAGCCGTAGTTGCGGCCCGCCATACGCAGGGTTTCGGACACCCCCATAAAGCCTGAATACGTATTGAGCGCCAAGGGCCATAGCACGGAGTGCACCAGTACAAACACCAGGCTTTTCTCGCCCAGGCCGAACCACAGCAGCGCCAAAGGCAGCAGGGCAATGGGTGGCAGGGGGTTGAGCATAGAGGTGAGCGTACTGAGTAAATCTCGACCCAGCTGTGTTGTGACCGCCAATGTAGTGAGGGCAAATGCCAGCACGATACCCAATGCATACCCTTTGAGCAGCACACCCATGGACACCATGACCTTGGCCGGTAGCTCGCCACTGAGCGTATCCTCTACCAGTGCGCGGGCGGTCTGGGTCACGCTGGGCAGCAGCAGGTCGTTGTTGGTATAGAGCGCCGCAGCCTGCCACACCAGGCCTATTACCAGCAGAATAATCCCCTTGCGCAGCCAGCCCTGTTGCCACAGCCGCTTTGCCAGCGAAAGCTCGCGCTCCAGTGGTACGTCCACCAGTGGGGCGAGCGCAACTTCATATTCCTGTCTCATGGGCGGCCCTTAATAAGCGATACGCAAATCATTGAAGGTGGTGTGCTGTTCGCGCGGGCATTGCGGCACTTCATCGAACAGCAGCGTATGAATGTGCCGAGCAGATGCCTGGAAGGCATCGCTTCCCAGGCTATGCAGGCCATAGTGATGGCTGTGAACCTCTGCCCGAACACGGCCAGGGTGTGGCGATAAGAGCAAAATACGGTTGCCTACTACCAGTGCTTCTTCAATGGAGTGAGTGACGAACAGCAACGTGAAACGTACCTCTTCCCACAGCGCCAGCAGTTCTTCCTGCATCTTGCGGCGGGTAAGGGCGTCCAGGGCGGCGAAGGGCTCGTCCATCAGTAGCACCTTAGGTTGTGTGGCCAAGGCGCGGGCGATGGCAGCACGGGCTTTCATCCCCCCAGAAAGCGTGTGTGGGTAGGCATCGACAAAGCGCGCCAGCCCCACCTTGTTCAGGTAATGCAATGCTCGCTCTTCCGCCTCTGCACGGCTGGCAGCGCGTGAAGCCAGCAAGGGGAACATCACATTCTGTTTGACCGTTTTCCAGGGCGGCAACTGATCGAATTCCTGGAATACCACAAGCCGATCCGGCCCTGGGCCGGTCACTGGGTTGCCAGCCAAACTGATAGTGCCGTCCGCCGGCTCGATGAAGCCGGCAATGGCTTTGAGCAGCGAGCTTTTGCCGCAGCCCGAAGGGCCTAGCAATATGAACCTGTCGTTGGCATCTACTTCAAAGCTTACCTGGTGCGTGGCACGCACAACCTGGCGGGGCGTCTGGTACTCAAGGGTTACCTTGTCTACTGCCAGCAGCGGCGCAGAGGCAGAGGGCTGGCCATTCGCAGGAAGGGTCATGGGGGCGGTTACCTGATAGCAGCCGCCGCACGGATCGACGCGTGCGGCAGAGGGGCATGGGGAAGGTATTGACGCTGTAGCAGGCCGCGTCAGTAGGGCGCGTCGCCCTGAATGGTGGTGCGGTACAGTTTTCGCCGTAGATGGCTTGGGCAACCGGCCGCCAGATGAATCAACGAGCGGTTGTCCCAAAACACCAGGTCATGGGGCTGCCACTGGTGCCGATAAATGTTTTCAGGCAATACGCTGTAGCGGTAGAGCTCCTCAAGCAACTGCCGGCTTTCATCCTCAGGCAGGCCCACAATACGCGTGGTAAACCCTTCGCTGACGAACAGTGCCGGGCGGCCGTTTTCAGGGTGTGTACGCACGACGGGGTGTACCACTTCCTGCACTTGAGCTAATTGCTCGGCGCTGAGCGTAGGGCGCCAATTGCCTTCAAACTTGGTTTCACTGTAGCGAGCGGTGTAGGAGTGCGCGGCACTGCGGCCTTCTATGGCTTTGCGCAGTTCGGCAGGTAGTGCAGCCAAGGCCTTGTGCATGTCAGCAAAGAGGGTATCACCGCCTTCGCTGGGCAGCTCTTGGGCATGAAGCATGGAGCCCAGGCTTGGCAGTGGCTTGTAGGACAGGTCCGAATGCCAGAATTTGCCAGCGTCTCCCAGGCCCAAAGGCGTGCCGCCCTCCACGATATTGGAGACGATCAGAATTTCGGGATGGCCCGCCAGCAGGAACTGCTTGAGCACATGAATCTGCAGCTCGCCAAAGCGGCGGCTGAAGGCAATCTGCTGTTCAGGGGTAATGCGCTGGTCGCGAAACACCACCACGTGGTGATCCAGGTGTGCTTGATGCACGCGGGCAAAATCAGTGTCTGAAAGCGGCTGGGTCAGGTCCAGGCCGATGATTTCGGCGCCTACTGCGCCATCGAAGGGAATGATCTCGAACGCCGGCCCGTGGGCTACGGTAGGGGCGTTAAGGGCCGAAGGCATAGTGACTCTCCACACATTGACGAGAAACTCACGGGGACGACCGTGTTCGTTCTATTCATGCGGCGCGCCGGTTGGCCGGCAGGTACGCGAGAGCCAATATAAAAGAATAAAAAAAGCGTATTAAATACCGTTAGGGAATAACGTTAGTACAGATGGCACAGTGCTTGGTACGTATGTGCAACGACGCCGTAAAGCGCCGTTGCACCATGCACCTGACGGGGCTAACCCTATCGCTCGTGCAACGCCTCGGCGCGTGCGCGCAGAATGGGCTTGAGCAGGTAGCTCAGGATGCTTTTGTGGCCCGTAATGATATCCACCGACGCCACCATCCCCGGGATAATCAACAAGGGTTTGTCATCCGGCCCCAAGTGATTACGGTCAGTGCGTAACCGAATCATGTAATAGGTCTGCTTCTTGTCTTCGTCGGTGACGGTATCGGCACCGATCTGCTCCAGCTCGCCCTTCAAGCCCCCGTAGATGGTGTAGTCATAGGCCGTAAACTTGATCATGGCCTCCTGGCCTGGATGCAGGAAAGCAATGTCCTGGGGGCGGATCTTCGCTTCCACGATCAGCGTATCGTCCAGCGGCACAATCTCTACGATATCGCTGCCCGGCTGAATTACGCCACCTACGGTGTTCACCAATACCGACTTGATGATACCCCGCACTGGCGAGGACACCATGGTGCGACTCACTCGATCCTCCAGCCCCTTGGCCGTGGCGGTGTACTTGCTTAGGTCCGTGCGGGCTTCGTTCAATTGGGTCAGGGCATCGCTGCGGAATTTGCCGCGGGTCTCATCGATCTTGCGCTGCACTTCGGAAATCGCCGCCTGGGCCCGCGGCATGGCCAAGGACGTTGCGTCCAGCTGGCCACGGGTCTCAACTTCCGAACGTTTGAGGCGCAGTACTTCCACGGGTGACACGGCGCCTTGCTTGACCAACGGTTCAGACATGCCGATTTCCTGGCGCAGCAGGTTCAGGCTGTTGCGGTACTGCTCTTGCTTGGAGCCGAACTCACGCAGTTCCTGCTGCTTCTGAGTAAGCTGCGCCTGCAGGCCGCCTATTTCGTCTGCCAATTGCTGGCGACGGCTGCGGTACAGCTGCTCTTCGTCATTGGCTTGTTTGGGTGCGTTCTTGCGCAATTCAGCATCAAAATTCAGCGGGCGGTCTTCCACTTCGGCACTCAAGCGTTCTACACGCAGGGCCATGCCTACACGGTCGGCCTCGGTTTCGCCTACGTTGGAGGCAAAGCGGGTGTCATCCAGGCGAATCAGTGGCGCGCCGGGGTCCACGATCTGGCCTTCCTTCACATAGATCTGCGCAACAATACCGCCTTCCAGGTTCTGGATTTTCTGGATCTTGGAAGAGGGGACTGCCTTGCCTTCGCCCTTGGTCACTTCATCGATCACGGCAAAATGCGCCCAACCGATCAAGAACACGAAGAACAAAATGACGCCCCAGATAGTCAGCCGCACAATACGTGGAGCATCGTCGATCAGCGCCTTGTTCACTTCCGGCAGGGGTTGCCCGGAGAGGTTGTCCCGGCCTTTGAAGTAGGCGCCAATGCCGCCGCCCTGCTTTACATTAAGCGACATTGACTTGCCCCTTCTTCAACGCTTCAAGCACAGCCGCTTTCGGGCCGTCCGCCACAATCTGTCCGCGATCGATCACGATCAACCGGTCCACCAACGAAAGCAGCGACGCTCGGTGGGTAACCAACACCATGGTCTTGTCTGCAATGAACGGTTGCAGGCGCTGCTTCAGGCGCTCCTCACCGCTGTTATCCATGGCGCTGGTAGGTTCGTCCAGCAACAGGATCTGTGGGTTCAGCAACAGCGCGCGAGCCAGGGCGACGTTCTGCCGCTGGCCGCCTGAGAGGTTCTGGCCGCGCTCGCCCACTTGCATTTCATACCCCTGTGGGTGAAGGCGAGCGAACTCATGCACACCTGCCAGTTCAGCGGCCTGCAATACCATTTCGTCTTCCACGTAGCGCGCGCCTGACACCAGGTTGTCGCGCAGGGTGCCGGCCAGCAGCTGGATGTCCTGGGGTACGTAACCGATGTTGTGGCGCAGTTCGCTGACATCGATCTGGCGGATGTCCACGCCATCGACCAGCAAGGCTCCTTCATCGGCTTCGTACAAGCCCACCACCAGCTTGGCCAACGAGCTCTTGCCCGAACCGCTCCGGCCAATGATGCCGATCTTCTCGCCAGGGCGAATAGCCAGGTTAATACCGCGAAGGGCCACGTTCTGTTGGTTCGGGTAGGTAAAGCCCAGGTTACGGAATTCTATAGCCCCTTGAAGAATAGGCCGACTAAGCGGGCGCTCCTCGAAATTGCGTTCCTGGGGCAGCTCCATCATCTGGTTGACCGACACCATGGTGACTTTCGTCTGCTGGTAGCGGGTCAGCAGGCCGGATAGCTGTGCCAATGGCCCCAGTGCACGGGTGTTGAGCATATAGCAGGCGATCAAACCGCCCATGCTCAGGTTATTGTCGATGATCTGGTACACACCAAAGATGATCATTGCCACACCCGCCAACTGCTGGATCATCAGCGTCAGGTTCATGGCCAGGCTGGACAGCACCTTCACGCGCAGCTCAAGGCGGCTAAGGGTGCCGATGGTTTGCTCCCACTGGTACTGGCGTTCGCTCTCGGCATTGTTGACCTTGATGCCATCCAGCCCTCCCAGGGTTTCGATCAGCGCAGACTGCCGCTCGGAGGCCAGTTGCATGGTGCGCTCAAGGGTGGCGGTCAGCGGCTTCTGCAACAGGTGGCCCAGCAGAAGGGCCAGGGGGAAGGCCACGATAGGAATCCATACCAGGTTGCCACCCAGGATGGCGATCACCAGCAGAATGAGCACGGTGAACGGCAGGTCGATCAGGGTGGTTAGGGTAAGCGAGGTCAGAAAGTCTCGCATGCCCTGAAACTCGTGGATGTTCTGGGCGTAGCTGCCCACACGGGCTGGGCGCATTTTCATGGCCATGCCCACCACGCGCTCGAACAGCGTGGCGGAGATGATCAGGTCAGTTTTCTTGCCAGCAAGGTCCAGGCACAGGCCCCGCAAGCCCTTGAGCAACAGGTCGAACAGGTAAGCGCCGGTAATGCCTGCGGCCAGCACCCACAAGGTTGCTGTAGCCTGGTTGGGTACAACCCGGTCATACACGTTCATCACGAACAGCGGTGCGGCCATGGCAATCAGGTTGATTACCAGGCTGGCGGCGATGGCATCCATGTACAGCCAGCGCGAACGCTTGAGCGTGTCCTTGAACCAGGATTTTGCCCGTGGAATCAGGGAACCATGGCTTACGTCAAATTTATGCTGAGGCTGAGCGAAGAAGACGCGACCGCTGTAGTCCTCCTGCAGCAACTCACGGGCAACGCGCACTTCACCACCGTCGCTCTCGCTGAGCAGTAGCCGTGCGCTGTCGCCTTCCCACCCCACCAGTACGGCGCTGCGGTTGTCTTTCAATAGCAGCAGGACCGGCATGGCAATGGCCGGGATTTGCTCCAGCTTGCGCGTCAGCAAGCGCCCTTGCAGGCCAGCCCGTGCTGCCGAACGGGCCAACAGCGCAGGCGACAGGCGCTGGTTGGGCAGCGGCAAGCCTGTGGTGAGCATGGCGCGGCTGGCCGGCTTCTGGTGCAGGTAGCAGAGAGACAGCAACCCGTCGAGCAACGGGTCATCGTGCAAGCTGCGTGGATCATGAGTGGGTAGGTCTCGACCGGCTTCTGAATCCACGCTGCGCTCTCTGTTTTTCGAAGTTACAAGGAATGATTCGTCAAGGTTTGTTCAGGCCGGGCACTTTAACGCCGGTGGCTGCTTTTCGGGCGCCACCAGCGTACAGGTTGAGGGTCACGCGTGCCATGGCTGGCCTGCCATTGTCATGGCCTTTTCACGACTACTGCGGTTATCGGCACTGCATAAGGGTTCTGTATCAATTTGCAGGCTGGGCGATGAGCGGGCCCAGGAAACAGACCCTTTAAATGGCCGGCAACAGGAAGCGCCTTGCCAAACCTCATCAAAAAGCAGCCACAGCGCTTCAGATTTTCTTTTACCAGCCGAACCTATTCTCGACAGGTGATGGCACTTGGGTAACGGTTGCGCTGCCGCTGGTCTGGAGAAGGGCGCGACAAGCCGTTAGCGACAGGCAGCCGGACAGATATTGCAAGAGTGCTAAGCCAAGGGAATCAATAAATAATTCCTTTATAAACAATAAGTAATGGCAGAAGAACGTGCAGCGTATGTGTGTAGTTGCCAGGTGCTTAAACCTGCGTGATCACGGGCGGGACATACAGGCGCGTTAAAGCTGATATGGCGTATTAATATCAAAGTGACATTACTGAATCAATTGTTTAGGATGCGCGTCATTCGGTCAATAGTTTGCAGAATGCTGTTGCCTCAAGCCAGCCATTAAAACGGCGTCAAAAAATAAAGCGCGCTTCCCAGTGAAATGGCCGGGGTTTCCTCGCCAGTCGTACGGCAGCGACCTAGAACGGAAACCCTCGGAGCAGTCCCATGAGCAGTGTCGTTGCCATCGTTAAAAGCATTGTTGGCCAAGTCATCGCAGTCTCACCAGAAGGCATCCGCCGCGTCCTCGTCGAGGGTGATCGGTTGATGACTGGAGAGGTGGTTGAAACCGGCGCTGCCGGTGCGGTGACACTGACACTGAACGATGGCCGCACACTGGATGTAGGCCGCGACAGCCAATGGAACGCAGGCGCACCAGATATGGTGCGTGCTTCGGAAGACGATGCAGCCCAGGCACCTTCTGTTGCTGAGCTTCAAAAAGCCATCGCGGCCGGCGCAGACCCTACCACTGAGCTTGAGGCCACTGCCGCAGGTGATACTGGCGATACCGGCGGGTCTGGTGGTGGCAGCCACAGTTTCGTCATGCTAGAAGAAACGGCAGGTGCCGTAGACCCCACGGTCGGCTTCGACACGGCAGGCCCTTCAGGTGGGGACAACACGGCTGCCGTGCAAGCAGCGCCCACCGAAAGCCCGACCATCGCTACGGCAGATACCGTAACGATAAGTGAAGACGGGGTGGCAGCTGGCAACGTGCTGAGCAATGACAGCGACGCCGACAGCACGTTGGCGGTGAGGGGGTATACCGTGGCGGGCGTGGCCGGAACGTTCGCCGCCGGCCAGAGTGCAGCCATCGCAGGTGTAGGAACCCTGGCCCTTGCGGCCAATGGGGACTACACCTTTACGCCTGTCGCCAATTACAGCGGCACCGTGCCAACCATCACCTACACCACCAACACCGGCGCCTCCAGCACCCTGGAGCTTACGGTTTCGCCAGTTGCCGATGCGCCTGCGATTGCCACTACCACCCTCACTACGGCCGAAGACACGCCTATTGCATTGGGTACCGTGGCAACCTACGCCGACAATGACGGTTCGGAAACCCATACGACGGTCATCAGTGGGGTGCCTGTAGGGGCCACCCTTACAGACGGCACCTTTACCTACACCGCACAGAGCGGTGGTACGGGGTCGGTAGATGTCAGCGGCTGGAACTTGACCGCCATCAGCCTTACACCTGCCGCCAACTCCAGCGACACTGTCACCCTGACCGTGACTGGCACGTCCACTGAAACGGCCAACGGTAGCTCTGCGACCAACAGCAATACCATTGTGGTCAACGTTACACCGGTGGCTGATGCGCCAGTAGTCGTTCAGCAAACGCTGACGACTAACGAAGACACACCTGTGACCCTAGGCACCGTCGCCACCTACGCCGACAACGACGGCTCAGAAACCCACACCACTGTGATCAGCGGCATTCCCGCTGGCGCCACATTGACCGATGGCACTCATACCTACACGGCAGGCGCTACCGCAGGCAGCGTGGACGTGAGCACTTGGAACCTGGGCAGCATACGCGTCACGCCCCCTGCCAATTCCAGCGACACCATCACGTTGACCGTAACGGGCACCTCGACCGAAGTGGCCAACGGCAGCACCGCTACGACCAGCAACACCATCACCGTCAACGTAAATGCTGTGGCAGATGCGCCGGCCATCACAGACCCCCGTGCGGTGACTGGCGACGAAGACACCAACATTGCCTTGGGCACTGTAGCCACCTATGCCGACAACGATGGCTCGGAAACCCATACCACTGTGATCAGTGGCATTCCTGCTGGCGCTACCCTGACCGATGGCACCCACAGCTACACCGCGGGCGCTGCCACTGGAAGCGTGGACGTCAGTACCTGGAACCTGAGCGGCATTAGCTTCAATGCTGGTACCAACGTAAGTGGCGATTACACGCTCACCGTCACCGGTACTTCGCTTGAGGCCAACGGCAGCACCGCCACAACGACTGGCACCATCGGTGTGACCGTAACGCCTGTGGCGGATGCGCCTGTGATTGCCGCGCAAACCCTGACCACCAACGAAGACACCAGTATCGCCCTGGGCACCGTCGCCACCTACGCAGACAACGATGGCTCGGAAAGGCACGTGACGGTCATCAGTGGCATTCCGGTAGGTGCGGTGATTACTGACGGCAGCCACAGTTATACGTCCAAGGCGACGGGTGACGGCGCTGTGGACGTGAGCACCTGGAACCTGAGCGGCATCCGTATCACACCGCCAGCCAACGCCAGCGACACCATTACCCTGACGGTAACCGGCACCTCGACCGAAATCGCCAACGGCAGCACCGCCACCACCAGCAATACGCTCACCCTTACTGTGACCCCGGTTGCCGACGCGCCCGCTGTGGCACACCAGGAACTGACCACGCCCGAAGACACACCTGTCACCTTGGGCACTGTGGCTGCCTATGCCGATAACGATGGCTCGGAAACCCATACCACCGTTATCAGCGGCATCCCGGTGGGCGCCACCCTGACCGATGGCACCCACAGTTACACCGCTATCACAACCGGCGACGGTACCGTAGACGTAAGCGGCTGGAACCTGAGCGGCATCAGCCTCACACCACCAGCCAACGCCAGTGGCACCATTACCCTGACCGTCACGGGCACGGCAACCGAGGGCGCCAATGGCAGTACCGCCGCACCGGTGAGCAACACCATTGTGGTCAACGTTACGCCAGTGGCCGATGCGCCTGACATTGCGCATCAGGTACTGAGCACCCGCGAAGACACAGGCATTGCCCTGGGCACCGTGGCCACTTATGCCGACAATGACGGCTCGGAAACACACGTGACGGTCATCAGTGGTATCCCGGTGGGCGCCGTGATCACCGACGGCAGCCATAGCTACACGTCCAAGCCCACGGGCGATGGCACGGTGGATGTGAGTACGTGGAACCTGAGCGGCATTACCCTCACGCCGCCTGCCAATGCTGGAGACACCATTACCCTGACAGTGACCGGCACCTCGACCGAGACCGCCAACGGCAGTACCGCCACCACCACCAACACCATTGTGGTCAACGTGGCGCCTGTAGCGGACGCGCCAACCGTGGCTCATCAAACTGTCAGTGGCAGTGAAGACACGGCGGTTGCTCTGGGCACGGTAGCGACCTATGGCGATAACGACGGTTCGGAAACCCATGTTACCACCGTCAGCGGTATTCCATTGGGCGCTACCCTCACCGACGGCACCCACAGCTATACCGCCGCGGCGGGAGGCGATGGCACGGTAGATGTGAGCGACTGGAACCTGTCGGCGATTACCTTCAAGGCCGGCGAAAACGTCAGCGGTAACTGGACGCTGACGGTCACAGGCACTGCAAAAGAAAACGCCAACGGCGACACCTCTGCGCCAGTGGTCAATACCATTGATGTGACCGTCACCCCGGTTGCCGACGCACCTAGCATTGTGGTCAACCCGGTAAGCATTGGGGCAGAAGACAGCGCCATCAAGCTGAGCCCGATCACTATCGCGCTGGTAGACACTGACGGTTCGGAAAGCATCACCAGCAAAACCTTGTCGGGCATTCCGGAAGGCGCCACCCTTAACGATGGTGGAGGCCACAGCTTCACGGCGACCGCAACCAGTGGTGCCCTGAACCTGGAGGGCTGGGACTTGGCCAGCCTGAGCCTTACGCCCCCCAGCAACTACAATGGCACCTTCAGCCTGACTGTGAGCGCGACCTCCACCGAAAGCGCGAACCAAAGCGCTGCCACTAGCACCGCCACGTTCAACGTGACAGTGGTGCCGGTCAACGATGCACCGGTTATTACCCACCAGGACGGCCGCACCGAAACCAATAACTTTGGCAACACCTTTATCGAAGCCCCGGCCCTAGGCGAAACCCCGCACGTGGGGCAGGGCGTGGCGCTGATTGCCGCCGACCTGAAGCTGACGGACGTAGACAGCCCTACCCTCAAGGGCGCCACCGTGGTGCTGACCAATGCCTTCCAGGAAGACAGCCTGGCCGTGAACACCGGCAACACGGGCATCAAGGCAGAGATCACCAAGGTGATCGATGCCAGTGGCAAAGGTACAATCACGATCAACCTGGGCGGCGACGCGACTCCTGACCAATACCAGGCCGTGATCAGGACCATCACCTACGACAACAACTCGCAGAACCCGGACCCGACCACGCGCGACATTACGATTACGGTCACCGATGACCAGGGTGCCAAAGCCACGGCTACCGCCCACATTGGCGTGATTCCGGAAAACGATGCGCCTGTGGTAACAGGTTCGCCTACGCAGTTCACCGAGGGCGATTCAGCCACGTCCATCGTGAAGGGCCTGGCTATTTCCGACGTGGACAACACCACCTTGAAACAGGCGGTGGTCACGGTTGATCACTTGGGTACCGGAGACAGCGTAGCGTTCAGCGGCAGCCTCCCGGCAGGTGTCAAGCTGACGGTAGGCGACGTGGTCAACGGCACACAGACCTTCACCTTCAGTGGTACTGCGTCCATTGCCACCTACGAAACGCTGATCAGCGCGCTGAAGTTTTCCAATGCCACGGACAACCCTGCAGAAGGTGTTCGTAACGTAACAGTGGCCGTGACCGATGTGGGTGGCCTCGACCAGGCGCGTGCACCGGCTTCGACGACTGAGTACAAGAGCACCCTGACTGTTACCGTTGTAAACGATGCGCCGGTTATCACTCACCAGGACGGCCGCACTGACACCAACAACTTTGGTAACACCTTCATCGAAACTCCGGCCCCAGGCGAAACCGCGCACGTAGGCCAAGGCGTGGCGTTGATCGCCAAAGACCTTAAGCTGACCGACGCGGACAGCCCTACCCTCAAGGGCGCCACCGTGGTGCTGACCAATGCCTTCCGGGAAGACAGCCTTGCTGTAAACACCGGCAATACCGGCATCAAGGCAGAGATCGCCAAAGTGATCGATGCCACTGGCAAGGGCACGATCACGATCAGCCTCAGTGGTGACGCAACCCCGGCTCAGTACCAGGCCGTGATCAGGTCCATCACCTACGACAACAACTCGCAGAACCCGGACCCGACCACGCGCGACATTACGATTACGGTCACCGACGACCACGGTGCCAAAGCCACGGCTACGGCACACATCGGCGTGATCCCTGAGAACGACGCACCTGTGGTGACTGGTTCGCCAGCCAGCTTCACCGAGGGTGACTCCGCCACCTCCATCGTCAAAGGCCTGGCCATTTCCGATGTGGACAACACCACCCTGGCCAAGGCCGTGGTGAGCATCAGCGGCCTGGGCGCAGGCGACAGCGTGGCATTCACCGGCACGCTGCCGGCTGGCGTTAAGCTGGTGGCCGGTGAGGTGGTCAATGGGGCACAGACCTTTACCCTCAGCGGCAAAGCCTCTATCGCTACGTATGAAACCCTGATCAGTGCGATCAACTTCTCCAACGCCACGGACACGCCAGTGGACGGCCTACGCAACGTGAGCGTTGCTGTGACCGACGTCGGCGGCCTGGACCTGGCACGTGCACCGGCTGCGACCACCACGTACAACAGCACGCTTAAAGTGACTGCCGTGGACGACGCCAGTGTGCTCAAGGCGGACACCAACACGATCAACGAAGACGGCAAGGCCAGCGGCAACGTGCTGGCCAATGACAGCGACGTGGACAGTGTGCTCAGTGTTCGCTCGGTCACCGTGGGCGGGCAGACGTATGCCGCGGGCAAAGACATCAGCACCGGCGTAGGCACGCTTAACATTGCGGCCGACGGCAGCTACACCTTTACCCCTACAAAGGACTGGGCCGGTACCGTACCGGTGGCGACCTACACCACCAATACCGGTTCGACCAGCACCCTGAGCATCACCGTAAACCCGGTGGCCGATGTGTCCACACTGACCACCACCGGTAAGACCACCGTGGCTGAAAACGGCTCGACCACGCTTAAGCTGGTGGCCAACGCCACCGACATCGATGGTTCGGAAACGGCGTCGGTCACCAAGATCAGCAGCATCCCCGTAGGCGCGACCCTGTCCGACGGCAATGGCCATAGTTTCACAGCGACCACGGGTGCTACATCCGTGGATGTGAGCCAGTGGACCGTCAACACCCTCACCTACACCCCGGCCGCGTACCACAACGGTACCGATACGCTGCAAGTGACCACCACCTCTGTGGACGGAACGTCCACCCTGGATACCGTGACCAGCCTGCCGATTACCGTAACGGCTGGCGTGTACAAGCATCAGGATGGTAGCGCCGGTGATGGCACCTCTACGGGCACCGAGCACAACGACATCATCACCGGGGACACGTCTGGTACGCAGTTCGTGGCGGGTCAGAACTACAACATTGCGTTCATCGTCGACACCTCGGGCAGCATGGGCAGCCAGTCCGTGGCCGACTCCGTGAAATCACTGACCGCCATGTTCGAAAGCCTGCAAAACAGTGCGGCCAGCAAAGGCGCCGGCACCGTGAACATTTTCCTTGAAGACTTCGATACCACGGTCAAGAAATCGGTGACCGTCAACCTGGCAGATCCCACCGCCCTGGACCAGCTCAAGGCTGTGCTGTCCAGCATGACCAACGGGGGCAATACCAACTACGAAGACGCCTTCAACGCGGCGTCCAATTTCTTCCAGAGCCCCACAGCTACCAGCAATACCAACGCTCAGAACATCACCTACTTCATTACCGACGGTGAACCGAACACGTACCAGAAGAACGAAAGCAACCCAACGGTCTACACCAAGGGCGCTACCTCGTACACCCTGGACCAGCTGGTTACCATGAGCAACTACACGCTCGGCTCTGGAAAAGCGTTGGTACAGACCATCGATGGCCGGTCGGTCACCTTGGTCGATGCCACAGGCCATGTGATCAAGACCACTGTCACGGCCACAGGCGTCAGCACCGCCACGGTCGGCACCATTCACGCCCAGGGCGATGGGACCTTCGACGTGTCGACGACCGACAACAGCGGGGCCAGCAGCGGCGGCAATGTGGATACCGCGACTGCAGAAGCGAAGGCCGCGTTCCTGGTGCTCAAGGACCTGAGCCCTACGGTCGAAGCGATCGGGATCAACGACTCTATCAGCGCCGAAAAGCTTAAGCCCTACGACACTGACGGCAACGTACAAACCAACGTTGACCCTTCGAAGCTGGCAGAGGCAATCCTTGGCCACGACGTAGCTATCCCAGCCGGTGCCGACACCATCTCAGGTGGGGCAGGTAATGACATCATCTTCGGCGATGCCATCAGCCTGTCGGGGTACAACAACGAAGGTGTTGAAGCGCTGCGCTCGTATGTGTCGGACGTCACCAAGGTGTCTTCCGTAACCGACTCGGCGCTGCACCAGTATATAACTGAGCATGTGGCAGACATCGCCAAGCTCACCGGTACAAGCTCAGGCGGCGCGGACACGCTCTATGGCGGTGACGGCAACGATATTCTCTTCGGCCAAGGGGGCAATGACATCCTCAACGGTGGGGCAGGCCATGACATTCTGTTGGGTGGTGCTGGCAACAATACCCTGACCGGTGGCGCTGGCGCTGATACCTTCATGTTTGTGAAGGGCGATGCCGGCACCAGCACCATTACCGACTTCAATATCGGCCAAGGGGATGTGATTGACCTGAGCGACCTGCTGTCCGGCCACGGCGAAGACCTGACCCAATACCTGCAGGTAGGCAAGGATGCGGATGGCACCGCCACCTTGCTGGTTAGCAGCGCGGGTAAGTTGAGTTCCACGGCGGCAGACAGCACCAATGCCTCGGCAGCCGATGTGAGCGTCAAGGTCAGCGGCATTGGCTACGACGCGCTCAAGAGCCTGGTAGCGGGCGCGGACAGTCATATCAAGGTCACCCCGGACCACGCCTGATGCAACACGGCCCGGTGAGTTAACCCTCACTGGGCAACCGGTCCATGGCCTATGCTGTGGCCCGCTGAAGGCAATGATCATTATGAGGGTTGAAAGATGTTTTACGTCCAGCGCAATGCCGAGGGCCGCCTGCTTAAGGTGCAGCCCACGGAATTTGCCGGCTACACCGAAACCTTGGCCGCTGACCACCTGGACGTCCAGGCTTGGTTCAGCAGCGAGACCGTTGAGCTGAGCCTCAAGCAACTGCAGCAAAGCGACTTGGACATGATTCGGGTACTGGATGACCTTATCCAGTTACTCACCAGCAAAGGCGTGATCCGTATTACCGACCTGCCGCCGCCTGCCCAGGCCAAGCTGATGGAGCGTACTCAGGCACGTTCCAACCTTGGCGGCTTGAGCCGGCTGATCAACGACGACGAAGAAACCGGCCTCATTTGAGGCCGGTTTCATTTCCACAGCTGTTCACAGCGTGGCGAGAAGTTGTTGGACCGGGCAAAGCCCGGGAACAGGCACCACCAGCGATCGGCTCTTATTTGTAACTATTGACTACAAAGGCAACTTGATCGAGTATTGATAGTTAGCAACCTATCAATTATGTGGCCTGCGTGAACTCACTCGACAAGCTCCAGCTCAACATCAGCAGTGGCATGGTGGCCGCCGCCCGGCACTGGCGGCGTATCTGCCAGACCACCTTGGCCAACTATGGTATTTCCGAAGCCTGCGCTGTGCCGTTGCTGGCCATCGTGCGATTGGGCGACGGCGTGCGCCAGGTTACCGTGGCACAAGCTTCCGGGCTTGAAAGCCCCTCACTGGTACGGCTGCTGGATCAGCTGTGCGCCCAGGGTTTTGTGCAGCGTACCGAAGACACCACCGACCGGCGCGCCAAGGCCCTAAGCCTTACGCCGCAAGGGCGTGCCTTGGCGGAGGCCATTGAAAGCGAACTGGTGCGTTTGCGCCGGGAAGTGCTCAAAGGCGTGGACCAGGCGGACTTGGAAGCTGCTTTGCGCGTGGTGCGGGCCTTTGAAGACGCAGGCCAGGGGTCGGCTGTATGGGCATCCTGAAGGGCTTTTTCAGCGACCTGCCGCCTGCACGAGACTGGTGGTATGGGGTCCGCACGTTCTGTGCGTCCATGCTGGCGTTGTATATCGCCCTCAAGCTGGAAATGCCCCGGCCCTATTGGGCCATGGCCACGGTCTACATCGTTTCCAGCCCCTATGTAGGCCCCACCAGTTCCAAAGCGGTGTATCGGTTCCTAGGTACATTGCTAGGAGCCAGTGCCGCCGTGCTGCTGGTGCCGCTGTTCGTTCAAGCACCCGTATTGCTGACGACGGTCGTTGCCTTATGGACAGGTACGTTGCTGTTTCTGTCCCTGCACCTGCGTACCGCCAATTTCTACGCCCTCATGCTGGCGGGCTACACCATGCCCATGATTGCGCTACCCGTGGTAGACAACCCTGCTGCCGTGTTCGATGTGGCGTCTGCACGCACCCAGGAAATCTTTATCGGCATCGTCTGTGCTGCAGTAGTAGGGGCTATCCTGTGGCCACGGCGGCTGGCGCCCGTGGTATCGGGCGCGTTGAACAAGTGGTTTACCGAAGCTGATGCCTACAGTTCCCGCTACCTCACGCGCACCGTAAGTGCCGAAGAAATAGGACCGCTACGGGCCTCCATGGTGGTGACCTTCAACTCGCTGGAACAGATGATCGGCCAGTTACCCCATGAGGGGGCAACGCCGCAGAGTGTGCGTAACCGCAAGGAACTGCGAGGGCGCATGATCCACCTGTTGCCTACCGTCGATGCGCTGGATGACGCCTTGGTAGCAGTGGAGCGGCGCACGCCCGACGTGATGGCACACCTGTCACCCGTGCTGGCGCATGCCCATGACTGGCTGCAATCCACGGCAGATAACCCTAGCGAAGCCGCCTGGCGAGCCCTGCACCAGCATATCGAGGCTGCACGGCCGGCGACCGAAGCGCTCAGCGACCGTCACCAATTGTTGCTGGCCAACGCCCTGTACCGGCTGGAAGAGTGGGTCGACCTCTGGCAGGACTGCCGCATGCTGCATGTGGCTATCCGCGATGAGCATCGTACGCCGTTCAAGGCCGTGTACCGACACTGGCGCCTGGGCCGGCTGACGCCTTTCTTCGACCGTGGCCTGATGCTGTACTCCGCCCTGTCCTCAGTGACTGCCATCATGGCGGCCTGCGCCATCTGGATAGCGACAGGCTGGGCGGACGGCGCCAGTGCGGTGATCCTGGCGGCCGTGTCCTGCAGTTTCTTTGCGGCCATGGACGACCCTGCGCCACAGATCTACCGGTTCTTTTTCTGGACACTGGTGGCGACAGTCATCTCAGGGTTGTATCTGTTTCTGGTACTGCCCAACCTGCATGACTTCGCCATGCTGGTGCTGGCCTTTGCAGTACCTTTCATCTGGATCGGTGCACTCACCGTGCAGCCCAAGTTCTATCTGGGAACCTTGCTGACCATCGTTAACAGTTCCACGTTCATCAGCATCCAGAGTCAGTACGACGCAGACTTCATGAACTTCATCAATGCCAACATCGCCGGCCCAGCCGGCTTGCTGTTCGCGTTCTGCTGGACGTTGGTGGTGCGGCCGTTCGGCACCGGGGCGGCGGCCAAGCGCCTGACCCGCTTTGGCTGGGCGGACATCACCCGGCTGGGCAAGCCGGGCACACTTAACGAACACCGGCAAATGGCCGTGCGGCTGTTGGACCGGTTGATGCAGCTGTTGCCCCGTTTGAGCCAGATTGGCCAGGACACGGGCGGCGCCCTGCGTGACATCCGTGTGGCGCTCAACCTGCTGGACATTCTGGCCTATGCCCCGCGCGTGCAGGCCAATGCCCAAGTACTGCTGCAACAAGTGGTCGATGAAGTGGCTGTGTATTTCGCCGCCAACCTCAAGGCCGGAGAGCGGTTGCCGCCCTCAATGAACATGCTCAAGACCATGGACCGTGCCCGCCGCACCTTGAACGAGTGCCTTGATGTTGACGCCTGCCCGCACCTGTTGCTGGCACTGAGCGGGCTACGCCTGGCGTTGCTGCCCGGCACCGAAGTGGTGGTGGAGGGTGAGGTGGTCGAAGAACAGCCCCCTCAGGGTATCGACGGAGCGCCGCTGTGATTGGTGAACTGGACATTGGCGGTATCTACCTGCCTACGCTGCTCGGAATCATGGGCCTAGCCTACGGGCTGTTCCTGGTCGTGCATGCGGTGCTCAACCGGCTGCATTTCTATCGTCTGGTGTGGCACCGGGCCCTGTTCAATATTGCCCTTTATGCCGTGCTGGTTAGCGCGGTAGACGTAATCTGCCGAAGCCTCATGACATGAAAAAACCTCTGCTTACGTTTGGCCGCTTTTTGCTGACTTTGATTGTGGTGATCCTTGCCGCCGTGCTGGTGTGGCGCATGGTGATGTACTACATGTTCGCCCCCTGGACCCGGGATGGGCACATCCGTGCTGATATCGTGCAGGTCGCCCCCGATGTATCCGGGCTGATTCAGCAGGTGGCGGTGCACGACAACCAACCTGTAAAGCGTGGCGATGTCCTGTTTACCATCGATCAGGACCGCTTCCGGCTGGCCTTGCGCCAAGCCCAGGCTTCCTATGCCGACCGTAAGGAAACCCTTGCCCAAGCCCAGCGGGAAAACAAGCGTAACCGAGGCCTTGGCAACCTTGTGGCCAGGGAGCAATTGGAGGAAAGCCAGTCCCGCGAAGCCCGGGCCCAGGCAGCGCTTCTGGAAGCCCAGGTATCCGTGGACGCCGCACAGCTCAACCTTGACCGCTCCACCATTCGCAGCCCGGTGAACGGTTACGTGAACGATCGTGCCCCGCGCGAGCATGAGTTTGTGGCCGCCGGGCATCCGGTATTGTCCGTGGTGGACAGCGATTCCTATCACATCGACGGCTACTTCGAAGAGACCAAGTTGTCCCACATCCGCATTGGCCAGGCCGTGGACATTCGCGTCATGGGCGACTCGGCTCACCTCAGCGGTACCGTACAAAGCATTTCCGCTGGTATCGAAGACCGTGACCGCAGCAGCGGCAGTAACCTGCTGCCCAACGTGAACCCAGCCTTCAGCTGGGTACGGCTGGCACAGCGGATTCCCGTGCGTATCGCCTTTGACCAGGTGCCGGCGGACTTCCGCATGATTGCCGGGCGTACCGCTACGGTGTCCTTGCTGGAGGATGCGCAGGCCGCGAGCGAGCAGGGGGCTGCACAATGACGAGCGCCTTTCGTGCTTTGGCACTGGCCGGGCTAGCGAGCCTGGCTGCTTGCCAGGCTGTCGGCCCTAACTATCATGTGCCAGCCTCGGCGGCTGTTCAGCGGCCCGACCTCCAAGGCGCGCTCGGCACAGGCAACCCTAATGTGGTGTCCGCGCCTGTACCCGCCAACTGGTGGCGGCTGTATCAAGACCCGCAACTGGACCAACTGGTGCGTGAAGCCCTGGGTTCGAATACGGATTTGCGCGTGGCCGCGGCGAACATCGCCCGTGCTCGTTACCAGACTGAACAGGCTGAAGCCGAAGGCGGCTTCAATGCCAGCGCGAGCGCAGAAGCGCAGCGTTTGCAGGAGTCTGGCCAGGCTTTCCTGTTAACGGAAAAAGTACCGGTTTCCAATATTGGTGCGGCTTCCATCAAAACCTCCTACCAGTTTGACCTGTGGGGCACCCTCAAGCGCGGGGTAGAGGCGGCCAATGCCAATGCTGATGCAGCCCAGGCGGCAGCCGATACAGCCCGTATCACGGTGGTGGCTGATGTGGTGCGGGCCTATACCCAAGTGTGCGCCGCCAACGAAGAGCGCCATATCGCGCTGGAGTCGCTTGACCTCCAGCAACAAGGACTAAAGCTGGCTCAGCGGTTGCGGGATGCAGGCCGCGGCGACGAAACCCAGGTCACGCGTACCACCACGCAGTTCAAGTCCCTGCGCGCCGAGTTGCCGCGTTACCAGGCCGAGCGTGCGGCGGGGTTGTATCGGCTGTCCATGCTGCTTGCCAAGCCTGTCAATCAATTACCTGCAGGGGTAGGTGACTGCGCCGAGCTACCTCGTATCGGCCAGGTACTGCCAGTGGGTGATGGGGCCAGCCTGCTCAAGCGCCGGCCCGATGTACGTCGCGCCGAGCGTCAGTTGGCGGCTGCTACGGCACGCATCGGCGTTGCGACTGGCCAGCTGTACCCTGATATCAGCATTGGCGCTACGGTGGGTACTGTAGGGCTGCTTGAAGACCTGGGTGGGCCGGCTACCAACCGCTGGGGCTTTGGCCCCATGATCAGCTGGACCCTGCCCACCAACGGCGCCCGTGCACGCATTCGTGAAGCCGAAGCGGCCAGCCAAGGTGCACTGGCCAGTTTCGACGGTGTGGTGCTCAATGCCGTGCGTGAGGCGCAAACTGGCCTCACCACTTATGCGGCAACACTGGAACGTCGAGATGCCTTGGCCGAAGCCGAGCGTTCTGCACATGAGGCAGCGGACCAATCTCACCGCTTCTACCTGGCCGGTCGTCAGTCCTTTCTAGAAGACCTGCAGGCCACCCGTACCTATACCAATGCCCGGGCACAGTTGGCCGAAGCCAATACCCGCGTGGCCATGCAGCAGATCGACCTGTTTCTGGCGCTGGGGGGCGGTTGGGAGGGAACACATTAACGTCTTTCCATGTGGGAGTGGGCGCAGCCCGCGAACAGGGCGCTCACCGAACCTACCGCAGTGTACGGACCTGACCAAGTTCGCAGGCTGTCGCCTGCTCCCACACAGGGCGCGCGGGGTTTTGTAGCCAACAAGGCACTCACCGCAGCAGGCTGAACACGCCTTTGACCCCGCGCTTGATGCGGTCCATTTCCTTAGTGACAGAGAACTCGCCTGCTTCGCGGCGGCGGCGGTTGAGCTGCACATTGACCGCCTTGGCGTATAGCGTCTGCAAGCGCTGCTGCAGGTCGCTTAAACCAACGGCCGGCTGCTGCGGCGGCAGTGCCACCGCGACCAGTTCAGGCAGCGCTAGCAATTGCTGGTTGTAGGTCGATGCGTCCTCAATCGCTCGGGCAGCTTTGCTGCCGTCTCCAAACGCGAAACCCTCCGGCCAACTGCCGCCTGGCAATAGCCGGTCAGCCTGGGTCAGCACCGCCAGCAGGGCTGGGGGCTCATGCTCAAGGTTTTCAGGGCGAGCAAACCAGGTGTTGAGCCTTTCTCGAAACTGCCGATCCAGTGCCCGTGCTGGCTGGTTGGCTTTCAAGGCCCAGAGCAGCAGGTCGCACTCCCGTGCTTCCTTGAACACAAGGTCGCCCACGGCCTCACTACCGTCCAGGCCAGGCAGGTCGATCAGGCGAATATTCGGTGCGCCTTCGATAGCGCACTCATACACCGCCACGCCATCGGTCGCCGGCAAGGCGCTCACTTCCGCGTTCAGGCTGCCGGTCAGGGCATTGATCAGCGAAGATTTGCCCGCACCTACCTGGCCCACCAGGCCAATACGCACCGGGTCCAATACAGGCGCCTTGCGCTCATCATCCTTAGAGGTGACCCGCGCCTGCTGCAATTGATCATCCTCCAGGCGGAAATGCCCACCGTAAAGGTCGATGGCGGCACGCAGCACTTCCATCAGCAACAGGTACTTCAAACGGTCCTGCAACTCGTCACTCAGGCCATCAAACACTTCACCTCGGATCTGCGTGAGCGCTTCGGCCACAAGCCCCTGTGGCGAAATCAACCGGGCAGCGCGGTACAGGTTGAATACCTTTCGCGCCAGCGGCCCATAACGCTCTACCTGGTCGTTGAGGTTCATAAGGGTGGACAGGCGTACGTGTTCCACACCCGGCACATGGGCTTTGAGCACACGGCGATAGCGCCGGCTCACCTGCTCTACAATGGCCAGCAGCTCAGGCGCTGTAAACGCCCAATGGGCACGGTCAGAGCGCTCGTCGTAACGCACCGCGACCAGCCTCACCACCGCCAGGCCGGTTTGCGGAAGCGCTTGCCAAGAGAAGTCAGTGGCCACCAGCGCTCGCACCTCAGGAATCAGTGCTTGTTGCACCTCTCGGTCCTTGGCGCGCCAGTAGTCTGGCGTACGAGGGCTGGCTTCCAAGGCTTCCTGCACCGCCGGGCCTACCCGCTGGCCAAAGCGCCGGCGTGCCACCAGCAGGCCCAGGCTGGTGAGCAGGGTGCAGGCCAGCATGATCATGATCAGGTGCAGGATGTAGCCATACCGTACGGCGGCATACAGGCCAAAACCTGCCATTACCAGCACCGGCATCACGACAGACAGCAACGCATAGGGCACCGCCCGGTCGGACAGCCGGGCCAGGGCTGCCAAACCGCTAAAGGTTCTTTTCATCACGGGCTACCGGAAGAATATGAGTGAACGCCTGCTTGTACAGCGCCTGGAGTTCAGCTGCGCTGATGGGTTCGCCATGGGATAACCGATAGAAATACATGCACGCTGCCCGCCCTAGCGCGTAGGTCAGCCCATAGCTGGAGGCGGCGGCCGAAGCACTGCCCACGGTCTGCCCTACCACCGGGATCAGCTTCACCAACTGGCGCACGCCAAGGCGCGAGGCGTATTGCAGGCCGAAGCCGGTACCCAAGGCGGCGGCAAATTCGGCCAGCAGTCGCCGGCTGTATGTCACGTTGTAACGGTTGGCCAGGCTATGCAGCATTTTCAATTGCAGTGTAGGAACTGCAACCAGCCCCACGGCAGGCAGCGCATCGGCCGCACCCGCTGCGCCGGCATACCACATGACCTCTTTCTTCAGGCGCTGGAAGTTACGGTCTTCTACGTCCGAATGGCCTTGGTCCACAAACAGTTCAGTGATGATGGGCAAACGCGCCCCCAACTGTTCGGTCAAGGCCTGCACGCCGAAGGGCTCACCGTTTGCACCGATAAAGTCCACCTGCGCCTGTGCCATTTTCCCCCAGGCCTTTTCAACCTGCTGTTGGTTGAGGGCAATACAACGCTCGCGCTCGCTGGGGTCGGTGATCTGCAGTACGCCGGTATGCACTAGTAGCGTTTCGCGAATCTTGCCAGCGCGGCGTATCTGTTTAAGTGCGTTGATTACCTGGGATTGCTCCGGATCTTCGGCTTTCATTACCACGATCAGCGCGTGGCTGGCCCGCTCGAACGCCAGCAGGTCTTCGTGGGCATCGTAATCAGCTTCTGCCAGGCCACGGGTGTCCATGAAGGCCATTACCGGTGTATCAGCAGGATAGGCGTAGCGGGAGGAGGTCAGGGTGCAGGGGCGAAAGCCTGTGCCTACTTCTACCCGGTCCAACCCTGTAAGGGCGCGCACCAATGAGGATTTGCCGGCCCCTGTCTTGCCCAGCAGCCACAAGGTGGGCAAGTGATCCTCGCTTCGCTGGAAAGCCGTTTCCAGTGCCGGGTTGGCTTCGGGGTTAAGCGCTCGGTACACGCGGTCAAGCAGGCTCATGGTGGGAAGCTTCCAGTCAAATACGAGGTATTAGGCCCGTTACGCTCGAGAAAGGTCCTGGTACCCCAGGGTGCGGCACCCTGCCGCAACGGCGCCATAGGGGAAATTGACCCAGGTCAATATCGGCGCCGTTGCGCTGAGGACAATGCGCGCACCCCCAAGAGTATCCACCATGGCCGCCCATTTCGACCTTCTGAACAAGCCGCTGGCTAAAGAAATCGCAGTGACCCTCGTGCTCAAGCTGGTGTTGCTGTTGGGTATTCGCGCGCTCTGGTTCGGGGCGCCAGACACCATCACGGACGATAGCGTCAAGGTCGGCCAGCACCTGCTTGGCTCTGTTGCAGACTCTCCTGAGAAACTTCAAAAATGATTACCGAATCGGTTGTCGACCTGTCGCGGCTACAGTTTGCCATGACCGCGCTGTACCACTTTCTGTTTGTGCCGCTTACCTTGGGCATGACGTTCCTGCTGGCCATCATGGAGTCGGTGTACGTCATGACCGGCAAGCAGGTGTACAAGGATATGACCCAGTTCTGGGGCAAGCTGTTCGGCATCAATTTTGCGCTGGGCGTGACCACCGGGCTGACCATGGAATTTCAGTTCGGCACCAACTGGGCGTACTACAGCCACTATGTTGGCGACATCTTTGGCGCGCCGTTGGCAATTGAAGGCTTGATGGCGTTCTTCTTGGAATCGACCTTTATCGGGTTGTTTTTCTTCGGCTGGGATCGCCTCTCCAAGCGCCAGCACCTGGCGGTGACCTGGCTGGTGGCACTGGGCTCCAACTTGTCGGCGTTGTGGATTCTGATCGCCAACGGCTGGATGCAAAACCCTGTGGGTGCGGCGTTCAACTACGAAACCATGCGCATGGAACTCACCAGCTTTTCGGCATTGGTGTTCAACCCGGTGGCGCAGGTGAAGTTCGTGCACACCGTGGCCTCGGGCTACGTGACCGGCGCAGTCTTTGTGCTGGCCATCTCCAGTTTCTACTTGCTCAAAGGCCGCGATGTTGCCTTTGCCCGGCGTTCGTTCGCCATTGCCTCGGCATTTGGCATGGCCTCTATCCTGTCCGTGATCGTGCTGGGCGACGAGTCTGGCTACGAAATCGGCGACGTGCAGAAAACTAAGTTGGCTGCTATCGAAGCCGAATGGGAGACCGAGCCAGCTCCCGCAGCTTTCACCTTGTTCGGGCTGCCCAACCAAGCCGAGCAACGCACCGATTACGCGGTAAAGATCCCCTATGTGATGGGCATCATCGCCACCCGCTCATTGGACACACCCGTCACCGGCATCAAGGACCTGGTAGCCGAGCACGAAGGGCGTATCCGCAATGGCATGGTTGCCTACGAACTGCTGGGCAAGCTGCGTGCCGGTGACCGTACAGACGCTACCCGTGCGGCCTTTGACAAGGTGAAGGGCGACTTGGGCTATGGCCTGCTGCTCAAGAAGTACACCGACCGGGTAGTGGATGCCACAGATGAGCAGGTCCGCCAGGCTTCGCTGGATTCCATTCCTGGCGTGGCGTCGATTTTCTGGACCTTCCGCATGATGGTATTCAGCGGCGTATTGATGCTGGCGCTGTTCATCTGCGCGTTCTGGGCCTCGGCGCGCAAGGTGGAACACCGTCAGCGCTGGTTGCTTAAGTGGGCACTGTTCAGCCTGCCGCTGCCTTGGGTCGCCACGCAAACCGGCTGGTATGTGGCCGAGCACGGTCGCCAGCCTTGGTCCATCGGTGAGGTACTGCCGACCCACCTGTCGGCGTCCAGCCTTACCACGGCTGACGTATGGGGTTCGTTGCTGGCCTTGGTGGCGTTCTACACCGTGCTGCTGGTGATCGAGATGTATCTGATGATCAAGTTCGCCCGCCTGGGGCCAAGCAGCCTGCATACCGGGCGCTATCACTACGAGCGTGAAGAGGTACCCCTACGGAACGTACCGGTCACTGGAGGCGTTGCACATGTTTGATTATGAAACACTCAAGCTGCTGTGGTGGGTGCTGGTGGGCGTGCTGCTGATCGGCTTTGCCGTGGCCGATGGCTTTGACCTGGGCGCCATGTTGCTGATGCCGCTGGTAGGCCGTAATGACAGGGAGCGCCGCGTGGTGATCAATACCATCGCGCCTCACTGGGACGGGAACCAGGTGTGGCTTATCACCGCTGGCGGCGCGCTGTTCGCAGCCTGGCCGCTGGTGTACTCGGCCGCCTTCTCGGGGTTCTACTGGGCCCTGCTGCTGGTGCTGTTCGCCTTGTTCGTACGGCCAGTTGGGTTTGACTACCGCAGCAAGCTGACCAATGCACGGTGGCGTAAAAGCTGGGACTGGGCGTTGTGGGTCGGGGCCATCGTACCGTCGCTGGTGTTCGGTGTGGCCTTCGGCAACCTCTTGCTGGGTGTGCCTTTCCGTTTCGACGACACCTTGCGCCTGAGCTATCACGGCACCTTCTGGCAATTGCTCAGCCCCTTCGGCCTGGTGGCAGGTGTGGTCAGCCTGGCGATGCTGGCCGCCCATGGTGGCAGCTGGTTAATGATGCGCACCGACGGCCTGTTGGCTGAACGCGCGCGCCGGGCCGTGCTGGGGTTCAGCCTGTTGTACCTGGTGGCCTTCATCGGGGCAGGTGCGTGGCTGGCCATTGGCTCGGTCTCCGGCCTGGTGCTCGACAGCGGCCTGGACCTGAGCGCTGCCATCAATCCCTTGGTGAAATCCGTACACACTGGCAACCCCGGATGGATGGACAACTACCGCCTGTACCCCTACACCGCAGCCGCACCATTGCTCGCCGTACTCGGCGCATTCATGGCATTGCTGGCCGCCACCCTGGGCCGGGGAGGCTGGTCTTTCCTGGGCACCGCGCTGGCTATTGTCGGCACCTTGTGTACCGCAGGTTTTGCGCTGTTCCCGTTCGTAATGCCTTCCAGCCTGGACCCTACCTCCAGCCTTACCGTATGGGACGCCGTCTCCAGCCGCACTACCCTGAGCATCATGACCGTAGCCGCCGGTATCTTTGTACCGATCATTCTGGCGTATACCGCGTGGTGCTACTGGAAGCTGTGGGGGCGGGTAACGCCTGCACATATCGACCAGAACCCCCACGGCCTTTACTGAGGAGTTTGAACATGTGGTACTTCGCCTGGATTCTCGGTGTACTGCTGGCGTGCAGCTTCGGCATCATCAATGCCCTCTGGCTCGAGGGCGCCGGCTGCCTTGAGGACGTTCACCATGATCGCTAAGGCTTTTCTGGCACGCGGCCTGTTGTCGGGTCCCAGCCGGGCCCTATCGCTGGTGCTGGCGGTGCCGCTGAGCCTGGTCCTGCTATTGCACCCCTTTGCACTGGTCAACGCCGATGGGCACTACAGCCACGGCCTGCTTGCCCTGGCCATGTGGGGCATCAGTGCTGGCTTTGTGCACGGCATGGGCTTCGAGCCTCATGCCCTGGCATGGCGGTGGCTCTTCAGCCCACTGGTGGCCTGGCCACTGATGGGGCTGGGCTATTCATTGCTTGCCGTTTGATAGCAGCCCGCCTGCGACAGGGGTTCGCAGGCAGGGCGGCCACTTTCCTACGCCAACTTAAGGCCGGGCCTATATAGGCTTCGGCCTGGGCGAGCCTATAGTCCCGGCTGAATTCGTTAGGAAGGACGCCAGGGCATGTTCGACCATCGCCAGTATGTACCGGTGCTGAAATGGCGCCAGGGGGGCTACGAAGCGCTTGCGCGCATGAGTGACGTGTTGCGAAGCCGGGTAACGCCCTTGCTGGAAATCCCTGCCGAGGCGTGGGATTACGAGAAGGAGCGACCGCAGCGCAGCATTGATGAGCACATCGGGCTGTTTGGCCATCGGCTGATCGGCGCCTGGGGCAGCCTGCCTTGCTTCGTGGATTCCTGCTATTTACCACCTGATGCGCTCTGCGCTGATGGCACCCACCACTTCGAACGTTTGCTGGCATTGGCGGCTCAGGCAGGCTGCCAGGCGCTTCCGGTGACCAGCCTGGCTCGCCATTATCAGTACCAGGCCGCCACCGCACGCGTCGTTCGGCGGTACGGGCGAGGTTTCTGCCTGAGGCTGTTCTGTGAAGACTTCGACCACCCGGAACTGGCCACACAGATAGGTGCCTTGCTGGCGTACATGGGGGTAAGCGCCGGCCAAGTGGACCTGCTGATCGATTTCAGCCAACACGTAGCGCGAAGTGCAGCCGCCCAGGCGGGCCATGCCTACGCCTTGCTGGCACAGACGCCACTATTGGCACACTGGCGCAGTCTCGCGATCATTGGCACGGCTTTTCCTGCGCTCTCGACTACCCAGCAGGTGTGCTCCGGCAGCCTTTTCCCACGCTATGAGTGGCTGGCCTACAAGCAATTGCTAAGGCGGCTCAGCGCTGGCGAGCGGCGCCCTGCATTTGGCGACTATACCGTTGCCCATCCGCACACGGGTGTAATGGACCCTAGGCTCAATGAGCCCTGTGCACGTATCGAATACACGGTGGCCGATGGTTGGTTGGTTATGCAGGGCTGGTCTGCCCAAAGCAATAACGGGGCACAGTATCGAACGCTCAGCCAACGCGTACTTGCTTCCGGCCACTTCGACGGCGCGTGTTTTTCTTGGGGGGATGATTTCCTCCACCAATGCGCCGAGCTGAGCGAGCCTGCGGGAGACAGTTCGACCTGGGCCTGCGTGAGTAACAATCACCACCTCACACGTGTGGTGCTGGAGCTGGCCAATTTTCATGCGGCCTAGGGAATGGCGTTTCTGGCCATTGATCGCTGGCAGCAACCTGACGTGATTTCGTACGCCATTCGTGCCTTTGAGGCGCTTTCATGAAAAGCTGTGCAGCTTGAAAGCAAGGAGCCCTTCCATGAGCAAAGTTCTTCCCGTTGTCGTTGGTGTTGTCGTTATCGCAGGCGCGGCCATTACCGGTGTCGCCTGGTACACCGGTACGCAGGTTGAACCCCTGCTGCGCCAGCAGGTGGTGGAGGCCAACACACAACTCAAGTCAGCCCTGGCAGGGTATCCCGCCACCGTTACGCTGGAGCTGACAGGCTTCGAGCGGCGGCTGTTCAGCAGTACCGCTCACTACGTCACCACTGCCCAAAGTGCCGATTTCAACGCCGGCGCGCCGTTGCGTATGGAAGCGACTGCCGACATCGAACATGGCCCATTCCCTTGGTCGCAGGTGAAGCAACTGAAGCTGTTGCCTGTGATGGTGGCAGCAAATTACCGCACTCAAAGCAGCCCGGAACTGACCCAGTTGCTGGGCATGCCCAGCGGTGAGCCGCCTTTGCAGGCATACGCCACGGTAGGGTACGGCCGCACACTGGACAGCCATATCCAGATACTGCCCAGCAAATGGCAGAGCAACCAGAGTGCGCTGGTGCTGTCCGCCGTAGACGGCACCCTGGCCGGTACACTCGACAGCGCGAAAATGGAGTTCAACGCGCGCGTTGACAGTGCCGAATTCACGGGCGTGGGCCCACAAGGCGAAGTGCAGCTGAACCTTAAAGGCGTGAGCGTGCATAGCGGCGGTATCAAGGGCGCCTCAGGTTTCTATCTGGGTAACAGCGCTTTCCAGGCCGATCGCCTGACGGTCGGCGAGGCCTCGGCCCCTCTGCTTGAGATAGCCAAGCTCACGGCTCAAGGCTCGCTTGAAGAGCTTGAAGGCAAGCTTAAAGGCACTGGCGATTATCAAGTTGAACACATGAACATTGCCGGCTTGCCCGTTGGCAGCCTGCAACTGCGCATGCTGTTCGACAACTTGAACATCGAGGCCATGCGCAACCTGGCGGTGTTCTATCAAAACGTGGTCGCGCCTCAAGCTGCCCAGGCCACTCAGGCGCAGCAGCCTTTGCAACTTCAGCTAACACCACAGCAACAGGCCGAGGTTCAAGCTGACCTAGACAAACTGTTGGAAGGCCGCCCTCATATGGAACTGCAACCGGTAGGGTTGAAAACAGCCAATGGCGAAAGCCACTTGAACGTAGCCCTGGACTTGGCCAAGCCCACAGCGCCGAACCTGCCGCCCGAGCAGTTGATGCAACAGATGATCACCCGCCTGGACGCCAACCTGTCCCTGGCCAAGGGCACACTGCGCGACTTGGCAACGGTGCAAGGCCAATTGGGTGGCCTAACCGACCCCGCAGCCCTGGCCAAGAACGCCGAAGGCGCCGCCAACTTGGCCGTCACCCTGGCCACCCTGCAAGGGCTGGCGAAGCTGGAAGGCGAAGCGCTGGTGTCATCACTGCACTATGAAAACGGTATGGTGGATTTCAATGGGCAGAAACTCACCTTGGAGCAGTTCGCGCAGTTTCTGATGGGGGCGGTGGGGCGGGGGTGAGGTGCTTTGCTACAAAGCAATGGTATAGTCCTGCCTCTATTTTGCAGAACAGCGGCAGGATGCTGCTGGAGGAAAACACACATGGCAATTTATACAGCAGGCTATGAAGGGTTGAGCATTGACGCCTTCATCGCACGCCTCAAGCAGGCCCGGATCGATAAGGTTCTGGATGTTCGGGAATATCCTCTTTCCAGGAAAAAAGGATTTTCCAAAAAAGCGTTTGCTCAATGCCTAGCTGATGCAGGCATTAGTTACGAGCACTGCCCGCCTCTCGGCTGCCCTAAACCCATTCGCAACAGTTACAAACTTACAGGCGATTGGGCGGATTACGCCCGCGACTTCCGAGCCTACGTTCAAACGCAAACGAATGTGCTACTAGACTTGGCTGCGAAGGCTTCGGTACAACGTATTTGCATGGTTTGCTACGAGGCAGACGCAAATTTCTGCCATCGTAGCTTGATTGCGGAAGCGGCACAGCAGCTGGATGCTGATTTAGAGACTCGGCATCTTCCTCTCAAAATAGAAGCATTTGCCGACTTGCTTCTGGTTGCTTAGGGGGGTAGATCAGGCTAATGATCAGCCATTGGTGGGGAAAGCGGTGAATTGTCCCCATCAATAGCATTAGATCTCTACTTGGCAGTTCTACCTCAAGTTTTTGACGAAAAGGGGTTTCCCAACCTGCAGGTCCGTGAATTCGAAGAAGATTTCTGTAGAGCTGACTTGCCTCCCAGTCTACGATTTTATGCCGGTTGGCTTCCGAATTTTCTCCTGAAGCGCACTCGTATCTGTAGTGGAAATCATAGGGTACTTTTTCAAGGCGCTTCAAGCTTGACTTAACGTCATCTTGCTCGAATAGGCCCGGTTGAATCTGTAGCTTCTGCAGTTTTTCTAACTCTTCATCGGTCCAGCTTTCCGAAGAAGCCTTTTTTATCTCAAGTGCTGTAATTCGGCGAGGTCGTATCAAACCCAAGGTCACGTTACATTCAAGACGAGCTTGTTCAAGCGCCGCAAAGCTTTCGTAGATAGGTAGCTTTTCCAATACGGCTCGCCGCAGGTTCCAACCCTTTTTGGCTGGGACCATTTCACGCGGCTGGATCGTATCGACGCCTATTTTATGGCTTTCCGGTCGATGATCGTTGGCTGTTTTCTCAATGGATGCCTCAATCCACTGCCATTTTGAAAACTGTTGATCTTCTGTAATCAACCGAAACGGCACTGGATAAAGTCTAATCAAGTTTCCTTCCGTATCGACGCCTGCAACACACGATGTTTCCATATGTGCTGCACTAGGGGAGGGGTAGGTCTTGCAAAGAATGAGTATACGAGCTTTCCTTCTCATAAGGCCTTTGTCCTTACTTTTCTAAATTTTTATAAAGGGCTATGATAGTTTCTTGCGCAGTATAGTATCCAGAAGTGGTTTTGTAATTGGTTGCGGAAAAATTAATTTAAATGTATTGCTTGATTCACGTTGGCACGGTTTTATCCAAAGTCATATAACTATTATATATTATTTGATGCTTTTTTTGTTTTGGTTGCGGTTTTAGCTTGTTCTTGCTGTGTTTCTCTAGAAGGCTGCATAGGCTTCAACGGCGCCGACCACTTTTCTGCATCGTTCACATAAGCCTTCTGTGCTTTTTTGTCGTACAGGCATAGCTTGGCTTTGGAAGATCCGCGCGTGCGGTCCTTCACCAGCATGGCAACCGTGCCCACGCGATCGTCAAAACCGATGATGGCTGAAGGCGCTGGCTTGCTGAGACCACTGGCCGCTATACAGGCGCGCGTTACCCGCGTGTCGAACTCCGCCCAGGCTTGGTCGCTTGAGGCATGGGCGGAACCGATGGCCAGCCAAGCAAAGGTAACTGTCCCTACAATCGTTGAAACCCGCATAAAATCTCCTGAAAGGGGTGGGCCTTGGGCTGTCGCTTAACGACTCATCTCATGCAAGCATAACGAACCGTAGCGGTTTGGCCGCGCCGGTTCTCATTCACAGGTCTATATGACGAAAATCCTGACCCTTCTCGGCTCGAACATCCACGACATTCCGTCGTTTTATGCCGAGATCAACCGCGTGTTCATGGCAGGCGAAGACTGGGCGCTGGGGCACAGCCTCGACGCCTTGGATGACATGCTATACGGCGGCTACGGTGCCATCCGCGGCAAAGAGCCCATAAGGCTTGTGTGGCAGGGCATGGCGCAGAGCCGTACGAGCCTTGGTGTGAGCGTCACACAGGCGTTTTTAAGCGAAAAGCTCAAGCAGCCCGAGGTGTTCAACGTAGCGCACATTCGTACTCAGCTGGACGCGCTGGAGCGAGGCGTGGGCAAGACCTACTTCGAGATCGTGATGGATATTTTTGCGGCACATCCGACTATCGAGGTTGTGGCGGAGTAGGCGCAATGAAGAGACCAGGGGGATGGTGTTGATTTGAGACCTGAAGGGTCAGCCCTTGGGGCCAAGGGAAAGAAAAGATGGCGCACTCGACGGGATTCGAACCCATGACCCCTGCCTTCGGAGGGCAGTACTCTATCCAGCTGAGCTACGAGTGCAACGCGGGCGCCATAATACCCATGTACGGGGTGCCCGTCCATCCTCTCAGGCTATGCATCGTTTCAGAACCTGCACGGTCCTATAAACAGAAGCAAAGCCAACACCCTGGCTGAGCCTGCTGTTCTTTTTTTCGAACACCCCTTGTCCTTTTTCGCCCCAGATCCTAGGATGCGTTTGAGATTTCAAACGCCCGATGCCTGGGCCATCCTCCGCCAACTTCAGGTTTCGCCACGGCGAAGCCCGCCATGGGAGCCGACATGCAGCTTAAAGATGCTCAATTGTTCCGCCAGCAAGCCTATGTAGAAGGTGCCTGGGCCGATGCCGACAGTGGCCAGACGCTCAACGTCTCCAACCCAGCCACGGGTGAAACCCTGGGTACCGTACCGAAGATGGGCAAGGCCGAAACCCGCCGGGCCATCGAAGCCGCTGACCGCGCCCTGCCGGCCTGGCGTGCCCTCACTGCCAAAGAGCGCGCAGCCAAGCTGCGCCGCTGGTATGAGCTGATGCTGGAGCACCAGGACGACCTAGGCCGCCTCATGACCCTGGAGCAGGGCAAGCCGCTGGCTGAAGCCAAGGGCGAAATCGCCTACGCCGCTTCTTTCCTGGAGTGGTTCGCTGAGGAAGCCAAGCGCGTTTACGGCGACGTAATCCCTGGCCACCAGCCAGACAAGCGCCTGATCGTGATCAAGCAGCCTATCGGTGTTACTGCGGCTATTACGCCCTGGAACTTCCCGGCAGCGATGATCACCCGCAAAGCCGGCCCGGCCCTGGCCGCTGGCTGCACCATGGTGCTCAAGCCCGCTTCGCAAACCCCGTACTCGGCCCTGGCCCTAGCCGAGCTGGCCGAGCGTGCCGGCATCCCTAAAGGCGTATTCAACGTTGTGACCGGCAGTGCCGGTGAAGTGGGCGGCGAGCTGACCAGCAACCCCATCGTGCGCAAGCTGTCGTTCACAGGCTCTACCGATATCGGCCGCCAGCTGATGGCTGAATGTGCCCAGGACATCAAGAAAGTGTCTCTGGAGTTGGGTGGCAACGCGCCCTTTATCGTGTTCGACGACGCGGACCTGGATAAGGCCGTCGAAGGCGCCATGATTTCCAAGTACCGCAACAACGGCCAAACCTGTGTATGTGCCAACCGTCTCTACGTGCAGGACGGTGTGTACGACGCCTTTGCCGAGAAACTGAAAGCTGCTGTGGCCAAGCTGAAAATCGGTAACGGCCTTGAAGAAGGCACGACTACTGGCCCGATGATCGATGAAAAGGCCGTCGCCAAGGTTAAGGAGCACATTGCTGATGCCGTTGGCAAAGGCGCCACCGTGCTGTTTGGCGGCGAGCAGATCGAAGGCAACTTCTTCCAGCCTACCGTGCTGCTGAACGTGCCAGCGAACGCGGCTGTGGCCAAGGAAGAAACTTTTGGCCCGCTGGCGCCGCTGTTCCGCTTCAAAGATGAAGCCGAAGTGATTGCAGCCGCCAACGATACCGAATTCGGCTTGGCGTCCTACTTCTACGCCCGCGACCTGAGCCGTGTGTTCCGCGTAGCCGAAGCGCTGGAGTACGGCATGGTGGGGATCAACACCGGCCTGATCTCCAACGAAGTGGCACCCTTCGGTGGTGTGAAGGCCTCCGGCCTTGGCCGTGAAGGGTCCAAGTACGGTATCGAAGACTACCTGGAAATCAAATACCTCTGCCTGAGCGTTTAACGCCGGCAGTTACTTTCAGGCACTGAGTACCGCTGGGCAGTCGATCATCGCATGCTGCCCAGCTTCGTCGAAGTGCCTCATCCCGATCAGCGCCGACGATGAGCGGCGATTGAGGAGCTTCCATGAGCAAGACCAACGAATCCCTGATGCAGCGGCGCATGGCCGCTGTACCGCGTGGCGTAGGCCAGATCCACCCGATCTTCGCTGACCACGCGAAAAATTCCACCGTGACCGACGTGGAAGGCCGTGAATTTATCGATTTCGCGGGTGGCATCGCCGTATTGAACACCGGCCATGTACACCCGAAGATCATTGCCGCAGTGGAAGCACAGCTGCACAAGCTGACCCACACCTGCTTCCAAGTGCTGGCCTACGAGCCCTACGTGGAGCTGTGCGAGAAAATCAACGACAAGGTGCCCGGCGACTTCGCTAAGAAGACCTTGCTGGTCACCACAGGCTCTGAAGCCGTCGAGAACGCCGTGAAGACCGCCCGTGCTGCAACGGGCCGTGCCGGTGTGATTGCCTTCACCGGCGCCTACCATGGCCGCACCATGATGACCTTGGGCCTGACCGGCAAGGTCGTGCCTTACTCGGCGGGCATGGGCCTGATGCCAGGCGGCGTCTTCCGTGCACTGTTCCCTTGTGAGCTGCATGGCGTGAGCGTCGACGATTCCATTGCCAGCATCGAGCGCATCTTCAAAAACGATGCTGAGCCACGTGATATCGCGGCCATCATCATTGAGCCGGTTCAGGGCGAAGGTGGCTTCTATGTGGCGCCCAAGGCCTTTATGCAGCGCCTGCGTGCCCTGTGTGACCAGCACGGCATTCTGTTGATCGCCGATGAGGTTCAAACGGGCGCCGGCCGTACAGGCACCTTCTTTGCCATGGAGCAGATGGGCGTAGTGCCAGACCTCACCACCTTTGCCAAATCCATCGCGGGCGGTTTCCCACTGGCGGGCGTGTGCGGCAAGGCCGAGATCATGGACGCTATCGCACCCGGCGGCTTGGGCGGCACCTATGCAGGCAGCCCACTGGGTTGCGCGGCTGCGCTGGCGGTGATGGAGGTATTTGAGGAAGAACAGCTGCTGCAACGCTGCAAGGACGTGGCCGAGCATCTGACCTCGCGCTTGCGCGGCCTCCAGGCCAAGTACCCGGTGATCGGCGATGTGCGTGGCCTGGGTGCCATGATCGCGATCGAGCTGTTCGAAGGCGGCGACAGCCACAAACCCAATGCCGCTGCTGTGGCACAAGTGGTTGCCAAGGCGCGCGAGAAGGGCTTGATCTTGCTGTCTTGCGGTACTTACGGCAACGTACTGCGCATTCTGGTACCGCTTACCGCGCCTACCGAACAACTCGACCAAGGCCTGGCTATCCTGGAAGCGTGCTTCGCTGAGCTGTGAAGTACCGGTTTCCCTGAGTACAAGACCCGCCGGAAGGCGGGTTTTTTATTTGGAGAACTGGCCATAGCCGCCTATACCTTTTTAATGACTGGATGCTGCGCTACCGCCATCAGGGAGGCTGGATGATAGGGCTATCAACTGCTGTACCACGGATACTGGTCGCTGAGTCAGACCCCTGGAGCCGAGACCTGCTCATGCAGCTGCTGTTAAGCGTGCGCTGCGATGCTAAGGTCGAGCTGTGTGAAAACGGTAAGCAGGCCATGCAGGCACTGGAAAACCTGCCGGACCTGGTCATTGCCAGCCGCGAGCTGTCGGGGACCGACGGCCTGGAGTTGCTGCGGCAGGTTCGCCGTGGCGGGGCCGTACCAGGGTTGCCATTTATTCTGCTGAGCAGCCGTAGTGACAGCGCCAGTGTGCGTGATGCCGTGCCGCTCCAGCCTACCGCTTACCTGAGCAAACCGCTCAATTTTGAAGCCCTGCGTGAACGCCTCAGTGCTTTGCTCCTCGACAACGGCGAAGCCATCGTATGCGAGCTTCCACCCGTAATGCCAGGCATCGATCTGAATGGGTTTCTGGACATGCGGCGAGAAGCCTCCGACGGCGCCCCCATAATGAGCGAAGTGCATGACGCCGTGGTGCGCAGCTTGAAGGCACGGACCCTGAACCTCCGGTTGCTGGAGCAAGATATCCGACGTGACCCGCAAACCACGGCTGTTCTTTTGGCAGCGGCCAATAGCGCTGCACGTCAGCGTGAGGCCCCGGCTACGACACTGCTGCAGGCCCTGAGCCAGTTAGGTGCTACCCAAAGCATGAACCTTATTCTAGGCTTGGCACTAAAGCGCAGCGCAAGGCTGGACAATCCTCTACTGGCTAAACAGGCCCAAGCGTACTGGACGCTGTCCCGACAAACCGCCGAGTTGGCCCGCACGCTAGCGCGACAGCAGGGTATCGATCACGAGTTGTGCTATTGCGCCGGGCTATTGCATAGGCTGGGCGAATTGGCCCTGTTGCGTACCCTACACGAGTGGACATTGGCCGGGGGCGCACTAGAAACGGCCCAAGTCAGCGCCTCGCTTGATCGGCTCGGGCCCAACTATGGTTCGGCCCTGCGTGCGCGCTGGCGCCTGCCCCACGACCTGCGAGACTTGATCGCCTCGGTGTATGCGCTAATGGGCGTCTACGGCAAGCCGTCACTGGTAATGAACCTGGCCGGCCAATTGGTGAACCTGCCTGCACAAGCGGACATCCAGCTTGTGGCCAACAGCAAGGCAGGGCGCCTATTAGGCGTAGAGGTAGCAGAGCTAACGGCGTTGCGCAAAAACGTAGGGATTGTGGCCGCTGGCACCTGAGCGCACAGGTACCTGCTTCAGGACATGATGATTTGGTTCTTGCCCTGGCGTTTGGCCTGGTACATGGCCGCATCAGCACGGGAATAAAGGTTGTCCAAGGCCTCATCGTCAGCTTTGAGGTTGGTCAGGCCCTGGCTGACGGTTACGCCATAGCTTTTGCCATTGCGGCTAAAGCTTAAGCGTTGCACTTCCCGCTGCAGTCGTTCGGCGATCTGCCGCGCCATGTCTGGCGCACAACCCGGAAACACCGCTGCAAACTCTTCACCGCCAATTCGGCCGAACAGGTCGCCTCGGCGCAAGGCACCCTTGCCACTTTCAGCAATGCGCTGAAGCACCAGGTCACCGTCCTGGTGACCATAGGTGTCGTTGATCATCTTGAAATCATCGATGTCCAGCAGCAGGAAGGCCATGGGCGTGTCATTGAGCCTGGATTGCTCGAACTCGCGGTGGGCACATTCGAAGAAGTGCCGGCGATTGCTGCTCTGGGTAAGCACGTCAGTTGTGGCAAGGCGTTGAAGCTCGTCTTCCAGGTGCTTCTTTTCAGTAATGTCCTCCGCAATGCCTACCACAATCACCCGCTGACCAGACTCAGGGCGATGGCTTATGAAGCACTTGTCGCTCAGCCAACGGATTTGCCCGTCTGCACGAATGATCCGGTATTCGCGATCTTCCACAGATCCCTTTTCCAGTACCTCGGCACGGCTGCGCTCAGCGTAATCCAGATCATCCGGGTAGATGCTGTCCCGCCACTCATTGAAGTCTGCCAGCAGCAGCCCGGCGGAGCGACCGAAGATGCGTTCGTAAGCAGGGCTTACATACACCATCTGTTGGGTTTCCCAATCGAATGCCCATAGCACGGCATTCACACTGACCAACAGCGCACTAAACAGCTCTTCCCGCTCTTTGAGCCGTGCCACTTCACCTTGGGCATGCATAAGGGCAAGCAGGGTTTCCGCAGCTTCCGGAATTTGCTCAAGCGATGTGGAGGGAGCAGGTGTGTTGGCCATCATCACGGCTTCTTGGGAACACGTCGAGGTCGAGGGTGAGCCCACCGACAGGTGGCCATGGTAAGGCCCGCCGAACCAGCGAGGGTCTTCCTCAGAGCGAAAAACCCGCTTAAAGTTCCCTGAATCTGGGCTCGGGCAGGGCTCGGGCTCCGATTGGATCACGCCATGGCAGGGCGTAATGAATACGTCTTGAGGTTGCCGGCGAACTCATGCAACGACTGGATGCCGCTTGCCTCGGCTTCTTGAACCCATTCTTTGATAGCAGCGAGCATGTCATGACCATTGGCACTGGTGCGTGCCCAGATAAGCTGCAAAGCCAGGCGTTTTTCATAGATCACCTTCAGTGCGTGGCTGGTCTCCAGCATGCTGTTGATGCACGCATGGTGGCGGTCGTCCAGCAAGCTGGGCTCGCGTGACAGCAGCCGTTTGGCCCGGTGCAGGCGATGGCGTACGGAATGGTCGACCCGTGCTACCTCCTGTTTAACCAAAGGGCCGATCACTTGTTTACGGTACTGGGCCATGATCTGGAAACGGTTGTTCAAGATAGCCATGGCCGTGTCCATGTCCATGGAGCCCTTGCCAGGAATTCGATGAGCGATGGGTGCTACTCGGTTTACCTTTGCCAGGCGCAGCGCGCTGAACACGCGAATCCACAGCCAACCCATGTCGAATTCCCACTTTCTTACCGACAATTTGGCTGAATTGGGGTAGGTGTGATGGTTATTGTGCAGCTCCTCCCCACCAATGATGATGCCCCACGGCACCAAGTTGGTGGCCGCATCCCGGCATTCGAAATTGCGGTAGCCCACCGCATGGCCTAGCCCGTTCACTACGCCAGCAGCCCACACGGGAATCCACATCATCTGCACAGCCCACACCGTGATGCCAATCACGCCAAACAAGGCTAGGTCGATAAGCGCCATCAGCACAATGCCGCCCATTGTGAAGCGGCTGTACAGGTTGCGCTCAATCCAGTCATCAGGGCAATTCTTGCCATAGATACGCAAGGTTTCCGCGTTTTTGGCTTCCTCGCGGTACAGCTCTGCGCCTGTGCGCAACACTGTTCCCAACCCCTTGATCACAGGGCTGTGCGGGTCGTCTGGAGTGTCACATTTCGCATGGTGCTTGCGGTGGATAGCCGTCCATTCGCGGGTGTTCTGGCCTGTGGTCAGCCAAAGCCAGAAACGGAAGAAGTGCTTCAGGCCGCCGTTGAGTTCCAACGAGCGATGGGCCGAATAGCGGTGCAGGTAAACCGTCACGCCAACGATAGTGACATGCGTAAGCAGCAGAGTTGCAGCGACCACTTGCCAAGGGGTCAGGTCCAGCAAACCGTTGTACCACATAGGTGGAAAAGCCTCGGTCAGGTATTGAATAACGCTGCTGAATCTATCGGTAATACCAGGCAATCACCAGCCATTCGGGGTGAAGGGTCGGGGATAAGCCGATTCTTTGGTAAGTAGATATTTCCTAGCGTTAAACCTCATTCGCATAAGGTTTTTATTACTTTTACGTCTATAAAAATTCTTAAATATTATTTTTAAGAATAAAATCACGCTTTTATAGTGCGCCTATGCCGGGTACCGCACCAGGCCATTCTTTTTTCAGGAGCTAACCATGAGCGCACCACTGCGTAGCGTCGACGGGCAGGACGAAACCGCGATTCTTCGAGAAATTCAGAGCGCGTTGCGTGATCTGCGTTTTGGCGCGGTGGAGATCACGGTTCATAACGCTCAGGTCGTACAGATCGAGCGAAAGGAAAAATTCCGCCTGCAACAGGCAAGTCCTAAATCAAGCTAAAGGCTTAACGCCGGCCACCGGAAAACCGGAAGTCGCCGCCCTTTGGCAGCCACTTTTCGTACAAAGCCTAATAAAGCGCTGCCATCAGGAGCATCACCATGTCCACCCGCCGTTACGCGCTTGCCGCCCTGGCCGCTGCGCTGTTCACAGGCTCCGCTGTTGCCAAGGATTATGAACTGCTGAACGTGTCTTACGACCCCACACGGGAGCTGTACCAGGAATACAACGCGGAATTCGTGAGCTACTGGAAACAGCAGCACCCGGATGACGCTGTAAAAATCCAGCAGTCCCATGGCGGCTCGGGCAAGCAGGGCAGGTCGGTGATCGATGGCTTGCCTGCCGATGTGGTAACCCTGGCACTGGCCGGTGATATCGATGAAATCGCCAACCTGAGCAAGAAATTGCCTACCGATTGGCAAAAGCGGCTGCCAGACGCGAGCACACCCTACACCTCCACCATTGTATTCCTTGTGCGCAAGGGCAACCCCAAGGGCATCAAAGACTGGGGCGACCTGGTAAAAGAGGGCGTATCGGTGATTACGCCTAACCCCAAAACCTCGGGCGGTGCGCGCTGGAACTTCTTGGCCGCCTACGCCTATGGCCTGAAGGCCAACAACGGTGATGAAGCCAAGGCCAAGGCTTACGTGCAGCAGCTGTTCAAGCACGTACCCGTACTGGATACCGGTGCCCGCGGCTCGACCATTACCTTCGTTAACAATGGCCAGGGCGATGTGCTGCTAGCCTGGGAAAACGAAGCGCACCTGGCGTTGAAAGAAGACGGTGGGGCTGACAAGTTCGACATCGTAACGCCTTCGCTATCGATCCTGGCCGAACCTCCCGTGGCCGTTGTAGACAAGAACGCAGAGAAAAAGGGCAACACAGCCATTGCCACGGCCTACCTGGAGCACCTGTATAGCCCAGCCGGACAGGAAATTGCTGCGAAAAACTTCTATCGGCCACGTAACGCCGAGGTGGCGAAAAAATACGAAGCCACGTTCCCGGCACTGAACCTGGTGACTATCGACAAAGACTTCGGCGGCTGGAAAACTGCCCAGCCAAAGTTCTTCAACGATGGCGGGATCTTCGACCAGATCTACCAGGCCCAGTAGTTTCCAGGTACTGGCAAGAGCGCGCCCGGGTATAGCCCGGGCTCGGTTCGTTTAACACAAGGACCTTTATGTCGCGTCGGATCTCTCCCGTCATACCCGGCTTCGGGCTGACGCTGGGCTACACCTTGGTGTACCTCAGCCTGATTGTGCTGATCCCTCTCGGGGCCATGTTCGTCAACGCTGCGCAATTAAGCTTTGATCAGTTCTGGGCCATTGTCAGCGCCCCTCGCGTGCTCGCCGCGCTTAAGCTCAGCTTCGGAACAGCCCTGTACGCTGCGCTACTCAATGGCGTGATGGGCACACTGCTGGCTTGGGTGCTGGTGCGCTACAGCTTTCCAGGCCGGCGCATCATCGATGCCATGATCGACCTGCCTTTTGCACTGCCTACGGCGGTAGCCGGTATCGCGTTAACAGCGCTCTACGCCCCCAATGGCCTGGTAGGCCAGTTCGCCACGGACCTGGGCTTCAAGATTGCCTATACCCCTTTGGGTATCACCTTGGCGCTTACCTTCGTAACGCTGCCTTTTGTAGTGCGTACGGTACAGCCCGTGCTGGCCGACATTCCCAGGGAGGTTGAAGAGGCGGCCGCCTGCCTGGGCGCCAAACCTTGGCAGGTATTTCGCCACATTTTGGCCCCTGCCTTGTTCCCGGCCTGGCTGACTGGCTTTGCACTGGCCTTCGCACGGGGGGTGGGGGAGTACGGTTCAGTCATTTTCATCGCGGGCAACATGCCGATGAAAACCGAGATTCTGCCGCTGCTGATCATGGTCAAGCTGGACCAGTACGACTACACAGGCGCCACCGCCATTGGTGTGCTGATGCTGGTGGTGTCGTTCATCCTGCTGCTGTTGATCAATCTGCTTCAGCGCCGTATCGAAACTCCTTGAGGGAAGGCCCATGTCCAGTTCGACCGTTTCGGCCGCGCAGGCGGCCAATGCTGCCCGGCGTGGCAGCCCTGTAGCCAGAGGGGTGCTTATCACCTTGGCCTGGTTGTTTTTTGCACTGTTCCTGCTATTGCCGTTGTTTATCGTAGTGTCCCAGGCACTTAAAGCAGGTGTGGGTACCTTTTTCAGCGCCATGTTGGAGCCTGACGCGCTCAGCGCCCTGAAACTAACCGTGCTGGCCGTCGCGATTTCGGTACCGCTGAACCTGGTATTCGGTGTGAGCGCCGCATGGTGTGCCAGCAAATATGAGTTTCGTGGCAAAAGCCTTCTAATTACGCTGATCGACTTGCCGTTCTCGGTATCGCCTGTTATTGCCGGCTTGGTCTACATACTGATGTTTGGGGCGCGTGGCGTGATGGGGCCCTGGCTGTCAGACCACGACATCCAGATTGTCTTCGCCCTGCCTGGCATCGTACTGGCCACCATTTTCGTGACCGTGCCTTTCGTCGCACGTGAGCTGATTCCGCTGATGCAGGAGCAGGGTACTCAGGAGGAAGAAGCTGCGCGCCTGCTGGGCGCCAACGGCTGGCAAATGTTCTGGCATGTCACGCTCCCTAACATCCGCTGGGGCCTGATCTATGGCGTGGTGCTGTGCACGGCACGGGCCATGGGTGAGTTCGGCGCCGTGTCCGTGGTGTCTGGGCATATTCGAGGGGTGACCAACACCTTGCCGCTGCACGTGGAAATTCTCTACAACGAATACAACCATGTTGCTGCCTTCGCCGTAGCCAGCCTTCTGCTGGCCCTCGCCCTGTTCATTCTGCTGCTCAAGCAGTGGAGCGAAAGCCGTATTAACCGCCTGCGCCACAGCGCCGCGGAGGAATAAGCCATGTCCATCGAAGTACGTAACGTCAGCAAGCGTTTCAACCAGTTCCAGGACCTCGACCGTATCGATTTGGACATCCGCAGCGGCGAACTGGTCGCCCTGCTAGGGCCGTCAGGGTGTGGCAAAACCACGCTGCTACGCATCATTGCTGGGTTGGAAACCCCCGACCAGGGCAGCATCGTGTTCCACGGTGAAGACGTGTCCGGCCACGATGTGCGGGATCGCAACGTGGGCTTCGTGTTTCAGCACTACGCCTTGTTCCGGCATATGAGCGTGTTCGATAACGTAGCGTTCGGCCTTCGGATGAAGGCCAAGCATGAGCGGCCAAGCGAGGCGAAGATTGCTGAAAAGGTGCATGAGTTGCTGAGCATGGTGCAGCTGGATTGGCTGGCCGACCGCTACCCCGAGCAGCTCTCCGGTGGCCAGCGGCAGCGTATTGCCCTGGCCCGCGCTTTGGCAGTAGAACCCAAGGTACTGCTGCTGGATGAGCCTTTCGGTGCACTGGATGCCAAGGTACGCAAAGAGCTGCGTCGCTGGCTGGCCCGCTTGCACGAGGAGATCAACCTGACGTCTGTGTTTGTGACGCACGATCAGGAAGAGGCCATGGAAGTGGCGGATCGCATCGTGGTAATGAACAAGGGTGTGATCGAGCAGATTGGCTCACCTGGCGAAGTGTACGAACAACCGGCCAGCGATTTTGTGTACCACTTCCTGGGCGACTCCAACCGCTTGCACCTGGGCCAGGACCAGCCGATGCAGTTTCGCCCCCATGAAGTGGCGCTGTCGCGTTCAGCCTTGGACGCGCACCATGCCGCCCAGGTGCGCGACATTCGCCCACTTGGCGCAACCACGCGGATCACGCTGAAAGTGGAAGGCCAAGATGAGCTGATAGAGGCTGAAGTGGTTAAGGATCACGACAGCCTTTCAGGCCTGAACAAAGGCGATACGCTGTTCTTCAAGCCTAAAAGCAGGTAACAGCGCTTTACTCGGCCAGTTCGATCTGCCCCTTGAGTTCGTCGCCTAACCCCAGCAGGAAGCCAAATTCCACCACCACAAACAGCGGGCCAATCAACAGCCCGCTGAGGTCATCGGTAAACGCAGGCTTTCGGCCTTCGTAATGGTGCCCCAGGAACTGGATAGCCCAACCAATCACAAACATCCCGACACCGATGATCAGCCAAGGTGTGGTGGACAAGACGGCCACTGCATGGCCAAACCACAGGCTAAGGCCAAGAATGGCCGCCATCAGAAAGCCCAAAAGCTTGTCCAGCCGAATATAGAACGCACTGGTCGCTAGCATCACCAGTACTGCCGGGGAAAGGCCATGCCAATGGGGCCGGGAAAGCAGCACCGCGACCGCCAATACGATAAATGGAATGCCGATAAAGTGGGTGGCGACATTGCGGGGGTCTCGGTGATAGGCGGCGTAGTCCCCCAGGTACTGTGTCAGGCTTTTCATTGTTAGCATTCCTGGTTATTAATAAATAGCTTCTTATTCCTTAACGTATATATGGTGGATCCCTATACTTGCCTCATGAAAGCAGACAGGGGCAGGAGATGCCATCATGCGTACTGAATCCATTCGATACCTGATCGTCCCCGGCTGGCAAGGCTCGTCGTCGGAGCACTGGCAACATCACTGGCATGTGACCTTGCCCCACAGCGACTGGCTCGAACAAGCCGACTGGATGACGCCCCACCGCGACGACTGGTTAGCCGCACTGCACCACGCCATTGAACGAAGCAGCCAACCTACGGTGATCATTGCTCACAGCCTGGGCTGTATTACGGTGGCGCACTGGGCTGCGAAGGCACCGGCCCACCTTCTGCAACGCGTACGGGGCGCACTGCTGGTAGCGCCGGCAGATGTAGAGCGACCCAACCGACCCGCGGCCTTGGCCAACTTCGCTCCTGTGCCGCGTAACGTGCTGCCCTTCCCTAGCCAAGTGGTCGCTTCGGACAACGATCCTGCCGTGACAGTCGCTCGTGCATTGGACATGGCCAGAGACTGGGGCGCCGAAGCAGGCGTACTGACAGGTGCAGGGCATATCAACGTAAAGTCTGGCCATTGCCGCTGGGAGCAAGGTTTTGCCTATCTGTATCGCCTGCAAAACCGCGCGCAACGCAGCGCGCTCCGCCGTGCATGATGTCGCCTTTGCCAATCGGGCAGGGGCAGGAGTGAACCCATGAGTTTGAGTGCCGCTACAGGCCTTCCCTTGCTAACGTTCCCGGACGCAGACCGCAGTCCCTTGAGCATCCGTGCCAAGGCGCTGGTATTCGTTGACCCTCGCTCCAAAGCCTTGCGCGAGCGCTTGGAGGCCTTGGCGCCTAGCGCACTGCCTGTGTTGATTCATGGCGAAACTGGTACAGGCAAAGAGTTGCTCGCCCGGCACCTGCACAAGGCCAGTAATCGCCCCGGCCTGTTTGTATCGGTTAATTGTGGTGCCCTTAGCCCCGCTTATGCGCAGGCCGAGCTGTTCGGGCATGCGCCGGGTGCCTCGCCAGGGTCTGCAGCCAGCCGAGCGGGCTGGTTTGGGTCAGCCAACGGCGGTACCCTTTACCTGGATGAAATTGCTGATTTGCCGCTGGCCATCCAGGCGGCCTTGCTCGACGCCTTGGAAAACCATGAGGTGATACGCCTGGGTGCAGCGCAACCCACACCTGTAGACGTGCGCTTAGTCGCAGCGTCCAGTATCGACCTGAGCCGTGCCGTAGCGGCTGGCAAGTTCAATGAGCAGTTGTGGCGCTACCTGGATGAGGGTCGGCTGGTGCTGCCAGCCTTGCGTGAACGGCCGGGGGATATCCTGGCGCTTGCCGATTATTTTCTTGGTGTATACAGCCACCGCCTCAGCCTACCTGTGCCAGCGTTCAGCGAAGACGCAGCACAGCTGTTATTGACCCATGCCTGGCCAGGCAACACACGAGAGCTGGAGAACGTGGTGCACTTTGCACTGCTGATCAGCGAAGGCGACGATATTCTGCCCACTCACCTCCACCAAGCGGGCGTAGGGAACCACTTGGCTGCTTTGGAACACCATCTGGTTCAGTGCATAAAGGTGTCGGCAAAGGGTGAAAAAGCGGCGGCGTTGGCATTGCTGCAGCGCTATACGGCTGTACTTGAAAATAATTCATAAGCAGCTATCAAAAAGATATTTCAATGGCATAAGGGAATTGCGTATTGTCGCGGTCATGCCAGCCTAATGGCACTTCGACCAATAAGGACCCTCCATGAAAAAGGCTTTACTGTTTTCCGCATTCGCTGCTGCTTTGTCCGTTGCAGGCTTTACTCATGCAGGTGAGAAGCTGGTCGTAGCGGCTACGCCTATTCCTCACGCGGAAATTCTGGAGTTGGTCAAGCCTACGCTGGCGAAGGAAGGCGTGGACTTGGAAATCAAAGTGTTCACCGACTACGTACAGCCCAACGTGCAGGTGGACCAGAAACGCCTGGACGCTAACTATTTCCAGACCCTGCCTTACCTGACCAGCTTCAATGAAGGCAAAGGCACTCACTTGGAAACCGTAATCGGCGTTCACGTGGAACCCTTCGGCGGTTACTCCAAGAAAGTGAAAAGCCTGGCTGACCTCAAGGATGGCGCTACCGTGGCCATTCCTAACGAAGGCAGCAACAGTGGCCGTGCCTTGCTGCTGCTGCAAAAGGCTGGCCTGATCACCCTCAAAGACCCTAGCAATGCCCTGGCTACCCCCAAGGACATCGCCACCAACACCAAGAACCTGAAGTTCAAGGAGCTGGAATCGGCCATGCTGCCGCGCGTGCTCAATGAAGTTGACCTGGACATGATCAACACCAACTATGCGCTGGAAGCCGGGCTGAACCCCGCCAAGGACGCGCTGGTGATCGAAGGCAGCGACTCGCCTTACGTGAACTACCTGGTTGCCCGCCCGGACAACAAGAACAGCGATGCCATCCAGAAGCTGGCCAAGGCCCTGACCTCGCCTGAAGTCAAAGCCTTCATCGAGAAAAAGTACAACGGCGCAGTCCTCCCCGCTTTCTAAGCTTCTTCTCTAGCTGCCTGCTTTGCAGGCAGCTACAGGGGCTGTGCGCATAGCACAGGCCCTGTAGGCATGATGCTTTGCGCAAAGCCACAATCACGCCCCCACAATCGGTTACAGTTGCACCACAAAAATCTCGTGCAAGGAGTGTGCATGACGCGCGCGTGGGGCAGGATAACCGCCTGGGTGGTGATGGCAGTGCTGTGTGGCTGTGGCGAAAAGCCCGCCCCTGAGCCCGAACGCCCTCGGGTGAAGGTACAGACTGTAAAGGCTGTGGATTTCACACCCAAGGTTGAAGTGTCGGGTGATGTGCAGGCACGTGTGCAAACCCAATTGTCGTTTCGTGTAGGCGGCAAGATCATCCAGCGCACAGCGGAGGTGGGCGACAGGGTAGGCCCTCGCCAGGTGCTCGCCCGCCTGGACCCTAAAGACCTCCAGATCAATGTGGCTTCGGCAATGGCCGCGGTAGGCGCCCAACAGGCCCAGGTCACACAGGCCAGCCTGGCGTTCGAGCGTCAGGCCAAACTCTTGCCCAAGGGCTACACCAGCCGCAGCGAATACGACTCCGCACAAGCAGCACTTAAAGGTAGTCAGAGTGCCTTGGCGGCGGCCCGTGCTGAACTCGCCAATGCCCGTGAGCAATTGGGTTACACCGAGCTGGTGGCAGACGCAGCCGGTGTGATCACTGCACGGCAGGCCGAGGTAGGCCAAGTGGTGCAGGCCACACAACCCATGTTCGGGTTGGCGCGAGACGGCGAGCGTGATGCCGTATTCAATGTCTACGAAGCCTTGCCCGTGAAACCTGCCAGCGATGCGCCTATTACGGTGCGGCTGCTCGAAGACCCGACTGTGACCGTTCAAGGCAAGGTGCGTGAAGTCACGCCTACCGTTTCTGCACAGACCGGCACCTTGCAGGTAAAAGTCGCGCTCGAAGCGCTCCCTACGCGCATGCACCTGGGGTCAGTGGTCAGCGGAACGCTGATGGCACCTGCTCGGCAGGCCATAGAGCTGCCGTGGTCGGCCCTCACCAAAGACATACATGACCCCGCCGTATGGCTGCTCAAGGGCAACACAGTCAGCTTGCACAAGGTTGCCGTAGGCCGTTACCTCACCGGCAAGGTCGTGATCACCGAGGGCCTGGCTGCAGGCGACAAGGTGGTGGTGGCGGGTGGGCAGTTGCTGCACCCGGACATGCAAGTGGAAGTTGCCGAGGAGGCCGCGCAATGAAGCTTTGGTATGCGCTGCCATTTGTAATGCTGGCGGGCTGTGGCGAAGACGCTCCACCGCCTGAGCCCGTGCGGCCTGTATTGTCAGCCACAGTCACTGCTGTGAATGAGCAGGTATTGGGCCGATTTGCAGGCAACATCGCCCCACGCTATGAAAGTACGCTGGGCTTTCGGGTGGGTGGCCGTATTGCCCGCCGCTTGGTAGATGTGGGCAGCGAAGTCAAAAAAGGCGATCTGCTTGCTGTGCTGGACCCTACCGACCAGCAGAACCAGCTGCGCTCGCGCCAGGGCGATCTAGCCCGCGTCGAGGCACAATGGATCAACGCCCAGGCCAACAGCCGTCGTCAGCAGGAGTTGTATGACCGGGGTGTGGGTTCAACTGCGCTGCTGGACCGTGCAACGGCGGATTTGAAAACGTCCCGCGCTTCCCTTGAGCAAGCCCGAGCAGCGGCCAGCCAGGCCAAAGACCAGGTGGGTTACAGCGAGTTACGCGCCGACCACGACGCGGTTGTCACGGCCTTGAGCGCCGAAGCCGGGCAAGTGGTTACGGCCGGCCAGGAAGTGGTCACGCTTGCCCGCCCGGACATCAAGGAGGCGGTAATCGACCTGCCCACAGCGCTGGTAGAGCAACTATCCCCAGCGGTGGACTTCTTTGTGCAGGCCCAGCTGGACCCCAGTGTGGCCACTCAGGCCACCTTGCGGGAAATCGAGCCCCAGGCCAACAGCACCACGCGCACACGTCAGGTGCGCCTTAGCCTGGCAGAGGCGCCCCCTGGCTTGCGTCTGGGCACGGCCATTAGCGTGAGCGCCTCGCGCAAAGTGGAACCGCAAGGGGAGGTGCCCCTGCAAGCGCTGCAGGAAAAAGACGGTAAAACCCAAGTGTGGGTGATCGATGAGCAGGCCCACACCGTGTCACCGCGCTCGGTTCAGGTCATGCAGCGTAAAGACAGTACCGCAATCATCGACGCCAGCGTTCGCCCAGGTGAGCGTGTGGCCATTGCCGGGTTGAACAGCCTCACGCCGGGGCAGCAGATAAAAACAGATCAAGGAAAGGCCCCATGAGCGGCAGCAAGTTCAACCTCTCAGACTGGGCGCTGCGGCATCAGTCGTTCGTGTGGTACCTGATGTTCGTGGCACTGCTCATGGGCGTGTTTTCCTATATGAAGCTGGGCCGCGAAGAGGACCCGGCCTTCACCATCAAGACCATGGTGATCCAGACCCGGTGGCCGGGTGCCACACAGGAAGAGACGCTTAAGCAGGTCACTGACCGTATCGAGAAAAAGCTCGAAGAGCTGGATTCTCTGGATTACACCAAAAGCTACACCCGCCCTGGGGAGTCCACGGTATTCGTGTACCTGCGTGATACCACCAAGGCCGGGGCGATTCCCCATATCTGGTATGAAGTCCGTAAAAAGATCGACGACATTCGTGGCGACTTTCCCCAGGGGTTGCAAGGGCCTGCGTTCAATGACGAGTTCGGAGACGTGTTCGGGTCTATCTATGCCTTCACCGCCGATGGCCTGAGCATGCGCCAGCTGCGCGACTACGTGGAGCAGGTACGCGCTGGTATTCGGCAAGTGCCCAACCTGGGCAAGGTCGAAATGATCGGCGAGCAAGATGAGGTCATCTACCTCAACTTCTCCACCCGCAAGCTGGCGGCTCTGGGGCTGGATCAGCGCCAGGTGGTGCAGGCTTTGCAGGCCCAGAACGCTGTCACGCCGGCCGGTGTGATCGAAGCCGGGCCGGAGCGCATTTCTGTGCGTACCACGGGGCAATTCCGCTCCGAAGCGGACTTGCGTGAACTGAACCTGCGGGTCAACGATCGCTTCTACCGGCTGGCCGACGTGGCCGACATCACGCGCGGTTATGCTGAGCCGCCTACGCCACAGCTGCGTTTCAATGGCCAGCCTGCAGTAGGCCTGGCGGTAGCTATGCGCGACGGTGGCAATATCCAGGCCTTCGGCAAGGCATTGCACAGCCGCATGACTGAGCTGACGGCCGAGTTGCCCGTTGGGGTAGGCGTACACACGGTGTCCGACCAGGCAGCGGTGGTGGAAAAAGCGGTGGGCGGGTTCACCAGTGCGTTGTTCGAAGCGGTGGTGATCGTGATGGTGGTGAGCTTCGTCAGCCTCGGTATCCGGGCTGGCTTGGTAGTGGCCTGCTCCATCCCCTTGGTGCTGGCCATGGTTTTCGTATTCATGGAGTACAGCGGCATCACCATGCAGCGGATTTCCCTCGGCGCACTCATCATCGCCCTGGGCCTGCTGGTGGACGATGCCATGATTACCGTGGAGATGATGGTGACTCGGCTGGAGCTGGGGGACAGCCGGAAGAAGGCCGCTACCTTTGCCTATACGTCTACGGCTTTTCCGATGCTCACCGGTACGCTGGTAACGGTCGCAGGCTTCACGCCCATCGGCTTGAATGCTAGCTCAGCCGGCGAGTACACCTTCACCCTGTTCGCCGTGATCGCCATTGCCATGCTGGTGTCGTGGGTCGTGGCGGTGTTCTTCGCGCCGGTAATCGGCGTGCACATTCTCAGCGAAAAGGTTGCCAAACAGCAGTCCGAGGAACCGGGCCGCATCGGCCGAGCTTTCAATAGCGCATTGGTGGGCTGCATGCGCCACCGCTGGCTGACCATCATTGGCACCTTGCTACTGTTTGCCTTGGCGTTGTTCTGCATGCGCTTTGTGCAGAATCAGTTCTTCCCGTCGTCGGACCGCCCAGAGTTGTTGGTGGACCTGAACCTGCCGCAAAATGCGTCTATTCACGAAACCGCCAAAGCCGTGGACAAGCTGGAAGCCATGATCAAGGACGACCCGGATATTGCCCGGTGGAGTACCTACATCGGTGAGGGCGCTATCCGGTTCTATCTGCCTCTGGACCAGCAATTGCAGAACCCTTACTACGCCCAGCTGGTCATCGTGAGCAAAGGGCTTGAGCAGCGTGAAGCCTTGGCCGAGCGGCTACGTGAAAAGCTGCGCAAAGACTTTGTGGGTATCGGTACCTATGTGCAGCCGCTGGAAATGGGCCCGCCTGTGGGGCGGCCGTTGCAGTACCGGGTCAGTGGCAAAGACATTGACGAAGTACGCCGGCATGCCATCGACCTGGCCACCTTGCTGGACCAGAACCCCCATGTGGGCGACATGATTTTCGACTGGAACGAGCCGGGCAAAGTACTGCGTATCGACATTGCCCAGGACCGCGCGCGCCAGTTGGGGCTGTCGTCCGAAGATGTGGCCAAGCTGATGAATACTATTGTCAGTGGGGCGGCCATCACCCAGGTGAACGACGATATTTACCTGGTAAATGTGATTGGCCGTGCGGAAGATGCCGAGCGTAACTCACCCGAAACCTTGCAGAACCTGCAGATCGTGACCCCCAGTGGCGTGTCCATTCCGCTGTTGTCGTTCGCCACTGTGCGGTATGAACTGGAGCAACCGCTGGTATGGCGCCGGGACCGGCTGCCCACGGTCACCCTCAAGGCTGCCGTGCGGGACCAGATGCAGCCCACAGACCTGGTCACCGAGCTCAAGCCGGACATCGACCGCTTTTCTGCCGACCTGCCTGCCGGCTACAAGGTGACCACGGGCGGTACGGTAGAGGAGAGCGGCAAGGCCCAAGGGCCGATTGCCCAAGTAGTGCCGTTGATGATCTTCCTGATGGCTACATTCCTGATGATCCAGCTGCACAGCGTACAGAAGATGTTCCTGGTCGCTAGCGTGGCCCCTTTGGGGCTGATTGGTGTGGTGATCGCGCTAGTGCCTACTGGTACGCCGCTGGGTTTTGTGGCGATCCTTGGGGTGCTGGCACTGATCGGGATCATCATCCGCAACTCGGTGATCCTGGTGACCCAGATCGACATCTTCGAGCGTGACGGCTACAAGCCATGGGATGCGGTGGTGGAGGCGACACAACACCGCCGGCGCCCTATCCTGCTGACCGCCGCCGCTGCCAGCCTGGGCATGATTCCCATTGCCCGCGAGGTGTTCTGGGGGCCTATGGCCTATGCCATGATCGGCGGCATCATCAGCGCTACGCTACTGACGCTGTTGTTCCTGCCCGCGCTGTATGTGGCCTGGTACCGAATAAAAGAGTAGAGGCGGTCCGGTGCTGCCCGGGTTCTGGCCTGCCCCCTATGGGGCCAAGCCAGAACCCGGGAACACGCCTCAGATCAACGCTTGTTGAGCCGCTGCGCCAACCGGTCCCCGCCCAATTGAATCACCGCCACCAGCAGTACCAGCAACACGATCACGGTCAGCATCACCTGGGTGTCGAACCGCTGATACCCATACCGGTAAGCGATGTCCCCCAGGCCGCCGGCCCCCACGGCGCCTGCCATGGCAGAACTGTTGATCATGGTGACCAAAGTGATGGTAAACCCGCCCACAATGCCAGGCCGGGCCTCAGGCAGCAGCACATGCCAGATGATGTGCCAGCGACGGCACCCCATGGCCTGGGCAGCCTCTACCAAACCATGATCGACTTCGCGCAGGCTTACCTCTGCAATACGCGCAAAGAAAGGCGTGGCCGCCAGCGTCAGCGGCACTACTGCTGCCCATACCCCATAAGTAGTGCCCACGATCCAGCGCGTGAAAGGGATCAGCGCCACCATCAGGATCAGGAACGGAATGGAGCGGAACAGGTTTACAAAGCCCCCCAGCAGGCGGTTGACCAACGGCGCCTCGAAAATGCCGCCTCGGTCGCTGGTCACCAGAATCACCGCCATGGGAATGCCTGCCAGTAATGCGATCAGCGAACTCAGCCCTACCATCAACAGGGTATCCAGCGCGCCTTGCAACAAACGCTCAGTCCACATAGCCCAACACCTCTACCTGTTCAGCCCACTGACGAGCACGCTCTGCGCACTGCGCAGGCTCCAGCGGAGACTGTGCGACCGACACCGTCAACTGCCCGAGCGTATGGCCCTGGATCTGATCGATACCGCCATGTAACAGGCGTACGTGCCCACCCAGCAGGCGGAACAGGCCGGACAGGTCAGGCTCGGCCGTGCCAGCGCCTATGAACCGCAAGGCAAGTACCAGCGCTGAACCGCTATGCGGGGTGGCGTGCAGCCGTGCTACCAAGGCGGGCGGCAAGCCCTGCTGCAGGGGCGCCAACAGCGTACGGCTCACCTCATGCTGCGGGTTGCCATACACTTGCCATACAGGCCCTTGCTCCACGATACAGCCTTGCTCCAGCACTACCACGCGATGGCAGATATCGCGAATCACGGCCATTTCATGGGTGATCAGCACAATGGTCAGCCCAAGGCGCTGGTTGATATCTCGCAGCAGTTGCAGGATAGAGGCCGTGGTTTCCGGGTCCAGCGCGGAGGTGGCTTCGTCACAGAGCAGTAGGGCGGGGTCGTGCACCAAGGCGCGGGCGATCCCCACTCGCTGCTTCTGCCCGCCAGAGAGCTGGGCAGGGTAAGCATCATGCTTGCCTTCCAGGCCCACCAGCGAGAGCAACTCACTGACTTTGCGCTGGCGAATGGCACGGGAAACACCTGCCACTTTCAGCGGCAGCTCAACGTTCTGCGCCACGGTCTTGGCAGACATCAGGTTGAAGTGCTGGAAGATCATGCCGATGCCACGGCGTACCTCGACCAGCCGGTCTTCGGTCAATGTGCTCAAGTCAATGTGGTCAACCCACACCTGGCCTTCAGTGGGAGATTCCAGCCGGTTCAGGGTGCGCAACAGTGAAGATTTGCCCGCCCCGCTGCGCCCGATAATGCCGAACACTTCGCCCCGCTGGATCTCCAGGTTGATGCCCTTGAGTGCGTGAACCGGCCCCAGGGCACCTTGATACACCTTGCTGATGCCCTGCAAGCGGATTAGCGGCGTAGCGCTTTGAGGTGGTGAAACAGGCTGTTGTCCGATGGCGGTAGAGAGGGGGGTGACCAGCTTGAGCGAAGGAGCACTCATGGTTTAACCCTTCCAGCCAGGCTGATAGAGGGTACCCAAGGACTTGTCCAGCGCTGCTTTGACGACAGGCGAGTGCTGGTAGATATCGATGAATTTGGCCAGGCGGGGATCGTTTTTATTCTTTGGCTGAATCACGAACTGAATCACGTATTCAGGGTGGTCCAGGCCGTCGAAGAGCAAGGCGGATTCAGGGTCGAACGTCTTGGCCAGGCGGATGTAGGCAGGATAGCCCTGCACCAGGTCGGCATCGTCATAGGCCCGTACCAGCTGAACGGCCTCGACCTGAAGGATCTTCAGCTTCTTGGGGTTGCTGACGATATCGTCTTCAGTGGCCTTGTAGCCTACGCCTGGCTTGAGTTCGATCAAGCCAGCCTTGGCCAGCAGCTGCAGGCCGCGGCCACTGTTGATAGGGTCGTTGGCGATGGCCACCGAAGCACCCTCAGGCAGGTCTTGGAAGCTTTTGTAACGCCTGGAGTACAGGCCCACGTTATTGATAATGCCCGGGGCGTAAGACACCAAGTCAAAACCCGCCGCCTGTTTGGCGTTTTCAAGGAAGGGGATGTGCTGGAAATAGTTAACGTCGATGTCGCCTGCAGCCAGGCTCACGTTGGGAGCAATCCAGTCGGTGTACTCCACCAGCTCGACTTTCAACCCCTGCTTGTCAGCCTCGGCAACGGCAGCCTCCAGGGGAATGGCAAAGGCAGCGGTTGTGCCGACTTTCAACGGCGCGTCAGCTGCATAGGCGCTGCCGGCGATCAGGCCGGCACTCAAAAGCAGCACCCGCAATGGGGTAAACAAAGCAGCGCGAACCATACCGTCCTCACGTAATAGAAACCGCACCAAGGCGGTGTGTCTGTGATGGTCCGGTGGTCCGGTCGTTATACCCTAGAGGAGCTTAAAGATATTTTGAAATAACCTTTGGCAATTGATATAGAAGTGGGCGTATCAAGATTGAGCCAGGAATTTCCCTAGGAATTGGCGAGTGCGTTCATGCTTTGGCGCCGCGAACACGACTGCTGGGTCTCCTTGTTCAACGATTTTCCCCTTGTCGAAGAACACCACACGGTTGGCTACATCTCGCGCGAAGCTCATTTCGTGGGTCACGATGACCATGGTGCGCTTTTCTTCGGCCAGGCTGCGAATGGTCGCCAGCACTTCGCCGACCAGCTCCGGGTCCAGTGCCGAGGTAGGTTCGTCGAACAGGATCACCTGCGGCTCCATGGCCAGCGCGCGGGCGATGGCTACTCGCTGTTGCTGACCGCCAGACAGCCGACGTGGGTAAGCGTCTTCCTTGCCGGCCAGCCCTACTTTGGCCAGCAGGGAACGGCCCAGGGCCTGGGCTTGCGCAACGGGCATTTTCTTGACCACCACCGGCCCTTCAATCACGTTTTCCAGTGCGGTGCGGTGAGGGAACAGGTTGAAGTTCTGGAACACGAAGCCCACCTGCTGGCGTAACTGGCGCACCTGCGCCTGCTGCTTGGCAATAGCGCGGTTTGCATCGATGGTGACGCCCCCCACTTGAATCGTTCCCGCGCTGGGTGTTTCCAGGAGGTTGAGGCAGCGCAGGAAGGTGGTCTTGCCCGAGCCACTGGGGCCAATGATGGCTACCACTTCACCTTCACTGACGGTCAGGTCGATGTTGTCCAGCACAGGCGTGTCGTTGAAGCGTTTGGTGAGGTGTTCCACCACAATCATTGCTTAGGCTCCAGGTCGTGGCGGTTAACGCGGCGCTCCAGGCGGTTCTGGACGTACGCAAGAAGGCTGGCCAGCACCCAGTAGATCAAGGCGGCGGACAGGTACATGGCAAAGATCTCGAACGTGCGGGCTGTAACCAACTGCGCCTGCCGAAACAGCTCTGGCACCTGGATGGTGGCTGCCAACGCCGTATCTTTCACCAGCGAAATGAAACTGTTACCCAAGGGCGGCAATGCAGTACGTGCCGCTTGGGGCAGAATGGTTCGGCGCAGGGTTTGTGCCCGTGTCATGCCTATGCTGGCCGCTGCCTCCCACTGGCCCCGGTCGATAGAGCCGATTGCCGCCCGCAGGATTTCACACGCATAGGCGGCCATGTTCAGGGAGAAACCTATCAGGGCAGCTGTCAGCGGGCTTAGCTCAAGCCCTATGGACGGCAAACCGTAGTAGATCAGGAACAATTGCACCAGCAAGGGCGTGCCGCGAAAGAACGACACGTACACCCGCGATACGCCCCGCAGGATGGCCAGCTGCGACAGGCGCATCAGCGCCAGCGCGAAACCCAGCAGCAGCCCGAAGAACATGCCCCCCAGGCTCAGTACAATCGTGAACCAGGCGCCCTGAAGCAGGAAGGGAAGCGACTCCAGGGCGATGCGCAGGCTGTCCTGGTTCATTGGGTAACGTCAGCGCCAAACCATTTCTGCGACAGCTGAGTCAGCGTGCCGTCCTTGCGCAGCTTGGCCAAGGCATCGTCCACAGCCTTGAGCAGCTCAGGCTCGCCTTTGCGCAGGGTAACGCCGGCTTCCTGGCGGGAGAACGCTTCACCGGCCACGCCCAGGCGGTCGCCAGTCTTCTTGACGGTATCCAGCGCTGCCAAGCGGTCCACCAGAATGACATCGATGCGCTTGTTCATCAGGTCTTGGAACTTGGTCGGGTCATCTTCATAGGTACGTACGTCAGCTTGCGGCACATTCTGCTTAAGCCACTGCTCGTAGTTGGTACCCAGGCCTACACCTACTTTCTTGCCAGCCAGATCAGCAGGCTTTGCAATAGACGCAGCGTCTGCCTTGCGGGTCAGTGCCTGGATGCCGGAGACCGTGTACGGCACAGAGAAGTCGTACTTTTTCTTGCGCTCGTCCGAAATGGTGACCTGATTGATCACCACATCCAGGCGCTTGGATTCCAGCGCGGCCAGAATGCCATCCCATTTGGTGGGTTGAATGTCTGCCTTCACGCCCAGTTCCTTAGCCAAGGCTTGGGAAAGTTCCACTTCGAAACCTGTGAGCTTGCCGCTTTCATCTACGAAGCTGAACGGCGGGTAGGTGCCTTCAAGGCCCACTTTCAAGGCGCCGTGGTCCTTGATCTGTTGCAGTTGCTCACCGGCATGGGCCTGGGCACCCAGTGCAGTGGCCAAGGCGAGGGCGGTAACGGCGAGGTGGCGTCGCAGGGCATTCAAGCGCATCAAGGTATCCTTATTGTGTGGAAAAAGTCAGGCAGACCAGGCATCCGTGTAGGCAAACAGCGCCGGAGCACCACCGGTGTGCAAAAACAGAATGGGGCCATCGTTCAAACGCTGTCGGCCTACGCCGTCCAGCAAACCGGCCATGGCTTTGCCGGTGTAGACAGGGTCCAGCAGAATGCCTTCCTGGGCGGCCAGCAATTTGATTGCCGCCAGCCCACCTGCGTTCGGTTCACCGTAGCGAGGCCCGTAGTACTCGTCCCACAGATGGACCTTGAACGCGTCCGGCAACGGTACGCCCAACAGGTTGGCCGTGGCTTCAGCCAATGCCTGCACCTTGGGCCGTTGCTGGTCTTCATCGCGGGACACCGTCACACCAATGACAGGCAGCTGCGGCAAGCGTTCGCTAAGGGCCAGTGCAAGCCCCGCCTGGGTACCTGCACTGCCGCTGGCCAACATGACCGCGCAGAATTCGACGCCGGTGGCGTCGATCTGTTCAGCCAGTTCCAGCCCCGCGCGCACATAACCCAGTGCACCGATCGGGCTGGAGCCACCGATCGGCACGATGTAGGGCTTCTTGCCACCGGTGCGCAGCCGGGCAGCCAAGGCTTCAAGGGAGGCTTGAGCGTTGTCTAGGTTTTCCACGAGCTCCACGCGGGCCTCGAACAGGTCCAGCAGCAGGCGGTTACCGTTGTTCAGGTAATCCGGATGTTCCGTTCCAGTAGGGTTTTCCAGTAGCGCAAAGCAGGCCAGGCCCAGGCGTGCTGCCAGGGCAGCGGTCTGGCGTACGTGGTTGCTCTGGATAGCGCCTGCGGTTACGAGGGTATCAGCACCTTGCGCCAGGGCATCGGCGGCCAGGTATTCGAGTTTGCGCAGCTTGTTACCGCCCAGGGCCAGTGGGGTAAGGTCATCGCGCTTGATATAGATGTCCCGCTCCAACCAGGCCGACAGGCGTTCTAGCTTGTCCAGTGGGGTTGCGCTGGGCATCAGGTTCAGGCGGGGAAAACGTGAAAGCTGCTGGCTGATCATGAAAGGTCCGAGTGGTGGCCGGTCAGCGACTATAGGCATGCCACCCCGGCCAGGCAATACGTTCACCTCCGTATCGTGAGCAGGCGAGTACATATTCCACTCAGCAAGGCGGCGTGAGAAAAGGGTTATTTTTTCAATGGGGCAATTTCCCGTAAAGTAGGCGTCGGAACGGCGCATGCGCACGTTTTCAGGACCTTGGGAGAAGCGATCGTGAACCAGAACAACGGCGGCCATTGGCACCTGAATAGCATCGTGGGTGAACTGCGCGCCGCGCGCGAGCAATGGCGCCGGCAAAATGGCCGAAGCTGTGGCTCCACAGGCGGCCGGGAGCTTCCCTCGCGCGAAGCCATGGCCACACTGCTCGAACACCTGTGCGGTGCCCTCTTTCCCATGCGGCTAGGGCCTGTAGACCTGCGCGAGGAAAGCGAAGACTTCTATGTAGGGCATACCTTGGATGCTGCGCTCACCCTCCTGCTGGCTCAAGCGCGGCTGGAACTGCGGTACGCCGGGCGCCATGGCCCGTGCGATGCTGACGCGCTGGACGCTAGCGCATTGAGTCTTACCCAGGGCTTTGCTGCTGCGTTGCCGGGCATTCGCCGCTTGCTGGACACAGACGTACTAGCTGCCTACCAAGGCGACCCTGCCGCTCGTAGCGTGGATGAAGTGCTGCTGTGCTACCCCGGCGTGCTGGCGGTAATCCACCATCGTCTGGCTCATCACCTGTATCGGTCCGGGCTGCCACTACTGGCCCGTATTGCCTCCGAACTGGCCCACTCCAGCACTGGTATCGATATTCACCCTGGCGCACAGATCGGCCCGAGCTTCTTTATTGACCATGGCACAGGTGTAGTCATAGGTGAAACTGCGATCATCGGCGAACGTGTGCGCATCTACCAGGCTGTTACCCTTGGCGCGAAGCGTTTCCCGTCTACCGAAGACGGTAGCCTGCAGAAGGGGTTGCCGCGTCACCCTATCGTTGAAGACGACGTGGTGATCTACGCCGGCGCTACCATTCTGGGGCGCATTACCATCGGCAAAGGGTCGATCATCGGCGGCAATGTGTGGCTCACTCGCAGTGTACCGCCGGGGAGCAATTTGACCCAGGCGACGTTGCAGCAGGATGAGGGCAGCGCTCGCTAGGACAGGGCCGCCTGGAGGGCGCCGTTTGGCGCAGAAGGCGTTTCATGTTTTAATTGAACGCTCGTTCAACTTAAAACATGTTCGCACGCTGCGTTCATCCGGAGGCCCGACCTGTCCGTGAGCAGTCTTTCCGCACCTGTTCGTATGAACCCGCCAGTGTTCGCTTTTGCCGCTGGCGCCATCCTTCTCTTTGCTACCGTTGTGCTGGCCTTCCCGACCCAGGCCGGGGCCTGGCTGATTGCTGCTCAAAGCTGGGCTGCTAATACCGTAGGCTGGTATTACCTGCTGGCCATGACGCTGTACCTAGTGTTCGTGGTGGTCACCGCGTTATCTGGTTATGGCCGTATCAAGCTAGGGGCCGACCATGACGAGCCTGAGTTCAGTTACCTGTCTTGGGCCGGTATGCTCTTTGCGGCCGGGATCAGTATCACGCTGTTCTTCTTCTGCGTATCCGAGCCACTGACCCATTTTGCCCACCCGCCGCAAGGGGAGGGTAATACTGCAGCCTCGGCACGTCAGGCCATGCAGTTGCTCTTCCTGCACTGGGGCCTGCATGGCTGGGGCGTATTCGCGTTCGTAGGCATGGCGCTGGCCTACTTCGCTTACCGCCATAACCTGCCGCTAGCGCTCCGCTCCGCGCTTTACCCTCTCATCGGCAAACGCATCAATGGCCCGATCGGGTATGCCGTGGACGGCTTCGGTATCATCGCTACCGTGTTCGGCCTTGGGGCAGACATGGGCTTTGGCGTACTGCATTTGAACGCAGGCCTGGACCAACTGTTCGGTGTGCCCCACAACCAGTGGGTACAGCTGGGGCTAATTGTGCTGATGATGGGGGCGGCCATCCTGGTGGCAGTGTCCGGGGTAGACAAAGGCGTGAGGCTGATGTCAGACCTGAACATGCTCCTGGCCTGCGGCTTGCTGCTGTTTGTGCTGTTTGCAGGCCCTACCCAGCATCTGCTCAATACGCTGGTGCAGAACATCGGTGATTACTTGTCAGTGGTGCCTGGGAAAAGCTTTGACCTATATGCGTACGGCCACTCCGGCAGCTGGCTGGGCGACTGGACCGTGTTCTATTGGGCCTGGTGGATTGCCTGGGCGCCGTTCGTGGGCCTGTTCATCGCCCGTATTTCCCGGGGCCGCACCATCCGTGAATTCGTGTTCGGTGTACTGCTGATTCCGTTGGGCTTTACCTTGGCCTGGATGTCCATCTTCGCCAACAGCGCGCTGGACCTTCAACTGAATGGGGTGTTGGACCTTGCCAGCTCAGCCGTGGCAGACCCTTCGCAAACCCTATACCTGATGCTGCAGCAGTACCCCTGGAGCCGTACGGTCATCGGCGTCACTGTGTTCGTAAGCTTTGTGTTCTTCGTGACCTCGGCCGATTCGGGCACGGTGGTCCTGTCCACCTTGTCTGCCAAAGGCGGCAGCCCAGACGAAGATGGCCCCAAGTGGCTACGTGTGTTCTGGGGTGCCGCAACGGCCATGGTCACAGGCGGCCTGTTGTTCGCGGGCAGTATCGATTCGCTCAAGAGCGCCGTGGTACTGACATCGTTGCCGTTCTCGCTGATTCTGCTGCTGATGATGTGGGGGCTGCACAAGGCGTTCTACATGGAGTCCCAACGCAAGATCGCGCAACTGTACTCGCTGGCGCCTACCACCTTGGCGGGGCGTGCGAGAGGGCGCGGTGGCTGGCGTCAGCGCCTGAGCCAGGCCGTGCATTACCCCTCGCGAGACGAGGTATACCGGTTCATGGAAGGCTCAGTGCGCCCAGCCATGCAGGACCTGTGCGCCGAGTTTGTGGGCAAAGGGCTCAATGCACGGGTGGAGGAAGACACCGGCCATGGGGCCGAAAGCCTGATCGTGACCCACGGTGAGGAGCGGCCGTTCGTGTATCAGGTGCGGATGCGGGGGTTCTTTACGCCGTCATTTGCCCGTAGTGGCATGGGCAACCGTGAGCTGAAGAACCGCCGCTACTACCGTGCCGAGGTGTACCTGGCCGAAGGCAGCCAGGATTACGACCTGGTGGGCTACAACAAGGACCAGATCATCACCGACATGCTCGACCAGTACGAACGGCACATGCAGTTCCTGCACCTGGTGCGTTAAACGATCCCGCCGTTGGCCCGCACGACCTGGCCATTCACCCAGCCGCCTTCCGGCCCTACGAGGAAGGCGACTATCCCGGTAATGTCGCCAGGCTCGCCTAGCCGCTCCAGCGGCGGCCGTTTCGCCAAGGCCTGCACCTGCTCATCGCTCTTGCCTTCGAAGAACAGGTCGGTGGCAACAGGCCCAGGGGCCACGGCATTCACGGTAATGCCCCGGCCTCGAAGCTCTTGGGCAAACACTTTGGTCAGGGACTCCACGGCGGCCTTGCTGGCAATGTAGAGCGAGTAGTTGGGCAAGTTCATGCCCACCGTACTGCTGGAGAAGTTGACGATACGGCCCCCGTCGTTAAGGCGGGTGGCCGCTTCGCGCAGGGTATTGAACGTGCCACGTGTATTGATGTTGAAGGTAGCGTCGTAGAGCTCGTCGGTACTGTCGGCCAGCGAGACCATCTTCAAGATGCCCGCGTTATTGACCAGTACATCTACCTTGCCCAAGGCCGCTTCGGCCTCGTCGAACAGCCGACGAACATCCGCGCTGCTGGACACGTCCGCCTTGATCGCCACAGCCCGCCCGCCTTCGTCGACGATGCGCTTGGCCAGTGCGTTGGCTTCACCTGCGCTATTGGCATAGTTGATCACCACGGCAAAACCATCGTCTACCAATCGCAGCGCCAGGGCTGCGCCTATTCCGCGCGAGGCACCGGTGATAAGGGCAACTTTCGGAGAAGGCTTGGGCATGGGGCGCTCCTTTGAATGAGTAGGTCGGGGAAACCGTAGCCCACCTGGGGAGTGGGCTTGGGTGAAACAGGCTCAATACTTGGAACGTAAAGCGTGAGGGAAGTGCTTATGAATCACTGCATGCTGGTAGGAAGGCCAAGGTGGTAAGAGATGCGGCACCAATAAGATTACCTCTTACGAATTCATTTTCATTGGCTCAACAATGACCAAACCGTCACTCATCGAACTTAAGCAACTTCACCGCCACCGGTGAGGCATACAGTTCATTGGCACTGTGCCCCACACCAGGTACCTCGGCGTTCTCTCGCTTTAGAGAGCTATGCCATTCCTTCCCCAGCAGCTGCTCATAGGCCAGGTAATAGCGTTGACGCGCCAGCCGGCTTTCACCTTGGGCTTCGGCAGCACAGGATTTGTCCAGTAACGGGTGTTTAGGGTCATTGTCCTCTGCGCCAACCAGGTAGGTGATATGGCGTGCGGCATAGCGTTTGAACAACTCATGTGGCATAGGTTGCTGAGGCGACAGGGCGGCCGGTACGGCTTCCAGCCCATAGCGGTAGTAGTTCACTTCCGGGCACTGTGCCACGGCGTCTTGGCCGAATGCGCTTCCCTCAGGGCGCCGATCGTCGAAATACAGGTAGCTGGACGGGCTGGAAATGACATAGCGAACCTTAATGCCCTTGGCTGCCAGGCGCTGTTCGGCACTTCCAAATACGGTGTAGCGTTGAAGCAACTGCGCGCCAGCAGAATGCCCAATCAGGGTGACCTGTTTGAGTTTAGGGTAGTGCGTGCCGTCGCCTACCCAGGCCAGCAGGTCGTCAAGTGCTTGAACAGGCGTGATGCCTACCTTGCCTTGCACCGAAGGCCGGCCTTGCATCCAGCGGCTGTCCCAGAGGGGGAGGTCTGTGCCGGGTGGCGTGTCACGGGCCGTGAAGAAACCAGGCGCCAACAATAGCGTATGGTCGTCCGACCAGTGCTCAGCCGCCAACAGTTGCTGACCAATATGGAAGTAATCCTCGGCATTGCGGCGCACGCCATGCAGGATGATCACGGCCTGCTCCACGGCTGGCCCAGGGGCCGTTATGGATTGGTTAGCGAAAACATCCAGGCCATAGGCCGTATTGATGCGTGCGGTTTGCACAGCCTGCGCGTGGGCAAGCAGAGGGCAGAGCAGGAACACAATAGGCAGCAGGTAACGAGGCAACATCCGTAAACTCCATTTTAGGGCGGCCTCATTTTGGACTAATCAGTGCATAGGCATCAACGTGGGATATCGCCCAGTATGGTCGCCCGGTGCATTACCCGGCGTGCCGGGCGGTAATCATCTACGGCGTAGTGTTGGGTTACGCGGTTGTCCCAGAACGCCACATCATCGGCCTGCCACTGCCAGCGTACCGTGAACTCTGGCCGGGTGGCGTGAGCAAACAGCATGGGCAGTAGTGCCGCACTTTCGTGTTCAGACACTTCATTGATGCGTGTGGTGAACCCGTCGCTGACGAACAAAGCCTTACGCCCGCTGACTGGATGGGTACGCACTACCGGGTGGCTCACAGGCGGGTGGCGTCGCCGGGTTTCGTCCCAGCGCGCAAGGCCTTCGGGCGTATGGCCAAAGCGCTCCAGTGGGAAGGACTTGCTGAAATCGTGAGTGGCTGTCAGCCCGTCAAGCAGCCGCTGCAACGGTGCAGACAAGCCCTCCCAGGCGGCGATCCCACTGGCCCACAAGGTATCACCTCCATAGGCCGGCACCTGTTTGGCCGCTAGTACCGCACCCATGGCGGGCGTGGGCAGAAAGGTCACGTCTGTATGCCAGATGGCATTGTCGCGCACGTCTGTGACAGCGGTGTCCAGTATCAGCACCTCTGGCTGTTCGGGCACGTTTGGGTAGATAGGGTGAATGTGCAACTCGCCAAAGGCCATGGCCAGGCGCGCCTGCTGCCGTGGGGTCAGCGGCTGGTTGCGGAAGAACAGCACCTGGTGCTCAAGCAGCGCCTGCTCCAGCGCTGTCTGCTGCTGTTCATCAAGGGGAGCGGCCAGGTCGAGACCTTCAACCCGCGCGCCAATGGTGGGGTTCAGCGGGGTAATGGACAGTGTCATAGGGGGTTCGCTCGGTGGTCCAATACGAAAGGTCGGTCAGTGCCCTTGGCCGTGCCAGGGCACCAGCTTGCGTTGCAATGCACGCAGGCCCAGCTCAAGGGCAAAGGCCACGACAGCAATAATCAGAATGCCCAGCACCACCACATCAGTAACCAGGAATTGCGCAGCGGACTGCACCATAAAGCCTAACCCCCGTGTGGCGGCGATCAGCTCGGCGGCTACCAGCGTGGACCAGCCCACACCCAAGCCGATGCGTACACCGGTGAGAATGTCTGGCAGGGCACCGGGCAGGATCACATGCCTGATCAGTTGTGAGCGGGTGGCGCCAAGGCTCTGTGCCGCCCGCAGGCGTGCCGGGTCTACCGTACGAACGCCGGTCGCCGTAGCAATGGCAATGGGGGCAAAGATGGCCAGGTAAATCAGCAATACTTTGGAAAATTCCCCAATACCGCACCAGATCACGATCAAGGGCAGGTAAGCCAGCGGTGGAATGGGCCGGTAGAATTCAATTAGCGGATCGAAGATGCCACGTGCGATGCGATTGCGCCCAATGGCAATACCTACTGGAATGGCGGTGACGATAGCCAGCGCCAGTGCAATACCGATGCGCTGCAGGCTGCTGCCCAAGTGCTCCCACAGGGTTGAGTCCATGTAGCCAGTAGTGGCGAGCAACCAACCTTTCTCAACCACGGCCGCCGGTGCGGGCAGAAAGAGGGGGTCAATCAGGCCGAAGTACGTGACAGCCCACCAGGCCAGTAGCAGGCTGGCCGCGGTCAGCAGGCTGATGGTACGGGTGCTGATCTGCCAACCTGTTTGCTCAGGGATACGAGCGGTGGCCGATTGCAAGGCAAGCGGTGTGCTGCTCATAGGGCTTCCTCAAGCGTGTTCTGCTGGGAAAACACCCGTGACAGTACGTATTCACGGGTTTCAATAAACACAGGGTCGGACTTGATCGCTCGCGCGGACTCACCTTCAGCAAAGCGGCGGCCGAACTCAAGCGACAGCCGCTCCACAATACGCCCAGGGTTGGGCGCCAGCAGTAGCAGCTCAGTGGCCAGAAAAACAGCTTCTTCTATATCATGGGTAATCAGGAACACCGGTTTGGCCGTGCGCTTCCACACGTTTAACAGTAAGGCCTGCATCTGTTCACGCGTAAAGGCATCCAAGGCGCCGAAGGGCTCATCCATCAGCAATACCCGTGGGTCGGCTGCCAAGGCCCGCGCGAGCCCAACACGCTGCTTTTGCCCGCCAGACAGTTCCCATACGCGCCGCTCGCCGAACTCGGCCAGGCCCACCAACCTTAGTAATTCCTGAGCGCGGGCCTCGCGCGCTGGGCGGCTGATGCCCGCCAGTTCCAGGCCAAATGCAATGTTCTGCTGCACGTTCTGCCACGGCAGCAGCACGTCATCCTGAAAGACCACGCCACGGTCGGCACCCGGCCCTTGTACAGGCTGGCTATCCAGGCTGATCCTTCCTGCACTGGGGGATACGAACCCCGCAATCAGGTTAAGCAGCGAGGTTTTACCGCTACCTGAGGGCCCTAGGGCTACCGTTAACTGGTTGGGCCCCAGCCGCAGGGAAATGTCCTGCAACACCGGCACCGCAGCACCGGGGTAGTGCGCGCTTACATGGTCGAGTTCCAGGTACGCCATAGTGAGTCTCCTGCCGTGCGTAGCGGGTTACTTGATATAGCTGGCGCTGACGTAGGGGCTGTAGTCCGGTAGCACCGTTTCGACCTTCCCTTGTTCTTTGAGGAACTGGGCGGTTTCACTGATGGCTTTGGCAGTGCCGCCTTCGAGCAGTTGCGCCGAGGCCTGGGCCTGAGCATCCGGGAACGCTGAACCGGCTAGCAGTTCGGGTACGTCGGCTGCATTGGAGCCTGTCAGTTTGGCGATTTTCTGTACGGGCGCAGAGTCAGCCGTCCATTCGCCTTTATGGGCGTCATAGTCGGCGTAGGCCTCCAGGGTGACCTTGGCGAACTTGGCGATCACGTCTGGGTGTTTCTCGGCGTAGTCCTTGCGCGCCACCCATACTTCAAAGGTCGGTGCGCCCCACTGGCCGACTTGCGCTGCATCGGTAAGCACGGTGCCCGTCTTGCGGATTTCACCCAGTGCCGGGGACCACACGAACGCACCGTCGATGTCACCACGCTTCCAGGCTGCGGCAATTTCCAGGGGTTGCAGGTTCACGACCTTGACCTTGGTGGTATCCAGGCCCCAATGCTTGAGCGCCCCCAGCAGGCTGTAATGGGAGGTAGAAACAAATGGCGTGGCAATGGTTTTGCCAACCAGATCCTCAGGTTTGGTGATGCCACTGCCATTGCGCACCACCAGTTGCTCAGAGGAGTTGATCTGCGCCGACACAATAAACGCCACGATTGGCACCTTGCGCGAGGCCGCAGCTGCCAGAGGGCTTGAGCCCAGGTTGCCGATTTGCACGCCGCCCGACGCCAATGCCGTCACCACTTCAGGGCCACTGTTGAAACGGCGCCAGTCGATCTTTTCGCCAATGGCTTTTTCGTAGGCACCGTCGGCCTGGGGCACTTTGCTAGGGTCGATACCGGTCTGGTAGCCCACCGTAAGGTCTGCAGCGTTAGCAGACAGTGTTGCAGCGGCGAGCGCGATAGCGGCGAAGATCGTGCGAAGGGCAAAGGTGTGTGCCATGGGAAGTACCTTGAGAAAGGAGCGTATGGCACCTAGATTATAGTTATAAAAATTCTGTGATAAATACCCAGTGGTTATTAGCTTATGGCGTAAGCAATATTCGAATTTGCAATCGCTCAAAGCCCTGCCTAAACTGCTTTTATTACAAAAACGAATCGCGGGATTTAGATGAGGGTAGTGACACACCGGCGAATCAGAGAGGCATCGCTGCAATGGCCTCATACTGCGACAGCGTTGGAGGTTTGGTACAAACGGATGGTTAAGGAGAGCCCTGCAAATTTTTCTCAGATGAAATCTCTGTTCCTTGCAGTTGATCTAGTAGGCCCCCTGCATGTGTTTGATATTGGCGGGAACAAGATCAGGCTTATTGTCGGCGTGTCTTACAGTACCCAGCAAGTCTTCATCAAGCACGTGCTTAGCCATGCGGAATACGACAAAGACAAGTGGAAGGGTGAGCGATGAATGCACTGGTACAAAATGCAGCTGATCATTGGGTGTACGTAGCTCCGTTGCTTAGCCCGCCGCAAAGCCATGAGCAATACGAGGTACTGGTCAGCGCCTTGGACGAGCTTCAGAACATTACCGGCTACGACCAAAACCATCCCTTGGATGGGTTAGTCATGGCGTTGGCAAACCTGATCAGCGACTACGATCAGAAGCACTTTCCGATCCGTAATGCTTCGGCGGGTGACGTGCTTCGGTCACTTATGGAAGAGTACAAGGTCAGCCAGCGAGAGCTCCCTGAATTAGGGAGTCAGTCAACTGTCTCACAGCTACTGGCGGGCAAGCGTAAATTCAGCGTACGCCAGATAAAGGCAGCCGCCGCTCGATTCGGCGTAAGCCCGCAAGTGTTCATGGGCTAGCCTGCACGTTACTGCGCAGTGTCTGCTTTTCGTGTAAGAAGTTATAGCGAAAGCACTATTTATTCTTTTTACGTTCAGCGGCAGCCATGCACCATGGCCTGAACTGGACCCTAACCGGAGCTGACCACATGGGCCTCAAGCTTGGCGACATCGCCCCTGATTTTGAACAGGATTCCAGCATTGGCCGCATTCGCTTTCACGAATGGCTGGGCAACAGCTGGGGCGTACTGTTCTCGCACCCGGCAGACTTCACCCCTGTATGCACAACGGAGCTGGGCTTTACCGCCAAGCTCAAGGATGAGTTCGATAAGCGTGACGTGAAGGCCATTGCGTTGTCGGTAGACGCGGCGGATTCTCACGTGGAGTGGATCAAGGACATCAATGAAACCCAGAATACCCAGGTCAATTTCCCAATCCTGGCCGACGAAGACCGCAAGGTGTCGGACCTGTACGACCTGATCCACCCCAACGCCAATGACACGCTCACCGTGCGCTCGCTGTTTGTGATCGATCCGAACAAGAAGGTGCGCCTGACCATTACGTACCCGGCCAGCACAGGCCGTAACTTCAATGAAATCCTTCGCGTGATCGATTCGCTACAGCTTACCGACAGCCACAAGGTGGCCACACCTGCCAACTGGCAGGACGGCGACGAAGTAGTGATTGTGCCGTCGCTCAAGGATGAAGCCGAAATCGCTCAGCGGTTCCCCAAAGGCTACCGCGCCGTCAAACCCTACCTTCGTTTGACGCCACAGCCTAACCGCTGACAGGTCTGCCTAGCAGGGCTTGGGGGCTACTCGCATGGCCCCCTTTTTTGTGCCCGCGGCACGTTCGGTCACTGAGGCATAGCGGAACCTGCACAGTGTGATTCACCACTCAGAAAGCCTTACTCCCAATAGGACGCTGACATGAGACCTGTCGGTGCTTCTCCGCATTTAGCCTTTACGCCACCGCCCGACACAGTGCCCTCCGAAACAAGGCCGACGGTTACCTCTCAACCGCTTATCGCCACCCAAAGCCCTAACCTTGAGCGGCAGCGCGCTGCATCTGCTGAGCCAGCCGAACCTACTCGGCCGCGCGTGGCCGCAACGTCTTTGGTCGAGCAGCGTCTGCACGGGCTCCTACAGTCGCAAGTGGAGATGTCTCCGCCGTCGCCCCTTGTTCGGCGCCGCAGCCTGGACGCCGCCTCTGACGGGTTGTCGCAGCGGCAGCCCGGGTATGACGCCGCGCCTCTTAAACGCCAGCGGGTCGACGCCGTTGTGGACCCTGCCGAGGCAGCGACGTTACGGCGCATCATGCTGGAGGCTAATCGGTACAGCCTCAAGCCTGCCAGTGATTCACACCTGGAGCATGTGCGTCGCCTGCAAGGCTGCTTTGCACGCGCTGCTGAAGGGGGGATGAGTGCGTTAACAATGCCGACTCGCTTGTCATTGACCCCTGGTGGCGCATCCCAGTCATTGCCTGCCCAGACCGAAACCGCTTCGCAGTGGCTCAAGCGCATCGACAAGCCTGGCAGTTACCTAGTGCTCAACGGCAACAACGATGAAGGCTATGTGAAGCATGTGGCAGAAGTGATGCGCGATAGCCAACATACCCGGTTGATTTGCAGCGGGTTTGGCGGCCATGGCACCACGGGTCGGTACCCGATTTCAATCAACCGTACTGAGGGCGATCGCTTTCGGCAGATTCTCGAGGCGGGTGGCATCGATTCCGCACGCATCCTTGTGGACCCACGATCAACCAATAGCGGCGAGAACGCGATCTATGTTGGCCGCATCCTTGATGAGGAGAAGGTCCTAGGGCGTGCTGTTGACCGCGTGATAGTAGCGGGCACTCCAGCAGCGGTCTTTCGCCAAACGCACACCTATGCGCAGCAGCTGCGCATGAGCGATGCCCAGCCATTGGAAGTGGAGTCCTTTCCTTTCAGTGATGCAGCGCGCTATTGCGAATTAGCAGACCATGTGGCGGTCCTGCGCGAGTTTTCTACCACCCTTAACTACCTATGTAACACTGGTTACCTGCCTCAGAGCCCTGATTTGTACCCAAAGGCATTTTTCCAAGCTGCGCAGCAAAGCTTCTCAAGCCTTGCGAAAGGTATGCGCAGCGAGTACCCATCTGTTGATAAAAACGTATTGCACGCTTTTGAACACCTTAGTGATGCCCTCAGCACGCGCTTCCCTAAAGACGCGATGACTACTGAAGACAAGGACCAGGCACGAGTTGCGGACCGCTTTATGCGTTCAATGTTCGACGCGCTGGAGCGGACCTTCCCCCGTCGCCTCACTTGAGGGCAGTGATAACGAACGGCTTACCAGCAAGCTTTTTTCAGGCGCAAGGTCGCGCTCGCGCTGCCGATCATCCAGGCATGCGGCCGATCCATTACCGGTCGGGTATGAGTTAGAGGGCGTGGCCGCACGCATACCCTCAAACAAACTGCATGAACAACCAATACAGCCCTGCCGATAGTGCAATGGCTGCCGGTAGCGTAAGCACCCAGGCAAGCATCAGGTTACGTACGGTACGCATTTGCAGGCCTGAGCCGTTTGCCGCCATGCTGCCTGCGACCCCCGAAGACAGCACATGGGTAGTCGATACCGGCAGGCCGTACATGTCTGCGGCGGCGATAGTGAGCATGGCTACGGTTTCAGCACTGGCACCCTGGGCATAGGTCAGGTGGGCCTTGCCAATACGCTCGCCTACGGTGACGACGATGCGCTTCCAGCCGACCAGAGTGCCCAGGCCTAATGCCAAGGCGACCGCTACCTTCACCCAAGGTGGAATGAAGCGCGTGGCCTCGCTGATGTAGTCGGAAAACGCCTTGAGCTTGTCCCGGGTATCGGCATCGAAGGTTACCACCTTGTCCTTTTCCATCACCCGGATGGCTTCGGACGCCAGGTACATGTCGTTACGCACGTTGGAGCTGGCACGTGGGGGCACACGGTCCAGCGAGCCATAGGTTTTAACCTGCTCGCCAATATCCCCTACCAAAGCCGCCAGGGCAGGCACCAACGCTGGAATAGGCTTATGGTCGATCAGGAAACGCTCCAGGTGTTTGCGTGGGTCTTCGGTCGGTGCCTTGGGCTCGGCTTTTATCAGCGCCTGCTGGGTAACCTGGGCCAGGGCAACGAACTGTTGAGTCTGCTGCTCGGGAATGGCGCGGTTCAGTGCATAGGCCATGGGCAGCGTGCCGATCAGAATCAGCATGATCAGGCCCATGCCTTTCTGCCCATCATTGGAACCATGGGCAAAGGACACGCCAGTGCAGGTCAGGATCAGCAGCCCGCGAATCCAGAAGGGAGGCGGGGTATTACCTTCCGGTGCCTGGAACAGCTCACGGGTTTTGACAAGGCGGCGCAGCGTCAGCAGTACCAAGGCCGCACATACAAAGCCGATCAAGGGTGACAGCAGCAGTGCATAACCCACCTTGGCCGCCTGCCCCCAATCCACGCCGGAGGTACTGTCCCGGCCGCTCATCCACGCATTGGCCACCCCTACGCCAATGATCGAGCCGATCAAGGTATGGGACGAGGAGGCGGGCAGGCCTAATGACCAGGTTGCCAGGTTCCATATGATCGCCGCGATCAATAGCGCAAAGATCATGGCAAAGCCCGCTGAAGAGCCGACCTGGAGGATCAACTCCACCGGCAGTAGCGCGATAATGCCAAACGCAACCGCGCCACTGGAGGTCAGCACACCCAGGAAATTGAAGGCGCCGGACCACATCACTGCCACATGCGCAGGCAACGAGTGGGTATAGATCACGGTCGCCACGGCATTGGCCGTGTCATGGAAACCGTTCACGAACTCGAAACCCAGGGCAATCACCAGTGCCACGCCTAGCAATATGTAAGGTGCCCACGTGGTAGTGGCTGCGTTGCTCTCATCCAGGTCACTTCTGAGGCTGAAAAACATGTAGCTCAGCCCGATTGCCAGCACTGCATAGAACACCGTTTTGATCAGGGGAGATGCACGACGGTCAAGCACAGGGCCCTTTCTGGCAGCACCTGTGTTGAAGGTATGAGTGGTCATCGGGGAGGCTCCGGGCCATGGGGGACCTGCCCCATGATCCTCGCAAAATGTGACAGAAAGTTTCCAGATGGCGCGAATGGTGACCCATTAGACGTGCGGTAATTCTTTTTAAGTATAAGCAAATAAAAAAATATGATTTATGGATATAAAAAGATCCCTGTACTCTCGCTTCATGTTCACACGGCGGCCTTGATCCGCATACGCCGCAGGGCTTGAGCGCCCTTCAAGTGGCAGCCCGCGAAGGCGCAGCCGGTCACCACCCCCTTATTGAGTTTTCAAGGAGAGCGCCATGCGCCCACTGACCTTGCGTCGCCGGCTGGCTGCAGTATTTGTAGCCACCCTAGCCGTTGGCGTATTCAGCCAGGCCCAGGCCGATACCTTGCGTATCGGTTACCAGAAGTACGGCACGCTGGTGCTGCTCAAGGCCAAGGGCACGCTGGAAAAGCGCCTGGCCGAGCAGGGCGTTACCGTACAGTGGACCGAGTTTCCCGGCGGCCCCCAATTGCTTGAGGGCTTGAACGTGGGCTCTATCGATTTCGGGGTAACCGGTGAAACGCCGCCGGTGTTTGCCCAGGCTGCTGGTGCCGACCTGCTGTATGTCGCCCATGAGCCACCAGCACCTACCAGTGAAGCCATCCTGGTGCCCAAGGACTCACCTGTTACCAGCGTGAAAGACCTCAAAGGAAAGAAGGTGGTGCTGAACAAAGGCTCCAATGTTCATTACCTGTTGGTACGTGCCCTGGAAGATGCTGGCTTGAAGTACAGCGACATCCAGACAGTGTTCCTGCCACCTGCCGACGCCCGCGCAGCATTCGAGCGTGGCAGTGTAGACGCCTGGGTGATCTGGGACCCCTACCAGGCGGCGGCCGAGCAACAGCTAAAGGCGCGCACCCTGCGCGACGGTAGCGGCCTGGTGGACAACAACCAGTTTTACCTGGCCACACGCCCTTATGCGCAGGCCCACCCGGCTGTAGTGGCTGCGTTAGTGGATGAAGTGCGCAAGACCGGCGAGTGGTCCCGGGCCAACCCTGAAGAAGTCACCCAGCAAGTTGCGCCATTACTGGGCCTGCCTGAGCCCATTGTGTTGACCACAGTGAAGCGTCAAGGCTTCGGGGCAACCTACGTGGCACCTGACGTGGTAGCCGCGCAACAGAAAATCGCCGATGCCTTCTATCAGCTCAAGCTGATTCCAAAGCCGCTGAGCATCAAGGACGTGATCTGGACACCGCCGGCTAACGTTGCGGCCAAATGACTTTGCGCCGGCGTGTCCGGCCCCTACTCTGGAGACAACTCCCATGAGCCTGAATATTTTCTGGTTTCTGCCTACCCACGGTGACGGTCATTACCTGGGCACCTCCGAAGGCGCCCGTGCCGTCGACCATGGTTACCTGCAGCAGATCGCACAGGCTGCCGACCGCCTGGGCTTTGGTGGCGTACTGATCCCTACCGGGCGTTCCTGTGAGGACTCTTGGTTGGTGGCCGCGTCACTCATTCCGGTTACCCAGCGGTTGAAATTCCTGGTGGCCCTGCGCCCTGGAATCATTTCGCCCACCGTGGCCGCCCGCCAGGCAGCCACCCTGGATCGCCTGTCCAATGGCCGGGCCTTGTTTAACCTGGTGACCGGGGGCGACCCGGACGAGTTGGCCGGCGACGGCCTGTTCCTCAGCCACGAAGAGCGTTATGAAGCCTCGGTGGAGTTCACTCGCATCTGGCGCAAGGTGTTGGAAGGCGAAACCGTGACCTACGAAGGCAAGCACTTGCAGGTCAAGGGCGCGAAATTGCTGTATCCGCCTATCCAGCAACCGCGCCCCCCACTCTATTTCGGAGGGTCTTCGGAGGCTGCTCAGGACCTGGCCGCCGAACAGGTGGAGCTGTACCTCACTTGGGGCGAGCCGCCTGCCGCCGTTGCAGAGAAAATCGCCCAGGTACGTGCCAAGGCTGCCGCACAGGGGCGTACGGTGCGCTTCGGTATTCGGCTGCATGTGATCGTGCGTGAAACCAACGAAGAGGCCTGGACCGCCGCCGACCGGCTCATTGCGCAGTTGGACGACGAGACCATTGCCAGGGCGCAGTCTGCGTTCTCACGTTTCGACTCGGTAGGCCAGCAGCGCATGGCGGCCCTGCACGGCGGTAGCCGCGACAACCTTGAAGTCAGCCCTAACCTGTGGGCAGGCGTGGGCCTGGTACGGGGCGGCGCAGGTACTGCTCTTGTAGGCGATGGCCCCACGGTCGCAGCCCGCGTGAAGGAGTACGCCGACCTGGGTATCGACACGTTCATCTTCTCCGGCTACCCGCACTTGGAAGAGTCCTACCGCGTCGCCGAACTGCTGTTCCCCCATCTGGACATACAGCAGCCGCAGGCACCGGGTGGCAAAGGCTATATCAGTCCGTTTGGAGAAATGGTGGCCAATGACATTCTGCCCAAAGCAGCAGCACAAAGCTGAGGGGTTGGCATGAGTATTTCAAACAAGATCGCCGACAGGCTGGCACCGTGGGCGTTGCCGGTTCTACTACTGGCCGCCTGGCAACTGGCGGTCAGCGCTGGCTGGCTTTCTACGCGCATCCTGCCAGCGCCCAGCGCTGTGCTGGAGGCAGGTGTGCAACTGGTACGTTCCGGTGAAATCTGGACGCACCTGGCCATCAGCAGCTGGCGTGCGGCAGTGGGCTTTTCCATCGGCGGCGCCATAGGCCTTGCGCTGGGCTTTGTCACTGGGCTGTCGCGCTGGGGTGAACGGTTGCTGGACAGCTCTGTGCAGATGATTCGCAACGTCCCTCACCTGGCGCTTATTCCCCTGGTCATCCTGTGGTTCGGCATCGATGAGTCGGCAAAAATCTTCCTGGTCGCATTGGGTACGCTGTTCCCCATCTACCTGAACACCTACCACGGCATTCGCAACGTGGACCCCGCTTTACTGGAGATGTCACGCAGCTATGGGCTGTCCGGCTTTGCATTGTTCTGGCAGGTGATCCTGCCCGGTGCGCTGCCGTCCATCCTGGTAGGGGTGCGGTTTGCACTGGGCTTCATGTGGCTCACCTTGATCGTGGCCGAAACCATCTCTGCCAGTTCCGGGATTGGCTACCTGGCCATGAACGCACGGGAGTTTCTGCAAACCGATGTAGTGGTGCTGGCCATCGTGTTGTACGCGGTGCTGGGCAAGCTGGCAGACCTGGCTGCTCGTGGCCTGGAGCGCGTATGGCTGCGCTGGCACCCGGCCTATCAAACGAAGGAGGGCCGCGCATGAGTATCCTGAACGAGACGCCCCACTTCCTGCGTGGCATTGGCCTTGACGTGGCCCAGCTCACCAAGACCTTCGGCGAACGCCAAGTGTTGCAAGGCATCGACCTGCATATTCCTGCGGGGCAGTTCGTAGCAGTAGTGGGGCGCAGCGGGTGTGGCAAAAGTACCTTGCTGCGTTTGCTGGCAGGCCTGGACAAGCCCAGCGCTGGCCGGTTGGACAGCGGAGAGACCCGCCTGGAGGCTGTGCGTGACAGCACGCGGCTGATGTTCCAGGAGCCGCGCCTGCTGCCGTGGAAAACCGTCATCGAAAACGTGGGCCTGGGCTTGAAAGGCGACTGGAGGCCCAAGGCACTGGAAGCCTTGAATGCCGTGGGCCTGGCAGAGCGCGCCAAAGAGTGGCCAGCCGCGCTGTCCGGTGGGCAGAAGCAACGCGTTGCCTTGGCGCGCGCGCTGATCCACGAACCTCGGCTGCTGCTGCTCGATGAGCCCCTGGGTGCCCTGGATGCGCTCACCCGTATTGAAATGCAACAGCTGCTCGAACGCCTGTGGGCCCAACACCGCTTTACGGTTGTGCTGGTAACCCACGACGTGTCTGAGGCTGTGGCCGTCGCGGACCGTGTGATTCTGATCGAGGAGGGCCGCATTGGCCTGGACGTAGCAGTAGACCTGCCGCGGCCTCGCCAACGGGGCTCGCACGCCTTGGCCGACATTGAAACCCGCATCCTGGACCGTGTGCTGTTGCTGCCCGGCCAGGAAGCACCGCAAGCACCCGAAACGCCCCTGCCTACGCAATTGCGTTGGGCCTACTGATGTTACGAGGAAATTGCCATGACCATTAAAGCCATCAACGTTCGCAACCAGTTTAAAGGCACCGTGAAAGAAATCATCGAAGGGCCGGTGCTGTCGGAAATCGATGTCCAAACGGCATCGGGTATCGTGACGTCTGTTATCACGACGCGCTCTGTAAAAGAACTGGAACTGGGCGTGGGCAGCGAAGTGATCGCCTTTGTGAAGTCCACTGAAGTGTCGATCGCCAAACTCTAACCCTGCGGGCAAATCTGGGTCTGATAGCCTGCAAATTCGGCCAGGCCTGTTGCGTACAACAGGCTTTCGTCAGTAGGTTCCCGGCCTCCGCCTTCGGCTCCAACCGGTCCCACAGCACGTGACATAGCTGCCGTGGGAGCGGAGGGCCAGCCTGCATAAGGCATCACACCGTATGCAGGTACCAGTTGTACTCCAGGTCCGAAATGGAGTGCTCGAACTCCGCCAGTTCGCTTTCCTTGCACGCTACGAAAATATCGATGTATTTAGGGTCGATGTACCGGGCCATGATCTCGCTGTCGTCCAGCGCACGTAGTGCGTCGCGCAGGTTGTTTGGCAAGCTGGGTTCGGTTTGTTCGTAAGCGTTGCCTTCCAACGGGTCACCCGGTTCGCATTGGCTGGTCAAGCCATGGTGGACACCCGCTAGAACCGCTGCCATCAGCAGATACGGGTTGGCGTCGGCGCCTGCCACACGGTGCTCAATGCGTACGGCGTCGGCTGACGCCGTAGGGACGCGCAGGGCCACGGTGCGGTTGTCCAGCCCCCAGGTAGGGGAGTTGGGCACATAGAACTGCGCGCCAAAACGGCGGTATGAGTTCACGTTCGGGCAGAGAAAGGCCATGGAGGCCGGCAGGGTCTCGAGCACACCGCCGATTGCGTGACGCAATGCGGCGTTCTGCTCGGGATCCTCGCTGGTGAAGATGTTCTTGCCGTCCCTGTCCAGGATTGAAATGTGAACGTGCAGGCCGTTGCCTGCCTGGCCTGGATAGGGCTTGGCCATGAAGGTGGTGTCCATTTCATGGTCGTAGGCAATGTTCTTGATCAGCCGCTTGAGCAATACCGCGTAATCGCACGCCTTGAGCGGGTCGGCCACATGGTGAAGGTTCACTTCGAATTGTGCCGGCGCACTTTCCTTCACGATGGCGTCTGCAGGGATATGCTGTTCCTTGGCGCCCTCGAGGATGTCCTGCAGGCAATCCACATATTCATCCAAGTCGTCGATCAGGTAGACCTGAGTTGATTGCGGGCGCTTGCCGGAAATGGGAGAACGCGGTGGCTGAGGGCGCCCGTTTACGTTTTCCTGATCAATGAGGTAGAACTCAAGCTCGAAGGCCGCGCAAATGGTCAGGCCCATGTCGTCGAACTTCTGCACCACTTGGCGCAGTACTTCGCGAGGGTCTGCGAAGAACGGTTCGCCTTCCAACTCATGCATGGTCATCAGCAACTGCGCGGTAGGGCGCTTCTGCCAGGGCTCGTTGCTGAGTGTGTTGGGAATGGGATAGCAGATACGGTCGGCGTCGCCGATATCCAGGCCTAGCCCTGTGCTTTCTACTGTGGAGCCGTTGATATCCAAAGCGAACAGGGATGCTGGAAGGTTGATGCCTTTTTCGTACACTTTGTGCAGGCTGGTGCGCTCAATGCGCTTGCCACGCACTACACCATTCATATCTGCAATTAGAAGGTCAACGTACAGAACCTCAGGATGATCCTTAAGGAATGCGTTCGCTTCGTTAAGCTGAACGGCACGCGGGGGTACCGACATGATGCAACACCTTTGTTGTTAAAAATATCAATCACTGGCTTACAGCAGTCTCAGTCAATCCGAAAGCCAATACGAAGTCAAGCGGGCCTCTGAGCGCCTTTTTACAAGGCATTCCTGGCCTGATTGCCCATTTAAGGTGCGTTTTCCGATAAGTTATCCAACATGCTGCAACTCTCCTTTTTGGCTTGTGCCGAATTTTTTACAGGGTGTTGTGTAAAAAATTGAACGACGCTAAGCTCGGCTACATCCCAGAACAGCAACAATAACGGGGAGTATCATGGCACGCCTGGTCCGCTTCGGCGCAAATGCCTGGTTTGCAGGGCCACTGCATGTTTTGCAGCCGTTGGCCGGTACAGCGACACCCTATCACTACAACGCTTGCGGCTCGACCGCGGCGCGCCCCGAATCTTTACCTGTTCGTATTACCATACTGCCAGAAGTCGCCCCTGCGTGCCCGGCTGCCTTGCCGGCCGGCGGCAGCACAGGCGCGCCTGCAGCACATGGCTTTAACACTTTACAGGGCATACCGGCCTGGGTGCTTTCAGCGCGCAAGGTATGCCCGAGCACCGCGCACCACACGCTGACGCACAGGCGTCAAACACACCAGGCCTTCTTCAGGCCAGGCCCTTACCTCCTGAGGTATTTATGAGTACCAACCTCGACCAGCTCACTGATTGGTTGAAAAAGCACAAGATCACTGAAGTCGAATGCCTGATCAGTGACCTGACCGGCATTACCCGCGGCAAGATTTCGCCGACCAACAAGTTCATTGCCGAAAAAGGCATGCGCCTGCCGGAAAGCGTACTGCTGCAGACCGTGACGGGTGACTATGTAGAAGACGACATCTATTACGAGCTGCTGGACCCGGCCGACATCGACATGCTCTGCCGCCCGGACGAGCATGCTGTGTTCCTGGTGCCCTGGGCCATCGAACCTACTGCGCAGGTGATCCACGACACCTATGACAAGCAGGGCAACCCGATCGAGCTGTCTCCTCGCAACGTGCTCAAGAAAGTGCTCAAGTTGTATGCCGACCGCGGTTGGCAGCCCATTGTGGCGCCGGAGATGGAGTTTTACCTGACCAAGCGCTGCGACGACCCGGACTTCCCGCTGCAGCCGCCCATTGGCCGCTCCGGCCGGCCGGAAACCGGTCGTCAGTCCTTTTCCATCGAAGCCGCCAACGAATTCGATCCTTTGTTCGAGGACGTGTACGACTGGTGCGAGTTGCAGAACCTGGACCTCGATACACTGATCCACGAAGACGGCACGGCGCAGATGGAAATCAACTTCCGTCACGGCAGCGCCCTGGCATTGGCGGACCAGATCGTGGTGTTCAAGCGCACCATGCGCGAGGCCGCGCTCAAGCACAACGTGGCCGCAACCTTCATGGCCAAACCCATGACCGGCGAGCCAGGTAGTGCCATGCACCTGCACCAGAGTGTGGTCAGCGTGGAAACAGGCAAGAGCATCTTTTCCAACGAAGACGGCTCCATGAGCCAGCTGTTCCTGCATCATGTGGGTGGGTTGCAGAAGTACATTCCCGAATCGCTGCCCTTGTTCGCACCTAATGTGAACTCGTTCCGCCGCTTCCTGCCAGATACCTCGGCCCCGGTAAACGTGGAGTGGGGCGAAGAGAACCGTACAGTCGGCTTGCGCGTGCCAGACGCCACCCCGCAGAACCGACGTGTGGAAAACCGCCTGCCTGGTGCGGACGCCAACCCGTACCTGGCCATTGCTGCCAGCCTGCTGTGTGGCTACATCGGCATGGTAGAAGGCATTCCGCCCAGTGCGCCGGTTCATGGGCGTGGTTATGAGCGCCGCAACCTGCGCCTGCCGCTGACCATTGAGGATGCGCTGGAGCGGATGGAAAACTGCAAGATCATCGAGAAATACCTGGGTCGCAAGTTTGTGACCGGGTACGTGGCGGTGAAGCGGGCAGAGCATGAAAACTTCAAACGCGTGATCAGTTCGTGGGAACGGGAATTCCTGCTGTTCGCGGTCTGATCATCACCGGCCAGCCTGCAGGGCTGGCCGGCCCAGGAGGCAAGCATGAGCAACAACAACCCACAAACCCAGCAGTGGCAAACCCTGAGCAGTGATCATCACCTGGCGCCCTTCAGTGATTACAAACAACTGAAGGAGAAAGGCCCGCGCATCATTACCAAGGCACAGGGTGTCCATCTCTGGGACAGCGAGGGCCACAAGGTCCTCGACGGTATGGCGGGGCTGTGGTGTGTCGCCGTAGGCTACGGGCGTGAAGAACTGGTGCAGGCGGCGGCCACCCAGATGCGCGAGCTACCGTATTACAACCTGTTCTTCCAGACCGCTCACCCACCTGCGCTGGAACTGGCACGGGCCGTGGTTGATGTGGCACCTGAAGGCATGAGCCATGTGTTCTTCACCGGTTCCGGCTCCGAAGGCAACGATACGGTGCTGCGGCTGGTTCGCCACTATTGGGCACTGCAAGGCAAACCGCATAAAAAAACCATCATCAGCCGCGTCAATGGCTATCACGGTTCGACCGTCGCCGGTGCCAGCCTGGGCGGCATGTCCGGTATGCACGAACAAGGCGACCTGCCCATCCCGGGCATCGTGCACATTGCCCAGCCCTATTGGTACGGCGAAGGCGGCGACCTGTCGCCCGACGCCTTTGGGGTATGGGCCGCAAACCAGCTGGAAGAGAAGATTCTGGAGCTGGGCGTGGACCAGGTCGGCGCATTCATTGCCGAGCCGATTCAGGGCGCTGGTGGCGTGATCATTCCGCCGGACACCTACTGGCCGCGCATCAAGGAAATCCTGGCCAAGTACGACATCCTGTTTGTGGCTGATGAAGTGATCTGTGGCTTTGGCCGCACTGGCGAGTGGTTCGGCAGTGATTACTACGGCCTTGAGCCAGACCTGATGACCATTGCCAAAGGCCTGACCTCCGGTTATGTGCCTATGGGTGGTGTAATCGTTCGGGATCGCGTGGCCAAGGTCATCAGCGAAGGCGGCGACTTCAATCATGGCTTTACCTATTCTGGCCACCCGGTGGCCGCTGCCGTTGGCCTGGCCAACTTGCGACTGCTCCATGACGAAAACATCATAGGGCGAGTTAAAGCCGAAACGGCACCGTACTTGCAAAAGCGCCTGCGGGAACTCGCAGACCACCCGCTGGTAGGCGAGGTCCGGGGGTTGGGCATGCTTGGCGCTATCGAACTGGTAAAAGACAAGGCAACGCGCCAGCGATACGAGGGCCAAGGCGTAGGCATGATTTGTCGGCAGTTCTGTTTCGACAACGGGCTGATCATGCGCGCCGTGGGCGACACCATGATCATTGCGCCGCCCTTGGTGATCAACCGCGAAGAAATCGACGAGTTGGTGACCAAAGCACGCATGTGCCTGGACCTTACGCTTAATGCAGTTTATGGCTAAATGCTAGGCTGTGCGGCGGTGCGCTTGATCAAGCGTACCGCCGACTGGTAAGGCGCCGACGCCCAACAGGTGGTTATCAAAAAATTTGGAGCATGACGGATGAAGAAATTTGGCAAGACACTGCTCGCCATGTCATTGATGGGGGCCGTAGTCGGGGCAGTGCACGCTGACGACAAGGTGCTTCATGTGTATAACTGGTCGGACTACATCGCACCAGACACCGTGAAGAAATTTGAAGACGAGTCGGGCATCAAAGTGGTGTACGACGTGTTCGACAGCAACGAGACCCTGGAAGCCAAGCTGTTGGCGGGCAAGTCCGGTTACGACATTGTGGTGCCGTCCAACAACTTCCTGGCCAAGCAGATCAAGGCTGGCGTTTACCAGGAACTGGACAAGGCCAAGCTGCCTAACTGGAAAAACCTGGACGAGTCGCTGCTCAAGGCGGTAGGTGACGCCAGCGACCCCGGCAACGCCCATGCCTTCCCTTATATGTGGGGCACTATCGGTATCGGTTACAACCCTGAGAAGGTCAAGGCTGCGCTGGGCGTGGACAAGATCGACTCCTGGGACACACTGTTCAAGCCAGAGAATATCGCCAAGCTCAAGTCCTGCGGCGTGAGCTTCCTGGACTCACCGACCGAAATGCTGCCTGTGGCACTGCATTACCTGGGCCTGCCAACCAATACCCAGAAAAAGGACGAGTTGAAGAAAGCTGAAGAGCTGTTCCTGAGCATTCGCCCCAGCATCACGTACTTCCACTCGTCCAAGTACATCTCGGACCTGGCCACCGGCAACATCTGCGTGGCCGTGGGCTACTCGGGTGACGTACAGCAGGCCAAGTCCCGTGCGGCAGAAGCGGGCGGCAAGGTGAAGGTCAGCTACACCATTCCCAAGGAAGGTGCAGGCACCTTCTATGACATGGTGGCCATTCCCAAGGATGCCGAGAACGTCGAGGGTGCTTATAAGTTCATGAACTTCCTGCTCAAGCCGCAAGTGATGGCTGAAATCACCAACGCTGTGCAGTTCCCGAACGGCAACAAGGCGGCCACTCAGTTCGTGGACGAGGCAATCAAGTCTGATCCCAACATCTACCCATCAGACGACGTGAAAGCCAAGTTCTACGCGATTTCGGACCTGCCGGCGGCCACTCAACGCGAGATGACCCGTAGCTGGACCAAGATCAAGTCGGGCAAGTAAAACCGGTCGGCTTGGAGGCCTGTCCCGCCGCTTGGCGGGCAGGCAACCGGACCTATCCTTCGGATTTTTAAAGAATTCATTTTGCCCAATTGCTTTATGGAAGGTAAGTTGCGCGCCGGTTTCGCATTCTGGTCGGTCGATCGCCGTCTGAAAAGAACACGTTTCGAGAGGATACACATTTGTCTCACTCCCTAATTGGCAAAGCGATCCTGCTCTCCACCGGCCTGGCCCTTGCAGTCGGCGCCCAGGCAGCGGGGCAGGTGAAGATCTACAACTGGTCTGACTATGTTGGCGAGACAACCCTGGCCGACTTCGAGAAAGCGACAGGTATCAAGCCTTCCTATGACGTGTTCGACTCCAACGAGACCCTCGAAGGCAAATTGCTGGCGGGACGTACCGGCTATGACGTCGTGGTGCCGTCCAACCACTTTCTCGGAAAGCAGATAAAAGCCGGCGTATTCCAGAAGCTCGACCGCAGCCAGCTACCGAACTGGAACAAGCTGGACCCTGCGCTGATGAAACGGCTGGAAGCCAACGACCCAGGTAACCAATACGCTGTGCCTTACCTGTGGGGCACTAACGGTATCGGCTATAACGTGGCCAAGGTGAAGGCCGCGCTGGGTACAGACAAGATCGACTCCTGGGCTGTGCTTTTCGAGCCCGAGAACATGAAGAAACTGCAGAAGTGTGGCGTAGCGTTCCTCGACTCCCCGGACGAGATGATGCCGGCCGTTCTGCAGTACCTGGGGCTGGACCCCAACAGCACCAACCCCGATGACTACAAAAAGGCAGAAGCCAAGTTGTTGGCTGTTCGGCCCTATATTCGCTACTTCCATTCTTCCAAGTACATCACCGACCTGTCAGCGGGCAACATTTGTGTTGCAGCCGGTTTCTCCGGGGATGTATTCCAGGCGCGCAACCGTGCCAAGGAAGCCAAGAACGGCGTGAACGTTGCCTATGCCGTTCCAAAGGAAGGCGGCAACCTCTGGTTCGACATGCTGGCCATTCCTGCAGATGCGCCGGACGTGAAAGCCGCCCATGCCTTCATCAACTATATGCTTGAGCCAAAGGTGATTGCGCAGGTCAGTGACTATGTGGGCTATGCCAACCCGAACCCTGAGGCGCGAGCCGACATGGACAAAGCCGTAAGCGAAGACCCTGCGGTGTACCCGCCACAGGACGTGCTCGACAAGGCATATGTGAACCATGAGCTGCCGCCAAACATTCAGCGCTTGATGACCCGTTCCTGGACGCGCATCAAGACAGGCAAGTAATTAACCTTTTGCCCGCCACTTTGGGCGGGCGCGTGAACAAGTTGGGAGTTCGTTGATGGCCGTTGCCTCCAGTGCCTACAAGAAAGCCCTCGAAGGCGGGCAGCACCTCAAAGAGGTGTTGGTCAAGATCGATCGGGTGACCAAGAAATTCGATGAAACGGTCGCTGTAGACGACGTTTCCCTGCAGATCCACAAGGGCGAAATCTTTGCCCTGCTGGGCGGGTCCGGGTCGGGCAAGTCGACCTTGCTCCGCATGCTGGCCGGCTTCGAGCGGCCCACGGAAGGCCGGATCTTCCTGGATGGTGAGGACATTACCGATATGCCGCCTTACAAGCGGCCCATCAACATGATGTTCCAGTCCTATGCGCTGTTTCCGCACATGACAGTGGCGCAGAACATTGCCTTCGGCCTGAAGCAGGACAAGATGCCTAGCGCCGAAATCGATGCGCGCGTAGCTGAAATGCTCAAGCTGGTGCACATGACCCAGTATGCCAAGCGCAAGCCGCATCAGTTGTCAGGTGGGCAGCGCCAGCGTGTGGCCCTGGCGCGCTCCCTGGCCAAGCGGCCCAAGCTGCTGTTGCTCGACGAGCCCATGGGCGCCCTGGACAAGAAGCTGCGCTCGGAAATGCAGCTGGAACTGGTACAGATCATCGAGCGCGTAGGCGTTACCTGTGTGATGGTGACCCACGACCAGGAAGAGGCCATGACCATGGCCGAGCGCGTGGCGATCATGCACCTGGGCTGGATTGCTCAGATCGGCAGCCCGGTGGACATCTACGAGACGCCGACCAGCCGCCTGGTGTGCGAGTTCATCGGTAACGTCAACCTGTTCGAAGGCCAGGTGGTCGAGGACATGGAAGGCTATGTCTTGATCAGTTCACCGGAGCTTGAACGTAGCATCTATGTGGGCCATGGCGTGAGTACGGCGGCTGAAGACAAGAGCGTGACCTACGCCCTACGGCCGGAAAAACTACTGGTGACCACCGAGCAGCCTACCACCGAGCACAACTGGTCCCGTGGCAAGGTGCATGACATTGCCTACCTAGGCGGGCACTCGGTGTTCTACGTGCAACTGCCTAGCGGCAAGATCGTGCAATCCTTCGTGGCCAACGCAGAGCGCCGCGGAGCCCGACCTACCTGGGACGATGAAGTGTTCGTGTGGTGGGAAGACGACAGCGGCGTGGTGCTTCGTTCATGAACCGAAAAAAAATCAAGCGCATCTACAACCGCTGGGTGCCCGGCGGCCGGCAATGGGTAATTGGTGTCCCATTCATATGGCTGTTCCTGTTCTTCATGCTGCCGTTCTTCATCGTACTGAAGATCAGCTTTGCCGAAGCCGACGTGGCCATTCCGCCCTACACGGACATCTGGCAGTACGCCGAGGGCAAGATCAATATCGCCCTCAACCTGGCCAACTACCTGCTGTTGGGCGACGACGACCTCTATTTCGCGGCCTATTTCGGCTCCCTGAAAATGGCGTTCTTCAGCACCCTGCTGTGTGTGCTGATCGGCTATCCCATGGCGTACGCCATGTCCATTGCCAAGAAAGAAACCCAAACGGTCCTACTGCTGCTGATCATGATGCCCACCTGGACGGCCATCCTGATCCGCGTGTATGCGTGGATGGGCCTGTTGAGCAACAACGGCTTGCTCAATGGCTTTTTGATGTACCTGGGCGTGATCGATCAGCCCCTGCAGATCCTGAATACCAACCTGGCGGTGTACATTGGCGTGGTGTATTCGTACCTGCCGTTCATGATCCTGCCGCTGTTTGCCAACCTGGTGAAACACGACCAGAGCCTGCTTGAAGCGGCGTCGGACCTAGGCTCCAGCCGCTTCAACAACTTCTGGAAAATCACCGTGCCGCTGTCGAAGAACGGCATCATCGCCGGTTGCATGCTGGTGTTCATTCCTGTGGTAGGTGAGTTCGTGATTCCCGAGCTGCTGGGTGGCCCGGAAACCCTGATGATCGGCAAGGTGCTGTGGCAGGAGTTCTTCAACAATCGCGATTGGCCGGTGGCATCCGCATTGGCCGTTGTGATGCTGGTGCTGTTGATCATTCCGATCCTGCTGTTCAACCGTAGCCAGGCCAAAGAGCTGGAGGGCAAGCTATGACGTCTCGTTTCCGGTTCTCCACCTTCATGCTGTGGGCAGGGTTGATCTTCATCTATGCGCCCATGCTGATCCTGGTGATTTTCTCGTTCAACGCCTCCCGGCTGGTGACAGTGTGGGGCGGTTGGTCGGTGAAGTGGTATCAAGGGCTGTTACACAACGACCAGTTGATGAGCGCGGTCTTCCGTTCCCTGGAAATTGCCACCTACACCGCCATCTCCTCGGTCATTTTGGGAACGCTGGCGGCATTTGTGCTAACGCGTGTACCTCGCTTCAAGGGCCGCACCCTGTTTGGTGGCCTGGTCACGGCGCCCCTGGTGATGCCTGAAGTGATCACCGGCCTGTCATTGCTGCTGCTGTTCGTGGCCATGGCACAGGTAGTCGGCTGGCCGCAGGAGCGTGGGGTGCCGACTATCTGGATTGCGCACACCACCTTCTGTGCGGCCTATGTAGCCGTGGTGGTGTCTGCCCGCCTGCGTGAACTGGACCTGTCCATCGAAGAAGCAGCCATGGATCTGGGCGCCCGGCCTTGGAAGGTATTCCTTCTGATTACCATTCCGATGATCGCGCCTTCGCTCGCAGCAGGCGGCATGATGTCTTTCGCGCTGTCGCTGGACGACCTGGTATTAGCAAGCTTTGTGGCCGGCCCGGGTTCGACTACGCTGCCCATGGAGGTGTTCTCACAGGTACGCCTGGGCGTGAAGCCGGAGATCAATGCCATCGCCAGCCTTATTCTGCTGGTGGTGTCTGTCTTCACGTTCTTTGTGTGGTTCTTCAGCCGCCGTGCCGAAGAGCGACGTCGCCGGGCCATTCAGCAGGCTATCGAGGAAGCGGCCGTAGCCAACTCGTCACAGCCAGACCCGCGCCGTGCCAGGCCTGAGGTGGTTTCGGCCTGAAGGTGCTTGTTCAATAGCCGTGGGCAGGGGTAGGGTTGCCCGTACAACCGGGTGACCCTGATGACTGCGACCTTCCATCCTGATCGGCTGCGCGCCAGCCTTTCCTTGCTCAACGAGACGTGTGCGCCTTGCCAGCAAGGCGCAGCGTATCAGCGTTTCTACGGCTTGGACCTGCCAGGCAGTGCCGTGCGGTTCGATACGCTTCTGGGGCGCTTTGCGGCTGAAGGGTTCGAGCTGGTGTGCCAGGTATGGCTACCTCGTCAGCCACGGGGCACGCTGTTTCTGTTGCACGGGTTCTACGATCACATGGGCTTGTTCCGCCATGTGATTGCCTGGGCCTTGGGCTGCGGGCTGGCGGTGGTGTCATGCGACCTGCCAGGGCATGGGCTGTCCAGTGGGCCACGCGCCAGTATTCGACACTTTGGCCATTACCAATCCACCCTTGATGGGTTGTTTGCCCAAGCTCAAGCCCTGGGCCTGCCACGGCCCTGGCATGCGTTAGGGCAAAGCACTGGGGGTGCGATCCTGATCGACCATGCGCTGCATAAAGGCAGTAGCAGCCCTGTGGACGGTCGCCTCATGTTGCTGGCGCCTCTGGTTCGCCCACGTGCCTGGGGCTGGTCCCAGTTGAGCTATCACGTGCTTAGCCCTTTTGTGGACGGTATTGCCCGGCGCTTCAGCGAAAATAGCAATGACCCAGCTTTTTTGCCCTTTCTGCAGGCAGACCCTCTGCAGCCTTTGAGGTTGCCAACCGCGTGGGTAGGTGCGCTGGTGGAGTGGGTACGCCGGATCGAAGCGGCGCCTGCGTGCACCCTTACGCCACTGATCGTGCAGGGCGAGCAGGACATGACAGTGGACTGGCGGCACAACCTGCGGGTGCTGGAGCGCAAGTTCAAGCAGCCCGAAGTACTACGCCTGCCTCCAGCCCGACACCATTTGGCCAACGAGGCAGACTATATTCGTGCGCAATACCTGCCGTTTCTGGAGCAGTATCTGTAACCGGTGTGACGGCATACGCGTCAGGTTCCAGGGCTCCGCCGGCATAGTAGTGCTGCTACCGCGCCCCGACCGCCAACCCCGCCTTTACCGCCGCCAGTGCGGCCTGGTAGTACGCATGCCCCTCCGGCGATTCGGCAAAGTTCACAAACTCCTCCAGCTCCGGATCACTAAGGCCTCGGTAGACGTACAGCAGGGTGTTGTCCAGGTCTGTGCCAATCTGCTGCATCAACCGTTCACGTTGGCCATTGAGCATGCTCTGGGCCGGCGCGCCCCCTAGCAGCCCAGGAATCATTGAGCTGAGGCTGTCAGCCGCCACGCCTGCAATCGCCAGGCTCACCTCGGCGCCTGCTTCACGCGCAGGCAAGGCGCGGGAAAGGTGGCCAATGAGCAACTGGCGAGTATCGCTGGCCTGCATCTTCGGCAGGCCCTGAGCATTGCGCGCCAGTTGGTCCGGGCGGGTAGCCAACAACTCGGCCGCCACTACTTTGCGGCCCAATGGGGACTGGAAGAACGTTAAGGCGGGCTGAGGGTTTGCCAGTGCCTGGCGCAGGCTGCCTTCAGCACGTTGATCGACGGTCTGGGCTGAAAAACGTTGGTTGCTGTTGTTTACCAAGGCTTGGAACACCGCCGGTGGAAGGCTGTTCTGGTAGCGTTGCTGAGCCGCCTTTAGCGCATCGGTGAAATGAGCACGTTGTTCTGGCCAGCCGGCAGCCTTGTAAAGCGCGTCGTGGAGGTCTGCCCACGCCGGCAAGGCGCAGAACATCAACACAACGAAAAGAAAACGACGCATGAAGGACTCCTGTCGGCAGGGCGCTATTGTCTGTGTCAAGGGCGGCCTTTGTCGAGAGAGGCAAGGCAGTAGCCGATGAAACTCGGCCTGCGCTTCGTAGGTGCTGTTTGTTTCACGGGCGTATCGCTAACATGTGTCGATGAAAATAGCCCTCGATCACCCATTGTTCACGCGTATCGCTTCCGACCTCGCCGATCATGGCTGGTCGCATCACACTATTTTCCTTCCGCCGGCACTGACCCAGGCCTTGGCCACGGATTGCCAGCGCCGGGCGGCCGATGGGCTGCTTACGCCTGCAGCGACAGGGCGTGGCATCGGCGCTCAGGTTCGCGAAGGTATCCGCGGCGACGCTATCGACTGGGTGGAGCCAGGGCAGTCTGCGCCTGTCGACAGCTGGCTCACACTGATGGATTGCTTGCGGCAGAGCTTGAACCAGTCCCTTTACCTGGGGCTGGAGGATTTTGAGGGGCATTTTGCCTGCTACCCACAGGGTGGCTATTACACGCGCCACCTGGACCGCTTCAACGACGACGACCGACGCGTGGTGTCCACCGTTTTGTATCTGAATGACGCCTGGTTACCCGAAGACGGAGGCCAGCTGCGCCTGTACCTGCCTGATCAGCGAGTACATGACGTGGTGCCTACGGGGGGCGCATTCGTGGCCTTCATGTCGGGGCAGGTTCCCCATGAAGTGATGCCAGCCATGCGGGAGCGGCGCTCGCTGACCGGCTGGTTGCGCCGCCGGGGCGAGCTGCCTTTGTGAGGCACAGTGAAGCTCACATGCTTACGTTGTAGCGTACGCCGCCCCTTTCAGGGCGGCCGATGCCATCAGAACAATACGCGGCAGCGAATGGTGCCGTTAATGTGCTGCAACTTGGCTTGTGCCAGGTCCGAGTATTCGGCGTCCACGTCAATGACGACATAGCCGACCTTCTCGTTGGTTTGCAGAAACTGACCGGAGATGTTGATGCCATTCTCCGCAAACACCTTGTTGATCTCGCTCAGCACGCCCGGAATGTTCTCGTGGATGTGCAACAGGCGATGCTTGCCAGGGTGAGCCGGCAAAGCCACTTCGGGGAAGTTGACCGACGATACGGAAGTGCCGTTGTCGCTGTACTTGACCAGCTTCTCTGCCACTTCCAGCCCGATGTTGGCTTGGGCTTCGGCGGTGGAACCACCGATATGCGGGGTGAGGATCACGTTGTCCAGGCCACGCAGAGGGCTCTCGAAAATGTCTTCGTTGGAGCGCGGCTCCACCGGGAACACGTCGATGGCTGCGCCGATCAAGTGCTTGTCTTTGATCGCTTCGGCCAAAGCTTCCAGGCGCACCACGGTGCCGCGGGCCGCGTTGATCAGGATGCCGCCTTTTTTCATGGCGCGGATTTCTTCTTCACCAATCATCCACTTGGTGGACGGCAACTCAGGTACATGCAGCGACACAATGTCCGCCAGGCCCAGCAGCTCCTTGAGCGTAGGCACCTGTGTAGCGTTGCCCAGCGGCAGCTTGGTCAGCGGGTCATAGAAGAACACCTGCATGCCCAGGCCCTCGGCCAGTACGGACAGCTGCGTACCGATCGAACCATAGCCGACGATGCCGAGCTTCTTGCCACGGATCTCGAACGAGTTCGCGGCGCTCTTGATCCAGCCACCGCGGTGGCAGGAGGCGTTCTTTTCAGGGATGCCCCGTAGCAGCAGAATGGCCTCGGCCAGTACCAGCTCGGCCACTGAACGGGTGTTGGAGTAGGGCGCGTTGAAGACGGCAATACCGCGTTCACGGGCAGCGTTGAGGTCGACCTGGTTGGTTCCAATGCAGAAGCAGCCGACCGCTACCAGTTTTTTCGCACAGTCGAACAGCTCTTCGGTCAGGTGCGTACGCGAACGAATACCGATGAAATGGGCATCGGCGATCTTGGCCTTGAGGTCCGCTTCGGGCAGGGAGCTGGAGTGGTACTCGATGTTGGTGTAACCGGCCGCCTTGAGCGTGTCCACGGCAGTCTGGTGTACGCCTTCGAGAAGAAGGAACTTGATCTTGCTCTTGTCGAGAGAAGTCTTGCTCATCTGCTTAAACCTGGTTCCGAAAAAATGGCGGGGAGAAGAACGACCGCTACGTGCGCGCTGCACCTGAGCAGCCCTGCAGCGGGGGCTTATGCTAGCATGTTCGCCTTCCTTGACGCCCGCGCTCAGACGTGAAGATGCCTCAGGCAGCGTATGAGAGAATTACGGGTTCGCTTATCTGCTTGAGTGTTACTAGGTTCCGTCTGAAATATGTTTGTGCGAAGGTCAGGCAAGGCGAAAGCAGGCGAGGAAGCGGAGTTTACTGGTTGTAAATGAGCATTCCGAGCCTGCTTTCAACGCAGCATCACCGAGCACAGATATATTTCAGACAGAACCTAAGGGGTCGATCATGAACTACCAGCACCAGTACGCCGACGGCGCCCACATTCATTTCCCGTTAGGGAAAGTGGTGTGCATTGGCCGCAATTATGCCGAACATGCCGCAGAGCTGAACAACCCGGTGCCCACCGAGCCTTTGTTGTTCATCAAGCCGGGCAGTTGCGTTGTGCCCGCCGAGGGCGGGTTCAAGATTCCCGAAGGCCGTGGGTCGGTCCATTATGAAACCGAAATTGCCGTGTTGCTGGGCAAGCCGCTGTCCAACCAGCCCAGCGAGGAAGAAGTGCGAGACGCCATTTCCGGTTTCGCACCTGCCTTGGACCTTACGCTGCGTGACGTGCAAGCGAAGCTGAAGGAAAAAGGCCTGCCTTGGGAAATCGCCAAGTCATTCGACGGTGCTTGTGTGCTGTCGCCCTTCGTCCCTGCCAGCCAGTTTCCGGACCTGGCCGACATTCCTGTGCGCCTTACCTTAAACGGCGAGGTTCGGCAGGACGGTAACAGCGGGATGATGCTCAATGCCATCGTGCCGATGATCCAGCACATGGCAGCCCAATTCTCGCTGCAAGCGGGTGATGTGGTGCTCACCGGCACACCTGTAGGCGTTGGCCCGTTGGCGAGCGGTGATGAACTAGTGATCGAGTTGCCAGGCGCCACTCGCGTCGAAACCCGAGTGCTCTGAAGCGTTGAGTTCGAAGCGGTCGGGTTTCCCGATTTTTTCACATCGGGTACGGATAATACGCCAGCATTCCGCACCCGACCGCAGGTAACGCTTATGTCCAGCACTGCCACTTCGCCCAACGCCCTTGGTAGCCGGCGCTCGCCGGATCGCCGGCGGTTATTGCTAAGCGCCTTGGTGCTGATAGTGGCCTACGTGATCGCGGCCGTGTTGCACTGGGACGATCGCGCGGTGTTGTGGTTCAAGGAGTACTTCACTTCCTCGGCCGAGCAGGCACAAGCGGTCTGGCTACCGGGTTACCGCGCCACCATCGATGCCAAGCCGCTGCCTGGCATGGAAGACGACGAGGCCTCGGACCTGACCTACGATCCGGTCAGCCATACCCTGTACGCGGTGATGGGTAAACATCCGTTTCTGGTTCAACTGAGCCTGCAAGGGGATGTGCTGCGCAAGATTCCCCTTGTGGGCTGGGCCAACCCGGAGGGTGTGGCCATGCTGGGTGACGGGCGCCTGGCAATCACCGATGAGCGCCTGCATACCCTGGTGGTGGTTACCGTACAGCCAGAGACAACAACCCTGAACTACCAAGCGTTTCCAGCCGTGGACCTAGGCACGTCCCCCAACCAGAACAAAGGGTTTGAAGGTGTTGCCTGGGATGCCAAGCATCAGCGACTGTTGTTGGGGCAGGAGCGCCCGCTAGAACTGTTCAGCCTCAAGCAGGCAGACAACGGCCGCTTTGTCGTAGACAAGCAGCCCGTGGCCAGCGATGCCTTGGACATGCGCAATTTGTCGGCCATGGATATCGATCCTCGTACTGGCAACCTTCTACTGCTTTCAGCCGATTCGCACCTGTTGATGGAGGCCAACCCAGAAGGCAAGCCGGTCAGCTTCATGGCCTTGCTCGGTGGCTTCAATGGCATCAAGAACACCATTCCTCGTGCCGAGGGTGTTGCGCTGGACGAGCAGGGCACGCTGTATATGGTCAGTGAACCTAACCTGTTCTACGCCTTCAAGAAAAAATAGGCCTGCGCTTAAGTCGCGCTTCAGGGAAATATGGTTTTATCGGCAGGTTTCTTCCTGAACGATACCTCCATGCTCTCGCTATTATCTGCTCGCCCTGTGCGTTTTTGTCTGTTCCTTGCTGTGTTGGTGGTAGGCGCCAGCCTGGCCTACCGGTCCCCTGTGCCTGCTCGGCTCTGGTTCGAGGTGAGCCGGTGGTTTTCTTCCGATACGTCTGCCATAGGGCTTGACCATTACCGGGTTACGCTCGAGGCCCTGCCCTTGGCAGGCCTGGACAATATTTCGGCGCTGACCTATGACCCGGATCGTAACACCCTCTTTACCGTCACCAATAAACAGCCAGAGCTGATAGAGCTTTCGCTGGAAGGCGAGGTGTTGCGGCGCATTCCGCTTGAGGGGCTCGATGACCCTGAAGCGGTGGAATACATCGCCCCTGGCACTTACGTGATCAGTGATGAGCGGCAGCAGCGGCTGGTGCAGGTGGAAGTGGACGATCACACCCAGCGCCTGAATGCAGCCGATGCGCACCATCTTTCATTGGGGTTAGGCCTCAATGGCAACAAAGGTTTCGAGGGCCTGGCCTATGACGGCGCCAGCAAGCGCCTGTTCGTGGCCAAGGAGCGCGACCCGGTGCGCATCTATGAAGTGAGCGGGTTTCCCATGGGTGGGGCAGGGCCTGTTGCCGTTAGCATCGCGGAAAACCCGGAGCGGGACCGGGCCATGTTCGTGAAAGACCTGTCCAGCCTGCAGTTCGACCCCCGCACGGGGCACCTGATGGTGGTCTCCGACGAATCGCGGGTGCTGGTTGAGCTCAACACCAACGGCAAGCCGGTGGCCAGCCTGTCGCTGGTCGCGGGGGCGGCCGGCTTGAAGCGCAATGTGCCCCAAGCCGAAGGTATCGCTATGGATGCCGAGGGCACTTTATATATCGTGAGCGAGCCGAATCTGTTTTATCGTTTTGAGCCGCAGCCCGTTCATTAGCCTCAGCGGGTATACCGCTTCACACCCTCGGCAGTACCCAGCAGTAGCAGGTCGGCAGGGCGCGCGGCGAACAGGCCGTTGGTCACTACCCCCACGATCTGGTTGATGCTGGCTTCCAGCGCCACGGGGTCGGTGATGTGGAAGTTGTGTACGTCAAGGATGATATTGCCGTTGTCTGTCAGCACGCCGTCCCGGTACACCGGATCGCCTCCCAGTTTCACCAGCTCGCGAGCTACGTGGCTGCGGGCCATGGGCACTACTTCAACGGGTAACGGAAACTGCCCCAACACAGGGACCAGCTTGCTGGCGTCGGCAATACAGATGAACTGCTGGGCCACCGCCGCCACGATCTTTTCCCGCGTCAGGGCCGCGCCGCCGCCCTTGATCAGGTGCAGGCGCTCGTCGCTCTCATCGGTGCCGTCCACGTAGAACTCCAGCTCGCCTGCTGCATTGAGGTCATACACGGGAATGCCATGGCCCTTGAGGCGTGCGGCCGTGGCGTCGGAGCTGGCGACTGCACCATCGAAGGCACCCTTGTGGCGGGCCAGGGCGTCGATGAACAGGTTTGCAGTCGACCCGGTGCCTACGCCGACGATGCTCTTGTCGTTCAGGCCGGGCAGAATGTGATCGACGGCCGCCTGGGCCACGGCCTGTTTGAGTTGATCCTGGGTCATGCTAGGGCTCCGCAAGCGGCTGGTGTTCAAGAAGGGGCAGCATTATAGCCATCGATGGCCTTCGAGTGTGGTGGCGGCACAGAACGCTGGGTTAGACTCACAAGCCCTGTACCTCTCAGCAGTGACCCTGTGCGCCCATGCTCGAACAGTACGTAAAGAAGATTCTCACCTCGCGCGTTTACGACGTGGCCGTTGAAACCCCCTTGCAGCTCGCCAACCAGCTGTCGCGACGGTTGCAAAACCAGGTACTGCTCAAGCGCGAAGACCTGCAGCCGGTGTTTTCCTTCAAGATCCGGGGCGCCTACAACAAGCTGTCTCACCTGACCGACGCGGAGCGCAGCCGTGGTGTAGTGACCGCCTCAGCGGGCAATCACGCCCAGGGCCTGGCACTGGCCGCTCGCGAAATGGGTGTGAAGGCAGTGATCGTGATGCCTACCACCACCCCAGAGATCAAAATCGAAGGGGTTCGCTCGCGTGGCGCCACAGTGGTACTGCAAGGCGATTCCTTCCCCGAGGCACTGGCCTGGTCCCTCAAGCTGGTGGAAGAGCAGGGCTACGTATACGTTCACCCGTATGACGACCCTGACACCATCGCCGGCCAGGGCACGGTGGCCATGGAGATCCTTCGTCAGCACCGCGGGCCGCTGGACGCCATCTTCGTGCCGGTCGGTGGCGGCGGGCTGATCGCCGGTATCGCGGCCTATGTGAAATACCTGCGGCCTGAAGTGCGGATCATCGGCGTAGAGCCGGACGACTCCAACTGCCTGCAAGCGGCCATGGCCGCCGGCGAACGGGTGGTACTGTCCCAAGTGGGCCTGTTTGCCGATGGCGTGGCGGTGGCGCAGATCGGCAAGCACACCTTCGACATCTGCCAGCATTATGTGGACGAAGTGATCACGGTGAGCAGCGACGAGATCTGCGCGGCCATCAAGGATATCTTCGACGACACGCGCTCCATTACTGAACCTGCCGGTGCGCTGGGTGTTGCAGGCATCAAGAAATACGTGGAAAGCCGGGGCGTCACGGGGCAGACGCTGATTGCCATCGACTCGGGCGCCAATGTCAATTTCGACCGCTTGCGCCATGTGGCTGAGCGGGCAGAGCTGGGCGAAGGGCGCGAAGCCATTATCGCCGTCACCATTCCTGAACAGCCTGGCAGTTTCAAAGCCTTCTGCGAAGCAGTGGGCAAGCGGCAGATCACGGAATTCAACTACCGCTACCACAGTGGGCACGAGGCGCACATATTCGTGGGCGTGCAGACGCACCCAATCAGCGATCCACGCTCAGCCTTGATCGCCAACCTCACCGACCAGGGGTTCCCCGTACAGGACCTGACTGACAACGAGCTGGCCAAGCTGCACATACGCCACATGGTGGGTGGGCATGCGGTGAAGGTGAGCGACGAGATGGTGTTGCGGTTCGAATTCCCGGAGCGGCCAGGTGCGCTGTTCAACTTCCTGAACAAGCTGGGGGGGCGCTGGAATATCTCGATGTTCCACTACCGCAACCATGGCTCGGCAGATGGCCGCGTAGTAGCAGGCCTGCAGGTTCCAGAGGCTGAGCGGCCTGAGGTAATCGCTGCACTCGAAGAGATCGCCTATCCCTTCTGGGATGAAACCGACAACCCGGCCTACCAGCTGTTCCTCGGGTAGCACCTGCCTTTTGTTGGAGCCCGCGCGCAGCGGGCGAACCTGGGCGGCTACCACGCTGCAGTGCCTGCTACAGGGTAGGCACTTACTCGCGCAGTGAAATAACCTTCCAGCCCCGGCGCATGGCCTCGCCGTGCAACACAGGGTCCGGGTCTACGGCTACAGGGTGCGCTACACGCTCAAGCAAGGGCATGTCGTTCATCGAGTCGCTATAGAAATAGCTGTCTTCCAGGTTCAGCCCGTTTTCGCCCAGCCAGCGCTCCAGGCGTGTGACCTTGCCTTCACGGAAGCAGGGCACGTCTGTACTGCGGCCCGTGTAGCGATCACCGTTCATTTCGCATTCTGTGGCCAGCAGGGTTTCAACACCCAGGCGCTTGGCAATAGGGCCCGTAACAAAACGATTGGTGGCTGTGATGATCACCAACTTATCGCCTGCTGCACGGTGCTCTTCCAGCAGCGCCAGGGCCTTTGGCAAAATGATGGGTTCAATGCACTCGCGCATGAATGCGTCATGCCATTGCTTGAGTTGTGCCGGCTCGGTAGCCGCCAGAATCTCCAGGCTGAAGTTCAGGTAGGCCTGCAAATCCAGCTTGCCTGCCAGGTAATCCTGGTAGAACTCATCGTTACGCTGCTTGTAGGCCACCGGGTCCAGTATGCCTTTTGCGCACAGGTAATCACCCCAGGCATGGTCGCTATCGCCGCCAAGCAGCGTGTTATCAAGGTCAAAAAGGGCCAGGCGCATGAATTGGCTCGCATTAATGGCGGAAATGGCCCACAGAATACGGCCTTTTATGAATGCTGCACATAAGGCTGAACGCCTCGTTGCCGCTCTGCCGGGCTTTGTGGAACAATGCCTGAACATGCGTTTGCGAGGTTGCTGCCGTGATCGACCCCGATGGATTCCGCCCCAATGTTGGCATCATCCTTACCAATGATGCTGGCCAGGTGCTATGGGCGCGCCGAATCAATCAGGACGCCTGGCAGTTTCCCCAGGGAGGCATCAACCCTGAGGAAACGCCCGAGCAGGCTTTGTATCGCGAGCTTAATGAAGAAGTCGGCCTTGAGCGTCAGGACGTGGAAATCCTCGCCTGCACCCGCGGTTGGCTGCGCTACCGCCTGCCACAGCGGCTGGTCCGTACCCATAGCCAGCCATTGTGCATAGGGCAGAAGCAGAAATGGTTCCTACTGCGGCTGGTGTCCAATGAGCAGCGTGTAAGGATGGACCTGACCGGAAAACCGGAATTTGATGGCTGGCGTTGGGTCAGCTATTGGTACCCCCTGGGCCAGGTGGTCACTTTCAAGCGGGAAGTGTACCGTCGAGCCTTGAAAGAATTGGCCCCACGCCTGTTATCGCGCGACTGACGACGGAGTTCGACCCCGAGCCATGCTCAATACGCTGCGCAAGATCGTTCAGGAAGTAAACTCCGCCAAAGATCTCAAAACGGCGTTGGGGATCATTGTCATCCGCGTGCAGGAAGCCATGAGCAGCCAAGTATGCTCGGTGTACCTGTTGGACCCGGAATCTAACCGTTTCGTACTGATGGCCACCGAGGGCTTGAACAAACGCTCCATTGGCCGCGTGAGCATGGCGCCCAACGAGGGCCTGGTGGGCCTGGTCGGCACGCGCGAAGAACCCCTGAACCTCGAAAACGCAGCAGACCACCCCCGCTATCGCTACTTCGCCGAAACGGGCGAAGAGCGCTATGCCTCGTTCCTAGGCGCGCCCATCATCCACCACCGCCGGGTGGTGGGTGTGTTGGTGATCCAGCAAAAGGAACGCCGGCAGTTCGATGAAGGCGAAGAGGCCTTCCTGGTGACCATGAGTGCGCAATTGGCCGGCGTTATCGCCCATGCCGAAGCCACAGGCTCCATTCGCGGGCTGGGCCGCCAAGGCAAAGGCACTCAGGAGGCACGTTTCGTAGGTGTTCCTGGCTCACCAGGCGCTGCCGTGGGCACTGCGGTCGTGGTATTGCCTCCGGCAGACCTGGAGGTGGTGCCAGACCGCACCGTTACGGACATCCAGGCCGAAATACAGCTGTTCGAAACGGCCCTTGAAGGCGTGCGCAACGACATGCGTACCCTCTCGGCAAAGCTGGCAACCCAGCTTCGGCCAGAAGAGCGTGCCCTGTTCGATGTGTACCTGATGATGCTGGACGACGCCTCGCTGGGCAGCGAAGTGCGTAACGTGATCAAGACCGGCCAGTGGGCCCAGGGTGCGCTGCGCCAGGTGGTCACCGAGCATGTAAACCGCTTCGAGCTGATGGACGACGCTTACCTGCGCGAGCGCGCCTCGGACGTGAAAGACCTTGGCCGCCGCCTGCTGGCCTACCTGCAGCAGGAGCGGCAGCAAACCCTGGTGTACCCTGACAACACCATTCTGGTGAGTGAAGAGCTGTCGCCTGCCATGCTAGGGGAAGTGCCCGAAGGCAAGCTGGTGGGCCTTATCTCTGTGATGGGCTCCGGCAACTCCCACGTGGCGATCCTGGCGCGTGCCATGGGCATTCCTACGGTCATGGGCCTGGTAGACCTACCGTACTCGAAGGTCGACGGCATCAAGATGATCGTCGATGGCTACCATGGCGAGGTCTTCACCAACCCCAGCGACATCCTCACCAAGCAATACGCTGCCGTGGTCGAAGAAGAGCGCGAACTGGCCAAAGGCCTGGACGCGCTGCGTGAGCTGCCCTGCATAACCCTGGACGGCCACCGTATGCCGCTGTGGGTCAACACCGGGCTGCTGGCCGATGTGGCCCGCGCCCAGCAGCGTGGCGCCGAAGGTGTAGGCCTGTACCGCACCGAAGTGCCGTTCATGATTAACCAGCGCTTCCCGTCCGAGAAAGAGCAGACGGCGATCTACCGCGAGCAACTGGCCGCCTTCCACCCGTTGCCCGTCACCATGCGCAGCCTGGATATCGGCGGCGACAAGGCCTTGTCCTACTTCCCGATCAAGGAAGAAAACCCCTTCCTAGGCTGGCGCGGCATTCGGGTCACGCTCGACCACCCGGAAATCTTCCTGGTGCAGGCGCGGGCCATGCTCAAAGCCAGCGAAGGCCTGGACAACCTGCGCATCCTGCTGCCGATGATTTCCGGCACCCATGAACTTGAAGAGGCCCTGCACCTGCTGCATCGGGCCTGGGGCGAGGTGCGCGACGAAGGCACCGACGTGCCGATGCCGCCGATTGGCGTGATGGTGGAAATCCCTGCTGCCGTGTACCAGACCCGGGACTTGGCACGCCAGGTGGACTTCCTGTCCGTAGGTTCGAACGACCTGACCCAGTACCTGCTAGCGGTGGACCGCAACAACCCGCGTGTAGCCGACCTGTATGACTACCTGCACCCGGCCGTACTGATGGCCCTGCAGCATGTAGTGACCGAGGCCCATGCCGAGGGCAAACCCGTAAGCATCTGCGGTGAAATGGCCGGCGACCCTGCTGCGGCTGTGCTGCTGATGGCCATGGGGTATGACAGCCTGTCCATGAACGCCACCAACCTGCCCAAGGTGAAATGGATGCTGCGCCAGGTCAGCCATGAAAAATCCTGCGAGCTGCTGGCCCAATTGATGAAAATCGACAACCCACAACTGGTGCACAGCACGCTGCAACTGGCCCTGAAAAACCAGGGCTTGGCACGGATGATCAACCCGGCCGCGCCGAAAAGCCTCTGACACGCATTGGAGGCTGTGGCACCGGGCAAAACCCAGGAACAACCCACCTGAGCCGTATCCAGGCTAGGCCGGAACCACCCGTTTCACTTCCCCCAATGGCCTGCCCCCAGGCCCAAAGCTACGCTCGATCAGGGTTCTCGCCCCATTAGCCTGGGTAACCAGCACAGTACTGGCCCGTGTGCCGTACGCTTCGCTGGCAATAAATATGCTCGATAGCAACCGCTCCGTCACAAGCCCCACGCCCGTCTGCGGAAGGTAGGCATCCTCCGCAGGTTCAGGGTTGGCGAGCATGTCGAACCACGTGTCCGGCGTATCATCCAAATGGTCTGCCAAGGCCGCACGAGCCTTCAGTAATTTGGGCCAAGGCGTGTTCAGGCCAGCGTTGGACAACCCATATACCCCTTCACCCAGGGCCTCGGGTGCGGTATGGCTGCTGAGGTAATACAGCGCCTGCCTGTCGCCCAGCAGCAGGTTGAACCCCCCATACTCACCTGCCTGGGTGTGCACGGTGTGGGCATAGGCCTGCAGCGAGCAGTCGCCTTTCAGATACGCCGCGCACAACTTACCTCTGGACCGCTGCCCCTGCGTCTTACCACCGCCACGGATGTTGGTCACCACCGCAAAGCGACCCGCTGGCCCGATACCTAGCCAAGTGCCACCGGCTTCCAGGTCCCGCCCGGCACATACTCCCGGCGCGTCTGGCCAAGCCGCTAGGGGAGCAGTGGGGCGTGCGTAGAACTCGTCCCGGTTGGCAGCAACGATAAGCGGCTGGGCGTGGCCAGGGCGCCACGCGAATGCAATCAGGCACATGGGAGGTTCCGTGGGTGAGGGCTGTATGAGCATCATAAGGGAGGTGGGGGGTGGAGGGTGATTTAAGGGGGTGCTAATAGTAAGAGCAGGGACAGATGCTTTGTAGGCTGATAACCAGCTGCTCTCTTTAGCGCCTTCATTGAACTGGTCAGTGAAAAACCAGGCACGGATGCATGTACGCAATCACGATATGCCTTACAGCTCCGTTGCACACGCCATGACGGGCTGGTGCGAAACGGCGACAGCGGTCGCGGTTAGGCTTGGAGTGGATGACGTAATCGAAGTGGCAGCTCCATTCGGGCTGGATGACCTTTTCAATCTCGTTGTCCGACCAACAGCAAGATTCCAACTGGAAAAAAAGCCGATTTATCTAGAGCGCGTCAGATCGAAAAACTGGCTTGCTACCTGGCCTAGCCTAAAAATCTTAGATTATTGATGAGCAGGGCAGTGCGCGGGGTTTTTTACGAGTATTAAAGCAAATAGCCTAGGGCCGCACGACGCGTGCTTTTGGGCACCCCCCCGGTGTGGCCCCTCGCAACCTCAGCCGACTAATCGTTTGCGCATGGGCGTGCATGCCAGCTTAAGTCCCGAAGGTGAGATATATATACCTGCAACCTCTCCGTGGTAACCGCAGCGGCGGTAGAACGCAGTGGCATTCGGGGTCGCGTCCAGATGAATCTCGGCAAGCCCAGCCTTAAGCGCCAGCCGTTCCAGATACTTGATCATGGACTTACCAACTCCCTGCCCCATGAACGCAGGCAGTACAAAAAGGGCACCCAATTCTGCGGACTTTAAATCGATCAGCCCCGTGGCAATCGCCACTTCGCCCCACCATGCAATATGGTACTGGCGCTCTACATTGGCCCTGTACCGATCCGTCAGCGGCACCTCCGTCCAGGCCTGAACCTGTTCTGACGTGTAGACAGTAATACACTGGTGTCGTATCGCCTGAAACCGAATATCAAAAGCGGCCTCGGCATCGCTGTACCTGGCTGGGCGGATCTGCAACATGCTCACGCTCCTTGTCGTATTCGTTCATGACCGGAGCATGAAAAAGCCCCGACCATTAGTGGCGGGGCTTTGGGTATGCGTTGGATTTACGCGCGAAACACCCTATGGCCCGCCGAAGGAGGTCATCATGGAACGTATCATGGGCAGGCGGCTGCAAGTAATCATGAGAGCATCATCTGATGTTTCAGAAATGAGTGTCAAATTCCAGAGAGCAAACATGCACGAATGCATATAACTGGATGGCTATCGATCCATTACCGTCTCCCGGCAGGATCGGTGATAACCAAATCCAGCCTCTCGTGGCCAGATACTGGCTAATGCTAGGCTTCGGGCTTCTCAGCATAGGCAAGGAAAAATGCAATGCGGAAGATTCTCGGGCGGTCGTCTTCTATCAATGTGCGGAAAGTGCTGTGGGCTTGCACAGAGCTTAGGCTGCCCTTTGAGCATGATTCCGACTGGGGCTTAGGTTTTAGATCAACCAAAACATCTGAATTTTTGGCTCTGAATCCTAACGCCCAGATTCCAGTGTTGGTAGAGAATGACTTCGTTCTGTGGGAGTCCAACAGTATCCTACGTTATCTCGCGAACGGCCCTGGTCAGGGAATGCTTTATCCTCAGGAGCCAAGAACCAGGGCTCGAGTGGACCAATGGCTTGACTGGCAAGCCGCAGAACTCAATCCCTCATGGAGTTATGTCTTTCACTCCATAGTGCGAAATAAACCGGATTACCAGGACCCTGATCTATTGCGCCAAGGTCAGGCCCGGTGGGCAGGCACTATGGCTATTCTCGATCGGCAATTGACAGAGACAGGTGCGTTCGTTACTGGAGAACATTTCACCTTGGCCGACATTGCTATTGGACTTTCGGTGAATCGTTGGTTCCAGACGCCATTCGAGCGTCCCATGTTCCCTGCAGTTAGTGCGTATCAGGATCTATTAAACCAACGGGAAGGTTATGCCCGCTACTCTGGAGAAGGGCAGCCGTAACGCGATAACGGATAGCCATAAGTAGGCAAAGTCTGGCTGCCCGTGGCCGAAAATTGCTTACAGTGACTGTCCGCTTCGAACCGAGAACCACTTCTGCCCTTGGTCCGCCCAGGCTTTTCTCTCCCATCTCTACCCCCCCGACACAACACACTCCCATCACCTTCACTGGAGGGGGCACCGCCTGATCCGTTACCATGCGCCCTCGCTCACGGTAGCGGACCTCAACGAGGCCGTTCCCGGACCCTGCCGTTTGGCGTGAGCTTTGGCTTTGATCGAGGAAGAGACATGCTGCCTTACCCGCAGATAGACCCCGTGGCCTTGAGCCTGGGGCCCCTGAAGATTCACTGGTACGGCTTGATGTACCTGGTGGGCATTGGCAGCGCCTGGCTGCTGGCACCAACCCGTTTGCACCGCTTCGACCCCACCTGGAACCGCGAAAAGCTGTCGGACCTGATTTTCTGGGTCGCCATGGGGGTGATATTGGGTGGGCGGCTGGGTTATGTGCTGTTCTATGACTTACCCGCCTACATTGCCCAGCCGGCCCTTATCTTCGAAGTGTGGAAAGGGGGCATGTCCTTCCATGGCGGCCTGATCGGCGTGATGCTGTCGACCTGGTGGTTCGGCAAGCGTAACAACAAGACCTTCTTCGAACTCATGGACTTTATCGCCCCCTTCGTGCCGCTGGGCCTGGGTGCCGGGCGTATCGGCAATTTCATCAACGCCGAGCTATGGGGCAAGCCTACTGATCTGCCGTGGGCCATGGTGTTCCCAGCCTTCAGCGACCCCGCCCAGTTGCCGCGCCATCCGTCGCAGCTGTACCAGTTCGCGCTCGAAGGCGTCGCGCTGTTCGCTATCCTGTGGCTCTACTCGCGCAAGCCGCGCCCCACCATGGCAGTTTCCGGCATGTTCGCGCTGTTCTATGGCATTTTCCGGTTCATCGTGGAGTTCGTGCGCGTGCCGGACGCCCAGTTGGGCTACCTGGCCTGGAACTGGCTGACCATGGGCCAGGTGCTGTGCCTGCCCATGATTATCGGCGGCCTTGGCCTGATCTGGTTCGCCTACCACCGTGCCCCTGCCGCCCGGCAAACCGCCTAACGCTTGTCAGCGGGGCTGCTGGCCCCGCTTTGTTCAGGATGCTTATGAAGCACTATCTCGATCTCGTCGCTCAGGTTATTCAACAGGGCAGCCGCCAGGCCAACCGTACAGGGGTGGATACCATCAGCCTGCCAGGCGCCATGTTGAAGTTCGACCTCACCCAAGGCTTCCCTGCCATCACCACCCGCAAGCTGGCGTTCAAGGCGGCTGTGGGGGAAATGGTCGGCTTCCTGCGCGGTGCCAACAGTGCGGCGGACTTCCGTGCCTTGGGGTGCAAGGTGTGGGACCAGAATGCCAACGAAAACAGCCAATGGCTGAACAACCCGTTCCGGCAGGGTACGGACGACCTAGGCGAGATCTACGGCGTGCAGTGGCGCAAATGGCCTGCCTACAAGCGCATCGCCGTGAGCAACAGCGCAGCCATCGACGCCTGCCTGGCGCAGGGCTACCGCCGCATTGCTGAAGACGAGGAGGGCGGCGAAGCCTTCGTGGTGTTGTACAAGGCCATCGACCAGGTGCGCCAGTGCCTGGACACCATCATCAACGACCCTGGCAGCCGCCGCATCCTGTTCCATGGCTGGAACTGCGCGCAACTGGACGAAATGGCGCTGCCACCGTGCCACCTGCTGTACCAGTTCCACCCCAACGCACAAACCCGCGAATTGTCCCTTACGCTCTATATTCGCTCGAACGACCTGGGCTTAGGTACGCCGTTCAACATCACCGAGGGCGCTGCCATGCTCTCGCTGTTCGGCCGCCTGACCGGCTACACCCCACGCTGGCTCACCTACTTCGTAGGCGACGCACATGTGTACGTAAACCATCTAGACATGCTCAACGAGCAGATGCGCCGCGAGCCCTTGCCTGCGCCGAAGCTGGTGATCTCGGACCGTATACCGAATTACGCCACCACGGGCGTGTATGCACCTGAATGGCTGGAGCAGGTGGAGCCGAGTGACTTTTGGCTGGAAGGGTACGAGCATCATCCGCCAATGACGGCGCCGATGGCGGTGTGAGGGCCTAGAAACTGATCACGCGAGCGGCATTGCTTGTGATGCAACCCTTGCGTTTAAGCGTTATCAAACATAAAATTGCCGCAAATGGACTGGGGGATCCCGGTCGGCGTCTAGGCCTCGGTGCGATCACCGGGGCCTTTCGCTTTCTGGTTTTGGATAAATTTTCAGTCCCCACTCCTCAAAGCCTATCCCTACCTGCCTACGACCACCACTGCAGAAAAATTTTCGCTTTAATAATTCGAAAGCTCGGTTTGGTTGAGTTGGTTTCACTACCGAAAGCCCAATTGGTCTCGCTACCAAATCAGCTAATTGTAAACCGGATGAATTGGTTTTTTTGTTAGCGAAAACAATCTCGAAAGGTAATGTTCTATTGAACTTGTTTTCACCGGCACATATTCTTCTGAATTCGAGCTCAAGATCAGCATCTTCTCGCTTGCCACGGCACTCGACTACAACGTGGGTTACAAGGTGGCCTTGATTTTTCTCTTGCATGAATTCATATAATGTTTCTAGACAGAATCCTAGTGCCATATGGTATGGGTTACTATCACGCTCTTTCAAACGTTTTTTGTCGATGACCGAGCTTATTAAGACAAAATTGCTTTTTTCAATTATATCAGTAAGCTCTGAAAGAAATTGTTCTCGATGATGGCGCCCAGTAAACCTAAAACCACCTCTTTCCTTCCTGATGTCTGTCTCATGCAGAACTATGAGGTCATGACCAAAGTGTTTGAATTTAAATTCCTCGATAGATGGTACTACGTTTCGAGCGTAATAAGTTTTCTGAAAGACGCAGAATGCTAAGGAGAAAACCGGGTAATTCTGATCAATACTGTCTAGGCCATGATCACCGCTTTCATCAACATAGACAATATGAGTGCTAAATTTCTGATCCGGCATTTTGGCTGCTATTTTTGTGGGCTCAGACACGTTTGAGGAAAGCGGGTATTGCTGAGAAGAGTCTTGTTGGGGAGATAAAATATATTTAGGCGAGTTTTCTATCATTCTTCGACCCAGCTATTGCAGATTTTCTGGTGAGACTAGGATGTTACATCAATGCCCATGACTGCGCCCCACATGGCTAGCCTCGGCCTCCAGCTCCACGGCGCCGCTGACTTCAAGCCGTTCCAGAATGCCGCACTGCGCAGTGGTATCACTGACCTGACAGCGTTCACGCAGCCCGACCAGTTGTGCCTCCAGCGCCAGCAAGCCATTGATACGCGCGCGCACATGGTTGATGTGTTCATCCACCAGCGTATTCACGCTTTCGCACGGCGCACTGGCATTGTCCCGAAGGGCCAGCAGGGCACGAATTTCATCTAGGGTCATGTCCAGCGTGCGGCAATTACGGATAAACGTAAGCCGCTCCACGTGGGCCTGGGTGTACTCTCGATAATTACCTTCGGTACGTGCGGGTGCAGGCAGAAGCCGCTCGCGCTCGTAATAGCGGATCGTTTCCACTTGGCAATCGGTGGCCTTGGCCAGGGTGCCGATTTTCATGTCGAAGTCCTCAAGGTGCTTGACCCTATAGTGGCTACAGGGTGTTGACTAGGCAATAGTCAATTTCTGGAACCGACCATGGACCGCGTTACCGAGCCGTCGCCTGATCCTGCACCCCCTACCAAGGCCCCTTGCGCCCATGCTGCAGAGCAAGGTCATGATCACCACGACCACGACCACGACCACGACCACGACCACGACCACGACGCGCCAAGCAGTGTGAGCTTTAGTGAGGCCAGTGGCGGAACGCTCAGCCGTTTTCGTATAGAGGCCATGGACTGCCCTACCGAGCAAACCCTGCTCCAGAAGCGCCTTGGCACGGTAGCGGGTGTGCAGGGCTTGGAGTTCAACCTGATCAACCGTGTGCTGGGCGTGCGCCACTCGCTGCCGGATACCCGCACCATTGAAAGCGCCATCACGGAAGTGGGCATGACCGCCGTACCGCTGACGGACGCGCAGGCGGATGCTGCCCAGGAGCCTGCGCCCGATAAGCGTGGCAAGCCGGCCTTGATCCTGGGGTTTATTGCAGCTGGTGCTGCCGAAGTATGCCACCTGTACCAGGTCGGCCCGCCCTGGCTGGTCACTGCCCTGGCACTGCTCGCCATCTGCACCACAGGCCTGGGTACGTACCGCAAAGGCTGGATCGCGGTACGCCAGCGCAACCTGAATATCAATGCGCTGATGAGCCTGGCGGTGACCGGCGCGGCGGTGATCGGCCAATGGCCAGAAGCTGCCATGGTCATGGTGCTGTTCGCCCTGGCCGAGCGGATCGAAGCTCGTTCATTGGAGCGCGCCCGCAATGCCATCGGTTCACTGATGCAATTGGCACCGGAAACCGCCACCGTGCAAGACGAGCATGGCCAGTGGGTATCTCGCAAGGTCGCGGACATTGCAGTGGGCAGCCTGCTGCGTGCGCGGCCAGGTGAGCGTATTGCGCTGGACGGGGAAGTCACCTCGGGGCGTTCCACTATCAACCAGGCGCCTATCACAGGTGAAAGCCTGCCTGTGGATAAAACCGTGGGCGATGCCGTGTTTGCGGGCACCGTCAATGAGGCGGGGGAATTAGAATACCGTGCGACCCAGTTGGCGAGCGAGTCTACCTTGGGTCGTATTCTCAAGGTGGTAGAGCAGGTACAAGGCAGCCGGGCCCCTACCCAGCGGTTTGTGGACCGTTTCTCGCGCATCTATACCCCCGCAGTGATGCTGTTGGCGTGCGCGGTAGCCGTACTGCCTCCCCTGTTTGGTTTCGGCGCCTGGTTGGACTGGGTATACCGAGGCCTGGTGCTGCTGGTCGTCGCCTGCCCCTGCGCCTTGGTGATTTCCACACCTGTCACACTGGTTAGCGGGCTGGCTGCTGCAGCGCGGCGCGGGATTCTGGTAAAGGGCGGTGCCTATTTGGAAATGGCCCACAGCCTGGAATGGCTGGCGCTGGACAAGACCGGCACCCTGACCCAGGGCAAGCCCGTGCTGACGGATACCGTACCGTTCGCAGGTGATGTGGATGCCGCGAAAGCCATCGCCGCCAGCCTGGCCAGCCGGTCGGACCACCCCGTTTCCAAAGCGCTGGCGGCGGGGCTGAGTGAAATACCCACTCACACGGTCGCTGATTTCGAAGCCATTGCCGGGCGCGGCAGCCGAGGCCGTGTCAACGGCCAGGTGTACACACTGGGCAACCATCGGCTGGTGGAAGAGCTGGGCTTGTGCAGCGCATCCCTTGAAGCCGTGCTGGAAGGCCTGGAGCAGGCAGGCAAAAGTGTGGTGGTGCTGTGTGACAGTGAGCAGCCTCTGGCAGTGTTCGGGGTAGCCGATACGTTGCGCGACACCAGTACGTTGGCCATAGCCGCCCTGCACGACCTAGGTGTGAAAACCATGGTGCTCAGCGGTGACAACCAGGCCGCCGTGTCAGCCATTGCGGCGCAAGTGGGCATCGATGAGGCACGGGGCAACCTGTTGCCTCAAGACAAGCTGGCGGCCATCGAAACTTTGGCGAGCAGCGGCAAGGCGGTGGGCATGGTGGGCGATGGCATCAACGATGCGCCTGCCCTGGCACGGGCGAACATTGGCTTTGCCATGGGCGCGGCCGGTTCACACACCGCCATTGAAACTGCCGATGTTGCACTGATGGACGACGATTTGCGCAAGGTAGGCGAATTCATTGCGCTGTCCCGGCGCACCCGCAAGCTGCTGATTCAGAACATCGTGTTGGCGCTCGGGATCAAGGCCGTGTTTCTGGTGCTGACCCTGTTGGGCATGGCCACCCTGTGGATGGCCGTATTCGCTGACATGGGCGTGAGTTTGTTGGTGGTGTTCAACGGCTTGCGGTTGTTGCGGGCTGGCCCGTCTACAAGTCTGCCGCCAGCGCGGTAAGCGCTTGCTCTCGCTCAGCCTGGCGCTTGCGAAAGGCTGGGTTGAGCGTGGACCACTCCGGGTGAGCACGTGTGCGCTTGAGCACGGCAGGCAAGCGCCCTTCACGCCATTGCTCCGGGTCTTGTTCAGGCACATGCACACTGCCCTGCGCAGCGTGACCACGGCGTGCCAGCGCTACCAGCAGCGCCTGTTGCCGAAGGGCCAATAGCCGCAGTACCGCATCGTCCACACTGAGCACCTGTTCGCCACGCCATTTGCCTAACAAGCGACCGCCGTAGCCCCGAGCGGTTTGCAAGGCACCCCCGGCAATGGCCCCCGCCAACGTGGCCAGCCCTAACGTAAGGCCACCAGCCATCAGGTCTACCCCAACCCCGGCGGCGGCGCCAGCGGCCATGCCACCGCCCACTTTTACGCCAAGCTGGCGCAACGTCTCGGGGTTGAACAGGTCATCACCCCAACGGCCATCCAGCAAGGGCAGGCTGCCGGCTTCGGCATCACCTGGGCGAAACCCAAACAGCGCCAGCAACGCACTGACGCAAGCTTGCTCGCGCTGTCGAACCACTTGGCGCAACGCATCGATTTCCACTTGGTCCGTATCCGTTGCCACCGTTCGGCGGCAGGCGGCGCAGTCGATCAGCAGGTCCGCGATCAGCCGGCGGCCTGCCATCTGGCGCTGCGCTACTTGCTGCTCAATGTCGCTGATCAAGCGCTCCAGTGCAGGGCGGGCGCGCTCGATCAACAAGGCGAGGCTTTCATACAAGCGGCGTTCGCCGTCTTCAGGCGGGGCAACGCTGTCGAAGGCCACTTGTGCATGCAGCCCAAGCCTGGCCAGCGCTTCCTGCCAAGCCTCACGGCGTGCCGTTGGGGCGCTTACGAAGTTGAGTACCGGTAACAGCGGCTTGCCGCAGCTGGCCAGGATCTGCAACTCATCCCGGTATTTGGCCAGTATCGGCTCTCGCGCATCAATCACGTACAGGCCAGCGTCTGAGGCACTGAGCTGCCGAACCACCTTGGCTTCCTGTTCGAAACGCTGGCGGGCCTCGGCTGAATTCAGGAACGCATCGATACGGCCAGGGCCATCCAGTTTCAGCTGGCCACCGCCCAAACGCTCCAGGTATTCCAGCAATGCCACAGCATCCTCAAGCCCAGGCGTGTCATACAGCTCCATCAGTGCCTGGCCTTGTACGGAAAGCCGGGCACCTTCCACGTGGCGGGTGGTGCCAGGGTTGTAGGACACTTCGCCAAAAGTGACATCGCGGGTAAGGGTGCGCAGCAGCGATGTCTTGCCCACGTTGGTATGGCCGACAACGGCCAGCTTCACTACATCAGGCATGCTCAGGCTCCAGCCAGGCGGCAGGGAACAGGGTGTCGTGAACCAGCCCCAGCGGTTCAAGGGCGTTATGCCAGACCTGTAGGCGGGTAGGGTCGAGGGTTTCACCGGCGGGCGGCGGCATCAGCCACACACGCGTGTCCCCGGCACTTCGAGACAGTTCTGCCAGCAAGGCCTGAGTACCGCGGTCTGGCGAGCGACGCGGATCGCATACCAATAGCAAGCGCTGTGGAGGGTGGGCCGCCAACAGCTCCAGCACGCGCTGACGCGAGGTTCGATCATCCAGTAGGCCTGCATCCCCAACCTGTGTGCTTGTCACAGGCGGCCAGGGCAGGTCGCTGTCCAGTTCGATCCCCGCCATGACCGCCCCGCTCCCTGAGGGTGGCAGGGTAACCACCGACGGCACCCACGCGGGGATAGCAGGCAGGTCGGTAGCCCCTAATTGTTCGGCAGACGGCATCAGCCGTTCGCGCAATGCTGCGGTCTGAGGGCTATCCATGTCGGGCTGCAACCCCGTCCGGCCATGGCGCCAGCGCAGCCAGCAGGCAACAGCCAGTACGGCGCGCGGCAGTACGCCGTAGCAGGTTAGTACGCCAACTAGCCAACCGGCCCACGCCTGGCGGGCGCCTTCGAGGGTAGCAGGGCCATTGCCGCTGGCCTGGATCAGCGCCGCCTCTGGAACAGGAAAACCTAACCAACCTGGCAGCTTGCCGAGGGCCACTGTCAGCGCGATAAAGGTGTCGCTGTTGAGCAGGGTGGTCTCCCACACGAAATCATAACGGCGGGTGGCAAACATCAGCAGTAGCGTAGCCAGGGCCGTTAGCATGCACAGCGTCCACAGCCCGTTGACCGTGGCACCCAGCAGCCAGCGGTTGAGGCGATGGCGGTGCAAAAGGGAAATAAGTGCGCTGCCCAAGTGAGCGGCCTTGGCATCACGGGCCAGGCGCTGGGTCAGCCCTAGCCATAGCTGGCCTAGCCAGGGCGCACGGTTGCCGCTGCTTGCAAGGCTGAGCAACCAGCCCGCCAATAACAGCAGGTTCAGCCCAAGCAAACTGCCGGTAGCCCAGAACACGTTCACCGGGTTTGGCGCGCCGGCCAAGGCGGTGACGGCCATGCCGGCCCCACTGACAACACTTAGCACAGCCAAGGCAATCAGCCCTAGCCGCGCACCTTGTTTCCAATGGCCCAGCGCATTGACCAATCCGTCCCGGCGCGCCAGCCACAAGGCACGGGCCTGCCAGCGCGCGGAAAAGTCCCCACCGCCTTGGCGCGCGTGGCGGTTGGCTTCGCCGTCTTCCAAGGGGCCTGTGTCGCGCTCGCGCAGGCTGATGGCTTCGGTCAACCAGAGAGTGTCCAGCTTGTTCACGCAGGCTCCTGCAATAGGTTCAGCGCCTGAGCATACCGCACCTGCAGCTGCTGGAGGCGCATGGCTCTGTTATCCTGCGCCCATGAAAAAAACACTCCCGCTAAGCCTGATCGCCGCGCATGCCGAGAACGGCGTCATCGGCATCGATAACCGCATGCCTTGGCACCTGCCAGGGGATTTTCGTTACTTCAAGGCCACCACGCTGGGCAAGCCCATCATCATGGGCCGTAAAACCTGGGATTCCTTGGGCCGGCCGCTGCCAGGCCGCTTGAACCTGGTGGTCAGCCGCCAAGCCGGGCTGGCGCTGGACGGTGCCGAAGTGTACCCGACGCTGCAAGCCGCCCTGGCCCGTGCCGAGGCCTGGGCCAAGGCGCAGAGGGTTAATGAAGTGATGCTGATCGGCGGCGCGCAACTGTATGCGCTAGGCCTGCCGTTCGCGGACCGGCTTTACCTGACCCGGGTTGAGGCCTCCCCTGAAGGCGACGCCTTCTTCCCACCGTTTGACCGTGCAACCTGGGCCAAGGTATCGGACACGGCGAACGCGGCCGAAGGTGGGGCGCCGGCCTATCACTTTGAGGTATGGGAACGCATTTAAGCGGCCATCAGGGCACGGCACGCGCCGTGCCCTGAATGGGCAGGGGTTTAACCGTCGAGCAATGCCTTGTTGCGTACGGCGCCCTTGTCGGCACTGGTGGCAAGCAGGGCGTAAGCCTTCAAGGCGGTGGTCACTTTACGTGGCCGTACTTCAGCCGGCTTCCAGCCTTTCTCGTCTTGCTCGGCGCGGCGTGCTGCCAGTTCGCCGTCATCTACCAGCAGGTTGATGGCACGGTTAGGGATATCGATCAGCACCTTATCGCCATCACGGGCCAGCGCGATGATGCCGCCCGCTGCGGCTTCCGGCGAAGCATGCCCGATGGACAGGCCCGAAGTACCTCCTGAGAAGCGTCCATCGGTCAGCAGTGCACAGGCTTTCCCCAGCCCCTTGGACTTGAGGTACGACGTGGGGTACAGCATTTCCTGCATGCCGGGGCCGCCCTTGGGACCCTCGTAGCGAATGATCACCACGTCACCCGCCTTAACCTCGTCATTCAGGATGCCGCGCACAGCGCTGTCCTGGCTTTCAAAGATTTTAGCAGTGCCTTCGAAGCGGTGGATGGACTCATCCACGCCCGCTGTTTTTACGACACAGCCATCGACCGCCAGGTTGCCATACAGCACTGCCAGGCCACCTTCTTGCGAATAGGCATGGGCCACACTGCGGATACAGCCATTTTCACGGTCTGCGTCCAGGGTGTCCCAGCGGGTGGACTGGCTGAACGCGGTTTGTGTCGGAATGCCGGCAGGGCCTGCGCGGAAGAAGGTATGAACCGCTTCGTCATCGGTTTGGGTAATGTCCCATTGGGCGATACCGTCGGCCATGGTTCTGCTGTGTACGGTGGGCAGGTCCGTGTGCAGCAGGCCGCCACGGGCCAGCTCGCCCAGGATGCTGAAGATACCGCCAGCACGATGCACGTCTTCCATGTGGTACTTCTGGATGTTCGGCGCCACTTTGCACAGCTGCGGTACGCGGCGCGACAGCCGGTCGATGTCACGCAGGTCGAAGGCGATTTCAGCCTCCTGCGCCGCCGCTAGCAAATGCAGAATAGTGTTGGTGGAGCCGCCCATGGCGATGTCCAGCGTCATGGCGTTCTCGAACGCCTTGAAATTGGCGATATTGCGCGGCAGCACAGACTCATCGTTTTCGCCGTAGTAGCGCTGGCACAGTTCCACGATGGTACGGCCAGCCCGCAGGAACAGCTCTTCGCGGTCGCTGTGAGTGGCCAAGGTGGACCCATTGCCTGGCAAGGCCAAGCCTAGCGCTTCGGTCAGGCAGTTCATGGAGTTGGCAGTGAACATGCCTGAGCAGGAGCCGCACGTAGGGCAGGCGCTGCGCTCATATTCGGCCACTTTTTCGTCCGATGCCGTGCTGTCGGCAGCAATGACCATGGCGTCTACCAGGTCCAGGCCGTGGCTGGCCAGCTTGGTTTTGCCGGCTTCCATAGGGCCGCCAGACACAAAGATCACAGGGATGTTCAGGCGCAAGGCCGCCATCAACATGCCAGGGGTGATCTTGTCGCAGTTGGAAATGCACACGATAGCATCGGCACAGTGGGCGTTGACCATGTACTCCACGGAGTCCGCGATAATCTCCCGGCTTGGCAGGGAATACAGCATGCCGTCGTGGCCCATGGCAATGCCATCGTCCACCGCAATGGTGTTGAATTCCTTGGCAACACCACCCGCGCGTTCAATTTCGCGAGCTACCAGTTGGCCCAGGTCTTTGAGGTGAACATGGCCAGGTACGAACTGGGTAAAGGAGTTGGCAATGGCGATGATCGGCTTCTTGAAGTCGGCATCTTTCATCCCTGTGGCACGCCATAGCGCGCGGGCACCGGCCATGTTGCGGCCATGTGTGGATGTTTTCGAACGGTAATCGGGCATGAAGCACTCCAGGCGGCAAATCAGGTTCCAAGGGAAAAGTGAGCCGTGTGCGGTTCCGGGTAGGGCGGCCGTTGGGCTGCTGTTACGGAAGTGGCCGACAGCTGCGCGGGATCGCCGCAAGCCTGGGCCTGGCTCATAAACCCGCCGGGGGATGTTTGGCGATGAATAAGCCGATTCTACACCGCTGGCCGCCTAAGGGAACCTGAATGCTGACCCCCGGCGCCTGCGTATAAAGGTGGAACTATTGTGTAGGACATTTCCCTGAAACGTTTCAGCTCGTATGGGAGGGCTGGTGCAAGCCTGCTGACCTCCCTACTATCCCCGAGCCGCATTTGCGGCGGCCAGAGACTTGCCTAAATGGACCTTCCCAGTTCATTGACCTTCAACTTGCTTTACACAAGCGTGCACGGGCGTGGCGCGGTGAACTGAGCGGCTTTGCGCTGCGTGTTCCCGGCCCTCCTTTGCGCCGGAGAACATCATGACGACTGTAACGCCCACCACCGAACTGTTTGGTACTCCCAACGTCAACACCGCCAAGGCCCAGCTGTCTGCGGATACCGCCCGCTACCTTGCCCTCATGAATACCACCGAGGCCCTTGGGGCCCTTGCCCAGGTGGAACTGGCCAAACGCGCAGAAGTATTCGGCTACCTTCCCCTGGAGCGCCAGGTTGAGCTGGCCGGGCAAATGTCCCGGGCTCAGTTGACCGAGCTGATCAAGGCCATGTCCGCAGACGAACGCGCCGATCTTTTCCAACGCCTTGGCGACAGCCTGCGCATCAGCCTGCTGGCAGCGTTGGCCCAGGCTGAACGAGATGACCTGCTTCAGCTTGCTGGGCATGAACCCGGCACCGCTGGCGCCATCATGACCAGCGACTACTGCACGGTAGGGCATGCCCTGAGCGTAGACCAAGCCATCAAGGCGCTACGCGAAAGCGCACCCGAGGCGGAAACCATCTATCAAATCTATGTACTCGATGCCGAACGGCGGCTCGTTGGGGTGCTATCCCTGCGCGACCTGGTTGTTGCCGAGCCAGAGGCTCCCGTGGAGGGCCTGGTATGCAGCCATCTGGTCAGTGCCACCGTAGACAGCACTCAGGAAACGGTAGCGAAGTTGATCCGGGAGTACGACCTGCTGGCATTGCCCATTGTTGACGGCGAACAGAAGCTGGTAGGCATTGTGACCTGTGATGACGCCATGGACGTTGTGGTGGATGAGGCTACCGAAGACTTTCACAAAGGTGCCTCCATCGCTACCCATATCGGCAACCTGAGGGACGCCACCATCGGGCTGCTGTACCGCAAGCGGGTTTTCTGGCTGGTGCTGCTGGTATTCGGCAACCTGTTCTCCGGGGCAGGCATTGCGGCCTTCGAAGACGTGATTGCTGCCAATATCGCGTTGGTGTTCTTCCTGCCACTGCTGGTGGACAGCGGCGGGAACGCGGGGGCCCAATCTGCCACCCTGATGGTACGAGCACTTGCCACCGGCGAAGTGGTGTTGAAAGACTGGCTAAAGCTGCTTGGGCGTGAATGCCTTGTAGCCCTGGCGCTCGGCCTTACCATGGCAGTGGCGGTGGCATTATTGGGTGTGATGCGTGGAGGGCCAGCCATCGCGGCCATTGTTGCCAGCAGCATGGTGATCATCGTGATTCTGGGCAGCGTAATTGGTATGAGTCTGCCTTTCCTGCTCAGCCGCCTGCGTCTGGACCCAGCCACGGCCAGCGGTCCGTTGATTACCTCCATTGCGGATGCCGCCGGGGTGCTGGTGTACTTTGCTATTGCGACTCAGGTGCTGGAGTTGTAGGCGCAGCCTTGGCAATGCCTTCCTGTGCTGCCAGCGCGTAGCATAAAGACGCCCCTGCCGTTCCAAGGGTTACAAGAACGGCAGGGAGCGTCCAGGAGGCCAGGGTGGCGTACTGGCCCAGTACAAAGGTGATGGCGCCTCCACCCAGGTAAGTCAGGGTATTAAGCCCGGCTGCTGCAGCCCCGGCGCGGCCCGGCAAGGCATTCATGGCAATGGTCACGGCTGCGGGCCGCACGAGCGTGACGCCTAGAGTCATCAAGCAGGCGCTAGCCAGTACGCTGAGCGTGGTCATGCCCAGGCAGGTGTGGGCCATGGCCATGATCATACCCGCCATCCCGATCAGGCCCAAGCCTATGCGTACCTGAGGCAACTCCGCCGAACGTTTGGCAATGTAGAGGGCTAGCATCCCGCCCAGCAGGTAGGCTCCGCCATATCCCAGCATGATCAGCCCATAGGTGCCAGGGCGTGTACCGAGGGTTTCCAGAAATATAACGGGCGATAACACGATAAACGAGAAATGGCAGGTAAACGCCAGCATGGCCAGCCCGCTGGCGCAGGCAAACCGTACCTTGCAGGCGGATGAAGGTTGATCTGACGAGGCAGTGGTACTAGGCCGGTTCCTGTTGGGCAACACCCATGCAGCAAGTGCCAGGGTACAGCCCCCGATCAAGGCAAACGCCCAGAAGCTGCCTTGCCAGCCCCACCGCTGCTCAAGGAACACCCCGAGCAAAGGCGAAACTGAAATGAACACCCCTCCGGCCGTTCCCAGCCAGATACGTTGACGCGTGCGCTGACGTGCGTCGAACAGGTCCTGCACCAGAGCATGGGCCAATACGAACCCGCCGCAGCCTAGGGCCTGGACAGCGCGCCAGGTATGGAAGGAGGCAATGCCGTCAGCCAGGGTAGCGCCAATTGCGCCCACGATCGCCAGGGCCAGGCACACGATGAACAACCGCTTGCGGCCATACCGGTCCGAGGCCGGCCCTATGATCAACTGCGCCAGTGCTACAAGCACTGTGAGCAGCCCGATACTTGAAGTGATCGACTGTGCAGTACTGTTGAATCGAGTGGCCAGGGTGGGTATGGAGGGGAGTATGACGTCGATCGGGAATACCCCTAGCAACGTCATGCAGACCAAAAGTACGGTTACTGGTTTGACCACTGTCATGAGAGGCTCAGCGTAAGCAAGACGACTGCAAGCGTAGCGCACGGCAGGTAAGCAATAGGAGCTGAAAGCCGTGTAGGAAAATTCAAGCCGCTTTCAGCTGAGCTAATGGGCAACGCTCGAAAGCGAAGCCCATTTGCCATTAGCCATCAGCTATTGGGCAATAACCGGCAGGTAATGCTCTTGATATAGCGCGTTTCCGGAATGGCTGGGTGTACCGGGTGGTCCGGGCCTTGGCCGCCGCGCTCCAGTAGCTGGATGTTGCGGTCCAGGTGGCGTGCGCTGGTCAGCAGGATGTTCTGCAGGTCGTCTTCGGGCAGGTGCATGGAGCACGATGCGCTGACCAGGATGCCGTCCTTGTTAAGCAGGCGCATGGCCTGTTCGTTCAGCCGGCGATAGGCGCCTTCACCGTTCTTCAGGTCCTTCTTGCGTTTGATGAAGGCGGGTGGGTCGGCCACGATCACATCAAAACGCTCCTCTGCCGCTTTCAGCTCCTTCAAGGCTTCAAACACATCGCCTTCCACGCAGGTCACCTTCTCGGCAAAACCGTTGAGGGCTGCATTGCGCTCCACGCCGTCCAGCGCAAAGGCCGAAGCGTCTACGCAGAACACTTCACTGGCGCCAAAGGCCCCTGCCTGCACGCCCCAGCCGCCGATGTAGCTGAACAGGTCCAGCACCCGCTTGCCTTTCACATAGGGTGCCAGGCGCGCACGGTTCATGCGGTGGTCGTAGAACCAACCGGTTTTTTGCCCCTGCATCACCGGTGCTTCGAACTTCACGCCGTTTTCTTCAAGGGCTACCCATTCAGGAACGACACCAAAGGGGGTATCCACATAGCGCTCAAGGCCTTCGGCATCGCGTGCGGCCGAATCGTTCTTGAACAGCACACCGCTGGGCTTGAGCACCTGAACAAGTGCAGCCAGCACGTCGTCTTTCAATGCTTCCATGGTGGCCGAGGCCAGTTGCACCACCAGGATATCGCCAAAACGGTCCACTACCAGGCCAGGCAACAGGTCCGAGTCGCCGTACACCAGGCGGTAGAAGGGCTTGTCGAACAGCCGTTGCCGTAACGACAGAGCAACGTTGATGCGGTGCACCAGCAGGGACTTGTCCAACGCGATGCGTACGTCACGCGAAACCAGGCGGGCGCAGATTAGGTTGTTCGGGCTGATGGCCACAATGCCCAAAGGCTTGCCGCCTGCGGCTTCAAGAATGGCTTGGTCACCTGCCTGGAAACCGTTCAGCGGGGTAGCGGCAACGTCAACCTCATTGCTGAACACCCACAGGTGGCCGGCGCGCAACCGGCGGTCGGCATTGGCTTTGAGACGAAGGGTGGGCAGGGACATCAGCGCGCTCCAGGCAAAAGAGCGCGAGTATAACCCGGCAGTGTGCCGGGCCGCTGTGGTGGCCGACGATCACACAACGGTTAGATGAAAGGTTCGAGCAGGTACCCGCGAGCCGCATACCAAGCGCTAGAATGTCGAGACACTGGAGTATCTGCTGTTATGGCACACGCGTTGACCCCCCAACAACTTGAGCAAGCCTTGCAAGGTATCAGCGTGCCCCCGCAGCCGCAGATCCTTGTGGACCTTCAGATGGAGCTTTACCTGCCTGGCCCGGACCTTAAGGCTATCGGCAAATTGATCACACTCGACCCTGGCCTGTCCGGTGCCGTGCTCAAAGTGGCCAACTCAGCTCCATTTGGCCTGCCCGAACCCACGGCCTCCATCGCCCAGGCGGCCGAGCTACTGGGCGCTGACGTGGTGATTGCCCTGATCAACGCCCAATCCATAAAGGGCGAGATGGCCGACGAAACCATCGTGACGCTCAACCGCTTCTGGGACGATGCCCAGGATGTGGCCAGCGCCTGTGCTGCCATTGCCCGGCACCTGGGCACGGTCGCTATGGACGAGGCCTACCTGGCAGGGCTGCTGCACGATTGCGGTGTGCCATTGATGTTGATGCGTTTCCCCGGCTACATGCAAACCCTGGAAACGGCCTATGCCGTTGCCGAGCAGGGCCTACGCATCGTGGACACGGAAAACCAGGCATTCAACACCAACCATGCCGTGGTGGGCTACTACGCTGTCAAAGCATGGCGCCTGCCCACCAGCGTCTGCATGGCCATTGCGGGTCATCACAATGCTCAGGCGCTGATGAGCGACGAGCGGGGGCAGCACAGCGCCCAGAAAGACCTGCTTGCCGTCCTCAAGATGGCTGAGCACATCAGTGCCTCCCATCACCGGGTAGGCAACCAGCCTATGGACCATGAATGGAACCGGGTCGGTGAGTTGGTGCTCGATTACGTAGGGTTGAGCGAGTATGACTTCGACAACCTTAAAGAAACCCTTCGCGAATCAGGCGCCCGATAGCGCGCCTCCTGCCGAGCTTTTCAATGCCTGAGCTACCTGAAGTCGAAACCACACGGCGCGGCATCGTGCCTCATGTTGAAGGCCAACGTGTGACGCGCGTCATCGTGCGAGACCGCCGCCTGCGCTGGCCTGTGCCAGAGGACTTGGACACCCGGCTTTCCGGCCAGCGTATCGTCAGCGTGGAGCGGCGGGCCAAGTACTTGCTCATCAATGCCGAGGTGGGCACCTTGATCGCCCATTTGGGCATGTCTGGCAACCTGCGGCTGGTGCCAGCAGGGCAGGCCCCGCTCAAGCACGAGCATGTGGACATCGAGTTCGACTCAGGCCTTGCACTACGTTACACAGACCCGCGCCGGTTTGGCGCCATGCTGTGGAGCAATGACCCCCATGCTCATGAATTGCTCAAAGGACTGGGCCCGGAGCCCTTGACCGATGCGTTCGATGGCGAACGGCTGTTCAAGCTGTCTAGAGGGCGCAGTGCAGCCGTGAAGCCCTTCATCATGGACAACCATATTGTTGTGGGTGTGGGCAACATCTACGCCACAGAGGCTTTGTTTGCGGCGGGCATTGACCCACGCCGGCCGGCCGGCGGAATCTCCCGCGGCCGTTACCTGAAGCTGGCTGTCGAGATCAAACGCATTCTGGCCTACGCCATCGAGCGGGGCGGTACGACCTTGCGGGACTTTATTGGCGGGGACGGGCAGCCAGGCTATTTCCAACAAGAATTGTTTGCCTACGGGCGTGGCGGTGAATACTGCAAGGTGTGTGGCAAGGTGTTGAGAGAAACACGGCTTGGCCAGCGTGCTAGCGTTTATTGCCCGGGGTGTCAGAAATAATTTCGGCGCCTGACAGCGCCCATGGCCCTGATATAGTGAACTGACCCTGCAGTTGCTTTCCCGGTGGGAAAAAGGAAGTCACATGAAGCCGTTTCGCGCCCTTTCATTTGCCTTGGCACTGGCTCTGGTGCCCTGTGTTCCCGCTCTGGCCGAGGTCTCCCAAGGCAGCACCAGTGGCGACCCGGTCTATGACGTGCAGGCGCCGCCGGCCTTCGCCATGATCGGCGACCTGGTGATTGCCCGGCCCTTGCTGATTGCTGCCACGGTGGTCGGCGCAGGGGTATTCGTGGTGTCACTGCCCTTCACCGCCTTGGGCGGGAATGTGGGCGCAGCGGGCAAGGCGTTGGTGGTCGATCCGGGCAAGGCCGCATTCGTACGGTGCCTGGGGTGTACAGAAAGCGGCTATAAACGCGATTAAGCGTTTCCGGTAATCCGCTTGTACTTGTCCATCAACTGCTCGGTGGTTTCCGGGTTGGCTTCGTCCAGGGGGATGCAGTCCACAGGGCAGACTTGCTGGCACTGGGGCTCATCGTAATGCCCTACGCACTGCGTGCACAGGTTCGGGTCGATCACATAGATCTCTTCGCCCTGGGAAATGGCAGCGTTCGGGCACTCGGGTTCGCAGACGTCGCAATTGATGCAATCGTCGGTGATGATCAAAGACATGAAAACTCCAGCCCAGGCCGGCGCCAGGGCGTTCAGGAACAGAACAATACCTGTATTTTGCCCCAATAACCGGCGCCTTGCACGCCGGCATGTCGGGTCAGCCCTTGAAGCGCTCCTTCAAGGCGTCAGCAACGGCAGGGTGCACGAACTTGCTGATATCCCCTCCCAATGCGGCAATTTCTCGTACCAGCGTGGAGGATATGAATGAATAGCGCTCCGAGGGCGTGAGAAACAGGCTTTCGATATCCGGCGCCAGTTGGCGATTCATGTTGGCCAGCTGGAACTCGTATTCGAAGTCCGACACGGCACGCAGGCCGCGCAGCAGCACGTTGGCGCCTTGCTCCTTGGCAAAGGCAGCCAGCAGCGTGGAAAAACCGACCACCTCCACGTTGGGCAGATGAGCGGTGACTTCTCGCGCCAGCGCTACACGCTGCTCCAGTGGAAACAAAGGGTTCTTTTTCGGGCTGGCCGCGACAGCGATCACGACAGTGTCAAACAGGCGCGAAGCCCGGTCGACCAGATCGCCATGGCCCTTGGTAATAGGGTCGAAGGTGCCTGGATACAACACTCGGTTCATCGGATCGTCCTGAAGGGGAAACCGTTAGGGACTGGGATGGTAGCGCAGCCGGCTGTACCCGCGCCAGCCATGGCAGTAGGTGGTCAATGGGTGCGGGTAGTGGCTGCGAGCAGGCCAGCGGGGGTGGGATTGGAGAAAAACAGCCGTACATCCATGCCAGTGCTGTACTGGGCGCTTAGTTCGTATACCAGGTGCAGCACCTGTATGGAGTCGCCCCCTAGCTCGAAAAAATTGTCCTGGTCAGTCACAATTTCCACGTGCAGGTGCTTCTTCCACAGGGTGGCGATGTCATCGCGCGATAAATTCATTACAGCCTCACTGCCAACGGGCACCGGCTTACAACTGCCGGGCCTTAGGTACAAACAGGTGGTGGCACAGAGCCACATTACGCGAATCTACTGCACTTTTACATGGGCTGTGTGCAATCTCTCCTTTGCAATGACCTGTGTCACTATTGGCCATAATCACGATGGGCCTACCTAAAAGCCGTTCAGCCAGGAAGCACCTGCCTTTGAAAGCGTCGTCCAAAACCCGTGAACACATTGCCAAGGTCAGCCTTGCGCTGTTCAACGAGCAGGGGGAGCGCAACGTTTCGACTAATCACATTGCGGCTGCGGCCGGTATTTCGCCCGGCAACCTCTATTACCACTTCGCCAACAAGCATCAGGTGGTCGCCGTTCTGTTCGCTGACTACAAGGCGCAGATGAATAGCGCATTGCAAGTGCACGCTGACACACCTTCAGGGGCAGAGCGCCTGCGCCTGTGCGTGGGCAAGGTCATTGCCGCTATTTGGGCGTATCGGTTCATTTACAGGGATCTTGAGCAGCTGGTACAGGCAGACCCCGAGCTGGGCGCCGAGCATCGGGTGTTTTCAATAAGCTGCCTGCGCGAAGGCCGTCAGTTGCTGGAACACTTGTGCCGCTGCGGCTTGCTAAGCATGACGCCCCTGGAGCAACAAACTGTGGCTATCAACGCCTGGCTTATTCTCACGTCCTGGGTGCGTTATCTCTACACCACCTTGCCAGCGCCGGTGGTCATTTCGCCTGCTGCTGTCCAGCGTGGCGCCTGGCAGGCGCTAAGCCTGCTACAACATTATGCCCTGCCATGCCCGCCGGGTTGGATAAGCGAATTGATGGCCGCTTTTAAAGGCACTGCACCGGACGACAAGCCCTTGCACACTCGTGTGGCGCTTGAGGAACTTCAATCCCAGCCGTGAATCAATCCAGCACTTGTCAGGCTGTGCAGATGCATTCTGAGCTGATGTTCAGCCTTGCATAGCCATATTTTCAGGACGTTTCACGCCTAGCCCAGGGAACCCGACATGCCTATCGCGCAACTGATCTCGCCTGAAAACCTGTACCAGCGACTTGAAGAGCCAGGCCTGGTTATCCTCGATTGCCGCGCATCGTTGGGGGACCTGGACTATGGCCGTCGCAGTTATGCGCAGGGCCACATTGAGGGTGCGCGGTTGGCAGACCTGGATCGCGACCTCAGCGGCAAGGTGGTGAGGGGGGTAACAGGGCGCCATCCCTTGCCCAGCCCTGGGCACCTGCTTGAGCGCTTCCAGGCCTGGGGTATCAATGCTAACTCCGACGTGGTGCTCTACGATGACGGGCCTGGCGCCTATGCCGCCCGAGCGTGGTGGCTGCTGGCCTGGTTAGGAAAGCGTAGCGGTGTCTCTATCCTTAATGGTGGCTTGAAGGCCTGGCATGAGGCGCGCCTGCCGCTTAGCCTGAATGCTCCCCCCAGCGAGCGTGGCCACCTGAGTGCAAAGCCTGATGCCAGCCTGGTGGTGACTGCACAACAACTGGCTGCACAACTGCCTGAAGGTCGCTTGACCTTGCTCGATGCGCGGGCCCAGCCCCGCTTCAACGGGGAAGCAGAACCCATCGACCCAGTGGCAGGGCATATTCCAGGCGCCCATTGCCTGGACTTCAGTAAAAACATCGGCCCTGCAGGGACTTTCCTGGCGCCCGAGCAACTGCATGAGCGCTTCAAGGCCTATGAGGGCAAAGAAGTGGTTGCGTACTGTGGCTCAGGTGTGACGGCTTGCCACAACCTGTTTGCCATGTGCCTGGCGGGCCTGCCGCTGGCAAAGCTGTACGCCGGTTCGTGGAGTGAGTGGATCACCGACCCCCAGCGGCCAGTGGCCACAGGCGCGGGTTAAACCGTGCCGAGCCACTGGGGTATGCGGCGCTCCAAGTAATAGCTTGGCTTGCGCAGGCTGCCTTCCACAAAGCCCACATGCCCGCCCGCGGCGTGGCGCTCGAACGTGGTGCCCGGCGCCAGTTCGTCAGGCCCTGGCAAGCTGTGGGCGAACACAAAGGGGTCGTCCTCGGCCTGGATCAACAGGCAAGGCCGCCTGATGTGCTTGAGAAAATAGCGGCTTGACGCGCGGCGGTAGTAGTCACCGGCGCCCTCGAAGCCATGCAGTGGTGCCGTAATGCGGCCGTCGAAGTCCCAGAACGTGCGAATGCCTTCCAGCGATCCTAGGGCTGATAGAGCCTGAAGGTGCTGGGTGTGCCCGTTCTGCTCGAAGCGCTCCCGTTTGTGCTTGAGGTATCCCAGCATCTCGCGCATGAAGTGTGCCTGGTACACCCTGGAGAACCCTAGCCCCATACGGTCGGCACATTGGTCCAGGCGGAACGGTACCGACACGGCCACGCCGGCCTGTAACGGGCATGCGTCACCCGTTTCACCCATGTACTTGAGCAGAATATTGCCGCCTAACGAGTACCCTACTGCATACAGCGGCACCATGGGGCGCCGCGCCTGGATCAGCCCGATGACTTCAGCCAGGTCTTCGGACGCCCCGGAGTGGTAACTGCGTGGCAGCAGGTTGGGCTCACCTGAACACCCCCGCCAGTTCAGTGCGGCGCTGGCCCAGCCACGCGCCGCCAAGGCACCCTGCAAGCCCGCCACATAGGGCGAGTTGGAGGAGCCGGTAAGCCCATGCAGCACCAGCGCCACAGGGGCTTGAGCGGCATGGGGCCCATGCCAGTCCACATCGATAAAGTCGCCGTCTGCCAGCCATAGCCGTTCACGTGTACGTGCCAGGCCAGGCACTTTGCGCCACAGCGGCCCCCACAAGGTTTGCATGTGTGGGTTGCCCAAACCCAAGGCAGGGCGGAAGCTCGAAGCAGCCGTTGCCATCATTGTGTTCAGCGCCCTGTTGACCACAGTGCGTAATAGACCTGCCCGGCCTGTTTTTCCCGGTGAAGGTGCCAGTCGGCTGGCAGTTGGAGGCTGGAAGGCGGCGTTTCGCTCTCTGTATAGATCCAGGCCTGCTCAGCCAGCCACCCTTTGCTGTCCAGCAGTGCGCAGACGGGTGCCAGCAGGTTCTGATGGAAGGGCGGGTCCAGGAACACAAGGTCGAACGGCTGCGCGGGCTGGTTTTCCAGGTAGCGTACGGCGTCAGCCTGCAACAACTGGCCGACCGGGCATTTGAGCAGGTCCAGGTTGCCCCGAAGGCTGGCAATGGCAACGGCATTGCTGTCCAGTGCCAAGCCCATGGCTGCGCCGCGGGACAAGGCTTCCAGGTACAGCGCGCCACTGCCAGCGAACGGGTCCAGCACCCGTGCGCCAGCAATGTAAGGCGCTAGCCAGTTGAATAGCGTTTCGCGGACACGGTCTGGCGTGGGTCGCAGGCCAGGCCCCTCGGGGAAGTTAACCCGACGGCTGCGCCATTGGCCGCCGATGATACGCAGTTGGCCCTGGCCGCCACGCGGGCCAGATTTGGCAGGTTGAATGGCCATCAGTGCTCCGGGGTGCCGAGGGTTGGCTCGGCAGGGTGGTCAGTGGGTGGGGGCAAAGGGTCTTGGGCAACCGTAGGCCCTACCGTTACAACAAGCAGTTTGTCGGCATCAAGGTGCCGATTCATGGCACGTTTGACCTGCTCTATGGTGAGCTGCTGGGATTGCGCCATGAAGTCTTCCAGGTAGGACACGGGCAAGTTGTAGAAACCCATGCCTCCCAGCTGCCCAACGATGCTGGCGTTACTGGCATTGGACAAGGGGAAACTGCCTGCCAGCTCCTGCTTGGCGGCGGCCAGTTCGGCCTCGGTAGGGCCATCGCGCAGGAAGTCGCGCAATACCTGGCGCACCAGCTCCAGCGTACCTTGGCTCGCCTGCGCTCGGGTTTGAAGGCTAATCAGGAAAGGGCCCTGCGCCTGCATGGCAGAGAACCCGGACGACACGCCATACGCCAGGCCGCGGCGTTCGCGTACTTCGGTCATCAGCCGGGTACCGAAACCGCCGCCGCCCAGAATCTGATTACCCATGGTCAGTGCCACATAGTCAGGGTCGTCACGGGCAATGCCTAACTGGCCGACCAGTACATGGGTCTGCTTGGATGGGAATTCGATATGGGTGGCAGCAGGGGCTGGCGCTTTTGCCTGAGGGGCCAACGGCAAGGCGGGCCCTGCTGGCAGTGCACGTGACACCTGCTCGGCCAAGGCTTCGGCCTGGGCACGGTCCAGGTCGCCCACCAGGGCTATGACAGCGTTGCCAGCCGCATAAGCCCGTTTATGGAAGGCACGCATTTGCGCGACGGTGATTGCCTGCACCGACTTGGCATCCCCTTCACTGCCATGTGCGTAGGGGTGGCTGCCGTACAGCTGGGTCATGAACGCCTGGTTGGCCAAGTGCGAAGGGTTCTGTTTCTGGTATTCAAAACCTGCCAGCAGCTGGTTCTTGATGCGCGCGACTGAGGCAGCTGGGAACGTTGGCTTGCCTAATACCTCACTGAACAGAGCCATGGCGGGCTCGCGCTTGGAAGGGTCTACCAGGCTGCGCAGGTTGGCGACGGCCATGTCCCGATACGAGCCATTGCCGAAGTCCGCCCCCAGCCCTTCGAAACCTCGGGCGATAGCATCCACATCCTTGCCGGGTACGCCTTCGTTGAGCATGGCGTTGGTCATCAACGCCAGGCCCGGTGTACGGCCATCCTGAGCGCTACCGGCTGCGAACGTAACGCGCAGGTCGAACATCGGCAATTCATGGGCTTCGACAAACAGCACGCGTGCGCCAGCCTGGGTGGTCCAGCGCTGTACGTTGAGCTGGCGATACGTAGGCGCGGCTGCCTTGGCGCTGGCCAGGGTTTCCAAGTGAGGGCTTGCTGAGGAGGCCGGTGGCGCGGGTTCGGCAGCCTGCAACGTAGCGCTGGTGCTCAAGAGCAAGGCCAGCAGCGTGGCTGCAAAGGGGCGGTGCTCAGTCATGGGGTGCAGCCTCCGGTAAAACATGGGCCACGGTCAGGCGGCTGTGCGTGAAGTAGGTACGTGCCGCTTGGCGAATATCTTCCGGCGTTACCTGGCTGAGGGCCTCGACTTCGTTGTCCAGCAGGCTCCAGGGCAGGCCAACGGTTTCCAGTTGGCCGATGGCCGTGGCCTGGGACGTTATGGAGTCCTGGTCGTATACCAGCCCAGCAATGAACTGGGCGCGTACGCGCTCAAGCTCTTCGGCGGTGGGCGGGGTGCGTTTCAAGTCATCAAGCAGGGCCCACACGGCCTTCTCGGTGTCAGCGAGGGTTTTATGTTTTTCACTGTTTGGCGTCGCCGACAGGGTAAACAGGCTATCGCCACGTTCGTAAGCGTCGTAGCTGGCAGAGGCAGCGGACACCACCTCCGAGCCGCGCTCCAATCTGGAGGCCATGCGCGCACTGTAGCCGCCGTCCAGCAGGGCAACCGTCAGGCGCAGGGCCTGCACACTACGGGCATCTGCTGCTGTGGCGGCACTGGGCACGTTGAAGGCCATCAACACGCTGGGCAACTGGGTACGCACGGGCAGTACTAGCCTGCGCTCACCGGGCTCGGCTAGTTCGACCGGGCGCTTGGCCACAGGCACCGGCCGTTGGGGAATAGGCCCAAAGAAGCGTTCGGCCATGGCTTTGACGTCTTCGGGCTGAACATCGCCCACCACCACCAGCGTGGCGTTATTGGGCGCGTACCACGTACGGTACCAGTCACGTGCATCCTGAACAGACGTGCGCTGAAGGTCGGCCATCCAGCCGATGGTTGGCGTGCGGTAGCTGCTGGAAGGGTAGGCGGCTGCCTTGAACAGTTCGAAGGCCTTCTGAGAGGGCTTGTCATCGGTACGCAGCCGCCGCTCTTCCTTGATGACTTCGATTTCCCGTGTGAATTCTGACTCAGGTAGCGTTAGGGTTGCCATGCGGTCGGCTTCCATTTCCAGCGCCACGGGCAGCCGGTCCCGGTCCAGAACCTGGTAGAAAGCTGTGTAGTCATCGCTGGTAAAAGCGTTTTCTTCCGCACCCAGGTCGCGCAACACGCGGGAGCTTTCTCCAGGGCCCAGCTTGCTGCTGCCCTTGAACATCATGTGTTCCAGCACATGGGACAGCCCTGTCTGGCCGGGGCCTTCGTAGGTGGAGCCCACCTTGTACCAAAGCTGTGAAACCACCACGGGTGCGCGGTGATCTTCACGCACTATCACCTTCAAGCCATTGGCCAGAACGTACTCGTGGGTAGGCTGGGCGGCTAATGCAGTGCTGGCCAGGGTGCAGCAGGAAAGGCCTGCCAGTAGCCCGGCAAGGTAGCGGGAGAGAACTGTCATTTTAATCGCGGAACCTGTACGGATGCCCCCTGGCCTTAGCGTCGGCGGGCGAGGAGGTGCTAGGATACTGATCCGCCCGGCCTAGGGCCACGCCTGTGACCATGATTGCCAGGTGGCCCGGTTTTTGAGCAGTGACGAACGCGTCGGGTGAAAAAAGGTCTGTTTTTTTTCCGAGGCGCCCCCGCTGGCGCTTCGCTACTTTGAGATAGCCACCTTCCATGTTTGGTTCCAGTGACGATAAGAAGACCCCGGCCCCGGCCGGCGAGAAAAAAGGCCTGTTCGGTTGGCTTCGCAAAAAGCCGCAAGCGCCTGTTGTTCAGCCTGAACCTGAGCCGGAGCTGCCTGTTCCCGCTGCAGAAACCGAAGAGGCTGCGGCCGAGCGCGCAGTAGCCCTTGCGCCAGAGCCAGTGCTGGCGCCAGAGCCAGAGCCAGAGCCAGAAACCGCCCTGGCGCCTGTCGTTGAGCCTGCGCTTGTGCCGCCAGCCCGGCTCGAACTACCTGTTCCGGAGGAGGCGGTAGGCATTCAGCCAGAGCCAGAACCGGCCCCGCTGCCGCCGCCAACGCCCGCACAGGCTGCCCAGGCTGCGGCAATCCCAGAGGTATCAACGCCCGCCCCTGCGCGCCTCCCCGAGCCCGAGGTGCCACTGGCCGAGGTTGCGCCGCCGGTCATTGCGCCCCTTGCACCCGTGGTTGCCCCAGCGGTACCTGCACCTGTGGCCGAAGAGCCTGCCAAGGTCGGCTTCTTTGCCCGGCTCAAGCAGGGCCTGAGCAAGACCAGCGCCAGTATTGGCGAGGGTATGGCCAGCCTGTTCCTGGGCAGAAAGGCCATTGACGACGACTTGCTCGACGACATTGAAACGCGTTTGCTTACAGCCGACGTCGGCGTAGAAGCAACGTCCGTCATCATCCGCAACCTGACGCAGAAGGTTGCACGCAAGCAACTGACAGACGCGCAGGCCCTGTTTGTTTCTCTCCAGGAAGAGCTAGCTGCCATGCTCCGCCCTGTTGAGAAACCGCTGGTCATCAGCAAGCAGCAAGGCCCCTTTGTCATTCTGGTTGTGGGTGTAAACGGCGCCGGTAAAACCACCACCATTGGCAAGCTGGCGGCCCGTTACCAACGCGAAGGCAAAAAGGTGATGCTGGCGGCGGGTGACACCTTCCGTGCCGCTGCGGTGGAGCAGCTGCAGGTGTGGGGCGAACGCAATGGCGTGCCGGTGATAGCCCAGCACACAGGCGCAGACTCTGCCTCGGTCATCTTTGATGCCGTGCAGGCTGCCAAGGCGCGTGGGGTGGATGTGCTGATTGCCGATACGGCTGGCCGTTTGCATACCAAAGACAACCTCATGGAAGAGCTCAAGAAGGTGCGTCGGGTAATCGGCAAGCTGGACGAAGCGGCACCACACGAAGTGTTATTGGTACTGGACGCCGGCACTGGGCAGAACGCGATCAACCAGGCCAAGCATTTCAATCAGTCCGTGGCACTCACCGGCCTGGCGCTGACCAAGCTAGACGGCACGGCCAAAGGCGGCGTGATCTTCGCACTGGCCAAGCAGTTCAGCCTGCCCATTCGTTACATCGGCGTGGGGGAAGGTATCGACGACCTGCGCGCGTTCGAGGCCGATGCTTTCGTTAAGGCTTTGTTCGCCGAGCGTGAGGCATGATCCGTTTCGAACAGGTGGGCAAGCGCTATGCAAATGGCCATGTGGGGCTGCACGAACTCAGCTTTCGGGTGCGCCGTGGTGAATTCCTGTTCGTGACCGGGCACTCCGGGGCGGGTAAAAGTACGTTGTTACGCCTGCTGCTGGCGATGGAGCGGCCTACCAGTGGCAAGTTGCTGCTGGCCGGGCAAGACCTGGGCCAGATCAGCAATGCGCAGATCCCTTTCCTGCGTCGGCAGATCGGGGTGGTGTTCCAGAACCACCAGTTGTTATTCGATCGCACGGTGTTCAACAACATCGCGCTTCCTTTACAGATTCTTGGCCTGCCCAAGGACGAGATCGCCAAGCGGGTGGACTCTGCGCTGGACCGTGTATCGCTGAATGAGAAAGGCCCGCTGTACCCAGGCGACCTGTCTACAGGCCAGCAGCAACGTGTGGGCATCGCCCGCGCTATCGTCCATCAGCCGGCCTTGCTGCTGGCCGATGAACCTACGGGCAACCTCGACCCTCGATTGGCTGCGGAAATCATGGGCGTATTCGAACACATCAACCGGTTGGGGACCAGTGTGCTGATCGCCAGCCATGACCTGGCATTGATTGCCCGCATGCGCCATCGCATGCTCACGCTGCAACGTGGCCGCCTGATCGGCGATGGGGAGGCTGGCCAATGAGTGCGACGCGCAGCCCAAAGGTATCGGACCGTGTGGCACCCAAGCCTTCCGATAATGCGCCGAAGAAAAAACCTCGGCGCAACGACCAGGATGACGGGCCAGGCTTCAACGCCCTGTTCAATGCTTGGCTTGAAAGCCACCGAGCGAGCCTGGTCGATAGCCTCAAGCGATTAGGGCGCCAGCCCTTCGGCAGCTTTTTCACCTGCCTGGTGATGGCTGTTGCGCTCAGCCTGCCCATGGGGTTGTCCCTGCTGCTCAAGAATGTGGAGCGCCTGGGCGGGTCCTGGCAGCGCGCGGCGCAGATCTCCCTTTATATGCGCATGGATGCTGGTAGCCGGGAGGGCGAGGCGCTGGTTGCGCAGGCTAAAGGCCTGGCAGGTGTGGCAGACGCTGAATTCATCAGCCGTGAAGAGGGCCTTGACGCGTTCCAGCAGCAGTCAGGGCTCGGTGAGGCGCTCAAGGAGCTGCCGGACAACCCCTTGCCGGGCGTGGTTGTCGTCACACCCTTGGAAGTAGACAAGCCTGCGCTCGAGGCGCTGCGTACCCAGTTGGCGGCGCTACCGAATGTGGAGCAGGCTCAACTGGACCTCGTATGGGTAGAGCGCCTGGCGGCCATCCTCAAGTTGGGGGACCGCTTTGTGTTCGGGCTGGCGGTCTTGCTGATTTCGGCCCTCTTATTGGTGATCGGTAATACCATTCGGCTGCATATCGAGAACCGGCGTAACGAGATCGAGGTCATAAAACTGGTAGGGGGTACAGATGCCTATGTTCGGCGCCCGTTCCTGTACATGGGTGCCCTCTATGGCTTTGGTGCCGGGCTATTGGCCTGGGCCGTGCTGGCCTTCGGGCTGGACTGGCTCAATGGCGCCGTCGTGAACCTTGCCGGATTGTACGGCAGCGACTTCGCCCTTGGTGGGGTACCGTCTTCAGACGGTTTTTCCCTCTTGCTAGGGGCGGTATTGTTGGGGTATATCGGTGCGTGGATCGCTGTGGCGAGGCACCTTCGGGAGCTGGCGCCGCGTTAACCATATTTTTGGCGCCAAGGACTGTGCCGCCGGAACTCGGTCCGAGTGGTACGGTCTATTGGTGTCGGCGCCCACAAGGCGCACATCTGTTTGTTGGAGGTTTTTGAATGACCACTTCCTTGCAACCTGCGCACATGCTGGTTCCGGGTGCGAACCTGGAAGCCTACGTGCATGCGGTGAACAGCATTGCCCTGCTGACACCGGAGCGGGAGCGCGAGCTGGCAGATAAACTCTACTACAGCCAGGACCTCGAAGCCGCCCGTGAAATGGTGTTGGCCCACCTGCGCTTCGTTGTACACATTGCCCGCAGTTATTCGGGCTACGGCCTGGCACAGGCCGACCTCATCCAGGAAGGCAATGTCGGCTTGATGAAAGCTGTCAAACGCTTCAACCCGGAAATGGGCGTGCGCCTGGTGTCCTTCGCTGTCCACTGGATCAAGGCTGAAATCCACGAATTCATATTGCGCAACTGGCGCATTGTGAAAGTGGCTACTACCAAGGCCCAGCGCAAACTGTTCTTCAACTTGCGCAGCCAAAAGAAACGCTTGGCCTGGCTAAACAACGATGAAGTGCACCGTGTAGCTGAAAGCCTGGGCGTAGAGCCGCGTGAAGTGCGCGAAATGGAAAGCCGCCTGACGGGTCAGGACATGGCCTTTGACCCGGCGGCAGAGGCCGATGACGACAGTGCGTTCCAGTCACCGGCTCATTACCTAGAAGACCACCGGTACGACCCGGCACGGCAGCTTGAGGATGCTGACTGGACAGATACGTCTACCAGCAACCTTCACGAAGCCTTGGAAGTACTGGACGAGCGTAGCCGCGATATTCTCTACCAGCGCTGGCTGGCTGAGGAAAAGGCCACCCTGCATGAGCTGGCAGCCAAGTACAACGTGTCTGCCGAGCGCATTCGTCAGCTGGAAAAGAACGCGATGAACAAGCTTAAAGGCTCCATCGCCGCCTGAACCCTGTCACGGCCACGCCAAGCCCTACAGTGCCGAAACTGTAGGCCTGGCGTAGCCAGGGAACGAATTGCACCTGATATCGCAGGTATCTGTTCGCCGGCTGCGCCAGCTCCCACAGAGCACAGCCTGGTGCAGATCCTGTAGAACCTGGCGCAGCCAGGGAACAGCTTTTTCTGATGTTTCAGGGTTTGGGAAGGCTTGATCTGCCGGCTATGCCAGTGCCAACAGGTTCTGATACAACGGGTTAGCTTAATCTGCCCAAGGTAGGGCTCTGGCCTTGTTCAGGTTGTTCAGGTAATCCGCCCCGCCCAATTGCCCCATCTGTTGCCGAATCCATGCTGCCCTACGCAGTACATACGGGCTGGGCCTGGCAGCACTCCATTCCCGTGGTGCAGGCAGCACAGCTGCGAGCAGGCTGGCCTGTTGGCGCGAGAGGTTGGTTGCACTGGTATGGAAGTGGTGCTGCGCTGCCGCTTCCGCACCGAATACGCCGTCGTCCCATTCAGCACTGTTCAAGTAGACCTCTAGAATACGCTCCTTGGGCCACAGCACCTCGATCAATACCGTGAACCAGGCTTCCAGCCCTTTGCGCAGGTAGCTGCGCCCAGACCACAGGAACAGGTTCTTGGATACCTGCTGGCTGAGCGTGCTGGCGCCTCGAAGTGCACCACCTTGCTCGTTGTGGGAAAACGCGGCACGTATGGCCTGGAGGTCAAAACCCCAATGGAAGGGGAATTTCTGGTCTTCGCCTGCGATAACCGCGACTTTCAAGTCGTCTGGCAGGCTGCTCCAGGGGCGCCATGTGCGCTGCAGGTCGATGGGCTGGCCGTCGAGCCACGACTGAACCTTGCGTTCTACCATTAACGCCGTGCCAGGTGGCGGTACCCAGCGAAGCACCAGTACCAGCGCTACGCTACCAATGACAAACCACATGAGAACGCGACGAATGTGGTGCAATAAAGTCCCTAGCATAGTGAGCTTGGCCCGGCCGAAAGAGCGGGCCATTATACAGGCCTGATGCCTGTGGATCTGGACGAACCTTTATGTTGCGTAGTTTCCTGATGTTGGCGGCCGTCTTCGGCTTTAGCGGTGTTGGCTTGGGTGCTTTTGCTGCTCACGGCCTCAAGGGCCGCCTTACGCCTGAGTACCTGGCTATCTTTCAAACCGGTGTGCAATACCAACTGGTTCACGCCCTGGCCTTGCTGGGCGTTGCCGTGCTGGCTAACCTGCTGCCGGGCCGCCTGATCGGTTGGGCGGGCGCGTTGTTTTGCTTGGGTATCGTCTTGTTTTCCGGCAGCCTCTACGCACTTACCCTGACCGGTGTTGCTCGCTTGGGGATCATTACGCCCTTCGGTGGGCTGGCTTTCCTGGCGGGCTGGGCCTGCCTGGGGCTGGCCGCCTGGCGCCTGGGCTGAGCCAGGCCGTCGCACGCGTCTTGGTCGAGAAGGGGGATCGGGCTAGAATGCACGCCCTCACTTTTCCAGATGGCGCCCTACATGCGCATACAGTTGAACGGAGATGCCTTCGAGCTGCCCGACGGTGAAACGGTCGCGGGCCTATTGGCCCGCATGGACCTGGCCGAGCGTCGTGTCGCTGTCGAGCTGAACCTGGACATCGTGCCTAGAAGCGCACATGCCAGCACGCTACTGAACGAGGGTGACCAGGTGGAAGTGGTGCAAGCCATCGGTGGTGGCTAGCCCTGCCTGTGTTCCCTGTTCACCCACCTATGAGGATTATCCAATGAGTACCTCCCGCAGCGACAAGCCGTTCGTTCTCGCTGGCCGTACCTACCAATCCCGCCTGCTGGTGGGCACGGGCAAGTACCGCGACCTGGAAGAAACCCGCCAGGCCATCGAAGCCTCCGGGGCCGAGATTGTGACAGTTGCCGTACGCCGCACCAACATCGGCCAGAACCCAGGGGAACCCAACCTGCTGGACGTGTTGCCGCCCAGCCGTTACACCATCCTGCCCAATACTGCAGGCTGTTACGACGCCCTGGAAGCCGTACGCACCTGCCGCCTGGCCCGCGAGTTGCTCGACGGTCACAACCTGGTGAAGCTGGAAGTACTGGCTGACCAGAAAACCCTGTTCCCCAACGTGATTGAAACCCTCAAGGCTGCCGAAACGCTGGTCAAGGAAGGGTTTGACGTGATGGTGTACACCAGCGACGACCCGATCATTGCACGCCAATTGGCCGAAATCGGCTGCATCGCGGTCATGCCGCTGGCGGGCCTGATCGGTACAGGGCTGGGCATCTGCAACCCTTACAACCTGCAGATCATCCTGGAAGAAGCCAAGGTGCCCGTACTCGTGGATGCCGGTGTAGGTACTGCGTCGGATGCTGCCATTGCCATGGAGCTAGGCTGCGAAGCCGTACTGATGAACTCGGCCATCGCGCATGCACAGCACCCCGTGCAAATGGCCGAAGCCATGAAACACGCGATCATTGCCGGCCGCCTGGCCTGGCTGGCCGGTCGCATGCCGAAAAAACTCTATGCCAGCGCGTCTTCACCGCTGGATGGCCTGATCAAATAAGAGCGTCCATGACTGATTCGCATAACACCCCGGCTGAGGGTGAAGGCACCCCGGCCCATCACCGTGCCATCAAAAGCTTCGTAATGCGTGCTGGCCGCATGACTGAAGGCCAGCAGCGGGGCCTGGAACAAGGCGGGCCGTTGTTTATCCTGCCTTTGGCCGACGCCCCTGTAGACTTCGATCAGGTATTTGGCCGCTCAGCCCCGCGTACCTTGGAAATCGGCTTCGGTATGGGGCATTCCCTGCTGGAAATGGCCGCCGCCGCGCCGGAGCAAGATTTCATTGGTGTGGAAGTTCACCGGCCCGGTGTGGGTGCGCTGCTCAACGGTGTGCTCACACAAGGTTTGAAAAACCTGCGCGTGTACGACTGCGATGCAATAGAAGTGCTCAAGCGCTGCGTGGCCGATGCCAGCCTGGACCGGTTAATGCTGTTCTTCCCCGACCCTTGGCACAAGAGCCGCCACCACAAGCGGCGCATCGTGCAACCAGCCTTTGCCGAACTGGTACGCACCAAGCTCAAGCCCGGCGGCGTGTTGCACATGGCCACCGACTGGGAACCTTACGCTGAGTACATGCTGGAAGTGATGAACGTAGCCCCTGGCTACCGCAATCAGGCCGTTGGCGGTGGTTGCGTGGAGCGGCCCAGCGAACGCCCCATTACCAAGTTCGAGCGCCGTGGCGAGCGGTTGGGGCATGGGGTGTGGGACTTGAAGTTCGAACGGGTGGATTAACGGCTGCCTCTGTAGGAAGCGGGCAACGCCCGCGAATACCTCTGGGCCTTAGCCCGTTTGTTCGCGGGCTTCGCCCGCTCCCTACAGTAGTTTGGCTATTTCCTGTCAGCTACCACCCCAATGGCCACCAGTACTGCAATCAATGCGGGTGCCAGGCTGTAGTTGTTGAATTGCTGCAAACCACGCAATACCCAAGGTGTGGCGTGAATCAGCAACGCGCCACTGCCCACTGCGCAACCTAGCGCTAGCACCGGGGCGCGCAATGCGCCACTGAAGCTTCCTACTTTCTGCGCGCCCCAGCTTTTCACATGGGAGCCGAACAGCACCAGCGCGCAGCCTACCAATGCCAGAGCAATTTCCGACAGGTTGCCTCGGCACCAGCGCGACATTGTTTCAAGCACATCCAGTAGCGGTTCCATCTCGGGTCCTTAGGTCAAAAACAGTTGCAGAAGGTCGTTGAGAAACAGCTGGCCTCGTGCGGTCGCGGCCAGCCGCTCGGGGTCTGCCAGCAGCAGGCCTTTGCGTTCGGCCACAGCGCGGCCTTCGGCCAGGGCAGACAATGGCAAGCCGGTGCGTGCTGTGAACTGCGCGGCAGGCACGCCATCGGTCAGCCGCAAGGCATTCATCAGAAACTCGAACGGCAATTCGTCTGGCTCGAGTACCTTGTCGCCTGCCATGAAAGGTTTGGCCAGGTTCAGGTAGTCCTTGGGCAGGCGGGTTTTCCAGGTACGGCGTACGGTGCCGTCTGCTGCCGTAAGCTTGCCGTGGGCCCCAGCGCCGATGCCGATGAAATCCCCGAAGCTCCAGTAATTGAGGTTATGCCGTGCCGCACGGCCCGACCGGGCGTAGGCCGACACTTCGTACTGGGCAAAGCCTGCACTGGCCAGCAGGGCCTGCCCGGCCTCTTGGATATCCCAGAGAATGTCGTCTTCAGGCAACTGAGGCGGCTGGTTCCAGAACACCGTATTAGGTTCCAGGGTCAGTTGGTACCAGGACAGGTGCGTAGGGGCGAGCGCGATGGCTTGGCGCAGGTCGCCCAGTGCCTCGTCCTGGCTTTGGCCGGGCAAGCCGTGCATCAAGTCCAGGTTGAAGTTATCGAACCCCGCCCGCCGCGCCATTTCCGCAGCCCGCAGCGCTTCATCACCGCTGTGGATACGCCCCAGCGCTTTAAGCTTATCGGCCTGGAAGCTCTGCACGCCGATGGACAGCCGGTTGATGCCTAGCTGGCGGTAGGCTGTGAACTTGTTTTGCTCGAACGTGCCTGGGTTGGCCTCAAGGGTAATTTCCACGTCAGCGGCCATGGAAATGCGCGCGCGTAGCCCGTCCAGCAAACGGTCCAAGGCCGCTGCACTGAACAGGCTGGGCGTACCACCGCCAAAGAAGATGGACGTCAGCGGCCGGCCGAGTACGCCCGGCAGCTCTCGGTCGAAATCATCCAGCAACGCGCTTACATAGGCGTCTTCAGGAATGTCCGGCCCGGCTGCATGGGAGTTGAAGTCGCAATAAGGGCACTTTCGAACACACCACGGGATATGGATGTACAACGCCAATGGCGGCAAGTCAGGCATCGGCGTCACTCAACGCCCAGGCGCTGGCGCAACAGGGCCATCGCACGTGCCCGATGGCTGAGCTGGTTCTTTTCCACAGGGCTGAGTTCAGCACTGGAGCAGTTGCGCTCAGGTACCCAGAACAGTGGATCGTAGCCAAAGCCATTGGCACCGCTGGCCGCCTGCAGAATACGGCCCTGCCACAGGCCTTCACACAGGATGGGCAGCGGGTCGTCGGCGTGGCGTACCAGCGCCAGCACGCAGACGAACTGTGCGCCGCGCTCCGTTTCAGGCACGCCTTCAAGGGCGGCCAGCAGTTTGGCGTTGTTGGCTGCATCACCCTGCCCATCAGCGTACCGAGCAGAGTAGATGCCAGGCGCGCCGCCCAGATGGTCCACGGCCAGCCCTGAGTCATCTGCCAGTGCTGGCAGGCCCGACAGGCGTGAAGCATTGCGGGCCTTGAGAATGGCATTCTCGACAAAGGACAGGCCGGTTTCTTCCGGCTCAACCTGGCTGAACTCGCCCACCGAGCGCAGGTGCACCTGGTGGCCCAGCATGGCCTGGAGTTCTTTGAGCTTGCCGGCGTTATGGCTGGCGAGTACCAACTGAGTAAGCGTGATCATGGGGTAAAGGTTTCATCCGTATCGGCGGTAGCGCGCCGAAAAATAGCGGGCAGCATGCCCCTCGGCAGGCGCGGGGGCAAGCGCGGGGGCCAGACGGTCAAACGGCCATATGTTCAGGGCGTAGCTGGGGGCTGCTTAGCCGATAGATGCCAATCTCGCCCAGCAGGTTGGGCCAGGCCCGGCTGGCCCAACCATGGCGGTGCTGGTGATCGACCGCCAGGCGTTCCAGTACCTGTGCATTGCGCTCCCGGCACAGGGCTTCGAAATCTTCGAAGGTGCAGAAGTGGATGTTAGGCGTGTTGTACCAGGTGTAGGGCAGGAATTCTGACACCGGCATGCGCCCTTTGGTGGCCAGGTACCAGCGGCAGCGCCAGTGGCCGAAATTGGGGAAGGTGATGATGCATTGGCGGCCAACCCGTAGCATCTCCTCCAGAATACGGTCCGGGTACTCCATGGCCTGCAGGGCCTGAGTCATGACTACCACATCGAAACTGTTGCTGGCGAAATTGCCCAGCCCCTTGTCGACGTTTTGCTCAATCACGTTCACGCCTTTGCGCACGCATTCATTGATGTTGTCAGGGTCGATTTCCAGGCCGTAGCCGGTCACGCCTTTGTGGTCGCGCAACCACGCCAGGAGTTCGCCATTACCGCAGCCCAGGTCGAGTACCCGGCTACCGGCCGGTATCCATTCCTGGATGATTTCCAGATCGGCTCTCATGGGCACCTCAGATCGCAATACGGTTCATATAGCGGGCAAATGCCTGCAAATAGCGTGGAATGGGGATCAGGAAGGCATCGTGGCCCTGGGGCGCATCGATTTCCAGGTAGGACACACTTTTGCGTGCTGCCATCAGTGCATCGACGATTTCCCGTGACCGGGCCGGTGAGAAGCGCCAGTCGGTGGTAAAGGACATGATGCAGAAATCTGCCGTCACGCCGGAAAGCGTTTTGGCCAGGTCATCCCCATGGGCAGCCGCAGGGTCGAAATAGTCCAGCGCCTTGGTCATCAACAGGTAGGTGTTGGCGTCGAACCGCCCGGAAAACTCTTCACCCTGATACCGCAAGTAGCTTTCCACCTGGAACGCCACGCTGTGGAAGTCGTAGGCCAGTTGATCACTCTTGAGTTCGCGGCCGAATTTCTCGCCCATGGAGTCATCTGACAGGTACGTGATGTGGCCCACCATGCGTGCCAGCATCAGCCCGCGTTTGGGAATCACGCCTTCAGCCTGGAAGTCGCCGCCGTGGAATTCAGGGTCTGAGAGAATGGCTTGCCGCGCCACTTCGTTGAAGGCGATGTTCTGGGCCGACAGCTTGGGTGCCGAGGCGATGGCCACGCAATGGCGCAGCCGATCGGGGTAGCTGATCGCCCATTGCAGCGCTTGCATGCCGCCCAGGCTGCCGCCCACCACGGCCGCCCACTGTTTGATGCCCAGCCTGTCGGCCAAGCGGGCCTGGCTGTGCACCCAGTCTTCCACCGTAAGCACTGGAAAGGTTGCCCCAAACGGCTTGCCCGTGACAGGGTCGATACTCCCAGGCCCCGTGGAACCGTTGCACCCACCCAGGTTGTTCAGGGCAACCACAAAGAACCGGCGGGTATCGATGGGTTTGCCTGGGCCAATGGCACTGTCCCACCAGCCGGGCTTGCGATCGGCCTCGCTATGAAAGCCGGCTGCGTGGTGATGCCCTGAAAGCGCATGGCAGATCAGGACAGCGTTGCTGGCGGTGCTGTTGAGCTGGCCATAGGTCTCATAGACCAGTTCATAACTGGCCAGCGAGCGGCCACAGGCCAAGGGCAACGGTTCGCTGAACCGCGCCACCTGTGGCGTGACCAAACCAACCGAATCGTCGGGGAAGGCTGTAGGCATCGACCCTGCTCTCACTCAAATGAGGCGTAAGGATAAGGAGGGGGGGCGGAGGGGGCAAGGCTTTGCCCCTGTCAATCTTGCCCAGCATCACAAGCGTGGGCAAAGCCCGACGCCTGCGGAGGTTAGGCGTGCTCTGCCTACCGGTCAGATCAACGTGCGCAGGATCTGCGGCATGCCGGTCATGGCCGCCAGGTTGTTGATCACCAGCATGTCCAGCAGCTTGAGCACCATAAAGGCGAGAATCGGGGAGATATCCAGGCCGCCCAGGCTAGGCAGGAGGCGGCGGAAGGGCGCCAGTATGGGCTCGCAGATCTGGTTGACCAGTTCTGCGCCAGGGTTGTGGCTGGCCGGTGCGACCCACGACAGGATCACACTGATGATCATGGCGAAGAAGAAGATGTTCAGAAACAGCGCGGTGACACCGATGATCGACCAGATCAACAGCTGCACAGGGTTGCCTGTGGTGCCATAGGCCAGCAATAGCGTGAGCGCCATCACGATCAACTGAATGACGATGGCCAGCAGCAGCGAGGACATGTCCAGGCCGAACAGGCTGGGAATCACCCGGCGGATGGGGCGCAGCAGGGGTTGCGTGGCCCGCACCGCGAATTGGCTCAGGGGGTTGTAGAAGTCTGCCCTCACCAGTTGCAGCACAAAACGCAGCAGCACAATCAGCAGGTACAAGCTGCCGAGGGTTTGCAGCACGTAAATCAATGCGGTGTTAAGTCCAATCATCTAATGCTCCTTAGTTGGCCAGTTGTTCGGCCAGTTCTTTCGAACGGTGCGCCGCAGCGCCGAGGGCCTTTGCTACCAATGCTTCAAAACCATTCGCCTGGAAGGCCTTGATAGCGGCCTCCGTGGTACCGGCCGGTGAGGTCACCCGGCGGCGAAGCTCGGCGGCATCCACGTCACTGGTCGATGCCATCTGTGCGGCGCCCAGTGCGGTTTGCTCAGCCAATGCTTCAGCGGTGTCACGGGGCAGCCCCAGGTCCACACCGGCCTGGGTCATGGCTTCGATCATCAGGAAAAAGTAAGCCGGGCCGCTTCCGGAAACAGCAGTCACCGCGTGTAGCTGCGCTTCGGTGTCCAGCCACAAGGCAAGGCCTACAGCACCGAGCAACTGCTCGGTAACGGCCTTCTGTTCGTTTGTGACCTGTGCCGTAGCGTACAGCCCGCTGGCCCCCTGGCGAAGCAGTGACGGGGTATTAGGCATGCAACGTACCACCGGGCATTCGCCCAGCCAGGCTTGCAGGCTGGCGCACGTGATACCGGCGGCCACGGAGACGATCAACTGGCCAGGCTGCAAGGCGGGGCGCAAGGCCTCGCACACGCCCTTCATGACCTGCGGCTTGACGGACAGCACGATGACGTCCGCGCCTTTCACCGCTTCGGCATTGTCTGCAAAGGTGGCGATGTCGTAGGTGCTACCAATGCGCGCGCGGGTCTCCTCACTGCGGGCGCTGGCGGTTATATGGCTGCTGTCGATACCTTCAGCCCGTAGCCCTGCGATCAGGCTGGTAGCCATATTGCCGGCACCAATAAAGGCAATGCGTGGTGTGCTCATGGGAAATCCTTCGAATCGGTTCAAACGGGGGCGTTGGGCGTGCTGTAGTCGCGGGCGCCAAAGAGCGCAGTGCCTATTCGTACCCAGGTCGCGCCTTGGGCGATGGCGGCCTCCAGGTCGTCACTCATGCCCATGGACAGCGTGTCCAGGCCAAGGCTTAGCCCATCGCGCAGGGCAGTGACCCGAGCAAAGGTCGCGTTCTGCTCGGTAGCCTCCTTGCTGGGCTCAGGAATGGCCATCAAACCACGCAAGCGCAGGCGGGGCAGTGCCGCGACGGCACTGGCCAGGGCAGCCAGGTCTTGCGGCTCACAGCCGGCCTTGCTCGCCTCGCCGCTGATGTTCACCTGCAGGCAGATGTTCAGCGGTGGCAGGTGGGGTGGGCGTTGCTCGGACAGGCGCTGGGCAATTTTGAGCCGGTCAATCGAATGCACCCACGCGAAGTGCTCGGCGATGGCCTTGGTTTTATTGGACTGGATCGGGCCGATGAAATGCCAGGTCACGTCCAGGTCGGTAAGCTCGGCCTGTTTGGCCAAGGCTTCCTGCAGGTAGTTTTCACCGAAATGATGCTGGCCTGCAGTATGGGCTTCACGTATGGCCTGGGCCGGCTTGGTCTTGCTCACAGCCAGCAGGTTCACGCTGCTCGGCTCACGGCCTGCAGCCTGGGTTGCCGCGCCAATTCGCGCACTCACCGAAGAAAGGTTGTCTGCTATGGTGGACATTACTTGGCGCCAGCGGCTTTAGGGGTCTGCGGCATTCTACCTGCTTGTCTGTATTTGGGGAGTCTCATGGACATTACTGAGTTGTTGGCCTTCAGCGCGAAACAAGGCGCGTCGGACCTGCACCTTTCTGCCGGGTTGCCGCCCATGATCCGCGTAGACGGCGACGTACGCCGAATCAACCTGCCGCCACTGGACAACAAGGCGGTGCAGGGGCTGATCTACGACATCATGAATGACAAGCAGCGCCAGGACTTCGAAGAGTTCATGGAAACGGACTTTTCCTTTGAGGTGCCGGGCGTAGCGCGGTTCAGGGTCAACGCCTTCAATCAGAACCGGGGTGCGGGGGCCGTGTTCAGGACCATTCCCTCCAAGGTGCTGACCATGGACGACCTGGGCATGGGTGATGTGTTCAAGCGCATCACTGATGTTCCCCGCGGGCTGGTGCTGGTGACAGGGCCTACGGGGTCGGGCAAGTCCACCACCCTGGCGGCCATGATCGACTACCTCAACAGCAACAAGCACCACCATATCCTTACCATCGAAGACCCAATCGAGTTCGTTCACGAATCCAAGAAGTGCCTGGTGAACCAGCGCGAAGTGCACCGTGACACGCTGGGCTTCTCTCACGCCCTGCGCTCGGCCCTGCGAGAAGACCCGGATGTGATCCTGGTGGGGGAGCTGCGTGACCTGGAAACCATTCGCCTGGCCCTGACCGCTGCCGAGACGGGCCACTTGGTGTTTGGCACCTTGCACACCACTTCAGCGGCCAAGACCATCGACCGGGTGGTGGACGTGTTCCCGGCAGAGGAAAAAAGCATGGTGCGCTCGATGCTGAGCGAGTCACTGCAGGCGGTGATCTCGCAGACCCTATTGCGTAAGATCGGCGGGGGAAGGGTAGCAGCCCATGAAATCATGATTGGCACGCCGGCCATCCGCAATCTGATCCGGGAGGACAAAGTGGCACAGATGTATTCGGCGATTCAAACTGGAGGTTCGCTGGGTATGCAAACCCTGGATGCGTGCCTCAAGGAACTGCTGGCCAAAGGCATCATCGCGAAGGATGCAGCCCGGGAAAAGGCTAAAAGCCCGGACAGCCTGTAAACCTGACGCTTAACGTACGTCAGGTTCCCGGCCTCCGCCTTTGGCTGCGACCGGTCCCACAGCGCCAACACTGGCGCGGACTGTTTCCTGTGGGAGTTCGCGTAGCGGACGAACCTTGGTGGCCGTCACGGCATAGCGTTTTGAGATTCCCGGCCGCAGCCTTCGGCTGCAACCGGTCCCGCAGCGAGCCGCCACGCTGTGGTGACCTCAGCGTTGGGTGATGCGGAGGTTTGCCGTGGCTGGCTGCTTGGGCAATACCCGCTTGGCGACCACGTAATGCTGGTTCCAGTAAGGCTTGTTCAGGGTGTCGATGGACACAGCCTTGCCCCGACGAGGCGCATGAATGAACTTGCCTTCGCCCAGGTAGATGGCAACGTGGTTTACACGGCCACTCTTGATATTGAAGAAGATCAGGTCGCCAGGCTTGAGGTCGGCACGTGCAACCTTGACGCCGTGGCCGTCTGCCATGGCATTGGAGGTGCGAGGCAAGTTCACAGCCTTCACGTCGTTGAAGGCGTACTTGACCAGCCCGCTGCAATCAAAGCCTTTGCTAGGGCTGCTACCGCCCCATTTGTAAGGCGTTCCCAGCACATTGACTGCGCGGCTTAGCACCGCGTTGCTCTGGCTGTTCTGGCGAGCGGCCATTTGTGCAGCGGCGGCCTGGGCAGAATGAGGTACAGCCTTGCGTACCAAGTGGCGCGGCGCACGTGGCGCATGTTCGGCAGTACCTGCCTGGGCGGTGTAACCCGAGAAGCTGGGAGGAAGGGTTTGCTCACGGTTGGAGGCGTAAGCGGCCAGTGGACATAAAAGGCAAATGGTTAGCCATGTCTTGAATATTGGGTGCATTCGGCAGGGCTCAGTGTAGTGGCGCGAAACTTTATAACAGCTTTTTTGCCTGTTTTTGGGCCGCTGGTCGATCCAGAACCCGCCCATACCGAACCTCAGGCAGTGTTTTGTGTCTATGTAAACCAGCGAACCCCCGTAATAGCCCGGTTTGGGCACTCTCCCCAGGCAAAGACCGCTTGTCGGCTCGCCGTGCAAAAGTCACAATTCTTTCCAGAAATTTTAATTATCACCCCGCAAGGCATCCCCTATGAATACCTATCAGCCCGAACCGCGGCTGCACGATACCCATAGCCTGATCTTCGGTTATGCCCTCTGGATTTTCGGCTTTACCGGTGCTCACCGCTTTTATTACGGTAAGCCGGTCACGGGGACCCTATGGTTTCTCACTCTCGGACTGTTCGGCATTGGTTGGCTGATCGACCTGTTTCTGATCCCGGCAATGGATCGCCATGCAGACCTGCGGTTTCACAGTGGCCCACTGGACTACAACATCGCCTGGCTGCTGCTCACCTTTCTTGGCCTGTTTGGCATACACCGCTTGTACCAGCGCAAATGGATCACGGCGGTGATCTACTTCTTCACCGGCGGGTTATTTCTGGTAGGCGTGCTGTATGACTTCTGGACACTCAACGATCAAGTGTCCAAGGAAAACCGCGACGCGTATCGTGGCTGACAGGTGCCTTGGCTAGGCATTGTGCACGGCCCCAGGCGCATTGAGCGTGGGGCCATGCGCCTGCAGAGCGCACTAGTGCGGGTTGAGTGACTGTTCAGGCCTGATGGCTGACCTTGCCATCCACCAAGGTATAGCGCACAGCGCCGGGCAAGCAGTGGCTCATGAACGGGCTGTTCTGGCCGCGGGAATGCCAGTGCTCGCCGGCCAGGGTAGTGGCATTCAGGTCGAACAGCACCACGTCCGCTGGTGCCCCCACCCTCAGTTCACCTGCCGGCAACCGCAGGGCCTGCGCCGGGCCTGCCGTCAAGCGGGCCAACAGGGTGGGCAGGTCCACCACGCCTTCTTCCACCAAGGTCAAAGCCAATGGCAACAACAGCTCCACACTGCTGATCCCGGGTTCTGTCGCACCGAACGGTGCCTGCTTGGCATCACGCTCGTGGGGTTGGTGGTGGCTGGAAATGGCCTGAATGACGCCGGCCTTGACCGCAGCACGTAACCCATCGCGGTCCTTGGCAGTACGTAGCGGTGGCAGCACGTGATACAGGCTTGAGAAGCCGGTGAGTGCTTCGTCCGTGAGGATCAGCTGGTACAGCGCCACGTCTGCTGTCACTGGCAAGCCACGCGCCTGGGCCTGGGCGATCATTTCTGCGCCCCGGGCGGTGGTCAACTGGCTGAAGTGGGCACGAACACCGCTTTGCTCCACCAGCAGCAGGTCCCGGGCCAGCGCCACTGTTTCAGCGGTCTCAGGTACGCCCGCCAAGCCCAGGAAGCTGGCAATCGGGCCTTCGTGCGCCAGCCCACCGGCTGCCAGGTCGCGGTCCTGGGAATTGAACACCACGGTCAGGTCGAACGTGGCGGCATATTCCAGCGCCCTGCACAGGGTGCGCGTGTTATTGAAACTGTTCAGGCCATTGCCGAAAGCCACGCAGCCTACATCCCGTAAGGCTACCAGCTCAGCCAACTGCTCGCCTTCCAGCCCTTTGCTCAAGGCGCCAACAGGAAACACCTTGCAGTGGCCGGCTTCACGCGCACGGTCCAGGATCAGCTCGGCAACAGCCGAGGTGTCCAGGATAGGGCGCGTCAGCGGTGGGCAGCATAGCGACGTCACACCGCCGGCTGCGGCTGCGCGGGTTTCCGTGGCGATGGTGCCCTTGCGGCTGTAGCCTGGCTCGCGCAACGAAACGTTGAGGTCTACCAGGCCTGGGGCGGCGATGAGCCCTTGGGCGTCAATGTGCTGTGCAGCTGTGAAGCCGACTGGGGCAGCGCCAATGGCCAGTACCTTGCCGTTCTCCAGGTGCAGGTCGGTGAGCTGGTCCAGGCCCGAGGCAGGGTCGATCAGGCGGGCACCTATAATGCTTACAGTCACTGGAAACTCTCCTGCTCGATCTGCCGCTGTGCGGCCTGGCCGCTCATGGCCATGGACAGCACCGCCATGCGTACGGCAATGCCGTAGGTTACCTGGTTAAGAATTACCGATTGGGCGCCATCGGCCACGGCAGACTCGATCTCCACGCCACGGTTGATCGGCCCAGGGTGCATCACGATCGCATCAGGCTTGGCCAGGGCCAACCGTTGGGTAGTCAAGCCAAACAGCCGGTAGAACTCCCCCTCGCTGGGCAGCAAGCCGCCTTGCATGCGTTCACGCTGCAGGCGCAGCATGATCACCACGTCCACGTCCTTCAAACCCTTTGCCAGGTCGGTATACACCGTCACGCCATACTGCTCTACGCCAACGGGTAGCAAGGTCTTGGGGCCGATCACGCGAATGTCACGACAGCCCAGGGTCTTGAGCGCGATCATGTTGGAGCGCGCCACACGGGAGTGCAGAATATCCCCCACGATGGCCACGGACAGGTTTTCGAAGCCGCCCTTGTGCCGGCGGATGGTCAGCATGTCCAGCATGCCTTGGGTAGGGTGCGCGTGGCGGCCATCACCGCCATTGATCACGGCCACCTCTGGCGATACGTGCTCGGCAATGTAATGGGCAGCGCCAGAGTCGGCGTGGCGCACCACGAACATGTCAGCCGCCATGGCTTCCAGGTTGCGCAGCGTATCGAATAGCGTCTCGCCTTTGCTGGTGGAAGAGGTGGACACGTTGAGCGTGATCACGTCCGCCGACAGCCGTTGGGCGGCCAGCTCGAAGGTGGTACGGGTGCGCGTGGAGTTCTCGAAGAACACGTTGCAGACGGTTTTGCCGCGCAACAGAGGCACCTTCTTCACCGCCCGAGCACCTACTTCCAGAAATGAGTCAGCAGTGTCCAGAATTTCGGTAAGCAGCTCGCGAGGCAGCCCGTCCAAAGACAGGAAATGCCGCAACTGACCTTGGTCGTTCAGTTGCAGAGGGCGCTTTGGGTCAGTTGGCGTCATCGGGTGGACTCTTGAAGGCTGGCAGCAGCACCAATGGCCTGGCGCTCCAGGGTAAGCGGGGTAGGGCCGAGCAATTTTACCCGCTCGTCAGGCGCCAGGGACAACGTGGCGCCCACTACATCGGGGCGGATAGGCAGCTCGGCTGCGTCCAGGTCCAACAAGCTCACCAAGGTCACGCTGGCTGGTCGGCCGTAGTCGAACAGCTCGTTGAGTGCGGCGCGCACGGTGCGCCCACTCATTAGCACGTCATCAATAAGCACAAGGTGCTGGCCTTCGATCTCGAAGGGCAGGCTGGAGGGGCGTACCTGAGGGTGCAGGCCGTTCTGGCTGAAATCGTCACGGTAGAAGGACACATCCAGCGTGCCCAGCTCGGTGGCCTGCCCCAACTGCTCCAGCAGGGCCTGGGCAACCCACACACCGCCGGTACGTATGCCGATGAAGCGGGGGGTATCGATGCCTCGAGCCTGCAGCCTTGCCGTAAGGGCAGTTGCCATCTGGGCGATCAGGTCGGCGGGGTTGGGTAAGCTCATGCACACTCCAGAAAAGCGGCGCCCGGTGGCCGGGCAAGGTCAAGGTTCGGATAGGTTTGCGGCGTTGGCCTCCAGCCAGCCTTCAAGTACCAGCCGTGCGGCGATCGCGTCCACCGGGTTGTCCCGATAGCTGTGAGTCCGTTGCCCACGGGCCATGCGCTCGCCTTTGGCTTCAAAGGTGGTCAGGCGTTCGTCGTGGGTATGGACCGGCAGGTTGAAGCGCCCATTGAGCTGGCGGGCAAACTTTTCAGCGCGGGCGCTCATGTCGCTAGGCGTGCCGTCCATGTTCAAAGGCAGGCCTACTACCAGTGCATCGGGCTTCCACTCTTTAAGCAGGGCTTGGACTTTGAGCCAATCCGGCACGCCATTCTGGGCTTTGAGCACGCACAACTCGCGGGCTTGGCCGGTGATCACCTGGCCAACAGCCAGGCCAATCTGTTTGCTGCCGTAGTCAAAGCCGATTAGTAACCTAACTGCCATCAGGCGTGCCCCGCCTGGCTGGTGAGCAGGTTCAGGTTGATCCCGAGGCGCTTGGCGGCAGCCGTCAGCCGGGCTTCACTGGGTATATCGAACAGAATGGCAGGATCGAAAGAGCAGGTCAGCCAAGCGTTTTCGGCCATCTCGCTTTCCAGTTGCCCCGCTTCCCAACCGGCGTACCCCAAGGTGATCAAGCTTTGCTCGGGGCCGCTGCCGTCAGCGATGGCGAAGAGTACGTCCTGAGACGTGGACAGCGAAACGCCGCCCAGCTCGACCGTAGCATCGAACATCGGGCCACTGGTATGCAGCACGAAGCCGCGGTCCATTTGAACCGGCCCCCCGCCATACACTGGCACCAGTTGCGCCGACAACGGGGGCGTTACGTCTGGCCGGAGCTGTTCGAGAATGTCAGCCAAGTTCAGCTCCTGTGGCCGGTTCACTACCAGCCCCATGGCACCGCGCTCGGTGTGCTCGACGATATAGGTCAGCGTCTGGGCGAAATTGGGATCGGCCATGTGTGGCATGGCGATCAGGAACTGATGCTTGAGGTAGCTGGTTTCAAGGGTCTTCATAGGCGTAGTTTGGCGCTGCCTCTGGGGGCTTTCAAGCGGTGGGCGTTCAATGGCGCCCTAATTGCTGGACAACCGGTCACCTTTGGCAAACCGCCAGGTCCGAATGATTTCGAGCCGGTCGATGTCCGAAAGGTCCCCGGTAAACGGCGCAAAAGGCGCTGCAAGGCGCACGATGCGTTGGGCGGCTTCATCCAGCAAAGGCTGCCCGGAGGATTCGAGTACCAACACTTCGTACAGCGAACCATCCCGGTTGATCGACACCAGCATCCGCAAATTGCCGTAGATCTGCTGTTGGCGCGCCTGTTCGGGGTAGTTCAGGTTACCGATACGTTCCACCTTCTTGCGCCAGTCCTCCTTGTACCAGGCCCCCTTGTCGCGCATGGTCGAGGCCGCGCTCAAACGGTAGATGCGAGGACGCTTTGCGTACGCCTGCTGCTCGTTTGAAAGCTCGGCTTCAAGGCTGGCAATCTCGCTGGACAGCTGGGAACTGTCGAAGGCAGGTGTGGCCGGCTGAGGCTTCTCGTCCACAGGCTGTTTCTGCGGCCGGGCTTCGGTCTTGTGCACTTGGGTGGCAGTCGTGGCCACGGCCTTGGTTTTCTGCGGCGCGTCCTCGCGTACCGGGCGGGGCGCCGGTGGTGGGGTCACCTTGTTGATCTGCTCGCTCTGGAACGGCGCTACTTCCGTGGTTTTGGGCACGGCTTTATGTTCCAGCGTACCGCTGCCCTGTTGGTTGTCCTGGGCGAGAAAGTCGGCTTTCTCCGGCGCCTTGTCGCTTTTGAAAGTGGACAAGGTGATTTCAAGGGTTTTGCTGATTTGCGCAGGCGGCTCCAGGCTGAAGCTCACGCCAAGAATGACGGCCAGGTGCAACAGGGCAGCAACGAACAGCGCAAAACCCAAGCGGTCCGCAGGGCGGTCAGCCTTTGGCGCAAGCTTTGAAGAGAGCATGGTAAAACTGGTCATTAAGTACCCGGCCTGGCCCTGGGCGCGTAACAGCGAATGGCGGGGCATGATACTCCATATGCCCCGCTTCGCGTCGCCTGGGTGAGGTTAGCGTGCCTGAAGCTTGCGCTCGATGGCGTCCATCAGCAGGCCGCCAATGTCTGTGCCGTAGGCTGCATCGATTTCCCGGGCACATGTGGGGCTGGTGACGTTGATTTCGGTCAGGTACTCGCCAATCACGTCCAGGCCTACGAACAACAGCCCTTTCTCGCGCAGGCTGGGGCCTACCTGGGCCGCGATCCAGCGGTCACGGTCTGTCAGGGGGCGCGCCTCGCCACGGCCACCGGCTGCCAGGTTGCCACGGGTTTCACCTGCTGCCGGAATGCGTGCCAGGCAATAATCCACAGGTTCGCCGTCGATCATCAGAATGCGTTTGTCGCCTTCGGTAATAGCTGGGATGTATTTCTGCGCCATGGTCTGGTGGGTGCCGTGAACCGTCAGGGTTTCCAGAATGACAGACAGGTTGGGGTCACCTTGACGGTGGCGGAAAATCGATGCGCCACCCATTTCATCCAGCGGCTTGAGAATCACGTCGCCGTGTTCGGCCACGAAATCGCGAATGATGTCCTGGCGTCGGCTCACTAGCGTAGGTGGGTTGCACTGCGGAAACTGAGTGGCAAACAGTTTCTCGTTACAGTCGCGCAGGCTCTGCGGCTTGTTCACCACCAGTACACCCGCGCGCTCGGCTTGCTCCAGGAAGTAGGTGGCGTACACAAACTCGATGTTGAAGGGCGGGTCCTTGCGCATCAGGATCACATCCAGGTCCTGCAGCGCGATGTCCTGGGGTGCTTCCAGGGTGTACCACTGTTCCGGGTTGGCGAAAACTTTCAGCCCACAAGCTTTGGCGCGCGGTTGGCCATTGGCCTGGTACAGGTCCGGCAGCTCCATGTAGGTCAGTTCCCAACCGCGCGCCTGTGCGGCGAGCAACATCGCCAACGACGTGTCCTTCTTATAGTTGATGCGCGAAATAGGGTCCATGACGATGCCGACGCGGATGGGCATGGTGGTGTGTCTCCAGGCAGGATGAGCAGGTTTTGATGGCGCTCAGGGTGGCCCGCGCGAACCCGATGGTCAAGCGTATGCACAAAGGCACAACATAGAACCACGGCTGGGAGTGTGCTAAAAGGCTTCCAGCGTATGCCTATTGCTTGCCGGTGAGCAGGGCTGCAGGGTGCCATGGGCAGGCCCACATTCATCGGCCATTCACTCTCTTTCAATGAGCTCCTGATGGAACAGCATTCGCCAACCTTGAAAGTTTTGGTGGTGGACGACTCCAAAACCATTCGTCATACCGCAGAGACACTGTTGCAGCAGGTGGGGTGTGAGGTCATTGTTGCCGTGGACGGCTTCGAAGCACTGGGCCAACTGGTCGATCATCGGCCGGACGTAGTGTTCATTGACGTAATGATGCCCCGCCTAGACGGCTATCAAACCTGTCAGTTGATCAAACAGAACGCCCGTTTCGCAGGAACTTCAGTGATAATGCTGTCGTCGCGCGAAGGCTTGTTCGACCGGGCGCGGGCGCGGGCGGTTGGCGCAGATCAGTTTTTGACCAAGCCCTTCGACCGCGCTGCGCTGCTGGAGGCTATTCAGGCTCAGGTGCCTGGCTTCCAGCCGCTGCTACCCTGAAAGGTACAGCAGGTGCCGCGACGGCTTACTCTTAATCGAACGAGGAACAGCATGGCCCGAATCCTGATTATCGATGACTCGCCAACCGAGCTTCAAAAGCTGACCGGCATGCTCGAGCGCCTAGGCCATCAAGTACTCAAGGCGGCCAATGGGGGCGACGGCGTTGCGCTTGCCCGGCAGGAAAAACCCGATGCGGTGCTAATGGACATCGTGATGCCGGGAATGAACGGCTTCCAGGCCACGCGCCAGCTGACCAAGGACGAGTCCACGGCCACGATTCCCATCATCATCATTACCAGCAAGGACCAGGAAACCGACCGGGTGTGGGGTGCTCGCCAAGGCGCACGGGCCTACCTGACCAAACCGTTCGAAGAAAGCGCACTGGTAGCGGCGCTCCAGAACGTACTGGTGGGCTGACAGCACCGATGAACCCCTCGTATACCGCGTTCGAACTGTTGTTGGCCATTGACCAACGCTGCCGACTGCGCGCCGCCGGCCTTCCGCTGGAGCAGGAAGGCGAACCGCCCTGGAGTGGTATCAGCTTTCGCATGGGCAATGGCTGGTACGTGGCGCCCATGGCCGAAGTGGCCGAAGTGTTGCCCGAGCCACGCATGACCCGTATTCCTGGCGTGAAGCCCTGGATGCTGGGTGTGGCCAACGTGCGTGGTCGCCTGCTGCCAGTGATCAACCTGTCAGGCTACTTCGGTGCAGCGTTGTCCAGCCATCGACGGCAGCGCCGGGTACTGGTGATCGACCACGATGATGTGTTCACGGGGTTGCTGGTAGATGAAGCGCCCGGCCTTCAGCATTTTCCAGCGGCGGACCTGGCGCCGGTACGGCCAGAGAGCCTGGACGAAGCCCTGGCGCCTTTCGTGAAAGGCTATTTTCTCCATGAGCGTGAGTGGGCGGTGTTCAGCCCCTATGCGCTGGTGACGGCAACGGAGTTTCTGAATGTGGCGGCATGACACCTTGGCAAGGCGAGCGCGATGAGCAGTGCGGTCAAAGGCAACCCTTTGCAAGGCTCCAGAAGCACCGCCCAGATTGCAGGCCTGTTCGTGGCACTGGTGGTGCTCATCATGCTGTTGTTCGCCAACTTCGCTTACCTCAGCACCCAAGCCAACCACGACAAGCAGTACATCGGCCATGCGGGCGAGCTGCGCGTGGTGTCCCAGCGTATTGCCAAGAACGCCACCGAAGCGGCGGCAGGCAAGGCTGACGCCTTTCGCGAGTTGACCACGGCACGCAACGAGTTCGACCGTCGCTGGCACTACTTGACCGAAGGCGACACCCATACCGGCCTGCCCCCCGTGCCTCACACGGTGCATGAGCAAATGATCGCCGTGCAGCGCGATTGGGACCGGCTGCGCAAAAGTGCGGACACTATCCTGGCCAGCGAGCAGACAGTGCTCTCGTTGCATCAAGTGGCCGCTACACTCGCCGAAACCGTGCCTCAGCTGCAGCTCGAATCTGAGAAAGTGGTGGATAACCTGCTGCGCCGCGGTGCCCCTGCAGAGCAGGTGGCGGTCGCGCAACGGCAATCCCTGTTGGCCGAACGCATTCTGGGGTCGGTCAATATCGTATTGGCCGGTGATGAAAATGCGGCACGCGCTGCCGAGGCCTTTGGCCGCGATGCCAATCGTTTTGGCGTAGTGCTCAATGGGATGCTCAACGGCAGCAGTGCCCAAGGTATACGCCAGGTAGACGACCCCGTAGCCCGTGCGCGGCTGCAGGAGATTGCTGAACTGTTTGCGTTTGTATCCGGCTCGGTGGGCGAAATACTTGAGACCTCGCCCGAGCTATTCAGGGTCAGGGCGGCGTCAACCGAGATTTTCAACCTGTCCCAGACCCTGCTGGATGAAGCCTCACGCCTGGCCGAAGGGCTGGAGGACAGGGCCGGTGCACGCACACTGGACGTCGTGGGTGGCTACCTGCTGGGCCTGCTGGCCTTGGCCTGTATCATTCTGATGGCCACCATCATGGTGCGCGAGACCAATCGGCGCCTGCGTGAAACGGCTGAAAAGAACGAGCGCAGCCAGCACGCAATCATGCGGCTGCTGGATGAGATCGAAGGGTTGGCGGCGGGCGACCTGACAGTAGCCGCCTCGGTGACCGAAGACTTCACAGGCACCATTGCAGACTCTATCAACTACTCCATCGACCAGTTGCGGGACTTGGTAGCGACCATCAACCGTGCGGCCGAGCGTGTATCGGCTGCTGTGCAGGATACTCAGGGTACGGCGCGGCAGCTGGCGAAGGCGTCCGAGCATCAGGCCCAGCAGATCAGCGAAGCGTCAAGAGCCATCAGCGACATGGCGCAGTCCATCGACCATGTGAGCAGCAATGCCTACGAATCGGCCAAAGTGGCCGAGCGCTCGGTAAACATTGCCAACAAAGGTAGCGAAGTGGTGCACAACACCATTCAGGGCATGGACGTGATCCGTTTCCAGATCCAGGACACCTCCAAGCGCATCAAGCGGTTAGGTGAGTCGTCCCAGGAAATCGGCGACATTGTTGGCCTGATCGATGACATCGCAGAGCAAACTAATATTCTCGCGCTCAATGCGGCTATTCAGGCGTCCATGGCCGGTGAGGCCGGTCGTGGTTTTGCGGTAGTCGCTGATGAGGTCCAGCGCTTGGCAGAACGTTCCTCGGCCGCCACCCGGCAGATCGAGATGCTGGTGCGGGCCATCCAGGCCGATACCAATGAGGCAGTGATGTCCATGGAGCAGACGACCTACGAAGTGGTGCGCGGTGCGAGGCTGGCACAGGATGCAGGTGTGGCCTTGGAGGAAATCGAAAACGTTTCCCAAGACCTGGCCGCCCTTATCCAGCGCATTTCCAATGCGGCCCAGCAGCAAACCTCGTCGGCTGGGCAGATTTCCCACACCATGGGCGTGATTCAGGAAATCACGACGCAAACTTCTTCGGACTCCACCGCTGCGGCCGAAAGCATGAGCAACCTGGCCCAGATGGCGGGTGAAATGCGGCGTTCCGTATCCGGCTTTACCTTGCCAACGCCTACCAAGCGATGAGGAGAGGGCAATGAACCTGGACCGGGAAGGGCGTGCCGATGTGGTTGGCCTGCAGTGGCTCAGGCCGGAACTGGCGGCAACCTTGGCCGAGGCCCGGCAGGCCCTGGAAGTAACAGGGGGCGGGCAGGGCCTGGAAGCGTGTGCCAAAGCCCTGCACGGTGTGGTGGCTGCCTTGGGGTTCGTAAACTTTCCAGGAGCTACGCGGCTTGCCTATGACCTGGAGCGGCTGGCGAGCCTGCCGCACCCGTCGGCCGCCTCGATTGACGCCTTGCGCCACCTCATCGACCGCTTGCCAGGCTACCTGGACAGGGTGGCTACTGCGCGCCACGACCTGCCACTGTTGCTGCAGCCCTGGCTCAATGAAGTGCGCGGCACCTTGGGTGAGCCGCCACTGTCTAGCGACGACCTTACACGCCTTATGGGGTTGCCTGCGCCCCATGAGCCGGCTCGAAGCATGCCCACCGTTACTCCGGACCGCGCGGGGCTCGGGCCGCTGATCGCGGCATTGTGCGAGGAACTGTCAAGAAACAAGGCTCGGCTGGACCAGTACCTCCAGGGGTCGCCACGCGATGGCAGCGCACTTGCCGCCATCGCGCCGTCTTTGCGACGTATTGCCGATGCGTTGGCAGTGTTGGGATTCCAGCAGCCCCGCCGTGCGATCCTGGACCAGATGGGGACAATCCACAGCCTTGCGAACAGTGAACAGCCGGCCGACACGTCAGCCGTCATGGACGTTGGCGGGGCGCTGCTTTATGTAGAAAGTACCCTGGCCGGTATGGTGGGCCCTGAAGACCTGGTGCCTGGCGCGGCGCAAATCCCGCCCACAGAGCTTGAGCGTATTCATCACCTGGCTATTGAGGAAGCCCTGACGGCGCTGGAGCGTATCGAGCAGTCCATCAGCGAGTGCGTGGACAGTGGGTGGGCAGCAGAGCGGCTGGACGCTATTCCTTCGCAACTGCTGGAGCTGCGTGGCGCGCTGGCCATGGTACGCCCTGAAGCGCTGTTGACGCTGATCGGTGCGCTTGAAAGCTACGTGCACGAGCACCTGCTGCCTGCGGTTCAACCCCCGCCCCATGGCGTACTCGAAACACTGGCCGATGCGCTGTGCGCGATCGAGTGGATGCTGCGCCGCTGGATGGTAGATCCACGCGAGGCCGAAGAAGCGTTGCTGGCCAGTGCCCGCCATGCCCTGGACGGGCTTGCTGCCAATCAGCCCCTGCACATGGCCGATAGCGCCGCGCCTGGCACGGCGTTGCTCGAAGACGCGCCGCTGGATACACAGCTGCTGGACATCTTCTACCATGAGGCGCGCACCTACCTGGAGATTCTCCGGGGGTTTCTGCGCAAGGCCACCGCTCCGGCAGTGGTGACCGACGCCTTGCAGCGTGCACTGCATACGCTCAAGGGCAGCGCGTTCATGGCAGGCGTAGTGCGCATGGGCGAGATGGTGGCACCAGTGTACCGCCTGTGCAAAGAGTTTCACGCCCGGCGCCGTGCCTTCGGCCAGGCAGAGCTGGACGTGCTGCGCAGTGCGCTGGCCCTGCTGGAGCAAAGCCTTGAGCAGGTAGGCCGTCATACGCCTGAGTGCATTACGAAGACGTCCACATTGGCTGAGCAGGTCGATACGCTATTGTCACAGACGCCTGCAAACCTGCAGGTAGCCGACCTTGGCGCCGAGGCACAGGACCTACGCCGCCAACTGCTGATCGAAGGTATCGAGCATTTGGACGAGGCGCAGGCGCACTTGACGGCCTGGCGGCAAAAGCCAGGCCCCTACACCGGCCTTTCAGCATTGCTGGGCACACTTGATAGCCTGGCAGAACAGGTACACGGAGCAGCACTTCCGGCCATGGACAGGCTATGTGAGGCGTTGCTTGACCTTTATGGTGCTATCGAAGAGGCCAGCCTCGCCGCCTCGCCGGCAGTGCTCAGTGATGCCGAGCAGGCGCACCAGGCACTCTATGACATGTTCGACGAACTGGCCGCCGGCCAGGACGTGCACGCGCGGCCCGAGGCGGTGGCTTGCTTGCAGCACTGGCTGGAGCGTGCGCTCGATCCCTCGGCGCTGGGTGCTGTAGGCGCCTCGGCTGTGGACCCGCTCGTCGGGCAGGCTTTGCCTGCCCCAACAGCCGGCAAGGCTACCGAAGAGGCGCTTTACGCCTTTTTTCTTGAAGAAGCCGCCGACCTTCTCGAAAGCGCAGACGAAGCGCTGCGAGTGTGGTTGCAGGATCCTCAGCGGGAGAGCGCGCTTGTAGCCCTTGAGCGAGACTTGCGCACGCTGGCAGGCGGCGCTCGGCTGGCAGGCCTTTCTGCGCTAGCTGGCTATGCAGACGCTTTAGGGGCGTTCTACGGGGTGCTGCACGCCAATGGTGGTAAAGATGAAGAGGCACGTGCGCGCCAGGCACACCTGCGGCTGCACCAATGGTTGGCCCACTTGGCAGGCGAACGTCCTGAAGCAATGCCCTTGGACGCTTGGTTAAGCGAGCTGACCGCGCCTTTGCCCCTACCGAACGAGGACACGCTGACATCAGGCGAGGAAGCAGTACGCGCCAGCGAGCGTGAGCTGCTGGAGGTGTTTCTAGACGAGGGCGCTGACTTGATCGAAAGCGCGGGCGCCGCCCTGGTTCGCTGGCAAGCGGAGCCTGGCAACGCCCTGGAAGTGGAAAACCTGCTGCGTGACCTGCATACGCTCAAGGGGGGCGCGCGCATGGCCGAGGTGGGGCCTGTCGGCGATTTGGCCCACGAGCTGGAAACCCTTTACGAGCGAGTATCGGCGGGTGAGCTGCAACCTGCGCCCGCACTGTTCAAATTGTTGCACAAGGGGCACGACCGCCTTGCGCTGATGCTTGATACCGTGCGCTCCGGCGAACCTGCACCGGTAGACTTCACCCTGCTTGATGCCGTGCAAGGCTATGGCAGCCGGATTCTGCCACCGCTGCGTGAACCATCGCGCCCTGCTGTAGCCGACCTGACAGCGCTGTCGGAGCGGGGTGGCACTGACCAGATAAAAGTGGCAGCTCAAACCTTGGAAGACTTGGCTAACCTGGCCGGGGAGGCGTCCATTACCCGGGGCCGTGTGGAGCAGCAGGTAAACGATGGTCAGGCCGCCATGCTGGAGATGGAGACCACCCTCACCCGTATGCGTGACCAGTTGATCCGGCTGGACAGCGAAACGCTGCAACCGCCTGCCGGGCGCCAGGCCTTGTCGGGTGCTGAGGATGCCTTCGATCCTCTGGCGCTTGAACGCCAGACCCACCTGCGCGAGCTCAGCCGAGCGCTGCTCGAAGCGGTATCGGACCTGTCCGACCTGAAGGAAACCCTCGCCGCGCGCAACCACGAAGCCCAGGCGCTACTGGCCCAGCAGGCGCGTATTTGCTCAGGGCTGCAAGAAGGGCTGATGCGTACACGCATGGTGCCCTTCTCTCGCGTGCTTCCGCGCTTGCAGCGCATTGTGCGCCAAGTGGCCGAGGAGCTGGGTAAGGACGTGCAGTTCGAATCTACCGACACCGAAGTGGAAATGGACCGTACCGTATTGGAGCGGATGATTGCGCCTTTGGAGCACATGCTGCGCAACGCCATCGACCACGGCCTTGAAAGTGAGCAAAGGCGGCTTGCCGCCGGCAAGCCAGCGCGGGGGCTGATTGCCTTGCGCGTCGCCCATGAAGGCGGCGAGATTGTGATCGAGATGAGCGATGACGGTGCCGGTATTCCACTGGAGGCCGTCCGTGAAAAAGCCATCAAGCGGGGTTTGCTCAACCCGGACAGCGACCTGCGCGACCATGACGTGCTTCAGTTCATTCTCCAGCCAGGGTTTTCCACCGCGCAGAAGATCACGCAGATTTCAGGCCGTGGCCTGGGTATGGACGTGGTGCATGAAGAGGTAAAGCAGTTGGGTGGAAGCATGAGCATCGATAGCCAAGCCGGCAGCGGTGCACGCTTTGTGATTCATCTGCCGTTCAGTGTGTCCATCAACCGCGCGCTGATGGTGCAATGTGGCGAGCAACTGTTCGCGGTTCCCCTCAACAGCATCGAAGGCATTGTGCGGGTAGCCACGGAGGAGCTGGAAGCGGCTTATCACAGGGCTCAGCCGCGCTACCGCTATGCACAGCTGTCGTATGACCTGCGCTACCTCGGCGACGTGCTAGGCCTTACGCCCCGTCCTTCGCCACTGGAAGGGGGTATTCCACAGCCTCTGCTGCTGGTGCGTGCGCCGGATCACCAAGTCGCTTTGCACGTGGATGCCTTGGTGGGGTCCCGGGAAATTGTAGTGAAAAGTTTGGGCCCGCAGTTCGCAGCAGTGCCAGGGCTCACGGGTGCCACCATTCTGGGCGACGGGCGCGTGGTGCTGATTCTGGACCCACTCGCGCAGATTCGAGCGTCGCACCTGCGCCCCTGCGCTGCCGCCGCCCCGGCAAGCCGGTACGTTTCGCCCCCCACAAAACCCTTGTTGGCCATGGTGGTGGACGATTCTGTGACGGTGCGCAAAGTTACCAGCCGCTTGCTTGAGCGCCATGGCATGCGTGTCATCACTGCACGCGACGGCGTGGAAGCCTTGCAGGTGCTAGTTGACCACTTGCCCGATGTGCTGCTGGTGGACATTGAAATGCCGCGCATGGACGGTTTTGAGTTGGTCAGCAAGCTGCGTGCCGATTCACGGCTGGCCAGTGTCCCCGTCATCATGATCACCTCACGCACAGGCGAGAGGCACCGCCAGCGCGCCATGGCCCTGGGGGTAAGCGAGTTTCTCGGCAAGCCCTACCAGGAGTCACAGTTGCTGCACCTGATTCGCTTCTGGAGCAGCAAGCATGCCTGAACGCGCGTTTTCCCGTCGTGACGCCTTGAGCACGCTGCTGTTGCCCCTGGCCGATCGGCAGTTGATTGTGCCCGATGTGGCGGTCGCTGAACTGATCGGCTATCGCCCGGGTGTGCCTGCCGGTGCAGTAGCCCCTTGGGACCTGGGCGATGTACCTTGGCGCGGGCGTGAATTGCCTTTGGTGAGTTTCGAAGCTGCATGTGGACAAACCCTGCCCTGGGGGGAGCGGGTGCGCATCGCTGTCATGCACGGCGTAGGTGACACCTTGCCTTTCTATGCACTGCTGATGCAGGGCATACCCCGTACGCTGCGCGTGGACAGCCAGCTGAGCTACATCGACGTACCGCTAGCGTCGCTGGAGCTGGCCGCCGTGGTGGCTGGCAATGAGGTTGCCCGCGTGCCAGACCTGGATGCCCTGGCCGACATCATCCTGCGCGGGCGCTTCAGTTCGGGTTGAAATCACCCCATAGTTGCTGCGCCAGTGCCAGCGCTACCACCGGCGCGGTTTCAGTACGTAACACCCGTGGGCCCAGCCGGGCAGGGTGAAAGCCTGCGCCCTGTGCCTGGTGCACTTCCGCGTCGTTGAGGCCGCCTTCGGGGCCGATCAGAAAGGCCAGGGAGCCTGGCGCCGGGTGGCTGCCCCAAGGCGCAGAGACCGGGTGCAGGACCAGTTTCAGGTCGGCCTTGCACTGAGCCAGCCATTCAGTAAGTGGCAGAGGTGCGTGAATCACGGGGACGGTTGATCGCCCGCTTTGCTCGCAGGCACTGATTGCAACCTGCCGCCAGTGGGCTAGGCGCTTGTCTGCCCGCTCGTCCTTGAGCCGGACCTCGCAGCGCTCACTGACAATAGGGGTCAGCTCATTCACGCCTAGCTCAGTCGCTTTCTGAATGGCCCAATCCATGCGTTCACCTCGGCTTAGGCCTTGGCCCAGGTGAATATGCAAGGGCGACTCCGGCAAACCGGGTAACACCTCATCCACCTGCACGCTCACCGTTTTCTTGCCAACCTGCATTAGGGTAGCCAGGTACTCCTGCCCCTCGCCATTGAACAACTGCACGCGATCCCCTTCGGCCAGGCGCAATACGCGGCCGATGTAATGAGCCTGGGCCTCGGGAAGATGGTGTTCACCCATCGCCAGTGGCAGGTCGACAAAGAAGCGGGAAAGTCTCATGGGCTAGATCGTCCAACACAAATAGTAAAGAAGGCGAGTGTTTCACTGGCCCTGTGGTTAGCCAGGGTCCCGGAAATTCGGGTGCAGGCCCTGCGCTACACTCACCGGCGCCCGCTCGCGTGTGGCCAGGTCAATGCCTTCAGCGGCGACTTCGGCCAGGAAATCGATCTGCTCGGGCGTAATGATGTAGGGCGGCAGGAAATACACCACGCTGCCCAGCGGGCGCAACAGGGCACCCCGTGTCAGAGCATGCTCGAATACTTGAAGGCCGCGTCGCTCTTGCCAGGGGTACGCCTGGCGAGTGGCCTTGTCTTTCACCATCTCGATAGCCAGCACCATGCCGGTCTGGCGCACTTCTGCCACATGGGGATGGCTTGCCAGGTGGGCCGTTGCGTCACCCATGCGCTGCGCCAGGGCCTGGTTGCGCTCGATCACGTTGTCCTGCTCGAAAATGTCCAAGGTGGCCAGCGCCGCTGCACAGGCTAGCGGGTTGCCGGTGTAACTGTGGGAATGCAGGAAAGCGCGCAGGGTGGAGTAGTCGTCGTAGAACGCCTGGTACACATCTTCTGTGGTAAGGCAGGCTGCCAATGGCAGGTAGCCGCCCGTCAGGGCCTTGGACAGGCAGAGAAAGTCTGGGCGGATACCCGCCTGCTCGCACGCAAACAGAGTGCCGGTGCGGCCGAAGCCTACGGCAATCTCGTCGTGAATCAGGTGCACACCGTAGCGGTCACAGGCTTCGCGCAGCAGCTTGAGGTACACCGGGTGATACATGCGCATGCCACCGGCGCCTTGAATCAGCGGCTCGATGATCACAGCGGCAATGGTGGCGTGGTGTTCGGCCAGGGTGCGTTCCATGGCCTGGAACATCGTGCGCGAATGCGCTTCCCAGCTGACGCCCTCAGGCCGCAGGTAGCAGTCCGGGCTCGGGACCTTAAGGGTATCGAGCAGCAGGGCCTTGTAGGTCTCAGTGAACAGCGGCACGTCACCTACGGACATGGCGGCAATGGTTTCGCCATGGTAACTGTTGGTCAGGGTCACGAAGCGCTTCTTGCCGGGCTGGCCGCGGTTGAGCCAGTAGTGAAAGCTCATCTTGAGCGCGACTTCGATGCAGGACGAGCCATTGTCCGCGTAGAACACGCGGTCCAGCCCCTGGGGCGTGATATTGACCAGGCGTTCGGACAGCTCGATCACCGGCGCATGGCTGAAGCCGGCCAGAATCACATGTTCAAGCTGGTCTACCTGGTCTTTGATGCGTTGGTTGATGCGCGGGTTGGCATGGCCAAACACGTTTACCCACCACGAGCTGACAGCGTCGATGTAACGCTTGCCGTCGAAGTCTTCAAGCCATACGCCTTCACCCCGCTTGATCGGGATCAATGGCAAGCGCTCATGGTCTTTCATTTGCGTACAGGGATGCCATAGTACGGCCAGGTCTCTGTCCATCCACTGCTGGTTCAGGCTCATGCTGCCGACTCCACGCCGCCGCGAACGGGGCTTATAAAAAATGATGCGCAAGCCTATGCAATGCCTGCCCATGGGGCAACTGCCAATGCCACGCGGCAGGGCTAAGCCCGATTAACTTTGCCTTAACGCCACAGCCGGATAATTCCTATCGCCGGCTTCGATAGTTCAAAGCGAAAAAATTCGCTTTTTTTCGATAGGTAAGCGGTTAATCTTCTCTTACGTTTTCTGAGGGCGCTGCCATGCAGCTTCGCAATTCACCTTCACGTTATGGCGCAGTTAGCATGTTTTTGCACTGGGGCGTGGCATTGGCCGTGTTCGGTATGTTTGCCTTGGGCTTGTGGATGGTAGGGCTGGGTTACTACGACCCCTGGCGCAAGGCCGGCCCGGAACTCCACAAGAGCATTGGCCTGGTGCTGTTCTTCTTTATGGTGCTGCGTGTGATATGGCGTGTTGCAAGCCCACCGCCGCCGCCAACAGCCAACCAAGGCAAGCCTACCCGGATCGCTGCCGTCGCTGTTCACGCGTTCCTGTACCTGGACATCTTTCTGGTAATGCTGACGGGCTACCTGATTTCTACCGCAGACGGGGTAGGCATTTCAGTATTCGGGCTGTTTCAGGTGCCTGCCGTGTTCAGCGGTATCGAAAACCAGGCCGAGCGGGCAGGGGACATCCACCTCTACCTGGCCTGGGCCTTGGTAACGTTCGCCGTGCTGCATGGGCTAGCCGCTCTCAAACACCATTTCATCGACAAAGATGCCACCTTGGTGCGCATGCTAGGTCGTCGCGCTTGACTACCCTGTACCGTACTTACTGCAAAGGAACTGAAAAAATGCTGAAACACACGCTGGCCGCGCTGGCCCTTGCAACCGCAGGTTTGACCGCTGGCCAGGCTATGGCTGCTGACTATCACATCGACAAGGAAGGCCAGCACGCCTTCGTCAACTTCAAGATCAGCCACCTGGGCTACAGCTTCATCACCGGTACGTTCAAGGACTTCGACGGCAACTTCAGCTTCGACGCCGCCAAGCCGGAAGACAGCAAGATCGACGTGACCCTGAAGACGGCCAGCGTGTTCACCAACCATGCTGAGCGTGACAAGCACATCAGCAGCAAGGACTTCCTGGACGTTGCTAAATACCCGGAAGCGACCTTCAAATCCACCAGCGTAAAAACCACTGGTAAGAATGCCGATGGCAAGGTGACTGCTGACGTGACAGGCGACCTGACGTTGCAGGGCGTAACCAAGCCTGTCGTGATCAAGGCGACCTTCCTGGGTGAAGGCAAGGACCCATGGGGCGGCTACCGCGCAGGTTTCGAAGGCACCACCAGTATCAACCGCAAGGACTTTGCACCCAAGACCATGGACCTGGGCCCGCAGTCCGATACTGTTGACCTGTACTTCGTGTTCGAAGGTGTACAGAAGAAGTAAGGTGTTTGTGTCATAAAAAACGCCGCGTTCCTTCTAGGGAGCGCGGCGTTTTTTTATTGCCTAACAGGCAACCCGTTAGGCTTCGCTGCGGCGCGTCAGCAGCGCAGGCTTTTCACCCGTCTTGGCCCGGTTCTGCAAGTCATCGAGTTGCTCGGCCGTAAGCGTGCGGTCTAGCTTGGACTCTTTCATGATGATCTTGGGTTTAGGGGCTTCACGCCGTGCTTCGGTTACCGCCGGTGTAGTTCCTTCATCCCGTGGGCGGCGGTTGCGCGAGTTGTCGCGGCGGTTCTGGCCAGCGCCTGCACCCTGCGCACCGTTACTACGTGGGCCGTTGCGCTTTGCGCCATCGCCCTGAGTGCGCGGTGTAGATGAAGCATTGCGCCGAGGCGCCTGCCCGGTTGGTGCCGTTGTTGCTGACTGGCTTGTAGCAGCACCTGGACGGCGATTACGGCCCTGGCCCTTGCCCTGATACGGGCTTACGTAATCTGCACGGTTACCGAAGTTATCGACATCGTCGTCCAGGAAGGTTTCCGGGTCGCGGTTGCCCAGTTCGGCCACTGCTGCGCCAGCGGATACAGGGCGTTGAGGCTGGCGGCCACGCGCAGGGCGGTTGCCTGGCTCACGAGGGGTAGATGCACGCGGCTCACCACGGCTCTCACTGCGCTCACCCGCCGTTTTTTCCCGTGGTTTGCTGGTGCCCTTGTCCTTGCCTTTATCCCGGCGCCCACCGTTGGCAGGCTTGTCACCGCGTGCTTCTCGCCCACCACGTGGCTTATTGGCCGGCTGCCGTTCCCGAGTCTCAGGCTTTTCGGCTTCGATGGTGCTTGCATCAAAGCCCATCAGGTCACCGTCGGCGATCTTCTGCCGGGTCATACGCTCGATGCTCTTGAGCAGCTTCTCTTCGTCGGGCGCAACCAGCGAGATGGCCTCGCCGCTACGCCCAGCGCGGCCTGTACGGCCAATACGGTGAACGTAGTCTTCCTCGACGTTGGGGAGTTCGAAGTTCACCACGTGGGGCAACTGGTCGATGTCCAGGCCGCGGGCGGCGATGTCGGTAGCGACCAGTACGCGCACGGTACTGGCCTTGAAGTCTGCCAGGGCCTTGGTACGGGCATTCTGGCTTTTGTTGCCATGGATGGCAGCGGCGGTAAGGCCGTGCTTTTCCAGGTACTCGGCGAGGCGGTTAGCGCCATGCTTGGTGCGGGTGAATACCAGCACCTGTTCCCAGGCACCCTGGGTGATCAGGTGCGCCAACAGCGCACGCTTATGGCTGGCGCCAATGCGATAGATGCGCTGTTCGATGCGCTCCACCGTGGTGTTGGGCGGGGTAACCTCAATGCGCTCGGGGTTGTGCAGCAGCTTTTCTGCAAGGTCGGTGATGTCCTTGGAGAAGGTAGCCGAGAACAGCAGGTTCTGGCGTTTTTCCGGCAGGCGAGCCAGCACTTTCTTCACGTCATGGATAAAGCCCATGTCGAGCATGCGGTCTGCTTCGTCCAATACCAGGATTTCAACGTGGTTCAGGTCCACGCTGCCTTGGCCGGCCAGGTCCAGCAGGCGGCCGGGGCAGGCCACCAGCACATCAACGCCTTTGGCCAGGGCCTGTACTTGGGGGTTTACACCTACGCCGCCGAACACGCAGGCGCTGACGAACTTCAGATCGCGTGCATAGAGGCGGAAGCTGTCATGGACCTGTGCGGCTAGTTCGCGTGTGGGGGTAAGCACCAGTACGCGAGGTTGGCGAGGGCCATGACGCTGGGATTTGTCCGGATGGCCGGCAGGGAACAGGCGTTCCAGAATAGGCAGCGCAAAGCCGCCGGTTTTGCCAGTACCCGTCTGGGCGGCAACCATCAGGTCGCGGCCCTGCAACACGGCGGGAATAGCCCGCTGTTGCACGGGGGTAGGCTGCGTGTAGCCAGCGGCCTCGATGGCGCGGACTAGAGCCTCGGAGAGACCGAGGGAAGCAAAGGACATGGGCAATCCTGTTCATAATGGGGGCTAGAGCCCAGGGAACGTTTGCCTGGCGCGGGGCGGAGATCGACGCAACCGCGTCCGGTACTGCTGGCGCTCGCAAGGTGTCGCAGCGAGCTGCCGGGGCAAGAGCCAAGGCACGGGCATGCGAAGAGGGAGTGCGAGGTCCGGCGTCCGGGCGTAAGCCTGGCGGGAACGCCGGAGTATAACAGAGCCTTGACGCTGCGCTGTGATTTGCCTGCCAGAAGGTAAGGTTTTTCTAGGAAGCGCACGGGCTTGTGACTGTAGAAGCGGGGGCCGGCCTTCCGGCATAGCCCGCGAACAGGGGAAACGCTTACCGCGACAACCCCAGGTTCTGCCATACCGCCAAGCTGGCTTGCGCTTGGTTCAAGGTATAGAAATGCAGGCCCGGCGCGCCGCCTTTGAGCAATTGCTCGCACATGCGGGTAATGACTTCTTCGCCAAATGCTTGAATGCTTGCCGCGTCGTCGTGGTAGGCCTCCAGCTGTTTGCGAATCCACCGAGGAATCTCGGCGCCGCAGGCTTCGGAAAAGCGCGCCAGCTTGCTGTAGTTGGTGATAGGCATGATGCCCGGCACGATCGGGATATCCACGCCCAGCTTCTGCACGCGCTCTACAAAGTAGAAATAGCTCTCGGCATTGAAGAAGTACTGGGTGATTGCACTGTCGGCACCGGCTTTGGCCTTGCGGGCAAAGTTGGCCAAGTCTTCTTCGAAGTTGCGCGCCTGCGGGTGCATCTCCGGGTAGGCAGCCACTTCGATATGGAAGTGGTCACCGGTTTCAGCGCGAATGAACTCTACCAAGTCATTAGCGTGCCGCAACTCACTGGACGCCATGCCCATGCCCGACGGCAGGTCGCCACGCAGAGCAACGATGCGCTTGATCCCTGCATTGCGGTAGGTAGTCAGCAAATCACGCAGTTCGGCTTTGCTATCGCCCACGCACGACAAGTGCGGTGCAGCAGGAACGTGTACCTCGCGCTCCAACTGCAACACGGTATCCAGCGTACGATCACGGGTAGACCCGCCAGCGCCATAGGTACAAGAGAAAAATGCAGGGTTATGCGCCGCCAGTTGGCGTGCTACCTGAAGGAGTTTTTCATGCCCCGCATCGGTCTTCGTGGGGAAGAACTCGAAGCTGAAGGCTTTATCGATGGAAAGCATAGGGGCAGCTCTTCTGGAAAAGGCCGCAAACGGCAGGTTGCAAGGGGCTGCCCGGAGTTACCCAGGCGGCCGCCTGCTGCCGCTTGCCGCTTATCAGTAACGGTAGGCGTCTGGCTTGAACGGACCTTCAACGGTCACGCCAATGTACTCGGCCTGCTTGGGCGTCAGTTGAGTGACCACGCCGCCGAAACCGCGGACCATTTCCAGTGCCACTTCTTCGTCCAGCTTTTTAGGCAGCACTTCAACCGTAAGGCGTTTGGCTTTGTCGGCTGGCGACAAGTCTGCAAACTTTTGTGCGAAGAGGTGAATCTGCGCCAGCACCTGGTTGGCAAACGAACCGTCCATGATCCGGCTTGGGTGGCCCGTGGCGTTACCCAGGTTCACCAGGCGGCCTTCGGCCAGCAGAATCAGGTAATCGTCATTCTGCGCGTCGAAGCTGCCGGCACCGGTACGGTGGATCTTGTGCACCTGTGGCTTGACCTCTTCCCACGCCCAGTTCTTGCGCATGAAGGCCGTATCGATTTCATTGTCGAAGTGGCCGATGTTGCATACCACCGCACGCTTCTTCAGGGCGCGCAGCATGTTGGCATCGCACACGTTCACGTTACCAGTGGTGGTCACCAGCAGGTCGATACGGCCCAGCAGGTCTGCATTGACCGACGCCTGGGTGCCATCGTTGATCCCGTTGTTGAACGGCGAAACCACTTCATAGCCGTCCATGCAAGCTTGCATGGCGCAGATCGGGTCCACTTCGCTGACCCGTACGATCATGCCTTCCTGACGCAGGGACTGCGCCGAGCCCTTGCCCACGTCGCCATAGCCGATCACCAAGGCCTGCTTGCCGGACAGCAAGTGGTCGGTGCCGCGCTTGATGGCGTCGTTCAGGCTGTGACGGCAGCCGTACTTGTTGTCGTTCTTGCTCTTGGTGACCGAGTCATTCACGTTGATGGCCGGCACCTTCAGGGTGCCTTTGGCCAGCATGTCCAGCAGACGATGGACACCTGTAGTGGTTTCTTCGGTCACGCCATGAATGCGCTCAAGCACCGCAGGGTATTTGTTGTGCAGGATTTCGGTGAGGTCACCGCCGTCGTCCAACACCATATTGGCGTCCCAAGGCTGGCCGTCCTTGAGGATGGTCTGCTCGATGCACCATTCGTATTCAGCTTCGGTTTCCCCCTTCCAGGCGAACACAGGGATGCCAGCGGCAGCAATGGCAGCGGCGGCCTGGTCCTGGGTAGAGAAGATGTTGCAAGACGACCAGCGCACTTCGGCACCCAGGGCTACCAAGGTTTCGATCAGCACGGCGGTCTGGATGGTCATGTGGATGCAGCCCAGGATTTTAGCGCCCTTGAGCGGCAGCTCGCCCGCGTATTTGCGGCGAATGCCCATGAGTGCGGGCATTTCGGATTCGGCGATGATGACTTCGCGACGGCCCCAGGCAGCAAGGGACATGTCGGCGACTTTGTAATCGGAAAAATCTGCAGGCGTCAGTACAGCACTCATTGATGAGTCTCCATTCGTAGTAGTCGAATGGGCGCCGTTGTGCGTTCGGGCAGGTGCCCGGGGCCGAACCTTCGCCGGCCATGCTAACGCCCCAACCGAGCCTGACAGGAAAACCTGCTGCAGCGCCCCTCGGGTGGGTGGCGGGACGCCCGCAAGCAGCGGGCGATCAAACGTTAAGCAGTATATAGGGTGGTGGGGTGGGTGTCGAACCCGTCTGCCATGCTAATGTTCGAGCCATTCCTGGCCAGCGGAGGCACCTATGAATTTCCACACTCGCAAATGGGTCAAGCCCGAGGATCTCAACCCCAACGGTACCCTGTTCGGTGGCAGCCTGCTGCGCTGGATCGATGAGGAAGCGGCCATCTATGCCATTGTGCAGTTGGGCAACCAGCGCGTGGTCACCAAATACATTTCGGAAATCAATTTCGTCAGCGCATCTCGACAGGGTGACATCATCGAGCTGGGCATTACGGCAACCGAATTCGGGCGCACGTCCATCACGCTAACGTGTGAAGTACGCAACAAGATCACCCGCAAGAGCATTCTTACCGTGGACAAGCTGGTATTCGTCAACCTGGGTGAAGACGGCCTGCCTGCACCCCATGGCCGTACCGCAATTCGCTACATCAAGGACCAGTTTGGGGAAGAGGGGCTAGGTGGCTGACACTGCTTCAGGAACCGTCCTACGCTGTAATAGGAAATAGCCGGGTTTCGGCTGGAAATGGTTCGGGAACACTAGCGTCTTTCCGTGCCGAGACTGTCTGCCATGCTCAAACTACTACTTCCTTTGCTACTGGTCGCGGGTTGTACCCCTGGGCTGACCAACAGCGATTTCGAGGGGAAATCAGGCTCTGTGAGAAAAGCGCCACTCATCGATTGCAAAGCCGCTCCCTTGCAGGCGAGATGCGTACATGAATACCCAGGGGCCAGCGCAGATCGCTATTGAACACGCCGGGCTTGTACCTTTGACGGCATCAGGTTAAGGCATACTGGCTGTACCTTTCAGCCTAAGAACCCACGTCGAGGCCACAATGACCCTTGCTTACTGGTGTGTACTGATTGTCATCCTGTTGCCGTACGTGTGCACGGGGATAGCCAAGATAGTGGGTGACCGTTACGGGCCTTCGGCCAACCGCGATCCCCGCGCCTGGCTGGACCAGCAGCAAGGCATGGCCCGGCGTGCCAACGCGGCGCAACTCAACGGTTTCGAAGCCGCACCTGCCTTTGCTGCGGCGGTAATCATCGCCCACTTGGCTGGAGGCGCTCAGCAGGGCACGCTCGATACCCTGGCGATGGTGTACGTAGCCAGCCGGGTGGCCTATATCCTGTGCTACCTGGCCGACCTTGCGCGGTTGCGCTCTGCCGTATGGTTTGTGGGAGTAGGTATTATTGTCGCGTTGTTCTGCGTGGCTGCCTGACGAGCTGTCACTACTTGTCCAGCTCGTCTACCGCTTCCTGCAATTCCTTGCGGGACTCGGCCAGCTTGTCCTTGCGCTTGTTGATCTTGTCCGAGTCGCCTTTGCTCATGGCCTTGTCAAGGTCAGCTTGGCGCTGGCTCACTTCACGCTTGGCATCGAGCACTTTTTTCTCGCGCGCCTTTTGCAGGCTCTCATCGTTGCAGTTGGCCTGCAGCTCGCCCAAGGCGATTTGTAGCCCTTCCAGCTGGTTGGTATTACCAGCCGCACGAGCGCGGTCGATCTGCTCGGTCACCTGCTGTTCCTTGGCAGCACACCCTTTGAGTTCAGTGTCGTCGTCTGGGGTAGCGGCAAGCACCGGCTGGGCCATGGCGCCGAACGCGATGGCCAGGGTAAGCAGAACTTTCATGAGGTCTCCGGAGAAATGGGGCGGAATTCGCGCCCATTGGAACGGATGTTAGGGTGAAGTTCAAATCCTTCCACAAACCCAGCGACCCCTAGCTGGTGCAATGCAGCCGCCATTTCCCGTGCGGGTGGATGATGGAAAAATGCCACTAACCTGGCAGCTCGGATGCTGCCGATGCCGGTTTCCTTGACCCAATGTGCCGCATCACGGTCTACCAGTGCCGCCCAGCTACCAACGGTAGCCGCGCGTCCCATAGGGGGCACGCCCATCGCTTTAAGCCAGTGTCCGAAAGGTTTTTTCCGGGCGTTTGCAAAACTGTCGGCAATTCGCTGGGCAGAACGGGGGCCGATACCGTCCACTGCCGCCAGGGCGGCTACATCCAACGTAAGCCAGCTGTGCAGCGTAGGCAGCAGCCCTGCATCCAGAAGGCGCGCCCAAGTGCCTTTGCCCATATGGGCAAGGCCCAGCGCCTCGGGGTGGCTGAGCCATTGAAGGCGAGCCAGGTATTGGCTACGGCAGCCTTCGACAGGTTGCCAGCACGAGAGGGCGTTGTAGCGGCCCGGGTCCGGAGCTTGCACCGGTGTACGCAATGGGTTGCGCCACACCACTTCGCCCAGCCGGGGAATGGTCAACCCGGCCAGCTCCAGCGAGACCTGATCGCCAGGTTGCACATCCAAGGCTTGCCAGCGCCGTAATGAGCCCAGGCTGGTACGTTTGACCACGCGGTCGTCCAGGCGAACCGGGTGCAGTTCCAATACGGGGGTGACTCGCCCGGTTCTGCCTACCTCGAACGTGATGTTCCGCACCTCCGCCAAGGCGCTGCGCACAGGGTATTTCCAGGCCGCGATCCAGTAAGGTGCTTGTGCTTTCCAGCGGTGTGCTGCCGGGCGGTGGCTGTCGCGCAGGATAATGCCGTCCGTGGCGAAGGGCAGAGGGCTGTTGTACCAGCGGTCACGCCAGTGGCTGGCGTCTTCGACGCTATGTACTCGGTGGCTATAGGCGTGCGGGTCTGGAAAACCGAGCCTGGACAGGTCAGCAAGCCGCTCGGCCTGAGTGCCAGGGCCTTTGGGCCAGTCCCAGGGGAAGAAACCCAACTGGCTGGCGTCGCTTTCAGCCAATTCGCGGCGCGCCAGCAGCCCAGCCGCCTGGCTGCGTGCATTTCGGCTGCCTGCCTGAGCCTGCACATGGTTATCAAGGCGCACGTAGACCTCGCCCTGCAGTTCCAGGTCGCGAGGCTGAGGTAATGTGGCCGGCAAGCCGGGAATATGCCGAGCATTGGCGGTCCAGTCATGGCCGTGCGTGCCATCGCCACGGCTGATGACTTGAGTAAGCTGCCCGCGCTTGTAGATCACAGTGACTGCCACGCCGTCTAATTTAGGCTGCACCCACACCTCCTCGCGCGCCGCCAGCCAGGCTTTGGCATCGCCTGCGTCTATGAGTTTGGCAACACCGGTATGAGGGGTAGGGTGGGGGATGGGGCCGGTGGCGCTGGCCGTTGCGTTCAATGCGGGCGCCCTGCTGTGTGGGAAGCATGCTTGCCATACGCCAAGCTGCTCAAGCGCTTGGTCATATAGCTCATCGGCTATGACCGAGACGCCGTCACGATGGTACGCCAGGTTCCACTCATCCACCTGGCGTTGAAGGGTTTGAATGCGCGTTGCTGCCTGGTCTGGTAGCCAGTCGGGGCATCCCCAGGCAGAGGAAACAACCAGCAGTGCCAGGGTGCCGAGCCACGAAGGAGAAAACCGCATAGTGAGCATCCTTGCTCAAACGAGGAGTCACGTAGCCTAGAACGAAAAAGGCCTCCCGCGGTGGGGAGGCCTTTTCCAGGTGTTTCCAGCTCGGTGTTTACAACCCCGCCGCCGCCTTCAACGCCTCGGCACGGTCTGTCTGCTCCCAGGTGAACGCGGTGAAGGTGTCATCACCTACGGTCATTTCATACGGGTTGCGGCCAAAGTGGCCATAGGCGGCAGTGGCCTGGTACATGGGGTGCAGCAGGTCCAGCATGCGGGTGATGGCATACGGGCGAAGGTCGAAGTGCTCGCGCACCAGCTGAATGATCTTCTCGTCCGCCAGCTTGCCGGTACCAAAGGTGTTCAGCGAGATGGAGGTAGGCTGAGCCACGCCGATGGCGTAGGACACTTGAATCTCGCAGCGATCGGCCAGCCCGGCGGCAACGATGTTCTTGGCCACATAACGGCCAGCGTAGGCGGCTGAGCGGTCGACCTTGGACGGGTCCTTGCCGGAGAACGCACCACCACCATGGCGAGCCATGCCGCCGTAGGTGTCGACGATGATCTTGCGGCCGGTGAGGCCACAGTCGCCCACAGGGCCACCAATGATGAAATTGCCGGTGGGGTTGATGTGGTATTGGGTGTCCTTGTGCAGCAGTTCGGCAGGCAGGCTGTGCTTGACGATCAGCTCCATCACGGCTTCGCGCAGGTCACTGTATTTGACCTCTGGGTTGTGCTGGGTAGACAGCACGATGGCGTCGATACCTGTTACGCGACCGTTTTCGTAGCGGCAGGTGACCTGGGACTTGGCGTCCGGGCGCAGCCATGGCAGCAGGCCGGATTTGCGGGCCTCGGCCTGGCGCTCCACCAAGGCGTGAGAGAAGCGGATGGGCGCTGGCATCAGTACGTCGGTTTCGTTGCTGGCATAGCCAAACATCAGGCCCTGGTCGCCGGCGCCTTGGTCTTCAGGCTTGCTGCGGTCAACACCTTGGGCGATGTCTACCGACTGCTTGCCGATGATGTTCATCACGGCGCAGGTAGCGCCGTCAAAGCCCACATCGGAGCTGTTGTAGCCAATGTCGATGATGACCTTTCGCACGATCTCTTCCAGGTCGACCCAGGCCGAGGTGCTGACTTCGCCAGCAATGATCGCCACGCCGGTCTTGACCAGGGTTTCGCACGCCACCCGGGCGTGTTTGTCTTCTGCGATGATGGCGTCCAGCACCGCATCGGAAATCTGGTCGGCGATCTTGTCCGGGTGCCCTTCAGACACAGACTCGGAGGTGAAAATGGAGTATTCGCTCATGTCGACGGCTTCCTGAAAAAATTACCGATGAAGAGTGTCGCCAGCCGGCCGCCGGAAGTGGCGAACCTGTATCTGGAAACCGTTACGTAGGCCCACATAGAGCCCATCCCCGGGGTGAAGTCCCGCAGCGGTGGCCCAGCGGGCCAGTTCTTCCTGTTCAAAACCTAACCAGAGATCTCCGCAGGCCGTCCTGGCCCAATCCTGGTCATGGCTACACAATTCGGTGACCAGCAGGCTACCGCCTGGTTTCACCCGCGCCGCCAGTTGCCTTACGGCCTGGGCAGGGTCAACGAAATGGTGCAGCACCATGTTCACGACTACGCAGTCGGCGCTCAGTACCGTGCCGCCCAAGGCATCGTCCAGCCGCAGGTCGACGTTGCCTATACCTTCCCGCAGGCACAGCTGGCGCGCCAGCTCCAGCATCTCCGGGCTGTTATCCATAGCGGTCACCTGGCTGAAGCGGCGGGAGAGGTCTGGTAGAAACCCTCCGTCACCCGGCCCCACTTCCAGCGCCGTGGCATCAAAGGCCACCACCAGTGTGTCAAGCAATGCCAGCAGGCTTTCCCGGTACTGGGGCAGCCCGGCAATCAGATCCTGCTGGGCGCGGAAACGGTCGGCAACGCGTGAGAAAAAGACTTGGCTGGCGGTGGCACGCTGGCGTTCGACCTCGGCCATGCGCTGTTGAGCATCAACCGGTAGCGCCAGGCCGTCTGCTTCTTCAAGCAATGCGCCGTGCAATCGCCGCCCGGTGCGGTGGTCCGCGGGCAGGCTGCGGCGGTAGAAAATGGCGTTGCCTTCACGGCGCGTGGCCACCAGCCCAGCCTGCGCTAGCACTTTGAGGTGGTGGCTCATACCGGATTGGCCGATGTCGAAGATTTGCGCAAGCTCCAGTACACCAAACGAATCGTTAGCCAATGCTCGCAGTACATTCAGGCGCAACGGATCGCCCCCGGCTTTGCACAGGCTGGCCAGGTCATCGGCAGGTTCATGGCGAATGGACGGTACGCGAAGGCTCATAGGGAGCGGAGTCTAGTTCGGCCCTGAGCGGCTCGCAAGGTGAATATCAAAAAGTTTTGATATTGTCAGCTGAAGCGTTTAAGGGCGAAAAACTCAAGTGGCCGCCCATCTTCGATTGCGAGCGCACCGACCATGGGCGAAAATGCCGCCTTTGCAGTTTCATTTTCAATGGAGATCAGCGATGCCCAGCCGTCGTGAGCGTGCCAACGCCATTCGTGCCCTTAGCATGGATGCTGTGCAGAAAGCCAACAGCGGCCATCCCGGCGCCCCCATGGGAATGGCCGACATAGCCGAAGTGCTATGGCGCGACGTACTCAAGCACAACCCGGCCAACCCTGCCTTCCTGGACCGTGACCGTTTTGTAATGTCCAACGGCCATGGCTCGATGCTGGTGTATTCGTTGCTGCACCTGACCGGCTACGACCTGTCCATCGATGATCTCAAGAACTTCCGCCAGCTGCACAGCCGTACCCCTGGCCACCCGGAATACGGTTACACGCCAGGCGTGGAAACCACCACCGGCCCGTTGGGCCAGGGCCTTGCCAACGCGGTAGGTTTCGCCATTGCCGAAAAGGCATTGGCGGCCCAGTTCAACCGCCCCGGCCACAACATCGTCGATCACAACACCTATGTGTTCATGGGCGACGGCTGCATGATGGAAGGCATTTCCCACGAAGTGTGCTCGTTGGCCGGTACCCTGGGCCTAGGCAAGCTGATTGCGTTCTACGACGATAACGGCATTTCCATCGATGGCGAAGTGGAAGGCTGGTTCAGTGACGACACGCCCAAGCGCTTCGAGGCCTATGGCTGGCAGGTTATTCGCAATGTAGACGGCCACGATTCGGACGAAATCAAGACGGCCATCGACACTGCCCGCAAAAGCGAGCAGCCCACGCTGATCTGCTGCAAGACCACCATTGGCTTCGGCTCGCCCAACAAGCAGGGCAAGGAAGAGTGCCACGGCGCGCCATTGGGTGCGGACGAGATCGCGCTTACCCGTGCCAACCTGAAGTGGAACCACGCGCCGTTCGAGATCCCAGAGGACATCTATAGCGAGTGGAACTGCCGCGAGAAGGGCATGGCTGCAGAGGCCGAGTGGGACCAGCGTTTCGCGGCGTATTCGGCCGAGCACCCGGACCTGGCCAACGAACTGATCCGCCGCGCGAGTGGTGAGCTGCCCGCTGATTTCGCCAAGCAGGCCGATGCCTACATCGAGCAACTGGCGGCCAAGGGTGAAACCATTGCCAGCCGCAAGGCCAGCCAGAACACCCTTAACGCCTTCGGCCCGTTGCTGCCCGAACTGCTGGGCGGCAGTGCCGACCTGGCCGGCTCCAACCTCACACTGTGGAAAGGCTGCAAGGGCATCAGCGCCGAGGACGCCGCAGGCAACTACCTGTACTACGGCGTTCGCGAATTCGGCATGAGCGCCATCATGAACGGCATTGCCTTGCATGGCGGCTTCGTGCCGTACGGTGCTACTTTCCTGATCTTCATGGAGTACGCCCGTAACGCTGTGCGCATGTCTGCACTCATGAAGAAGCGCGTGCTTTATGTGTTCACCCACGACTCCATCGGCCTGGGCGAAGATGGCCCTACACACCAGCCTATCGAGCAGCTCGCCAGCCTGCGTTGCACACCGAACCTGGATACTTGGCGCCCAGCGGATGCCGTAGAGTCTGCCATTGCCTGGAAGCACGCCCTTGAACGCAACGACGGCCCTTCTGCGCTGATCTTCTCTCGTCAGAACCTTACCCATCAGCCCCGTAACGCCGAGCAACTGGCCAATGTGGCCAAGGGCGGTTATGTACTGAAGGACTGTGCCGGCGAACCAGAGTTGATCCTGATCGCGACCGGTTCGGAAGTGGGCCTGGCCGTACTGGCTGCCGATGCGTTGACAGCTGAAGGGCGCAAGGTGCGCGTGGTGTCCATGCCAAGCACCAGTGTGTTCGACGCACAGGACGCCGGCTACAAGCAAGCGGTGCTGCCGCTGGAAGTGACCGCGCGGATCGCCATCGAAGCTGCCCACGCCGACTTCTGGTACAAGTACGTGGGCCTGGAAGGGCGCATCGTAGGCATGACCACCTTTGGTGAGTCTGCCCCTGCTCCTCTGCTGTTCGAGGAATTCGGCTTTACCGTGGACAATATCGTAGGCATCGCCAACGAGCTCCTGGAAGACTGACCCACCTTACCGCCGCGGCCTGCCCGGTACGGGCGGCACCGCGGCGGTGCTGCCTGCCAAGGTGTAAACCGCGCCATGCCCTTATCTCGCCCTTACCGGGTTGCCCTCAATGGTTACGGCCGTATTGGCCGTTGCGTGCTGAGGGCGCTTTACGAACGCCGTGATCGTGCTGGCATCGAAGTGGTCGTGCTCAATGACCTGGCCGACCTGCCCAGCCTGGAATACCTGACTCGTTTCGATTCTACCCATGGCCGTTTTCCAGGTGACGTAGGCATTGATGACGATTGCTTGCGCATCAATGGTGACCGGCTGCGTGTATTGCGCAGTGCCACGCCCGAAGGTGTGGACTGGGCTGCGCTGAACCTGGACCTGGTCATGGAATGCTCCGGGGCCTGGCACACTCGGGCCGACGGTGAGCGTTTCCTGGCCGCAGGGGCCCCTCGTGTGCTGTTTTCGCAGCCCATGGCCAGTGAAACGGCCGTGGATGCCACAGTGGTATACGGCATCAACCAGCATCACCTCACCGGTGCCGAGCGGTTGCTGTCCAACGCCTCCTGCACTACCAACTGTGCAGTGCCGCTGCTGCGGCTCTTGGATGCCGCGTTCGGGATCGAATATGCCTCCATCACTACCATACACTCGGCCATGAATGACCAGCCGGTGATCGATGCCTACCACCATGAAGACCTGCGCCGTACGCGTTCGGCGTTTCAGTCGGTGATCCCTGTGTCGACAGGGCTGGCACGCGGTATCGAGCGCCTGCTTCCGGAACTTGCGGGCCGAATTCAGGCCAAAGCAGTGCGCGTGCCTACTGTCAACGTGTCGTGCCTGGATATCACCTTGCAAACGGCGCGTGATACCACCGCGCACGAAGTCAACCGGCTATTGCGCGAGGCCGCCACAGGCGGGCCCTTGCGAGGCTTGCTGGCCTATACCGAGCTGCCGCATGCCAGTTGTGATTTCAACCATGACCCACATTCGGCCATTGTCGATGCCAGCCAGACCCGTGTGTCTGGCCCTCGACTGGTCAACTTGCTGGCCTGGTTCGACAACGAATGGGGTTTTGCCAATCGAATGCTGGATGTCGCAGGCCACTTCCTCGGCATCGCTACTACAAAAAATGAACACGCCTAAGGACTGACACCATGACCGTGTTGAAAATGAGCGACCTGGACCTCCAGGGCAAGCGCGTATTGATTCGCGAAGACCTGAACGTTCCGATCAAGGATGGCGTGGTAGCCAGCGACGCACGTATTGTCGCCTCGCTGCCAACCATCAAGCTGGCGCTGGAAAAAGGCGCTGCCGTGATGGTGTGCTCGCACCTGGGCCGCCCCACCGAAGGCGAGTTCTCGGCAGAGAACAGCCTCAAGCCTGTGGCGGATTACCTGGGCAAAGCCCTGGGCCGCGACGTGGCGTTGGTCTCGGACTACCTCGATGGCGTGTCGGTGGAGCCGGGCACTGTGGTGCTGTTCGAAAACGTGCGCTTCAATAAGGGCGAGAAAAAGAACGCAGACGAGTTGGCGCAGAAATACGCCGCACTGTGCGACGTGTTTGTGATGGACGCCTTTGGCACCGCCCACCGCGCCGAAGGCTCGACCCATGGCGTAGCAAAGTTTGCCAAGGTAGCGGCCGCAGGCCCACTGCTGGCTGCCGAGCTGGACGCATTGGGCAAGGCCTTGAAGGCGCCAGCCAAGCCGATGGCGGCCATCGTGGCGGGCTCGAAGGTCTCGACCAAGCTCGATGTGCTCAATAGCCTGAGCACGGTATGTGACCAGTTGATCGTAGGAGGGGGCATTGCCAATACCTTCCTGGCAGCGGCAGGCCATAAGGTCGGCAAATCCCTGTATGAGCCTGACCTGCTGGAGACCGCTCGTGCCATTGCTGCCAAGGTCAGCGTACCGCTACCGGTTGACGTGGTAGTGGCCAAGGAATTCGCCGAATCAGCACAGGCCACAGTGAAAGACATCGCTGACGTTGCCGATGACGACATGATTCTGGACATCGGACCAAAAACGGCCGACCAGTTTGCAGCGTTGCTGAAAAACGCGAAGACCATCCTGTGGAACGGCCCGGTGGGTGTTTTCGAATTCGATCAGTTCGGCAACGGCACCAAGGTGCTGGCCAAAGGCATCGCTGAAAGCCCAGCGTTTTCCATTGCAGGGGGGGGCGATACCCTGGCCGCGATTGACAAATATGGCATTGCAGACCAGATCTCCTACATCTCAACGGGCGGCGGCGCCTTCCTTGAGTTTGTGGAAGGGAAAGTGTTGCCAGCGGTTGAAATGCTCGAACAGCGTGCAAAAGGCTAATTGGCCATGGCGCGCAGCGCTCTGCTACTGATGCTGCTAGGTGCGCTTGCGGCCTGTAGCCATGATGCCAGCCCAGGCCTTGGAGGGAAGGGTGAGGGTGCCGAACCTGTCGCCAAATGCACTGAGCAGAATTGGCGCATCCGTTGGGTGGAAGAAACCGCACCCGTGATCAACAAACGGCAGGGGCAAGAGGCGCTCGACAGCTACGATGCCGAGGCCGAAGAGGGCACCAAACCCTGCACTTGAGCAACGAACGGGTCACAGAAGGGTCTTTTTAAGACCGTCCTGGTGAATGAAGGAAAACGATCATGAAAGCTGTTCTGGCTTTGGCCTGTACGTTGCTCGTGTTGTCCGGTTGCTCAATGTTCGGTGGCGAGCGCAGTGCTTGTGAGGTCTTCAGCCCCGCGCCTGTGAATGTCCCCAGTAATCAGAATGACCAGCGTGTACAAACCAATGCGACCGGTGATCCGACTGGAGGTCGCAACAACCTGCAAGATTGCGGGTCGCAGTAACCTGGCCGGCCTCTTGCTTACAGAGGCCGTTGCCGTTGGCTGTTATCAGAATCAGATTGGCCAGGGCTTGAAAAGGGCCCTGTGTATACCCCCGGGCTGAAAGATGGCCCGTGGCTAGCCTGTAGGGCGGCTGCCTCCGGCAACCGCGCTTGCACCTTAAATGACCCTGGACCGGGAGAACTACAAACCATGGCACTGATTAGCTTGCGCCAGTTGCTGGACCACGCTGCCGAATTCGGCTACGGCGTTCCAGCCTTCAACGTGAACAACCTTGAACAGATGCGCGCGATCATGGAAGCGGCCGACAAGACCGATTCGCCTGTTATCGTGCAAGCGTCGGCGGGTGCGCGCAAGTACGCGGGTGCCCCCTTCCTGCGGCATCTGATCCTCGCAGCAGTCGAAGAGTTTCCACACATTCCGGTGGTGATGCACCAGGACCATGGCACTAGCCCGGACATTTGCCAGCGCTCCATCCAGCTGGGCTTCAGCTCGGTCATGATGGACGGTTCGCTCAAGGAAGACGGCAAAACTCCGTCCGACTATGAGTACAACGTGCGCGTGACCAAGCAGACCGTTGCCTTTGCTCACGCCTGCGGTGTATCTGTAGAAGGTGAGTTGGGCTGCCTGGGTTCATTGGAAACTGGCCAGGCTGGCGAAGAAGACGGCGTTGGTGCCGAAGGCACGCTGGACCACAGCCAGATGCTGACGGATCCGGAAGAAGCGGCTGACTTTGTAAAGCAGACCCAAGTGGATGCCTTGGCGATCGCCATCGGTACCAGCCATGGCGCCTACAAGTTCACCAAGCCGCCTACCGGCGACGTGCTTGCTATCGACCGCATCAAGGAAATTCACAAGCGTATTCCGAACACCCACCTGGTGATGCACGGTTCGTCTTCAGTGCCTCAGGATTGGCTGGCGATCATCAACGAGTACGGTGGTGACATCAAGGAAACCTACGGCGTACCTGTTGAGGAAATCGTCGAAGGTATCAAGTATGGTGTACGCAAGGTAAACATCGATACCGACCTGCGCTTGGCGTCCACGGGGGCAATCCGCCGCTTCATGGCGCAGAATCCGAGCGAGTTCGACCCACGCAAATACCTGGGCCATACCGTAACGGCCATGCGCGATGTGTGTATTGATCGTTACGAAGCGTTTGGTACGGCTGGTATGGCTTCGAAGATCAAGGCGCTGTCCCTTGAAGTCATGTTCCAACGTTACGCCAAGGGTGAGCTGGCCGCCAAGGTCAATTAAGCCGCTATAAGCGAAGCGCAACTAAACAAAGCGGCCGATGAAGTCTTTTCATCGGCCGCTTTGTTTTTACATGCAAGCTGTGGGGCTGCCTGTGAAAGGGCTATTTTTTTGCCATTGCATCATGGCTTATTGATAGCTTTGTGAAGGTCACCTGTCCCCCTTCGGTGGCATACCCCGTATTGTCCTGCACATACACACCTGCTTTAAAGTACAGGTCTTTTGTTTTCCAGGTGTCGTCAAGTTTGGTCGACCAGTGATAGTTGGCCGCATCCACGCTAAGCAGCCCGGTCGTATCCAAGTGAATGGTGTAGTCAAACTTTTCATTCATCTTCACGCCAGTACCGATCTGGATCACGGTGGGCTCGTCCTGGGATGGTGAAGCGCGCAATTTGGCTACGATATTGCCGGTTTTACTGCTGGTCTTGTACTGATACTCCAGCTTGATCAGTGGCTCGTTGCTACCGTTCTGATGGATCTGGCCAATCACGATCTTGCCGCTTGAAGGTACTTTGGCCACGGTAATGCTTGCACGCAAGTAGTTGTCGGCAGCTGGGTACTTCCAGTTATGCACAGAACCATCTACATTGGTTTCCCGCAATTCGCTACGTGGGTACTTCGCACTTTTAGTAACTGAACCGGTTACGGGCGCCCAGAAGAAAAGCGTACCGGTGTCGGCATGGAAGTAAGAGTCTTTGTAACCTTTCATCAATACTGGCGTATCGATAGTAGTCGCTGGAGTTCCGACAGGGACGCTGAGGTTCCAAGTGGAGAGGTCGATCATGATTATTTACCTACACTACTAATGCTGGAAGTTGATGGCCAAATAATTCCACAGCGTGACGCCGGAATAATCCGGGTATATGAAAGGTGGCCTGCCTTTGTATGTAAAAAAATGTACACTGTTTTTATTTAGGCGCCATCCTGTTGGCGTCATCCGTTTGTCGGCAGTGCATAACCCTTTGATTCAGGGCGATTCAGCAAATCACCATTCGTCGGCTTCACGAGGTTTTTGAAGTTTTACCGTTGCGTCAAGCGACAAAAGCGAGGCTAGAGTGTCTTCTACCCAGGCCCAGCAAATGCTGGCTTGTGGCCACCTTGTAGATGAGAAGTAGCATGGATCGCGCCCTTACCAAACCCACTGAAGACCGGTCAACCGTGCTTGTGGTGGACGATTACCCAGAAAACCTGTTGAGCATGCGGGCCTTGCTGGAGCGCCAGGACTGGCAGGTCATGACCGCGCCTTCAGGCGTAGAAGCCTTGGGTTTGCTGCTGCAGCATGAAGTGGATCTGGTGTTGCTCGACGTTCAAATGCCCGGCATGGATGGCTTTGAAGTAGCCCGGCTGATGAAGGGCAGCCAGCGAACGCGGCTTACCCCCATCATTTTTCTCACGGCTAACGAGCAGTCGGATGCAGCGGTACTCAAGGGCTACGCCAATGGCGCCGTGGATTACCTGTTCAAGCCCATTGACCCGGACATTCTCAAACCCAAGGTCCAGGCCATTCTCGAACAGCAACGCAGCCGGCGTGAGCTGCAACGCCTGACCAAGGACCTTGAAACGGCACGTGCTTTCAATGCCTCGGTATTGGAAAACGCCGCTGAAGGCATCTTGGTCATCGACGAAATCGGCAACATCCGTTTCGCCAACCCGGCCATTTCCCGCTTGTTAGGCGCAACGATCGACGAGTTGCAAAGCGCGCGCTTGCTGGACTTTATCGAAAAGCCAAGTGTGGTGAGTTGGCACGAATCAGAGTTCTTCCGTGCTTATACGCTGCGCGATATTCACCGGGTGCACGATGCCGTTTTGCGTACTTACTCGGGTCAATCGTTGCCCGTGTCCCTGTCGTGCGCGCCGCTTACGTCTGAAAAGGCCATGGTACTGACTGTCCAGGACATGTCAGTGGTGCGCAACCTGCACCAGCAATTGGAGTTTCAAGCGGTTACCGACCCACTGACCGGGTTGCTGAACCGTCGCGGCTTCTACCAGACCGTAGAAAGCGCCTTGGTACGCAATGAGCGGCCTGAGAAGAGCCAGGCTTTGCTTTACCTGGACATGGACGGGTTCAAGCGTATCAACGATACCCATGGCCACGATGCAGGCGACCGTGTGCTGCGCTGGGTGGCAGCGCAATTAAAAGCATTGCTACGCCCTTACGACATTATTGGCCGCATTGGCGGCGACGAATTTACCGTGCTGCTCGATACCCTGGACTACCCTGAGCAGGCTGCCAAAGTCGCGGAAAAGATTCTGGAACGCATGCGCAGTTGCACTCAAGTCGACGGCCTTGAAGTAAGCCTGGGTGTGAGCATCGGTATCGCCACCTACCCTGAATGCGGTGTGAGCCTTGAGCATTTGCTGCGCGCAGCAGACATTGCCATGTATGCCGCCAAACAGGCTGGCAAGCAGCAATATCGGTATTACGACCAAGACCTGAACGTGCGCGCCCGCTCGCGCTTGCTGTTGGAGGAAAGCGTATCGGCGGCCATCGAGCAAAAAGAGTTTTCTCTGGTGTACCAGCCCCAGGTACGCCTGGCGGATGGCCGCTTGCGAGGCTTTGAAGCCTTGTTGCGCTGGCAGCATCCAAGTGTAGGGGATGTGCCGCCTGGGCTGTTCATTCCATTGCTCGAAGAAGCACGCCTGATCAGCCGGCTTACATCGTGGATCTACCAGGAAGGCGCGTCACAACGCAGGCAATGGCGAGAGCGCTTCGAGGATGATTTGGTCCTGAGCATCAGCCTGAGCAATGCTCAGTTCAGCATGCCCAATTTGGTAGCTGACCTGCAGCATGCTATTTCCACTAACAACCTTATGCCCCACCAGTTGGAAATCGAGGTCGTGGAGCCCTCGTTATTGCACAATCCCGAGGAAACGCGTCGGCAATTGTCCTTGCTGCGGGGGTTGGGCGTACGCGTAGCATTAGATGATTTCGGGGCAGAACATTGCTCGTTGAAGATCCTGCGAGACCTACCTATCGACACGCTCAAGCTGGACCGGCAATTGATCGGGAACCTGCCAGGGTCTCCGCGGGATGCCGCTATTGCACGCGCTATCATTGAGCTTTGCCGCGAGTTTTCCATCACCGTGATTGCCGAAGGTGTAGAAACCGCCGAGCAATACCGCTGGCTGGTAGACAACGGTTGCGAATACATCCAAGGGTTCAAGGTGGCCCACCCCCTTATAGCCGCGGACGCCACAGAATTTCCGTTAAACATCTCACCTGACGCATAGCTACAGCTTTTACAAGGCGGGGGCCGGCGTGGTGGTGGACTTGGGCTGCGCCAGGTGCGAAGCCATGGTGCGCAAAGGCGCCAGCTGCCGACCGATCAGTGCCAGTTGGCCCTGAACCAGGCGCTGGTTTTCATCCAGCTCTTCAGGCATTTGCTCCAGGCGCTCAGCCAGCGCCTGCTCCTCTTCATTGTGTACGACCACCGGGCTGTGTTCAGCGAGCCCTGTGGCAATCTGGTCCAGGCTCGACGCCAGTTGCTCGCCTACGCCTATGATCAACTCGTCCCGCACAGGCTCAGGCAGGTCTGTGCCGCGGTGGGCACCCAGGCCGGACAGGTAGCTGAGCAAGGTATGGGATAGCACAAGGAAGCGGAACCCGGCGTCTGCTTCTTTGCGGAAGTGCCCAGGCTCCAGCAGCATATTGGCCAAGGTGGTAGAAAGCGCTGCATCGGCATTGTGTGCATTGCGACGCGCCAGGCGGTAGGCAAGGTCATCGTGCTTGCCCTCGGCGTATTGGCGCAATATCTGGCGCAGGTAGGCGCTGCTGCAGCTCAGTGTATTGGCCAGCACTTTGTTTAACCGGCGGCCTTGCCAGTCCGGCAGGAACAGGAACACCAACAGGCCCGCAATCAGGCTGCCTAGCAGGGTGTCCAGCAGCCGTGGCAGGAACAGCCCGTACCCATTGCCCGTCTGGTTGAAGCAGAACAGCACCATGAGGGTAATGGCCGCTGTTGCCAGGGTATACCGCGTGGTGCGGTTGACGAAGAACACGAGCCCTGCCGCGACAGCAAAGAACGACTGTATAAGAGGGCTGGGGAAGAGGTCGAACAATGCCCAGCCCACGGTCAGGCCAATGGCAGTGCCTATGATCCGCTGCCCCAGTTTGCGCCGTGTCGCGCCGTAGCTGGGCTGGCAGACGAATAGCGTAGTAAGGATGATCCAGTAACCTTGGCTAGGGTGGATCAGGTGCACCATGGCATAGCCAATGGTCAGGGCCAGCGGCAGCCGCAGCGCATGACGGAACAGCAAAGACGTTGGCGTAAGGTTTTGGCGAAGGCGTTTCCACACATCGGTCAGGTTGCGCGGTGAGCGGTCCAGCAGGCTGCTATCGGTTGCCTCGGCCAGAATATCCGGGTTGCTGGCGTCACTGAGCAACCGGTCCAAGGTGCCCAGGTTTGTCGCCAGTGCCCTGAGAGACCTGAGCAGCCCTTTCCAGGCTGGGTTGCTTTGAATGCGCAAGTGCTCCAGCGAGGCATGAAGGTCGCTCAAGGCTTCGGCAAAGGTGTCGTCATATACGAACGGCTGGCGCAATTGCAGGGTTTCGGACAACCGCTCGCAGGCACTGCCTTGCTGGCGTAACAGGCGCTGACAGCGGAACAGTACGTCGCTATGGAAGAAGGCCTCAGCCAGGGCGTTATAGGGGTAATGGGTGGAACTGGCGCGTTCGTGAATGTCCTGGGCCAGGAAATACAGTTTCAGGTAGCGGCTCACCTTCGAGCCTGGGCGTGAACTGCCAACCCGGTTGAAGATGATTTCCTTGGACGTGTTCAAGGCGGCGACCACGCGCCCGTTCTGCCGTGCCAGCTCAAGGCGTCGGCCCTCAACGTCCAGCCCCCGGATGGGCTCGAACAGTGACGATTTCATTTTCAGGTATAGGCCCAACTCCCGGAAGACACGGGCCAGCCCCTGCTGTACCGGTTGGTTCGAGAACAGGGCCTGCCAGAGCACAGACAACACGCCATACCAGGCAGCACCGGCCACCAGCAGTGCAGGCTCGTGCCAATAACTGGCCAGTTCACCGCCGCGCTGGTCCACTCCGATCATGGTGTACACCGACAAGATCAAGGTGGCGTAGGCAATGGCGCCGTAGCGTTCCCCCAACGCACCCAGCATGGTGAGCGCAAAGCTGGCCACGGCCATGGAGGCCACGAAAAACAGAGGGTAGGGGAAAAGCAGTTCTACCGAGAACGCCGCGATACTGAAACACACTAGGGTGACCAGCAAGGCGTTGAGGCGGCCTTGCCAGTTATCGTCGGTCTCTGCCAGGGCACTGGCGATGATGCCGAGAAACAGAGGGATCAGCATATGCAGATCATTGCGCGACCAGCACAGCACCATGCTGCCGGTGAGGGCAATGAATACCCGTACGCTATAGCTGAACTTGTCTCGCGCCCAGAGGCGGCGCAGCGTATTGCCGAACGATCTCGAAGCCATGGAGAAAGAGGCCTGGTTCTAATGCCGCGATCATACAGGATTGATGGCGGCTTCAAGCGAAGGCATACCTAGGAAGAGCAGCTGATTTCCAAATGCTTGCCCCAGTCTGGGGGGCGCATGGCATAGGCTTCCATACCTGGCTGCGCGTCGAATGGGTGGGCCAGCACCTGGTGCAACCGCCGCACTTCCGTATAGTCGCCCGCTTCGGCCTCTTCGATGGCTTTCTGCGCCAGGTAGTTGCGCAACACGTACAGCGGGTTCACGGCATTCATCCGTTGGCTGCGTACCTCTGAGCTTTCAGAAGGCTGGCGAGCGAGGCGGGCGAGGTACAGCGCGGCCCACTCGTCAAACACGGCCAGGTCTATGAAGTCATCGCGTACCACGTTCAGGGCCGCCTCAGGTGCCTGCTCACCCAGGCGCCGAAAGAACAGGTTGTAATCCACAACGCCGGTCTGCATCAGTTGCAGCAAGCGTTCCAGCAGGCCTTGGTCCTCATCTTCGGCCGTGGTAAAGCCAAGGCGACGGCGCATCAGGTCCAGGTAGTTGGCCTGGAACAGTGGCAGGAACAGCCCCAGCGCTTCGCGTAGTGCCTCCACGTCGATCAGTGGCGTAAGCGCCTGTGCCAGAGCGCTCAGGTTCCAGTGTGCGATAGGCACTTGGTTGCTGTAGGCATAGCGACCTTGGTCATCTGAGTGGTTGCAGACGAAGCGAGCGTCGAAGTCATCGAGAAACGCAAATGGGCCGAAATCGAATGTGAGGCCCAGGATGGACATGTTGTCCGTGTTCATGACCCCGTGGCAGAAACCATACGCCTGCCATTTGGCGATCATTTCGGCGTTGCGTTCTACTACCGTACGGAACATGGCCAGGTAGGGCTGTTCGGCAGCTTGGCATTCCGGGAAATGGGCGGCCAGCACATAGTCGGCCAGCTGCTTGTGCTGCTCAGGCTGGCGGGTGTAATAGAAGTATTCGAAGTGGCCGAAGCGCACATGGCTGGGCGACAGGCGCAGCAGCATGGCGGCGCGTTCCTGGCGCTCGCGCCATACCGGAGTGTCCGAGGCTGTTACGCACAGTGCGCGGGTGGTGGGAATGCCTAAGGCGTGAAGGGCCTCGGAGGCCAGGAACTCGCGGATTGAAGAGCGCAGTACCGCCCGCCCGTCGCCCATGCGCGACCACGGGGTTTGCCCAGCGCCTTTGAGGTGCAGGTCCCAGTGTTCGCCCGCCTCGTTGACTACCTCACCCAGCAGTAACCCGCGGCCATCACCCAATTGCGGGTTGTAGTGGCCGAACTGGTGACCGGAATACACCATGGCGCGGGGCTCGGCGTCTTCCCACAGTTTGTGGCCACTGAATACCTGCGCGAAGAGTGGGTTCTGTGCTTCTAAGGGTGCCAGGTCCAGCAGCGCCAGGGCGGCCTCGCTGGCCACCACCACGCGTGGCCTCTCGATGGGTTCGGGCAACACATGGGCGGAAAAGGCATCGCCCAAACACGCAAAACGGTTATCGAACTCAAGTTCGTCCAGCGTTTTCATTATCACGTCCTGGAAAGGTCCATAGGGGGTGGACCCTCCTCAAGCGGGATCAGTTTGATCGGGATCGACACGGCGCATCACCAGTTGCTCCTCAAGCACTTGAGGGTTTTTGAGGTGAACCTCCAGTTGGCGGAAGGAAATGGCCACGCCATGTTTTTTGAATTCGGTGTTGATCAGCCGGTTGATCTCGTCGAGCACAGGGTTACGGTCACCCAGGTCCCGCACATGCATGCGCAGTTCATGGTCCAGGCTGCTCTCGCCAAAGGCCAGGAAGTATACGATAGGTGCCGGCTCCTTCAATACGCGCGGGTTTTCGTCGGCGGCCTGTAGCAGCAGCTTGCGCACCACCTCCAGGTCCGAGCCGTAGTCCACACCAATTTTCAGGGTGACCCGGGTAATGGTGTCGGTCAGCGACCAGTTGATCAGTTGCCCGGTGATGAAGGTCTTGTTAGGGACAATGATGTCCTTGCGGTCAAAGTCCGTAATGGTAGTGGCGCGAATGCGGATTTTGCTGACCGTCCCGGAAAGGGCACCGATGGTGATGGTGTCGCCAATGCGAACCGGGCGCTCGAACAGGATCATGATGCCGGAAATGAAGTTGGCAAAGATTTCCTGCATGCCGAAACCAAGGCCCACGGACAGCGCGGCTACCAGCCACTGCAGCTTGTCCCAGCTTACCCCCAACGTGGAGAGCGTGGTGACAAAACCCACCCCCGCAATGGTGTAGGACATCAGCGTAGTGGTGGCATAGGCACTGCCCTGGGCCAGGTTCAGCTTGGACAGTACGAATACCTCCAGCAGGCCCGGCAGGTTGCCTGCCAGCACGAACGTGATACAGATGATTACCAGCGCACCCAGCAGGTCCCCTAGGCTGATGGGCACCATGCTCATGTTGGCACCGGTGCCGCTGGTGTATTCGTATAGGGTGATGTTGTCCAGGTAAGCGAACACGCTGATCAGGTCCGACCATACCCAGTACAGCGCGCCCAGGAACGTGCCCAGCAGCAGGAGGCGAATCAGGCGCAGTGACTGCTGGTTTACCTGCTCGATGTCCAGCGTAGGCTCTTCGATCAGGGTCTCCGGGTCGCCCCCGATGTCCCGTGTGGCCTGGCGCTTGGCCAAGGCTCGGTTGTAGGCCAACCGGCGCGCGGCTACGCTCAGGCCCCGCACAAAGGCGGCCTCGATCACCAACCAAAGCATCATCAGGTAGAGCGTGGCAATCAATCGGTCGGTGAGCTTCAAGGCGGTGTAGTAGTAGCCGAAGCACACACCGAGGAACAAGCCTACTGGCAGCAGTGTAAACAGCAGGGCGATCAGTTTGCGGAACAGTGACGCGTTCTGATGGGTAGGGCTTGCCAGCAGCAAGCGGCTAAGCAACCAGGCCATCAGGGCGAAGCAGGTGAGTACCACCAGAATACCCAGTGTGTCTTCAGCCAGCCCTGACGGCTGCAGCTCAGCCACAGCCACTACGGCGACCAGGGCTATCACCACGATGCCTAGGCGCCTCACCCAGCCTTGAAGAAAGGCCACCTGTGCCTTTTCCCAGCGGAAATGAAGCTCGGCCACCCCACGCGGGGCCAGTATCCGGTACGCCGTGTAGAACATCAGCCAGGCCTTGGCCATTTGCAGCAGGGCCGAACCCAGGCTCAGGTTCTGCCCCCGAGCGTCAATTTGCAGGGCAATGCCGCACACTGCCAATGCCAGGGCAACAGGCATGGCCAGCAACACGTTGACCAGGATGGCCAGCGGTGTATTCCACTGGCTGTCTCTGCGGAAGTGCCCGACATTGCGGTGAACCTGGTTGAGTTTGCCGTACAGGTACTTGCGCCGCCACAGCAACGCCCCGATGGCCAGCAGCAGGGGCAGGAACAACAGGGGCCGTTGCGCAAGGCCGTCGCTCAGCTCATGGACGCTGGAGGCCCACGGCAGCGTGGTCACCTGCTTGGCCAGGCGCCGAGGCAGGTTGCTGAACCATTCAAGGTCCAATGGCTTGTTGCTGGGTATCCAGAACATCTGCTCGTCAAGGGTGGCGCGCAAGCCCTGGGCCATGTCCAGCAATTGCTTCTGGTTGAGCTGCAAGGTAATGGATTCGTTGAGCAGGGCGCTCAGCTCACGGTTCAGCCGCTCCAGCAGGTCCGCCCGGGTTACGGCTATGTCCAGCAAGGATTTGCGCAGCGCAGGGGTGACCGTTTCGGCTGGCTGGCTGGCAATCAATGTGTCCACATAGGCCGTAGGATTGTTCAACGCTTCGCGCTGCTGGTTGATTTCGAACTGGTACAAGCGGATATCGGCGATTTTGTCTGCCAGGTTCCGATCCACTTTCAGCGTTGGCAGGGCCTGCTTCTGGGTGTAGAGGATCTTGGAAAGCAGCAGGCTCCCTTTGAGCACGCTGATTTGCTCATCCAAGGCCTGGTCGGCCTGGCCCAGCGTGTCCAGTTGCTGCTTGGTGTGAAGGTTGCGCTGGGTGAGCTCGTTCAGTTCGTCCGTGCTGCGCAACAGGTAGTCCGACAGTTTCACGTTAGTGGCACTTTCGGTAGCCAGCACGCTGCTGTTGCCAGCCTTTTGTGCTTCAAGCGACTGTTGAGTGACTGTTTCCTGGGATTGTGCGAGCCGCTTCTGGTTGATCAGCGATTGCAGGTCCTGGGATTCTTGAGCCAGGCGGCCGATTTTCTCGATCAGCAAGTCGTGCTGGCTATTGCCCAGATCCTGCAGGAGGCTGTTACCTGCCAGCTCCTGGCGGCGCAGGGCGATGAGCGCATTGAGCGCGGCTTGCTCGGCCAGGTACTGGTTGCGCAGGTCACTGCTGAGGAGCTTGCCGCTGTCCTTGCCGCTTTTGAGCACAAGGTTGGTCTGCTGGATACGCGTCTGCGCATCGGCAATCTCGGTTTGGGCGCGTTCCGGCCGGGTCTGTGCCGTAATGGCCAGGGTATTGGCCTCGCCCAGTGCCTTTTGCAACTCGGTCTGCTGGGCGCTGCGGTCTGTAAGCAGCTGCTCCAGTTGCGGCACGGTAGCGGTGGCATAGCGCTGTGTGACAGGCAGCACTTTGGAAGCCTTGAGCCTGTCCAGGTCGTGCTGGTTTTCGCTGGTCTGGCGAGGTGCATCGGTGATCTGCTGCTTGACGCTGGTCAGCTGCTTTTCACGGTCCGCCTTGGTCGACAGAAAGGTGAGCGTCTGTTCGAGTACCTGCTCCAAAGCTTTCTGGTCTGCATCTGGCAGCTTTCGGTCAGCGATGTGGTCCAGGCTTTGCTGGACCGATTCTGTGGTAGGGGCGTCCGCGGCGAAGGCGGCGCATGTGAACAACCCAAGCAGGGCAGTGCACAACAGGGCGCGCAAAATAGGCATGTTCAAGGCAGGGGCAGAGGGCTGAGCGCAGTATTTTACGGGCTATGGCGGGGTTGTGGCAGTGCTATGTGCACAAACCCCACCTAGCTTTTGTTTCACGCTACAGAAACAGCCCTGGGCCGGGCTTGCTGCCTTCCGGGAAGCGTACGCCTACCTTGGCAATACGGTTGGCGTCCATGGCGGCTACGGTCCAGAGGGTGCTGTTCCATTCCACTTGGTCCCCGACGACCGGTGCACCACCCACGCGGCTGTTGATAAATCGCCCCAGAGAGGTCTGCGGGTCCTCGCCCTCAAGCTTCAGGCCATACAGGGCCGCTACGGCGCCCAGCTCTGCATCGCCTTCGAGAACGAAATCGCCGAAGAAGCGTAGATCCAGGCCACGCTGTGGCGCCTGGCTGAACAGCTTGCCCAAGGCAGGAAGGTCGTGCTCATGGCCGATGACGCACAGAATGTCCCCCACTTCCAGCACGGTACTACCGGAAGGGTGAAGCAGTTGCTCATTGCGGAACAACGCAGCAATACGTGTGCCCTGAGGCATCTTCAGCTCGCGCAGTGCCGCGCCGATGCACCATTTTTCCGCGCCTAGACGATACACGAACAGCTCCCACTCGCTGGTGTGGTGCACTTCCAGCGCTGAGCGGGAAATGGGTGCTGGGTCTGGCGGCACGGTGACTTTCAGCCACTTGGCCATCCAGGGCAGGCTGGTGCCTTGAAGCAGCAGCGATATCAGCACAATGAAGAAGGCCAGGTTGAAATACAGCTGGGCCTGGGGGAGCCCGGCCATGAGCGGGAACACGGCCAGAATGATCGGCACTGCCCCGCGCAAGCCTACCCAGCTGATAAAGCCTTTTTCCTTGCCATGGAACGCTTTGAACGGCAGCAGGCCCACAAATACCGACAGTGGCCTTGCCACAAGGATCATCCACAGCGCCAGGCCCAGTGCTGGCAGGGCAATAGGCAAGAGGTCGTGAGGGGTTACCAGTAGCCCTAGGACCAGGAACATACCGATCTGTGCGAGCCAGGCCATGCCATCGAGCATGTGCAGAATGCTATGGCGGCTACGGATGGGCCGGTTGCCCAGCACCAGGCCACACAGGTACACCGCCAGGAAGCCACTGCCATGCAGGGCGTTGGTGAGTGCAAACACGACCAGCCCGCCAGCGATAACCAGAATCGGATACAGCGCCTGGGCGAGGTTGATGCGGTTTACCAACTGCAGCAGCACCCAGCCACCGGCCAGGCCCATGATCGCACCAATGCCGAACTCGCGCAGCAGGTGAACCAGCAGGCTCCAGTGCAGGCCGGTTTGGTGAGTGGCAAGCATGTCGATCAGTGTGACCGTCAGGAATACGGCCATGGGGTCGTTACTGCCCGATTCGATCTCAAGCGTAGCCGTAACCCGCTCGTTCAGGCCTTTGCCGCCTAGCAGCGAAAAGACAGCTGCTGCATCAGTGCTGCCGACGATGGCCCCGATCAGCAGGCCTTGGGTGATGCTCAGCCCAAATAGCCAGGCAGCCAGCATGCCCGTAAGGCCAGTAGTGATCATCACGCCTACGGTGGCAAGTGACAGGGCCGGCCATAAGGCTACGCGGAAGCTGGCCACCCGGGTGCGCAGCCCGCCGTCCAGCAGGATTACGGCCAGGGCCAGGTTCCCCACCAGGTAAGCCTGGGGGAAGTTATCGAAAACGATGCCTGCGCCGTCGACGCCGGCGGCCATGCCGACTCCCAGGATGATGACCAGGATCGGAATGCCCAGGCGCGAAGACAGTGAGCTAACCAGGATACTGGCACCTACCAGCAGCGCCCCGATAAGGAACAGGCTGTTGATGGCGGTAGCGGTCAAAAGGCAATACTCCAAATTAGAAAAGCATGGATCGTGCCAAGGGATTCTAACCTGTGTATTGCCTTGTCTGTCAAAGTTGCAAGCCAGGATCGCGATATATACCGCCGGTGACTATGGGGAGTACAGTGGGCCAGCCATCAGCTCCCTACGCTTCACCCAATCGATGCTGCGCCGTTTCAGCGCTGTGGCCCAAGACGCTATCAAAGGCCCCATTGCGTGGCGGGAAACAGTCGCTCTGTCAAACCTGGGTGTTTTACTTGAGCCGCCCAAGCCGCTCGATCAAAGGGCGTGCCTGTACGCAGGTCGAACACGCGACGGCCATCTGCTTTATCGGTCTCACGCAGCTTTACCAGCATGAACCGGTATCGTTGTGTATGAACTTCCTTGATGGATTCGATCAGGAAGCATCGCCCTGGCGTAAAGACAGTTTCTGCCTCCTGATCGACCATGGACAACGGGCCTATCGGTGTGCCGCTCTGGTAATCACCAGCAGGCAGCTGGTAGATCACTGAGCTTTCATCAAATTGATGAATAACGTCTTCCGGGCCCACTACGTGCTTGGGCGCCACGAAACTCTTGAGCGCGTAAGGGTTTTCGGTGAAGGACGTAATGTCCGTAGTTACCAATACGTCACCTGCCGTGACAGTGCCACTGCGTAACCAGGCCCCTGACGTGTTCCGCCCGGCATTTCCACCCCGCCATAGAGGCGCGGCATTGCTTTTAGGCAGGCGCTCCAATGCGTTGAATAGCGTTTCGAGGTAGGCCGGTAAGTCGCCGTCCCCGGCTTCAAAGGCATGACTGACACCAAAGCGGAACAGGTGATTGGGAAAGTGGGACTCGCTCGTATAGATACGCACCAAGTCGTTCACATACTGCCCATTCTGCCGCCAGGTATAGAAGCGCTCATCATTGACCTTGATATACCCGTAACCATGCTCGTCGACTAAAAAGGCTTCCCCAGGTGGAAGTTCAGGTAATGCTGCTTTGGCCAGCACCTCTCTTTGCCGAGCAATGGCAAGTGTCGCCACCTGCGCACTTTCGAGTGGGGTATCACCAAGGTATACGTCCCAAAAAGGCGTTTCCACTGGAGGGGTGCCGCCTTCCAGGCCCGGAGCGTCCAGCCATTCCCATTGACCTTGCTCGCCCAAGCGAACGGGCCGCAAAGGGGCGAAGGCAAAAGGAGCCGTTGGCCGGACCACAAGCCAGGTATGCAACTGCCCGCTATAACGTACCCTGTAGGCTCGCCCACCTAAGGTGATCCAGGTTTGCCCACGAGGTGTGAGGCTGACGCCTTCCATGACATTGCCAAGGGCCGATGGGGCGGGCAAGCTAGGTGGGTTCTGGGTTTGAAGCTCGCTCAGTTCGCTTTCTGCCAGCGCTGCTGGTTGCCAGGTATCCAGAGAAACCAAACGTTCATGAGGTGGAGGATCGAATCGCAATCCTCTTACACCAAGCCCGAGGTCAGCCAGCGAGAACAAGGTAGCAATGGCGTCGAATACACCGCTAACCACCGCTTGCTTTCGCCGTTCTGGCGAACTGGTATTCAGCGCTGCGTCGATATCCAGCCCTAGTCGGCTGGCACCGGCAATAAGCACGCCCAGGCTTAACGGCCAAGCTACCAAGGCAAAAGGCGTAAACACCTGTAGAAAAGCCCCCAGGTAGCCGCGCCACAGTGCCTTGCGTAGCGCATGGTTGCTGATCAATGCGTTCTGATGGGTATGCAGGTCATTTCGCGCTAGCGTTTCCAGAAGGGTGAACAGGCTATGCGGATACGCCTCGCCGTTGCCAAAGGGCCAATGGGGGTTTGCAGGTGTGCCGATATGTACCCGCAAGCGTTCCAAGGCCTGATGGCGGCGCTCTGCGTTATACAGCTGCGCCACCCAGGCTTCAGCCTCAGGCGAGGCCAGGTGTGCAGCCACTGCTCGGTGTAGGGCAGGCATGCTCTGAAAGCCGCGAATGATCGGGGTGGCGGTGGGGGTATAGAGCATCACGCGCCCGTCAGGCGTGCGAAGCGTGAACAGAGGTGCGTCGGCCTCGCCTGTATAACCCTGTACGTGCACTGCAGAAACATCCCCAGGCTGACTCAGGCCGGCCAGGGTCAACGGTTGGTGAGGAGCCACTCCAGCGTAGTGTTCGAGCGCGCTAAGGTCTTGAGGCAATAGCAGCCCTTCTGTCAAAGCCTGGCGAGCGGCGCCTAGCAAGCGCACTTTGGTCAGTAACCTGAAATCGTTACCGTGGGTTTCCCAGAATCGCTCGGTGCGTTGGCGGACATGGTCAGCGAAATCCAGCGCCCAGAAGTCTTCCATCACGGCACTGGGCAGCAATGGGACCTCGTTGCGTTCGTTGTATTCTGTAGCGCCCGGCCCTTGCTGATAAAAGCCGCTGTAAAGGTCCAGGTTGTCAGGGGCGTGCTGAGCGGCTTCGTCGAAACGCCTCACTACCAACTCAGTAAAGGTGAGGGATTCGACCGGAGGTCCGTTATGTGCCCAGCCCGTGAACGGCCCGTGGCGGGTGTGGCTGGTTTCGAAGCGGTGCCACCAGACCTTGTCTGGGTTCCATTGCACACCCGTGTGTTTTAAAAGGCATTGCGCCGCCACTTGCCGAGCCAGCGTATGCAAATCGGGCCAGGCGTCCATGTAGGCGCGCACACGTTGGGCCACGGCATGGGCTTCATCCAAAGGGGTTGAGGGAGGGGGCGATAGGAATAGGTTGGCGTGCATCGTGAGCGCTCCATGCAGTTCAAGGAAGCACTATTAACCGGGATGCGCAGCTGATGATGGTGGTAGATATTCCCTGCCCGGTATGAGCCACTGGCCCCAGGCATTGCACCTGGGGCCATTGACATCAACCGATGGTCATCAAGCTGGCATTGCCGCCGGCTGCCGCCGTGTTCACGCTGACAGAGCGCTCGATGACCAAGCGCTCCAAGGCAATGGCGGTTTCACCCTGCGACAAGCCCTGTACACCTACGATGGCACCCCCACGGTTGGCGATGATCTCGCAGACTTGACGCAGTTGGTCGGAATCACCGTGGTGGATGACAGCGTCAAATACTGCCTCGTCCCGCTTCCAGTCAGCGATTACCTGCACACGCGCTTGTACGTCTTTAGGCAGCTTGCCGAACACTGAACGGGCAGGCTCGCCTTCCACCAGCACGGCGCGGCTACCAACGGCCAGCGTCGCCGCCACTTGGCATAGCAGGTCAGCTTCGTTGTCTGCCAGGCACAGCACGTGTTCACGAGGGAGCACCATGTAGGTGTTGCGCTCGCCGGTCGGGCCAGGCAACAGGCGCGATACGCCGCTTTGAGACTGGGCCGCATACTGGCCGCATACGTCAGCCAGTGTTGCCTGTTGACTACCTTGTGCCCAGGCCTGCAAGGCATGCAGCGGCTTGAGCAACGCCTCGCGAACCCGGCTATCCGGTGCGCTGGTGTCGCCACGCTCGAAGGTACGGTTTACGGCATCGCTTGGACGGGTGGATAGCAGGCGATACAGGTACAGCGGGCCACCGGCTTTCGGGCCAGTGCCGGACAAGCCCTCGCCGCCAAAGGGCTGCACACCCACCACGGCGCCCACTACGTTGCGGTTGATGTACATGTTGCCAGCGTTGACGGTTTCGGTAACCCTGGCGATGGTTTCATCGATACGGGTATGCACACCCAAGGTCAGGCCATAGCCAGAGGCGTTGATTTGGGCGAGCAGGGCGTCAAGGTTTTTGCGCTGGTAACGCACCACGTGCAGGACCGGGCCGAAAATCTCGCGCTTGAGTTCATCAAAGCTTTCCAGCTCGATCAAGGTTGGCATCACGAACGTCCCTCGACGGCACTCGGCGGTGTCGGTGACAGCCATCTGGTAAACGGTGCGGCCTTTTTCGCGCATGGCTTGAATGTGCGCCTCGATCCCGGCCTTGGCTTCGGCATCGATCACCGGGCCGATGTCCACGGCCAGGCGTTCGGGGTTACCCAGGTGGGCCTGAGCCATCGCGCCCTTGAGCATTTCGATCACCCGGTCGGCACTGTCTTCCTGCAAACACAGCACGCGAAGGGCCGAGCAGCGCTGGCCAGCACTGTCGAACGCCGACGACACCACGTCGATCACAACCTGTTCGGTGAGCGCGGACGAGTCTACGATCATCGCGTTCTGGCCACCGGTTTCGGCAATCAGCGGAATCGGACGGCCCTGGGCATCCAGGCGGCCTGCGATGTTACGTTGAAGCAACCGGGCCACCTCGGTAGAGCCGGTGAACATCACGCCTTTGACACGTTCGTCCCCAACCAGGCCCGCACCCACGGTTTCCCCGCGACCTGGCAGCAGTTGCAGCACGCCTTCGGGGATGCCAGCTTCCAGCAGGATACGTACCGCCTGTGCCGCTACCAGCGGCGTCTGCTCGGCAGGTTTGGCCAGGACGGGGTTGCCTGCTGCCAGTGCAGCAGCCACTTGGCCAGTGAAGATGGCCAGGGGGAAGTTCCATGGGCTGATGCAAACCACCGGGCCAAGTGGGCGGTGGTCATCATTATTGAAGTCGTGGCGTGCCTGTACGGCGTAGTAGCGTAGGAAATCCACCGCTTCACGCACTTCGGCTATGGCGTTGGCAAAGGTTTTGCCCGCCTCGCGTACCAGCAGGCCCATCAGTGGTTGAATCTGCGCTTCCATCTGGTCTGCAGCACGTTCCAGAATCGCAGCGCGCTCGGCAGGTGGCGTGGCTTGCCAGATTGGGCCATTGATCAACGCGCATTGGAGCGCGGCATTCACGTCGGCAACATCGGCTTCCTGCACGTGGCCTACCAGGTCACGGTGGTCGGACGGGTTGAGTACAGGCTGAGCCGGTGCCTGGGAGCTTTCGCAGCCCAGCATCGGGCCGGCGTGCCAGCTGTTATGGGCTGTAGCCAGCAATGCACTGCTCAAGGACGCCAGGCGATGTTCGTTGGCCAGGTCGATACCTGCCGAGTTGCTGCGCTCGCTGCCGTACAGGTCACGCGGCAGGGGAATACGCGGGTGTGGCAAGCCGAGCGCACCTTCCTGAGTACCCATTTGTTCGATGATTGCCACAGGGTCGGCCACCAGTTCCTGAATGGAAATGGTGTGGTCGGCAATACGGTTGACGAAAGAAGTGTTTGCGCCGTTTTCCAGCAGCCGGCGTACCAAGTAGGCCAACAGCGTTTCATGGGTGCCAACCGGTGCATAGACCCGGCACGGGCGGTTCAGTTTGCCATCGGCTACCTTACCCACGACTTGTTCGTACAACGGCTCGCCCATGCCATGCAGGCATTGGAATTCGTACTGGCCAGGGTAGTAGTTCTGGCCAGCAAGCTGGTAGATGGCCGACAGGGTATGGGCGTTGTGGGTCGCGAATTGCGGATAGATCGCTTCGGGGACCGACAGCAGCTTGCGAGCGCAGGCGATGTAGGACACATCGGTGTACACCTTGCGGGTATACACCGGATAGCCTTCCAGGCCTTCGACCTGGGCCCGCTTGATTTCGCTGTCCCAATAGGCGCCTTTTACCAGGCGGATCATCAAGCGATGGCGGCTGCGGCGGGCCAGGTCGATCACATAGTCGATCACGTACGGGCAGCGCTTCTGGTAGGCCTGGATCACGAAGCCAATACCGTTCCAACCGGCCAGTTGTGGCTCGAAACACAGGCGCTCCAGGAGGTCCAGAGACAGCTCCAGGCGGTCGGCTTCTTCGGCATCGATATTCAGGCCGATATCGTATTGCTTGGCCAGCAGGGTGAGGGACAGCAAGCGTGGGTACAGCTCTTCCATCACGCGTTCGTACTGAGCACGGCTGTACCGGGGGTGAAGGGCGGACAGCTTGATGGAAATGCCTGGGCCTTCGTAGATGCCGCGCCCATGAGAAGCTTTGCCGATGGAGTGAATGGCCTGCTCGTAGGAGGCCAGGTATTTCTGGGCGTCGTGCTCAGTCAGCGCAGCTTCACCCAGCATGTCGTAGGAGTAGCGGAAGCCTTTGTTTTCAAACCTGCTGGCGTTGGCCAAGGCTTCGCCAATGGTTTCGCCGGTGACGAACTGCTCGCCCATCAAGCGCATGGCCATGTCCACGCCCTTGCGGATCATGGGCTCGCCACGCTTGCCGATGATACGGCTGAGGGAGGAGGTGAGCCCCGCTTCGTTATGGGTAGACACCAGTTTGCCAGTAAGCAGCAACCCCCAGGTCGCTGCGTTCACGAACAGGGACTTGCTGTTACCCAGGTGCGGCTGCCAGTTGCCGTTGCTGATCTTGTCGCGAATCAGTGCGTCGCGGGTGCCTTTGTCCGGGATGCGCAGCAGCGCCTCGGCCAGGCACATCAGCGCTACACCTTCCTGGGATGACAGCGAGAACTCCTGCAACAAGCCCTGCACCAGGCCTGCACGGCCAGTGGCGTTTTTCTGGTTGCGAAGCTTTTCTGCAATGGTGGCAGCCAGCTTATTGGCAGCGCCCGCCATGGGAGCAGGCAAACGGGCCTGCTCCAACAGCATGGGCACCACCTCCTGCTCGGGGCGGCGGTAGGCACCTGTAATGGCCGCCCGCAGTACTGATTGAGGGTGAATGCTTTCGGCGAATTCCAGGAACGGCTGGTGCGCCGGGTCGGGTTGGACCTCACCCGCGTCATCGCCTGCATTGGCGGCGGCCCCGTTGATTTCGGTCAGAGACGCTCCACCCTCGAGCTTTTCAAGGTAATTGAAGATCGCTTGCTTGATCAGCCAATGCGGCGTGCGATCAATGGACTGTGCTGCGGTCTTCAAACGTTCGCGAGTCGGGTCGTCAAGTTTGACCCCAAGGGTGGTCGTCGCCATTTTAATTGTCCTCATCGGGTTGCCACTGTCGCGTGGCTTGTGCGTTGGGCAAGACTATCCCTGCATATGAGCGGGTGCAACCCGGTGCAACCCTAAATATTGAACTATTTCTTAGGCGGTAGCGTGGTACGAAAAAAGCCGAACGCGCACTATTTTTGTGCGTTTTCACTAATTTAACTCGTATCCACAGCGTATTTTTCCATTTTTCACGTAGGACAATTCCTAAACTACCTTTCCTGCCTTGTAACACCGGCGAACCACTCCCTAGGATGCGCCTTCTCGGTGCAACCCTGGTGCACCTCCAATAACAAGGACATGAGACCCGCCGAATGAGTTTGAGTAACCCCACCCTTATTTCTTTCCTTGTTTATATCAGTGTCATGCTGCTGATCGGCCTGCTGGCCTGGCGCGCTACGCGCAACCTTTCCGATTACATCCTCGGTGGGCGGCGGCTTGGCGGGGTAGTCACTGCCTTGTCCGCTGGCGCTTCAGACATGAGCGGGTGGCTACTGATGGGCCTACCGGGTGCGATTTACGTCAGCGGGCTATCAGAAGGGTGGATTGCCTTGGGCCTGGTGATAGGCGCCTACCTGAACTGGCGCCTGGTGGCAGGCCGCTTGCGTATTCATACGGAATACAGCGGCGATGCGCTCACGTTGCCCGATTACTTTGCCGCTCGGTTCAATGACCACAGTGGCCTGCTGCGCGTCATCTCTGCGCTTGTGATTCTGGTCTTTTTCACCATTTACTGCGCTTCAGGCATCGTGGCCGGTGCTCGCCTGTTCGAAAGCACGTTCGGGCTGCCCTATGAAACGGCCTTATGGGTAGGCGCAGGCGCCACCATTGCGTATACCTTCATCGGCGGTTTTCTAGCTGTCAGTTGGACCGACACCGTGCAAGCTTCCCTGATGCTGTTTGCATTGATCCTTACGCCAATCGTTGTATTGCTCGCAACGGGAGGCGTGGACATTACGTTCATGCACATCGACGCGGTAAACCCGGCCAGCTTTGACATCCTGCGAGGTACCACTTGGCTAGGCATTATGTCTCTGCTGGCCTGGGGGCTGGGCTATTTTGGGCAGCCTCATATCCTGGCGCGGTTCATGGCGGCCGATTCTGTGAAATCCATTACCAAAGCACGCCGTATTTCCATGGCCTGGATGATCCTGTGTTTGGGCGGCACCTGCGCAGTAGGGTTTTTCGGCATCGGGTACTTCCAGGCCAACCCCGAGATGGCCGGCGCTGTGACAGCCAACCCAGAGCGGATCTTTATCGAAATCACCCGCATTCTGTTCAATCCATGGGTAGCTGGCGTATTGCTCTCGGCCATTCTTGCCGCCGTCATGAGCACCCTGAGCTGCCAGCTGCTGGTGTGCTCCAGTGCACTGACGGAAGATTTCTACCGTCATTTCCTGCGTAAATCTGCATCGCAGCGTGAGCTGGTCTGGGTAGGCCGTGCAATGGTATTGCTGGTGGCGTTAGTCGCCATTGCACTGGCTGCAGACCCGGACAGCCGAGTGCTGAGCCTGGTAAGTTACGCCTGGGCCGGCTTTGGTGCGGCATTCGGGCCCGTCGTGATCATCTCGGTACTGTGGAAAGGCATGACCCGTTACGGCGCACTGGCAGGTATCGTGACCGGTGCCACAACTGTGGTGGCGTGGAAGATGCTGGGCGCACGTGAAGCCTATGCGTTCATGGCCCAAGTGTACGAAATCATTCCCGGCTTTATCCTGGCTTGTGCGGCCATTGCGCTGGTAAGCCGGTTGACCCACACCAGCGAAACCGTGAAGCAGCGCTTTGCGGCAGCCGATCAGGCCTGGCGCGCCCAGCGCAACTGAACGCCACCTGGCTCCTTGGCCTTTGGCTGAGGGGCCAGGGCGCGGTAAACTCCGGCACCCTGCAGGAGTATCCATGAACTACCGTCACGCCTTTCATGCCGGCAACCACGCCGACGTTTTCAAGCACCTGGTACTGAGCCGGCTTTTTGCGCTGATGACGCGTAAAGAGCAACCGCTGGCCTACCTGGACACTCACGCGGGCGTCGGCCTCTACGACCTGCAAGGCGACCAGGCGAGCCGGACAGGGGAGTACCTTGAAGGCATCGCACGGCTTTGGCAGGCGGAAGCCCCGCCAGAGCTGGCCGCCGACTACCTTCGCATTGTGCGCAAGCTGAACCCGGAAGGTGAGTTGCGTTATTACCCCGGCTCCCCTGAGCTGGCACGCCGGCTGGCCCGCCAGCAGGACAGCCTGCAGTTCAATGAAAAGCACCCCGATGACGGCTTGGCGCTGAAGGACAACATGAAGCGCGACCCCCGCGTGGCTGTTCATCGGGGCGAGGGCTGGCACGTGCCTAGGGCTTTGCTCCCTACGCCGCAAAAGCGCGCGATCATGTTGATAGACCCGCCTTTTGAGCAGCCGGATGAATTGAAGCGCTGCGCGTTGGCTATTAAAGAAGCGATTGCCCGGATGCGCCAGACGGTGGTGGTAGTGTGGTATCCGATCAAGGACGAGCGTGGCATGCGGCGGTTCTATCAGGAGCTGACCAGCACAGGCGCCCCCAAGTTGTTGAAGGCTGAATTGTTTGTGCACCCGGCAGACACGGATACCCGGCTCAATGGCTCAGGCCTGGCCATCGCTAACCCGCCCTGGGGACTGGAAGAAGAGCTGAACACCCTTTTGCCGTGGCTGGCCCAGTTGCTTGGGCAAAGCGGTGGAAGTTGGCGAGTGGACTGGCCGATCCCTGAATAACCGCGTTAACCCGGCAGGCACACCCCCGTGCCGCCGATGCCACAATAACCTTGGGGGTTTTTGGCCAGGTACTGCTGGTGATAGGCCTCGGCGTAGTAGAAAGCAGGCGCTTGCTGAATGTCAGTCGTAATGGTCGCTAGCCCAGCCTTGAGCAGCTCAGCTTCGAATACCGCCTTACTGTCGAGAGCTGCCTGCAATTGCGCTTCGCTGGTGGTATAGATCACCGAGCGATACTGGGTGCCTTTATCGTTGCCCTGGCGCATGCCTTGGGTAGGGTCATGGGACTCCCAAAATACCTTCAGCAGGTCTTCGTAGCGGGTAGCCTTGGGGTCAAAGACCACCATTACCACTTCGCTATGGCCTGTCAGGCCTGAACAGACTTCTTCATACGTGGGGTTCGGGGTGAAACCCCCTGCGTAACCTGCGGCAGTGGTATAGACGCCCGGCTGCTGCCACAGGCGCCGTTCTGCTCCCCAAAAGCAGCCCAGGCCAAAATAGGCAGTGGCCAGCCCCGCAGGGAAGGGGGGCTGAAGCGTATGGCCGTTCACGAAATGCTCAGGTGGCACTGTCATAGCTGTTTCGCGGCCCGGCAAGGCCTGTTGTGCGGTAGGAAGGTCGTTCTTGTGTACGAGAATCTGAGAGCGCAGGACCATGGGCTTCTCCGCAATGGTTTGATGGCAGACCCTCAGTTTGCCTCAGGCAAGCAGGGCTGTCAGGCTGCTGGGCCACGGGGGTAGCGCTTGAGCGCCTCTACCAATCGAGCAGAGGGAATCGGCCGGTCGAACAGGTAGCCCTGGCCTACGTCGCAGCGATGGCGCCGAAGAAAGTTGAGCTGCTCAGCGGTTTCGATACCTTCGGCAACCACTTTTAGCTTCAGGTTGTGGGCCATGGCGATCACGGCAGACGTGATTTCCATATCATCCTGGCTGGTGGGGATATCATTAATGAAGCTGCGATCGATCTTGATGATGTCGATCGGGAATTTCTTCAAATAGCTCAAGGAGGAGTAGCCGGTACCGAAATCATCCATGGCTAACGAGAGGCCCAGGCCTTTGAGCTGCCCTAGCAGCAAGCGGGTGTCCTCCGTAGCTTCCAGCAAAAGCCCTTCGGTTAATTCCAGCTCAAGCAGGCTGGGCGACAGTTGCTCTTCCGTGAGGATCTGGCTGATGGAAGCGACCAGGTCCGGGTCTGAGAACTGCTTGGGAGACAGGTTGATTGCCACATGCAATGGGCCATACCCCGCTGCCGTCAGGTGTTTGCTCATGCGGCAGGCCTGGCGAACCACCCATTTTCCAATGGGAATGATCAAGCCCGTTTCTTCGGCAACACTGATGAACTGGTCTGGGCGAATCATGCCCTTTTCAGGATGATTCCAGCGTAGCAAGGCTTCCATGCCCAACAAACGACCGGACCGTAAGCACAGCTTGGGCTGGTAGAACACTTCCAGTTCATTCTGGGTCAGCGCGCGTCGCAGGTTGTTCTCCACAAACAGCTTGTAGCTGGCCTCGGCATTCAGGGCCTCGGTAAACACTTGCACCTGATGTTTGCCATTGGCCTTGGCCTTGTGCAAGGCAAGCCCTGCGTTTTTCATGAGCGTTTGTGGGTCGCGCCCGTGCAAGGGTGAGCAGGCCAGGCCTACCGAGGCCGTCACATTGATAAGCTGATTGTCCACGAACATGGGCTTGTCGAGCGTTTTCAGTACCTGCAGTGCCAACTGCTGCCCGGCTTCGGGGTCGGTATTGTCCAGCAATACTGCAAATTCGTTACTGGCAAACCGTGCCAGGGTTGCAGAAGGGTCAAGGCTGTTGCGCAACCGTCGAGCCAGGCTGATCAACAGCTTGTCGCCGGTCTGATGACCCAGGCTGTCGTTGATCCGCTTGAAGTTGTCGATGTCCACAAGCATGAGCGCTACGGGAGTTTCCACGTCCGAGGTGAAGCGTTCATCCAGGCTGCGAATGAATGATGGCCGGTTACCCAAGTTGGTCAGGTTGTCGGTATAGGCTAGGCGCTCGATACGCTGTTGCGCCAGTTTGGACTGGGTTATGTCTTCGTAGATACCAATATAGTGAGTCAGTTGCCGCTGATCGTTGAATACCTTGGAGATCGACAACTGCCCCCAATAGGGTTCAAGGTTCTTGCGACGGCTTTTGAACTCGCCCTGCCAGCTGTTGCTTTTGGCCAGGCTGGAGGGTGCGTCGAACAACAGTTCGTTCAGGTTTTCCAGCGCAGGCAGTTCGGACAAGCGATGGCCATGCACCTCATCAGAGGTGTACTGGGTAATAGCCGCAAAGCTTGGGTTCACGTACTCCACCACGCCGTCGCAATTGACCAGCAGGAAGGCATTGGCGCTCTGCTCCACCGCGCGTTGGAACAGATGGAGCGCACTGGCCGCAGTACGGCGGTTGTGGTTGGTGATCACTTGAGCAAACTGGTCTGCCAACTCGCCTGCAAAGGCAATTTCATCCGATTGCCAGGTTCGTTCTGTACTTTGCTCAAGGCACAGCACGCCTACCACTTGGCCATCCACACGTATGCTGGCATCCAGCACTGAAACCATCTTGCCGTGAGGGTCTTGGGGTTCCGAGTGGCGAGGTCTGGGCTCGCCTACCGTGTTATTGGGATCTACCACACGGCTGCGGTGCAGTGCGTCCAAGTAGCCGGCATATCGACTGGCATCAATGGGCGCTGGCATGAAATAGGTGTGGCTGGCGGCCTCGTAAGCCCGGATAGGCACCAGACGCTGCCCTTCAAGGTGCCAAAGGCTAGTGCCATCGATCTGAAAGAGATCGCACGCGCTGCGGGTGATCAGTTCGGCCGCTTCACGTAGCGGATCATTGGTACTGTAACGCTGGCGGGCCAGGCGCAGGATAAGGTCTTGCTGGCCTCGCACGCGTTCCAGGTGCTGAAGCTGTTCTCGCTGGGCGCGGTGGTTCACTTCAAGGGCAATCTGCAACTCACCCTGCTGGCCTTGGGCAGCCGCGCCAAACGCTCCCATGCCGCCTGGCAGATCGTCCACGACCAGCAGGTAACCCCTGAGCAACTGGCGGCTTTGCTGTTTGTAAGGCTCGCCTACTTCCAGAATGCTCAGCGGGCCATGGGATGAATGGAGTACGTAGCGCACTTGATAATGAGAGCGTTTGGCCAGCTGCTCCCCTACAGCCTCATGCAACTGATCGCGGGCTTCGGGTTCCATCAGGCTGGCATAAGGAGCGCCCACCAGTGCGCAGAGTTCTGCGGCAGGCATACCGAAATCTTTTTCACAGCTTGGGTCCAGGTACAATAAGGCCCAATTGGGCTCGTTCAGCCGCTCGAAACGCAGCATGCCCAAGCGGGAGGGCACCGGTAGCTGCGTAACGACCTCGGCCGCCATACGATTGGCGGCATCCGGCTGGCTTTTCATAAGCGCTCGCTTGAGAAATTCGGTTTACACAGATCCGTCTGATGAAAGGGGTGTGCCTGGCAAGGTTGCATCATGGAAGCGCGGCTGACAAGCGCAAGAATGGCCTTGTGCCTTCATTCGGCGCGCTAAGCGTCGGATTGAGTTCATAAGGGAGTCAGTGTTTAGTCAAAAGCAACCGCTCCACTATAGTCGACATCTAATTGGCGTCAAATAGCGAATTGCGCAGTGCCTGCTTTTTGTGCGGTAACTAAGCCTTTCACAGGACGCAAAACGTGCAGCCGCAAAAAACCCCGCCGAGGCGGGGTCTAGGGTTCAAGCAAGTGTTTCAGCGGGCCGCACCTTCACTTGGCGCAGCAGCGCATTACAACAGCATGGACCGGATATCACCCAGTACGTCGCTTAGCCGTTTGGTAAAGCGGGCTGCCGCAGCGCCATTGATCACTCGGTGATCGTAGGACAACGACAACGGCAGCATCAGGCGAGGCTGGAACGCCTTGCCATCCCACACTGGCGCCATAGCAGCCTTGGATACACCTAGAATCGCTACCTCGGGCGCATTGACGATAGGCGTGAAGCCCGTACCGCCAATATGCCCAAGGCTGGAGATGGTGAAGCAGGCACCCTGCATGTCATCCGATGCCAGCTTCTTGGTGCGCGCCTTTTCAGCCAGCGCAGCGGCTTCGGCAGCCAGCTGCAACAGGCTTTTCTGATCGACATTCTTGATCACAGGCACCAGCAGGCCGTCCGGCGTATCCACAGCGAAGCCGATATTCACATACTTCTTGCGAATGATCGCCTTACCGCTAGGTGCCAGCGAACTATTGAAGTCTGGCAGCTCCTTGAGGAGGAAAGCGCAGGCTTTAAGCAGCAATGGCAGCACAGTGAGCTTCACGCCCGCTTTCTCGGCAACCGCTTTCTGCGCCACCCGGAAGGCTTCCAGCTCGGTAATATCGGCCTGGTCGAACTGGGTCACGTGAGGCACGTTCAGCCAGCTGCGGTGCAGGTTGGCGGCGCCCACCTGCATCAGGCGCGTCATTGGTACTTCTTCCACTTCACCGAAGCGGCTGAAGTCTACGACCGGAATTGGCGGAATGCCCGCACCACCGGTTGCGCCGGCAGTAGCAGCGGGCGCTGCCTTGGCCTTGGTCATCATCGCCTTGACGTACACCTGTACGTCTTCTTTGAGGATACGACCGTGAGGGCCGGTAGCGCTGACTTGGGCCAAGTCCACACCGAACTCGCGAGCCAGCAGGCGCACGGCCGGGCCGGCGTGCACCTTGCCACTTGGCGCGGCCGCTGGCGCAGCCGGTGCTTCGGTAGGTGCAGCGGGTACCTTGGCCGTAGGCGCAGCAGGGGCTGCAGATGCCTGGGGGGCTGGTGCTGCTGCCGGTGCTGACGCCGGTGCGCTGCCCGCCACTTTCAGCTTGAGAATCAGGTCCCCGGTGCCTACGTCGCTTTCCAGCTGGGCGATCACGCTTTCCACAATGCCCGCTTCCGGACTCGGGATTTCCATGCTGGCCTTGTCGGATTCCAAGGTAATCAGCGACTGGTCTTTCTCGACCTTGTCACCCGCTTTGACCAGTACCTCGATGATCTTGGCTTTGCCCGACGAACCGATGTCCGGTACGTGAATATCCTTCACGGTATCAGCAGTAGGTGCCGCTGCCGGCGCCGCAGTAGGAGCAGGTGCCTGGTTCTCGGCAGTAGGGGAGGGTGCGCTCGCAGCGGGTGCAGGCGCAGCGCCTGCACCTTTGAGCTTGAGAATCAGGTCACCGGTACCGACTTCGTCGTTCAGGTTCACGCTGATGCTTTCCACTACGCCAGCAGCCGGCGAAGGAATCTCCATGCTGGCCTTGTCCGATTCCAGCGTGATCAGGGACTGGTCTGCTTCAACCGTGTCGCCCACTTTCACCTGGATCTCGATCACTTGGGCCTTGCCCGAGGAGCCGATGTCTGGAACATGCACGTCCTGGCCGGCACCGCCGCTGCTAGCCGCAGGAGCGGGTTCGGACGGCCGGGTTTCCTCGGCTTCATCCACTGCGCTGGCCGGTGCAGGAGCAGGCTCGGCGGCAGGTGCTGCAGCTTGTGCATCGCCCTCGACCTCCAGCTCCAGCAACTCGTCGCCTTCCTTCAGGCGATCGCCCAGGTTGACCTTGATGGCTTTGACCACGCCAGCCTTGGGTGCCGGTACTTCCATACTGGCCTTGTCCGACTCGAGTGTTATCAGGCTTTGTTCGGCTTCGATACGGTCGCCGACCTTTACCTGAATCTCGATAACTTCCCCTTCACCGCTGCCGATGTCAGGTACGCGAATAAGCTCACTCACGAATGTTCTCCTCAGCAGTCCAGGGGGTTGCGTTTGTCAGGGTCAATGCCAAACCGGGCAATGGCTTCGGCCACGACCTTCGGTTCGATATCGCCACGGTCTGACAAGGCTTCCAGGGCAGCCAGCACAATGAAATGGCGGTCCACTTCAAAGAAGTGACGCAGTTTCTTGCGACTGTCGCTACGGCCGAAGCCATCAGTACCCAAGACCTTGAATTCCTTGCTTGGAACCCACTGGCGGATCTGTTCGGCAAACAGCTTCATGTAGTCGGTGGATGCAATCACCGGGCCCTTGCGACCGCTCAGGCACTGCTCTACATAGGTCTGCTCAGGTTTCTGACCTGGGTGCAGGCGGTTGCTGCGCTCTACGGCCAGGCCATCGCGACGCAGTTCGTTGAAGCTGGTAACGCTCCATACGTCTGCACCCACGTTGAACTCCTCACGCAGGATTTTCGCGGCCTCACGCACTTCACGCAGGATGGTGCCCGAACCCATCAGCTGCACATGATGTGCGGCCTCGCGGGTGTCGTCTTCGAGCAGGTACATGCCCTTGATGATGCCTTCTTCAGCGTTCACCGGCAGCGCAGGCTGGGTGTAGGCTTCGTTCATCACGGTGATGTAGTAGAAGATGTCCTGCTGTTCTTCCATCATCTGGCGCATGCCTTCGCGGATGATCACCGCCAGTTCATAGCCATAGGTGGGGTCGTAGGTACGGCAGTTCGGAATGGTCGCTGCCATCAGGTGGCTGTGCCCGTCTTCGTGCTGCAGGCCTTCGCCGTTGAGGGTGGTACGGCCGGCGGTGCCGCCGATCAGGAAGCCCCTGGTGCGGCTGTCGCCAGCGGCCCAGGCCAGGTCGCCAATGCGCTGGAAGCCGAACATCGAATAGAAGATATAGAACGGCAGCATGGGCTGGTTATGGCAGCTGTACGAGGTGCCAGCCGCGATGAAGCTGGACATGGCGCCCGCTTCGTTGATGCCTTCTTCGAGGATCTGACCCTTCTTGTCCTCGCGGTAGAACATCACCTGGTCTTTGTCCACAGGCTCGTACAGCTGGCCCACGGAAGAATAGATGCCAAGCTGACGGAACATACCTTCCATACCGAAGGTACGAGCTTCGTCCGGAATGATCGGAACGATGCGGTGGCCCAGTTCCTTATCCTTGACCAGCTGGGTCAGGATGCGCACGAATGCCATGGTCGTGGAGATCTCGCGATCCCCTGAACCATCGAGAATGGCCTTAAGGGTTTCCAGCGGCGGCACAGGCACGTTGAAGCTCTTGGCCCGGCGTTGCGGTACGAAACCACCCAGAGCGGTACGGCGCTCGCTCAGGTACTTGGCTTCGGCACTGCCCGGCTCAGGCTTGTAGAACGGCAACTTTTCCAGGTCTTCGTCGCGCACTGGCACGTCGAAGCGGTCACGGAATTTGCGCAGGCTGTCCACATCCACTTTCTTGGTGTTGTGGGCCGTGTTTTTCGCTTCGCCAGCACCCGTGCCATACCCTTTAATGGTTTTGGCCAACACCACGGTCGGCTGACCGTTTTTGTTGTTCACGGCGTCATGGTAGGCCGCATAAACCTTGTACGGGTCGTGGCCACCACGGTTGAGCTTCCAGATCTCGTCGTCGGACAGGTCAGCGACCATGGCCTTGAGTTCGGGTGAGTTGAAGAAGTGCTCGCGTACGAAGGCGCCGTCTTTGGCCTTGTAGTTCTGGTATTCGCCGTCGATGACTTCGTCCATGCGACGCTGAAGGATACCGTCGGTGTCCTTGGCCAGCAGTGGGTCCCAGAAGCGGCCCCACACCACCTTGTTCACGTTCCAGCCACCGCCACGGAACACGCCTTCGAGTTCCTGGATGATCTTGCCGTTACCGCGAACCGGGCCATCGAGGCGCTGCAGGTTGCAGTTGATGACGAAGATCAGGTTGTCCAGCTTTTCGCGGCCTGCCAGAGAGATCGCGCCCAGGGATTCAGGCTCGTCGCACTCACCGTCACCCATGAAGCACCAGACCTTCTGCTTGCCGGCCGGGATATAGCCACGAGCTTCCAGGTACTTCATGAAGCGCGCCTGGTAGATCGCCTGGATCGGGCCCAGGCCCATGGATACCGTTGGGAACTGCCAGAAGTCGGGCATCAGCCAAGGGTGCGGGTAGGAGGACAGGCCCTTGCCGTCCACTTCTTGGCGGAAGTTGTCCATCTGCTCTTCGCTGATGCGGCCTTCCATGAAGGCACGGGCGTAGACGCCAGGCGAGGCGTGGCCTTGGAAGAAGATCAGGTCGCCGCCATGCTCATCTGTAGGGGCCTGGAAGAAGTAGTTGAAACCGATGTCATACAGCGTCGCACTGGAAGCGAAGCTGGAAATATGTCCGCCCAGGTCCGGGTCCCTGAGGTTGGTGCGAACGACCATAGCCAGCGCGTTCCAGCGTACCAGCGAACGGATGCGGCGTTCCATGAACAGGTCGCCAGGCATGCGTGCTTCGTGGGTAACAGGAATGGTATTGCGGTAGGGCGTGGTGATTGCGTAGGGGAGTTGCGAACCACTGCGGGTGGCCAACTCGCCCATGCGAGTCATCAGGTAGTGAGCGCGGTCTTCGCCTTCTTTGTCGAGAACCGACTCCAGGGCGTCCAGCCATTCCTGGGTTTCGACGGGATCGAGGTCTTGCATGGCTTGCTCCAGGGCGGAAAGGCCACCAGAATCGATGACCTGAGTTTGCGACTGGCCTTGTGGGCAGACGACATGAATTCTTGGATCACCGGTTGGTTGGCCCGGCGTCCTGTAGTTTTACTACAAATCAGCGTGCATTTCATGCACCGCAGCAACAGGGGCATCAGGAAAACCACCCACCTTAACACTTCAATTCCACATAGGCTTGTCTGCGGAACTGATCGAGCTGACCAGGAAGTAGCCCTGGAAGGTTAAACTACGACGGTTGATGCCAATATTGATCGATTTTCCGCTATTTCTAGCCTTTGTTGGACAGTCTGATCAATAGCGCGGTTTCTCTGGCCCGAACACTGTGCGCATTTGAGCGCCACCAAGGATAGACCATGACCCTCCCGGCGTTGATCCCCCTACCCGACGTACTGCGCGACATGGCAGCTACCCGCTTGGCCAGCCTCGCCCAAGTGCAGGCGTGGCCTGCACGTTACCTTCAAGCCTTTGAGCGGGTAAGCGCAGCCAGCGACTTTGTATTCGAGCAAGCCAGCCGAGACACAGGGCTGTTGCCAGCACTGATCGACAGTGGCGACCTGGACCGCGCCTATGCCCCCGGCGAGCTGCGGCAGCAGATACAGGCCGCCGTGCGTGAGTGTGGGGATGAAGAAGCGCTCGGTCGAATCCTGCGCCGTCAGCGGGCCCGTCACCAAGTGCGAATCATCTGGCGCGATCTTATGCGTGTCACTGACCTGCAAGGCACTTGCAGGGACCTGTCCGACCTGGCCGATGCCTGTATAGACGAGGCCTATCAATGGCTGTACCCGCGGCATTGCCAGCAGTTTGGTACACCTGTCGGCCACCGTTCCGGTGAGCCTCAGCAATTGATTGTGCTGGGCATGGGCAAGTTAGGTGCCGGTGAGCTGAACCTGTCTTCGGACATCGACCTGATCTTTGCTTATCCGGAAGGCGGTGAAACCCAAGGCGTCAAGCGCCCGCTGGACAATCAGGCCTTCTTCATCCGCCTGGGCCAGCGGCTGATCAAGGCATTGGACCCTGTCACGGTCGATGGCTTTGTGTTTCGGGTGGACATGCGTCTAAGGCCTTATGGCTCCGTGGGTGCGTTAGTGCTCAGCTTCAATGCCCTGGAGCAGTACTACCAGGACCAAGGCCGAGACTGGGAGCGCTACGCAATGATCAAGGCGCGTGTGGTGGCCGGGGACCAGGCCGCTGGCGCCCAGTTGTTGCAGATGCTTCGGCCCTTCGTGTACCGCCGCTACCTGGATTTTTCAGCCATCGATGCGCTTCGCACCATGAAGCAGCTTATTCAGCAGGAAGTGCGACGCAAAGGCATGGTCGACAATATCAAGCTTGGTGCCGGTGGCATTCGCGAAGTCGAATTCATCGCCCAGGCGTTTCAGCTGATTCACGGGGGGCGTGACCTCAGCCTGCAGCAGCGACCACTGCTGGGCGTGCTGGACACCTTGGAACAGCAAGCCTACCTGCCGGCCAATGTGATCGCCGAGCTGCGAGAGGGCTATGCCTTCCTCCGCTACACCGAGCATGCGTTGCAAGCCATCGCTGATCGGCAGACCCAGACGCTGCCTGACAACGACCTGGACCAAGCTCGTGTGGCCTTCATGATGGGCTTCAGTGACTGGCCGTTATTCCATGCCAGCCTGACGCACTGGCGCGAGCGAATTGCATGGCATTTCCGCGGTGTGATCGCTGCCCCCGATGAGGACGAAGACACTGGAGAGGTCGTAGTGGGGGCCGAATGGCTGCCCCTCTGGGAACAGCAGCAGGACGATGAGGCCGCCCGCCAGCAGTTGGCCGCAGGTGGTTTTGTGGACCCCGCCAAAGCTTTGGAGCGCTTGGCCAGCCTGCGTAACAGCGGCCAGCTTCGCGCCATGCAGCGTATGGGGCGGGAGCGGCTGGATGCGTTTATCCCTCGGCTGCTGGCCCAGGCCAGCGAGCAGGCCGAGCCTGACCTGGTGCTTGAGCGTGTATTACCTTTGGTAGAAGCCGTGGCCCGCCGCTCAGCCTACCTGGTGCTGCTGGCTGAAAACCCGGGTGCCTTGCGCCAGCTGCTGACACTGTGCGCTGCCAGCCCCTGGATTGCCGAGCAGATAACCCGCTTCCCGCTGCTGCTGGACGAACTGCTCAACGAGTCACGGTTGTTTCATCCACCGCTGGCGCCAGAACTGGCTGCCGAGTTGCATGAGCGCCTGGCCCGCATTCCCGAAGACGACCTTGAACAGCAAATGGAAGCCTTGCGGCATTTCAAGTTGGCCCACAGTTTGCGCGTAGCCGCTTCGGAAATCGCCGGCACGTTGCCGTTGATGAAAGTCAGCGACTACCTGACCTGGCTGGCCGAAGCCATTCTTGCCCAGGTACTGGAATTGGCCTGGCGCCAGACGGTCGCCCGCCATGGCACCCCTGTACGGCCTGATGGCTCCCCGTGCGCGCCGGGCTTTGTGATTGTGGGCTACGGCAAAATGGGTGGCCTGGAGCTGGGGCACGGGTCTGACCTGGACCTGGTGTTCATTCATGATGCCGATGGCGCGGCTGAAACGGACGGCGAGCGCCCTATCGACGGGGCTCAATTCTTTACCCGCCTGGGCCAACGCATCATTCACCTGCTGACCGCACACACCAACTCAGGGCAGTTGTACGACGTGGACATGCGCCTGCGGCCTTCTGGTGCGGCGGGGCTGCTGGTAAGTTCGCTGGGCGCCTTCGAGCGTTACCAGCAACAGGAAGCCTGGACCTGGGAGCATCAGGCACTGGTTCGGGCACGCGTGCTGGTGGGCGATAGGGATGTTGCGCAGTCGTTTGAACGCATCAGGGCTCAGGTACTGGGCCGCAAGCGTGACGTGCAGCCTTTGCGCGATGAAGTCAGCGAGATGCGCGCCAAGATGCGCGACAACCTTGGTACACGGCTGACCCTGGCCGGGACGGCGGCCAATGCCTTTGACAGCCAGGCACGGTTTGACATCAAGCAAGACGCTGGAGGTATCGTCGATATCGAATTTATGGTGCAATACGCGGCCCTGGCGTGGTCGCGCCAGCATCCTTCATTGCTGCGCTATACCGATAATATCCGGATTCTCGAAGGGCTTGAGCAGGCAGGGTTAGTGCGCCCTTCCGATGCCAGCCTGCTGCGAGAGGCCTACAAGGCCTACCGCTCCGTTGCCCACCGTCGGGCCTTGCAGAAGCAGGCCGGGGTGATAGCCGGAGACCAGTTCGTAGCCGAGCGCCACGAGGTGATGCGGGTCTGGGCTTTGCTCGGGCTGCGTTAAACTCTGATTTCCGGGGAGGCGTTGGCCTCCCTGACCGTTGCGGAAAACCCATGAGAATTTTGATCATCGGGCCCAGTTGGGTCGGCGACATGGTGATGGCCCAGACGTTGTTCCAGTGCCTGAAGGTCCGTCACCCCGATTGCCAGATCGACGTGCTCGCTCCGGAGTGGAGCCGGCCCATCCTGGAGCGCATGCCTGAAGTTCGCCAGGCGCTGAGCTTCCCGCTGGGGCATGGCGCACTGGAGTTGGCCACCCGGCGCAGGATCGGCCGCGCGCTTAAAAGCCAGTATGACCAGGCTATTGTATTGCCCAATTCGCTCAAGTCGGCGTTGGTACCCCTGTTTGCAGGGATTGCCCGGCGCACGGGCTGGAAAGGTGAGTTCCGCTATGGCCTGCTCAATGACCTGCGCCTGCTGGACAAGGCGCGCTACCCCTTGATGATCGAGCGCTTCATGGCGCTGGCATTCCCGCCAGGGGAAACACTGCCCACGCCGTACCCTCAGCCACGCTTGCGAATCGACCCCGCCAGCCGTGAGGCTGCCCTGGCGCGCTTTGGCCTGGTGCTGGACCGGCCGGTGCTTGCATTGTGCCCCGGTGCCGAGTTTGGCGAGTCCAAAAGGTGGCCAGCCGAGCATTACGCAGACGTGGCCGAGGCGCGTATTCGCCAGGGCTGGCAAGTGTGGCTATTTGGTTCGAAGAAGGACCAGCCTGTGGCCGAGGCAATTCGCGAGCGGTTGATTCCTGGCTTTAGGGAGGAGTCTGTCAACCTGTGTGGTGATACGTCTTTGGCCGAAGCCATCGACCTGATGTCCTGTGCAGACGCGGTGGTATCCAATGATTCAGGCCTGATGCACGTGGCCGCCGCGCTTAATCGCCCATTGGTCGCCGTATACGGGTCCACGTCGCCTGGCTTCACACCGCCATTGGCTGACCAGGTAGCCGTAGTACGGCTGGGTATCGAATGCTCCCCGTGTTTTGATCGTACGTGCCGTTTCGGCCATTACAATTGCTTGCGCCTGCTGGAGCCGCAGCGGGTGGTCGATGCGCTCAAGGGCATGGAAGCGCCAGATACCGTTCAGCTGATGGCAGGGGCCGATTAAGTGCGGGTATTGCTAATCAAGACGTCTTCACTGGGTGATGTCATTCATACGTTGCCGGCGCTCACGGACGCTGTCAGGGCCGTTCCCGGCATTCGCTTTGACTGGGTTGTGGAAGAAGGCTTTCGTGAAATTCCCACCTGGCACCCGGCAGTCGATAAAGTCATTCCCGTTGCCATCCGCCGCTGGCGCAAGAACCTATGGCAAACGGTGAAAGGCGGCGAGTGGCGCAATTTCAAGGAACAGGTGCGTGAACATACCTATGACCTGGTGATTGACGCCCAAGGCTTGGTTAAAAGCGCCTGGCTTACCCGCTACGTAAAGGCCCCGGTGGCCGGCCTGGACAAGCGTTCGGCACGTGAACCCATTGCAAGCCGGTTCTACGACCGCAAGCTGGGCGTGGTTCGCGGTCAGCACGCGGTGGAACGGATACGCCAGCTGTTCGCTCTGGCCTTGGGTTACGACTTGCCAAACACTTTTGGCCAGTATGGCCTGAGCCGCTCACGGCAACATCAGGTACCCCATGCCATACCCTTCGTGGTGTTCCTGCACGGTACTACCTGGGATACCAAACACTGGCCCGAGGCCTATTGGCGTGAACTGGCCGAGCGCCTGGGCCTGGCCAACATCGGCGTGCGGTTGCCTTGGGGCAATGACGCAGAGTTCCGGCGTGCCCATCGCATTGCCGCTGGCCTGAACAATGTCGCAGTCCTGCCTAAGCTCAACCTGGCAGGCGTGGCAGACACGCTAGTGAAAGCGCGCGCCTGCGTGGCCGTGGACACGGGCCTTGGCCACTTGGCAGCGGCACTGGATGTGCCCACCCTGTCGCTGTATGGCCCAACCAACCCGGGGCTTACCGGGGCTTATGGGCGCACCCAGGAGCATTTGGCCAGCAACTGGCCCTGCGCCCCATGCCTGCAGAAACACTGTACCTACAAGCCGACGCCGGAAGACCTGCAGCGGCATGACATAAAACGTGAGTGGCCCTTGTGCTTCACTCGCGTCAACCCTGAGCGAGTAGCAGGGCGCCTGAGTGCGCTGCTACTGGCCGAGGACCTGCGTTAATGCAACTGGCTTTCGTGCTGTACAAATATTTCCCATTCGGCGGCCTGCAGCGTGACTTCATGCGCATTGCCCTTGAATGTCAGCGCCGTGGGCACCAGATTCGCGTGTATACGCTCATCTGGGAGGGCGATGTGCCGGAAGGTTTTGAAGTGCTGGTCGCCCCGGTCAAAGCCCTGTTTAACCACAGGCGAAATGAAAAGCTCAGCGCCTGGATGGAGGCAGACCTGGCCAAGCGCCCGGTGGACCGGCTGGTCGGCTTCAACAAGATGCCAGGCCTGGACGTGTACTACGCTGCAGACGGTTGCTACGAAGACAAGGCGCAAACCCTGCGTAACCCCCTGTACCGGCGCTGGGGCCGTTACCGTCACTTCGCCGAGTATGAGCGCGCTGTGTTCGCACCCCAGGCTCGCACTGAAATCCTGATGATTTCCGAAGTTCAGCAACCCCTGTTCGTCGAGCACTACGGCACGCCAGCGTCCCGCTTCCATTTGCTGCCGCCAGGTATTTCACAGGACCGCCGCGCGCCGGCCAATGCCGCCGAGGTGCGTGCTGCGTTCCGGGAGGAATTCGGCCTGGGTGCGCAGGACCGCCTGCTGGTACAGATCGGCTCGGGCTTCAAGACCAAGGGCGTAGACCGCTCTCTCAAGGCGCTAGCCGCGTTGCCCCAGGCCTTGCGTCAACGTACGCGCCTGTTCGTGATTGGCCAGGACGACCCCAAGGTGTTCCAGCTGCAAAGTACCGCGTTGGGCTTGAACGAGCAGGTAACGTTCATGAAAGGCCGTAGCGATATTCCGCGCTTCCTGCTGGGTGCCGATGCCTTGATCCACCCGGCCTACAACGAAAACACCGGCACTGTGCTGTTGGAGGCGCTGGTCGCCGGGCTGCCGGTGCTGGTTTCAGCCGTGTGCGGCTATGCCCACTACATTAACGAAGCCCAGGCGGGCATCGTGCTGGGCGAGCCGTTTGACCAGGCAGAGCTCAATAGTCAGCTCAAACGGCTGCTGGAGCAGGATGAGGCACGCGCCGAGTGGGCACGCAATGGCTTGGCCTTCGCAGCAACGGCGGATTTATACAGCATGCCCGAGCATGCGGCGGACGTGATCCTGCAGGAGCGTGTGGCATGAAGCTGATGCTGGCCGAGCCCTTCAAGCACCTGTGGTCTGCGACTGATCCGTTCGCGGGGGTCGAGGCCCTTCAGGGCGAGGTGTACCGCGAGCTGGAAGGGCGGCGTACCTTGCGTACGGAAGTGGAAGGGCGCGGCTACTTCGTGAAAATCCACCGCGGTATTGGCTGGGGTGAGGTGTTCAAGAACCTGTTCAGCGCCAAGCTTCCTGTGCTGGGGGCGGGCCAGGAGTGGGCCGCCATCCGCCGCCTCCATGAGGCAGGCGTGCCCACCATGACAGCCGTGGCCTATGGCGAACGCGGTGCCAACCCGGCAGCTCAGCATTCGTTTATCGTGACCGAAGAACTGGCACCTACGGTCAGCCTGGAAGACTACAGCCTGAACTGGCGTACTCAGCCGCCGGCACCGCGCACTAAATGGGCGCTGATCGAGCGTGTTGCCCAAATGACAGGGGGCATGCACCGCGCCGGCGTTAACCACCGCGACTGCTATATCTGCCATTTTCTGCTGCATACGGATTGCCCGTTCAACCCGGTCGATTTCCGCCTGTCGGTGATCGATTTGCACCGGGCACAAACCCGCCCTCGCATTTCCCGGCGCTGGCGCAACAAAGACCTGGCGGCCTTGTACTTCTCTGCTCTGGACATCGGCCTCACGCGCCGCGACAAGCTGCGCTTTCTGCGTACCTATTTCCAGCAACCCCTGCGCGACGTGATGCGCAACGAGGCGCAGTTGTTGCGTTGGCTGGAGCACAAGGCAGGCAAGCTGTATGACCGAAAGCTGCGTTATGGAGATGCGCTCTGATGGCAGGCTGGCAGCTGGACCCTAGCGACCAGGGGCTTTCCAATGTATTTGGCAGCCTGGACGCGGTGTTCGCCCTCCAAGGTGAACGCCTTACACGCGACCCGCTCTCCGAGCTGGTCAAAGTAATGCATGAAGGTGTGGCCTACTACGTCAAGCGTTACAACAGTGCAGGTAAAGGCTTACGCCGTTATCTAGGCAAACCGCGGGTAAAAGCTGAGTGGCAAAACCTCAAGCGGTTCGCCAAGTGGGGTATTCCCACGGCACATGTGGTGGGGTTCGGGCTGGAACGCGACAACGTATCGTTCGAGCGCGGCGCCATGATTACCCGCGAGCTTCCCGCCACCGAAGACCTGCTCGCACTGGTAAAGCGCCAAGACCTTCGCCTACGGGACAGGGCCTGGGTGCAGCAGGTGAGCCAGCAGTTGGCGCGGCACACCCGTAACCTGCATGACCACCATTTCACCCATAACGATCTCAAGTGGCGCAACCTGCTAGTGGATGAGACAGGCAAGGTCTACCTGATCGACTGCCCTAATGGCGCCTTCTGGTGGGGCTTCATGTTGCGTTACCGGATCACCAAGGACCTGGCCTGCCTGGACAAAGTCGCCAAGTACCAGTTGTCTGCCACCCAGCGATTGCGGTTCTACCTGCAGTACCGCGGGCGCCAGCGGCTCAATGCGTCGGACAAGAAGCGTATCCGGCACATTGTGAGTTTTTTTGAGGGCCGGGAATAACGTGAAGCCTTTTATCGCACCGGGGGATCAACCCTTACTCGCCCGCCATGGCCTTGTGGATTTCGAGGCCTTGTGGGCGCTGCCTCTCACAGCCGTGGACGAAGCCAACGTAGGCCGGGGTGGCTGGAGCCAGGTGTTTCGGCTGGACGTCGGCACCCAGGGCTTTTATCTCAAACGCCAAGCCAACTACCTCACCCGCAGTGTGCGCCACCCCTTTGGCGAACCCACTGTGGCCAGGGAGTTTCGCAACATTCGCCTCTACACCCAGCGGGCTGTGCCCGCGCTTGAGGCCAGCTACTTTGCCGAGCGCCATAGGGGCGGCGAGTGGCAGGCCATGCTGCTGACCCGGGCCCTGGATGACTGGAGCGAGCTGGGCGCCTGGCTGGCGCAATGGCCAGTGCTGATGCCTGCACGCCGTGCGGCACTGGTAAAGGCCTGTGCCGAACTGGCGCGGCAGCTTCACGGTGCGGGGCTTGTGCATGGCTGCTTCTACCCCAAGCACATCTTCCTGAGGGCCGAGGGCGAAGGCTTCCAGGCCCGCCTGATTGACCTGGAGAAAACCCGCAGCGCCTGGCTGGGGCAACGTGACCACGTGCGTGACCTTGAGCCTTTGCTGCGCCGCGCCACGGCATGGTCTGAGGGCGATATTCGCGGCTTCCTTGCCGCCTATCTTCAGGCGGCGCCCACAGACAAGCGGGTTACCACCTGGCTGGAGCAACTGGTAGCCCGTCGGCGCCATAAGGAGACACGTTGATGTCGTTGCACCTGTTGGCTAAGGCGGGGCGCACCCCGGCTTTGCCACTGACACTGTCGCTTGCAGATGCTGCGGGCCCAGCGGAGCTGCAACTGCTGACGCTGCTTCGCGTCTTGCCAGGGCAGCGCTATGTAGGTGCAGGCGTATGGCGTGGTCGCCCAGTCCTGGCCAAGTTGCTGGTAGGGCCGCGCGCCGCCAAACAATTCCAGCGTGAGCGTGAAGGGGCACGTTGGCTGGCCGGCCAGGGTATTCCTACACCTGCCCTGGTGGCCCAAGGGCTACGCGACGGAGAAGGTGGCTGGTTACTGTTCGAGTTCCTTCAGGGCAGTGAAAGCCTAGGTGCCGCTTGGAACAAGGTGGAAGCGTTGGCGCCATTGGCCGATGCACAACGTGATGTGCTTGGGCAAGCGCTTGAATCCATTGCCGCGCTGCATGCTCAGGGCTTGTGGCAGGAAGACTTGCACCTGGACAACTTGCTGCGCCGGGATGGCCGTGTGTACGTGGTCGATGGCGGTGGTGTACGCACGGAACAGCCTGGCGCGCCGCTGTCACGCCAGCGAGTGCTTGAAAACCTCGGCGTTTTTTTCGCTCAACTGCCTCAGGCGCTGGCCCCTTTTATCGAGGAGCTGCTAGTGCATTACCTGTTGGCCAACAGTGAACATGCCCTTCCCATGGAAGCCTTGGAAAAGCAGATTGAAAAGGTGCGTACATGGCGCTTGCGTGATCTGCTGGCCAAGGCCGGCCGGGATTGCACCCTATTCAGCGTAAGCCAAACGCCTTGGATGCTCCGCGCCATGCCCCGTGACGAAGAGACGGCTATGGTACCTGTGCTAGAGCAGGCCGATGCATTGATCGCCCGAGGGCACCTGTATAAAACCGGGGGTGCCGCCACAGTTGCCAAGGTTACGGCCGATGGCCGCGTGCTTCTGATCAAGCGCTATAACATCAAGAACGTAACCCATTGGTTCAAGCGTTTCTGGCGGCCCAGCCGGGCTTGGCACTCCTGGATCGAAGCGCAGCGGCTTCGCTTTCTCGACATTGCCACGCCTCGACCGCTGGCCGTGTTGGAAAATCGCACCCTCGGGCTGCGCGGCACAGCTTATCTGGTAACTGAACACCTCCCAGGCCCGGACCTGATGCAGTGTTTCAGCACCCATGTACAAGACGGGAGCGTGCCGGAGAGGCAGCTGCAGGCGCTTGATCAATTGTTCGCCAGCCTGATCCGTGAACGTATCAGCCATGGCGACCTGAAGGGCAATAACCTGTTCTGGGCACAGGGCCAGTGGGCCCTGATTGACCTTGATGCCATGCAGCAGCATTCAAGCATTGCCAGTTTCGCCCCAGCCTTTGCCCGCGACCGGGCCAGGTTCCTGCGAAACTGGCCCAAGGGCAGCTGCCTGTACCGGCTGCTCGACAAGCGGTTGCCCTTGCTGTAATGCCGCGGTGCCCAGGTAGGCTACAGGTCAAACCAATCGCTGCTCAGGCTGCTTTGCCGCACTTTGGCCTGCCAGGTGCCGCCTTGTGCCTGGCGTACCATAAGCGTCAGTGGGGACTCCAACGGCTGTGCATGTGCCAGGCTCACAATGTAGCGGCCCGGCAATAGGCTGGGGCGTACGGCTAGCACGTGGTTTCCGATACGTAGGTAGTGGCGGTTCTCGATTACGGTGACCTGATTGGCTTGCAGGCTGGCGGGAGGCGCGGGCAACTGCGCCAGTTGCAGCAGTGCGGCTTTGTCAGGCTCAACACCTTTCCAGCGTATCGCGTCCACCATTTCCCAGTCGCCTGCTGCGTTCTTGCGCACAATTGGTCGGTGCCTGGCCTGCGGCATGCGTGGGTCAATGACACGCCAGTGCTGGCCGTCATGCGTCACTTGATATTGCTGCCTTTGGCGGTCCTCGATAAAGAACTCAGAGGCGCCTCCTTCGACCTGCTGTGCTTCGTAAACGCCCTCGGAATAGTCAGTGGCCAGCCGATACCTCAGGAAGGTGCGCTGTGGCTTCACCGCATACTGGGTATGTAACGGAACAGGGTTGCTCATGGGTAGCTCGCGTACCAGCTTGCCGAATATTGGGCTGGTGGAGAGTGCCACAGACGCCTCGAACAGATTGGCACAGCCTTCGCTCACATGCAGCAATACGGTTTCGGCCGGCGCCTCGCCTATCGCTTCCCAGGCCTGGACAAAGCTCCAGAGCGCGCGGGTGAGGGAAAACACACCTGCCACGCGCCCTGGAAGGAACATGCAAGCCACTTCCGTCAACGTCATCGCCAGTTGGGTAGCGGTCTGCAGGTTGATCTCACGGTTCGAGGCACTCTGGGCGTCGGCATTGGCCATGACCAGCCGTGTCTCGGACTGATAAGCATTGTAAAAGAAATTGGCACTTACCCAGCGTGCCTCCACATGGGTTGCCAGCGCGGGGGTACCCAGCAAGCGCCCAATGGCCGCGCGCTCGGCCAGTGCAACATGTTGGAGGATGTACTCCCGCGTGGCAGGTGCGTTCAGCCATTGCGCTGCAAAGCGTTGACGGTTGTCGAACCATTGCCAGCTTTTTCGGAAGGGGCTGTCACCGGCATACAGCAGCACAGGCTGAACGCCAGGCTCTGCAACAGGACCCAGCAGGTAGACCCCTTCCAGCGGAGTGTTTCGAATAAAGACCTGCCAAACGCCCAAGTTAATAGTGCCCACCTGGCCCCTGGCATCGGACAGCGGTTGATCCAGCACCGCCTTGATCCATTGCCAGCCGAGCGCATCAGGGCCTAACTGCCCACGAAACCTGGCTTTGAGCCCTTCAACGGACATTTTCGCTCGCAACAGCCGCTCATGGCGTTCGCGTCGCCATTGGGCTTCGGGGCCATGGCGCAACCTGGTTAGTAGGTGGCGACCATAGCTGCCACCGACGTTTGCGTGTCGTATCAATCGGCGTACGGTTGGGCCCGTCAAGCCTGGTATGGGCCGGCCTTGGTTATCACGCACCTGTGCCGTAAGCAGGTAATCGAAATCCAGTGGCGAGATGTTTTTCAGGGCCAATTGCACTAGGCTGTAGACATGGGCGGTGTGGGTAATGGATGGGCCAGTACGCTCCAGAGATCTCCCAGCCACAGAAGATGAAGGCTGCAGCGGGTTTACCAAAGGGCCCGTGCCGTCGCTAGACGTGACAGTAATAAATACGCGCTCTGGCGCTACCAGAATGCCTAGGGCTCTGAGCTCGCCGGCTAGCAATCTACTGGCATACAGGCGTAGCCAGGTAGTATCGGCGAACTCCTGGGCGGTGGGCAGGCCTGGGGCAATCGCATTGGCGGTAGCCAGTGCCAGTTCACGCATGCCAAGAATCAGTTCAAGGCGTTGGTTATGGGACAGGCCATGCATCCAAGTCGGCATGTCACGCTCCAGCAAATGAACGTAACGCGTGAGGCGCAGGCCTTGGCTGGCGATCAAGGGGGCAATATCGGCAGCTGCTTGCAGCAGGGCGCTGGCGCCATCCAGATCACGCAGCTCGAACAGTGCGAGTGCCTTCGGCCAGGCGTGGCGGAGGGCATCTTGCTGGCGACGCTCCAATTGGCTTACACACCAGCCAAACACATCGCTGCTCACTGGCTCAAAGGTCAAAGCGTCGCCGTAGAGAGCTGAGTCTTGGGAGTCAGGAGGAAGTGGCGCCAGCAGGGCCGGGCCTTGCTCGTCGTTCTCCAAGCGTTCAGCTAGCTCCTGACGTAGGGCGCTCACAGATGCAAATGTCTCGAAACCCTGGGGTAAGGTGCTGAACACTACGGGCTCCGAGGGATGTGTCGTGGGCGAATGGCGGCAGATTACGAACGCGCCAGGAATCACCCAGCGATTGTGCCCTTGGTGCACAACGACAGTCCCCACCCAAGGGTGGGGGCCAGTGCCCGCCACGCCGAGCAATAGGCGTGCAGCCTGCTCAGGCAGGGTTCGATCAGTCAGGCGCAGTTGAATCTGAGCACGCCATTGTGCGTGGTACAGCTTACGCAACCATGTTCGGGCCAATTGGCCTTCAACATAGGTAAACCCCCAGAAGCGCTTTATTGCGTCCAGATAAAGCTGCAGCAGGCCGTGGCCAGTACGCGCCAGGAAACGCAATACCCACTGGTTCTGCTGCAGGCTGACCGGCAAAAAGCCCTCAGAGGTGAGACGCTGTACCGTGCCCTCAGGGAGAGGGTTGCCTAGGGCCAGTTGACACAGGTGGTGAGTAAGCGGCGCCTCGTTCAGGTACAGCTGGTCCAGTGGTACGGTGCCCAATGGATCTGGCATGGCATTTTCAAAGCGCCATGCCAAGGTCGACAGCAGCGAGGGCAGCGGCTTTAAGCCTTTCCTGAGTGACTCGTCAAGGGCATCTAGCTGGGCAAGTGGGTCGGGTATAGTCATCGGTAGCCTCCATCGAAAGAGGCCAAGCCTGCGCAAGTCAATCGGGCCATAGGGCGTGCATAGGTATTGGGTCTTGAACGGTTGGGTTATACTCGCGCGTTTTCGATCACCAGCAATAGCGGCCCACGCCTGGGCGCCTATTGAGTACACAGAGGCTCTGACCCTTGGCATTGACGATTCTCGGGCTGTCCGGCGCCCTCAGCCACGACCCCTCCGCTGCGTTGTACATCGACGGCAAACTCATTGCCGCCGCTGAAGAAGAGCGCTTTGTACGGGACAAGCATGCCAAGAACCGCATGCCCTACGAGTCGGCCAAGTTCTGCCTGGAGCAGGCCGGCATCAAGCCAGCAGACGTTGACGTGGTGGCCATTCCCTTTGCCCCTATAAGCCTGTTCGGCAAGGCTCGCTGGCACTATGCCAAGCGCTACTGGTATGCCCCGGATCGCGCCCTTGACGCGTTGCTGATGGGCAACCGGCGCTACAAGCGCTACCGCAACAAGATCGTGTGGTGCCTGGAACAACTAGGTTTTGACCCTAAAAAAGTGAAGATCGAGCCAGTCGAACACCACTTGGCCCATGCCTCCAGTGCCTATCACTGCTCCGGTTTCACGGAGAAAACCGCCATTCTGGGTATCGATGGCAAGGGCGAGTACGCCACCACCTTCTTCGGCTATGGTGAAAACGGCAAGATCCATAAGCTCAAGGAATTCTTTGACCCTGATTCGCTAGGCGGCCTGTATGGCGCGATCACCGAATTCCTGGGCTTCGAGATGCTCGATGGTGAGTTCAAGGTCATGGGCATGGCGCCCTATGGCGATGCCAGCCAATACGACTTCTCGCGCCTGGCCTCCTTCGAGAACGGCGAACTGGTGATCAACACCGACTACGCCAACGTGATCGGCCTGCGCCGCTACAAGGAAAAGGGCAAGGGTTTCTACTTCTCGCCCAAGCTGATCGAATGGCTGGGCCCAAAGCGCGAGGGCGACATCGCTGACGAGCCCTATATTCACTATGCCGCCAGCATGCAGGCGCTGTTTGAAAAGCTTGCCTTGCAGATGATCGACTACTACCTGGGCGACGTGCTAAAGGAAACCGGCAAGCTTGCCTTCGCCGGCGGTTGCGCGCTGAACGTGAAGCTGAACCAGAAGATCATTGCCCGCCCGGACGTAAAGGAGCTGTTCGTGCAGCCCGCTTCAGGTGATGCCGGTACGGCCGTCGGGGCGGCGGCCTATGTGTCCCATGCTCGCGGTGTGCCTGTCGAGAAAATGGAACACGTATACCTGGGCCCTTCGTACTCCAATGAGGACGTGATTGCCGCCTGCGCACGCCACCCAAGCAAGCCGGTGTGGAAGCAGATCGAAAACATGCCCCAGGCAATCGCGAAAATCATGGTGGAGGGCAACCCCGTCGCCTGGTTCCAAGGGCGTATGGAGTTCGGCCCCCGTGCACTGGGCGGCCGGTCGATCATCGGCTGCCCGAGCGTGCCGGGTGTGGCCGACCGCATCAATCACCAGATCAAGTTCCGCGAGCGGTGGCGCCCCTTCTGCCCGTCCATGCTCGATACCGTGGCACCGCAGATGATCAAGGTCGACCACCCGGCCCCCTTCATGACCTTCACGTTCGAAGTGGCTGAAGAGTGGAAAACCCGCGTGCCGGAAGTGGTTCACGAGGACGGGACCTCCCGTGCCCAAGTGCTCAAGCGCGAATACAACCCGCGCTACTACGACATGATGAAGGCCCTCGAAGACCTTACAGGCAACGGGGTATCCCTCAATACGTCGCTCAACCGCCGTGGTGAGCCCATGATCTGTTCGCCTACTGACGCACTGAACATGTTCTTTGGGTCGGACCTGCAATACCTGATCATGGAGGATATTCTGGTGGTGAAGGAAGGCGTGAACGCCCATGACACAAGCGCCTGAGCGGCGGATACTGCAGTTCTGCCACGGGTATGACGGTCCTTTTCTGGACTGCGCCCGGCAGTACGCCAGCCTGTTCGCCGGCAGTGGTTACTCGGTGACAACGGTGTTCCTTACAGGCCGTGCCAACCCTGAGGTGGCTGCGGCCTGTGATTCAGCCGAGGTGCTGTTCATGGAGCTGTCTTCGCGTGACGTGCGTGGCTTGAAACTGAAGGCCATTGCTCAGCTTCGCGCCATCGTGGCCAGCCGGAACTTCGCACTCTGCATTGCCCACCGTTTCAAGCCGATCTACATCACGCTGCTGGCCACCCGTTTGCCTGTTATAGGCGTGCATCACGCCTTCGGCGATTACCAGCGGCCGGGGCGGCGCCTGTTCGCTCACCTGTTCAAGCGCCGGCTCAGCCTGCTGGGGGTATCGAATGCCGTACGGGATGATATGCGCCGCTGCCTGGCTGGCTGGTCTGCCGAGCGCATCCAGACTTTGTACAACCGGGTAGACATCAAGGCCCGCCAGCACAGGCTGTACAGTGCAGCAGATGCACGCAAGGCGTTAAGCCTGCCGGAGGCCGACTGGATTGTGGGCACCGCTGGCCGGCTGCACCCGGATAAGGACCAGGCCACGTTGTTGAGAGGGTTTGCCCAGGCGTTACCGTGCCTGCCTTCGGCAGCACGGTTGGTGATCATGGGTGAGGGCAGGCTGGAAGCTGCGCTAAAACAGCTCGCTCTGGAGCTAGGTATTGTCGAGCGCGTAACGTTTACCGGCCAGGTTACCCATGCTGCACGTTATTTCCGGGCCTTCGACGTATTCGCCCTTAGCTCGGATCATGAGCCCTTTGGGATGGTGTTGCTCGAAGCGATGGCTGCAGGCGTTCCTGTCATTGCCACCGCGTGTGGCGGCGCACAGGAAGTGGTGGAAGGCGTCGGTTTATTGTTTCCGCTTAGGGATACGCAAGCGTTGGCCGGCCTGCTGGCCGAAGTGGCCGGTTACGACCAGAGCCGTCGTGACGCCCTAGCCAAGGCACTTCAGGATCGCGTACAGGACCGTTTCAGTGACGATTCGGTAAGAAGCACCTTCTGGCAGTTGCCTACGGTGGAGCTGTTGAGTAAGCGCCAATGATATTAAACAGGTTTCAATACTGGCGCGAGCGAGGCTGGGACGTGATAGGCGCTGCTGACTATGCCAGCGCTTGGGCCCGGTTTGGAGGCAGTGTAGCGACTCACCCTGACGTGGTGGAGCGCTTGGCGGGCCTGGCCGATATCCCGGTTCGCTACCTGGGCTGGCAGCAAGGCGGCGAGCTTTGTGCCGCATTGCCTGTCTGGGGCAGGCACCTGGCCTTGTCCAAGGACGTGCTCAAGCAACGGGGCAAAAAGGGGATGTTCGACCTGGGCAATGCGGAAATCATTCTGCCCGCAAAGCCCGGCACCCTGGCGCCATTGCGCCATTGCGGGCGTTACCTTGGTGAGCCGAATACCGGGCGGTTCAGTGGCCTTTCGGTGCAGGCCGAAACCTTGGCGCTGGCACGTGAACCTGAGGCCTTGTCCAAGAAGTTTCGCTACAACCAGCGCCGCGAACTCCGGTTGCTGGAAGACGCAGGGGGACAAGTGCGGGCCGTCAGCGAGTTTTCACCGGCGGAATTTGCCACGCTCTACTGTGAGTTGTTCCAGCGGCGCTGGGGCTTCCCGGCTACGGGTGCCGATCGTATGGCGGATGTACTGACGCTGTTACAAACGTTCATGATGGGCTCTGTACTGTTTCTCAATGACGCCGCCATAGCCATACAGCTTGTCTACCGTGTAGAAGCGCCGGAATGGGTCAGCGTGGAGTACGTCAACGGCGGCGTGGACCCGCAGACGCGAGCGTTTAGCCCAGGCAGTGTGCTCAGTTACTTGAATACTCAAGCCGCCTGGGAGGATGCACGCGCACTGGGTAAAGACCTGCGGTTTTCGTTCGGGCGTGCCGACCGTGAGTACAAGGCCCGCTGGTGCAATGCCATACCGGTATTCAAGGTATGAGCCGCAAGCAGGCGCTGCTCAAGCGTCACCGCCGCAACAAACGGTTGGCATTGTTCGTAGGCATCAGTGCCTTCCTGTTTATTGGCATATTCGTCGCTTGGTGGGTGACCCCGATAGTAGCGCTATTGTCGTGGGCCGCTCATGAAGCCTGGTTCGCTGACCACCTGTTTTACTCGCCCCGGCAAGATTACCAGTACGCGTTTGGCGAGGGTGCGCTACAGGCCAAGGCAAGCTGGGTTGATGGCCGGCTGTGTGTGACAAACCCCCTGCCCACAGGGAGCGACCTGACTATCATTGTCGAGGTACAGCTTCGCGGCACGGTGCCAAGTCGTTTTCTGGACCCGGCGGTCCTCATTGAGCACGCCGATGTTCAGACGTTCGAGCGAAACTGTGCAGGCCTGCGTTACCTGAACCTTTCTGCACACGCCAGCGCTCTCCAGGAAGGTGTACGCTTGAAGGGCCGGTACTGTCGCATCGTCGGCGAGCCGAAGGTATGGGTGTTTGTCCAGCCCAATTACCGTGAACAGCGTGTAATGGTGATTGCGCCGCATGCCGATGATGCGGAGCTGGCAGCCTTTGGGCTGTACAGCCAGGCTGTGGAAAGTTGGATCGTCACCCTTACCGCAGGTGAGGTAGAGTCTGAGCACTACAAAGCCATGGGCCTTGCCAAGGAACAGGCAGCCCAGCTCAAAGGGCGCCTTCGTGCCTGGGACAGCATTGCCGTACCGCGCTGGGCAGGTGTGCCTGAAGCCCGCTGTGTGCAACTGGGATACTTCTGCTTGCAGCTCGAGGCCATGCGAGCCGCGCCGCAACAGCTCGTTTCTTCTCGAGAGGCCGGCTTGTGCGATACGCGCCTGTTCCGGCAGTTCAATACCCTGGCGTTACCGGGTGATGATGGAAAGCCCACATGGCACAACCTGGTGGCAGACTTGCGCGCGCTGATTGAGCAGGCCCGCCCAGGCGTGATCGTTTTGCCAGATACCACGCTCGATCCGCACCCTGATCATGTGCAGGCGCACCACGCCGTGCGGGAAGCATTGCGCAGTACCCACTGGCAGCCCACACACCTGCTGGGCTATGCGAACCACCTGCATGACAACGATCGCTGGCCCATGGGCAACGCTCATGAAGGTATTGCCCTGCCGCCGGTGTTCGAGCCTGGTACAACCTTCTGGCCCGTCAGCCTGCCGCTGGATGAACACGCTCGAATGAACAAAGCGATGGCACTTGGCATGATGCATGACCTGCAACCTCGGCTCGCACTCAAACGACGTGTACGTCGCGTGCTTCAACACGCGTTGGCCGGTCGGCGCTGGGCCGTGGAAGGAGAGAATGAGTTTTTCCGTAAGGCCGTGCGGCGCCATGAGCTTCTATGGCGGCTTGAACGATGATGCGTGACACCCTGGCAGGCGATGAGAGACGTTTATGAAGGTTCTGTTTCTAGTGCAAAAGGACCAGCGCGCCATCCTGGATGAGCTGTACAAAGGTATTGCCGAACATTGCGAGTGCGACCTGCGTTGGCTGGACAGTGATGAGCAGCGACATCTGCGTCGGTATTTCAAGCAAGAGGTCGATGTAAGCCGGTATGACCGCATCCTGTTCTTCTTGCGTTTCAAACAGGAGATTCGGCAGGTAGCGTTTATCCGCACGCTGCCTAACCTGGTCATCCTTGAACACGATGCCTACCAGAATTACATAGCCTGCAAATACACCGGAAAATTCAGTGAGCATTACCGTCAACTGCCTTGGGCACGGGTTATCAGCTCAGGGGCTCAGGTAGCTCGTCGGCTGCGCGAAGAAGGCTTTGACGCACATTTCGTACCCAAGGGTTATGACCAGACCCTTGTTGGTGAGTTAGGGCTTGTACGCGACATAGAGCTGGGCTTTGTAGGCAGCTTGAAAAGCGTTGCCTACGCTCAGCGCAAGGCGTTCCTGGAAGCTTTAGCCGATGTAGAGGATTTGCTTGTAACCCGGACGGAGTCGGGCGCCGATTACAACACCATGCTCAACCGTATCCGCTTCTTTGTAAGCGCTGATGTGGGCATGGGTGAATACATGATCAAGAATTTCGAAGCCATGGCCGCTGGCTGTGTGCTGTTTGCCTACGATCAGGGTGAAGAGGAAAACCGGGCACTGGGATTTGATGACATGCAAAACGTGGTGCTTTACCAAGACCTGGCGCACCTACGGCATAAGTTGCGCGTGCTGCGAGAGCAGCCTGAGCTGGCACGGGAAATCGCCGCCCAAGGGCAGGCGCTGGTTCAAGGGCGTTACGGGTTTCACAGCATAGGTGCGCAGATCGTGGAATGCCTGCGAGCACCCTTGCGATTGCAGCCGGCGCCAGGCCCCTTGGCCCGCTTACGCGCTGCATTGGGTTTCTGAGTACAGCTTCATGGACGTCTTGGCCTGTTAGGCGTATTTACACAGGCGGCATGTGTGTCGCTTACATTGCATTAAGCCTGAGGGGCCGTTTTTGACAAGTCAGTCTTACCACCGCTATTTCACGTACGCTTTGGTGGCATTCATCCTGAGCTTTGTCCTCCAAGGCTCGGCGAAGTGGACCAACAACCTGTATTACGCCTTTGTCGCACTGCCTGGGTTGGTAGCATTGATCCGCTGTAGGGGGGCAGGCCTGTTCAGTCAGCCCATTGCAATCGGGTGGTTGGTGCTTCTGGCGTGGTGCCTGGTACCCGCGGCGCGAGAAGAGGGTACGCAGTTTTACAAGCATATCCTCTATACCGGGCTGTTCGTGTTCATAGTGGCCAGCCTGCCAGAGCGGGACTTTTTCTACCGAGGCGGGGTGGCTCGGGCGTTGTTCTGGCTGATCGCCCTGTACACCTATGCTTGTGCCGCGTACGCCTACCTGTCAGGCCACATATCCTTTGGTTCGCGAGTAGACATACTGCCCGCCCGAATGGAAAACGTGATTTATACAAGCATCTGGCTCATGTGCGCGCTTGGCCTGGCGCTGCCTACATGGACCCGTGAGCGACGGTATGTAGAAATGGCCCTGGCCGGTCTGCTGGCCTTCGTGGCCGTAGCCTTTGTGCTGCAGACACGTACTGGTATCGTAGGGGGGCTTTTCATCGTGGGCCTATGGAGCCTCTACAGCATCTACCGCTACCCGCGCATCGCAAGTGCAATTGTCACGGTACTGGTGCTGGGCACGGGCGTAGCACTGTGGGCCATGTGGAACGAGCCTTGGCTGACTTCGCTGATCGGCCGGGGCGACTCCTACCGTATGGACCTGTTCCGCATCATGACCGGCGAATGGGCACATTGCGGCTGGGCACTAGGGTGCGGGGTGAATTTCCACACCACTCAAACCTTGCCCGGAGGCATTCCTATTCCGCATCCGCACAACATCTTCGTGGCGTTCGGGCTGTACACCGGCGGGGTATCCCTGTTGATCTTCCTGCCCCTCATGATTGCCACGCTTTGGCAGGCCTGGCGCCAGCGTGATCCATGGGGGCTGTACCTGGCCGGTGCCTTGCTGATGCTTAACTTCGATGGCAGCAAGCTGGTAGGCAACCCGGATGAGCTATGGGTGCTGGTGCTACTGCCAGCCGCCGTTATTCTAGGTGGCGCATTGCATCAGCGGATCAAGACCCTGCCAGCGCCGCGCTGACGGCGTGTGCCGGGCAGCACTGCTGCCCGGCCATGTACCCTGCTACGAAAGCGTCGCCTTTCTCGGCAAGCCATTGTCGGTCCTGGGGGTAACGCAGCATATGCTTGAAATTGCGCTCGCGCAGTGAACGACTCAGGGGGCGGCGGTAGAGGCGGAGGTCGGCAATGTCGATCAAACCCAATGTGCCTTCGGGGGTTAGTACTACGTTACCCAAGTGAGCAGAACGGAAGTACACACCTGTTTCGTGCAGATGGGCAATGAAACCTCCCAATTGCCTTTGTAGCGCAGGTGATACAGCCCCTTGGCCAATGAGCTGGCGAAGGGTGTGGCCAGGCAAGGGGGCGTAGTGCACGGCATCGCGTTCGATCTCGCTGATGCGATACAGGCCCGTCACCTGCGGGCAAGGAATGCCACGCGCTGCCAAGCGGTTGCAATTGTCGGCGAAGCGTTTGGCGTAGGGATACCAGGCTGCCGAGGTGAACAGGCGCTTTCGCCGGAACAGCTTGAGCATGGAGCCGTCTTGGAGCCGTAGCACCTTGTCCCCGGAGCCATCGGCTTCCAGTACCTGAGCTCCTTCTCTCAAGGCCATGTAACGGCCGCAATCAAGCGCTTGCATTCCTACTCCTGCACAGGCCCTCCAAGGTGGGGCGACCGCTATGGTAGCGCACCCGGCCGTATGATGGCCCCTGTGGTACACTGCGCGGCTCTTTCAATACGATGATTTCTCATGAGCAACCCTGAGCCCTCCGCGCCCTCGAGCCTGAAAATCTATCTGCGACTACTGTCCTATATGCGCCCGTATGTAGGCTTGTTCAGCCTCAGTATCGTTGGCTTTGTGGTATTTGCATCCACCCAGCCCATGTTGGCGGGTATCCTCAAGTATTTCGTCGACGGGCTGAATAACCCAGAGGCGGTACTGTTCCCTACTGTGCCTTACCTACGCGACCTACAATTGTTGCAGGCAGTCCCTTTACTTATCGTGCTGATTGCCGCTTGGCAGGGGCTGGGTTCCTACCTGGGCAACTACTTTCTTGCCAAGGTCTCGCTCGGGCTCATCCATGACCTGCGGTTGTCGCTGTTCGACAAGCTGTTGGTGCTTCCCAACCGTTATTACGATACCCATAACTCAGGGCACTTGATTTCGCGCATTACGTTCAACGTGACCATGGTCACGGGCGCCGCTACGGATGCCATCAAGGTTGTGATTCGCGAAGGCCTGACGGTGGTCTTCCTGTTTGGTTACCTGCTGCTGATGAACTGGCGCCTTACTCTGGTGATGTTGGCCATCTTGCCGATCATTGCAATCATGGTCAGCAGCACCAGCAAAAAATTTCGCAAGCAAAGCAAAAAGATCCAGGTCGCCATGGGTGATGTCACGCACGTGGCTTCCGAAACCATCCAAGGTTATCGGGTCGTCCGTAGTTTCGGCGGTGAGCACTATGAGGCTGAGCGTTTTCGGCAGGCTAGCCAGAGCAACACCGACAAACAATTGCGCATGACCAAGACCAGTGCCATCTATACGCCGATGCTGCAACTGGTGATCTACACCGCCATGGCGGTGCTGATGTTCCTGGTGTTGTGGCTGCGCGGCGATGCCAGCGCAGGCGACCTTGTGGCCTATATCACGGCCGCCGGCCTGTTGCCTAAGCCGATTCGACAGTTGTCGGAAGTGAGCTCGACCATTCAACGCGGTGTGGCAGGAGCGGAGAGTATCTTCGAACAACTGGACGTAGCGCCTGAAGTAGACACAGGTACGCTAGAGCGTGATCAAATCAGCGGCCGGCTTGAAGTGCGTAACCTTACGTTCACTTACCCCGGTACTGACAAGCCCGTTTTGAATGACATTACGTTTACGGCAGAGCCCGGGCAGATGATCGCCTTGGTAGGCCGTTCCGGCAGTGGCAAGTCCACGCTGGCCAACTTGATCCCACGCTTCTACTACCATACTGAAGGCGCCATTCTCTTGGATGGCCTGGAAGTGCAGGATTATCGGTTGCGCAACCTGCGCAAGCATATAGCTCAGGTCAATCAGCAGGTCACACTGTTCAACGATACTGTCGCCAACAATATTGCCTATGGCGATCTGGCCGGTGCGCCGCGCGAACACATCATTGATGCAGCCACGGCTGCCTTTGCCCGGGACTTCATCGAACAGCTTCCCCAAGGATTTGATACCGATGTAGGGGAGAACGGCGTGCTGTTGTCAGGTGGCCAGCGCCAACGCCTGGCGATCGCGCGTGCCCTATTGAAGAATGCCCCCCTTCTTATCCTGGATGAAGCGACCTCCGCCTTGGATACCGAATCCGAACGGCATATCCAAGGGGCCCTTGATCACGTTATGAAAGGGCGTACTACACTGGTCATTGCGCACCGGCTATCCACAATCGAAAAAGCCGACCTCATTCTGGTCATGGACCAGGGCCGGATCGTAGAGCGCGGGACTCACCAGGCGCTGCTTGAGAAAAACGGGTTCTACGCCAGGCTGCATGCGATGGGCCTGGAAGAGCCGGGCAAGAGGGACATTGCCTGATACGTTGGCTGAAGTAAGCAACCGGACGAACCGCTAGTGTGTCCCCTGTGGCAATTTGCTACTGTCTGCTCTGGCCTGCATGGCCCTGCCAGAGGGGATACTGTCCTGTCTCACCGTGAAGTCATTACTTGTCAAAACGCTAGCTAGCCCATCAATGGGCAGCTCGTCGGGGGGCGGGCTACAGGCCCGTGGCCCACGGAGGCTACCTGAGCCCTTCCGTACCAACCGATGCCTCTTTATCAACGTGTTCGGCTGTGAAGGCGACGCGATCCATGCCGCCTTATTCGGTGCTACCAACCCCGGCCATGTGCCGCTACGGTGGTATGAGCGCACGTTTCCCGAGCATTACGCCACCAGCTTCAAGTTTGCTTTTGTGCGCGACCCTGTAGAGCGCGCTTACGTGGCCTGGGCGCGGCTAATGGAAGCTGAGCTGTTTCGGGCAGCAGAAGCGGCTACGGACATGGATGCCGATGAAGGTTTCGACCGCTTCGTGGCGCGCTGGATGACTCCTGCGACGATCCTGAATCACCCTGAATTCGCACCTCAGAGCGATTTTCTCGTGGACGCCAGAGGTGATCTCAAGCTTGATTTTCTGGGCCATTACGAAACACTGCTACGGGACTTTGGCTCACTACGGGATTTTCTGTGTATTCCCGCCGTACTGCCTTGGTCCGACACAGCCTACGAGCGTACTCCGCAGCGGGTGCGCTATGCCGTAGGCGCGTTGACCCGCAAGCGGCTACGAACGCTTTATGCGCAGGACTACGAGCTGCTGGGGTACGCCTGAGCCCTTGGAATACCCCGCCGGGCACCGAGGTTCGGGGGTTTTGCTGCCCTGTGTTACTATCGCCGCCCTGTTAACTGTAGATGGGTTGGGCCATGAAGTTGTCGATGCCGCGTTTCGATCAAGCACCTGTCTTGGTGGTCGGTGATGTGATGCTCGATCGCTATTGGCATGGCGGCACTTCCCGCATTTCGCCGGAAGCACCGGTGCCTGTGGTGCGCGTAGACCAGATCGAAGACCGCCCAGGTGGTGCAGCGAACGTGGCCTTGAACATCGCGGCCCTGGGTGCGCCGGCGTCCCTGGTGGGCGTAACCGGCGAAGACGAGGCGGCCGAAAGCCTGTCGGCCAGCCTAAGCGCTGCTGGCGTGAACACCAGGTTCCAGCGTATCAGCCACCAGCCGACTATCGTCAAGCTGCGTGTCATGAGCCGCCACCAGCAGTTGTTGCGTATCGACTTTGAAGAGCCTTTTGCTACCGACGGTGTTCAAATGAGCCAAGATGTCGAGTCGCTGCTTGCAGGCGTAAAGGTGCTGGTACTGTCCGATTACGGCAAGGGCGCCTTGCAAAACCACCAGGCCTTGATTCAGGCGGCCGTTCAGCGCGGCATCCCGGTACTAGCAGACCCAAAGGGCAAAGACTTCACGCGCTACCGCGGGGCCAGCCTGATCACGCCAAACCTGAGTGAATTCGAGGCGATCGTGGGCCGTTGTGCTGACGAAGCTGACCTGGTTGCCAAAGGCGCTTCGCTGATGGCAGAGCTGGAGTTGGGCGCATTGCTAGTGACGCGTGGCGAGCATGGCATGACGCTGCTGCGCCCGGAGCATCCTGCGCTACACCTGCCGGCGCGTGCCCGTGAAGTGTTCGACGTCACCGGTGCAGGTGATACCGTCATCTCTACCCTGGCCGCTGCCATCGCAGCAGGCGAAGCCCTTCCCCAGGCCGTGGCACTGGCCAACCTGGCGGCAGGTATCGTGGTAGGCAAGCTGGGCACGGCGGCCATTAGCGCCCCCGAGTTGCGCCGTGCCATTTCCCGTGAGCAAGGGTCCGAGCGCGGTGTACTAACCCTGGACCAGTTGCTGCTGGCCATCGAGGATGCCCGTGCGCATCACGAGAAGATCGTATTTACCAACGGTTGCTTCGATATCCTGCACGCTGGGCATGTGACCTACCTGGAGCAGGCCAGAATGCAAGGGGACCGCTTGATCGTGGCCATCAATGACGATGCATCGGTGGCCTGCCTGAAAGGACCTGGTCGCCCGATCAACAGTGTGGACCGGCGTATGGCCGTACTGGCGGGGTTAGGGGCGGTCGATTGGGTCGTCAGCTTTTCGGAAGACACCCCTGAAAACCTGCTGCGTCAGGTTAAGCCGGACGTGCTGGTCAAAGGGGGCGACTATGGCGTGGATCAGGTGGTAGGCGCCGATATCGTCAGGGAATACGGCGGCACTGTGCAAGTGCTGGGGTTGGTGGAAAACAGCTCCACCACAGCCATTGTAGAGAAGATACGCAACCGCTAAGGCTTGCCGCCTTTGCCTTTGCGCACCAGCCGCATGAACGCCTTGGCTTTGGTAGTAATGCGCTTAAGCCCGGTCTTGGGCTTGACCGGCGCGTGTATGCCCTGGCGTGCCAGCCATTCGCGCCAACGTACTCGGTCCTCACTGACCACCCAGCCTTCCTGGCGGCCGAAGCTTTCAGCCAAGTACAGGCCACGGGTAGGCGCCTTGGTCAGTCTGCCTTTACGCAAGGTATACAGTTCTGGCAACGGTGCGCCGTTTTTCAACGGGATCAGGTATAGGTCAGGGCGGCTTTTATCAAGTCGCGTAACCAGCTCCCCTTTTTCCAAGCGTTCGTCCACGTGATACAGGCTTAGGCCTTGGGCCTCCCTAGGCACTTCCAGGCGCATGTCGTAGACGAGTTGCAACGAGGCCGTGGGCAAGTGCACATAAGCACGTGGCTGTTCGATAAGGGTAAGGTTGCCACTGCGCACGGGCAGGGCTTCACCCTTGGCAGGGCTCAGTGTGAAGGGAGCTGTTTCGCGATACCGCAGTGCGGGGCTATAGGGCGTTGGCAGCCAGGTATCCTTGAAGCGGCCATTCAGCCAACCTTCTGGGGTTTCCAACAGGCATTCTTCGGCAACCTCTTGAACAGCGGTGTGAAGCGGCAAGTTTAGCTCATGTGCTGGCACATACCCGGAAATCAACTTGAGTACAACATCGCCACGGTCGACCCGCTGATGGCGCACCAGCACCCAGTATTCTAGGCCTTCCCATACCAGCGTCATGCGCACGGACACGCCTAGGTTAGCCAGTTCCACACGAAAGCGGTGCGGGTCCTCCACGGTGATGGGGCGGCGCTTTTCGAGGGTTTGGCTAAAGTTGATTGGCATGCCCACCCCCTGATAGGCAAGCCCTTCAGGGGTCGCCTCTACCGAGAGGGGCAAGGTCTTGAAATTGGCAGGGTTGTTGCGAAGAAGGGTGCGCGGCATGAACATTCCTTATTAGCGTGCCGCCACGGCCTTCAAAGAGTGTTCAGGACCTTGGCGACAGTGGCCACGTTATGGGCCAGGTGCACGGGGTTGATAGTGCCGACTATGGCGGCGGTCACGCCCGGCTGAGTAAACAGGGCTTCAAAACTCGCGCGTACCGGATCAATGCCTGGCTGCTGACATGCGTGGCCGCTGGCCAGTGCCTTTTTGATCAACAGGCCTTTGTCATGTAACGCTGCGTATTCAATGACCGGCCGTTCCGCCTGTTCGTTCAGATTGTAGGTCACCATGGCGCAGTCACCGTGCTCCAGCGCCTTGAGCCCGCCTTCCACGGTTTTCCCCGAGAAACCATAGGCGCGCAGCTTGCCTTCCTGCTTGAGCCGGGCCAGGGTTTCGTACACATCGGTGTGTTCCAAAATATGCAGGTCATTGCCGTCTGAATGCACCATTACAAGATCAATGCAGTCGGTTTCCAGCCGGCGCAAGCTGCGCTCCACAGAAAGGCGAGTGTGCTCGGCACTGAAGTCAAAGCGGGACTGATTGTTCTCGAACTCCTCCCCCACTTTGCTCACGATGACCCATTGGTCGCGCTGGCCACGCAGTAGCGGGCCCAGGCGGGTTTCGCTGTGCCCATAGGCAGGGGCGGTGTCCAGCAAATTGATGCCCAGTGCTTGCGCCTGACGCAAGAGTGCAGCAGCGGCCTGGTCGTCCGGGATGGTAAAGCCATTGGGGTATTTCACGCCCTGGTCTCGGCCAAACTTGACGGTGCCCAGGCCGAGAGGTGAGACGGCCAGGCCGGTGGCCCCCAGGGGACGGTGCAGATCATGCAGGGAAGGCAGGCTCACGGCAGTGCCTCCCAGGCAGTTTTGCCCAAAGGTGGTTGGGGGAGCTCAGGCAAAGGCATTGCAGGGCCGGGCTGGATGCCATCGCGGTTGAACGCTGCCATTACCCTGTCAGCAAAGTCGGGTGCCAGCGCCAGCTTGGTCGGCCAGCCCACCAGCAGCGGGCCATCGTCGGCAAGAAAGGCGTTGTCCGGGCGTACCAGGCCGGATTGGGCAGGTTCGGCACGGTCTACGCGCAAGGTTGCCCAGTGCACTTGGCTTAAGTCTACCCAGGGCAGCAACTGGCTGACTTCGCGGCGTGCGGCCGCGATCTGCTGCGTTTCGCTGCGAGCCACGCCCTCGGCCTCGGCCAGCTCCCCGCCCAGGTACCACACCCATTGGCCATCTGGGGCAGGGTGGGTGGTCACGGTCATGCGCGGCTTGGGGCCTCCTCCCAGGCAATGGGCGTATAGCGGCTTGAGCGCAGCGCCTTTGGCCATGACCATATGCAGCGGCCGGCGCTGCATGGCCGGCTGGCTGACACCCAAAGCGTTGAGCAACGTCTCGTTGCCCGCGCCAGCGCTCAGTACAAGCCGCTGTGTACGCACTTCCCGCCCGTCGACAAGCAGCCCTACCACCTGGCTGCCCTCACGCAGGGGTTCAAGGCGTTCAGCGGCCAGCAGGCTGCCCTGTGCCAGCTCTGCCAATCGAGCAACCAGGCTGGGCACATCCACAACCAATTCAGCCAAGCGGTAAACCTTGCCTTTGAAGGCAGGGTGTTGCAGCGCGGGTGGCAGTTGGTCACCCTTGACCGCATCCACGCGCCCACGCACCGCTTTGCTAGCGAAAAAGCTGGTGAGGTTGCCTGCCAGCGTGCCCGGGGACCACAAATAATGGGCTTCGGAGAGTAGGCGCACGCCGCGTAGGTCCAGCTCACCGGTACCGGCCAGGGCCTCACGCCAGCGGCGTGGCATGTCGGCAATGGCTTCCGAAGCGCCGGTCAGCGCGCCATGCAGGGCGTATTTGGCACCCCCGTGAATAATGCCCTGGGACTTGAGCGTCTGCCCGCCCCCAAGGCTGCCTTGCTCCACCAGTACAGTAGACCAGCCTGCCCGGCGCAGGCGTGCGTTGAGCCATAGGCCAGCGACGCCAGCGCCGACAATCAGCACATCAGTGGAAATAGGGGTGGGCATCAGTGACCTCATTGCGCAAAACAGGCCGTCAGTATACCTGTGTAGTGGTCACCGAAACCGCAAACTCGCCGCAGGGGTCAGTGGCCCGCCGTTTTCGAAAACAGCTGGATCACCACAACCCCCGCCACGATCAGCCCCATGCCGGCCATGGCCGGTACATCCAGCCGTTGCCCATAAACAAACAGCGCCGCAATGCTCACCATCACGATCCCCATACCCGCCCAGATGGCATAGGCAATGCCTACGGGAATCGAACGCACCACCAGCGTGAGCATGAAAAACGCAATGCCATAACCGATAATCACCAGTGTGAGCGGAAGCGGTGTACTGAACCCCTTGACAGCCTTCATGGACACGGTGGCGATCACTTCAGCACAGATGGCGATAGCCAGGTAGTAGTAGGCGGTCATGGCAAGTCCTTAGGGTGTTTGCAGCATTCTAAATCAAGGGGGGAGAAGAGGAGCAAGCTACGTGGTTGAGGTCGTCTCTCAGTCAAGCTAGCATAACGGGAGCGTCAAAAAGTACAGCTTGAGAGAAGATGTCAATATGGAATCGAATCATTTTTTTCTCGTTTTCTTGTTACTAAAGCAAACTCGAAAATGCCCTCTGCTCGAAGCGATGCTACCCCGACCTTGCCGACTGAAGTGGCCGCTATTATCGCAAGCGGTCGCAAAAGTACTAGTGAAATCAAGGCGGCCTTTAAAAGCGCCTCGCTTCGTCTAAGGCAGGGTTGAAAAACAGATGGCCGATGGAAGCTACAATTACATATACAAGGAGTTGGTGGAGAGTGAAGATGGCATACTGGGGATTATCGCCTATTCCCTGTATAAGCGGCAAAAAATAGAATACATCCGAAATTTCAAAGATAAGACTGGAAATAATCCTGCTGATAAAGATCTCGTCCCGTTTCATGACGTTAGTAACAGCGCATCACAGCTTGAAAGCTATAGCAATCAGGCTAGCCAGCTAGCCCAGAATTTTCTTGATATAAGCTTGAGCACTGAAGCTCAGCGTCTGGAAAAATACTATGCCGATAAGGCTAATGAAGAGATAAAGAGCGTTAGGCCTGGATTCTGGATCGGCGTCTGGCAGAGTGTCGTTGGATCCGTGGTTTTTGTTTCTTTATTGGGGTTTCTGGTGTTTTTCACGTGGAGCTTGAATCAAGGGCCAAAACAGGTGATTGAGCAGGTGTTTGATATAAAAATCATTAGCGGCACCGATGCCGAACTTGACAGTGCTCAAGTGGATAGGGCTGTTGATGGTTGATGAATAGCAGTTTTTCTAGAATATTGGCCAAAAGAAAAAACACTTGCGCTCATCAAGAGCCCTAGCACCTGGGGTACACTTCCTCGCCATGAAAAGACCCCTTTACACCCTCCTGTTTCACCTCGGTTTACCGCTGATCGCCCTGCGCTTGTGGTGGCGTGCTCGCCGGGCGCCGGCGTATGCCCAGCGCATTGGCGAGCGCTTTGGGCGCGGGTTGCCTGCCATGACGCAGGGCGGCCTTTGGGTGCATGCCGTGTCGGTGGGCGAAAGCATCGCCGCCGCGCCTTTGGTACGTGCGCTGCTGGAGCGCTACCCCCAGTTGCCGATCACCCTCACCTGCATGACGCCTACCGGTTCCGAGCGCATCAGGGCGTTGTTTGGCGACAACCCTCGCGTGCAACATTGCTACCTGCCCTATGACCTGCCGTGGGCCATGGGCCGCTTCCTCGACCATGTACGGCCCAGCCTGGGCATCATCATGGAAACCGAACTGTGGCCCAACCTGGTGGACCAGTGCACGCGGCGTGGCATTCCTGTGGCATTGGCCAATGGCCGACTCTCTGCCCGTTCTGCGCGAGGCTATGGTCGATTTGCCGGCCTGACTGGCCCTATGCTCAGGCAGATGAGCCTGCTGGCGGTGCAGACCGACACCGAGGCCCAGCGTTTTCTTGACCTGGGTGCGCGGGCTGAAACTGTCACGGTGACCGGTTCCATCAAGTACGACCTTCACCCCGACCCTTCCCTGGGGCAGCGGGCGCATGCGCTACGTGAGCAATGGCAGGCTACCCAGCGGCCGGTCTGGATCGCCGCCAGTACGCACCAAGGAGAGGACGAAGTCGTTCTCGCCGCACACCGGCAACTGTTGGCCAGCCACAGTGATGCGCTGCTGATACTGGTGCCCCGGCACCCGGAGCGCTTCGCTCAGGTAGGTGATGTAATCGAGCAGTCGGGCTTTAGCTTTGCTCACCGCTCCGCAGGCGAAGCGGTAGGGCCCGGTACACAAGTGGTGCTAGGCGACACCATGGGCGAGTTGCTGTTTCTGTATGCACTGGCCGACATTGCCTTCGTGGGGGGCAGCCTGGTAGCCAATGGCGGCCACAACCTGCTCGAACCTGCCGCCTTGAGCAAACCGGTGCTCAGTGGCCCCCACCTGTTCAATTTCCAGGACATTGCCCAGCGCCTGCAAGACGCCAAGGCGCTGGAGGTAGTAGAGAATGCCGAGCACCTGGCCGAGGCCGTGCGCAACCTGATCGAACTGCCCCAGAATGCTCGCCATAAGGGCGAAGCCGGGTTGGCTGTGATGAAAGCGAACCAGGGTGCGTTGGAGCGGTTGCTGGCAGCGGTAGGTGGGTTGGTGAAAAAACAGCGCTGACGGGGTTTGTGTTCCCGGCCTCCGCCTTCGGCTGCGACCGGTCCTACAAGATATGCCTCTATAACGCGGTGCGGCGCAATCTGCGCCCCAGGACTATTTGCGGTTTGGCTTGAGCAGGGCTTGCGCCTGGGCCTGAAGGTCTGGTGGCAAGAAGTCCTTGTCCGGGTTGTAGTCCGGCTTGAGGTACTGCCCCAGGTCTTGCAAGTCCTGAGGGCTCAGGGTCCCGGCAGCCTGTTTCAATCGCAGGTTGTCCAGGATGTAGTCGTAGCGGCTGTTGTTGTAGTCCCGTACCGAGGCATACAGCTGGCGTTGGGCGTCCAGTACATCCACGATGTTGCGGGTGCCCACCTGGTAGCCGATTTCCGTGGCCTCCACGGCGCTCTGGTTGGAAATGATCGACTGCTTGCGCGCGCCCACCAGTTCCACGTCCGTGTTGACCGCGCGATGCAGGTTGCGGGTGTTCTCTACCACCTGGCGGCGCAGGCCTTCGCGGCGGTATTCGCTCTGGCTGAAACGCTGATAGGCCTCACGTACCTGGGAGCTGGTCAGGCCACCACTGTACAGCGGAACCTCCAGGCGCAAACCAATGGTGCGCCGCTCCACATCGCCGCCGTACTCCAGCCCGTTGATACCGGTCGGGTTGCTCAACTGGAAATTGTCGTTGTCGCCCTTTTCGTATTGGGCGATGGCGTCCAGGGTAGGAGCATGCCCGGCCTTGCGCTGACGCAGTGTCTGCTCGGCGGCATCCACGGCAAAGTTGCTGGCCTGCAACTGTAGGTTCTGCTGTGACGCCGTATCCACCCAGGCGCGGGCGTCATTAGGCAACGGCGGCAGTATGGGCAGGGTATGCACTACACCCTGAATCGCGTTGTATTCCCGGTTGGTAAGGGTGATAAGGGCCTGGAAGGCATCCGCCACCTGGCGTTCGGCCAGGCTGCGGTTGGCGCGCGCGGTATCGTAGCTGGCTTGGGACTGCAGCTCGTCGGTCTTGTCGGTAAGGCCTACGTTGAAGCGTTCCTTGGACTGGTCCAGTTGCCGGCGCAAGGCATTTTCTTCTGCACGTGCCGTGGCCAGGCCATCCTGGGCGCGCAGCACGGCAAAATACCGCTCGGCGGTTTGCAGGATAAGGTTCTGCTCGGTGTACGACAGTTCCAGCCCCGCCTGCTCATCGGTAGCCTTTGCAGCCTTGAGCTGGAACCAGCGGTCTGCTCGGAAAATCGGCTGGCTAAGGCTTGCACGATAGGACGTGCCACTGCGGCTGGCCGTTCTGGCGGGTTGCTCCAGGGCCAGGCGAGTGTCGTTCACATCGGCGCCCGCGGACAGGTTCGGCAACAGCCCAGCGCGGGCCTGGGGTACGGCTTCCTGGCGCGCTGCGAAGTCTGCACGCGACGCCGCCAGGTCTGTATTGTTCTCGGTCGCCTGCTGGTACACGCTCATCAGGTCATTCTGGCTGGCCAACGGTGCGGTGGCCGCATAAGCGCCCAAAGCCTGCAAGCCCACCATCCCCACTGCCACCCGTATTGCGCGAAACATAGTCAATCCTTTGTTATTAAGCCCACTGCAATCTGGCCTGTCAGACCTGCGCCATGGAAGTATTATCCATGAGCGGTTGGCGTTACCACTGCTATGTGGCTATGCTTTGCATCGTTCTTGTCGGGGTGCCCCAAGCGAGGGGCTGAGATCGGATAATTCCGGATCCCGTTGAACCTGATCAGGTTGATGCCTGCGTAGGGAACAAGATTTCTCGCTTCCCGGCGAGTCCTCTTTGTGCTCGGTCCGGGATGTCGTTTGCGAAAACGCCTCTTTCCGCTCCAGCACAGCTTCGCTGCCACAGGTCCATTGCGCCCCAGGTTCGCCCCGACGTTCCTTTGCCTGGCTGGAGCACCTGTATGAGCGATCAGAAAAACAACGTATCTCACCTCAGTGAATCGGCCCAGGTCGATCAGCAGTCCGTCCAACCCTTGCCACGGTCCCGCAAGGTGTACGTTCAGGGTTCTCGACCGGACATCCGTGTGCCCATGCGCGAAATCAGCCTCGACGCCACACCCACGGACTTTGGCGGTGAAATCAACCCGCCGGTGGTGGTGTATGACACGTCGGGCCCCTATACCGACCCCACCGCCCGCATCGATGTACGCAAAGGCCTGGCCGATGTACGTTCGGGCTGGATCGATGACCGGGGCGACACCGAACGCCTTCCAGGCCTGAGCTCCAGTTTTGGGCAGCAGCGCCTGGCAGATGCCGAATTGACCAAGCTGCGCTTCGCCCACGTGCGCAACCCGCGCCGCGCCAAGGCAGGCGCCAACGTGAGCCAGATGCACTATGCCCGGCAAGGCATCATCACCGCCGAGATGGAATACGTCGCCATCCGGGAGAACATGAAGCTGCAGGAAGCCCGGGCAGCCGGCCTGCTGACCGACCAACACCCCGGTCACAGTTTCGGCGCCAGCATTCCCAAGGAAATCACGCCCGAGTTCGTGCGCGATGAAGTGGCCCGCGGCCGGGCGATCATCCCTGCCAACATCAACCATACAGAGCTGGAGCCGATGATCATCGGGCGCAACTTCCTGGTGAAGATCAATGGCAACATCGGCAACAGCGCGCTGGGGTCGTCCATTGAAGAGGAAGTGGCCAAGCTCACCTGGGGCATCCGCTGGGGGTCGGACACCGTCATGGACCTGTCCACCGGCAAGCATATCCATGAAACCCGTGAATGGATCATCCGCAACTCGCCAGTGCCTATCGGCACCGTGCCCATCTACCAGGCCTTGGAAAAAGTAGGCGGTGTGGCCGAAGACCTCACCTGGGAGCTGTTCCGTGACACGCTGATCGAACAGGCGGAGCAGGGCGTGGACTACTTCACCATCCACGCCGGGGTATTGCTGCGCTATGTGCCTCTGACCGCCAAGCGCGTGACCGGCATTGTCAGCCGTGGCGGTTCGATCATGGCCAAGTGGTGCCTGGCCCATCACCAGGAGAACTTCCTGTACACGCATTTCGATGAAATCTGCGAAATCATGAAGGCCTATGACGTGAGCTTCTCTCTGGGCGACGGCCTGCGCCCCGGTTCCATTGCCGATGCCAACGACGCAGCCCAGTTTGGCGAACTGGAAACCCTGGGCGAGTTGACCAAGATCGCCTGGAAACACGACGTGCAGTGCATGATCGAAGGGCCGGGCCATGTGCCCATGCAGTTGATCAAAGAGAACATGGACAAGCAGCTGGAATGCTGCGACGAGGCGCCGTTCTATACCCTCGGCCCACTGACCACGGACATTGCCCCTGGTTACGACCACATCACGTCTGGCATTGGCGCGGCGATGATCGGCTGGTTCGGCTGCGCCATGCTCTGTTACGTCACCCCCAAGGAACACCTGGGGCTACCCAACAAGGATGATGTGAAAACCGGGATCATCACCTACAAGATCGCTGCCCACGCCGCCGACCTGGCCAAGGGGCACCCTGGGGCGCAGATCCGTGACAATGCCCTGTCGAAGGCGCGCTTCGAATTCCGCTGGCAGGACCAGTTCAACCTGGGGCTGGACCCGGATACTGCACGGGCGTACCACGACGAAACCCTGCCGAAGGAGTCAGCCAAGGTGGCGCATTTCTGCTCCATGTGCGGGCCGAAGTTCTGCTCCATGAAAATCACCCAGGAGGTCCGCGAGTACGCCGCGAACCAGATTCCCAGCGTGGAGGTAAACGCTGAGGAGGGGATGCGCCAGCAGGCCCAGCGGTTCAAGGCCGAAGGCAGCCAGCTGTACCACAAGCTTTGAAGCCCTGCGCGCCTGGCTAAGCCGGGCGCTCGTTTATCTTGCTGCGAGAGCCTGCCCCTTGACTCACTATTCGCCTGACCTTCCTGTTGCACCTGAGCATCGTGTATTCGGTGCCCGTGATCTGTTTACCCTGTGGTTCTCTCTGGGCGTCGGCCTGATGGTCTTGCAGACCGGCGCTTTGTTGGCACCGGGCCTTGGCCTGGCCCACGGCGTGCTGGCCATTGTGCTGGGCACGGCGGTGGGGGTGCTGCTGCTGGCTGCCGTAGCGGTGATTGGCGCCGATACGGGCCTGTCAGCCATGGCGTCGCTCAAAACCAGCCTGGGCCGCCAAGGCGTGATGCTCCCCACGCTGCTCAACCTGTTGCAGTTGATAGGGTGGGGGGCATTCGAGCTGATCGTGATGCGCGATGCGGCCAGCCTGTTGGCCACCACACACTGGGGTGAAGCCAGCCCATTGGCCAACCCGCTGCTCTGGACTCTCGCCTTCGGTGCCTTGGCCACGCTACTGGCTGTGGGCGGCCCGCTCACCTTTGTGCGTCGTGTGTTGCGCAAGTGGGGTATCTGGCTGCTGCTGGCGGCCTGCCTGTGGCTAACCTGGAACCTGTTTGCCAAGGCCGACCTGGCCGCACTCTGGGTGCGCACAGGGGATGGCTCCTTGAGTTTGGCCGTAGGGTTCGACATCGCAATCGCCATGCCGCTGTCCTGGCTGCCGCTGATTGCCGACTACTCCCGTTTTGGCCGGTCGGCACGTCAGGTATTCACGGGTACGGCCTTGGGCTTCCTGCTGGGCAATGTCTGGCTGATGGGCCTGGGAGTGGCTTATACCTTGGCGTTCGCGCCCAGCGGGGAAACCAATGCATTGCTGCTGGCGCTGGCCGGGGCAGGCCTGGGCATTCCGCTTCTGTTGATCCTGCTGGACGAGTCTGAGAATGCGTTTGCCGATATTCATTCAGCAGCGGTTTCTACGGGCCTGCTGGTGCGGCTTAAGGTCGAACACCTGGCGGTGATGGTGGGCGTGGCCTGTACCCTCATCGCGGCGTTCGCACCGCTGGCCCAGTACCAGAATTTCCTGCTGCTGATCGGCTCGGTATTCGCGCCACTGTTCGGCGTGGTGCTGGTGGACCACTACCTGCTGCGCCAGCGTCGTGTGGCAGGCACCTGCCCGGCGTGGCGTGCCCCAGCAGTGATGGCGTGGGTAGCGGGGATTGCGCTGTACCACTTTTTGGCCCGTTACTGGCCAGACGTGGGCGCCACGCTACCATCTTTGGTCATGGCAGGGGCGCTGCACGGGGGGATGTCAAAAGTGCTCAGCGGCGTGGGCGCAGTTCCGGCCGAATCACACCGTTGAGCCGGGCATAGGGGATTTTTAGCTCGACGTGGCCCATGGCGTACGGCGCAATGCTATAAACATTGTATTTGAGCACCACGGCATCGGACGCCAGGGCGATGTTGTCAGTACGCTGGAACGGCCAGTTCTTGATGAATTCAGCGTCCTGGTCCAGCTTGGACGCGATCAGCCAGCCCCGGTGCGCTTCCTGGGCGGCCAGCCAAAAGGTGGCTTCCTGGCCTGGCACTACCATATCAGCCAGGGTCAGTGCCTTATGTTGCTCACGTGACCACGTAATGAACCCGCGGCCCGGCATGCCATGGGCACCACCGGTGTCCAGGTAGCTGGACAGTTCCACAATCACCAGCCCGTCATGCTGTTCCCTTACCTTGGCTTGCAGGTAGGTGGCGTTGCCTGTTTGTGCCCTGCCCAGAAACTGTTGCTCGTAGGCCGGCAACGACGTAGTAGGCGCAACATCTGGATTGTCCTGGGTCATCTGGACCAAGCGTTGCTGTACAAGCGTATCCAGTGCAGGCTCATCGGGAAAATGCACGGTGTCCAGGTTTACCAGCGGGCAGTCTGCTGTGGTACAACCGGGCTTGATGTGTTCCCAGGCCTCATGCTCGGTTTTGAGCGGTTTGTCGTAATTGGGTTGAAAAAGGCTTTGGCAGGCGCCAAGACTCAACGCTAGAAGCGCCAGCGCTGAAATTTTCAAGGGTGACATGGAAATCCCTGGCGATGATGAAGTCGGGGTTGGACTATAAACGCTAAGGCGAGTTCGCCATAGGCTGACGGCGCTGCATTAGGCACGCGGGTTGCAAGTGTGTCAGGCACGTGTAACCCAAACGATGGGAAAAGAGGATTCGTATGACAGACGCTAACCATTCGGTGCCGACGAAAGTCGAGATCACCCGCCGCGAAAACTGCTTCAAGGGTTTCTACAAAGTAGACAAGCTGTTCCTGCGCCATGAACTGTTCTCGGGCGGGCTGTGCAAGGAAATCAGCCGTGAGCTGTTTGTGCGTCACGACGCTGTGTGCGTGCTGCCCTACGACCCCCAGCGGGACGAAGTGGTGCTGATCGAGCAGTTTCGCGTAGGGGCCATGGGCAAGGTAGCCAACCCCTGGCTGATTGAAATGGTTGCCGGCCTGATCGACAAGGACGAACAGCCCGAAGAGGTTGCACACCGCGAAGCGGAAGAGGAAGCTGGGCTGAAATTCCAGGCGCTGTGGCCGATAACCAAGTACTTCCCTTCACCAGGCGGCAGCGACGAATACGTTCACCTGTACCTGGGCCGGTGCTCCAGCGAGGGCGCGGGTGGGCTGCATGGTTTGGAAGAAGAAGGCGAAGACATCCGTGTACGGGTGTGGGCCTTTGAAGACGCACTACAGGCGGTACGCGATGGCAGGATCATCAATGCCGCCGCGCTGATTGCCATTCAATGGCTGGCGCTGAACCGCGAAGAAGTCAGGGGGTTGTGGAAGTGAATCTGTTGCGCGAACGCTACCGGGTCGACTTGGCCGGGTTGCAAGCGGCCTGTGAGGCCAACTATGCACGCTTGATGCGCCTGCTGCCCGGCATGCGCGGGGAGCAGCGTTTGCGCCATATTGGCCTGAGCCAGGGGGACCGGGCATTGGGCGTGATCAGCCTTGAGGTGATTCAGGCCAGCCCCTACACCACCACGATCAGTGTGAGCCAGAAGCACAGCCTGCCGTGGTTGCCTGTGCCTCGCATGGAAGTGCAGGTGTACCACGATGCCCGCATGGCCGAAGTGATCGGTGCCCAACACGCACGCCGCTTCCACGGTATCTATCCCTATCCCAATGCGGCCATGCACCAGCCTGACGAGAAAGCCCAGTTGAACCTGTTCCTGGGCGAGTGGTTGAGCCACTGCCTGGCGTGTGGGCATGAGTATGAGCATGTGAGGTAGCACATGTTGGACCGGGCAAAGCCCGGAACAGTCTTGCCAGGGGTAAACTGGGTCTTTGGCTGTTGGGATCACCACTCGATATCGCGCTTTTCTCCCAACCACACCATAATCCTAGGTGTATTCGCCCTAGGAGACGGCCCTTGCCTGACCGACATATAGCCCCCGATGCTTCGGTCCTGTTGTTGCAACTGACCGATAGCCACTTGTTTGCCGAAGCCGAAGGCACCCTGCTGGGCATGAACACGGCCGACAGCCTGCGTCAGGTCGTGGCACGGGTGATGGCCGAGCTGCCAGCGGTGGACTTGATGATTGCCACGGGGGACCTGTCCCAAGACGGCACGCTAGCGTCGTACCAGCGTTTTCAGGCCATGACCGCCTGCATTGATGCACCTCACCGTTGGATGGCAGGCAACCACGATGAAGCGGCGATCATGGCGGACCATTTCGGTACTACCCAATTGATGCAGCAGGTGGTGGATGTTGGCAACTGGCGTATCACGCTACTGGATTCGTCCGTGTCCGGGTCTGTGCCGGGCCGGCTGGCTGATGACCAGCTTCAAGTGCTTGAGAACGCCTTGAAGGGCGCGCCCGAACGCCATCATCTGGTATGCCTGCATCACCATCCGGTGTCCATCGATTGCAAGTGGATGGAGCCGATCGGCCTGCGCAACGCCGAGGCCTTCCTGGCCATCATCGACCGTTACCCGCAGGTGCGTGCCGTTCTCTGGGGGCATGTTCACCAGCACCTGGACCGCGAGCGCAACGGCGTGCGCCTGCTGGCAACGCCGTCCACCTGCGTGCAATTCAAGCCGTTAAGCGAAGACTTTTCCGTGGACCGTATTGCGCCAGGTTATCGTTGGCTGAAGTTGCACCCGGACGGGCAACTGGACACGGCTATTTCCCGCGTACCGGCGTTCGAGTTCGGCCCCTCGTTTGGTGGCAGTGGTTATTGAACATCGCTGCCTGCGATACACTCGGCTGTCATGATTTACCCACGGGGGCTGAATGTCCGCTTCTATCCTTTATATCCACGGGCTTAACAGCTCCCCAGCTTCGCAAAAGGCGCGCCAGCTGATCGCCGCTGCCCAGCAATTGGGACTCCAAGACCAGCTGCAAGTGCCGGCGCTGCATCATCACCCTCGCCAGGCTATCGCTCAACTGGAAGCGGCCATTGCAACGCTGGGTGAGCCACTACTGGTCGGTAGCTCCCTTGGGGGCTACTATGCGACCCACCTGGCTCAGCGCCACGGGCTGCGTGCGGTGCTGATCAACCCGGCAGTCAATCCTCACCAGTTGTTCGACGGCTACCTAGGCACGCTACAGAACTACTACACCGGTGAGGTGTGGCAACTGACCAAAGACCATGTGCAAGCCTTGGCCGAGCTTGAAGTAGCGCCGCCTGTGGTCGGCGACCGCCTGCAGGTGTGGCTGCAAACGGCTGACGAAACGCTGGATTACCGCCGTGCCCAGGCTTTTTACCAAGGCTGTTCGGTGGACGTGCGCCAAGGCGGCAATCACAGCTACGAAGGCTTTGCCGAGCGCTTGCCGGAACTGCTGCAACTGGCGGGCATTGATCCTGTACGCTGCGCAGCCCTCGACATCGCCACTTTGTAACCCTCCATAACGATTGACGAAGAGAACCCATGGCCACTCCCAGCGCTAGCTCCTATAACGCCGACGCCATCGAAGTCCTCTCGGGCCTCGACCCGGTGCGTAAACGCCCGGGCATGTACACCGACACCCAGCGGCCCAACCATTTGGCCCAGGAAGTCATCGACAACAGCGTGGACGAAGCGTTGGCTGGGCACGCCTCATCCATCCAGGTCATTCTGCATGCCGACCACTCCCTTGAAGTGATCGATGACGGGCGCGGCATGCCCGTGGACATCCACCCGGAAGAGGGCGTGCCCGGTGTGGAACTGATCCTCACCAAGCTGCACGCTGGCGGCAAGTTCTCCAACAAGAACTACCAGTTCTCTGGCGGCCTGCACGGTGTGGGTATTTCCGTGGTGAACGCCCTGTCCAACCTGGTACGCGTGCGTGTGAAGCGCGACGGCCAGGAATACGAAATGACCTTCGCCGACGGCTTCAAGGCCACGGACCTGAAAGTTATTGGCACCGTGGGCAAGCGCAACACCGGCACCAGTGTGTACTTTGCGCCGGACCCGAAATATTTCGATTCCCCCAAGTTCTCCATCAGCCGCCTCAAGCACGTGCTCAAGGCCAAAGCCGTACTGTGCCCCGGCCTGTCCGTTACCTTCGAGGACAAGGCCAGCGGCGAGAAAACCGTATGGCACTACGAGGATGGCTTGCGCTCCTACCTGGCCGATGCGGTCAGCGAGTTCCAGCGCCTGCCCGCCGAGCCATTCTGTGGCAGCCTGGCAGGCAACAAGGAGGCCGTAGATTGGGCCTTGCTGTGGTTGCCTGAAGGGGGTGACAGTGTTCAGGAAAGCTACGTCAACCTGATCCCTACCGCCCAGGGCGGCACCCATGTGAACGGCCTGCGCCAGGGGCTGCTGGACGCCATGCGCGAGTTCTGTGAGTACCGTAACCTGTTGCCGCGCGGCTTGAAGCTGGCGCCGGAAGACGTGTGGGAGCGCATCGCGTTCGTGCTGTCGATGAAAATGCAGGATGCCCAGTTCTCTGGCCAGACCAAGGAGCGGCTGTCGTCCCGAGAGGCAGCAGCCTTCGTATCCGGTGTGGTGAAGGATGCCTTCAGCCTTTGGCTCAACGCACACCCCGAGCTGGGCCTGCAGTTGGCAGAACTGGCCATCAACAATGCCGGGCGCCGCCTGAAGGCCAGCAAAAAGGTGGAGCGCAAGCGCATCACCCAAGGCCCGGCACTGCCCGGCAAGCTGGCCGACTGTGCCGGGCAGGACCCGGCCCGTGCCGAGCTGTTTCTGGTGGAGGGGGACTCTGCCGGTGGCTCCGCCAAGCAGGCCCGGGACAAGGAGTTCCAGGCCATCCTGCCGCTGCGCGGGAAAATCCTGAACACTTGGGAAGTGGATGGCAATGAAGTACTGGCCAGCCAGGAAGTGCACAACATTGCCGTGGCTATCGGGGTGGATCCGGGCGCTACGGACATCAGCCAGCTGCGCTATGGGAAAATCTGCATCCTGGCGGACGCCGACTCCGATGGCCTGCACATCGCAACCTTGCTGTGCGCCCTCTTCGTGCAGCACTTCCGCCCCTTGGTCGACGCTGGAAATGTGTACGTGGCCATGCCGCCGCTGTACCGCATCGACCTGGGCAAGGAAATCTACTACGCCCTGGACGAAGCCGAGCGCGATGGCATCCTGGACCGCCTGGTCGCTGAAAAGAAGCGTGGCAAGCCCCAGGTCACCCGCTTCAAAGGGCTGGGTGAAATGAACCCGCCTCAGTTGCGCGAAACCACCATGGACCCTAACACCCGCCGGCTGGTGCAACTCACCCTGGAAGACTTCGCGCACACCAGCGAGATTATGGACATGCTGTTGGCCAAGAAGCGCGCCAGCGACCGCAAAAGCTGGCTGGAAGCCAAGGGTAACCTGGCCGAGGTGCTTAGTTGATCCGTGTGGTGCTCGCCGTGGGGTTGCTGTCCGGCACTATGGCAGTCGCCCAGGCCGCGGCGGCTGTCCCAGAGCTCGCCTTCGAAGGTGAGTACCCCATTGAGGGTATGCGCGGCGGCAACCTGTCCGGTTTTGCACTGTGCGCGGGCGAGCTGTGGGCTGTGTCAGACCGGGACGATGACCAGGTGTATCGCATGGACAGGTCCGCAGCGGTATGGCAGAGCCAGGCCCTGACGTTCAAGGCCCCGACAGCGCCCGACATGGGCTTGCCCACAGGTATTGTCGCGCGCACGGTCGCAGCAGGCCTGGTACGCGGCGGCAGCCTGGACTTCGAAGGCATCGCCTGCGACGCACGCCAACAGCTGTACCTGGTGAGCGAGGCCAAGGCGGCCGTGTTGCGCATTACGCCAGGTGGCGACGCTGCTTGGCTGCCGCTGCCTGCCAGCATGGTGGCAGAGGCGCGCCAGCGCGGTATGCTTCACCACTTCAATGCCATTTTCGAAGGCCTTGCCATCGACCCGAAAGGGCAACGCCTGTGGCTGGCGGCCGAGCGTGAAAAGCGTGGCCTGCTTGCCCTGCAGTTCGGCGCTGATGGCTGGGCCTGTGGCAAGGCCTGCGTGTTGCTGAGCGAGGGTGGTTCAGAAGACGTACCGCCGCCTATGCGTACGGGTGCCAGCTATGCCAAGGATTTCTCCGACCTTACCTGGTTCAAGGGCAAGCTGTTCACGTTGGAGCGCAACGCCTACAAGCTGTGCCGCCGCGACGCCGACACCGGCGCGGTTGAGCGCTGCTGGTCCTTCGCTGACACGGGGCTGCAACCCTCCCGGCGTTATGACCAGCCGTACGGCCTGACCGAGGCACTGGCGCTGGACGATGCCGGCGCCTGGGTGGGCACAGACAACAACAACTGGGTACGCGCCGATGGCGAGCAGCGTCCTGTGGCCTGGCGGTTTGCCGCACCGGCCGGCGGTTGGGAGGCCCCTTGACGTCAGCACCGGGCCGGCAAGCGGGGCGTTGGCTGATGGCGCTGGCCTGGGTGGCCGGGCTGTTCCTGGCATCGCGTTTCTTCGGCGACTGGGAGCAGAAGCAGGAGAACCCCAACCGTGAGATAAGCTCTACCCATGGTGCAGGCTTTGTGGAAGTGCGCCTGCAAGGCAACCGTCAGGGCCACTTTGTGGCCGATGGCGGCGTCAACGGTCAGAAGGTCAGTTTCATGATCGATACCGGCGCGACCGAGGTAGCAATCCCGGCCGCCGTGGCCAGCCGCCTCGACCTGGACAAAGGCATGCCGGTGACCCTGAACACCGCCAATGGCGCAGCCCAGGGTTATCGCACGCGGCTGGCCAGCCTGGAGCTAGGTGATATTCGCCTGGCGCAGGTGAGCGCTGTCGTGGTGCCCGGGCTGCCGGGCGAGCAGATACTGTTGGGCATGAGTGCCCTGAAACGACTTGAATTCACCTTGCGCGACGGCACTATGCTGTTGCGCCAGAACACCCATTGATGAGGCTTGAATGAGCGAATCAACCGATCTCAGCCTGGAGGGCGTAGAGCGCCGGTCCTTGGCTGACTTCACCGAACAGGCCTACCTCAACTATTCCATGTACGTGATCATGGACCGCGCGCTGCCCCACATCGGCGATGGGCTCAAGCCCGTGCAGCGGCGGATCGTGTATGCCATGAGTGAGCTGGGGCTGGATGCTGACGCCAAGCACAAGAAATCCGCCCGTACCGTGGGCGACGTGCTCGGCAAGTTCCACCCCCATGGCGACTCGGCCTGCTATGAAGCCATGGTGCTCATGGCGCAGCCGTTCAGCTACCGCTATACACTGGTCGACGGGCAGGGCAACTGGGGGGCGCCAGACGATCCCAAGTCCTTCGCCGCCATGCGCTACACCGAAGCACGCCTGTCGCGCTATTCCGAGGTGTTGCTCACCGAGCTGGGGCAAGGCACGGCCGACTGGGTGCCCAACTTCGACGGCACCTTGGACGAGCCTGCGGTACTTCCGGCACGCCTGCCCAACATTCTGCTCAATGGCACCACCGGCATTGCTGTGGGCATGGCCACCGACGTACCGCCCCATAACCTGCGAGAAGTGGCCACAGCCTGTGTACGCCTGCTGGATGAGCCCAACGCAACCATCGAGCAACTGTGCGAGCACGTACCAGGGCCGGATTACCCGACCGAGGCTGAAATTGTCACGCCCCGGCACGAGCTGCTGAAGATGTACGAGAACGGCCGCGGCTCCATACGCATGCGTGCCGTGTACCGGATGGAAGACGGTGACGTGGTGGTGACGGCATTGCCGCATCAGGTGTCTGGCGCCAAGGTGCTGGAGCAGATCGCCGCACAGATGCAGGCCAAGAAGTTGCCCATGGTGGCAGACCTGCGCGATGAATCGGACCATGAACACCCCTGCCGTATCGTGATCATCCCACGCTCCAACCGTGTGGATGCAGCCGAGCTGATGCAGCATCTGTTTGCCACAACAGATCTGGAATCCACCTACCGGGTAAACATGAACATCATTGGCCTGGACGGCCGCCCGCAATTGAAAAACCTGCGTGCGTTGCTTCAGGAATGGCTGGTGTTCCGTACCCGTACCGTGCGCCGTCGCCTGCAATTCCGCCTGGACAAGGTCGAGCGCAGGCTGCACTTGCTCGAAGGCCTGCTGGTGGCCTTCCTCAACCTGGATGAAGTGATTCAGATCATCCGTACCGAGGACCACCCCAAGGCCAAGCTGATCGCCCGCTTCGGGCTGTCCGAGACCCAGGCCGATTACATCCTCGATACCCGTTTGCGCCAGCTGGCGCGCCTGGAAGAGATGAAGATCCGTGACGAGCAGGACGCACTGGCCAAGGAGCGCGACAAGCTGCTGGCATTGCTGGGCAGCGAGGCGAAGCTGAAAAAACTGGTACGCACCGAGATACTGGCTGATGCCAAGACCTACGGCGACGACCGCCGTTCGCCGATTGTTGAGCGGGCCGAAGCCCGTGCCCTGTCGGAAAACGAGCTGATGCCCACCGAGCCGGTGACCGTGGTGCTGTCGGAAAAAGGCTGGGTACGCTGCGCCAAAGGCCATGATATCGATGGCACGGCCTTGTCCTACAAGGCCGGGGACGGCTACAAGGCCGCCGCGCCTGGGCGCTCCAATCAGTACGCCGTGTTCATTGACTCCACAGGCCGTAGCTACTCGCTGCCGGCCCATAGCCTGCCTTCGGCCAGGGGGCAAGGCGAGCCGCTGACAGGGCGCCTTACGCCACCGCCGGGGGCACAGTTCGAATGCCTGCTGCTGCCCGATGACGACGCGCTGTATGTCATCGCCTCGGATGCCGGTTACGGGTTTGTGGTGAAGGGTGAAGACCTGCAAGCCAAGAACAAGGCCGGCAAAGCGTTGCTCAGCCTGCCCAATGGCGCCAAGGTCATGGCGCCTCGGCCCCTTAGAAACCGCGAGCAGGAGTGGGTGGCAGCTGTTACCACCGAAGGCCGGCTGCTGGTATTCAAGGTGGCCGACTTGCCGCAATTGGGTAAAGGCAAGGGTAACAAGATCATCGGCGTCCCAGGGGACCGCGTGGCGAGCCGTGAAGAGTACGTGACCGACCTTGCCATCGTGGCCGAAGGGGCCACACTGGTACTGCAGGCTGGCAAACGTACCTTGTCGCTCAAGGCCGATGACCTCGAACATTACAAGGGCGAGCGTGGGCGCCGTGGCAACAAGTTGCCGCGAGGCTTCCAGCGTGTAGACGCCCTGTTGGTCGAGCCCTCTGTCTAGATTCGGCCTCCTGGGCGGCTGCTTTCCGGCAGGCGGTCGTGGGAGGCTGGAGTCTGCCATGTTATTCACGGATGATATGGGCCCTGGGGCGCGCCCTGTAGGTGCGCCCGTTGGTATCGGCATTACTGCGGCCCTGCTCAACAGCGCCGCCTGGACGGGACAATGAATTTTCTGCGCCTACCTTTCGCTGTACTTCTGACCGGTGTGCTCGGCTTGGCCGGCTGCAGCGTTCACCAGCCGGTGGCGTTGTACCAGCTGGACAGCGGTAACCCTGGCCAGCCAAAACGTGCCAGCGGCATGGCGGTGCTATTAGGCCCGGTGTCCGTAGCCGACTACCTGCAGCGTGAAACCCTGTTGCAGCGGCAGAAGGACGGAAGCTTGCGCGCGGCCACCGATGGGCGGTGGGCTGGTAGCCTCACGGCCGACATCGACCAGTTGCTAGTGCGCCAATTGGCATGGCGGCTCGATACGCAGCGCGTCATGCTGGCCCCTGCCAGGGCGAGCTTCAGCCCGGACGCGCAGGTATTGCTCTCCATTACACGTCTGGACTCAGGCGGCAACCAACCGGCCGTTCTAGATGCCCAGTGGCGTGTGCTGGACCGTCGTGGCCAGGTACGTGCCAGCCGCCTGGTGCACCTGGAAGAAAAACACAGCGGTGGCACGGCGGCGCAGGTTCAAGCCCAAGGCGTGCTGCTGCAGCGGCTGGCTGCTCAACTGAGCGCTACCGTAAAACCCCTGGCCAGCCAGCCAGCGCTAGCGGATGAGCGCAAGCCCGTGCCCGCGCAAGTGGAAAAGGATGAGCCTGAAAAGCAGAAAATCCCGTTGGCCGTGCCCGTGCGGACGAAGGCCGAAGTGTTTCGCTTCTAAGTTTCGCTTCTAGGCTGTAGGGCCAGGCGAAGCCTGGGAAGGAGAAGGGGAGACTGCTTCAGTCAAGCCAGCCTCCCCAGCAGCTATTACAACCGCGTCCGCCGATCCGCTATCCGTGCCAGCTGACGCTCCAGCAAGGACGGGTAAGGCTCCAGCAGGCGCTCTACGCACGACGCGCCCTCAGGGCTGGCAATGGGGCGAATACGTGCACGCTGGCGGATCAGTTGGTCATCATTGACCCCGCGTTCCACCAACAGCAGGTTGCGGCTGTGTTGCGACAGGGCCAGTGCCGTGCGTGTCGGCTCGGACATAGCTACGGAAGCGTCGTCCATTCCATGAAGCTCATCAGCCAAGGCCAGGCCCAGTTGAAGCTGAAGCGTAATGCCGCTGTCCGCCACTTCGATCTGCAATTCATGACCCAGCGCTCGAAGCAGCTCACCGCAGCAAATGGCATTGGTCAGGTAGTCTTCACCACTGTCATTGGTGTGGAACAGCACCAGGCTGCTGCCATCGGACAGGTTGTGCACATGCCCCTGATACAGCGATGAGGCCTGGTTCAGGAAGGTGCGGTAACGCTCTGTCAGCTCATCCAGGCGGGCCTTGGGCAAGCGACGCAACTGCTCCTGGGAACCCAGTTGGACGGCCAGCACCACGCTGTACTGAGGTACAGCAGGGGCTGCAGGCGCAACTGGTGCGATGGGCGCAGTGGTAGGGCCAGGGCCTGGCACTGAAAGGTCTCCCAGGTCGGCGAAGGCGTCATCGTCCTCTTCGTCCTCATCAGCCAACACACGGCGGCCAACCGGCACAGTCACAGGTGCAGGCTTGGCAGCTGCCCCGGTAAAGGGCGCAAAGGCCGGCGCTGCATCTTCTTCATCGTCGAAGGCTTCAGGCACTGGCTCAATGGGTGGGTCTGGGGCGTATTTGTCGTGAAGATCCCGCGCCACATCGCCGATTTCATCCTGGCGTTCGGTCGCCGGGGTGTAATGGTCGATCTGCCGCAGCCATACACGCAATTGCAGCAGGGGCGTGGTGAGGTTCCGGCCCAGGCGAAGGCTGATGACCAGGGTCAGTACCAGCAGGATAAGGCACAGAATCCCCATGCTTTGCAGGCTGATGGCCATGGGCTGCTGGAACTGCTCCATGTTCAGGCTGACCTGCAGCGTGCCGGTGCTGACGTCCTGGAACGACAGTTTTTTCTCGTACAGGCCGCCTGAAAGCGTCAGCAGGCCAGGCTTGGGTTTCTGCCCCGCCTCGGCGACCACCCGGTTGTCTCCGCTGTAGATGGCCGCATGGGCCACCAGCGGGTTTTTCACTAGGTTGTTCAGCAACACATTGAGGCTGAGGATGTCATTGGACACCAGCAACTCGGTCGCAGACACGGCGGTTTGTGTGGTGAGGCTTTGACCTAGGGCATCGGCCTGGTCATGCATGGCCTGCTTGAACTGCAACCCCATTACCCCGGCGTAGATCAGCAGGGCAACTGCCACCAGAACGATGTTGTGGATAGCGATACGCAGCGCGATCGGTGAGCGGCGATGGCGCAAGGACCGAAAGATCAGCAGGAAGAAATTATCGTTTTTAACGGGCGTGGGCCGGTTCACTGCGCTCGGCTCCTGAGGCTGAAAGTGCTGCGCAGTATAACGACCGACCCCTGGTGTTCAAAGCGCGCCAGCCCTGGAAACTGGTTAGAATGCGCTTTTTTTGCCAAAACCGAGGTAGGCCGTGCGCGAATTCGTCCTGATCAACATCACTGGCGTGGATCGGCCAGGGCTAAGTGCTGCGCTGGTGGGTGTGCTGGCGGAAGGCGGTGCCAGCCTGCTGGACATCAGCCAGGCTGTGATTCATGGCACGCTCAACCTGGCCGTGATGCTTGAGCAGGCACCTGGGGTGTCATCCGAAGCGCTTCTGGAACGGGTAAAAACCGCCTATGCCACCTTGGATGTTACTGTTCGCCTTCAGCCACTGGACCTGCCTGCCTACGAGCACTGGGCGCTTGCACAGCGTGCGCCCCGGTATGTGCTTAGCCTGCTTACTCACGGCCTGAGTGCCGACCACGTGCATCGGGTCACGGGCATTGCGAACCGGCACGGGTTGGAAGTGGACCGCATAGACCGCTTGTCGGGGCCTGCTTACCTTGATAGCCAGGCACCCGCTACCCATGGCTGCGTGGACATTCTTCTTAAAGGCGTTGCCCATGACGCCCAAGCCCTGCGCGCCGAGCTGCTGGACGCCGCACGCGACCTGGGTGTGGACATTGCCTTGCAGGCGGATGACCTGAACCGTCGCCATCGGCGCCTTGCCGTCTTCGATATGGATTCAACCCTGATTCAGGCCGAAGTGATCGACGAGCTGGCCAAGGCCTATGGCGTAGGCGAGCGCGTGTCGGAAATCACGGAGCGTGCCATGCGCGGGGAGCTGGATTTTCGTGCCAGCTTCAAGGAGCGCATGGCCTTGCTCAAGGGGTTGGATGTAAGCGTGCTGGACGAGATCGGTGCCGGCCTGCGTTTAACCGACGGGGCAGAGGCCTTGTTTGCCGGGCTGCGTCGGCTGGGCTACAAAACGGCGATCTTGTCGGGCGGGTTCACCTATTTTGCGCGTCAAGTGCAAGCACGGCTCGGCATCGACTACGTGTACGCGAACGAGCTGCAAGTGGAAGATGGCAAATGCACCGGTGTGGCGGTGGAACCCATTGTGGATGCCCAGCGCAAGGCCGAACTGCTGCGTGAGCTGGCAGCGCGGGAGGGCGTCAGCCTGGAGCAGACCATCGCTGTGGGTGATGGCGCCAACGACCTGCCCATGCTAGCGCTGGCAGGCCTGGGCGTCGCCTTCCGTGCCAAGCCGTTGGTAAAGGCCTCGGCCAGGCATTCGATATCTACGCTAGGGTTGGAAGGGGTGTTGTACCTGCTCGGCGTCGAGGATCGGCTGCTGTCCTAGCTGATCAGCTAGGACAAGCCACTGCTACGGCTGTGGCTTGCCCGGTCCCATAGGAAGGGGTGCAGCCTTAGGCGGGTACTGCTCGCATGGGCGAGGTGCGTACAGGCGCATCGCCGGCAACGTAGTAGCTGGCCGTGCTGCGAGGCAGAGGCTGGCGGCCACGAATGCGGTCGGCGATTTTCTCGGCCATCATGATGGTGGGGGCATTCAGGTTGCCAGTGGTGATGATCGGCATGATGGACGCATCTACTACACGCAGCCCTTCCATGCCGTGCACACGGCCTTGATCGTCGACCACCGCCATATCATCCGTGCCCATCTTGCAAGAGCAGGAAGGGTGGTACGCCGTTTCGGCATGTTCGCGGATAAACGTATCCAACTCTTTATCGCTTTGCAGGTGGGCGCCGGGTGAGATCTCGCGGCCCCGGTACGGGTCCAAGGCTGGTTGAGCCATGATTTCCCGAGTCAGGCGGATGCCATCACGAAACTCCTGCCAATCCTGTTCGGTGGCCATGTAGTTAAACAGGATGCTGGGGTGCTGGCGTGGGTCGCGAGACTTGATGCGCACGCGGCCGCGGCTTGGGGAACGCATGGAACCCACGTGAGCCTGGAAGCCATGCTCCTTCACCCCTTTACTGCCGTTGTAATTGATGGCCACGGGCAGGAAGTGGTACTGGATATTGGGCCATTCGAACTCGGGCCGTGAGCGAATGAAGCCACCGGCTTCGAACTGGTTGCTGGCACCGATGCCCGTGCCGTTGAACATCCACTCGGCGCCAATGGCCGGCTGGTTCCACCAAAGCAGGGAAGGGTACAGCGAAACGGGCTGAGTGCACGCGTACTGCAGGTACATTTCCAGGTGGTCCTGCAAGTTCTCGCCCACACCGGGCAAGTCATGCACAACAGGCACACCCATCTCCTGGAGCAGGGCAGCCGGGCCTACGCCGGAGCGCTGAAGGATCTGCGGCGAGGCAATCGCGCCGCCACACAGCAACACTTCCTTGCGGGCACGGGCTTCGACCGGGCTGGTGCTGTCGCCCTCTAGATAGGCCACGCCTACCGCACGCTTGCCCTCGAACAGAATGCGGTCAGTCAGTGCGTGGGTCACGATGGTGAGTGCATCCCGTGCCTTGGCTTGGTCCAGGTAGCCACGTGCAGTGCTGGCACGGCGGCCTTTAGGCGTAACGGTGCGGTCCATCGGGCCGAAGCCTTCCTGCTGGTAACCGTTCAGGTCGTCGGTGCGCGGGTAGCCGGCCTGTACGCCCGCTTCGACCATGGCGGCGAACAACGGATTGTTACCGGCCTTGGGCGTGGTAACGCTTACGGGGCCGTCGCCGCCATGATAATCGTTGGGGCCGATGTCACGGGTTTCTGCCTTTCGGAAGTAGGGCAGGCAGTCCAGATAGGACCAGTTCTCCAGCCCTGGCAGCTTGGACCAGCCATCGTAGTCCAGGGCATTGCCACGGATGTAGCACATGCCATTGATCAGCGAGGAGCCGCCCAAGCCCTTGCCACGGCCACACTCCATGCGGCGATTGTTCATGTGGGGCTCGGGGTCGGTTTCATAGGCCCAATTGTAGCGCCGGCCTTGCAGGGGAAAGGCCAGGGCGGCTGGCATCTGGGTACGGAAGTCGGCGCGGTAGTCTGGGCCACCGGCTTCAAGCAGCAGCACGCTCACGTTGGCGTCTTCGGTAAGGCGGGTAGCCAGTACGTTCCCGGCCGAGCCGGCACCGATGATGATGTAATCGTATTCTTTGGTCATAGGGCACCTTTTGGATGCGGCGGCCTACCTGCCAGGAAGGCCGCGAGAAAAAATGACGCGCCTTTAGAACACGGACGCGTAGTCGCCCAGTTCCACCTGTACGGATTTGATGCGGGTGTATTGAGCGAGGGAGGAAATACCGTTTTCACGGCCTACACCGGACTGCTTGTAACCACCCACCGGCATTTGTGCCGGTGACTCACCCCAGGCGTTGATCCAGCAAATGCCGGCTTCCAGGCGATGAATGATGCGGTGAGCACGGTTCAGGTCTGGGGTGACCACACCAGCGGCCAGGCCGAAATCAGTGTCGTTGGCACGGCAGATCACTTCGTCTTCGGTGTCGTACGCCAGAATGCTCATCACCGGGCCGAAGATCTCTTCGCGCACAATGGTCATGTCGTCGCTGCAATCAGTAAATACGGTAGGCGCCACATAAGCACCTTGGGCGAACGCACCGTCTTGCAGGCGGCCGCCGCCACACAGCAACCGGGCCCCTTCGGCCTTGCCCTTCTCGATATAGCCCAACACGCTTTCCATATGCGCGAAGCTCACCAGTGGCCCGAAATTGGTGTTTTCGTCCAGTGGGTCCCCGGCACGAATACGTTTCACCCGTTCCAGCACCTTGGCTTCGAAGGCGGCTTTCAACTCAGCCGGCACGAAGACCCGTGTGCCGTTGGTGCACACCTGCCCGGAGCTATAGAAGTTGGCCATCATTGCGATGTCGGCGGCTTTATCCAGGTCCGCATCCGCGCACACGATCAGGGGTGATTTGCCCCCCAGTTCCATGGTGACTTCCTTCAATGACGAACTGGAAGCGCTGGCCATGACTTTCTTGCCCGTGTCGGTGCCACCGGTGAAGCTTACCTTCTCGATGCGGGGATGTTCGGTGAGCAGGTTACCCACTTCCCGACCACTGCCGGTGAGTACATTGAACACACCATCAGGTAAACCCGCTTCGGTGAAGATTTCAGCCAGCTTGAGGGTGGTCAGCGATGTCACTTCACTAGGCTTGAAGATCATGGCATTGCCCGCGGCCAGTGCCGGTGCGGATTTCCACAGGGCAATCTGGATGGGGTAGTTCCAGGCGCCGATGCCTGCAGTCACGCCCAAGGGTTCGCGGCGGGTGTAGACGAAGGAAGTGTCACGCAGCGGAATCTGCTCGCCTTCGATGGCTGGCACCAGGCCGGCGTAATACTCCAGCACGTCGGCACCGGTCACGATATCCACGTAACGGGTTTCCGAGTACGCCTTGCCGGTGTCCAGGGTTTCCAGCAGGGCCAGTTCGTCGTTGCGTTCACGTAGCAGGTCCACCGCCCGGCGCAGGATGCGCGAACGCTCCATGGCGGTCATCGCGGCCCAGACCTTCTGGCCCTTTTCCGCGCTGGCAACGGCTTTTTCCACGTCTGCCGCCGTTGCGCGCTGCACGTGAGCGAGTACTTCACCGGTGGCTGGGTTGATGGCGTCGAATACAGCGTCGCCGCTGGCGTCCACGTAACCACCGTTGATGTAGAGTTTTTGCAAGCCAAAACGGGCCATGTGATTCCTCGCGAAGTCCGGGGTGCCGTCGGCGTTGCCGAGGCACTGGGGTTGATGGCGAACGGGCCTCAGGCAGTGGGCGCGTGCTTCGCCAATTGCAGGTCTAGGTATTCGTAGGCGATGCGTAATGCCTGATCGGTGTCGAACGCATCGCCGGAAAGCGCGCCTCGCAGCCATAGGCCGTCGATCAGCGCTGCCAGCCCGCGGGCAGCATTGCGTGCCTGGGTGGCGGGCAGCACTCGGCGAAACTCGCAGCACAGGTTCGAATACAGCCGGTGATCGTTGATACGTTGCAGTCGGTGCAGGGAAGGTTGATGCATGCTGGCGGCCCAGAAGGCCAGCCAGGTTTTCATGGCTGGGCTACTCAGCTGGCTGGCGTCGAAGTTGCCTTCGATGATGATCTGCAAATGAGCACGCGCACTGCGGTCGCTCAAGGCCTTGCGCCGTGTGGCCACGCTGGTTGCCAGCGCGCGCATCAAGTAAGCCATGGTGGCCTGGATCAGGCCGTTCTTATCTTGAAAATAGTGGCTGATGATGCCATTGCTCACGCCCGCTGTTTTGGCGATGACCCCAATACTGGCGTCTGCCATGCCGACTTTGTCCACGGCGTGCAGCGTAGCCTCGATCAATTGCTGGCGGCGAATAGGCTGCATTCCAACCTTTGGCATCAGTGCGTTTCCTCCTGCTCCGGCGACACAGGGAGTCGACATCGGCTGCGCCAGTGTAGTTTATTTTGATTGATCGTTCAAATAACGAAAAACGACCCCGTAGGGTCGCTTTTAACTATTGCAGCAACTTCAGGCGTTAATTGGCCTTGCGCAGGGGCACCACGCCTTCGTTCGCCGGTGCCTCTTCAGCCGGGTGGCCCAGGCTTTTACCCAGCAGGGCGTGGTACAGCTCGGTATCTCCCAAAATGCCTACTACGCGGTTCTGCTCGTGCAGCACCAGCTTGTGGCCCGTGTGATAACGAATTTCCAAGGCGTCACGCATGCTCACTTCAGCGGCCACCAGTGTTGGCCTGCGCCCAAGGCTTTCGACCGGCTGGCCAGGCACCCAGGTCTGGATGTCCATAGGGGCATCGCCCAGGCGGCTGCCTTTAAGGGTGCTTTGCTCGCTTAATCCGAACCAGGCATTGCTGCCTGGGTCCAGGCAGATTTCGTTGTCCAGCCGCTTGCAGGCCGAAAGTGGCCGCATCAGGCTGCGCCCGCACAGCACGTTCAGGGGGTTGGTATGGGCGACGAAGGTACGCACGTAGTCATCGGCAGGGTTGAGCACAATCTCTTCGGGCCGTGAATACTGGATGATCTTGCCGTCCTTCATGATCGCGATGCGGCTCCCCAGCTTGAGGGCTTCATCTAGGTCGTGGCTCACGAACACAATGGTTTTCTGAAGCTTGCGCTGAAGGTCCAGCAGCTCATCTTGCAGGCCTTGGCGAATGAGCGGGTCTAGAGCGGAGAAAGGTTCGTCCATCAATAAGATATCGGCATCCATGGCCAAGGCCCGTGCCAGGCCTACCCGCTGTTGCATGCCGCCGGACAGCTCATCGGGTTTCTTGTTGCGCCATTGGGTCAGGCCCACCAGTTCCAGTTTTTCATCCACCAGGCGGCGACGTTCATCGCTGGGGCGGCCCTGCATTTCCAGGCCAAAGCTGATGTTTTCGCGCACCGTAAGCCAGGGCATAAGCGCGAATTTCTGGAACACCATGGCAATGCGCTTGGTGCGCATCATTTTCAGTTCGGCGGCTGAGCATGAGGCAATGTCGATTTGGCTGCCTTCGTGCTCCACGAACAGTTTTCCGCGGCTGACCGTGTTCAACCCATTGATACAGCGCAGCAAGCTGGACTTTCCTGAGCCGGAGAGGCCCATGAGCACGCAGATCTCGCCTTTGTTCACCTCCAGGTTGGCCTTCTCGACGCCGACCACCTGGCCGGTACGCTTGAGAATTTCTGGCCGGCTGAGGCCCTCATCCAGCAGCCGGAGGGCTTCCTTGGGCTGCTTGGTAAATACAACGTCAACGTCTTCGAAGCGAATGATGCTCATGCGTCACCTCCGACTTTCACATCGGGTTGTTTGCAGATGCGGTCCAGCATGATCGCCAGCAGCACAATGGCCAGGCCGGCTTCGAAACCTAACGCGATGTCGGCTGTGTTCAACGCGTTGACCACAGGCTTGCCCAACCCGTCGGCGCCTACCAGGGCCGCGATCACCACCATGGACAATGACAGCATGATGCACTGGGTCACACCCGCCGCGATGCTGGGCATGGCATGGGGCAATTCAATCCGGGCCAGCAGCTGCCGCCGTGAGCAACCGAAGGCTTTGCCAGCGTCCATCAGCTCCTGTGGCACGTCACAGATGCCCAGGTAGGTCAGCCGGATGGGGGCGGCGATGGCGAACACCACGGTGGAGATCAGCCCCGGCACCACGCCCAGGCCGAACAGGGTGAGGGTAGGGATCAGGTACACGAAGGTGGGTACGGTCTGCATCAGGTCCAGTATGGGGCGCATAAGGGTATAGAACAGTGGGTTATGCGCCGCAATGATCCCCAGCGGTACACCCAGCGCCACGCACACCACGGTAGCGAAGGTGACCTGCGCCAGGGTTTCCATGGTTTCCTGCCAGTACCCCAGGTTAAGGATAAGCAAGAACGACAGGGCCACGAAAATGGCCAGGCTGATCTTGCGCTGAATGAAATAGGCCAGCCCGGCAAAAATCACGATAAGTGCCAAGGGGGGGAACCAGGTAAGGGCTGCCGTAAGGCCGTGGATCATCGCTTCAAGGGTGGAGGCTATCCAGTCGAATACATTGGCGCCGTGTTGGGTAAGCCAATCGACGAATGCAGCGATGTGTTCGCCTAGTGGAAGTTTATGGTCTGTCAGCATGGTGGGGCACCTGCCTGCAAGGGGAGCGGTTCCCGGCAGGCTGGCTGCCGGGGGTTCAGCAGTTACTGCGTAAGTTTGGCCTTCACGGCCTCAAGCCCTGGCTTGCCATCGAGCGTGGTCACGCCAGCCAGCCAGGTGTCCAGCACCTGTGGGTTCTTTTTGAGCCAGGCCTTTGCGGCAGCGTCCGGCTTCATCTTGTCGTCCAGCACGTTGCCCATCAGCGTGCTTTCCATGGGCAGTGTGAACGACAGGTTCTTCAGCAACTGCCCTACGTTGGGGCAGGCTTGCGCGTAACCTTTGCGGGTATTGGTATAGATGGTGGCTTGCCCGAAGTTGGGGCCGAAGAAATCATCCCCGCCGGTCAGGTATTTGATCTTGAAGCGGGTGTTCATGGGGTGAGGCTCCCAGCCCAGAAACACGATACCGGTGTGGCGCTTCTGAGCCCGGTCGACTTGAGCCAGCATGCCCGCCTCGCTGGACTCCACCACTTTGAAACCGGCGTCTTTAAGGCCGAATGCGTTTTTATCGATCATCGACTGAATTAGCCGATTGCCGTCGTTGCCCGGCTCGATACCGTAGATCTTGCCGTCCAGTTTGTCCTTGAACTTGGGCAGGTCAGCGAAATCTTTCAGGCCGGCGTCCCATAATTCCTGGGGAACGGCCAGGGTGTACTTGGCGTTTTCCAGGTTGGCCCGCACGGTTTCCACCGTCCCTGCCTCGCGGTAGGCCTTGATGTCGTTTTCCATGGTGGGCATCCAGTTGCCCAGGAACACGTCCATGTTCTTGCCGTCGGCCAGCGACTTGTACGTCACCGGTACCGAAATCATGGTGGTCTTGGTGGTGTAGCCCAGCGCCTGGAGCACTGCGCTGGTAACCGCCGTGGTCACCGTGATGTCGGTCCAGCCCACGTCGGAGAAGTTCACGGTGCTGCATTGCGCCGGGTCCGCGGCCTGGGCGGCCAGCGGTAGGCACAACGCGGCGGCCAGCAGTAGCGATGGTGCAGCTCTCATCGGGTGAACTCCTTGTGTTGTCTAGGGGGCGCAAGCCGTTCATAGGGGCTGCAAGCCGGCGATTGCCCGGGCGGCAAAACGAGGCGGCCACGGCTCCGTCCAAACGATCATCCAACAGCGCCGGGCAAACGCCTACTGGGTGAGTCGCATCCAGTACAGGGAGGGTCGTATCCAGTACCAGTGAGGTCGTATCTGGCATTCGCCCTGCGCGGGGAGGCGTTTTGGCGTTGCGTTTTCAATGAAAACGACAGGTTTGGGGGGAGGCGTTGGCGAGCAAGGCCAAGTCGGTTGCAGACGTGCCACGCCTGGAGAAAAGCCCATGATGCAGGCCAATGCAGCCGCTCAACCCACCCACCTATCTGCATTCAGGAGGTCTGCCTGCCATGGCAATCAGCGTGTTCGACCTGTTCAAGATCGGCATCGGGCCTTCCAGCTCGCATACCGTCGGCCCCATGCGGGCTGCCGCCCTGTTTGCTCAACAGTTGGCAGCGCAGCAGGTGCAGGCGCAGGTGAAACGCATCGAGGTCCGGTTGTATGGGTCTTTATCGGCCACAGGCATTGGCCATGGCAGCGACAACGCTGTGATTATGGGGTTGACGGGCGCCTGGCCAGACACGGTTGACCCGCACACCATCCTGCCCGTGGTGGCAGCGCTTAAGCAGACGGGCGAGTTGTTGCTCAACGGCCAATTTCCAGTGAGATTCGACTGGGCGCAGGACATGCAATTGCTGGAGGAGAACCTGCCCTATCACCCCAATGCCATGACGCTGGTGGCACACGGCGCGAGTCAAGTACTGCTCGAAGAAACCTATTACTCCGTAGGCGGGGGCTTTGTGGTAGATGCGGCCCAGGCGGCTTCCGGGCGGCTGGATAACGACACCACCGAGCTGCCCTACGATTTCAACACGGCAGCGCAACTGCTTGAACTGTGTGAGCGGCACGGGTTGCGGGTATCGGCCCTGATGCTGGAAAACGAGAAGGTGTGGCGCAGTGAAACCGACATCCGTACGGGGCTGCTGACTATCTGGGCTGCCATGCAAGCGTGCGTGCATCAAGGGCTGGCGGAGGAGGGCATACTGCCAGGCGGCTTGAACGTTCGTCGCCGGGCGGCACGCCTTCACCGCAGCCTTCAAGAGCTGGGCAAACCCAACGTGATCGGCTCTACCCTCACCGCCATGGAGTGGGTAAACCTGTTTGCCTTGGCCGTAAACGAAGAAAACGCCGCAGGCGGGCGTATGGTCACCGCACCCACCAATGGCGCGGCAGGAATCATTCCGGCGGTATTGCACTACTACATGAAGTTCAGCGAACAGCCCAGCGACGATGATGTGGTGAACTACCTGTTGGCCGCAGCGGCGGTGGGCATTCTGTGCAAAAAAAATGCGTCTATTTCGGGAGCCGAAGTGGGCTGCCAGGGGGAGGTAGGCTCTGCCTGTGCCATGGCCGCCGCAGGGCTGGCGGAGATTCTGGGCGCCACCCCTGCCCAGCTGGAAAACGCCGCAGAAATCGGCCTGGAGCACAACCTGGGCCTCACCTGCGACCCCGTAGGCGGGCTGGTACAGGTGCCCTGCATCGAGCGCAATGCTATTGCAGCGGTAAAGGCCATCAACGCAGCGCAAATGGCGCTTCGGGGCGACGGCAGCCACTTCATTTCCCTGGACCGGGTGATCCGCACCATGCGGGATACGGGGGCAGACATGCACGACAAGTACAAGGAGACCTCGCGGGGCGGGTTGGCGGTGAATGCTATCGAGTGTTGAGACCGGGGCGCAAAGGCGCGTGGTTGAGCCGCTAGTGATGTGATGGGCAGTGGCTGGGCTGCTACAGCCCGCAGAAATACTGGCGTTCCGGGATAAATGGTTGGAACCTGATCCACTGCTTTGCCACTGATTCTGCATCACGTAGCTGTTTACACAATAAAAGACGCCCTAGCGTCCCGTCTCAATTCCCGAGTCCCATCCCATGGCACTAGAAACCTATCGACTGCTGGTCGACCAGATTTGCGAACAAACATTAATTCCTAACCCTGCCGCGTTGTATGAGCGTACCAACCTTACGATTCGTGAGGTCAACTTTACCCTGCGCCACCTGGAAGAAGGTGAGCACGGCACCGTCGTAGTGCATTGCGATTTTGGTGCGCTGCCTACCCGAGGGCGCGAAGCGGTGCTTTTGCGTCTGTTGGAAACCAACTTTTACGCGTTCGAGGGGCCCTCGGCGCCCGTACTGTCATTCAGTGACCAAACCCAGAGGGTAGTGCTGTCCTGCAAGCTGCCCTTGGTGATTGACGCCTCTATCATACTGTTCCTGCTAAGCCAGTTCGCCGACATGGCCAAAGCCTGGCGCAAGGATTTTTTCCTGGGCAATGACAAAAACACTGCACCTGCGGCTTCGGCGACACGCGCTGCTAATACCTTGACGCGCTCTCTGGGCGCCCCTGCCTTTCGTTGATTGGAGGAACCCCCATGCCCGTTCAAGGTGCAGGCAGTACATCACCCATACGCTCTACCCAGCAAATCACTGAGGCGGCCAGTAGTTCCCGTCAGCCCGCAATTGCAGCACACCCCTCAAGCGAAAGCGTTGGAGGCCATATGCCCACCAGCAACGCGCTTGAGTTGTTTGAGCAAGCCGGCCCACCTAAGGCAGGCGGTGAATTGAGAGCCAGCGCAGGTGCATTGGCGCAGAAGCTCCAGCAGAACCCAAGCAACCTGTTGGCCCTGACCGAACAGTTGGCTTTGCAAGGAGAGCTGCTCAAAGCGTTACCGACCACGGCCTATGAGGACATCGTAGGCAGTTTGCACGAGGACCTAAAGACCGCCCTGGCCCATGAGAATGCACCGCTAGAAAGTGCAAGCGTTGCAATTGGGGAAGCATTGGTACCTCTCGCTCAGCATGAAAGTGGAGTGGTGGATACCAAGCAGTTATCTGCTGCGATCAACAACCACTCCAATGCTTTGGCCGAGCACCTGCAGGTTGCCCATGCGCGTTACGAAGAAGTCCTGAAAACGCCTAATTTACCTGCTGCGCAAAAAGCCAATATTGAACGTAGCCGCGACGCGTTCGTAGATTATGCTATCCGTGTAGGTACGCAGACAGAGCGCATGCTTACGGATAGCATCAACAGCTGTAGTGAGCGTGCAGATCAGCTTCAAGAGCAGGCAGACAAGGCCAAGAAAGAAATCGAAAACGCTGGGCCTGGCAAAGCTAACTCCCAGACCGTTGAGAAGCATAGCCAGCTTCAGAAAAGCAGTGAAAGCTGGAAGGCCGCGAGTCAGCTAATGAAGCAGGTCAAGAAGGACTATAAGCCACCTGAGGAATTGGCCGCTGCCGTCCACAATGCCAAATTACCCACAGTGCTGGCGAAATTTGAAGAACAATCTAGCTTCTTCAATAGAGTTCGCGCGCTCCTACCCAAATTGTTTCAGCAACTTGTGGCGTCTGCAGGGCATTTCGGTGCGGTGCGTGCAACGATCGAATGGGCGTTGCGCAATGCCAATTTTGGCGCTCGGGTGACTGGGTCAGGGGCAGGTCTCGGCGCGTCCCATGAGCTGATTAACAATACCGTTCGCCCTTGGGTCAATGAACTGCTTGTATCGCTTACAGGCATGGAAGTGCGGCCAGTCAAATTTTCTGAGGTTGCCAGCCAGCCCACCGAGCAATACACGGTCGATGGTGTTAACCATAAACGAAGCCCTGCAGAAATGGCGGCTGCAAAAAAAGCTTACAACGAGTTCAAAACACGCTTCGCCGAAGCGCAAAATAATCACAAGTTTGGCACCATGAAAGGTGAGCTGGAGTTCTTCAGCGGCTTCGGTTTGGCACAGGGCATATTGGAAGGGCTTGTGGATGCAGGTGTGTTGCCAGCGAAAACCATTCCGGCGCTTGTCTTGGCCTCGGCAGCGGGGGGGGCTGTTTCAGCGAGCTTGCAGACATGGAATCAGCTGACAACTACTGTCAAGGATGACCAAGGTCGAAAGGTGCCCACTCATGTTCCGGTCGGGGTCGATGAAGCCCTTTTGGACAGGTTAGGGAAAGTGACTAAGGACGGCTTCAAGGCAATCGACCTTAGAAGCCCAGACGTACAAGAAGCCTTTCTGAGCAAGATGTCCGGGGCAATCCAAGGTGTCACGATTTCAACAGCGGTGGCTGACTATGTGAAAGACCTGGATTTGGACAAGCCTGCACACATTGCTTCAAAGGTGTTTGCATCCAGTTTCGGCCCCACCTTGACGTTGTCGTCGTTTTTCGCAGCGATGCAGAACAAGATCGAGGCTAAGAAAGGAGGCACTGGTCGGATGGGCAATGTCGGCAACAACCTGTTGGCGCCTGGTCGGGACACCTTGCCACACACTACGCCTGAAGGAACCAAGTCGCGCAAGTTCGAGAATTTAATCCACCGAGGCCGTGGCGTATTGCAAGCACCTTCGCAGGCAACAACTGTGGCTAGTGCTGCCTTGGTTCAAGGCGTGCTGCATCCTTCTGCAACAGCAAAAAGCTTCGCAACTATGATGCGTGGTACTCCAAGCACGAGCCAGGAAAGCCAAATAGAAATGGGTCAAATGGGCCGGCCAAGCTGATCAGGCAGGCGATGAATGGTTTGTCTTTGGGTTGCCGTTATATCGGCGCCCAAAGGCAGCCAGCCGTACGGGACCTAGAGGCGTAAGTGACAGGTATTGAGCAATTGAAACCCTTAGGGTCGGTGTTCACTCACCAACCTGCGCTTTTTTTGCTCACTTAAAGACGTAGTGCTGCTTTTTAGCCCATTGTTACGCGGCGGTCATCTGTGCTCAATCTCGTGTGGCCAACCGCACCCTGCCTTTACGAACTGCTACCAAACGCCCCACGCCCCGCGCTGTACACCTCACCCAACCCTGTCATTGCAAGGCATGGCCAACCCGATACCAGACCGTTTGCGACGTCGTTTTCAGGTTTTATTGAATGCGCATTCAAGGTTCGGCACGGCAATTGCTCCAGTGAATAGTAGAAAAAGAGCCCTCAGCCTGGGGCCACCTACGAATCAGAGGAGATACTGCGATGACGTCGTTCAACTCCGGGGCCCAACCCCAGACCCGTGCGCCTCAATCCATCGGTTTTTTGCTGCTGGATAACTTCACGCTGATTTCCCTCGCCTCGGCGGTCGAGCCCCTTCGAATGGCCAACCAGTTGTCTGGCCGCGAGCTGTACCGTTGGACCACCCTCACCGCCGACGGCGGCCAGGTATGGGCCAGCGACGGCCTGCAAATCACACCCGATGCTGGCATGTACCAGGCCACCGCCCTGGACAGCGTGATCGTGTGCGGCGGCGTAGGCATACAGCGCACCGTCACCCGTGAGCACGTGACCTGGTTGCAGAGCCAGGCCCGTCAATCGCGCCGGCTGGGTGCGGTGTGTACAGGTAGCTGGGCCCTGGCCTGTGCTGGTTTGCTGGATGGCTTCGATTGCAGTGTGCACTGGGAATGCCTGGCGGCCATGCAAGAGGCCTTTCCCCGCGCCACCATGAGCACGCGGCTGTTTACCCTGGACCGTAACCGTTTCACTAGCTCCGGTGGCACCGCCCCCATGGACATGATGCTGCACCTGATCAGCCGCGACCATGGCCGTGAACTGTCTGCGGCTATCTCGGAAATGTTCGTGTACGAGCGGATTCGCAACGAGCAGGACCACCAGCGTGTACCGCTCAAGCACATGCTGGGCACCAACCAGCCCAAGTTGCAGGAAATCGTGGCGCTGATGGAGGCCAACCTGGAAGAGCCAATCGACCTGGACGAGCTGGCCGTTTACGTGGCGGTTTCACGCCGGCAACTGGAGCGGTTGTTCCAGAAGTACCTGCACTGTTCGCCTTCGCGCTACTACCTGAAGCTGCGCTTGGTGCGGGCGCGCCAGTTGCTCAAGCAAACCCCTATGTCGATCATTGAGGTCGCGTCCGTGTGCGGCTTTGTGTCCACACCCCATTTCTCCAAGTGCTATCGGGAATACTTCGGCATTCCGCCCCGCGACGAGCGTGCAGGGTCCAACACCACGCAGCAGGTAACCCTGCTGCCGATTCCGCAAGGGATGGTACTGCCGCCGCTTTCAGGGCCGTTGGCAGCGTTGAGCCAGGCGCGCAACGAGTCCACCTTCGCCAGCGTAAGGGTGTAGGCCACGCGTGGGCGGCTTACTGCCGCCCGAACTGCGCCAAGGCCGGTAGCAGGTTACGGTCGATGGCTTGGCGCACGGCGGGCAACAACGTTGCACTGCCGCCTAGCAGCTGCTCCACCATGCCACGCAGTGCCTTGGCACGGTGCGTATCCAGCCCTCGAACGGCACATTCGCAGGCCTGCTCTGCGCTGGCTCCTGGAGGCATCTCGAACCCCAGGGCACGCAATTTGCCCAGCAGGTCGTCCTGATCGATCAAGTCAGCGTGCATCATGTGAAGCGTCCTTTGGAGGGGCGTTCACTGGATTGTGATCAGGCCACTCCCGGCCCGCAATACCTCGCGGGCCGAGATGGCAGGGGTGGGCATGAACGGGTCGTTTTTCAGCCCTGGCGGGGTGGTAAGGCGATCACACGGCCGGCCCAAGGCGGAGGAGCGAACTCGGCCTGCTGCTGATACAGGTGGTTCAGCATTTCTGAGGCGTGCTGTGCAAAGGGTGCGGATCGCGGCCCGTCCAGCGTCACATGCAGCAGCATCTGCTCACTGGCGGCCAACGCTTCACCATCGCCAGGCCGGTGCAGGCTGTGGTACAGGTGCACGCGCTTGTGGTCGTGGGCCAGCACACGGGTGTGTACCTCAACGGCTTCACCTTGCTTGACCTCATGCAGGAAGTTCAGATGGCATTCCAGGGTAAACAGCGAGCAGCCTGTAGCCTGCCGGCCGGCCTCGTCCAGCCCGATTCGGTCCATGAAACCATCGGTGCCATAGCTGAACAGCAGCAGGTAGAACGCGTCACGCAGGTGGCCGTTGTAGTCGGTCCATTCGGCAGCCACCTCGCCTTGCCAAGCTATCAAGGGGTCAGTCACCAAGGAGTCAGTCATCAGCGGCTATCCCATGAGCCTGCTGGGTTTGTTTAATCGCCGCCATCACCGCCAGTAGGGCGTCATCGCGATAGCGTTCCAGCGCGGCAATGCTGTGAGTACCCAATTGCTCAGCGGTGCCGTCGACCACGTCGTCGATCAGTTTGTCCGTGAGCGTAGGCGCTGGAAGGTACGTCCAGGGCAATTGCAAGGCAGGGCCAAACTGCTGCATGAAGTGGCGCATTCCTGCTTCACCGCCTGCCAGGGTATAAGTCAGGAACGTGCCCATGAACGACCAACGCAACCCGGCCCCGTAGCGAATGGCGTCGTCAATTTCACCTGTGGTAGCCACGCCGTCGTTGACCAAGTGAAGGGCCTCGCGCCACAACGCTTCCAGCAAACGGTCGGCAATAAATCCTGGCACTTCCTTGCGCACGTGTAGTGGCCGCATGCCCAGACGACGATACACGTCGCTGGCCGTTTCGATGGCCTGCACGCTGGTGTGCTGGCCGCCGACCACTTCCACCAAAGGCAGCAGGTACACCGGGTTGAAGGGGTGGCCTACCACACAGCGTTCGGGATGGCGCGAACTGGCGTAGAACTCGCTGGGCAGCAGCCCGGAGGTGCTGGAGGCAATGATCACATCAGGCCGTGCCGCTGCGCTGATCGCCCCGTGCAGCTCAAGTTTGAGCTCAAGCCGCTCGGGGGCGCTTTCCTGGATAAAGTCCGCGTCGGCGACGCAAGCTTCGATAGTGGTTGCCATGCGCAGTCGCTCAGGTGAAGCGCCGGGTGCCAAGCCCTGCTTTTCCAGCGCAGGCCAGGCATTGGCCACGCGTTGGCGGATAGTAGCCTCGGCGTTAGGGGCAGGGTCCCAGGCCACTACATCCAGGCCATGGGCCAGGGCCCGGGTGATCCAGCCGCTACCAATCACACCGCCGCCCAACGCCGCGAAGGTTTTAACGTCGCTCAAAAAAGTCATTGCGCTACCTCGTTAACCACGGCGGGTCAGGTTCATTTTTTCACGGCCTTGGGCCGGGGTAAGAATGCGGGCGCCCAGCCGTGTGAGGATTTCGCTCACCCGCTCCACTAATTGCCCGTTGGTGGCCAGCACGCCTTTTTCCAGCCACAGGTTGTCCTCCAGGCCTACGCGCACGTTGCCCCCTAGCAACACCGCTTGGGCAGCCATGGGCATTTGCATGCGACCAATGCCGAACGCCGCCCAGGTCGCCCCGCCAGGCAGGTTGTCCACCATGGCTTTCATGGTGGTGGTGTCAGCAGGTGCACCCCAGGGAATGCCGAGGCACAACTGGAATAACGGGTCGTGCAACAACCCTTCGGCGATCATTTGTTTGGCAAACCACAGATGGCCAGTGTCGAAAATCTCCAGCTCGGCTTTCACCCCTAGCTCAGTGATGCGCTGGGCGCCGGCACGCAATTGCGTGGGCGTGGAGACATAAATCGTGTTGCCATCCCCAAAGTTGAGGGTGCCGCAATCCAAGGTGCAGATCTCGGGCAGCAGTGCTTCGACATGGGCAAGGCGGGTCAGCGGGCCCACCAAGTCGGTGCCTGGGCCAAATTCGGTAGGGCGTTCGCCTGGGCCGATTTCCAGGTCGCCTCCCATGCCCGCGGTAAGGTTGACGATGATGTCCACATCCGCTTCTCGAATGCGCTCCATCACCTCGCGGTACAAGGTAACGTCTCGGCTGAAGCGGCCGGTCTGTGGGTCGCGTACATGGCAATGAACCACGGTAGCACCGGCTTTCGCCGCTTCTACCGCGGCTTCGGCAATCTGTTTTGGCGTTACGGGCACATGGGGGCTGCGTGCCGTAGTGTCACCCGCGCCGGTGAGGGCGCAAGTAATGATCACATCATGGTTCATGACAGTTCCTCAGGGCGAGCGCTGCCGCCTGCGTTAAACACAACGCAAGGGCAGGGCAGGTAGGGTTAGTTGGTGGTCAGGCGCAGGTTGCTGTCGGCAGGCTTGCCGTCGAAGGTTGTTACGCCTTCCAGCCAGCGTGCGCGATCCTGGGGGTGGTCCTTGAGCCACTGGCGTGCGGCATCCAGAGGTTCCTTGTGGTCGAGCAGGGGTTGCATCATGCGGCTTTCATCCGCTGCGCTGAACGTCAGGTTGCTCAGCAATTGATTCACGTTAGGGCAACGGCTAGCGTAGTCCGGCGCTGTAACTGTCCAGACTGTGGCTTTCCCTTCGTCCGGCCCCAACGCGCCTTCGCTGCCCGTCAGGTAGGTCATCTTCAGGTTGACGTTCATGGGGTGGGGCGCCCAGCCGAAGAACACGATGGCTTCATTACGTTTCACGGCACGGGCAACGGCCGACAGCATGCCAGCTTCACTGGACTCCACCAGTTGAAAGTCGCCTAAGCCAAACTGGTTGCTGGCGATCATCTGCTTGATCTGGGTATTGGCACCCGACCCCGGCTCAATGCCGTACAGCTTGCCGCCCAGCTCTTTCTTGAAGCGCGCAATGTCCGCAAAGCGCTTCAGCCCTTTGTCCGCCAGGTAGCTGGGCACTGCGAGCGTTGCACGGGCATCGGCCAGGCTAGGTGTATCGAGCACACGCACCTGTTTCTGGTCCACAAAGGGCGTGATGGTGGCGGTCATCAGGGGGTTCCAGTACCCCAGGAACAGGTCCAGGCGCTGGTCCCGAATGCCTGCAAAAATGATTTGCTGGGAAGCGCTGGTCTGTCGTGTTTCATAACCCAACCCGTCCAGCAGTACCTGGGCCAGGCTGCTGGTGGCAATCACATCGGTCCAGTTCACGACGCCAAGCCGCACGCTTTTGCAGGCCGCCGTATCAGCGGCCTGCACCAGCGGAACAGCAGTAGCGGTAAGCAACAGCACACAGCCGCAGATTAACCTTTTCATGGTGATGTTCTCTGGCAGGGCATTTATTGGTAGGGGGTGTCTGTGCACCCTGCCCAAGAGCCTACGCTTGAGGGCGCAGCGGCAAGCGCACTGTGGCGACCGGGACTTGCACTCGGGCGACTGTCGCGCTATTAACCGTCGCATTCTCTCCGAGCTGCGCCCATGCCCGAGACGTTCCACTTCTTGTTGCTCCCCGGCTTCTCTGCGTTGGGGTTTATCAGTGCCCTGGAGCCGCTGCGGGTCGCCAACCGGTTTCGGCCAGGGCTGTATCAGTGGCGGGTACTAAGCCTTGATGGCGGTGCCGTACTGGCCAGCAATGGTATGTCCGTTAACGCAGATGCCGGGCTGGAGGTGCTCCCGCCAAGCGCACGTGCCTTGCTAGTGGCGGGTTTCGAACCCTTGAAAGCCTACTCAGGCGCCTTGCGTACCTGGTTAAGAAAAGTAGCCATAGACGGCGGCACGTTAGGTGGCATTGATACGGGCGCCTTCGTCTTGGCTGAGGCGGGCCTGCTAGGGGATGCCAGGGTCACGTTGCACTGGGAGGCCATCAGCGCGTTCAAGGAGCGCTGGCCTGCAGCGAACGTGACCCAAGAGTTGTTTGAGATCGATGATCGGTTGATTACGTGCGCCGGCGGTACCGCCTCAATCGACCTGATGCTGGACCTGATCGCTCAAGCCCATGGCAGTGACCTGGCCATGGAAGTGTCGGAGCAGTTTGTACTGGGCCGCATCCGACCTCGCCAGGACCACCAGCGCATGGCGTTGGCCTCACGTTTCGGCACACGTAACAAGAAACTGCTTCATGTGATTGCGGCCATGGAACAGCACACCGAAACACCGCTGACCAGCTCAGCACTGGCCGCTTCCATAGGCGTCACGCGTCGCCAGCTGGAGCGGTTGTTCCAAGTGCATATGCACAGCACGCCCAGCCATTTCTACCTGGTGTTGCGCCTGGACAAGGCACGGCAGTTGTTGCGGCAAACTGCACTAAGCGTGACAGAAGTGAGTATTGCCTGCGGCTTCGAACTGCCGTCGTACTTTGCGCGGTGCTACAAGGGGCGGTTCGGGCGGTCGCCACGGCAGGACCGTATCTGAGCGATGCGCTCCTGTTTACAGCTCGGCGATAATTGCTTCGCAGGCTTGCATATCTTGCAAGATGCCTGCCCGCTGAGCCTCAAAGCGCTCGGCATCGAAGTCCGCTTCCCAGCAGGTCCGCTCAATGGGTAACCGGGTCTTGGGTGCTTCAGGGTCCGGGGTACCGCGCAGTTGTATCACGCGCAGCCTGGGCGCATGGAATTCAGGCAGGTTCAGGCGAACCAGCAAGTAGGTAGCCATGTTGCTATCACTGGCGCTGGGGGGTAAAGGGGCCGAGCCATCGGAGCGGGTGGTGATCACCTGACGGACAATGGTTTTGAAGCGGGTGTTAGGCGGCTGCTTGGGGGGCGTGTTCCCATTGAAGATGTCTAACCATAGGCCACTGGCAGGCGTATAGACCTGCTGGGTTTGCTGTCTATCAACCTGGTTCCAACCCAGCGTATGCAAACGCTGAATAAACGTATCGAGCCACGCCTTTGAAGACGTTTCCGGATCGTGCTGGCGCCGCGCATAAAGAGAAGAAAGCCGCACAGTGGCTAGCAGGTCTTCATACAAGGCGGTCGCTGCAGAGGTTGGGTCAGTCATGGCTTGAACCTCTGGTTGGGCAACCACCCGCTGCCGCGGCGGCAGGTGGCTGGTTTGGTTGGTCAGAAGTCCAGGCCCAGGATGTCATCGGCTTGGGAGGCCAGCTTGCGATTCACCGCGTCACGCAGCGCGTTGAACTGGCGCACGCTGAAGGTGCCTTGCTGGGACGCGCGGTACACACGGGTGGAGGCCTTTTCAAATTCGCGGGTGACCGTGCCTGTGTCAACGGCATGGTCGTAGGCGATCTGGAAGCTCTTCATGTGCATGATAGGCATGCCCTGTGGGCTGATCTCGCAATCCACGGCCTGGAAGGTGCTGGACTTGCCTGAAACGCTGGTGCTGCTGCGTTCGAACAGGTTCTTCGCAGCCGGTGCAACGGCAATGGCATTGAAGCTGCGACCCAGGCAGCGGGCCATGCGGTGATTGCGGCCCAGATCACGTGCAACCAATGTGACCGCGATGCTGGCGAGGGTAGCTTTGTCCTGGTCCATGGCCTCTTCGGCATGGGCCGCGCCGGTCATGGTCCAGCCCAGTTTGGCCAACCCATTGGTGTAGTGGTTGTACCACTCGCGCTGCTGGGTTTCCTTGTTGAAGGCTTTTTCGGAAGACAGGCCAATCAAACGCATGCTGGCCGCCACATCTTCAGCAATGCCAGCGGGTACATTGTCGGCGAAGATGCAGACGGTGCTGCCGATCAGCAGCACGCGTTCTTCGCCTTCTTTCTTCAGCGCAGCAATGGCTTGCTCTACAGGGGATTTAGGCAGGGACAACTGGTTGACGAACGCTTCGGTCATGGTTTCCATTCCTTAGTGATTACATGAGGCCGGCCCGTTGGGGCCGACTCGCACTATGGAAGCAACCAAGCGTTACTCGTAACCGACAAACGCTTCCTCTGCTACCGCATCACTGGTCCGGGGCGTCGTTTTCTTCGCCCTGGGTTCCAAGGGTCTGCAGGTATTCACTGCGCTCGTCGCTGCGTTGGGCCATGCAGTCATTGAGGGCGGTCTGGCTGGCACTGCCGTCCTTGTCCGCTTCCAGTATCTCTACAGAGCAATCGGCATCCCGTAGCTTGCGCCATAGTTCCTGGGCGGCTTTGACCTTTGCCAGGTAGTCCTTGAGCACAGCAGGCTGGTCGCCATATTGCCCACTTATACGAGCGTTGAGGCCGTTGTAGGCATCATTGAGTTCGCTTTCGGCAGTTTTACGGTTGTACACCGAGCAATCCAGGCTTTGCTGGCTGGTTTCAACGCTGTCGCATGGCGTGGGGCCATCTTCGTTGGCAGCCTGTGCGCCTATGGCGATGAACGCCAGTATCCATAACCAAGATTTCATTCCATGCCTCTGGGCGGTGCAGCAAAAGGTCCGTGAATTCTGGCTCAAGGTTGAGCCGCTGAACAGTCAGGCGAAGGAGTTTCATCTTCGGAGGCGGTCAAGGCTGTGCAGCCCCACGTGCCCTTGACGCTTTTGGCATTTGATCGGTCGTTTTTGCATCCGGGTGCCTTGTCGCGGGGGCATATGCTGGCCCCCAAAGCGCCGACAAATGATTCGGTGTAACGCTACCTAAAGGGACCGCCTGATGAGCCCAGCTTCGAGCCCAGCCGAATTACACGCCGACAGCATCGTCATAGATGGGCTGATCATTGCCAAATGGAACCGTGAGCTGTTCGAGGACATGCGCAAGGGGGGGCTGACTGCAGCGAACTGTACCGTTTCGGTGTGGGAAGGGTTCAAGGCCACCGTTGACAGCATCGCCGCCAGCCAGAAGCTGATTCGCGAAAACAGTGACCTGGTGATGCCTGTACGGACCACAGCCGACATTCGCCGTGCCAAGGAACAGGGCAAGACCGGCATTCTGTTTGGTTTCCAGAATGCCCATGCCTTCGAAGACCAATTGGCCTATGTAGACATCTTCAAGCAACTGGGCGTTGGCATTGTGCAGCTGTGCTACAACACCCAGAACCTGGTGGGCACCGGCTGCTATGAGCGGGATGGCGGGTTGTCCGGCTTTGGTCGCGAGGTGGTGGCCGAAATGAACCGTGTGGGCATCATGTGTGACCTGTCTCACGTGGGGTCGAAAACCTCCGAAGAGGTGATCCTGGAATCGAAAAAGCCGGTCACATACTCCCACTGCCTACCCTCGGGCCTTAAGGAGCACCCTCGTAACAAGTCCGACGCCGAGCTCAAGTTCATTGCCGACCATGGCGGTTTTGTGGGTGTGACCATGTTCGCGCCCTTCCTGGCCAAGGGCATCGATTCGACCATCGACGATTACGCCGAAGCCATTGAGTACGTGATGAACATTGTGGGGGAAGACGCCATTGGTATTGGCACGGACTTTACCCAGGGCCACGGCCAGGAATTCTTCGAGTACCTCACTCACGACAAGGGCTATGCCCGCCGCCTCACCAATTTCGGAAAAATCATCAACCCTCTGGGCATCCGCACCGTGGGCGAATTCCCTAACCTGACCGAAACCCTACTCAAGCGCGGGCATTCGGAGCGGGTGGTGCGCAAGATCATGGGCGACAACTGGGTGCGCGTACTGGCCGACGTCTGGCTCGAATAACCACTGGCGTTATTCACGGGGCATAGCCCTGAAACAACCGAATACGAATTTTCTGGAGTTGAGATCCATGGCCAAACACGCCCCCGAATTGCCGATTGAAGTCGACAGCGAAACTGGTGTCTGGACCTCTGACGCCCTGCCGATGCTGTATGTGCCGCGGCATTTTTTTGTGAACAACCATAGGGGCATCGAAGACGTATTGGGCCCCGATGCGTACGCAGAGATTCTTTACAAAGCAGGTTACAAGTCGGCCTGGCACTGGTGCGAAAAAGAAGCAGAGTGCCACGGCCTGGAAGGCGTAGCGGTGTTCGAGCACTACATGAAGCGGCTGAGCCAGCGTGGCTGGGGGCTTTTCAAGATCCAGGACATTGACTTAGAGCAGGGCACCGCCAGCGTGAAGCTGGAGCACTCTGCCTTCGTGTACGTGTACGGCAAGGTCGGCCGCAAAGTGGATTACATGTTCACCGGCTGGTTCGCCGGCGCCATGGACCAGATTCTCGCTGCCCGCGGCAGTACCCTCCGTACCGTCGCCGAACAGGAGTACAGCGGTTCGGAAGAGGGCCACGAAGATGGCCTGTTCACCGTCAAGCCGTTGTAAGTCGAGGAAACCCTGATGGCTTTCGAAGCGATGTTCCAGCCGATCCAGATCGGCAAGCTGACGATCCGCAACCGCGTGCTCAGCACGGCGCATGCCGAGGTGTATGCCACTGACGGCGGCATGACTACGGACCGTTACGTGAAGTATTACGAAGAGAAAGCCAAGGGCGGCATCGGCTTGGCCATTTGCGGTGGTTCCTCCAGCGTGGCCATCGACAGCCCCCAAGGCTGGTGGAAGTCGGTCAACCTGGCCACCGACAAGATCATCCCGCATTTCCAGAACCTGGCCGATGCCATGCACAAGCATGGTGCCAGGATCATGATCCAGATTACCCACATGGGCCGCCGCTCTCGGTGGGACGGCGACCATTGGCCTACCCTGATGTCGCCCTCAGGCATTCGCGAGCCTGTGCACCGTGCCACCTGCAAGACCATCGAGCCGGAAGAGATCCAGCGGGTGATTGGCAACTATGCCCAAGCCGCGCGCCGCGCCAAAGAAGGTGGGCTCGATGGCGTGGAGCTCTCCGCCGTGCACCAGCACATGATCGATCAGTTCTGGAGCCCGCGGGTCAATAAGCGTACCGATGAGTGGGGTGGCAGCTTCGAGAACCGCATGCGTTTCGGCCTGGAAGTGATCAAGGCCGTACGGGCTGAAGTGGGTGATGATTTCTGTGTAGGCCTGCGCATCTGTGGTGACGAGTTTCATCCTGATGGGCTTAGCCATGAGGACATGAAGCAGATCGCGGCCTATTACGATGGCACAGGCCTGCTGGACTTCTTCGGTGTAGTGGGCTCCGGGTGTGACACCCATAACACCCTGGCCAACGTGATCCCCAACATGAGCTACCCGCCGGAGCCGTTCCTGCACCTGGCCGCTGGCATCAAGGAAGTGGTGAAGGTTCCGGTGCTGCATGCCCAGAATATCAAGGACCCTAACCAGGCCACGCGTATTCTGGAAGGCGGCTACGTGGACATGGTGGGCATGACCCGCGCCCACATTGCCGACCCGCACCTGATCGCCAAGATCAAGATGGGCCAGGTGGACCAGATCAAGCAGTGCGTAGGCGCCAACTATTGTATCGACCGCCAGTACCAGGGCCTGGATGTACTGTGCATTCAGAACGCGGCCACGTCCCGTGAGTACATGGGCGTACCGCATATCATTGAAAAAACCACCGGCGTAAAACGCAAAGTGGTGATCGTTGGGGCGGGCCCCGCGGGCATGGAAGCGGCACGCGTGTCGGCAGAGCGTGGCCATGACGTGACCCTGTTCGAAAAGAAGGAGCAGATCGGAGGCCAGATCAGTATTGCTGCCAAAGCCCCGCAGCGGGACCAGATCGCCGGCATCACTCGCTGGTTCCAGCTTGAACTGGCGCGCCTGAACGTTGACCTTCGCTTGGGTACAGCCGCGGACATCGACACAATCATGGACCTTCGCCCGGATGTGATCGTACTGGCCAACGGCGGGCATCCTTTTGTGGAGCAGAACGAACATTGGGGCGCTGAAGAAGGCCTGGTGGTCAGCAGCTGGGATGTGCTGGACGGCAAAGTAGCCCCTGGCAAAAACGTGCTGGTGTACGACACCATTTGCGAATTCACCGGTATGTCGGCGGCTGATTTCCTGGCCGACAAAGGCAGCCAGGTAGAAATTGTGACAGATGACATCAAGCCTGGCGTGGCCATGGGCGGCACTACCTTCCCTACTTACTACCGCAGCCTGTACCCCAAAGAAGTGATCATGACCGGCGACCTGATGCTGGAGAAGGTCTACCGCGAGGGCGACAAGCTGGTAGCGCTGCTGGAAAACGAATACACCGGCGCGAAGGAAGAGCGGGTGGTGGACCAAGTGGTGATCGAAAACGGTGTACGGCCCGATGAGGCGCTGTACTACGGCCTGAAAGAGGGATCGCGCAATAAGGGCCAGGTGGATATCGAGGCGCTGTTTGCCATCGAGCCACAACCCGCCTTGAGCCAGCCGGGCGACGGCTACCTGCTGTACCGGATCGGCGACTGTGTAGCCCAGCGCAACATACACGCTGCGATCTACGACGCCCTGCGCCTGTGCAAGGATTTCTAGCGCTAACTGTAGGAAGCGTGCGCAGCGCGCGAACCGGGCTACCCGCTCGTTCGCGCGCTGCGCACGCTCCTACAGGGAGGATATTAGGCCATGTTGAACACCCTTCTTCCCATCCTGCTGTTCGCAGCCTTGGCACTGACGTTGCTGGGCGCTGCTCGTCGCATTGCGTTATGGCGGCAGGGGCGGCCTGCAAAGGTAAACCTGTTGGCCGGCCTGCTGGCCATGCCCCGGCGTTATCTGGTAGACCTGCACCACGTGGTGGCCCGGGACCGGTACATCTCAAATACCCACGTGGCTACTGCCGGTGGCTTTGCACTGTCGGCGTTGCTGGCCATCGCTGTGCATGGTTTCGGGCTGCACAACAAGGTGCTGGGGTACGCATTGCTGGTGGCCACTGCAGTGATGTTCTGCGGTGCCTTGTTTGTTTACAAGCGCCGTATCAACCCACCTGCGCGCCTGTCCAAGGGCCCTTGGATGCGCTTGCCCAAAAGCCTGCTGATGTTTTCCGGCAGCTTCTTTATCGCCACCTTGCCAGTGGCGGGGATCCTGCCGACTGATTTCGGCGGCTGGGTAGTGGCAGCCGTCCTGGCCTTGGGCGTGCTGTGGGGCATAAGCGAGCTGTTCCTAGGCATGACCTGGGGCGGCCCGCTTAAACACGCCTTTGCCGGTGCATTGCACCTGGCCTGGCACCGCCGCGCTGAGCGTTTCGGCGGTGGTCGCTCCACGGGCCTCAAGCCGCTCAACCTGGCCGACCGTCAGGCACCGTTGGGCGTAGAACACCCCAAGGACTTCACCTGGAACCAGTTGCTGGGCTTTGATGCGTGCGTGCAGTGTGGCCGGTGTGAAGCCATGTGCCCGGCCTTTGCCGCTGGCCAGCCCTTGAACCCGAAAAAACTGATTCAGGACATGGTGATCGGCCTGGCCGGTGGCACCGACGCGCACTTTGCCGGCAGCCCTTATCCTTCGTTGGACGGCAAAGGCCGGCCACTGGGCGAACACGGCGGCAACGCGCACCAACCCATCGTGGATGGGCTAGTCAGTGCAGACACGCTCTGGGCCTGCACCACCTGCCGGGCGTGCGTGGAAGAATGCCCCATGATGATCGAGCACGTGGACGCCATTGTGGACATGCGCCGCCACCTCACCCTGGAAAAAGGGGCTACCCCGAACAAGGGCGCCGAGGTACTGGAAAACCTCATTGCTACTGACAACCCTGGAGGTTTTGCACCTGGAGGGCGCCTGCACTGGGCGGCTGACCTGGCACTGCCGCTTATGGCGCAGGTAAAACAAGCTGAGGTGCTGTTCTGGGTGGGTGACGGTGCCTTCGACATGCGCAACCAGCGCACCCTGCGTGCCTTCGTGAAGGTGCTGAAGGCGGCAAAAGTAGACTTCGCCGTGCTAGGGCTGGAGGAGCGCGACAGTGGCGACGTGGCACGTCGCCTGGGTGATGAGGCGACGTTCCAGCGGCTGGCACAGCGCAACATTCATACCCTTGCCCAGTACCACTTCAAGCGAATCGTGACCTGCGACCCCCACAGCTTTCATGTGCTGAAAAATGAATACGGCGTGTTGGGTGGCACGTATGACGTGTCGCACCATAGCACCTACATGGCAGAGCTGATGGCCGCGCACCGCTTGAACCTGAGTACCCACAAAGGCGGCAGTGTGACCTACCATGACCCGTGCTACCTGGGGCGCTACAACGGCGAATACGAAGCGCCACGGCAGGTGCTGCGCGGGCTGGGCATCGAAGTGAAGGAAATGGAGCGCTCCGGTTTCCGTGCCCGCTGCTGCGGGGGCGGAGGTGGCGCGCCTATTACCGATATTCCTGGCAGGCAGCGCATTCCCGACATGCGCATGAACGACATTCGCGAAACCGGCGCCGAGCTGGTGGCAGTGGGTTGCCCGCAATGTACGGCCATGCTGGAAGGGGTGGTCGCGCCCCGCCCAGAGATTAAAGACATTGCCGAGCTGGTCGCCGAGGCGCTGATCGACGACTCGGCAGCGCCTGCAAAAAGCACAGCCAGGCGTGAGCCTGCGGAGGTCAACCCATGAGCACTGTGATACGCCGTGACCCAAGGGGCGAATGGATCGCGCGCAATCGCCTTCACCCCTTGCACAGCTTGCTGCAAACCCAGCAAGCCCGTTGGACAGGCCCCTCGGGGGTGCTGCGCAAGAACCCCCATGCGGTGGGTTTCATCGGCCCCAATGCCATCCGCCGCATCGATCGCAGCGGTGCTGAGCAAGGCGTCGATGTACGGCGGATAGCGCAGCCGGAAGCTCAACTGCCCCTCCACCAGGTACCCAACCCCGCCTTTTACATCACCGTTGTGCCGGACATGGTGGGTGGCCGCCTCACCGCCCATGACCGGGACCTGCTCGGCCTCGCCCATCAACTGGCGGGCAGCGCAGGTGCCGTGCTGGCGGTGGTGTTTGGGGAGCACAAGGAAGCCGCATTCGACACGGCTGGCGTTGATCGCCTGCTGGTGCTGGACGGTCATGAATACGAGGGCTATGCGCCTGAGCAACGTGTACAGGCGCTGCAGGCACTGGAAAGCCAGCTCAGGCCCCAGCACTGGCTGTTCCCAGACAGCCGCGACGGTGGCGCAGAGCTGGGCCGTCGCCTCGCGGCGCGCCTGGGTGAGCGGCCCGCGACTCGGGTGTGGAGTGTGAAAGAAGGCATCAGCGTCAGCCGTGCAGGTGCAGGCCAGCAAGACCTGGCTCAAGCAGTGCCACGGCTGATCCTGGCTGCGGCCGAATGCGCCGAGCCTGTCGATGAGACCCGGCACGAAGTGCTGCCGCTTGCACTGGCGCCACCGGCCCTGCGCACCTTGGCACGTATTGAGGACAAAGGCGCCGTGGCCGTGGACCCGGCGGCGGTGCCTATGGCGGAATCCGAATTCATTCTGTCTGGAGGCAATGGCGTGAAGGACTGGCCATTGTTCCAGCGTGCAGCGGTTGCGCTGGGCGCGACACAAGGCGCTTCTCGCGTGGCTGTGGATGACGGCTTCATGACCCGTGACCGTCAGGTCGGTGCCAGCGGCACCTGGGTCACCGCGCGGGTGTATGTGGCCATTGGCATTTCAGGGGCCATTCAGCACCTGCAGGGCATTGGTGCCTGCGACAAGGTGATCGCCATCAACCTGGACCCTAACTGCGACATGGTCAAACGGGCAGACCTGTCGGTGATCGGCGACAGCGCTGCATTGCTCACTGCCTTGATCGCTGCCGTAGACGCCTGGCGGCACGGCGCCGCACGTAATGCTGCCTGAGGCCTGCCTGATGAAGAACAACGTTGTGACCTTGGTGTCCGTGGGCGCCCACCCTACCTCAGGCCGGGCCCGCCGTGCCGAACAGGATGCCCGCGCTGTGGAACTGGGCCTGCGCCTGGCCGGTACAGACCTCCAGGTGTTGCATGCCGGCGATATAAATGAGCCTGCGCTACGGGACTACCTGGGTATGGGCTTGCCGGGCTTGCAGGTACTGGAGCAACCGATTGGCACCGATGCCTTGCCCGGGCTTGTGGCGTACTTGCGTGATGCAGGGGTGCACTTGGTGCTCACCGGTAGCCAGGCAGAAACAGGCGAGGGCAGCGGTATGCTGCCGTATCTGCTCGGGGAGCAGTTGGGCTGGCCTGTGGTAGTGGGCCTGGCAGAGGTCGAGCGTATAGAGAACGGTATCGCCCATGTGCTTCAGGCACTGCCCCGGGGCCAACGGCGGCGGTTGAGCGTACGCCTACCTGCGCTGGCGACCGTGGACAGCGCTGCGCCCAAGGCTCGGCAAAGTGCGTATGGGCCGTCGCAACGCGGTGCACTGCAAGCGCACGAGGTTGAGGTGGTGGCCGATGAGTGGCTGGACACCGCCCAGATGCAGCCTGCCCGCCCGCGCCCCAAACGCCTGAAAGTGATCAAGGCCAAAAGCGGTGCCGATCGCATGAAGGCCGCCACCGCCAAAGCCAGCGGCGGCGGCGGCAAAGTGCTTAAAGGGGTAACAGCGGAGGAGGGCGCAGAGGCTATTCTTAGGTTGCTGGTTGAAGAGGGTGTAGTGCGCTAGGCTTTGTACGAAAAGTGGCTGCACTCGGCCATGCTGTGTCAAAAGCCAGCTGGATTGCCAGCCCAGTCGGAATGCTCATTTACAGCCAGTAAACCCGAATGCGGGCCCAGTCCGCTTCCTCGCTGGCTTTTTCCTTGCCTGCGCGGCCCGGCCTGACCTTCGTTCGCCGACTCTTCGTACAAGCCCTAGCACCCTCCACCCTCGCGATTGCCTCGTTAAAACGTCACGCTTGCCGTAAGCCTGGCCGTGCGTGGCTCACCTACGTTTACCTGCAGCTCTCCACTGCCCGTACTGGACGGGTAATACTGTTTGTTGAGCAGGTTATCCACGTTCAACTGGAGCCGCGTCTTGTAGCCGCCCGTAGGCAGGTCCCAGCGCAGGAAGGCGTCGGCCACGGTATAGCTGCTCATCCAGAACGTATTAGCATTGTCTGCGGCGCGCGCTCCTACGTACCGGGCACCTGCGCCCGCATGCCATTGCCCAATGGCCTCCGGCACTGCCAAATGGTGGCTCAGGTACAGGCTGGCCGTGTGCTTGGGCGCATTGTTCAAGCGGTGACCTTCATTATCAGGGTCCTCGAGGATTTCCGTATGGGTATAGGCATAGGTGCCGATCACATCCCAGCGCGGGGCCAGGCGCCCGGTTATGTCCAGTTCAAGCCCGCGTGAGCCCACCTTGCCAGCGGCTTCAGGTTCGCCGAAGGGGTTGTTAGTCACCACATTGGTTTTTTCGATGTCGAACAACGCCAGGTTAACGTTCAAGGCGTCCGAAGGCGTGTACTTGGCGCCCACTTCGTAGCTACGGCCTTCTTCAGGGTCAAAGGTCTTTCCGTTTTCGCTCACCGTGTCATTGGGTACAAAGGAGCGGCTGTAGTTGCCATACAGCGCCCAGGCGTCGCTTGGTTGATACACCAGCCCTGCAAAGGGAATGAAGGCTTCGCCGTTGTCGTCGCGGTTGATGACACGCTTTACCAAACCTTGATCGCTGTATTGATCGTAGTGCTGCTGGCGAGCACCGAACACAGCGATCCAGCGGTCGTTAAGGTGCCAGTTGTCTTTGAAGTACACCGAGGTGGAGGTCAGTTGATTGCGCAGGTTGCTGGTGGTTGGGCTGATGTTGCTAGGTTCGCCCAAGCTGCCATAGATCGGGTTATAGAGACTAAAGCCTTTGACCGCCGTGTTGCGGTAGGTCTTGCCACGGTACTTGTCACTGGCTTCGTTATCGATACCCAACAGCAGGTCATGGCGTTGACCGAACAATTGTTGCTCGCCGATAAAGTCCAGGCTGGCGTAACGGGTTTCGTAGTCGTAGTGGCCGCCGTTTGCTTGTCGGGTAAGGCTGCCATTAACCAGTGCAGTGGGCTGGGCGATCGCCAGGCTGTACCGGTCGTTATTCCAGCCATAGGTCGCCCGGGCTTTCCAGTCATTGCTCAGCTGGTATTCAAAGCGGGCCTGGGCGGTCTCGGTAATGCCAACCGTTTTCGCCCACCGCTCATCCAGCCGCTTGTTGTAACTCACATCGGCAGGGTGGCCATTGACGAAGACCGTGCCCCGGTCGAAGGGGCTGCTGTAGTCGTTGTACTCATACGACAGCGTAAGGCTAGCCCGGTCGCCGGTCCAGCTCAGCGAAGGAGCAACCAAGGTATGGTCGTTGGTGCCGTAGTTGCGCCAGTAGTCTTCATGGCCACGCTCGGCGATCAGCCGGTAGGCCAAGCCGGTTTCTCCCAAGGGGCCGGTGGTGTCTACGCCAAAGCTGCCGCCACCTTCACTGTAGGCTGAGCCAGTTACTGTAGTGCTTTGCAGGTACTGCGGCTGTTTGCTGATGATGTTGATCAGCCCACCGGGGTCGAGGGCGCCGTATAGCAATGACGCCGGGCCTTTGAGCACTTCTACGTGGTCTGTAGTGGCACCCAGGTTGTGGCCGATGACCGAGCGTACGCCATCACGCAGAATCGAACCGTCGTCGTTGGTCCCGAACCCTCGTTTGATCAGCGCATCCTTGGTATTGCCTAGGGTGTTGCCCTGAGACACACCACTGACGAACTTCATGGCATCGTCCAGTGACGTGACGCTGTAATCCTGCAGCGTTTGTTGGGTCACCACATTCACGCTTTGCGCTTCATCTCGCACAGGCACCTCGGACTTACTGGCGGTGCTGGCCTGGTTGCGCGTGTAACCTTCAGGCTGCGCAACAACGCTGTCCTGAACCTCAGTAGTGCCTAACTCGACCATGGCAGCATCTGCCAGGGCTAGCGTTGAAAAGGGTAAAGCGCAGAGGGCCAGCATCGATTTGTTGGAAAGAAGGTACATGAACGGAGCGTGCTCGAACGAGTATGGGAAATGAGAACGATTCTAATTTTAATCGGGCCGATAGACTAGCTAAATCAGTGCATGCACAGCGCGCAGCGACCGGCTACCTGGCAAACGGATAGCTTGTGCCGTGCCATGGTGTTTCCTAGGCTAGGAGCTAAATGCCAGGGAACCTCTATGACAGCCATGCTGGTAAGTACTTCGCTTAGCGGAAGCGTGCATGCACGGCTTTTTGCTCGAATGACGCAACGGGTGGCGTACCAGCCCTTCGGCTGGTCACAGGCAGCCAGCCGAGGCTGCCTGGGGTTTGCCGGGCAGCGGCAAGAGCTAGGCGGGGCTTTGTACCTGCCAGGCAACGGTTACCGTGGTTATTCGCCTGTGTTGGGGCAGTTTCTTCAGCCGGACGGCGACAGCCCTTTCCTGCAAGGCGGCGTGCATACTTACGCCTATTGCGCCGCGGACCCTATCAACCGCGCTGACTACAACGGCAGAAGCTTCACACCCTTGGTGATTGCCGGCCTCGTAAGTGGCGTGGCGACCTCAGCCCTGCACATGGCCAACCTAGGCAGCAGAAGTGCCAAGGCCACACCGGCCGCCATGACAACGGGTCTTCGCCTGGCCCTCCTTGCAAGCCTGGCCTCTGTGGTCTCCAGTGTGGTGGCCGGCACACAGCCTGATGACCAGCGTACTCAGGCGGCCTTGGGCTGGACAAGCATCGGCCTGGGGGTGGTGTCGGTAGCGTTGAGAATGTCTATTTTTGTACCCAGCTTGCGCCGGGCCGGCGTCAGAAAGGCAATTGGTCGCATAACTGGTTTGCACACCAATGCCGTGTCGCGCAAACAGCACTCATGGGCCTGGAGGGTAAATGTCGCTCGTTAAACGTTCCGCCTGGTCGCTAGAGGCCTGTGACATTGCAAGCACCGTGCTATACCACGCCGGGCAGCGCCAGAGTTATGGTCCTTTCGGCGAAGGCCAGGCTTATGGGGCAGCCGGGTATACGGGCCAGTACCCACGAACCCCCCTTCAAAGCTGGTGATAGCCGTAGATACAGTGCTGATGACTGGAAGTACCGTCGCCTGGAGTGTGAGCCTGACCAGTGACAACCAGGCGGCTCAGATCGCCAGCCTTACTGCCACCCTGCTCACCACGGCAGGCCGTGGTGCGCTGGCTGTACAGTGGGGGCGTCAGGCCAGGCACCGGCTGCCTCGGGCGTCGCTTGAAATGACTGGCTTTTCATCAACCCAGGTCGATTACTCGTGAACGGCCACACCCTTAAGGTACGGTGCCGGCGCTGCTCCCAGGTTGCTGAGCATGCGTTCACTGTACCAGTCGATGAAGTTCACCACGCCAAACTCGTAGGTTTTCGAGTAGGGGCCGGGCTGGTAAGCCGTCGAGTTGATCCCACGCTGGTTCTCTTCAGCCAGTTGGCGGTCTTGGTCATTGGTGGCATCCCACACCTGGCGTAACCGCGCCGGATCGTAATCCACGCCTTCCACGGCATCCTTGTGCACCAGCCACTTGGTGATCACGATGCTTTCCTGAGCACTGATCGGCCACACCGTGAATACAATCACATGGTCGCCCATGCAATGGTTCCAGGAATGGGGCAAGTGCAGGATGCGCATGGAGCCCAGGTCCGGGTTCTGGATGCGGCCCATCAGTTTGCTGCAGCCGGGCTTGCCGTCCATGGTCATGGACACGGTGCCCTTGAGCAGCGGCATGCGCACGATGCGGTTGCGCAAACCGAAGCTGGCGTGCAGGTAAGGAATTTTCTCGGCGTCCCAGGCGGCAGCCGACTGCGCCACATGGTCCTTGAACGCTTGGTCTGCGCGCGGGTCGTTGGTGTCGTCCCATTCCAGCAGGGTATTCAGCAACTCCGGGTGTGAGCCGTTGCAGTGGTAGCACTCGCGGTTGTTCTCAAGCACCAGCTTCCAGTTGGCTTTCTCGCGCAAGGTGGTTTGTACCGCCACCTTGGTGTTCTCCATGTCGTAGGGCTCCATGTAATGGGCCAGCGTATGGAGAAATTCGTCGATGGCCGGCGGGTTTTGGGCCAGGCTGATGAAGATGTAGCCACCCGCGTTCTTCACGTGCACGGGCTTGAGGCCGTAATCCTTCATGTCGAAATCGGCCCCCATTTCCGTGCCGGCAAACAACAGGCGGCCATCAAGCTCGTAGGTCCACTTGTGGTAGGGGCATACCAGTTTGGCGACCTTGCCTTTTTCAGCCGTACACAGGCGTGACCCACGGTGGCGGCAAACGTTATGGAACGCGTGAATGGCGTTGTCGGCACCCCGGATCACGATCACTGGGTTCTTGCCGATTTCCACCGTCAGGTAATTGCCTTTTTTCGGAATCTCGCAGGTCATGCCGGCGATCAGCCATTCCTTGTGGAAAATCTCCTGCATGTCGATCTCGTGCAGGCGCTCGTCCGTGTAGAACGGCTGAGGCAGCGAGAAGGTACGCTCGCGGGTCTGCAACATATGGGCGGTAGCGTTACGCGCGGGCTCCAGGGGGTCGCCAAGGCTCAGGTTCTGGGAGACATCCATTGTGTAATCCTCGGGGCCGGCGCGCCGGCGAACAGGGCTATAGAAGGGGCGCGGATCGCGCGTCACGGTACTGGTACGACATTGAATGAAGTCGCAACCTTTATGCCGCGAGTGTGAGGGCGGCCCGCCACTGAACCTTATCCATGGGCGACATGGCCGCATCCGTTCCCGACGAGCAAAGCCTGTGCTGGCAAGGCTGGTCGCCATAAGCATGCCGATGTCGCGAACAGGAAAGAGCGACCAGCGGGCGCCACGCAGAATCACACCCATAACGCCGATGGTCGGCTGCGGAGTGACCTGCATGTCCAATAATTTCCTGAGCCCTGTTACCACCCAGACCTGGGCCAACGGCCGGCACGTGGTGCGCTGTGTAAAGGTGATTCAGGAAACCTGGGATGTACGCACCTTCTGCTTCATGGCCGACCAGCCCGTCATGTTCTTTTTCAAGCCAGGGCAGTTCGTCACCCTGGAGCTGGAAATCGAAGGCTTGCCGGTCATGCGGTCCTACACCATTTCCAGTTCGCCTTCGGTGCCCTACAGCTTTTCCATCACCATCAAGCGGGTCCCGGGCGGGCGAGTATCCAACTGGCTGCATGACACCTTGCATGAAGGGCAGGAACTGGCAGTGCATGGCCCGGTAGGGTTGTTCAACGCCATCGACTTCCCCTCTACAAAGGTGCTGTACCTGAGCGGTGGTGTAGGTATCACACCTGTGATGTCCATGGCCCGTTGGTTCTACGATACCAATGCCAACGTGGACATGGTCTTCGTGCACAGCGCTCGGTCTCCCAAGGATGTCATCTACCAGCGTGAGCTGGAGCAGATGGCGGCGCGTATCCCTAACTTCGCGCTGCACGTCATTTGTGAAAAGCACGGCCTGGGTGAGCCTTGGGCCGGGTACCGGGGTTATCTGAACCGCCCCATGCTGGAGCTGATGGCGCCAGACTTCCTTGAGCGCGAGGTGTTCTGCTGTGGGCCTACACCGTACATGAGCGCAGTGAAGCGCCTGCTGGAACAGGCAGGCTTCGACATGGGGCGCTACCATGAGGAGTCGTTCGGGGCCACGCCACCTGAGGCCAAGGCTGATGCCGTGGAGCAGGCTGAACAGGCGGCCGATGCGCCCGAGGTGCCAGCCTCGGACCTGCACCAGGTCGAGTTCGTGGACACCGGCAAGAGTATCCGCGTGGCGCCAGGGGAAACCGTGCATGCTGCTGCTGCCAAATTGGGCCTTAACATTCCCAAGGCCTGCGGCATGGGTATTTGCGGCACCTGTAAAGTGCTCAAGCTCAGTGGCGAAGTGGAAATGGAGCACAACGGGGGGATCACTGAGGAAGACGAAGCCGAAGGCTATATCCTGTCGTGCTGCAGCGTCCCCAAGGGCGATGTGCGCATTGAGTACTAATTATCTGAAACCTGTCAGTTAGTGAGGTACCAGCGTTCTCGATGACGTGCTATTCAGATACAGCCTATCAATGCGGCTAGAGTTATGTCATGGCTACTATGTTAGCTACAGATTCACACAAGCACGTGCTTGGGGGCCTAGGTCACGTGCGACGCGCTTACTCCCCCTACGGCATGCATTGCAGCAATATAGGCATTCGCACGGCGTTCAACGGACAATTGAGCGAGCGATCCACGGGCCATTATGGACTGGGCAATGGCCAAAGGGTTTATCTGCCTCGCCTGGGGTGCTTCACTACGCCTGACCGCTTCAGCCCGTTTGATCGTGGGGGGCTTAGTGCTTACGCCTATTGCTTGGCAGACCCCATCAATCGGGCCGACCCAACAGGCCAATATAGTGTCTTCACCTTATTGAAAACTGTGGTTTGGCTAGGGAACCGTACCCTGACGCTGTTGGAAGGGGTAACGGGCCTTAAACGCGTAACTGAAGCTACGAAATGGGGCAGTCGTATTGGAGTCGTTGGGCGGTCACTGGGCGTTCCAGGTGCCGATGCGTTGATCACCATAAGCGCTGGGGTTGCGCTGACCATCAAAGCAGCCAAAGTAGGCAAAGGCCTTTTGACGCATGCGAGGACAGCAATACGCACAAGCCCAATAAGGCCCGCGCTCTTCGCTCATACGAGCTGACAGCCTTAGACCTTCTCTACCGTCTGTCCAATGTTGCGTTTTGTGGGGAACCGCACACTTTTATGCCAGTCCATGGCCCAACGCGAAGCGGCGGGCCTTTTTGTATTTTCATGCTCGTTCACACCTTCGCGCTGGCGAGACGCGCGCTTTTTTCTTATCGTACGCGTCCTTTATGTTCACCTCGTGTCGAGTACCTTTTTATGTTGGAAGCATCCCTGAATAAACTCGAAGCACTGGTTGGCGAACTGCTGGAGCAGAACCGCCAACTGGCTGAAAACAATGGTGCCCTGAATGCCGCCCTGGCTCAGGCGCGGGACGAAAACGACACCCTTCAAATCAGCCTCCTGGAGCAGGAAGAGCAGCACGGTGCCACCGCTGCGCGTATTCAGGCGCTGATTCAACGGGTCAGCCCTGAACCGGCTGGCGCATGAGCCAGAGCACGACGCGTGTAGTCGAGATTCTCGGCAATGACTACACACTGCGTGCCCCGGCCGATCAGGAACACACCTTGTTCGAGGCGGCCATGATGCTCAAGGCCAGCCTGGCTGATACCAAGAAGAAGTACCCTACATTGCTAGGGGATCGGTTGCTGGTGCTTACGGCCATGAACATCTGTTCGCAACTGCTGGAAGCACAGCGGGAGCATAAGCAGGCGCTGGCCCAGTACGAAAACCAGGTCAATGCAACGGTAAAGCAGATCGAGCGCACGGTAGGCAAGGCGTCAGACTAACCCCTGCACGACCAGGCGAAATCCGGGACGGCTACAGGCGCAAGCACAACTTGCGCCTGTAAATCGTCAATCGCTAACGCCCACCACGTTCCGAATCGCCTGTGCCAACTCTCTCACGCGCGCCTCGCTCGTATCCCACGAGCACATGAAACGGGCACCCCCACCAATAAAGGTGTAGAACCGCCAGCCTTGGCCCTGCAACGTAGCAATGGCAGCTGGGGGCATGTTGAGAAACACGCCATTGGCCTCCACCGGGAACATCAGGCTCACCTGGGGAATATCCGCAATCAGCTCAGCCAGTAAGCGTGCACACGCATTGGCGTGGCGTGCATGGCGCAACCAGGCATCGTTTTCCAGGAGGCCTACCCACGGTGCTGATAGAAACCGCATCTTGGAGGCCAGTTGCCCTGCCTGCTTGCAGCGGTAGTCGAAGTCTTCGGCCAATTCCCGGCGGAAGAACAAAATGGCTTCACCCACGGCCATACCGTTCTTGGTACCCCCGAAGCACAGCACGTCTACCCCCGATTTCCACGTCAGCTCTGCCGGTGTGCAGCCCAATGAGGCGCAGGCATTGGCGAAGCGAGCGCCATCCAGGTGCAGGTTCAACCCCAGCTCGCGGCAGGTGGCGCTGATCGCCTTAAGCTCATCCGGACGGTACAGGGTGCCGACTTCCGTGGCCTGGGTCAGGGTCACCACACGGGGTTTGGGGTAATGGATGTCCTGGCGCTTGAGCGCGATCTCCCGAATGGCCTCCGGCGTCAGCTTGCCGGCCTCGCTACGGGCCGTGAGCAACTTGGAGCCGTTGGAAAAAAACTCCGGCGCGCCGCATTCGTCGGTTTCCACGTGGGCCACGTCCGAGCAGATTACGCTGTGGTAACTCTGGCATAGGGCCGACAAGGCCAATGAGTTGGCCGCTGTGCCGTTGAAGGCAAAGAACACTTCACAGTCAGTTTCGAACAAGCGGCGGAAATGGTCGGCCGCACGCGCCGTCCACTCGTCATCACCATAGGCACGCTGATGGCCCTGGTTGGCCGCTTCCATCGCGGCCCACGCTTCCGGGCACACACCTGAGTAGTTGTCGCTGGCAAATTGTTGAGGCTGGGTGGTCATGGCATGTCCTGAGAGCCGTGGGCACTGTGGCACTGTAGCGAAGTTTTCGTTGGGGCTATAGGGGGTGTAGGAGGCTGGGTAGGGCGGGCAGGGATCTGGTCAGGGCCCCGCATGGATAGCCGTTTTGGGTGGGTTAGGCAGGTTTTATTGAGTTTTTGGGTGGTGAAGTTATTACAAGCTATTTCTAATTTAGTTGGGCTTGCGCGATTATCGGATACTGATAGTGATCTTTCAGAAATTTCTTTCAGATGCTTGGGAAAACTCCTCTAGACAATCTTGAAAGTACAGCTGCAGAACGAGATTTTCTATTTTTGGAAGTTTTTTTGTATTTGACGGAATAGCGGTTGGCGACAAATATGGAGAAGGCCGATACCGGCAGTTTAATCAAACGTTCTGTAGTGGAGAAAGCTCATGATCAAAGCATCTGAAGTAGCTGAGTTCTATGAAGTGAAGCCTGCAGTGACTGACAGCCAGGCTGTGCATCCCAACAGTTTCATAAGCATGATGGAGGCAGCAAAGGATACTGTTGCCGTCACTTATGACAGGCTTGCTTATCTTGCGGGTATCAAAGCTGCACCGTTGGAAGATCAATATCAGGCTCTCGATACGTCGAGCTTAAAATCGCTTTTGCAAAGCGCAAAGCAGGCAGGGTTTAGTGCTCAAGTAATAACTATCTAAGCAGTAGCCAGGCGCTGCAAAGCGCCTGGCCCTTATTGGAGATTGCCCATGTCCACGACCACTCAAGCGTTGAATTCAAAAATAAATATCGAAGGCTTACAGTGGATCGACCGTTGGCGTATAAGCAATGGCAGGCCTGGATCTTTCGTCGTGCCGTTTCCTACAACTCGGCCTGTGAATATTGTCACACATGGAGAAAAGCGGTTTGACTATGGGCAGTACGGCATTCACCTTGCTCAGCAAGACGTGCTTACGTTTTTGGGGGATTCGAGTCAGATAGTTCATGCCCGATTTATAGACTGCCGAAAAACGTCTACGACTTTTAGGGCCGCGCTGGAAATCGAATTTTCACCTTCTTCCAGTAGGACTTTGGTAATTCCTCCGGGAGTTGCTCATACTTTTAGCGGCCTCGAAGGCATTTCAACGCTTAATGCCTATTCGGTTTTTTTACCTCCAATAGAGAATATGTTGAAAGGCACGCTGGGCTGGACACCTGAAAATGACATTATAAATCTGCCGCTGAGTACAGATCCGGCAAGGGTTGAGGGCTTGATGCCTATGACTCAGCCTGCCTCCAATCGAGTATATTACCGGCTGGCGTCACTTCAGGCTTCTACATTGTCAGGAGGTAATGTTTCACATGCCGAGACTCGAAATTTTACCTTGGATACAGGCGAGCAGGTGAGGCTTATGCTTCAGCCGAAAACAGAGTCTTTAGCGGAGGCTACAGGCGTTCCTCGTTCTAAAATAAAAGGCGTAAGGTTTGAGCGGCATGGCGCGGTAAGAACAGGTGAGAATAGTTGGATAATACCTGTAGCAGGGCCTTCGCCTTTTTATATTGTTGATCATGGAGTCGAGCCTTACAATTTTGATTCATTTGGTGTCCATCTGGGGCAAGAAGACCATTTAACGTTTTTGGGGGAAAGTCGTCGAAACATAGGGCTTAAATTGGTAGATATGCGCCGTGGCTCTGAAACACTTCATTGCGAGGAATGGCATGAGTTTTCGTGTGATCCTCAAATGGAATTGGTCATTCCATGCGGTGTGGCGCATGCATTGTTCAATATGGAAAGCGTGTTTACTCTCAATAGGCCGGTTATCTATCTAGATGAGCTAGGTGCTTATGAGCCAGGTAAAGATGTAATAGATTGGCCATTAACTGACCAGAATTATCCGGTTTTCAATGTAAATAGACAGCCCGCCTCCTTGGATTACACAGAGAGACTGGTTGCTTTGCAAAGACAGGCCATGGCTGAAAAGGCTGCCGTCGAAACCCCAAAGGCTGTGATTGTTACTGACCAGGTCACAGGTAAACAGGTAAAGGTCGTTCTAACCCGTGCAGCGCCGGTAGTAGCGGCCTCTGCCTCATGAACCGAACCCTATCCACCCTATTACTTCTAGTTCTCACCGCCGACGCCCTGCTGGTGTTCCTGGTTCCGGTCATGGTCTACGCCTACACCTCAAGCCTGGCGTGGTCGGGCCTGGCCTATGCCATGGCGTGGCTTCCGCGCATCGTAGTCACGCCGCTGGTGGGGGCGTCCATCGATCGCTGGGGGGTGCGGCGGGTGTCCGTGGTGTCGGACCTGGTCAAGTTCGCGGGCTGCTTGTGTGTGATTCTGGTGTTGTGGGGCGAGCCCGCAGCGCTGACGGTAACGGTCGTCGGTGGCCTGCTGGGTGGGCTGGTGGCTATTGGCAGTGCGCAAAGCCTGATCGCCTACGAAAAAATGATCGCTCTGGTAAGCCGTGAGGTGGACCGGGATGTAAACATCCTGTGCCGTATCGATCAGTTGGCGATGGTTACAGGGCCCTTGATAGGCTTTGTCGGGTACTCCGCTGGCGCTGTCACCCTGTTGGCACTGGCGGCTGCCTTGTATGGCATAAATGCAGGTTGTTATCTGTTCAGTCGCGCCGTTCCACGTAATACCACTGGCAGCGAACACACTGCTGTAGTGCCTGCTGCTAAGCACCTGAAATTCATTTTGCTTACGCCCTTGCTGGCCAGTTCAGTGGTGCTGGCGGTCGGCAATAATGCGTTTGATGGGTTGGTGGAGGCGAGCGCGGTAACCCTGATCGACCGCGCCATGCAGCTGCCCATTCAATACTTTGCCTTTGTGGATATCTGCGCCGGCCTCTGCGGTGTGGCCGCTACGCTGTTGTACCCCAGGTTGTCATCGGCCATGCCGCCATTGCGGCTGTTTACCCTGGCAGCATTGGTCACTGCGGTCGCCAGCGGCTTGATGATCCTCTCTCAAGCCTACCTGTTGGGCTTTCTTGCCCTGTATGCCCTGAACATCGGCGGCGAGGTGTTCATGATCAATTTCTGCCGCAGCCTGCGCATTCAGGTTGTGCCAGTGGAGCGCCTGGCGAGCGTGTCCTCGCTGATGGTGCTGTTGAACCAGGCCGTGCTGCCGGTAGTGGGGCTAACGCTTTATCTGGTAGGCGAGCGCCCCTCTATGTTGGCCACCTTGATGGCCACGGCAATCGGTATCACGCTGCTAGGCGCTTGGCTGATTCGCTATCACACGCCTACCGAAATACCGAGCAACGCTATGTCGTAATTGCGCCGATGCGTGGCGCCCATGGGCATCTGGCAACACTGGCCGGGCCCTACCATCGCTCCCATGCCTTCAATAGGCGCACCGACAATAGGCGCCATCCGCGCTGGGAGATCCGCGATGTTCAGCAAGCAAGACCAGATCCAAGGCTATGACGACGTACTGCTGGCCGCGATGAACGCCGAGGAGCAGCGCCAGGAAGACCACATAGAGCTGATCGCCTCGGAAAACTACACCAGCAAGCGGGTGATGGAAGCGCAGGGCAGTGGCCTGACCAACAAGTACGCCGAAGGCTACCCAGGCAAGCGCTACTACGGCGGCTGCGAGTACGTGGACAAGGTAGAGCAGTTGGCCATCGACCGAGCCAAGGAACTGTTCGGTGCCGATTACGCCAACGTGCAGCCGCATTCCGGTTCTCAGGCCAATGCAGCGGTGTACCTGGCCTTGCTGGAAGCTGGCGACACGGTGCTGGGCATGAGCCTGGCACATGGGGGCCACCTGACCCACGGTGCCAAGGTCAGCTTCTCGGGCAAGCTGTACAACGCGGTGCAGTACGGCCTAGACACCGAAACCGGCCTGATCGACTACGACGAAGTCGAGCGCCTGGCCCTGGAATGCAAGCCCAAGATGCTGATCGCAGGCTTTTCGGCCTACTCCAAAACCCTCAACTTCGCGCGCTTCCGTGAAATCGCCGACAAAGTAGGCGCTTACCTGTTCGTGGATATGGCCCACGTGGCGGGGCTAGTGGCGGCAGGGCTGTACCCGAACCCATTGCCTTTTGCGGATGTGGTCACGACCACCACCCACAAAACCCTTCGCGGCCCACGCGGTGGCCTGATCCTGGCCCGCGCCAACGAAGCGCTGGAAAAGAAACTCAACTCGGCTGTGTTCCCTGGCGGCCAGGGCGGCCCTCTGATGCACGTGATTGCCGCCAAGGCCGTATGCTTCAAAGAGGCACTGGAGCCCGGCTTCAAGGCCTACCAGCAGCAGGTGATTGATAACGCCCAAGCCATGGCGGGCATTTTCATCGAGCGCGGCTACGATGTGATTTCCGGTGGCACCGACAACCACTTGTTCCTGGTAAGCCTGATTCGCCAGGGCCTGACGGGCAAAGCGGCGGATGCAGCCTTGGGCCGCGCCCACATCACCGTGAACAAGAACGCCGTGCCCAACGACCCGCAGTCGCCTTTCGTGACCTCGGGCTTGCGCATCGGCACCCCGGCGGTGACCAGCCGCGGCTTCAAGGTCGAACAATGCCAAACCTTGGCCAGCTGGATCTGCGACATCCTCGACAACCTCGGCGACGCTGATGTGGAGGCCAATGTGGCCACCCAAGTCAGTGCACTGTGCGCCGACTTCCCGGTTTACCGCTGAGCTGGAGTAACGATCATGCAGCGCTATTCAGGCTTCGGCCTTTTCAAGCACTCCCTCAGCCACCACGAAAACTGGCAGCGCATGTGGCGCACGCCTACACCCAAGCCTATGTACGACGTGATTATCGTGGGCGGCGGCGGCCATGGCCTGGCCACGGCGTACTACCTGGCCAAGGAACATGGCATCACCAATGTGGCCGTGGTTGAGAAAGGCTGGCTGGGCGGTGGCAACACCGCCCGCAACACCACCATCGTGCGTTCGAACTACCTGTGGGACGAATCGGCTCACCTGTACGAGCACGCCATGAAACTGTGGGAAGGCCTGTCCCAGGACCTGAACTACAACGTGATGTTCTCCCAGCGGGGCGTGTACAACCTGTGCCATACCCTGCAAGACATGCGCGACTCCGAACGCCGCGTGAGCGCCAACCGCCTCAATGGCGTTGATGGCGAGCTGCTGAATGCGCAGCAGGTGGCTGAAGAGATTCCCTACCTGGACTGCACCAAAAACACCCGTTACCCCATCATTGGCGCCACGGTTCAGCGCCGCGGTGGCGTGGCCCGGCATGACGCCGTGGCCTGGGGCTATGCACGGGCTGCGGATGCACTGGGCGTGGACCTGATCCAGCAAACCGAGGTGATTGGCTTCCGCAAGGAAAACGGCGTAGTGGTAGGGGTAGAAACCAACCGAGGCTTTATTGGCGGCAAGCGCGTGGGCGTGGTCACCGCCGGTAATTCCGGCCACATGGCCAGCCTGGCGGGCTTCCGCTTGCCTGTAGAGTCTCACCCCTTGCAGGCGCTGGTGTCTGAACCGCTCAAGCCTATTATCGACAGCGTAATCATGAGCAACGCCGTGCACGGCTACATCAGCCAGTCCGACAAGGGCGACCTGGTGATTGGTGCAGGTATCGACAGCTGGGTCGGCTACGGTCAGCGCGGCTCGTACCCTGTGATCGAACACACCTTGCAGGCCATCGTAGAAATGTTCCCGGTATTGTCCCGCGTGCGCATGAACCGCCAGTGGGGCGGCATTGTGGACACCACTCCGGATGCCTGCCCGATTATCAGCAAAACCCCGGTGCAGAACCTGTTCTTCAATTGCGGTTGGGGCACCGGTGGCTTCAAGGCTACACCGGGCTCGGGCAACGTGTTTGCGGCCAGCCTTGCCAAAGGCGAGATGCACCCCTTGGCCAAGCCGTTTTCCATCGAGCGCTTCCACAACGGCGCCCTTATCGACGAACACGGCGCTGCTGCCGTCGCCCACTGACCGGAGACCACCACCATGCTGTACATCTTCTGTCCGTACTGCGGCGAACACCGTTCCGAAGAGGAATACCAGGTCGCCGGCCAGGCGCATATTCCGCGCCCGCTGGACCCAGCAGCCTGCACCGATGAGCAATGGGGCGACTACATGTTCTTCCGCGACAACGTGCGCGGTATTCACCATGAGCTGTGGCTGCATGCCACCGGCTGCCGCCGCTACTTCAACATGAGCCGCAACACACTCACCTACGAAATTCTGGAAACCTATCCGATTGGCGCTACGCCACAATTCACTGCTGCGAAAGGGGAGCAGGTATGAGCCAGGTCAATCGCCTTTCCAGCGGCGGCCTTATCGACCGCAGCAAGCGCATCGAATTTACCTTCAACGGCCAGCGCTACACCGGTTTCGAAGGTGACACGCTGGCATCGGCCCTGCTCGCCAACGGCGTAGACGTGGTAGGGCGCAGCTTCAAGTACTCCCGGCCCCGCGGCATCGTGGCCGCCGGTGCCGAGGAGCCCAATGCCGTGCTGCAACAGGGCGCTACCGAAGCCACGCAAATTCCCAACGTTCGTGCCACCCAGCAGGCGCTGTACCCGAACCTGGTGGCTACCAGCACCAACGGCTGGCCCAACGTGAACAACGACCTGATGGGGATTCTGGGCAAGGTGGGCGGCAAGCTGATGCCGCCGGGCTTCTACTACAAAACATTCATGTACCCGCAGTCTTTCTGGATGACTTACGAAAAGTACATCCGCAAGGCCGCCGGGCTTGGGCGTTCACCTACCGAACTGGACCCGGACACCTACGACTGCATGAATCAGCACTGTGACGTGCTGGTAGTCGGCGCCGGCCCTGCTGGCCTGGCGGCTGCGCTGGCGGCCGCGCACAGTGGTGCACGGGTCATCCTTGCCGATGAACAGGAAGCCTTCGGCGGCAGTTTGCTGGACACTCGCGAAACCCTGGACGGCAAGCCCGCCGCTGAATGGGTCGCGTCGGTCGTGGCGGAGTTGGCCAGCTTGCCGAGCGTTACCCTGTTGCCGCGGGCCACGGTTAATGGTTACCACGACCATAACTTCCTTACGATCCACCAGCGCCTGACGGACCATTTGGGCGAGCGGGCGCCTATCGGCCAGGTGCGCCAACGTATGCACCGGGTACGCGCCGCACGCGTGGTGCTGGCCACTGGCACCCACGAGCGGCCGCTGGTGTACGGCAACAACGACTTGCCCGGCAACATGGTGGCCGGTGCCATCGCCACGTACGTGCGCCGCTATGGCGTGGCGCCTGGCAAGCAATTGGTGCTGGGTGTGAACAACGACCATGCCTACCGGGCCGCCCTGGACTGGGTAGACGCAGGCCTTCAGGTGGTCGCCATCGCTGATGCACGGCCCAACCCGCGCGGCATGCTGGTGGAAGAAGCGCGTGCCAAGGGCATACGCATCCTCACCGGCAGTGCTGTGATCGAAACACGGGGCACGCGCCGCGTGACCGGCGCGCGTATCGCGGCCATCGACGTGAAGGGTTTGAAAGTCAGCAGCCCAGGCGAATGGCTGGACTGCGATTTGGTAGGTACTTCGGGGGGCTACAGCCCTGTGGTGCACCTGGCATCGCACCTGGGCGGCAAGCCCGTCTGGCGGGAAGACATCCTGGGCTTCGTTCCAGGTGACGCGCCCCAGAAGCGCGTGTGCGTGGGCGGCGTCAATGGCGTGTACGGGTTGGGCGACGCCTTGGCCGATGGTTTCGAAGGTGGTGCCCGTGCAGCTGCTGAAGCAGGCTTCAAATTCGTCGAGGGCACGTTGCCCCGCACTGTTGCCCGCACCGATGAGCCTACCCTGGCGCTGTTCCAGGTGCCCCATGACAAATCCACGGCACGTGCGCCGAAGCAGTTCGTGGACCTGCAGAACGATGTGACGGCGGCGGCCATCGAACTGGCCACCCGTGAAGGTTTCGAGTCGGTTGAACACGTGAAACGCTACACCGCCCTGGGCTTCGGTACCGATCAGGGCAAGCTGGGCAACATCAATGGCTTGGCCATCGCTGCGCGCTCGCGGGGCATCTCCATCACCGACATGGGCACCACCATGTTCCGCCCTAACTACACGCCGGTAACCTTCGGCGCTGTAGCGGGGCGCAATTGTGGCCACCTGTTCGACGCCGTGCGCTTCACTGCGCTGCATGCCTGGCATGTGAAGCAAAAGGCCGAGTTTGAAGATGTAGGCCAGTGGAAGCGGCCCTGGTATTTCCCGCAGCGTGGCGAGGACCTGCACAGCGCCGTGGCCCGCGAATGCAAGGCGGTACGCGACAGCGTAGGCCTGCTGGATGCCTCCACCCTGGGCAAGATCGACATTCAAGGGCCGGATGCCCGCGAATTCCTGAACCGCGTCTATACCAACGCCTGGACCAAGCTGGATGTGGGCAAGGCCCGCTATGGCCTGATGTGCAAAGAAGACGGCATGGTCTTCGATGACGGTGTGACCGCCTGCCTGGCCGACAACCACTTCCTGATGACCACCACCACGGGCGGTGCGGCACGTGTGCTGCAATGGCTGGAGCTGTACCACCAGACCGAGTGGCCCGAGCTGAAAGTCTATTTCACCTCGGTCACCGACCACTGGGCCACACTGACCTTGTCTGGCCCTAATAGCCGCAAATTGCTCAGCCATATCACCGACATCAACCTGGACAAGGACGCGTTCCCGTTCATGACCTGGCAGGAAGGCAAGGTGGCTGGCGTGCCGGCACGTGTGTTCCGGATCTCCTTCACCGGCGAGCTTTCCTACGAGGTGAACATCCAGGCCAACTACGCCATGGGCGTGCTCGAAGCGATTGTGGAGGCGGGCAAGGCGTACAACCTTACGCCTTACGGCACCGAGACCATGCACGTGCTGCGGGCCGAAAAGGGCTTCATCATCGTAGGCCAGGACACCGACGCCTCCATGACCCCGGACGACCTGAACATGGGCTGGTGCGTGGGCCGTACCAAACCCTTCCCGTGGATCGGCTCGCGGGGCATAACCCGTGAAGACTGCGTGCGCGACGACCGCAAGCAACTGGTCGGCCTCAAGCCGGTCGACCCCAACCGCGTGCTGCCTGAAGGCGCGCAATTGGTACGCGACCCCAAGCAGCCCATCCCCATGGACATGGTGGGCCACGTGACTTCCAGCTATATGAGCCCCACCTTGGGCCGCTCCTTTGCCATGGCCGTGGTTAAAGGTGGCCTCAAGCGCATGGGCGAGAAGGTCTGGGCGCCCCTGGCGGATGGCAGTGCCATTGAAGCGGAAATCTGCAGCTCCGTGTTCGTGGACCCCAAAGGCGAGCGGCAGAACGTATGACCGGCAGCGGCACCCACGACTTTTTTGAAGGGCTTTGACATGACCACCGCCAACCTTTACCAGCAGCGCCCTGACGGCGCTGTGAAAGCCGAAACGCCGCTACACCATGCTGACCTGCCGAGCCAGGTCGGCAAGGGCAGGGCAGACGCAGGGGTGACCTTGCGCGAGAAAAAACTGCTGGGCCACCTTACCGTGCGTGGCGACGCCGCCAACCCGGCCTTTGCCGGTGGCGTGCACAAGGCACTGGGGCTGGAGCTGCCCGCTGCCCTTGCCGTAACCGGCAAGGGCGACAGCACCCTGCAATGGATGGGGCCGGACGAGTGGCTGTTCATTTGCCCAGGCGGTGAGGAGTTCGCGGCCGAGCAGCGTTTGCATGAGGCCTTGAATGGCCAGCATGTGCAGGTCGTGAATGTGAGCGGTGGGCAAACGGTGCTCGAATTGACCGGCCCTAACGTACGCGACGTGCTGATGAAGTCCACCAGCTATGACGTGCACCCCGACAACTTCCCGGTGGGTAAGGGTGTGGGGACGGTGTTCGCCAAATCCCAGCTGATCATTCGGCGTATGGGGGAGAGCACATGGGAACTGGTCATACGCCGCAGCTTTGCCGACTATTGGTGGATGTGGCTGCAGGACGCCAGCGCTGAGTACGGGTTGGCCGTAGTGGATTAAAGGTGTCTTGTTGTGAGAGCGCGCAAAGCGCGCAAACACGCTTTGATTGGCACTGAAGGTTCGATTGACACTGACGGAGAGCCTCATGGCCCGCGCCCCTGATACCTGGATTCTTGCTGCCGATTGCCCCAGCCGGCTTGGCACGGTGGATGCGGTGACCCGCTACCTGCACGAGCAGGGTTGCTACGTGACCGAGCACCATTCCTTCGACGACCGCCTCTCAGCACGTTTCTTCATTCGTGTGGAATTCCGCCAACCTGAGGGGTTCGATGAGCAAGGTTTCCGTGCCGGCCTGGGTGAGCGGGTGCGTGAGTTTGGCATGCGCTTCGAACTTACCGCGCCACAGTACCGGCCTAAGGTAGTGATTATGGTCTCCAAGGCCGACCACTGCCTGAACGACTTGCTGTACCGCCAACGCATCGGCCAACTGCCCATGGACGTGACTGCCGTCATCTCCAACCACCCGGACCTGGAGCCGCTGGCACGCTGGCACGGCATCGCCTATCACCATTTTCCATTGGCCCCCCACGACAAGCCGGCCCAGGAGCGCCAGGTCATGGAAGTGGTCGAGGCTACCGGTGCCGAACTGGTGATCCTTGCCCGCTATATGCAGGTCCTGTCCCCCGAACTGTGCCGCCGCCTGGATGGCTGGGCCATCAACATCCACCACTCGCTGCTGCCCGGTTTCAAAGGGGCCAAGCCTTATCACCAGGCCTACAACAAGGGTGTGAAGCTGGTGGGCGCCACGGCGCACTACATCAACAACGACCTGGACGAAGGCCCGATCATCGCCCAAGGCGTGGAAGTGGTGGACCACGCGCACTACCCCGAAGACCTGGTCGCCAAAGGCCGAGATATCGAATGCCTTACCCTGGCCAAGGCGGTGGGCTACCACATTGAGCGGCGGGTGTTCCTGAACGCCAACCGCACCGTTGTGCTGTAACAGAAGCTCGTCGGTTTTGTTTCCGTAGGCGCAAAGCTCTGCTTGCGCCAATGCACGCGCAAGCAGAGCTTTGCGCCTACACAGTGATCCATAAAAACAACAAGCGTGGAGAAACGAACATGGCTGACAATCGTGGCGTGGTGTACCTGGGAACCGGCAAGGTCGAGGTACAGAACATCGCTTACCCTAAAATGCAGGACCCGCGCGGCCGCAAGATCGAGCACGGCGTGATCCTGCGTGTGGTATCCACCAACATCTGCGGCTCGGACCAGCACATGGTAAGGGGCCGTACCACCGCTCAGGTGGGGCTGGTGCTGGGGCATGAAATCACGGGCGAGGTGATCGAGAAGGGCAGCGACGTCGAGCACCTGAAGATCGGCGACCTGGTTTCGGTTCCCTTCAACGTGGCTTGTGGGCGCTGCCGGTCCTGCAAGGAGCAGCACACCGGTGTATGCCTCACCGTGAACCCTGCACGTGCGGGCGGTGCTTATGGTTACGTGGACATGGGCGACTGGACCGGCGGCCAGGCCGACTACGTGCTGGTGCCCTATGCCGACTTCAACCTGCTCAAGCTGCCTGACCGTGACAAGGCCATGGAGAAGATCCGTGACCTTACCTGCCTGTCGGACATTCTGCCCACGGGTTACCACGGTGCTGTTACTGCCGGTGTCGGCCCTGGCAGCACGGTATACGTCGCTGGTGCCGGCCCGGTCGGCCTGGCGGCAGCCGCCTCTGCCCGTTTGCTGGGCGCAGCGGTGGTGATCGTAGGTGATGTAAACCCGGTGCGCCTGGCCCATGCCAAGGCACAGGGTTTTGAAATTGCCGACCTGAGCCAGGACACCCCCCTCCACGAACAGATCGCCAACCTACTGGGCGAGCCAGAGGTGGATTGCGCGGTAGACGCCGTAGGTTTTGAAGCCCGTGGCCATGGCCATGCCGGTGCGCAACAGGAAGCGCCGGCCACCGTGCTCAACTCGCTGATGCAGGTTACCCGCGTCTCCGGGAAAATCGGCATCCCTGGCCTGTACGTAACCGAAGACCCAGGCGCCCACGATGCTGCCGCCAAGGTCGGTGCCCTCAGCATCCGCTTCGGCCTGGGCTGGGCCAAATCCCACAGCTTCCACACCGGCCAAACCCCCGTGATGAAGTACAACCGCCAACTGATGCAGGCCATCATGTGGGACCGCATCAACATTGCCGAAGTAGTGGGTGTGCAGGTCATCAGCCTGGACCAGGCGCCACAGGGGTATGGCGAGTTCGATGCGGGTGTGCCGAAGAAATTTGTGATTGACCCGCATGGGTTGTTTAGCGCCGCTTGATAGGTTATTCATAAGCCTTTGCCAGAGCTGGCGAATTTAATATGTTTGTTAGCTCTGGCTAATAAAATTTGGTCAGAAGAGCGGACTCAAAGGCTAACCGCATCGCCATTTTGATCAGGCATTGGTAACCAAGCCGCTATTGCGGGCGAATATCAAACGAGTAGTCAATGGCGTCCAAATGCTTCTGAATGAGTCTGAGCAAGTTCGTGCTCTTGGGCAGTTACTAACGTATCAAGCCATTGATATCATGGCCTCGCTATCAAGGACGGAGGGGCGTAGAAGTAAACTGTTACGCCAGTACGCTAGGTAAGTTCGACATGGCGCGCCATTCACAATCGGCACGCCTGCCTGTAAGAAAATGATGCGCCTCATAGCCTTCGGGTCACCTAATACTGGAAGCAGTATATGTTTGCCCCGACGACTTTAATCCTAAGGCAGGCCTAAAGCACGCCGGTTAAGCAAGGCAGTAAAGTCAAATTTAGGTTCAAAGTATAAAGACGGCCCTGTTGGTGAACCAAAACTAAGTGCGGCCCTGTCTTTAACGACAATGTGACGATCAGTGTAGTTGGGTCCGTATCGACCTGAGCTTAGGGTCCTGGGCGAGGAGGAAGGATAATATGCAAGGTGGGGTTGATCTATCAGCGCCCCCCAAGCAGAGACTTCATTGCGGTAACTTTTTGTACGCAGCCCTGTGTGGTTTGCAATGGCTTGCCCGAAAGATATATTCCATACCGTTTGTTGGGCAGAATGACAGACTAGAGTGCGCACTCCGCCACTGCTGTAGGTGCTCAAATCTCCTGCACTTTGAATAACAAGTCTTGCTGCTTCATTGGAAGATACCCAGTTGCCAGGCCCCAAACCCACCATGCCGGGCTGTCCATGGGCTGCTATGTTCAGGCGCAGGGCGCCTTTACTAGTGTAGTCATCAAAAAGGTAACCGTTTTCTGAAAAGAAACGAATGTTTTTCGTTTCTGCTGTAAGGGTGTTGTTTTTTCTGGAATTTTTAAATATGGCTTTAGTCAGTGGTTTTAAAGCAACCTTTATGTGACCTGTGGGGTCGTCAAAATTTACCGGACTTGCTCCGACATACATATAGCTATTGATACCACCCGCTCCAAAGGGGCTCAATGAGTCCACTTGGCCGAACCGCATTAAACTCGGCAAGTACAGACGATATCCATTGCCCAGTAGATAACCATTGCTCGCTGCCTCATACCATTGCCCGTGGAAGGCGGAGTTCGACTCGTGATCCGGCGTATAGATGCCAAAAGGTGTATACCGCCGCCGCGCTTTGCCCTGTAGCGTTAATACGTTATTCAGTGCATCTGAATGAGTCAATGGCATAAGAAAGATCCTCGGTTGGCAGCCTGATGTTAGTTTAAGACATAGAAAGGCACTAGCTAGTAGTTAGATAGGCCGTTGATCGTACGCAAGCGTTGCAGCTATTTGTGAAGCAAAAGGCATCTGTTGAACCCTTGGCCTGAGGGGCGTCCAATGTGTGTCTTTTGTATCAGGAGCAACACCCATGCGTTTTCCCTCACGCCTGCTGGCCTTGTCACTCGCCCTTGCCGCCAGCCATGCCATGGCCTTCAACCTTAACGACGCGGTCAACGCCGCCGCCACCTTGCAGAACGGCAAGCAGAATGGCGCACCGGTGGCGGCGGCAGCCCCTGCAGCGGGGCTGCTCAACACCTTGGGCACTCAATTGAAGATCACGCCCGAACAGGCCATTGGCGGTACGGGCGCGATGCTAGGGCTGGCGAAGAACCAGATGCCTGCCACTCAATACACCGAGCTGGCTAAATCCGTGCCAGGGCTGGACAAGCTCTCGGGCAATAACGCGTTAGGTGGGCTGGTGGGTTTGAGCGGTTTGATGGGCAAATCCGATAGCAACAAGGTCAACGCCTTGAACAACGCCCTGAGCAACGTAAAAACCAAGCAGGACATGAACAGCGCCTTTACCCAATTGGGCATGAACAGCGGCATGGTGAGCCAGTTCGCGCCGATCATTTTGCAGTACCTTGGCCAGCAAGGGGCTACGGGTTCGGCCCTTACCAGCCTGGCGTCGGTATGGGGCACGAAACCCTAACCGTGCTGTGCCCGCAACGCCTCAATGCGGGCATCCTTCTCCACCCACAACTGGTTGACCCAGCCCTGCACCCGCTCACGAAAGACCGGGTCGTTCTCGTAGTCACCCTCGATCAAGGCCGGGTCGATGGGGCGGGCCTGAATGTCCACGATCACCTTGGGCACACGCCCGCACAGCAGGTCCCAGAAACCCGGGATGCGTTGGCTGGGATACACCACGGTCACGTCCAGCAGTTGGTTGAGCTGCGCGCCCATGGCCGCCAGTACGAAGGCCACGCCGCCTGCCTTAGGCTTGAGCAGGCGGCGGTAGGGTGAGGCCTGCTGGTCATGCTTGGCCTGGGTAAAACGCGTGCCTTCCAGGTAGTTCACCACGGTGACCGGCTGGCGCTTGAACAGCTCGCAGGCCTTGCGCGTGATGTCCAGGTCTTTGCCGCGCAGGTGGGGGTGTTTGGCCAGGAAGGCCTTGCTGTAGCGCTTCATGAAGGGGTAGTCCAGCCCCCACCAGGCCAGCCCCAGCAGCGGCACCCAGATCAGCTCCTTCTTGAGAAAGAACTTGAAAAAGGGCGCACGGCGGTTGAACGCCTGGATCAGCGCCGGAATGTCTACCCACGACTGATGGTTACTGACCACCAGGTAGGACGCATCCACCTGCAAGGCGTCCAGCCCACGGATGTCCCAGCGGGTGGGGGTGCACAGGGCAAAAATGGCCTTGTCGATTTCCGCCCAGCTTTCGGCGATCCACATCACCCCGCGCGAGGCGGCGTCGCGCAGGCGAACGGGTGTTACCAGCTTGACCAGCGCCAGCACCAGCAGCGGGCCGATCATGACCAGCGTGTTGAGCAGAAGCAGCGAGGCGGTAAGGCAGCCGTTGAGCAGGCGAAGCATGAAGAAACTCATATGCGAAGAAAGGTCGGCAATCATAAAGCCAAGTGCCATCGGCGCCAAATTTCGCCGACTGAACGGGACTTCACTAAATTTTTACTTTTTGTGTATGCGCTAACCCGTACTTTATTCCCACACGAACTAATCCGGGCCTGGGCATCTAACCCTTGGCGCCCCTGAAAAGGAAACCTTACGTGAAAGCTGTTCTTGCGTTGCTGTCCCTGCTGCCACTCACTGCCATGGCTGCCGACCCCACGCTGTATGGCCGCTACGAATACTTCAAGCTGCCGGAAATCGGGCAAACCCTTAAGGCAAAAATGGACACCGGTGCGCTGACCGCTTCGCTTTCAGCACGCGATATTCAGACCTTTACCCGCGATGGCGAAGATTGGGTGCGGTTCAAGCTGGCCACCCGCGACGCTGACGGCAAAGTGTACGAGCACAAGGTGTCGCGCATGAGCCGGATCAAGAGCCGCGCCGATGAGAACGATGGCGAGGAAGAGAACGTTGAAGTGGCCCACCGGCCGGTGATCGACCTGGACATGTGCCTGGGTGACGTGAAACGCACCATTGAGGTCAACCTTACCGACCGTAGCAGCTTCAACTACCCGTTGCTGATCGGCGCCAGGGGGTTGCGTGAGTTTGGTGCGGCCGTGAACCCGGCGCGGCGGTACGTGGCTGGCCAGCCCGAATGTTAAAGAGCAGGCTGATCGCGGCGCCTCCGCCAGCGCGCCAAGGCATCCTGCAGTTCACCTGATGTGGTCAAACCTTGGCGCCGCGCCAGGCTGAACAGCATCAGCCCCAGCTCTGCCGTCACAAGGGCATCGGCGCTGGCATGGTGGCGCTCGCCAATGCTCAGGCCAAACTGTTTTATCCAGTCATCCAGGCTGTGGTTATGGGCGGCCCAGTTGGGGCAGAGCAGCGGGGCAACTTCGGCAAGGTCGATAAACGGCGCTTGCCATTGAAACCCCAACGTCTGCTTGATGGCCCGCACCAGCATGCCTTGGTCAAACCCGGCATGAAACGCCAGCAAGGGCCGATCACCCACATATTCCAGAAACCGCAGCAGTGCTTCGGCCGGTGGCAGCCCTCGGGCCAGCACTGCCGGGCTCAGCCCATGGATAAGCGTACTGGGCACCGCCAGGTTGGCCTTGATCGCCAAGTGGCATTCAAAGCCGTCGCCTAAAGGAATGACAGGGCCTTCCAAGGCCACAGCACCGATAGCCACCACACTGTCTTTTTGAAGGTGTAGCCCTGTGGTTTCGACGTCTACCACCACCCACCGCTGGGCTTCCAGCGGTGTGTCATCCAGCGCGGCAGGTACATTCAGTGCTGCCAGGCGGCTGGCTTGCTCGGGTGCCACAGAGGGGGCGCGAAACCTGAACAGGTCAAGCAGGCTCATAGCTGGTATCGCACGGCAAGGCTGCCTTGCAGGCGCTGGGCCTGACGCAGAGATTCACGCAGGATGCGCCGGTCCAGTTGGTTGAGGCTGTCAGGGTCCAAACGGTTGGACCATGGCAGTTGCTGGCGGCTTTGGGCCTGATGCTGCTGCAGGCGCAGTTGCTGGATAAACGCGTAGGCCTCTTCATAGGCTGCCCCGTCCTGCGCATCAATCACGCCTCGCTGGGCCAACTGTCGGAACCGCTCCAGCGTAGGGGTGGCACTGATGCCATTGGCCAATGCCAACAACCGTGCGCCATCCACGAATGGCCCCAGCCCTTGTATTTTCAGGTCCAGAGTGGCGGTGCGGTCGGAGCCTTTGCGGGCCAGCACGAACTCGCGAAAACGCCCCACAGGGGGCCGCTGCCGCAAAGCGGTGCCTGCCAGCATGCGCTGAAAGATGCCGTTTTCCGCCACCTGGGCCAGCATGCGCTGCTGCAGCCAGTGGCCAGGTTCCGGGTTGCCCCAGACAGTTCGTACATCGAAATAGATAGTCGACGCCAACAGGTTTTCAGGGGTGGTTTCGCGGATAAACCCGGCAAAGCGCCGGGACCATTCCGCCCGAGATAGGCACAGCTCGGGGTTGCTGGCCATTACATTGCCCGTACACAAGCCAAAGCCACACAAGGCCAGGGCCTGGTTGATGTGATGAGCTAGGGGCAGCAACCGGCCACGCAGTTCGGCGGCATGCACCGGGTCGTCTGCGTCGAACAGCAGCCCGTTGTCCTGATCCGTGAACAGCGTTTGCTCATGCCGGCCTTCACTGCCAAAACATAACCAGCTGAACGGCACGCCGGGGTCGCCGTGGGTGGCTAGCGTCAGTTCGATCACACGGCACACGCTGTGGTCATTGAGCAGCGTCACAATGCGGGTGATCTGCTCCGAGGAGGCGCCGAAGGCCAGCATGCGTTCCACCAGCGGGCCAATGTCCTGGCGCATGGCGATTAGGCTGTCCAAGGTAGTGGCGGTACGGATGGCCCGCGCCAAATGGACCAGGTCTACCCTCTGCAGCGAGAACAGGTCCCGTTCGGAGACCACCCCACACAGGCGCCCCTCCCGTACCAGGCACACGTGGGCAATGTGCCGCTCGGTCATGGCCAACGCGGCTTCAAATGCCGTGGCCTCCGGGGGCAGTGCAAAGGGTGAGGGCACCATGGAGCGCTGGATCGGCTGGTTCAGGTCTGCATCGCCTTGGGCCACCAGTTCACGAAGGTCCCGCAGCGTGAAAATGCCCAGGGGCTCTTGGGCCGCATCCACCACCACAATGCTGCCCACTTGCTGTTCGTGCATCACCTTGACCGCCTGTTTTACGGGTAGGCTGGCTTCACAGGTGATGGGGTGGCGCATGGCAAGGTCGCCTAGGCGTGTGTCCAGGGAGTACTGGCTGCCAAGGGTTTCTGCAGCCTGGCGGCGCACTTGCCGGTTAACCTGGTCCAGCAGGCTGCTCACACCGCGCAGGGCAAAGTCGCGAAAGGGTGCCGACATGGCAAACAGGTGAATGAATGCCTCTTTTGGGAGGCGCAGGCAGAAGGTGTCATCGGCGGCCAAGTGTTCGGTACGGGTGGCCCTTTCACCCAACAGGGCGGCCAACGGAAAGCATTCGCCGCTGGCAATTTCGAACGTGGTTTCAATGCCGCCCGTGTCGCGGGGGCGCTGGCCGACCACGCGCCCTTGCTTCACGATATGAAAGTGCTCCACTGGCCCGTCATCGGGCCGCAGGATGCTTTCACCGTTGGCGTAAAAACGCAGGTGGCAGTGTTCTACCAGGTAGACCAGGTGCGGCTGTTCCATCTGGGCGAAAGGCGCAAAGCGTTGCAGGAACTGCAAGGTGCCTTGCACGTTTTGCAGGACGGCAGTTTTACCGGCTTGAAGGAAGGCGTCAGCTTTGCTCATGGGCTGTATCGTTTTTTTTATGCTTTATTGTCATCGTCTGCGCATGGGCAGCTTCTGCCCAGTGGACGTAAGTCGTATAACGCCCCTGCAATACACCGGTTTTTCACGTTGGCAATGCCGGGGCTATGCTTCACCGTATGCACCCTTACTGTGTGCTGGCACGTTTTCTGGCCAGCCTGTGGTCGTATGTTTGCATGTACTGGATGGCGAGCCCGATGTCTGACCTGGATATCCTCAGTGATGAGGAACGCGAGGCACTGAACGAAATTCTGCTCACGCCAACACTGGGGCCCCTTCGCGCGCTGGTGGTGGACGACGACGCCGACTCCCGCGAGCTGTTGGCGCAGATTCTCACTCTCCACGGTATTGAGTCCAGTACCGCTAGCACGGCACAGGCAGCGTTCGAGCGGCTTATGAGCGATCGCAGCATTGGCCTGCTGATCACGGACCTGCGCATGGCCCCCGCGTCTGGCCTGGACCTGATCCGGCAGATACGTGCATCTGAGCGCGCGGCATTGCCGATCATCATCATGTCTGGAGAAGCGGGCGTGAAGGATGCCATCGAGGCCATGCATCTGAGCGTGGTGGATTTTTTACTGAAACCCATCGATGTGGAGCAAATGCTGCTAATAGCACGGCGTGAACTGGGGGTAGGCTGAATAAACCCGATATTTGACATACCGATTTGCTATAAGCCATGGCACATCGATAAGTATCTTGAATCGGGTTAAATATGTGCCTTATCAACGAGTTAGCTTTATTGGCTGTTTGGGCCGAAGGCATCGGACAGCAAACCGCCGGTAAAATTGACAGTTTTTACTAAATTTTTTGTTACACACCCTGCAATACACCGTTGCAAGGGTCTAATCCGCCTGTTATCTATGCTCCCGAAAAAATTAGAAACACAACGGGGAGCACCAAATGACCATCAAAAACACCGCCACGCTTAGCGCACTGGCAGCGATTGGCGCGGGCCTTTGCCTGCCCTCGTTGGCATACGCTGATTTCATCAAGGACAGCAAAGCTACGCTGGCGATGCGTAACTTCTACTTCAACAACGATTTCCGTAACAACGAAAAGCCTGCCAGCAGCAAGATTGCAGAGTGGGGCCAGGGCTTTGTACTGGATTACAAGTCTGGCTTTACCGATGGCACCGTCGGCTTCGGTCTGGACGCGCAGGCCTTGTTGGGCCTGACCCTGAACAGCCCGAACGAAGACCACGTGGGCAGCACCATGATCCCGTCTGAGTCCAATGGCGATGCGGAAGATTCATGGACCCGCGCTGGGGTGACGGGGAAAATGCGTTTCTCCAAGACTGAAGCGCGTTATGGCAACCTTCAGCCCAAGCTGCCAATCCTGGTATCCAATGATGGCCGCCTGCTGCCTCAGACGTTCGAAGGCGGCATGATCACCTCCAACGAAATCGACAACCTCAAGCTGGTGGGCGGTCGTTTGGAGCACGTAGTTGGCCGCGCTTCGACCAACCGTACGGGCATGGGTGTAGCGGGTGCCACCCAGGACAGCAACGAATTCTGGTTTGGCGGCGGCGACTACACGGTCAATGACCAACTGACCCTGCAGTATTACTACGCCAACCTGGAAGATTATTACAAGCAGAACTTCGCAGGCCTGGTTCACGTGTACCCGATCAGCAAGGACTCGTCTTTCAAGACCGACCTGCGCTACTTCAAGACCGATGCGGATGGCAAGAACGACTCGGCAGCCGGGCGCTTGGCAGGTTACAAGACAAACGGATACAGCAACGGTACCAACGGCAAGATCGACAACGACACCTGGAGTGCCATCTTCACCTACAGCCTGGGCGGCCACTCGTTCACTGGCGGCTACCAGAGCGTGTCGGACAACAGCAACTTCGTTCAGCTGAACCAGGGCGGCCTGGTTAATGATCGCCGCGTCAGTGAAGGCGCCGGCGGCAGCAGCCTGTACCTGTTCACTGACCGCTTGATTGGCCAATTTATCCGAGCGGGCGAACAGACTCGCTTTGCCCAGTATGGTTACAACTTCAGCCAGGTAGGTGTGCCTGGCCTGACGGCTTCGATTACCTACCTGAAAGGTACCGGCATCGAAACCAATACCGGTGGCGATGCGAAGGAATGGGAACGTGACATGGCCGTGGACTATGTTGTCCAGGGCGGCACCTTCAAAGGTGTTGGCTTCGGCTGGCGTAACGGCAAGTTCCATACCGATGTAGCTAATGAATACAACCAGGACCAGAACCGCCTGATCGTCAGCTACACCCTGCCGCTTCTGTAAGTATGAAGTAAGCGCTGGCGCCGTTTGCGAAAACGGCGCCAGCTTAGTTACACAGTTTCTACCTCAGCTATTACCGGTTCGCCGCCTTGAACTCACGGCGCCGGCGGTGCAACACCGGCTCTGTGTAGCCATTAGGTTGCCGGGCGCCTTGCAGTACCAGTTCCAGCGCTGCCTGGAACGCGATGTTGGTGTCCAGGTTGGGGGCCATGGGCTTATAGGCTGGGTCATTGGCATTCTGCCGGTCCACCACTGCGGCCATCCGCGTCAGGCTTTCCACCACCTGAGCTTCACTCACTACCCCATGGCGCAGCCAGTTAGCCAGCAATTGGCTTGAGATGCGCAGCGTGGCACGGTCCTCCATCAGGCCGATGTCATTGATGTCCGGTACCTTGGAACACCCCACCCCCTGATCGATCCAGCGCACCACATACCCCAGAATGCCCTGAGCGTTGTTGTCCAGCTCGTTGCGGATTTCGTCGGCCGACCAGTGGGTGTCCGGCGCCAAGGGAATGCTCAGAATGTCATCCAGCGCAGCAGGCTCACGCGTAGCCAGTTCGGCCTGGCGCGCGAACACATCTACCTGGTGGTAATGCAGCGCATGCAAGGCAGCGGCGGTAGGCGAGGGCACCCAGGCGGTGTTAGCACCTGCCAGAGGGTGGGCGATTTTCTGCTCCAGCATGGCGGCCATCAGGTCGGGCATGGCCCACATTCCCTTGCCGATTTGCGCACGGCCCTGCAGGCCACACGCCAACCCCGTGTCCACGTTCCAGTTTTCGTAGGCCGCAATCCAGGGCTGTGCCTTCATCTGGGCTTTGCGCACCACGGCGCCAGCTTCCATCGAGGTATGGATTTCATCACCGGTGCGGTCCAAGAAACCTGTGTTGATAAACACCACGCGCTCGCGCGCCGCCTGGATGCAGGCCTTGAGGTTCACGGTGGTACGCCGTTCCTCGTCCATGATGCCCATTTTCAGCGTGTTTACTGGCAGGCCCAGCACGTTTTCCACACCGGCAAACAGCTCGTTGGCAAAAGCTACTTCATCCGGGCCGTGCATTTTGGGTTTGACGATGTACACCGAGCCAGTGCGGCTGTTGCGCCGAGGGCCATGGCCTTTAAGGTCGTGGGTGGCGGCCAGGCTGGTAAACAGCGCATCCAGGATCCCCTCGGGCACTTCACGGCCATCGCGGTCCAGCACGGCATCAATGGTCATCAGGTGGCCCACGTTGCGTATGAACAACAGCGAGCGCCCGTGCAGGGTCAGTTCGCCACCGCCTGGGGTCTGGTAAACACGGTCCGGGTTCATGGTGCGGGTAAAAGTTGTGCCTTGCTTGCTCACCTGTTCGGCCAAGTCGCCCTTCATCAGGCCCAGCCAGTTGCGGTACACCACCACCTTGTCATCGGCGTCTACGGCAGCGACCGAATCTTCACAGTCCATGATGGTGGTCAGCGCAGCTTCGACCAGCACGTCCTTCACACCGGCTGCATCGGTTTGGCCAATAGGGCTGTGCGGGTCGATCTGGATCTCGGCATGCAAACGGTTATGTTGCAGCAGCAGCCCGGTAGGCGCCTGGGCGGTGCCCTGAAAGCCTACGAACTGTTCGGGGTTGGCCAGGCCAGTGGTTTCGCCGTTTTCAAGTGTTACCACCAAGGCCCCGTGCTGAATGCCATAGCCGGTTGCCTGGGCATGGCTACCCGCTGCCAAGGGGGCCGCCTGGTCAAGGAACGCCTTGACGAAGGCCACCACCTTTTTGCCACGTACCGGGTTGTAGCCACTGCCTTTTTCGGCGCCGTCCGCCTCGCTGATTGCATCGGTGCCGTACAGGGCATCGTACAAGGAGCCCCAACGCGCGTTGGACGCGTTCAGTGCGAAACGGGCGTTCATGACGGGCACCACCAGCTGGGGCCCGGCCAACCGGGCGATCTCGTCATCAACGCCCGTAGTGGTGGCCTTTACATCGCCCGGCGCTTCCAGCAGGTAACCGATGTCTTTCAAAAAACGTTTATAGGCCGCCGCATCATGGTGCGTGCCCTTGTGGTCACGGTGCCAGCCATCGATACGGGCCTGGAGTGCATCGCGGCGTTCAAGCAGTGAGCGGTTTTTTTCACTGAGCGCGTGGATCAGCCTGCCTGCCCCAGCCCAGAACGTGTCAGCAGCCACGCCGCTGCCTGGAATGGCTTCGTTGTTCACGAAATCCAGCAGTACCTTGGCAACCTGAAGGTCACCTACCTTGACGTAATCGGTCATTGCGCGCTCGCTTTGGCTAAGGGTGGTTGGGGCGGTGGAATACAGGTATGTAGTGATTTTTTTCGGATACTACATGAGCCGGTCCCATAGGGAAAACCGGACTGGCCAGTCAGAAAACCGTTGCGTTAACGGCTTCGGTGGTGCCGCCTATACTACCTGTTCACTTCAGGGGGAGAAGTACCATGGAACAACTGGTGTTGACCGTGTTGGCGCAGGACAAGGCCGGGCATGTGGAACGTATCGCGCATTGCGTGGCAGAGCACCATGGGAACTGGCTGGAAAGCCGTATGGCGCGCATGGCTGGCCAGTTCGCAGGCATCCTGCGGGTTGAGGTGCCTGCTGCTGATCGCCCGGCATTGGTCCAGGCGTTGGAAGGGCTGAGCGAATACGGCATTCGCGTGCTGGTGGACCAGAGCAGCGGCGTGCAGGCGCAAGCCTTGAAGCGTGTGACCCTTCACCTGACGGCCAACGACCGGCCTGGCATTGTGCGGGATATCTCCCGCGTGCTCGCTGCCCGCGGCGTTAACGTGGAGCGCTTATCCACAGACGTGTCGCCCGCGCCCATGACCAATGAGCTGTTGTTCAATGCCGAGGCGCAATTGACCGTTCCGGAGGCCCTTACGCTGGACGCTTTGCAAGAAACCTTGGAAACCTTGGCGGATGAAATGATGGTGGACCTGAGCCTGCGTCAGGACCTTTGAAGTTATGCATACAAACCTTGCGCGTAGCTGTGGATAAGCTGGGGGGTATCCTCTACAGAGCACGTAATTCAAGGCTTGCAGAGGATTGATCAAAAAACGAGCAATAGTTTTAGTGTTGTGCACACCCTGAGTGGACTGGGCTGTGGATAAGCTTGGGAAACATGTCCACAGGCCAGGCAGCGCAGGCGTTTGAGAGAGCTGGTTAAAAAGTGATCAGCGATTTCGACGCAGCACCTGCCACACATCAACGCTGTACACCGCCAGTGCCATCCAGATAAACCCAAAGGCGATCAAGTTGGCGGTGCTCAAATGCTCGCCATAGAACGTCACCGCCAGTGCCAGCACCAGCGTAGGGGCCATGTATTGCAGGAAACCCAGCGTGGCGTAAGGCAGGTCACGGGCTGCTGCCGTAAAGCACAGCAGCGGTACCAGCGTGACCGGCCCGGCCGCAATCAGCAGCAGCCCTACGGGCGTTGGCCAGAACGCTGCCTGAGCTGTCATGGCATCCCCATGAAACAGCAGCCAGCCCAGCGCCAAGGGCAACAGCAGCCAGGTTTCTACCAGCAGCCCCGGCAACGCCGCCACAGGCGCCTTTTTACGAATCAGCCCGTAGAAGGCGAAGCTTAAGGCCAGTGCCAGCGACACCCACGGCAAGCTGCCTACCCGCCACAATTGCTGCGCAACGCCAATCACGGCTAGGCCAACGGCGATCCATTGCAACCGTCGCAGGCGCTCACCCAGCAACAACATGCCCAACAACACGTTCACCAACGGGTTGATGTAGTAGCCCAGGCTGGCTTCCAGCATGCGACCGTTGTTCACTGCCCACACGTACACCAGCCAATTGCCGGCGATCAACGACCCGCTGCACATCAGGATCAGGAACCGTTTGGGGTTATCCACAAGGGCTTTCCACCAGCCTGGGTGTTTCCACACCAGAAGGGTAAGTACCGCAAACACGGCGGACCACAGCACACGCTGTACGATGATTTCCATCGCGGGAACACTTTGCAGGGCCTTGAAGTAAATGGGGAACAGACCCCACAGGCCGTAGGCAATCAGGCCGAGAACATACCCGCGTCGCGGGTTGGCGGTTTGCATGGTGCGTCCTTTCTATTCTTGTAAGAGGATCAATATCAGAACAAACGCAGGGGCTCTTCATTGAGCGCTGAGATTTGTTCACGCAGTGCCAGTACCTGGTCGCCCCAGTACCGCTCGCTTCCAAACCAGGGGAAGCTATGGGGGAAAGCTGGGTCGTCCCAGCGACGGGCCAGCCAGGCACTGTAGTGCAGCAAGCGCAGGGCGCGCAAAGGCTCGATCAATGCCAGTTCACGCGGGTCGAACTCATGGAATTCGTTGTAGCCGTCCATCAGCTCGGACAACTGGCCCAGGCGTTCCTGGCGGTCGCCGGCCAGCATCATCCACAGGTCCTGAACGGCTGGGCCAGTGCGGCAGTCGTCCAGGTCTACCAGGTGATACACCTCGTCCCGGCACATGATGTTGCCGGGGTGGCAGTCGCCGTGCAGGCGCAGGCTGTTGAAACGGGTGGTGGCGTAGATGGCCTTGATACGGTCCAGCATGTCTTTGGCCACGGATGAATAGGCCGGTAGCAGGCTTTTGGGGATAAAGCCTCCCTCCAGCAAGGTGGCCAGGGAGGCATCGCCAAAGTTATCCACTGCCAGCGTTTCACGGTGCTGGAAGGGGCGGCTTGCGCCTACGGCGTGCAAGCGGCCCAGCAATTGCCCCAAGCGGTACAGCTGGTCAAGGTTGCCCGGCTCTGGTGCCCGGCCGCCACGGCGTGGAAACAGGGCAAAACGGAAATCGCCGTGTTCGAACAGGCTTACGCCATCGCGCACCAAGGGTGCTACTACGGGCACTTCACAGTCGGCCAGTTCGGCTGTAAAGGCGTGCTCTTCTAGAATGGCTTCGTTGGTCCAGCGGCCAGGGCGGTAGAACTTAGCGATCAGCGGCTCGGCGCCTTCAATCCCTACCTGATACACACGGTTCTCGTAGCTGTTGAGGGCGAGTACGCGGGCATCACTCAAGTACCCGATGCTTTCAATGGCATCGAGTACCCGGTCTGGGGTGAGTGTATCGAATGGGTGGGACATTACAGCTCCTGGGTGCGCCTGGCCTCACATGGTAGCGCACCCACACGGGCTTCATGCGCCTATCAGCCCGCCGTCTGCCCGGGTGATGGCCATGACCGAGGAGCGTGGCTTGCCATTGGGCAGGTGTTCCGGGAAGGTTGAGCCGCCGGTTTCGCCGGGGTGCTGAATGCCCACGAACAGCGTGCGGTAGTCCGGCGAAAACGCAATGCCGGTGACCTCGCAGCCCACCGGGCCGACCATGAAACGGCGAATTTCTCCCGTGGCCGGGTCGGCCGCCAGCATCTGGTTATTGCCCATGCCAGCAAAGTCTCCGCTGTTGCTCATGTCGCCATCGGTGAGTATCCACAGGCGGCCGGCGGCATCGAAGCCTAACCCGTCTGGGCTGTTGAACATGTTCTGCGCCGTGATGTTGGAAGAGCCGCGCTTGGGCGAGCCGGCATGGACGGCCGGGTTGCCAGCCACCACAAACAGGTCCCACTCGAAGGCGAGGGCGCCGTGGTCGTCGGCCTGTGGCTTCCAGCGCAGGATCTGCCCATACACATTTTTCTCGCGAGGGTTTGGGCCGCCCACGGGCTGGCCGTCTTCGCCGCGTTTGATGTTGTTGGTGAGCGTGCAATACACCTGCCCATCGAGCGGGCTCACTACGATCCATTCGGGGCGGTCCATGCGGGTCGCTTTCAGCTGGGTAGCGGCAAGGCGCGCATGAATCAGCACCTCAGCCTGGCTGGCAAAGCCTGCGGCGGCATCCAGCCCGCCCTGGCCATGGGTGAGCGCCACCCACTCGCCGGTGCCTTTGGGATGGTCCGGGTGGCTGTCTCCCGCGTCAAAACGCGCTACGTATAGGGTGCCGTGGTCCAGCAGGTCGCGGTTGGCTTTAGGGTTGGCATGGTCGATACGGTCGCGGCTGATGAACTTGTAGATGAATTCGCCGCGCTCGTCGTCGCCCATGTACACCACAGCATGGCCTTCGCGGGTTTCCGCCAGGGCGGCGTTCTCGTGCTTGAAACGGCCCAGGGCCGTACGCTTGACCGGCACTGACTTAGGATCAAAGGGGTCGATTTCCACCACCCAGCCATGGCGGTTCAGCTCGTTGGGGGTGCGCGACACGTCGAAGCGCTCATCGTGGGGGTGCCAGTTGATCTCTTTGCTGGCTGGCGTCAGGCCATAGCGCTTCTGCGCGGCATTCAGGCGCTGGTCGGCCTGGGTGCAGCCAAAGCAGTCAGTGAAGTTTTCTTCGCACGTGAGGTAGGTGCCCCACGGGGTCTTGCCGTTGGCGCAGTTCTGGAAAGTACCCAGCACGTCAAGGCCCTTGGGGTCGGCCTTGGTTTGCAGCAGGGCATGGCCAGCGGCGGGGCCGCTGAAGCGCAAGGGGCTGTTGCCATGGATACGGCGGTTGTAGGGAGACCCTTGCACAAACTGCCATTGGCCACTGTGCCGGCGTACTTCAATGACTGAAACGCCTTCCACGGCCAGCGCCTTGTGGACCTCGGCGGCTGACAGGGGCATGCCGCCGTGCTCATACAGGTAGCGGTAGTTGGTGTACTCGTTGTTGATGGCCATCAGTGCCCTGTCAGGGTCGCCGGGGAAGGGGAAAAAGCTCATGCCGTCGTTGTTGTCGCCAAACTGCAAGGCGTGGGCCTCGGCATCGGCCCGGCCACTGGGGTCGAACGCCGGGCTGTGAGCATGCAGAGGCTGGCCCCAGCTGATCAGTACCTGCGACTGGTAGCCAGGCGGCAGAGTGACGGTGTCGGCCGTGGCGGCAGCAACGGCGTCAAAGCCCAATAGTGGGCTATTGGCCGTCTCCACGGCCTGGGCCAGCGTGCTGCGTGTGAGCAGGCTACCGCCCATGAACATCGCAGCGCCACATAGCGCACCGGCACCGATGAAGCGTCGCCGGCTAAGGCCAACGTAGCGTTCAAGGTCGGTGGGTTGTAGATCGTCTTGGTACTGTTCCATGGCAAGGCTCCCGGCGGTTCAGCCAGCCACGTTAAACAGGCGCCATGAAGGTTTTGTGACGTTGTACTTGGGCGACGGCTTTATGCCGGCTTGGCGGATGGCTTGCGTATGGGGTGGCTAAAGCGGCCGCCCTAGTAGTACGGAGCCGGGGTCGAAGCTCACCGTCACGGGTGTTTCTGGCTCAAGCCCAGCCAAGCGCGGGTTATCCACAAGCGCGCAAAGGGTTTGCCCATTACTCAGGCTCAGGCGCACTTCGCCAGGGCCTGGCGCGGCCAGCTCCAAGGCTTCGACCGTTGCCGCCAGGGCATTGGCCGTGTCCGGTATGGGCTCACCCAAGGCATGCACGGTCAGCCAGCCGGCTTTCATCAAGGCAACCACTGGAGTGCCTGCCACCAGCTTCAGGCGGTCAGTACTGTCATGGGTAATGGCCGCCCGGAGGGACAAACCACCGCCGAGGTCCAAATGGATCATGTCGTTGATCCCTGTGTATTCGATGCGCGCCACGGTACCGGCCAACTGGTTGCGTGCGCTGGTGTGCAGCATCAAGCGGCCGAGCAGGTCCAGGTCGGCGTTGTCTTCGGCAGCGTCCAATAGCTGGGCATGCAATGCCTGCAAACGCTGGTACAGCCGCAGTACACGCAGGCCTTCTTCGCTCAGCCGTGCGCCACCACCCCCTCGGCCGCCTACGCTGCGTTCTACCAACGGCCGCAGTGTGAGGTTGTTCAGCTCGGCGATGGCGTCCCAAGTCGCTTTATAACTCAGGCCGGCAGCCTTGGCTGCACGGGTGATAGAGCCCTGCTCATCGATATGGGCCAGCAGGGCAATGCGTTGCGGGCGATGGGTAAGGTAATGGGACAGGACCGTAGGCAGCGACATGGCACAGGTACGCAGGCTAAAAAGGCGACCTTGCGCCGTCGCTGCTTTTCCCGTCAAGCGCCATCAGGTAAAGGCGTGCGTGCAAGGCAATACACATCGACCCGTTGCGCACCGGCCTGCTTCAACACGGTGGCCAAGGCGTGAGCCGTAGCGCCGGTGGTCATCACATCGTCCACCAGCGCCAGGTGCTGGCCCGCCACCTCGGCACCCGGTGCCAAGGCAAAGGCGCCCTGCAGGTTACGCTGGCGTGCGGCCAGGCCCAGCCCCTGTTGCGAGGGCGTTTCCCTTAGGCGTAACAGGATGTTGAACGCCCCAGGGATGCCCAACCCCTTGGCGAGCCACTGCGCTAGCAGCTGGGCCTGGTTGAAGCCCCGTGCCCGCAAGCGTTTTGGCGCCATGGGCACTGGCAACAGGTAGGCGGGCCGCGGCAGGCCTTCGTCGAAACGGTAGGCTAGAAAGGCACTTAACCGCTCTGCCAGCAAGCGCCCCAGGGGGCGATCCCCACGGTGCTTGAAGCGGTTGATGGCCGTATCCAGCGGAAAGTTGTATGTCCAAGGCGCTTCGACGCACTCGAAGGGCGGTGGTAACCATTGGCAGGCCGGGCAGGTTGGGCCGTCGAATACCAAGGGCAGTGCGCAGCGGGTACAGGCGAAGCCAGCCCAGGGCAGGTCGCCTTCGCAGCCGCTGCACAGGGAATAGGCGTTGTCTGAGACCCCACCACAGAACGTACAGGTTTGGTTAAATTTTGAGCATATGTCGACCAAGAGGTCGCGAAGCGGTTGACAGCGCATAAGGCCTTCCTTGACCATTTGTTCCATACCGTGATCACTGGCACCTTCGTGCCGGTTACCCAGCATAGAACAAGGAACCCCCGATGAGCGCCAGCCTGCACAGCCCGTTGCGTCATGATTGGACCCTGGCCGAAGTAAAGGCCTTGTTTACCCAGCCGTTCAACGATCTGCTGTTCCAGGCCATGAGCGTTCACCGGGCGCACTTCAACCCCAACGAAGTACAGGTGTCCACGCTGCTGTCCATCAAGACCGGCGCCTGCCCGGAGGATTGCAAATACTGCCCGCAGTCCGGTCACTACAACACCGGCCTGGAAAAGGAAAAGCTGCTGGAAGTGCAGAAGGTGCTGGAAGAGGCTGCCCGTGCCAAGGCCATTGGGTCTACCCGCTTCTGCATGGGTGCTGCCTGGAAGCACCCCTCCGCCAAGGACATGCCCTACGTGCTGGAAATGGTCAAAGGTGTAAAAGCCATGGGTCTGGAAACCTGCATGACCCTGGGCCGCCTGGACCAGGAACAGACCTTGGCCCTGGCCGATGCCGGCCTGGACTACTACAACCACAACCTGGACACCTCGCCGGAGTTCTACGGCAGCATCATCACCACCCGCACCTACAGCGAGCGCCTGCAAACCCTGGCGTATGTGCGTGACGCTGGCATGAAGATCTGCTCCGGCGGCATTCTGGGCATGGGTGAGTCCCTGGACGACCGCGCCGGGCTGCTCATTCAACTGGCCAACCTGCCGGAGCACCCGGAGTCCGTGCCCATCAACATGCTGGTGAAGGTCGCGGGTACGCCGTTGGCCAATGCCGAAGACATCGACCCTTTCGACTTCATTCGCATGCTGGCCGTGGCCCGTATTCTTATGCCTCAGTCCCATGTGCGGCTGTCCGCCGGGCGTGAGCAGATGAATGAGCAGATGCAGGCCCTGGCCTTCATGGCTGGCGCCAACTCCATCTTCTACGGTGACAAGCTATTGACCACGGCCAACCCCCAGGCCGACAAGGACATGATGCTGTTCGCACGCCTGGGCATCCGCCCCGAAGCTCGGGAAGAACACGACGACGAGGTACACCAGGCGGCCATCGAGCAGGCCTTGGTGGAGCAGCGCAGTGGTGAGCTGTTCTACGACGCGGCGACAGCCTGACTTCATGGCCGTTGACCTTCAGGCGCGCCTGGCCACCCGGTTGGCCGAGCGGCGCGCCAACAGCTTGTATCGCCAGCGCCCTTTGCTCGACAGCCCTCAAGGGCCGGAAGTTGTCGTAGACGGCACGCCCCTGCTGGCGTTCTGCAACAACGATTACCTGGGCCTGGCCAACCACCCTGAGGTGATCCAGGCCTGGCGCAACGGCGCCGAGCGCTGGGGCGTAGGCGGTGGTGCTTCTCACTTGGTGATTGGCCATAGCACGCCCCACCATGCCCTTGAAGAAGCGTTGGCTGACCTCACCGGGCGGCCGCGGGCGCTGCTGTTTTCCACCGGCTACATGGCGAACCTGGCAGCAGTCACCGCCTTGGTAGGGCAGGGCGATTCCGTGCTGGAAGATCGCCTCAACCATGCCTCGCTGTTGGATGCGGGCCTGCTGAGCGGCGCGCGTTTCTCCCGCTACTTGCACAACGACCCTGCCAGCCTCGCCACGCGGCTGGGCAAGGCGCCTTCCACCGGGGCCACGCTGGTGGTGACGGACGGCGTGTTCAGCATGGACGGCGACGTTGCCGACCTGCCTGCCCTGGCCCGCGAAGCCAAGGCACGAAACGCCTGGCTGATGGTGGACGATGCCCATGGTGTTGGGGTGATGGGTGCACAGGGCGGTGGTGTAGTGGAGCACTTCAACCTAGGGGTGGATGAGGTGCCGGTGCTGGTGGGTACCTTGGGCAAAGCCTTCGGCACCGCCGGTGCGTTCGTGGCGGGCAGCGAAGCCTTGATCGACTACCTGGTGCAATTCGCACGGCCCTACATTTACACCACCAGCCAGCCGCCTGCATTGGCCTGCGCCACCTTGAAAAGCCTGGAGCTGGTGCGTAACGAAGGCTGGCGGCGTGATCACTTGGCGGCCTTGGTGCAGCAATTCCGTAAGGGTGCCCAGGCACTGGGCCTGGACCTGATGCCCAGCCATACGCCCATCCAGCCTATCGTGCTGGGCAGCAGTGAGCGGGCCATGGCGTGGTCCCGGCGGTTGCGTGAGCAAGGCCTGCTGGTGACTGCCATTCGCCCGCCTACCGTGCCGGTGGACAGCGCGCGGCTCCGGGTGACCTTGTCTGCCGCCCATACCCAGGCGCAGGTTTCCCGCTTGCTCCAAGGCCTGGCGGACTGCTTGGCGCTGGAGCCGACCGATGAGTGAAACCCTTGCTGTGCTCCCGGGCTGGGGCTTGGGGCCTGCCGCCGTGGCGCCTTTAGTTCAGGCGCTAGGCACCGCCACGCCTCAGGCCAGCGTAACGGTTGCGCCGCTGCCCAACAGCGGCGATCTTGAAACCGCCCTGAATGTTCTCGACCAAAGCCTGCCACCGGGCGCTTGGCTATTGGGCTGGTCGCTGGGTGGCATGCTGGCCGTGGCGCTGGCCGCACGCCGTGGCCAGGCATGCCCTGGCGTTATCACCTTCGCCAGCAACGCGTCTTTCATCGCCCGTGAGGGCTGGCCGACGGCAATGGCATTGGAGACGTACACAGCCTTTGCAGGGCAGTGCGAAGCAGACCCCACCGGAACCCTCAAGCGTTTCGGTTTGCTGTGTGTACAAGGCAGCCAGGCTGGCCGTGGGTTGATCAAGCCACTGCTGGCCGACACTCGCCATGCCACTGCTGAAGGCCTGGCCCTGCTGGCTGCACTCGACAATCGGAACGCCCTAGCGGCCTTGGCGCTGCCCCAACTGCATGTATTTGCCACACGCGATGCCTTGGTGCCCGTGGGCACTGCGGCTGCACTTGCTCAGTTGGCGCCCCATGCGCAGGTGACCGAGAGGGAAGGCAGCCACGCGTTTGTGCTCGAATCGCCCCACGCGCTCGCCGCCATGGCAGCCGCCTTTATCGAGGAGGCTACCCATGGATGAGCCGACTTCAGCGTTGCCGAACAAGCGCCAGGTCGCCGCTTCATTCTCACGGGCAGCTTCTACCTATGACAGTGTGGCGGGGTTGCAGCGTGACGTAGGTGATCACCTGCTCGCCTTGCTCGAAGGCATAGAGCCCCCTGGCCAGTGGCTGGACCTGGGCAGCGGCACGGGCCATTTCAGCCGTGCCCTGGCCCAGCGCTGGCCCACGGTAAGCGGCGTGGCCATCGATATCGCCGAGGGTATGCTCCGCTACGCGCGCAGCCAGGGCGGGGCAGGTTGGCATGTGGCGGGTGATGCGGAACACCTGCCCTTGAAGGCCGGCAGCGTGGACCTAATGTTCAGCAGCCTGGCCCTGCAATGGTGCGACGACTTTGCCCAAGTGTTGGCCGAAGCCAGCCGCGTACTGACCGCCGGCGGGCGGTTCGCCTTTGCCAGCCTATGTACCGGTACCCTGGGCGAACTACGGCAGAGCTGGGAAGCCGCCGATGGCCAGGTGCACGTGAACCGCTTCCGTCGCTTCGAGGATTACCAGCAAGCGTGTGCCAACAGCGGCCTGCAGGTGCAGACGCTGGTCTGCCGCCCTCGCGTGCTTCATTACCCAGACGTGCGCAGCCTTACCCACGAACTCAAGGCACTGGGCGCCCACAACCTGAACCCCGGAAGGCCGGGTGGGTTGACCGGGCGCGCACGCCTGACCGCCATGATGGCGGCCTATGAAACCTTCCGCCAACCCACGGGCCTGCCTGCCACCTACCAGGTGGTGTATGGCGTGCTGAATAAACAGTGAAGCGTCCAAGACCATGAACCACGCCTATTTTGTCGCGGGCACCGACACTGAAGTCGGCAAAACCACCATTTCAGCCGGGCTGCTGCAGGCCGCGCGGCGTGAAGGCCTGAGCACCCTGGGGGCCAAGCCAGTGGCCTCTGGTTGCGAGCAGTCCTCGGCGGGCCTTCGCAACAGCGATGCGTTGGCGCTGATGGCCGAAAGCACCCTTGTGCTGCCCTATGAAGCGATCAACCCCATCGCGTTCGAGCCTGCCATTGCGCCCCATATCGCGGCCCATGAAGCCCAGGTGCCACTGACCGTGCAAGCCTTGCTGGCGCCCATGCAGCACATCCTGGCCCAGCAGGCCGAGTTCACGCTGATCGAAGGGGCGGGCGGATGGCGCGTGCCGTTGTCTGGCCAAGGTAACCTGTCGGACCTGGCCATCGCCTTGGGCCTGCCGGTCATTCTGGTGGTGGGGGTGCGCCTTGGGTGCATCAACCATGCGGTGCTCACGGCTGAAGCCATCGCGCGGGACGGCCTGACCCTGGCGGGGTGGGTCGCCAATATCATCGACCCGCACACCTCACGGCTGGAGGCCAACCTGACAACCCTCACTGAACGGTTGGCCGCACCCTGCCTGGGGCACGTACCGCATTTGCCTACCGCGAGCGCAGCGGCAGTGGCCGACCATTTGGCGCTTGGTCAACTGGCCTGACCAACGTGCCTTTACGGCATTGCGCAACGGCGTACACTGATGGCCAATAGCCAAGCCTGGACATTGCCATGAATATCTCGTCTTCGCTCACTTCGGGCCTGAGTGTCATCCAGGCGGCCTCTACCCGGTTCGATAATGCCGCGCTGCAAGTGGCCGGTATCGCCAACCACAGCAGCAACCTGGCCCAGTCCACCGGCTACCAGGCGCAACGCCTCGATGCCGTGGACGAGAGCCAACAGACCAGCCTCGCCGCCTTGAACGTGCAAATGACCCAGGCGGTGCTACAGGTAGAGGCCGGTGCGAAAGTGGAGAAGGCGTCTGACCGGGCATTGGGTTCAATGATCGATACCTACGCCTGAGGCAGTGTTACCGCTCCGAACCTAGGCCTTTCGTCGGCTGCCTCGCCCGTTTCAAATGACCACTCAACGCCCCGCCTGCTCCTTACAGCCGGCGGGGCGTTGTCGTTTGTCGCGTGCTGTTAGCCGCCGTTCCTAACTCCCCTTGACAACTCATCTGGCATAAACGTATGTTTCAAACACCTGTTTGACGCGTCCGCCGCGGGTGGATGAGTCGATTATTTGCGGTTCACCCCACCGGATTCAGCACAGAGGTTTTCCACATGCCCGATTTCAAGGCGCCCTTGCGCGACATTCGCTTCGTTCGCGATGAGTTGCTTGGCTATGAAGCCCACTACCAAAGCCTGCCCGGTTGCCAGGACGCTACACCGGACATGGTCGATGCCATTCTTGAAGAGGGCGCCAAATTCGCCGAACAGGTGCTGGCGCCGCTGAACCGTGTGGGTGACCTCGAAGGCTGTACGTGGTCTGAAAGCGGTGTGAAAACGCCCACCGGCTTCAAAGAAGCCTACCAACAGTTCGTTGAAGGCGGCTGGCCAAGCCTGGCCCACGATGTGGAGCATGGCGGCCAAGGCCTGCCGGAATCCCTGGGCCTGGCCATCAGTGAATTGGTAGGCACCGCCAACTGGTCCTGGGGCATGTACCCTGGCCTGTCCCATGGCGCCATGAACACCATTTCGGCGCACGGCACCCCTGAGCAGCAGGACGCCTACCTTACCAAGCTGGTGTCCGGCGAGTGGACAGGCACCATGTGCCTGACCGAACCGCACTGCGGTACCGACCTGGGCATGCTGCGTACTCGCGCCGAGCCACAGGCCGATGGCAGCTACAAAGTCAGCGGCACAAAGATCTTCATTTCTGCCGGCGAACACGACATGGCGGACAACATCGTCCACATCGTGCTGGCACGCTTGCCTGATGCGCCGGCCGGCACCAAAGGCATTTCCCTGTTCATCGTGCCCAAGTTCCTGCCCAATGCCGAAGGCGGTGTAGGCGAGCGCAACGGTGTGAGCTGCGGCTCGCTCGAACACAAGATGGGCATCCATGGCAATGCCACCTGTGTGATGAACTTCGACGGCGCCACCGGCTATTTGATCGGCCCGGCGAACAAAGGGCTGAACTGCATGTTCACCTTTATGAACACCGCCCGCCTGGGGACCGCGCTGCAAGGCCTGGCCCATGCTGAACTGGCGTTCCAGGGTGGCTTGAAATATGCCCGTGACCGCTTGCAGATGCGCTCGCTGACCGGCCCCAAGGCACCGGACAAGGCCGCCGACCCGATCATCGTGCACCCTGACGTACGTCGCATGCTGCTCACCATGAAGGCCTTCGCCGAAGGTAACCGCGCTATGGTGTACTTCACGGCCAAGCTGGTGGATACCCTCAAGTACAGCCAGGACGACGAAGAGAAGAAACGTGCCGATGGGCTGCTGGCCTTCATGACGCCTATCGCCAAGGCCTTCATGACCGAAGTGGGCTTCGAAGCCGCCAACCATGGCGTACAGGTATACGGCGGCCATGGCTTTATCGCCGAGTGGGGCATGGAGCAGAATGTGCGTGATGCCCGTATCGCCATGTTGTACGAAGGCACCACAGGCGTTCAGGCCCTGGACCTTTTGGGCCGCAAAGTATTGATGACCCAGGGCGAAGCCCTGAAAGGCTTTACCAAGATCGTGCACAAGTTCTGCCAAGCCCAGGAAGGCAATGCTGCCGTGGCCGAGTTCGTTGCCCCGCTGGCGCAGTTGAACAAGGAGTGGGGCGAGCTGACCATGAAAGTGGGCATGGCTGCCATGAAGGACCGGGAAGAAGTCGGCGCCGCCTCGGTGGATTACGTGATGTATTCCGGTTACGCCTGCCTGGCGTACTTCTGGGCCGACATGGCGCGCGTTGCAGCCGCCAAGCTGGCCGAAGGCACCTCCGAAGAGGCGTTCTATACGGCCAAGCTGCACACCGCGCGCTTCTACTTCCAGCGCATTCTGCCCCGTACCCGTACCCATGTGGCAGCCATGCTGTCGGGCGCTGGCAACTTGATGGCGATGGACGAAGCGATTTTCGATATGGGTTACTGATCGCGCACGCTGCAACCAAAGCCGCTACCCTTAACCGGTAGCGGCTTTTTCTGATTCTTCTTGAAATCTCAAAAGACAAGAAATACTGATTTGAGACAGCGGTTGATCATCAGAGGACGCATTAAATGCAGAGGTCGCGTATAGTGCGACCAGGTTATCTACTAACCTCCTCGCCTTGACTGGGGACTCCATGAAAACTGGACTCTGGTCGGGCCTTGTGATCGTCCGCAGCTGGGAACGTCGCCAGAACCTTTAGGTATCAGAGCGGCTATTACTTTCTACCGCGTTCAGCGACGGGTAAGCGTAGTGAGATAACGCGAGAAAAGCGGGCTTCGGGCAATGTACCGGACCCGCTTTTTCGTATCTAAAAATGTCATCCGTAGTAGTCGTTAGGGAACATGTTCAAGTGTGAGCGTTGCCTGTATCGGATTTTTGTAATTCGTGGCGTGCGGGTCGAAGTCGATAGGCGCTACAAAACAGGATTTCGTCATCTGGGAGACCTTGCTCTGCCAAGCTGCATCGACGAGCAACGCCACAATGTCAGATTTTTTTGAGACGTGTAGTACGTGATCCTGAATCTGACCGGTCGCCTGCGTCGGATTGAAAACGCTTGTAACGAACTTGAATCCCCAATCTCGAACGCGTTCATGTTTGCGCAAGCTCTGAGGAATCAGGGCCTCCTGATGTTTATAAAACAGGTCGCAGTTACGTCGTGTGCGACTGGGCAGGTGAGGGTGCGCGCGGTAGCTCGAAAATCCAACACTGAATAGCCCGCTCAAAGTTATCGCCTGAGAAGCGATAAAGGAGTGCTCTGTGAAGGCTGATGGCAATGCTATTGCTGATGTCATTTGCGACGTGTGTAGAGAGCCGTCAACACGATAACGATGGACGCAATTCACAACAAGAAGAACACCATCGGCCCAATAGTGCTGCCGGTGGGAGGCGCGCCCGCGCTGCCGATGGAGACCAATATAATGCTCAGTATCGCAAGTACCAAGCCCCAATGACTCCAGCTAGAAAATTCATGATTTGCCGCCAGAGTGAGAAGTTGGATGGCAATATGGAATTCCGAGCGATTGGCCTTCAATCCGTAAGAAACTTCCGACACCTTTGGGATTGCGCGGGCAGCTCCATCCTATACTCGCAGGAATTTACCCAACTCGCTATTCATTCAAGCTTAGTGTGGCATTTCAGCCAAAATCTCTACGTCTACGGCAGTTTTTGCACCCGTTAAAGATAGTGCTCTTGTTTTACGACTGATTTGAAATTTGCCGCAGCAGCATATCCATGTGGATACTCTGGCATCCAATTTTTTTCTAACTATTTGTCCCGCCAAGCTTGTTGCCACGCGAGCTTTCTAGCTCTATTTGCCTCCGCTTTTATTCTGTTAGAATCACCTAGCGCTCGGCATGTGTCGGCGCCGCTGGAATTCCAGCGCCTTTTTCGTAAGCAACCTTCAAATGGTGATCTTATGACAGTGCTTTTCTATAATGAGGTGATTAATGGTTACAGGAGACGACGATATTAAGCAAACCGAGCAACTGGTTCAAAGGCTGCACTCTGGCGGTAAACTGAGCGTTAAACTACTTCCGGGCGGCTCAACTTCCTACAGGGTTCAGGATTCCGGGCATGAGAATGCTGAGTACTACGGATGTCCTAAAAAGCCTAAAGAACTGGGTAGGTTTAATGATCCCATGGAAGAAATCGGGATCTGGTATGGGGCCGAACACCCCAGCGGGGCGCTGGCCGAAACGTTCGGAAGGCTTCGGCCCAGGGAATCGAAAGGGCTTGGTATCGTATTGAACACCACAGATCTTGAGAAAAAAGACATGTGCATGGTAGAGACGACCAGGGATTTGAAGCTGCTGAATCTGAAGCCATGTCTGTCCAGAATGAACCGGACGGTGGACGAAGTGACTGGCCCAGACTACACGCTTACGCAAGAAATTGTGGCAGCAGTGGCCAGGTTGCCAGGCAACCCTTTTGATGGAATTGCTTATGAGTCGCGGCATCACCCCGATGGACACAGTTGTTACGCGCTGTGGACGGCGCCAGGTGAGACCACAACGGTTAAGACCGTTGAGATGACCAAGCTTCCGGAGTTCGAATACAAGGGAAAACTTCCGGAAGGCTTTGAGGATGACAGCATTGATGCAGAGGAGATCTTGACCGAGATCCTCGGCTACAAGGTGCTTAGCTCTTGAGCTCCGCTACCATTCACGCAGCGCCCCAGTTTTGGGTGCGCTGTTTTTACGCAGGCGTTGAGCTCATGAAAAGAGACGCTTCACGTTTGATCGCTTCCAACTGGTTCTCATCAGCACCGTCTTTAAGAACTACATACGGCAATTCTGCTTTTCCGCCACCGAAGGCAACAGGATTTAGGAAGAATGTGCACTGAGCCTCCGCGCTGACATTTTTCATCAACCCTAAGATTTCCTCCAAGTGTGGAAGCTTTTCGTCCCCAATAAACTGAAATGCTGGATAAAGGTAATCGTTTCCTTCCTGGATCGCGATTAAGGTGCCTTTTTTCACATGATTGTTGATGGTTTGTCTTGTTGTTCCCAAGGCGCTGGCTACTGCTTGGCTTTTTAGTACTCCGCCAAAATCCTTGAGTCGATCAAAGAACTCGATCTTTGCAGCGACGCGTCGAGCTTGCTTGCGGGTTTCTCTGGTGCTTAAAGCCCCTGCGACGGAGCCACTAGCTGCAAGCTTCTGAAGCAGCTCCGCGTCCGTCAAGGATCCAAGGTTCTCCTTGGTTTTTTCCTCAGACCACTGCTGGAAGACATTGGTGAGAAGCTTAAGCACGCGCACCGATCCACCCGCCATATCTGGAACCTTTTCAAGGGTTGCGGCCAGGGTATCGACTATTGCGTGGATTGATCTTTGCGAGTCCATAAAGCACCTCAGTGTTCCTAATTGACGATTTACTATACCTATCAATTCAAAAAATCGTCAAATATATTTTCAGGGTATGGCGACAGACGCGTGATCAAGGCCTTAGAGAACACCGCTTAGGAGGCTTCGGAATCTGGCTAAAAGCCCATGACACCTTACGGTAGGGGCGGCATTAGAGGCTTTGGTACCTCCTTTCCACTCCAGATCTAAAATCAGTCGACTGAAATGGTAGCCACCAAAATCGGTTGGGCCGCATCGGAGACTTGTAATGCGTCCATCTGCTCTTCTGCCGGCATATGGTCTCTGGAAAAGGGTGGCATATTGATTTCTCGGCGGGTTGGCCTCCGACAGGCTGTATAGAGGTAGCTATTAGATGATTTTCAGGAGCTAGAGCGCGCTAGGATTACGGCGTTCTCCCAACCGATGGTGGGCAGGCTGAGCGACGTTACTTGGGCGAAAGGGGTGACGATGCGATTGAGGTTGAGGTTAACCGGTTACTGAAACGTAAATGAGAAGGGATAGGGGCTGTGTCAGGCTGATGATGAGCACATGAAGGCCATGAGTCGCAGGACGCTGATGCGGCCAGTGCTGATGCGCCACCTTTGAGCAGGGTTAGGTAGCCAATGCACACGGGAAAGCACCAACAACCGAATCAAGGTGATGAAGCGGATGGCCCATGCATACCGGGACATTGAGTCCCCTCTCATGAATGTCAAGGATGACTTTCCCGGCAATCCGTGAAGAACTTTTTTATTGCCCGCGCGGCGCCGTTCATTCCGCTAGGCTTGAGTTGTATAAAACCATTGCACACAGTTTTGCTCCGACCTTTGACAGAGGCCTCATTCTTTTTGAGGCACGGCCGATAAAAATAGAGGCACAATGCCACACTTCATTGCTGGGCCGGAGCCAGTTCATTTGTCGCGCTTATCTGCTGTTCGCTATAGCCATTTCGTGCCTTCGGTGCTGCTGTTGCTGGCAGGCCTGGGCGCCGCCTACGTGCGCGACCTGAGCACCTTTTTCACATCGTTGTTCAACGTGCTGCCCACCTTGGTACTGCTGCTGGGGGGCACCTACTGCGCGGTGTACCGACGGCAGCGGGAACTGTTTTTGATGGTCACGGTGTATGTGGCGTATTTTCTGCTGGATACGCAAACCGACTATTACCGGGACCATGGCAAGGTACGCGAAGACGCAGCGGTGGTGTTCCACCTGTGTTGCCTGCTGTTGCCCCTGTTGTATGGGCTGTTTGGTGCCTGGCAGGAGCGCACGCACCTGGTTCAGGACATGGTGGCCCGGTTTGCGGTGCTGCTGGCCGTAGGGGGCGTGGCGCTGGGGTTTGAACAGAGTTTCCCCCAGGCACTGTTAAACTGGCTGGCCGAAATTCGCTGGCCTGCCTTGCATGGCCAGTGGATGAGCCTTATCCAGCTGGCCTACCCGCTGTTCTTCATCATGTTCGTAGTGCTCGGTGCCCAGTACGTGCGCAATCCGCGCCCGCTGCATGCTGCGCAGATCGTGGGCTTGATAGGCCTGTTCTGGATGCTGCCGCAAACATTCATCCTGCCGTTTACCCTTAACATCATGTGCAGCCAAGTGATGCTGATCATTGCCGCGGCAGTAGCCCACGAGGCTTACCAAATGGCCTTCCGGGACGAGCTAACCGGCCTTCCTGGGCGGCGTGCCTTGAACGAAAGGCTGCAGCGCCTGGGTCGCAACTATGTGATTGCCATGAGCGATGTGGACCATTTCAAGCGGTTCAACGATACCCATGGGCATGACGTGGGTGATCAGGTGCTCAAGCTGGTCGCAAGCCGGTTGGCAAAGGTCAGCGGAGGCGGCCGTGCCTACCGCTATGGGGGTGAGGAATTTGCTTTGGTGTTTGCTGGCAAGACACTGGAAGAGTGCCTGCCGCACCTTGAGGCAGTGCGCGGCATGATCGCCGCCTACGTGATTCATTTGCGTGATGCGGACCGGCCGACGGATGACCAACAGGGGCGACAGCGCCGTGGGGCCAGCGCGGCGTCCCAAGTGTCTGTCACCATCAGCATTGGTGTGGCCGAACGGCAGCTGGAACAACGTAGCCCTGACGAAGTACTCAAAGCGGCCGACCAAGCGCTTTATGCCGCAAAAGGCGCCGGTCGCAACTGTGTGGTTGCCCATGGCCAGGCGCGCAGGGGGGCTGTAAGAAAGAGCAATGCTGCGTGACCAATTTATTTATTACGGTCACGCAATGACGCTATAGCTCTGATGCGTTGTTGGGCTACACTGGCGCCATTCTCTTCTGGCGTTCTGTGAGGTTGCCCATGGCCGAGTACAAAGCCCCGTTGCGCGATATGCGCTTCGTCCTTGAGGAAGTGTTCGAAGCCCCGGCCCTGTGGGCCAGCCTGCCGGCACTGGCGGAGGTTGTAGACGCCGAGACCGCCATGGCCGTGCTCGAAGAGGCGGGTAAACTGGCCAGCACGGCCATCGCGCCGTTGAGCCGTGCAGCCGATGAAGAAGGCTGCCACTACGCAGACACTGTGGTCACAACGCCGAAGGGGTTTATCGAAGCCTACCGAACCTATGCTGAAGGCGGCTGGGTAGGGGTAGGCGGCGACCCGGCGTTCGGTGGCATGGGTATGCCCAAGGCTATTTCTGCGCAGGTGGAGGAAATGATCAACGCCTCCAGCCTGGCCTTCGGTCTGTATCCCATGCTTACCTCTGGCGCCTGCTTGTCCATCAGCGCCCATGCCAGTGAAGCCTTGAAGCAGCAGTACTTGCCAAACATGTATGCAGGCACATGGGCGGGGTCCATGTGCCTCACAGAACCTCACGCCGGTACGGACCTGGGCATCATTCGCACCCGGGCCGTGCCTCAGGGCGATGGCCGCTACAAGGTCTCAGGTACCAAGATCTTCATCACCGGCGGCGAGCATGACCTCACCGAAAACATCATTCACTTGGTGCTGGCCAAGTTGCCTGATGCACCGCCTGGGCCCAAGGGTATTTCACTGCTGCTGGTGCCCAAGTTCCTGGTCAACGAAGACGGTAGCCTCGGCGCGCGCAACACCCTCAGCTGTGGCTCCATCGAGCACAAGATGGGCATTCAGGCGTCGGCCACCTGTGTGATGAACTTCGAAGAGGCTGAGGGCTACCTGGTAGGGGAGGAAAACAAAGGCCTGGCGGCCATGTTCACCATGATGAACTACGAGCGCCTGGGCGTAGGCATCCAAGGGCTGGCCTCAGGCGAGCGCTCGTACCAGAACGCTGTGGACTATGCCCGTGAGCGGCTACAGAGCCGGTCCCCCACAGGCGCCCAGGCCAAGGACAAGATGGCAGACCCTATCATCGTGCATCCTGATGTGCGCCGCATGCTGCTCACCATGAAAGCCATGAACGAAGGTGGCCGTGCCTTCTCCACCTATGTGGCCATGCAGTTGGATGTGGCCAAGTATGCCGAGGACGCCGCTCAACGCACACGCGCCGAAAACCTGGTGGCCCTGCTCACGCCGGTGGCCAAGGCCTTCCTGACGGACGCGGGGCTTGAAACCACGGTGCATGGCCAGCAGGTGTTCGGCGGCCATGGTTATATCCGTGAATGGGGGCAGGAGCAGTTGGTGCGCGATGTGCGCATCACTCAGATCTACGAGGGCACCAACGGCATTCAGGCACTGGATCTAATGGGGCGCAAGGTTGTAGGTAATGGCGGAGCGTTCTACCAAGCCTTCTCTGACGAGGTGCGGGCCTTTGCCAACAATGCCGGGCCAGCAGAGGCGGAGTTCACCGTGCCGCTACTGGCTGCGCTGGATAACCTGGATGCGCTTACGGCCTGGGTGCTGGACCGCGCCGCGGGCGATGCCCGAGAAATTGGGGCCGCGTCGGTGGAATACCTCCAAGCTTTTGGCTACACCGCCTATGCCTATATGTGGGCTCGCATGGCCAAGGCGGCCCTGGCCAGTGGCAGCGAAGCGTTCTATGCCAGCAAGCTGGGCACAGCACGCTTCTATTTCGCCCGCCTGCTGCCTCGTATTCACTCCCTGGCCGCTTCGGTAAAAGCAGGCAGCGCGTCACTGTATCTGCTGGAGGCGGAACAGTTCTGAGCCGGCTTACACGCTGTAAGCCATCACCTACACGCAGTGGTGGCAATAGCTGATTGGCGCCTGCCGCTGCGTTGAGTATCTTGAGCACATGGACGTAGCGCAGGAAGCGCCGAACAGAAAAGGGACACGATAGGGATTACTGCCAAGGTTGGCGGAATGATATGGATGTCAGGGATACAAGTCTGCGAACCCCGCCTCGGCGGGGTTTCTTGTTTCTGGCCAGGCAGCTATAGCGCTGTTTCTTGATCTTCCCAGATCATGCAATGGTTACACGGTCATGGCATGTAGGGGGAGGTAGCAAGACAACCGCTGAACCGCAGCGGCACTCAGGGGTCTGTGAGGTATACCCCTTCAAGGAAGTACCCCTCATGGACATTATTCGTATCATCTTCGCCATCCTGCTGCCCCCACTGGGCGTGTTTCTGCAAGTCGGTTTCGGCGGCGCCTTCTGGCTGAATATTCTGCTGACCCTGTGCGGTTATATCCCTGGCATTGTTCATGCAATCTACATCATCGCCAAGCGTTAAAGCAGCCCTTTGTAAAACAGCCACTCCTGCTCCAAGGCATGCGCCAGGTTTCGTGCCTGGCGGAAGCCATGCCGTTCTTCTGGGTAGTAGTGCACCTGTACCGGCACCTGGTTAGCCTCCAGCGAGGTAACCATGGCGGCGGTTTGCGCTGGCACTACTACGGTATCCAGTTCGCCTTGGAAGAAAATCACAGGTACACGGATCTGGTCCGCATGCCGCAAGGGCGTGCGCTCGGCATAGCGGCTGGCGTCCAGGTCGGGGTTGCCAATTAGCCAATCCAGGTAGTCGGCTTCGAACTTGTGGGTTTCCCGTGCCAAGGCCGCAGGGTCGCTAACGCCGTACAGGCTAGCGCCGCCACTGAATACATCAAGGAACGCCAGTGCGCAGAGCGTGGTGTAGCCACCGGCGCTGCTGCCTCGGATAAACGCATGGGTCTCGCCAGCCCAGCCTTCAGTGCGTAGCCAAGCCACCGCATTGCCCGCATCCTCCACATCACTTACGCCCCAAGCGTGCTTGAGCGCCATGCGGTAATCGCGACCATAGCCACTGCTGCCGCGATAATTAAGGTCTGCCACAGCGAACCCACGCTGGCACCAGAACTGAATGCGGGGCTCCAGAACCGGGTAGCAGGCGGAAGTAGGGCCACCATGGATAAACACCAGCAGCGGCGCATCGGTTGCCTCCCCAGCCGCGGGATAGAAAAAACCGTGGGCCTGGCTGTCACCGCTGGGGTAGGTAAACGGCTTGGGCATACTAATGTGCTCGGCCGGCAACAGCGGCTCACTGCCTGCCAGAATCTTCACAGCACCGCTGGCGCGGTTGATGGCAACCACGGCAGGTGGCTGGACTGCCGAGGCAGCGATGGCGTAAAGGTAATCAGCGTCCACGCCGACACTTCTAAAGCGCGTGTACTCTGCGCCATAGCTTGTGCAGGCACCTTCGCCGTCAACCTGCCCGAGCTTGCCAAACCCATCTTCAAACCAAGTGGCCACATAGCTGTGGTTCTCGAGCGGCCACCAGCTGTTAGTGCCCAGCTGCCATGGCGCCGTGGCATGGTCCGCCTCGGGGGAAAGCAGTGGCGCCCACCCTTCAGGGCTTTCCGCCCAGGGTTGCCAGAAACCATTACGGTCGCTAAGGCAGCACAACCGGTTGTCAGAGGTAAATCGCGGCTGTTGCAGGGCTTCGTGGGCGCGGTTCCCGGCAATGCAGCGCGGCGCCTCCCACGCACCATCAGCGCCCCGCTGTGTGCACATCAGGCGGGTGCGGGTCCAGGGCAGTTCAGGCCGGCTCCACTCTACCCACGCCAGGCGCTGGCCATCAGGGCTGATCACGCCAGCACTGTAGAAATCAGCGCCTTCGGCCAGTACCTGGCGTTCGCTGGTCACCTCATCCAGCGCCACTAGCCGGTGCTGGGGGTAAGGTTCGGCTGGAGTTTCTTCTATCGCCAGTACCAGCCCATGGTGCCAGGCTAACCCGCCGTAATGACAGCCGCCCTTGCTCAGTAGCTCGGGTGCCTTGTCGCCGGTCACGGCCTGCCTGTACACCTGCTGGTCGCGCTCATTCACGAAGTACAGTGCCGCTGGGCCGGCACAAAAGGCGCCACCGCCGTACTCATACACTCGGCTGCGTATGCTGGTGTCTTCTGGGGTCAGGCAGTGTGCCTTTCCCTTGCGCCAGTGGTACAGGCGGCAGGTGCCCTCTTCAGGGCGGTATTCATTCCAGAACAGGCCGGCTTCACTCACCGCCAGTTCCGCGAAGTCTCGGCCGGCCGCGACTACAGCGTTGGCATCCAGGCCGTTAGCCGCGGGCAATGATTTTTGAGTTTCGCTCATTTCGGTAGGTCAGCCCGTTGATAGGGGTGGTACTGCGTTCGGCGTCCTCCCGTGCAGCGAGGATCACCCCGTGGTGGGCGGATTTTGCGCACACCGGGTCGGCATTGCTGGCATCGCCGGTCAGCATGAAGGCCTGGCAGCGGCAACCGCCAAAGTCCTTTTCCTTTTCGTCGCAGGAACGGCAGGGTTCGGGCATCCAGTCGAAACCACGAAAACGGTTGAATCCGAAGGAGCGATACCAGATGTCGTCCATGGACTGCTCGCGCACATTGGGGAACTGCACCGGTAGCTGGCGCGCGCCGTGGCAGGGCAGGGCCGTGCCGTCCGGCGTGACGGTCAGGAAAATGCTGCCCCAGCCATTCATACAGCCCTTGGGCCGCTCTTCATAATAGTCAGGCGTGACGAAAATCAACTTGCACGGGTGGCCTTGGGCCTCAAGCCGTGCACGGTACTCGTTGGTAATGCGTTCGGCGCGCTCCAGTTGGGCGCGCGTGGGCAACAGGCCTACCCGGTTCAGCTCGGCCCAGCCATAGAACTGGCAGGTGGCAAGCTCAACAAAGTCTGCTTCAAGCGCCAGGCACAGCTCGATGATGCTGTCGATGCGGTCAATGTTATGCCGATGGGTCACGAAATTGAGCACCATCGGGTAACCACGGGCCTTGACCGCCCGGGCCATAGCCAGCTTTTGCGCAAAGGCTTTTTTAGAGCCTGCCAGGGCATTGTTCACCTCTTCGTCGCTGGCCTGGAAGCTGATCTGGATATGGTCCAGGCCTGCCGCCTTGAAGCTGTCCAGCCGGGCTTCGGTCAGGCCGATGCCCGAGGTGATGAGGTTGGTGTAGTAGCCCAGGCGCCGCGCCTCGCCGATCAACTCGGCCAGGTCTTGGCGAACCAGCGGCTCGCCGCCGGAGAAGCCCAGCTGGGCCGCGCCCATCTCCCGCGCCTCGGCCATTACCCGGAACCACTCTTGGGTCGTCAGCTCCTGGCCTTGTGCTGCGAAATCCAGCGGGTTGGAGCAGTACGGGCATTGCAATGGGCAGCGGTAGGTCAGCTCTGCCAGCAGCCACAACGGCAGGCCGATGGGCGGTGCCGCCGGCTCAAGCAAGCTGGAGCCAGTGTTTCTCACGTGCCACCTCCATGAACTGTTCCACGTCGTCGGCCAGTTCAGGTACGCCGGGGAATTGAGCCGTCAAATGATCGATGATGGCAGCCACACTGCGCTGGCCATCTACCAGCCCGCCAATAGCGCTGGCGCTTTCGTTCAGCTTGATCATGCCTTCTGGGTACAGCAGCACATGGCCTTTCTGGGCCGGCTCGTACTGAAAGCGGTAGCCTGGGCGCCAGGCGGGCACAAGGTGGCGGTTGAAGCTCATAGGGGAATGCCTTTATGCCAGACCCGTTCTGGGGTCACGCTGTGGTAAGGAGGGCGGTTCAGTTCGTAGGCCATGGTCATGGCGTCCAGCATGGTCCACAGGATATCCAGCTTGAACTGCAGGATCTCCAGCATACGCTGCTGGCCCTCAGCGGTGGTGTAGTGTTCCAGGGTGATCGCCAGGCCGTGTTCCACATCTCGCCGGGCCTGCCCCAGGCGAGTACGGAAATACTCATAACCGGCTGGGTCGATCCAGGGGTAATGGGCTGGCCAGCTGTCCAGCCGCGATTGGTGGATCTGCGGGGCGAACAGCTCGGTCAATGAGCTACTGGCCGCCTCCTGCCAGCTGGCGCGACGGGCAAAGTTCACATAGGCGTCCACGGCAAAGCGCACGCCCGGCAGCACCAGCTCCTGTGAACGCAGCTGGTCAGGGTCCAGCCCCACGGCTTGGCCCAACCGCAGCCAGGCTTCGATACCGCCGTCTTCACCCGGGGCACCGTCGTGGTCCAGCAGGCGCTGAATCCATTCGCGGCGCACTTCCCGGTCTGGGCAGTTGGCGAGGATAGCCGCGTCTTTCATCGGGATGTTCACCTGATAATAGAAGCGGTTGGCCACCCAGCCCTGGATCTGCTCACGGGTAGCACGGCCTTCATACATGGCCACGTGGAAGGGGTGGTAAATGTGGTAGTACGCACCCTTGGCGCGCAGGGCATGCTCGAACTGCGCCGGAGTCATTGCAGCGTTGTTCACAGGGCCTCCTATAGCTCGATGCTCATCCCATCGAACGCGATTTCCACCCCGCGCCGTTCAACCTCGGCACGTTCGGGTGAGGCTTCGTCCAGAATGGGGTTGGTGTTGTTGATGTGGATCAGCACCTTGCGCGGTACGTTCAGCCCGTCCAGCACTTCCAGCATGCCGCCAGGGCCGTTCTGTGCCAAATGGCCCATTTCCCGGCCCGTGCGCGTGCCCACGCCGCGGCGCTGCATCTCGTCGTCCTCCCACAGGGTGCCGTCTACCAGCAGGCAATCGGCCTGGGCCATGCGCGCCAGCAACTCGTCGTCGACCTGGCCCAGGCCAGGTGCATAGAACAAGCGCCCTCCGGTGTTCAGGTCTTCCACAATCAGCCCCAGGTTGTCACCGGGGTGGGGATCGAAACGGTGCGGCGAGTAGGGCGGCGCTGCGCTGCGCAGGGGAAATGGGGTAAAGCGCAGGGCTGGGCAGGCCGGTATGGTGAAGCTGCCGCTGAGCTCGATACCCTGCCATTGCAAGCCGCCATTCCAGTGGCTAAGCATGTTGAACAGAGGAAAGCCTGTGGTCAGGTCTTGGTGAACCATGTCGGTACACCACACTTGATGGGGGCAGCCTTCGCGCAGGCTCAGCAGGCCAGTGGTGTGGTCGATCTGGCTGTCTAGCAGCACAATCGCGCCAATGCCGGTGTCCCGCAGGGCACGGCCGGGTTGCAAGGGCGCGAAGCTTTGCAGTTGTGCACGAATGTCCGGGGAGGCGTTGCACAGAATCCAGGTCACGCCGTCATCGGACAAGGCGATGGAGGACTGTGTGCGTGCCGTGGCGCGCAGGGTGCCTTCGCGCAGGCCTCGGCAGTTGGGGCAGTTGCAGTTCCATTGGGGGAAGCCGCCACCCGCTGCAGAACCGAGGATTTGAACGTACATAAGGGCCCCTCAAAGCAGAAATGAAAACGCCCCGGCGAACCGGGGCGTTGTATCACCAAGCCGTTATCAACGGTTGGCGAAATACATGGTCACTTCAAAACCAATACGCAGGTCGGTGTAAGCAGGCTTGATCCACATGGGTATGATCCTCGGTCAGAACGCAGGGGGTGCAGGATTTAGTCCGCACCCGTGCGCGGACGTTCCTGTAAGTTCAGAGGGCATTGTACTCAAACTGTTGCCAGGCAACGGTGAAGAATGAAGAAAACCCCTTTACGGTTCTTGTAAGAATCCCTTAGCGGTATCCCAGCCCGAGGGCGCTTCCCCGCCATTGGCTAATACCAGCCACCCATGTTCGGCGTTGGCCAAGCGCCAGGCTGCGCTGACCAGGTCTGCCGAACGTAGTTCGCCCATGGCCTGCTGCAGCGCCTTGAGATAGTGCTCGCTGTGGCCGCCGAGGTGAGCTTGCCAAAGCGTATCGGCCAGCTGGCTGGTTTCCATTTCCTCCGGTTTGAGGCGGTTGATCAGCCCTTGGCGTTGGCCCACCAGCTTTTCGCTGCCCAGGTTGCCGATCAGCCGTGGCAACTGCTTGAGGAAGTGTTCGAGGTGGTTGAGCAGGGCGGCCTGGTCAGTACCTGGCGATTGCACACCAAACACCAGGCCTGGCACACCGGCGATTTGGCGGAAGCTGCTGAACACCGCATAGCCCAATTGCAGCTCTACCCGCAGGCGCTGGTAGAAAGGCGCCTGGGCGATCTGGGCAATCAGCCGCCAGGCGGCGTCTTCGCTGATCGACCCTGGCAGTGCCGGGCAGAACAATAGCAAGGCATGCTCGCCACCGGGGGTGGGCAGCACGTTCCAGCGTTTGCCCTGCATGCGGCGTGCACGCGCCGGCATGTGCGCGTCGGGGATGCCTGGCATGGCACGCAAGGCCTGGTTGAGTGCGCTACGGTTGGCTTCACCAAAGCCTACGGCCAGGCCTTCCCAGGTGGCTGTGCTCCAGAGTTTCTGCAACTTGCCGGGTTGTACCTCTTCGCTGTGCTGGCGAGCAGGGCCACGGGCAGTGCCCAAGCAGTGCTCCGGCAGCTGACGTAACAGCTCACGAATAGGTGTTTGCACCGGGCGCGCCAAGGGTTCAGCCGTGCGCCAGACTTCGGGCGGTGGCGCATTGAGCATGGCCAGCAGGTGCTCCAGCAGGCTGGGCATGGGCTCGCTGATGCCGCTCAGGCGCAGTTGCCAATCGTCACCCAGGCGGGTGAACAGCACTTTGACGCCTGCTTGCTGCGCTTCGTGCACCGTCCGTTGCAAGCCTCGGTCGAGCACTTGCCACAGGCCGGTCTGCTGGGAGGCACCCGTGTTCCAGCGCAGCAGCAACTCGGCTTCGTGGGCGCTGCTGTCCACACCTGGCGCATAGCGCATGGCACGGGCATCCCCCACAGGCTGGTCGGGGCGACGGTTGGGGCGCAGGAAACGGTTGCGCTGCGGCAGGCGCCAGTGGGCGGTCGGCATCAGAGGTGTACCGGCTTGCGCGGCATCAGGGACGGGATGCAACACGCGCTCGGGGCGCAATTGGGACAGCAGGTTACGCAGGGCAGCCAGGCCGTGGTCGTCCAGCAAGGCCCCGTGGCTTTCCGGCTGCGCCAGGCGGCGGGCCAGGTCCAGGGCGCCGCTGGTCAGGCGCTGGCGCTTGTGCAGCAGCGCGTACTCCTCACGTAACATGGGCCAGTCATCAACCGCTTCGAAAAACTCGAGCCAGTCGAACGTCAGGGCGCTAATGACCGGCAGGGCCTGCTGCCCTTGGGCGGTAAGGGTGAATTCGAAATCCAGCAGCGCCTGGCCTTGATACTGGTAAGGCACGCGGACTTGCAGGCTTTCTATCAGCTCGCGGCGCAGCAGTTCGGCCTGCAGGCCACCGGGCTGTGCGTTAACGGCCCATGTGGTGAAAAAAGCGATGGCCTGGGGCGCGGCCTCTGGCAGGTCGGTACAGGCAAAGGCCAGGTTGAAGCGGGCGCCAGCGGCCTGTGGTTGCGCTTCGCCGGTAGCGTCGCTTAGCGGTGGCGGGGCAGGGCGGGCCCGAGCCTTTCCACGCGGGACCGTCGCACACGCCCGCTGTGCCACCCGGATCAGATAATCCTCAGGCTGCGGCCCTACCAAGGTCAGGGTCATCTGCCCGCTGTGGTAGTGGTCCAGGTGAAACTGGCGCAGCGCCACCTGGAATTCTGGGCGTTCCAGGGGCAGGCTGTAGCGGTTGCCTGCATGGAACGCCCGCAAGGGATGCCGAGCGGACAACGGGCTGGTCAGCCACATCTGGTGGTGGGCTTGATGGTCGCGGGCCCAGCTGACGAACTCGGCATGCAGCACTTCGCGTTCGCGGCGCTGGTCGGTAATGCTCAACCGCGGGTTAGCGAGCATTTCGCATAGCCGCTCCAGTGCGCCTGAAAACGCGGTAACCGGTACTTCAAAAAAATAATCCGTGGTTCGCTCACGGGTAGAGGCATTGAGTTGCCCGCCCTGGCGTTGAACGAACGGCATCAGTGCCTGGTCGCCTGCGAACCGCGTGGTACCCAAGAAGAAAAGGTGTTCAAGAAAATGAGCGAGGCCAGGCCAGGCGAGGTCGACATCGTGGCTACCGGCATCCACCCGCAAGAAAGCAGCCGCGCGCTTGAGGCGCGGTTCGTGACAGATACGTACAGGTAGCCCGTTGTCGAGCACGAGCGTCTCGCCGGCAGCTGGATAAGCAGCAGACATAGGGATCCGATCCGAAAACAACAGGCCCTAATCCTAGCGGATACCTGAAGGGTAAGGGGGAAATTTCGTGTAATAGAACGGACATTCCAGAGCACTTGCGTACAAGGGGTGTACAGATTTTGCAGGCGATTCTGGGGAGGGCTGTAGCGTGGTGCAGTAAGGGTACGGCCAGGCTGGCTCTGCGGCTCAAGCGCAGGCAGAGCCTGGCGCCTACGACATAGCCAGCCGAAAAGATGCAACCGGCCCCACGGTGATCAATTACGGAAGGCTGCGCCTGTAGCCACTACACTGGCCGACGGCAGTAACTGGCTGATGAAGCGGTTCCAGCGCGTAATGTTGGCCGGGCCTACGAACACAACGTCGGCGCTTTGCAGGTCGAACTGGCGTGCAAGCAGGAAGGCCGTAGGCTTTTTCGCATTGAGGTAGAACACGGTTGGTGGCTGATGGGTGTCAGGTTGGGCACTTCGAATCACGTACACCGCTTCGGCGTTGGCCGTTTCCTGCGCAATGCCGCCAGCATTACCCAACGCTTCCATCAGGTTGAAGCTGCTGCCGCCATAGTTCATCACTTGAGGGTTGTGCACTTCACCCAGCACGTACACTTTGTTTGCGCGGTAGTTGCCCAAATGCAGCTGGTCGCCGTTTTTCAGGTAGAGGCGGCTGAGCGGCGAATCCTTGCGGTTAAGGGTGTCGATGTCCAGCACGTATTCCTTGCCGTCGCGCTTGAGAATCAGCCCTGCAAGGTTGGCATTGTCTGCCTCGCCACCGGCCTTGCTGATGGCGCTGACCATGGACAGCGGCACGTTGTTCAGCGGCTGGGTGCCTGGGTTGCGAAATGCACCGGACAGCACAACTTTCTGGCTTTCATAGGCCTGTACGTTCACGTCCACCTTGGCCACGGTGAGGTATTTGGACAGGGCTTGCTGAAGGTCGGCGCGGAACTGTTCTACCGTCTTGCCACCTGCCGTAATGGCATTGATGTAGGGGTAGTAGATGGTGCCATCATCGCGCACCACCCGGGCGGCGCCGTTGCCGCGTTCAGGGCCTGAAGGGGCGTTCAGTTCTTCATGCTCCCACACCGTGACCACCAGTTCGTCCCCTGGGCCGATGCGGTACTCCTCGGGCCTGTAGTTCAACAGCTCTGCCGACACCGGCTGGGGCGTGTAGAGGGTGTGCTGGGCATTGACGCTGGCGCTGGTGATCGGTACCACCTGCACCGGGCCATCAAGGCCCGTGTCTTCTGCGGCATCGTCTGGCGACATGTGCTGCCCCGGGGCGAAGGCACACCCTTGAAGCATCGCGCTCAACAGCAGGGCAACCAATACAGTGCGATTCATTTCAGTCTTCCTTAAAACAGATGGCGCGCGTGATGAGCGGCGTGTCCATCAGTAAGCGTTCTTGTTGACGAAGCCTTTGAACAGGGTGAGCGCGATGATCTTCACATCCAGCCACACCGACCAGCGCTCGATATAGTCCAGGTCGAACTCCACGCGCTTCTGCATCTTGTCGAGGGTGTTGGTCTCACCGCGCCAGCCGTTGACCTGGGCCCAGCCGGTGATGCCTGGCTTGACCTTGTGACGCAGCATGTAGCAACTCACCAGGCGGCGATACTGTTCATTATGGGCCACGGCATGGGGGCGTGGGCCTACGATGGACATATCACCCAGCAGAACGTTGAAGAACTGGGGCAGTTCGTCGAGGGAAGTGCGGCGCAGTACCTTGCCCAAAGGCGTAACGCGCACGTCGTCGCGGCTGGCCTGGCGTACGTTAGTGCCGTTTTCCTGCACGGTCATGCTACGGAATTTCCACACTTTGATCGGCCGGCCGTCGAGCCCGTAGCGCAGTTGGCGGAACAGCACCGGGCCGCGGGACGTGAGCTTGATGGCGGCGGCGATGAGCAGCATGGGCACCGCGATCATGGCCAGGATAAGGCTGGAGGCAACGATGTCCTCCAAGCGCTTGATCAGGCTGCTGGAGCCCTCCATGGGGCTGTCGATCAGGCTGATACTGGCCAAACCGTTGATGCTTTCACTACGGGCATGCAGCAAGTCGAACATGAACACGTCCGGGATCAGGTACACCGAAGCCGTGGTGTCGCTCAAGGCCTTGACCAGCCCCTTGATGACCGGCTCCTGCACCATGGGCAACGTGATATAGACCTTGTCGATACGGCCTTCGTGGGCGTGCTCGATCAACTGGTCCAGGCCTCCTTGCACGATGATGCGCCTGCCTGAACGGGACAGGTTCATCTGCTGGGGCTGGTCGTCGTAGAAGCCGAACAGGCGCAGGCCCATCCAGGGTGCCCGGGCCATGGAGCGCGCCAGGCGCTCGCCTACCTGGCCGGTGCCCACGATGGCCACATTGCGCGTGTTGTAGCCACGTTTGCGCAAGCTGTGCAGCAGGCTGCGGATCACCAACCGGTACCCGCCAAGGATCGCCAGCACCACGGCGAAGGCCTGCACCTGTTGCACGGGCGTCAAGGCTTCGTTCTGCGGCAGCAGTTCGTTGGCCAGCAGCAGGCAGACGAAGGTCAGGCACCAGTAGGTAGCGACCCGCCGCAGCTCACGGATAACCCGCTCTCCGCGCCAGGAGCCATAGAGGGTGTTGTATTCGCCCAGCCAGTGGAAGACCAGCACGGCCAGCAGCACCTTGCACCAGCTGTCACTGGTCAGGGGGCGGTGGTGGAGCCAGTCGGCCCACAGCGTGCCGCCGGCGACCACGGCCAGGTCCAGCAAGCGATGCGCCAGGGAAAGGAAAGACTGGTGGGCATGAAGGATGCCCTTGTGGGACGTTGACATGGCGGTGTCCTGTCAGTGAAACGTATGCATGGCAAAAGTGCGGAAGACGAAAGCGTGGTGCCGGTTACAGAGGCGCCATTGCAGCCGGTATGGGCACCTGCGGTGCCGCTGCCAGGGCCAGGTGTGGGGTGCTGGCAACGGGGGCCAGTAGCCCCGCCTCTGCACAACGCGTTTCCACACACTGGCGCAACTGGCGCTCGAAGCGGCGCTCACTGAACAGCTCGGCCTGTTCGCGGCAGGCGCGCGCGCTGATGCGGTGGGCTTCGCGCTCGAACGTCTGTACGGCGGCTACCAAGGACGCCACGGTTTGCTGCGGGTAGAACACGCCGGTAGGGGCGGTATCGTCCAGGCCGCGCACCGTTTCCAGCACGCCGCCTCGGCCAAAGGCGATCACCGGGGTGCCGCAGGCCTGCGCTTCTACCGGAGTGATGCCGAAGTCTTCTTCGGCCGCGAACACGAAGGCCTTGGCGTTCTGCAAATGCTGGCGCAGCACCTCAAAAGGCTGCTGGCCCAGAATGGTCACGTTAGGGCCTGCTACGGCGCGTGCCTTGTGGAGTTCAGGGCCATCGCCAATCACCACCAGGCGCTTGTCCGGCATGGCCGTAAACGCTTGCACGATCAACGGGATTTTCTTGTAAGGCACCATGCGCGAGGCGGTGACGTAGTAGTCCTGCTTATCGCCATTGAAGCTGAACCCACTGGTGTCCACGGGTGGGTAGATCACAGTGGAGGGGCGACGGTAGGCCTTGTCGATGCGCCGGCCAATGAACCTGGAGTTGGCGATGAACCCGTCCACGGCAGCGGCCGTGCGCTGGTCCCAGAGGCGCATGTAGTGCAGCACCGTGCGCGCCAGCAGGCCCTTGAGCCCTTTGTTCAAACCACTCTCGGCCAGGTACTGGTGTTGCAGGTCCCAGGCGTAGCGAATGGGCGAATGCACATAGCTGATGTGCAACTGATCTGGCCCGGTCAGTACCCCTTTGGCCACGGCATGGCTGCTGGACAGGATCAGGTCGTAGCCCGACAGGTCCAGTTGCTCGATGGCCATGGGCATCAGCGGCAGGTAGGTCTGGTAGCGCGTGCGCGCTTTGGGCAGGCCCTGAATAAACGTGGTTTTCGCCTGCTTGCCGCCCAAGCGGGCGCGATCCTCATCACTGAGAAAATCGATCACCGCAAACAGGTCGGCCTGTGGCCATAGCTTGAGCATGGACGCCAGCACTCGCTCAGCCCCCGCAAAAGTCACCAGCCAGTCGTGAACGATCGCGATTTTCATAGCTGCTCCGTGGCGCGCTGCGCAGCGCCCGTGGTGGGGGTGGGTGAAGCGGGGCGGGTGGTGTTCAGGGTGTCCAGGCGGTCGCTGATCAGCCGTGCCGAGGTATGCCAGTTGAAACGCGCTACGTTGCGCAACCCTAGGGTTCTCAGGTGCCCACCGATGGAAGCGTTATCCAGCACCAGGGCCATGGCACGTGACATCTGGTCCACGTCCAGCGGGTCGAAATACAGTGCGCTCGATTGCAGCACTTCCGGGATGGACGCCGCGTTGGCGGCCAGCACCGGGCAGCCACAGGCTTGCGCTTCAAGCGGCGGAATACCGAAGCCTTCGTAAAGCGAAGGAAACACGAAGGCGCTTGCGTTCTGGTACTGCTGGATCAGTTGGGCATCGGTCAACCGGCCCAGGAAGCGGATGCGCGCATCACCGGCAGCCTGTTGCTGCAAGCTGGGGTCGGCAAAAATACCGTTGGCGGCGCCCACAATCCGCAGCTCCACTTCGGGGTGGCCCTCGATGCGCAGGAAGGCTTGGATCATCCGGGCAAAGTTCTTGTGCGCACTGGGAGAAGACACGGCCAGCAGGTAAGGCCGCGGAATTTCCAGCGGGTGAGGCCTGAATTCACCGTTCACTGCATTGGGCACCACCATGATGCGTTCGGCAGGCAGGCCGTAATACTCGCCGATCTCGCGTTTGGAGAACTCGCTCACGGTGATCAGGGTATGGGCTTTCTTGAGCATCAATGGCGTCATCCACCGGTAGGCCGTACGGAAGGCGCGGCTGTAGCTTTCCGGGTGGCGTACATAAGTGATGTCGTGGTGGGTCACCACCTGTTTGCCATAGAACAGGGGCGCCGTGGCACACAATGACAGCAACCAGGGGTTGCCGTTGCGGCGCAGCCAGGTGGGCAGGTCCAGCTGCTCCCACAGGTGCCCGCTGCGTTGGCCGATGACCTTCACGTTCAGCTTGCGGGCGGTTTCCTCCATGACAATGCCAGGTGGCGACACGAACACCAGGTCGTTGCGCATGGCATTAAGGGCCAGGCAGATCTGCTCGGCAAACCGCTGTACACCACGCAATTCCTGCGTCAGAAAACGCGCATTGATGACAATCATCTTCGATACATCCTTGGGCAGCGCTTCGCTTGGAAACGGTCTGCCTGGCCGATAGAGGCTCATGGGTTGCCGGTTGTGTTGAGTGGGATCAGCAGCGGCATGCCGCTGACCTGCACAGGGTCATGGGGGGCGCCTGACACGGTCAGCGTGACGCTGGTTGGCGTACCCTGGGTCCAGACCGCCAACAGGCGTTCATGCCCTTTTTGAAACGTGAGTTGCACCAGGCTTTGGCTGTCAGCGGCGGCGGGCGCGGTATCCGGTATGTACTGATAGCCACTGAGTACTGGCGATAGGCGCTTGAGCGCTTCGTACGCTGGCTTGGGGCTAAGGTTGTGGCGCAGCAGCCCAAAGTTGTGTTCCTGCTCGGCCGGGTCACTGCCGTCATTGGCCAGGTCGTACCACCACAGGCCCTTCACGGCCGGGAGGGTTTTAGCCAGCAGGTAGGCCCGGGCCAGCCAGGCGGCCTGGGTCGCTTCATCGATCCCGCACGGGTGCAGGTTGGCCGTGCTGTGCCAGCCCATTTCGGTCAGGTACAGCGGCACTGGCTGGCCGGCGATGCTATCCAGGTGCGCGGAGACGTCACGCAGCCAGCGAATCCAGCTTTCCGGCGTATTGCCACCGCCGGTCTTTTCGCAGTGCACATAGGGGTGCAACGACAGGCCATCCACCACCTTCATCACGCCCCCTGCCACCAGGCGGTCGGCGAAGCCAGCCTTGATGCCTTGAGTGGTCACAGCGCCCGCCAGCAGCCGGGCTTTGGGGTCGATGCGGCGTACCTGGCTGGCCGTGTCGCGTACCAGTTCCAGGTAGGCGTCGCTGAAGGCCTGGGAGGTGGGGTCTTCCAGATCCCACTCGTTGTACACCTCGTAAAAGCCCACCTGGCCTTTCAACCGGTGAGCCACCACGTCCACAAAGCGTGCGTAGCCCTTGCGTACGTCAGGTGCAATCGGCTTGCTGTCATTGGCATAGAAGCGGTTACCGTACCCCAACACCAGCACGCTGTTGATGCCATTGTCACGCTGCGCCTTGAGGTACCTGAACCCTTCCTGCGGCAGGCCCAATTGGCCAGGGTGCTGCTCCACCGTGGACCAGAACGCGTCGTCCCGTACAGAGGCAACACCGGCCGCCTGCATCAGTGCAACAGGGGTGTTCACCGGCAGGGGCCGGTTGAACAGGTGCGTGCCTACGCCCACGATAAAGGGAGCGGGGGTGCTGGCTGCCAGTGCGCTCAGGGGGCCGCACAGCAGCAAGGCGGCGCTATACAGTGCGCGGCGCATGAAAGACAGGCTCATGGCTGAAGGCTCGAAAAGGCAGGCCAAAGGTGGAGACGGCAGGGCGCATAAGGGAATGGGAAACAGCCAGGCCCAGGAACAGCGACGCCACAGGCACCTCCAGCACGTCGGTGGTCCAGCTGATAAGCGTGATGCAGAAGGTGGCGGTCATCAGGGCGCCACTCATCCAGTCCTGGCGCGATGCCAGGCGGGCCATCACGGGCAGTAGTGCGCCGAACAGCAAGATCCCGCCTATACCCAGGGTGCTCCACAAGTACAGTGGCGTGCTGTCCGTGACCGACGGCATCATGGCCGAAAACACCGGGAACATCGCAATGCTGCTGCCTACCATGCCCAGCCCGGCACCGGTAATACCCCAGCCCTCCGTGTCAATGCTGTCGATTACCCTGGGCCAGGTGTTTACCAGGCGGTCATAGAAGGACGACAACAGGCTGCTGTCCGTGGTGGCGTGGCCGTCGAAATCGATCATTACCGATAGCACGGGCAGCGCGAAGCCCAGGCTTACCACCAGCAGGAACACCAGCCGGCACAGCAGCGGCTGGCGCAGGATCGGCAGCAGCATCAGGGCCAGAGCAAAGGCTGCTGCGGTGGACTTGTTGGTGGTGAGCAGAATGCCTGCGAATGCAGCGGCAAACAGCACCGCCAGCAGCAGCCTGGCGCGTGTGAAGGCGGTGAGGTACAGCGCATACAGCGCCATCATCATGGCTGCGGTGGTGGACATCCGCGCAAAGCCGCCGGGGCGGTCGGTACCGCCGTCAGACCAGGCCGTATTGCCGTGTACCGTGGTGTCACCCAAGGTGTAGCTGTAGCCCTTCCACGGCACGCTGGTGTACTTGTCCAGCAGGATGCCTGCGATAGAGGCCGCCAGGCACAGGCCTACCGCCCACACCATCAGCGGCTTGCGCTGTTGCAGGTAGCCGCCGCACAGCAGGCCGAACAGCAGCGGGCTGTAGATGAACAGGCTGAAGCCCACGTTGCTGAGGCTGGCACCGTGCAGCATGCCCAACAGGCTGGACGCGGCCAGCAGCAACAACCCCAGCCAGCCACCACGGCTCAGGCGCGCGGTCAGCAGTTCAAGCCCGAACAGCGCCAGGCAGGCTGCCTTGGGCAGGTACAGCAAGGCTGATGCACCGGCCATGTCCAGGTAGTAACGCAGCGCACCGGAGAAGGTTTCTACCCCGATCAGGCTGACGGCGGTGAGCGCGATCACCCAGGACTTGTTGAAGGCCAGCGAAGCCCGGCGTTCAGTGGCTGTGTACGGCAATGTCGCCACCCTGTATGGATGCGCCTTTGTAGGCGGCCTGATTGAAAATGCCTTGGTAGGCGTCCAGCATCCGCTCCAGGTCCTGCAGGTGAGCCACGCTGCCCGGTGCCTGGTCAGTCAGCCGTTGCCGCAGCCCAGTGTCTTGGGCGATGCGTGTCATGGCCGCACCCAAGGAATCGGTGTGTTCGGGGGCGCACAGCAGCCCGTTCACCTCGTGTTCGATGATTTCCGGCAGGCCACCCTGGCGGCTGGCGACCACCGGCACCGAGTAGGCGCAGGCCTCTACAGCGACCAGGCCAAAGGGCTCGTTCCACAGGGAAGGCACCACGGCCACGTCGATGCGTGGGTAGAACTGGTCAGGTGACTGATAGCCCACAAAGTGGATGCGTGGGTTGTCACCGGCCAGCGCCCTGAGCTGGGCTTCGTAATCGGCCTGGCCCCGCCCGGCAATCTCCAGGGTGGCGTCAATGGCGAGGGCGCTGAACTGGCGGATCAACCAGGCCAGGCCCTTCTGCTCGGACAACGTGCCCATGTAGCCGAAACGTACGGGCGCCAGCGCTTGGCTCGCGGGCATTTGATAGGCCGCAATGGTGGCCTCGGCGCGAGGGGTGGCGCTATAGACGACTGCGGGCTGGGCCTGGCGGAAAAAACCCGCAGCACGCACCCGTTGCAGCAGGTAATCACTTACCCCCACCACGGCCGCGACCTGGGTGGAACGCTGGGCATGCCCGTGGCGCAGGCTGCGGCACGGGGTGCACGGGGCCTTGCAGGCAGTGCCCTTCTTGAACATGTTGCTGCCTGGGCACATCAGGTACAGGTCGTGCAGCACCTGCACAATGGGAAGGCCTGCTGCAGTGATTTCGTCCCAGGCGGCTACTGACCACCCCGCCAGGTTGTGGCAGACCACCACGTCCACCTGCTCCTGCGTGATCACGCTCCGCACATACTGGCGCATGGCGGCGTTGTAGCGGTCACGCAGGTGCCAGCCCAGGCGAAGCAGCGCACCAGGGCGTTGAGGGCTGTACGGCCAGTACGTGTTCAACAACCCTGCCCGGTACACCTTTACACCACGTACATAGCTGACGTGCAGGCCCGGTTCAGATCCCGTGGCCAACACGCACACGTCATCGCCACGCTGCTGCAGGCCCTCTACGGTGCGCTGCAGCACAACTTCGGCCCCGCCCCCGATATGCGGGGCGTACAGGGTGTTGATGAACAGTAGTTTCATAGGGGGTAGGACTCGTGCATGCCCAGCCGCCCCGACTCACCGTCGCGAATGGCCTGCTCGATAAGGTTCAACCGCTCCAGGGAGCCCTTGCGGCGAGCTACCTGGCGCAACAGGAACAGAAACACTGACCGGTTCAGGGTGTACAGCCAGCCGGACGCAACCCACACATGCTTGTCGAACCAGGCTTGGTTGCGGGCGGCGTAGTAGGCGCGGAAGGACGAATTGCCCAGCAGGAAGGTCTCGTAGATGTTGGCAGTGCGTTCCTTGATGTTCCAGGAGTGCTCCAGGTCGTCCAGTACGGCTTCAGTGACCAGGAAAATCTCGCCGCCCGAGGCCGTGATGCGCCAGGTGTACTCGGTGTCGTCCGCGTACAGCAGCAAGTCGCCAAGGGGTGTGCCGATGCGCTCGTACAGGGACCGGTGCGCCAGCAGGCCGCCGTAGGTAGTAAACGGCAGCTTCACTAGCGGGCCTTTGGCACGTGAGCTGTCCGGGCGGCCCCAGGCCGTGCGGCGCCACACCTTGTAAGGCAACTGGGCAATGTGAAAACCGAAGCAACTGGAGCGCCATTGCACGGCAAAGGGACGGGGCACGCCAGCGGCGATATCGGCCTGGTGGGTAGGGCGGAAGCCGATCACGGCCGTCTTGTCCCAGCCCTTGCCCTGTGCGCATTCGAACAGGCGCTTGTGCAGCGCATTGATGGCGCCCGCCTTGGGGGCATTGTCGTCGTCCATCAGCCAAATGTATTCAGCGCCGCTGGCCAGTGCGGCCTCAATGCCCACCTTGTAGCCTACGGCCGAGCCGGTATTGGTGGGCAGGTCAATCACCTCCACCTGCCCTGGCCAGCTGTCACATAGTGAGCGCAGGTTGTCGGTGGAAGCGTTGTTGACGATGATCACACGCTGGATGCGCGGGTTGCCCAGCGACCGGCTGACCAGGGTCGTGAGGTAATGCAGCCGCTGCCCGTAGGTGAGCGTGACCAGTGTGGTAGTGCCGTTCATGGCGTGAGGCTCTTGGGTTTCAGTACGCATGGGTGACGACCTGTTTCAGCGGCTGGCGAGGCAGGGCCGCGCGTTGTTGGTGCGCTAGCAGCGCAAGCAGAATGACGGCACGCTTGTCGCCGTCATTGCACAGGAAGATCGCTTCCAGCCCGTTGCCTGAACACTGACGCAGGCCCGCAATCAGCCCGTCGCTCACCGGGCACGGTTGGGAGCCGAACGCCACGACGCGGGCCACCCCGCGTGTAGAGCGGATGGGATACCAGCTGGCCTCGCGCGGCATGCGAATGAACAGGTAGCCAGGAAACAGGGCTGTAGGCACCAGCTGTGCTACCGATGCCCCTGCGGCGTATTCGGCGACCGGGAGGTAGCACTCGAACCCTTGGCGTACCAAGTGCGCTTCAGCACGCGCTTCCTGGCGCGGCTTGGTCTGGATCACGTACCACTGGGCAGCGGGGCACTGGGTAGCGAGGCGGTGGGCAACGGCGGCGTCCATGGCGGCCTCCTAAGACAGCGAAAGCGCGGCGTGGGCCGGGCTATGTAAGGTGGCCACGGGCTGTGGGGCTTCCCTTCGCGGCATGGGCAGCAACAGGCTGTACTGGTCCAGCCATTGGCGCACCTGCGCAACCGGGTTGAACATCAGCACATCGATGATCGACAGGTGAGACACGAACGGCTGGCCGAGCTGGGGGTAGCTGATAGGGCCCATCTGGTGGAAACGCAGGCTCAGGCCGGCCTGGCGGAAGCGTGTGTCTTCATACAGCTCGCGGCCACCAATGGGGTTGACGTAGCGAGTGCCCCCTAGCCGGTGCATGGTCTTGATCACCCGGTCCTGCTTGTCGGTGATATCGCGGATACCCAGTTCAGAAGCACGCAGAATGGGTGTGTCGATACCCAGGTAGGCGCAGGTTTCACGCAGGGTATGCTCCAGGTAGCGCGCCAGGTTGGTTTCCGGGTGGCGCAGCATGGCTTCGAGCAAGGGCATTACGTTGGCGCGCTGGGGCGCACGGGCATAGTGCAGCGACAGGGTCTTGAGCAGGCTGTCGATGCTGCCTGCCCACGTATCGGCCAGGCGCCGCTGGTTGATGGCCAGACCATGGGCGTCGCGGGCCAGGGGCAGGCTGAACAGCCACGGCTTGCCGGCGCACAGCACACGGTTGCGGTTGATCCAGCCGTCCTTGACGTATTGCAGGTCGTCCCCAAGCACGAACACGTCCGCACCGGCAATCAGTTGGAAGTAGCCTAGGTAAGGGCACCAGTACGGCTGCATCATGGCGATGGTGGTGTTCATCCGTTGTCCTCCTTGAAGGGTGAGTGGCGCTTACTTGCGCGCGTCGCCGTAGTCGTAGCCGTATGAGGCACAGTCGTATTCAGCAGTGGAGGCCTTGCGGACTACACCGTTGAAAATCGCGCCTTTGAGGGTCACGCCGTTCTGCTGCAGGCGGCGGCGGGCCACGTCGATCTCCCGGACGGTGCTCTGGCCGAAGCGGCTGACCATCATGCTGGTGCCGGCATGGCGGCCGATCAGGCTGGCATCGGTCACAGCCAATACAGGCGGGGTGTCGATAATCACCAGGTCGTAGTGCGGCGACAGCTCATTCAACAGCTGCGTGAAGCGCTCATGCATCAGCAGCTCGGAGGGGTTGGGCGCGGCATAACCGCAGGAGATGATCTGCAGGTGCTTCACAGGGGTATCGTGCACCACGTCTGCGACCGTCACCTTGCCGGCCAAAGCGTCTGCCAGGCCGTGGCGCGGCTGCACGCCAAACTGCTGGTGCAGGTAGCCTTTGCGCATGTCCGCATCGATCAGCAGCACACGCTTGCCGGCCTGAGCGCTCACCACCGCCAGGTTGGTGCAGACGAACGACTTGCCCACCCCTGGGGTAGGGCTGGTGATCATCAGCACAGGGTTGTGTGCTTCGGCCATGGCAAAGTGCAAGCTGGTACGCAGGCTGCGCAAGGCTTCCATGGTGCCTTCTCGTGGCGCCACCACGCCCAGCAGGCGCGACGGTGCCTGGCCTTTGCGGGTCTGGCCGCGATTCAGGCGTTCCTGCTGGCGCGACAGTGGCAGCGAGGCATACACCGGCAGGCCCAACTGCTCCACGCTCTCGGGGTTTTCCACGCCACGGTAGAACGCCTGGCGCACGAACACGGTGGAGATGGCGGCCAGTGCGCCGAGCAGGGCGGCCAGGGCTACGATCAGCTTGCGCATGGGCTTGACCGGCTCTTCAACGTTGGCGTCGGCGCTGTCGATGATGCGCACGTTGCCAATGTTGCCGGCACGAATGATGTCCTGCTCCTGCACCCGGTTCAGCAGGTTGGTGTAGGTCTGGGTGGTCACTTGCATGTCACGGGTCAAGCGCAGCAGGTCTTGCTGGGTTTCCGGCAACTGGCTTACTTCACCCTGCAGCTTGGCTTTCTGGGCTTCAACCTGGGCGATCTGCTGCGACAAGGCGATGGATTGAGGGTGCTGACGGGTGTAGAGACGGTCCAGGTCGGTACGCTTGAGGCGCAGTTCCGAGAGCTGGTTGTCGTAGGCCACGACCTGGCTGAGCAGCGCGCTGGTCTGCTGGCCGATGTCCACGGCATGCGTGCGCAATTGGAAGGTGTGTAGGGCGTCTTCGGACTTCTCCAGCTCGGCACGTACCACGGGCAGCTGCGAGCGCAGGAAATCCAGCCGCTGGCCTGCTTCGGCCGAGCTGCGCTCCACATTCTGGCGCACATAACGGTCGCTCACTTCCTTGACCAGTTGCACGGCGCGGGCCGGGTCGGTGTCCTGGATGGACAGGTAGACAATGCCCGAGTCCTTGCCGGCCTCGTTGACCTTCAGGCGCTCCTGGTAGTCCAGTGCGGTCGCTAGCTCACGGTTGCGCACAACACGAAACTCAGTACCCGGCCGTGCAGTGAGTTGGGTGAGTAACAGGCTCACGCCATTGTTTTCGCTGGCAACACCCACTGTGCCGCTCAGCAGTTCGGTGCCGTTGGCGTCTTTGAGGGTATAGCCGCCGTTGTCACCGGCTGTCAGCACCATAGGCAGGCCCAGCAGCGACGGTGGTACGTCCAGGGTGCCTACGGTGATGGCTTCGCCACCCCAGGCGAACGAGTCCAGCCCCAGAGGGGCCGAGGCCAGTTGGCCTTTGGCTGGCGCAAACTGGCGGGCGTACCATTTGCCCAGCAGCGGCAGGTAGCGCGGGGTGGCGATCACATCCAGGTGCAGGTCCGTGATTACCCGGCCCAGCACTGCGCGGGACTTGATCAGCTCGATCTCGGTGGCGGCCTCGGACACAGACGTCGGCTTGCTGTTGAACACCGGCGTGGCGTCCAGGCCGATCTTTTTCGGCTCTATCTGGATCATCGCATTGGCCTGGTAGACCGGTGTGGCCACGAGCGCATAGCCGGCACCCAGCAGCGTGAACACCCCCACCATGGAAACGATCAAGGCCTTGTGATCGAACAGCATGCGCAGCAGGCTGGCCACGTCGATACGGGCGTCCTGCTGAGGCTCAAGGCTGGTACGAGACACTGTGTTCATGGTGTAGCTCCTGGGCCAAGGCCGCTGGCGTTGGCAATCGTTTCCGTAAGAGGGGCAGGGGGTGTAGGGCAGGTGTGGGTGGGTACGCCACCACCCGCTTCATCAGGCAGTGGCATGGTCAGCGGCCTCCCATGGGCAGCGTGAGGCGCCGGAACAGGTTGCGGCTGACATTCGTGAACACCAGCGCCAAGGCGCTGAGCTTCTGCCAGGGGGACACCGCCGCTAGCGACAGGCTGAACACTTGGGTGAGGAAGTATTCGTACAGCGGCTGGTTGCCCCGGTGGTGGTAGTAGTTGGCCAGGCAAGACGCTGTCTGCAGGGACATGTGCAGCTTTTTCTTCTCGCTGCGCATGGAGAAGATCCCGCCGCCATGCACCCGGTAGCCGCCTGGTGCAACATTGGCCAAGTACTTGCCCTTGCCATGGGCACCGAGCATCGACCACCAGCACACGTCCATCAGGGGCGCCAGTTCCAGCTCGCGGGGCAGCTCATGCAGCACGTTGCGAAAGCACGCCGTGAGGGTGGAAATGCGACGGCCCTGTTGCAGTTCCACGCTGGTGGCATCGCGCTGCCAGGTGCGACCAAGCTGAACCCCGTGCTCACCCTGTTCGTTGACCATCACCGCATCGTGGTAGGCGATCACGTAGTCAGGGTGCTGCTCAAGGAAGTCCACCTGCTTTTGCAGCTTCAGCGGGTCGGTCCAGTAGTCGTCACCGTCGCAGTAGGCCAGGTAACGCCCCTTGGCCATGTTGAACAGGGCGGGGTAGAACAGCTTGCCCTGGCGGAACTGGTTTTCGTCGTGCAGCACCGGCCGAATCAGGTTCGGGTAGCGCACGGCGTAGGCTTCGATGACCTGGCGGGTGCCGTCGGTGGAAGCGTCGTCGTTGATCAGGATCTCGAACGGGAAGTCGGTGCGCTGGGCCAGGAAGCTCTCGATCGCTGCGCCGATGAAGGCCTTCTGATTGAAGGCAGGGCACACCACGCTCACCAGGGGGGCTGTTGCACCGCCCCAGGTTTTCAGGATGTCGTGTTCGGTTCGAATGCTCATCGTCCTACGCTCGGTTTGCTCAACAGAAGAATGACGCGGGCCGCCAGCAGGCGATCGCTCCCAGCGACCACCGTCAAGGTGACAAGGCCGCAGATGGCCAGGCTTGCCATGGTCAGCAGGCGATTTTCTCCGGCCATCAGGCGCACGATCGGCTCGGCCAGGCCCAGGCCTACCAGCGTCATGAGGCTGATCCGCAGCATGTCCTTGAGCCACACGCCGTGAAGGCCGGGTGCCAGGTGGTTGTGCACCACCCGCGGCCAGATGGCGAAGGACAGCAGGCGGAGTACGAACCAGGCCGCCGCAGCGCCCTGGGCACCGCAGGCATTGATGGCCAGTACCATGACAGGAACGGTGATGGCGGCCGAGATCACGCTGTACCACACGTGCAGGCGAATGTGCCCGTAGGCGTATTGAAGGTGGTACTGGAAGGTGCTGGCCGCCATGATGGCGCTGCCCAGTGCATACCAGAACAGAACCGGCCGGCCCCAATCAGCCGCGGCGTGGTCTCCGCTCCAGGCGTACAGCAGGTCGCCAGCATGAACCGCCATGACGCTGGCCAGGGGGAACAGCAAGGTGCAGGTAAAGCGGCTGGCGCCCAGGTACAACTGGTGCAGTTCCTGGGAGCGCCCTTCGGCCAGCAGTACAGTCATGCGTGGCAGCAGGGTTTGCACCAGGGGGTTGATCAGCATGAGGATGCCAGTGGTCATCAAGGCCACTAGCGAGAAGTAACCGTATTCGGTCAGCAGCAGCCGCTCGGACAGCAGCATCTTGTCCAGTTGGGTAAGCACGATCCACAGCACGGACGTAAAGGACAGGCTTACGGCGAACGGCACAATAGGCTTGACCAAGGCCCAGTTGAACCCGCTGAACCAGCGTGGCGCGGGCAGCCGGGTATAGGCCTTGCTGGCGAAGATCAAGGTTTCGATCACGGCCACTACCAGCTGGAACTCGAAAAACACCAAAGCGTCTTGAGAAACCACGGCTACTAGGAACAGCCCACCGAAATACCGCAGCGTGGTGATCACTACGTTGGCGCCGTTGAGCCACCCATGCAGCTCCAAGCCCTGCAGGCCACTTTTGTAGAGGGTGGCGTACAGGCGCAGGGCGACCATCCCGCCCATCAGCGTGACGCACTGCACCAAGGTCGCGGCATCCAGTGCCTGGGCATTGAGCCAGTGTGCTGCGATCCAGGGGCTGCCTGCAGACACCCCCCACACGGTCAGCAGCGCCAGTGGCAGGAAGATCAGTTCGAACGAGCGCAGCAGCCAGCCACTTTCATGGCTGCCGGCCTTGTCAGCCTGCTGATGATGGGCGATCTGCCGAACCAGCGACGGCGACAGGCCTACATCCAGCAATTGCAGCCAGGTTTGCAGCACGGTATAGAAACCGATCAGCCCATACACCTCTGCACCCAGGTGGTTGAGGTAGAACGGCATGATCAGAATGCCGATCAGCAGGGTATACGCCTGCCCAACGTAATTGAGGGTGGTGTTTTGGAACATCGATCGATGCTTGGTCATCACGTGCTGGCTCCAGGTCACGGCTGGCGCGCAGGCGCGACGCTACGGCGTGCACGCTGCTGGTTGAGCGCAAGGATCAGCCGTGTTGCTGTGCTGCCAGCGTGGGGGTCACCGTAGTGGAACAGCGCGGTGGCACGGCGTACGTCCGGGCTGCACGGCTGGTTGGCATGCAGGGTGCGATAGCCCCAGAACAGGTAAACGTTGCCAGGCACCAGGGGCAGCGTTTTGGGTTTGAGCCAACCGGCCTCAATGCCATGGCTGATCAGGCGGCGGCTGGCCTTGTTCTGCAGCAGGGCTTTTTCGACCACGTTGGTAGCAACGCTGGAACGCACAGGGCGCAGGTTGGGGAACATCACCAAATCACCGCGCTGTTCGCCTGCTTCAGGAATAAAGATGGGCACCAGTACCGTGAGCAGGGTGGCGTCGTAGTGGAACGCGTTGGATTCGCGTGTGCCGCTGCCGCCTTGTACACAGCGCAGCACGGGAAATATCTCGCGGCTGGTGGCGGCTTCGCCGGTGGCATAGCGGTGGAGTTGGTCCAGGGTTGCCGACAGTTCCGCCGACTTTGCCAGCCGTGCCAGCGGGCTCCCAGCCAGAGCATTCAAACCGTGGTAGGCGAAGTATTGCCCGTAGTGGCGGTCGGCTTCGTGCGCCACGTACTGGCGAAGTTCAGCCAAGGCTTGGGCCGAAAACGCCTGCTCGATAACAGCGTGGCCGTGTTGGTCCATGTCCTGGGCCAGGCGCGCGATAGACGTTGGGTCGTTGTAGGACAATGGCGACATGAAAAGACACTCTATTCGTGAATTAACGCTTAACTTTCGAGCCAATTCTGCTGACTTAGGGCAAAGCTACCGCCAGGCGCGTCGTATTCAACGAACCCAAACTTCGTGTTGTATCCAAGTAAACTTTAAAAACGCTACGCGCCTTTTTTGATCAGTGCGTTACAGTCAATAAAGGCAAAACCAAACAGCAAGCCGAACCCGTAAACACGTCAAAAATGAGTATTTTTGTTTGCCAGCCTGAGGGTTTGGAGCGGGTTTCGCAGGTGCCTGGCATTGCGCAGGCCGCTGCGGCGTTTCCCGTCGGTGGGTGATATATCGGTTTTTAAGCGAAGCCTGTCAATCGCTTCGGATGAAAAAATCGCAGATAGTCAAAATGATACAATTCTTGATGCTTAAGTCTTTGAATTTATTGGTTATTTATTTTTGACGATATCGAATTGATGTCATTTTGACGTTAAGTAATGGCATATTTTTACAAGCTATTGATTTTATTGGTAAAAATAAGAGAATTTCCAGCTTTTGAGGGTGTTTCAGCCTTTTTCGGGGCCGCACTTGTGCGACCACCGTCAATGCCAAGGCGCCATCATAATGCCATCGCCTTGTGACACCTTTGGAGCCGTGTCGTTAAATTGACTGCGGGTATGGCGAACCGTAGAGGTCACGGCGCAAATCCAGCAGGTAAGGGCTCGCTCGGCGGCAGGCCGCTAGTGCGTCTTTGGTCAATAGGCTGAACAGCAAGCCCTCTTCAGTGGCTGACAATACCTGCTGGGTACCATCAGGCCTGTTCAGGCTACTCAGGCCACAATACGTAAGGTCGGCTTCAGGCCCACTGTAGTTGGCATAGGCCAAGTAACAGCCATTCTCGTAGGCTCTGGCCCTGACAGTCACGTCGGCTACAAACTCAAACCCCACCATATTGGCGGTGGGCACCAGTACAAGATCCGCACCGGCCAATGCCAGGTGGCGAACGGCCTCTGGAAATTCCACGTCATAGCAGATCAGCAAACCAAGGTTCCAGCCGTTGAGTTTAGCCGTTACAAAGCGGCCATCGCCTGGCGTGAACATGGCGCGGTCCAGCCCCCCGAACAAGTGTGCTTTGCGGTAGTTCAGCAACCGCTGCCCTTGGCTGTCCACCAACTGGGCCGCATTGTAGATGGCGCCATCAGGCCCGGCTTCCGGGTAGCCATAGGCAATTGCAATGCCTAGCCGTTGTGCCGTGGTGGCAACGTGCTTGAACCCGGCGCCGTCAGCCGGCTGGGCACGCTCGGCTGCCGCCTGTGCCCCAATGTTGTAGCCACTGAGGAACATTTCCGGGAACACCACCAGGTCGGCACCCTGGCGAGCGGCCTGGGTAGCCCAGGCCTCCAGCCGCGCTAGGTTGTCCTCAGGTGCGTGCGGCCCCGCGGGGCCTTGGTAGAGCGCTATCTGCATGGCGTCAATCCGGTAGGGCCACGGGGCCCAAGGTGTCGAAGACATCGCCAGGGCCTGGGTTGCTGGGGGAGGTGCTACCGCCAAAGTGGTTCATGATCCCCCACACGGCGTTGAGCGACGTTTGCACAGCGCCTTCTACCCAGGCGGGCGTCCAGGACACGTCGTCGCCCGCAATGAAGATGCCGCGCTGTTCAGCGGGCATGTCCCGCTGCATGAAGTGGGCGTACATACGCTGGTTGTAGCGGTAATGCCCCGGCAGGGCACCCTTGAATGCACCTAGGAAGTGAGGGTCGGCTTCCCATGAAACGGTGATAGGGTCCCCGATGATGTGCCCGGCGATGTCCACGGTAGGGTAGATTTTCTTCAGCGCGTCCAAGGCCAGCTTCACGCGCTTCTCCACAGGGTGAGGCAGCATTTTCAGGGCATCGCTCATCCAGGAGTAGGACAGGCAGATCACCCCCGGCTTGCCCTCGCCGTTGTCGAACAGGTAAGTGCCGCGTGTCAGGCGGTCTGTCAGGGTCATGCTCATGGTGTCACGGCCGGTCACTGGGTCCTTGTCCTTCCAGAAGGGTCGGTCGACCATTACAAAGGTCTTGGACGACTGCATGTAACGGGTGCGGTCCAAGGCCATCCACAGCTTCTGAGAGAACAGTGATTCTTCGCATTCGATCTGGGTGGTCAACAGCCAGCTTTGGCAGGTTGCCAATACGGCGGGGTAGGTGCGGGTGTGGCCCCATACGTCAGTGACCGCGAACTCACCGTTGGTTGCCCGCGCTATTTTCTGCACACCACACCGGGGTGCGCCGCTGTGCAGGCTGCTCAAGCTGGTGCCCGCTGGCCAGTGAGCGCAGCGTTCAGGCACATGCCGCCAGATACCCAGGGGCACCTGTTCAACGCCGCCCACCACCAGGTGCTGGTGGTCATCACAGTTGGTCATGACTACCCGAAGGATTTCCAGCATGGAGTTGGGAAAATCCGAGTCCCACCCGCCCGTGCCGAAGCCGACTTGCCCGAACACTTCACGGTGCTGGAAGGTCAGCCCGGCAAAGGACTTTGAGGTGGCTACAAAATCATAGAAGGTGCGGTCGTCCCATAGGGGCACCAAGGTGTCCCACAGCGCTTTTAGCTTGGTGACATCGCGGTCCCGGATAGCTTGCTGGATGTCGCCGAAATGAGCCCGTTCCTCCAAGGCATCGGCCCAGGCGTCAGCCACTTCGTGGAACAGGGCAGGGAGGTCCGCCACGTTTTCTGCATAATAGGTTTGCCCTTCCAGGTCGATCACCGTGCTGCCTGAGGCAGACGTGAGCGGGTTGGGAAAGGGCCGGGTTTCCAGCCCCAGCATGTCTACGTAATGGTAGAAAGCAGTGGAGGACACAGGAAAACGCATACCGCCCAGCTCAGCAATAATGCCCTCAGCTGCCTCGAATGGTTGAGAGCGTAAACGCCCGCCCAGCCGCGACGCCTCATACACCACTGGCCGAAGGCCTAGCTTCATCAGCTCATACGCGGCCACCAGCCCTGAAATGCCCGCCCCGATAATGGCAACCTCCTTGCCATGGTTGCCTTCGGGGATACTGCCCAAGCCTTCGGGGTGGGTAATCCACTCATCGAAAGCGAAAGGGAAGTCCGGCCCGAACACGGTAATGGGCTTGGCAGAACCGGCAGGGTGGCGGTCAGGTTTGAGCATGGGCACCTCGTGGAATGCAGTCAGAACAGTATAGGTAAGCTGCTGAGCATTCTAGGGAGGTGCAGACACGTTATTAAGACGCAATGTGTTGTCTTTTTGTGTGTTTTTCTGCCGTAATGACAATGCAATGGGTGATTATGACCGGCAGAGGCTTTGCCCAGGTCAAAGGCCTTAACCGCGACCGCGGTCTACCTTGGTGCTGAGGATGATCGAGGTGGTAGTTTTGTCTACGCCTTCCAGTGCGCCAATCTCGTCCAGCAGTTCGTCCAAGGCCTCTGGCGAATCAGTATGTAGCCAGGCGACGTAATCGAATTCACCACTCACAGCGCATAATTGCTGCACTTGAGCCATATTGCCGAGGCGCTTGAGTACTTCGCGGCCTGCCTTGGGCTGCACCGTGATGCCTACGTAAGCCTGTAGCCCGCCGGTAAGGGCCCGTTGAGCCAGGCGGACGCCGTAACCCACGATAACCCCGTTGCGCTCCAGGCGAGCCAGGCGCGAAGTGACGGTGGTGCGGGCAATACCCAGTTTGCGTGCAAGGGTGGCAACGCTTTCACGTGCGTTGACCTGCAGGGCAGCGATCAGTTGACGGTCTACCCCGTCGAGGGAAAAAGCGCTTTGGTCGTTCATCTCGGCTCAAACGCGTAGGGGCGTACCGCTATCCTAGTAAACCCCGACTCTTGCGTCACTTCTTATTGTGCAGGCGTGTATGCAGGTCTAAATTTTTTGTTTTGGCGCCAAATGCACGACGACTGAGTATTACCCTATTTAATAATTTGCAGTGGCATTTCAGTAATTGTCGTTATAGTCGCGTGCTGGCCAACTGCCGCCCTATTAAAGCGCTCACTTCACTGCGCCTTGTTGTTAAAGATTCAGGGCACACTCACAGGAAATACGCGAGATGAAACACGGACGTGTTTACCCCGTGACGGGGGCATGGCCACTGCTGTTGCTGTGCATGGCTATCAGTGCGAGTTTTCTGGCGGCCAGTGGTCCCGTACTGTGGGCAGACAGCGGCAACTTGCTTGCGGATGCGGCCAGTGGTCAGTGTTTCGATGGCGCCGCAGGGCCATGGGGGCACCCGCTCTACCGTTGCCTTACAACAGGCGTGTACGCACTGTTCGGCGCCCAGGTGCTCAGCGTGCTCAATGCTGCGCTATTGCTGCCGTTGGCGGGTGCCCTGTACTGGCTGGCACGCAGCGTGGGTGTGGCGCGCAACCTGGCCGTGCTGGCGACGACGGTCGCCGTGCTGTCACACGCAGTGTTCTGGGTGTCCACCAAAGCCGAGGTATACCTGTTTCACGCGGTGTTCGTGGTGCTGGCCTACGGGCTGTACATCGAGCGCCGCAGCGGGCTAGGTCAAACCGCCAAACTGTTGTTGATCGGGTTGCTCACTGGTCTGGCCGCCAGCATCCATGCCTTGACCTTTGTGGTGCTGCTACCTCTGTACCTGCGCTTGTTGTGGGAGCAGCGGGGCTGGGTGCTGCTCACCTTGCCTACGGCAGTGATTGGCTTCTGCGCGGCCTACCCTGGGCTGATAACAGGTCTGGATTCCGACCTGGGCCTGCTAGACGCAGGCCGCCGTTACACGGTGGAGGCTCCTTCCTACGCCAACACAGAGCACTGGGCAGACAACCTACTGCGCTTCGACGTGCTATGGCACGAACGCAAAGCTGTGGCCTTACTCTGTCTGTCATTGCTGGGCCCGTCGGTGCTGGGGCTAGTGATAGTGCCGAAGAACCGCCAGTTGCGGTTGCTGTGGTGGGCGCTGGTGGTGAACGTGGTGTTCGCCGCGTCCTACAACATCATGGAGCGGTTCACGCTATTCGTCCCAGGCGCCGCCTTTGCCGCCGTGCTGGGCGTGATACACCTGCACGCGCTGCTTCCTCATAACCGCAAGGGTGCATGGGCGCTGCGCCTGTGCGCGTTATGTTCGCCTGCGCTGCTCTTGTCGATGTGGGTGCTGTATGCCGTTGGCGCCGTATCGCTGCCTGTGCGTACCGAAGCACTGCCTTATCGGGACGACATTCACTACTACATGGTGCCCTACCTGCGCGATCGCTCGGCTCAGGCATTGGCCCATTATTATGACCAGGCATCGCCGCCTGGTGCATTGATTCTGGCAGATGATATGCCTATGGGCGCCCTGCGCTCGGCCCAGGCCGCTGGCCTGCTACCGGGCAGGGTAGTGCTCCCGTGCGATACCGTGAATGATGTAAGCGCCTACATACAGGGGCCAGGTGCCTTTCTACCGCGTACCAGTTTTTGTGAAGGCGTAAAGGCACGCTTCAGTCTGGAACCTGTGAACGTCGGGTATCAGCTGGTGGCGCCTTACCGTTGATCCGCACAATGGCAATCTGCCTTGAACGCCGTCTCGCTCATTTGAGCCAAAGGTGGGTAAGGGTGTGAAGCACACCTACCGCCATGCCCATGGCGCCCTGCAGATTGCCGAGGATTCACCATGCGCTCACCTCGTTTTGTTCGTTGTGCTCTGGTCGCTGCCGTTGCTGCGGCTGGCTTGGCTACACTGGCCGGCTGTGCCCGTGACCCAGAAAAGCCAACCCTGTCCGAACTGGCCGTAAGCTCTACCAAAAGCCTGTTCCGCACAGACAGCGACATGCAAAAGGTACTGAATGCCCAAGCAGCCTTCGACCCCAAGGCCATCGAAAAAACCACGCCAGATGAAGCGCGCAAACAGCCTACAGTGGCTGATGGTGTAAAGCGCGTACTGGCCGACCAGAAACGTGACAGCAGCCCCACCGCGCTGGTGCCGGGTGTGACCACCAAAGACATTACAGTTGCAGGCGCCGCAGGTAACTTGCCTGCAACGGTCTACACCCCGGCCGGTACTGGGCCTTTCCCCGTAGTGCTGTACTTCCACGGTGGTGGTTGGGTGATCGCTGACCGTACGGTATATGACGGGGGCGCTCGTGGCTTGGCCAAGCAAGCCAATGCCATTGTGGTCTCGGTAGACTACCGCCGCGCGCCAGAATACAAATTCCCGGCAGCCCACCAGGATGCCGTAGCCGCGTACCGCTGGCTCACGACCAACGCCGCCAGCATCGGCGGTGACCCTAAGCGCTTGGCACTGGCCGGTGAAAGCGCTGGCGGTAACCTGGCTGTGGCGACGGCCATTGCCGTGCGTGACCAAGGCCTGACCGCACCTAAAAGTGTAGTAGCCGTTTACCCTGTTGCTCAGACCAGCACGGACACTGAGTCCTACCTTAAATACGCTGATGCCAAGCCCCTCAACCGCCCCATGATGTTGTGGTTCGTGGCCAACGTCACCAAGGGCCCGGCAGACTTGAAAGACCCACGCCTGGACCTGGTGCATGCCGACCTGCATGGCCTGCCGCCGGTGACCTTGATCAACGCCGAAATCGACCCGTTGCGTGATGATGGCGCACAGTTGGAGCAGGCACTGCGTACCCAAGGCGTTAGTGTGGAGCGCAAGCTATATGACGGCGTGACCCACGAGTTCTTCGGCACCGCTGCCGTGGTGGAGAAGGCTCAGGAAGCACAAGCCTACGCGGGCGCCCGTTTGAAGGCGGGTTTCTAAAGGCATATTGGGGCGGCTACAGGCGCCCGCCTGGCCGCCCGCATCCACATCAAACGCAACGAGAACGCCGCCGGTTGCCGCCTGTCAAACCTCCACAAAGCACATTTCCCAGGGGGCACTATGAACATCTTCGAAGCCTTGCGCGCCAGCCATGACCGTCAGCGGGGCTACGCTGAAGCACTGCTGCAGACCCACGGCGATAGCGCAGAACGCAAAGACGCCTACCAACGGCTGAAAGCCGAGCTGCATGCACACGAAACAGCCGAAGAACGCTGCTTCTACATTCCTCTGATGGCCCATGACAATGGGGTAGACCTGAGCCGCCACGCCATCTCTGAGCACCATGAAATGGACGAGATGATGGAGGAGCTGGATGCCACTGAGATGTCCAGCCCAAGCTGGCTGGCCACTGCCAAGAAGCTGTCCGAAAAAGTGCATCACCATTTGAAAGAGGAAGAGCACAAGTTCTTCCAAGCCGCAGGTAAGCTTCTGGATGACAAGCAAAAGCAAACCCTGGCCGATGACTACCTCACTGAGTATGACAAGCAGCTGGTGACCGCCTGACGTTTACACCCAGGCTGGGCGCTTCAACGGCGCCCTACAAGGTACTGAACACCCTCCGGCCCGAATACCTCTGAATGCGGCTCATTAGCCTGCAAATGAAAGATATCCCCCTCTTTGTACGTGTGCGCTGAAGCATGGGTGTGAACGGCCAACTTGCTTTGAGGCACCAAGGCCTTTTTCGAACGGGTGCGCCAGGCTCTAGGTATGGCGCCTGAACGCACGGCCCGGTGGTCCGCCCCTTTTAAAACACTGTGCTCCTTCAATGGGTGCCAATCACTACAGCTAGTAATTAAAGCCCGTAGAATTTTTTGCTGTGTCTTCCATAAATTTCTTATTAGACTCTTGTTGTTTTGCGCGAATCTCATTGAGCAAGTTTTGAGTATCTATCCGACGTTCTTCATGGAGCTTAAGACCGTTCGCTGCTATTCCGTCTTTTTCTGTTCTTCTTTTTTGTTTTCTTATCCTTCTATCTTGAATTGCTTCCCTTATTACTTTTACTGCATGCTGTATTGCAGTTTTTGTTGGCTTCGCCGACAAGCGTGGCTGTTCAGGGGCTACCTCCTCGCGTGGTTTGATATCGGGCTCAATGTCTCTTTGTGCGCTTTTGGACAAGGGAGGGGCCGTATCCTTGGGGGCCGACTGCGGCTGCGGCTTGGACTGCGGTGGCATCTGTGTTCGCGCTTTTTGTGACGAAGGCTGCTGCTGGCTCAGCCTCTGAAACATCGAATTCAAACCTGCGCCCGGAGGTGGGCGATGAGGTAGCTGCGACGTATCCGGACCAGGTTGGCCCTGAGGAGTAGTTGAGGGCGACGGGGGCGGGGGAGTGCCGGCTTGAGAGGAAGGGGTCCAGGCCTGTGGTTTTTCGCCTGGGTTTTTACCCTGCATGTAGATACCCGCCAAGTTCACGCCTTCGCCTTGCTTCTCGAACTGTACTATCGGTTTATGATCAATTTTCTGATTGTCCGAGTCCCGCCCAGGAATGGGGGGGGTGTCATAGGCGAGGTCACTTGCCTTGAAATGCTCGGAAATATGCTGGAACAGCTCTCCGCTTTTAATGCTTTTGATGATGTTTGCGGCGATCGCGTCCCCGGCTTTACTAGCCTCTTCCAATATTTTGAGCGACGCTTTATTGAGCGCGACTTTGAGCCTGGGTACAAAAATTTTGTCTACGGCTTGGCTTGCCGCGCTTTTCGCCTGCATAGCAAAATTGCTAATCGCACCTACGCCCATTGGAACTCCCCCTCTTTGGGAGCTAAGTGGTCGTTTTTGCGCATGGGTTCCATTAGCGGCGAAAAAATGTCGACCCGGCCATGGAGCGGTCTCTAGGCCGTTACAATAATGGCTTGACGGGCAACAACCCCAAGACAGGTGAACCCATGTGTGGCCGCTATTCCGTGTACAAATCCATGGACCACTACCTGCGCGAGCTGGGCGCTCACCAGTTGGTGATCGACTACGTACCGCCCGAGCCGGTGAACCGCTACAACGTGGCCCCTACCACCAAGTGCCCGGTGATCCGCGCCAGTGCCGAAGGTATTCATCTTGAAGCGGTGAAATGGGGCTGGAGCCCGTTCTGGGCCAAAGGCAAGCGGCCGGCCCCTATCAACGCCCGAATCGAGACAGTAGCCACCGGAAAGTTCTTCAAGCCGCTTTGGCCGCAGGGCCGCGTTCTGGTGCCGGCTGATAATTGGTTCGAGTGGGTCAAGGATTCTGACGACCCCAAGAAAAAGCAGCCGTACTGCATTCGGCTCAAGACCCAAGCCCCGATGTTCTTCGCCGGCCTGGCACAGGTGCACCCAGGGCTGGAGCCCCACGATGAAGACGGCTTTGTGATCATCACAGACGCCAGCGATGCGGGCATGGTGGACATTCACGATCGACGACCCGTGGTGCTAAACCCTGAAGCCGCAAGGGCCTGGCTTGAGCCTGGCCTGGAGGTGGAAACGGCCCTGGAGGTCATCCAGCAGCAAAGCCGACCGGTTGCTGATTTTGAGTGGTACGCAGTAGGCAAGGCTGTGGGTAACGTGAAGAACCAGGGGCCTGAACTGATCGACCCTTTGAGTACGTAAACGCGTACACCGTGACGCTGTAATCTGAGGCGCAGCAAAACCGACGGGATGGGTAGTACGGTTGCTTCACCTTCGGCCGGGGATGCCTCACCTCAAGAGTGGCGTAACCCTTAGCGGCGCTGGTGCGGGTGCCACCACCTTCAAGCTGGCTGATGGGGCGGCTGGGGTGGACGGCATCTTGTCCTTGCTTGGGACAAGCGCAGTGCACGAAGCCTGATGTAGACGGCGACGCGCCTGCTTGAGTGCGTCGCCGGTTTGCAGGTGAGGGTTTAGAGAGGTTAAGGCCTCTACTGCAATGGCTCGGCCGCAACGATCTGATATCGGGTGCTACGCCCGCCCCCAGGCAAACGAGCAATGCAGCCCCGCTCCAGAAGGTCGCTCAAGTGCCGCGTTGCAGTGGCCTTGGAGACCTTGGCAACGGCTTGGTATTGAGCGGCACTGAGGCCGTTCTCAAAACCACGCTCGCCGCCGTCCAGCAAGCGATTCAGCACTTTAACTTGTTCAATGGACAAGGCTTGGTCGCGGTGCGCTTGCCAGAACCGCGCCTTGGCCAATACCCGATCAATGCGTGCCAAGGCCTGTTCCAGGCTCTTGAGCAGCGTGCTCAGGAACCACTGGAGCCAAGCGGTGATATCAAGGCTGCCTTTCTGGCTGGCCTCAAGGATGCGGTAGTAGCCTGCACGGTCGTCAAGGATGCTTGCTGACATGGCATAAAAGCGTATGGCCCGGGGTTCGCCTTGGGCTAGAGCCATGTCGGTAATAACCCGCGTAAGGCGGCCATTGCCATCGTCAAAGGGGTGCAGGGTAACGAACCAGAAATGGGCAATACCTGCTCGCAGCAAAGGGTCCAGGGAGGCATCGTTACGGCTGGTATCGAACCAGGCCAGGAAGGCGGCCAGTTGCTGGTCCAGCCCTTCGCGAGGCGGGGCCTGAAAGTGGACGGTGGGTCGATCAATCCGGCCAGAGACCACCTGCATAGGCGCTTCACCTCGCAGTTCACCCACCCGTAACGGGTAAGCCAGCAAGCCCTCAACCGGCGGGAACAACCATTGGTGCCAGCTCAATAAACGCTCTAGCGAGAGGCGCGACTGACATTGGCGCGTGGCATCCATAAGCAGCTCCGCCAGCCCCTCTGAGCGGGGGGTAGTGCGGCTTTCTTCGGCCAGGCCCAACCGCCTGGCGAGCGATGAGCGCACGGACTCTACATTCAGTGGCTCATCTTCAATGGCCGAGGACGTAATGATGTTTTGCAGCATGGCATCCAGGTTACTGCGGGCTTCCGTATCCTGGCCAACAGCGCCAAGCCTGCCCAGCAATAATCCCTGTGCATGCGTGCAGGCACGCAGTAGCGGGGCCAGCTGTTCAAGTTGCCAATTGAAACGCGGCCATTCGGGCTGCTGCCAGATCCAGTGGAAAGAGGTCATCACCATTGCTCACACGTGAGCCGATTAGCCACTCTATTCGGCTCATGATATGAGCCGAATAGTGAAGGTTATTCGGCTCATTGTCCAATCTCAGGGGGGAGGGTGGAAGACCAAGCTCTGGCACCATCAGCAGCATCACCCTGTTCGCCTTGCACGGGGTTGTGCGCCTTAAGCCTGGGGAGCTAAGTGGTCTATCCTGGGGTCGATTACGCAGCGTTATCCCCCCAGTCAGGCACCAGGAATAATGTAATGGCTACCCTCTTCAACGTGAAAGATTACGGCGCGGTAGGCAATTCGCGTACGGACGACACCCAGGCCATTCAGGCCGCCATCGATGCGGCTGCGGCAGCAGGCGGCGGCACCGTGTATATCCCTACTGGGACGTACAGGGTCAGCACCCAAAGCCCAGGTACTGTGCTGGTGCTTAAAGACAATGTGACGCTTGAAGGGGGTGAAAAGTCGGGCGCGATTCCCCTGATTCAGCTGGACCCGGACGCCTCTAAAGGCGACATCGATGGCATTGTGCGCATCGAAGGCACGGATACGCGTATCAACCACCTCTATATCGAGGGCTATACCCCCTACGATGGCGAGGTGAGCGCGGTGTCCGTGGGTGACAACGTAAACGTCACCCTCAACCAGCTGTATGCGAGCAGCGTCACGGGCGCGGCGATGGACTTTCGGGCCCAAGGCAGCCAGGTGCTGCTGACCAACTCCAGTGCGGGCTTCAGTGGCACCGGCCTTCTGGCCGAGGGCCTGGTCAACAGTACCTTCAGCGACGTTACGGCCAGCGACAACGGCAACGACGGCCTGGACCTGACAGGGCCGCTCACTCTGCTGGATGTACACACTTACAACAACAACGGGACAGGCCTGATTCTGCGGGGCGATGCCCAGGGGCGGACGGCCACTGTGGAATCCGGTAATAGCAACAGCAACGGCGGCCCGGGTGTATTGATCGATAGCGCCCAGGGCGCTGTGCTCGACCACGTTTGGGTATCGGACAACGGCTCCTCAGGCATTGTGGTTCAGAACGCTCAAGGCACCCAGATACTGGGCAGCGAGATTGCCAGTAACGCTCAGTATTTCAAGGCGGCCCCGGAAATCCTGATCAAAGACAGCACTGGTACGCAGGTGCTGGGTAATACCCTGGGTGACCAGATTCTAAGCGAGGTGGGCATGCCCACCTACGGTGTAGAAGAGCAGGGCAGTTCCAACACCAGCCTTATAGAAGGCAACTTCATCGGCGGCATGCCACAAGGCGAGGCCAAACTGGTGGGCGCGGGCTCGGTCGAGGTCAATAACACGGCGGTGATGACCACGTACGGCACCGCTGGCAACGACACCATCAGCCATTACCAGGCGACCTATGACACGTTGATGTACGGCGGCGCTGGCAGCGATACGCTGATCGGCGGCAGGGGGGACGATACCTTGATCGGTGGCGCGGGCGCAGACCTGATGTTCGGCTACCAAGGCCATGACACCTTCCGCTTCACCCAGCTGACGGATAGCTTCGCCACCGCCACGGGCAGTTTTGCGGACACGATCAATGGGTTCAACGTCAATCAGGACACCCTCGATGTGACCGCGCTGGGCTTCAAAGGGCTGGGCAATGGGCACAAGGGCACACTGGCGCTCAGCTATGATGCCGACGCTGGGCTTACCTACCTGTCCAGCCTTGATGCCAACGCCCAAGGCCAGCGGTTCCAACTGGCCCTGGACGGCGACTATCGCGGCCGCTTAACGAACGACAACTTCCTGCCTTTGGTCAAGGGCTCCTCCGGCGATGATGACCTGCGCGGCACCACCCACGGGCGTGACACCCTGGTTGGCGGCGACGGCAGGGATGTGCTTGCCGGCCTGGGCAGCGACGACCGTTTGATTGGCGGCGCCGGGGCCGACCGGCTATATGGCGGGGCGGGCGCGGACACCTTCGTGTATACCCAGCTCACGGACAGTCAGGTTGACGCCACCGGCCATGACCTCAGCCGCGATCTGATCCAGGACTTTAACGGAGCAGAGCATGATCAGGTTGACCTCACCGCGCTGAACTTCACCGGGCTAGGTGATGGCTATGGCACCACCCTGGCACTGACCTACGACAGTGCCCGGGATGTCACCCGCCTCACCTCCAAGGAAGCAGACAGCCAGGGTCACTTTTTCCAGATTGCGTTCAAGGGCGATCACCAGCAGGACCTGGCGTCCAATGCCCTGCAGTTCAAGCCACTGGAAGGGGACCGCATCACCTCCTCGTATAACAACTACGATTCCCGCGTGACCGGGACTACAGGTAACGACCTGTTGGAGGGCGGTGCAGGCAGGGAGCAGCTCTACGCCTTGGCGGGCGATGACGTGGTGCGTGGAGGCCCAAATGCCGACGTGATCGTAGGGGGGATTGGGGCTGATCGCCTCAGCGGTGGCAGTGGGAGCGACCATTTTGTTTTTGAACGGGTAGAAGACAGCTACCGCACAGCCAATGAAAACCATACCGACCTGATCAGCGACTTCAGCACAGGCTCAGACAGTCTAGACGTCAGAGCCCTAGGTTTTAGCGGAAGCGGCAATGGGTACGATGGCACCCTGAACATTCACTACAATGCCTCCACAGACCGCACCTACGTGCGAGACCTGGAAGGTGATGCTCAAGGGCGGTTTTTCCAGGTGGCGCTGAGTGGCGACCATGTTGGCGCGCTCGAAGCGTACGGCGGCATCAACTACGGGCGTGTGGGCACTACCGAAGCCACGGCCCTGACGCTGCTGGGTACTGCGACGGCAACGGATGACGCTGTGGCTGCTTGATTGTTGGTTGGCGGGTGGGGGTGGGCGGTAGTGCCTATCTTCACCTGCCAGGGGAGCATTTGGTTACTGCAGTCGCTAGTTTCCAATGAATATTAATTAAGAAAGTGTGCTGCTATACGAAGAAGAATAAGGCAGAAAATTAATAAAGAGCCTGCGATGATGGGTGTTATTAAAAGTTTTTTATAAAAAAGAGGAAGGTTTCCTACCTCGGCGCTATCAATCAACCCGCGTTTCGCATGAATGTTGGGCATCATCAGAATGGTGGCGATTATCCCTCCTCGCATGATTTTTCCTAACAAACCCGCGTGGCCCCAGATTTTTTGGTGTCATTCAAGTAAGGGCAGTTTGATAAGCGTGCCTCTATGGTTTCAATGTATTTGTGTGCAATAAATGCTATTGCGCAACATACAGTAATTAAAAGCCCTAATACAACACCACTGGCCAGGCCGATTTGAATAGTATTCATCGCTTCATATTGCCGTACAAGATTTCACCAAAAGCTTCACCGCTCACCGCTCACCGCTCACCGCTGCGGCTCCTTGAGAAGCGATTGTTGCGTTTATATCATCAATGCTTACGGGCTTCATCGGCTTGCGAATCCTGCCTTTGAGAGCTTGAACAGGATGATTGGATGGCTTGATAGCAAACTTCCCGCGCTCTGGCGCCACGGATTCAATCCGATCACCAGCCCCTGTGCCAAGGGATGCGCGAATCCGGGCCGGAATGGTGACTTGGCCTTCAGACGTTAACGTTGCAGTGGTCATGGGGCTTTCCTGCTGAAAATTGTGTTCCTTACCTTTATGTAAGGAGTCACGAAAATCAAGAAAATCCTCTATGCCTTTATTGAGGCTGGTGGCATGCCATAGCGGTAGGGGTAGCGGTGCTGGCGCAGCGCTTCGTGATCGTAGCCTTTATCTGCAAGCAGCCGCGTGCAACGTTTGCGGGAGCGGCCATATTGAGTCGGCACATGAGCGCCAGCGAGCAGTGGCTGTGCATGGGTGATGTCACTGGTATTGCCACCTGAGAGGCCTCCAAAGATCTGCTGACGCACCACCGCTGTACCGCTTTTTTACCATCGGCCCATAGGACAGTACCTGAGGTGCTCCCACCAGAAACGCAAAAGCCGCGCAACGCGCGGCTTTGAAGTTGGTGGGCCCACACGGACTCGAACCGTGGACCAAAGGATTATGAGTCCTCTGCTCTAACCAACTGAGCTATAGGCCCTTTAGAGAGCCGCGATTATAACGAGGGTTTTGGTTGGGTGCCATCCGAAATAGCCATTCGTTGGCATCTGCATGTGTCTAAACCACAGGCAGCAGAGGGGTAGGGCAGTACGGCGTGCCCAAAACAGAAAACCCCAGGCAGGGCCCGGGGTTTCTTGTAAAGCGCGTTACACACTCAGCAGCGCATCACTCGTCCAGGAACGAGCGCAGGTGCTCGCTACGGGTAGGGTGGCGCAGCTTGCGCAGGGCCTTGGCTTCGATCTGGCGGATACGCTCGCGGGTCACGTCGAACTGCTTGCCCACTTCCTCAAGGGTGTGGTCTGTGTTCATGTCGATGCCGAAACGCATGCGCAGCACTTTGGCTTCGCGTGCAGTAAGGCCGGACAGGACTTCGCGGGTCGCTTCCTTCAGGCTTTCTACCGTAGCCACGTCGATCGGGGACTGCATGGTGGAGTCCTCGATGAAGTCGCCCAAGTGGGAGTCTTCGTCGTCACCAATCGGCGTTTCCATGGAGATCGGCTCTTTGGCGATCTTCAATACCTTACGGATTTTATCCTCAGGCATTTCCATGCGTTCGCCCAGCTCTTCCGGCGTCGGTTCACGACCCATTTCCTGCAGCATCTGGCGGGAAATGCGGTTGAGCTTGTTGATCGTCTCGATCATGTGCACCGGAATACGGATGGTGCGTGCCTGGTCGGCAATGGAGCGAGTGATCGCCTGGCGAATCCACCAGGTGGCGTACGTGGAGAACTTGTAGCCACGACGGTATTCGAACTTATCCACCGCCTTCATCAGACCAATGTTGCCCTCCTGGATAAGGTCCAGGAACTGCAAGCCACGGTTGGTGTACTTTTTGGCGATGGAGATCACCAGACGCAGGTTCGCCTCGACCATTTCTTTCTTGGCGCGGCGAGCCTTGGCTTCGCCGATGGACATGCGACGGTTGATGTCCTTGATTTCAGCGACGGTGAGGCCGGTTTCGGCTTCAAGGTCGATCAGCTTCTGCTGGCAACGCTCTACCTCAGCCTGCACACGGCCGATGGCTTCAGCGTATTTCGCCTTGCCACGGGCCAGGAAGGCTGCCCAGCCCTGGTCCACTTCGTTGGTAGGGAACAGGCGCAGGAAGTCTGCACGGGGCATGCGAGCATCACGCACGCACAATTGCATGATGGCGCGCTCTTGCGCACGCACGCGGTCCAGTGCACCACGCACCACCTCGACCAGCACTTCGAATTGCTTGGGTACCAGCTTGATCGGCATGAACAGCTCGGCCAGCTGCAGCATTTCGACAACAGCCTCCTTGCTGGCACGGCCGTGCTTCTTCAGTACCTTGCGGGTGACCGCCAGCTGCTCGGCAACAGCGCCGAAGCGTTGCTGGGCAATGACCGGGTCCGGACCGCTTTCGACTTCGTCTTCTTCCGAATCGCTGGCGTCGTCGTCCTCGTCGTCATCCTTCTCGGCCGCGGGAGCGGCTTTGGGGTCGACAGGCGGCGGCATGTCCGAGGGGCTGGCGATGGCGTCGTCAGGGTCGATGTAACCGCTAAGCACGTCCGACAGGCGGCCACCTTCGGTGGTGACGCGTTCGTACTCGCTAAGGATATATTCGACGGTACCCGGGAAGTGGGAGATAGCCCCCATGACTTCACGAATGCCTTCTTCGATACGCTTGGCGATTTCGATTTCGCCTTCGCGGGTCAGCAGCTCTACAGTACCCATTTCACGCATGTACATGCGCACTGGGTCCGTGGTGCGGCCAATGTCGGTCTCGACGGCGGCCAGCGCAGCGGCGGCTTCTTCGGCTGCGGCTTCGTCCGTGTCGGCTTCGGCCAACAGGAGAGCGTCCGCATCCGGAGCAGTCTCGAATACGTTGATCCCCATGTCGTTAATCATGCGGATGATGTCTTCCACCTGCTCCGGATCTGAAATATCCTCAGGCAGGTGGTCGTTGACCTCGGCATAAGTCAGGTAACCCTGCTCACGACCACGGGTGATCAACTCTTTGATACGAGATTGCTGTTGCGCTTTTCCGGACATAACACCCTATCCACTGAAGGTCTTGGCGGGCAAAAAACAAGCCGAGGATTATACCCGAGCTAGGACCTCACGCGCCAGTTGAGGTCGGGTTTTGTGCGTTTGCGTTTTGGCTAAGCAGTTCGCGCAGCAGGTTTTTTTCCTCTGCGTTCAAGTCGCCTTGCCGGGCCTTTCGAAGCAACAGTTCCAGGCTGCGCTCACGTTGGCGGGCTGACAGCCTGGAAATGGTGTCGAAAAACTGTTGTTCAAGGTTGTCGGCGTCAATCAACCATTCTTTCTCTGCCAAGGCCCGTAACAGGCGCCCCTGGTCAGTCCCGTGCCACCGGGCAATCAATTGCAGAGCACGTAGCCGAGGGTTTTTCTGTAGCGCCTCGAGCAACGCGACCAGCAATTGAGCATGCTTCTGATCTTCATCGGCCAATTGGCTGGCAACTTCAACTTTCGTCGCCAGTTCCGGGTGGTGCAGTAACGTTCGTAGTGCGCTGAGCGTAGGTGGTTCCACCGCGGCCGGTATTCTCGGCCCTTTGGGCACAAAATCTGCGCGCTGGCCGGTGCGGTCCCACTTGCCGTCGCGTTTTTTACCGCTGTACCCGTTGCCCTGCTTACGCGGCGTCCAGGCCTGTTCCGGCTCGTACGCTGGTGCTTCCAGGTACGCTGGCATATAGGCTTCCGAAGCCTCGAAGCTCCCGTGCGCACTGGCGTCCATGACCGGTGGCGCTTCCCGTTGCGCCGGTGCCAGCCGGCTCATGGCCTCACTGCTCAAGCCGGTGATTTCGCTGAGCCGGGCGCGCATCAGCGCTTTGAGGTTGGCCCCAGGCACCTGGTCAATCAAAGGCGCCGCCAGGGTTGCCATGTGGGCCTTGCCTTCCAGCGAGCGCGGGTCCGCTTCTTCGGACAACTGCTGAAAGAAATAATCCGCTAGCGGTTGTGCGTGCTGCGCAATACGCGCCTTGAAGGCATCCAGGCCCTCGGCACGAATCAGCGTGTCTGGGTCTTCCCCTTCGGGCAGGAACAGAAAGCGTGCCTTGCGGCCATCCTGCAAGCTGGGCAACGCGGCTTCCAAGGCGCGCCAGGCTGCATTACGGCCTGCCTGATCGCCGTCAAAGCAGAACAGGATGCTGGGCACAATGCGAAACAGCCGCTTGATGTGCTCTTCACTGGTTGCCGTGCCCAAGGTCGCAACGCCATTGCGCAAACCTTGCTGGGCTAACGCAATCACGTCCATGTAGCCTTCGACCACGATCACTTCATCGAGGTTGCGATTGTACTTGCGCGCTTCGAACAGCCCGTACAGCTCCTGCCCCTTATGAAACACCGGTGTTTCCGGAGAGTTCAGGTATTTGGGCTTGTCGTCGCCTAGCACGCGCCCGCCGAAAGCAATGGTCCGCCCACGGCTGTCGCGTATGGGAAACATCACGCGATCGCGGAAACGGTCATACCGTTTGCCGGTTTCGGCATTTTCGATCAACAAACCTGCATCGATCATCGCCCGCTGCTGCAGCGTATCGCTACCCAAGTGCTTGAGCAGGTTGTCCCAGCCCGGTGGGGCAAAGCCCAGGCCGAAATCCCGTGCGATTTCACCGGTAAGCCCCCGGCCTTTCAGGTACTCCACGGCGCTTTTGCGCGCGGGGCTTTGCCGAAGGGCCTGGCGGTAGAAATCCGCTGCCGCTGCCAGCAATGGGTACAGCGGAGAATCCGTTGGCTGGCGAGGTTTGCTCCCGCGCCGAGACTCCTCGCGTGGCACTTCCATGCCTGCGGCCTTGGCCAGGTCCTCGACCGCTTGGACGAAATCCAGGTTGTCGTGGTCCATCACGAAACCGAGGGCATTGCCCCCTGCACCGCAACCAAAGCAGTAATAGAACTGCTTGTCAGGGCTGACGCTGAAGGAAGGCGTCTTTTCCTTGTGGAACGGGCAGCAGGCGGTAAAATTCTTGCCGGCTTTTTTCAATTGAACGCGTGCGCTTACCACATCCAGGATGTCGGTGCGGTTCAGCAGGTCGTCAATGAAGCCTTGCGGGATAAGCCCGGCCATTCCATGCCCTCAGGCTAAGGTGTGGAGGGGACAAGATGTTTGGCACCTAGGCAGTGCACTACGCAGCGAGCGGCGTGTAACCAAGCGGGGAGAGTAAAGCGTTTGGATCGCGGTTGGCAGCACAAGGCCGCCCGCCGGAATGACCTGATACACAATTGCCAACAGCCCGGCGTTTAAAGGCCGGGCCAGACAAATGCTTGCAGCGAACGCCTATTAGTACAGGCGAACGGCGCGGCGCTGTTCGCGCTGGACTTTCTTGGCATGACGCTTGACTGCGGCTGCAGCCTTGCGCTTGCGCTCGGAAGTCGGCTTTTCGTAAAACTCGCGGCTACGAACTTCAGCCAGTACACCGGCTTTTTCGCAGGAGCGCTTGAAACGACGCAGAGCTACGTCGAAGGGTTCGTTCTCTTTAACTTTGACGGCTGGCATCCAGGGCTACCTTAATTCATTACCGGGGCAACGTACCCCTGCATAAAGCGCGGTGGAATACGTCGGTTTTCAAGGGTTGCGGATGTTACCCCTTGGAGGCGCGGAATGCAAAGCCTCTGATCGAAAACCGCTGGTCGGCGCCGCGGGCCACGACTATGATGCGCGCCTTCGTTACCGCCTCGGCAAAGGCTATTGATACCCATGCTAGTACTGGGACTGGAAACATCCTGCGATGAAACGGGCGTTGCGCTGTACCACAGCGAGCATGGCCTGCTCGGCGACGCGCTATTCAGCCAGATCGATCTGCACCGCGTCTATGGCGGTGTAGTACCTGAACTCGCCTCACGCGATCACGTCAAGCGCATGCTGCCCCTGATCCGGGAAGTACTGGGCCAGGCCGGTCGTACTTCCCGCGATATCGACGCCATCGCCTACACCGCAGGCCCTGGCCTGGTAGGCGCGTTGCTGGTCGGCGCCTCCTGCGCTCAAGCCATGGCGTTTGCCTGGGGCATTCCTGCGCTGGGCGTGCACCACATGGAAGGTCACCTGTTGGCCCCCATGTTGGAAGACAACCCGCCTGCGTTTCCCTTTGTGGCCTTGCTGGTGTCGGGTGGGCACACCCAACTGGTGCGAGTCGACGGCATCGGCCGCTACGAACTGCTAGGTGAAAGCCTGGACGACGCGGCCGGCGAAGCCTTCGATAAAACCGCCAAGCTGATGGGCCTGCCGTACCCAGGCGGACCGGAAATCGCACGCTTGGCCGAGCAGGGCACCGTTGGTCGCTTCACGTTCCCGCGGCCAATGACAGACCGCCCCGGCCTGGACTTGAGCTTCAGCGGCCTGAAAACCTTTACCCTCAACACCTGGCAGCAGTGCAAGGCCGCAGGTGATGACAGCGAGCAGACCCGTTGTGACATCGCATTGGCCTTCCAGCAAGCAGTCGTGGATACGCTGGCCATCAAGTGCAAGCGGGCGTTGAAGCAAACCGGCCTCAATCAGTTGGTGATTGCCGGTGGGGTAAGCGCGAACCAGGCGTTGCGCACGTCGCTCGAAGCGCTTACGGCGCAGCTGGGCGGTGGGGTGTTCTACGCACGGCCCCGTTTCTGTACGGACAATGGAGCGATGATTGCCTATGCCGGTTGCCAGCGGCTACTGGCTGGTCAGCACGAGCAACTGGGTATACACGTTCATGCGCGCTGGCCCATGGAGCAATTGCCGCCGATTTAAAAATGCCGTTCGTGCCCACCAAGAAGGGCACGCAGGTTGGCCCGGTGGCGCCATACAACCAGCAATGTGAGCACCGCCATGGGCAGCAGCGCCTGGGGTGCTTTCCAGGCCAGCAAGGGCAACGTAAGTGGAATGGCCGTGAGGGCCGCCAGCGAAGCGGTACGGCTGAGTGCGAAGGTTAGTAGCCACAGGCCTACGGCCAGGGCCAGAGCAGGCGGATACAGGCCTAGAAGCACACCGGCTGCAGTCGCAACGCCCTTGCCGCCGCGGAAATTGAAATACAGCGGAAACAGATGGCCAATCACCGCACACAAGCCGACCCAGGCCTGGGCCTGCAAGCCCAGCCCCAGAGCCTTGGCCAGCAGTACAGGGGCTACGCCCTTGAGAAGGTCGCCTAACAAGGTCAGTATGGCCAGCTTGCGCCCTGCCACCCGTAACATGTTAGTGGCGCCTGCGTTGCCCGAACCGCTGGCACGGGGGTCCGGCATGCCGGCCTGGCGGCTGAGCAGGATGGCGAAGGACACGGAGCCAAGCAGGTAGGCCAAGGCGGCCAGTAACCAGGACATGCTAACCCTTCCGAGCGTGGACGTTCGGATTCTAACGGCGCAACGCGCCTTTGTCGTTACAGGAGAGGTACGTGGACATCGTGTTCATCGAAGGGCTGGAGGTCGATACGGTCATCGGCGCCTATGATTGGGAACGTGAGATTCGCCAATGCCTGCGGCTGGACTTCAGTTTTGGCTGGGACAACCGTTTGCCCGCCGCCAACGATGACCTCACCCAGGCGCTGGACTACGCCAAGGTGTCCGAAGCGGTACAAACCTTTGCTGAAACCGCCCGTTTCGAGTTGGTGGAAACCTTCGCAGAGCGCCTGGCAGCGACCCTTATGCGTGATTTTTCCATCACCTGGTTGCGTGTACGGGTCACCAAGCCGGGTGCCGTTCCCGCGGCCAAGGGCGTAGGCGTGGAGATCGAGCGCGGATGCCGCTGACCCGTGTCTACCTGGGGCTCGGTAGCAATATCGACCGCCATACACACTTGCACGCGGGCCTGGATGCCCTGGCTTGCATGCTGGAAGATATGCGCCTTTCACCGGCCTTCGAAAGCGAAGCCGTGGGGATCAAGAGCGATCCTTTCATCAACCTGGTGGTAACCGGCCTTACCGACTTGCCGCTGATGGCGCTGGACCGCAAGCTCAAGTTTATCGAAGCGGACAACGGCCGCTATGCCCCCGACCGCAAGGGGCTACCGCTCGATATCGACGTGTTGATGTATGGCGAGCAAGTAGGCAATTTTGATGGCCTGGTGCTGCCGCGTGCCGAGATTCTGCGCAACGCCTTTGTGCTATGGCCGTTGGCGTTGCTGGCCCCGGACACGCTACACCCCGGCGAGGGGCGTAGCTTTGGCAGCCTGTGGGAAAACGCAGCCATTGACCAGCGCCTTGAGCCAGTGCCTTTCCACTGGCAACCCAAGGGTCAAGGCTGAGCACCCCCCCTGCAATAGTCGATCACGGCGTGCAGGCGCGCCTGCTTCAATGCCTCGCCCAAGGCTGGGCCTGAAAAACCTGCCTCGATCAGCGGCTTCACCGCCACACCCCGCACGGCGGCTGCCAGGTCCTGCAGTTGGGTGGCCAGCGGGTCCGGCTGCTGGCCTTGAGCACGCAGGGCCAGTGCACACACCTGCACGAACTCCTCGAACCGTTGTGGGCGCCGGTACACATCGAACGCCTGCAGCATATCCAGCAGGGGTTGCGGTCCGAGCGCGACGCCCTGGCAAGCCTGGCCTGCGTAGCGGTCGCTGAGTTGAGCCAGCTCCTGGCACTCCCTTGGCACCTTGAACCGCTGGCTAAGGGCGAGCACGGCCGGTTCCCCCAAGCCCAAGAGCAGGCTGGCCCAGCGCACGGTAAGGGGTTGGTCCGTTTGGGCGGCGAGCTGAAGGCTGCTCAGGTTCAAGTTGCTTACCGTCTCCAGTTCCGGGAAAAGCACGTCTTGGGCCCCGCAGGCCGTCAATACCTCGAAGAAAACGCGCGGCGTAGGCTCCATCAGTGCTCGCGAAATTTCTTTCCAGCTGCGCTCCGGCGTCAGCGCTTGCAGTTCTCCAGAGGCGCTCAGGGTGTGCATCAGCTCAAGAGTTTGAGGGGCAATACGAAAACCCAGCGGGGCATAGCGCGCGGCGAACCGCGCCACGCGAAGCACACGCAAAGGATCTTCAGCGAAGGCGGGGGCTACATGACGTAACCAGCGACCGTTCAGGTCAGCCTGGCCGCTGTAAGGGTCTATGATGTGGCCGTCGTCGTCTTCGGCCATGGCATTGATGGTCAGGTCACGGCGTAACAGGTCTTCTTCAAGGGTGACCTCCGGGCTGGCATGGAACACAAAGCCACCGTAGCCGCGGCCACTCTTGCGTTCGGTGCGGGCCAGGGCGTACTCCGCCCCGGTGGTAGGGTGAATAAATACGGGAAAGTCTGCACCTACTGGGCGGTAGCCCAGGTCAAGCATGTCTTGAGCACTGGCACCGACCACCACCCAATCCACATCCGTAACAGGCAGGCCTAGCAACTGGTCGCGGACGGCACCGCCAACCTTATACATTTTCATGGTGTTCTCCTTCAGCGCCACAGGATATACCCACGGCGCAGAAGGATCAGCTCAGAGGTGAACCACGGCCATGTCCAGGCGGCCATAGTCACCGTCGTTGTGGTCGGTGCGTGGCGGTACGTGATGGGTTTTCACGATACGGTCGCCTTGCACGGTTTCCAGGTGCACGTCGAAACCCCACAGCCGGTGAAGGTGCTTGAGCACTTCTTCGGTAGACTCCCCAAGGGGTTTACGGTCGTGCTGCTGGTGGCGAAGCGTAAGGGATCGGTCGCCGCGGCGATCGATACTGTAGATCTGCACGTTAGGCTCTCGGTTGCCCAGGTTGTATTGAGCCGCCAGGGTTTCGCGGATCAACCGATAGCCGTCATCGTCGTGAATGGCTGGGACCATCAGGTCATCGCGCTGGTCATCATCCAGAATGCTGAACAGCTTGAGGTCACGGATAACCTTGGGCGACAGGTACTGCAGGATGAAGCTCTCGTCCTTGAAGCTGCTCATGGCAAATTTGACCGTCGAAAGCCAGTCGCTGCCGGCTATTTCCGGGAACCAGCGCCGATCTTCCTCATCTGGGTTTTCGCAGATACGGCGGATGTCCCGGTACATGGCAAAGCCCAGCGCATAGGGGTTGATGCCGCTGTAGTACGGGCTATCGTAGCCCGGCTGGAATACAACGCTGGTGTGGGATTGCAGAAACTCCATCATGAACCCGTCGGTCACCAGCCCTTCGTCATACAGGTCGTTCATGAGCGTGTAATGCCAGAACGTTGCCCAGCCTTCGTTCATCACCTGGGTTTGCCGCTGGGGATAGAAATACTGGGCGATCTTGCGCACAATTCTTACCACCTCACGCTGCCAGCCCTCCAGCAATGGCGCATGCTTTTCAATAAAGTACAGGATGTTTTCCTGGGGCTCGGGCGGGAACCGTGAATGGTCCTGATCGCTGATCTTTTCCATGGCTTTGGGAATGGTTCGCCACAGGTCATTGATCTGCCGCTGCAAGTGTTCTTCACGGTCTTTCTGGCGGCGGCGCTCTTCTTCGGCCGAAATAGGGTAGGGGCGCTTGTAGCGATCCACGCCGTAGTTCATCAGGGCATGGCAGGAGTCCAGCAGTTCCTCTACGGCGTCGATGCCATGGCGCTCTTCGCACTGCACGATGTACTGCTTGGCAAACACCAGGTAGTCGATGATCGAACTGGCATCTGTCCAGGTGCGGAACAGGTAATTGCCTTTGAAGAAGCTGTTGTGGCCATAGCAAGCGTGGGCAATGACCAGCGCTTGCATACCGATGGTGTTTTCCTCCATCAGGTAGGCAATGCACGGGTCCGAGTTGATCACGATCTCGTAGGCCAGGCCCATTTGCCCACGGGTGTAGGACTTTTCGGTGCTAAGGAAATGCTTGCCATAGGACCAGTGGTGGTAACCCAAAGGCATGCCCACCGAGGCATAGGCATCCATCATCTGCTCGGCCGTGATGACTTCGATCTGGTTAGGGTAGGTATCCAGGGCATAGCGCGCTGCGATACGGCCAATTTCACGGTCGTAGGCCTGGATAAGCTCGAACGTCCATTCCGAGCCAACGGACAGCGGTTGACGCTTCTGCTCTCTCGCGTTCATGTCACAAGCCTGCGCTGGAAAAGTTCACGGAACACCGGGTAGATGTCCCCGGCTGTCACCAACTGTTGCTGGGCGAACGTGTCCGGGAAATGATCCCCGATTCGCTCGTACTCGAACCATAGGGCCTGATGTTCCCGTGGCGTGATCTCCACATAGGTGTAGTACTGCACATGAGGCATGATCTGCTTGGTGAGAATCTCCCGGCAGAGGGGCGAATCATCGTTCCAGTTGTCTCCGTCTGAGGCCTGGGCGGCATAAATATTCCAGTCGTTGCTGGGATAACGCTCGGCCATGATTTCCTGCATCAGTTTCAAGGCGCTGGACACAATGGTGCCGCCGGTTTCCCGGGAATAGAAAAACTCTTCTTCATCCACCTCGCGGGCGCTGGTGTGGTGCCGAATGAACACCACTTCGATCTTGTCGTAATTACGCTTGAGGAACAGGTAGAGCAGGATAAAAAAGCGCTTGGCGATGTCTTTGGTCGCCTGGGTCATGGACCCTGACACGTCCATCAGGCAGAACATCACCGCCTTGGAGCTAGGCTTGGGGTGCTTGACCAGCAGGTTGTATTTCAAGTCGAACGTGTCGAGGAATGGCACCCGGTGAATGCGAGCGCTGAGCTTTTCCACTTCTGCTTCAAGTAGCTGAATATCGCCGAAGTTATCCGGCTCCTCCCGTCGCAAACGCTCCAGTTCGGCTTTTGCCTCGCGCAGCTTGGCGCGGCTGCTGCCCGAGAGCGCGATACGCCTGGCGTGGGCTGAACGAAGGGTACGTACGATATTGATACGGGAAGGGTTGCCTTCGTTGGCAATACCAGCCCGCACGGTCTTGAACGTTTCCGAACCTGTGAGGTGGCGTTTTACAAGGTTGGGCAGTTCCAGGTCTTCGAACATGAATTCAAGGAATTCTTCCTGGGTAATCTGGAACACGAACTCGTCCATGCCTTCGCCGGAGTTGCCTGCCTTTCCAGCGCCTTTCCCACCCCCTCCACCTTGAGGGCGGGGGATATGCTGGCCTGAGGTGAACTCCTTGTTGCCAGGGTGAACAGTGGTCTGCTTGCCACCGCGGCCGTGGTGAAGTACGGGCTCATCGATATCACGGCCAGGAATGCTGATCTGCTCGCCGTGCTCCATGTCCGTGATGGAGCGGCGGCTTACGGCTTCTTCTACCGCTTTCTTGATGTGGTCACGGTAGCGCCGCAGAAACCGCTGGCGGTTTACCGTGCTCTTGTTCTTGCCATTCAGGCGTCGGTCGATCACATAACTCATCAGAGCCCCCCCGGGGCAGCTTCAAGCCTCAGGCTTCAAGCTGCAAGAATTCGGCGTACGCAAGGCTGCCCGGCGATACCGGGCAGCTTGCCGCTTGGAGCTTGTCACTTGCCGCTTGGCTACTGAGACTTGCGCACGCGCAAGTACCACTCTGACAGCAACCGCACTTGCTTGTCGGTATACCCACGCTCGACCATACGGGTAACAAAGTCGTTGTGTTTCTGCTGGTCCTCTTTGCTGGCTTTGGCGTTGAAACTGATAACCGGCAGAAGGTCCTCGGTGTTGGAGAACATTTTCTTTTCGATTACCACACGCAGCTTCTCGTAGCTGAGCCAGGTGGGGTTCTTGCCATTGTTATTGGCACGCGCACGCAACACGAAGTTGACAATTTCGTTGCGGAAATCCTTCGGGTTACTGATGCCGGCTGGTTTTTCGATTTTTTCCAGTTCTTCGTTCAGGGCTACCCGATTAAGGATTTCGCCGGTTTCCGGGTCGCGGTACTCCTGGTCCTGAATCCAGAAGTCAGCATAAAGCACGTAGCGGTCAAAGATGTTTTGCCCGTATTCGCTATAGGATTCCAGGTAAGCCGTTTGGATCTCTTTGCCGATGAACTCGATGTAGCGGGGGGCAAGGTACTCTTTCAGGTAGCGCAGGTAGCGCTCACGTGTTTCGGCAGGGAATTGCTCCTGCTCGATCTGGTGTTCCAGCACGTAAAGCAGGTGAACAGGGTTTGCCGCCACTTCGTGAGGGTCAAAGTTGAATACCTTCGAGAGAATCTTGAAGGCAAAGCGCGTGGACAGGCCGTTCATGCCTTCGTCGACACCCGCCGAGTCTCGGTATTCCTGAATAGACTTGGCTTTAGGGTCTGTGTCCTTCAGGTTTTCGCCGTCATACACGCGCATCTTTGAATAGATATTAGAGTTATCGGGCTCCTTGAGGCGTGAAAGCACCGTGAATTGCGCCAGCATCTTCAACGTGTCTGGTGCGCAATGCGCTCTTGAGAGCGAGCTGTTGACTAGCAGCTTGTCGTAGATCTTGATCTCGTCGCTGACCCGCAAGCAGTAGGGCACCTTCACGATGTAGATCCGATCGATAAAGGCTTCGTTGTTCTTGTTGTTGCGGAAGGTATGCCACTCCGATTCGTTCGAATGCGCCAGCAGTACGCCGGTAAAGGGAATGGCACCCAACCCTTCCGTACTGTTGTAGTTGCCTTCCTGCGTGGCGGTAAGCAAGGGGTGAAGCACCTTGATCGGTGCCTTGAACATTTCCACGAATTCCATCATGCCTTGGTTGGCACGGCACAGCGCGCCTGAATAGCTGTAGGCGTCTGCGTCGTTCTGCGGGAATTCCTCAAGCTTGCGGATATCCACCTTGCCCACCAGGGCAGAAATGTCTTGGTTGTTTTCATCCCCAGGCTCGGTCTTGGCCAAGGCAATCTGGTTGAGGATGGAAGGGTAGAGCTTGACCACTTTGAACCGGCTGATATCGCCACCGAACTCCGCCAGGCGTTTGGTCGCCCACGGGGACATGATGGTGTTCAGGTACCGCTTGTCGATGCCGTAGTCTTCTTGAAGGATGTCACCGTCTTCGGCCACGTTGAACAGCCCCAGCGGGGACTCGAACACAGGCGACCCTTTTATGGCGTAAAACGGCTCCTTTTCCATCAATTGCTTGAGTTTTTCTGCAAGCGAGGATTTGCCGCCCCCTACTGGGCCCAACAAGTAAAGGATCTGTTTCTTCTCTTCCAAGCCCTGCGCCGCATGCCGGAAGTAGGAGACGATCTGGTCGATGCAGTCTTCCATCCCATGGAAGTCCTTGAACGCTGGGTAGCGCCGGATCGTCTTATTGGAAAAGATGCGGGACAGCCTGGAATTGTTCGCCGTTTCCACCAGTTCCGGCTCGCCAATGGCCGTAAGCAAGCGCTCGGCCGCAGACGCATAGGCCTTGCGGTCGGTCTTGCAGAGCTCCAGGTATTCCTGAAGCGAGAGTTCTTCCTGTCGCGTGCTTTCGAAACGTTGTTGGAAGTGGCTAAAAATACTCATGACGTCACCTCGCTCGATACCGGAGCCGACGTCGGATCACTCAGCCGATGCTTGGTGGCAGCCGGCATGAGCCTGCTGCCATTACCCCCCAGAACACCTGAAAATCTCCACCGATGACCCGCGCGCCGGTGTACCGGCTCTCCCCTGTTTTGGATGGCCTGGGCTTAAGGATAGTTGGTAATCCAGAAATTCAAGGCCAACTAGGGCTAGTTTCACAAACGGCGGGGCGCAAAAGCGCTAGGGCGCCCGTAAAACGGGTCCCCTGCGGGTGTTACAGGTGACAAAAAAATTCAGCTAGGTGCTGGCGGATCTATTTCATCAGGGAAGGTTGTGCGCCAGCGCTCAAAACCGCCATCAAGACTATAGACGTCCGAAAAGCCTTGGCTAGCCAGATAAGCGGCTGCCGACTGGCTTGAATTGCCGTGGTAGCACACAACCACCAGAGGGGCATCAAGGTCAGCCTTGGCAATAAAGTCATGCAACGAGTGATTGTCCAGGTGCGTTGCCTGGCGTATGTGGGCATTGGCAAAGGTCTGCGGGTCGCGAATATCGACCACTACGGCGCCCTTTTCCCTCAGGCTTTGGGCTTCCTGCGGGGCAATACGTTTGAATTCCGACATGTTGGCTTTTCTACCCCTCAAGGGTTGGGTGAACATTTGCAGCGGTGGAGCTGCAAGGTGTCCACGTTCATCAGTGTCATGGCGTTGCCCCACACGCACCCGGTGTCCAAGGCAAACACGCCTGGCTCGTTGCAGCGGCCTTCCAGTGCTGCCCAGTGACCAAAGACGATGCGCACATGGCGGCTACGGCGGCCCTTGTGGCTAAACCAGGGTGCGTACCCTGGTGGTGCATTGTCGGCGCCTTCCTTGCCTTTGAGGTCCAGCTTGCCTTCGCGCGTGCAGAAGCGCATACGCGTAAAGTAATTGGTGATCACGCGCAGGCGGGTGACGCCGGACAGGTCCTTGCTCCATTTGGCCGGCTCGTTGCCGTACATACCGTCCAGGTAAGCAGTGATGAGGTTGTCATCGCGCAGCGCGTTTTCCACTTCAGCGGCATAGCCCAGCGCCTTGCCCAGTGTCCAGTTTGGCGGAATGCCGGCATGCACCATGGCAATGTTGCGTAGCTCGTCGTAATGCAACAGCTTTTGGCCGCGTAGCCATTGCACCAGCTCGGGGGCATCGGCTGCATCCAGCACTTCCCTTAGCGTGTCTCCCTTCTTCAGGCGCTCGATGTTATACCAGGCCGCAATCAGATGAAGGTCATGGTTGCCCAGTGTGCACACCAGCGAATCGCGGATGGCATACAGAAAGCGCAGTGTTTCAAGAGACTGTGGCCCCCGGTTCACCAGGTCACCCACCGACCATAGCTGGTCGCGTGCGGGATCGAAGGCCACCTCGTCCAGCAGGCGCTTGAGTGGGTCCAGGCACCCTTGCAGGTCACCGACGGCGTACACGGCCATCAGTGAAGGGCACCTGGAACAGCGAGCCGGAAGGGCGCGATAATGGCATCGAAGGGTGTTCCATCTTCTGCCACCATCTGGTAACTGCCTTGCATGATACCCACCTGGGTCGCCATGATGGTCCCGCTGCTATAGGTGTGGCTTTGCCCTGCGCCGATCAACGGCTGCTGGCCAATCACCCCTGGGCCGCGTACTTCTTCGACCTTGCCATTGCCATCCGTGATGACCCAATGCCGAGACACCAGGCGCGCAGCCATCTGCCCTTGGTTACGCACAGTCACGGTATAGGCGAACGCGTAACGCCCTTGGGCAGGGTTCGATTGTTCGGACAGAAAACGGGTGTCGACAGAAACATCTATGCGGTAACGAAGCTCGGGCATGAGGCGGCCTTTAAAGCGAAAGCGGAGAAACAAGCCATACGTGGAGTCTAGGCCATCGTGTGATCAATGGCCTGAGCCATGCTCGTGCGCCGATGTGCTATCGGCCAACTGGTCGGCCAGGCGTACGAACGCGGCCAGGTCCAGCTGCTCCGGGCGCAGGCTGCCATCCACCCCGGCGGCTTCAATGGCCGTAGCGGGCAGCAGGGCCTTGAGTGTATTGCGCAGGGTTTTGCGACGCTGGTTGAACGCTTCCCGCACCACGCGCTCAAGCAGGTGATGGTCCTTGGCCGGGTGGGGCAGGGTGCTGTGAGGCACAAGCCGCACGATGGCCGAGTCCACCTTTGGCGGTGGGTTGAACGCGCCGGGGCCTACGTTGAACAGGTGTTCTACACGGCAGTGGTACTGCACCATGATCGACAGCCGGCCCCAGTCTCCGCCACCTGGCCCTGCGGCCATGCGCTCGACCACTTCCTTCTGCAGCATGAAGTGCATGTCCTTGATCAGGGCGGCATTGCTGAGCAGATGGAAAATCAGGGGCGTGGAAATGTTGTAGGGCAGGTTGCCAACAACACGCAGGCTGTGCGGGGCCGCGCCTAATTGAGTGAAGTCGAACTTGAGCGCGTCACCTTGGTGCAGGCTGAAATTGCCACGCTCGGCAAAGCGGTGGTTGAGGATAGGCACCAAGTCCTTGTCCAGCTCGATGACGTCCAGCCGGGCATTGCTGGCCAGCAAGCCCTCTGTCAGGGCGCCCTGGCCAGGGCCGATTTCCAGCATGCGGTCGCCTTCACGTGCATGAATGGCCCGCAGGATGCGGTCGATCACGCCAGCGTCATGGAGGAAGTTCTGGCCGAACCGCTTGCGCGCCCGGTGTTGGTAATGCTCGGTCATTAACGTGCCTCAGCCATTTGATAGGCAGTTTCAAGGGCGACCTGAAGGCTGCCGGTGTCCACCTTGCCGCTACCGGCCAGGTCCAGGGCCGTACCGTGGTCGACTGAGGTGCGGATGATCGGCAGGCCCAGAGTGACGTTGACCGCCGCGCCAAAGCCTTTGTACTTCAGCACCGGCAGGCCCTGGTCGTGATACATGGCAAGCACCGCGTCGCAGTGCTCCAGGTGTTTGGGGGTGAATAGCGTGTCGGCGGGCAGTGGCCCTATCAGGTCGAACCCCTGGGCGCGCAAGCGCTCCAGCACAGGCTCGATCACGTCGATTTCTTCTCGGCCCAAGTGGCCGCCTTCGCCTGCATGGGGGTTAAGCCCACAAACCAGAATGCGCGGGGCCGGTAGGCCGAACTTTTCTTTCAAGTCCTGGTGAAGGATACGGGCAACGCGTTCTACACGGGCCTGGGTGATGGCGTCTGCCACCTCGCGCAAGGGCAGGTGCGTGGTGACCAAGGCGACACGCAGCCCACGCGTGGCAAGCATCATGACCACCTGTTCGGCACCACACAGCGCCTGCAGGAACTCGGTATGCCCCGAGAACGCCGTACCGGCCTCATTGATGACGCCCTTGTGCACGGGGGCAGTAATCATGCCGGCAAACTCGCCTGCCAGGCAGCCTTCACCTGCACGGGTAAGGGTGTCGAGCACAAACTGGGCGTTGGCGGGATTCAGCTGGCCAGCTGCCACAGGCGCGGCCAGGGGCACGTCCAGTACGTAGAGCGTGCCTGCCGGTGCCGGCGTATCGGGCAACGCCATGCTGTCCACAGTGTGAAGCGCAACAGCCAGCCCTAGCTGGGTGGCCCGCTCGGCGAGCAGGTCACGGCTGGTAATGGCGATAAGCGGGTAGGGTTGGGCGTTGGAAGCCAGCAGCAGGCAAAGGTCTGGACCTATGCCTGCTGGCTCGCCAGGCGTGATAGCAAAGCGCATCACGCTCACTGCTTGATTTCGACGTAGGCCTCGTCACGGATCTGACGGAGCCAGGTTTGCAGCTCTTCGTCGTATTTGCGGTTACGCAATACGTTGAGGGCCTGTTGCTCGCGCGCTTGCTGGGTAGCGTCGGTTGCACGCCGGCCCAGCACTTCCAGAATGTGCCAGCCGAACTGGCTCTGGAAGGGCTTGGAGACGGTATCGACAGGCGTTTGCGCCATCACGTCGCGGAATTCCGGGACCAGGGACTGCGGGTCGATCCAGTTCAGGTCGCCACCGTTGAGCGCCGAACCAGGGTCTTCCGAGTAGTTCTTGGCCAGGGTAGCAAAGTCTTCGCCGTCCTGGATGCGCGTGTACAGCGTTTCGATCAGCCGCTGGGTTTCAGCAGGGCTACGAATTTCGCTAGGCTTGAGCAGGATGTGGCGCACGTGCACTTCATCACGCATTTCAGCCTGGCCGCCCCGAGCTTCCATCAACTTGAGGATGATGAAACCGCCTGGCGTACGTACCGGCTGGGTCACATCGCCCGGCTTCATGCCGGCCAGCATCTGGTCGAAGGGAGGAGGCAGTTGCGCAGCCTTGCGCCAGCCCATGTCACCACCTTCCAGGGCGTTGTCACTGGCCGACTTGGCGGTCGCCAATTGCGCGAAGTTCGCGCCTTCACGCAATTGCTGATACAGCGCCATGGCCTGGTTGCCAGCGGCTTGTATCTGCTGCGCATTGGCCGCTTCAGGAGTAGCGACCAGGATGTTGGCCAGGTGGTATTCCTGGGACAGCTGCGCCTTGCCGCTTTCAGAGGCCAGGAAGTTCTTCACTTCCTGCTCGCTCACTTGAATACGCTCGGCAACGCGGCGCTGGCGCACCCGGCTGATGATCATCTCGCGACGCACCTGCTCCCGGGCGGTGTTGAAGGACAGGCCGTCGTGGCTCAAGGCTGCACGGAACTGGTCCAGGCTCATGTTGTTGCGCTGAGCAATGGTCCCCATGGCACTGTTGAGTTCTTCGTCGGTAATGCGAATGCCGGAGCGTTCACCGATCTGCAACTGCAGGTTTTCCAATACCAGGCGGTCCAGGACCTGCTTTTGCAGTTCTTCTTCCGGTGGGGTGCCACCACCGCGCTTGGCGATGGTTTGCCGCACTTCCTGCACACGCTGTTCAAGCTGGCTTTGCATGATCACGTCGTTATCGACGATGGCCACTACCTTGTCCAGCGGTTGAACCTGCGCGTGCGCCAGGGAACCCAGAAACAGTGCGCCCAACAGCAAGGGGCGCAGTCGATCACATAGCATGGTCTTCACGTTCACGATAACCCTGAATGCCTTTGTCGAGGAAACCTTCGACTTTATTGCCCACTACGCCACCCAGGCCCTTGAGCACGATTTGCAGGAAGATGCCGCGATCGCCCTTCTCGTTTTCAGGAGCGTTCTGGCTGTACTCGTCATAATCGACCCAGTAACGGTTGATCAGGCGCAGTTTCCAGCAGCAATTGTCGTACTCGAAGCCACCGAAGGCTTCCAGCGTGCGGTTGCGGTTGTAGTCGTACTGCCAGCGGCTGATGAGGTTCCACTGCGGAACCAGCGGCCAGATGACCGAGAAGTCATGCTGCTGGATCTTGTAGTAGTCCTTCACGTAGTTGGCCTGGCCAGGGGTGCCGTAGTCGCCCCCGAACTGCCAGCGACCCGTCGCTGTGTCGTAATGGATAGTGTCGTCGCGGTAGCGGAAGCCGGCGTTGACCACCTTGTTGGGGTTGTCTTCAGGCTGGTAGTGGAACATGGCGCTGCCCGAGCGGGTGCTGCGGCTGTCCGGGTCCCAGTTGAAGTCCGAAGTGAAGCGCCAGTCGCGGTTGAAGCGGTATTCGTACTCTAGGGCGTACGGCGAAACGTTGGCTTGTGCTTCGTCGCGGTCGCGGTAGTTGATGTCCGGCAACTGAACCTTGCGGTCCTTGAAGTACACCGCCTGGCCAATGGCGAAGCGCTGGCGTTCAAAGCCGTTGTCTTCGATCCAGCGGCTGGTCACGCCCAGCGACAGCTTGTTCTCGTCACCGATACGGTCGCCACCGCTGAAGCGGTTGTCCCGGAACAGCGACGCATAGCTGAATACGCTTTCGCTGGTATCGAATACGGGAATGTCGCTCTGCTTCTCGTAAGGCACATACAGGTAGAACAGGCGCGGTTCCAGGGTTTGGCGGTAGTTGGTGCCAAACATCTGGGTGTTGCGGTCGAAGTACAGGCCACTGTCGATACTGGTGATCGGGACGCTGATGTTCTGGGAGCTGTCGAAGCTTTGGCCGTTCTGGGCCATGTACGCCTTGCCCTGGCTGTCCAGGTCCAGATCATACTGGGTGTACTTGTACTTGAGCGTGGGCCGGATGTAACCGTAGGTCCATTCCATGGGCAAGGAAACCGCGGGTACGAAGTCCAGGCGGTCGCCATTGGCACGGTTCAGGCCTTGAACGTTTTCGTCGATCCGCCTATCCGTTCCATTGTCTTCGTTACGATAGGTCCCGGTGCGCAGGTCACGATCAAACCGCACGGCTTCGGTGTGGTAGCTGAACTGCAAGCCGGCCGGCTGGAAGGGCAACATGCCATCCAACGTCAGTTGCGGCAGGCGATCATATGGCGTGATGTCTGCTACGGTGGCCAGCTGGTAGGACTGCACGTTAAGCCGCGCCGTATAACCCTGCCCACGGTAGGTCAGGGCACCTTGCTGGTTCACGAAGTCCCGGCGCTCGACGCCGATGACATCCGTTTGCAGGTCTTGGAAGTAGTACGGGTCGCTGATGCGGGTGTAGTCCACCTCGCTCAGCAGGCGAGTGTCCATGCCACCCTTGTGCTGCCAGTTGATCATCCAGCGGCGATCGGCGTAGTCGGACTGATCCTTGCGGTCGTCGTTCTCGTCGTTCAGGTACGAAGCACCCAGTTGGCCTTCGCTGCCCGGCGTGAGGTAGCGGAATTCGCCTTCCATCATCAGGCCGCGCTTGGCCATGTAGCGCGGGTACAGGGTGGCGTCGTAGTTGGGCGCCAGGTTGAAGTAGTACGGGGTGACCAGCGTGAAGCCGCTGTCGCTGCTGCTCGAGAAGCTCGGCGCCAGGAAGCCGGATTGGCGGCGGTCATCGATCGGGAAATAGAAGTACGGCGTGTACAGAACAGGAATGTCCTTCACCCGCAGCGTGGCGTTGGTCGCAGTGCCGAAGCCGGTCGCCGGGTTGAGGGTAATGTTGTTGCCCTTGATGGACCAGGCATTGCTGCTGGGTTCGCAGGTGGTGTAGGTGCCGTCCTTCAAGCGGATGATAGCGTTCTCGGCACGCTTGGCGTACAAGGCCGACCCCCGGGCCTTCTGCTTGTGCAGCACGTATTCGGCGTTGTCGATTTGCGCCGCACCGGTATCCAGTTGAACCTCGGCGTGGTCGCCGACGATCAATGCGCCGTTGTCACGCAGCTTCACATTGCCGTTCAGCTCACCGCGGTTTTCGGACTGGTGCAGCGCCGCCTCGTTGGCTTCGACCTGCATGCTGCCCTGGCGCATGACCACATCACCGGCGAGGGTAGCGGTTTGCGACTGCTCCTCGTAACGGGAGGCGCGGGCATTCAGGTAGGTCGGTGCATCGGACTTGGACGTTTTGTCGTTCATGCCCGGGCGCAGCGGCTCTACATAGGTACCGGAGCAGTAGGGGCCAGTTTCGGCCAGCTGGGCCGGGGTCAGCTTCTCGCGAGGGACCCAGTCCAGGTGGCTGTAGTCGGCGCTGCGGGACTTGAGCCCACGGCCCTTGCTTTCGGTCACCAGCGTGGTCGCCGGGCCTGTGCCTTCAGCCGTAGTACCTTGTTCGGTACCCTGCGCCGAGCTCACCGAAGTGGCATTATGCTGCGGGCGCGGCGGAAGCGCCGTATTGGCGTCGCGGGTTTTGCAGTCCCAGGAACCCGAAGCGGACACTTGGCAGTCATACTGCGGTGCCGCACTTGCGAACGGTACGGCAAAAGGCTGCATCGCCAGCAGTGAGCCGGTTACCAGCAACGGGAATTTTCTACGAAACGCGGGGGATTTCAATGCCATCTTATTAGTCCGGGCTTCCTGCGTGCCATCTGCCCGTGCGGGTATGCACGCCTCTCGATGGTCTGAAAAAGATGCTGGATAATAAAGCATGACCCGCTTGACGGCTAGCGCCGTCGGAGACTCTGTAAATGCTTGATCATGATGTACGCCTTCAGTTGCTGGAACCTTGGCTCCAAGCTGAACTGCATAACCTGTATCGGAACGAAGGGTGGGGCCAGGTGCCGGAGGGCACCCTAACCCCGGCCAGCAGCGACGCGAGCTTCCGCCGTTATTTCCGCTGGGCAGGTGATGGCCGCAGCTTTATTGTGATGGACGCGCCGCCGCCCCAGGAAAACTGCACCCCTTTCGTAAACATTGCAGCACTGCTGGCCTCGGCTGGTGTGCATGTGCCCACCCTCCATGCACAGGACCTGGACCGTGGCTTTCTGCTGCTCAGCGACATGGGCACGCAAACCTACCTGGATGTGCTTACGCCGGAAAATGCAGACGAACTGTTCGATGCGGCCATCGGCGCGCTGCTGAAATTCCAGCAGTTGCCAATGACGGCGCCCTTGCCCAGCTATGACACTGCTCTGTTGCGCCGTGAGTTGGAGCTGTTCCCCGAATGGTATGTGCAGCGCCACTTGGGCGTGCGGTTTACCGAGCAGCAGCAGGCGCTGTGGAACGAGGCCAGCCAACTGTTGATCGATAGCGCGTTGGCACAGCCCAATGTGCTGGTACACCGGGACTACATGCCACGTAACCTGATGGTAAGCACCCCCAACCCAGGTGTGCTCGATTTCCAGGATGCCGTGTACGGGCCGGTTACCTACGACATTACGTGCTTGTTCAAAGACGCGTTCCTGAGCTGGCCAGAAGCTTTCGTGAGCGAGCAGTTAAATCGCTACTGGCAGAGAGCACGCGCCCAAGGCATACCCGTGCAGAGCAATCTGGCCGACTTCCTCAAGGCCAGTGACCTCATGGGCGTGCAGCGCCATTTGAAAGTGATCGGGATCTTCGCCCGCATTTGCCACCGGGACGGCAAGCCACGTTACCTGCAAGACGTGCCACGTTTCTTTGCCTACATGCGTGCGGTGACTCAGCACCGTAAAGAACTGGCGCCCCTGGCCCAACTGCTGGACAGCCTGCCCCCAGCGACCGAAGGTGCCGCATGAAAGCGATGATTCTGGCGGCGGGCAAGGGGGAACGCATGCGCCCCCTCACCTTGCATACACCCAAGCCCTTGCTCAAGGTAGGCGGTATGCCCCTGATCGAGCACCAGTTGCGGGCGTTGGTGAGCGCTGGCGTTCACGAGCTGGTGATCAACCATGCCTGGCTGGGCGAGCAGATCGAGGCGTACCTGAAAGACGGCGAAGGGTTCGGTGCCCACATTCAGTATTCCGCTGAAGGCGAGCCTTTGGAAACCGGCGGCGGAATCTACAAAGCACTGCCGTTACTAGGAAGCGAGCCGTTTGCAGTCGTCAACGGTGATGTGTGGAGCGATTACGATTACACCTCGCTTCACTTGCCAGAGGGCGCGCTGGCGCACTTGGTGATGGTAGACAACCCGCCCCACCATGTTACCGGCGACTTCGCCTTGAGTGACGGGCGCCTGGCCGACTTGCCTGCGCAGGGGCAGGCCCTTACGTACAGCGGCATTGCCGTGCTGTCGCCTGAGCTGTTTGCCGGGTGCAGCGGAGGTGCCTTCAAGCTGGCACCCTTGCTGCGCCGTGCCATGGCCGTAGGGCAGGTCACCGCGGAGTATTTCAAGGGCACCTGGGTGGACGTGGGCACGGTAGAGCGCCTGGCCGAGGTTGAACAGTTGCTGGCAGGGCGTTGCTGATGCTGTGGCCAGTGACGGTGGTAGGCGCAGCGGCGGGCTTTGCACTGGCACACATTCCCGGCAGCATTCTGGGCGCCCTGATCGGGCAAGCGGTGGACCGCCGGTTGGAGGTCTACACCTGGTCCCAGCTATGGGCGCGTATGAAGGGCCAGCCGGCATTGCCACTTAACGACCTATTGTTCGTGATGCTGGGGCGGCTGGCCAAAGTCGACGGCCGTGTGCAAGAGAGCCATATCGCCCAGGCCCGCCATGAAATGACTCGGATGAGCCTGAACGAGGGCGCCCGCAAACAGGCAATTGCTGCGTTCGGCCGGGGCAAGACCGGCAAGGATAATTTGCGCGGTCCATTGCGACGGCTTCAGGTACAGCCTGCCACGGCGGAGGGGTTGCTGCGGGCATGCTGGCGAATGGCGTGGGCGGACGGTCAGCTCGGGCAGGGTGAGCAACGCCTGTTGGTGGAATGGGGTGGCTGGCTAGGCTTGACCGTACCCCAGGTGCGGGCCCTGGGTGTCGATTACGCGCCCGCTTCACGCACGTTGGCCAGTTCCACAAACGCCTATCATGAAGCCCTCAAGGTCTTGGGCGTTACGGCGGCAACGGAGGGGGACCAGATCAAGCAGGCCTATCGCCGGCTATTGAGCCGGCACCATCCCGACAAGCTTCAAGGCAAGGGCGCTAGCGCGGCACAGGTCCGCTCGGCGACGGAGCGTACCCGGGAATTGCATAGCGCTTACGACATCGTGCGCAAACGTCGGGGGCTGTAGCCGTGTCAGTCTGGCTTCGGGTTCAGCCAGCCCCGCACGCGGCGGTAGAGCTGCTCCTGTTCTGAAGCCTGATCGCCGGGCAAGTCGTTGAGCTCCGTTTGCCGATACTGGCTGCCAGCCTGGCGCTTGCTGGCCTGCAGCCGCTGTGCGGCTGCGCTGCGCAAGTTAGGGCTGGTCGCATAATAGATGTCATACACCGGCACCTTGAGTTGCGGTGCCAACTGGTCCAGCCCGGCCGGGGCCGCTTCGGGCGTTTTACCGGCCACCATTATCAGGCGCTGCGCACGGGAGGGTTGGCGCTCGCTCAAATAGCGGGCTGCCCAGTACGCCCCTGTGCCGTGGCCCAGCAGTACGATATTGCGCGCTTTCACTTGCTGAGCGAAAGCGATGCCGGCGTCTATACGGGCAAAGATCCGGGCGGCATCGGTTTTGAGCTGGTCGTCGACGCTGGGTGGCTGGGCGTCGGCGGGGGCTGTGGCATCTGCGCCACTGGCTGCGGCTTGTTCAATGGGCGCGTTGGCATCGGCTGGCGTGGCGGAACTGCCGGCCGCTGCAGGCGCTGGCGGCTCGATGCCACGGGGTTGCACGGCCTCCTCCAGCAAGTCTGGCAGCGTTAGGCTAAGGGTGCTCCATTGGGCGTCAGGCAAGCGGTTGCGCAGCGGTGCTACCACGTCTGGCCAGTTGGCGCTTTCTCCCGCGCCTGGCACGATAATCGTCACACCTGTAGGGTCTGCCGTGTTGGCAGGGTTCCACAGGGCCATGAAGTTATCGCTGCCGGCTTGCAGGGTTTGCACCGCCTGGGCCGGCAGTTGCCGGGCCAGGGCCTGGGCTTCCTGCTCGCTGCGCTCCTGCAACGGTGCGCGTTCGGCAGGTTTTGGCGTATCGGCGGGGGCGTCGGCGGCTACGGCGCAGCAGGCGAAGGGCAGGGCAGTGACCAGCGTGAAGAGGGTGGCACGTTGAAAAGCGCGCATCATGGTTTCCGTTTCAAATGCTTGCCCGCAGCCTAAAGGCATTCGGGGGCGACCGCCAGTGCTGCCCGCTCTGGTCGCCATCGGCTACAATGCGCCATCGTGACCAGCCTGCAGGTTCAGCATGCAACCCTTTGCTATTGCACCGTCCATTCTCTCCGCCGACTTCGCTCGCCTGGGCGAGGAGGTTGACAACGTACTTGCCGCCGGTGCGGATGTGGTGCACTTCGATGTGATGGATAACCATTACGTGCCCAACCTCACCATCGGCCCCATGGTGTGCGCTGCCCTACGTAAATACGGTGTTACGGCCCCCATTGACGTGCACCTGATGGTAAGCCCGGTAGACCGCATCATCGGCGATTTCATCGACGCTGGCGCTACCTACATCACGTTTCACCCTGAAGCCACTCAGCACATCGATCGCTCGCTGCAACTGGTGCGCGAAGGTGGGTGCAAGTCCGGGTTGGTGTTCAACCCCGCCACGCCACTCAACCTGCTCGAATATGTGATGGACAAAGTGGACATGATCCTGTTGATGAGCGTGAACCCCGGCTTCGGCGGGCAGAAGTTCATCCCTGGCACCCTGAACAAGCTGCGCGAGGCTCGGGCCCTGATCGATGCCAGTGGCCGGGACATCCGGTTGGAAATCGACGGCGGTGTGAATGTGCACAATATTCGCGAAATCGCTGCCGCGGGGGCAGACACCTTCGTAGCGGGTTCGGCCATTTTCAACGCACCGGATTACCGTCAAGTGATCGATGCCATGCGCGCCGAGCTCGCCCTGGCCCGCCCATGAGCGCGCTGGATCGCTTGTTCCCAGGGCGCTTGCCCAGCCTGGTGATGTTCGACCTTGATGGCACCTTGATCGATTCGGTGCCGGACATCGCCGCCGCCGTGGACCACATGCTGGTACAGCTAGGGCGCGAGCCTGCCGGCCTTGAGGCCGTACGCACCTGGATAGGCAACGGCTCCAAGGTGCTGGTACGCCGTGCGCTAGCGGGTAGCCTTGACCACACTGGCGTCGATGACGCCAGTGCCGAGCAGGCCCTAGGGTTGTTCATGGCCGCCTATGGGCAGGCCCACGGCCATACCGAGGTGTACCCTGGCGTCCGGGAGGCCCTTAAATGGCTGGCAAAGCGCGGCGTGGAAATGGCGCTGATCACTAACAAGGCCGAGCAGTTCGTCGCGCCTTTGCTGGATGAACTGAAACTGGGGCAGCACTTTCGCTGGATCATCGGCGGCGATACCTTGCCGCAGCAGAAACCAGACCCCGCTGCCTTGCTGCATGTCATGAAAATGGCCGGCGTTACGCCTGAGCAAGCCCTGTTCGTGGGCGACTCGCGCAACGATGTATTGGCCGCCAAGGCGGCCGGGGTCGCCTGTGTGGCCTTGAGTTATGGCTACAACCATGGCAGGCCTATTGCCGAAGAACACCCTTCGATGGTCATCGATGACCTACGCGCGCTTTTGCCTGGTTGCTTCGAGCGTTCCGCTGAGATAACGTTGCCCGACACCCCTGCCCCTTCAGGTCGAGAATCTCCCGTGGCGGTTACCTGCAAACTCTGGATGAAAGTCATCAAGGCCCTGGCCCGCTGGCGCTGGCGCGCCTGACTTCCCCTGGCCGGTCCGCCGGCGCGTTTGCTCGTATCCCTGTTATTTCCTCCGCCACGAGGCAGCTATGACCCGCGAAGACTTCTTGCGTTTGGCCGATGCCGGTTTCAACCGTATTCCCCTGGCCCACGAAACACTGGCCGACTTCGACACCCCATTGTCGATCTATCTGAAGCTGGCCGACCAGTCCAACTCCTACCTGCTCGAATCCGTACAGGGTGGCGAGAAGTGGGGCCGCTACTCGATGATTGGCCTGCCGTGCCGCACCGTACTGCGGGTATACGGCCATACGGTGTGCATTACCTGTGACGGCGTCGAGATCGAACGGCACGAGGTGGACGACCCACTGGCCTTCGTTGAACAGTTCAAGGCCCGTTACACCGTGCCGACCGTCGCTGGCCTTCCGCGCTTCAATGGCGGCCTGGTAGGGTATTTCGGGTATGACTGCGTGCGTTATGTGGAAAAGCGCCTGGGCGCCAGCCCCAACCCAGACCCGATTGGCGTGCCGGACATCCTGCTGATGGTGTCCGACGCCGTGGTGGTGTTCGACAACCTGGCGGGCAAGATGCACGCCATCGTCCTGGCCGACCCTGCACAACCTGATGCCTACGACCAAGGTCACGCGCAACTGGCTGAGCTGATGGAGCGCCTGCGCCAGCCCATCACCCCACGGCCAGGGCTGGATCTTTCCAGGGCGCCAGGCCCGGAGCCGGTGTTCCGTTCCAGCTTCAGCCAGGGCGATTTCGAGCGCGCAGTCGGCACCATCAAGGACTACATCCTGGCGGGCGACTGCATGCAAGTGGTGCCTTCGCAGCGTATGTCCATCGACTTCGCGTCAGCCCCCATCGACCTGTACCGCGCCCTGCGCTGCTTCAACCCTACGCCATACATGTACTTCTTCAATTTTGGCGACTTCCATGTGGTGGGCAGTTCGCCAGAGGTGCTGGTACGGGTGGAAGACAGCCAGATCACGGTTCGGCCCATCGCCGGTACACGCCCCCGAGGTGCCACGGAAGAAGCGGACCATGCGCTTGAAGTAGACCTGCTCAGTGACCAGAAGGAGCTGGCCGAGCACTTGATGTTGATCGACCTGGGCCGCAATGACACGGGCCGTGTGTCCGAAATCGGCAGCGTGAAGCTGACGGAAAAAATGGTGATCGAGCGTTATTCCAATGTGATGCACATTGTGTCGAACGTGACCGGTCAACTGAAGCAGGGGCTGACAGCTATGGATGCGCTGCGCGCGATCCTGCCAGCGGGCACCCTGTCCGGCGCGCCGAAAATTCGCGCCATGGAAATCATCGATGAGCTGGAGCCGGTCAAGCGCGGTGTGTATGGCGGCGCAGTGGGCTACTTCGCCTGGAACGGCAACATGGACACGGCCATTGCCATCCGCACGGCCGTGATCAAGAACGGCGAGCTTCATGTGCAGGCAGGCGCGGGCATTGTGTCCGACTCGGTGCCAGCCCTGGAATGGGAAGAGACCCTGAACAAACGGCGGGCCATGTTCCGTGCGGTCTCCCTGGCCGAGCAAGCCAAGGCTGAATAAGCGGCGCAGCCCCAGCCGGGGTTGGCCTTTTCCAGATTAGAGAGCCAGATTCCAGAGGTCGCACCATGCTGCTGATGATTGATAACTACGACTCCTTTACCTATAACGTTGTGCAGTACCTTGGCGAGTTGGGCGCCGAGGTGAAGGTGGTACGCAACGACGAGCTGACAGTCGCCGAAATAGAAGCCCTGGCGCCTGAGCGTATTGTGGTATCCCCCGGGCCTTGTACGCCCAGCGAAGCGGGCGTTTCCATTGATGCCATCCTGCACTTCGCCGGCAAGCTGCCGATTCTAGGGATCTGCCTGGGCCATCAGGCCTTGGGGCAGGCCTACGGTGGCGAGGTGGTGCGCGCACGCCAGGCCATGCATGGCAAAACCAGCCCGGTGACCCATGGTGACGTGGGGGTGTTCGAAGGCCTGGCACAACCGCTGACGGTTACCCGCTACCACTCGCTGGTGGTTAAGGCGGACAGCCTGCCCGACTGCCTTGAAATGACCGCCTGGACCCAGCACGCCGACGGCAGCGTGGACGAAATCATGGGCCTGCGGCATAAAACCCTGAATGTCGAAGGGGTGCAATTTCACCCCGAGTCGATCCTGACCGAGCAAGGCCACGAGTTGCTGGCCAACTTCCTCAAGCAAACCGGCGGCACTCGCCAGGGTTAAGGACAGGTACATGGATATCAAGACAGCCCTGGCGCGCGTCGTCAGCCAACTTGACCTGAGCACGGATGAAATGCGCGATGTGATGCGCCAGATCATGACCGGCCAGTGTACAGAAGCGCAGATTGGTGCCTTTCTCATGGGCATGCGCATGAAAAGTGAAAGTATCGACGAGATTGTCGGCGCAGTGTCCACCATGCGTGAGCTGGCCGGCCGGGTAGAGCTTCAATCGCTGGACCGGGTGGTGGACATTGTGGGCACCGGTGGCGATGGCGCCAATATTTTCAATGTGTCCACGGCCTCGGCCCTGGTCGCGGCAGCCGCAGGCTGCACAGTGGCCAAGCACGGCAACCGCGCGGTCTCAGGTAAAAGCGGCAGTGCCGACGTGCTGGAAGCCGCAGGGGTCTACCTGAATCTGACGCCGGTTCAGGCTGCGCGGTGTATCGACAGCATCGGCATCGGCTTCATGTTTGCACAGGCGCACCATGGCGCCATGAAGTTCGCGGCGGGCCCTCGCAAGGACCTGGGCCTGCGCACACTGTTCAACATGCTGGGCCCGCTGACCAACCCGGCAGGGGTAGTGCATCAAGTGGTCGGCGTATTCAACCCGGCACTGTGCCGCCCTCTGGCACAAGTGCTGTTGCGCCTGGGCAGCAAGCATGTGCTGGTGGTGCATTCCCGTGATGGCCTTGACGAGTTCAGCCTGGCTGCGCCGACTACCGTGGCCGAGCTGAAAAACGGCGAAATATTCGAGTACAGCGTAGAGCCTGAAGACCTTGGGCTGCGCAGCCAGAGCCTGCATGGCCTGACAGTGGGCAGCCCGCAGGGCTCCCTCGAACTGATCCGTGATGCCATTGGCCGCCGCAAGACCGAAAATGGCCAGAAGGCGGCTGAAATGATCATTCTCAACGCAGGCGCAGCACTCTATGCCGCTGACCATGCCAGCACCTTGAAAGAAGGTGTGGCGTTGGCCAGCGATTCGCTGCATACAGGCCTGGCCCGTGAAAAACTGGAAGAACTGGGGGCCTTTACGGCCGTGTTCAAGCAGGAGAACGAAGTATGAGCGTGCCCACCGTGCTGGAAAAAATCCTTGCTCGCAAAGCCGAGGAAGTGGCTGACCGCAAGGCGCGTATCAGCCTCAGTGAACAGCAGGCTGCTGCCCGTTCCGCTTCGCCGGTGCGTGGTTTCGCCGAGGCCCTGTTGCAGCGCCAGCGCAACAAGCAAGCGGCCGTGATTGCAGAGGTCAAGAAAGCCTCTCCTAGCAAAGGCATCATCCGGGAAGCATTCTACCCTGCAGAAATTGCCACCAGCTACGAAGCGGGCGGTGCCACCTGCCTTTCTGTGCTCACAGATGTGGATTTCTTCCAGGGGGCCGACCATTACCTCCAGCAAGCGCGTGAGGCCTGTTCGCTTCCCGTCATCCGCAAGGATTTCATGATCGACCCATACCAGATCTACGAAGCCCGTGCCTTGGGTGCCGATTGCGTACTGCTGATTGTATCGGCGCTGGGAGACAGCATGATGGTCGAGCTAGCGGGCGCAGCCAAGGATGCCGGGCTGGATGTGCTTGTGGAGGTGCACGATGGCGATGAGCTGGAGCGTGCTCTCAAGCACTTGGACACCCCGCTGATCGGTGTGAACAACCGCAACCTGCACACCTTTGAAGTGAGCCTGGAAACGACGCTGGACCTGCTGCCACGTATTCCACAGGATCGCATGGTGGTCACCGAAAGCGGCATTCTGAACCGTGCCGATGTGGAGTTGATGGAGATCAACAACGTCTATGGTTTCCTGGTAGGCGAAGCCTTCATGCGGGCCGAGCACCCAGGTGACGAACTGGCGCGGTTGTTCTTTCCCAACCGTTGAGCAGGGTTCGCCTACCTGGAGCCACGACCATGGCCGATGTGCAGCAACTGACCACCGAACAGGGCCTGCAGGCTGAATTGGCGTTGTTGGCTTCAGTGTGCGAAGGGCGGCAGGAAGACGGCGTGTTGCTATGGCAGCCCGTGGACCAGGCGTTGGTCATGCCCCGGCGCATGGAGAGGCTGTCTGATTTTGCTCAGGGTGCTGCTGCCGTCGAGGCGTTGGGGTGGCCAGTACTGCTGCGGGAAACCGGTGGCGAACCCGTCCCGCAGTCCTCCGCGACTGTAAACGTGGCGTTGGTGTATGCCGCACCCCGCATCGAAGGGGACCTTAATCGCCTGGAGCGCGCCTACCTTCGGTTGTGCCAACCTTTATGCCGCGCCCTTGAGTGCCTGGGAGGCGAAGCAACGTTGGGTGAAGTACCCGGTGCGTTTTGCGACGGGCGTTACAACGTTAACCTGGATGGGCGCAAGTGGGTAGGCACGGCCCAGCGCTGGCGCCAGTCACGCCAGCACGGCGGGCCTGTGGTGCTTGTGCACGGCGCCATGCTCATGCATGACCAGCGTGAAGCCATGGTGGCGGCCGTTAATCGCTTCAATGAAGCCTGCGGGTTGCCACAGCGCTGCAACGCCGACAGCCATGTGGCGTTGGAACAGCGTTTTCCTGGCCAGTACGTGCTAGATGATGTGCAGGCCTGGATAGCGCGGGAGCTGACAGATATTCGCGGGCTGCATCAACGCGTGCCGTAGACCACCATGGTTTTTCCCTTCACCTGGATCAGCTGGCGTACTTCCAGGTCTTTGAGCACGCGCCCTACCATCTCCCTGGAGCAGCCTACAATTCGCCCGATTTCCTGGCGCGTGACCTTGATCTGCATACCATCGGGGTGTGTCATGGCATCGGGTTCCTTGCACAGGTCGGTCAGGCAGCGGGCTACACGCCCCGTCACATCATAAAAAGCGAGGTCGCCCACCTTACGTGTCGTTCGGCGAAGCCGATTCGCCATCTGCGAGCTGAGGCTGTACAGGATTTCCGGCTCCAACCGGGCCAGCTCGCGAAACTTCACATAGCTGACTTCGGCCACTTCGCATTCGGTCTTTGCCCGCACCCAGGCGTTGCGTTCGCCTTCCATATGGGGCGGGTCGAAAAGCCCAAGTTCGCCGAAGAAATCACCTTGGTTCAGGTAGGCAATGACCATTTCCCGGCCATCGCTGTCTTCGATCAGGATGGTGACCGAGCCTTTGATGATGTAGGACAGAACGAGCGACTTGTCGCCGGCGCAGATGATGTTGCTCTTGGCGGCGTATCGACGCCGTTGGCAATGCCCCAGGAGTTTGTCAATCGGGCTGGTTTTGGTAGCAACTAACGCAACCATGGGCTGGATTCCGGTACGAGGCGACAGATAAAGATGAGAAGTCAGAATGCCATCAAATTGGCGTCAGCTTATCAGCACTTCATTTGTATCGCGATATTTGCCAGGAACTTGAGACCTTTAAGAAAAATGCGCTGATTTTGCCTTGAAATGGCTGTGCTAAGCTGGCCGCCTTTTTAAAGGAGAGCCAGTAATGAAGGCACGTATCCAGTGGGCCGGTGGGGCTATGTTCATCGGAGAATCCGGTAGCGGCCATGCCGTAGTCATGGACGGTGCACCTGAAAGCGGCGGGCGCAACCTGGGCGTTCGGCCGATGGAAATGGTGTTGATCGGCCTGGGTGGCTGCAGCAGCTTTGACGTGGTTGCCATTCTCAAGAAAGCACGCCAGCCCGTGGAAAGCTGTGAAGCCTTCCTGGACGCCGAGCGTGCCGATGAAGACCCCAAGGTGTTTACCCGTATTCACTTGCGGTTCGTGGTGCAGGGGCGGGGTTTGAAAGAATCTCACGTGAAGCGCGCGGTGGAGCTATCCGCCGAAAAGTATTGTTCGGCCTCCATCATGCTGGCCAAAGGTGGGGTGAGCGTGACCCATTCGTACGAGATCATCGAGCTGGGCGACGCTCAATTATCATAAAAGGCTTTCATACTGGCGTGAGGTGGCGCAGGTCTGCATAATGCGCCACTTTTTCAAGGCTACCTTGAAGCCGGTTAGCAACCGGGCAGAACAACCAAAATCGCCAACGCGAAGAGGTGTAAACCGTCCTACGCAGTCGCCAGCTGGCGCCTGACGGGCATGCTTGATCACGCGGCTCGGCCGCATTCAAAGAGAGTTTTCAGACGGTGAAAAGCAAACTCAAGCTCCACGGGTTCAATAACCTGACCAAGACCTTGAGCTTCAACATCTACGACATCTGCTATGCGCAGACGCCGCAGGACCAGCAGGCTTACGTCGAGTACATCAACCAAGAGTACGACGCCGCTCGCCTGACCCAGATCCTGACAGACGTTGTCGACATCATTGGTGCCAATATCCTGAACATCGCGCGTCAGGACTACGAGCCGCAAGGCGCCAGTGTGACGATCCTCATTTCAGAACAGCCGGTCACGCCTACCGACAGCCAGATTGAAGAGTCGCCTGGGCCACTGCGCGATACCATTCTGGCACACTTGGACAAAAGCCATATCACGGTCCATACCTACCCGGAAATTCACCCAGACAACGGCATAGCAACGTTCCGTGTGGACATTGACGTTTCCACGTGCGGCGTGATTTCTCCGCTCAAAGCGTTGAACTACCTTATTCACCAGTTCGATTCAGACATTGTGACTGTGGATTACCGTGTGCGCGGCTTTACCCGCGACATCGAAGGGCGCAAGCACTTCATCGATCACGAAATCAATTCGATTCAGAACTACCTGTCTGAAGACACCCGCGACGCCTATCAGATGATGGACGTGAACGTTTACCAGGAAAACCTGTTCCACACCAAGATGCTGCTCAAGCAGTTCGAACTGGATAATTACCTGTTTGGCGATGCCACCAGCAATTTCTCCACCGAGCAGCGGGCACAAGTGACTGAGCGTGTGAAACACGAAATGCTCGAAATCTTCTATGGGCGCAATATCGCCTGATTTGGCCCAAGGTATGGCCCGCTGCTTGAGCGGGCCGTGGCTACCTACCGGTTATACCCGGTAGGTGCTTTTGGTCATGACCTTGGCCATCAGGCTCATGCCGAGCTTTACCGGAAGCGGAAAACGAAAGCCGCCAGCATCCAGCGCGGCCTGGGCGTGGTGGGATTCGTCCGTATGCATCTGCTCTAGAATGGCGCGGGATTTCTGGTCTTCCACGGGAAGCTGGTGCAGGTGCTCTTCCAGGTGCTTGCATACCTGATGCTCTGTCGCCGCCACAAAGCCAAGGCTTACCTTGTCACTGATAAGCCCGGCCACGGCACCCATCCCGAAGGACATGCCATAGAATAGTGGGTTCAGCACGCTTGGCCGGCTGCCCAGTTGGCGAATGCGTTGCTCGCACCACGCCAAGTGGTCCACTTCCTCATTGGCGGAGTGCTCCATGGACGCGCGCACTTCTGGCAACCGTGCTGTCAGCGCCTGCCCTTGGTAGAGCGCTTGCGCACAGACCTCACCTGTATGGTTCACGCGCATCAGGCCGGCCACGTGTTTGCTCTGGCTGTCGCTCAGGGGGACATCCGGCTGCAGTAGGGCAGGGGAGGGCCTGGACGGCTGGCCGCTGAACGGCAGCAGCGTACGGGCGACGTTGTCAGCCTGGAGCAGGAGTTTATCAAGCGTTGAATAATGGCGGTCGTTGGCCACGAATACCTCCCGGGAACATGAAAAGCGAAACAGGAACAGGCATCAGCCCGGCGGCCAGGTCATCTGGCGCTTGCCCAGTACGTGCAAGTGAATGTGGTAGACCGTCTGGCCACCGTCTTCATTACAGTTCATCACTACCCGGAAGCCTTTCTCGCAACCTTGCTCCTTGGCCAGGCGCTGGGCGGTGTACAGAATATGCCCGGCCAATGGCACGTCCTCTTCCTTAAGGTCGGCTAAGGTAGCGATGGCCTTTTTCGGCACTACCAGGAAATGCACCGGCGCCTGGGGCGCGATGTCATTGAAGGCAATAACCTGGTCATCTTCATAAAGGATGGTGGCCGGTATTTCTCTTCGGATGATCTTGTCGAAAAGCGTGTCCACAGCGTTTCTCCCTGACTGTCGTGCGTGGCCCAGTGTACTCACCTACGGGTGGTTACGCCCAGCCTCTTTGGTCATGGTCGCATATAGGCCTTGTTAACCAAGGCCATGGCCTTGCGTACTAGCCACCGCGGTGCAAGCCGAGCGGCACGGCTTGCCCAGCGTGCCCGCCACCCTGGAATGATCACCGCTCGGTTTCGCTCCAACGCCAACACTGCCTGGCGCGCGACTTCTTCCGGGGGCAGTGCAAAGCGGCTGCGCTGCCCAGCGCGTGGAGGAGTACCCACCGCGCTCAAGGGGCCGGGGCATAGTACTGAAACGTCTACCCCGCTTTGCCTGAGCTCCTCGCGCAGGCCCTCGGACAAATGCAGCACATAAGTAGCGCTGGCAGCATAGCTGCTTCTCCAAGGGCCTGGCTGGAACGCCGCTATGGAGGCCACGTTCAGGATCTGCCCGCCACCGTTGACGGCCATGCTGTTACCGATGGCATGGCACAGGCGAGCCAGGGCCAGCATGTTCAGCTCGATCAGGTCCTGTTCGCGCAACCAGTCTTGGGCAAGGAAGTGCCCTTGTGAGCGCAAGGCCGCGCCGTTCACCAGCAGGTCAATGTGCTGCCCGCTTTCTTCCAGCTCCAGCAAGAAACCGGTCAGGCGCAGAGGCTCGCTCAGGTCGCAGGCCCTAAACAGCACCTCTACCCCGAAGCGCTGGGTGAACTCGATGGCAATGGGTTCCAGGTCTTCACGGTAGCGCGCTACCAACAGCAGGTTGCGCCCCCGGCGGGCCAGGGCTTCAGCAAGGGCCAGGCCAAGGCCGCTTGAGGCACCGGTTACCAAAGCGTAGGAAGGCATAGAGAAAAACAGGCACGGTGAGTGAAGAAGGGGTGCAGTTTATCCCTATGCCTTGGGGGCTGTCACAGCGACTGAACAAGAGTTTGAAAAGTCTCGCTGAAAGGCAGCATGGCGCCTCCAATGAAGGCGGCTATCAATGATGTAACGACTATCAGCACCTCGCACTTGGTGGCTGGTGCAGGTGGAGGGCCATATTTGTTGGCCCCTTCCGTGCCACGGCGAAACAGAATAAATAGCGAGAAGGCTATGCCTGCAATAGGGATGAACGCTGCACCAACCGACCACCATGGCCAGCCGAAGTCCATCGCACGGCGTGCGGCAAACACAAAGTTGGCAAGTGTCAGAGGCACAAGCACGATGAAAACGACAAGTGCAGAGTCGTTAGCGTTAAGCATCACCCAATACAGGGAGAGCATGACAATGGTTGTCAACGATCCCCAACACAGGTAACGGAGGCGATTGATGCGCCCGCTGAAAGCCAGTATGCGACCAGGGGCGTACAGGGTGGGAGGCACAACTTGAGCGGGTATGTCTTGAGTGGGGATGTCGCGGTTCATATGAAACAAGCCTTATAGCCAAAAATGGATCCGAACTATAAGGGGCCGAAGCCTCCTGTGCTTCGGCATTGTTTTACCTCTTTTTTCAGAATGGCTTCACCACCGCCAGCGACACAATAAGCAGCAACAGCACTGCAGGCACTTCATTAAAGAAGCGATAGAACTTATGGCTGTGTCGGCTTTCGTTGCGCTCGAAGCGCTTGCGGTGAGCACCGCACACGTGGTGATAGCCAATCAGCAACACCACTAGGGCAATCTTGGCATGTAACCATCCCATGCTCATCCAGCTTGGGTTCAGGTACACCAGCCAGGCACCGAAGATCAGTGTCAGCAGCATGGAGGGCGTCATGATACCCCGGTAGAGTTTGCGCTCCATAATCACGAAGCGCTCCCGGCTAGGCGCGTCCTCGCTCATGGCGTGATACACGAACAGCCGAGGCAGGTAGAAGAGCGCTGCAAACCAGCACACCAGGCTGACGATGTGCAGGGCTTTGATCCAGAGATAGAGCATGTAAGGGGCTTCCCACGGGTTAGGACGGCTCGATAGTAGAGCACCCTGGCGGTTGTGGCCAACGGCACACACCCCTATCATCGGGGCTTTCCAATTGCACGTTCAGGGTGGGCAGCTAGATGGTCAAGGTCGGTATCGTTGGCGGCACGGGGTATACCGGTGTCGAACTGTTGCGCTTGCTGGCGCAGCATCCGGAGGCTGAAGTCGCGATCATCACGTCCCGATCGGAAGCCGGCGTATCGGTAGCCGACATGTACCCCAACCTGCGTGGGCACTACGACAACCTCACCTTCAGTGTGCCGGACGTCGCCACCTTGGGCGCCTGCGATGTGGTCTTCTTTGCAACGCCCCATGGTGTAGCCCATTCGCTGGCGGGTGAACTGCTAGCTGCAGGCACCCGGGTGATCGACTTGTCTGCTGACTTCCGCCTGGAGGATGCCGATGAGTGGGCGCGCTGGTATGGCCAGCCCCACGGTGCGCCTGAGTTGCTGAGTGAAGCGGTGTATGGCCTGCCCGAGGTAAACCGCGAGCGCATTCGCTCGGCCCGCTTGATCGCTGTTCCCGGTTGCTACCCCACTGCTGCCCAGTTGGGCCTGCTGCCGCTACTTGAAGCCGGCCTGGCCGATACGTCGCGCCTGATTGCGGATTGCAAATCGGGCGTCAGTGGTGCCGGCCGAGGCGCGAGCGTGGGTTCGTTGTTCTGCGAGGCGGGCGAGAGCATGAAAGCCTATGGCGTGAAGGGGCATCGCCACCTGCCAGAGATCAGCCAAGGGTTGCGCAAAGCGAGCGGTGGTGACATCGGGTTGACCTTCGTGCCGCACCTTACCCCTATGATCCGGGGTATTCATGCCACGCTTTATGCAACGGTCACCGACCATTCCGTTGATTTGCAGGCGCTTTACGAGCAACGTTATGCCAGCGAGCCCTTCGTGGATGTGATGCCTGCTGGCAGCCATCCGGAAACGCGCTCTGTACGTGGCGCCAACGTATGCCGCATGGCCGTGCACCGCCCTCAAGGCGGCGACCTGGTTGTGGTGCTGTCGGTGATTGATAACCTGGTGAAGGGTGCTTCCGGCCAGGCCGTGCAGAACCTGAACATCATGTTTGGTTTGAACGAACGGCTTGGGTTGGCCCATGCAGGCCTGATGCCCTGAGCCGTGCGTAAGGTTGTGCCCTTGTCCGCCCCTGCACAATTGTTGACCAATTTGCTCGGGAAAGCGGATAATGGCCACCTTTCGCATTAAAGTTCGGCGTGCGCCGGGAGAGTCAGCATGAGCGTTGAAACCTTCACCCCCACGGTTTTGCAGTTCACTCAGGGTGCCGCCCATAAGGTGAAAACCCTGGTTGATGAAGAGGGCAATGACCGCCTCAAGCTTCGAGTATTCGTAACCGGTGGTGGCTGCTCGGGGTTCCAGTATGGCTTTACCTTCGATGAAGATATCGCTGACGACGACACGATCGTTGAGCGCGAGGGCGTGAGCTTGGTGGTAGACCCCATGAGCTTCCAATACCTGGCAGGCGCCGAAGTGGATTACCAGGAAGGATTGGAAGGGTCACGTTTCGTGATCAACAACCCTAATGCCAGCACCACGTGTGGGTGTGGGCAGTCGTTCTCGATCTAACGCCTGGGCTGTTCCTGTAAACGCCGCGCACTGTCGCGGCGTTTTCGTTCAGGCGGGATAGATGGCGCCCAGTATGCGCAAGCCCTTGGCGCCAGTCACGGCAGGCCGGTTGGTTGGGATATGTTCCAGGCAGCAATGGGCCAGCCAGGCAAAGGCCATGGCCTCCATCCAGTCCGGGTCAACTGCCAAGGCCGCTGTACTGGCCACGGTAGCGCCGGGGATAAGCGCTTGCAGGCGAGCCATCAACGCTGTGTTGTGAGCGCCACCGCCACAAACGAATACGCCATCAGGGGCTGGCATCGCCCTGAGCAGGGCATCGGCGATAGTGCGTGCCGTCAGCTCAAGCAGGGTAGCTTGCACATGATGAGGCGCAACCATGGGGTGGCGAGCCAGGTGCGTATTCAGCCAAGGCAGGTTGAACACTTCCCGGCCTGTGCTTTTGGGGCCTTTTGTAGCGAAGAAGGGATCTGCCATGAACGTGCTCAGCAAAGGCTGATCGACGGTTCCGCTGGCGCCCCAGTTGCCATTCCTGTCATACAGTTCGCCTTTGCAGGTGTGTATCCAGGCATCCATCAGTACATTGCCTGGCCCGCAGTCGAAGCCGCTCACGGGGTGTTCGGGGCAGATCAAGCTGAGGTTGGAAAAGCCGCCAATGTTCACCACGGCAACGGCTTCGCCGTGATGGCCGAAAAGCGCTTCATGGAAGGCCGGTACCAGAGGGGCGCCTTGGCCGCCGGCGGCCACGTCGCGACGGCGGAAGTCCGCAACCACTGTGATGCCGCAGCGTTCGGCCAGTAAGGCTGGGTTGCCGATCTGAACCGTGAAGCCACGCGCTGGCTCGTGGCGGATGGTTTGGCCATGGCTGCCAATGGCGCGGACTTGTTGCGGCGCAATGCTCAGGCTTTGGAGAAGATGGGCAATCCCTTCGGCGGCCAGGGATGCCCAAGCGTTTTCAGCCAGGGCAACCCTGGCGACTTCGTCCTGCCCGCTGGTGCATAGCGACAGCAGTTCGTCCCGTAGTACTGACGGTAGGGGCACATAATGCGACCCCACCAAGCGTGTAGACGGCCCTTGCTCGACCAGCGCGATATCCAGGCCGTCGAGGCTGGTCCCGGACATTACGCCAACGTACAGCGCCATATCAGCGTTTGCTCGCAACCAGGGTAGAGCGCTCCTGATCCATCCGTGCCATCAACGGCTGTGCTATCTGCAGGAAGCGCTGGCGTTCGTTACGGGCAATAGGGTCAGCCATGGGCAGTTTCTGCCCCAGGGGGTCTACGTGTACGCCATTTACCTGGAACTCATAGTGCACGTGCGGGCCTGTGGACAGGCCGGTGGTACCGATGTAGCCAATGACCTGGCCCTGTTTGACGGCGCTGCCATCGCGAATGCCCTTGGCAAAGCCCTGCATATGGCCGTAAAGGGTGCGGTAGGTGTTGCCGTGCTGGATGATCACGGTATTGCCGTAGCCGCCTTTTCGCCCAGCGAGCAATACCTTGCCGTCACCTGTGGCCTTGATCGGCGTGCCCCGGGGGGCGGCGTAGTCCACACCTTGGTGGGCGCGGATCTTGTTCAGGATGGGATGCTTGCGGCCACCTGAGAAGCGTGAACTGATACGTGCGAAATCCACAGGCGAACGCACGAAGGCCTTGCGCATGCTGTTCCCGTCGGCGGTGTAGTAGTTGGTATTGCCCTGCTTGCTGGTATAGCGCACCGCGGTGTACACCTTGCCGCGGTTGACGAAGCGTGCAGACAGCACATTGCCAGTGCCAATCACCTTGCCATTGAGCACGCGCTGCTCATACACCACATCGAATTGGTCCCCAGGGTGGATGTCCTGAGCGAAGTCCACGTCATAGCCAAAGATGCTGGCCAGGTCCATGACCTGGGCGTGGGAAAGGCCGGCGCGCTGCGCCGATGCCGACAGCGAACTGGTGATGGTGCCGTGTACATAGGCTGCACGCATGACTGGCGTTTGCACGTCACGCTGGAAGGCGAAACTACCTGTGCTGCCGCGCTCAAGGCGGATGGATTCCAGGTTCGACAGTTTGGTGTGCAGGGTTTGCAGGTTGCCTTCAGGGGTTAGCTCAAACTCCAGTACCTGCCCTTTCTTGAGGTGGGTAAATTGCTTGGCCTGCTTGTCGCTGTCCAGGGCTGATTGAACCTCGCTGGAAGACAGCCCTACCTTTTCGAACAGCCCGGACAACGTGTCACCTTTTCCAACCACAACCTGGCGGTGCAATTGAGCAGGTGCCATCGCTACGGCCGGTTTTGCAGCTTCCGATGCAGGTGCATCAAGGGCAGTAACAGGTGCATCGTCCTCTTCACCCTCTATTTGAGCGAAAGGGGAGGGCTCGTTTCCAGCGTCTGCCGCTGGTGTGTTCAGGCTTTGTTCCTGGAACGTCTGGGTAGGCGGCTCAAGGTCTATGGCCAGGGATGTTTTCTTGGCCTCAACGTCGGCGGAAGGGAATACCAGCAAGGCCAGGCTGAGCAAGGCGGCGATGCCGCTAGCGGCCAGCAGGTGCGTTTTGGGGTAGAAGGGCGGCGCTTTGGAGGGTGCGTCGGTCATAGTTTTTGGCTTTTTAAATAGTAATGAAAATGAATTGGAAAAGATGAATGACATGATGAATATGAAATAACTGCCTAAAATATAACCAATTCATCCTTGAGGCAAGCTTTCCCAGACGCTTCGGCCGCAGGGCGGAGTCACATCGCCGCACTGCTTGGGTTTGTTCGGGTGATCTTGTATGTTGAGCGTTTGTTAATCGCAGCCGGTGGGGCGTTACATGCATTCTGTTGAGGAGCAGCTCGCGCTGATCAAGCGCGGCGCGGAAGAGGTATTGGTTGAAGCCGAGCTGATCGAAAAGCTGAAGCGTGGGCAACCCTTGCGCATCAAGGCAGGTTTCGACCCAACGGCGCCAGACCTGCACCTGGGGCATACGGTGTTGATCAACAAGCTGCGCCAGTTCCAGGAGCTGGGGCATCAGGTGATCTTCCTTATAGGAGACTTCACCGGGATGATCGGTGACCCCAGTGGCAAGAGTGCTACCCGGCCCCCGCTGACGCGCGAGCAAGTGCTCGAGAATGCTGAAACCTATAAAACGCAGGTGTTCAAGATCCTGGACCCGGCACGTACCGAGGTTGCCTTCAACTCAACCTGGATGGACCAGATGGGGCCGGCAGACTTTATTCGTCTGACTTCCCAGTACACAGTGGCCCGTATGCTAGAGCGCGATGATTTCCAGAAGCGCTACAGCACCAGCCAGCCCATCGCGATTCACGAATTCCTGTACCCGCTGGTTCAAGGCTATGACTCAGTCGCTTTGCGTGCAGATGTAGAACTGGGCGGGACAGACCAGAAATTCAACCTGCTGATGGGGCGCGAGCTTCAGCGCAGCTACGGGCAAGAAGCCCAGAACATCGTGACCATGCCGTTGCTTGAAGGGTTG